>CP070790.1:0-3714 GCA_020346805.1 Planctomycetota bacterium
AAACAATACATGGGATAAATTATCAGGCCGGCCATCGGGATAGGCCAGCTTAAGGGCTTGCTCATAAATAATCGGAGAAGGTTTACGGTAGCCTACCACGCTGGAAAAAACAATAAAACCTAAAAGATCAGTCAATCCCAAGCGGGTTATTTCCTGATAACAATACGGTGGGCCTACCAGGCAATTACTCACTAAGCTCAATTTGTAACCACGATCCCTGAGTATACCCAAGGTGTCCGCTACGCCAGGTATAAGATCGAGCGATCCCACCCAGGACTGCCCTATTGCCTGACCGGCTGCTGATATTCGCTCGCTATCAGATATGCCTAATGACTGAGCCCAATCAGTGATTACATTAGCCATATCCGCTTCACGATGTGAGGGGTCGGCGTCGGCCTGACTCTCAGCCGATAGAAGGGCCTTCATCAGACTATCGACCAACTCATCTTCAACTGTACCGGTGATAATACCAACAGCCTCGATAACCCCTTTAAGCAAGGTCTTATTTTGCCGGGAAACGCATGCCAGTGTCCCACCCCATTCAAATAAAATCAGATCGACTAACACGAAATTTTCTCCAAAGATGCAGCATTATGATTATAAAATATTATCAATCATAAGTTTAACCTGCTACTGGCACTTGGGCCGATGAGCAGTACGTTGTGCCCAAGTGCCGGCAGCAACAAAACCCCAACTGTCGCATACGTGTTCACGCGCACGTACTTGTTGCTCAGCGAATCGCGCGGAACTGGCTGCCCAGATGCGTTTCGTCAGACAATCTGGCCACCTGATATACCTACCTATCGGCTATCTTCTTTCGGGACAATGTCATTTCAGCGTCGTGGAATAGATGTCGAAGTGGATGGGTATCACTGGCTCCCCTTTTCCTCAAGCTGATCATCACCCTCTTCAGGCCTTCAGAATATTCCCGGAATTATCCGCCAGCGTGTCTGCCCTGCATATCCTTGAAACTCTTCGTCGTCGCGCAGTAGACGCTCCTCTTCGTTGATGCGGAGCACCTGAAAGCAGGTCACAAGAGCAAGGACGCACAGATTGTAGAAGGTGGTGTGGTTTAGTACGTAACCGTACTCGCCGAACATGAACGCCAAGTAGATCGGATGTCGCACGAACCGGTACAGGCCATCCCTCCTGATGCCTTGCCTAGCAAACACCATCCCGGAGTTCCGGTTGAGGGTGGTGATAACATAAACCAGCATGGCCAGGCCGATAGCCTGCATCACTGTAGCGATTAAGAAATCGGGCATGATGTCCGACGGACGGAACAGTAAGGCTGCAACCGTCCCATACAGCGCGATCAACCAGGCATAAGCCGAGGTGTTGACGAATTGCGCTGTCGATTTGCGAACGTGGAAGTGAATCTCCAGTACGGCCTTGGCCATGATGATCAGAATGCTGAGTTGCGGCGCCCGGACAAACGCTGCCACATGCGCCCACGCGAAGAGAATGAAGAACAGCGGAACGAGAGTATTGAAAATCCTGATCGCGATGACGGGCGCCGTGATAACCGGTGCTTCTGATTCAGACACATTCTGAGGAGTATGTCTGCGAGCAGGTTTGACGGCCTTCATCGGTTTCCTCGGGTCTCACATGTATGAGAATCGCTGCTGCAGGCGCGGCTCGACCGATAACCAGAGCATGACTTCGGCGCTGCAATAACTAAACATACGATACATTGGCTCAAAGGCAAATGGTTTTTTTAAAATCCATGTCACCTGCCGATCTTTCGGTGGTAAATGAGAACAACCGCGCTTTCGTGGAAGGCTTGAAAGTGCAGTTAGGGAAGATGCCCAACTAGGATCATCGAAGTCCCGAAAACCGACGCAATGTTCGTAAGCTCCTGATCATCAAAGATTTAATCTACCACTAGCACTTGTACCGATAAGCAGGAGCTTAGGGCCACCACTGGCACTTTTGCCTCAGCCAATATTCAATTACTCCTTATCGAATCTCCAGAGGCCGATGTCGCGGGCCGATTGGTAGGCTTGGTTCATTTCATGATAATTGGGGCTGCGGTTGATCTTCTCGAAGCGAATGCTTTGTTTTCCATGTTCGTCGATGGTCACCTCGCCGACCTTGTGGGCCGGTCGGTACTGGGCCATGATGTTGATGAAAGTATCCTTGGAGATGTTGTCGGCCATCAGCACTTTTGGCGCCACTGACCGCCCGACAAGGCGAATATATCCATCTTCGTCAAAAAGCTGAAGGGTTCTTGTCCGTGGTGATCCCGACTTCTGCTCCGGCTCGACAGGTCCGGAAACATGCGAGCTTATCCGCGCCGCTCAAATCGGTAGCTGATCCGAGGCTGCTTATCCTGTCACCGCTCTAAAGAGGGTGGATTTGCCACTTTGCAGCGGTCCGACAAATGCTATTCGCATAGCAATTATGCTCCTGGTAATAGATCGACATGCTCTGTCACTCAACCAGAGATTTTAAACAGCTTCCGCCGGTGGTCAACATGTTACTTTATGCTCCCCATTCCCATAACTGCCAGTATGACGTCGCAGACGTTCCATTAAACGATCATCCTTCAGCCATATACTTTTTACCTTATTCCTTGTGAATCTTAATAATATTACATTCCTCGCGAATGATGTACACCAGATATTGTACGTTTCACATCCACTTGCGTTGCTCTATGCTCACTGCCGATCATGGCTTTGCTTGTCCCCAAGCACTACAATGCACCCATAACATCTATTATTATCTAACGGGCGGGACAGATCCGATGTCGGAAAACATGCCATATTTGACGGACATTACCTGTCTCGGATGGAGGCAATGGTAGCCTAGTGGACCATAGGATTTAAAATAGCACAGCGTACCATTAAGTTATTTGTATATTAATAAGAATTATTCTGGGTTGCCAGATAGATAATTACTTATTGATAAGGGTGTTAATACTATAATATGCTCAGTCATATCCATTTTCATGTATATTATCGGCCTTTTTTCACTTGCCGTTCTTTGTTTAATTAGGGTGATTTTATATTGATAGGTTCAACAACCTTTTGAGCGGAGGTTCGTTTGATATATAAATACACTATATATTGAAAATACACACAGGCAATTTATTTGTCTGAGCGGAACACATATCAATTAAACTGAATTAATAATCAAACATTCCGTGATAGTATAATTTCTACTGGTAGAACACGTACATTTTCTGATATATTACAAACCAAATAGTTTAATATAAGACACAATGTAAATAAGTAATTAGTCCGGTGTTATACTGACGTACGAATATGTTCTGGGCTATAGGTGACGGCGTGAAAAGGCAATACTAGTTTTTCTTAGATGTCAACAAGAAAACAGCGATTGAAGTACTTATCATGTTGTTTTTCAACTTACCATTTATAGCCAGAAAATCATGAATGAACGGCTATTAAAAAGATGGGGTTCCAAATACATATTCTGGGTACTAGCGATTACGCGCCTACTGGGCCTGGGTGGTGGGGCTTTAGCTATATATTATGTATACCTTACATTGGAATTCAGCTCACAAGTCCTTTTCCATTGGATAGCAATGGGGACAACCGTAGTTATTTTCGCTCTTACCCTCCAAGTGTTTCAGGGATTGTGGGAAACAAAAGCTCTGAGACATACTTTATGGTTATTGGCAAGAGACCAACCGGCACCAGCAGAACTAGCCGCCAAAGCGGGTTATCAAGCGGTAACTTTCCCGATTCGACA
>CP070790.1:3814-7657 GCA_020346805.1 Planctomycetota bacterium
CAGGATTGTAGAGTTTTTCGAATTTCGGTGGTGCCTTGTAAGGATTGTGCGGCGGGCCGACCGCCCACCACAGGAAGAACGGTTTATCCTTATTTTGTCGGATGAATTTGATGGCTTCGTCGGCATAAGGTTTGGTTTCAAATTCGTTGTATTTGATGGGATCAGGCGTATCGTAAAAGTAGTGGTAGTTAAAGTGGTTGTGGTTGCATTGGTTGGCGGCCCAGAATTGGAAACCCTGTCGGCGAGGTCCGGGAGGGATAAAGCCGGGGTGTCTGATTCCGCCGTCGAGATGCCATTTACCGATGAAGCCGGTAGAATAACCGTTTTCTGCAAGAACCTCGGCCATGGTTATGTTAGATTCCTGCAGCCGCAGATCATTGACGATAGCCCCGTTGCTGTGAACATATGTTCCGGTGAGTATGGTTGCTCGGGCGGGGGTGCAAACACAGGTGTTGGCTACGGTGTTCGGCAAATACAGTCCTTGGGCGGCCAGTTTGTCGATATTGGGCGTTATGACATTGGGATTACCGGCAACACCCATGGCCTGACCGCGCATCTGGTCGGGCATAAGGATAATGATGTTGGGTCGACGATCGGCGGCGTAGATTGCTCCTGCAGATACATCCAGGCACATAAAAAGGAGCGTAAGTAAATGGCAAGTCGTTTTTTCCATGGTATTTCCTATAAAGTACCTCACGTTTATTCATAAGATATTACGCAGAAACGTCCTTCCATTCGATGCCCAGGTGTTTGATGGCGTAGCCGACCTCCTTTCGGCAATCACCGTAAACCATCATCCAATGAAAACCTCGCATATCTTCCAGCAGTTTTTGCCAATCGCCGTCGATGGCCACGTCGATTTGTGAGCGGCAGATATCGTGAAAGGGATTAGCTACTATTTTACCTTTGGCGCCAATCCATTTTTGGCTTTGAAAATCCGGGACGACCATGGTGACTTCCCGGCCTATAGCCATTTCCACCTTGGGAGCGGCCCCATAGTCGGACTCAAAGTGGGTATAAATCTTGGTGGGGGCATAGTTTTTACCGTCCATTTTTCTCGGGGCGGTACAATGGGCCAGGGTAACCATTCCATGGTGCGGCCAAGTGGGATCGTTAAGGAACGCAGGTGTGCCGGTTATGTGATGCATCAGCATGCCGGCAGGTATGACGGCGAAATCCGATTCGCAGAATGCCAGGTATCCTTCATCGTTTAACAGGCTCAAAGGCAGGCATGCGGTTGTCTCGGCCATGGGAATGATAACCAGCATACATCCCTTAATGGTAAATGCCGTTGCCTGATGCTCAATCATTAGATTCTTGAAAAAGTTGTACAGCAGGAACGAGTTCTGCACGGCTTTGACGTCTGTGTGCAGTTCAATATTAGGTTGGGCCATGTATTTTTCCGCCTCCCGGGCAGCTTGGGCATTGGCTCTTTCATCACTTCTGTGTTTTTCGAGCAGCTTGCCGACTTTGGGGTAGGGGATTTCGATGATATCCAGATGCCATTTTTCTCTTGCAACTGTTGGACCGAATTTATGGCCCAAACCCCATCCGCCGGCGCCACCTATGGCGACGATTTTTTGGCCGAGGGTTTTGCGCAAGCCTGACAACGCATTTAGTCGCCAGGCCAATTCTTCGTAGTCGTCGACGATGACATCTTCCACATTTATGTTCTTCTTTTGATAGTCGTCGGTTTGCTGGCGCAGAAAGGTTGGATGCAGGATTTCATACCACAGGTAAACGGGACCCGATTTATGGCGTAGGAAAAACAAAACGGGTTTGTCGGTGGGCACCAAAGCATCAATGACATCCTTGTAAGCGCCGGCTCCATAGATAAGCATCACGTCACAGGTAGTTTGTTTGGTTTTGGCGGCTTCGGCCTCGGTGTTAACGGTAATGAGTGGCAGCAGTTTGATGGAAAGATTATGGGAGTTGGTCAGCTTGCGGAGTTCGTTGTTTATTCGCCGGGTTTCCTGAGCCAAATCGGCGGTATCCATGATTCCACCCCAGTGCCGCCATGATGTTTTTTCCTGTCGTTGGGGAAGGGAGTAGGTGAGCACCGGTTGAACAATTAGCTGATTGGCTGGCAGAATAGTCGAGCCGGTTTTTGTTTTGGTTTCTTCGGCTCGGGCGGGGCGATTTTTTAGAGCCCAGCCTCCCACGGCAGCGGTACCCGCACCCAGAATCAGGTGTCGGCGCGACAGGCCCATGTGTTTTGCCGCTTGGTATGCTGCTTTCAGGCCGGTAGAGCAACAGGAACAGGCAGACGAGTTATTGTGGGCTTCTTTTTTGTGTGGCACTGATATATTCCTCCATCAAAAAGGGGTATGACATATCTCAATTAGCTTGAACTGAGATAGGACGGCAGATCCTCAGTCACGGCGGCTTGAACGGAGGATATGATAACAAAGTATGCATTGATGGTAAATTGATTCGATAGTTCACTATTATCTGTTATCTTGACGTATAGCAGCCCACAATTACCTATATTGGTGGAAGTTCAAGTGTTTTTTTAGTTGTTCGAGCATCTCGAAGACGATGGGGCATGTGGAGGCCCGTTCGAGGATGGCGAGTGAGCGGGTTCGTATGTTGCCGCCGATATAGGGATATTTGCGGCAAACGTCAGGACGGGCGTCGTAGACGGAACAAAGGTTACCCTCCAGAAATGGACAAGGTGCGGTATCGATGGCCGTTTCGCCAAATTCGTTTTCAGTTATATATTGCTTGTAAAATTGGTCTTGAGATAATTTCAGGTGTTTTGCCAGCCGTTTGACGTCCTTTTCATCAACGGGAATAGTGTTTACTCGACAGCAGGCACCGCAGGTAGTGCAATCCATTTCCTTTTCGGCAGCTTCTCCGTACCGTTTGGCGACAGCGTCTACGCGCGAGTGGTTAAGGCGAAACGAGTGCTTTATAAAGTTATGGAAAGACCAGTTTTCCTCCTCAAGCTCTTTTGCCGATTGGGCAACAATTCTTGGATCCTTTTCCATGATCGATACAACCTTGTTGTTCGTTTAACTATCACTTGATTGGGTGTTAACTTGTTCTCTAAGTGCATCCAGAGCTGTCTGTAGTTGCCGATCTATGATAATTTCCACACGTTTGTCGGCAGGTGTAGTGGCGGTAGCAGCCTGAGTCGTGGTGGGGATATGCGAGGTTGAGTAGACAGCCAACCTGGATTTGTTCAGCGCCATGCGTTCCTCGTCGGTCAGCTCGACAATTTTGTGGGGTTCGACACCCCGGCCATGAATTCGCTCACCGTTGGGTAGATGGTAATAAGCGGTGGTGAGTTTTATTCTGCTGGTGCTCCCGTCTCTATTTTCGATTCTGAATATTTCCTGGACGCTGCCTTTGCCGAAAGTTTTTTCGCCTACCAGAATGGCCCGCTGGTGGTCTTTGAGAGCGCCGGCAAAAATCTCCGAAGCGCTGGCGGAACCTCGATTGATCAACACCACGGTGGGAATTTTCGGATAAGTATGTTCGTAAGTAGCGAGGTAAGGTTCTTCGGTGGTAATACGCCCCTTGGTACTAACAATGGTTCCTTCGGGGAGGAATCGGTTTGTCAAGTCCACCACGACCGGCAATAATCCGCCGGGGTTGTTCCGCAGATCCAGTATCAGACCGCGGATTCGTTTCTTGGCCAGCAGTTCTTTCATGACTTCATCGAGTTGCTGGGTAGTTAATCTTTCGAAGCTGGAGATGCGCACGTAACCGATACGGTATTGAGGATCGATTATATAGTCCCATTCCCACTTTTCGTTACGGGCCCATCCTCTGACGGTGCGCATTTCAATCATTTGCCGGGTAATTGTCTTTTCAAATGTTTCTTTGGTGGAGGGGCGA
>CP070790.1:7757-11408 GCA_020346805.1 Planctomycetota bacterium
TACATTCCAAACATACAGCCTTAATCTGTTTTGGTAAGTAGTTGATACTCTATATCATAACTATAATCAGTAAAACATATAACTGCGAGTTTAACTTAATGGTGTCGGTTGGACAACCATTTCCACTCTGGCCCCGCCGCATCCTTCCAGATAACTGGTACAGACGCTTTGGCTTATATATCCCTCAGCCTGGATTTCGATTGTGTAACTACCGCCGGTGTGGTAAAAATCGTATTCTCCATCTACTGAATCCGTCAGGGTTTCTGTGAACAGGTTCTCAGTATCGGGTACTGGTTCACCGATTGCCTTTACGGTAGCTCCACTGATAGGTTCGCCTGTGACAGCATCTGAGAGTATAATTGTAAATACAGATGCAACGGGCAAAAAACAAATTTATGAGAAAACCAAACACCCGAAAAATTGAAAACACGACATTATCAAAATAATTATTAATAATTTACACATACGATTCGATCTACGTTGATGGAAATATTAATTGGATTAACATATCCCTTCCTCACCCTACGGGAATCGTTATTATCTGTATCTGTTATTAAGAACGTATAACAAAATCATGCAGTATTTTTCATCCTCCCCTGGTTAGGATTTAAAATTTGTGACACACAAACTAATCAAACTGAATAACACATTAACTGATTTACATAGAAATGACTGTGCTTGCTCAATAAGGTGTAAATCATACCTTAAACAAGTCTTTGGGTAAAGTTCCATAATTCACCTTGGTTACCTAAATAAGTTGAATTAGCGCACTTATACACATGAGAGTATTTTGTGGTTTGGTGTTGGTGAGATAATTTCTTTTAAGAGTTTATCTCGGGCATATCAGTCGCTAATTAAAATTCATTGGCCCCGAATGAAAGAGCCCGGTTAACGGCGGGCTAAACGGCCTTTGCCCGGCTCTCCATGAAGCGACATAGTAAAGGAAGTACGCGCTGCCATTCGCTTTCAGGGATGTCCTCACTGACCTGCAGCATGAAAGGGACTTTGGTTCCGACTTCGTCCATCAGCCGGTCAAGAAAAGACTCGATTTGTTCTTCGGATTGATTGCAGAGGGAGGAGGGAAAATTAGGAAGAATGATTTTGTCGGGCCAGGCGGATCGGGCTTCGGATAGCGAAAGATCTCCTCCTACCTCGGGGAAAGAAAACGACTCTACCGCATCGAAGGGACATCGGGCGATCAGATCTTTTAGCGGCCCAAGCCGGCCGTCCATGTGAACAAAATATGATTTACCCGCAGCTTTTAACTGTTTTGCGTGTTTTTCATAGAAGGGAACGCAATATTTTTTAAAATTATCCGGGGGGGTCATGTCGGCAGTTATGTTGTCGGGCTGCCAAATAATCTCAACCTGCGATTCGAGAGTCATTTCAAAGACTTCATCCATTCGACGATCCATAGCATCACGAAGTTCGGTTACCGGTTCCGGATTGGTCTGGAGGTCTACCAAGAATTGTTCCGGCCCGGCAAGCTCGATAAGAAGTTTCTGATATGGGCTGCGGTCCACCCTTCCCCAAACGATTCCGTCTTCTCCCAAGTTGTGTATTTTGGCAAGGATGGCCTTTTCATTCTGGTGGAAAACGGTGTGCTCAACCACGTATTGGACAATTTTATAGTCTTGCGAGTCGGTGATGTAGAATTTACTTATCCAATCACTACCGTATGCCGGATCTTTGGTGGTACTTTGCGATATTGTTCCCACCGGTGTTTTATAGATGCGGGTTTCGATCTGTTGTCCGTTTTCCCAGGAGAAGTTAATTTGTAGATCCACTCCTTTAACTTCGGATATATAACCTGCATGGGTATGCCATGGGGGGGCCAAAAGTGTGACCACCGGATGATAATCTATTATCCCAAGGCCCATATCGCGCAAGGTGCGCTCACGTGAGCCGCGGGGAAGATATCGATTGTAAATAGCAACGGGAAGGCGATCAGGCAGTTCCCTTTTATAAACGGCCGTCATCCGATCGTGTACGGTCATCTTGGACATCGGGATTTTTCCTTTTTTACCCGGTTGAATCAAGGAAAGCCACAACTTCTTTAAGTTCCGGGATGGATTCAATCACGCCCAGCCGGGTAACCGACAGGGCTGCCGCATGGTTGGCAAAAACAATAGCATCCTCAATCTTCTTTTCCTGGGACAAGGCGGCGATCAGCGCCCCGCTGAAAACATCACCTGCTCCGGTGCTATCGATGGCTTTTACTTGGGGCGGTCGAAAATGCTTCGATTTGCCGTCTGCTATCAGAACAGAGCCTTGTGCTCCCAGGGTAATGATGGCGGTTTTTACTCCCCGTTCGATAAACCATTTGCCGGCTCTTTCCGCACTTTTTACATCCGTGACCTGGATATCGGTAAGTATGGCGGCCTCAGTCTCGTTAGGTTTTATATAGTCGATACAAGGATAAAGATCATCGGGAATTTTTACTGCCGGGGCGGGGTCAAGAAGAGTCCTGGCTCCCAGCGAATGGGCCTTTCTAATGGCATAATCGATAACTTCAAGTTTATTTTCGAGTTGAAATCCCACGATATATGAATCAGCGAAGGCTTTTTCGGCGGCGTCTATATCTTCTTGGGAAAGATTGAAGTTTGCCCCTGGAACCACAGAGATCAGGTTGTGCCCATCTTTATCGATAATAATCACACTGATCCCGGAATGGATGCCGGTGTCTACCTTAATTGCATCGGTGCTGATGCCCAGTTGCTGGTACATAGCCAAAGCGTCTTGGCCGTACTTATCGTTACCGATGCGTCCGATGAAACGGGTCTTGGCCCCCAGTCGAGAAGCGGCGACCGCCTGGTTGGAGCCTTTTCCGCCCCCTCCCTCATGAAACTTGTTTCCTATGACGGTTTCTCCGACAGAGGGCAGACGATCCCCCTTGAGAAACAGTCCTACATTGTAACTTCCGACAATGGTGATACTTTTTTCTGGCATGTTGGGTACCTCCTCAACGTCCATCTTACCACAGTATAACTTTTTGCTGCTCAGTTATTTTTAAGAACTACTTTTCAAGTTCATGGCTTTCGCGGTTCGGCTTAGTCATGATTAATTATTATCCTCTCGCGCCTGTTTTGCGGGCCGCGGTACTTGGCTACGTAGGCGGACGGGCGTGCCGATCGCCGACGCGATCCATCCAGTCGGCCAGTGACTTACGTAAATGTTGGAGCTGCTGTTGCACCGCCGGTTCATTGACCAGGTTTTTCAATTCATACGGATCGTTTTTGAGGTCGAACAACGCCTCGTCGTTAACATCGCTAAGCATATATTTCCATCGTTTGGTTCGGACCATCCGGTGGCCGATGCCCAGGCCGCTTACTCCACAACACTCACTGAAGACTTCCTCCCGTAGCCGAGATGTCTTTCCGGTCAGGATGGGTTTCAGGCTTTTGCCCTCCAATCCTTTGGGGATCGGTATACCGGCGAAATCCAGGATGGTCGGCATAACGTCGAGGCTGGAAACCAGTTCATCAATAACCTGACCGGCTTTGATGACGCCGGGATAATTGACAATAAACGGCACGCGAACCGACTCCTCGTACATGAGCAACTTGTTGCCTACGCCGTGGTTACCAAGGTGATAGCCGTTATCGGAAAGGAAGATAATTAACGTATTTTTCTCCAAATTCAAGTCAGCCA
>CP070790.1:11508-14826 GCA_020346805.1 Planctomycetota bacterium
GGCCCAATCCCCGGGCAATCAATATCTGCAGCAGCAGTTATACCTTCTCGACAGTGCCGATATTTCGACCATTCATTCATTTTGCAGATCGCTGATTCATCGCTGGTTTCCCCAGGCCCAGGTCGATCCGCAGGCGGCGGTTATGTCCGGGGACGAAGCGGAATTGCTTCGACACGAGGTGTTGGAGACTTATTTTGTCGAATTGTATGCCGGCCGGGACGAGGAAGCCCGCTGGTTCCAACAACTGATAGACGATTACGGGGGTGGCAGCGACTACACCATTTCCAAAATCGTTCTGAAGCTGCACGATTATCTCTGCAGCCTGCCCGATCCCAAGCGCTGGTTGGAATTTGCCGTCGACCAATTGAACCCTGAGAAATCAGCCGGCCTGTTTGCCCGGTTGCCCGAGTACCAAACCAAAAGACTTGGCCGGGAGTTGGAAAAGCAGATCGAATATTGCCGGTACATGATTGAGGTGATTCGCCGATGCTGGCCTGTTGCCGGCATGCACGCTGAGGCCGTTGAAGAGCATCTGGCCCGACTCGAAAAGTGGCGAAGCGCCCTTGCCGACGATTCGTCATGGGCATGGGAATCGGTTGCGGACCAGATCCGGCAATTCGATTTCGGCCGGGCCAAAGCCAGACCCAAGAATCTCAGTGAACAGCAGGCGTCTGCTTATGAGGCCGCCAAGAATTGGCGCGATGAGATGAAGGAACTGTTTGGGAAACGTATAAAGGATTCGATCTGCGTGTTTACCACCGACGAATACAGACAAGGACTTGAACGAATCGCTCCCTATATTAATACGCTGACCTCTCTGGTTACGGAATTCGATGTGCGTTATCAGGCGGCCAAATCCGCCCAGGCGGTAGTCGATTTTCACGACTTGCAGCGGCGGGCGTTCAATTTGCTTGCCGACAACGGCGATCCGGATCGACCCTCCGAAGTTGCCCGGCAGCTTCAGCGGCAATACCAGTATATCCTGGTCGACGAATTTCAGGATATCGATCCCCTGCAGGAGGCCATCCTTCGGCTGATAAGCACCGAATCCGCCGACGCGGGCAACGGAAATCTTTTTGCCGTCGGCGACGTCAAGCAAAGCATCTATCGTTTTCGGCTGGCCGAGCCGGCCCTTTTTTCCAGGCGGGCCGCTGCCTTCGACGCCGACAGGTCCGTCGGCGAACTGATCCATCTTCAGGAGAACTTCCGCAGCCGGGAATGCATCATCGATGCGGTCAATATGGTCTTTCAGTCGTTGATGACTCCCTCGTTCGGGGGAAGCGAGTACGACGATTCCGCCCGCCTGCGAGCCGGCACGGTTTATCCTCGAAGTGATGGGCAGCCCATCTTCGACAGGCCTGCGGTCGAACTACATTTGCTCGAACCAATCACCGAAGGTACGAGGCGAGCGGCCGACAACGATGCGCATGATGAGTCCGGCCAGGGTGATCAGGACGTCGAATTGGAAGGGATCGAACGTGAGGCCTGTTTAATCGGAAAACGCATCCGGCAATGGATGGGTGATAATTCTGTGGGTCAGCATTGGCAGGTTGCCGACAAGAATCGAGAACCGAATGCCTCGCCGGTTCTGCGCCCCATCGAATACCGCGACATTGTTATTCTGCTGCGTGCCCTGCCATACAAGGCCGAGCCTATAGCCGAGGTCCTCAGGCGAATGCGTATCCCTGTCAGTGTCGAACGTGATAACAGCAATATCGACACCACCGAATTTCGCGATGTTATCAGCCTGCTCAAACTGCTGGACAATCAACAACAGGATATCCCGTTGGCGGCGGTATTACGTTCGCCATTGTTGGGTGAGCGGTTTAGCGAAACCGATTTGCTGAAAATTCGACTACCGGACGGTGATGTTCCCTTCCACTTGGCAGTGCGGCGATATGCCCAACAAGGAGCGGATCGGTCGTTACGCGATCGTTTGAAAATATTCCTGGCCGACCTTGATCGATATCGCCTCGAGATTCAACGGGCGCCGGTAGCCGAGGTTATCTGGAATATATATGAACATAATCAATATCTTTGGTATGTAGCCGGCCTGCCTGACGGTATGCGGCGGCGGGAGCATTTGATTCGCATTCACGATCTGGCCAGACAGTTTGGGCAATTCGCCCGGCAGGGTGTGAGGCGATTCTTAAGCTTTGTCGAGCAGATGGTTGAAAGCGATCGCGGACTGCAGCAGCCCGCCACCGCCGGTGCCGATGAAAATGTGGTTCGTATTATGACCATGCATGCCAGTAAGGGTTTGGAGTTTCCGGTGGTTATCCTGGCCGACCTCCAGAAAAAGTTTAATCTTGCCGATGTCAGCGGCAATGTGCTGGTCGATCGGGAGTTGGGTTTGGCGATTCGGGCTGCCGATCCCGATAGGCGTATTTATTATCCGACCTTTATTCATCAACTGGCTTCGGAACGTTGCCGACTTGAGGATCTTTCCGAGGAGCTGCGAGTTCTTTATGTGGCTTTGACCCGTGCTCGGGAACATCTGCTTTTGGTGGGGCGTTGCTGGCCGGAAAAGGTTGCCGGTTATCTTACCATGCATTCTGGCCGAGGTGATTTGCAATCAAGACTGCCCCGCCTTCAGCTGGAGAGTGCTTCGAATCCGCTTGATTGGTTGTTGTCCGCGATCAGCATGGCACCGGAGGATGCCGTCCAATGGCATGGAACAAACGGTGATAATGAGCATGCCCTATTTAAAGTATTTACTTACGATCGGTCTGTGACCGACCAATGGCGAATTCCATCGGCCATAGAAATTGCCAGGGCCTATGAATTATCCCGGCTGGCCGAACTCAAATCCTTGCCTGAAGATGAACCGATAGCGGATACGCCGGAAGCGCAGGATATTATTGAAGCCTTGTCCGCCGAATATCCCACCTTGGAACTGACCACCCTGCCGGCAAGGGTGGCGGTCAGCGAGCTGAAACGGAGATGGGATGTTACTTTGGATCTCGGAGAGCGACGGCATACTTATCCTCGCACCGCTCAGCCCGCCTTTGTTCCCGATGGATCGGCCGATGATTCCCTCGATCGAGGGACTGCCACCCACAGATTCCTTCAACTCATCGATTTGGGACGGCCGTGCGATCTCGACGATCTGAAAGGTCAGTGTGGTGAACTTGTTGAAGCCGGCTGTTTGACATCGACGGATGCCGAGGTGGTGATGCTCGATGCGGCGGCGTGGTTCTTTACCACTGAATTGGGTCAGAGAATCCGCGATCGTGCTGCCGATGTTCGGCGAGAAATTTCTTTTGTCGCCCGTATCGCCCCCGAAGAATATGATTCCACGGTTGCCGCCCGCGACCA
>CP070790.1:14926-17782 GCA_020346805.1 Planctomycetota bacterium
CACGGTGGATCCGCCGGCCTGTTGCGCGACGGAAAGGGTTCAACCTGGGAAGGCGGAATGCGCGAACCCGCCATCGCCTGGTGGCCGGGAAAAATAAAACCCGGTATCACCAGCCAGGATCTCGCCTGCACCATGGACCTGTTCCCCACTTGCCTGAAGCTGGCGGGTATCGATCTGCCTGATGATCGTATCATCGACGGCAAGGATATGGCCCCCATCCTTTTCGGTTCCGGGCCCTCATTGCGCAAATCGTTCATCTTTTATCGCGGATACCGGCTGATGGCGGCTCGAAAGGGACCCTGGAAAGCACACTTCATGACTCAAGACGCCTATGGCCCCAACAGCAAAACGCCCGTCAATCATGATCCCCCCTTGCTATACAACCTCGAACACGATCCTTCGGAAAAATACGATATAGCCAAAGAAAAACCGGAAGTGATTGCCGACATCATGGCTGAGGTAAAACGGCACAAAGATAAAATGATTCCGGGAGAGTCCCAAATAGAAAAACTGCCGAAAAAGTAAAAACGAGACCATTCTCTCGGATAACGGACTATAATCTTCAACTATCTTTCACACGACGACAAAAATCGCCCATCGGAGGTTATATGGATATGGACCAAAAGAGGTAGAGTTTATTTTGTCCGCCCTGAATAATCCGGGGTAACCATCAAAAAAAGGAGAATCCTCATGAAAACCAAATGGATCTTAATTATTGCAGCGGCCGTCGTAGTCGGTGCATTTATTTATACCCAGTCACCGGCCGCCCCAGCCAAACCCGAACCGAAGGCTCGGATCGGCGAACCGGCTCCCGATTTCAGCCTCAAAGACACATTCGGGAAACAATTCACCCTCTCCGAATTCAAGGGAAAAATCGTCGTCCTTGAGTGGATCAATCAGCAATGCCCCATCAGCAAAGGTACCCACACTAAGCAACTGATGCAAAAAACATATAAAAAATATGCAGAAAAAGGTGTGGTTTGGCTGGCTATCGACACCAGCCACTATGCCAAACCGGATAAAAACCGCGTTTACGCTGCCAAGCAGGGTTTGGCCTATCCCATCCTCCACGATCCGAATGGCAAAGTGGGCCACGACTATGGGGCCAGGACCACACCCCACATGTACGTAATCGATAAAACTGGAAAACTCCTCTACAACGGGGCTATCGACGACAAAGGCAAAACCAATTACGTGGCTGCTGCCCTGGACGAGGTGTTGGCCGGCAAGGCGGTCTCCAAACCGAAAACCGACCCCTACGGCTGTAGTGTGAAATATGCAACTGCCAAGAAATAGCTAAAACTGCGTTTTTTCGGCCGCTACCAGCCACCAGCAGAAAAAATATCGACGGCGACAGGAGAAAAACCGCTCCTGTCGCCGATTTTTTACCCATGAGCTACTATAACTACAGATTGAAAACATCATACCTCGTCGTCTGCCTTACCGTCTTGATGCCCTTGACCGGTTGCACCGAGCCCATTAACCCTGCAAATCGGACCGGTCCCAACAACTCAACCGTCGGCCATCCGGGCTTCGTATACCCTGAAAATCCCCCCCTGATTAACCGTAGCTCCCTGGCCGGATTGCTTAGACAACTTGCCTGCCGCCAAACCATTTTGTGGGTCATCAGCGAAATCGACGAGCAAACACCAATCCTGGCTTCAGATCTATCGACGGATCGTGACCAACTTAGACTGGCCAATGTACGCGTCATAGGCCTGTATGCCGGTTCCCCCAGAAACTGGAATTCGAAGCTCCTGCCAATGCTCCGATCTGCAGGGGCAAATTTCATCTGTACCGTAATCGAACCACCGGCCAGGGCCGGCATTGCCAACTGGCTTAATCAGAAGACACAACAAATGCAATCCGGTTTGTACCTCATCGATGAATCCCAACACATCATCGCCCAACTACCCCCATTACCCAATAATGCGAAATCATTGGTCGCTGATCTGACCGAATCGAAGCACCCATCAATCGCCACCCAACCAGCCTCAAATATCATTATTCAAGCCCGCATCAGATTGATTAGCCTGGCCGATGGGAGAATAATCGCCAGTATCGCCGCTGATGCCCCCAATTTCGAAATACTCACCGAGGACATCGCCCGGGAATTGTCTAGACAAATCAAACCTACCGGCACCGTGGCCGTACTCCCCATCCGCCGACTGGGTGATCCCCATCCGCAATCCGCTTCGCTGGGCACGGCCCTGCCTGCATATCTTACCGGGCATGGATGGCCCTCGGTCGTGGGTGCCGATAAGACCAATAAAATGCTCTCTAAACTCGATTTATCGGCTATGGCCATCGAATTTGATCCCTTAAGACTTGCTAATCATGTATCATGGGAAGCGGTAATTGCCGGCACTGTCACCTGCAGCTCAAGTTCCACTAATAATCCTAAACCAACAGCACATCTGACACTTATGGATGCTAAAACCGAATAAGCATGTACCAACAATAGGTCAAAAAACGTTATACCGGACGTTATTATGAAAAATGAGGCGTTAACCCACCCAATTCCTGGTAAAAATCGTCATTTGACCAGCCCTCAAGTGGATTTTTACTTTGACGCGGCCCCTCGGAACTATTATAATTAGCATAGGCGTAACCCTAGCTTCGGGAGAGAGATTAGCGGCGACCGAGACGTCGGTCGCCGCATTTTTATGCGCCCCCACCAGCAAAAGCAGATGCCTCCCAATCCGCATCGACGGTAAAGCGTCAGCCACTCTTTGAATACCTAAAAATCCACAATCTCCCAATCCATTATTACTGTAAACCTTCAGAAGTATCTTATTAAATTTAGACTTGCGATCACAGGGGGGGGCGGATAAATTAGTTAAACCGAAAGGCGCG
>CP070790.1:17882-21815 GCA_020346805.1 Planctomycetota bacterium
AGTAACAAATCTAGCGTTTACCAAGTGTGTTTAACGTTTTATAAGTTTAGGTAAAGGTTGGGCGTAATTCTTGGAGGAGAAAATCCGTTCACATGGAATAAAGAAGCCATTTCCTGTGCTGGGTTACATATTTATGTAATGGCTCGATTTACTAATTCCGGAGAATGAAATCTCAGCGTGCGTAACGCTGGTGTACTTTTGATATATTTGTTTGACGTGACACAACCACTAACATGAAAGGAGGTTGAAAGACATGTCTAACAAAAAAATGTATTGGGCTTTGGTACTTTCGTTTTGTATGGCAGGTTGGGTTTATGGTGGGGTGCTGGAGAATGGAAGCTTTGATTCTCCGGCAGATCCTCCCGGGACGGATCAGCCCACTCACTGGGACACATTTACCACGAATGATCCCCAGGGCTGGGATGGTGTGACAGCGCCAGGAGGTTATTGGGGGGCATCCCCTAATGGCGGTATGTTATACGGCGACTTTATCAACGCAGGTAGTACGAGCCAAGCGGTAATTGGCCAGACGGTGGAAAACATCGACAGGCCCGATCTCCAAAAGGAGATCGATGTCAGCTTTTATTATATGACAGTTGATGTGGGCTTCTTTGGTCACGACTACTACGTGCGAATGCACATCACTCAGCCGTCCACCGGGGTGAGTTGGTCCTCAGGCAAAATCCGTGATCCACGGCCAGTGCCCTGGGAACCGGCATGGTGGCAGTATACGGCCCACATCCCTGCAGATTACGGGTTTGTCTGTGATGACATTGAGGTTGAGGTGGAGATTAAGACGGCAATTGGTTACCCCGGCGTGTTGCCTTGGCACTTTGTCTATGTCGATGGGATCACGGTTAACGATGAGTGCTTAATGCCGTTAATTGCCCCACTTGATATCCTGCCCGATGACGACCCGAACCTGTTTACCGTAAACAAGCAGAGCAAGGGCCGGATCCCGATGGAACTCTACGGAACAGAGGAACTTTCGGGCGGGGACATCAACCTCGAATCGATTATGATCGCGGGTGTCGCTTCACCCGTCAAATCTGAGGTGGACGACCTGAACAACGATGGGATTCTTGATGTGTTGATGCACTTTAGCAGGCTGGATCTGATTGATGCCCTGGATCTTAGTGCTCTGCCAGCCGGCACGGTGGTGGACGTTACCGTCAAAGCCGCTCGGGCGTCAGATGGCTATCCGATCGAAGCAACGGACAGCATCGTGCTTGTATCCCGGGAAGATTAAAACCCAACAGTATCATGAAAAGGTCCACGACACTTATGTGTCGTGGACCTTTCTTTTAGTAATAACTGTCTTATTGAACAGATAATAGAGATACAATTTAAATTATGGCGATAATACACTACCAGTATGAGTGCACATGATTGCAGTTGAAATAATAATTTATTGCTGGTGGGGATTGTGATAAGGTGATTTCAACCTCTCCCGGCAATGTATGAGCGTGGCCAATATATTGGATATTCCTGATTTCGAAGGTCAAACTAATATTCAATAGCCTGGATTATTCCTATGCGATGTTTTATTGAGACATGCCTGGTGAGTATGGTTCTAATCTTATCGATGCGCGCTGCCACTGCCGTTTGCACGATTACCGGTAAGGAGACGATCGAATACAACAGCAGAACATATCGAGCGGTGCATGATGGGTGCGTGTATTACGTTGATCTTGCGATGTGTGAAGCCAAACACAGGGGCATACCGCTACCCGATCTTAAAAAAACCACCGCGGATAATTATGCCCCAGATGCGGTCCCCGATCCGGTGATTCTGGAGCTTACGGATTACGTTGATTGTACCAAGACCGATCACAATTTTCAGGAAGATAACATCTGGCCGACGGCCAAGTTCCCAAACCTACCATCGCGATTAATGACCATCAGCGGCAAGCAATTCCGGGTAACGGCCGCACCGAATGATGGATTCGCAACATATTATTATTCTTACGACGCTAGGACCGCTGGCACCGCCGGTATGCCCCACCTGATTGTGGCGGAATTGTCCAACGATCAGGAACGGTATACCAGCCTCCAGATCCATCATCCTGACGCCACAGTGATTTCACCCGATCTGCCCTGGGCCCCACCCTACGCCGACGAACCCACATATAATCCCTGGGGCGATCCCTGGTGGAAGGAAAATACTCCGAGGATCCAGCAAGGACCTGCATTCGGACCGGACGTGGGATTGGCCGTATACACCGGGCGCGAACTGCCTATCAATAAAAAGCCCTTCAACATCAGTATGCTATTTTACCCAAAGACAACATCGGTTCGGGTGGTTGTTTCAAGCCTGGGCTGTAACTTGAATCGTACTGAAAGTGATGGTGGAGCCGTTTCACAAATCTGGGTTTTCAAATTCGTCGATAAAATCAGCGATACATTTCCCGCACACAACCTGCCTGAAAAAGCCAGCCAACAGCGTCACATAGGCATCCACACGATTCATCCGTGGTATTTCTACGCCCACTACGGAACGCCCTGTCGCAAATTACGTCATCGCAAGGAGGGCCTACGTCGAGTGGTCCGACATTTTAAGTGGTGTGGTTTCAACATCATCGTATTTAATGCGATTAATGGCTCAGATCGTTGTGATAAGACATGGTATAAAGGAGGTGCACACTTTGACTGGAACTCGGCCGGCGACCTGCTGGCCGAACTACCTCCGATTGCTGAAAAGGAGGGAGTACAACTCGTACCGCTTGTTACATCACTCAAGCGCCCCGCTCATGATAATGGATTATCATATACCACAGACTCGTATCAGATGGATTCAAAGGAAGGTTGTGCCGGCGAATTTGACGATGAGGTCCCGGATCCGCTTCGACCCGAAGTTCAACAGCTCATGTTCAACCTACTTGAGGAAATTGCCCACCGGTGCGCATCGAGTCCGGCAGTTCGTGGTATCGGCATGCGAGTTAACGGTAAGATAGGAACCTGTTATACGTCAAGCCGGGACGGCCGGTGTGGAGCAAGACATGTCGGTTATTCAGCATGGAACCTTCAACAGTTTAAAAACGATACTAGAAGCGAGGTGCCAACTTCACCACCCGCCTCAGCGTATCGTTGGCTGGTTGATCGGCCCGATGAATGGGAGGCATGGCTTAACTGGCGGTGTGCCAGAACTCGCGAGTTCTGGCTTGCTTGCCGCGACGTGATCAAGGCCTACCGTGCCGACCTGGTTTTTTTCGTACAGTGCGACCTGCCCTCAGAAACGCCTGGAACCAACATCGAGTGGCCGACAGAGTCCGCCCGTGATTTGCTGCGCCATCATGGATACGATCCGGATATGTTTGCCCAAGACAGCGGAATTATCATTACGCGCGGGATGATGGTGGCCCAGGATCGCTTCTATTCCCGAACTCGCTGGCGCCCGCCTTGGGGTACGAACCATGAAAATTACCGCTTGTTTCATTACGCCCCGGGTCTGGCCGAGCTTTATCACACCGCTGAGGGTCGGGCATGTGATTTCTACCAAACCTATTGGGAAGAGGCCGGCAATCCGTATTTTGAGTTTGGCTCACCGGGTGATCCGGACGGTTTCTTCCGTACCAACACACCAGCTGCCCCCGGCCGAGCATTCTTCCGCGCCGCCGTCATGTCTATTCGCCGACAGGATCCAGACATGATGACCTGGCTGGGGTGGAATCGTCCTACGCTTGGGCATGAAAGCGAGCTGCGCAAGTTTGCCCAGGCATTCCGTGCCTTGCCGACCGAAGCCCCGGTGAAATTCAATGGTGAAATCGATCCGAAGAGGGACGAAGTGGTGGTCCGTTGGTATGGTAATCGACTGGCCGTTATCAACGATACAGATATAGCCCAAACCATCACGTTGCACTTTGATAAAGTCCTGTCGTCCGGCTGCAAACTCATTAACGTTATTACCGGTCAAAAATTTATTACCGCAGGTCA
>CP070790.1:21915-25089 GCA_020346805.1 Planctomycetota bacterium
GCAAGCTGATCGTGCCGGTTCTACCCCTGGCCGTCTTTACCTCGACAGCAATACCCAGCACATGGCTAGCGTAACTGCGGATGGCTGCCACTGGCAGAACACCGGATTATGTCCTGCCATATCGCCGTGAGTACTGATGATATGGTAGTCTTAACAGCTACTTGCACAACTTCATGTCGCACCCCAACGGCTAGAACATAACGATAGCGACGGTAGAACAATTACTACTTGCTTCGTCTATGTCGAAGGTCCGTCACCGCATATAGAGAAAGGTCTTCACCGCAACCCGTCCGCGTCCATCAAGGTGGTGTCCTCCAGACCGGGCACTTCCACCGACGGAGCGGCGATGAAATCGCTCTCCGGCTTGGGAATCGGGAAGTACAACACGTCCGGCGGATGTACCGCAATCCCAATCAGGAGCGGCGGCATGTCTGTGTCACCCACGTTCACCTTTCCCGGGAACGTGATTGTGCCGCCCAGTTCCTGGAAGGCGTCTTCAAACTCCTTCGTTAATAGGACAGAGGAGGTGCTGCCGTCGTGAATGGTAGCCGCTGTGCGTGCGCCCAACTCGTTGTAGGCGAACTCGGCTGCGACCCTGTGTTGGCCGGCATTTTGGCCAAACCAGACAGTCAAATTGTTCGTAAACATTCAGCGCACAGCTTCCAATGGCCGAATCAACTCGATGGTGAGCATAGGGCGAAACATGACGATACCGATGCAGCGGAAATCAACGCCGTCAGTTGCTTGCGAGTTGGCGATGATCAGGCCGTGGTTGCTGGCAGGGTTATCGATCCATCTCTGCACCAGAGCGACGCCGTCGTTGTTGAGCCTGATCACAAATTTTCCCGTGGAGGTTGCCTTCAGCCTGCCCAGCACCTTATTGCCCCGATCTTGTGGGTCTGAGGCGCCGGCGCGGGCCCAGGGAGCGCCCTCGCGGTAGGCTTTCCACGTGGCCTCATGGTCTACCCATCCGCGTTTCATCTCGTACAGGTAGTACTCGTCGAAGCTAGCGTCGCTTGTGTGCAACGTAATCGATGCAGCCCTGATCCTGGTGCCTGCAGGGATGGTCCTTAAGTCCCAGCGCAAAAGCGTGGACATGTCGTGGCCTGTGCCGGGTGGGTCGTCGCCATCGGCAAGGCAGTTGAACAGATCGCCCAGCGGCAAATCAGGCACGGCCTGGGTGATAACAACATCGGTCGCGTCGTCGTAACCTTTGTAGGGACGCTGCCCGTTTTGGAACCAGATCGTCTTGTCTTGACCCTGCCAACTATAGTCGACCTGGAGCATGGGCCGGTTGGCGGCGATGCTGGCTTCGCTGCAGTGGAAATCGACACCGTCGGTGGCTTGCGAATTAGCAAGGATCAAGCCTTGGTTACTGGACGGGTTATCAATCCACATCTGTACCAAGGCGATCCCGGCGTTGTTGAGCCTGATCACCTTTGGCCCGGTGCTGCTTGCCTTAAGCGTGCCCACTGGCTTCGTGCCTCGATCTTGTGAACCCAAGGCGCCAGCTTGGGCCCAGGGCGAGAAGGACCGGGAGAGTTTCCATGTAACCCCCCGGCCCCACCAATCCCAATCGCGTTTTATCTCGTACAGGTGGTACTCGTCGTTGCTCGGGTTGGTGATGTTTAGTGTGATAGAGGCGTCCTTCACCTTGGCCCCTGCAGGGATTCTAATCACGGCCCAGCGCATTAGCGTGGACATATCGTGACTACTGCCGGGCGGGTCATCTCCATCGGCAATACATGTGGACAGATCGCCCAGCCGCAAATCAGGCACTGCCTGGGTGATAGCGGTATAGGTCGCGCCCAGGTAGTGTATACTAGGAGACCGCTCATTCTGAAAGTGTTCCAGCCTATCGTTGCACAAGTCTGACTCGCCACGGCCGTGGATTGTCATTGTTACGACATCGTTCCCGAACATTCCCTTGGTCTGAAACACCTTATCAATATCGATCGCTACCTTGATCTTTTCGCACAGGCTTAACGGTTTGTCCAGCGATATGGGTACATTTCGAAGGGTTTCACCGGGACCAACCGGGCGAAGGATAGTCAAGGTGTGTTCTTCACCAGCAATCATAACTTCCATTTCGAAACGAGCAGAGGTAGACGCGACGTTACCTTGGTTCTTTAACGTAAGGTAGACCGTCTTTTGGTTCATATAAAAGATAGACACCGGCACGAAATCAACACGCGCTTCGGTAGTATGTGGTGCTGGAGCTTTTCGCCATTTGAGGTTAATGCCAAAACTTCGTTCCCCGTAGACAAGATAGGCATTGTGCTTGACATTGTAGATTGCGAAGAGACCGTCCTCAGACCCGGTTGGACCGAATTTCGAACCTTGTCTTGATACCAGCCTAAACTGACAGGCTTGGTCCTCAGACCATACCAGGTTGATACCGGACGATCTTGACCCGTATGCCAGGTAGTGTTTCCCTCGAACACCGGGCCAGGCCACTCTAATCGCCACTAAGTCGCTGCCATAGATAGGATCTCCTAGTCTCGTACAGTTTTCGAAGAAGGCTGATCGTCCTAAAACTCCATTCCCCCAGACTAAATTGATGCCGAACGATCGTTCGCCATACTCAAGATACCCCTTCTGATGGATATTACTCAAATCCTGAAACTCCGTCGAATCGATTCCGCCTCTCGAGCCGATAGTCCACTGCACGTCGGAACGCGCGGGTGATTGACGAGGTGTCGGCTGCGGCCTGGGAGTTGCAAGGCTTGGGGATTGCTCTATGTCTTCGAGATCTGTCACAGCGCCGCTACCGAGAAAACCCCCAGTGAAGACCATCCCGAGCGTAATGAGCATAATTAGAATTCTGTTCAAAGTTGCCCTCCTTGGTAGCACCCCATTCAATCGTGGTCATGAGCTACTGCGGTATAGACATCTCGGGCCGGGTATTATATGGACAGCTTGATTACTGGGTTGCCTCGGGCAGTTAAGGTGTCGAGAGGTGACCCAGCCCAGATCAGTGTTACCGGACGTCCTTGCGTCTCAGAGTGCAGAAGCACGACAAATACCTGCATGGTAAGGTATCATAGCTTCCCACGCGTGTCAAGGGCTAATGTTGTACAAAAATGGCACAAACACTGGTTATCGGTCTATGTTTTCAGCGAAGTCAGAGCGCAGAGAGAAAGCCGAGTCAGTTTTAGGGTAACTATTCAGACA
>CP070790.1:25189-29651 GCA_020346805.1 Planctomycetota bacterium
CCACAAAGCCATGTAGTGTGTTTAAGATGGGTGAATTAGGCATAAAGGGCCAATAGAGTGGGATGTCTTGTCTCGGGCATAATTGCCGCAATCATATATTAATTGGTCTGGAGGTACTTTGCTGGTGCGGGGGGAATATCGGAGAGCCTGTTATAAGGTATAGATTGGGGTGTATGCGGTCGTGGCGGAAGTCACATATTTTTAACGAGGTTCTATATGCGATGAAGATCAGTTTTATCGGGAATTCTAGGTAAATATATAGTATTGGGTCGGAAATGCGGGATTACTTAAGCATAGGGCCTTGACAAAACTCTGAAATATCCTATTATCCGGATATACGGATGGACCAAGCCATGGCAAACACGGAATTGATGTTCAAAGCGATGGCCGATAGTACCAGGCAGCGCCTTTTACGCGTTTTGTCTGTGCGTGAGTTGAGTGTAAATGAAATAGTGGAGGTTCTGGATCAGCCGCAGTCAACCATATCCCGGCATCTGAAGGTGCTCAAAGATGCGGGATTGCTGGTTGATCGTCGGTCAGGCACAACCGTGATGTATGCCGCCCATGTGTCAAGACAGGTTCCGGCAATTGACCTATCAGAAGGTAGAACCAGAGCGGGCAAGGGCAAAAATGGTATGGCTGGCGGGACCGTCATCCGGGATTGGTTATTGGGCTGGATTGGATCAGAAAGGCTGGAGGATTCCACCAGGGATCGTCTGGGACGTATTCTCGGCCGACGCCCGGCTGCGGACACCGGATTCTTTGATGCGGTGGGAGATCGATGGGACCAGTTACGGATCGACGCCTTCGGCAGGGCCTTTCATTTTGAGGCCTTTACCGTCCTGCTGCCTGGGGATTGGGTAGTGGCCGACGTGGGCTGTGGGACGGGCTATCTGTTGGGCTGGTTATCGGAACGGTTTAGCAAGGTTATAGCGGTTGATCCAGCGGCATCGATGCTGGAAGTGGCCCGGAATCGGCCGGAACTCAAGCAGGCTCAGAATGTGGACTTTCGAGAGGGCTCATTGGCAGATTTGCCCATAGACGATTCCGAGGTGGATTTAGTCATCGCCTCCCTGGTATTGCACCATATGGCCGATCCTACCTTGGCTATGCCCGAATTAAGACGATGTCTGAAGGCCGCCGGAACGCTTATGATTATCGAGCAGGAAGTGCACGACAATGAGCTATTCCGTGACCGGATGGGCGATGAAAGATGGGGCTTGGATCCTCAGATGCTGGGCCAATGGGCTAGCCGAACCGGTTTTTCGGAGATCCATATTATTCCACTATCAACGGCAGAGCCGACCAAGCGAGATATCGGGAGAACGCCAGGGCTATTTGTCCTGACCGCCACCAGCGGCAAGCCAAAGGTCGTCAAGACCGCCCGCGTTAGGAAGGTCAGAGTGAAGCCGGGAACCAGAAAGGCCAAGCCGCACCGGCCGGCTAAACCTGAACCTGATGTAATCACTGGCGTCGAAACTCAGATGGATGTACATTTACTGTGAGAAGGCAAATTGTTTTTAATGGAGAGAAGGATCATGGCAGTTGCGGTACAAGATTACAAAGTCAAGGATATCAACCTGGCCGACTGGGGCCGAAAGGAAATCACCATTGCCGAGTCGGAGATGCCCGGCCTGATGGCCGTCCGCGAGGAATTTGCGGATAAAAAACCGTTAGCCGGTGCCAGGATCAGCGGATCGTTGCACATGACCATCCAGACCGCCGTCCTGATCGAATCGCTGGTGGAGCTGGGTGCCGATGTCCGCTGGGCCAGTTGCAACATATTTTCCACCCAGGACCATGCCGCCGCTGCCATCGCCAAGCGGGGCGTGCCCGTATTTGCCTGGAAGGGCGAAACGCTGGAGGAGTATTGGGATTGCACCCTGCGGGCCATGACCTGGCCCGAAGGTGATGGGCCGACCCTGATCGTCGACGATGGCGGTGACGCCACCTTACTGGTGCACCGCGGCCACGCCCTGGAGGCCGAGTTCGCCAAGACCGGCAAGCCTACCCCGATATGCACTGACAACAAGGAAATCGAGATCATCGATAAACTGCTGCACCGACAGCTAGAGAAAGATCCGCAGTTCTGGCACAAGATGACCAAAGGTATTGTGGGGGTAAGCGAAGAAACCAGCACCGGGGTGAATCGCCTTTACCAGATGCAAAAGACCGGCGAGTTAATGTTTGTCGCCTTTAACGTCAACGACTCAGTAACCAAGAGCAAGTTTGACAACACCTACGGCTGTCGGGAAAGTCTGATGGACGGTATAAAGCGGGCCACCGACGTGATGATCGCCGGTAAGAAGTGTGTGGTATTAGGCTACGGCGAGGTGGGCAAGGGATGTGCCCAGGCCTTCCGCGGATTGGGGGCCGTCGTTTATATCACCGAGATTGATCCCATTTGTGCCTTGCAGGCGGCCATGGAAGGCTATCAGGTGGCAACTATGGAGGAGGCCTGCAAGTGGGGCGACATCTTCGTTACCGCCACCGGCAACGTCGACGTCATCACCCGCGAGCACATGGACCAGATGAAGGATGAGGCCATCGTCTGCAATATCGGGCACTTTGACAGCGAGATCCAGGTCGATGCCTTGAGTGATCTGAATTGGGTGGAGATCAAGCCTCAGGTCGATCACGTGATTTGGCCCAACGGCAAGAAGATTATCGTCCTGGCCAAGGGTCGGCTGGTGAACCTGGGTTGCGCCACCGGCCATCCCAGCTTCGTCATGAGCAACAGCTTCACCAATCAGGTCATCGCCCAGATGGAGATGTGGGAGCATCGCAACGACAATAAATACGCTAACCAGGTTTATATGCTGCCCAAGAAGCTGGACGAGATGGTGGCCCGCCTGCACCTCAAGAAACTCGGGGCCGATCTAACGGTTATGAACGAAAAGCAGGCTAAATACATCGGCGTACCCATCGAAGGACCCTATAAGCCGGAGCATTATAGATATTGAGTTAATCCCCTTCTTATCCGCATCCTACTTGAAATGTTTGCGGCTCATCCGAGATAAATCCTCTAAACCCGAGAAATTATCTCACCAACACAGCACAACAAAATACCCCCATGGGTATTACTTACAGCTGAATCCACACCCTTTGGGCGTGGATATTTCTGCATGTAGCTGAGTAGGGCATATCGATAACATGCCTTCATTATCTCTTGTAACAATGGCTGCATTCCTTACGCCCCATTCTGGATTGTGTTATCTGTGAACGACCTACCAGGGGCTTGTCCCGCCTGGCTGACAACTATCACCCCTTTGGTGGTTGTGCTGTTTATGAACCTTAACATGACAGGAATTTGGTCTTCTTGGCTAAAAACTATTATCCCTGTAGGGACTGTCCAACTTGGGGGACAATCTGGCTTGCGGGATGTAATCCCCACTGCCCGCCCCAGGGCTGAAAAATGTGGTTTTAACAACCCGAAAACAGGCTTTACTTGACGATGACAAGGGATTCAAGCTACACTAATGGTGCAGGGTAAGTACGGTGTCTGGCGGGTCTCAAATGACGGGCGAGGCTCAAGGATGCCAAGGCTGCTCTGTTGCGGCAGGTGGCATAGCTAACGCTTTCGTGACCATGCATTTGCCGTATCGTGTCCCTTGGCGACGGTCGGGGGACGGGGTGAGACCCGATCGGTCCGGAGAACAGGTTGAAGGGCCGAATCGGGAGGTTGCCCGTACGAAAGGAGGTGATCCGTGGAACCTGGCAATTGTACGAGGTGGCTGCTGTAAGGCAGCGAACGTGGCTGCATTTGCAGCAGCCCGAAGACAATATAGCCCGTCGGCGGATGCACACGCCGGCGGGTGTTTTTATATGGATTCAGGTAAGTTAATGGGGATGGAGCTCTTTTGTGCAAAGTGCCATTCGGGCCGTTCCGGCAATAGAATCTCGTCCCCTTTAACTTTACATGATTTGCGGCAACAATACTCAGCATGAGTAAAAAGCAGACATCAACCAAGCGGTTACGTTTAACGCGTCTTCAAACCCGGGCGGTGGATCGGTATGCCATCGAAGAATTATGTATTCCCGGTGTGGTGCTGATGGAAAACGCCGGCCGAAATGCAGCCGACTGTATTGAAAAATGGCTGCGAAACCGGCTGAAGCGAAAATCGTTGTCGGGGCGGGTGGCCATAATTTGCGGCAGTGGTAACAATGGGGGCGACGGATTCGTAGTGGCCCGGCACTTGTGTCAACGCGGTTACGAAGTTTCCGTCGATCTGTTGGCCGACCCGCATTCGCTAACCGGGGATGCCGCCATCAATCATGCCATCGCCGAGAAGATGGATATATCCATCCGCCTGCTTAAGGACGTTAAAAAGGTGCCGGGTGCGGTGCAGCGATGGCGGCGCTGTGATGTAATTGTCGATGCCTTACTGGGTACCGGTTTCAGTCGCGGGCAGGTACGTGATCCCATGGCTGCGGTTATCCGAAAGGTCAATGCATTGAAGGG
>CP070790.1:29751-37575 GCA_020346805.1 Planctomycetota bacterium
GGGCACACCATTGCCACACTCCTCAATTACGCAGTTCTCATCGCAGCCGTCACCAGGGTCGGTGTTGCCATCGTCACATTCCTCGCCGACCTGGAGTACGTCGTTACCACACTCCTCAATTACGCAGTTCTCATCGCAGCCGTCACCGGGGTCGGTGTTACCATCGTCACATCCCTCACCGGCCGTCACGTTCAGGGTTCCGTCGCCGCAGACGACCAACGTGCAGTCGTCGTCGCACGTGGCCGATTCACCGCCATCGTCACATTCCTCGCCGACCTGGAGCACACCGTTGCCACACACCTCAATTATGCAGTTCTCATCGCAGCCGTCACCGGGGTCGGTATTACCATCTTCACATTCTTCGCACGCACTTGAGTTTACCGTGCCGTCACCACAGACGATCAACGTGCAGTCGGCGTCGCACATGTTCGATTCACCTGCGTCGTCGCATTCTTCGCCCGCGGTTGAGTTTACCGTGCCGTCGCCGCATTCGACTACCGTGCAGTCGTCGTCACACGTCGCCGATTCGCCTGCGTCGTCACATACCTCGCCTGGATCAAGTTCGCCGTTGCCGCAACAACCAACACCGAAGCAGCAATCGGCCGGCACATTTGGTCCGTTGGAACAACCCTGGAAGGCATCAAAGTCGAACGAGTCAATATCACCGTCGCCATCAGGGGCGTCGGATCCGCGATCGAAACATCTGCAATTATCCGGGTCACTCGGATGGGGATTCCCATTCCCAGAGTAACAAGTCTGGAATATGGCAAAGTCGTCCTGGTCCACGTCCCCGTCACAGTCGCCATCCATGGAGGGATCATTGCACTGGGACGGGCATGAGCCGCCGTAATCCGCACAGGTGGTACCGGCACCCAGCCAGTTCCGCGGGTCGCACTGTGATAGCGGCACTCCATCCTGACAGTTGTCGCAAGGCGTACCGGTACAGCAGGCCCCGGTGGGTTCCGGTCCGGGAGGCGGGGGCGGGCTGGCTGAGTCCCAAACGGTCTTCAGTATGCATGAGGAATCCCCTTCATGCCCGGTACAACCACCACCCGAAGCCGGGTAAGCGCAGCTCTCTGCCAGGTGATATCCCAGGTCACCCACCAACGTATCGGTGGGGTAATCATTTTGTAGACACATGTAGTTCTGAGCGGTCGGACCGGTGCAGCCGCCGCAGGCACCTAAAAGGTTGGACAGGTAGATTCTACCGCTCACATCGTCCCGCTGGAGATATTCTGCCCCTCCCCGAGGCCAGTTACAGCGGTCGTTGTCCAGAACCTTGAGAAGCTTCAACTCGTTCGGATAGCCGTCTTCGGTATCCGTCAGATCAAAAATATGTATCCAGTAGTCAGGAGGCTCAGTTCCTGGACCATTACAATGCTGTTCCAAGTTCCCGTTGCGAGGGCAGATAACCAACTGGTTACCCCGTACGGCAAGACCCGAAGCTCCCGCGTACGAGCCATGCCCCAAGGCAGCCTGGTTCTCTCGCTGGATAACCAGGTTGGTGGACTCGTCCTCCGGCGTGTTCGGGTCGTCGGTGAGCGGAACGACGTATATGTTTCTTCCACCGATCTTACCTTTGGTGCTGCATTTGACCACATCACCGTGCCAGAGGCCATCACCATGCCAAACACTACTCCGGTTCGGTGGGGTGGTGGCGTTGAAGAATTTGCTGGTGAAATAAACATTGCCGTTACTATCGAAGTCGATGGCCGGCCGTACATTGGTATCACGTATTTGGCCGTTGTTAGAGGAAACGCTGTGAGGATTGGGCATCTCATAGATCTGCACCAGTTTCACCACGTCCGGATCTGATTGGGGTATGGGCTGACCCACCATTTGTGCTTTGTTGCTGCAATAGTATGGGAGGTCAGCTTCGCTTTCGTAGTAGACCTCCGGCCAGTCGGGCAATGCAAATTCGTAGATCCGGCCCCTCGCATAAGCCGGTTCACCCGTTACAGGATGTAAATTCATAGCGGGGTCAAATTCGGCCATGGCCACTGCGACCATGAGGGTGTTCTTGACCGGATTGTAACGAATGGTACCTGACCGGGCCCCGTTGTTGACACCGTGTCTTATCCATTCTCCCCATGTATCGTCATCGCACCAGGGGGCGACGAGCATATCGGGACTGTGGTTGTTACATTTCTCCCACTCCCCCGGCAGATCATGGAATGTGCTGGCGGCATAACCGACGGACATCACGCGAATCCTCTTGCCGGTGGAATCCAATTCCACGATCTGAAAACTGGCGGTGTAATTTGTGTAATCGTATGCCGGAGGATCGTATTGAGCTTCTTGGCAACCCGCCGGTACTTCCCGAGGACCTTGTGCGCTCCTGACCTCGTAGACACCGAACAGACGGGGACCGGCCGGCGTGTACTGTCCCGGCACCGGAGAGTTGGAGAAACACAGAGACTTGATCCTACTGCTATCCTGCCCGTTATTATCCCACTTATACCGAGTACATATTGCTTTCTCGTCGGTCCCCCACCCGGATGCGTAGGAATATAAGATGCCTTTATCCATGCCATCTGTATACGGCCCGGGTCCGTCGAGCATGGTTTCGTCGAGTATTTGGACATTGCTTTCACAGCCGCTGTTACGGAGGACATAAATATCGTCCGTGTCAAACCCGTTGCCGACAGGGAACGCCCAAACCGGCTGGGCCGGAAGATTCATTACCACCAGACCCATCAAAACAATAAGCAGAGTACTTGTAGTGTTTCTCATTTCAAAACCCTTCCTTTACTTAAGAATCCTCACTATCTACCTGCGGTTTCGGTTATCTGATTATTTCTACGTAGACAAGTTAAAAGAATATCATCCTCCTCGGCTGTTTATCAGATGTCGTTTCCATCTTTACATGTCATTTATACGTGACATGTCATTCCCAACTTGATTGGGAATCCAGATTCCCGTTTTCACGGGAATGACGCGGGGGCGAATGGATTCCCCGATTAAGTCGGGGAATGATATAAATGCAACTTGCATGACGCTTCTGGACGCTAAACACATACATACCATCAGCCCGGGGCAAGTGACAGATATGGATTAATTTTTTAAATAACAATTGATCACCGGATCAACTGTTGTCCATCTACAATTACGGACAAGTTACCGAAGCACAATCAGTCCCCGCTCCTTGCGGAGTGCCCGACTGATCCAGGCACACGCCTTTGGTAAGATCTTCGCAAGTCGGGCCCGCCTTGCAGCATGCCTGAATATCGTCACACTCAGAATCGGCCGGCACATCGGGCCCGCTGGCACAGGACTGGAAGGCATCAAAGTCGAACGAATCAATATCATTATCATCCGGAGAATCACCACCTTTATCGAAGCACTGACAATTCAATCCTACCGGATAGTTGTTACCGTCGTCCGAATAGCAACGCTGGAACAAGGCAAAATCGTCCTGATCCACGTCACCGTCACAGTCGCCGTCCATGGAGGGATCATCACACGCATGCGGGCACACGTCGCCGTACTCTGCACAGGTGGTGCCGGCACCCAGCCAGTTCCGCGGGTCGCACTGTGACAGCGGAACTTCCACGCAGCTGTTGCAAGGTGTACCCGTACAGCAGGCACCGGTGGGCTCCGGTCTCGGAAGCCCCGGCGGGCTGGCTGCGTCCCAAGTGGTATCGAGGTTCCCAGGACTGGACGCGTCGGGATTAGTCACCGTTAGGCTATAGCCTACATCGCGCACCACCGTATTGTCCGCTTGTATAACCTCGAAGTTCTGAACGTCGCCGCAGGCACCCATAATGTTGGCCATGAAGATTCTATTGCTGACAGGGTCCAGTTGGGCAAAGTATGGCACACGAGGAATATTGGCGCGGGTTGCATCAAACAAGGGGCAACCAGCGTCGGGGTGGCCTCCCGTACAGGTGGTATAATCAGAGTAGTCGCCCAGATACGCGAGTCGCAGCAGTTCGTAGTCGTAGCCCACTTCGGTACTAGTCAGGTCAAATATGTTTGGGTAAAGGAAGGGAGGGCCATTGCCATAATCGTTACACCCCTCTTGATGAGGGACAGTAACCAACTCGTCGCCCCGAACGGCGATACCATGACCTCCCCAGTACTCGAGTTGCCCCAAGGCAATTCGATTGTCCATATCGATGACCAGGTTGCTGGCCTCGTCGTAGGGTGTGTTCGGGTCGTCGACGATGGGAACGCGATATATGACTCTTCCGTCGATCCTACCTTTGGTGCTGCATTTGACAACGTCGCCATCCCAACCGGTGCAATCGCCCATCCAGCGCCAACCGCATACTGGTTGTTGTGGTGGAGGAGGATTAGTGCAGTAATATTGCCAGCACGGTGGGGTGGTGGCGTTGAAGAATCTGCTGGTGAAATAGACATTGCCGTCACTATCGATGTCGATGGCCGGCCGGGCATTATGATTACGTATCTGGCCGTTGTCGGACGAAACACTGTGAGGAAAGGGCATCTCATAGATCTGGATCAGTTTCACCAGGGCTGGATCTGATACAGGTATGGGCTCACCCAACATGTCTGCTTTGTTGGTGCAGTATTCCGGGAGTTGATCTTCGCTTGTGTAGTATTGCTCCGGCCAGTCGGGCAGGGCAAACTCGTAAATGCGGCCTCTCGGATAATTTTCCTCTCCCGTTACAGGATGGTACTGTACACCGTTGTCCCATTCGCCAATGTTGGCTGCGACCATGAGGGTGTTCTTGACCGGGTTGTAACGAATGTTACCTACTCGGCACCCGAAGTTTTCGTTGTGGCGGGTGTATTCTCCCCATTCATCATTATAGCCCCAAGGGGCACAAAGCATATCGGGGCTGTGATTGTTATAGGCATTTCCATTTCCACCCTTAGCTGCATCAAAATCTGGATACCTGGCTGCCAGATCATAGAACTGGCTGGCGGCCAAACCAACGGACATCGCACGAATTCTCTTGCCCGCGGAATTCAATTCTATGATCTGAAAACTGGCGCTGGAATACGTCCAATCCCATGCCGGTGGATCATGTTCTTCATGCCCCGGATAATAAGGCGGATCCGGACCTACAGGACCTTCTGAGCTCCTGACGTCGATAACGCCGAACAAACGAACCCCGGCCGGCGTATACGTGCCTGCAATCGGAGAATTGGAGAAACAGAGCGACTTGAAATCACTGTCATCCTGGCTCAGCCCCATATCCTTGTACACAGTTTTTATTGCCTTCGGCCAGGTGTCGTCGGCAATTGTACCGAAGCCGCCTAGGTCCATGTGGTACACCGGGTCTGCTGGATTAGCTGGACGGCTGAACCAGGGTCCAGGTCCGTCGAGCTTGGTCTCGTCGAGCATCCGGACCTCGCTTTCCCAGGATCCGCCTCGCAGCACATAGATCACGTCGGTGTCAAATCCATTGCTGGTATCGCACGGGTCGATCGGAGGGCCGCTCACACACGTCCCGTCTTGACAGGTATCGTTCTCGGTGCAGGGATCACCGTCTTCGCATGAGCTACCGTTGGGCACGTTGGTGTGGTTGCATGTGCCGTTGCTGCACGTATCCGTCGTGCAGACGTTGCCGTCATTGCAGTTGGGGACGTTTACGGTCACCATTTGGCAGGTGTCGCTCATGCAGCCGTCGGCAATTCTGCGTGTGCGGGCATAATACGTGGTAGTCGAGGTGGGCGAGACGCTCACCGAGTTGACCCCCGTCCCGCCAGGCACCGCCGTGCCCCCGCAACCGCCGATGGTCCAATCGGTGGTCAGGCCGGCGCCGGGATCGTTGACCGACAGCATTGAGGAGTCCCCACTGCAGACCGTGGCCGGCGACGCGCCTATCCCGGTCGGGTCGGCCGGCGGTATACAGTCATCATCCGTTGTTCCAACCGCCATCTCGCCAATCAGATGGCTGTTGCCACTGCCTTGGGGGGGCTTGGCCCCACCCTGCTGCACGAACTGGACTTGGGTGATGTAACCCAGGTCGAAGGGAATCGACGGTGCGAATATGGTCGCCCCATCCAGCTTGAAGGTCACGGTCTGTGGGCCGGTTTGACCGTCGTAGCTGATGTCAAAATCGTGCCAATTTCCATCGCTTGCCCAGTCCCCGACATGCGTGCTGCTGTAATTCTCGGGGGTTTGGCCCGGAGCGTATATCCGGGCTAACGCGTCCCGCTCGGCGATCCGCCAGTAAAGCACAACGCTGGCACTGGTCTCAACCCGGACCTCGTCGTACATCGTCGTATCCACTCCGTTGGCCTGGTGGGCCTTGAAGTGGAAGGTCTGGTTGTTCTTCGAGTCCATGCCCGTGACCGTCTGGTACAGGGTGTAGACGTCGTCTACCCCCATGCCCCAAGCCCGCACCGACCGGGGCGGCTCAAACGTGGCTTCTATCACGTACGAGGTTAGCGTATTGAAACCCGGCATGTTAGACCAACCCAGGTCCGATATGGGGGTTCCCGGGGTCTGGCCCGTGAAGTTGTCATGCCACAGCACCGTTGGTGGCAATTCAGCATAGGCAATCGAGCCGGACATCGCGACCATGATCACGCCCAGAGTCAAGAAGGTGACAAATTCGGTCATCATTTCGTTCCAGCCACCGGGAACCGTTGCGTTCCGCTCCGGCTGACAGGAAACGACCGCTCCCAGAAGTCGAGTTTTTGACATATTCATCCCTTTCCTTGAAACAGGCACCAAGCTTCTCATTTCAACACCTTCCCCTTCCTTTAAATTTTAAATACTTAGTAATTGACTTTATATAAACATGAACAAATTATTGTGTATATTTAATCGATTATTTCCGATCAATTGCGAAGAAATTTTCATTCACACTCTCCGCGACACTTTCTATTATGTGTTTTAAATTTTTCCCTTTTACCCATTCTTTGCATTCAGTTATGTGAACTACATTTTATTAATTTAATACCGGTATATATTGCTATGATAACAAATTTATAATTCCAAAACAAGAAAATAATTCACTTTGTTATGCTATTGAATATAACAATGTTATACATTTTTTTCTTTCTGGCATTTCAATTACATGTAACATAAGTTATTCATATAAATATATTTATAATTTAAACATATAGGAATAGTTGATTTTGGCACAGAATATATATCGTATAAATGTTGCGATGTTATCATGATATTGATATGAATAATGGACAATCGACAGCTAATGCAGATAATAATATTTCTGTCAGTTTGCGTGTCTGTTAACAATGCTGCACGCCGACCGAAAAGCAATGCTCGATTTGACCAGCTTATCAATCATGGCTTGTCATCGGGTATGGCGTCAACCATTATTCGGACCTTGATCAGATAGTAAAAGCTGATGTTGTTATAATTGTCCGTAAATATTTAGTAGGTTTTAGGATGATTACTCCGGTAAGCTTTTCAAGCCGTACAAAGATAGGTTTTACCTTGATTGAGGTTCTGGTTGTGGTAGCCATCATTGCCTTGTTGATGGCGATCATGATTCCATCATTGGCGGCAGCGCGGGAGAAGGCACGTCGGATCGTCTGTCTGAACAACTTGTCCAACATGCCCAAGGCGGTTCTGATATTCGCCACCGAACACCGCGGCTATGCCCAACTGATCGGGCAGGCGGACACATGGCCGGCAGCCGATAAGAACTTTTCCAGGTATGAGTATCAAAGAGGTTACTTCAGCTACCAACACACCGACGAGGATTCATCTCTAGATAATGATCCAGACTTATGGCTCAAACCCTGGCCCATCGCCTACGCCAAGGAACTCGGGGAAGGCAGCTTAAAACGGGCCGAACAATACTTCGAAACCAGCTATAATCCCGATCCCGACCACTTTTTCAGAAAGTTCGGCCGGCACGACGTCTTTATCTGCCC
>CP070790.1:37675-47777 GCA_020346805.1 Planctomycetota bacterium
AAATCACAAATGGCCATCATTTTGTAATAATTATCCCCGCGAGGGATGAACTCATAATAGTGAGCGAGTCCTTTCTTTTCCAGGCGTTGCAGTTCACCACGGTACTTTTCATATTCGGCCCGATGATTGGGATCGCGCATGGCACCGGCGGCAAGTAAGTCCCACTCCTGTCCGGTTTTTTCTTGAAGCTCCTCTGCGATTTCCTCCCACATGCTGAGTAGGATATCCCATCGCTTGTTGGTCTGAATCCATCCAATCAAACCAACCACATGTTGTGATAATGCCCCGTTGCCCAATCCGAGCTCGTTGCGGAGTTTGGGGACTTCGTGTAACCCGTATCGTCGGTCGGGACGGGCACCGTGAGGGACAATCATGATATTGTTCGGTGTCTTCCAACCGTATTCGGGGAATGTCCAATCAAGACGCCATTTCTGATAGTTACACTTGAAAAGAACTACATCTGCCGAATTGCACATTTTGTAAACGAAATCCGCCTCAAAATCGCGTAAGCGACCATGAATAGTGTGAGGTTCAACCACCAGGGGCCATTCGCTGATTGCATCCAGCAGGTCGATGAATCCTTCGTTGCTGTCGCCTTTGCCTCGATCATCGTAATACTCAAAAAGACCATACTCGTGCTGAATATGGACTGCGTAAGGTTTCAGTTCATTTAGCTTTTTACTAATGGGCTTCCACCACTTGCGCTGGGACATGTCGATCAAGGGATAGACACCATTACCTTCTCCATCGGTGTAACTGATAACCAGAACCTCTCGCTCCGGATTATGCTTTTGGAGAAATTCACGGGCCTCCTCACAGAATGTGGCGATTCCGCATAATCTGGGAGGATAGCTCGAAATCAGTACAATTGGATCAGACATCCATTTAGCCTCGATTTAGAAAATTAGCTCCGCTATATAATTATATAGACGTCGTCACTTATTATTCGAGTGGTTTAGCCATTTTCACAGGGGTCAAATACCCGAATTTGACGGCAATAATTTATCTCATACGCTGAGTGTCTGATGGCCGAAAAGTTGTTTTAAAACGTCGAAAATATCTCTTACGGGGAATCTTTAATCCCTTTACTTAAAACTGAAAAACGTCACTTAATTTGCGGGGGATCTATTTACACCTTTGTTTGGTCGGAGGCGGTTTGGGGTTCACGCTCCCCAGGTACGATTATTTTATCGACCTGTTGCTCGTGATCCTTGACCTGAAGTGTCTGGCGAGCTACCTGGGTTTGGAAAGTCAACAGACTGATAAGCCAGGCAAGCGTTGATTCAGCTCCTTGGTTAAAATTGGGGCCATCGGGGGTTAAGCCGTCGCAACAGCCACCGGATGAAAAATCGTAAAGTGGGGAATCTAGGTCATTTCGGCCCAGGAACCACTCCAGTGATCGCCGTGATTCTGCCAACCAACGCTCGTCATCCGTGGCTCGGTAAGCCTCGGCACAGGCGCAGCATAACTGGGCGGCTTCAATAGGCTGCTGGTCGAATCGGGCCTTTTCTCCTCCTCGTGGGTACCATCCCTGATTTCCTATGAATGAATAATGTCCGCGATCAGTCTTTTGTATGTTACACACCCACTCCAGACAACGCAGGCCGGTATCCCGCATTTCTCCATGGGGGATCCAGGTACCGGCCAGTAGCAGGGCATGAGGTAAAGTGGCGTTAGAGTAAGTCATAATCGGCTCACACCAGGGCCAGTCATCTCCACTATTGTGTTTGAACAAGTCGAAGATTTTTTCGGCCAGTAGATGACGAAGTCGGCGGACGCTGGCATCGCCCCCATAGTGTTCAAGGTAGGCGTGGATGCCCAATAGTGAATAAGCCCAGGCACGAGGATAGGAGAATTTTTCTGTGGCTTTTACCGCTTGCTGAAACATCTTGACGCTCATTGAACGCAGATTTTCGCTGTTCGCATGGGCGGCAGTCATGCCCAGACCCCAAAGTGCCCGGCCATGACTATCCTCACTGCCCACAGAATCAAGCCATTTTCTCGAATAATCCATAAAATTGCGGAAGCGTCCCGTTTTCTCGTTGAACGCATACGACAGGAAAGAAAGGTAAATCAGAGCCAAGTGGTCGAGATCGTTCGATTGATAGAGCTGGCTGTACAAGGCACAAACTACCAGGGCTCGACTGTTGTCGTCTACACAGTAGCCGTGGTTGCGATCGGGTGTTGTATAGATGGCGTGTTGAAGCATACCCGTGTCGTCGGTTATCGTCTCCAGATGGCGCAAATCCAATTCGGGGAGTTCCTCAATCCTGCCGACACGTTTGCGGTGCGGGGCCAGGGATCGGGGTTTGCGGGATCGTTCCTCCATGGCCGTCTGTGCGAGCAGCAGGTAATCCCGAGCCACCTGCTTCCATACCATATCGCGGCAATAGGTATAGGCCCGTTTGCGCATTTGATGTCGTTCAACTTCATTGTCGAACAGATAAAGAAGAGCCTCCGCCAAGGCCCTCGGATCACGGAATGGAACTAACAGGCCGCGGTCTTCGGCCAGCATCTCCTGGGCGTGCCAATAGGGGGTTGAGACTACCGACTTGCCTGCCCCAACGGCATAGGCAAGGGTGCCGGAGGTTATTTGTTGCTCGAAGAGATAAGGCGTGACGTACAAGTCCGCAGCACCAATATATTCACATAACTCGTCAGTTTCGACAAACCGATTGCGGAAGCGAACATTTTCTTCCAAACCCAGATCCACCACCCGGCGCTGCAGACTTGTTCGATAGGCTTCACCATATTGTTGTTTCAAGTGTGGATGCGTTGCCCCAAGTACGATGTAAAGCGTGTCGGGGTGTTGTTTAACGATTTCCGGCATCGCTTCGATCATGTTTTCGATGCCTTTATTGGGGGACAATAATCCGAAAGTCAGGATTACTTGTCGTCCTTCAGCCTTGAACTGATCCTTGTAATAATTGGGATCAACGAAGGGTACGTCGGGAATGCCGTGGGGAATGTAGGCGATCTTTTCGGGTGGTACGTCGTAGATCTCCTGAAGCAACTCCTCGGCTTTATGACTCATCACCACCAATTTGTCGCTCGTTCGCCATAATTCGTCCATCACCCGTCGTTGTTCGGGGCTGGGTTTAGTAAGTACCGTATGTAGGGTGGTTAAGACCGGAATCCTCAGCTCGCGAAGTAAACGGAGGACATGGGCACCGGCCGGACCCCCATAAATGCCGTATTCATGCTGAAGAATAACCGCGTTGGCTTGGTTGCTGGCGATGAAATCCGCCGCCACCCGATAGTCGGGTTGAACATTCGCCCGAAGCTGAAAACGTACCCGGTTGGGGTAACGATACCCTTGAGGAATGTCGTCCATGGCCAGGGCGAATACCTCTCCCTTGATACCGATTTCCTGCACCAGGGCGTTGCTTAAATCGGTAGTAAAGGTGGCGATACCGCAGCGTCTGGGTAAGTAATTGCCTACTATTGCGATTTTTTTCAGATCCGATGGAGGGATTGGTGACATGATATTAAAGTACTCCTTTATCGACGAGCGAAGGCACATATCCCAACCGTATTGTCCCAGGATACTGTTTTGGCGGCAAATGGCAAGGGCAGAGGCCCGTAATACCGCCTTCTAGGCCCTACAGGCTCATGTAATGGCTGTTCTAAGGAAAATGGTATCCAAATCCACAAAAATGGCAGATACGGGAACTCGGCCGCTTGAATCCTTGACAGTTGAGGGCAATTTCAGGATTGTCCAGTGTTTATTGCTGAATTCTGTACCCAATAAATAAAGGGTATACACCATGTCCAATGATGAAATGTGCTACTCATTACCGGCAGCATCTCGTGATCCTCAACCCTACACGGGGCCGGCTAAGCGGGAGGTTTTGGCGGGCCGCCAGCAATTTCTCTCCCCGGCCCTGTTGATGTATTACCGGCAACCGGTCATGCTCGTCGAGGCCGAGATGCAGTATGTCTGGGATGAGACGGGCAAACGCTATCTTGATGCTTTTGCCGGTATTGCCTCCGTCTCGGTCGGCCACTGCCATCCTCACGTGGTCGATGCGATTCGCGAACAGGCCGAAAAGATTTTGCACACATCTTGTATTTATTTGCATCCAAAGATGATAAGTTTCGCCAAAAAACTGGCCGGGACTTTCCCCGCCGACAGCGATTTGCAGGTCAGCTACTTCACCAACTCCGGCAGCGAAAGCAATGACTTGGCGGTTTTGATGTGCCGGCTTTATACCAAACGATTTGATGTAATTGCCTTGCGTAACGGATACCATGGCGGATCGCAGGCCACCATGGCCCTGACGGCCATGAATACCTGGAAACATCAGGTGCCCCATTCCTTCGGGGTGCACTTCGCCATACCGGGGTATTGTTATCGTTGCCCTTTGGGATTGTCCTATCCGTCCTGTGGGGTCAAGTGTGCAAAAGATGTAGCTGAGGTTATTCGCTATGAAACCCCAGGCGAGATCGCCTGTTTTATTGCCGAACCAATCCAAGGCGTTGGGGGCGTAGTGGTGCCCCCCCCGGAATATTTTCAAATTATTTATGATCAGGTTCGTAAAGCCGGTGGCCTGTGTATCAGCGATGAGGTACAGGCGGGTTTGGGCAGAACCGGTGAGTGCTTCTGGGCCTTTGAAAACTGGGGCGTTAAGCCCGATATGGTCACTGTGGCCAAAGGAATCGGGAACGGAGTGACTCTCGGTGCGATAACCACCAGAATGAAGGTGGCCGAACGCCTCACCGATTCCCTGCATTTCAATACTTTTGGTGGAAACCCGGTATCCATGAGTGCCGGCCTGGCTACCTTTGAAGCCATCGAAGCCGATCAAACCCAGAAAAATACCGAGCGGTTGGGAGGGTATATCAAGTCCAAGCTTATCGAACTGCAAAACCGTCATCCGCTTATCGGAGATGTCCGCGGTATGGGTCTGTTATTGGGGATCGAACTGGTAAAGGATCGTGAAACCAAAGAGCCTGCGACCAGTGAAGCCGCCGATGTTACGGAAACGGCCAAAGATCGCGGCCTATTACTCGGCAGATCAGGCATTGATAGCAACATAATCCGTATTACCCCACCAATGTGTATCACTCGCGACGACGCGGATTTTATCATTGACTGCCTGGATGATGTGATCGCTCGGGCGGAAAAGCACGTGAATAATTCGAATTAAGTCTGATAGGTCGGTCTGGCAGTGGGTTGAGGATTATTATGGTATTATCGGCGGCTTGGAGTGTTGTTTCTCTTCAAATTCCTCCATCTTTCTTTCCTGGCTATGCCAGATAAGTCGAAATTCGCTAAGCGGAATCCACTTGGAGCTTATTTTACCCTTATGGTAAGTGATGGCGCATAGCCCATCTTCCCGCAGGATCAGATGGGTAGGTTTGGTGGTGGCAATGATGACCGGTTCTGTCGTGTTCATGGCGAAGTAGCGTTCTGCGTCTGAGGCGTAATAGTTGTTCCCCAGTTCCGGGAGTGTTGTCGGCAGCCAGCCCAGCGTGTCAATCTTATTTTGCAATATGGTTACCGGGAGGTCTAAACTGCGCAGGCTGGCATCTATGCCTAATTGATCCCGACGCCAGGTTACAAAAAAGAACAGTAAAAAGGCAGTTAAGGAGAGCATCAGTCCGGTTCGGATAATCCAACGCCGGCGGGCCCGCCTTTTATTAACGGGTAAACTCTGGTCCATGGTTTCTTTCGCATGAAGAGTGGGGCGCCTTGTTTCAACATGCAATTGCTGTACCAAAGGCATTTATATACTACTCCCGTGCCAATTTCCCCGAGGAAGAAGCCGATAGGCCAGCTTACGTATTCACTTTACCTGATCTATTCTAACATGCAACATGGAAAGGTAACAGGTTTGAAATCCGGTTTTGGATGTGTTTGTTTGCCACTATCATAGGTTTCAGTACGATTTTATATGATTGTCCCATGTATCTGTCTGTCAAAGGTTTGTATTAGGCTCTGGAGAGTTAATTACAATCAGCGCGAGGCTTTATGTTTATTGTATATGGGCAAAATTTCACTTTTTTGTACCTTTGTTGTAGAGGCGTCCTTCGGGGTATCTCCCGCATTTTGGGTGGTTGCGTTGACTTGTGTTATCCAGTTTGGTAGGTTCAATTGTAGAAGGAGTAGGACGTTTTTAGGTTGAAGTATGCTACGTTATTCATAGGAGCGACACGACAATAAACCGGCCGGGGGAATCGTCAAGGGGGGGTCTTAACTTGGTTAAGAGGCGATTGGCATTTGATGATTTGTGCTCAACGAGAAGATCAGTGGGTTATCGGGCCGGGATGTGCTAAGTCGCTTTGGCGCGTTAAGCATACACAACAAGGTGATATTTAATTAACAATTAATGTCGTTATAACGCCCATAAGCGTTATGACGGCAAGTCGGAGTTAGACAGATGGATGCTTTCGAGGCGGTTTCTTCGCCTGAATTATCGATAGTTCCCCGTAGAAAGTATTTTACAATATCCGAGGCCAACCGGGCGTTAAATTTGGTGGGGAGAATCGTTTCAGATATTGTCCGCGACTACAAGAAGCTGCGTGAGTTACATACGGCTTGTCAGGCATTTGACGCCAAGGGTAATGTTTGCAAGGCCGAAGAGGTTCGCCGGCAATATGCCAGTATTACCGATCATCTATCCGAGTTGAATGAGGAATTGGAGAAGATCGGCTGTGAACTTAAGGATTACCGTTTGGGATTGGTTTATTTCCCTTCCATGCAACAGGGGCGGGAAGTTTGTTTGTGCTGGAAGCTGGGGGAAGAGCAGATAATGTCTTGGCATCCGGCGGGTCTGGGCTATCCCAGTCGGGAACCGATCGGCGGAAACATGGAATAATATTATCAGAGTCGGGTCCGGCGGCGTTATTTTTACTGTTTGCTGGGTGTCGAGAGTTTTCGTTTTCCGGCTTGAGGGTACGCTTAATTTAATATTGCTGTTGTGATTTGTCTTGACCCATGGCGGGTTTAGGTTATACTGATGTTTGATTGATCCGTTCTCAAGGCAAGGTTCAGCGCGCGGTGAGCCTTGAGTTCGTCAAAGAATACAGGGATGTGGCTGAGTCGGCATGTGTTAGCCGACGTGTGGTACAATTCTATTTTGTCCTTCCTGTCGCCGAGGGATCGAAAATGCGACGAGACACTAAATTAGCAATCGGAATAGGTTTGGTGGTGGTGGGTTTTGGTGCCTGGTATGTAAACTCACCGGAAACTAAGAAGACGTCGGATAGTGACAAGGCTGGTGTTGCTAGGCAAGAGGACAAATCTGCCTTGCCTTCAGCGGATCGGCCGAGCGGAGAGAAAGGAGTGCAGGATCTGTCGGCCAAACCGACGTCTCATGCCCGGCGGGAACCTGTACGGGGGCCTGATCGATCACAGTCTATCCAGCGGCCCGGGCGGCGGAGTGCATTGAAGCCGGCGGATAGTAGGAATTTGGCGGGCCCGATACCGGGTGACCGGCCGGGAGGACTTGCTCGATCTGAGGCGGATACCACTCGATTGGCCAAGATCCCCACGACTAGACCGGCCGGTGAGGTTACCAGTCGTCCAGCAGCCACGGTATTGAAGAAACCGGATCGCAAAGCACCTGTTCAGCCACCGGTGCAGGATAAGTGGCATGTAATTCAAGCCGGCGATACTTACAGTGCCCTAGCAAAGAAATACTACGGTAGTGTCAAGTATACATCGTTGCTGGTAAAGGCGAATCCGGGTACCGAGCCTCGCCGACTGATGGTTGGTACCAAGGTTAGGATTCCCAATTTGCCGGCGTCATCAGTTAGTGGTACATCAGCCGTTGGTTCCACTGCCTCTCCCAGTCCGCTACTAATGGCCGAGCCGATCCCCAGCGTGCCCAAGGATCGGGCTTATACAGTCAAAGAAAGTGAGGGGTGGACGGCCTTGGCTGAGCGTTTCCTGGGCGATGCTTCCCGTTGGCCGGAGTTGTATGAGCTCAACCGCGAGCGGGTGCCTCATAATTACAATCTTCGTCCCGCCGGTACGGTGATCGAGCTGCCCAAGGAAGCAGTGGCGAAAAAGAACTAGCCCGAATATTTCCGGCAGTTTTCGCGTACGGTTGTAACATGAATTGTAAGAGGAAGTTGCCAGCGAAAGCCCCGAGAAATATGTGGGCTGGTACCCTTTGTTGCTTCCTGATTATGTAATGGCTTAAGTACATATCTATTAGCTCGAAGATCCGGTTATCTGCATTGTTATTGATAAGGAATTACACGTGGATTTCGACGATGTCGCGGTCGTGGAGGATGTGTTGGCCGTGAACCTGTTGTCCATCGAAAACTTGTTCACCCCAGATACGAGCATATTTTAGATTGGTTTCGACGTCCTTATGGATGGCCCGGGCCAATTCGCCGATGGTACTGCCGGCGGGCAGGACGAAGGGTTGTTCCATATCCGCCGGTTTGCCCGGTGGTTTGGAGTAGATGCGGATCACGTCCAGCATCTCAAAAAGAGTTTTCATCATTTCATCAAGTCCTTCGCCGGTATGGGCGGAGATTTTTAGCATGTCTGGAGCAGCAGTACACAACTCCTGCAGCGCGGTGAAGGTATCGGCTGCCCCCGGTGCATCGGCCTTGGTGCAGACGATAAAGCCTTCGGGGCCCACCTTCATATCCTCCGACTCCTCGTTACCGTCCTCAGCAGCGATATTGATTTCCTTTTGGTTCAGGATGTCGAGCAAAGTTTCCGCGTCCTCCAGAACGGAATTGGAGGTAAGATCGATGATGAGCATTACGATATCTGTGTTGCGGAGGGCGTTTACCATGTTTCCGGGGACATGTTCGGGTGTAACCGGTGGCAGGTCGACCAGTTCGATGGGTGCATCCTGGTAGTAGGCCATCCCGGGTACCGGGAATGGAGTGCCGTAGGGGTAATCGGTGATCTTTACCGAAGCCTTGGTAAGTTTTCCGACGATAGAGGATTTTCCGCTGTTGGGCAGGCCGAGGAGCATGACTTGGCCCGCTCCTTGAGGAACAATGTGGTAGGGATCGATGACGGCGGCACCCCTTTTTTTAGGTGCGGCCATTTCCTGTTTGAGTTCGCTGATCCTGCGCTTGATATCGGCCTGTTTTTTTTCTGTGCCCTTGTGTTTGGGAATGGTGCTGAGCATTTCCTGCAGGCCCGCCAGTTTTTCTGCAGGGCTTCCGGCCTGGCGGTACTTGCGATCGGCTTCAAAATATTCTGGCGTCAGATTTAGCGGCATGGGATAATTATATCATAAGCAAATAGTTTGCAAGCATTCATATTATACGCCCTGGGCACGTTTGGTGATCCAGGATTATAACACTTCCGGTGTTCCCCTTGAAATGGTAGACACGGAACGCGTTAGTTGGCCCGCCGCGGCTGGCCCTGCAAAGTCAGGGATTCCGAGTGGAAAAGTCGAACCCTTTGATCCCGAGGATAAATCGGGACTCAGGGTAAGAAAGCAGAATTGGAAGAAGGTAAATGACGGAGGGACTGAGAGACGGCTTGGGGATATAAGATTGAAAATTTGAGAATTGAGAACGGGGTACAAGCGGTATAGAACAAAAATTCAAAACAAGAACGAAGAAGGGGAAGACGGAGAGATAGAGACAAGGGAGATTTGGGTGAGATGGTTGAAGATTGAAAGGAGGAAATAGTAGAGGTAAAGGATCGTTTGTCTTCACAAATCGACGGGTTAAAGAGGGGTAAAAAGAAAGCACCAGGTGCCGAAGGCTACCTGAGTGCTTTCCGGAGGGGAAAGAAGCCAATTAACGTCTTATTATCCTCCGATGAGTCCGGTAATAGCATACGCTCTCTATATAATTATAGACACCTTATAAGAGCACAGGTTCACAAAAAATGTGTAAAATTTTAATATGTGAGAAAATTCACAAAGTTTGTAAATTTGGGTAATGGCGGCGGCTATAAAACGGGGTATTACGGTAATCGAAAAGGTGGCCTACAGACCTGTTTAAACTGCCACTGTTCCGTTGCTACTGAAACTGAGGTTGTGAACTCTATCCTAGTCATGGCTTGCTCCAGGTGGTTTGTTAATGATAAAACAAAGAATTTAATAGTTCTATCAGGGCGGTGTGTTACTTGATTTGGGCTCGGTCGCTTGGCTTGGTCCCCGTTTTTGTCTTG
>CP070790.1:47877-51296 GCA_020346805.1 Planctomycetota bacterium
ACTGGGTCGGTACTTTCATGTTCAAATCGTTTACTGCCACACTCAAAACGTCGGCCAATTCGCGCAGATCCCGCGGGGTATCCAGCTTGCGATGGAAGAACGGCACCGGGGCCTCCGGGCCGAAACGCATCCGCACCATCGGCCCCAAAACATCCCGCCGAAGGGTTCGCGATTCCTTGACCAGATCATCCTGCCGCAAATCCAATCGCACCTCGTTATGCACCCGCGGCCCGCTGGAAAAACGCAATGCCGAACCGCCGCTCACCTCGACGGTCAGTGTCTGCCCCAACCAGGCCTTGCTCAATTCGCGATTAAAAAAGTTGCAGATCTTCTCATAAGGCGGAGGGGCCTTACCATGGCCCGCCTCAACCAGATCCAATTCCACCGCCTTGCTGAATATTCCCGCCGCGTCCGCACCCAGCGATTGCAGCATACTCAACAACTCCCGCTTTTCTTCCGGGGTGGCTGAAGGCTCGTAACGGGCCACTCGCAAGGGCATCCCGAAAACTTCCGCAAACACCAGCCAATCCTTCAGGGCAAAATGTTTGCCCAGATAAGCCAGGGCACTGACCCGCAATAAACCGCCTCGCATCGCATGACCGGAAACCGCGTGTGGCGTATGCACCACAAACTTGTTCGGCGGCAGAGCCATCCCCTCGTAAGGCTCATCTCTGGTCAGCACCCGCGGATTGCCCATCTCGTCAAAGGTCAACCGATCGAATACCACCGGCACCAAATCCACCAACCGCAGCTCACCGCCCTGATATTCCCAGACATTTTCGGCCAGGGCAATGTTGCGCCCCATAGCCAACGACAGATGCTGCAGTACCTCGTCGAAGCGCTCGATATCAGCCAGCACCTCCCGGCAATATTCCGCCGCCTCGTTGGCCGACGACCGATCTACCCCGTCCCTAACATCCGCCGCCGATACCACCTGCCATTCTAATCCCGTCACCGCCAACCGCCGGGTATTAGCCGCCGCATATAGATGGGCGTCCTTCTCTTCCATCTGTTCGAATAAAGCCATGGCCTGCTCGATGGAACCCTCATCTGCCGCCCGTAAAATGGTCACCAACTGTGAGGGCGTCAGTCCGTCGGCTGGATAATCTCTCCAGCGATACGAGGCCATCGGCTCGATCACCTGCCCCGGACGAGGACGACGCATCCCATCTTCCCGACGCCGAAATGCATTAACTATACGTGTTGCTATCCCCATTGCACCACCCGCTTTCTGTTTGCATATCAAAACGACTTTTATCCCGTCATACAATTAGGCGGGCATAATCCGCCCTACATGCTCTGGATTTCGACTTCTCGCTCTGAGCCTGTCGAAGAGTTCGACGTTCGACATTCATTTTTCACCAGATTCCTTTTCTAACAAAACGCAATCGCTCGCCGCGCACCGCTTCGATTACACCACCCGAATACCTTGCCGCCCGCACCGCCAAACATGCCGACCAAAAACGATCGCCATGCCCCAATCCCGATCGTGGAGCCTCGTAACGCGCCGGCCCCACCGAAACCACCGATCGCCGAATCGAATGAAAATCGTTGCGAATTGATTCATCCACCGGTATGCGAATAGTGCCGTCTTCCATTCGCATTCGCAGTCGGCTGGCCATTTCATCTTTGACAGAAGCGGTAAAGGTCACCGCCTCAACCCGCGTATTGCCGAACGATTCCACCGCCGCCTCCGCCAGCGGCATACCCATTCCGCCCGCATCGATGCAACACCGGCGAACATTACGCTGCGATAACAGCTCATGCAGCACACTATGCTGTTGCCGAAAAGGCTCACCCAACGATTCGCGCACCCCACGGGTAATTAACCTGCCATCCACTTCCTCAACCACCCACATAACCGTCAGGTCACGATGCCGGCCGATATCCACTCCACAATACAAGTCACCCCTGCACAGACCCAATGCCGTCAACTTAAATTCCTTATCCAGCAGTGGGTCCTCTGCGCCGGCAATCTGCTCATAGGTTAAAAACGCTGACGACTCATCCAGGAATTCGCAGCCAAATTCCTGCCGATACAACTCATCGTCGTTCATCGACTGGCGGATCTGGTCCACGTCGACATCCAGGCCGGCATCGATCGCATCCTGCAGGGTCACTATGGAGCGGGTGAAAGTGTCATTGTTTTGTAGTTCGGCAAAGATGTTGTCCCGGCCTTTGGGCGTGGAGGCCACGTCCAGCTCCCCCTCCCCCCGCAGCACCGTGGGAAACACCGAGGCCCATATATCCCGGTCCTCGCGATGCATGGCGAACTCGTCCAGCAAGACGTCGCCGGTAAAGCCCCGCGCTGTCTGCGGGTTGGCCGGCAGACCGATGATCCGCACCCCGTTGGGCAGTTCGATCATCAACTGCTTGAAACTGGTGTCGGCAAAAAACCTGTCGCCCCGAAAGCCGGCGGCAATATCCAAGGCCCGGCAATGTTGTTGGGCCTTGAGCATCAACTCCCGACTCTGGCGTTCACCGGCGGATAGAAAGATCTGCGTTCGGCGGCGTTCGATACCCCTCAGCAGCCGGCGAAGTGATTTGGTGAAACTCTTCCCGATTTGCCGCGACCAGCAGCACCAACTGAAACGGGCCGACGATAGCACATCCGCCCGCTGATAATCCAACAGAGGGATGATGGGTTTTATTGTTGCCGATATGGTTGTCTTACTCGCCGCCTCGTCCACTGTCTCACTTTCGTTACGTCATAAAACATATCCACCCACTAAGCTGCGCAAACCTCCTTCATATACAAAAACACATTCACCGCCCCCAAAATGACAAACCATCCGGAACACCCGCGCGAAGGCTGAAAAATAGTCGTAAAAATAAAAAATAATTTTTACTAACTCACGACTATTATCCGTCTCCACATGTTGAATAATAAATCAAAAACAACCATTCTTTGATCTAAATGCATATTATCAACGAACTTACGCTTATCAGATTACGATATTTGTACATTTTGCCCTCGGTCTGGCACAAAATTTGATTATTTTTCAAAAAATTAATTATTGGCCGAATACCCTTGACGAGGTCCATCGTAATCTGTAGAAACTTCCGCTTTGGCGCGGTTTGGGGAAGAAGCATCGACAATAGCCGTAGCGAGTGTAAACTTAAAAACAAATTAAGAATTATCAGAAAGCCAATGAACCGCCGGTATAAAAACTGGCGGTTCATTGGCTTTATATGAATATATTTATCCAAAATAACTGGTTAAACCCATGCCACATACTACATACAGCAATCGGCACCTGATGTTCGTAAACACGGGGTGATACGAATTCCACTTCAAACATGCGCTGAGAGAGCGGGGCAGACACAATATTCCTTTGGAATAATTGAGCCAGATCCGGCACACGTTTGAAGTGGAATCCGTATGAGGCATTCTTCCACAGTGAACAACATCGTTTAAT
>CP070790.1:51396-54264 GCA_020346805.1 Planctomycetota bacterium
CGCACAGACGTTTTGGCATCGAGTATTGCCCTTTATTTTTCTGTTTTTCATCGTCTCCACTGCCTACCTTAATGCCGACCATGAGGAATTTATTTTCGATTCCCGCCTGCCTCTTATCGATAATCCGGAAGATACCGTTAATGTCAACAAAATCATCAAGCTATTCTGGGAAGGGAAATTAAATCCGGATGCCCCATTTGCCTTTCTAACCTTTGCCCTCAACTACAAATTCAACACCGCCATCGGTCTGGATGGTTTCGACATAACCACTTTTCTGGTTTTTAACATTATCATTCACGCCCTCAACGCCTGTTTGTTGTATATTCTGGTGCGCTCGTTCCTAGGCTATTTGAAACCGGATGAAGAACCGGGGATTTTCATTCCGCTGGCGGCGGCTACCTTGTTTGCCGTCCATCCCATAGCCGCCAGCAGCGTAGCTTATATCATTCAACGGCGCGGATCTTTGGCCACCATGTTTTATCTGCTGGCCATCCTCAGCTACCTGCGGGTGCGCTATTACCCCCAATTCCAAAAGCTCCGGGCCGACACTGCCAAAGATAAAAGTGATAAAAAGATTTCTCCCTGGCCTTGGCAGCGTATCTTTCTGGTTGCCATCATTCCGGTACTCTACTGGTTTAGCTTTCGGTCAAAAAATCTGGGGGTAGTCCTGCCCTTTGCCATTCTTGCCATTGAGTTTTGCCTGCGCGCAACTAATCGACGGGCATTGTTGCGCTATCTGGCGGTGCTGATCCCCGGGGGTATGGTATGCGTAATCGGCATGTTCTTTTTTCTCTGGATACGCGGGTTGTTTGACCCGGCGACGATGACCGTACATCATTTTGGTCCCGAGACTCCCTGGGGACCGTGGTATCATTTTCTTACCGAGGCGAGGGTGTTCTTTCATTATTGGAAACTGTTGCTTTTACCGCTGCCGATGTGGAGCTGTATCGATCATGGATTTGAGTTGTCCACCCACCTGCTGCATCACGGTTCGATTATTGCCATCGGTCTACACGCTATTCTTTTCGTTTTGGCCATCGTTGCCGCCCTTCGGGGTTATACCCTTGGGGCTATCGGTTTTTTCTGGTTCTATGTGGCATTGATACCCTATGCCGCCCTGCCTCAGATTGAACTTTTTGTGGAGTACAAGACTTACTTGCCCAGCATCGGGGTGGCTTTGATACTTGCTGAAGTATTATGCCGAATCCGGCATCGCATATCCATAAACAAGCAGGCCTCAGTTGTTGCGATCGTCGCCACCTTATTACTGATTACCACCGTCTACCGCAATCACATTTACCGGGATCGCTTCCATGCATGGGGTGACGCGGTCAAAAAGTCGCCCAACCACGCCCGGCCGCACGTTAACTTCGGTAACGCTTTGGTAAGAAAGGGCGAGTCAGAACTTCAAAAAGGAAAAAAAGCCGAAGCAGACAAGCATTTCAAGGAAGCCAAGGGACATTATGAAAGAGCGATAGAAATAAGACCTGGCTACCCGGAGGCCCACATTCACTACGGCAACATGCTGGTATTGGAGGGGAAATATGATTAGGCGATCGTGCACTACCAGAAGGCCCTCGGGATTCGGCACGACTATTGCGATGCGTATAAGAATCTCGCCGTCGCCCTGGGTAATAAGGGTGAGTTGGAAAAGGCCTGCCGGCAACTCTACAAACTGCTGGAGTTCAGACCCGATTACCCAGGCGCCCACCGTTTTCTGGGTGACTTGCTACGCGACCGGGGAATGATCGAAGAGGCCAAAAAAGAGTATGGCAGGGAACTGGAAAACTACCCCAACGACAAAAGAGCTCGCAGGAATCTAAATGCATTGTTGACCAAAAGGGGCATGCAAAAACAACCATGAAACTTCTAGCCCTCGAACCATACTACGGTGGCAGCCACCAGGCGTTTATTAAAGGCTGGTCCGCGCACAGCAAACACGAATTTACGATCATCAGCCTGCCGGCCTACAAATGGAAATGGCGAATGCGGCACGCGGCCATCACCATGACCGACGAGGTGAATAAGCTGGTCGAGTCGGGCCAAAAATGGGACGTATTATTGTGCTCGGACATGCTGAACCTGGCGGAGTTTCGGGGTCTGGCCCCTTCGGCCGTTCAGCAATTACCAGGCGTGGTCTACTTTCACGAAAATCAATTGACCTATCCGGTTCGGCACGAAGACGAACGGGACTATCACTATGTGCTGACCAATATCACCACCGCCCTGGCGGCTGACAGGGTATGGTTCAATTCGGCCTATCATCGTGACTCGTTTCTTAATGCCCTGCCGGACTTTTTGAAGAAGATGCCGGATCATCAGCCGATTGATGCCATTGAAAAAATCCACAACAAATCCAGCATCCAACCGCCGGGCATCGACGAATTTCCCACCCGCGGCCCGCGAAGACCGGGACCCATGCGAATACTTTGGGCGGCACGTTGGGAACACGACAAAAATCCGGAGATGCTCTTTGAAGCGCTGCGGATTTTGAAATCGCAGAACATTGACTTCCGCGTCAGTGTGATCGGCGAAAGGTTCCGTGAGATCCCACCGGTATTTGAGAAGGCTCAGCAAGAACTTCGCGACCATATCGACCGTTGGGGCTATCAGGAATCCAGACAGGAGTACGAAGCCGCCTTGAGCGAAGCGGACATCATCGTTTCAACCGCCAATCACGAATTCTTCGGCATCAGCGTCGCCGAAGCCATTGCCGCCGGCGCTTATCCCCTGCTGCCGCGACGCCTGGCCTATCCGGAAATCCTTTGTTCAGACGACAAATCAATAACAGATGATTTTTTCTACAACGGGGAAGCAAATGAATTAGCCGAACGCCTGATAGGCCTCAACCAACGAATCGAAAACAAC
>CP070790.1:54364-60911 GCA_020346805.1 Planctomycetota bacterium
AGGAAATTAGCCAGCGACCACATAACAATTGAAGAAACTGCTTCTCCATCAAAAGGATCCCTCAGTCGACTATGGAAAAAAACGCCCCAGAGTAACGAATCTGGCACTCCCACCAAAACCGAATAATATATTTGGTCGATAATCTGAGGACGTTATCAAAAAATCATCACCGGGCCACAAGATTCAGAGGTTTGAGATCGATATTGTTTCGACCGGTGTTTAATGTCGCCGGACGTGTTCCCGGAGGAACATGGAAAAGGAAATAATAAGAATAGTCGCCTCGCAAATTATTCTTCTTGATCCGAGTGAACTTGGGCAGGCGGGCCATCCCTCGCGATATCTCATCCAGATATATTAATTCGAAATACTGCCGACCGCTTACACTGGCAATCGCATAAACACCAACCGGCCTGTAGTTTTTACCCGCAGCATCGATGAGATAAATATTACCGATTTTATCGACCGCCCCGCCCATAATTTGCCCCAACCAACTCAGTGGATTAAGTTTCTCCACGCTTAACTGCAGCAAACGCTTTCCCTCAGGCACCTCGAACGTCTCGATCGGTGCATTATTACCTTGCCGCGGCTGCCAATCATTATCCAGTTGGGCGATGACCCGCCCCCCTCGAATCACCCCGCTACCCACATCGATATCACTGCCGTTGTAGTCGGTCAATGCCCGTTGAAAGGGTAGTTTGTCGGAAAATTGTGACTCTTTCTGCGATGCCCCGATCCCGGAAACCCGATCCCGCCTGGGTCTGGTTTTTGGGGACGTCTTTTTCTCAGACTTGCTTTTCTTGGAAACGGTATTTTGTTTCTTCTTTTTGCTGCCCTCGTCTGAAGCCTTGCTCGCTTTCGATGGTTGATTGCTAACGCCTTGCGAAGGCCTGATTTCCGCCCGGGCGTTCAGCTTATATTCGAGATATAGGGGCGTGAACTCCGCCTTATCCGGAACTTCAAAAACAAAAGTAAACTCAGGATTGCCCTCTTTTGATTCTCGGACAATACCTTCGCCACGATATAACTGTACCAGCCGATAGCGAACTTCCTCGGCCGCCGCGTTTATCCCCGAAAGGAAATACTCCTTGGGATCGCCGCCTTTGCGATCGATAGCTAACAGGCGCACCTGTTCGGTAGTAAAGCGGTGGACATTATCGCTATCCTGCGCCTTGCTTCTGACTACCGCACTAATAGCAATCCGTTTCATGCCCACTTCCGGATCTTCGGCCCGTTTGACGAACTTAATCATATCCTTGCCCGCATCCTTGAACCGCTCAGGAACGTACAACTCACCGGGCTTCAAATCCCGATAATCCTTAATACGAAGAGATTCAGGTTCCACCGTCATCCGTGAGCCGGGTGATTGACCGGCCCGGGCTCGATGCAGACTATCGATAAAATCAGGATAAACCGCTTTCAGGCGATTCCGGCCGGCTAAGGAGTTATTAGAAAGATGCGAAACCAGACCGGCAGCAAAAGCATCAGGTGCAAACCAAAGACTCTGGCGTTCCCGCTTGACCTTACTCCAATCCTTGATCGAAGCCCGGGTAACCGTTTCCTCTACCGTAGGATCATCCAAGGGAATCACCTCGTTCTTTTCGGTATCGATAAGCGCGTATCTGCTGAAACCTAAAATTCGTGAGCCAAAAGGAAGCATCTGAAAACCGATGGCCAGCATACCGACAATAATCATGGCGGTAACGAATCCCAACAGTCCCCCAACGGCCCGATCTACATAAATGGGAAAATGCATATTCCCCACTATCAACTGATCGGTCAACAATCGTAAAACCAACAAGGTGAGAATAAATACCGCCAGCAGAGCTATCGCCCTCCCGTGATCCGGCTGATACTCAATGAGTTTGGCGAAATAAATATCTTCATAAAAACCAAAGGCCAGCCCCGCCGACAAAATGGTCAGTATACAAGAGATTAAGGCGCTGAATAAACCTTGTAATCCCTGGTAAAATGTAATCGCTAAAACCAATACAACAACAAATAGCGAGAACCACATCCTGAATTACCCTTCTTTCTTAGGCAAACTGGCAGCCTTCTTAACCGTATCACCATCATTACTTCGAAGGGCTCGCAGTACTTCGTTCATACTGGTGGTACCCTCAATAACTTTCTGCAGACCCACTTCCTGAAGATAATGCATACCGTTCTTTCGCGCCTGGGCTCTGATAGCGTTCACCGGTTGGCCTTTACGAATCGACTCACGTATATCATCATCAATATAAAGAATTTCAAACACCCCCGTTCGGCCGAAGTACCCGCTGCCCTGGCAGTTCGAACAAAGGACGGGATTGCCTTTTGAATCCACAAGCCCCTCCGGTGGGGTGCGATAAAAATGCTCTATCTTATCCACCGGTATATTGGCCTTTTTCAGCAGTTGCCGATCCGGCCGGTACGCTTGCCGACAGGCTATACAGAGTTTGCGAACCAAACGCTGACAACACACCGCCAATAACGAATCCGCAACCGTATCCATATCACCAGCCAGACTGACCAGTTTCTTAAGGGCTTCAAAACTGTCTCTGGCCTGTATACCCATATATATTTTCTTGATCATACCGGCAGTGACCGCCAGGTGAGCGGTTTCGCGATCCATACAATCACTGACCATAACTACATCCGGCTCACGCCGCAGCACCGTCTGAAGCTGTCGTGCATAACTGGCTTCATGCTTGGTAGAATCATAAACGTGCTGGGTGATATTCTCCATATCCATCAGCGGTTGAATCTCCAGGGTCAACAGGTTCTGCATAAACGCATCATGTTGACGGAGGGCGGCGTAGAGAGTGGTGGTAATCCCGCTGCGACGCGGTCCGCTCACCACCATCAGGCCTTTGGATTCATTGATAAGTTTCTCAAATAACTCTACCTGTTTAGCGGGCATCCCCAGATCGTTCACTCGGAGCCGGTTTTCATCCCCCACAATCCGCATGGCAAGTTTTTCGTGCTTGGTGGTACCACTCGACTGAACCTCTATCTCCGTCATACCGCCCCCAACGCCACTGATTGCACACCTGACCTCCCCTGCTTGCGGCCGGCGCTTTTCCTCGATATCAAGACTCGCGGCATTTTTAATAAAATTCAGTGCTCCCTCAGACTCTTCCCTACTCAGTAGATCGTCCTGAAGAGTCAAAACACCATCAATGCGATAACGCAATTCCGAGGCACTACTGCCTACCAGCAACTCAACATCCGTAGCCCGACGCCAAAGGGCATCAAAAAGCAGATTTTGGGCGGCTTCGTAGGCTTTAATCTGCTCGGGTTCGGTGGGAACGGCAACTTTTTCTCCCTTGCTGCTATTGATTCGTACCCGCTCCACCGCATCCAGTACCTTGCTTTTTTGCTTCCCCAGACTCAACAGCCAACCCTTAATATGCGCCGGTGTGAATACGCGGACATTAGCTTCCACATAACCATTACGAATAACCACGTACACACAACAAACACCTACCGTAATCACAAACCACAGGGCAAAACCGGCCACAAATAATCCCGTGGTACTCCAAGGCAGCAGCAACATGATCGCAAAGCCAACTGCACCACCTCCCAGGATGATGCCGTTCCACATCTCACGATTCAATCGGCGAAGATGCTGCGTGTCCTTATCAACCCATTCACAAAAAGACCACCAACCAAACAGTGTAACCAATATAAACACGATGCGAATCCAACTGGTGTATCCCCCGGGTTTGGGCAGTTCTGCCAGCGGATCCGCAGCCAATGCTACCGCCGGCACAAATAAAAAACCCCACATCAAGCCGGCGGCAAGAAAAAACAATATGGACTTGTTCTTAAACATGGATGCTCCTATTAAACGTCATCCAACAAAATACTATCCGAGAATTCCGCCGGTGGCGCCACCGGCAGAGATGCCCTTCAGTCTCATCTTCAACTCCTGCGGGTTGGGCGAATTAGCATAAGCTACATCCGTTTCAATAAACTCATTCTCAACCAGATTCTTCAGGCACTCGTTCATGTCCAGCATCCCCTCCTGCTGAGACATGCGAATTACCTTGGGCAGCTCGTCTTCCCGTTTCTCGTCAATCAACTTGCGAACCGTGGGATTGGCAAACATGATCTCCACCGTCGGCACCCGAGCCAGACCGGGCTTGATGGTCGGCAACAATTTTTGGCAAATAATCGCCTGCAGGTTATAGGCCATCGTCTGTCGAATCAGATCGCGAGAAGCCTCCGGCAATAAGTCGAGAATACGGTTAATGGTCTGAGGACTACTCGAGGCGTGAACCGTTCCAAACACCAGGTGTCCGGTTTCGGCGGCATTCAAGGCCGCCATAAATGTTTCCTCGTCACGCATCTCTCCAATCAGCACCACGTCCGGATCTTCACGCATCAAGTATTTCAAGGCATCCCCAAAACTGTCGACATCAACGTGGACCTCACGCTGATTGATCAAGGCTTTCTTGTCTTCAAACAGATATTCAATCGGATCTTCAATGGTCACAATATGGCAGGCCCGATGGGCGTTAATGTAATCGAGGGCCGCGGCAATAGTCGTCGATTTGCCCGAACCGGTTATCCCCGCCAACAATACCATACCCTGATGGTATTCCGTAATCTTGTAAATGGATTTTGGCAAATGCAGATCGTCAAAGTTCAATACTTCCGCGTTAACCCGCCGGGCCGCCACACTCAACGTCCCTCGCTGACGAAAAGCATTTACTCGAAAACGGTCCTTCAGCTGATAGGCAAAGTCGGTGGCCCCTTTCTCAGCCAACTGCTTCTTCTGATGGTCGTTCATTATCTCCAACCAAATTTCCTCCACCTCCTCAGCGCTCATCGGAGGACCTTTAAGTGGACGGAGTATGGCCTTGTGCCGAATGTGTACCCGGGCACCGGACTTGAAATGCAGGTCCGACGCCTTCAGTTCGGTAACGTAATTAAGGTATTTATGAATTCGCGGCTCAGCCTTCGTGGATTCTTTCACATCCTCCAACGGCTCAACATCAGCTTGGTCCTTGATTTCAGCCTCTACTTGCCTGCCTACTTTCGCTTGTGTATCTGCCATTGCTTCGACTCCAATATGCCGATTAAAAATAAATCACAGTCGAACGGGAATACCCCGATCGGCCATAAGTTGTTTGGTCTCACCAATCGTATACGTCCCAAAATGAAAAATGCTTGCCGCCAGGACGGCATCCGCTTTACCGATGGTCACCGCGTCGGCCAGATGTTCGGGGCGACCCGCACCGCCGGAGGCAACCACCGGAATACCAACCGCCTCGGAAACCGCCCGCGTAATTTCAAGATCATAACCGTTTTGCGTCCCGTCGGCATCCATACAGGTTAATACGATCTCACCCGCCCCCAGTTGTTCAACCTGCCGGGCCCAGGGAACCGCCTCCAATCCCGTCGGGATTCGCCCACCATGAATATGCACATCCCAGAATTCCCGACCGTTCACTCGCACCCGTTTGGGATCTATGTTAACCACAATACACTGCTTGCCGAAACGTTCCGCCGCCCACCGCACGAATTGCGGATCCTTGACCGCCGCTGAATTTATCGAAACCTTGTCGGCACCGGCATTAAGCAAGTCGCGAATATCCTCCAGCGTCCGGATCCCGCCTCCAACCGTCAGGGGCATAAATACCTGTTCTGCCGTATGAGCCACCACCTCAAGCATGATATCACGCTCCTCGTGGCTGGCGGTGATATCCAGAAATACCACCTCGTCGGCACCCTCCTGCTCGTACCGCTGGGAGATTTCAACCGGATCCCCGGCATCCCGAAGATTGACGAAATTCACCCCCTTGACCACTCGGCCGGCATGAACATCAAGACAGGGGATAATTCGCTTTGCTAGCATCGACTAACCAATTCCAAAATAATGTATCCCGAGCAAATCCGGAATGACCTCGGGCTGGACCATATCAATAAGTCGGCAAGGTGCAGTCCCGTCCCTTTCAGAAACTGCCAATATACTATTTTACGCGATATCACATAACCGGTTCAAGTGCCACTACACACTGTAACTTATGAAGTTATACGCCAAACTCCCAAGCCACAGGGCGTGGTCAAATCCCCTGCTCCCGATACATTCTATAAACATATTATAGAACTACCGACAAAAAAATCGACCGCGCCGAAAAACAGAGTGTCATACATGATTTTAATGCATCGACGAAACCTCTTCTTCACCTGCATCTGCGTCCTGTTAATCCGGACATTCACGGGAATTTCCTTTGACGGCTTCGATGCCATCTGAAACGGGAACACCGGTTTGTTTGGCACCCATCAATCCGACGGAACCTGCGATATCGAAACCTCACCCACCACAAAAACACCACACAATACCGGTGATATTGGTAAAGGGCATACGGCTGGACTTTTGTCTGATAGTGCACGATCATAATCGACAATCAAATAATATACGCCGACAAAATGGAGTCTTCATCATGAAACGTTTGATCCTGATCCTTATCGCCACATCGTTTCTTATTCTCTCTGCATTCAGCCATGCGGATGAGCTTAGCTCGCAGTTCGCCAATGCCCGGCCGGAATTCTCGCCGGC
>CP070790.1:61011-63872 GCA_020346805.1 Planctomycetota bacterium
GGGGCATGGTTACCGGCATGTACAGGTAGGAGCCTTCGTCGAGTGGAGGCATAAACTCCTTCCCCAGTCCGGGGAATGTCTTGGCAAGGTATATACCGGGTTTGGATTTCTGTATGCTATCCGGCAGCCAGCCAAATATCCCATCGAAACCAAGCCAAACCATACCGCCGGCCAGAACTATAATTAAAGGTAACAGGAGAAATACCTTCTTGTTTTTCAATGACCAGCTCAGGATGTATGGGTATGCGAACTGAAATAGCTGGAATAGAAGCAGCAAACCTCCCAGGGCCCCTACCACCAGGATCAGATTGCGAATCATTCCCTTTTCCGGTCCGATGGGAAGCCAGACCCCGGCAAGAATAACGGCCACCGCAGCGACGACGATAGCATTGGCGATCCAAGGAGTGACCTTCCTGATAATCGTCGGCAGCAGCGGTTCAACCAGCTGATAAGCGCCAATGAGAATCAGCAGCCCGCCGGCCCACCACCAACCGAGGGTTGCCATCAACACTAGGCCCGCAGCTATCAGAGCGCAATAAAGAACCTTACGAAGCAGCTTGCCCTGCGATCGGGTTCGCGTAAATAGAATATGGGCCGCAGGAGGTATAATGGTCAAAGCCACAATAACCGAGGAGATCAGAACGAAGGTCTTGGTAAATGCCAGCGGTTTAAAGAGTTTCCCCTCCGCCGCTTCCATGGTGAAAACGGGCAGAAAGCTGACCACGGTGGTGGAGACCGCTGTCAACACCGCACCGCCAACTTCACTTGAGGCACGGTAAATTACTTCGAGCTTATCCTCGTCAGGACCTGCTTCATCCAAATGCTTTAGGATGTTCTCGCAAACAATGACCCCCATGTCGACAATAGTACCGATGGCGATAGCGATACCCGATAGGGCAACAATATTGGCATCCACACCCACCATCTTCATGGCGATAAAGCACATCAACACCGCCAAAGGCAGCAATCCCGAGATCAGAATGGAACTGCGCAGGTGGCGGACCATGACCACAACCACGATAACCGTGACCAGGATTTGCTGCATCAAAGCATAGCTGAGCGTCCCCAGCGTTTCATATATCAACCCCGTACGATCGTAAAAAGGAACGATTTTAACCTGACTGACCGTTCCATCGGGTAGTGTCTTTCGCGGCAAGCCCGGCGAGATCTCTGCGATCTTCTTCTTGATGTTCTTGATGGCGGCCAAAGGATTATCCCCATAGCGTACAACCACTACCCCCCCCACTACTTCTGCACCGGCCTTGTCCAGTACTCCCCGGCGAAGTGCGGGACCCAGGGTAACGTTAGCCACATTCTTGACGTAGATAGGAATATTGTTGTTTACCTTGACCACCGCATCTTCGAGATCGCTGAGTTCTTTCAGGAATCCCAGGCCGCGAATGACGTATTCCACCTTGTTGACTTCGATAGTGCGTGCCCCGACGTCGATGTTGGCCTGCTTGACGGCCATGAAAACCTCATCGAGCGAAACGTTGTGGGCCCGCATGGCATCGGGATCCACGTCGATCTGGTATTCCTGAACAAAGCCGCCCACCGAAGCGACTTCAGAAATACCCTCCGCGGCAAGGAGATAATAGCGAACGTACCAGTCCTGAATGGTACGCAGCTCATGCAGATCCCAGCAACCGGTCGGATTGCCGTTCTCATCCTGGCCTTCCAGGGTGTACCAGAAGACCTGCCCCAGCGCCGTTGCATCCGGACCCAGGGCGGGCTGTACGCCCTCCGGCAATGTGCCCGCCGGTAAACTGTTGAGTTTTTCCAGTATTCGGGTTCGCGACCAGTAAAACTCCACCTCATCCTGAAAGATGATCAAAACCATTGAAAACCCGAACAGGGAGTAACTGCGTATGGTCCTGACTCCCGGCACGCCTAGCAGGGATACCGTCAGGGGATAGCTGATTTGATCCTCCACATCCTGCGGAGAACGGCCCATCCATTCAGTGAATACAATCTGCTGGTTTTCGCCGATATCGGGAATGGCATCGACGGGAACCGGATCGCGGGGCAAACCGCCCAGCTCCCAATCGAACGGTGCGGTCATCAGGCCCCAACAGATGATGAAGATCACTAACAGCCACACAACCAGCTTGTTTTCCAGGCAGAAACGGATGATCTTATCGATCCACGATGGGGATTTTCCCAGTTGTGGAGTTTGATTATTGGTCACCTTTGCCTCCCTTGGACTTCTCGGCGGGAGTTTTCCCAAAGGTTTCTTTTATCGAACCGCAACGGAACATGGCCGATCCAAAGTATGGGTTCGCCGTCTGTTTTTTATCCTGCAGCCAATCCGCACCCCGATTGTTGAATGCCATGGGACAGTGAAGTCGATATACGGGTTGCTTGCCGACACCGAATTGCCTGGCCACAGCGATCATCGATTCAGAAAGCAACGCAAAACTGGATCGCGCTTTTTTGATGTCATTCACTGTTGTGATGTCAGTGGCCGATTTGCGAATACTGCCGGTCTCTTTAATCCATAGCCTACGGGCCTGGCCTTTCAACATTGTCATGTCTATGCCTTCAAGGACTTTGACCACATCTTTCGAGGATTTCTGAGCGTCTTTAAGCTTATCCAGACTCAAGGCGGTTTGTAGTCGGAAGTACGCGGAAAAGATAGATCGAAGTTGCGTCAGGAAGGAGTCTGGAACATCGAGACTTTTAATCTCGTGCTTTTCCGTGTCGTGGCGCTGGGCGGCATCAGTCTTATGCCGAGCCTGTGTAGGGGAGTGTTTTTCTCCACCATGATCGTGCATCGGAGCCGGTCCGCCGCCTTCAGGATCCATCATACTGGGTTTGGCCATGATCTGAATGGCACTGTCGATCTTGAAGTTGCCGTTAAC
>CP070790.1:63972-67452 GCA_020346805.1 Planctomycetota bacterium
CCATACGGACACGCACCCGGAGCATGGCCATACTATAACTGCCATAAGTCCTACTGTACGAATTACCGCTATCAAGATGCCGGATAAACGCATGAGCACCTGCCGTACATAGCTTACAGTCATGTAGACATTCGTTCACACACCAAGTCTGCACTATGCCCCCCCCCGCCATGGCCCGATTAAGGGCCATATCAGTGGGGAAAAGGGCGTTTTTTCTCGTTGTGCCTCCCAATCCGTTGCCAGCGCAGTGCCCTAGAGACCCTCTAGACTAGTACTTATCGGCATTCAACGAGAACGGTATTGAGAGCAGACCCTCGCTGATCATATGAAAATATCCCCTCACTGAGCTTCTACCAACTGTATCGTTCGTTTGAATCAAAAGTTCTCCGCAAACCGGTGGTTTTTAATCAGAACTTTTTGATGTTGAGTTTGTGAGGCCTGTCCGGGGAGTGTTTTTGAGTGATTCGGCCTATGTGCCGGCCAAGAGGTATTTGTGTATAAATCTTTTACTATCTTGATGTTAGGTTAACTTGGTCCAGAGTAGTGATGACTTGATGGGGCTCAGAACCAGTCGTCGCAATGGTGTGGGCATAGACACCATCGGGGCGTCGAATTTGTATGGTCTGCCATCCAAGCTTTAGCGGGGCTTTAAAATCTTTCTCAGCATTATCGGCGATATAAAGACAGGATGAATCCCGATAATCCCAGATTCGTTCAATTTCCAGATACGCTCGGGGATGAGGTTTCCAGAAGGTCGGTCCCCAGATATCGGTCAATACGATCCGGTCAATTCGTTGTTGAAGCCCTAGGGCATCGATTTTGTTTTGCTGAACATTGGCTGGGCCGTCGCTGATGACGGCTAGGTGAAACCGGCCCGCCAATCGACTTAGGATCCTATCCGCATCATCGTAGAGTTTGATGAGGGGTTTGTGCGTTCTATAAACACAAATCATGTCCTTTACCATTTGTTTTGGCCGATCACATCCCAGCTCGGCCAGCAAAGTATCAAACACATGGGAGCGATCATGAGTATCGAATAACTCGCGCATCCTGGCGGCAGGATCCATGGGACAATCCATCCGTTCTTGCAGCCAATGAGCAACTGCATCAAATCCGCTGAAGGCGAAAGATCTTTCCGGATAAAGGGTATCGTCCAGATCGAATACCACCACACGGACATCGGAGATTTGTACTGTAGACATGCTTGAACTTAGTCCCTTAAGTTCGTCGGCCTTGAGTTTTTGTCGCTTTGGTTTGTTTGAAGAAAGCCTGATGATATCGCAACATCATCAAACCGGCTTTGAAATTGACCTCCCGGATACGTGGTTTACGCCCCAACCATTCGGCCAGGATCCACTTGGGAAAGTTGGCCCCGGCCCTGATAGCCAAAGGCACCCCACCACCGAAGCGGGGATTTATTTCAATAACGCGAATTCTCCCGTCAAAGGCAAGAAACAATTGAATAGTAATTACGCCGACACATTCACCCAATGCCTCAGCAACCTTGAAACCGGTTTCAATAATACCGGGATGATTAACGGTCAAAGCCCTGGTTACTTCACCGCCGCGTACCTCGACGCGTTTTCTGGGGACGACGCTTCTAGGTCGGCCGTCCAGGCCGGTATAAACATCAAGGGTATGCTCGTCACCGGGTACGAATTCCTGAACGATGGCATCGGGTACCCTGGGGGCCAGGGTATGCAGATCCGTTTTATTATGTAGGATAAAATTTCCCTTGCTGGCGCTTCCTTTTCGAGGTTTGAGGAAATAAGGAAATTTGTAACGGTGTTGGTTCAATATTTGCTGGTAGGACCATGTTTTCGGTGTATCGATGCCGTTGCGGGCGAGAAAATCATAGGCCAATAATTTATCCTGACAAATCTTCACCACGCGAGGCGACGATATAATGGCCGCACAACTAAGTCGGGCAAATTTCTCACGTGCCCGAGCCAGTTTGTACAATTCGGTATCAATCAGAGGGATTAACAAATCGATTTTATTTTTTTCTACTATTTTGAGCAAAGCAGGGATATAGCCGGGAGAATCGACTGTGGGTACCAGATGGGTGTGATGGGCGATACATGAGGCGGCAAAAGAGGGATCAGCATCAGCGGTATGGACGACGATCTTGATACCGAGGGGGGATGCCGCCCGCATAAAGGCGCGGATCAGTTCGACTCTACGCCCGGCACAAGTGAAAAGAATACGTACCTGCCTGCGTCCCCTACCGGCACCAAACATCGAAGCTGAACCAGTGTATTTTTTCATCTTCTGCCTTATGGATGGCACAAATAAATCTATGACCAACTGCACACTGTATCACATATTCGCAGCTAAGGCGAATTTTTGGGTAAGCGACCCGAGTGATTTGGTTCACGTGGTGTCGATAAATCTCGGTTGCCGGCGTTTGAGATAAAATGTAACGTCCGACCGGCTTTGTTTTTAACCGATCGGACGTTATTCCACCACGCTCTCGCAATGTAACTCTAAGTAACTGCTCCTATTCCCCTCACGGTAATTATTTGTGAGTTATCCGGGCCGGTCGCGGCGGGCCTTATTTGCCCGAGCCTTCCTCCAACATCTTTCTTAGGTAGTTGTTTTCTCTTCGAGTAGCTTCCAGGTCGAACAATAAATATTTTATGGATAAGCGGAGAAAATCGAGGTTTTCGTGCAAGCCATTAACGGTTTTTTTCAGTTCCTGATGTCGTTGTTTGGTTTGTTCCGCCAGGACGGTGAGTTTCTGGCGTTCGGCTTGCGGCATACTGTTGATCTCAGCTACCAGCTCACCCAGTTTCTTTTGAAAAGTTCCTTCGTCCATGTCTTCTCCCCCAAAACAAAAGGGCCTTGGTGAATTGTTATAAGTTATCGACCCTACCTCACCTTGTCTGGCAAGATGGCTATGGGTCATCACGGCCTATTGTTGTTGCAATGGCGATGCCAATACCAGATAAAAAACCGACGATGGCGAAAGAAGATGGATCTTTCGAATCGTCAAGAGCTTACAGACGTTTGGGCATGAACGGATTAATATGTGTATCAATAGGATATGTACTGCGATGTTGTTTTTCATCAACACAAACAAATCGTCCGTAGGCTCAATTATTAGTTTAAGGAGTTACAAAATATGAGCTTAATACTTTCGTTGTGCTGCTACAACAGTCCGTATATCCAAGGGGATGTGTTGGAGAAGGTCACCGGAAAAGAACGAATGAGCATTTATTGGGGCTAAAAAAAACAGTCATTAACTTGTTCATTGATTAAGGGTTATATTATCGGGCGCCGCCTATGTGATATACTAGTAACCTACTGAAGGTCGGATAGGATTGATGTAAATAAAAAACCACATGCCGCCAGGTGATCGGTTTTAAAGCGCATTTTCAGGCCCCCAATCCGGTTTTGGCTGTTGACCGCTAAGCTTGCAAGGATTTTCATGTTCAGACAGGGCTTGGGGAACTGAGTCCTTCGCAGTAGAAAGAGCAA
>CP070790.1:67552-71575 GCA_020346805.1 Planctomycetota bacterium
AGGTTGTGAATTACGTGGTATTCCTTTTCCTGAAGGGCACCCTCGGCCTGACCGAGTTCGGCGATCAAGGCAACTTCCTCGCGGGTAAGCCGACTCTTTTTCACCCGAGAGGCCAGAATACGGGAAAATCCCTGGAATACGACCACCAGGGGATAAGTCAAGATGATCATGACTATAATGATATAGGCGGTAAGGCCGGCGAGTTTGGTACAATAAACGGCCCCCAGAGTTTTGGGAATGATCTCGGAAAAAACCAGGATCAGGATGGTTAGAATAGCACTGGTTACCGCCACCCATTCGCTGCCGAATAGGGCCAGGGCCTGGGCGCCGACGCCGGCGGCGCCAACGGTGTGGGCGATGGTATTGAGAGTCAGGATAGCGGCCAGTGGACGGTCGATCTTCTTTTTCATGGATTCCAGCATGCGGCCGCTGGTTCGATTTTCCTTGGCCAATAGAGCTACATGGGAGCGAGGTATAGAGAGGATAACCGCTTCGGTCAGCGAGCAAAGAAATGAAACGCCTAAAGCCAAGAGTAGATAAAATATTAAAAGCCCCATTGTATTATCCTTGACTATCACACATCTGGGCCGTAATTGTACCCCACAATGCTATTTGTGCCGCTGCAATATGTCAAAAATCGGTTAAAGATGCTAGAATGATTGTAGGTTATGTAATAGTTCGGCCGTAATGTCTCAGAAGATACATATTAGAGCAGGTTGCATCCCATTAAGGGAGTGTGGAGATGGTCAAAATTCAGTTTTCCGATGACGAAGGCAGTTTCAAATTCCCACCTTGGGTGATATATGTCGCTATTGGGCTGGTAGTGGTAGTTGGTGTTTATATTGTCCATGCCACATGGACAGAGGGGGATAAACCACTTTCATCTCCCTGGGTGTGTTTGACGGAAGACTGTGGTCAAGTTGAGAGCATTGTTCCGAAACTTGGGGATCCTGCACCACCCCTGATTTGTAGTAAATGCGGGAACAAGAGTCTGGTGCCGGCATACAATTGCCCGCATTGTGGTTCTCTGGTTGTGATGAATTACTGGCGAGGGATAACGGGTACGACACGATGTGCAAAGTGTGACCAGGAGGTAAATTATGGAGATTAGTGGGAGCGAATATGCAAATGATCGAAATAAGGTCACGAAGGTGCTGCCCTGTCGGTTTTGGGGTTTCACGCTTATCGAAGTATTGGTGGTGGTTGCGATCATTGCCCTGTTGATCAGCATTCTTTTGCCGTCTCTAAGAAAGGCGCGCGATCAGGCCCGATCGACGGCCTGTGCCAATCAGCTAAGCCAATTGGTGCGGGCGGAAGTCAGCTATGAGCAGCAGCATGACGGCTGGATTCCCGGGACACCTCTGTCAACCGGTTATTGGTTTGTGGCTAATTCGAGTAACGTTTGGGCGGCGGGAGTAAACGGCCAGCCAAAGTTGACCGGCTGGTTCGACTGGTTTACCCCGTTGCGAGTGGAAATGTCCGGGCATAAATCAATTGCCCCCGATCAAATTGAAATCTTCAAACGAGGCATGGACGGCGTATTTAATTGCCCGTCCAATCCGCACATTGCCCTCTGGGAACCTTATGGCTTAACCGGCGAAACTGAGATTGCGGGTCCGCCCCTTCGAGCGATTAGTTACCTGCCGATGCAGAACATTATGTTGCCGTCGAGGTCGGCTTTACTTGCAAGTTTTACAAAATATGATGTGTTTAACACGGGGGTCAATGATAAACGTATTAGCCAGGATACCAACGGTGCAGTACAAGCCCCGCCCGGTTATATGCCCAGACGCAGTAAGCTGGGGCGAGACTCGGTAAAGGTTTTTCTGGCAGACGGAACGCGACGATACGATCTTGCCACAAAAGTCATCTATTACAAAACACCAATGCGTTGCAGCCGGGGAGGCATCTATCCACGGACCGCACCATCGGATGCAGTTCTTTCACCAAGCAGAGACAATGTATGGCGAGGCGCGTGGGCACACGCAAGGAGGTTATCGTATCGGCATGGTGACAACAACCGAATGAACGCCGCCTTCTTTGACGGACACGTAAAGTCACTTTTTGTGAATTTTCACGGCCAGGGAGATCCGGGTCCCTATAGAGGATTTTCCGGACCGGCGGTTGCTCCTCATTTGTATTATCCAAGTAAAAGTATTGTAGCAAGTCCCCATGCATTGCATAAGAGCGATATCCCTGCAGGAACTCAATTGCAATAAAGTAATTCAGGTTTGTCGGCCGGTCCGATCGAGTCTTGCAGCCAACAAAGCATTCTTTAATTCTCATCTACTGCCTTAATGAATACCAGTGCCGATAGCTGTTGCGGGCCGAATGGTATTACCAGCCCTTTATGGTGCAGTTCCCGGCCGGTTTTCCTTATGATCTGATTGTTGTCTACGTTTTGTACCTGATACTGCATAGAGGTTATCAATTGTTTTAGTGGAATAATATGTTCAAATGCTCCGGTTCGGTCCCAGCGATATATCAATATGCCCGCGGCTTTTCCGGATGCGTGGTAAAACGTTATGCTGGCGATGCCGCCTTCGCTGCCGGGTAAGTATAAATCGTACAAACAATCATTTTTTAATTTGTTCAATCGCCTGTAGTTTTTAGTTTCGGCGATAATGACATTACGTTGCTGTTCGCCGATGAGGGGGAGGTCGGCAACGATTCCCCATATCCCGGCCATAGCGCTTCGGCAATAAAACCTGGTAAACTCATCATCATTCTGATCATTTCTGTCCGGATTGTTGGTCCAACGGGTAGCCGCCCAGGGGAAAATGAAATCCATGGCCCCAAGGGCCACCACGATATTTTGACGGGCGTGGTTGAGGCCGGTATGTCCGCCATCCAACAACCAATGGCTTTGGGTGGCCAGCAAGGTAAGCTCATTGATCATCCGCCCGCCGCCGTTACATCCTTCTATATGTAAATCAGGATTGGCGGCCCGAACAGCCAGCAGGGCATTTTGAAAGGCATCTACGTTTTTCATAATTCCGGCCCGGGTCTTTTGCCGAAACCAATGCTGATCGTATTTCCACCAGCCGCAATCGAAATTTTCTCGAAAGGCCTTTACGTGTTCGAGCAGGTGCGATTTGAAATCCAAAGCCGTCAGATCGAGACCATATCCTCCGGAATGGCCGTTATAGTAAACGGGATCATCCAGGTAGGGTGGCGCATTTTTATTCGGACTGTTTACCAGTTGTGGCGCAGTCCATATACCGGGGACGGCTCCCTTTTTCCTGGCGGCGCGCAGGATATCGGCAAATTCGCCCGGCTTAAACTTTTTTGGATTCGTATTCCAGGCGAATCGCCGGGTGGTGGCATTCCACAGCCCGGCCTTTTCAAACCATCCGTCATCGATGACAAAGCTGTCGAATCCGTACGGATCCATGTTTTCAACCTGCCGTCTGAGGAACGCCGCATCGACTGCGAAGCGGACGCTGTACCAATGGTTGTAATGAAACGGATACCAAACCGGCGGTCCCCCATAGAGTTCACGGGCCAGCCGGGCGCGCTGCAACATCCATGAGGAACGGGCCCTGGCCTCGTCGGATTCTTTTGTGACGGTGATATAAATCACAGGGCCGGCAATTGTTTCTCCCGGTTTGAGTACCAACTGCGTTTCTTCCGGCGGCAACCAAACTTTCCAATCCAAAAGGTTGCCGTTGCTTTGCAGGGTGGCCTTCCATCCGCCGCACCAGGCAATGGCAAAGTGCAATTGCGTATTCTTCCCGCCGACGATCCAATAGGGATTGACACCGCCTTCGATTACGTCGGAGCTGTGCAACCGAGAACCCAAATCAATCTTCTTGCCGGGACTAAGCTCGATGGTGTTTCTCTGATAAGAAAGGGCCTTCCACCAGCGAGCCCGGGTTGGTGTATCGGTGAGCTTCCATGATGCTCGCCAGCCGGGAAACCATTCAACGGCCTTGGGTGACCGGCCGTTGTTTGATAGTCGAACGTACATACGGAACATTGAACCCTGCCCGGCGAGCTCTACCGCCCGGGTCATTTTCAGCC
>CP070790.1:71675-75512 GCA_020346805.1 Planctomycetota bacterium
ACTATGCCCAGCAAATACGACGTGACAGTATGACAGAGATTAAGAGGGGCAATCGTCCATCGTGGGCGCCACTTCTTCCGGAGATGCTTAAGCCCTACGGTTACAAGTCGTATCACAGCGGCAAGTGGCATATAGATGGTACGGCTGAAGCAGCCGGCTTCGACCGTTCGTGGGGCAGTCACAGGGCAGGTTGTGACTGGGATCGCTTTTTTGATACGGGACGCTGGCAGGAAGATGAACTTAGCGCACCGGTAAAACAGGGAGAAGAATATTATTCGACCGTTGCGATTGCCGATCACTCCATCGCCTGTCTGAAGCTGCATAAGAAAAACCACCCCACTGACCCCTTCTTTCTCTACACGGCGTTCTACTCGCCACACTTTCCACTCCATGCGATTCAGAAGGATATCGATAAATACAGAGATGCTTATCAGGAGGGGTGGGATGTTATTCGACGGAAGCGTTTGAAGAAGATGAGGAAGATGGGACTGGTCAATTGCTCTCTATCAGAAAGAGAAACCCAGATTGTTCCGCACTGGAATCTTAAGCCCGATCAACTCAATGAGCGTATTGGTGAAGGTGAAGCCGGAAGGGCTGTGCCATGGGATAGCCTGACTGATGAACAGAAGAAGTTTCAGGCAACGAAGATGGCTATTCATGCGGCGATGATCTCGAGGATGGATGCTGAGATCGGGCGTATCGTTGCCCAGCTTAAGGCCATGGGCGAATACGAGAATACGCTGATATTGTTTGCCAGCGATAACGGAGCGAGTGCCGAACAGATCATCCGAGGTGATGGGCACGACCCTGAGGCTGAGATGGGTTCTGCAAAAAGCTATCTTTGCCTTGGGCCCGGCTGGTCGACGGCAGCGAATACGCCGTTCCGGCTGCACAAGCACTGGAACCACGAGGGTGGTATCTCTTCGCCGCTGATCGTGCATTGGCCGGCGGGGATAAAGGCTAAGGGTAAGCTTCGACATGATCCGTCTCATTTTATCGATATTGCGCCTACTGTACTTGAGGTCGCTTCGGGAAGCAGGATTTTAGAGAATTATAAATCCGAGGATGCCCCGCGTCGTCCGGGTATGAGTCTTGTGCCGGCGTTCGCTAAAAACCGAGCGATTAAGCATGAGAGCTTGTGGTGGTGTCATCATGGAAACCGAGCGATACGAATGGGTGACTGGAAACTGTCGTCAAACGGTTCCGGGAAAAACGAACCTGCCAAATGGGAACTGTATAACCTAAAGACCGATCGAAGTGAAATGCACGACCTGGCTTTGAAATTTCCTGATAAGGTTAAAGAATTAGATCGTCGTTGGGAAGAGATCGCCGAAGATTTCAGAAAGAGTTTACAAAAAGAAGTGAAGTTGAATCCCGACAAATCCGGGCTTCGCTTGGTTCAGCACAAGGAATAGCCAATGGGGAAGAAACTTATGTCCAGGCACAATCCAAGTCCTGTTTTCGTGATCATGAATCTTTTCGTTGTGTGCTGTTTGCATTGTGGAGTCATGGGCAAGGCTGCCCAAGGGAGTTGGCCTTTCGAGATTACCGTTATGCATAGGCCTGGGACGTACTGGTGGTGTCCGGGCAGTGCGTGGGACACCGAGAGTATCGACTGGAACTTGGAAAATCTCAAGGCCGGGGGGATCGGCACGGCACATATTGTTCCTATCTACGGCGCCAAAGGTTATGAAGACCGCTATATAAAATACCTGTCCAAAGAGTGGATTGACTCATTGCAATACATATTGCAGAAGGCCGAGTTGCTTGGAATACAGATCGATATGACGACAGGAACGGGATGGTGTTTTGGCGGGCCTGATTTGGCGCAGGATCATCAGGATACAAGAGCAAGTCTTGACACAAAGACGGGAAAGCTGAGCCTTTCCACCAGGCGAATGGTCAAGCGTGCCGCGCCGGGCGGAGAAGGACATATGCTCAATCCGTTTTCGCAGGGTGCCATCAATGCCTATTTAGGCCGTTTCGATAAGGCACTCAAGGGCCTTGAGCTTCTGCCGCGAGCACAGTACCATGATTCGTTCGAGTACCAGTGCAACTGGTGTGCGGAGATGCCGGATGAGTTTGCAAAACGTCGCGGCTACGATCTTAACGATCATATCCAGACTCTTTTCGGTACAGATGAAGACAAGGACAGGGCAAGCCGCATCAAATATGATTATCGTTTGACTGCTGCCGAAATGCATCGGGAGTTTATCGAGACATGGGCCGGCTGGGCGAGTTTACGCGGTATGCTGACGAGGGATCAGGCGCACGGGTCTCCTTCCAATCTTCTGGATGTTTATGCGGCGGTTGATATCCCCGAGACGGAGATGTTCGGGTCGCCGGATTTTCCAATACCAGGATTTCAACATGATGAGCGGTTTACACGCGAAGGCGATTCCGATCCCAGGATTTGCAGGATAGCGTCGTCGGCTGCCCATGTTGCACATCAACCGGAAAGGCAACTCGTATCATCGGAAAGCTGCACGTGGATGCGTGAGCACTGGCACGGGACTTTAGGGCAGATCAAACTGGAAATGGATCTGTTTTTCTTAACGGGGATCAATCATGTTTTTTATCACGGGTCATGCTATTCAGCGAAGGACGCCCTGTGGCCTGGCTGGTTCTTCTATGCATCAACCAAGGTGGACTGGCGAAACTCAATTTGGCGTGACCTGCCGTTTCTTAATGATTACATCGCTCGCTGCCAGTCAGTCCTGCAGGCGGGAGAGCCTGCCAACGATGTGCTCGTGTATTGGCCAATTCACGATCTCTGGATGGATCCTGAGGGGCTGCTGAAGAATCTTACTGTCCACCGTAGGGAATGGATAGATGACCATCGCTTAGGGGACATCGCCAATCTTCTCGACAGTAAAGGTTATGCTTTCGATCTCATCTCCGATCGAATGCTCAATAAGGTACGTTGTCTAAATGGCGAACTTCGTGCGCCGGGCGGGACGTACAAAGTTGTTCTTGTTCCTAAATGCACTTTCATGCCTGCGGCAACACTCAAGCGTCTTGGCGACCTTGCCGGGCAGGGAGCGAAAGTAATATTCGAAGAGGATTTGCCCGCCGATGTGCCCGGTTATGGAAGTCTTGCCAAACATCGTGAATTGCTGGAGGCTGAAAAGAAACGACCGGACAAATTTGTGATCGCCGGAGATGCTCTTGCTGCGCTCAGCAAGGCGGGGATCAGGCGTGAGACACTGACCGATCACGGGCTGCGATACATTCGACGAAGGGCCCGGGATTCGTACTGGTATTTTGTTGCGAATCATACAGGGGGTGATTTCAATGGCTGGCTCGATCTTGCAGTTCCATTTGCATCGGCGATTCTGCATGATCCGATGACCGGCGATTCTTATTCATTGCCTTCGCAAGGTAAAGGACAGACACGTCGGTTGTATATTGATATTTCAGCTGGTGAGTCCTTCATCATACAGGCAGGCCAATCCCAAATTAAAGCAGAACCCTACACTTCGATTAGATCTGTGGGGCAGCCATTAATTCTCGAAGGAAAATGGAATGTTGAATTTATCGAAGGTGGCCCTGCATTACCTGAAGCTTATTCGACCGATTCGCTAAGATGCTGGACGAATGCACCTGACGAAAAAGCGAAAGTGTTTGCAGGGACTGCACGTTACCATCTGACATTTGATTTGCCCCATTATGCCGGGGTGGATGATTATGTGCTCGACCTTGGCGATGTGCGAGAGTCTGCCAGGGTTTGTATCAACGGTAAGAAAGCGGCTGCGCTTTTTGCTCTACCGATGCGGGCTCGTGTGGGACAGTGTCTCAAAAAAGGCATTAACACGATAGAGATCGAAGTGACGAATC
>CP070790.1:75612-78983 GCA_020346805.1 Planctomycetota bacterium
CCGATGTCCGCCGACAGATTCTGGTAATCGGAGGGATAGCCGTCGAGATACGGAAAATACAGCTGATCGAAAAAGGTGCCACAGGCCGGCATCTTGGCCAGCGGTGTTCCGTCGGTTGCCGATGCGATCCAACTGCCGTCGGGTTGCTGTTGGGGTTGGAATGGTGATGGATAATGTGCTTTACTGCCGTCGGTGAGTTGCACGTCGTACCAGTCTGAATCTTCGGTATTGAAGGCCCGGCCGTTGTCTACTATGTCGATGTTGAAATGATCCAGAACTTCGTCGTCCGGCTGGGCGAGTTGCTGGATGACGTCATATACCCTGGTAGGGTGTTTAAATCCCACATGTTTTTTCAGGTTGTTGAAGGCAATGGCGGATATGTTCGAGCTTGGGGTCGAACCCAGGTCCACGGGTACCCGATCGGGTTCTGTGTGTGCGACGGCGGCCAGCACTCGTTTTCTTGAGGTCATGGGCAATGGCAATCCTCCTGAATATGGGAACAATCAGACATTCTACTTTATAGGATCTTTCAGCAAACTGAAAGAGAGGAGGTACAACAGCCGCTAGACCGATTGGGTGGTTTTATTTCAGGGCTTCGTCGAGCATAGTCAGGTAATTATCGATGGGGATATAACTCGGTACTGAGTTACCGGCGCCGACGGCAAACCTTCCACCGGGGACACAGGCATCAATTACCCCGCGGACATACTTTCTTAAATTGACGGTATCCCAGCGGGCCAGCTTATCTACGTCAATACCACCGAGCAGACATATTTTATTACCATAAAGCTGTTTGGCTTCGACGACGGTCTGGACACTATCCTGGAAAGAGTGTTTGCCGTCGATTCCAATGTCATCGATCAGATCGCCCATAATGACATCAATTTTTCCGCAGCTATGCAGGTAATACACTTTGCCTTTTTCATGGATCAATTCGGCATATTTTTTATGCCAGGGTAGATAGTATTTGCGAATATCATCAGGTGAAAGGAGGGTTTGAGTCTTGAAACCGAAATCCTCGCCCTGGAAAATGGAGACCAGCCCGTCCAATTCCAACAGATGCTTGTTGTATTCGAATATCAGTTCGCCCAGTTTGTCGCTCACCGCCTTGACCAGATCCGGATTATCATACAGGTTGACACATAATCCCTCGTACCCCATCAAGCGGGATGCATGTTCATATACCCCGCCGGCATGGCAACTGATGAAGCCCATCCCCTCAGGAAGATGGTTACATATATATCGGTGGATATAAAAATCCTGCTCGGATACGGTCGGCCAGGGATACTTTTCGAAATCCTCCCAGTTGGTAATGGGGCCTTGGTTAAGACCCTGCCAGGCCCGGTTATGGTCCTCGTTTCCCTTAGCGGTATCTTTGATGACGTGGGCAACGGCCGGTAAAGGCAAACTCACCTCGACACGTATAAAGTCATACCCCATGTGATACCAAAAGGCGATCTGGTTATCGAGCCAGGCATTTACGATCTCAAGACTCTCTGCGAACATATCCATCTGGCCGCCCATATATTCGTCTTTATCCGAGGTATCCACCCATTGCCGGTGCATCATATTTTCCAGAATCGGTTTCATGATGGCATCATCGATCAGATACTCCACCATGGGGGTTCGATCAGGGACTTTTTTGCCGCTCATCGCGTTTAGAAAGCGTTGAATATCCGGTTTTGGTTTTTTAAGAGGGACGCGATAGGTATTCATGATGGTTCCCATTATTTATTGGTTTTCCAGATCCAGAGTACCCAATCATTATTATCGGGAGTGGTAAAAATGTATATACTTTGGCCGGTGGTTTGGTCGCCACCGGTGAACTGGCAAGACCGCGGGTTGAACCACTTGTATTCCCAGATATTTGTTTTGTCCTGGAGATTGATCTGAGCGGTTCTGCCGTTGGGAAAATAGGCAACGTATTCCTGTCCCGGTGTGGCCAGGATATAGGCTTGTCCGTCAACTATGCATTGGTTGCAGGGAACCATCGTATCAAAGGTTTTTAATACGCGTACCAGGGTAGTGATGCCCCTGGCCGCCTCGCTGTTGAATTCCGGCTCAAAAGCACCGTGATAGAAGTAGCTGGCGGCCCCTCCGGTGAAAGCCGACCACCAAGCTTTGCGGGCCGGTTTGGTTTGCCCTTCGCGTATCAGGACTTTGGAGGGCAGTTGCTCCCACATCCACAGCAAAGTTGCGTTGACGATGGGGGGGGTGTTGTCAAACTTGTGCTGCTTGCAATAGCCGGGCAAACGCACTTCTATCAAAGAAGGAGGGTCGCAAGCTTGGCTGTCTGGTTTGCGGAAGATGAAGGTGCCGTCCATGGAATGGATGTCTTTGTTCATGCGTTTCATCTGTTGCATGGAGCCGCCGATTTGCACCACGAGTTTCTTGCCGTTTGTTTTTCCCCAGTTTTTGATCCTTGTCGCCCATGTTTCGGCCCAGGTATCGGTCCAGTTGTATTCGTCGGCGATGCGGTAGATTACGCCGGGGTATTTGCCGATGGTATCCAGTACCTTATCAACGAACGCCTCTTGTGTCTTGTGAAGTACTTTATTGCTGCCGTAGAATTCCGGGTAAGCGGTTTCGCCGTATTTGTTGGGGAGATTGGTATCCTAGTTACAGTTGATTGGACGTAAGGGATTGTCGGCGTAGTGGGTAAAGATCTGGTAATAATTGTGTTGGTGAAATAAAGTCACTTCCACCACGATGCCGTTTTTATTGGCGGTTTGTACCCATTCATCCAGTCGGCCCCAGTACCAGTTATTCCACTCATCCAGATTATATTTTGGCAAACTGTCCCAAGCCTTACCGCCGCCGGTTCTTGTCCAGGGGCGTTCCGTATATGGTGCGGCAGGGGGGAAGTTCGGTGCATTTTTTCGCTGGTTATTGCCGTGGACTCGGCCGCTGCCGGCCTGCATGTGGATAAGATTACAACGAACCAAATTCATGCCGTGGCGAACGATGGTTTTCGCATAGACCTGGTAATCGACTTGTGATGCGTTCGGACTGATGGGGTGGTCGGCAGGCAGCCGGGCATGATTCCAATAGACGTTATTCCAGTTCCCCCCGACGAAACCTTCACGGAAACCGGCCAGAAAAGTCGGCTTGCCATTGATCAGGAAGCGCCGGCCGTTGGAGGAAACGCCGAACTGTACAATGGGATCATTCGCGTATAGGGCGGAAGTGTTACCTGCCCAAGTGATAAATGCGATGCTGAAGATATTGATTAGCTGTTGTGCGGACATTTTTGTATCTACTTTTTAGCATCCGGGAGGATTATTGGGTCCGTTCATACATTGGTACAAGGTATTGAAGTCATATAGATCCACGTCACCATCCGAATCCAGGTCGGCTATTTCACATCCTTC
>CP070790.1:79083-82462 GCA_020346805.1 Planctomycetota bacterium
GGTGGTGCCGGGTATGAACCAAGATCAATTGCTGGAACTTGCCGACCAGGCCAGGGAAGCGGGGCGGCTGGAGGATGAGGAAAAGATTATCCGGGAGGTTGTGAGCAAGGACCAAAAGAATATGGACTGGCTTCGTCGATTAGCGGATGTTTACGAAAGACGCGCTGTTGCGTTTAAGCAGGATACATCCGATCCTGAGGCCGCAGAAAAGGCCAGGGAGGAGTATATAAAAGGGGTAGTGAAAGTTTATCTTTATATGGCGGATTTGGCCGGCGACAGTGAAGATATCGATACTGAGGAAGAGATGTATAAACGTATTTTGAAGCACGAACCGGTGTTCTTCGAGGATTCAGTTAAGAACAGCTACAGCCAGGCTTATTTGGGTCTGGCCCGCGTATGTGCGGCCACGGATCGCGCTTTACAGGCGATCGGCTGCTATGAAAAGTACGTTCGAGAACCAGCTGGAGATAGCGACGCAGTGGCTTATCTGGAGATGGGCCGATTATACCGTTCACAGAAACTGATCCGTCAAGCGCTTAGTGCCCTGCAAAAAGCGAAAAAAATTAATCCGGAAAATCCGGATATCTTTGTCGAGTTGGCTCACACGCAAATGGACAACAACAAACGCGACGCTGCCTTAGAATCCATACGTAAAGCCATCGATAAATCCCCCAAAAATCCGGAATATCATAATGTGTGTGCGTATTTTCTGTTGTCCAACCGCTATATAGATGAGTCTGACCTTAAACTTGCGAATGAGAAAGCCCGAGAGGCCGTGCGATTAGCCCGCGAACAACATCGTAACGATCCCGATAGCATAACCGCGTTGCAAGCCCTCGACAAATATTATGTGACTTACAGGCAATCGCTTGAGAAGATGCTCGATGCCGCTCCTGAATCGGTAAACACACGAATCGATTTGGCCCGTACGATTAAGGAACAGGCTGTGGTTAGCCAAAACTTGGCTCTCTATCAAGCGATATATGTATTATACCAGGCCGAGGGTAGTGATAAGGATAACATTAGATTGCTTGAGCTGCAGGCGGAATTACAATTTACCGTGGGCAGGAACAATGAGGCCGTTGAAACTTGCCGCCGCTTGCTGAATAATGATCCTCAAAATACAGTGGCCAAGGAGCTGATGAAAGAACTTTCTGGAAAAGCGACAACAATGCCGACCACCCGGCCGACCGGTAACTGATAATCACTGATTTAACCGGGTTATTTTAGGCTCGTATCTTTATTGCCGGTAGTGGTTACGTGTCAGAGTGGTTCATGCTATAATCGGCGTATGTCTGAATTCAAGATTCAACCGGCACAACGTATATTGCGTCTACCCCCGTATCTGTTTGGGCGGATAAATGCCCTGAGACACAGGAAACGGCAACAGGGAATCGATATCATCGATCTGGGGATGGGCAATCCGAGCGATCCGACACCGCAACCGATTGTGGATAAGCTCTGCGAGGCGGTTCAGGATCCGAGAAATCAGCGGTATAGCCTGGATACCAGGGGTCTTTTCAACCTTCGCCGAGATGTGGCCCGGCACTATCATGAGAAATACGGTGTGGAACTGGATCCTGAGCACGAGGTCTGCGCCTGTATAGGTAGTAAGGAAGGGCTGAGCCATATGCTGTTGGCGATGCTGGGGCCTGGGGATACGGCGGTAGTTGGCGATCCGGCGTTTCCGGTCCACGTTTACGGAGTTGCTCTGGCGGGGGCCAACGTGATAACTGTACCTCTGGGTAATGATGCGGCATTCCTCGAGCGTATTCGTTATGTCCTTGATCATCTTTTCCCCAGGCCCAAGGTGCTGATTCTCAATTATCCTCATAATCCGACAGCTATGACCGTCGAACCGCTGTTTTTTGAGAATGTTGTAGCTTTGGCACGAGAATTCGGCGTTTGCGTGATTCACGATTTTGCATACGGTGAGACATGCTTTGATGGATATAAGGCCCCCAGCTTTTTAGCGGCCGATGAGGCAAAGGAGATCGGTGTCGAATTCATCACCATGAGCAAACCTTATAACATGGCCGGCTGGCGAATTGGATTCTGTGCGGGTAGTCGAACCATGATCGACGCCCTGGCAACGATCAAGGGTTATTATGATTACGGTATTTTCCAACCGGTTCAGATCGCCTCGATCATTGCCATGCGAGAATGCCAGGATTATGTGGTCAAGCAGGCGGAAGTTTATCAAAAGCGTCGTGATGTGATATTGGCCGGTTGTGATAGACTTGGCTGGCGGGCCGAACGTAATCGGGGAAGTATGTTTGTTTGGGCACGGGTTTGCGAGGAACATTTGGCCGGTCAGTCATCCATCGATTTTGCCATGCGCATGCTGGAAGAGGCGGAAGTAGCTCTTGCTCCCGGCCGGGCCTTCGGCGAAAACGGTGAAGGATATGTGCGGATCGCTCTGGTTGAAAATGAGCAACGTTTGAAGCAGGCCATGCGGCAGATATATCGAGTGCTGGATAAGAGTATTGTTACCGACACCCAAAAATGATGTTTTAACAGGTAATGGAGCAACTCAGACCGGTTAGATTTATCGATTGATATCGGGTGGCTTTAATGATCGCAATAGTTGATTACGGTATGGGGAATCTGCGAAGTGTGCAGAAGGGATTTGAAAAGGTTGGTGCGTCGGCAGAGATCGTTACCACGCCCGAAGCGATTTGCCGAGCAAGTAAGGTGGTGCTGCCCGGAGTAGGTGCATTTCGTGACGCAATTGGGCATCTGCGCGATAAGGGTCTGATCGACTCAGTGGTTGAAGCGGTAGAGTCGGGCCGACCGTTCCTGGGCATTTGTCTGGGGCTGCAATTATTATTCGATGTAAGCTACGAGGATGGGGAGTATACGGGATTGGGGATTATTCCCGGTCGGGTTGTGCGTTTTGATTTTACCAACCGGCCTGCAGCAGCCGATTTAAAAATCCCTCATATGGGATGGAATCGGCTTTATTGGGATAAACGGTGTCCGCTGCTTGAGGGATTAAACAGCGGCCAACATTTTTATTTTGTTCACTCCTATTATGTCGATCCAGTGAATCCGGAGGTAACCTGCGGCCGGTGTAACTATGGGCATGATTTCACAGCCATGATCTGGCAGGGTAATTGTTTCGCCACCCAGTTCCACCCCGAAAAAAGTCAGGCGGCCGGCCTAACAATTCTTAACAACTTTGCTGCACTTTGATAAAAACCGATGGTATGGTTGTTGCCAAACTCATCTATAGCCGGCGTCGGGATGCAAGTCCGAGTAATCCTAATAGCAACAGGCTTATGGAAAGCGGCTCGGGTATAGGGTTGGCTTCAAAACCGTTGCGGGTTTCGGGGGCAGGCTGTGTGTTATCGAATAAATCCTTTGGTACCATTAAACC
>CP070790.1:82562-90010 GCA_020346805.1 Planctomycetota bacterium
GGTTGCAGCCGCGGTGACCGAACTTCAGCTTGTATGTCCGCCCGCCGAGCGACCACGTGAGCAGCTGATGGCCCAGGCAGATGCCGAAGATGGGCACCTTGCCGATCAGTTCGCGCAGGCAATCGTACGCATAGGTTACCGGTTCCGGATCGCCGGGGCCGTTGCTGACAAATACACCATCCGGCTTGCGTTCGAGTATGGCCTGGGGCGGTGCGGTCGGTGGCACTACGGTAACCTCACAACCGGTCTCCACCAGATTACGCAGAATGTTGTGCTTCATTCCGCAATCGATAGCCACCACGCTATGTTGGCCGGTTTTTGTGCGATGGGCCATGGCGAAGTTGCTTTCGTAACCGCGCGACCACTCGGATATTTTTGTCGGGGCAACCCGCTGAACCATATCCTGACCGACCAGCCCCGTCCATCCGGTTGCCCGGCCGACAAGTTCGGCATCGTCCGAGATTTCCGTGGAAATGGAACCTTTCATCGCCCCTTCGATACGGATCTTGCGGGTGACGGCTCGGGTGTCGATCCCTTCGATACCCACAACTCCATTGGCTTTGAGGTATTCTTCGAGCGAGTCGGTGGCCCGCAGATTTCTTCTCCGCCGGGATAGCTCTTTGATAACAAATCCTTCGACCTGAGGCCCGATCGATTCAACATCCTCCAGGTTAACGCCGTAGTTACCTATCAGCGGGTAGGTCATGGTAACGATTTGACCGGCATACGACGGATCGGTGAGGATTTCTTGATAGCCGGCCATCGAGGTATTGAAACAGACCTCGCCGTCGTGGGTGCCGTCGGCACCGAAGGCCTGGCCGGTATATACGGTGCCGTCTTCAAGGGCTAATTTACAGACACGGCCGGACAATGTAGTTCTCCCGTTACAAGGTCAAATAATGTTGCGGACTCTGACGGGCTATTATGTACTTGTATAGCAGCGTCATTCTCCGACTTGATCGGGGAATGACGCTACAGACATACATTATAGTCCGCAAGTGGTAGCTTAGCGGATTATCAGCTTATGTTGAAGGGTTGCTACTTTCTGTAGCTATTAGTTGGTTGTGAATCCCTCAAAGAGTGCTCGGCCCACGCGGACCATGGTTGCCCCCTCTTCGATGGCTACTTCAAAGTCGTCGCTCATACCCATGGACAACTCTCGAAACTGCGGACCGAGGTTGTTTTCCGCCTGCATGTCCTCCAGTATCTCACGGAGCCTGCGAAAATGGGGTCTTACTTCCTGGGGATCTTCACATAATGGGGCCATGGTCATTAATCCGACCACTTTAAGCCCCGGCAAATTGGCGATGTGAGTGGCCAGGTGAGGAACGGCACCGACGGCGATACCGTATTTGGTCTTTTCGCCGGAGACGTTGACCTCGATCATTACGGAAACGGTCTTGCCCAGTTTGCTGGCCTGGGAGCTGACCTCCTCGGCCAGCCGCAGGCTGTCCAGGGAATGTATGGTATTGACCCAGGGTAAAACCTGTCGAACCTTGTTCCTTTGCAGGTGCCCGACCATGTGCCATTCGGGTTCGGGGGGGGTGTTGGACTGTTACTTGGATCTTTTCCGATTCAGGTATTCTTGTATCATCCCCGCCCGTTTAACGAGTTCCTGAACTCGACTTTCGCCAATGTCGGTCATCCCGGCTTCGACGGCCGCTCGGATTATATCCGGCTCCACATACTTGGTAATGGCGATGAGGCGTACCTTTTCCGGTCTCCGACCGCTCCGCCGGCAGGCGGCTTGTATGCGTTCGCGTATGTTCTTCAGGTTTTCTGACAGTTTCCGTCGCATCATACAGCCCGATTGAGCATAATGTTAATGGTCGAAGTATTATACACACCTTAAACGATTTGCAACCTTCCCGGTCCGCTGCCGGTTGATCTTCCACGGCTATGTTAGGATGATATCGTATATGATTACCATCGAAGACGTGATAATTCCGGCTCCTGGGCCGGGTCAGATTCTGGATTTCAAGGCCATGTTTGGCAGGGATCTGCCTGTGGAAATGGAGATCGGTACAGGCAAGGGCGGATTCCTGCTTAAGCGGGCCCGGTCGCTGCCTGACCGGTGGTTTTTCGGTGTGGAATGGGCCAACAAGTATCTTCGCTATGCCGCCGACCGCATGGTTCGCTGGGGCGTAAACAACGTTCGGCTCATGCGGGCTGATGCCCGACATCTGGTAGTACATCATCTCCCGCCTGAGTGCCTGACCATTCTGCATATTTACCACCCCGATCCCTGGCCGAAGAAGCGGCACCACAAGCGCCGATTGATTCAGTCCGCATTTATTTCTGCCGCTGTTAATGCATTGCTGCCAGGAGGACGAATTGCCGTGCAGACCGATCATGAGGAATATTTTCAACAGATCCGCGAAGTGGTCGGCCGGGAAAAAAGACTTACCGTGGTACCGTTTGATATTCCCGAAGCAGGGATAGTTGGTGGTCGGGTGGAATCCAATTACGAAATCAAGTACCTCCGTGAAGGCCGATCTATATTCCAGATCGCATTGGAAAAAACGGGTTAGCGATGGTCTGACTGGAAGCAAAACATCAAATATATGGGAGCGGAGCGGCGAATATTCAGAGTGTTTTAATGCTGAGCATTTTGATTTTGATTGTTATCGGATTTGTAATAGTCGGCTGGATCGTGATTAAATCCGGTTTTGATGGAGTCCGCAAGGGTAGTGCGCCACATTGCCCGAAATGCGATTACAATCTAACTGGTCTGCCTGCCTTACGTTGTCCCGAGTGTGGATTGGAATTATCGGAGAGGACAGTTGTATTCGGCGAACGAAAACGCAAAAATTTGCATGTTATCTTGGGTTGTCTGTCTTTTTTTATTGCGGCTTTCTGTTTATATCTGACTTACTTGGAAATAGAGTTCAAATTACAGAATGAATGGTATCAGTATCGTCCTACTTTTATGTTACTAAATGACTTGAAAGTCAATCGTTTGAGCGATCGGCCGGTAGAAGAATTGCTTAGGAGATTCAAAGAAAATCGCCTGACTGATAAGCAGATAAGTGCTATCGTAAGGGCCACGCTTCCTGTGATAGTGTCCATGAGGCAGGCCAAACGTTATCAATTGGCCTTCAGAGATTTGTTAGCTACATTACTTCATGCCGGGTTTCTTACACCACCGCAGACGGAAACCTACTTTCGAAATATCGAGTTTGCTCAATATTATTATCTTCCTAATTGGTACAAAACGAGTCATATTCGGGAAGGAAAAGGCTGGTTGATGTGTACATTAGAAGGAAAATTTTCCGGTTGGATGCCTCGCAGAATAGTTGAAGTTATTTCCATAGATGATCGCAAGGTTAATCAAATCGTAATGGATTATTATCAATTTTCAAAAAGTTTCAGTGGGAGGCTAAGTAAGCCCTTGATTAGCCCGGCCAATAAGAAAGTAACCATACGGGTAACAACAGAATGGTACGATTTTGGGCCTAATTTTTCGCGTGAGCACTTTGGCGGTCTCTCATCATCTAAACGCCGGGCTTGGCTTAAAGAGTTTATGAACATGCAACCGCCTAAGAAAATATGTGCCTATGTGGATGTTCTTGTCTTTAATGAAGACAATGACTGGATGGGTATCCTGGGAGAGCAACTTAATACGACAACTGCACCAACCCAGTAAATGTGGATTGTCAAAACTCGTCGATTTACACGGGGCGTGTTACAAGAGCTAATCAGGGCAAAATGTTCTTGAGTTTGTGCCGCTGGTTCATAGCAAAACGATGGTAATTCCCTCATTGTAATTGTTAAGGTCCTGGTCTTTGGCCAGTTCGGGACATTTCTCCAGTATTTCCCGGACGGATTCTTCAAAGATATCCCATTTTTCACCGACCACAAAAGATCTGATTTTCCCTTCCTTTTGTCTCCTGCGTAGCGAACGGCGGATCGCATCTTTCAATTTGCCGCCGATCCCCGATGAGCCGTATCCGTGAATGAGCTTTAGGGCTATATTGCCCCGACGTTTGGCATTGTCCAGTTCTAAAATCAGTCGCTTCCGTGCCTCCGCAACCGTAGGTAGGCCCGCCTTAAGAACAACCACATGAACTTTGGATGCCATTAAACTATCCCCATAAGTATTTTGTATTCACCGGAGGAGTACATGTAAATCAAACAAAATCAAGATGATTCATCTTCTATTGCCGGTAACAAATATATAGCATTTACTTGACCCGAAGGTGTCCGCGTATCATTATTTGCATTAGTACCATGTATCAGCATACGGAATCAACAATTCGTAATATATTGCATCTTTTTATAATTCGCACGGTTATCCGGTTGGGTAACATATACCGGCGAGTGCTTTCGGTTTTCTTCGCTGTTTTTGGTCCGCGAGTTGCGTATTGGATATCAGGCCGGTTGGCCCGGTTATTATATCGATTACTGGTGCCTGTTCGCACGTTGAGTGAGACCCAATGCCGGGCTGCTCTGGGGAATCACATTGTCGACCTAGATATTCCTATTATAGCCGAGCAGTCGTTTATCCATCGGGTTTGGAACCTGACGGATCTGCTGTTGGCCGATCGTTTCCTGCAGTCCCAAACTTATCATCGCTACGGTGGCCGGATTCCTCAAGATCAACTTGACCGAATGTTAAAAGCCCAGAATCGCGGGCAACCAGCAATTTTATTGACGGCGTATTACGGCTCCTTCGACTTGATCCCGATCTTTTTAGGTTACAACGGTATTCGGGCAGGGGTAGTCTATAAGCCACACGCCAATGTGCAGTTTGATATTTATCGGCGGAAAATTCGTGAGCGGAGCGGTTGCGAGCTTATTCCGCTGAACCAGGCTGGCAACCGTTTGGGGCGGATTCTTGAAGCCGGTGGGGCAGTGGCTATTGTTGCCGACCATCATGCCGACCAACGGGGGATACCGGTAACCTTTTTGGGATTGCCGACCATGGCCATGCGTTCAGTAGGTTTGCTGGCTTGGCGCTATCATGCCGACGTGGTGGTTGCCGGTATACGACGGATTAATAATATGTTTCGCTTTCAATTCATCGTGACCGATATTGTGGATCACAGCGAATGGGAAAAGCAGGATGATGCGGTTACGTACATCACCGAGCGCTATTTGCGGGCCCTTGAGAAGATCATTCTTGATGATCCCACTCAATATCTTTGGGGACATCCTCGTTGGGGCGAGGATTTTGCCCGCCGTTTAATAGTCGATGAATAGTCCGGAGACTTATGGTATTAACTGTCGCCGGAAGAACTATTTGCGATTGACAGGCCCAGGTCAATCGCTGAGGAAATAATACTACTTGTTTGGCCAAAAGCCTTTTCTGTAAGGGGCATCCCTATCAGGAAGGCAATCAGGCCGGCCATATAAAAACGCAATCCGTTTCGCATCATATTAGGCTCCCTTCCAATGCATTACGGTGGTTCCCCTGTCCCTCTCATAATACTCTGGGAAACTGGCCTTTGTTGCAACTAAAAATACTTCCAACCCGTCGTAATTCAATACGTTTTGATAGGAACAATTGTTTTTGAACAAGTCTCGAGTTAAAGCCCAGTAGTGTTTCGTAAAGACTGATTTAATCGGTGTAAGGGGTTGTCCGATAATATCGGATCTGTCTTGCATAAGATGTTATAACAAAACAATTTACGTCTTGTCGAGCAATAGCGAAATTGGCTCTTTTTTTTGGCCGATAATTTACCAAGGTACAGATAAATCGATATGGAGTGATACTGTGGGTTTTTAGGAAGGATCCGAGAATGAAATACATCAACTTGTTGCAAAGACTAACGTGGCCGTTGGCGAGTTTACTTATTGGGGTGTGGGTGTTTGGAGGAGTTGGTTGCGAGAAGCGAGCGGGTCGGCTTAATGCTCCGCCTCAGGGGTATGATTGGAATGCCAGCGACCTCCAGGACGACTTTATAACCATGCATGACAACGCGTTGTTGGCGGATATGTCCATGTCGTCGGCGCATTTTGTTTCCCATTCGCCGGAATTAAATGGACTCGGAGTAAGCCGACTCAAGCGTTATAAGTCGATTTTGAAGTTGTACGGGGGTACGTTGAATTATACCGGTGGCGAGCGAAATCAGTCGCTGGTAAATGCTCGGATGGAAAAGATCAAGGATTTTCTGATCGCTTCGGGGCTTGCCGAGGACAAATTTGCCGTCAAGGTGGGAATGGCCGGTGGTGCCGGCATGAGGGCCTCTGAAGCTATCGCCGTTCGCACGGCCTCGACTTTCTGTTCGGAAAGTGAGGACGGTGGCGAAGAGGGCGGCGCAAGTAGCAGTCTTGCCGGCCAGAACGATTAAAGTAGTGAATAAATAACGGGCAGATTTTAGTTCTTTGGTGTCATACATGCCCATTATTTGACTTAATGTTCCATACCAAGGAAAGCTTTAAGTAGGAGCAAGGCACATGTTTGCACGGATGCGCATCTCTGTGAGTATAATCTGCGGCTGGGCGATTTTGGTGACTATGGGTTGTAGTTCGTTGAAGGACCAGAAACTTGGTGCCAACGAACAAAAACCGATATCAAAGGTCCCTCGTTCGGATTCTTCAAAGTTTGATTCGAAGGGCAACCGAGAAATTCTTCCCGAGACCCATTTTGCCGCCGGCCGACTCCATGAGAATAACGGGCATTTGAGCCGGGCCGTCGAACAATATCGAATGAGCATCAGCCTGGATCCCAAGAATATTGAAGCGCACAATCGACTCGGTATTGTGCTGGATCGTTTGAGACGGTTCAAAGAAGCGGATGACGCTTTTAAAAGGGCCATCGAGTTGGCCCCCGATCAGGCTTATTTGCGCAACAACCTGGCTTTTGGTTATATCATGCAGCAACGTTGGTCCGAGGCCGAAACGGAACTGACCAAAGCCCTGGAGATGTATCCGGATTTCATTCGGGCACGAGTCAATCTGGCAATGGTATTGGCTCGACAGGATCGTTTCGAGGATGCCATGGATCAATTTCGCACGGCCTTACCGGCCGACGACGCTTATTACAACATGGGGCTTATGTATCAGTCGAAGCGTAAATTGGTGGAGGCGGCCCGGGCCTATAAATCCGCCCTCGAGTCGAATCCCAAAATGGTGGCGGCACAAAAGCGGTTGGATAAGATGCCGGATGAAGTATTGGAGGAGGCCGAAAACTATACCGACATGATGGCATCGCCGCCGCCGGTAAATGTCGATGAGGTATCTGCCGCCGATGCAAGTGACCGTCCGTCCACCCAGCCGGCCGATGACCGCTCGAATAGTAAATTAGATGATTATATGGATAGTGTATTAAGTGCATTAGATGACTACTGGGATAGTGAACCAAATACATTGGATGATTCCCTGGATGATAGTGGATTAAGTACATTGGATGACTACTGGGATGGTGAATTAAGTATATTGGATGACTACTGGGATGGTGAATTGAGTATATTGGATGACAACTGGTATACCGAATTAGAAGATCA
>CP070790.1:90110-92622 GCA_020346805.1 Planctomycetota bacterium
ACCTCAAACCGAAAATCTCCGCCACCAAGGGCGACTCTGCCGTACCCATCCCCCCCTGTGCGAAGCCAAAAGTTGCCGCGAACAGAAAGAGCATCCATGCTTCCGTGGCAGGGACCAGCCAGAAGAAAGCTATGGGTATCAGAATGAAACCGATGATGAAAATCCGCCGGCTCCCGATTCTGTCGGCAAGCATCCCTAACAAAAGCCTCCCAATGATCACGACCCCACCGATCGAACCCAGGATTTTGGCGGCGGTGGATGCCGAAATACTCACATCAGTGGCATGTGGCACGATGTGGACAACCACCGTGAACATGCAAAACCCGAATGAGAACAACATGAGGTTGGCTATCCAAAACTGATTCGTTGAAAATGCCTGTCTGAAGGTAAGACCCTTATCCTTCGATGTCGATACCTCATCTCCTTCCATTTTTTCGCCATCGGGCAGCAACCCCATCTGGGATGGATCACGCTGAAAAAGCTGGGCTGTCAAAACCACGATGACCAGGGCACCTATCCCCATAATGCCGAAAGCATTGCGCCATCCATATGAAGCAATGAGCCAGTCGGCAAACGGTGGTGTAACCAACGCGGCCAAACCGGTTCCGGTGAGTACGAAACCTGACATGAAACCTCTTCGCTTGAAAAACCATCTCGCAATGGTTGATGTGACCGGAACCCATGCGCCACTCATCCCGATGCCGATAATGATTCCTAGGAAAAGGTAAAGTTGCCAGATCGCATCGATTCGGGACATCAGGAAACCACCAATGCCCAAGAGGACGCCACAGAATGTCAGTACGGCTCGTGGGCCAAATCGATCGGTCATCCCTCCCATGACGATACCCAATAGACCCTCCATCAACATGGAAAGTGAGAGAGCGCCCGATGTCATGGCCCGGGTCCAGCCAAACTCGGTCAGAACCGGCTTGAAGAAGACACCAAAAGCATAGCGAGAACTGTACATGGTCCCCATGATGGTGAAGCCCGCCACCGCGACAATGTAGCCGTAATACAGTCGGGGAGCGGCCTTTGATAGTTGGTTAAAATCCTGACTCATTTTGACCCTCATTAACAAGGGATTAAGTGGAAAGATTTTTGGAGCATCCGATTCTTATCATGTTTCAGGCCCGATAGGAATATTCTTTTTGAATGGGTGTACGTCACAACCAACTCCCGTTTCAATGGGTTCCGATGGGTGACTGGATAGGGCACTCCGGCTTTTATACATGACACCCAGAACGGCATGAAGGGGCCGATTTTCGTTTCATCAGTTGCTCTATTTCACCCGGCCTTGGTAGGTACCGGCGTTCTTCAAAGCACTTTCCATCTCCTCTATCGTCATCATGGTGGTGTCATAATAGACGGTGTTTATTTCTTTACGGCCCTGAAAACCTTTGTCCACCCTTATAACACCTTTCTGCCCTTCCAGGGCTGCTTCACCGACATCGTATCATCCCACGTAAAAGATCACTTTGGAACCATCCGAATTTTCTGCATGTGAAACCGACAAACCTGTTAAGATCACCAAAAAAATCATAGTGAATGAAATCAGCGGTAAAATGATTCGCCTGAAACTCTGTATCACGATTTTATCTCCTTTCTTATATCGCCCATCATACTTGTCCAAAAATAGATGATCCCATGGCTATTAAGGCTTATTGATACTGATTTTCTGCGATATCCTTTTAAGATAACCGGACGCTCTGGGGTGATGGAGTCAAGGGACCAAACTTAGCTCATGCTAGATCACCTTTACCTTGTATACATATTTGACCCAGTTGGATCCATAATAGCCCTCTGCCACGACACGCAGGGGAGAGCCATGCTTTTTCGGAAGGACCTGGTCGTTCACGCCATAAGCCAGAAATACCTTATTGGAAAGAACATCCTCTATGGGGAATGCCTCCACTTTTTCGTAGCTGCCTATTTTCGGCCCGGAAACAGCGACCTGGGTGGCGCCTTTTTCCCATTCGGCCTTTTCAATTAGTAATTCTTGATTCAGAACCTTTTTTCAGCGTGATCTTTTTATATGTGTTCTGAATGCAGGGTTTTTGATTGGAGACCATGGGGCTACTTAATGTCCGGCAACCTTACACCTTGCTTGATCAGATTGGAACGTAGAGCCCCATAATCCACCTTTCTCGGACTTATCCCGCTGTCTGCCGCCATGGCAGCCGCTGTTCCGGCTGCCTGTCCGTAACAGATACAGTGTGGAATGATGTTGAAGTGTTCATTGATACTGTCTGCTGAGGAAAACGCCCGACAGGCGACCAGCAAACCCTCTACCTCACGCGGTACCAGACAACGATAGGGGATACATAGGGTGGGATGTTTGGCAGATATTTCATGGTTATCGTTATTGGCAAACACCGCAATGGTGTCTTCGAAAATTTCATCCGATTCCAAGTCCTTTTCAGAGAGTGTGTATTCACCGATGACGCGACGGCCGCCCTGGGTGCCGAGTTGCGGCGCGGAGAGCATGATAAAACTTTTCTCAAAGCCAGGGACA
>CP070790.1:92722-96447 GCA_020346805.1 Planctomycetota bacterium
CGTGAGACTCTGATCGAACGTATTGAAACCATCCAAATGCCGACGAAGTTTGGTGAGTTTACCCTCCATGCTTATAAATCGCTGGTTGATGCCGAGCCTCATCTGGCCCTGTGTTGCGGCGGGATAGGCGAACGCGACGATAAGGGTGCAACTATTGTTCATAATGAGCCGGTGTTGGTGCGGGTACATTCGGAATGTCTGACCGGTGATATTTTCAGTTCCATGCGCTGCGACTGCGGCCAGCAGCTTAATGATGCCATGTATATGATTCAGGCCGAAGGTAAAGGGGCGGTGGTCTATCTTCGCCAGGAGGGTAGGGGGATCGGCCTGCATAACAAACTGAAGGCCTATAGTCTGCAAGATCAGGGTTTGGATACGGTGGAAGCAAATATCGAGCTTGGTTTCCCGCCGGATAAGCGTGATTACGGGATTGGGGCCCAGATCCTGCGCGATCTCGGTTTGCGGAAACTGCGTGTCCTGACCAACAATCCAAAAAAGGTTAATCGTCTGGAAGTATACGGTCTTCAGATCGTCGAGCAGGTTCCGATACAAGTTCCCCCCAATGAGGCCAATCGCAGTTACCTGAGGACCAAGAAGGAGAAATTAGGACATCTATTGGATGAAACTTGATACTTGTGCTCCGTCGTCTCTGTAACAATCATTGAATACAAATGAATCGTGAAATTGCCCGAATAATCGACGCCAATTTTAACCGGGCGCGGGAAGCGCTGCGGGTGATGGAGGATTATGCCCGTTTCATTTTGGACGATCCGGCAGGTTGTGAAGTGCTTAAGCGCTATCGCCATGATTTCGCTCATTGTATGCGTGGAGTTTCTCTCGATTCGCTTTTGCTTTCGCGTGACATACTCTCGGATGTGGGGGCGAACATTTCCATTCCTTCGGAACAGCAGCGCTCGAATCCGCGCGAGGTATTGGTTGCCGCCGCCAAGCGGCTGCCCGAGGCCCTGCGGACCATAGAAGAATATACGAAGACTTTTGATGCAGATTTGTCCTCGGTCATCGAATCGCTGCGATACCGGGCCTACGAACTGGAACAGCGATTGTTGGTGCGGGGTCAAAAATCCGCCCGTTTCGCCAAGGTAAGGTTATATGTACTTATAACCGAGTCTTTGTGTCGGCAGGATTGGTGGGCGACGGCAGAGGAGGCGATAGCGGGCGGGGCGGGATGTCTGCAGTTACGCGAAAAATCGTTGGATGATGATGGGTTATTGAAGCGTGCTCGACGGTTGGGTGGTTTGTGTCGCGATAATGGAGTGCTATTTATAGTGAACGATCGACCGGATATCGCGTTGCTGAGCGATGCCGACGGCGTTCATCTCGGCCGGAACGACATGTCGCCCGCCGACGCCCGCCGGACCATGGGGCCCGATAGATTGATTGGGATCAGTACCCATACCTCCAAACAGTTTCGAGCGGCGATGAATTTGGCACCCGACTATATTTCCGTCGGTCCCATGTTCGATTCTGAAACCAAACCTCAGTCGCAGGTGCCAGGCGTGGAACTGCTGAGGTTGGCGGTTAATGAGACGGAAATCCCCATCGTTCCGATCGGCGGGATTACAACGGAAAATGTCGATATACTGATAAAGGCGGGTGCCCGGCGGGTTTGCGTGTGTTCGGCGGTTATCGGTGCCGATGATGTAAAGGCGGCGGCTGGTGCATTTGTGTCGCGTTTTGAAGGCGAATAATTTTTTAGCTGACTTGGCGGCGGTTTGATATGCAGGGATTGTCATGAGCTTTACCTGGGGAGAACTCGATCATATGAGTGGTGACAGGCAATGGCATATTCCATTGCCCCCGACCTGCAGGAAATGCGACTACAATCTGACCGGCCTGCCTTCGAACCGCTGTCCGGAATGCGGCACGCCCTTCAATTGGAAAGAAGTTCGGCGGCGGGCCTCGCGGACCTGGGCCTTGGCGGTCAGGCTGCGCCATGCCAACCAGGATGCAATGACCGGAATCATTTTCGGTTTGGCCGGCTGGACAATGTTTGGATTTGCCAAATTATTGATATTGGCGAAGGTCCATTTAATCTACGTTATTTTGTACCTGATGATATTTATTATTTCCTTTTTGACTATCGTGCTCGGTTCGGGGGTATTGAATATCAGACGCGTTCCCCACTGGGCCAGGCCTTATATCGGCGATCCCCCGCCCAACATACTGCTGGGTGTCGCATCCATCCTGCTCGGTTTGTCGTTATTAACGGCATTGGTGATTCTTTGATAGATATTCGGTAGGATGGGTTTGGCTCGCTGAAAAATTATTGGTACCCTTACGCAGAGAACCTATTTGTTTTGGTGTGTAAATTCAATAACTCGTATCCAACATTCTTTTTTTATATATGGTCATTTGCGATCGCAGATCAGATTTAATCTCTCCCACACGTCTAAAGACTTGAAGCACCCGGTGAGTAATTATGTTTTCGGGGAAGACTGGATTCCCAATCAAGTTGGGGATGACAGGGAGAGTATGCGGGGAATGACAAAAAACACGCTTTCAAAGATGACAGAAAAATCATTTCACGAATTGTCCACCGATGTTTAACGGGGTAGAATCAGATAGATATAGTTGAATTTGTTGGTCAAGCATTTGGGTGTGAATGAATGTATCGGCTCTTTGCTATAGGTGTGGTGTTGTTGTGGCTGGGGGCGATGTCGGCGTTGTTGGTGCGCGATGTCTGGCCGGCGTGGACGGCCCAGGATCCGCCGCCCATGACGGTCGAACAGTTCTCCCGCCTGCATCGGGAGCGGCAGCAATTCGGCATGTATGATGCCCGGGGGAACCGTCTGGGAACATCGTGGAGCGAGGTGGTTACGACCCGTTCGATTACGAGTATCCACGGGACCATTCTTTTAGAGGGGCTGAAATTAATTCCCACGGTGATACGTATTGAAACGATTACGGAATTCGATAAGCAGGGTGCGTTGGATAGTTTCGGGCTGGATATTTACGGTGTACCGGAAACCGAAATTTATATCCGCGGCGAAAGGCGGGGCATTTATTTCCCCTGCGAGCTGAAACTGGGTACGGTTAACCTGCAGGCCAACCTCAACCTGTCGGCCAGCAGGATGATCGGCCAAACTTTCACACCTTTTGCTTTTTTACCCGAGCTTAAAGTGGGGCAATCGTGGCGAATGCAATTTCTAAATCCGCTGTCGGCGGTGCTGAGCAAGAGGACTCACTTTATCTCGGTAGTAGCCAGGGTTACCGGAACCGAAGCGATAGAGCATCTCGGCAAACAGGTTGAGTGTTTTATTGTTCAGACGCACCCGACACAGGCCAAGGCCTGGGTGGATAAGAATGGGCGGGTGCTCATGCAAGAGGCGGATATTCCCATGCTGGGAAAAGTGGTCATCCGGGAAGAGAATTTTAACGAACAGGCATGGCAGGCGGCCAGGTATGATTATTGATCGCAAGATGATGGATCGGTTGAGAATATTGAATGGGATTAAAAATGCCGAGCGCAATCAAACTGGTTGAGGTCACCAAAAAATATGGCGACTTTACGGCGGTGGATCACCTGAACCTGGACATCCAGCAAGGGGAGCTGTTTGCTTTTCTGGGCCCTAATGGGGCGGGTAAAACAACCACCATCAAGATGATTGCGGGCATGTTGATTACCGACATCGGTTAGATAGAAGTGTGCGGCCATCCCATGGGGCGGGACGTCAGGCTGGCCAAGGCCCAATTGGCTTATGTTC
>CP070790.1:96547-99154 GCA_020346805.1 Planctomycetota bacterium
ATAGTCAACCAGTAAAAAGTGCGTCTCGTGTTTGCACTTAAGATATCAATGCTGCGTCCCTTAGCTCTGCAGTGCTAATGATTACAAACTGCTATGGGGGGTATTAAGAAGTGAAAATGAGATCAACCGGATTGGGGAAGACCGAGCTTCGAGGAGATATATCTAGTCTGGAGCCGCACGAGGGTTTGCTGATTCTCAACGTTCAGACCACTAGCCCAGTGCAATGGCATGTTAGAGCCGGTATGCAGCGCAAGGATATACTTAAATTGCTTACATCGGTATTCAACTTCAAGGTTATCAAATTTCTGGTGGGCATAACTATCGGAAAGCCAAAAGAACCATCGGAGTTTTAATGATTGACAGAGTGACTGCCGAGTGTTAGTATCAAAATGTTAATTTTCCCCTTGTTTACCAAGAGTTAAAATACCTGTGGAGGAAAAAGATAATGAGACTAAAGAATAAGGTAGCAATAATTACTGGGGCAGGACGTGGTATCGGCAAGGCTTTTGCCATCAGATTTGCTGAGGAAGGCGCTGCTATAGTAATAGCGGAGATTGATCTGGCCAACGCCGAACATGCAGCCAAGGAGATTGAGGCCAAAGGCGGGCAGGCACTAGCATTGCACACCGATGTCTCAGATGAAGCCAGCACCAACGAGATGGCGAAAAAGACCATGGAGAGATTCGGCAAGATAGACGTTCTGGTCAATAATGCCTCCATTTATTACGGAATTGGAGCCAGGCCTTGGGACGATCGTACTCCAGATGAATGGGATCGTATTTTCGCAGTCAATGTAAAGGGGTCATGGCTATGCTGCAAGGCGGTTGTCCCCCATATGATTGCCCAAGGCGGTGGCAACATCATTAACTTAAGTTCGGGAACTCACTTCAGTGGAGGGGGCCGGCTGATTCACTACACCTGCAGTAAAGGCGCGGTTATTTCGTTGACCAGAGTGCTTGCTAGGGAGCTCGGCGGGCACAATATAAGAGTTAACGCCATGGCTCCTGGGTTCACCATGAGCGAGGCCAGCCGTGAAATGCCCGGAAATCCGCCAAATATAGAAGAGCTGATATCCCAGACTCGTTGCCTGAAACGAAGTGAACAACCTGACGACCTTGTAGGAACAGCAGTTTTCCTAGCTTCAGATGATTCCGCTTTTATAACTGGACAGACCATCATTATTGATGGTGGTGGCGTTTTCCTTTAACGAAAACAAGATGAAAGAACTATAGTGAGGTTAAAAGACAAGGTAGCTATAATTACCGGAGCCGGGCGTGGACTTGGGCAAGCCTTTGCCCTCAGATTTGCCGATGAGGGTGCCCAGGTGGTTATAGCGGAAATTGACCAGGCTAATGGTGCCAACATAGCTAAAGAAATTGAAGCCAAAGGTGGGCAAGCCCTAGCATTATGTATCGATGTCTCCAATGAAGACAGCACCCAAGAGATGGCAAAAAAAACTATGGAACGTTTCGGCAAGATAGATATCTTAGTCAACAATGCTGCCCTCATATACAAAATCGGGGTCAAACCCTGGGATGATCGTATGCCGGAAGATTGGGACCGGATTTTTGCAGTCAACGTAAAGGGATCATGGCTATGCTGCAAGGCGGTTGTCCCCCACATGATTCCCCAAGGCGGCGGCAGTATTATTAACATCACCTCATCAACCCACTTCAGTGCTGAGGGCCAACTAATTCATTATACCTGCAGTAAAGGCGCGGTTATTTCGCTGACGAGGGTGCTTGCCAGAGAGCTCGGCGGGCACAATATAAGGGTTAACGCCATGTCTCCAGGGCGCACTCTCAGCGAATCAAGCCTTGACCAAATTGGCGTTCCACCAAATGTAGAAGATATGGTTATTCAGACTCGCTGTCTTAAACGCAGTGAGCAACCTGATGACCTACCGGGAACGGCTGTCTTTCTGGCTTCAGATGATTCCGCTTTCATAACCGGGCAGACCATTATTATCGATGGTGGTGGTGTTTTTCTTTAATAATTAGACTCTTTAAAATTGCCAGTGGCCGCCAATTCGCAGTAGCTACGTTCAAATAAATCAACACTATAATACAGGAGGAGGCCTATATCAGATCTGGGTATCAAACAAGGATTCAAATTGGCGTAGTGCATTAAGCAGAACTATAAAATCAATTAGAGGAGGTTTTAGCATGCCAGATGAAACTTATGACGTGGTAATTGTAGGTGCCGGCAATAAAAACATGGCACTGGCCTGTTACCTAGCAAGGTATGGCGGCCTAAAAGTAGGCATATTTGAAAGGCGAAATGAACTTGGCGGCGGCCTCGCTAGCGAGGAGTGCGCCGCCCCTGGATTCATCTCCAATACCCATGGTACCAGCGTCCATGACTTCTATACACTACCTTTGGAGTGGGATTTTCCGGAGTTGAAAGAGATTGCGTTAGAGCAGTACAAGTATTGGGAGCCCGAAACGGTAATTATCGAGGCAAAAGCTACAGGAACCCCTCTGACTCACGAGCTACGGCAGGTTGGCATACCGGTTGTAAATTTCACACCTAGCCGTGGAAATGACAAGTTATCAAGAGTACATTCTATCTCTCCGTTGTTTGAAGCGGGGATGATCTGGGCCCCGG
>CP070790.1:99254-105339 GCA_020346805.1 Planctomycetota bacterium
CATGATATAATTATCGCCCATAAATGAAAGATATCAATCACTATCTTTCATATATATTGCATAATTTTGAAAGATATTTTCCGGGTTATGCTTGATAGTCTCATATATTCCTATGAGAAAAGCACTTATGACGGCATTAGCCTGTTAAAACATTTTTATTAACATGTTAGTTTTTATCGGACGCTATTGATTTGAATGAATTCTGGCAGATAATTTCCCCTCTTTTCAACGATACGAACATTATATATCTATGATATTTAATAAATCCCATGTTTCAGCAGCGACACCGATGCACCTCGGGTAAGTGCGTTTGAATTGTTATTACGTGGTCTTGATTCTCCAGGACCGTTCGATCTCCTCCAGGGTTTTGCCTTTGGTTTCTATCACTACAAACCAGACAAAAAAGAACATCATCGCGCAGGTCGCGGCAAAACCGTAGAAGGCATATTCCTTGAATATCTCAAACAAATACGGGAACATCTGGGCTATCGCATAGCAGGAAAACCACAAACTGAAGGTGGCTATGGACATCGCCCGGCCGCGAATATCGGTGGGAAATATCTCCGCCATCACCACCCAAACCGTGGGGCCTAAGCCGAAGGAAAAAGAGGCCACATAAAACAATACCGGCGCGAGTACATATATCGGCGGCAACGATTCGATTTGGAAAGCCAGGGTGGTCAATATCATTCCAATACAGGTCCCCGCCGCCCCGATCAACAACATCGGCTTGCGGCCCAGTTTATCGATGACCGCCAGGGCAATGACGGTTAAAACGCAATTGGTAAATCCCACTATGACTGTGGCAATAGAAGCAGTTTTGTCCATACCCGCTTCCTTAAAGATCTTGGTCGCATAAAAGATAATATTATTAATCCCGGAAAATTGCTGGAAGACGGCCAGGGCCACCCCGATCAGCAAGGCGAATCTAAGCCCGGGTTTCAACAACTGAAACACGGAACCCTTTTCCTCTTCCATCGCCAGAGTTAACTTTATGTCCTCCATCTCCACCCCGGCCTGCTCTCGTCCGTTGATTCGGGCCAGAGTCCTCATCGCCCCCGCCTCTTTGCCATGCTTGGTCAACCATCGCGGGCTATCCGGCACGAAAAACAGGCCGATCAGAAGGCCGACGGCCGGTATGGTCTCCGAGCCCAACATCCAGCGCCAGTTGGTATTGCCGGCCAGTCCGAACAAGCTGCGAAAGCTCGCGTCAAGGCTGGTTATTATCTGGGACCCGCATTCGGGCCGCCCGACGTCCAGCAGCAGCCAATCGGACAGGTAAGCCAGCATAATGCCGGTCACGATGGTCATTTGATTCAGGGCGACGAGTCGGCCCCGTTTTCGTGCTGGTGAAATCTCCGCGATATACAAAGGGGAGACCATCGAGGAGACGCCGACCGCCAGACCGCCCACGAATCGGGCGATAATCAACTGAGTCCACGTTTGGGGAATCGCCGAACACATTGCCGACAGGGTATATCCAATTGCCGTCCCTATCAGCACCTTCTTACGGCCGAACTTATCGCTCAGGAACCCCCCAAACATGGCCCCGAAAATGCAACCGATCATCACGCAGCCGACGGTGAATCCCTCCATCATGGAATCCAAATGAAACTCAACGCTTATGAATTCGATGGCCCCGTTGATAATCCCGATATCAAAGCCAAATAATAAACCACCTACCGCCGCCACACATGAAAGAACATAGGCATATACAATGCTGCCTCTCTCCGGCAACTGCCCCTGGCCGTCGTACCCGCTGTCAACACCGTTAATCATTAAAATCCTCCACAGCTACACTCAAAAAGGGCGGTCAATAACCGCCACCGGTTGCGATACCATACCCTTGCCGACGGTCAGCGGCAAGATGGTCACTTACAATCCAAGTTTCTTGGTGATTGCTTCAAGAGTTGTACCGATCGGCGTATGAATTACTGCGTCGGCATAATTATCCAGGGGCGTGGCGTCGCGATTGATAATAACCAGAAATGAACCCATCTGCTTGGCATGGGCGGGCAGCGACGCCGCCGGTTCCACCACCAGCGATGAACCGATGGCCAGAAAAACATCCGACACCGTCGATAATCGAAATGATTCCTGCAGAACATCGCCGGGCAGCGATTCTCCAAAGGAAACCACCGCCGGTTTCAACCAACCCCCGCATCGATCGCAGGTCGGCACCTGGTCGCGATCCCTGTATTGCTCGAAGATCACCTCCGAAGTCCATCTTTTGTCACAGGAAATGCAATGTACGTAACGGGCGTTACCGTGCAGTTCGAGTACCCTTCTGCTGCCCGCCTCCTGGTGCAGGCCGTCGATGTTCTGGGTAATCACTCCCACAATCTTTCTCGCCTTTTCCAATTTCGCCAAGGCATAATGACCGGCATTGGGACGGGCCCGGGCAAATTCAGGATACATCTCCTTCTTCATACGCCAGTATCTCAACCGCGCTTGGTCACTGGCGAGAAACTCGTCGTAATAGACCGGTTCATATTTCGACCACACCCCGCCCGGACTGCGAAAATCGGGTATCCCGCTTTCCGTACTGATCCCCGCACCGGTAAAGGCCACCGCCCGCCGAGCCGATGACAATCTATTCGCAACTTCTGCTATCAGCTTCTGGTCCATGCCCAGGATTGTAACACCAGTCTCAAATAGACGTAAGTTGGTTTGCTAAAGGTCATAAGTTAAGCTCGTTGAAATGGGCTCGGGTAAGAGTAAGGGTAGAGTAATAATATATTGTTTCACATCTATAATCCGCCGCGGCAAGCCCATATGAATCCTGCTCATAGGAGCACAGTATTTATATACGATAATAGTCAAAAGCCCGGCACGAGGAAAATCTCGGATGAAAACTTGCGTCTGATGATTTGTTCTCGTAAGTTTTAAAGTGAGGTATTCAAATAATGACTACATTACATGCTATCAGTTTATTGGTGGTGACATGCTTGGGGTCGGTTGATGTGAGTTGGGACACAGCCACCTTGCAGATCGACGACACTGGGCGCGTAGTTGCCCTACAGGACAATACAACGGGACATAACTATGCGGTGGGCAAACAACCCTTTTGTTGCATCGAAACCGAAAATTCCTCTCTCGTGCCGTCGGCTGTCAGCAAGTCCGCCGATCAAATTTCATTTACTTTCCCCGGAGGTGCAAGTCTCGTTTACCGGATTATCACCCATAATGGATTCTCGCTGTGGCAAGTTGTACGTTTCGATGGGCTTGACCACACTAAGATTCAGGCCGTCGATCTGTGCAATTTGAATATCGACGAATTGCCGACGGTTGGCGTTCAACTCAATGCTTGTTATGACGACAACTTTGCGGCGGCGGTGATGGCCACGCGGATCAACGTTCGCGGATTTGCCATGATTGGCAAGGAACAGGGCAGCGATTTATATGGTGACAGCGAACTATGGGATGGACAGGGTGTAATTTTGAAAGCCAAGAGTTACAGGCAGTATGGTATTACACCGGCAAGCTTCGGCATTTTGGCTTGCCCTCGAAAGCGTTTTGAAGCCACTATAGACGCATTCGAGAAGGCGGCCGGTCTGCCCAATCCGCATCCCGGCGGGGTGTGGAGCAAGCAATCGCCTTGGACCAGACAAAGTTATCTGTTCATTTGCTATGCCGGCGAAAGGGATGTGGATGAGGTAATCACCTGGGCCAAGCGCGGCGGTTTCAGCACCATCCTCATCCTCGGAGCTGACTGGAGTAAGAGTCACGGTCATCATGAAATTAATGGTGACAGGTTTCCCGAGGGTTTGCCCTCACTGCAGCGAACAGTGGTGAGGTATCGGGAGGCAGGTTTTCGCGTCGGCCTGCATTTTCTGGCGGCGGCGGTATACCTGAATGACCCGTATGTCTGGCCAGTGCCCGATCCCCGGCTGGTCAAGGATGCATGGACGGAGCTTGCCGCAGATGTGAACGAGAAGGCGGACTTCATACCTACCATTGGAGCTCCTCAGGGATTTCCGGCTGAAGACGGTGGCGATTATGGCGGACAAGGTACCTATATTCAGATCGGCGATGAACTTATCCAGTACGGCAAACTCCAAACCAATCTGCCCTACGGTTTCGGCGATTGTAAGAGGGGCGCTGCTAAAACCAAAGCGGCCGGTCATAACAAAGGTGATCACATAGGTCACATGAAGCGATCGTATGGTTACTTCCTTTACGACCTGGACAGCACGCTGGCCGAGGAGGTCATCGGTAACGTTTGCAAGGTGGCCAATGCGATCGAGGCGGACATGCTCTACTTCGACGGCTCGGAGGGTCTACAGGGGAATCTCTGGTACTACGGTGCCAAGCTACATAGCATGTACTACGACAGGCTGAAAAAAAAAGACACGTTCCTGCAGAGTTCCGATACCAGACATTTTTCCTGGCATCTTAACTCACGGATGGCCTCTGCGGATGGCAGCGGAAACATCAAAGGCTATCTGGATGAGCGCTTGCCGGCATTTGCTCATCGGGCAGCAAACCTGCTGCCCATGGACGTCGGTTGGTATTATGTATATGATCCTGAAGCGACTGTGGATCAGTTTGAGTATGTTTTGCAGAAGTGCCTGGGTTTCGGAACTTCCATATCCGTGCAGACATCTCCTTATCATCTGCGAACACATCCGGAAATGGGACCGATTTTTGACCTGGTTCGCATATACGATCAACTTCGCCTGTCGGACAAAGTACCCGAATCGGTTCGCAAGCTCCTGCGCAAGCCGGGCCGGGAGTATCGACTATTGTATGATCCGCTGCGTTTCAGGCGTATTGTCTACGAGCCCTGGCGAGAAATCCGCGAGCTGGATGGCAAACAGAACGTATGGACTGTTGAACCAAAGATGGCAGGGTGCAGATTGGGTGTACAGATCCGTTGCCGGGTTTCACTCGGTGATAACCAGAAACCAGCAGCGAAGGACAAGCTGGTTAATCCAGAGTTGAAGATAGGGGACAAGCGAGTGGTATTCACGGCGACATTAAGCCAGAACGAGCGGCTTATATGGTTCCCTGACGAGCTGCCAGTAGTCATCCCTGCCGATCAGAGTGAGCGACGCAAACTCACCGAGTTGCCGATTATTGAGTTGACCGACCGAGCGAGTGTAGTTTTTACAGTCGCCAAACCGCAGATTGCGTTGGCGGAAGTGCGGCTGTTACAGGATTGCCCGGAAGAATTAAAGATTTCGAATTGAGAATTGAGTTAGCTTTTTTTTAAAAAAACCAAAACGGTTTGAATAACGACGTATCACCAGGATTTTTTTGAGGTCCAGGTTGTTAATATACAGGAGATAGCAGATAAACACAGTATGTCGTCTCCGTATTTGGTGATAGACTTTGGCCCTTGTGCACGCTCTGGCTGGCGCTGGAATAGCCCTGAGGCAAGATACCAATATTGCAGAGGCCGCGAACATCACGGACAACAGACAGCTTTTTGACGACAGTTAGCTCGTCGAAAGGATGGATAAGTTATCGCTACGGTGGCGCAAGCCTATATCCGGCGGCGTTGCAGTCAAGCTCGACAAACCATGGGAAGGCCCGACGAACTTGGGTTATCTCGTCATACAGTATTGTGACCGCTACCTGATATACTACAGGGCTATGACGCTCGAGAAGGGTGAAGATATATCAATATAAATCAACTGCTGTTATTCCGTTTACGCGCCCAATCAGTTATCCTTCCCAGTTACAAAACGGTTCAAGGAGTGCTTCGTTTGTCGTTACCATCAACCAACAATCACATAAACAACGGCATTTCACCATCCTGGCGCTTCGGCGTGGCAGATTTCTTGTGGCTGATCGTGCTGATGTTAATCGGTGGATTACTATGGCTGCCGGGCCTGGGGAGACGGGGCCTGTGGACCTCCGGCGAAGCACGTGCCGCCCAGGTCGCCCGACGCATGGTCGCCCACGACGACTTCGTCACCATGCGGCTGCAGATGAATATGCCTTATCTGACCGTTGTCGGCGACGAAGGCCAAGACGCCCTCACCTACGATCCCAAGGGAAAAACCGTCGTCTACGAACACCAATGGCGGCAAGCCGTTTTCCAGAACATCAGCACCGGACCGCTGCGCCCCGAAATCCC
>CP070790.1:105439-108270 GCA_020346805.1 Planctomycetota bacterium
TCCCGGCGGTATTTTCCGGCACCGGCAGAGGGGCACTATCTTGGGGATACAATGGCAAAGCCGTCCACAGTAAAAACTCGTTCCACTCCAGCAAATCGCTAATCTCACGAAGCGCTTCATTCCCATCCTGAGCCGAAACTCTTTTACTTAACCAGTGTGAATAAAACGCCCCATTAATCCAATATTTTTTGAAACATCTCCTCATCTCGTTAATCGTGAATTCTCGAGATAACGGGAAACCTTCGGGTCTACCCAGCCAGATGTTGGCATCAAAGAGATTTAACTCCTTAATGAGTTCCTGTCGACGTTTTATCTGGTTTTTAAAATAAGTTTCGGACATAAAATACCAGCAATAATATATTAACGATGCCGAACAATCTCTTTATACCGTTCGTAATGGTTAATCCATAATTCATTCGTATCAGGATGATACGGCTTTTGTTCAATAGATGCCTTTACACATTCACGAATATCCTGGCGTGACTGCAGTTGCCCGGTTGCCAGGGCCTGTATGGCAATATTACCTATAACCGTCGCCTCGATCGGTCCAGCAAGCACTTCCACACCGGATGCATCGGCAACCATTTGACAAAAAGGCGGATTTCGGGCCCCTCCACCGACAATACATATTTTATTGATTTTTTTCGAAGTGATCTGTTCAATCTCTTCTAAGGTAAGCCGATAACTGAAGGCCAGCCCCTCCAGTACAGCCCTGAGAATTTCCGCCGGTCGATCCACCTGCTTTTGGCCGGTTTGCCTGAGAAATTCCTTGACAGATAATTGAGGGTCTTCGGGCTCAAAGAAATGCTGTGAGTTCATATCAAAGATACATGGGAATGATTCAGCCCCGCTCGCCATATCAATTAATGTATTATATGTGAGTTTCTTGTTATCTGCCTTCAAATAACCTGTATATCTTTCAAAGTAATAGAACCCCATCAAAGCCTTGACCAACAGAAGCTCGTCAAAACCCAGCATGTGAAGGTATTTTTTTCGGACAAGCGAAGGATGGCTGACAAGATCGTCCACCACCTTCCCGACCATTGACCACGAACCGCAACTGATGTACATGGTGTTTTCATCTAGTTGGGGTATCGCTGCAACGGCCGAAGCCGTGTCGTGTCCCGCCACCGCAATCAAAGGCGCCCCTTCAAACCCGGTCCGGTTGCGAAGGTTCCCACTGAGTTCCCCCGTAATATGACCGGTTGGAATTATTTCCGGTAATATTCTTTCGGGGATTGCAAACTTTGTTACAATCGGAATACACCACTGCTTGGTCCTGATATCAACCAGTTGGGTGGTACCTGCTGAAGTTAATTCTATACCTGAACCGCTTCCCAGGAGATACCTGAATAAATCGGAGATCATTAACAAATACTTGGAACAGTTCAATAGGTTGTTTTGGGGATATTCTCTCTGGATTGAAACAAGCTGGGATAGCGTCGTAATCCTGCTGAAGATATTGCCCGTTAATTGATATAGCTCCTCTTCACATATCAAGGATCCCAGGTATTTTTCCACTCCCCTGCTTCGCTTATCGCGATAGCTGATAGGAATACCGGTCAATCGATTATCTTCACCGATAAATCCAAAGTCTACGCCCCAGGAATCAACACCAATCCCCGATAGACTCTTCAGACCGCGCTTGCTGCATATCTCCAGGGATCCCACAATACCTTTCCATAACGAGAAAATGTCCCAGTATAAGGTGCCGCCGATATCTTGGGCTTCATGTTTGAAACGATGGACTTCCTGAATAGCCAATTTCCCCTCGTGCAAACGACCGAGATACGCCCGGCCGTTTGATGCCCCCAGATCTATACCGAGATATGTATTAACATGATCCATATTGACTTACATAGAAGATTCATTTACCACGTTACGCTTATGCCATAATAAGTTCAAACGATTCCTTTAATAATTCTTTCACCAGTTCCGGATTAATACCCGTGTCTGTAATAAGAATATCAATTTCGGTGTTGGATAATATTTGACAATATCCCCTAGCTCCAATCTTTGTATGATCGGCGACCACAATTCTTTTTTCCGCGCACTTGCCAATGGCCCTTGTCAAGGCGGCACTATCTTCATCATTTCCATATGTGCCTTTCCCTGCAATCAAGGCATCGACAGCAATAATTGCGACATCGGCATGAAATCCCGATACGGCGGAAATACTCATAGGTCCGACAAAATCCAGATTGGATAAACGAAACTTGCCGCCTATCAAATGAATTGCCATATCGTCGATACTACCCAACTCTTCAACGACCGCCAGGGCAGAAGTTATAATCTGTAACGATCCTTTTTCCTTTAAGGCCGCAGCCACCCGCCAAATTGTGGTTCCGCTGTCCATGGCTATTACCATACCCGGCTCAACAAATTCAGCGGCCTTTTTGGCTATACGTTCTTTTTCCGCTGCCATTATCTGACGCTTCTGCTCAAAGGTTTTGGTCACCAGGGATTCCGGATTAATCAGACGGGCCCCACCCCTTACCCTGATGATACGATCATCCATCTCCAAGGCGTTTAAATCACGGCGTATGGTAGCCTCCGAAGAATTAAGCTTTTTTACCAGCAAACCAATGTCAGCCTCTTCCCTTTCGCGCAGAATATCCACTATTTTTTCTCTTCTTTGCCGAACAATACCCATAGTATCAGCACCATTACCCATTTTTCTGCCCTAAAAATAAATGAATATACCAACCATATTAATCGGAATATTTGATTATTTCAATCATAAAATAAGCATAATATTGATTATTCCGGTCATATTGCTATTGACAGCACCCTATTGTACATGTTTTAATCATAATAAATAGTCCTGGTCA
>CP070790.1:108370-119516 GCA_020346805.1 Planctomycetota bacterium
CGGAGATTGTAATTAACCTTTTAACCAGACCGGCAACAAACAATGGCATACGGTGGTTCATAATGCCCTTACCGGTGAGGTACTTTGCGATCTGGCTCAGCGGTACCTTCAGGGAGTAGCAGATGTTGACGGTGATGGTGCAGCGGAGCTTTTTTTGGCGGCCTCAGACAGTGTTTTTGTGCCGCAGTTCGGTCGTATAGAATTAGTTAAGATCAGCGGTAGAAAACCTCTGGTGCTATGGTCGCGGGAGAACGCCGGCTGGGCGATGTATAACCTCCCGCGGTTGGGTACCAACTGGTCGACGTCGGCCACTCAGGGTATGCAGCACGTGCTGCTTGCAGATAACTTAAGCGATAAAGGTTGTGCATTTGGTGTCCGCTTACTTCAAACCCATGATGCTGCACCCAGTCAACTGCCGACGACCGTTGAGTTTGTAACCAAGCGATATGAGGCGCCCGGGCAAACGAAAACACTTTGGCAGGTTGAGAATCTTATCGGCCAACTTGAAACGGTTGCCATGACCGGCAGCAACGATCAAAGTGTTAGTGCAATGATTAACGTCTCATTGGCAGCTAATACAAAGACTACTCTGATAACTCATGGCGTTGAATCCCGAGTGGTTGGCAATGAACCGCTTGGATTGAAAGTCTCTTCACCCATAGCTGCAAGGCTTCGTCCTGGCGGCCCCATGATGGTGATTTCGGAGGGACCTGGTCAGCATATCTTTGTCATCGAACCACCCACAGCCGGTGGAAGGAGACCGCAGGTTCACTGGCAACGTCCGGGACGGGGTATGGCAGATGGAAGTCGATATGTAGGCCCTTTGGCTACCGATCTCGATGGCGACGGTGGTTGTGAGATTGTGGTTGCCCGCCAGGCTCCCCGCGGACACGCGGTACTGGCAGCATATCGGCACGATGGGGAATCGCTCTGGTACAAATACTTCGAGCAGACCTCCGGTGCTCAGCCCGTCTGGAACATAAGCGCCATAACTTTCTGGTGGCCGGGACATTTTCGCTATCCGGATAAGGTTGATCTTTTCGTCAACGTCCGTCGCGGTCACATGCACTCGGATATGGGGTATCTGCTCGATGGGGGAGATGGAAAAACCATCTGGTCCCACCGAAAGGCCATTGCAGCAAATAAATTCCAATGGGGTTATGCCGGCACACCGCTGGGCATCGCAGATATAGATGGAGATTGCAAAGACGAACTAATAAATCTGTACCCTGTATGCTATTGGGTCGCCGAGGGCGAAGACGGACGGATCACTACCGCCAAGGGCCTGGAGACACGGCAGGAAATTCCGGCATGGGCTGCCTATGGAGAACCCATAATCCATGATTTCACCGGTAACGGCCAAGCGCAGATCTTATTAGATAGTGTCTATATACTGGCTCTACTGGATATCAAAGGGGCACCTATCTGGTATGGCCCGGCTCGGGCAGAATTTCCAACTTCGCCGGATAAGGGTAACGTTGATGAGACAACTAACATCAAACATGCCCTGGTTGATTTTGATGGGGACGGCCAATTTGAGATAGCCTCGGCGGGTTACGGCAATGAGGTCCGGGCGATCGATCCAACTAATGGCAAGGTTTTGTGGTCTGTCGAATCGGCCAAACCCACCTGCCTAAAAGTAGTTTCTGCCAACATCGACGGCCGCGGAGGTGACGAAATACTATATATCGCCAATGATAGACTGATCGCGATCAGCGGAGACCGATTAAGCGGACGTGTCTTATGGAAGTGGCAAGGCCCGGCAGCCCTTTCAATGCCCGCTATCGCTGACGTGGATGAGGACGATCAGGCCGAGATCATCCTTCAGGACGCCGACGGCACAATCCACTGCCTTGATTCCCTTTAACATGCATAATTTAAGGGAGTTTTCGCGTACGGTGGTAACATGAATTAATAGAGGAAGTTGCTATTTATTCAGGTTGTGTACCGATTTGCGTTCGATCAAATCGACATCAATCACCATTTGTTGGGGCTCGCACGTATTCCCGCTTTGTATGCGGCGTTCCAGCAGCTCGACCGCCGTTTGTCCGATTTCGTCAGTTTGTTGTGCGATCACGGTAATGGGCGGATTGTATGCCTGCATAAGATCATCATCGTCGAAGGAGATGATCGATACATCTTGTGGAATACGCAGGTTCAGGTCACGACAAACCTCCAAAAGAATTCTTGTGGTGGCGACATTCAGCGCGAAAAACGCGGTCGGTTCGTCCATATTCTTTAGCACAGGGTATATCAAGTCATACCATATGTGCCATGGATCGACATCAGGTGTACTGAGGGCTTCAGCACGTGTGCTCATAATAATCTTCCATTCCGGCCGGGATTTAATCCCATGATCGATGAGGGCCCGTTCGTATCCGCGGAGGCGGGCGTCCACGGAATATAACAAACCAGGAGTATAGGTCAGCATGAATACACGACGATGACCGTGTTGGAGGAGATGTTGCGTGGCCAGGTAGGCGCCCTTCTCATGGTCAGATATTACCACGTCCACATATAAGCCGCGGATGGGCCGGTCCAACAGAATAAAAGGGTAATTCCTGATTTTCAAATTGAACAAGGCTTCCAGGTTACTGTCGACAGCGACGGGCAGGATAATAGCCCCCTTTGAGCCCAACCTCTCATATTGAGACAAATAATGCTTCTCGATTTTAGGATCGTACCGTGCACTGTGAATCTTAAGCGTCAATCCTTTTTTGTGACAGGCCTTTTCAATACCGGCGGCAATACGGTAGGTAAAGGGATTGCCAATTTCGATAGTGAAAAATGATATTGAAGGAAATATATTGGTTGCCAAATCACCGGGTGTTGTTTTAGCAAAGGCGCCTACTGCAGGAATGCAGGTCAGTCGACCCTCATTTTCCAATGCCTTAAGGGCCTTGTTGATGGTAATAACGCTGACATTGAACTGTTTGGCCAGACTCCGCACCGTGGGTAACTTGCTGCCCGGGGACAAACGGCCCTTGACCAATTGTTCTCGCAGGGCGTCGGCAACAGAACGGTATAGAGGCCGTTTGCCGCTCATTTCATCATTGAATGGTTTCCCATCTTTTCGCTTAATCATGCATTTACTATAATAACATTGTCATAATTATGCAATATTATTTTGTTGACACAAATGTTGTTTTAATATCATAAAGTCCTGTTATAGAAGCAAATATAATAATTATGCAATTATTTATACGGACTATAAACATATATCACATTGTCACAACTAATTTTATAACAAGTTTGATTTTTATCTTGCGAATGGGTGGTGTTTTTTATTAAAATGAATATAGGAATGCGAGCATGCTTTTTTGTACTAATAGCGAATAATTGTTGGTAATGCAAGAGTATGCGGGGATAGATGTAATATAGTAGGAAGAAGTCATATCTTAGTTGTGTAGATACCCCGTTTGGAGAGAGAGCACACAGTGCGGTTTTTGTATTAACCAGAGCCCTCTTGGCCACAGTCATTTAGGCAGTGCGAGAGATTAAATTGAAGTGAATGTGCATACAGATAAATTTTGTAGTCTGTAAATGCGCTATTTGGATAAAGTGTGAAATGTGCGGAAATTAATGGAGTAATTGTTAATAATCCAGCAGATCAAGGAAAGGAGTCCAGATAATGCTGACCAGATTGAATGGAGGATAATGTCATGAGGAAACAATTTATCGGATTAGTTTTGGCAAGTTTGGTCTTGGCCGTGCCGGCCCTGGCGGTAGATAACAACGGTTTTGAAACCGATTACTGCTATGCCAAGAGTGGAAGTGATATCCACTTGTTAAGCCAGGCGGACGGCTCGCTCGTGGGCAATATGCCTAATATAGCTGGTGAGACACATTGTTTCTCCAACTCCCCCGTCTGTGGGGCAAACTCGCCGGCGGGTGCCCGTCTGTTCACCGCGGAGCGGTACAAACTTTATTCAACCAAGTATGACGAGATCTTAGTCCGGGAGTACGACGCCACAGGACAAGAGATCAGAAGGTCCTATCTTTCCTGGTGGTGGCATGGGGCGCCCCATCAACCCTTGAACTCAGACAATAGAGATCTCGTGTTAGGAACCATTCGCTACAATCCGGTCAACAATACCCTGATTGTATCGGCCTCCAGGTGCCAAAGAGGTTGGTGTCCGGCAGGGGCATGGGAATTTGAACTTCCGGACTGGCCGGCGGGTACGCCCGCTGGAGGTGGTGTACAGTTTGTTCACGCGTATGTCTTAGGGAATCAGTCAACGAATCGAACCAACATCGCCATTAACCCTAACGACGGCACGATGTACGTCACGGGCTATAAGTATATATCCGGAGGTGGATTGACTGCCTTTATCAGCTCAACAGCTACCAGCCCGCCGGACGACGTCAACACAGTGCAATTGGATGGTTGGGTGTACGATGCGCTCTGTGACGAGGGCCAGTGGTATCAGCCGTCGGCCATCACCTACCAAGACATGGTTAGCGGTAACCCAGAACTGCATATCAGTCATGAGAGCAGCTGGAGCCTATACCAGCCCTATGCCTTTTCATGGACGTTGCCTGGCATATGTGTGATGAGCCCGAGCCACACGGAGCCAATGCCACTTTTAGCCCGAATAGGAACTCCGGGCAGCGATCTTGCCGGGGCGCAAAATCGTAGACGAGGCGTTCGGGCCGCGACCGATCTGTATACCGGCGAAGCGTTTATCTGCGGTAATGGAACCAGAGATGGCAATGGCGGTGGGGTTCTCCAGGTGAAGAATGAGCGTCCTCATACCGGCTCGCTGGTCCTTGGTGGCGTGGCTTCGGGCTATGGTGATGCGGACAGCCCCGGTGCTCCTCCGCCCCCGGTGCAAGTCAATCTTGACGTCCTGCCCAGCGATGCCGCCAATTTGTTTACGGTCAACATGCAGGGCAAGGGCCGGCTGCCGATAGCCATTCTGGGTTCGGAAGATTACGATGTAAATGCGATCGATCTCGACTCGCTGAATATAGCCGGTGTTGTATTGCCGGTTAAGGAACCCAAGATTGAGAAAGATGAGAACGGTGACGGGCTTCTCGACCTGGTGATGCATTTTTCCAAGCGGGAGGTAATTGCTGCTCTGGGTCTGGATCTGATGGATTGCAATGGCACGGTGGTCGAAATTGCCGTAGATGGAACCGGGCCTTGTGGTTTGCCGATAGTGGCTACGGATGAGATTACGCTTGTATGCCGTGAGGACTAAGAGGACTGGGAAGCGCAATCTCAGGCTTCCTGTTCCTGCGTCGTCGTCGGACTTACGGTGTAATTGACAAGTAGTTAAGATAACTCTTATACATTCGCTTATGCGAATAAAGAGAATAAACGCTCATGGCAGGTCCTGCCGTGGGCGTTTTTTATGCCAACTATGTTCGATCGCTTCGAGATGCTGACCTCGAAGGATTAGACCTGAAATCCTTCCCGGGTCTAGCTGGATGGCGACAGTCAAATGGTGGCCATAAACACCTCCAGGCCGAGAGGGCCATATTGGAGGAACACTTGCGAAAGGTGAAGCCGCAATCGGTTTGAGACACGGTGAGGAGGTGTTCCGTTAATGGTTACGGTTAACGGAACATCAAACGTTTTTTGTAAATCCTTTCCATTGCTTTTGTTAGATTGATGATAAGAAGAATTTGGGTTCGTTTGGTGCCTGGCAATTCAGTGTTCCAAAATCCTGAGATCTCAGTCCCCCGCCCCAGTCTCACAAGGGGCTTTTGCCCTTGTGGGCCAAGGACAGGGTACCCGGCACCCGTGCCGATGGTTGGGTTCGTTTGGCGCATGAGGTTTATGGATAGTTTGTATAATCCCGTTCCGCTTGCTCCTGTTACGTAATCACGGGTAAACTCAACTTACTTTGTTCGTTGAGCTTACCCATGCCACCCAACTTGGTGGATTTCCGCCTTGGTCAAGACCACGGCGGATCCCACCGTAGGCGGATTCCTCCACAGGCGGATTCCTCCACAGGCGGATCTTCGACTTCGATTTCGACTTTGAAATGCCATGCGATATATACAGATGTCAAAGAGCCTCATAGGTAAAAACACATTCGGTGTTTTAGTTAATTCATAAAAAGCGGAACAGGTGGTTGTAAAATATGGTTTGTACGATTATTTTGGGTATATTTTAGTAGGGAAGATGGTATGATCATGTTCATATCAGGTAAGATGGATTACAGTTAAATTGCCGATCCGTTGGTGGATGACCGTTTTATGAAGATAAGATGGAAACTATTGATATTGCTGTTAGCGATTGCCCTGATTCCTCTGGTGGTGGTTACGGGATTGGTAAATCGAGCAACATATCGACTTGGCGACGAAATCGGCACCCAGGCCCGGGAAGGCTTAACCAAAAGAGTTGAGGAGCAATTACTTCAATTCGTTAACACCCAGGCAGCCAGGTTAAGTGCCGAGGGCAAAGTATTGGGAGCAATATTAAAGCTGCAAGCCCAGGAAGTGGAGCGTTGCCTGGCGCTTGATGAGCCGGAGGAGCGGAAGATTTATTTTTCCAAAGATTACGATGAGGGTGTTAACATACCAACAAATATGGCAACGTCGGAGCGATATACCCGGATTGTACGGGGAACCAAAGATCAACGCGAACCAATACCAATATCATTTAGTGAACAGGTTTTCAAGCTGGCATCTGGTGTTAAACAAGAAAGCGTAGTCGGCGATATCAGGCGCCTGGCGATGATGACGCCTTTTTTTTGTCAGATTTACCAGGAACATTCTGAATTTTTGTATTGGTTGTATGTGAGTTTGGAAAATGGCGTCCATGCGTGTTATCCGGGTCACGGTGGTTATCCGGAGAGTTATGATCATCGCAAGCGTGACTGGTACGTGAGATCAAAGAGTCAAATGCAATTCAGCTGGTCTCCGCCGTATATTGAAGTATCTACCAGAAAGCCGGTAATAACGGGAACGATACCGGTCTACAGGCCGGATGGTTCGTGGGCGGGATTTGCCTGTATCGATGTAATGGTTTCGGATATTGTAGAAAGAGGCAAATTGCCAAAGTTCGCAACGTCGTCAGCCAAGATGGTTGCGGTTGTGCCGCCCGCGGAGTTGGATCCTTATAATCCGAAAGAGTTTGATTTGAAGTCTTTTGATCCTGAAGATTTAGGATTATTCATACTTGCACAGCCCCCCGAAGATCAGCCTACCAATCGTTGGAAAACACCTTTTATGATCACATGGTTAGCGTCTGACGACGGAGAAGAATTTGTCGCAATGGTCAAAGATATGGTGGTTGGCAAATCTGACGTACGAGAAATGTCATATAAAGGCCGACCGTCATTGTGGGCTTATGGACCGATGTTGAGTGTAGACGCCTATCTGGTAATTATTGTATCACAGGATGAGGTAATAGCCGATGCGGTGCGGGCCAAAGAGACGGTTATGTCGCTTACTCACTCCCAACTCAAGATGACGGCATGGATACTGTTAGTGGTTTGTTTGACGATTGCGGTTATCGCATTTATGGGTTCGCGCACGGTAACTGAACCGGTGCGTCGTCTTGCAGAAGCGGCCCGTCGGATAGCCTATGGGGATTTTAACGTTGGCGTCAATATTCACACCAAGGACGAACTCGGTCAGTTGAGTCGGACGTTTAACGAAATGGTACCTCAGTTGCGAGATCGCCTGCGTTTGCGGCAATCGCTATCATTGGCGGTTGAAGTGCAGCAACATTTGCTGCCGGATAATCCTCCGCAAATTGAGGGCCTCGATATAGCGGGCAAGAGCATTTACTGCGAGGAAACGGGTGGGGATTATTACGATTTTCTGGAGTTGACGGAATTAAGTCCACATGAATTGGGGATTGCGGTTGGTGACGTTACGGGTCATGGGATAGCGGCGGCCTTATTGATGACCGGGGCTCGGGCAGTGCTGCGCAGTCGAGCGAGTCAACCAGGATCTTTATCCGATTTGATGGAAGCCATTAACAAGCATCTTGCCGATGATACACAGGCGAAGAGATTTATGACTCTTTTTTACCTGGTGATTGATGGCCAATCCAAAAGTGTTCGTTGGTCTAATGCCGGTCATGATCCAGCAATTGTATATGATTCTGATAGCGATACCTTCAGCGAGTTGGCCGGGGGTGAAATACCCTTAGGTATTGATATTGATTGTCAATATACAGAATATGGTCCATCAAATCTTGAAACCGGGCAGGTTATTGTCATTGGTACGGATGGGATATGGGAAACTCGTAATCCGGGAGATGAAGAGTTTGGCAAGGAGGCATTGTGTGAGATAATTCGCGGGCATGCCAAAGATTCAGCAAATGAAATCAGCCAGGCAATTACCGATACGCTTGCCGAGTACCGTCAGTCTCGTCCACAAGAAGATGATGTAACCTTGGTGGTTATAAAAATACTTGCCTAACAGCGCGGGATTTAAAAATCGGTGCGCGTTTATCGTCCAATTTGCTGTTGTTGCTCAAGGTTAAACCGCATCTTCTATGGCGTACAATTATATGCCATATATTATTTGGATTTATTCAATTTATTCTTCAGCTTGAAAAGCGGATCTTCTGTTGGTTTCCGATCCTCTTTCTTTTTATCGTCAGCCTGCTTGGGCTTACCGCCCAGCAGGTCGCCGGCGATGTCTTTTCCTGCTTCCAACGGTTTTTCCATTACCGCGGTACCGTCCACGCCTGCGCCGGGCAAATGCTCACCGGCCAAACCGGTGATTTGTTTGGCCAGTTCTTTTTTGCCGGCGCTAACCAGGGCGTCGCTGAATTCTTTTCGCATGGCGGGGCCGTCGAACACCAACCGGGGTTCGGATATAGGACCGACGAGGCGCAAGGTGGTTTCGATATTGTTCAATACCTTCATGGCCTCGGAGGTTACCTTTGGATCCATCCCGAGAACGCCGCCGGCGGACTGGGCCTGCAGGTCTTTGATTTTCAGTTTGATGGCCAGATCGATGGTGTGGCGGGTAGCCTTACCCTGGATGCTGCCCGAGGCGGTGCCGCCTTGGAAGGAAACGGGATTACTTTGGTTCATTTTGGCCTGCAATTGTTTTAGGTCTACATCAGCGAAACCGGCTTTGATGGTGGCGCCGTTTTCGGGCGAATCGTAGTGGGATAGAATTTCGAGGGTGGTGGGTTTATCGTTAGACTTCACTTGTATTCTGATGGGGAGGCCGGCCGCCTCGGGTGCGTCGTTCATGTTATTACAGGCGATTGTGCTGTTTCCGAACTGCTCGGCAGGGATTTCCACCTTGTCCAACTCGATCTGTCTGACGATTATACGAGGTGTTTTAGAGACAGGTGCCCGGGCCGACAGGTATTCGAGATAGCTTTGGGGAACGGGTTTTTCCTGAGTCGCCGGTTTTTTATCTTCGGCAGCTTCCGGCAGCCATTCGCTGATTTGTTTCAGTCGTTCCTTTATTGCCTGGGCGTCTTTGAAATAGTCATAAAGCAAATTGACATTGGAATCAGGCAGTTGGTATTGAGAAGATTCGAAGGGTTGAGGTTCCTGCGATTCGGTAGTTTTTGTCAGTACCTTGCCGGCGGTTTCGCGGGGCCGATCGAATCCAACGTTTGACAGGGACAGATTATCAATGACTACTCTGCCGAGCAGCAGGTTCCACAGACTCGCTTTGGCAGTAAGTTCTTCGATGGCGACGCTGTTGTTCTGCGGATTTTCGGGATCGGTCACCTGAATGCCGGAGGCGGTAATGTTACCCGATAAAACAGCGAGTTCCATCTGGTCGAGATTGACCTCAGCCCCATTAAGCTGGGTCAGGGTATCAGCCGCGTAGTCGGCAGTGAGTTTATCCTGGACCAGGTTTATTGCGACGGCGGATACCACCAGGAGAACAACGGCCAATATGACGCCCGCCTTGCGAACTAACTTGGGTTTGCGGGTAAGGACGGACTGAGCGTCCTTGGCACTCTTGCTGATAAGTATGCGATCGAGTAAGCGTACCCATTTCTTGCTTCGCCATTTTTTGAATGCTTCTGATCCTTCCTCCAGTTTCAACCACTGTCGGCGAAAGCTTACTACGGAGCGCGACAATAGCAGTCCAAGCAGCAGACCGATCAACGGCCCGATCAGTGTCGCGCCGGCAACTGAATAGCGGGTGAAGTCGGTTATGCCGATGATGGGTATCGCGGCAAAGAATCTGAGCAGCGGTGACAGCGCGTCCTGTGTCCAGGCACCGATGTGAAACATAATCGGTGCCGCCGCGTAACAGAGCGATTTGCCCAGAGCGGCGCTCAACAGAAAGATGCCGACGTGGATGTTAAGAATGAGGGCAATGGCCAACAGGGCGACGTGTACGCCGTACCAGCCCGGCGTCAGACCGAACCAAAATCCAAGAGCGGTCGATAGCAGGATCATTACGGGGGCAACTTCGCCTCGGAAGATGGCGAGAAATTTTTTTATTTGAGGAGGCAGTAACATGAGAGTTCTCCTTTCTGCGTATCACAGGATACGCGGAGAAAATTGAAACAAAGGAAATGAAACCGGCCCTGCTTATTTTATCTATTGTCCGAAATTATAATGTTTTCGGACATCCTTGTTAATTTTCCAGGTGCATTTCATGCCCTGAGGGAAGACCACCCAGTCGCCGGCACCGAAATCGAACTGCTGGCCGTCCTCGTTGGTTACGGTTACATCGCCTTCGAGAATCAGGCAGGTTTCCTGCTCGTCATAGGACCAGGGAAACTCGCTGGCCTCCTTGCTCCAAATAGGCCAGGATTGGGCCACCTTCTTTTGAGCATCAGTCGGTTTGGATATTTGGGGTTTCATGATTTGATCCTCTCTTCAAAATTATGGCCAAAGAGTCACGGAGGTACGAGATTAATCATAACAACATTTTTTCATTATGCCCACCTGACAATTTCCTCTGCCTATATCTGCATGGCATATGCTTACTTTAAAAGTATTTTCACCACAGAGGACACAGAGTACATAGAGAATTATAGGACAAATCTTTTTATACCATCTTTCAGTTGATGGACGTTAAAGTTTATAATCAAACCTAGGCCCATTTTGGCTAGTTTCATATAGGTTAAAATCTGCGCCTCGTGGATTGGCAATACTTTATCAACGCTTTTGAGTTCGACAATAATCTTTTTTTCTACAAGCAAGTCAACACGATACCCGCAATCAAGATTTATACCCTTATATACTAC
>CP070790.1:119616-122184 GCA_020346805.1 Planctomycetota bacterium
AACAAGGCCTCTCACCCGAGATAACCGAAGAATTTGCCGTCTCCACCGTGGAAGTGGACGGCCAACAAGAAGAAATCTATTACCACCTCAAAGCCAAGCACCATTGGAGCTACTGGTCGTTGTTGCCGGCGGCGGTAGCGGTGGCCCTTTGCTGGCTGACTCGCGAACCCATAACCGCATTATTCGGCGGAATCGTTACCGGCGCCTTCCTGTTGGGTAAATTTGACATTACCGAAAATGTACTCATCGAAAATTTGATGACCAAACATGCCGCCGGCGTATTGATACTTTATTTGTGGCTGCTGGGCGGTCTGATGGGGATCTGGTCCAGGACGGGAGCGGCCCAGGCCTTCGCCGAGTTCATGACCCGGCGTTTCGTGCGCGGGCCCATATCCGCCAAGCTAGTCGCCTGGTCTTTGGGCATCATCTTCTTCCAGGGCGGCACGGTAAGTACCGTACTCGTCGGCACCACCGTCAAACCCATTGCCGACAAACAAAAGATCAGCCACGAGGAGTTGGCCTATATCGTCGACTCGACCGCCTCGCCCATCGCCTCGCAGTTGGCCTTCAATGCCTGGCCGGGCTACATCCAGGCCTTCATTTTCGTGGCCGGCGTGCCTTGGCTGATCACCGAAGCCGATCGAATAACCTTCTTCTTCGGCAGCGTGCCCGTCTGTTTTTATGCCATCTTTGCCGTAACCTTTACCTTCCTGTTAAGCATCGAAAAAATACCTTTTGTCGGGCGAAGACTTCGAACGGCTATCAAGCGCTCGCGCCAAACCGGCCAGCTCGACGCCCCCGATGCCGAACCGCTTAGCGCCAAGGAATTGCAGGCCAGTAACGTCCCCCCGGGATACCGGCCCCACGTGATCGAGTTCTTCGCCCCCTTATTCACCTTGATCGGCATCGCCATTGGAACTTTTATCGCCTTCGGCTCCCCCAGGGTACGCTGGGCATTTGCCGCCGCTCTGTTGCTGGCCATGGGACTGGCTCTGGTCCGCGGTATGAAACTCAAACAGTTAATTGAAGGCTTTGGCGAAGGTCTGAAAGGCGTAGTGTTGGGCTCGGTCATCCTGTTGTTGGCCATGACCATCGGCAACATCAGCAAGCAGGCCGGCGGCGGTATATACCTGGTCGAACTGCTCGGCGAAAAAATCCCCTATTGGCTGCTCCCGGTAATGCTCCAGATCATGACTATCATCATCGCTTTTTCCACCGGCACCAGTTGGGGCACCTATGCCGTAGCCTTCCCCTTGGCCATGCCCTTGGCCTGGGCGGTGGCCAACGCCCACGGCCTGGATCATCCCCAGTTCTTCATGACCATTTGCTTCGCCGCCGTCATGGACGGCAGCGTGTACGGCGATCAAGGTTCGCCGATTTCCGATACCACCGTACTCAGCGCTATGTGCAGCGGTTGCGATCTCATGGACCACGTAAAAACACAGATCCCCCAGGCCAGCATGGCCGCCCTGCTTGCCGGTATCTGCTGGACGTTGGTAACATTGATCTTTGCATAAAATAAATACGGAGCAATCATGACCCACCGCCAACGAGTGATAACCACCCTGAATCATGAGCAACCGGACCGCGTCCCCATGGATCTCGGCGGCTCGCTGGCCAGCACCGTCATCGGCGACGCTTACCTTGGATTACGCAGGCAACTTAACCTGCCCATCCACCAGGCCAGGGAAAGTATGCGTTACGCCAGCCTGGCCGAGATCGAAGAAGATATACGTACCGCCCTCGACGTTGACCTCATCCATGCCCCGCGGGCATTCGGGACCGGCAAAACCATTAAAGTCATCTCCGACAACAACTTTATCGACGAATGGGGCGTCCAATGGCACAAGCTGAAAAAAGGACATTATTACGTCCAGCACGCCCCCTTCGAAAACGAAGCCACGGTCCAGGCTGTAGAAAAACATAAATGGCCCGATCCCAAAGATATGGTCAATACGACAGGTATTGCCGATGCAATTAAGCAAATCCGCCGGGAAACCGATTACGCCGTCTCCTTTGAACTTCAGGGACGGGTAATGTCCATTGGTCAGTATCTCCGCGGCTTCGAGGATTGGATGGCGGATCTGGCCCTGAATGAATCTTTCGTCGATGCTTTATTGGAGCGTGCTACACAGATTCAGATTGAAGTAAACGACATTATCCTTGATCAAGTGGGCGATCTGGTGGATATCGTCTATACCGCAGACGACCTCGGCAGCCAGAACGGCCCGCTGGTATCGCCCCAGACGGCAAAACGATTTTTCAATCCCCATTTCCGCCGCATCTGGAGCCATATTCGCCAAAACACACCTGCCAGGCTGCTGCATCACTGCTGCGGCTCAATTTATCCGTTCATCGGGGACTTCATCGAGCTGGGTGTCCAAGCCCTTAACCCGATCCAAGTGTCGGCCAAAAACATGGATCCGGCCAAACTCAAGACCGACTTCGGCAAGGACATGTGTTTCTGGGGCGGGGTGGATACACGACATGTAATGCCTCGCGGCACAACCGGCGATGTCCGCCAGGAGGTGGTCAGGCGCATCAAACAAATGGGCCCCGGCGGCGGAT
>CP070790.1:122284-127175 GCA_020346805.1 Planctomycetota bacterium
AATCTGAAGGTGAGCGTGTACCAAATGGCATGAGTCCCGACTTACGTCGGGATGGTGAAATTGAAAATTATTTGGAATCTGACTGCAAATCGCCAGCGGTATCCGATGACTCCGCGGATTGAGTCGCCACCTTACTCAAAACATCCCCCCACAAACAGAATCTGCGCGAACGCGACAACAAAACCACAATTGATAACAAAAGTAAAAAGGTATTCTCCGGCAGCTTTCTGCAAACGTTGACCACCCCCCCGCCGCAACCGCAATCAAACTCGATATCGCAGAACGGGATGCCCCCGGTTTGGTAGATACCAATGGCTCGAACCGCTACCATTATCGTAAATCCCGCAAGCATGATTAAAAATATCAAGCCCGTGCCGCGAAGGGCAACACCCCCAATCAACTACAAACCACAGACTACCTCAAACCAGGGAAGAACACCGGCTATGATATTTAGCAGCACGTATTGGCTGTCCGGTATAAACTCATATTCACGAATCAGTTTGAGAAAATCTATGGGATCGGACAATTCGATCGTCTTCTCATCGACCATACTCTTGAAAACCGCCATCTCCATTAATCCCGTCTTTTCAAACGTCGCCTTGGTCAAACCCGTCTTGGTAAATCCCATCCATATAAACATCAGCCCCAAAACCAAACGGGCCAACAATAGTGGAAACCCGGTTCGATCTATTCGCTGTAATAATCCCGGCTGCCCGCTCATGAATTGCCCCCCCCTATATCGCCGCTGTTTCTTGCACCTTTCTCCACCGGCATCCTACTCCCGCTCCATCGATCGAAACCGCCACTGTAGACATGGATAGACCCCGGGATCACATCGTTTTGAATTAATAGATCGGCTGCCATCTCACTATCTTCACACTCCCCACCTTTGCAATACAACGCAACCTTTTCTGCCGTAAGACAAATATTCAGCATTTCTTTCAGTTGATCTTCTGTATATCTCCAGGGATCTAATTGATAAGCACCGGGAATATGCCCATCAGCATATTGCTCTTCATCTCGAGCATCGATTATTACATATAAGCCCCCCGCATAAAGAGGATCGTTAAACAACTTAACCACATCTTCGTGTTTAATAATCCGAAATCCACCCTCCGTAAACTCAGAGTCATAAACCGTATCATCCACCTCCGGATCCTTGGTGGGCGGTTCGACCTTTTTTACAATATAATTTCTGGACAGAACCAGGCCGAAGGCATTAACATGATTGGCCAGGAAACCTGCCGCCAGAGCCACCAGACCTACCAGAGTCATTTCTATCAACGTTCTTTTATACTCACCCATGGTTAATATCCACACAATAATTATACCCCTGACCAAGCCTTCACGTCGCAAATCATTGGGCTTTAAATTATTATAGCAATTAACCGCTTATTAGTGTACGGCATGCTAAACCGTGTATAAAAAATCGACTGTATTCACACAAAATCCCCGGCAACTCTAGATCCTCATTCTATGAACGGACTGCGAACCTTTCTCAAGAACAAAGGCATCTTCGTCAACTTAAGGGCCGATCCCTGTCGCGTATACTTTCGGCCTGTAAGCGTCCGCACCTCCCACCAACCGGGAACCAGGATCGCCGACGGGTCATACAACTCCTCCTTCCATACCACCAGGCAGGAATCATTCCCGCCGGCCAGCCGATAAACGCCTTCACCTCGCCGGATAAGCTGTGGCTTATCGGCCAGCTCATTCAATAACATGGCGAATGCACCAAATCCCAGCTTCTTGTGCAACACTTCCCCCACCCGACGCCTGACGACCAATCCCGACCTATCGGACTCCAATCCCCCTCGATTTATATCCCAAAGTCCATGCAGGTAGACACGTTCTATGCCCAGCGATCTGGCTTCAATAGCCCATCTCACAATATCATTTGCCTGACGTAATTCGTTTGAGTCTCCCTTATCGGAACCATATTCCGTAAGCCAGATCGGCAAATTCAATTCATGCCTCGCCATCGTCTGGCCAAGGTAGGCCAGTGAATCTGCAAATGGCGATCGGCCCGGGTAATAATCCGGATAGTTGTGAAAGCCCACTACATCAAAATAAGGGTAATCGGCCCCCTGTAAGGCGGGATTTGAAAGCAGCCTTTCAAAATAGGTGTGGTAATCGCCCTCGCCAAAATCAATCCGTCTTAAACCAGGGCTTGTAAAACTCCCAAGAACAACAGTCGCTTTAGCATCGGCTGACTTAACTGTTTGGTAAAACAGCTTGAGCCACCACACATATTCCTCTACCCGAACATCCTCTATACCATTGATAAACTCGTATCCCCCAATGGACTGACGCAACCCGGGCATATCGCCTATTCCGTCACCGTCGTAACGCTCGACAAATCGCTTCACAAATACCGCGAATGCATCCGCATCTGCTCGCGCCGGCATCCTCGTTCTGACAGCTTGGACATCCATTCCGACAAACGCCCACGGAGGAATTCGGTCAAATAAAGCTAATATATCCACCCGCCTCTTATTGGCCTGGCGCACAATGGCATCGCTCCATGCAAAATCGTATACTCCGTCACGCGTAGGCTGAATCCGCGACCAGTTCATCAGTGAATCGCGCACCAGCGGCACGCCGAGCTCGCCCACCAGATCGTAAGTAATCCGTATATGGCTATCCTTCAGTCCGTGATTAACCCCTCCTTCGAGTTCCTCTTCGCCCAAGCAGGTGTTTATACCAAGCCAACCCGAAGATCGCGGCCCATCCAAACAGCCTGTTTGCAAAAAAATACAAAAAAATATCGGCACACATAATAACCATCTTTTCTCAGCAGGCTCAATCCGGCAAAACATAGAACCAACACCTTAAACAAAACAACCGTAACCGGATACAAATATGACTTAGACAAAACCTCTCCCTCAGCAGATCCGCCTTTGGCAAACTTGCTAAGGGGATTGAGAGTATCCTCAGAACCTCCCCCCTTGCCAAGAGGGGATTGAGGGGGATTCTGACTATAAATTCATTTACACTCAGTACCGCTGGTTTTTATACGCTCTTATTGATTAGCCAATAATTAGACTAATTTCAAGTCTACCAGCCTGATCGTCATCAATGCTCCCCGTCGACGGGAAGGTCTCATGGATCTATAGGAAAACCGTCGTAGATCAGCAGGAAGGTGCACGGCGCCTGACTTGAGCACGGGCTACACCAAATTCCGCCGGCGAATCGTTGTTCAACGATCTCAATATTAAAACGGACTCGATAAGCAACGAACAAGCCCAGGCATGCGGGGCCGCCCAATAATCGAACGACAATTTGGGGATCAGCTCCGGCAACTGACCCGTGGGATTCGTATTGGCTAAGGCGATTCGGATATCCGCCAGAGCCAAAGCCTGTTGTTCCCATCGCTCTTCGGAATCAGTCGCAGTTTCGGCAAGACGCAATCGACACAAGGCCAGCAAAAGGGTATTGACGCAGCCGGGACCGCCACCCATATATGACTCACCTTCAAAACGCAGGATCGCTCCCCCTACTTTTACCTCAGAACGCAAATCACGACTAATACCGTCAACCGTATCATAGGCTAGGCGACGATCATCAGCATCGGTCAAATCCAGGATATGCCAAGGCTCGATGATCCCGATCGCCGAGGAATCCAAGGTCTTGTCCCGCTCGCCTTCAGGGCTGATGCGCCGAAGCCAGCGCTTGTTACCCGGCTGCCAGAAAGTCTCGATAAGACGTTCCCGCATCACTGCACGCACCTGTGGGCCCGTCTTCCCAGGATTAATCCCGAAAACCTCATCCGCCTCCCGCAAGGCGGCTATAACACCGGCCTGTGTATACAGGAACGTGCCCACACTATTTTCCCATAAATCGGTAGCCGGCTTATGTAATCCGTCTTCTCCGATATGGGCGGTAATCGCCTCGATCGCTTTTTCTACAACCGGCCTGTAAAAATCTAAAAACGTCTGGGACGACGGGCCCAATCGGCGGGCAAACAAGCCGGCCGACTGGATAAGCGCGCAGGTTTGATCCAATTGAAGCTCATCATTGCGAAAACACCACGACGACGCACAAGAACCATTGGCCCAATAACGCTGATACCAATGTCCGTTGGGCAGTTGCGTACGGGCCGACCATTCGAAAAAACGACGGGCCATCTTCGACCGACCTATCTTTTGCATAACTAAGGCACAAACCGCAGCATCGCGAGGCCAACAATATCCATAGCCGCCCGATAGCTTATAACCGGGATCGAACTCCGGAGCGGCAATGAAGGTACCGACTGAGTCGTCATAAAGATCGTGAAGCGATATTACTGCACGATCAAAAGCGTCGGATAATTCGGGTAAGGTACAAGAACCGGCATCGGCAAGTTCCTCCGCCACACGCTCGTCCGCAGATTTAACCGCATCATCGAATGATAACATGGTTAATCTCTTTACCGTCGACATGGCAGATTCTCGCGTAGCGTCGCCGGCCAACACCAGGGTAATCTCCCAACGATCGATGGTTATCGGTTCGAATGCGATGGCAAAATCTACCTGCCCTATCGCATGCAGATTATTGCCAAAATCTCCCAAACGCATCGCCTCTTTGGTGGGAGACTCCTCATGCGCTTTCCAGCTGCCGCAACGCGATATAAAAGGTTCCGAACAACTTACTGCAATACTAATGTCACGATAATGCTGCACCACTAGGTTAAGCTGCGGATAAACCTGCACCCCGTTACGGTGTAAACTATCTCCGACCGCCAAACGAAAATAATGCATAAACTGAACCCGCCCCACACGCTTACCCTTACAGACTACAATGCGTCGCAAAAGGGCATGTTCGCAAGGCGGAAGAACGTCACTCAACTCGATGTTCAGATCGATCTCACGATGGGCCAGACGCGTGATAAGAACATTGCTGGCCGGTTCAA
>CP070790.1:127275-130050 GCA_020346805.1 Planctomycetota bacterium
GACTCCGGCGGGAAGCGTTGACCTTCCACGAACAGATCGGAGCCCTCGTTGCGGAGAAGGCGGCAAGGGCTGTCGGCCTGAGCCACAATGAGATCGAGATCACCGTCGTTGTCATAGTCACCCCAGGCAATGCCGAACCCGCCGATGAAATCACCGCGCGCTGTCGCATGCAGATTTCCCATGCGCCCCGTGGATGGCAACGCGATCTCCACGAACTCCTCGAAGCCGTCATTGCGTAGCAGCTTGACCATGCCATCAGACCAGTCATTGGTGATGGCGAGGTCCGGGTCCCCGTCGTTATCGTAGTCGCCCCAGGCCAGCGTACAACCCTGGATCTCCTCCAGTTCCACCACGTCGAGTTTACTGAAAGGTTGGGCAAAGGCGGGTTGGACCAAACCGACCCAAAACAAAACCAGGGCCGGAAATACACACTTACACGTATAACTGCTTGGATGAGACATGCTTCTCTCCTCATTCCCAGCAAAAAGAAAAAGCCTTTCCCTTCCGCCGTCGATCGACACTATCGGACTAAATCCAGTCTTACCAGTTATTATACGTAATCGGTATTGCCGATGCCATATTTAATAATATAAAGGTCCACGGAAATATTATTCGTGATTTTTGGTTATTAAATCATGCCGGCTTTGAGTGTGTCCAGAACCAGAGTAAGAATTACATCACGCCTTATCCTTTTGACAGGTTCCCTTCGGCGGGCTCCCTTCGGCAGGCTCCCTTCGGCAGGCTCCCTTCGGCAGGCTCAGGGTAAACAGTACTTGCCCTTGCGGTTCAATCCCGATTTCATCGGGAGCAGAGAAGTGCATATTGGCAGGATCGATAGCACATCCGTACCGACCACATCAATGAAAAAATTATGTATTGTCGAGATAGATTGGCAGTTGGCAAAACTACGATACCTTTCCTGCGGAATTGACAAAAAAAAGATGCGTCCCTTTTTCGACGGTTCAGTCTCCCACCATCTTGAGCCCGATCTTGTATCCCCCAACAGTGTCCGTGCAGTGGATGACTATTGCTTCGTTCCATGGTCCTTCGGTCGATGCCCGACGCGCCCGGATGCGGGAGTGAACCTGGATTGGTATTTTCGAGGTTATTCCGATGGAATTGGTTCCTACGTTGTTTGTTACAGCGGTGAATCGAACGAGTTTCCCGTCTATCTCCAGATCCAGATCCTCCTGGATCACGCGCCGGGACTCTGACCGTTTTGTTCTGACATGTGCGTCGGGCGGAACACTCGCCTCTTTGTAGAGTTCCATGGCAAGGTTCATGGGTGTCGTGCCCCTAGTTCATCATGAGGGGCGTTGGTTAAATAGCGATCCTGTTATTTACCGGCCATGTTAAGGTACCAACCGACATCTTCAAAATGGATTCGGACAGGCGACTATTCCGTCCTGTTCGGGGGCATGATATCGTGATATACGCATATGTATCAAGTTGATCTTTATTGTTTACTTTGATTTTTGCCTATGTGTTCGCGTACCACATATAGCGGTCGGTTTTTGACTTCTTCAAAGATTCGGCCAATGTACTCGGCAATCACACCAAGGCAGATGAGTTGCACGCCGCCAAGGATGAGTACGGTTAGGATCAAGGCCGTCCAGCCCGTAACACTCCAGCCGGCAAACTTGGCATAAATAATATAAACAGCGTAGGCCAGGCCGGCGAGCAAAGTAACCAAACCCAAGACAGAAGCCATACGCAACGGGATAGTTGAAAATGCCAATATTGCATCCAAGGCCATCTTTGCGGTTTGTCGGACGGTGTAGGTTCGTCGGCCGGCGAAGCGTTGAGCCTGCTGGTATCCGATGCCGATCTGTTTGAAGCCCAGCCAACTGATCATGCCTCGAATAAATCTGGATCTTTCGGGCATTTGGCGGAAGGCCTGGACTACCCGTCGGTCCATCAGTTTAAAATCGGCGGATTCGGCCGGCACGCGAACTTTCATCAGGGTGTTGATAATCCGGTATCCCAGTCGGGGTTTGACCCCTTCACGGTGGGCATAGACCAGGTCATAACCCTGCTGCCACTTTTCGACAAAACGTGGAATCAACTGGGGGGGATGTTGGAGATCGGCGTCCATGAATACGACGGCATCGCCGCCGGCGTGGTCGATGCCTGCAGTGAGGGCCGCCTGATGACCGAAATTTCGCGATAAGCTTATTACCTGAATCCGCTTGTCTTTGTCGGCCAAGGCCTTTAGTTGCTCGAAGGTGGTATCCATGCTGCCGTCGTCAACAAAAACGAATTCTACTTCTGAGTCGATTTCATCTGCCACCGGCTGGAGTTGTTTATACAATTGGTCAACGTTTTCGGCTTCGTTGAAGCATGGGATTACGATCGAGAGGCGCATCATGATTCTCCGATATGGGCGAGCAGTTTTTCATATTCGCCCGGTTTCATGTGTATGGCGTCGTCCTCGTTGGGGAATCGGCCGGTATGTATATCTTCGGTGTATTGGGCAAAGACTTTGGACAAGATTTCGGCCAGATTCTGGTAACGTTTAACGGACTTGGGAGGATGTCCTCCCCCCCAGCCAATCATATCGTGCAATACGACCACGGTGCCATCGCAATGTGGGCCGGAAGCACATCCGATCACCGGTATTTTGGTATTTGAGGTAATCTCACGTGCGACTTCACTGGCCACCGCTTCCAGCAAGATCATGACTGCGCCAGCATCTTCCATACGTTTGGCATCTTGAATCAACACTAAGGCATCGGCGGCATCCTTGCCTCTAGCGCGGTATCCTTTTTCAAGATC
>CP070790.1:130150-132817 GCA_020346805.1 Planctomycetota bacterium
ACCAAGCAGTGCGGTATCGACGGCATGCGCCTCGGCTACCAATGCCATGGGGGATGCCTTAAGATCAATCCAGCGAGGCGATTGTGAGATCATGATCACTGGCGGCTCCGAGGCCGCCGTAACCGAAATAAGTGTTGCTGCCTTCAATTCCCTACACGCGCTCAGTTTACGCAATGATCAACCCCAACAAGCCAGCCGGCCTTTTGATAAGGACCGAGATGGTTTTGTGATGGCAGAAGGGGCGGGTATCCTCGTATTTGAAGAGCTTGAACACGCCAAAAATCGCGGGGCAAGGATTTATGCTGAGGTTTTGGGATTTGGTATGAGTTCCGACGGTACTCATATCACTCAGCCTGAAGAAACCGGTGAGAGTGCCGCTAGGGCCATGAAAAGCTGTATCGCCGATGCGGGCCTAGACTCATCGGCGCTCGATTACATTAACGCCCACGGTACCAGTACCGTGCTCGGGGATATTGCCGAAACCCGGGCTATTAAAAGCTCCCTGGGGAAACACGCCGAAAAGGTTACCATTAGCAGTACAAAATCAAATATCGGACATCTTCTGGGTGCCAGTGGTGGGGTAGAACTGATCGCCAGCGTGTTGGCTATCCATAATCAGGTTGTTCCTCCCACTATCAATCTGGATAATCCCGATCCAAAATGTGACCTGGATTATGTGCCAAACCAACCTCGCCAGATGCGGATTCGCAAGGCTATTAGCAATTCCTTCGGATTCGGTGGGCACAATGCCTGTATACTGATCGGGCAATTTGAGTAATATGAATCCTGCTTCGAACCGGCGCGAAGAGAGTGTGTCAGGTACATTATTCCTACGGAAAAGCGAACCAGTCCCCACGTTGATTCGAAGTATAATCCGTATAATACGCATCCAATTTGGCACATGCGCGGCCAGCCTGAGATAAACTCTTAAAAGAAAAGAAATTATCTCACCAACACCGCACAACAAAATACCCCTGGCATAACTCCACAGCTCTTGTTACCTGTCGATATGCCCAGCTCAATTAAAGCTGCTATTCGGTGGCTTGACCTATGTAGCTGCTGTTTTCATAGTATGTAGTATGACTGACCGATATTCCGTACCGCCGGTATTTATAGGCCATCTGGGCGAACGCATACGCTATAACCGTCAGATGCAGGAATTAACCCAATCCGAACTTGCGCGACGAGCCGATATGAACCAGGGTTTTCTCAGCGAAATTGAGCGGGGTAAACGAAGACCGTCCCCTTCTTTGTTAAAAGTGATCGCCGATGTGCTCGATGTGCCACCGGCGGTTTTGATAGGACAGGGGCCGGATCACGATACTCCTCAACCCCTTGATACCCGCCAAGTACCCTTGCTCGGTTCTATCCCTGCCGGTCCGCCTACTGACTCCCAGGAGCAAATGGAAATGTTCCCCCTCCTTCGGCACCTTTGGGCACCGGATAGATATTGCCTTCGTTTGAGTTTGGATTCCATGGAGCCTACCCTAAAACCCGGTGATATTATTCTGGTTCAGTATCGTCCGGGAGTTAGTCCGGAACTTGTTCAAGGACGCATCTGTGCCTGTCTGGTTGATGGAGTACCCACGCTCAAACGCGTTTCCGTAGAGCAAAAGAACAAATCCTTATCGGTTATTCTTCGGGGAGATAATCCTGCGGTGGCTCCTATAGTCATCGACGATTCTCATGATTTCTCCATACAAGGCGTAGTAATAAATCTTGTGGGCCGAGACCTATAAGGCTGGTTTGCCTGTGTACTTCGCTGCCCACCTGTGTCATCAGTTACCCACTGGTTGTTCGGTGGCTGTGGGCCGATATAAACGCCGTTTTTCATCGTTTTTTGATAATGAGTTGTGATTTACTCTTGGTCTTTGGGATTCATTTGTGCAAATAGCTGCACAATCGGACTTTTCCAAGATCAATGAGTAAACAATTGTCGGCAAACAACAGCATCTTAAAGTCATATTATAAAGTAGGTTGCATATTTTGAAGTTTCTTTTTCCATATTTGGCTTGTTTGGCATATCCGTTGCATATATAGACGACGGAGGTAAAGGAAAAACTATCATGTACACATTGGAAAGAGGGAAAAGCTGTAGGTTCAAGTTGGCAGATGTTATCTGTCCGGAACAAGAAAGTGTGGTGCTTCAGCTTACTGCCGACTTGGAAGTTTCAGGAGAAATCCTGTTTATGAGCGATCAAGGCCGACGGCCGGATCGTTTTGCGATAATCGAGGTGGAAGGAATTACGTCGCCAGTAATTGTTCCGGTTGAATGTATTAAATCGAATGTTGGGAAAGAAGAAAAACTGCCATTTGATGCGACGTGCCTGACACCGAGATATTGAAAACTAAAAGAGCGAAAGAGCGAAGTTGAGGATGCATCTGGAGGGAAGTGCTTCCTCACGCGTCATGAGGATTCGTGTCCCGCGTTAAAAAGCCGGTTGACACGAATAAATGCCCAAGCTTCCTCTCTCCCTCCCAGGCTTGGGTTGCTCTCTCTCGAGCAGCCCTCGCCTGGAATAAACGAAGAGAATGCTCGTAGAGTGATCTATGATAACTGAATATCTTTCTCCCGAAGCGGGAACGCTTGCTCGACCGGCCATACGCTGGCGAGCAGAACGATACTCTCTCTCCCTCCCAGGCTTGGGTTGCGCTTAAGAAGCAGCC
>CP070790.1:132917-137780 GCA_020346805.1 Planctomycetota bacterium
ACCGTTGCCGACGTTTGCGGAGAACGCCCCGTTCGACATGGTACTGCCGCTGGCCGCCACCGTACTCGTACCGGCCACCAATACCTGAAAGCTTACCCCGACTAATCCCTCGCGCAGGGAATCGCCGCTGTTCCTCGGCGTCCAGTCACCGCTATTATCCTTATCATCATAAAGCAGACCGAAGATATAAGTTTGAGGGCTGCTGAGGGATCGTGCATAATTCTGGGTTGCAAAGTGCAGGTTGTCGAACGGCGGATTGATATTGCCTATCGGCGGGCTGATGGTCCAGCTTTCGGCCCAGTGACCGAAAACCATAAAATCTCCTTTGAGCATATTATCTCGATGCCCCGTGCTTTCCCACCAGCCTTTATGATTGCTGTCAATCTGGGTCCGGTTGACCGCGATTGACTCGGTATTCATGAAAGTAGCAACATTCTCTCCCACCCGGTCCCACACAAAACCGGCAGCCGTAATCCGCTCCCTAATACCGACACCGGTGAAGCTCGGCGTACCCGTAGCCGGGGGGCCGGTCTCAGCCCCGTTCAGTGTTTCGTAGTGGGTGAAGGAATCCGGTGTATTACCACTAACGATGCTGCCAAGATTATTGTACATCCAGTCGTTGTGATTTCTCGCCGCCTGAGCCACCTTAAGATTATAGGCCAGCGGGCCTACCGCCGACCTGGGATCAGTGATCGACGAACCGATACGCCCCGGCTCACCCGTCGGATCCTGCCGGGCCCGGTTAACCAGCCGAAGTATGTATAAATCCCAATCACTCTGGGCCAACGCATCAGCCGAACTCAATTCCATTGCTGCGACAAGAATTATGATCACACATATTCGTCTTATCAACATGTTCTATCCTCTCGACGACATCAAATATTTTAAGATTCAATTATCGGCTCCGGCCTGCTTGGCTTCACATCCATACCCCACAACAAAGAACAGCTGCTACACATGATAATACAATTTACCTGTCACAGAAATTCTCGCATCCAGTGGTTAATTATACAGGTGGGTACCCCATTCGCGCCAAGCGAAGGTGGGGTATGGATGCATCAACATACGGATCAAACAAACTGCTCCCTTTTTAACACATCAATACAATAGCAAAGTTCCGCTCCGCTCTCCAGTCCCCATGTTCGACTTTTTGATTATTCGACTTTCAAATCGGAACACTCATCACGTTCTATCGCAGGCTGCCAATCGCCCGGTACAAAGCCTCTATATTCTCCACCGGCGTGCCTACCTGGATATTATGTGTGGGAGCAATAATCATTCCGCCATCTCTGAATAACTTCTTTCTCAGTTCAACTTCACGAACCACCTCCTCAACGGTTCCGAACGGCAAGGTGTGCTGGACGCTGATACTCCCGCAAAAAGCGATCTTCTTATAAAAATCCCGGTGCAAACCTTCAATATCCATGTGAGCCGTATCCACCTGAACCACTTCCAAAATATCCAATCCCAGTTCGATCAGGCGCGGTATAAAGTTACGACAACTGCCGCAACAATGCATCATCGTCCTGGCTCCATATTTATGGGCAAGGGCAAACAAACGTTTCATATAAGAGGCGAAAAGTTTATCGTATGAGCCGGGACTGATAATCGGGCCATTTTGACTTCCCAGATCTTCCCCAAAGCAGTAAACATCGATCAAACCCTCAGCCGCCTCCAAAGTCCGTTTACAAACCTCATAATAAAAATCAAAGCGCTTGGTCACCAAAGACAGGAAAACCGGATGCTCCAAAGCCACATCCATAAAGGTCCGCTCCACGCCGCGAGATCGACCGATTCCATTCAGAAAATCCGGTTCATGGGCCCCACCCGCACATACCACATAATCCTTAAACCGCCGACAATCAGACTTGATATTGGAGTAATCGTACCAATCGGGTGAGGGGAAGCGGTACTTGTCCAATTCCTCAACATCCTCCACATCCTTATAGGGCGAATAAATGGGCTCCTCGTATGTACCCTCTTGAAAACTCACATTGATTCGGCGTTCGCCCCAGATCTCTTCCCAACTGCCGTCTTCAAAGGTCCGCAGCTCGGGCCCTGCATAGCGGGGAGCAACTGTTCTGAAATCATCACCCAGCTTTATCAGAAGTTTCTCCTCGCTATCCAAACCGAAATGATCCAACATCAACTGAGTTACTTCCGGCCTGGCATAATATTTGGTGGGAGGACGATCGTAACCTGTATAAGAGATGGCCGAATAAAAACGTTCTTTTGAGGTCACTTTTATTCTCCAGTCAATTTCACAAGAAAAGTACCCCGTAAAACAGGGCCACCAGAATTCCGACCGCCACCCAACCGGCAAAAAATCCAATCAACGAAACCGGTTGCGGTTTGGGTATTTCAAAATCGGGATGATCTATCCATACCTGCCGAGGCGCCGGCTCAGTACCTGCGGGCAGGGTAAATGGCGCCGTTTCCGATTCGTTCGGACTAACTGGCGTACGCAGACAAGTATAAAAACGATCCAGCTTTTCTTGAGGTATCGGCTTGGTAAACAAACTGACAATGATCAGAGTAATAAGACCGGTGATCAAATAGAAGATCATCTGCCAGTGTAAATATAACTTGCTATCCCAAATCATGAAGCCTGGAAGGTTTTTATCAAACCATGGATTCGGATCATATCCTAATAATGTGATTTCACTGGTCAGAAGCAGAATTGCAAAGCTTAATAATGTGGATATCCAAACTGCCACCGGTGTAACTCGCCGCCAGAACAGGCCTGCCCAAAAGCCAATGCCCATCATGGCTGAAACTTTCCAGAAAAGCTCCAGGCCCTTCACTACACTCTCGAAGTACAAGGCAAACATGATACCGCAAAGAACCACAATCCCTGACACAATACGTCCCACCAGCATGTAATGACGATCCGGTCGGTCCTTTACCATCATCGCCCTGTAGACATTTTCGGTGAACAGCGCCGACGAGGCCACCATGAAGGCATCACAAGAACTCATTACCGAGGCCAGCATGGAGGCGATGAACACGCCCACCAGACCGGGGGCAATCTTGGGCAGCAGGTCGCTGGCCATCAAGCCGTAAACATGATCCACATCCACGGTCTTTCCGAGATAGAGTCCAACGGCACATAAACCGGTAAGGGTCCAGGCGATAGTGCAGATTCGTTTGATAAGATTTCCGCACATGGCACCAACCCGACCCTCCATCTCAGTCTTGCCGGCGGCACAAGTACCCATGAAGTGTGGCTGAGTTACTATGCCCACCAGGGCATTAATGCATATGATGGTAATATAGAATCCGTTAATCTCTCCCGGGGCCACAATCTTAAACATATCCGGATTGGCAACCATCTCTCGCAACCCGCTCATCCACCCTACCGCCGACAGGGCAAAGGGCAAAATCAAAAAGGAGAGCACGATAGTCAGCAGCCCCTGGATGAAATCGGTAACAATCGCCGCATTCAAACCACCGGCAATGCCGTAAACAACAAACATCACGGTCATTGCCCCCATGGCCAGATTGGGATTGATTTCCCCGCCGGAGATGGCGGTTATCATCGCACTGGAACCTTTGAGCATGACCCCTATGTTTACCATTAACTGCAACATGCCGATCAAAGCATACAACATGGCCACACTCTGATCGTAGCGGGCTTTAAAATAATCCGCTGTGGTAACCGCCCGCATCCGCCGAAAGATCGGGGCGATAAGCCAGTAGAACGGGGTAACCGGTAACCACAGCCATTGGTACCAGATACCCGAGGCGCCGGCGTTGTATGTCTTGGCGGCGACGCTGACTGCCTGATCGGAATGGGTACCCGTCCCGAAATTGAAGAACATCATCATCAGCTTGCCGGACTTGCGATCGCTGATAAAAAAACTGGAGGAACTGCGAACCCGCTTGATCGCCCAGGCCCCGACTGCCGTAATACCTACCAGGTAAACAACAATCACAACCCAATCCAACCACTCAACACCTAACATACTGTTTTCCTGATCACTTACTTATCAAAAGTAGTCGGGACCTGTTTATCCCGGTTTCATATTATCATTCCTGTGGTTTTCGCTTGACAGGGATATTTACACAGCATCAACGATCCTAGATTAAAGAACACGACATGTAAAGTATACAGGGCAGCAAAGAGGACTAATCAAAAAGATATGTTTGACTGCAAATCCGGATCATCTACTATCGGCACGCAAATGGACGGATGTGCTTTCCCATATGCTCAGCCAAAACGGCATAGTGCTCTTGTTCATGATCGATGAGCGTCTCGAACAATGCGTCGCGGAAACGATAGCTGCCGTCGTCGTTTTTCGCCGTCAGCACAGATCCGTAGGTAACGTGAAGCAACTGCCGGCCGTCGTTGCCGTCCAGAACGCTTTCTAATCGATCGTCGGTTAATGCGTCCGATTGAGGTACGGTCTCGATACGGGCGGATATGTGATAACTGGCCCGATCCTCCTCGAAACGGGTGAAGGCGAAGTCCAGGATCCTTCGGAACAAATCCGGGGCCTTTCGGGCAACCGCCCGCAGGGCTTCCAGGTAGCTGGTACCGGCGGTCTTGAGATGAACTAATCCATCGGCCAGATCGGCCGCTATAGGATAAACGGAAAACTTGTCGCTGCCCGAATGGAGACTGAGCTTGTATGGCCCCAAGGCACGAGCCACCGCGGCATGTTGGGCGAAAGATTTTCTAAATGCAGACAGATCGCCCTTGTAATCGATGCCCTTTTCGAAGGCACCGATGAACCGTGGAGCCAGACTGACCCATTGGACTCCCAAACGTTTCAATTCCGAGGAGACCAAGTAGTGCTCGGCTACCGTGGTGGGAGTGGCCGTCTCGTCAACCGAAACCTCTATTTCAAACGGCCGCGAGCC
>CP070790.1:137880-143142 GCA_020346805.1 Planctomycetota bacterium
CCCCTGTGCATAGCCATCAGCAAAGACGACGGCAAAACCTGGAGCAAGAGCCGCGTCATCGAAGGTAATCCAGACGGCTGGTACTGCTACACCTCAATGACCTTTGTAAAAGATCGGGTGATGCTGGCCTATTGTGCCGGCGATTCAAAAGTCGGACGACTCAATCGCTTGAAGGTCATCGCCATCCACCGCGATTGGCTATACCCGGATAAGTAAAAACGGCAGCTTACCGATCAACCGATTATTTACTAATCTGTCGCTCTTCTCAGGAATCAAGTAAATCCCCCATATCAATTATAAATATAGCTCGGTCAATACATTAAAAGTCTGACAATAATTTACCCACAACCCATTTTTCGCCACTCATATCCCCCGCCGGAAAATCCACAACACAACACCTATGATTTAAAAACAAGCTGATAAGAAATGTAAAACATAAAGTTCTAATCGGCAGGCCAAAAAATGATTCAATCAACAGGTACTGAAATGGCACCGGACAAAAACAAATTGCATGGTAACAAACAACATCCCGGCCAGATGACCACACTACAAAGAAATAGCCGCAGTCAAATCGAGTCTTTCGAAACCCAATCGCGCGGTGTCGGTCCCATTCCCGCGGACATCCTCCAATTAGCCGTCGACCTTGCCCTGAAACGAATCCGGTTCATTACCCGGGAGATAGCCCTCAACTTCCATCAAACCGAGCCGATTAAACGACTCGCCTGGCAGCAACTTCACCACAGCGAAATTACCGTAACCAATGTCGCCACCATTCTGGAAACCTGGGCCCATCGCCAAATAGCAACCTTCGGCGACAATGCCCGACCTGACAGAAAAGCTCTAAACCAATGGGCCAACGAGATCGATAACACTCTGCAAAAAGCACTAAATGCACTTTCCGATTCAACCGCGTAAATACGCAAAGCTATTCCCTTTACACCACATCTTGATTCATACCACTCGTCGGGAGTAAACTTCGTCATCAGAATCGATTCTGACAGGAGATTCGCTCATGCCCCTACAACTCACCTGGCAAGCAATCGTTCGGTTCATAATTGTCTTAATTGCCCCGCTGGTACTGCCCTACTCAACAACCGCCGATCAGGCTGCCGGCAACCTGCCCAAACCAAACTTTATCATCATCCTCATCGACGACCTGGGCTGGGCCGATGTCGGATGTTACGGCAGCACATTTTATGAAACCCCCAACATTGATACCATGGCCGCTGAAGGCATGAAATTTACCGACGGTTACGCTGCCTGCCCGGTATGTTCGCCCACCCGGGCCGCCATCTTAACCGGCAAATATCCGGCCCGCCTCAAACTTACCGAATTTCTGTACGGACAACGTATTGAGAGATCTTCGCCAATCCTGCCTGCCAAATACAAGCAATATTTAGGGCGGGAGGAAGTAACCATCGCCGAAGTACTCAAGTCCGCCGGTTATGCGACCGCACATATCGGCAAATGGCACTTGGGCCGTGAGCAATTCTATCCCGAACATCAGGGTTTCGATGTAAACATTGGCGGTACACATTACGGCTACACCCGCAGTTTCTTCTGGCCGGGATGGCGCGGATACGTATCCGTCGAAGGTCGGCATGAAGGCGAATACCTCCCTGAGCGCCTGTCTGAAGAGGCGGTCCGCTTCATCGAATCCAACAAAGATAAACCATTCTTCCTGCACCTCTCTCACTATCTGGTCCATATACCCATGGAAGCTAAAAAGGAAATGATCGCCAAGTACCAAACCAAGCTGAACTCCACCAAAGGCTGCCAGAATAATCCCATCTATGCCGCCATGATTGAAAGTATGGATCTAAGTGTAGGCCGGGTAATGGAGGCCTTAAAGCGTTTAGAAATCGATGATCGGACTGTGGTGTTTTTCACCTCCGACAACGGCGGCCTGGCCTGGAAAGACAGGGCCAACACACCGGCCACCTGTAACGCCCCCTTGCGCGGTGGCAAGCAGCAATTGTACGAGGGCGGTATTCGCGTACCCTGGATCGTAAAATGGTCCGGTGTTATCGAGGCCGGCAGCGCCTGTAATGTGCCGGTCATCAGCACCGACTATTTCCCCACCATCCTCGAAATCATAGGTATAAAAAATTCCAAAACCAACGGCCCCATCGACGGTGTAAGCAACCTACCTCTACTCAAACAGTCTGGCAAATTAAAACGCGACGCCATTTTCTGGCACTATCCCCATTTCTGCCTGCAGGGTGTTCGCCCCGGGGGTATTATTCGACAAGGCGATTACAAACTCATCGAACGTTACGAAGACGGCACCCTGGAACTGTACGACCTCAAACATGATATCAGCGAAACCAGAAATCTCGCCTTTGAGATGTCGGCCAGGACGCGACAACTCCGTCAACTCCTCCACCAATGGCGCGAATCGGTCAAGGCCAACATGCCCCTACCCAATCCCCACTACCATCAACCTGAGAAATAATCCAGCTTGCTTTTTCTATTAATCGAAACTTAGATACGCTACTGCAGCATTTTCTCCTTTTTTCTCCCCGTATTTTGCCGGTAAGGATGGCGAACTTTATTATACGACGCAATTTTCAAAAAATGGCGTGAGCACAAAACAACATAAACATCTGCATCACAATGATTTATGTTATTTATGATCGACAAATACAATTATTCAATTATATCACGCGCGATATAAATATGCCTATTTTTCTGATTTTTTGATTGCAATTATCTATCATGCGTGATAATTTATTATATACAGGAATAAGCTGTATACATATCTTGCGATTGTTTATGCACATAGTTAACGCCGGATGCGGAGGTTCTTTGGAAAGTTGAAGAGGTGATGGAATCAGATAAGAAATTCTTAAACCAAATTGGTCCGTTCTAAGAACACCACGTTATCTACAATAAATTATTTTGTGCCGGTATTTAAAGCCGGGAAACATCGTCTTTTGGGAAACTCATTGACGGACCATTATACAATTCTTTGGGAGAAATAACTTCGAGAGAGGTGAGTTCTTTCGTTCACAACAATACACGCGATGATTTTTAAGCGTTACAATACTGAGAGACGAGGAAAAGTTTGAAGGTTAATTTTTACGATCAATCCCAAAGGTTGGTGTGAAGGTGTTTTGATATCAGGAATCCCGATAAGCCGGCTTAGCTAACAGTTGCGAAAAATCGAGCCGGTACCAAAGGAGAAAAACCATGATAGGTTTCAAGAATAGTACTGTATTGTTTATGCTGGCGATGGCTCTGCTGTCCGCCGAGCCCGTTATGGCCGTGTTGAACAACGGCTTCGAGACGGATTATTTCTATACCGCCACGCGGTATGATGAGATTCAAATTTTCGACGAGAGTGTTAGGGTCGGTGATCCTGAAGTGGGCGTTCTTGGGTCACACGGTCGTCCTAGGTCGATTACATTTTCCGGCACAGGCACGGCGGACGCAAGGTTGTTCATGCTCGAGTACGATGATGACTACTGGAACGCCTTTATTAGGGAGCTCAATTCTGCCGGTGCTATAGTGAATACCGGCGATCTTCAGACTCTCGCGGGGCATGGCAATTATGATGGCATATTTGGCCAGACTATCCGTTTCAACCCGTTTGGCGACAGTGGGGCGGGCTCGCTTATGGCTGCCTTGATCGAGAAGTGGGATGACATTGATGAACCTCTGACAATCTATGAGATTGATCTGGACCTGACCACCATATTGAATACCTATACCGGCCCCATGGTGGGTAGAGTCGAAGCGAGCGTGGCCGTTGATCCGCTGACCGGTACCCTGTACGTGGTGGCCGGACGTAACAGCGCCGCCGATCCTATCGATACGACTGTCTGTGATGATGTGATTGCATTTGATACATCCGGCGGATCCACATCGACCTACACGACGGTGGTCGACGCCAGTGATCCTGTTTATGGCTATACCGCTCCGGACAGCGTGATCTTCCGTTCGGCCTGTGCGGGTAACTCATATACACCGACAATCCTGGTCGTTCGGAACGATAAAGGCCCGGCCAGAGAGTACAGGGCTTCGGATGGTGTGTGGGTGCGAGACTATGAAGATATAAAAGATGAATCAGGCAACTTTAGAATGAATGCCGGCCATCAGGATATGATGAATCTCGACATCTATATTTCCACCTATGCCAGGAACCATTTCATCATCAATACTGATAATACTGTTGACAATTGGGCGTATGGCGACACGGGATGGAGTAGCTACCGTGATGCCGTCAGTCCAGGTTTTGGAAGTGCCCCGGTAATCGCCGAGGTTACCCCGGATCCCGACGAAGGCTATGCAAATGTTGAGTATACCGAGCAGTTGACTACCGCAGAGTGTTTTCCTTTGCCCACCTGGTCCGTGACGGCGAACACTACCGCCCCTGGCGTCCAGGTGGACGGCAATGGACTGGTCAGCGGTTGGACACCGGCTCCCGGTGATTTGGGCAGCTCATTCGTTATCGAGATCCAGGCCAGCAATGCCAGTGGGTCGGACACGGAAACCTGGCAGGTTCAGGTTGAGGACTGGCCGCCGAGTATTGCCGAGGTTGCACCCGATCCGGACGACGTGGACGCCGGTTCGGAGTACACCGAGCAACTCACCCTGCAGCAGGGTTTCCACTCCGTAACCTGGTCCCTGATAACCTGGCCGACCGGCGCAGTGATTGATCCCAACACCGGTCTGGTCAGCGGCTGGACTCCCAGTGATTCCGACGTCAACAACTCGTTCAACTTCGAGGCCCTGGCCAGCAATCCTTATGGCTCGGATACGGAAGCCTGGCAGGTTCAGGTTAACGCAGTAGCTCCCACAATCGGTGATATTCCATGGAGTCCCCATTTAACACAGGTGAACACCGAGTATGTGGTGCAATTGAGCGCGACGGGGACCACACCGATAACCTGGTCGAAGGTACAGGGGCCGGCTGCAATGAAGATTGATGGCACGGGCCGGATCTCTGGCTGGACACCCGATCTTTGTGATGTCGGTAGCACAATACCGATTGAGATTAAAGCCGGTAATCTTGCCATCGGAGGTGGTGAGGATACTGCGACATGGAATGTCATAGTGTGCTCGAACTTGAACAACGGCTTTAATCTGGATTATGTCTACGGGGCATCAAGGGATGGTAGAATCCCAATGTACGACGAGAACAATCGGGACAGCGATCCCTATATCGCCGATTTTGGAGGCACGGGTCAAACATACTTTGGTGAGGGGGGAGGTCGATTATCGTCGATTACCTTTACTGGAACGGGCGCAAACGACGCC
>CP070790.1:143242-147276 GCA_020346805.1 Planctomycetota bacterium
ATCCGGTTTGACAAATCCCGATTTTAGTGTTATACTGATATATAACAGTAATGTTTATACGCATTGAATCAAGTTCGGCGGTGCCGATCTATCGGCAAATCATCGATCAGATCAAGTATCAGATCGCCAGTGGTGGTTTGCGCGTAGGCGATCGATTACCCAGCGTTCGCGAGTTGGCCCGTCAATTACCGGTCAATCAGAACACGGTGCTCAAGGCCTATGATCTGCTGGCCCGGGAGGGGCTGCTCAACCGGCGCCAGGGTGACGGCACCTTTGTTGAGGATGCCCCACCGGCTTTGAAGAAATCAGAACGCATCAAGCAGCTATCCGCCGTTCTTGCCCAGGTCGCCGCCCAGGCGGTGCATTTTGAGATCACTCCCGATCAGCTCCACGATTTGCTGGATCGCCAGATCAAGACTTTGAGTCAAGGAGATCAGCACAATGAGTAAATCATCAAGTGTTATTTCCGTTAGCGGGCTTCATAAGCGTTTTGGTAAACACCAGGTGCTCAAAAGCGTGAACCTGGATGTGCCTGCCGGCTCAATCTTCGGCTTTCTGGGACTCAACGGGGCAGGTAAGACTACTTTGATCCGTATCTTGCTGGGTTTATTAAAACCGAATGATGGCCGATGTTCAGTAGTTGATATGAATCCGCAGTTCGACGCCTTGGAGGTTCGTCGGCGGGTGGGCTACATGGCCGAAAACCAAACTATGTATGCCTGGATGCGTGTGGAGCAAATTATTGGCTGGGTTTCGCGTTTCTATCCGGACTGGGATTCGGAATTTGCCGATCGTCTACGGCAGCAGATGAAACTCGATGCCGACAAAAAAGTCGGTACGCTTTCCAAGGGGCAGAGCAGCCGCCTGGCCCTGCTGCTGGCCCTGGCCCATCATCCGCGGGTGGTCATTCTTGACGATCCGACACTGGGTCTCGACCCCATTGCCCGTCGGGATTTTTTGCGCGATGTGATCGGCTATCTTCAGGCCGAAGGGGTGACGGTATTCTTTTCTTCGCATCTGCTTTATGAGATCGAACCCATTTGTGACAGAGTGGCCATTCTGCATGACGGCCGGATTATCAAGTGTGCCCCGGTTGATGAACTTCGCGAACAGGTCAAACGTGTTTTACTGAAACCGGCCGATGCCGCACGTCTTGCCGAAGTACCGGGGGTATTGGATGTCGAATCGCGTGAAGGACGCTGGTCGGTAACCGTGGAAAATATTGAATCGGCACGGGGGCCTTTGGCGGTCATAGGGAGCAACAGTTTGTCGGTAGTGGATTTGAACCTGGATGAGATTTTCGAGGCTTATGTAATCGGCCGGCGCGAGGTGGTTGATGTGTAGTATGGGGCAAACAGCATTGCAACCACCCGGATACGGTCCGCGGTACGCGGTCCGGCGGGCCTTGTTGGTCAAAGAGTGGCGGGAGCAGCGCTGGCGATTTTTCCTGGGCACGGTGGTGCTGAGTGGGCTGTTGGCGGGCTTGCTGCGGGCACAGGTGATTCCGCGGAATGAAGCGGTCCTGTTTATTTACTGGCCGGTAGGGCTGGTCATGGTCATCTTTTTTGCCATGGGATCGGTGGCTACCGAGCGGGCCAATCGTACCTGGGAATTTCTGCTATCCCAACCGATTTCGCGGGATCGGGTCTTGTTAGCCAAGTGGCTGATGGGATTTATCCAACTGGCCGGAATGATGGGTATCGCTACCATAGCCGGGGCCCTGGCTTTATGGAGTCGGGGCTTGTTTTATATGCCTAGATCGGCATCGGTATGGGAAGAGGCGCATATTGAGGGTTTCGCTCGCTATATTGTTTCCTTCTCAACAACGCATCCGATTCTGTGGCTATGTCTGATCTCGCTCATAGCTACCGTTGCTTTATCCTGTTGGTCTACCCCGTTGTTTTTTGTGCTGACCCGGGCCCGAAACGAATTTGCCGCCGCCCTGGGCGGTATCTTATTAACTATCGTTATACTCTTTTGGCTGATGAATATATTTGTATTGTCAGATGATGTGTTTCGCGGTATTTGGAAATCGTATTCTCCGGCCCAGATTTTGGTTCTGCCGATTATGTGTCTCAATCCGTTAACTCCACTGGTTACCGTGTTTGTTCCGGAATTATTGGTGTGGTCGCTTATAGTTTTGCCTTTCAATGTCTTGCTGTGGATTTTGTTGCCGATCCGGCTGGTGCGGTGGATTACCTGGAGGGCGACGGTGATATGAGCATGATGGAAACCATACCCGTTCACGTCAGGCCGGTAGTCCGGCAGCGAAGCATGTTCTGGAACCTGCTGCGTAAGGAATGGCGTGAATCTCGTGGGCCGTTGATCGTTGGGCTGTGGACCTTCTGGCTCATGCCGGCATTTCTGTTTTTTGTATATACGGGTATCGCATGGGATCATGAATTATTGCCGGGGATAGCCTGGTTTACCGTGGCCGCGGCGGGTTGGTTTTATGCCATTATTATCGGGGCTTATACCGTGTGCCGGGATTGGGGCAAACCGGAGGAGCACTTTTTATTTGGTCGGCCGGTTTCGCACCACGCAGTGATCATGGCCAAGTTTTGTGCCGGTGTTGCTGTTGTTGGCATAGTGGTTTCAGTGGCCGGCCTTTGGGATCTGGGTATTGCAGCCTATGATCAGGGTTGGAAAGAATTACCTGATGCAGATGACCTGGATTCGATCTGGTTCGCGATAACCGCCATCTGCTTCCTGTCTATTATTGCCGTCGGTTTTTGCCTTGCTTTTGCGGCTGCGGTAATTACCCGCCAGATGTTGCCCAGTGTCCTGGTGGCCATTCTCGTGCTGCTGATATGGTTGGCGGCTCCTTTACTTTCAAACCAACTCTCCTTTCTCTATCCGGCAGTGATCACAGGCAGTTTTTTTCCGGACAGCTCGTTGCCCGGCGATTTTATTGCTGCAATTTGGAAATCTCTCGGTACCGGATTCCTGATTATGGTGACCTTGAGCATTATTCTACCAGTAGTGATTGCCCTGCTGGTTGCCCCCCGCGAATCGATCACCCGTATAGGGATCGGCCAGAAGACATTGGCCTGGACGATTGCTCTGGTAGTTCTCGGCCTGTTCGGAGCGGCCATGAACGAGGTCGGCAACTCGCTGACCGTAACCGACCGGAAGATAGTGCGTGCTGGACGGCGGGATGCTTGGCCGGGTGGGTCATTGACAGCCAGGCGGGGCGACAGGTTTTTTGTTATATCCAGATCGGCCGGCAGCATGCCTGTCGAAGAGATGTGGCCCGGCAGGCAAATGAGACTCTCCCCCCATTCCTATGGTTTTCCGATGGTCTCGTTTCGAGTGGATGAGCGCGGGCATATAACCGATTGGCAGTCTACCCGAATCAGCCAAATCAATATGCCGCTTAATATGAATAATTCATATATGTCCCTTCACGATTTCAACTTCAATCAGGCGGGAATTATGGCGATAAACGGAGATGTTTATACTGTGGATGGGCCGGGTAAGCACTTGAAGAAAGGGATATCGCGGACGATGATCACCTGGCCTGCCGGTGGTTCACCGGAGGTTATATCGCACAAGTTTCTTACTCTTGGCCGTGACGAAGAAATCGAAACCAGGATATTGACTGATTATAAAACAACCGATCGATATGCCTATCTGATTTATGCCGATTTCTCGCCTTTTGCCGGTTTGGATAAAAAAGAATGGGACTGGGATGACTGTGAACATATCCTGTATGTTTTTGCCTTGGAGGATGGGATTACTCCTCGGCCACGGTATAAAATCACTTTAGCGTCTTCATGCAGCTTGATTATATCAGATAGTGGCAAACTGGAGATACGAAAACGGCAAACCGATTCCGATCGTAAAACCGGGCAACTTTTCTCCAGGTACGTGGTCGTCAGATTTGATGCTGATGATCCCCAGTCGTTGATAGATACCCAACCATGGACCTTTGAGCCGGATATAAATATCGAAAGATCTATGTACATTGCATTGATAAACAGTTTCGTGCCGGAAGGAGACGTCGCCGTTCAGACCATCGGCGGAGGTGAATA
>CP070790.1:147376-150579 GCA_020346805.1 Planctomycetota bacterium
GGGCGAAATGAAAAAATTAATATGCTTCTTTGTTGTGTTATCATTTGTGTCTATCGGTGCCATTTCAGGTGCAAAAGAAACAATGGCAACACAAAAATCAACCAAGGTGATTAACCTCAAATTCAGTGACTGGGGCTCACCGACTATGGAATACGCCCAGCGTCATATAAAATGGATGAAAATGATTGAGGAACGTAGCGGAGGCAGGGTCAAGATAACCCCTTACTGGTCCGCGTCCTTACTAAGTATCCCGGAGACCTATCGAGGCATAGCGTCCGGTCTTGCCGATTGCGGCATGTATGTTACAGGCCTGAATCCGGGAATACAAGCACTGAACCTGTATGTATCTCTGCCCTTCCTCGGTTACCCTAGCGGCAGGGCGGCAATGGAAGTGTATAAGGCGATTTGGAAGAAGTTCCCCGAGATTGATGCGGAGTTTACAAAAACGGGCACGAAAGTGGTAGCCGTTAGTTTCATGGAGCCAAATCAACTTCACTTAACCGTTAATAAGGTGGTCAAAAAACCTGAAGATCTTAAGGGTATGAGGATAATGTGCAGTTCGGATTATGCGAAGGTCTTTCCATCCGTGGGTGCCTCCAACGTACGTCTTGGCCCACCGGATTGGTATTCGTCTCTGGACAGAGGTTTAGTCCAGGGTCATATCGTCCATTATCCGGCCATGTATTTATTTAAGACATGGGAACTATTTAAGACTCACACCGAGTTCGGACCGGGCGGCTCCGAGCAGAGTGCCATAATGGTACTTTTCAGCCTTAAGACCTGGAACAGCCTTCCTCCTGATATCCAAAAAATAATACGGGATGTCTCGGCATGGTGGGAAGAGGATTTCACAGCTACTCGCGCTGCTGAGATCGAGAAGGCAAGAGCGCTCTGCGTGGCGGCCGGTCATACCATCACCGCCCTTACTCCTGAGGAGATACAAGTTTGGATCGATTGGGCAAAACCGATTCATGAGCATTGGATAGAGACAACTGAAGCCAAAGGTCTGCCGGCGAGAGCGGTCCTCGAGGAAGCAAAAAGGCTGATAGATGCATACGGTAAGTAGATACCCACGGATTCAGGCCTATGGCACTCGAAAGGCACTTACTTTGTTTTAGGTATATACCCACGGGCTTTACGCCCGTGGTCCTCTGTAAATTTCTCATCGGGGTCGAGAATGGGGTTAGGCAAAGCGCCTCAGTTGGCAGATAGAATAATCAGACAGATAAGCCGCGTGATGGGTATGGTGGCGGTTATCATTCTGGTGGTGATGATGCTGCTGACCGTGGCAGAAGTTTTTCTGCGTTATGTTTTTAACCGCCCCATACTCGGTTGTACAGAGTACATTGAGTACCTGATGGTGTTCGTGGGGTTTCTGGGATTGGCCTGGTGTGCCTCCAAAGGAATGCATATAAAGGTTGAGCTTCTAGTCGGCAGGTTCTCAGAAAGGGCTCAGGAAATTTTCAACACGGCTAATGCTCTTTTAGTCATAGCCATATGTGTCGTAATAATCTGGCGGAGCTTTGTGGAATCTAATGATGCTCGGCTGATTCATTGGGCCTCGACTATCACCAACATCCCCTGGTATCCATTTTATTATGTCATAGCACTCGGTTTTATCTTACTATTGTTAGTGATGATAACCGTGTTGGTAAAGTCTTTAATAAAAGCGGTGAAGAAGTGAGTCCGGAGCTAACCGGCCTTATCGGCATTATTATTCTGGTCGTCCTTATATTTTTTAGAATCTGGATCGGTGCGGCCATGATTCTTGTCGGTTTTTTGGGTTATGCCTATCTATCCGGCTGGGAGCAGGCCTTGATCGTCGTGGGCAGGGAACCGCTTACTACCATTGCTTTCTACCCCATAACGGCCGTCCCCCTGTTTATACTCATGGGAGCGGTTGTCGCCAACACGGGAGTGAGCGGAGAGCTGTATAACACCGCCTACAAGTGGATAGGGCATTTACGAGGAGGATTAGCCATGTCCACCGTCGCGGCCTGCGCCGGTTTCTCGGCTATCTGCGGCTCCAGTATGGCGACCGCCGCCACAATGGCCAGAGTCGCTCTCCCGGAGATGAAAAAGCATAACTATGACGATAAACTGGCTACCGGCGTTGTTGCTGCCGGCGGTACCATGGGTATTCTTATCCCACCCAGCATGGGATTTATCCTTTACGGCATAATCTGTGAGCAATCAATCGGCAAGTTGTTTATGGCAGGCATCATACCCGGAATTCTTATGACGGTCTTTTACAGTTCTCTTATCTACATTATGTGCCGATTCAATCCCCGGATGGGCCCACCAGGGCCAATAACAGGTTTCAAGGATAAGATATTCGCGTTGAAGAACACCTGGGCCATGCTATGTCTGTTTTTGTTGGTCATGGGGGGCATCTACATGGGGATTTTTACCCCCACTGAAGCCGGGGCCATTGGCGCTTTTGGAGCTATCTTCATCAGTTTCATCGGCAGATGGCTCACCTGGAAAAATTTAATCGGCTCCATTATAGAGACAGCCCAGACCACAGCCATGATTGTCTTTATGATAATCGGCGCCTTCATACTCATGCGCTTTTTAGCCATAAGCAACCTGCCGCTTATGATGGGAGAATTTGTCGCCGGGCTTGCCGTAAACAGGTATCTCATTTTCTTGGCCGTGATCTTATTGTATATTATTCTTGGATGCTTCCTGGACATTTTTGCCGCCATCATCCTTACCTGCCCCATAATCTTTCCTACAATTTTGGCCCTGGAATTTGACCCAATATGGTTCGGCGTTATCATGGTGAGGCTGATGGAAATTGGGTTGGTCACCCCGCCGTTTGGGATGAATGTCTTTGTCATGGCGTCGGTGACCGATGTCCCGATCGGAACTATATTTCGCGGTGTCATACCATTTGTGATAACTGATTTAGTTCATATTGCTCTTCTCATATTTGTACCGGCGATCTCACTTTTCTTACCCTCAATATCGTAAAGAAGATGAAATAATTGCGAAGGAACAAGCGATGACTAAGCATTAACACGATCACCGAAAATATAACTGAGCGTTAAAAATCTATAAATCTTTCCTTTCTGATATTGGGGACTTATTATCTGAAATAGTGAAAATAACATCGATTAATTGAAAGCGATTTCACCGATCCGTCATGCCCTCTAGAGAGACTGTGTCACAATTCGTCTTCCCGGCCAAGCCGCGCGAAA
>CP070790.1:150679-155927 GCA_020346805.1 Planctomycetota bacterium
GATCACAACCAGCACTTCGATCAGAGTAAAGGCGTTGCTTACCTTCCGGCACCAGCTCGTGTGGAACTTTGGGACAGGTTCCCTCTCGACCTGGTATCGCGGCGCTATTCGGCATACCTGCATGTCTGCTCCTCTCGGATTGGCACGGCGAGACTTGAACGTCCTCCAACCCACGTTGCCACGATCCATTGTCAAATTATATCAGTTTACGGGATGAACGTCAGCTTTGACTCGAAACCGGATACATCTTGACTATTCAAACCCGGCCATTTGGGGCAACGTATGTTCCACCCAATGGCTTGTAACTTGCACTGGGTAATTAGTATCATAGAGTTATACATGGCGTACGTTAGTGTATCAGATTGGAGTCGCTTTTTTGGGGGGTCAGGACCTGTACGTATTGGTCGCATAATGTTTGCGGGAGCAGATCCCCCATGAGATACAGACCTGTCTTGTGGTCGATCCTCGTCTGCCTGTTGATTCCCGATCCGTTAACTGCGGCGTGGACCTCCGTGGGCGACGGGATCGAGTATCAGGCATACAGCATCAGCGGCCCAAATAACTTGTTTGTAGCCCGGATGGACCGCGATAATACGAACGCCATCATCGACAGCAGCATCGGCCAGGGGCGGTTATCGGGTGGCACGGAAAGAGTCAGCAGCCAGGCCGACCGCTACCACGACGCAATCAACTATTGGGATCAGATATGGGGGCAAAGAAATGACGTTGTGGTAGCGATCAACGGATCTTACTACAATACCTCAACGGGCGTTCCTACCAGTGGCGTAATCCATTCCGGCTGGTACGCGAAACGTTATGATAATCTTACCTGGGAAAGCGGCTTTGTGTGGCAGTTGGACCGGGACGCCTATATCGGCGAGTGCGTCACGCATAATGCCAATAAGCAGATTATCACCTACGTCGCGACAAGCAACACGCAGCAATTCCAGGGGATCAATCGTGACCGCAGCTCGGACGAACTGATCATCTATACCCCACAATACGACAGCGACACAAAAACGAACAGCAGCGGGACAGAAGTGCTCGTTGAAATGACCAAGCCCATGCTGCTTATGCCCACACCAAACATGGTGACCGGATATGTCAGGAAGGTCCGGCAGAACCAGGGCTCGACCCCCATCCCATTTGACCACGTCGTCCTCTCGGCAACCGGATCCAGTGCCACAACGCTGCTAAGCAACGTCAGCCTGGGGGCTGAAATCGGCATTTCCCAGGAAATCAAAAGCTATACGGGTGGCACCTGCAGCATACCAGGGATACTCGATTGGACGAAGTCGTATGGTGCGGTCTCCGGGAATTGGGTATACCTTGAAGCCGGCGTGATCCAGTACGGAATCGACTCGTCGGGGGCACGACACCCCCGCACCGCCATTGCCTATAATAACGACTATGTCTATTTCATCGTCTGCGACGGCCGAGACTTGGGCACGAGCATCGGTATGACCATTGATGAGCTGGCTGAGTTCTGCAAGAACACCCTCGGAGCCACGTGGGGATTGAATCAGGACGGCGGCGGTTCGTCTACCATGGTGGTCAACGGCGTGATTAAGAACAACCCTTCAGACGGGACAGAACGTGCTGTCTCCAACGGCATGATGATGATCAATGTCCAGCCCAAGTCGCAGTCTTCCATGTTCGCGCCGGCAAATATTGTCGAGACCAACACAGCCAACACCGCCGTCCATCTGGGCCCCGGTACAAACTACGAATCCATAATCTCGTTGCCCAAGGATACCCAGGGAGAAATCCTGGATCATCCTCTCAAGGGGGTTTATGCCAAGGGATACTACTGGTGGAAGTGCGATTTCAGCGGCACCGTAGGGTGGGTGGCCGAAACTCTGCTGGACCTCGTATCGGGCGAAAATCCCCCTACAATTATCGAGCATCCATCCGATCAGACCGTAATGCACGGAGGGACCGCATCGTTTGCCGTACAGGCCGGCGGCTCAGAACCTCTCAGCTACCAGTGGCAGAAGAACAACGTCGACCTCAGCGAGGGCGGGCACTATGTCGGCGTCACGACGAACAGTCTCTCGGTAACCAGCTCCGACAAGTCCGACGAAGCGGACTACCGGTGTATGGTATCCAATATGTACGGCAGCACACCCTCGAACCCGGCGTATCTAAACGTGATCTCCCCCGATTTCGACGGCGACTTGGATGTAGATCAATCTGATTTCGGATTTCTGCAAGTTTGCTTAGGTACTAATAAAGCCTCCCAAACAAACCCCGGCTGCGTTGATGCCGACCTGACCCAGGATGATAATATTGACCAGTCAGATTTCATTATTTTTCAGGAGTGCAGTTCCGGCCCCAACATTATAGCGGACCCGTATTGCGTCCAGTAATGCAAAAGACTTCCGAAAACGTTGGACTTCGCCACAAACCCTGATAAACAGGAGAAAATACTTATGAGTCGATTACTCGTACTGGTTGTTATGCTGAGTCTGCAGCTCGAAGCAGGCGTTGATGGACAGGGTAAATGGACCGTACTAGATGTATCGTTCAGAGCAAACTGCGACGGTACGATGCAACGTTACGTGGTGATGTTAGCCCGCGATTTCAGAGCAGATCGGCCACATGACGTACTTATCGCCCTTCACGGTCACGGGGCGGACCGTTGGCAATTTGCTAAAAATCCGCGGGATGAGTGCCGCGCTGCACGGGACGTGGCTGCCGAGCATCGGATGATCTTCGTATCACCGGACTATCGGGCCAAGACATCATGGATGGGGCCCAAGGCGGAAGCTGACATGGTCCAGATCATTGAGGAACTCAAACGAAAATACCATATAGGCAAGGTCTTTATCTGCGGTGGGTCAATGGGTGGGGCTGCATCCCTGACCTTCGCGGCTCGACATCCTGACCTGATCGCGGGGGTTGCATCGATGAACGGGACCGCAAACCACCTGGAATATGAGAACTTCCAGGACGCCATCCGCGAATCCTTTGGCGGCACCAAGGTGGAAATCCCACTGGAGTACAAGAAGCGCAGTGCGGAATACTGGCCGGAGCGCTTCAGCATGCCCGTGGGGATAACCGCTGGTGGCAAGGATTCCAGTGTGCCGCCGCACAGCGTCCTGCGACTGGCCGGAGTCTTGAAGAAGCTGAAGAGGAACGTACTGCTGATATACCGCGAGAATCAGGGACACAGCACGACTTACGATGATGCGAAGAAGATACTTGAGTTTATTGTGAAGGTCCGGCCCTCAGAGACACAACCGGCTTATACTCATACCCGATAGAGGGATATAACCATCGGCTAATGGTCTGGTATCGCTGCCGTTAGTCCGTGATCTCGATGGTCGCGATTATACTCAATTTTCACAAGCCGGATTCGCCGGTACCGATGGTCCACTGGCACATGCTTCAAAGGCGGCGAAATCATCGGTATCGATATCCTGGTCACCCTGCCCACTGTTGTCGCGATCAAAGCACCAACAATCAGTGCCGACGGTTGCCGGTCCGGGTCCGGTAAAGCAAGCCTGGAACTTGGCAAAATCATCCTGATCCACATCACCGTCGCGGTCGTCATCGGCGAACGGCGTGGGGCAGCAAAGCAAATCGCCGCACTGGGAACCATGACCGTCGTAACGTCCACCCAATCCGGCCGGGGGCGCGTCTTCGCATTCGCCCATGGTCATGATAGCGCACTCCCCATTGCCGTAACAGCATGCTCCGGTCGCTTCATCGCCGGGCACTCCGCCAAATACGGCCACACCATCGAACACGAGCCACTTGGCGCCCCAATATGTCTTGCCCATGTAATCACACCTATCATAGCCCGAATGGAGACAGTGCCTGTTGCCCACGCAAACACCGTTGCTATCCATCTGGCAGCCGATAGAGGCCCCGGCATGCAGCTTGTTGAATGCCCCAATGTACTGGCGCTTGATTCCCGTCACCGTGCTCGTAACCCAGGTATCATATTCACCACCTGGCGTACTTTGTAGCCGCGTCGTGTGTTCGATCTCCACCGTGTAGCTTTTGATGGTCATTGTTACAGCGTTACTCTTCGCCCCCAGAACGAAATACCCGATACTTGGGTGTGTCGAGGTATATTCCAATGTTTCGCCGCCCGGGCCGGGGTGATCGGGATGAAGTATCCGCCACTTGAGGCCGTCATAGTACGACAAATAGGGATTGGTGGGCTTCTGATTGGTCGAAATATCGCAATGGCAGGGATTATGATCCAGCAGAGCATTGCACCCCACCGCTATAGCGGTCCGTATATTGGTCTCCAGCGGCGGGCAGTAGGGCGGACCACACGGATTGCCCGCACACGTGGATGATTCAGTCCTGGCACTATAGGATTGACAGACGTGCGGCCACGGTGAATGTGGACCGTAGTTCGGAGACGGGCACATATTATAACAACTGATGCAACCAGGATTTAAAATCGGGTCCTCCTCCACACCAACCAGCATATAGTCCATCGGGACACGATTTGCGTTCGGTGTTCCGGTATCCAGAAACAGCTCCATAACACCAATGTCCCATTCCCCGTGCACGTTGGGTCCAGTTTTAGGAGCGATGCCAGTACACATATTGAACCTCAGAACCAGAGGGTTTGCGTCCGTGCCCATGACTGCGTTGTATTGCGCGCCGTATGTGTACTGGATATCGCCGATCAAGTTCACCGTCGCCTGGCCGATATCGCCGTAAGGATCCCTGGTGCCGAATGGTGCGGAGGTCAACAACTTTTGATCCTCTTCGCCTTTAAACTCGATGCCGCACAGGTTTCCGGTATCATTAATTCTGGAGGTGCGGGGGAATGCAGCACGGATCTGCGCCCAACTCCAACAAAGATCTTGTCCGCAGGGGTATGGGCACGGCATAGGCGGCGGTGGTGGGCACGCCGGCGCCCCATTACAGATTCGGTCTAGATCGTTGCAGTAAATCGCGGCACAATGACATGCCGGCGGATCAGGTGGATAAGCACTGTTGCACCACGTGTCGGCCGATACATTTGTTGATATGGATATCAGACATACAATAATAATCAGAAGAGTTTGTGTTTTTATTCTTATCATACATCCATCCTCCATTTTAGAAGTGTGTTTTTATACTAAGAATATTGAACCATATAGAATCTTATATTTTGTTCAAGAATCTTGCCCTATCATTTTCAGACCGCAAAGTTGAGCAAAGGCATCGAATTCGGTATCAATATGTATGAGTAGATTCTAACCATGGAATATTTCGAGTTCCCTGAGCGTAATCGATC
>CP070790.1:156027-164873 GCA_020346805.1 Planctomycetota bacterium
ATGCTTACCGGCCCGGACGGCGTCGATGGTCTGACCGCAATGCTGGTGGGCGGGTGTGGCAATGACCACCGCGTCAATATCAGGATTTTCCAGTAGTTCTCGATAATCTTTGTAAACCTTAGGTTTGGCACCGAACAGTTCCTCAACCTCTGCGGGATAAGAATCCCGGCGCATTTTCCAAATATCATTAATGGCCCCTAAATTAATATTCGCATCGGCCGGCTTAGCCATATTTTTAATGATGTAACGGCCGCGCCCGCCGCAACCGATCAGCCCCAAATTAATGCGATCATTTGCGCCAATCACACGTGCGTAGCTTGAAGCAGGCGTTCGTAAAGCGGAGAAACCCGCCATCGCCCCTGCGGCCATTCCCTGCCGAAGAAACCCGCGCCGATTCGTCTTTTTGTTTGTCATTGTCAATCTCCTGTATCAAACAGCTGTTTCCTGGCTGGCGGTGGAAACTATACTACTAGTTTCAGGACTTGATTGTAACGTCAATGGTTAGATAGTGTTATTTATATTCCATACCTTTCTAAGATCGATGACGGCCTTGAAGACTTACCGGGATACGTGATCAGGCCCACTATTTTTATCAGTAATAACCGGGCCACCCATTGCCTGTCGTAATTCGGGCGCCCCATAGGCTTTATTATCAATCCAATTCGATTTGTCGGTTTCAACCTGCCAGCGATTTGGCTTTATTTACGATATCCGAAACCGAGAGGCCGCAATAAACCAGGACATCGTCACCGGTTTTGCCGGACTTGGGCAAGCGGGCACAGGTCATGGCATGGACACGGACCTGGCCGGTAGCCGCTGCCGCTTCGGCCAAGGCACTGTTGAAGCCACCGACATAATTGTCTTCGACAGACAAGATGCTTCCGCCGGCTTTTTTGGCAGCGGCGAAGATCGGCTCAGTGTTCAGCGGCAGGCTATACGCATCGAACAGGTTACACTTGATACCGGCCTTTTCCAGCTCGCTTACCGCCTTCAAGGCAACAGATACCATAAACCCGCTGGCTACAATGGTCAGGGCATTGCCTTCGGCCAACTGCGAGGAACCGCCAATAGTAAACGCAGCATCCTGGGGATATAGCAAGGGGACATCCGGCCTATGAGTACGTATATAGCAAATACCCGACATATTGGCGGCCAACTCGGTAAGTCGATAGGCCGACACGCTGTCGGAAGGATGGAACACGACGGCTAACGGATTTCCCCGGCCGCTGTCGGTACTGGTAAAATATCGGAAGTAGGCCAGATCCGGCAAACTCATCTGACTGGGCCCGTCAGCACCGAGCGAAATACCGGAGTGCGATCCGGAAATATTGATATTGGCCCTTGTAATCGAGGCCATCTCCAGTTGGTCGTAGGCCCGGGCCAGGAATTTGGCGAAAGAGCTGGCAAAGGGGATCATCCCGCCGGCCGCCAAACCCGCCGCCACCGAGATCATATTCTGTTCGGCTATCTTGCATTCGAAGAATCGATCGGGATAGGCCTTGGCGAAAATATTGGCAAAGGTGGAGTTGCTGACGTCGCCGTCAACCGCGACTATCCGTTTATCGGCGGCGCCAAGGGCCAACAGGGCCGCCCCATAGGCCCTGCGGGTGGATAATTTGTTCTTCTCGACGGCGCCGCTCAATCCTGCCTTTTCCATACCTTCAGCAAAGGGAACGATTTTGATCTGGCCCGCCGCGGTGGGTCCGTTTACCGCCGGCGGTGCGGGGGGGCGAGGTGCCGGTCCGTCGTCTACAGCAATATTCAAAGCGGCAGCCGCCTTATCCAGACTGGCCTCGGCATCAGCAATGGCATCTGCGGGCAGCGGCTTGCCGTGATTTGACTTATCTTTGAGCGAATCGACGCCCCAGCCTTTCTGGGTTTTGGCTACGATGGCGGTCGGCTTGGGACCTTTGCCCGCGGAAGCAATAGTGTCGTTAATCTCGACCATATTATGACCGTCGATCATCTTGACGTTGTAGCCGAAGGCATTCAGTTTGGCCGCCAGGGTGGCTGCCGACTGCTGCGGCGAAACGTAATCCGCCTGCCCTTGGCCGTTGCAATTAAAAATGGGTATGACGTTGGTCAGTTTATGATCGATGATGAAGTCCAATGCCTCCCAGATTTGACCTTCGCGCGATTCACCATCCCCGATGAGGACAAAGATACGCTTGTAGATCTTGTTGAGCCGAGCGGCCAGACCGAGACCCGCACCGACACTCAATCCCTGGCCCAACGATCCGGTGGCGGCATCAAAAAAAGGAAAACCTTCAGCCGGATTGGGATGGCCGTCGAGAACACTGTCTATCTCGCGAAGCGTCTTGAGGTCGTCCAAGGTTAAAGGTTTCTTTTTGCTCGGTGATTTACCTACCGCCCCGCCGAGATCGGCATAAGCAGCATAAACGATAGGTACTGCATGTCCTTCGCTCAGCACCAAACGATCATTGCCCGGGTTCCAGGGATCGTCCGGATCGTATCGCATCTGCTGATACATCAAGGATGCGACCAGATGCCCAAGCGATAAGGCACTGGAGGGATGTCCCGACCCGGCAATCGAGGTCATACGCACAACATGCTTGCCCAAATCGATTACTCGTGATTCCACTGTGCTCATGTAAATACCTGCCCATAAATAAGTTGTGACTATTGTCTCTGTGGATAGAACAACAGATTTTACAGCTTAGCGGAGAACAGGATCATGAGCAAGTAGTAAAAGGAGTTGCTTATAGAATGCTACAAATTATTGGTTCTGGCTTTTCGGCCGAGGTATCCGCCGTGGTGGCGCAGGCCGTAATCGTGAGCGGTGATCCCCTTCAATTCCATGAGGGTCAAAGCCAAAGCATCGCTGATGGCCAACATGACGGCAATACTGGCCGAGGGAGTAAGGCCCAAAGGGCAGGGTTCTTTAATAACTCCCATATCCAGAATGATATCGCTCAGCTCGCGGAGATTTGAATCGGGGTGGGAGGTGATTCCGATGATGGTTTTCAGGCCCAGGTGCCGACCGAGTTCCAGCATTTCCAGTATTTCGTTGGTTTTTCCGCTGGTGGAAAAGGCTACTATGCAATCGTCTTTACCTACCAGCCCCAAGTCACCGTGGGCGGCCTCGCCGGGATGAACGAAGGCGGCCGGCGTACCGGTCGAACACAAGGTGGCGGCAAATTTGCGGGCGATGTGGCCGGCCTTACCCATACCGGTGGTAAGCACCTTGCCTGTACTGTCGCGAAGAGCAAGTACCGCCTGTTCGAATTCGGGCGTAACCTTGACTGCAGCAATAACTGCCGCCTCTTGAGCCAATATTTCTTTGATGCGTTTTTGTATGTTCATTTGCTTACTCGCTTTGACAAACATCCTACCTATCAGGCACCATATGGGCAAACGCGGCTCATCGAATTGTGACACTTAACCAGCAGTCTCCGGCCAGACTTCCAGGCCGTGCTCTTCCATCAGCGTGCGGTTGCCGAGTATGTCGGCAGTCGGCCCGTCGGCCACTATTTGCCCCTCGTCGATTAGAGCCGTCCGCTTGCACAACCTCCCGATAAGAGCCAAATCGTGTGAAGCGATCAGCATGGTGGTATCCAGCGATTCCAACACCTCAATCAATCTACGCCTCGAACGAGGATCGAGATTGCTCGAAGGCTCGTCCATCATCAGCAGGGACGGCTGCATGGCCAGGACGGTGGCGATTGAGGCATTGCGCTTTTGCCCCATGGACAGATGATATGGTGCCCGGTCGAGCATATCGGACAACTGCATTTGCGACGCAGCGTCATCAATCCGTTCCTGCACCTTGGCCCGATCATAACCCAGGTTGATCGGCCCGAAGGCCAGGTCGTCGGCCAGGGTGGGCATGAACAATTGATCGTCGGGACTTTGGAATACCAATCCCACCCGCCCGCGAATTTCTTTCATACCCGACTTGGTCATTTCCATGCCGTCGATACGAACAGTTCCCTGACCAAAATATAAACCACTCAAACACATAAGCAACGTACTTTTGCCCGAACCGTTGGGCCCAACCAGGGCTATTGTTTCTCCACGGTCAATTTTCAGATCGACACCGCATAACGCCTGCGTGCCATCATCGTATTTATAATACAAGCCTTCTACTTCAAGCAGCAGCTCAGACACCGAAAAAATCTCCCAGATAATTGCCCCAGCGCAGCACAACCAGATATCCCGCAGTCACCACCAGCAAAATCCAATCGCGTCTCTGCCAGCGCAGCTGTTTTAACAGTTGAATGGTTCCGTCGTAGCCGCGGGCCATCATGGCCAAGTGAGTATGCTCCGCCTGCTCCAGGGTTCGTAAAAATAGTACGCCAACCAGCCCCGCACTGGAATGCCAACGGGAACTCAACGGCCCGCGACCGGCATCGCGGGCCCGGCGGGCCTGGCGCAGATGCATGGCCTGATCCACCAACAAAAAAAGATAACGATACAAAAACCGCAATTGGGTCACCAGTAATCGAGGCACGCCCAGTTTTTCAAATCCCTTGAGCAATTCCGGGAAGCGCGTGGTACTGGCCAAGGCCACCAATGCCCCCATCCCCAATACGAAACGGATCATTATCGATATCGCCGTCACCCATCCGCCCCCGATTACTATCGATTCAGTAATGGGGCAGGGCGTCTTGTCGAAAATCGGCGAAAAGGCAACCAGGCAAACTATAAAAGGTGAAACAATCAATATGTGTTTGGCCACAAAAAGCAGAGAGATGTTACCCAACACCAGCAGCACAAAGGGAAAGATCAAATAACCCGGAGACGGTATCTGATACCTGTGCAGCGAAATAAGCACCATGCTGTAGGCCAACACTGTCAGAATCTTAGCCCGGGGATCGAGCCGATGGATCGGAGAATCCTGATAAGCGAAGCGATCGATGTAGTGATGATGCATGGTTCAATATCAATTTAATTAAATAGCCGATCCGTCCGCTGAGGTGGATTACGGCGGGCAAGTGCACGCAGTTAGACGCGGATATTAATCGGAACCAGCTCGAAGCGCCAACGAAAGATAATCCAACGTTTAATCGGTTATCTGGGCCACATGTTTATTTCGGCCGCGAAGTATCCTACTGATTCCCCAGACAACCAGCAAGGTAACGATAGTACCCACCATCCCACTGAAACTTGTCCATCGATAATCAGGCAAAAAGGCTATGCGTTCCTGTAATTCCGTAGCCTTGGCCGTCAATTCATCCGGATTTTGCTTCACCAATACCTTGGAAGTGTCATCTTCAAGCGAAGTAATTGACTCCAGGGCATCAGGTGATCCACTGGCAAACAACGAAAACACGCCTCCCAGCAGCAGGGCCACTACCAGCACCGAGCCGATAACGGCACCGGAACTCAACCCTTTGCCTGCGGCGCTTAGTTTGTCGGCCACCGCTCCCAGCACCTGGGGTCTAACTTTGCAGAGATAGCCGACAATCAAAAAGGTGATAATCGCCTCACCCAGGGCCACCAACAGATGCAGGCCGATCATCACCAATAGAAACTCTGTTATAGGTACCGAGGCTACACCGCTGATAGAGACTTCAAAAGGCACCAGTACTGCCCCGGCAACCATACCGATCATGGTGGCTGCAAAAACCGCCAGATAGATTCGTCCAGCCTTGGGTGCGGCGCCGGCAATACCATGAAATAAAATATAACCCAAATAACAGGGCACGATACCTAAGTTGATGATATTGGCCCCCAAGGCCAACAGTCCGCCGTCCTGAAATATCAGGCACTGTACGATCAAAATTGAAGCCATCACCAGAGTGGCGGCATGGGGGCCAAGCAGAATAGCCAGGAGTACACCTCCGCCGAGGTGTCCGCTGGTGCCGGGCAGGATGGGAAAGTTAATCATCTGGGCGGCAAAGACAAAGGCCCCCAACACCCCCATCAAGGGCACCTTGGCCGGATCGAAGCGCAAGCGAGTCTGCCGGGAAGCCAAGGCCAACGCCGCGGCAGCAAATAATATCAACGCCACTGCCACCGCAGGCGTAAGTAATTCGTTGGCCATATGCATCGCCAGCATGTTAACAGCCTCTATATCTCGCTTTGCCCCGAAATATTTTGATATTACGAATTGTGATATTGTAATACTTATTAGCAGCAGTATCAAACACAAGTGCACAAAAGGAATCGGATGTGATATCAGGATCTACTATTCGCTGCCGTAAAGGGTTCGCTGCCGCATTTCGACGGCATCACCGACCAGTTCAGTTTTGTCGATGGGCTTGCGGGTTTCGAGGGTAAAAAACATCTGGTGGCGATCGTGGATAGTGAAGGGCACAAAGGCCTCGGCAAAGAAATCGATGGGCGGGATCTGATACCAGGGAGCGTTGAGCCTCTGGTGGGTATGCAGTGTTTCATATCCTTCATGACGAATTGTTACGTCGTAATCACCGTACCAGGTGAAATCGACGCTTACCGGCGAGGTGCCCACTTCCTCATCGTTAAGTATAATCCTGGCCCCTTGCGGATCGGTGTGGATAGTTACCGTCCGCCGAACACAGCCGGTCGCCGTCAATAACGCGACAACCAGCGATACCAGCGACCAAAATTTAAAATTGCGCGAGGTCATGGGGCCACCTCAATAATCTCGGCCGACATCAACTCGGTATCCAACACCGCGGCCGTACATCTTCCATACAGCCAGCCGCAACACTCCCCGGGATTGAGATAAAGCTTACCATCCCGCCGCTGATTGGCAACCTCGTGGTCGTGGCCGGTGATAATTATATCGGCTTGGGCGATATGGTCAGGAGTACACCAATCAGCAAAATGGTGTATCAAAATGCGTTTCCCGCCAAGCTCCAAAGTCAACGGGCCGTCTTGAATCTGGGGCAACACACTTTTGAGTCCCTCGCGTTCTCCGTCGTTGTTGCCGTATATAACGTATAATCGGCCCGGACAGCTCAGCAACCGCTTGGCGGCAAAGGGTGCGACCACATCACCGGCATGGATCACCGTTTCCACATTATGATGCCCAAACCCGGCCAAGGCCTTCTTAATCGCGGGCAGGCGGTCATGAGTATCGGCCAATACCCCGATTTTCATGGAATCCACCTTGCTCCATAATCTTAAATCACACGCCGTTATCCATAGCGTTTATAACCTCATTCCCAATATCGGACAAGCATTAATCGTTGTGAGACACGCAGAGGGATATTACAATCTGAACTGCTTTTGAAGTCTGCCATAACCGATCTCATCATGGACTCTTCTGAAAATGGCCCAAGTGGAGAAGCATATCGGCTACATAGTCAAGCGACGCTCAAGGCATCGCTGGCTGATCCGCATCCCGGCGGCGTTAGTGGTGGTTGCAGCGATTATTTATGCCAGTATTCCGCTCTGGCTGCCCACCGGCTGGATCACCCGAAAGATGGTCGAGCAATTATCCTCCGATCTGAACCGAGAAGTTCAAATCAGTAATCTGAGTATCGGTTGGGGCAAGGGGGTGCTAATAGAAAATTTCATAATTGCCGGTTGCCCCGATTGGCCCAACGATCATCTTGTGCAAGTGGCCCAGGTCCGCTGCAGCTTCTCCCCGATTCGTACCCTGCTCAACAAAGAGGTCGAACAAATAGAACTTGTCGAACCTCAGCTATGGATCGTCCTCGACGAAGACGGGCGTTTTAACCTTCACGATCTCATTAACAAACAACATGATAAACCACCTTCGCTAAACTATAAAGTTCGCAAAGCATCGTGCCACGTCCTGACGCCCAAGGCAAACCAGACCTTTCGGATCGATCACATGACATGCCGTCTTAAACCGACAACCGGTATGTTGGAACTTTCAGGCGACGCCCAGATTAGTCGTCAGCCTGAAAGCGTGCCCCAGTCATCCACCGGAAAATTTCACGTTGATGCCGATATCACCGTACCCCGCCTCAAACGTGAGGTCACGTTAGGAGGCAACATTCATGTTGAGTGGACGGACTTATCGCTGACTGACTTGCCCCTGCCGCTAATTCCGCATTTGCCAGTACAGCAGGTAGCCGGATCGACGACCGGCCGACTAACCCTGTCAACCCAACCGGATCTGGGCATAGATTATCAATTGGCCATCATTTTTGATGGGGTAAAGATTACGCGTGAAGGGCTCGATCAACCGGCCGACGTACCCGATGCTCAAGTTAGCTGCCAAGGCCATTGGGATCCCAACAACGACATTTTATTGATGCGCGATTTTGAATACCAAACCAACGCCCTTCATGTATACCGTACTACAATGCCGGTAAAAGCAGCCATGGTAATCAACCGCAACGACAAAATCCCCTTCCAACTGAACCTCGAAGGGCGCATAAAAGACTGGCCGGCCCTGCGCCGGGAGTTTCCCGAAGTGGATACCTTCGCCCGTTCGATTAATGCAGAAGTCAGCGGCGGCGCCGACTTTGCTCTAAGTATGACACAGGCACTCGATGAAGATCTATTTACGGTATCGGTTGACGGCCGACAGTCAAAATGGATCATCTCCGGCAACGGTGTCGATTATCTCTCGGCCGACGCAGGTGTGCCAAAAAGGTTTAATATCGAAATAATACGCAACCGGCATACCCGGCAAATATCGCAACCTGAACTTTCAATGACCGTCGGTGATTTGAGTCTGTCTGCAAACAGTAAACTCGTAGTGCCCGAACCCGAGGCCGCCGATATCTGGCAATGGTTCGACAACGCCCTCAGCACCCTGCAATGCGAAATAGATGTTAAATCCAACCACATCGAAAATATGGTCGCTCTTCTGCCCTTTCTGACCGAGCTTACCGACGTCAAAGATTGGCGCGGTCCCTTACAAATCAATGCCTCGATCGTGCCCAACCAATCGGCGTCCAAGCTTGACCTGACCATGACCA
>CP070790.1:164973-172927 GCA_020346805.1 Planctomycetota bacterium
AATGGCCGTAATCCTAATTAGAATATCGTCATCTCTGACGGTCAAATTCTGAAGTTATCTAACTAATTTACCTACAAGGGATTATAACACATAACACCACGGCGTAATATCGTCACCTAAAAGAATTTATAGGTAATCTTATACGTTTATTAATTATATGATGTTCTTTGAGGGAAAGTCACCAATTATGAAAATTACATTATTAACCCCACCAAAAATACCCCTTTAATTTTGATACTAACCTATAATCACCTCCAGCGTTTCATCCTGATATAGAGTCACGCCATGCGGGAAGGTAAGGATCAGTCGGCCGTTCTTATAAGCGTGACTCGCATCGCAGGCCCTGCCTGAGACCGAGGTTTTAACCTTGGGGGTTTCTTCGGTATTATCCAGGTCCAAAGCCAATTCCTTCAAATGGAGTTGGCCCCAATGAACCTGAACCGTATTAACTTGTGAATTACCTCCTTGTTTTTGAGCAAATGTGCCCCATCCTTGCGCGGCGGTAAATGCAGAACGGAAGTTTTCCGGTGAGATCTTGGGTGAGAAAGCCAGATAATGTTTCGGGCCATGGTATTGGTAACCGGCCAGCGCGGTAAAGCATCCCCAACTGGCCAGGGCTCGAGCATAGTGATCGCCACATTCAACCTCATTATAAGGATTATGCTTCGACGGATGATAGCGATCATGAATAGCGCGAATAATTGCCAATCCCTCGGTTAACATTCCTTCCCAAATCATGTTACCGGCCACCTGGTATTCGATCCCGGTCCAGACTTCATTCTTATAACGAACACCCTTATCCAAGTGTGGACTCTTTGGCCAGGTACAGGTAAACAACCCCGCTTCTCCAGGACTTATAAACCAACGTCCGGGTTTATGAGCTTGATTGTGGGCGGTGACATCGGGAGCCCAATTATATTTCCAAACGGACTGAAGGGCTTTTTTAACGTGGCTTTGTGGATAGATATTCCCGAGGGCAAGTTGACGGGCCCACCCCTGCCCGAATAGCTGATCGGACAAACATCCTCGGCCATACTGGTGTTGAGGATGTTCTTTCAAATCAACATCCTGAATAAAATACTCATCGTTCCATAACCGCTCGAGTGAAAGTCGCCTTCCGTTCTGATAGATCTTCCTTACACGTCTGGCAAAATCCTGATCCCCTACTTCCCCGGCCATTTCCTCACCGGCACGTAAAGCCGCCAGATAGAGTGAGCCGACAAAGGTATTGGGGCCAAAAAAGTTGATATCAAAAGTATTATGTTGACTGTTTTCGATGAGGCCGTCGGCATTGTTGTCCTGTTCGACGGCATATTCAAGGACTTTTCTGATTTTGGGCCAATTGCGTTTGAGATAATTTTTGTCGGCCGACATCAGATGTTCGCGATAACACTTCAGCACCGTCCCGCACTGTCCGTCGGCGGCGTATGCGTTGTTGACCTTGCCACGGAAAGCCACCATCCCATCGGGATGAAAGGCTTCACCCAGATCCTGCATTTCCCGTACACTGCGTTCCAAAGCAGGAAACAGGCGAGACGATCCGTGAGCATAGTTCCAGACATGAGTACATGTACCTGCACAACAACCTACACCCTCCCAGGCCCAGAATCGGCCGTTCTTCCACCACATACAGGTACCGGTAGCCAGATAGGACACGGTGGAATGCAGCCGATTCAAGAGCCAATAAGGCAAAGTGCTGTCATAATAGGTATCCCGCCATTTGCGGGTATGGCCGGTCAGTCTATCGTGATTATCCAATACATAATGGGCGACATCAGAGGCATGGGTAAACCAGTTGGCATACATGTGTCCGGTCCCATGCTCAGGATAAGAACGAAGGGCATCCACTATATACTTACGATTGGGAAAAACCCAACCAAGAACAAAAGTAAATGTATGTTTCGCTCCCGGAGCTAATTCAATATAGCAGGACATAAGTGCCGATTTCCGCTTATCCGTATTTGAATACAACATATCGGAATCAACGACATACTCATCCCCGGCCATTGAAAGCAAAGTCAGGGCCTGCCGGATTTGTTCAGACGGGGCATTCTCTCCTGACATACCTAATACTAAAGATCCATTATCTTCCAAATCATCAAAAGACAAAATCCGCTCACGACATTCATCAGAAAGCTCAATATGATCAACGTTGATGTGGCCCCAGCTCCCTGTTTGCTGATCAACAATAACAATTTGTCCCTGCTTCCCCTGATAATTCATCACATTCCAGGTACGCCAAGTGAGCTGTTCTCTTCTTTGTCCGCTGGCCGAACGCACGGCTTTGCCATCCACAAGCAAAGTAACCTGCAAATTGGCGCCGTGCCTTCCACCCCCAACCAGGAGATTGATAAACCGGCGGTTTATTTCAAACTTTGGTGAGGTCAATCTACCTTTGGAATTGTCTCCTCCCCAATAGGTATTCACTAATCCCTTGCCCAAATAGCCGGATACAGGGGTCTGATTCTCAAGCGCCCCAGCGGCGGGCTTGTTTCCGAAGGCCTTTCCTTCCACCTGCCAATCGCCATAGTCTTCGCCTTCAAAATCCGCCAATACGATAGCTGGCCGCGGCCTGGCCCGTTGATCTTCGGGCAGGGGTTCTGCGGTATGAAGGATCAAGGCCCGGCCTTTCTGGTTAACGATTCGATTTCGACGAAGAGCCGGCACCCACTTGTCAGAATGGAAACAAACCGCATTTTCAAGCCAGCCTAATATGCCGGCCCGTAACTTTTGGTTAGAGCTGTTTTCAACGGTGACATGAAAGAGTGTGGCCGGCAAACCGGAATCCTGGGCATTGAGCGGGATAAAAGGCGAGAAGGCTTCCATCTCGATCCTGACCGGAAATTTCTCATCGGCATAGCGAACAGTACCAATGGGATATTCACCAACGAACTCAACGGCAGGAAAATCCTTCTTGTTTAATTTCCTGGCAGACTTTTTGCCGTTCTGATCGACGACTACCGCAAAACCCTGGTCCACGGGCGAATCCGGTGTGCGATATTTATCATAGAGCCCTCTTCCGGTACCAGTAAAATGAGACTGATTAAAAATCTGCCAACAGCCAAGCGTCCCATCGCCGCACAGATAAAGTTGACCGGCACCGATCCCACCTACCGGCATACCGATAGTATCAAGATCTTTACCGCGATAAACTTCCTGCACTCCGCGGGTAAAGAGACTGTTCAACCACTCTTTCGACAATTTCTTATCGGCAGGAACGAAGTGGCTTATATCGCCTTTGCCTTTATTATTGGTAAATGGGCCGGCCATTACCGATACCGGCCCCGTTAACGACGAACAGGACACCAGCCCCAAACCGGCCACTTGTAAGAAATGCCGTCGGCTGGTGCCAGGACAACAATCGGCAGTTCCACACGAACACTTAGTTTCATCATCCGATTCAACAGGTGCATCAGGTTTAAATTTCCGGTTATCACTCATCATAGTCTCCCAGACTGGCTATTTTTTCTTCTTCGCTCCGGGCGCCGGCATGATGTCGGCCGATCGAGCGGCACGATCCGGGAAAGGTGGCATCTGTTTGACCGGTTTAGGTTGATACCAGTAGGCCACACTGCACCAGTCGTCGCTGCGTTCGAACAGACCTTTGTTACCCCAGCCAATCTGTTGGATAGTGGCCTTGAAATTCCTGCGGAAATAGACTGGATCCTTTACATGCCAACGATACATGCTCACCAGGGGCTGCTTGAATTGCTCGTTTTTTTGATGCAGAGTGCATCCATGATAAGGCGTCTGATACAAGCCCATGCCCCAGGCGGCACAGAAATAATCCTCCGAACCCGTACCGCAAATGGTGGGATAGTCGGTATCCCCATCCATGTAGAATTTCATCTCACCCTCGCCCCACCAGCCCGGCCCAAGCGAGCGAACGCCGATTACACAACCGGCAAAAAATCCGGGGCCTTCGACATTATCGAGAAGGACAAAATCCTGCTTCTTGACCGTGGGATTTTGCCGGCGGAACTGGGCGTGGAATCGGCCGGTATTGGACGGGAGCTGCTCACGCAGTTCGTAATCAATCTGAAAGAACAAGGCACCCATGGGTTTACTTTCAGGGGACATATCGTTTTCTACCGTAACCTTGGCATGGGTAGCAAAAGGCATGGGGAAGAAACAGTTAAATCCCTTACCCAGAGTCATAGTTGTGTAAGCTGACGTCATATGGACGGTACGGCCGTGGGCGGTGCCGAAGAAATCCCCCAAAGGCACTTCAACACTCGGCACTTTACTGCCGTCCCAGTACATACGAATAATCAGATTTCTTAAGCCCATTGGCGAGCGGTCACGCGGCGTAATCCAGATGTGCCTAATCACCCCACAACCGTCGATATCCATAAGGGTAACGGTTTGGCCAGGTTTAACATTGGAGATACAGGGTGATCCCTTTCGTCCTCCTTTCGCCTTACCGCCGGCACCGGGGGCACCCGTTTTGTTCTCCCATGTAATCGCCCTGCTGACCACCCCGTCAGGAATAATAGGCAGACCGGCTTCATAGTTGTCATTGCTGATAATACTAGCTCCACTAACGTTCGACTGCACCGTGTTGCTATTCAGGTTAAGAACCACAACGGCAATCGACAAAACACTAAGTCCTAAAGTTCGATAGAACATTGAAAAATCCTCCTGTTAAAGGTGATAAGAGTCTAACGCCGACTTACCATGATGTGCGCATCGCGTGCGCGGGATGAGATTATGGCACGCCAGCCGTTCCTTGGCAACCCGGCAGCTCTTGACTAACCGCCAAGCGGTGACCAACATGTAACCGGTACCATCAAAGAACCATTGGAGCGGTCGATTAACGTGAAACCAAGTGATTACATGCATATTGCAGAAGGGGCCGCAGAGCTGCTCGACGAGCTGGGTTTGAATGATGTCGAAGCCGCTTTGTCATATCGCGGTGGACGGTTTGCCGCCCTGAGTTCGACTTCCGATACGTTGGAGATTTTTCCCCCAACAGGAACCGAGCGTATACCCTCTGTATACATGAAGCGTTACCGCTATCCCAAACGCTCGCAACGTATCAAAGCGGTCCTGCGTGGTTCATGGTTCAGAAAAAGTCGGGCCCGCTTCGAGTTTGACCGATTATCATCCATGCGTACCCGGGGAATACGCACCATCGAACCGCTGGCGGTCGGCGAACGCCGGATAGCCGGTTTGGTTACCGCCGGCATTCTCATCACCCGGGGCGTTGCCGGCCAATCACTGCTATCATTCGCCAAAACCGCCGATGACCTTTCACCTGCCGATCGCCGATCCATTGTTACAAAATTGGCACAAAAGGTGCGCCGCATGCATGAGGCAGGTGTGGTACATGGATCGATGGTCTGGCGGGATATTATCATCCATAAAAATGTCAGCGGCGAATACGATTTCACTTTTCTCGACCCCGGTTATGTAAAGCGATTTTATCTCCCCGGTTGTCGCCGGTTAGGTTATATGCGCGATATAATCGATCTGGCCGCTACAGCCACACTTTTATGCCACAAAAGCGACAGATTACGATTTGTTAAATCATATATTGGAATAACAAAACTTAATTTTCGCCACCGGCTATGGTTAAAGATTATTGCCTGGCGGGCCGGCCGGTTAACCGCCAAAGAAAAACATAGAATGGAAGTCGACGATATTTTTCTTCCCCCAAACCAAGCAAAATAGAAACCAAATTACAAGAATTTATCAGTATACCCTTTTTTAATAAAATTATTTTTCACTCTTGGTGCACGGCCAACAATCCAATAAACAAAATTCCAAAGATTTTGTTTGCTTGGCTATGCAAATTGACTTATACTAATAGATGAAAGAGGCACATATCGAAATCTCGGGCAAGCAGCCCAAAATAACCGGAGGGGCAATATAAAATAAGTTCGGGCGGGATTTACAACTTAATCCCGCATTAAACGGATGTGACCTTTAAAATTGGATACAGGTCATGCCCCGTATGCCGGAAATAGTCGGTGAATCTCAGGATTCAGGTCCGGAATTAGCCGAGAATGAGGTACTGGAAACAGAGCGGGAAGTAGATACGTTTACTAACCCGATTTCGGAGGAGATCAAACAACCGGGGGCTTTTGAATCCCCGTTACAGTTAAGATTAAACGATTTTTCTGGCGAAGGAGAACGTGCTCCTCCGATATAAACAGTGGAAAAGATTATTAGTATCACCGCATAAAGCGGCAAGAAAACATATTATTAGCCTCATTAGAGGCAGGGCCAACGGACCGTGCAGGCCGACGGTACCAAAGGTCGATATAAAAGACGCCGACGGCGAACTCCATGAACGGATCTTCATCGCAGTTCGCCGTTGAGCGTTTTACTCAACCATCGTCCTTCCATACCGAACACAATCTGCTGGTAAACTTTGCTAATAAAAGCAACAAAATTACCAGCAGGCCGTGTATAATCAATATAATGAAGGTTGGGTGGTAGGTTTTTGTGTTATAACACCACGCGCCAACTGGGCTTCTGCAAGCATTTTCAGAAACTTGATTACATCATGATGTACCTTCGGAGTATGACGAATCACTACAAACCCATCATAGAAAGACATCGTACCAGGCCCATCCTCCTGCCATGTACGCGGACAAACATTCATCCTGATCAAATCTTCAAAATCTTCAACTTGTTCCTCTCGTAATTCTTCGACAACATCGATAATGTGATAGATTGCCCGTTCCAGCTCAGTAAGTCCTGCTAAAGACTTGTTTTCACAATATCCTCCTCCATATCCGCCGCCACCATAACTTCCATGACGACTAGGCTGACTACTAGTCTTGTGTTCGTCTGGCTTCTGAATTGAAATAAGCATAGATTTAATTGTTGCCAACTGGGCCTCACTGAACGGCCGATAGATAAGTTCTCTACAGTCATAAACACGAACAACAGTTTTGCGATGTAGATCATCAAGAGACGATATTCGAATCATCCCATCTATAATGTCATAACCAAGTTCAACATCCGGGCCGCCAATTCTATCCAAAATAATTTCAATTACCGTCTCCAGTTTTACATTTCTCAGACTTATATCATTCAACGTTGTGGTACGGTCGATAGCCATAATATCCAGTTCGGTCCAGTTAACGTCGATGGCAATACCAGCTTCTCTGCGTAAGAATTTAAGAATTTCTTCGAATGGCGTGTCATCGGCAAATTCAACGTTTGGTATAAGAGCGGTAAGTTTTTCCCGCGCCCGGCGATCTGCATCCGATTCCGGCGTTACGTATACAGGAAAGGTTGTGATTTTATCTGACTCTTTTTCGCCAATCACTTTGACCATGGATGCCGTATCGTCTGCCTGTATATAGGCGGGGGCAGGAACGTGTGAACGATTTTCAGGTAATAAAAAACTTACAAACAAAATGGCAGCGGCAATACCAATAGTTCCAGCGGTGGTACGCATGATCCATTTCCTCCCTCTAGAGATTTTGCTGAAATCAGATGCCAATACGGCAGCATCACCAAACTCATCCAAAATTGCTGTTATGGCTTCCTCGCGAGAATAACCGTTATCGAGCAACTCCCCCAGCCGTTCTTCCATATGATCGCGCAATTCCCGGCCTATCGCCCGGCGTTGCTCTTCGCTGAGCTTAAGAAATCGCCCCAGTAAACGTAGATAGGTTTCAAATTCTTCTTCCGACATAGGCAGGCCCCCTTTATGTAGGATTGGTTTCCAATGTTTCCCCTGGCGACAGCGTATCCATTACCGGTTTGAGCAGTCGTCGTATACAGTCGGAATATTCATGCCATTGTATGGCCTGTTTATTAAGTCGACGCTGACCGGAATCAGTCAGCTCATACCATTTTCGCTCGCGTCCTGTAGTCTTGTCCCATCGGCTGCTAACAGCCCCCGCTTCCTCCAATCGATGCAACAGGGGATAAAGAGTACCAGCTTGCAGGCGAACCATATTTCGACTCGCCTCACGGATCCGCTTCTGAATCA
>CP070790.1:173027-177717 GCA_020346805.1 Planctomycetota bacterium
AGTCGGGGATGTTGCGGGCCAGGGGGCCGATCTGATCGAGACTGCTGCCATAGGCCACCAGACCGTATCGCGATACCCGGCCATAGGTAGGCTTTAATCCCCCGACCCCGCAGAACGCCGCCGGTTGACGAATCGATCCCCCCGTATCCGAGCCGATGCTGCCTGCGATCATATTGGCGGCGACAGCGGCGGCCGATCCCCCTGAACTACCCCCGGATACTCGTTCAAGATCCCACGGATTGCGGGTGACGCCGAAGGCGCTGTTTTCCGTACTGGAACCCATGGCGAATTCATCGAGATTGGTTTTGCCGACGATGACCGCATCGGCGGCTTCGAGCTTTTCTACCACGTGAGCATCAAAGGGAGCTTCGAAATTCTCAAGAATTCTGGACGAACAAGTGGTCCGACCAAAAGAGGTACACAAATTATCTTTGATAAGGATAGGCACACCCGCCAGTTCACCCATCGTCTGACCGCGGATGATCTTATCGTCGATCAACTTGGCCAAATTGATAGCTCGCTCGCCGTCCCCGCTGACCAGAGCATGAATCTTGGGCTCCGTCTTTTCGACCTGTTTCAGGCTGTCTTCGATCCATTCACGCGAGCTGATGGTTTGGGAACGAATGGAATCTCGAATTTCAATTAATGTTGATACTTTCATAATTATTATCTGTCGTAGCTATCAGGCACCGCTATCCTGATCGAGGACTTTGGGTACGGCAAAGAAGTTCCCGTCTCGCTGGGGGGCATTGGCCAAAGCCTGATCCGGTTTCAGCGATTTACCCGGTTGATCGACACGAAAAACATTGTGTACTTCTAAAGCGTGGGCGGTCGGAGGAACATCGGTGGTATCGACCTCATTTAACAGATCTATATATTCCAGGATAGAGGACAACTGCTCGCTAAAAAGCCGGATTTCCTCGTCAGACGGATTTAACCTGGCCAGGAGACTGATATGCCTGACTATCGACTCGTCTATCTTGCTTGCCACCCATACACCTCATCAATACCGGTAGATCATTCCACCCGTAAATCCATCAAGAAGTCCCAAGCACTCGAGCCCAGAACTCATGGGCATAGCCGCGGGGAAAACGTCCGCTTCCAACAGGAATAGCTGGTATGACAATTTGTTGCTCTGGATCACGTAGGGCTTCTTCAAGATATACCTCGGTTTCACGAATCATGCGGGCCTGTATTACGGCCCAGCTTTCGAATCGCCGACTCATAATACGTAGTATCATACCGATTCCTGCTCCGCCACATGCTCCATTTTTTGTCCACACCAGTAACCCATCAATACCCCCGATACACCGACAGCCACATACTCGATAGGCAAGGCACGAGCGAGGGCGTGAGGCGGGGTGGTATTCAGCAAGGCATAAAACTGGAATCTTCCACCTTGTGCCCAACCCATGTCGGCACTGAGAAATCCCACCAGGTAAGCGATCAAGCCAACCGCGGGAGCAGCCAACGCATACCAACGAGAATCGCTTACCGTGGTAAAATACCTCGCGGCCATCGCCCCGAGAAACAAACCGCCGAAAACCGAGGCAATGATCTGCCCACGGGCAATCTGGGCCACCGGAGTACGAGCAATGGTTATCCAGATAACAAATATGGCCACCAGTGTAGTCACTATCAGTGCTGGCCAACCATTCTGTGAGGTAACGGATTCGTTCGGCTTGGTGGATATTTCAGCAGCCTTCAATTGGTCGTTCACATTCTCATTCCGGTCGATAGGCCACAACCAGTGTTTCACCACAACCACTACCACCCAGGATATAACCAGGATCGAGGCCCAGAGAATACAATCGCCCCCCATCTTCATCATCAGAGCACGCCGAGAAGCCGATTCGATACCGCATTCGTAAGCAAGCACCATCTGCATGGAACCGCCTTGCAGCCCCAGGGCTGACAATCCGACAGCGGCGGCAAAGATGCCACCTTCAGGTAATCGTCGTCCGATGATTACCGTGCCTATAACCGCCGCCACGGAGGTCAGCACAAATACGATAATCCAAACCGATATAACACTTCGCTCGCCCGCACTCATGGTTACCGCCAAATCGGGATCGATGGGTTGAACCACATGCCAGCCAACGGTGCGCATCAGCAGGACCGCTATGGCACAGGCGGCAAATACGCGTAATTTCCCGAAAAAACCTAACGGTCTGGCTTCTATTACTGTATCCATGATTAACGAAGCTAACCGATAACCGCAGGGAAGGTCAAATATTTGGTAACGTTAATATATTACAAAGGTTCACGTGCCGACCAGAACGGTCGTTAGAAAATCATCATGTTCAGCTAACAACTCACTGACGGAGATGTCCGTAGCCGGCGACTATCCATTTATAAGTGGTCAGATCGGCGGCCCCCATGGGGCCGCGGGCATGTAGTTTGTCGGTACTGATTCCAATCTCGGCTCCGAGGCCGTACTCGCACCCATCGCTGAAGCGCGTGGAACAGTTGACCATAACGTTTCCGGAATCAACGCCGGCGGTGAACGCCTCCGCAGCACGGATATCGTGCGTAAGAATCGCGTCCGTATGGTGCGAGCCGTACTTGTTGATATGTTCGATGGCCTCGGCCAGAGAATCTACTACCTTGACTGAGACGATCAGATCCAGGTACTCGGCAGCATAATCTTTATCGGTTGCAGGTTTGGCGTCGGGCAGTAATTCTTGTGTCTGCTTACAGCCGCGAATCTCTACACCGGCATCAACTAATTTTCTGCCCACCGCGGGAATATATTGCCTGGCGATATCACGATGAAATAGAATCGATTCCGCGGCATTACATACCCCGGGACGCTGAGTTTTGGCGTTTAGTATCACAGATTCTGCCAATTCCAGCGGACAGCCGGCATCAACATAAACATGGCAATTGCCGGTGTAGTGCTTGATCACCGGGATACTAGATTGCTCGACCACCGTACGGATCAACGATTCGCCTCCCCGCGGAATAACCAGGTCGATATTTCCCTCCTGCCGTAGCAGTATGGGAACCAGAGCTCGCTCGGTAGTATCCACAATTTGAACGGCCTTTTCGGGCAAATCGGCCTCGACTAGCGCATCGGCGATAACCTTACCAATGGCCATATTGGAATGGAAGGATTCTTTGCCCCCCCGAAGGATACAGGCATTGGCACTTTTGATACACAAGGCGGCCGCATCCGAGGTAACATTGGGCCGGGCTTCATAAATAATTGCAACTACGCCGATGGGGACCCGGCGTTTTTCGATGCGCAGGCCGTTGGGCCTGACCCAGCCCGCAATCAATTCGTTGACTGGATCCGGCTGATTGGCAACCTCATCAACCGCCCGGGCCATTTTTTCGACCCGGTCAGGATCGATACCCAGCCGATCGATTATTGCTGAAGTCAGCTTATTCTTCTTGGCATCGGCCAAATCCTTGGCATTGGCGGACATCAAGGTGTCGGCCTGAGCGCGAAGAGCGGTGGCTATGGCCCGAAGGGCTTGGTTACGCTGAGCTCCAGAAGTTACTGCCAGCTTTCTGCCGGCTTGACGTGCCTCTGACCCCAGTGAATTTGCATACTTTTCAAGGGGCTGTTCGTTCATAGTCAACGTATTATACGCAAGCGGGATAATCTTGGAAGCTCGCCGGGTTCAGGCCGATTAAAACCAGAGATATGTATTAACGAACAGCAGGTGCAGGGGTGGGTTTCTCGCTGCCGGCTTTTCTTTTCAGAATCAATGTTACCATTCGCTCCTGGCTGATAATTTCTACATCTTCAAAACCCTTCGGAAATTTGAATTCAACCTTATAATCCCGTTTGACTGGGTCTTTGGTGGTGGGTAGATCGTCATCCTCGATCTTTACATAAGCATCGATCATATCTTTGGTCAGTTGATCGGCTTTTTCCTTTGGCACACTAATATCTATCTTTTGAAAACGTGCGGATTCGTCCTCAATGACGTATTCATATTCTTGAAAAAAGTCCGGCTTCACGTTTATCCACAGTAAAACGGTTATCTCTTTGGGGATCCGCTTCTGTTCGAGCTGAACCATGATTTTGACGCGAGCGGGTTTAAAGGTAACTTCAACACCCTGCCACTTGGATCCGAGCGATACTTCTCTTTCTAATCTTAATTGATCGGAACTTAGATAACTCTCGATATCAATATCCAGACGCCTTTCCCCTATATTTAATAGATCATAGTCGCTTTCCAATATATAGGCTGTGACTTTGGGGGGTTGGATAAGAGCTTCGCCTTTTATCGTATAAACACCGGGATCTACATGAACATCAAGTTCGACGGTTTTATAGCGATCCACAGTAAATTCGATTGTCGGCCGGTGCACTTCATCAACATGTAAACCCAGATCCCTGATAGCATCCAGATGAGTAATTTGGGGTGTAATGTCGCGAGATTGGATATCACCGGATTTAATATTTCCGGCAATTTTAATCGCCAATTCGAAAGGATGGTCACCGGTACTTTCTTGAAGCTGCAGCCTGCGTATGGCGGCCTTGGCCCCACGCATCGTCACCGGCACGTGAATGAGATTAGGGCTGTCGGCACTCGCCCCTTCAATCCGAGGAGCGATATCCGACGAGGCTGCAATTCGAACCGCAACGAACGTTTGATAGCTCTTATGGCTGGTCTGGTCGGCATAGATCCAGATGATGGCCGTTAAGAATATGGTTGCGATAATAAGTTGAAAC
>CP070790.1:177817-182816 GCA_020346805.1 Planctomycetota bacterium
CACACGACTCCGGTCATTCGTATAGAACTTGGCCGGATCTTTCAGGCCTGAGACCGTCCGACCGCTGGCTACGAACACCGGAACTGCCGCGGTCTGGCGATTGGCCGGAACTTTCTGGAATGGGTCAATTCCACCCAGAGACACGATTGTGGGTGTTTCCATTAGATGCTGACGGGCGCAGCCGGACAGCCATATGACCGCGATCCCAATAAGCATACAGGTGTTGTGCGTAACTCGATTCCCGCTGGATAGTTTGTATTTTTGCATCATGGCCTCTCACTCCATTGGTCTTGGTTGGAACGGTCTATACCTTCGCTACCAGAATATGACTGTCATATGGCCATATTGACCTACCCCCATCAATGATACCACTTTTTGTGTTTGCCCGAAATCCTGGATCTGAAGAGGAGATCAGGTTATGGGTTAAAACGGTATACAGCAGAACAGATCATTACCAAGTTACGGAAGGCAGAGGTTGAATTGACCAAAGGTCAGCCGATCAGTCAAGTTTAACAGCGCGCTGGGCGTATGTTGCTAACCGAGTGAAATTGACTATGAGAAAAAAACCTTGACCGAAATAAAAAGTCATTTATAATGAAGAACATAAGCTATGCGGGCGTAATTCAGTTGGCCGATGCCGGCGTCTTGCTCTCTGAAACATTTCACTCTTTAAAATCAATGCTTTTTGAAATTGCACCTAGTGTTTATCTGGCAGTTTAAATTACTCGCTAGCGTCTGGTCGCCGGACCATATATGACCGGCGTATCTGTGCTCTGATTACCAGAAGTCGTGCCGGTTGTAGCTGGCGGTAGGTACAACTCGAACTCGACATGGACATCGATCTCGAACGGCATGTCTGCGCTCGGCCCGAGCTCTGTGGCCGGCATTTCCAGGAAGAACTGCGTACCTTGAAACGAGTTATCGAAGAAGCCGGCTTCGGGGGCGAACTCAATCGTCTGTTCCCTGCTCGCCATGCCCCTGGCGACGACGTGTCCACGATCATCCACTAACCTGACTGGAATAGCGTAGGGCAGGGCGACGTTGACCCGAACCAAATACTGCTGCAACTGTGAGATCGGACAGTCGTCACAACCCGGTAGCGTGACCAGATCCATCGGATGCACCCATGGGTGATAGGTCCTCGGAATGTTGCAATCGTCCTGGTAGATGAATTCTTTGCCGAAGTCACACGCTCTTCCGACCCCGTTCCCATCGCAGTCCGTCTGGTCGGGGTTGGGCACGTCGGGACAGTTGTCACACACGTTCCCGACTCCGTCCCCGTCCGAATCCGCCTGGTCGGGATTGGGGTGGTGGGGGCAGTTGTCGTCCTCGTTCTCGACTCCGTCGTTGTCATAATCATCAGGGTCGCAGACGTCGCCGAAGCCGTCGCCGTCCGAATCGTCCTGACCGGTGTTCTCCACCCACGGGCAGTTGTCCTCGCTGTTCGGCACGCCGTCGTCGTCGATGTCAGGATCACAGAAGTTACCGATACCGTCATCATCCGTATCTTCTTGAAAGATGTTGGGGATGTGGGGACAGTTGTCGTCGGCGTCGAGTATGCCGTCATTATCATCATCGGATTCCGAGCTGTCGGGTAGCATGTCACAGTCGGAGTCCGCGCCTCCCACATTGATCCCTACAGCGGCATAGGCGTTCCTGACATCGCAGATATCGCTGCCGGTGAAGCCCCATTGTCCGCCGAATTGAAAGGCAAACTGGACCATCAAGTCTCGCATGTCGTCGAAGTTGGCGTTAGAGGTCACACCATTGGTCAGCACCTTGTAGTACAACTGCATGGCTTTGTCCCTGCCGATGCCCTTGATGATGTAACCACCGTGGTTCCCCCCCTCGATGATCAAGTACGCTGCCTTGTTGGGGACGCCGCTATTCGTGTGCGCCCCGCCGTAGTCGTCGTCGGCCAGCGTGTAATACTCATGGTCCATATGATCCGGTTGGACATACTGCGGAGGATCGGCGAGACTGCGAGAGGGGCCGCCTGGCCTGTCCTCTCCGATCAACCAGTCACCGCTGTCGACAAAACAGGCAAAGACATCCGCGAAGTTTTCCTCGAGTGCCCCGGATTGATACTCGTACTCCAGCTTGGCCTCGTGGTCGTCGATGGCGTGCGTCCACTCGTGGGCCAGGGCGTCCAGCGTTACATAACCGTCACCGAAGACAAGCTGCTCACAAGCAGGGTCGTAGCCGGCATTCTCCCAGTTGGTTCCCACGTGCACAATGATGGCTACATGGTGCTCGTCGAAAAAGTCGTAACCGTCCCAGGAGTGACGGTGGAAATTGTCGAAGAAGAAGTCGTAGACCTGTTGGGAGCCATTGGCGGCTTTCAGACCGTCAAGAAACGGATCCTGGGCGGCGCCGGGGTAACCGATGTCCCCGTCCTCATCGAACCACCAGTCGGCCGTTGGCCAGCCACAATTTCCAACCCAAGCGTTGTTCGCAGTCCGGATATGGATGCTCTTGTCCGGAGCATCAGTTACTAATTCGTCATAATGGGCGAGCAGCGATCCGTCATGGGCATCGACGAACACCATCCATGAGGTGCCCGCCCCGTCGCTCACGCGATACCCACGAACGTTAATGCGCCAGCTGAGGTGTGTATCCGACCGACCGCCCGCGATCAGACTTTCGTCGTAGTACATCAGCTTGGGCACACCCATCAGCGTGGTTTGCGTACCCGGCACGCCGGCGAGCGCGATCGCCTGAGCGTCCGTTGCTTTAAGCATGGGCTCAGAGGAAACCTGAATGACGGGCAGGTAATGACCGCTGGTCATCACGATGTGCCCATCCACAATGTGTACCGCCAACTCGGCAGCAAAAACCTGAACCTCGTTATGTTTCTGATAGAAAAACACATGCGCTTCATCAACTATGCCCCGGACTCGGTTGAGGAACAGTTGTTGATTGGGATCGTGCATACGGTACAGTTCTTTGTAGTCTTGCAGGTAGCGCAAAGCGGCTTCGATGGGATTATCGGCCAGCTCCGGTGATACAGGCACATCGACCGTCAGAAAGGCAGGAACACCGCCTGCAACCCGCAGTTCGGGGGATCGCAAAGAAGCCGATCGCAGACGATCTAAATTCTGCTGGCCGGCAACAGACTCCGCATTCGACGGGGGTATAGGCTCCGACGCTGAATCCAATGGGGAATCAGGTTCCGACTCCGAATCTGATGGGGATCCAGATTCAGACTCCGAACCCGATGGGGGTATAGATTCCGAAGTAGGAATCCCGAGCAGATCACAACCAGCGAGCACCAGCACGAGTACACCCAATCCCACACAGAGTATTCGCCAGCGTGATTCGAGAATGGATTTCATCTGATATTCTCCATTTACTGAATCTCAGATAACGAATCATAGGACACACTGTTCAAGAATTGGTCGCCTAATACTTCAGGTCCGGCAATTCGTCATCGTGTTTAGCCGACATTTCCCATCTACCAGGCCTCTAGCATTCATCCTATCCAAACGACCTGCTCGATTCAAGCGAAAACGGCCTCCGTGACCATAAGCCACGCTCATTTGCCCGCTCCATGGGGCCAATCCTGCACCTGACGCCGCTAGGACAACGAGCCCAGTCTGAGGGTTTACCCGGTCGATGCTGCCTCCGCAGCCTGCCCAAACGTCTCCCGAGTGATCTCTCCGAAGCTGAAAGTAATCTGGAAACGCTCAGTAACCTAAGATACTATCATCATCCATGTCTTCGTCAGATGAAAAATCATAAGATCTCTTTACTTGGGGAATATGCAGGAGATAATGATTTTCCTGGGCATATTTTAATATTTGCAGGATATAATCAAGGTTGCGACTTGCAGAATTGGCAGTGATCCTTCCGGCTTCGTTATCGATAAAGTTTTGCAGGATATCACCGTTTACTTGGTAAATCTGAAGACTTTCATACGAGCCATTAATTTCCGGACATCCTCAACTTATCTATTAATATCCGATTTTATTCAGTATTATACTAACGTTATGTTAAGATCTTATGCAATTAAGATAAAGAATCCACTAAGGACGAAAATGGTCTCGGTATATATTATTTTAGGAGATTGGCATGCCCAGTTACACAAGCTCGATTCAATATAGGCCTGTTTTGCTGGTGGTCCTGTTTAATATTCTGGTTACCCAGACTGCAATTTACGCAGCAAAGGCAGATCCGCGGGAAGAGAGGGTGATTTGTCTGGCGGGTCAATGGCGGTTTCAACTCGATGCCGACAAAAAGGGTATCGAAGAAAAATGGTTTCAAACCAAACTCAATGACACGGTCAAGCTTCCCGGGACTACCGACGAAAATCAAAAGGGCTTTGTCAATAATGAGCGCCACCTTCGGTATTTAAGCAGGATTTATATCTACAAGGGCTCGGCTTGGTATCAGAAGGATTTACAAATACTCGATAGCTGGGCGGGTAAGCATATCACCCTTTTACTGGAGCGAACCAAGTACAACCGTGTTTGGATCGATGATAAGTATATCGGCACCCAGAACAGCTTCAGTGCCGCTCACATTTACGATCTTTCCGGCAGTTTATCGCCCGGCAAGCACGTGCTCACCATCATGGTCGATAATTCGGTCGTACCGCCGACAGGAAATAGTCATGCAGTCAGCGAAGATACACAGACCAACTGGAACGGCATTGTAGGCAAGATTCAGCTGCGGGCGACCGATCCAATCTGGATCGATGATGTTGAAATCTATCCCGACATTGAAAAAAAAATCATCTCCGCCCATATAACTATCGGGAATATCTCCGGCCGAGCCGTCAGCGGCAGAATACAAATGCGCGCTAATAGCGTAAACAGCAAAAAATCCCATTTGACTGCCGAGAAAGCTGTCAGCTTTTCCGCAAAAGGCAAATCAACCATCAAGCAAATCGAATATCCCATGGGTGAAGATATTTTACTTTGGGATGAGTTTGCACCAACAGTGTATCAACTCAACCTCACCCTGAAAGCTGATGTCGGCGGCAACAGTATGCGAGATA
>CP070790.1:182916-189975 GCA_020346805.1 Planctomycetota bacterium
AAGCCAAGAATGCACACATGGAGCACATAAATGATTATTTGCGTACTACACGTTGACCACTTCGCTGACTTCGGGCACCAGCTCTTTCAGGTTGCGCTCGATGCCCATCTTGAGGGTCATGCTGGACATGGGACAACTGGCACAGGCCCCCTGCAGGCGAACCTGGACCACACCTTTATCGTCAACATCAACCAATTCGACGTCGCCGCCGTCGGCCTGGATCATCGGCCGAATACGGTTGATGATTTCCTCTACGCGTTCCTTGACCGTTTTTTCAGTCGCATCAGGGGCGTCCGACATTATGTACCTTTCGTTAAGAACCGATGAATTCCACGCAAAGCAATTTTCAGTATATCGAACCGGGACAGGCACCACAAGGATATAAGATTGTAGGAATTGGCTATGCGGCGGCAGAATCGCGATCGTCTTCGGTTTCAAATTTGACGCTGACCCTTTTACTAACCCCCGCCTCCTGCATGGTAACCCCGTAAAGTATGTCCGCAATCCCCATGGTTCGCTTGGAATGGGTGATGACAATAAACTGAGACTCGTCGAGAAATTCGCCGATTATCTGATTGAAACGCTCGTTATTGGCCTCATCGAGTGCGGCATCGACCTCATCGAGAACCGCAAACGGTGAGGGCCGACTCTGGAAAATGGCCAGCAGCAGGGCAATGGCCGTCAAAGTCTTTTCACCACCGGAAAGCAGCGAGATACTCTGCAATTCCTTGCCCGGCGGTCGGGCCTGAATTTCGATGCCCGCTTCCAGCACATCCAGCGGTTGACCCTCCGGCGGCTGCTCCAGCATAACGTCCGCCCTGCCCCCGCCGAACAACTTGCGGAACAAGTCATGGAAATAGCCCCGAACCGCCTCAAAGGTCTTGGCAAAGCGTTCCCGGCACTCGGCGTTAAGCTGTTCGATCAATTCTTCAAGTTGCTTCTGGGAACTGCGAAGATCGTCACGCTGTTTATGTAAAAACTCCGCCCGTTTTTCCAACTCTTCCTGCTCGGCAATGGCATCCAGGTTAACATTACCCAAACGACGAATCTTTTCCTTGAGCTCGTTGATCTCGGCCTCCAGGGCCTCCCAATCCTGCTCTTTATGCTCGTAACTGGCATAGACTTCCGCCAGATCGATCTCCAAATCCTCTCTGATCCTGGCAATCAGATCCTCAAATCGAATGCGCGTTTCCTGGGCTTCCATCTGAACCGCATGCAGCTTCTCCTCGGTTTCGGTTAATGTGGCTCGGTCGGCCTTGACTTTGGCGGCCAGCTGCTCGATTTCGTGTCGTATCTCCTCACGCGAATGTTGAATCCCGCTCAAGTCGACATCGAGTTTTTCCTTGACGGCAAAGAATTGGGCCAACTGGCTCTGAGCGGCCAGTAGGGTCCGTTCCGTCTGGTCGATGCGATGGTCGGCATCGTCGGCCTCCTGGGCCGATGACCTGACGGCCTCATCGCCGGCCTGCTGCTCCTCCCGCAAGGCACGCAGTCTGTCGCTCAACATACTGCGACGTTGAGCCAATCGGCCGACTTCTACTTTCGCCTCGGTCAGCCCCTCCGCCAACTGATCGCGCTGATGAGTTACCTTCTCGATCTGTTGATTGATCTGCTCGATACGCTCTTCACGCTCGGTGTTGGCCTTTTCCAGCGCCGACAGCGACTCGGAACTCTGAGACGATTGGGCCTGGGCTTCCCTGATCTGCATTTCGATGGACTGTACTTCGCCGACGATCAGAGGCTGTTCCTGCTGGAGACGTTCTATAGCACTTTGGTTGTTATTTCGGGCGGCATTATTCTCAACTTCCGCGGTGCGGGCTTCATAAATAGACGTTCGCAGTTCTTGCTGCACCTGATCCAGATAGGCCAATTGGGACGAGGCCTGTTCCACACGTCCCGACATTTCCTTAATCCGTTGATCGACCTGTCCGAGTTGGGTGTCGATCTCGCGCAGCTCACTCTTGCGACTGATCAGGCCGGACCGCGCCCCCGCAGGACCGAGTTGACAATGCCCTGCCGGATCCAACAATTGCCCGCTCTGGGTAACGTAGCGGTAACCGGGCGGATTTTGTTCCGCCATCCGAAGCGCGTCTTCGAATGTTCGAACAATAATTGTTTTACCAAGTAAGTGACGTACCAAGCGCTCCGCCTCGGGCGGATAGCGCACCAGATCCATGGCATAAGCCACGAAACCTTCCTGCTGGGCAAAATCTCTGCCATCGATAAAAGGCGGCAGACGATCGAGACAAATGGCATGAACCCGCCCGGGAAAATCGTCAAAGATGTCGGCATCGTTAAAAAAGGCCCGGCTGTCTTCAACCACCAGATACTGATCATATTCGCCTAAAGCGGTCTCGATGAGCTTGGCGTTGGCCACGTCGGCGGATATCAGGTCCGCCACCATGCCCCGCACGTAACCAAAGGCCTGCCCGTCGGGATCGTTTTGCTTACGATGCAGCAATTCCCGCACACCGGCATCCACACCCTCCAACTGCTGTTCGAGATCCGACAGTAATTGCTTTCGCCCCAAAAGGCCGCTGCGATACTCCTTGGCGGCGGCCAATTGCTGATCGAGTTCGGTCCGGTCGGCATCGAGTTCGGCGGCCTGCTGCTTCTTGACTTCCAATTGGGCGGTTTGATCCCGAATAAGCTCGGCTATCTCTTTAGCCTGCTGCTCGATCTGGGCCTTGATTTCCAGCAGTTCACGCAATTCGGCCTGTACCTGTTCGTGCCGGGTATCCAGCCGGCCTTTTTCGCCTTCCAGGTGCTCCCGTCGTTGATCGAGCGATTGGATCTGATTGCGCATCTGGGCGGTTCGACGCAATAAATCGATGATCCCGGCCTTTTCATCCTCAAGTTGAGCCTGAAGATCGGCAAATTGGCGAGCCAATTGACGATCCTGTTCGGTCAACTGATCGACAGAAGTGTTGGCCTGCTGTACCTGGCCCTCAAGAGCCTCGACATTCGCTTCTTCGTCCTCGATCTGCCGTCGCAGACGTACTACACGGTACCGCTCAACCGCCAAACGCTGCTGGGCCCTGGAACGCACTTCTTTCAACTCCTCGACTCGCTGCTGGGATTGGTCGATTCGTTCGGTATTGGCGGTGATCTGGGAAGCATTGGTTAAAATTTGCTGTTCGATCCGTCGAACCTCGCCCTCAAGTCTGAGCAAATCGGTATCCAGGGTGGCGCTGCGTGCTTCTGTCGAGCTGATCGAGGTTCGTAAAGCGGTGGCTTCATCGCTTAATTGGGCAGCCTGCTGCCCCAGCGCCTTTTGCCGCTCGTTGAGCCGATGATATTCAGCCAACGAGTAGGTGGCCCGTTTTTCGCGGAGTTGTTTGTCGTAGGCCTGGAAGTTGCGGGCCTTGCCCGCCTGATATTTGATACTACGCAGTCTTTTTTCCACCTCCTCGACGATATCTTCGATCCGCAGCAGATTCTGCCCCACCCGCTCCAGCTTCCGCTGGGCCTCCTTTTTACGGGCTTTGTAGCGGCTGATGCCAGCGGCCTCCTCAAAGATAAGCCGCCGCTCGATGGGAGTAGCCTGCAGCTGCACGTCCACCTTGCCCTGTTCGATAATCGAGTAGGCCCCGATCCCGATGCCGGTATCCATAAACAACTCGCGGACATCCTTCAACCGAACAACCTCGTTGTTAATCATGTAGTCGCTTTCCCCGGAACGGTATAGCCGGCGACTGACGGTTACCTGGTCGGTGTCGATATCAAGCCGGTGGTCGCCGTTGTCCAGTAGCAGATCCACCTGGGCCATACCGGCAATCTTTCGGGTACCCGAGCCGCTGAATATGACATCCTGCATCTGCTTGCCGCGGAGGCTGCGGGCACTCTGGTCGCCGAGCACCCATTTGATGGCATCGACGATGTTGCTCTTGCCGCATCCGTTGGGGCCTACAATCCCCGTCACACCGGGACCGAAATCAAAATCGATCTTGTCGGCAAAACTCTTAAATCCTTGGCAGGTGAGTCGCTTAAGGTACATAGATTCTGGCAACCTCCGTTGCAGGGGCTCTACCGGCCCTCCCTGACCGGGCTGGGGATAATTCTTTCCCCCGCTACGTGTGTCTAATAATTTACCCACAATATCGGCAAATGCCAAGTCAAAAGCCGACTGAAACAGGGTTATCTGCCCAATTTACAAGCGTTTACGTGGATTTAGTATTATTCTGAGAAACAGGGTGGCATGTCGCAGATCCGCCAAAGGAGGGGGCAAGCTCAATCCCGGCGTCTTTTTGCCGGGATTGAGTTTGCCCGTGCGAAATTGGTAATTTGAAAATAGTACCAATTAAACCGCTAAACACTTGCGATTTCATTGACAATTTTAACGCCAGCCGAGCAGCCCAGGCGGTCGGCACCGGCTTCGAGCATGGCCAGGGCTCCCGCCAGATCACGGATTCCACCCGCGGCTTTGACCCGCAAAGGCCGAGCGTGCCGGGCCAGCAAACGGACCGCCTCCACCGTGGCCCCGCCGGCCGGATGAAAACCGGTCGATGTCTTTACGAAGTCGGCACCGGCATCGACGGCACAGCGACAGCCGGCGACAATCTGCTCCTCGTTCAGGGCCGCCGTTTCCAGAATAACTTTCAACACATAATCCTCAGAAGCGTCGTGTATCACTTCCGCCACAGCGGCAACATCATCAGCCACCACGCTTATATTACCGGCGACCAAATCGCCAATCCGAATCACCATGTCAACTTCAACCGCACCATCATCTATCGCTCTCTTGGCCTGGGCGACCAAGATCTCGGTAGCATCGGCCCCCAGCGGAAAACCGGCCACCCCTGCAACACATACTCCGGAACCAGCCAATCGCCGGGAGCAATGTCTGATCCAGATCGAATTGACACAAACAGCGTAAAAACCATATCCGACAGCTTCATCGCAAAGCTGATCGATACTCGCCTCAGCGGCTTCAGGTTTCAGTATGGTGTGATCGATTTTTAATGCTAATTCACGTCGATTCATAAATAACCACTCGCTTAAGCAGAAAATTTTATCCCTTGGACGATTTAAGATAACATCTTACGGCCGCAATTACACCCTTTTATCAAGTGGAGTACACATGAACAACATAATCCTGGCTTTGTGTGGTGTCTATCTGACAGCTCAACCAAACACCGGTACCGAGATCGATTGGCCCCAGTATTCCAATAATCCCTTTGTTATCAGTATAGATATTCCCGGCCCCAAAGACAGCGCCGGCGGAGTGATTACTGCTGATCTCAACAATGACGGCCTCATGGATTATCTGGTGACCGTTTCCGGACACGTGGCCGCCTACGCCCATAATGGTACAAAGCTGTGGCTTGGCAAAACAGACATAAGGGTCGGTGGTTCCTCAGAAAATGTTGGCCTTCCCGGACATAACGGCCCTGGCGTACAAACCGCCGACATCGATGCCGATGGTGCAACCGAAGTGCTCTACCTGACTCAAGACAGCACGTTACACGTTATGTACGGTTTAAGCGGTCAAGAAAAATGGAAAACCAAACCGCCGATACCCAAAGGAGCGGAAGGTTGGGAACACCTGGTGGTAGCCAACTTTCGAGGCCGGGGTGATGGCGATCTGTTATTACAGGCAACCAACGCTGACGGTTATCGCACAGGGCGTTATTTAGCGGCATACACCTTGGACAATCTGCGAAGAGAAAAATACAAACCTTTGTGGCATCGTGACGACTTCATGGCCTGCGCCCACAACGGGGCCCGGATAGCCGACCTGGATGGCGATGGCAAAGACGAGGTGTTGGGGGCAACTATTGTCGGATCCGCCGGCAAAATTCTGTATAGGTTACCGTTAAAAGGACATCTGGATTCGATTTTCGTGAACGATGTACGGCCCGATATTCCCGGGTTGGAGGTGGTGGCCCTGGAGGAGGGCGGCGGTAACCGAATCTTTCTTTACAACCATAAGCGCCTGATTTGGGAAACCCACTACCAACACCGGGAGCCCCAGAACGCCGCCATTGGTGAATTCGATCCCGACCGGCCGGGCCTGGAAATCTGGTGCCGAAGCCGATACGAAAAACACCAGAAACCATTCGTCTTCGACGCCAAAGGTAAACTCATCTTCCACTACCAGATGGACAAAGTTGCCCCGGACGGGTGGACCAGCAGCGGGGTAGAGTGCATTTTCACCATCGATTGGACAGGTAAACCCAAACAGTTGGCTGCAGCCAATGAACGACACAAGAAGGGCGACGTGTGCATCTTCGATCCCATCGGCGGAGCATTTATCCGTCGCATCAGACAAAAGACGGATCGGCTCTATGTGGTCGACGTCTCCGGCGATTGGCGAGAGGAAATTATCGTGCTTAAAGGCAACAGGCTCTTTATATACCATAACCCAGAACCGAATCCCCGCCCCAAGCAACCACGACTCTGGAAACAGCAACATTACCGCCGCAGCAAGATGACCTGGAACTACTACAGCCCGTAATACAAGGAGTTATCACCAATGGCCTCAGGAACATTCGCTACCGCCATTAGCTGCATGGATGGTCGAACCATTATCCCGGTCACGGAATGGATGAAAAAGCAGTTCAAAGTCGACTATGTCGATATGATCACCGAAGCCGGCCCCGATAAGACACTCAGCCAAGGTACTGCCGAGCAAATCGCCGCCATCCGGCAAAAAGTCGCTATCTCCATCAACAAACATAACTCCAGGGTTATGGCTATTGTCGGCCACCATGATTGTGCGGCCAATCCGGTAGACAAAGAAACACACTTCCAACAAATTAAAGATTGTTGCGCAATTATCAAAATATGGGAATTAATGATTCGTACACTCGGTGTTTGGCTAAACGAAAAGTGGGATGCTGAAGTGATTGACGACACCGCTGACCAGCCATAGAATCGCTACTTTCTAAAAGACGGGGAACCTGCTTAATGTCCAGAAAACATACCCCATCTCCAGAAGCACGTTTCTTTGGAATGGGCGGTATCGTTGTGTGCGTCTTTTCGGCACCCTTCATTGCCTTATATGTAACTTTCGGTTCATGGTGGATGCTGATCGCGCTACTGCCCCTGTGTTTATAT
>CP070790.1:190075-193256 GCA_020346805.1 Planctomycetota bacterium
AATAATATCTTATTGTCGCCGATAAGTTTATTAGTCAACTCTCAAGGTTGTGCGTATGCTCACAATCTAATTACCGGCCGTGTGCGTGTGCTTACAGGTGAAGGCCGCAAGACTCCTTATCTCAAAGAGCACTCTACAGAAGTTGCAGGCCTGGCAGAGAATCTAAGCGGCGACGAAAGATACTACAACAATCTAATCGTAAATAAAGGTCTGTCCGAGTATGACCCGGTGAAGCTGCCGATGTTCATGAGTGACAACGTGTATTTGAATGGTGCTAAGCCCTCAAAGCATGAATCCGGTCCTTTGGTTCTGCCGGCTTTCGATCCCGGAATCAAACTGATCGAGAAATCAGACGGTATGTATCTTCATATCAATTGTGACAAGGAATGGTGTCTGCATAAACGCCAGCTTGTAACTACCGAACTGCTGGGTAAAGCTAAATCGCCAAACCTTCCCTACATGGACTATGACGGTTCAGTATTAAAGATCGACACCGATTACTTCGGCAAGAAAAGAAACACGGACAATCCCGCGCCCGGACCATTTGAGTTTACAGAAAAGAAGGCAATAAGTATGAAAGTATGGCCTAAGAAATAACGCAAGGATATTCAACGAAAGAAAAACGTAATGAAAGCATTTATCCAAGCACTAATTATGGCCTTGACAGCCTGCGTTTTTACCGGCTGCGCAACCGAGTATCACGTAGCAACAACTGGTCTTGACAGTAATCCGGGCACGCGATCAAAACCTTTTAAGACCATATCGGCGGCTGCGGCAAAAGCTCAACCAGGTGATACGATCACGGTCCATGAGGGCGTCTACCGCGAACGCATTAATCCTCCTCGCGGCGGCACCTCTGACAAGAAGCGAATTGTCTACAGGGCTGCTAAAAGTGAAAAAGTTGTTATCAAAGGATCAGAGATTGTTAAGGGTTGGAAGAAGGTTCAGGATAATACCTGGAAGGTAACCATTCCCAACAGTTTTTTCGGTGACTTTAATCCATACAGCGATTTGATCAGCGGTGACTGGTTTTTCCCTTTGGACCGTAAGCATCACACCGGGGCGGTGTACCTTAATGGACACTGGCTTGCCGAGGCGGCAAAACATAATGACGTGTTGAAACCAGTTGGAAAAGAGCCGCTCTGGTTTGCCAAAGTTGACGATACAAATACAACCATCTGGGCACAGTACGAAGTGGTTAATCCCAATAATGAATTCGTCGAGATCAATGCGCGTCAAACGGTGTTTTATCCTGAGAAGTCCGGCATAAACTATATTACCGTACGCGGGTTTACGATGGAGCAGGCTGCCACATCATGGGCACCTCCGACCGCCGAGCAGATTGGCCTGATCGGTACACACTGGTCCAAGGGCTGGATCATCGAGAACAATACCATCCGTTACTCTGTTTGCACCGGCATTGCACTGGGTAAGCACGGCGACGAGTTTGACAATACGTCCCAGGATTCGGCAGAGGGATATGTCGAGACGATCAAGCGGGCTTTGGAACGCGGTTGGTCGAAGGAGAACATCGGCCGACACCTCGTACGTAACAATCACATCTACTATTGCGAGCAGGCGGGGATAGTTGGCTCTATGGGTGCGGTCTTTAGTATGATTACCAGCAATGAGATCCACGACATTCACGTCCGCCATCTGTTCACCGGTTGTGAGCAGGCCGGGATCAAAATCCACGGTGCAATCGACACCATCATCAGTGACAATCACGTCTATCGTACGTGGCGGGGGATCTGGCTGGATTGGATGGCCCAGGGTGCGCGAGTTACCGGCAACCTGCTGCACGACAACCAAGCCACCCAAGACCTGTTCGTCGAAGTCAATCACGGACCGTTCCTGATTGATCATAACTTCTTCCTGTCCGGCAATGTTCTTAATGATATCTCACATGGGGGGGCCTATGCCCACAACCTGTTTGGCGGACGGGTGATTGCTTGGCCAAATAAACGCACCACGCCGTACCACAAAGCTCATTCTACGCAGGTGGCGGGTATGCATGATCTCCCCGGCGGAGATAACCGGTTCTACAACAACATTTTCGTCAGTCCTGACAAACCGGTTCCCTGGCCGGACCGCATCCCCGACCGGCTTGACAATCAGCATTATTTCGGCCTGGCAACTTACGATGCGGCGAACCTGCCGCTTTACATGGCAGGTAATGTGTTCCTTCACCAAGCCGAGCCATCGAAACACGAGAAAAACCCGCTCGTACAATCAAAATTCGACCCACAACTCAAGCTTGTGGAAAAGCCTGATGGCTGGTATCTGCAAATAGAAATAAACAAAACCTGGCCCCATCACAAACGACCCCTGGTCACAACCGAAATGCTTGGTAAAGCAAAAATCCCCGACTTACCCTACGAACAGCCCGATGGAACACCCTATCGACTCGATACCGATTACTTCGGTAATAAACGAAACACTAGGAACCCCTCCCCGGGTCCCTTTGAACTTGACAATGGTGGAAAGCTGGTGTTGAAAGTTTGGCCAAAGCCTTCTAAGAAATAAGGGTAAGTGACTCATGGTACCATGGACTGAGTAAATAGAGAGACGATAATGAAAAAAAATTTGCGAATTGCGACAGTAGTTCTTGTTGCATCTTTATGTCAATCCATAACACTTGCCAAGTCGTTAAGCATTGGAACGGTTGAGCCGCCAAACTGGTGGGCCGGGATGAAGTTCAACCGTGTGCAATTGATGCTGTACGGAAAAAATCTTAAAGGAATTGAAGCGAAATTTGACACTCCTCAAATCAAGGTCTTGGCCGTACATACTATGGCCAATCCAGACTACGCCTTTGTGGATATTGAGATTCCCACGGATTTAGCGCCGGGGATGTATACGCTGGTTGTTCGTAATGGGAAAGACCAGTCGGCGATCAACATTCCGGTGCTTCCCAGAAATTCAGACCCACTCCGTCATGCTGGTTTCGGTCCGCGGGATGTGGTATACCTTATTACCCCCGACCGCTTTGCCAACGGCAATCCATCTAATGATCGTACGGAAGATCATTTCGATGAATTTGACCCGCGCGATCCTGCTAAACGACACGGGGGCGACCTGCAGGGAATAATCGATAATTTGGATTATCTCAAGGACCTTGGCGTGACCGCGTTGTGGCTTAATCCTGTGCTGGAGAATAACGGCAGGCTCAGCTACCACG
>CP070790.1:193356-203724 GCA_020346805.1 Planctomycetota bacterium
CAGGGCGGACGAATGCGATCTTCTCTATGGTTCCTCGACCGATTGCAACCATAATCAGATTCCCGATGATTGCGAACTGGACTCCGACGGCGATGGATTAATTGACGTTTGTGATAACTGTCCGCAGGCCGAGAATCCTGATCAGGCTGATAATGACGGGGACGGGCAGGGTGATGCTTGTGATGACGACGATGATAATGATGGGGTACTCGATGTTGATGACAATTGCCCCTTGACCGCCAATCCGGATCAAAATAATAGCGATGGCGATGATGTTGGGGATGTATGTGATAATTGTTCCAATACTATTGGTGGTATACCTGTAGATGAGTTTGGTTGTCCACCGGAAATCCTGGGCGATTTCAACGGTGATGGTGATGTGGATCAAGAGGACTTCGGCCATATCCAGGCTTGTATGAATGGAGTGGGCAATCCGCCGGCCAATCCCGGTTGTCAGAATGCCGATCTGGAGGGCGACAATGATATTGATCAGAGTGACTTGGTTATATTTAATGATTGTATGAGCGGAGCAAATGTGCCGGCGGATCCAGCCTGTTTTGTAATTTATGATACCCAGGGTCCGGAGTTAATAGCTGCCGTTTCACGCAAGACTCATGGTTCAAGTATTGAGTATGATATTGATTTACCACTTAGTAGTTCGCAGGATCCTGGAGGTTGGTATCTGACTCATGGTGTTGAGTGCAGGTTAGATGGGCCGACCAAAGTGATTTTGACTTTTAGCGAACCCATAGCAGCCGGCGATGATATCTTCAGCGGTATCGAGGTTCGTCTCTCTGCCGGCAATTTGGGTAATGTGATGGTTGATGAGGATAAGATGACCATTGAAATGAGTGATGTACCGGATAAATCCTGTTTGTCTATTACAATTTCTAATGTTGAAGATCTGAATGGTAATCCGTTAGTTGGTACTAATAGTGTGTATGTTCGTGTGTTGCTTGGCGATGTGAATAAGGACGGATTAGTCAACATATTCGACTTGGGTGATATTAAGTTTTATATAGAGAATAATAGCAAAATCAATTATGCAGTTGATGTAAACACGGATGCCATCATAGATTGTTCTGATATGGATGTAACTAAAACAAATTTATTTAGCAGTGCCCCTGCCTGCCTTACGGGTGGTGATAATAAATAATCGATAGTGTTAACTGTTCGAATTTCATACCGGTAGTTTTATCAGTATTTAGTTCATCAATCATCCCAGTACTTGCCATGAATGCAGCGGTAGTGTTTTTAGCTGCTGATGTTGTCGGTAAATCCTAGCATGGACAAGTGGTTTTAAGACCGCTATCATATGTTCTTCATCAACCTGTGCGAATGTTTTGACCAATATATGAGTTTTGTGTCAGAGTATAGAAGATCGAAAAATACCAATATGAAACGATGGGAAAATCTATGATGGTATCAGATAAGTTTCAGGTAACTGTCATTGGGGGGGGTATGATCACCGAGATCCAGCTTCTCCCTGTGCTCTACCATATGCAACGATCTGGTTTAATCAGCGATATTCACATTTGTGCCCTTGATGGGGCGCGCTTGGCCGAACTCCGATCGGCACAATCATTGGCCGGGGCGTTTCCCGGTCAGAGTTTCATTCCCCACCCGGATCCGGACAAAGTCGATCCCAAACAAAAGTGCCCTGATCTGTACAAAGAGGTCCTGGCTGGAGCCCTCAAAGGCAGTATTGCCGTTATCGCCACTCCGGATCAGTTGCATTATGAGATGCTTCAGGTTGCGATAGATTGCGACCTGCATGTTTGCATAGTTAAACCGCTGGTTCTTAAATACGCCCAGGCTGAGGATATCGCCAAGCGAGCTTACGAACGCGGCCTTCTGATCGGTATTGAATATCATAAACGTTTCGACCATCGCAGTCTCATGGCCCGCAAGGCCTATCGGGAGGGCAGACTCGGTGAGTTTCGATTGGCGCAGGCCCAGATGATTGAGCCGTACTACTATCGCGATTCAAACTTCCAGAATTGGTGCACTTGTGAAAACACCGACATGTTTACTTATGTCGGGTGTCATTACGTCGATCTGGTGGCCTTCATTACCGGATTGAAGCCGGTCTCTGTCAGCGTTTACGGTATTCGCGATCGTTATCCCAACGGCAATGAGGGTTTCCTCTGGACTGATGGGCGAGTGATCTGGGAAAATGGTGCTTCGCTTAGCGTGGTCGATGCCATAGGTTATCCCAGCGGGGCAGCTGGCGGCAACGCCCAAGGTCTCACTATGTGGTGTCAAGGAGACGAAGACGCCGCCCTTTTGGTTCATGATGATCAGTTTCGTGGTGTCAAATGTCACTACAATACTGCAGGTAACCAGCCCGGTGATACAAAATATGCCGAGCCGAATCCGGATTACTTCCAACTGATCGATCAGGGCGGTGTTGGTTTGACACCAGTCGGTTACGGTTGTCGCAGTGTCGAGTATATTATTCAATCCTGCCTGCGGGCCGCGAGTTCATCAAGTCTTACCGAACGCCAAAAACTCATTCGCCAATACGACAAGGAAGGTATTATGGCCACACCGGGCAACAGCAGCTACAACGAACTGGTTATCGAGGCTGCTCGAATGAGTATATTGAATGGTGGTCGTGAAGTTGTGATCGATAATAAAACTCCCTCCGTTCGATTTCGTGATTTCTGAACTATTTACAAGGTATTGGTTAATTGAATTTATCAATATATAAGGATAATTATGGCAACCAAAGAATTCCCGCTTGAACCGCAAGAGGTCAAACCGGTATATACAAAATATCGTCGTATCCATACGCCAGTCCCTGTCCCCCAATCGATTGAACTGCTGCAGACACTAAGAGAGCTGGAACCACGGAGTATGGGCGGTCAGCCGCCGATTATCTGGCATCATGGTCGTGGTGCGACCATCAGCGATCCGTATGGTAATACATGGCTTGACTTCTCATCGGGTGTACTGGTAACGGGAACCGGGCATGCTCATCCGGAAATCATCAAGGCTATTAAAGAGATGGCTGAGCAAGGATTATATCACGCTTACTGCTTTCCCACGGAAATACGCCTCCGCCTGATCGAAGAATTATCCTCTTGGCTTCCAGCCCCGTTGAAACGCGTTTTCCTTTTGACTACCGGATCAGAAGCCACCGAATGCTGTATCAAGCTGGCGCGAACTCACGGTCAAAATATCGGTGGCGATAGGAAAAGCATTTTAGTAACCTTCGATAACTCATTTCACGGCCGTACTATGGGGGCCCAATTAGCCGGCGGGTGGGGCGGTCAGAAAAGCTGGCTCGGCGATTTGGATGAACGTTTCGTACAGGTTCCGTTTCCGGATGGTTTTCGCCAACAGGACACCAGCTTCGAGATATTCGAGAAATCCCTTGCCGATAAAGGAATTTCACCGGATGATATCTGTGGGGTTATGAGTGAGACATATCAGGGTTGTAATGCTACTATTATACCAGCCCCCTATGCCCAGGATCTCCGTAAATGGTGTAACAAATACCGTGCGTTGCTTATTTTGGATGAGGTCCAAGCCGGTTTTGGCCGAACCGGCAAACCTTTCGGTTTTTCCCACTTGGGTATTGTTCCCGATCTGGCTGCGTGCGGTAAAGGAATCTCCGGCGGTATGCCCTTATCCGCAGTTCTGGGTACTGAGGAACTCATGGGCATGTATGGTCCCGGTGAAATGACCAGCACACATTCGGCTAATCCCATTTGTGCCGCGGCCGCCCTGGCGAATTTACAGGTCATAAAGAAGGAGAATCTTATCGATAACGTCGTAAGAATGTCCCCGATGTTGGAGCAGGGATTACGGCGCATTCAGGAAACAGCAGGGGATAAAATTGGCCACATCGATTCCATCGGTTTGGTCGGGGCTATACAGTTCACCAGTCCGGGAACAACGGATCCCAATCCGGAAATGGCATGGGAAATGGTACTCCGCGCTATCCAAAAAGGAGTGATGTTGTTCGCACCGGTTGGAGTAGGTGGTTGTGCCGTCAAGATAAATCCTCCATTGGTGATCAATGAAGACGCTCTGCAAGAAGGCCTCGAGGTTCTGGCAGGTATTGCGGCTGAACTCTAACCTTGATCGTAGCCCTGACGAATTGCAGTTTTGATCTTGAATGATGATATCAGCAGCAAAACTGTAAATTATCAGTGATGGTTCATTCTACGTAGCAATTCAATCTTAGCTTATGACATTCATTATAGATAGAATAAATCGGGAAAGGTACAATCTCGGGCCGATCAATTATCCTGTTTTGATTTAAGCTTGAACGAATAGTTGTTTTGCAACAGCTAAAAAATTATTTGATCTGATGTAAGGAAACTTTTTTTGATGTTCGCAGATTAGGGTATACAAATCGCGACCTATATGGGCTTGTATATACTGATATTGCCGAGTAACAAGGATTCCTGTGTATACAAATATTGCACATACTATCGGCTGAAGATTTAGTGATGATTTTAATGGCTTATAAATATTATTTGTTTTTATATTTGACGGCCTAATATTTGTTTAAATTACGCATTTATTACGATAAAATAACGTTATATTTCTAGTTTAGTTTTATTGTGGGAATTATGCCTGAACGCTGGAATTCCATATGTGACGAGTAAACACTTCAATCGTAATTTTGTTCCTTTTTTGGCCATGTTACATAAAGGAGGACGATGGAAATGGAAACAGGAAGCAAACTGATAAATGGTTGTTATTTGCTGGGGCGGGTTTTGGTTTTATCTGCTGTTTTGACATTGGGATTAAGTAATCCAACAGCAGCAGTAACCACTATTACCGACACCTTTGCCGACGATAGTAGTAGTCTTAGAGATGATGGCGATACCCTCCAGGGTGTTACCACTGAAGTAGGCGGCGCTATTTGGGATGCTGAACCGGATGTGATCTTCGTCCAGCCGGACGGGGTGGTTACCAATGAGCTTGAGCTGGTGGACGGCGCTGAGGGTATAGGGGCACATGTGCCGATCGACGGTAGCACATTCCCGGCCGGGACCAAGTATTCAGTCAAAGTTGACGCCAGGTTCCAGCAGGCCGAGGGTGTTGACAACCCGGTGAATTATATCCAGATGGGTTTTATAGCCGAGGATGCGTTGTGGAACAGCTTTAACACACCGGGTTCGCTGCACGTGGTTGTTTATCACGACGGCAAAATAGATGTGAACTACGAAGGTAACCTGCTGGCAGATGAGAGCCATCCGAACTTCAATGCCTTTACGCTGGATTTGGACGGCTTCAACACCATCGAACTTGTATACCATGAAAATCTCTGCGCCGTTCAGGTATTTGTCAGCGGTACCAACGTATTTGTACCTCGTTTAACTCCGGGTCAGTATGTGCCCACCATCGGCAAGGCCGGTTTCCGGTGTGATACCCATCTTTCTACCGGTCCCGGTAATAATGTACCGGCGGGTACCGTTGAGTTTGATAACTTTGAAGTTACCGCCGACGACAGTACGGCCATCAGCGTGGTTGACGGACCGGTAGTTTGGGGCGGTCATACTTATTATCTGCTTTCTCCCAGTGGTTGGGCCGCCGCTCAGAAAAAGGCCCAAGAGCTCGGGGGGAATCTGATAACCATTGAGACCCAGGTGGAGAATGATTGGTTGTACAGTCAATGGGGTAATTATGATACCAGCGGTCTTGGTATTCCTCCATGCGGATCGGCCGGTGAGAACTGCCTTCTCTGTGACGTAGGTACAGCGGGTCTTATGGACGCCATGATGATTGGATACCATCAATCCGAACCGGTAGATCCCGGCGATGAACCGGCCAGGGCCTGGGAATGGGTCGGCGGCTCTTCGGCAATGTATACCAATTGGCATACCGGGAATCCGAACAATAGCAATAACTGCCCGACCACCGGCAGCGAAGCCAATATTGCGGTCATGCCCAATGCGGAATTTGGTACTACCGGCGGCCCATGGTTCTCCTGGACCAGCTATGCCACTGTGGCCCTGATGGGCGTGGTCGAAGTTGATGGAATAATTGACAATGGTTTCCGGGCGGATTGGATCTATACAACCGGTTTCATCAATCAACCTTATCCGGCTTCCGAACCACAACATCCCGTCCCAGGAATTTATGCATTCGACGAGTATACCGGCGAACATAGGTTGACGGTTAGAAATGGCGAGTTTGATGAGGTCTGGGATACTCTCACCTTTTCGGGAACCGGTCTTGATGATGCCCGTATGTTCGCGGCTATTGCGTTTGATACTGATGAACCTTCCGACGGTTTAAAAGATGATGTGCTCATTATGGAACTCGATCCCGATGGTATCGAGGTTAATTCGGCTTATCTGAGTGTAATAATTAATCCCATTAGTCCCCAACCGGTAGGCACCAATGTCGGCGTCGGTAACATGAGATATGACAGCGGTAACGATAATCTAATTATCAGTTTAACTCCGGATGAAACTACGACATCGACAGCGGTGGCCTACCAGTTCGACCTTGGTTTGAGCACTCTGATTGCCACGTTCACCGGACCTAACATTCACGGGCCAAATGTTGTATATAATGGATATGTAATAAACTCTTATCCGCACGTTGCCGTTAATCCCAAAGACAATTTGTTATACATGTGTGGTGTAAATCTGGGTCGGACGTCGAACTCCCACGATGGCGATCTTATTAGCTTTGACATTTCGAATCCCGCCGCCGGTTATACCGTTCTCATCGACGGTACTACCGAAGGGGGCAATTGGGACTATCCGGTGTGTCCGATTTACCGTGGCCCGAACAACTCAGACGGTAGGGAAACACTGGTTATTACTCAGATGGGATCAACTCCACACAACACTAGATACAAAGTGTTGGAATATTATATTGACACCTTGACTGAGCGGAAGGTCGCTTACGATGAAGAGAAATTCCCCTGGAACGGTCAGCTTGATGAGATTTCCGCCACGGTGATGGCTACCAAAAAATGGCCTCAGCAAAGCGGTTATGAACTGGACTCAGGGTATAACTTATACCTGCTTGATGATACGTTTCTCGATACTCTGCCGACTATCGGTCCTAATCCACCAGTGCCGGAAAAATGGCGCCGCTATGGGATGGCCGACATTGACAGCCCGGGATTTGTACCTATAAGCGTAACGCCGATCAGTGAACAGTATATAACTGTTTTTGTAGGCGATCCCAATCCAGCCGATATTCCCTATAAGGTGATAAACAAGAGTTACAGCAACAGCGTGAGCTATACGGCTGCCGAAGATGTCGATGTAGTATGGCTGGATCTGGATAAAACATTCGGAACTATCGCTTCCGGTAACGCCGATACGGTAAATGCTCAGTTCGTTGATGTGCCGAGCCTGTTGCCGGGTATCTATACTGCCAATCTGGTGTTCTCAGACGATTCAGCGACCAGTACCGTGTTATTCCGTACGATAATCCTGGAAGTCAAGGAATGTGATTGGACCGTCACCCCGAAATCAACCCAGTCACCGAAGGTTACCGGTGATATGACGGTATGGGGTAACTGTGCTACGCCGACTACTTACAATTTTAAAGTTACCAGCCTTGGCGGTTTACCTGTTTCGTATACTGTCCAAGAGTGGGATCCGGCAGGTGGTACGTCAACCGACTATACTTGGTTGGAATTAGGCAAAACCAGCGGTGGACCAGTCGCTTCCGGTGATTCTGATACGGTTCCGGTAACCATCACTTCGGATAACACGGCCAAGGAGGCTTATCTACGCTTCGTACCTAATTGTGGCACCGGCACCATTGGTGCTGATGAGCAGATCCGCAAGATCGAAGTGACCACGCTACTTACGGCCGACACTCCACCCAATGACAAGAGCTTCAAGTTCGGCTACTACGGTGACAAGCCGCCGTTAGATGCAGACTCCTGCGGCTTTATTCCGCCGGATACGATCAGCGTAGCCGGGGGTTGCAAGTTTGAAATCCACACCGCCATTAATTCCGTTCCAGTGGCCATAGGTACGGTGGTGGATGATCCCGATGCCCAGAATGGCAAGGCCTTTTTAATCGCTCAAAATTCAGGTATTGATGGTACCGGCCGACATGGCTACCGGACCCAAATTGAGGATTCCCTTGGTGATGTAGATAACTTTCTGCAGTCCAAGCTGGGCTTTACCATGGTGGCTCGTCTTAAGGTGCAGTACAACCTTAATGCGGGCGGTATGATCTGGACGTGGTCCAAGAGTAGAAGCAGTGGTACTGATCCCGTGAAGAACACGGATAAAGCCGGCTTTAATATAGGTTGGGGTGGTCCTGGATCGCACGCCGGAAGGATCAGGGAATTTCAACTCATGGATCCACCGTTTGATGATATAAATGATCGCACATCCGAACTGTTGGCCACAACACCAGAGGATCAGAATGCATATCACATTATCCGTGTGGTCAACGGTTTCGGCGTTTATGGGAACCGGACATTGGCCGTCTACTATGACGAGCAACCTGATCCGGTGTTATTCCTCGATGAAGGTGTACTTGGTGCGACTAAGAATGGTGATACTACCGACCAGTTCTGCTTCGGCACCTTCGGGGCCAGTGCCAAATCTGACGTCTGGTTCGACTGGATTACCTTAACTAACCGGGGCATGTACGCACCTGGTGAAGAAGACGATTGTATCGGCACACTGATTCCCGAGTTTCTACCACCCTGTAATGATCCCTTTGCCGACGTCGATGGCCCGGACATCAATGGGGACGGCAAGCCGGACGGTGACGGTGATGTGGATCAGGACGACTTTGCCGAGTTCCAGCGTTGTTATACAGGGAGCGGTGATCCGGGCGGTGTGTATAGTGAGGAAAATTGTGGATGCTTCGATCAGGAACCCGCCGGTGGCGATGGCGACGTCGATGAATTGGACTATAACAAGTTCAAGAATTGTGCATCTGGTCCGGAGGTTCCAGTTGATGAAACCTGTGACGATTTACTATAACTCATCACGGGATTTATTTGGATGGTCGTGAAAATGGGTATCAGGAATATGGAGAGGATCGAATGAGAAAGAAGAATAATTCAAAAGGATTTGGGTATCTCGTTGCATGGCGGATTCTGATCTTATCTGCCATTGCCCCACTAAGCCTGAGCATCTCTGCACTGGCCGTACCTAACAACGGTTTCGACACCGATTATATCTATTGCAGAACAAATGACAAACAGGACCAGTGGCCTAGATACCACGGATCGATCAGGGTGTTCAACGAGGTAACCGGTCAGCACATAAAACTTATCCAGCCCCAGGGAGCCGACTGGTCTTCTCTTACCTTCTCCGGTACGGGAAATGACGATGCCCGCCTGTTTGTAGCCAAACAAGTGGACCTGGACACAAACGATTTGTACGAAGATATACTTGTCGCCGAGTTGGATAATACATGCGAGGTTACCGACCCCTATGATCCCAGTCAGTGCCCGCCCACCCACACTGTTTACCTGAGTGCCCTCTTAGGCGCCTCCCCCGGAGATGATGTAGTTGTCGGTTGGGGCAGCCTTCGTTATAGCATGTATCACAACTCCCTCTTCCTGGGAGTCAATCCCAATAGAGATGCCAACCCTTACTCGGCTACTATTTATGAGGTCAACCTTGCCTTGGACACGGTATTGAATACCTACACCGCTGGAAATATCACTGAAGAAACCGGGGTTGCTCTGGATATTAACGGCCATAATGGTGACGTATACGTAACCAACAGAACATTGCTATCCGCCAGCGGAGCTCTGGTTAAAGTAGATACCGTGGATCCCGATAAAGGCGCGGTGACCACCCTGATCGACGGTTCCCGACTGGCAGGCGAATGGATCGACCACGGCCCCAAATTTGTGGTCTACAGAAATAACAATAATCTCGAGGCCGCCCAGACAGTTCTGGTAGTCTTCTATGACACCGGTGGTGGTACCGCCGGTGAGTTTGTGGTTGAAGAGTATTATCTGGAGCAGACAGATGGAAACGGCGACCTGCTCAAACGCCAGGACGCCTATAATGGCAGACGCGGGGCCGGGGCCGGCCAATTGGATGAATATTCGGGTTCTGTCTTTACCACCCGATGGTGGCCGGCAAATCCCGCAGGTAATGCCGGCGCCGACGAATACAAAGCCGACGACGTCCACTACCGTGCTCCTTTCGATGCGGCACTTAACAATATTCTATACAACAACGGCTTTTTCGATGTGGATAGCCCTGGTTTCCTCAACATCAATGTGCTACCTATCAGTGAGCAAACTTCATTAGCCTATACCGGTCAGCCCGCCGATCCCAGCAGTATCAAATACGTGGTAATAAATAAAGGCTACGCCTTCTCCGGTAACGTCAACTATTCGGTGGTGGAAAGTCCCGAGGTCGGCTGGCTGAGTCTCAGCAAAACCGGTGG
>CP070790.1:203824-209852 GCA_020346805.1 Planctomycetota bacterium
CCTCTGGAAATGTTCGGGCCAGTTCAGATAGCTCAAAAGGTTCAGCAGTGATAGGGGTGCAGGTGTGTGCGTAAACCAGAGCACCATGGTTTCGGCATACTTCCAAGAGGGGATGTACGAGCGGATCGCTGAGCACAAAACCTTGTAGATGGCTATTCAACTTCAGTCCCAGCAAACCGGATTCAAGACATCGTATGAGTTCTTTTACTGCCTGGTCGCCAAACCAAGGATTCACGGCAGCCAGGCCCCAGAATCGCTCAGGCCAATTTCGCACCGCAGCGATTATCTCATCGTTCCCCGTCCGGTTTTTGACCGCCACGAATTGATCTACTGTGCAGATCACCGCCCGAGCTACATTTGCGTCATCCATCTGGCGCAATAATTCCTCGGCGGAGACTCGCTTACGGATGCCGGTTCCCAGATGGCAGTGGCAGTCGATAATGGTCATACGTGCAATCCGGTGAGAGGGTATTTATCTGCCCGCAGTGATTACGCTTTGTAGACTAGCACATGGCTGCGCTGGTAGCAACTCATACCGTTTCCCAAAAAGGTAATGTGCTCAAACTGATCGATTGATATTTTGTGATGCCGGAATTCGCGTAACACGGTAAGGCTACAACCCATTTATAGAGGCGTCAGAACCTTGGATTTTCCCGCTCATGGCATCAAGAAACCGTTGGATATATGGTTTTGGTTTATTGATTGGCATCCGATAATTACTCAAGACTTTTGTTTTTTCATTGCATTTTATCGTCCCGCAGAATGACGGCGGAAGTATTTACCTGGATGGTGCGTCCGTCGTGGTGAATTATCCAGATATCCTTTGGTTCTTCCGGCCGCCAGACAATTACGTCGGTTCGTTTGTTATATTGAACGGTCAGTATATTCGATTCGGTCATACGGGCCTGAAGATCTGACGGCATTTCCTTTCCCTTGAAAGGAAACAGCACAGTTACAAGCTGTTGCGGTAAACGACTTTTCATACGAATCAACCATCCTATAGATGGTACTTCCTTTCCGCCCTCGATTTCTGGGGTAACGTATTTGAATGGTTTTCGATTTGAGTTTGATATCTTTTCCTGGGTAATTGGCAGGATGGCCAGATTACCACCGGTGGGGAAGTTCGTGCGCACAATTTTACCCGACAGCGAAGGATCAGCACCTTTGAAAAAATGGTAGTTCCAATCCAGCTTTCGTTCGCCTTCGCCTGTCAGGTCGTCAATAATCACATAGTAATCGGGTTTGACGAAGATAACTCGTCTGCGATGGATTACGTCTTTGTACAATGAATGCTCTGCATCGGCGAAATCATGGGATGGTGTGTTTTCCCATCGGTTTACTTTACCCGGGCCGTGTTTTTGAGTGCGGTCATCAATCGTGACGGTGTTGTGCATATTGGTCTTACCATAATCACCCGAACCTTTTATGCCATATAAGGTCATACCGGGATCGATCAGTAATGATCTGCCATAGGCATATAATACAATGGCCAAGACGTCGAGATGACCGTGTCCCCGACAATGTTTCGGTGGGGCGCGGAAAATCAAATGTCGGGCATCCAGGCCGTCATCCCAGTAGCTGCGCATGACAAACCAGCCATCATCAAGGAAAGCCCGTGAAGCCTTCCCCGGTTTGATGCCTACCCTTCCAAGGCTGTTGATATACATCAGATCCTGACGGCCCCATTTTGAGGCATATTTTCTGACCAGGGGAATCGAATCTTCGGGCGAACCGTTCATTCCCATGTCGCCAATGGCCGGATTCCTGAAGTCCGGCTGGTGTACCCACGCTGGAAAATCAAGGGCATTGCGGACTCGGGATTTTACTTTTGGTGAGAGATCTACGCCGTACTGTTCAAAGATTTCGTAGGTGTTGATAACTTCACCTATGGCCCGAAGGCAATAATATGTTGTATCCTCGCATTCTTTACCGTCGCGCGATACATCTTGCATGACCATGCGCTCGAAGGACCGGCGGCTGGTTTCAAGCCATGATTGTTGGTGTCGGAATTCTGGAAACCATTTGGCGGTTATCAGTAATCTCTCGTTGGTCCAGGTTAGCCAGTTCCCGCCAAGAGAAGGGGTGTAGTATTCGAGAAACTGTGCATGTTCCCAGATGGCATACAGTAGTTGGATCCATGTATCATCATCAAAAATCCGGCGGTGGGGGGCAAAAGTCTCCAGGGCATAGACCAGACCGTAAGTACGGTTAGCAGTCCGGATGGTCGGCCATCCTTCAATCAGGTACCCGCCGTTCCTCGCCGGCATGTAATGAATCCCGGGGCAGGGCATATCGGCCAGCCATTGACGGATCATATTTTTTGCATAATCGATGTATTTTTTGTCTTTGGTGTCCTGATAATAATTGGCTACTGTCCAGAATTGGCGGCCGGCTAACCAGTAACTTGGTGGCTCAGCCGAGAGTTCGCAGGGATAATAATACCAATCAAATCTGTCGCCGGGGATTTTCCACGATCTTTCGTTAAACCTTACAATGTTCTTTTTCCAATCATCCGGTAGATAATTCTTGTCGTAGTCCCGTTTTTCGATTGTATTAAGGGAATCAGCGAAATAAGCGCGTAGAACCTCTACAGCTCGATCATAGTCGTGATTTGCCAGGGCCTTGCGGAACGGTTCAAGTTGTTCAACATCCTGTTTGAGTAATTTATCGAGGTCATGTAAACGTTCTGACATTGATGGAAATTTGAATCGTGGAAATACCTGTACGTCGGCCGTCTGCGTGCCGATCTTAACGGTATTCCGGCCGAAATCGAAACGCAGGTAATGTATCGGTTTATCTTCCCAAACGACGGACTGTAATCGTGGTACATTGTCAAGACCGATGCAAGATCGCAAAATTTGCCAATTTCCCTCCCGGCCATCGGCAGATGCTTTGATAATTATTTGCCGGGGCCGTCGATTATCTGGATCACCGTAGACCTCTCCGTAAGAGGGATGTGTACGAATAACCGCTATACCGCTGGTGAGGATCCGGCCGAAATCGATGGTGAATATTTCATTTTGTTCTATATCGGCAAATTGAAAAAACCCGTTCTTTTTCGGCCCGGGATATGTCACCGGATCAAGAATACTGCGTATATCAAAGTCCGGCGCTGAGTCGGCTGGAGAGGTGATGCGGGTACCATGTTCAGGGAAAGCAAGATTTTCATAGTAAGGAGAGAGTTTCCCCATTTCCAAAATAGCTGCGTCGGACAAATTAGCGTTTATCGACAGCATAAATACTGTGCAGAATATTATTTTATACATCTTCTACACCTCTTTTAGTAATCTGGCATTTTCCAGTTTACCTTTGCGGTTGTACACCAGGCATACAGTTAACATCCATTTTATCTGTTCTCCCCGAACACCTCATCCGCCGCGGAAATCGAGGGAGTAGTGTACCTTACAATCTAGTTTCGGGAAAAATTTAAGTCCAGCGTAGATAACAAGTGTGAAATATTCGGGAGCGACGCCCGGATCGAACAGGAATTGATTCATTCCAATAAGATTGCAGTAACAAAACATATAGTTGTATAAAATGTTTTCCGGATCACTAGTTCTTTCCATTTATCAACATAAACCAACAGTTACAAATATCCAGGAGGATTATTCGCACTACCTTGGGCTGGCCATACCGGATTGATGCTGGGTGAAGCAGCACAAATTCATGCCACCAATAAAGCTCACTTCTTTCCGTTTTGAAACACCGTTCTTGGCGCAACATACTTTTCTGGAAATACCTCAGTCATTCATTCGGCTAGTGCCGGTATGGCTTCCTGAGGGCATGCCACGTTTCTGTAGGCAGGTCGGCCAGTGCGGCCAATAGATACGGAACTGTAGCACACATATTGACGTTCATCGAAGTGTTCCAGCCCCGCAAGTTGCCTCGATAGCGCCAGTCTTCCGATTGGTCCACATTGTCTAAAAAGTCGTAGAGATCCTCTAAAGCCACTTGCAAGTAGACCTCTTCACCTGTCAGCCAGTAGGCGTCTGCCATGGCTCGAAAAATGTGCCCGTGGAAAAAGCGGCCCAGATTTGCGGGAGATGGGTCATGGGGCCAAATGCTGCTCGGTTTCAGTAGCGAGGTGTCTCCGGCTACCGGAACTATCTCCGGCAACTCCGCCGGCTTCTGCTTCATCAGCGCACGGCATATGTTAACATAGAACTCAATCAACTCTGCATCATAATCATGTCGCATCATCCATTCGTTGAGTGCGAAAGCACCATAGTGGTTACTGCGTCCTTCGGCCATCCATGCAGCAATGCGATCGTGAGCAATTTTCTGATATCGTTCGTTTCCTGTTAGCTCAAATAATAAGGCCGATGCGTTCAGTAGGTTGACAAACCCTCGCTTGCTTGGAAAGGCAAACTTGCCGCTATCTCGAGCCAAATCGTGCGCTTGGGCGTTCGTCTCTATGATGTACTTACCCGATTGTTGAAGCACATCGTACGCACGCATGTCCCCGGTAAAGTAGTAATAGGCCAGTGGTGCGTGCAAGTAGGTGTGAGTCGAATCGGTGCCGCCGCCCCAGTGTTTCTCTGCATGGCGACGTTGCGCACCGGCGTTGTTGCCTTTCCCATGCACCGTGCCCACTTCAATCAGATAGCGTGCGCTAATCTCTCCCCATCGGAAGTACTTTTGCTCCCCGGTGCGCGCGTACATAATCCAGGGAGCGTAGGTATTAGACACTTCATTAATTGTCCAGGCGTGCCGAGCGCAGTCTGTCCAGGCTTCGGTCCGCGGACTCCACGAGATTTGTGTGCCACCAAAATCCCATTTGCCATACCACTTGTTACGCTCGACGTGCCGCATTTGCCAGTCAAAGAGCCCTTCAATCGCAGCCTCGATTTCAGGAAATCTTTGAGGATCGTGCGGATGTATCTTGCCCAAAGCACTTGTCTTGGCCAGGTATTGCGGATCCAAGCCAATCCGAATCGGTTCGGCGAGACTGCGCAGAAGCGGAAGATCCATATCCGGGCCTGAATGGAAATGAAAGTACATTTCCTGGGTTCTCGCCATCCCTTCCGCTGTACCAAATCCCTCCTGACCCGAACGGCTTGTCACCTGTTTCCCGCGGCTCAGGTTCATGAAATCGTGATGTTCCGGCCAGAGGTGCGCGATGAGCTTATCTTGAGCGGCATCGATCTGAATCTCGTTCGGATATAATTCGCGAAAGTGGCGGACCAAAAGTGACACGCCATGACTTTGGTTCGAATAGTCGATAATCCCCGGAGCCATGTGCCCCACTTGGCAGGCATGGTAAGTGTACTCGCGGATGTGCGCCAGTCTATCACCGCGGGGACTGATCCGGGCAACGTCGATTTCACCTAACGGAAGTTTCTTGAAGGCCTCGTTATACAATTTTGCGTGATCGTACCTGTCTTGGACAACAGCTACCCACCGATCGCGCTCGATCTCGTGCCAAAACAGATCGTCGTCCAACATGGCGGACCAAATCCGCTTCGACTTCTTCCTATCGGTACCCCGGCCAAAGCTGAGTGGAAGGTGGAGAGAAGCATCGCGTACGAACTCAAATTCCGGATCACTTCCGAAGGTAAACGTGTGAAAGACCCGAACATACGGCTTTCCGGCAAACGCGTGAATGCGAACTTCCCACTCGCAGAACGGCTTACCACTGTGGTCCACATGTTCACCCTTGGCATGGATCACCACACGTAGCGGTCCCCGCTCTTCGACCGTTACACGGCTTCCATCTTCAGCTTTTCCACTCCAGTACACGTTCTTGGGTAGATCAATGCAGCGACACCCACCTTGCTCAGTGCCGTCGACCACGCGCTCATTTGCCTGGCCATCACCATTGACATCGATCCACACCGCGTCCAGGAAGTTGAAACGGTCGCGCCGTACAACGAAACGAAGTGGTCCGGTATCAACCTGGATTTTATCGGCATCTTCAACCAGCTGGATCTTCTTCCGCGTTGGTGCCATTTCAGGCAGGCAACTCAGCTTGAATACGGTGTGGCCACGTGCCGCCGGGTCTGGTTGCAAATCAACCAGCACCCATTTA
>CP070790.1:209952-215984 GCA_020346805.1 Planctomycetota bacterium
CGGCGACGCGGAGGGGCTGGGCGACCTTACCCATGCCAACGTTTTGGGATTCACAGACATCGTGGATGAGTTTTTCGATGTTTTCCGCGTTCCAGGGTTCGAGGGTCTCGAATTGGGGTAATAGATGTTCGAGCATCCGGTAGCCGGCGTTTTCGGCTTTGGCCAATACTTTTTTGACGGCGGCGGGGTCGTATTCGATGGCGTCATCGCCGACGAACAAGGCCCCGCACTTGGTCTGGATGTCAGCGAAGGTGCGGATGCCGCGGCAGGCCTGCAGGACAAAGCGTTTGGTGTCGGCCTCGAGATCAGCCTTGGCGATAGGTAAATCGGGATTGACGGAAAGGTAATCGTCAAAAGCATCGGCCAATCGATCGTCGGAGGCCTCGGCCAGGGTATCGGTATTGAAGGCCAGTAGTTTTTCGCGGTCGAACTTGGCGTTGGATTTGATCATGCGGTCGATGTTGAAGAGTTCGATCATCTCAGCGACGGTCATCTTTTCGCGATCGCCGCCGGGCGACCAGCCGAGCAGGGCGATAAAGTTGAGCAGGGCCTCGGGCAGATAGCCGGCCTGGCGAAAGGCGAAGACCTCAACTGCCCCGTCGCGTTTGGAAAGTTTGCGGCCTTTCATGTCCATGGTCAGAGGCATGTGCACGTAACGGGGGGTGGGATAGCCGAGGGCCTGCTGCAGGGCCATGTGGCGGGGGGTCTGGGCCAGGAATTCCTGGCCGCGGAGTACGAGGTTGATACCCATGTCGGCATCATCGACCACGTTGGCCAGATGATAGGTAGGCATGCCGTCGGACTTGCGGACGATGAAGTCGTCGAGTTCGTCGGCGGTGATGGTCACGTCACCCATGACTTCGTCGCGGACGGTGATGTCCCGATCGGGCATTTTAAAGCGGACCACCACGGGTTTGCCCTGATCGCGGGCCTTTTGGACGTCGCTTTGATCGGGCAGTTGTCGGGGGCGTTGATAGCGAAGTCCCTGTTTGCGCATGGCCTCCAACTCTTGGGGGGTATCAAAGGCGTAATAGGCGCCGCCGGTTTCGAGTAGTTTGTTTACGGCGGCCTGGTACAGATCCAAGCGTTGAGATTGATATTAAGGCTGATTGGGTCCGCCGATATCGGGACCTTCATCCCATTGGAGTCCGAGCCAGCGGAGGTCTTCGATTATCTTTCGGTCGGCACCTTCGACATTGCGGGCGGTGTCGGTATCTTCGATACGAAGGATGAATGTTCCGCCGGTCTTGCGGGCCAGCAGCCAGTTGAACAAGGCGGTGCGGGCACTGCCGACGTGCAGATGGCCGGTGGGCGAGGGGGCGAAGCGTAGGCGAAGTTTGGTTGATTCAGTCATCAGGCCTGTTTTCTCGTAATTTCGTCCGCTGAGTTATTAGTTTGGTTTTCATCGTTTTGGGATTCGAGCGGGGTACCTTTGATTTTATCCAGGATCATCCGTAGCGGTCCGCTGGCCACGAAGGCCCAAGCCGCCACCACGATCAGGTGCTCAGGGTAGAGCAGCAGCATAGCAAAGGCCAGCAGTACGGGAACCATGTGTCCGAAGGGTCGGCGGCGCAAAAAGGCGCTGACCGCATGTACGTAAGGCACGCGGCTGACCATAAGCAGTCCGATGGTGAGCGTACACAGGGGCATTATCTTGGTAATAACATCGGCGGTTCTCTGCCAACCACCGGAGGTGTCCAGACGGTCGTGCAGGAAGATGAGGCTCACGAGGGCGGCAGCAGCAGCCGGTGAGGGCAGGCCGCGGAATCCCTGGTGTGCGGTTTCGTCAACCGACGTCTCGACGTTAAACCTGGCCAGCCGAAGTGCCGCACAACAAACGTATATTATGCTGATGAATACCGCGGCCTGGCCGAATTGATCGAAGCCGAAAGGTGCATAACCCCATTGGGCCAGTTCGCGGCGGATCATGGTCATCACCATCAAAGCCGGGGCTACGCCAAAGCTGACCATGTCGGCCAGAGAATCCATTTGGGCACCGAATTTTGAAGTTCGTCCGGTTCGGCGTGCCACCCGCCCGTCCAGGGCATCGCAGATCATGGCCGAGAGCAGCATCCAGGCGGCGATGGATAAAAAGGAGGGGGCCAAGGCCTCGATGGAACGCCGACCCATAGTGAGTACATCGTTGGCACTTATACCGGCCCCGATATCGTGCATTTCCCGCCCGCAAAAATAGACGGCCATGAATCCGAAATAGAGATTGCCCAGGGTCAATAAGGTGGGCAGCATGGCGATGGTGCGCAGTCGGCGGCGGCGTGGTTTTTGGAGATGATCGTTGGTATCTTTGACGGCCTTAAGCATATTGTTTGGTCTCCGCTATCACGTGGTTGCGATTTTGTATCACCGTAGATTTAGTTCGGCGGGCCATTATGGTGAGGGCACCATAGGCCTTTTCTCCGAGGTTTATTGAGGGGGTATAGTTATCGTGGCCGGGGACGATCAATTCGGTGCGTGAGCCGAACTTGATCATGCCGATCCGCTGACCGGTCTGGAGGCGGTCGCCGACCTTCAAGCTGCAGACGATGCGCCGGGCGATGAGGCCGGCGATTTGCCGAACTATAATGGGTCCGGTGTGAGGTTGGTCGGGCTCGATGACGATAGCGTTGGCTTCGTTTTGTCGTCCGGCCTCGGGATTGCGGGCATCGAGGAATCGGCCCGGCTGATATTGAATCGATCGGACAATGCCGGCACAGGGACTGCGATTTATGTGTACATCCAATACGCTGAGGAAGATTCCGATGCGAATGGCCGGTCCGCCGATGTCCTGATGATGATCGAGCCGGGCGGTTTCGACGACTTTGCCGTCGGCCGGTGCGACGAGAATATCAGTATCTTTGGGCGTTTTACGCTGAGGGTCGCGGAAAAAGGCCAATCCGGCCAGCCAGGCCAAGGTTAATATCCCGGCAATCGGCCAGCACCAGACGTAGCCCATCCCCGCCGCCACCCAGGCGATTGCCGCAGGTATGGCGAGCAGCAGGGTCATGAGGGCCATTGCACGACCGCCGGACGGTGTTAAGGGTATTCTCATCGGGCCATGCCTCCCAAAACCAAGAATACAATCGTACCGCCAATTTACCTGGAAAAAAAGCCAAATCGCCTTTAATTCATTTTTCTAGCTCTGTCTGATTTTGGGGTGCTTTGCCGCTTGATTGTGTCTGGAAGTCGGGTGTTGGTTGTTGATTTTCGTTGTGTTGGGGGACTGAAGCTGCGGAGGATTTTGGCTTAGGTGCGAAAGCGATAAATAATATGATTCCGTATGCCGACTGTATGGAAGCAGCTATAACGTAAGACCAGATCGATAAGGGGTGTAGACCTCCTTTTTCGGGATCGATGAGGAAGATCATGGCCGCCAGGGTTGCGATGGTGCTGAGTATTATTACGACGGCGGCAAAGAGATGGAGGCCGCGGGCCCAGCGGGTGATCAGTGATACGATGCCCACCAGCACGAGAAACTCGGCGACGCAATACATGGATATTTCCCAGGCATGAATTATAACTTCGGCGTAGGCGATTTGCTGTTTTATTGTTTGGGCCGTTTGGATTTCTGCTTGTGATTTCCCCGGGGGGGGGGCGGGGAGATATGGAATTACCTGGTTGGGCTGCATTCGGGGAATCGATGAGCGGTCGGTCAGTCCACCGGTCATGGCAGCACCGAGCAGCCGGGCGGTATTTATACTTTTGACATGCTCGGCCAATTTGTACGCGGTCACCGCCCATGCTATGGCAATAATCATGGTCAGGACAGCGAATATCCGATCGCGTCGGCGTCGTACTTTTTTTGGTCGTTCATCCATGAAACTCAATTCTTTCTTTTAGGTTCGGTCATGGAAGCGGGATCCAGCAGCTTATCCAATTGATCGGCGGATAATACATTTTTTTCCAAAGCAACCTGGCGTACGGTTTTGCCGGTGGAGTAGGCTTCCTTGGCGATAGCCGCCGCCCGATCATACCCGATAATCGGGGCCAGGGTGGTGCACATGGCCAAGGATTGTTCGATCATCTGCCGGCATCGTTCGACATTCGGTTCGATGTCTTCGATGCAGCGCTCGGTGAAGACTTTTACAGCATTGGCCAGCAAGCGAATCGATTCCAGCAGATTGCGGGCCATCACCGGCATCATGGTGTTCAGTTCAAAAATGCTGTCGCGGGCGGCAAGGGTGATGGTGGTATCGTTGCCGATGACCTGTGCCGCCGCCTGGACGAGCATTTCATTCATGACCGGGTTTACCTTGCCGGGCATGAGACTTGAACCGGGTTGGGTTTGGGGGATCTTGATCTCGCCGATTCCGCAGCGTGGTCCGCCGGCCAACCATCGGATGTCGTTGGCTATCTTGGAGAGGCTGACGGCGATGGTTCGAATTAAACCGCTTGCTTCACAGATGCCGTCTTTTGCGGCCTGGGCTTCAAAGTGATTTTCCGCCTCGACGAATTCGATTCCGGTTTGTTCGCTTAGTTTGGCAACCATTCGTTGTCCGAATTCCGGATGAGTGTTGATGCCGGTACCGACGGCCGTCCCGCCGATGGGCAGTTCGCGTAGTGCCTGCACCGCTTTGATTGCCCGGTGGGCGCTGAGTTTGGCCTGGGCGGCGTAACCGCTGAACTCCTGGCCCAAGCGGATGGGGGTGGCATCCTGTAGATGAGTTCGGCCGATTTTTAATACCGGCATGAACACTTTGGCTTTTTCGTTCAACTTTGCGGCCAGCGTTTCCAGGGCGGGTTGCAATTCGTTTTTTATTGTCTCTGCCGCTGAAACATGAATGGCGGTAGGGATGACGTCGTTACTTGATTGGCCCATGTTCACGTGATCGTTGGGATGGATGGGATCCCGTGATCCCACCTTGCCGCCAGCCAATTGAATGGCTCGGTTGGCGATAACTTCGTTGGCGTTCATGTTGGTGCTGGTGCCGGAACCGGTCTGAAAGATGTCGACTGCGAAATGGTCGTCGAGTTTTGCGTCGATTACTTCCTGAGCGGCGTCGGCGATCCAGTCGGCTTTTTGTTTTTCGAGCAGGCCGATTTCGCTGTTAACCTCAGCGGCGCATTTTTTGATTAACCCCAGCGCCCGAATGAATCGGCGGTCAAACCGATATCCGCTGATGGGGAAGTTTTCGACGGCTCGTTGGGTCTGGGCGCCCCACAAGGCCCATTCGGGTACTTCAATCTCTCCCATGGTGTCCGATTCGATTCGTACCTTCTGTTTGGTCATGACCTGAATCCTTCCTGTACGGTGGTTGCCACAGCTCGACTTGCCCGGTCGGCCGGTAACCTGAAGGTGATAAGTATACGTTGAGATTCGAGGCCTACAAAGGCTGCTTGCCGGTTTGACCGGCCGGTAGCGGGACCTGTTGATAGCATCTTGAAGTTATGTAGGGTTTGTATTCCCGTCGGTTGAGGGAGGATAAATGGCTCATGTTTCCAGGAGGTAGACGTTCTTGGCTGCCTTGGAGCGGGTTTGGAGTTCACTGATGGATGAGGCCGACACCGCCTTGACGAAGTTGAAGTTTTTTGAGGTTCGGTAGGCCTTGCCGCACTGGCGACAGAAAATCGTCTTTCCCCGACGGTATGTGGGTACCACTTGGGGGTGATCACAATGTGGACAATGCAGATACACAGGCACAGCTTAATCTCCTTCACTTTCTTATTTGCCGATGATTGCGGCTTCCGGTTCCCTTTGGTCTCGTCCGCCTCGGCGGATGACCGTCGGCAAATCCTGTTGCGAAGTCTACATATAATTGACACACCTGCGGGGAAAAAGTTGCATAATTAGCCGACGGTTACCCTGAATGGTAGGTTGTTCTAAGTGTCTGTCACACAAGGCTTTACACTTCTTGTTATTTATTATGTCTCGAGGATCCGGCTCATAAGCTCATACTTGGCAAGAGGTTATAAATATTTTCAAAATAAATATATTTTCATATTGAAACTAATTTTCGGTTGTTTGAGGTGTTTTTTTGGAGAGGGTGGTGGGTTTACACCTTCGGCCTGCCGCGGGCGGATTTCACTCCTCTTCGCTC
>CP070790.1:216084-219875 GCA_020346805.1 Planctomycetota bacterium
TAAACTGCACCAATGGCCGCAGCGCCACCTATTGAAATTCCCAGCACGCCTATATCCCCGGGTTCATAACCCGTATCTGAAAGCCACTCAACCGCTCCTAACACATCCCGGCGTTCGTACACTCCAAAAGAGTTGCGTGCACTTTGACTTTCTCCGTGACCGCGCATGTCGATGGCCAACACCGCAAACCCGGCCTTATGCAAATAAGGGATCAGGGGATCGAATGCCGATTTGTCTGAGTTATACATATGGAGCAGGATGGCTATGGGAGCTTTTTCGTTTTTTTTCTTTCTGAGGTTGGGTGATGTATAGGTGCCGACAATGGTGATCTCGTCTTCGGCGACGAAAGTTACCCGCTTTGATTTTGTGGTTTTGGCAGGTTTGGTTGTAGGGCCTGACGATCTTTTCTTATTAGCCGCCTCAGTCGCTACCGTAATGATTAATATTATGGCAAATATCGATATGCACCAACGATGAGACAATATACGAAACATTTTTTTACTCCTTTCTTATAGGCGATTGGCATTATCTTCGAACCGGTTGGGGCCAATCGGGGCGGCCGAAACGGCCGTTTCTGCTGATGACTTTCCCGTCCACTTCGATTATACCACCGCGCTGCAGATCGCAAACCATATCCCAATGCAAGGCGCTTTTATTCTTGCCACCGGTTTCGGGGTATGCCGCCCCGACCGCCAGGTGACAAGTGCCGCCAATTTTTTCATCAAATAATGTGTTGCGCGTATACTGCTTGATAGCATAGTTTGTGCCGATTGCCAGTTCACCGAGTATTCGGGCCTCCTTATCCTGATCCAGCATTTTAATCAGAAAGTCCTCGCCTTTGCCGGCGGATACATCGACGACTTTACCGGCTTTAAACTGTAGTCTGATGTCGTGGACCTCACGGCCGCCATGCACCGCCGGGTAACTGAAACAAACCACACCTTCTGTCGCATTTTCAATAGGGCTGGTGAAGACCTCACCGTCGGGAAAATTTACCTGCCCGTCGCAATTAATCCAGCGTCGGCCTTTGATTCCCAAACGAATGTCCGTTCCTTGGGGTGTTTTGATTTTCATTTGCTTAGCTTTGTTCAAGTAGTCACAAATTCGTTTTTGGCGTTTACTGATTTTTTGCCACTCGGCGGCGGGATTTTTCAGGTGCAGCAAACCGGCGGTGAATACGAAATCTTCGTATTGGGCCAGTGACATTTCTGCATCCTGGGCCGATGCCTGGCAGGGGTATTGAGTGCCCACCCAACGGAGTTTTTCCCTGCCTTTGATTGAGGCTCGTTTGAGGAGCAGATCGGAGGCCGGTTTTCGGGCCTGGGAGACGGCAGCCTGTTTGTGGGGATTAACACGGGTCATGGATTTGGTGTTTTCATCGCCCCAGATTCCAATGGAGCGGTCGATGGTTTGGACTTCGCGCATGATCAAGGGATTCAGATATGACAACTGTTTTGGTTTGGCATGGGCGAAAAATATATCCGCGCACTGATCGTCGTGCAGCCGAAGCAGTGGATGCCCGCCGGCCAACAGTACCTCGCGGTAGACGGCCCTGACCAGGGGGAGGGTTGCCGTCGAACCGGCGATACGAACCACATTATCTCGCTTGACTTTGACCGAGTAGTTGACCAAAACGTTTGCCAGTTTGTCGATTCTTGGGTCGCGCATGTTTAATATCCGGTTTCCTGTGATCGAACACCTTTGAATGAAGAATTAGGATCGTTACCTTCGATATTCAGCGGGGCAGGATAATTTACTTACAGTCTGCCGGCAAGTTTTTTCGAGTTATTTTATTAGGTTTCCGCTGAAAAAGTGCTATAATTTATTTTCAATGGCAGAGCGTAACTTGGATAATTTGATACTGGTTGTTGCCGGTGCATCTTACCGTGCGGAAGAGATGGATCGTCCCCTGGCCTACCGGATTGCCGACGAGATCGCCGCTCGTCTGGGATCTGACACCACCTGGCGGACGCTGGTAATTAGTGATGTACTATATATTAACGATAAGCGCCTGGCCCGCTGCCCGACGATTTCGATAGGCGGCCCCGGGGTCAACAGCTTATCCGCACTTTTGTTCAGGGAACTCCCCTCGGCCCTGACCATTGATAATGTACTGCTGATTCAGATGGACGTGGACTTGGAAGATCTCCGCTGCTGTCTTTGGGGTATGGACCACGAGCAGACCGTCGAATCTCTGGAGTTGTTTCTCAAGCGGGGGTATCTGGATCATTTCCTATGCGGGGTAACCAGCCGCGCCACTCCCCAATAGGTTGCTTGTCAAAGGGCGGAAAAATACGTACTATAGCAAATCCTTATGAGTTAACAGGTATAGTCTTAACCTTTATTGATTTTTATAGGAAAGGGATACCATAGTGGCCGTTGCAAAACATAATAATAATTATCTATTTACTTCGGAATCCGTTTCGCAAGGTCATCCCGACAAGGTTTGCGATCAGATTTCGGATGCCGTTCTGGATAGTCTGATCAAGCACGATCCCCATGCTCGTGCGGCAGTGGAAACGATGGTAACCACGGGACTGATAGTTATTGCCGGTGAGGTTTCCGTGCACAATTGGGCGGCGGAACGAGCCTTGGCTGACGCCGAGCAGACGGCACGGGAAACGGTTCGCGAGATCGGTTATGACGATCCATCCATCGGTTTTGATTATCGCAGTTGTGCGGTTGTCCGATCGATTCACTCACAGTCCGCAGATATCAGTAGGGGAGTAAACAAAGCCAAAGGCAGAAGCAGGGAACAAGGTGCGGGCGACCAGGGTTTGATGTTTGGATATGCCTGTAACGAGACCAGGGATTTGATGCCCTTACCGATTCAACTTGCCCATAAATTAGTTGCCAAACTTACTGAAGTCCGCGAACAAGGGATAATCAAATGGATTCGCCCGGACAGCAAGTCTCAGGTAACGGTGAGATATAGTAATAGCGGGCCGGTCAGGATTGATACCATAGTTGTTTCCACCCAGCACACGGAAGCGGTTATCGATCGCAGCGGAACCATGTCGGCCAGGGCTCGGCAACACATAATCAACAAGGTGGTCAAGCCGGTGATTATCGAGGAGCGTCCAGACCTGTGGCGGAAAGGGATTCGTTATCACATCAATCCCACGGGGCGGTTTGTGATCGGTGGTCCGCACGGCGATACGGGATTGACGGGGCGGAAGATAATCGTTGATACCTACGGGGGGAGAGGACGACATGGTGGGGGTGCATTCAGTGGAAAAGATCCCAGCAAGGTCGATCGAAGTGCCGCCTACATGGCCCGCTATATTGCCAAGAATATAGTGGCCGCCAAACTGGCCGATGAGTGTGAAGTGCAATTGGCTTACGCTATCGGCGTTGCCGATCCGATAAGCGTGCGGGTGGATACCAAGAATACTTCGCGGATCTCGGAGAAACGAATTGCCGATCTGATTCGCGACCACTTTCCGCTTCGTCCCCGGCAGATTATTAATCATTTGAAGCTGCTGCGTCCCATTTATCGTGAAACGGCCCGCAACGGGCATTTCGGCCGAAACATCCCCGGCTTCACCTGGGAAAAGACAAACGTTGCTTCCAAGCTTAAGAAAGCAGCGGCCAAGTGGATGAAGTGATCGATATTACGGTTGCGGAATTCAAAACGCCTGGGGTGTGTTCAACACATACTAAATCATATAACGATGGAGTTTGGCCATGCATGATATTCGGATAGGTGCAGCTCAATTCGAAAACAAAGATAACGACAAGGCTTACAACCTATCCCGCATTCACGATTTGACGCGAAAGGCAGTGGAGCA
>CP070790.1:219975-222479 GCA_020346805.1 Planctomycetota bacterium
GCATGCTCTCTTTATCCGCGGCCGCGGGCAACATGGCCGACATCGTCGAAGCTGCCAGCGATGTGCCGGTCATCGACATGGCCCCTCGCCATTATCCGCCGGAATTGATCGGCCGAATCGCCGTCGCCGCCGCCGTCGGTGGGGCCCGTGGAACCAGCACGCAAGCCGGTTATGCCGAAGTTCAAGCCAAATTCGGCATCGGAGGCGAAAAAATCAAAATCGGTACCCGCGAACCGGTACTCTTCAACCTCTACGGAACCATCCCTCATGCCCTCAACGCCATCTATGATGGCAGCAGTATCGATAGCGCCGTCGCCTATCACGAGCGATATCCCAAAGTGCCCCTAACCATCCTGATAGATTATGAAGGACGAGAACGAGATGTCTGTGGCGAAGCGGTCCAGCGTTTCGGATCGGAATTACAGGCCGTTCGACTCGACGTACCCGCAAATCGTATCCATCAAGGCGGTCACCAAAAACCTACCCGAACTTTGGAAATGCGTATCCTTTCCCAGGCCGATGATCGCAAAGCCGCCCAGCAGGCCTTGGATCGCTACGGATTCGGGCCCGGCGTGACCATCGAATCTGTTTACGCCATAAGAGATCTGCTCGACTCCATGGGGGCGAAATCAACCAGGATCGTGGTCAGCAGCGGTTTCGATCTGGAAAAAGTCCGGGCCTTCAAGGCCTGCAAGGCACCAATGGATTTCATAGGTACCGGCTCATGGGTAAAATTCTGCATGTTTACCAGCGACATCATTCGCATCAAAGAAAAAGGTAAATGGATCGACCGCTGTAAGGCCGGCCGACGAGAAGAAATAACTGAGACGAAGAACCTGCCCATAGTTCTGCAGAAATAAATGGTTATCTGACTAACTGGATATCTGAAATACAAGAACAAGCGTTATGATTCGCAAGACTCTGATTATTATCCTGGTATTGCTCTCAATCGCTACCCTTATCCTCAGATTCACAAATCGCGGACGAATATTCGCCTATGATGTCGATACCGCACAGTTATCTATGCATTACGGCGCCAGATTCGCCAAATATATTTCTCCATCACCCGGTACACTGAGAATTCATCTTACCCGGGGAGGATTCAGCGGAGTATTTGTGCGAATGGATATCCCTCTGTGGATTCCGCTGCTGGCCTTCGGCGCTTATCCCGTTTATGCTTTTATTCGTATGGCAACTCAAAGCTGGTGGCTACAGCAACGAAAAAAGAAGGGACTTTGCATAAAATGCGGATATAACCTCACCGGCAACGTCTCGGGTATATGCCCTGAGTGCGGCGAATCCATAACCAAGGCAGTTAAATAGCGCCTGTCACCTTTGGAATAGTAGAGGTTGAAGTAAGACGCCCTCTGGAATCATTAAACACCGCGTTGGCAGAAATGTTGCCAGGAAGTTAACAATATAATTACCTGCAATTCTTGAAGGAGTAAAAAATGTCTCATCTCTCTTACCGACTCAGACTTTTGGTATTGCTATCCGTTACATCGGGAATCATCCTGTTAATCGGCTGCAAGGAAAAAGAACAGCCGCCCAAACCCACCATGACCCTATACGAGGCAGCAAAGACAGGGAACATCAATGAGGTCAAATCCAACTTGTATTGGGGTGGTGATCCCAACGCCCCCGACAAGTACAACGATACTCCGCTGTGCCTGGCCGTTTCCAGCAACCATAAGAATGTGGCCGAGCTGCTTATCGACAACAACGCCGACGTTAATCTGAAATCCGACGGCATACCGCCTCTGCACATCGCCGTGGAAAAGGGTCATAAGGCGGTGGCCGAACTCTTGTTGGCTAAAGGCGCCGACGTCAACACCAAAAATAAATACGACGAGACCGGTTTATACCTGGCCGCTTCGGGTAATAACAAAAGTATGACCGAACTTTTGTTGGCCAAAGACGCCGATATCAATTTAAAATGTCAGGGACGAAACCCCCTGCATGTGGCTGTCGACAAGGACCACGCCGACATCGTAAAACTCCTGCTGGACAAGGGCGCCGACGTCAATGCCAAGAATAAATACGACGAAACCGGCCTGTTCCTGGCCGCCCTGCAAAACAAAACACAAATAGCCCGACTCCTGCTGGACAAGGGAGCAGACGTCGATGTGAAATGTCAGGGCCGAACCCCACTGCATGTGGCCATAGACAAAGGCCACGACGACACCGTCAAACTCCTGCTGGACAAGGGCGCCGACGTAAACGCCAAGAATAAATACGATGAAACCAGTCTGTTCCTGGCCGCCTCACAAAATAAAACACAAATGGCTCAACTCCTGCTGGCCAAAAATGCAGACGTCGATCTGAAAAGCCGCGACCGAACGCCTTTGCACACAGCCGCCGACAAGGGCCATGCCGACCTCGTGAAACTCCTGCTGGCCAAAGACGCTGACACCGAGATCAAAAACAAATACGGCCAAACCGCCCTCGACTTGGCAACCAAAAACAAACACCAGAAAGTCGTCGAACTGCTCAAAAAACCTAAA
>CP070790.1:222579-225182 GCA_020346805.1 Planctomycetota bacterium
ATCGGGAGCGATTTGCCAGCGGCCGTTGTAAAAGTATTCAGGAGCTGGAGCGACTGCTTTGGAGGCATCGGCCCACGGATATCGCTTCAATGTTTCCGCAGCGATTCTCACCCTAAAATCGAATTGACCGTTTTGCCCTTTGTACCACGGAGCGATAACCCCGTAACGATCTTCCGCTACCTTGTGGGCATAGTAACGCTTCTGTATTGTTGCGGCCCAAATTACGGTTGTTGTATTTGTAAGCATTGCGAATGCGACCAAGCCTTTAATTTGTTTGCAGACGGATTTGTTCATTGGATTAAACTCCATATTAAGAATCTACTTTGGTAACACACGATTATTCGGAATCTGCAATTAGGTCAAATTCCTTTATACAGGCGAAGATTTGCCCGTCGAGTTCGGAAAGTACCACGAGTTGTATAGATCGGTCTTGCCTGGCTTAAGAGAATGTGACCATTTTTTCCGGCTGCTTTTTTATTAAATGTATCCTAAGCTGCTGGTTCACCCAAATCTTTGCCATCATTGCTGACATAAACTTCGTAATCGGCGATCCATCCGTTAGCATATCCTGACGTGGAAGATAGAGGAAGCTGTTAATTTTGGTGACTTTGGCCAAGTCGATCTGAATCTCATGGGGATGGTTGGGGGGCGTTGTTTCCCCAAGGTGTATGCCAGATGGTGTTGGGTTCATGATGATGGGGCGGGAGTTGGGATCAAAGTCATCCAGCACCATTACCCTCGATTGGTTTAACAGATCCCAACATTGCCAATTGGCATGAAATTCAGTGGGGTAATCAGCAGAAGCAGGGTGCTTAGGATCGCAAAGAATGCCTATCGGCCGGCAAGCGACATGCTTTGTGGGATGTACTGATTACCAGCCGCCTCCCTGGCGGTCGCAGCGGGTAATTGGGTAGTGAGGCCCATCACCAAGGCCGCCAATTATATATAAGCCAATCGGTGGTAACGTAACCTGCAAATTCCGCATTTGGATCGTTGGGGAGCAAGTGCTGGGTATTTCATATCAGTATTTCCCTATATCTTGTCATCCAACGAGGATAAACGCGGATAATTTGCGGTGGATGTGCAACATGGCGCATTCTAACGATAAACCCCCGTTTTTAAAATATGGATGATACGTGCTGGTTTCTATTAGGGGATTACGATATCTTAATACGATAATTTTTTATGGTTATGGAGCATTATTGTGGCAATTGATCTTCACAAGGTTCGTAATATTGGTATAGCCGCCCATATCGATGCCGGCAAAACGACCACCACGGAGCGTATTCTGTACTACACCGGTAAAACCCATCGTATGGGTGATGTTGATGACGGTACGACGATTACGGATTTTGATCAGGAAGAGCAACAACGGGGAATTACCATATACTCGGCGGCGGTTAGTTGTTTCTGGCGCGACTATACGATCAATATTATTGATACACCGGGTCATGTGGATTTTACGGCAGAAGTGGAGCGATCGCTTCGTGTGTTGGATGGGGCCATAGTTGTGTTCGACGCCAAAGAAGGGGTTGAGGCGCAGTCGGAGACCGTTTGGCGTCAGGCGGATAAATACCATGTGCCCAGATTGTGCTTCGTCAACAAGATGGACAAGGTTGGTGCGGATTTCGAGGCTTCGTTTCGCTCCATACGTGATCGGCTGGGGGCGAAACCTGTAGCGGTTCAGATTCCTATTGGAGCGGCGAATAATTTCGAGGGGATTATAGATTTGCTGGAAATGAAGTCGGTTTACTATAGACAGGAGAAGCTCGGCTCCCAGTTCGAGGAACGCCCCATCCCTCTGGAGTTGGAAGAGCAAGTCAGGCATGCACGCCATACCCTTGAGGAACTGGTAGCGGAAACCTCCGACAATTTGATGGAGAAGTTTATACACGATGAACCTATAAGTGCAGAAGAGTTACGGGCACAGTTAAGAAAGGCTACAATTGCGGATCAATTACAACCGGTTTTTTGTGGATCGGCACTGAACTATATTGGTGTTCAGCGTTTGTTGGACGGGATAGTTGATTATTTACCATGTCCGCTGGATATGCCTCCGGTGATCGGAGAGGTTCCCGAATCAGCCCGTAAAAAGGTGAAGGATGAGCCTATTGAGTTTCCCTGCGATGCCCAAGGGCCGTTGGTGGCTTATGTGTTTAAGGTAGTTGCGGAAAGATCGTTAGACATTTACTTTGTGCGCATATATTCGGGCGTGCTTAAGGTTGGAACACGGGCATTCAATCCGGCCAGAAACTGTAAGGAAAATGTAACCCGGATGTTTCGTGTTTTTGCCAAGAGACGTGAACAGCTTGAATCCTCGGAGGCGGGTGATATCGTTGCCATTGCCGGTCTAAAACATTCATTAACCGGCGACACATTATGCGGGGCCAAACATCCGGTTGTTTTGGAAAAGATTGAATTTCCCGAAACGGTAATCAGTATGTCCATTGAGCCTCAATCTTCGGCGGATAGAGACAAGTTGAAGGAATCACTGACCATGTTGGCCAGAGAAAATCCCACATTTGAATATAGAATCAACGAGGAAACGGGGCAAATGTTGATTAGTGGGATGGGTGAGCTTCATCTGGAGGTTTTGGTTAATC
>CP070790.1:225282-229306 GCA_020346805.1 Planctomycetota bacterium
AGCGGACGGTGAAATGATGGGTCCACATTCGGCCGTACCAAAACGAGCGGGTCGTCGGAACGTTGAAACTGTATTCGGCAATCTGATTTTCATCGGGCGGATTGGCCAGGTCGTACAAGGTAACTTTTAACGAACCGGCGGCCTTAATCACATGTTGGTCGCAGTCGATCGGCTGGACATACAATACAATTCCGTCGTCACCGGCCTTGCCATCATCGTCATAGCCGCCGGATAGTCCTTCCAACTCGATTCTCACCGGTACGATAAGCTTGTCCAGATCGCTGACATCCATCTCCCGCAGCTCGGCAATCCGGGCCTGCAAAGTACCGATGGTTTCTTCCTGGTCGGCTATTTTTGTTTCCAGACCACGTGCCTTTTCCTGGGTCAACTGAAGTTCGCGCTGAGTGGCCTGAAACTTCTCCCCGGGCACAAAATTACAGCCCCCCGCCGATAACAAACCAGCTATAATCAACATAATAACAATCAGATGTGAATCAATTCGCCAGCGTCGCACCGGTAATACTCCGGCACCCCGTTACCTTAATTAATTATTCCTCGTTATCTTTCGCACGGGTCAGCGGCTCAGGGGCACGCTCCAGAATAAAGTCAACCAGACCATATTCGATAGCCTCATCGGCACTGAGCCACTTATTACGATCGCAATCGGTTTCGATCTCCTCGATCGGCCTGCCACAATGTTTGGCCAGTAAATGGTAGAGCAATTGACGTAATCTAATAATCTCCGCCGCCTCAATCGAAAGATCCGTCGCCGGCCCTTCCAGCACCCCCCCGATCAGCGGTTGATGCAGCAGCAAGCGCGCATTCGGAAGAACATACCGTTTATCCTTGGTCCCCCCGGACATCAGTACCGCCCCCATGCTGGCGGCCATACCGATACAGAAGGTATGTACCTCACACCGCAAAAACTGCATGGTATCGTAAACCGCCAAACCCGCCGATACCGACCCTCCCGGTGTGTTAATATAAAAACTGATCGGTAATTTACTGTCCTCATTGGAAAGAAACAGCATCTGAGCAATGATCACGTTGGCGGCATCGTCATCGATGTTCCCCCCCAGAAATACAATACGATCTTTTAACAGTCGCGAGTAAATGTCGTACGATCTTTCCCCGCGACCGGTTTTTTCTACAACGATTGGCACTAATGTATTCGAACTCATAAATAATTCCTATTTTGCAACACTGCCTTTCAAAATTTTCCACTCATCATGCGGTACATTCGTTGGAAAAACAATCAAGCCTTCTTTTTCTTCTTCTTGTCTGTTTCGGGTTCGGATAATATCTCGTCGACAATCCCGTATTCCAACGCTTCTTGAGCATTCATGAACCGATCGCGCTCGATTTCGCGGGCGATCTTCTCCGAATCCTGGCCGGTGTGCTTGGCCAATATATCATTGAGCAGCTTTTTGTCCTTCAACACCTCTTCCGCCTGGATACGGATGTCCTCCGCCTGGCCGGATATCCCGCTGTAAGGCTGATGCAGCATCACCTTGGCGTTGGGTAATGCATACCTCTGACCCTTGGTACCCGCCGCCAGGATAATGGCCGCACCGCTGGCCGCCTGACCGATGCAATAAGTCGCCACATCACAACCCAGAAACTGCATGGTATCGTAGACGGCTAACGTCTGGTCAACCAGACCCCCGGGCGAGTTGATGTACAAATTGATCGGTTGATCCTTCTTGATCGACTGCAGATAAAGCAGTCTCATAATCACTATGCTGGCCGTCCGTTCCGATATCGGGCCTGCCAGAAAAATGATTCGGTTCTCCAGCAGCATGTCTTCAATCGACATCTCCCGATAACGTTGATAAGGCACCGTCTGCTGATTGATGGATCGTAAAAGCTCATCAGGATGGTTCATAGGGTCCTTTCCATTCAACGGTTTGTCATTCCAAATAATTGACTGTCAATATCACCATTGTCGATAATCCGTCCCCCCCAAACCGCCCTGCCGCGCCCTTATGTTTCGTCGGCAAAATCGTCGGCCTTCTTTCCCTTCGTCTTGGCCGGAGATTTGCGCTTCGGGCGGCTTTTTGTAGTTTTATCGGCCAAGGTCTTCTTTTCCTTTGCTTTGGCTTTCTTCTTTTCCGGCTCCTTTTCCGTAATCTTGGCCTTTTCGATCAGTTGCTCCACGATCTTCTCGTCCCGTAACTGCACGTAAAGATTCGCAATCCCATCCTGCTTGATAAGCTGATCCCGCACCCGATCAAACCGCTGTCCCTGACGCTGGGCTATGGCGGCAATCGCCCCATTGATCTCCGCCTCAGTGACCTCAACCTCAAACTTCTCGGACAAACTTTCCATAATAAACGCCAACTTGAGATCGTGAGCCGCCTGTTCGCGGGCACTGGTCCTCATCTCATCCATATGCTTTTCAACTTCGGCGGGCGGTACCCCTTGGCGATAAAGCTCGAGCATGCGACGGGCCACTACCCGATCCGTTTGACGTTCGGACAATCTCTCCGGCAGCTCAAATTCAGTCTTATCCAGCAGATACTTGTATACCTCACCGGCCATCGCCTGACGAACCTGCTCAACCAGCCGACTTTCCAGATCGCTCTTGAGCCAGTCCCGTACTTCCTGTTGGGTCTCAAATCCAATACCCTTGACAAACTGATCGTCAAACTCCGGCACCTTCAAACGCTGAATATCTCGAATCGCGATCTCAAAATCCGCTTGCTTGCCCCGAAATTCGGCTTTTGTGTAATCATCAGGAATGTCGGCTGAGACGCTCCGAACATCACCAACCTTGGCCCCGCTCAGCACTTCACCCAGTTTTTCAAGCGTTATACCTTCTACAACCTGAGGCCGGGCCGCCAAGCGGACTTGCTCGTCCTTCTTAAGCTCGCTACCGTCGGAAGTCACGGTCAGATCGACGGTTAACATATCATCCGCCTTAACCTTGCCGTCGGAAGCCGCCTCGTAAGTACCCCGCATGGCACATAACCGTTTGACTTGAGTATCAACATCCTCATCGGTGACGGTCAATACCGGCTTTTCTATCGGAATGCCCTCAACTTCCGGCAATTCAAACTCCGGCCGTACCTCAACTTCACACGAAAATGCCAGCGAGCCATCATCGGGAATCTTGATCACATCGATGGCCTTGTTTACCTCAACCAGCGTCTCGCTTTCGGCACCCTCCTCTCGAACCCATATCAACGGATCGCCAATTACTTTAAGATCCTCCTTTTCCGTGGCCACCTTATAACCCGCACCCACCAATTGCTGCACCAGCGTTTCGTTTACTTCGTTACCGAAACGTTTTTCCAGCAATCGCCGCGGCGCCCTGCCTTTGCGAAAGCCGGGGACCAACGCTTCCCGCCGCAGCTCGCCGTATTGCTCGTTGATCTCTTCGTCGAGGGTCTCCCGCGGGATGGTGATGGTAACCTTTTTGCGAAGTGAACCGACGTCATCAACCTCGACCTCAACCGCCTCGGTAAGCCTGTCTTCCAAAGACTTTTTCTCTTCTTCAACCTCGACTTCCTCAGCCTCGTCAATTTCATCAACCTGCGGATCCTGGATATCTTCATCTACCATGGAGCCCTCTCTTTCAAAGCGAATGCAATAATTGCAACTTGATCCCAAACACTCCCACCGACCGGATTATAACTCATTAACCACGTCACAGCCCGTGTGAACTGAAAAATAAACAAAAGACCGGCGAGTGGATGGTCAAATAGGTAAAAAATAAAAAACCAACCGCCGCTGCCGCGCCGCCAGACGTTGGTCGCTGGGCCCGGCAAAACCGATTGGTTTGCATTCGGCAATCGCAGCCAACGCCTGGCCTGAAATAGCCGGTATCCTGCGATCGCTCTTGGCCATACTAAAATAAGCGGGTGATGGGATTTGAACCCACGACATTCACGTTGGCAACGTGACGCTCTACCACTGAGCTACACCCGCATGGTATCGCAAAGGGCGATAGATTGCCGAGTATATCAAGGCTTACGTGCCATGCAACCCTATTTTTTCCCAAAAATACCCTCAACTTTGATCG
>CP070790.1:229406-232015 GCA_020346805.1 Planctomycetota bacterium
CTCCCGTACCATATCCGCTACCCGATTCGAATGCTCTTCCAATGCGGGAAAGGCATTTCACATCGTCTCGGCTACAGAAGGTACCAGCTCGTAAATAAACGGCTCGTGCAGATCCAGATGCTGCCGACCGAATCGTGCCGCCCGCCGCAATATCCGACGCAAAACATAACCCCGACCGTCATTACTCGGCTTGGCCCCGTCGGCAATGGCAAAGGCAAGCATCCGGGCATGATCCGCAACCACCCGGAATCCATTATCAATCTCCGCACCCTTACCCACCTTACCTCTGTATTTCTTCCCGGTAAGTTCGGCAATATGATCCATCAACGGCGCGAACAGATCGGTATCGTAATTACTATACTTGCCTTGCAGGACAGCCACTATACGCTCCAATCCCATCCCCGTGTCGATATGCTTTGCCGACAACGGAGTCAGCTTCCCCGACTCGTCACGGTTATACTGCATGAACACCAGATTCCAGACCTCGATCACCCGCGGATCGCCCGCATTAACCAGATCGCGGCCCGAACCATCCGGCGTTAGATCGATATGTATTTCACTGCAGGGCCCACAAGGACCGATAGCCCCCATCTCCCAGAAATTATCTTCTTTGCCTCCCCACAACACGTGTGATGGATCGATATCGGTTACTCCCTTCCAAAGTTCCGACGCCTCATCGTCCGGCTCAAGGCCCTCTTTTTTGGAACCTTCAAACGCCGTGGCATACATCCGGTCCTTCGGCAATCCCCACACCTCGGTCAGCAGCTCCCATGCCCTGGCGATGGCCTCACGTTTGAAATAGTCTCCGAAAGACCAGTTACCCAACATCTCAAAAAATGTGTGGTGGTACGTATCGCGTCCTACTTCCTCCAGATCATTATGCTTGCCCGAAACACGTATACACTTCTGACTATCCACCGCCCGGCAAAAGGATCGGCTCCCCGTACCCAAAAAAATGTCCTTGAACTGGTTCATCCCCGCATTGGTGAACATCAAGGTCGGATCGTCCATCGGCACCACCGGCGCTGAGGACACCGCCGTATGATCCTTACCCTCAAAAAACTCAATAAACTCGCGTCGAATCTGATCGCAGGTCTTCATTGCCAATCCAATACCCATCTATTCAAATTAACAAATCACAGTATCGTAAATACATCAACAGATACTCCCCGACTGGGTCAACTCAGCCGGTTTTCAATACTGGCTCATATCTAGATCGGGCATTGTAGCGGATCGAGCGATAATGAAAAAGACGTACCGCCAGTGATACATATCCCCCGGATTCTGACGTGTTTCCAACACCCCAAATCAATAATTTCAGTTCTAAATCCTATTCCCCACTTCCCTTACTCTACCTGGGGCTGATTCTCCTGCCCCTCCATTGAGGACATCTCTTCCTTCAGCGCCGCCATTATCTCCTCCAGCGGTCTGGCATTCAGAAATACATCCGCCAGTTTTGCATCCTTGGGCGAGCGCTCCTTCAGAATCTCAAACGCCTGGGCCGCCATCGCCCGGTCATGGCTGAAGTGTCGAACAAATCCCAACACCAGCCACCCATTAACATCATCCGGGTGACTGCTGACATATTTCTCAAGTATTCTTACGTGTTTCTCGAAATCCTCTTGGTTGCCGTAGCGATCCCGGATATTGAATACCGAGTCCACCGCCGGTGGAAACAGCCCAATCCCGCGCCTGATCTCATCTGCCGATATCGAATAATCTCCCGTAGCAAATCGGGCCACCGCATAGGCCAGGATGGCATCCAAATTACCCTTATCCCTCATCGCCGCTGAAAGGAAAAGTTGCGCCGACGTCTCATACTTGCCGTCGGTAAATGCCTGAATACCATCCGTCATCAACTCCTGAGTTCGCTCGTCCGGCACGGGCGGACCACCCTCACCCCTATCACCCTCATCTTGCGGAACAACCACTTCCGCCACCTCGCGTTCCTGCTGCTCAACCGCCGGAACCCTCGCAGAACCGTCGTCCCAGGAATCTTCATATTCGCGAACGTATCCCTCACCCCCGCGATCGATATAACGATCGACATACACTTCTCTGTAATAGGACGGCTGACTGACCACATAAGAAGGCCATGTGTAAACCGGATAGCTATAATACGGGTAACTTGGGTACAGGAAATATGGCGAACAGAAGCCGAAACTCCATGAAAACCTGGAACAATGCCTCCGGAAGTGTGGCAAACAACCGGGTCGATGGTAGTAGGGCCGTCTATGGGGATAACAATGTGTGCCGACTCGCGGGTGTCGGTAAATCAGACTCGGATGTGAAAACGTGCTGTAAGATCGCGACGCCCCATGCCATGCAGGCGTGGTCCTGACCGCATGCGCCTGCCGTTGTACGGGCACTAAACGCGAACCGTGCGCTGTCACACTCCTGTTCGTATTATGAAGATTGGTAACCGCTGCCGACCTCGCCCCCTCCCTGCTGCCACGATTCCTGGTAACTGCCGACGGAACCACCGTTCCCCCACTCTGAAATCCACCACCTCGATTAATTCTATTCGAATCACCGGAACGAACCACCCGGTTCGGCTCCCTGCTCGACACCGCCGGAGACTGTCTGGTTGGCATCCTCGAACTCGAACC
>CP070790.1:232115-239179 GCA_020346805.1 Planctomycetota bacterium
GTATGGCCCGACCCTCACCGAAATGGGCGGCAAGCATATAGGCGACCAGGACGGCGACGGAATCTTCGATGGGGTGCTGCGCGGCGGACAGATAGCCGTCGGCCGTCCATGCAAGAACCCAGCGCCGACTCCTCACGTCGACCCGGATGTCGTCCCCGTCAGGGCCACTGTTGGCACTCCGACAGTCTCCACGCCAACCGAATCAGGCCCGCCCGACAGCGGCGCGCCTGGGACAGCAGCCCCCAACGAGACGGAGACTCCCGACACCGGAGCACCGGCACGGAGCAGTACCATCGGTCGCAGCGCCGACAAAAGGTTTCGAAGTAGTCGGCGGCGGTCAGTCTTTCGGGAATTCGGTAGCCAAGCCACCGGCCCGCCCAAACGACACTCATTCCATCGGCATATAACAGATCACTGGTGGCCAAAATTTTATAAAAATCCGGATTATCCATACTGATATTAAAAGTATGTGAATTAAGATAGTGTACGCGGGTCCGAATACGTTTTTGGGCCCGCCCGATTAATGTCTCGATCAGTTGCTTCTGATCAATAGGTCGAATGGGCAGCCCGCAAATATTTATCGGAGCGGGCAGGTCAAATTGTGTTGGCAACTGAATCACCCAAGTTGCTCCTGGTTATTAGAGAATTCTTTTTACTGGTCCGGTCCCGATACAGACGTTCATACAAGGTTTCGTATTTTTGGGCGACAACATCGACGGAAAAGCGTTTTTCCGCCCAGCTACGACCATCACGAGCCAGACGGTTGCGCAAAGATTCGTCGGATAAACAACGTACAATTGCCGATGCCATTGAATCGGCGTCATTGGGGGGTACGAGAAGCCCGCTATGGTTGTGTTCGACGGCTTCGACCGATCCACCTACGGCAGTTGCGATTACCGGCTTTTCAGCGGCGTATGCTTCGAGTATTGCGATAGGCATGCCTTCCATTAACGAGGGTAGGACGAATAGGTCGGCTGCAGCCAGTATTTTGTCAATATTTTTCTGAAATCCCGGTAAGTGTACTACCTGATCCAAACCGGCAGTACGGATCTGGGTTCGCAGATTATTTTCCATAGGCCCATTTCCCGCTACGGCAAAGTGGACGGAGGGCATTTGGCGGTGTACGACCGCAGCGGCCTGAACAAGGACGTTGATTCCTTTCTCGTAACTCAAGCGGGCGATGGTAAGTACCAAGGGAACGGACTCGGGTATTTGTAATTGTTGGCGAATGCTTTTTTGAGCCGAGTTATCGGATAAGTTATGCTTGAATGTTATTCCAGTGTGAATCGCGGTTACACGATTGGGGGGCCAATGGAGGTGTTTGATCATATCGTTGCGTACCGCGTTACTGACCGCAAGGGCATCGGTGGCAGATAATCTGCAAATTAAGTCGAGTAGTTTATCAGTTTTCCTGGTCTTTTCTCGTCGATATGGTCCGATGGCACAGCCAGTTGTGAGGATGGTTGGCACCCCGGCCAATCTTGCAGCAAATGCCCCATAAAGATCAGCCCTTAGCAGATAGGTATGCACGATATGCGGAGCAAAATTACGTATCAGGCGGTATGCCCTCAGTAGTGTCCTTGGGCTGATTTGGTGGGGAGAGTCCAGGTTGAAGGTAGGTATGCCAAGTTGTGTGAACTTCTGCATCATTTCCCCGCCCCCATATATGCAGGCGATGGCCGGTTTAAACTGCTCTCTATCCAAATGGCTAATCAGTCGGTATAGCAATTTGGTATCTGTTTTGATTTCAAACGTCGAGACCAGGTATAGTATTCTTATAGCCTGGCCTTGAAAGCCAGAATGCACTTTGTTTTGTTGGTTACACATAGATAATTTTACGAAACGAAAGCCCCCCAGACAAATGGTGATTAATCACCTGTAGACAGTAGTCGGTTGTTTTGAGGTTAGCAATTGGCTATTCCTCAACGTATCATACACGAATGTATTTTCAGCTTCCCAATGTGCGGTTATTATGGGACAGCTTAATATATAGAGTAGATTATTTATCTAGTAACAATCAAGATGTTTTTATACAGTAATATTGCAATCTAACATGTCATATGGACATAAGTCCGGTAAGATATATGCTTTATATCAAGAGGACATTTAACACAGAATAAGGTAAAAAATGAGTTACTACACAAAAGACGGTAACGGGGGGGAGACATCTCTCTTCAATGGTATCCGCGTCCCAAAGGACGATCCGCGGATAATTACCTTGGGTGATCTGGATGAGTTACATTCGTTTTTGGGTTGGTGCCGATGTATTTGCGATTCAAGGTTGCTTGCTTCGCGCATAGAGAGAATCCAACATGATTTGTATTTATTGTGTTCGGAACTTGCTAGGCCAGCAGGAGCCGAGGATACGTACTCTTTTCCAACCGTCAACCGGGAGCATTGTTCACAATTGGAAACCTGGATCGATGAGGCCAGTGAGATTACCGGACCGATCAATAAATTCGTTATTCCAGGGGGGACGGAATTGGCAAGCCGATTACATATAGCCCGGACTTGCTGTCGAAGAGCCGAGCGCTCGGTTGTTGCACTTTCCCGATCAGTAAAGGTACGTGCTGAAGTATTCATTTATCTTAATCGACTCAGTGATTTGTTATTTGGGTGGTCGTGTCAGGTAAACCGTGAGGGCGGAGTGTTGGATTAGGTGTGAGCTGATGTAACAGGTATTATCCGAATGCATTCAAACATATCTTCAACATTGGATGATACTATGGGAAGCGATTTTGAATCCGAACGAAATGTTCTAACCACTCTGGAACGAGTGATGATCGCCATTGTTGCGGTAACACTGGTATCCAGTTGCCTGTTGATCAGCTCGGTAGAGGGAATGGAAGCCGGCCATCAACCTTGGAAGCCAGGTTCGATTCTGAGGATCATTACTGAGCTAATGTCCTTTAACTACAATTATCCGACGCCACGAGGAGTCGAGATTAAATGGCTTATCCAGGGTCTGGGTGCAGCGGCGGCATTGTTGGCTGGGGCGGTGGCGTGGTATTTACGAGTCAGAGGTCAAGAGCAGGAATTGTCATTAAGTTCCGGCAAGTCTTACTTCGGTCAGACCGGCGAGGTTAAAAGGTTGGGGATTGATTTTTCTGCGGCGAAGGCCGCCCAGTTAACATTAGTCTTATTTGCTTTGTGGTCGTTGCTCAGTGTCCTTTGGTCTCCTTGGCCGACGGCAGCCTTTGGTGAAGGATTGCGTCAGCTTATGGTAACGGTTTGGGCAGTAGTTCTAGGTAGGACGTTGGGGCGGAAGGGGGCACGGGGGGCAGCCGGAACCATGCTTATTGTGCTGGTGATTACCGCAATACTGGGTATATGGTATTATTACGAGCGTAATCCATATCAAAGACTTAAATTTCCGATCGGCAATCCTATATTTCTGGCTGCTTGTCTATTACCAGGACTTATGTTGGCTTTTTGTACGCTAATTGGTGCGGTTCAAGGTATGTTTAGTTCGGTTGGCGGGTGGGGATTGCCTGCCGATCCGCTTCGGCCGAGACCTAAAGGTGTGTGGTATTCCTGGTGGTTGATAATTGGGGCAGCTGTTGCTTTGATGATATTGCTGTGGGCGTTCAAGCTCTCCTATTCACGGGGTCCGTTGGTTGGTCTGGCGGCGGGTTTGGCGGTAGCGATTTATTTTGTTTTGCCCAAGCGATACCGATTGTTTTTTGGGGCGGTCATAGTTTTAGTTTTGGTGGCGGGCGGTTTTTGGTTTATGTCCCAGTTGTCACAGATGGAGGGTGGACGGGGGGCGACGATACGATTGCGTTTTCATAGCATGCGTTATGAAGGCAAGCTTTTTTTGGAGAGCCCGGTGGTTGGTAAAGGTCAGGGCAGCTATATGTTATTAGCCCAGGAAATGTCATTGGCTGATGCGGAAAAGGATCCTATTGCCTTTCCTTCCGAACTGCTGGGGCATGCCCATAACGAATGGCTAGAGATTTTGGCCGATCTGGGAGCGATAGGTTTTGCATTGATGGTTGTTGTATTGTGTATGACCTTCTGGGCGGGAACGGTTGGTTTGCGTCGGATAAGGAATCCTGCCGAACGGTTTTGTTTAATAGGTATGCTGTCGGCTTTTATAGCCCTCATAGTAGAAGAGTGTACCGACGTGGCCTTGCGTATGCCGGGATTGCCAGTGGTTTTTTATGCATTGATAGGATTTATCTGGGGCATGTCGGAAGAATCGAATTCACCTCAGTCGCGTGTAACACGTCCCCCCGGTCGGGTTACACGTATAGCGGGGCTTATTGGGGCGTTTATAACCGTTGGGGGGATAGTCACGGTGGTGTCGCGTGACTGGGAAGGGGCGCTGGCTAGTTACGCCATTTTCACCCATGCCGATAAACGCCAATGGGATGAAGCGCTTAGCAAGTCGGATATCGCTACGACTGGAAGATTGTCTGTTACGGAACGTGTGACAGCATCTTTTCAAGGGATTCAGGTTTCATATGAGGCGGGAGCCTATCGACTTGACCAGATGCGGGAGACGCTCAAACGGCTTTCCGATCCACAAACCAACCGATTGCGGATTCTCCAGATAGTGCAGGAGGATGCAAGAGAATGCCGTCGTTATTTCGATCGATGTGAGAGGGAAGCTGAGGCCTTGTTGAGCCGAATTCCGGGACACGCTTATGTGGCGGGTATTGTGTCCGATTCTTATCTCCGTCGGCAGGAATTGGATTCGATTGAGACAAAACTCGGTTTTCGTGAACCGCCCACTTCATTTATGTTTGGGACAGACAATATATCCCAGGCGGCCAGTTGGATGGAACGGGAATATTCAGTTAATCGGTTAAATGCGGAAGTCGGTTTACGTTTATGCCGATTGTCTGTTGCGCGTCCTGTCGATTATCGGATTGATTTATTACGTATACCGTTGCGGAGCGGTCCGGTTATTAACGGTGTGGAAGCTGTTTTATCTGCGATGATGGCGGAGCCTGGTTTTGAGGAGGTTATGAACGGATTGTTGGCCAAAGCTGAGGGGACGTTGAACGCTCCGGATGACATATCATGGAAAGATAATTTGGAGGTTTACGATCCTTATGCTCCGGAGACGTTTCGTCTGGCGGCGGTGGCGTATAAGTTGAACCGACAATTCGATAGGGCCTCTTTGTTAGCGGGTAAGGCGGCGGAGCTTTCCGTGCGAATCGGCAGTCGTTTTCCTTTGGCGGTCTCTCATGCCCGTATCGAACAGGCTCGTTACCTTTTGTTATCCCGGCCGGATAAAACGGAGTTTGCAGTAGAGGCCTGTCGACAAGCGATTGATGCCTGGCCGCAGTTCGGGGATCGTGATAGGCAATTGGAGATGTTACGTAAAGAATTATCGTTATATCTTCTTGCTGCCGACGATGAGGCCGGTGCCCGTTCGGAAATTGAGTTAGTGGTTGGTAAGGATTCACCTAAACAGGTACAACACAACATAGGATATGGTTACTTGGAGTTATGTAAGCGATTTATGATTTTTCCACCCGACAGCCGTCCGAGTGTTTTTCAGCGCTGGTTGCAACGTAGTCTGGAATTAGTGCCTTATTTTTCCAATGCCAGATTAGTAGCGATTCAGATTGCGTTGGAAAAGGGGGATGATTCAGCGGCCCAAGAGCATCTTTCCATACTGGAAGAGATTCTCGAGGATCCTCAGCAGATGTGGGCTGCTATGCAATCGTTGTTGTCGATGTTTGAAAGTAATGAATTTTTACGAGCATACGCCAACGATTTTATACGTCGCCATACGGTTACAACACAACCCAGCGGTGAAACGCCGACTTCCTTCCCTGTAATTCCAGGTATTCTGCCAGGATGAAGTTTGTGATGATATTATTGTCTCACGAGTTTCCTTGAGGATTACTGTAATAATCGGTATCGTCATCATTTATGTCAAAGATATTGCGTTCCGCTCGGATGATTAGTTTTTTAACGCTGTTGTCGCGCATCTTGGGATTGGTGCGGGACATGTGTTGTAGCCATGCATTTGGTTTGGGAGGGGTGTGGTCGGCATTTGCGTTAGCCTTTCAGGTTCCCAACCTTTTTCGTCGGCTTTTTGGAGAGGGGGCATTATCGGCGGCCAGTATTCCGGTATTGACGGAAACACTGACTCGTAATGGTCATACAGCAGTCGATGCCCTGGTTGGTCGACTTGTAGGGATGCTTCTTGCCATTTTGGTGACTGTATGTGTTGTGGCTGAAATAGTAGTGGCCGGGCTGTTTTTATATTACCGCTCGGTAGACGATACGGCCCTTACCTTGACTTTGGCCGGGCTGCTGCTTCCCTATCTGATTTTCATCTGTACGGTTGCGATCTTGGGCGGCGTGCAAAATGTTTTCGGTCGCTTCGCGCTACCGGCGGCCATGCCGATTATTCTTAACGTGTTCATGATAACGGCGGCACTGGGTGGGAAATGGATTGTTCCGGGTGGTCACCGCAAAGAGATTGTGCTATTGGCGGCGGCGGTGATTGTGGCCGGTATGGTGCAGTTAGTCTGGCAGTGGTTTGCGGTTCGGCGCTGCGGTTTGCGTATGCGATTGAGTTTGGAGGTTAACGATCCGGCGATTCGCCGAATCGCGATTACCATGTTGCCGATGGTTGCCGGTTTGGGTGCGGTGCAGATTAATACTTTGTTGGATGCCTTGATTGCCTGGTGGTTTGTAAAAGAGCAGATTGATCCGGCCGGTGGATTGGAACGGGTAGGTCCAGGCGTTTTGTACTATGCCCAGCGGTTATATCAGTTTCCGTTGGGAGTATTTGCAATTGCCTTGGCTACGGCGATTTTCCCGGCTTTGAGTAGACATTCGGCAGAGGATGATATGCCGGGGTTGGGACAGACTTTGTCGCGGGGGATAGGGGTGGCCACTTTTGAAGGTTTGCCGTGTCTGGTTGGTTTGATTTTAATTCGCAAGCCGCTGGTTGCGGTATTGTTAAATCGAGGAGAGTTTGCGGAATGGGATGCCGGCGTGGATCGAGTGTCATTGGCTTTGTTTATGTATGCCCTGGGGATCTGGGCCTATGCGGTCAATCATCTGGTGGTTCGGGCATTTTATGCGTTGCACGA
>CP070790.1:239279-245372 GCA_020346805.1 Planctomycetota bacterium
GGACCGGGAATATCGCAAAGGCTACGAATTGCCTGATGTGCTATAAAACTGGAGCGGCAACTTATAGAAAATTCGACAGTTTATGAATGTTCGGGAGACTAAAAAATGATTTATCGTGCGTGTAGACAATGGGCAATAATCAATCTGCTAGTCGCGGTGGTGGTTGGCGGAATTGGTTGTAACGGGATAGATACTAAAATTACTTACCTTGATCCTGAAAACGCTCCTAAGCCTGGTGACAAAAATTGGATTGCTCTTTTTAACGGCAAGGATTTCACCGGTTGGATACAAAAACAAAGAAATGTCCCCATGTCATGGAAGGTGGTCGATGGCGTGATGGTCAATACGGCGCTTCACGGCCACCCCGGAACGGATATATACACCGAACGAAAATTCGATGATTTTGAAATATATTATGAATATCGCATCCCTCCCGGCAGCAACAGCGGCGTTTATCTCCGCGGATGCTATGAAATTCAAATCCTGGACAGTTTCGGCGACAAACGTAAACAAAACAGCAAACACATTAACGGGGCTATTTATGGCCTGCTGGCCGTACCCCAAAGTGTCAGCCGAAAAGCCGGTGAATGGCAGACCGTTTATGCCAAGCTGGCAGGAAAGAAGCTCACCGTTGTCCTTAACGGATACCAGGTCTTCGATAATGTCGAGCTTACTCGCATAACTCCGGGTGGATTGGGTAAGGATTACAGTAAATCCGGTCCGATTTTAATCCAGGGCAATCACGGTTCGGTCGATTTCCGTACCATGATGATTCGACCCATAAAATGCACTGCGGGTAACCAAACGTAAACCTCCGATAAAAAATATTTTATGCCCACGGTTACAGCAACTGTGGGCATTTTTTATGTCAACAGTAATAATTGATTTTCAGCGGCACGTGATAAAATCGGTGGCAGGATAAAACAAGAACATAACCGTACTTCTTTGTGCTGGCACGAAAACCGAATCAGAGATGGATTCTTAACACCAGTCCGAAAATATACGCAATTATCAATTACTGTACTCTGACCCAGATATAGAAAAAAATTTTCCGCTTATATGTAATCCCCCCGTGCTGACGAGTCTCAAGGCCACCTATTTAAATGACGAGTAGATATAAGGTATTTAACCAGATTGGCCGAATCTGGAGAGTAGAAAGTATGTGGTTATCGGCCTTGGCCTAAGTGATCGTCAGTGAAATAAGAAACGGGGCCCATATTATGCAGGCGGAGGGCCAATTCTTTTCATTGTGTCCAGCTGGTACTGAAAAATGACGGACTTTAGACAGAAAATCCTGTACGTCGAGTTTGAAAGAGACACGGATGATGATCTGTGCCTCCGACTCGAGAAAAAATTCCAAATCATATCCGCTCGAAACGGCCGGGAAGGTTTGGAAAAACTGCAAAGCCAGGGCCCCTTCGCGGTGGTGATTTCGAATTACTATATGCTGGGCATGGACGGCTCCGCCTTTTTAAAACAGGCCCATAAAATTGCCCCCCAGACTTTCTTAATTACCCTGACCGGTCGGGCCGAACTCCTCTCCTCCGTGATTGCCCCCTTTCAGGAAGATGTTTTTCTTTTTATTAATAAACCGTGTCTGCCGGAATTGGTGGAAAAGACCGTAAACGAAATTATTGAAGATCATCAGCCGGTGACTGCCAAACAAACCTTGTCCGCCCATTTGATGCGGGGTGAGCAAACAGGGCAAGAATTTGATGTTAACCTCGAGCAACAAGTCGAAGAACGAACGGTCACCATTCGCCGACTCCATCAGTTTGTGTCCGAGCTTAACGGACTGGACTCCCTGGTCGATGTTGCCGACCTCGTGGTAAAAACTACCGCCCAGATGTTACAGAGCCGACGGGTCTCATTGATGTTGCCGGATGCACAACAAAAAAACCTTACCATCGTCTCCTCCGTCGGCATTTCTCCAAATATCGTTCAGAGAACATCTGTGCCCGTAGGAAAACCGATCTCCGGCTTGGTTTATTCCAATGCCAAATGCATTGTAATTAATGATGTAGGACAAATGCCTTTCAACAACGAGAATCATTATGACACTGAATGTTTTGCCAGTATACCTTTGATGTCCATGGCCATTGACTCGCACCACGGCCCCATTGGGGTGCTTAACGTTACCGAACGAATCGATAAACAAGGTTATGACGAGGTGGACATTGCCATATTAACCGCTATTACCGAATCTGCCGCCGTCGCTTTGATGAACCAGATTCGTCTCCGGGAACGGGACGAGGCTCGTGACGCCGTCATATTGGCTTTGGCAAAATTGGCGGAGCATCGTGATCCGGAAACCGGTGCCCATCTTGAAAGAGTTCAAAGTTATTGCCGATTACTGAGTGAAACGCTGGGGCAAATGCCGAAATATGCTTTCCTGATCGATGATGAGTTCATTGATGCCATAGTTCGCTCCTCACCTCTTCATGATATCGGAAAAGTGGGAGTGCCCGACCAAATCCTGCTTAAGAAAGGTTCACTTACCGAACAGGAATATGAGATCATGAGACGTCATGTTACCATCGGTGGTGACACAATAAAGGCCTTGATCGAGCAGGGCCGAACCCAGGGTTTTCTGAAGATGGGTATGGATATTGCCTACAACCACCATGAGAAATACGACGGCTCCGGTTACCCCGCCGGTCTGGCCGGTGATGGCATTCCCTTACCGGCACAAATACTGGCCGTCGCCGACGTCTATGATGCTTTGACTTCAAGAAGACCATACAAACTGGGGTACGGTCACGAAGCAGCGGCAGCATTTATTCGCGAACAGTCAGGTTCCCGTTTTAATCCGGATCTGGTAGAGGCGTTTGTAAGCTGTCAGGATGAATTAAAAAAGTTATCCCTTGAACTTAGCGATGAAATAAATAGGCAGTCAGTTCCCGAAGAAGGTCGGCCTGAAACAGATGGATTGGAAGTGGTTACAGCGGAATGAGACGTTGAAGCTGTTTAAGAAGTAAGAATAATAAGGTATTTGTGAAAATGGATAAGAAAATATTAATTGTTGATGATGATCCATCAACCCGTCGGATGCTGAAGGAGTATCTGACCGCATCCAGATATGATATATGTTCGGCAATCGATGGAAAAGAAGCTTTGAATATTCTGCGTTCTGAAGAAGTGCAACTCATCATCACCGATCAGGTAATGCCGCAGATGAACGGGTTGGATCTGTGCCGTAATATCCGTTCATTCGAGGGCATTGGTTTTGTTTATATTATTATCCTGGCCGCCAGCCACGATAAAAATTTGATAATTAAAGCATTTGAGGCCGGTGCCGATGACTATCTCTCCAAACCCTTCCACCGTGGCGAATTGCTGGCCCGAGTTAAAGCGGGTGTGCGCATCATCGACCTGGAGGCGGATTTGGCCAAGAAAAACCGCGAGGTCCTCAAAGTTAATGCTGAGATGGCTGTCTTGAATAACAGATTACAGGAAATGGCCACTACCGATGAGCTGACCGGATTGGCTAACCGCCGCGAGGCCATGGAACAACTTAACAATCTTTGGGCAATGGCTCAACGTCACGGCCATCCTTTATCCTGTCTGATGATTGACCTTGATGAATTTAAAAGCATCAATGATTTGCATGGACATAATGCCGGCGATGCCGTTCTGAAGGAGACGGCCAAACTAATTAATAAACATACTCGGGTCGGCGATACTGTTTGTCGTATCGGTGGTGAAGAGCTATTGATCATTAGTGCCCATACCACTGCCCCAATGGCGGCCAAGCTCGCTGAACGCCTGCGTAAAGCCGTCGAATCAAACATGGTTGAATTCGAAAACAAAGAGTTGTGTGTAACCATTAGCGTGGGGGTCGCCGAACGAAGCAAGATAATGGTCACCCCCGATCACCTGTTAATAATGGCCGACAAAGCCCTTTATGCCGCCAAGAGTGCCGGCCGAAATAAAGTATGCACCGCTCCCTTTAAAACCGTCGATAATACCAGCGACCAGCCCGTTGGCGATTCATCCAGAAGATAATCTGCAATATCGGCCTATATTGTTTCCGGATCACCGGTATGATATGGCCTTTAGCGATCCCTCACTCCAATCCCCGGCCGATCGGTTAAGGTAAGTCGACCGCCGCATCCCCCGATACCCTCAAATGGATCGTCCGCCAACAGCAAGTGGCCGTCCAAATCAATATAATCCGCCAGCGGGGCAAGCTGGGCGGCGGCGGCAATACCGACTGAAGTTTCCACCATGCACCCCAACATAACTTTCAAACCCGCAGAACGTGCCGCCTGAATCATCTTTAATCCTTGACGAATGCCCCCGCATTTACTCAACTTGATATTGATACCGTCGAATATTCCCACACAATCCTCAACTTCTTCAAGTACCCGACAGCTCTCGTCGGCAATCAACGGGGCAATTTGCTCGGCCCTTATTGCCGGCAAAACTTCATCATCGCCGGCTGCCGTCGGCTGCTCGATTAATTCGACCTTATATTCTGCCAAACGTCGGCACCGTTCCAGCACATCATCTGACCTGAAGCCTCCGTTGGCATCCACCCGCAAAACCTTGTCCGGTGCTTCCCGTCTGACAATTTTCAAAACCTCTTCGTCCCATTCGGTTCCAACCTTGACTTTGAGAATCGGATAATCCTGCGCTTCCTGCACCTTCTGGGCAATCGTATCCAGATCATCGATGCCTATAGTCATAGAAGTCAGGGGCACCTTTGACGAATCTAATCCCAATCGTTTCCAAACCGGCATGTTCCTTAACTTGCCCACCAGATCGTGCAAGGCTCCGTCAATGGCGGCGACGGCGGCCGATTGGTCGCTGAATGTCCTCCAAACCGTATCCAGAATCGTATCCAGCGCATAGGGATCTTCGCCCAGCATCGCTCGAACTTGAGCAAACACTCCTTCCGCCGATTCCATCGATTGGCCGCAATACCAAGTCGGCGCCGCCTCACCCCAACCCACATAACCCCCATGCTCAATCCGCACCAGCAGTACTTCCTTGTCCACATTGCTGCTTAATTGCCGGCTGGCAATGTTGAAGGGATGATGTAGATGAAGATGCCGACGTTGCCAGGTGAGTTTCACGAGCCTTACTCCGCGCCCGCCTTACATAGTTCTTGCCAGATCTGTTGATAAACGCTGTAAGCCTTTTCATCATACAGTGCGAAAATCACCTGTTCGATTCTGCTGTGCAAATTCAGAAAATTGATCGTTTCGCTAAAGGCGATATTCGCCGCTTCCGCCAGCGGATAACGGTAGGCCCCGCAACTGATGGCCGGAAACGCAATCGATCTGCATTGGTTTTGAGCTGCCAATTTAAGAGAGGTACGATAACAGCCGGCCAACAGCTCCGCCTCCCCCGAATTGCCGTCGCGATAAACCGGGCCCACCGCATGGATAACATGTTTGGCCTTGAGCTTATAACCCTTGGTGATCTTGGCCGATCCCGTTTCACAGCCCTCCAGCGTCCTGCACTCGGCCAGTAGTTCAGCACCCGCTTCCCGGTGGATCGCTCCGTCCACACCGCCCCCACCCAGTAAAGAGGTATTGGCCGCGTTAACAATGGCATCGACCTCGAGCTGGGTGATATCTCCCTGCGCCAGCGATATGCGATTGACGGTTTCAGGATTCATGACCAAAAACGAGTATAACTCTCCCCAAATCCCCCCGTCAATAAGCATTGCCCCGGGTGATAATCTATTCACCCATGGTACGTGTTGGGATTAATACTGAGTGACGGGATTGGCATGGATCCCGATCTCGGAACGAGACGGTCAAATTAAAATTATTAACACTACAATGCGAGGTTACGGCTTGCCCGACTTGATTCTTGACTGACCAACCTTCTCGAAGCCGCATTGAATCCATCGTTTAGCGGTGCCGCGTGCGGTATACACCCGTCACACCGGATGAGTCTGAATCAAAGACGATAAGCCCTTTTTATATAATCAGTAACGGCGATTGTGTTCCATAACCTTGCCTGTTGTCTCAAGTTTTGCCAATTGAAAAGCCAGGCACATCCAACCCATTCGCCGAACCGGCCGGGATCTTTGATTGAAATTTGTCGGCTTGTCCTTAGCCGGCCTCCCGATTACAATCC
>CP070790.1:245472-250424 GCA_020346805.1 Planctomycetota bacterium
CCGTTCTGAGCAGGAACATAAGAATCCTCCTCCTGAAACATCGCCCGTCTGCGCACATCACGGAATACCACCCGCTTACCCGAGGTGGGACGCAAATATCTGTCGAATGCCAATTCCATTCCTTCCAATCCCTTCCCATCTGTGCCCACAAAACCCAGAACATGAGCCGCCAACATACCCATAGGATAAACTCGCGCTGGTTCATCGCCGACTTCGATACCTGGAATTCCTAATGACACAATAGTATCGGCCTCCACCTGTTCGGCCTGTCGCCGAATAATCACATATCGCGGTGAGGTGGGATGATCCAACAGATTCCTTATCTCCTCCGCCGACATGTCTAATATTACGGCCAGCCGTTCGGCAGTATTGGACCGATCTTCAACCAATAAGGGATCCGCATAAATCGTGGAGCGATTATGACTGCCGGCTAAAACCCGAAATTTACGATCCAGAATAGTACCCCGGCGCCCCGGCAGCTCGATTTCAGTGCACGGCCGTTTGTGCGACCACTCCAATAATTGCGGGCTTAATTGGGCGTGAATGTAAACCAGGCGTCCGATTAGCCCCCCCAGCATCAGGCAGACTAGTCCGATCAACGCCTTTGAAATCCATATGCGTTGATCGGTCAAATGCATGGACTATGTCCCTCCCTTTAACGGCGAATATGCGATACGCCTTGTACCTCACCCTGATTACCGGTACCGGCTGCCAAATCCAATCGATCCGCCCGATCGCGTATCATTTGTGGCGAACGCAAGCGAGCCAACTCCATCTCCTGCTGCCAGATTCGCTGCTTCAATTCACTCTGTTGAAATTGCAACTCCTGTACCTGGCGAAGATGCCGGCACTGATCGACACGCATAGCCACAACGGCAATACCTGTCACCGTCAATATAATAGCCAATCCGAGCATCCGCGCTATGGTCATGCTGACGTCTGTTCCGAAATTGAAACCTCCGAAATCGGCGGCTTCCGAGGCAACTTGATCCTGGTGCCGGGAATCATCTTTCGTGGATTAATATTCTTATTGAGCTTCCTGATTTCCGGCCAATATTTCGAGGATCCCAGTTGCTTCCTGGAAATAGAAATAAACGTATCGTCAGGCTTGATTGTATACCATCTGAAGGGCTTGTTCGCATCCTTTTCAATCTGTTTCGCCGGATCACCCTTCACTTGAACCGGATCGGTAGATTCCGGAGTTCGACGACTGTCTGATACCGGTTGTTGTTCCTTCAGCAACTCATCAACTCGAATCGCACGTGTCGACTTGCTGATATTAACAATATTCAATCCCTTTACCCTTTCGAACAACTCCGGTGGCAATTCCGGAGTCTGCAATTTCTGTCCCTCCACTACAAAGTTCTTGTTTTTGATGCGGGACCTGTTTGACTTGGCAAGAAAATCCAACACCCCCGCACGCGAGGTTCCATAAACTTTTTCAGCTATATGTCCCAGAGTGTCCCCCTTGCAGACAATATATTCCCTCGACGGAAAAATCTTCTTCGTCGCCGGGGCTTTTCGGGAGTCCGACATTTCAGATATCAAGGTTTGTTCCGCTGATTCATGGTGCAGTGTGGGCTGTGGTTCCTCTACCGGCTTTTCCAGAGGGGGGGCGATTCGATCGGCTCTGGCCACAGATACCGGCGACTCAACCGTTGCGGGCAAATCGGTCAAAACAACATTGTCACCGGTCGACGGATCACTGACTTCATCGAACGCCGGATCCAATACGCCGGGACGAGGCAAATTTTCCACCAGCACCGTCTCAGAGGTCGAAGGTTGATCAAATTCCAGCTCCGAAGGTTCAACAAAACTTACTTGCCCATCGACCATATATTCAGATTCCCGGCCGGTATCCATAGTATCAGAGTCTTGTGCTAACGCGATCCGACTCTCCTCACTCGCTGGCTTCTCGGTAACCAACTCTAATCCGTCACCGGCCGGCGGTACCGGATTATGGTGCGAGAGAAGCACGGCAAAGACCACAATTACTCCCAAACCGATTAACAATCCCATCTTCGTCTCGCGCGTCATAAAACCTCCATATCCAAAAAACTCGGAATCCGTTTATCAAAAATCCGCAGGTTTATTTCCCTATCCGGCAACCATCTCGACTCCCTATATATCGTCGGTATAGATTGTCAGTCACGAGTCTTTTGTAACATTATGCCGTAACTCCCGCCCCCTACCGCCGCATAGCCACTCGAAGCTTCGCACTCCTGGATCTCGGATTGCGGCTGGTTTCATCACTCGTCGGCCCCACAGGTTTCTTGGTTAATATCTGATATTCGCCGTTTTTTTGCCGCCGGCGAAAATCATTCTTGACCAAACGATCTTCACCACTGTGAAAGCTTATTACCGCAATCCGACCCCCAAAAGACAACCGCTTCGCCGAAGCTTCAAGCAATAGCTTGAGATTGTCCAACTCATTATTTACCGCAATCCGAAAAGCCAGAAAAACGCGCGTGGCCGGGTGTATTTTCCCACCATACGATTGCTCGGAAACACCCAGGGCCGAACACACAATGCGAACCAATTCGGATGTCCTGCGAATCCGTTTCTCGCGACGAACTTGACAGATCCTCTTGGCAATCCGCCGGCTATAACGCTCCTGACTATTCGTGTAAATTAACCCAGCCAGCTCCTTTTCACTCATCGAGTTGATCAGGTCGGTGGCCGTTGTGGTCAGGCGGTCGTCGAGTCTCATTTCCAGCGGGGCGTCTTGGGAAAACGTCAAACCAAGCGACTCATCCAACAACTGATCCGTGCTCACCCCGAGATCGGCCAGAATCACATCCGCCGTCTCAATCCCCAGGGAGTCCAGTACTTGTTCCAAATCGATAAAATTCGCTCGGATCAAGTCTATATGGGAGCCCCGGAACGATACCGCCGTTTCTGTCAATCGTTGCCGTGCACGTTCAATATTCCCTACATCCACGTCCAGACCGATCAGCCGACCCGTTTCACCAATGGCCTGGGCCATGAGACTTGAATGCCCTCCGTGACCGACCGTCGCATCAACAACAATCTCACCGGGTTTGGGCCCTACTGTCGACATCAGCGGTTCGCACAATACCGGCTCATGTTCAATCTTGTCCCGGTTCACATCTCAGCCTGAACAATTGATGAAATTCAAATCATTAATAGAATCTGAGTCCTTCCAAAAACTGCACCGAATCTCCAGCGGAAAATCAACAAGCCGACTCCCCTACTTCTCGAAGTCGAGCCTATAATTAAATAAGGGGCCCGTCGCGCATCCTTGCCGACGTCAGCCCCTGGCTTCCTGGCCAGCTTCCGAGGTTAATGCTAGCGCCTGAACAGCCGGCGAAATCCTGACCTCGATCCCCGCATCATGGTGCTTGAGCCGACGCACGCGACGATGCAGTTCCATCACATGGGCAGCTATCGATCCGGATACATCATCTACCCGGAAACCATCAGCCCGTAACTCGAGGTGATTTCTTATCGCCTTTACACTGTTCATTCTTACACCCGCAGAAGCATTCCTTCGCACAAAAGTACCAGGACGTTATCAGCCCGGCGACTCCCTTCGCTTCCGCTGCTGAATTTGCATCGGGCCAGGCCCGCTCTATTGGGCTACCACGCTATCGCCCACTAAACAGGCCGAAGGAGCTTCAATCCTCCCTGATTCCACTCACTACGGCATATTAAACTTGACTCGGTCGCATCCTTGCTGGTCAAGCACTTATTAAAAACTCTATATTAATTGCCTACCTCCGGATCGGTCAGACAAGGGGTTCATAAAGACCTTTCCCGAACCCCTCGCCCATGACCGATCCCTCGCTCAAAACCACGCACTCCGTAACTCATCTATCTGCCATTCTGATCACCCTTCCCGTCCCTCTCCGTCAGAAGTTGGGCTTGTCTGAACAGGTCCGGGTAACGTGACCAGTTCTTTTTCATGTACTTCGAGAAATCGTCACGATTCCATATCACCAGATGATCTCGGGCTCCGGAAATACTTACTCGTTTGGAAATCTCTGCAAAATCAAGGATGCGCTGAGGTAGTACCACCCGACCCTGCTTATCGATATCCAATAAGGTGGCCATGGCATAAAAAACCATTTCAAAATCCTGTTTTTCCTGGTTAGGTCGAAGGGTAGAGTGGTATTTTTCCGCATAGCCCTCGAAGTACTTATCTGCATAAAGGCTTAAAAGACCTTGGCGATCGCCCGGTACCAGGTAAAAAGCCGTACCGTCTGTCTCCGGATCCATTTGTGAGCGAATGTTGGCAGGAATCGAAAGCCGATTCTTGGGATCAATAGTCAATTCATAAATACCGGTATATATCATTGACTCGTGACCCGCTTTCTAAAGGCAATCCGCCTGATATTATCGATCTGCCCAAATATCCCATCCCACTTCATGGTCCTTTAATGGGAATCTATACCACATTAACCCACCAGCTGGCAAGTGTTTTTTGCAAATTAATTAACCGATTTATGATATTTTTTATTCGTGATCTGTTCGTTACCACATAATGTGTATGTTAAAACGTCAAACCACAACTACTCGATGGTAGTGGAGATAAGACTTGCTATTCTATCAAATGGATCTACTTTAACGTTTCTGACGGAGAAGCGTCATTAATAATATTTAGGCTGGTGAGATTTGGCTAATCCAACCCTAACAAATAACAAACATAACTGCATAGTTCAATTAAAATACGCATAACTAATCTTTAACCAACCGATCCGCGATAGATAATGTTCCAAAAACGCTTAGGATTCCGCTCGCTTGGGCGGTTGTACCTGGCGAACGTGCAAGCGTCGTTCCGTCAACAGTTCATCATTTCCATAGATCTGTAGACGATATTCTCCGGGCTGAGGAAACTTCAGGTTGGCGATGGTAAAATTCAGCTCTGCAACCGCCCGGGGATCGCGAAACTCGATCATCCCTTCTTTCGAAAACAAAGGTTCCTGCGAATC
>CP070790.1:250524-253348 GCA_020346805.1 Planctomycetota bacterium
GGATCTTGATGTAGCTGGTAAGGTGCAGGCCGACGCGGTCAGCACCGGCTATAGGTTTATGGTCGAGGACCTCGATGGTGCCGATATCGACCGGCTGCAACTTGGTAAAATCGGGGATCTTGTCCCAACGTCCTTTGTATGTGCTGAAGTTAACGCCGTTGGTTACGTCTTCGACTTTTACCGGCTCCTTGTATGTGCTCTTTTTAAGATTCACCGTTACAATCGGACTAGGCAGATAACCCTCCCTGAAAGAACGGACTTTTAAAGTGATATCTTCGGTTACACTAATCGGCTTTTCGACTATTGAAGAGCTTTCGGTAGGATCGGTACCATCGGTCGTGTAACGAGTAACAGATCCTTTCGTGGTTGAAAGGAAATCCAGTGCCATTGGCTCCACAAAGACGGCGTTCTCTATCAAGACACCGTCGTCGTTTAAGTTCGCATTGAATGTGGCCGGCGCCCTGGTGGTTAAAATCGTAGTAGGCTCATACTCATCGGAACCGCCGGGTGCCAGATACCAATATGCCACACAGTTGTATAGAGTCGGTCGGTCGTTTGGATAATACTTCTCGATCGCACCTTCAAAGCTTTTCATAAACGGAATATTGTCGGTTATATGCCATCGGTTTACCGAGATGAAACCGGCATTCTGTCTCTCGTTTAAGGTTTGGTTGTGATAGCAGTTCTCAAACAGGGTTGGGTTACACCATGCATAACCGAAATAATCCTCTGAGCCCGTGCCGAAAGTGGATGGGAATTTCTCGCCGTCGATATAGAACTTCTCATCGCCTTCGCCCCACCAGCTTCCCTTTGGATTCCACACGTTTAATACCACTCCGACAAAACGGCCGTGTCCGGAGGTCTTTAGCATGGTCCAGTCGATAGCCCTGCGTTCGGGATCGGGCGGCAAGAATTCATCCCTGTGCCATTTGGCGTGGAAACGGCCCAGTGTTTCTATTGGTTTTGTAACCGGGGCATGGGTAATCTCAAAGTTAATATTTCTAGCTTTGTCGCCGACGTTTTTTATCTGCAAAAAGGCCTCTTTTTCAAAAGGCATATACCAAAAACTATATAAGCCCTTATCGGTTACCCCCAGCGGCAATGATTTGTATTTGTTCGCACCCGGGCCGGTGCCGAAGAAATCGCCCAATGGTGTCCATACGCTGGGAGACTTTTCACCGTCCCAATGGATTGTCAGAATAAGTTCGCGGAGGATATCCCGGTCAACCGGTGGTTTTAAACCGTCCACACTTACCACGATAGCTGTTATGGCCCGCTTGCCGGTAAGGCGGGCGATATCCAAGACCTCACCAGGATCGATTGCAAAGCCTTGTTTCTCAACAGTACTGCCGGGCACATTGGCGTGGGGATTTCTTGGCAAGGTTTCGAGAAATCGGTTGGCAATGGCCAGGGCGGCTTTTTCATCAGCAGACAACTCTCGCTTAAAAGTCGGTAGAGTTGTTCCTTTTGGATAGGTCGTATAGGTAAATTGGTAATACTTACCCCAGTCCTGGTCGGCAACTATCTTGCAGGACTTCTGGTAAGGAATGGGCACATAACAATTCCAACCCGCAGCTACGGTATGTACCAGGGCCGGGTAGGTAAAGGGTTCGTTTTGTTTATCGAAGTAACCGATAAATGGCAGATCTACAGCCGGCTCGGCTGAACCGTCGAGGTAGATTCTTACATGGCCTTTTTGCGGTTTGGCCGACCAGATGCGCCATATACATCCGGGTCCGTCCATTTCAGCCAAAACCAGTTTATCGCCTTCTTTGCGAATAATGCCCGTACCGTCCGCATTGGCCGACCAATCGATGTATTTACCGGAGGCCTCGTCGAATTTGCTTTTGCGGTCGTAGCTGGAAAACTGGGCGCATTTTTCTCCGGCCTGTGGTAAGACCGCCAGGCGTTCCAGATCGGTAAGTTGGTTTACCAGGTCGATGTAGCTGTATTCCTCAGCGGCGGAGGCAATAGAGATGAGCAGGAAAGATATAATTGTGACGAGAATCAACTTTTTCATGGTTTGGCTCCTTATGGTTTATTGGAATCACGCGGGTGTTAATCGGGCTGAGAGTATAACAAAGTTGAATCCGAAGTAAAATGTTATCGCGGTGTATCACCAAGACCTGGGTTATGTATAATAACGAGCTAATACGGACTAATGCTGTTCAAGCAATAGTAGGAGAATAAGATGATTATAGCAGAGATGGCTTCTCATGTTCATCAGACAGTAGCAAAGTCCGGTATCGGGTTGGGCTCAGCTATTGCCATTGTGCTATCATGGCATCGGAATAAATCGATTCTCTTCGCTATTATACATGGTATTCTATCATGGTTTTATGTAATCTATTTTGCTCTTACACGCGAAGAGAATGAATAATAATATTGCACGAATAGATCGATTCGTATGGAATGGCTTGCTAGGCCCGGCATTGTAAGTGTTTAGCGTAACAAATGCCCCTCCTTGACAAGGAGGGGTGGGGGGAGGTTGATATCCGAATGAGAGACTCACGTTTTTCTCTGTTAATAACCCCCCTATATCCCCCCTTGTTAAGGGGGGATGCTAAACACGTACCGGTATTTATGCAGGTAACCCGCCGTAGACGACGGGCCTGGGTCGGGTTGTAAGACAAATTACAGGATCTGATTGGTCAGTTTTAGAATATTATTTATCAGTGGAGCGTACAAATGCGACTAAATGACAAGAATCGTATTTACATGTTATGGAGTATTGTGATAGTAGTTGCCTTTTTGCCCTGCGGTTGCGGGGGTAGTGGCTGGCGTGTGCGGTTGGATGAGCGATTGTCTGAATATGGTCACCGCA
>CP070790.1:253448-257501 GCA_020346805.1 Planctomycetota bacterium
AAAAAAACTTGGTGGCTCACCACATAATTGTTCTTTTCCCTGTACAAATGGCGGAACTCATAACTCTCCTTTTCGCCATACGAGTCAAAACGGAAAAGCAGGTTAAGAGTTCCGCATATCCACAAGACAAGTTTGCTCAGTTCTGGCAACCTATAAAAAGCCCTGCAGAATAGCTGGCCTCTATATGCTCTGCCCTGTTCGCTTTCATTCTGTGTTTTTCCACTATGCAGCGTCCCAAAGCAGCAATCACCCCTTGTCTTTTTGCGGAATCCATAACTCTCATTTCCGCCGTCTGAGCCTTAACGGGAAATCAGGTTAAGAATTCCGCTCAGTTTTTTGGGAGGTGATTGCTTATGGAATTTTGGGACGCGTGGTATCTGGAAAAAATCCAGGAAATGAAAGCTCGGCGCAAGGCAGAGCTTGAGGAGGCTGGTAAGCTATGAGCGGTTCAATTCCTGGCGTTTGCATTTGGAGCAAACCGCACAACCCGAGGGTTCGCGAGGGGTTTCGGGACGGGGATAAGCCTGGAGCGGGGCGGTGCTATGTGTGTGGCAAAGGGAAGAAGCCTGCCGCGTCATGTGCACGGTTGGATGGTATCCTGGAAACCGGGAGAAAACGCACCCATCAGAAATGGTCGCCCCTCTACGAGCCTGAGCAGCGTGTTCTATGCAAAGACTGTTGCATCCGTGGGCTTGACGGCCATAGATGTGAGTGGTGGTGCCTTTGCTGGCGTTGATAATGTGGACCAATCCTTGGTAATACGGCTCAATGCTCGGTGAAACCGGCTCTTGGTTCAGCCGTACTGCGGATGGTTCAACTTGGCATAGCTTCTCCGTTGCCGTACCGTTGCCGTCGCTGGTATGTGCCAGTTGTGCTCGCCGAAGCTTACAATCCATTCTCTCTGATTAAGCTTCCGCTGCTGCTGATAGACATTCATCAGGTGGTCTACGCCCTGTTGCCTGGTCACGCGGTTAATTGTGAGGAAGTACTGGAATAATATTGCTCGCTCCTGGCTATCACGAGCGAAAAAATAATGCTTCGTTTTGTGGCAGGCTTCACAGAGGCATTCGAAGCCCATCAGGTATTGATAGCCCGTTTGTTCATTGAACTGCCAACTTTCGTGGCAATACATCCTGCCCTCACGACCGCAAATCTGACAATGATATCGGGAACGCCGATAGACATAGCGGCGAATGCGGTCCCATTGGCCGCGAGGCAGTAAGTTGGCCAGGGTGGCACGCCGCGAGTTACGCGGTATCGGTTCAATAGTCAAACGGAGAAATGGTAGGACCATATTCATTATTTATGGAGCCAAAGCTTTATAAAGCTGGATCTCTCATGACAGGGGTATGACAAAGCCGGAGAAGGCTGTTCATACTGTATTGCTTTCATCTGCCAAGTATTCTCCATCCAGTCTTGGTCATCCCCCATCTACCGGCATCACCTACTATCAATAGTGAGGGCTCCCACAAGACTGTCGTTTCGATCAGGCAAAGCGAGCCCTGGCAAAGAGATTGAGGTGATGCATCACAGGAGTAGCCAATTCCAGAGAATTGGATTAAGTAGCGCATATATGAGTAGAGAGGATTTTCCGATTTCCTTACCTGGGGGAATAGTGTTTGATTGGTGGCCCCGAGATTTGGTTCATTGTTTGAGAAGGAAAGACTGCCGGAGAGGGCAATGGAACGACCACAATAATAGAGACCGGCATCCCAACAACTCTAGGAACTTGTTGGCTGGTTGAAGAGTTATATTTTATGTGAAGTTGTATAAAAGTCCGAATATGAATATGAAAAAACGCCATTTTTGAGCTGTTATTAATGATCATTTTTAAGGATCCTCAATTCTTGGTTGTTATCAGCGTTTTCAAATTGAAGTTATGTTCACGCTCAGAACCTCGATATTGGCCCCCGAATACGGTCCACATGAATATGAATTTTTCACTTTTGCACGGTTGCGGCGTTGAAACCCCACCGTCGGGCGCACAAGATGCCGGCGCGGGATCTGATATCACGGGCACGACAGTTATTGTCAGGATGCCGTTGAGGATTGCAAAAGCGTCAGCGTTTCGTTCTTGAGAAAGCATGATTATTGCTGTGGCTGGCGATAACGGTAGGCAGCACACGTCGCAAGGCGTCGCTCGATCTCATCGATAAGACGGAGGTAATCTTGTCCGCCCACGCCCCCGTATCGCAGCTCTAATTCAGCATCAGCAATTCCCTCGGGTAAATCGGCCGCAGGTGGGAAGAATTCCTCAACCCTAAAGCCGCCAGCGATACGTTTCTGCATTTCGCGAGCAGCGGTCTCATCGCGAGTTGCGCGGGCGGCGAACGTAGTGCCCGCCCGATCCGCGAGAAGATCGGCAAATGAAAAGCCACTTCCACCAATGTCAGCGTCAAGCTCTTCCTTGAGCAAACCGGCCGCATCACTCATAATATCGTCAGACAGTAGCGTGAGCGCCGCGCTAACACAGAAATGCTTGGTCCAGTCGGATCGTCCACGAAGAGTTACTCGCCGTAGAATCCAACGAGCTGCCCCAACATCGCGGTCAGGAAGAACCGGACCGATAAATTCCTGGACTCGATGATGACCTAAAAGTGCTCCCAGGGCGAAAATACCCGCCCGGTTCTCGATAACCGGATCCCTCTCGACGGACCGCTCACGAGCCAAGGTAAATACCCTCTCGAAGCACGTACCGAAGCTTGGTGGTGTATCAGGTGATTCGTCAACGATAGCGAGAAGGTTATCAACTTGCTCTCGCGTCGATGCGAGCACTTCCTGACTCGCACTCGCCGGGCCGAAAATGTCCTCCCGGAACCCCTCGGGCATATCCACTTTCCCGTAGGTAACTTCGATAGCCTCTGGCTCGACCGATATTGCCTGAATTGCCTCCATGAACGGCTTGGAAAGTCGGTAGTCGTTGAGCACTGAAGTAGCTATGGGACTAAGGAGCCTAAGGAACCAACGCGGCGCCTTGACAGAACCCAACCGGCAATGATAGACATCCAGGCTCGGTATTCCATCTTTGATCTCTAAGTTGCCATCTATCTCAAGATTCAGGTAGCGAGTCCTTCTTTTGCCCAGCTTTACTCCCATAGACGCACAAAGAGAAGCGCAATTGCGTGCCAGACCGACTTTCGCCTTTCGGTCGGCCGATCCAAGTGAGAGGCCCCAGGAGAGTAAGACGTTTATGTCGTGATCGGTCAACCGCAAGGTATGGATCTCGTCGTCTCTGAGTTTTCTCGGACTTTTGTTGCGGATGAGCCGGACAAGTCTTCGCTTCTCGGCCGAGGTTACACGGGCCGCCTCAAACGCCATGGGTGTCGTTTCTACTGAAAGCCATAGAAAAGCGCCAGCGCATAGAGCAGCCAGCAGAGACAGCGCAGCCATCTTCGGCAGAAACAAAAGGCGAGCCCGCCAACCGCGAATCCACGTTGTACCGATCCAGGCTCCGAAAATGCAGCCCAGCAGAGGAAGTATCAAACCGACTATTGCAAGTGGGTACCGAAACGAGCCGATCTTGACGATGCACACCAGGATCGCGAGGATACTCGCGAACAACAGAGCAACGGGATGTATCGGGAACCGTCGAAACCAGCCAGAGTCATGTGCACAAGCTAATACGACGACAAAACCGAGAGGAATGAAAAATGCAAATTCCCGTAGACTCGCAAGGACAAGTTCCCGAAACCATGTGAGAAGTCGGTGCGAATCTTGCAGTTCCCACACAGGGACATCAAGAACGCCACTGCCATCGCCAAGAAACAAGGCCCGATATATAAAAAATGACAAGTACATCACCAGCATAACCCAACCGATGTGCTTGCGGCACCTGCAGGTTGCGCCTTCCGATTTCATGGCTTTTTCCCCACGAGTGCGGCCTGATCCGACGCCGGAATCAGGATGGAAGCTATTCGCACTTCTTTCCACCAGCTCATCTGTCGGCGCTTGCACAGAGCGCCCAGTCTTGGTTTTGGGTGGCCCCTCTGGTCGCAATTGGTTCGTGTGTAGCATCTTGTCTTCGTAATCAATCAAATTGAGCGCGTTTATACC
>CP070790.1:257601-260456 GCA_020346805.1 Planctomycetota bacterium
GACCCATTTCATGCGTGGCCACATTACCGATAGCAGTACCCAATTCGGTTGCGGTTAAAATCCGTCCGAATCTCCCCGGCGTAAACATGTCAGTGAATATAATTGCACTATCACTCTGATTGTTATTATAGGAATCAATAGCTTCGGAAATACCGTACGCTTCAGGATTACTCCCCCCGAAGAGTATGGTCGTAAAAGTACCGGCGGGTGGAAGGGCATCGCCTGGAACCATACGGATGCGCAAGTCCAAACCTTCAAAATTCTCAACCACCGTGGCCTCGATTCGACTACGAACCTGATCGGTCATACCCGTATAAGATCGTGAAATATCAGCGGTATCAAACGGACCTACGGAATAGGTCCTGTCGCCGGGAATGGTGATAGATCCGCCATCGAAATCAAGCAGCACCGTTTGACCGGCAGTGGCCGGCACCACCCCATCGGGAACAACGGTAATAAATACTTCGTATGTCCCTGTAACCAAGGAAAAGTCCAGGGGAGCCCGCGCTATGGCAAGATAATAAACCAAACTGTCATGGCGAATCACGTCGTTTATAAAGGGATCAAACTGATTGAGGCCCGTGTTTCGATCGTCGCTTTCAAATACCAGACGTCCTCCGCCATCGAATATAACCAACATGACATCCAGACCGCTATTGGGTGTTCCCACCTCAATAACAATTCTGTCGCCGGCAAAAAGCTGACCGAGCGAATATACATCCACGTCCTCCGGCGTGTTTATAATCCCCTGTAATTGACCCTGCCCGGAATCATTCAAAATGACTTCCAGAGGATTAGCGAACGAATCGTTGGGCTCTCCCTGAATACGCTGATTGGGGTACAGATTGGGATCTATCCCAACATTCCCGTCCGTAGTAATCCCATTCTGTGGCAAGGCTGGTGTACAACCGGCTATCATAACAATGGGAACAACAGCCAAAATCACTATCAAACGCGGAATAAACCGGTATTTAAAGTCCCATACATCATTCATCTAATGAACTGTAGTTAACACGGCATGTCGGAGCAAGTCAAAGCCCAAAAACTCGGCAAAAAACGATGGTACTAGCCCTTTAATCACAAAAAACTGCTTACAACATAAGCACTATGCGACAAATTGCCTAAATTGTGTGCATGTTCATTTGTGATTTTTCCAGCAAAAACCTTTTTTATTGTGCCAAAAAGGCATATTTCTTCCAAATTATTCGCTCTGGAACGGCAAGTGTATATGGATAATAAAGTTTAGTGGGCAACGACCGTATTTAATACGAATGCAGTTAATAACTCAGCAAATACTCTTAAACTCAACTTGGTTGAGGCGCTGGAGGTGCGTCACCCCAGCACTGAAATTAACAGTTTTCTTGGGCAAGGATGACTATTATGCCAGGCGTTCACGACTCAAATGTACCGGACAGATCTTCAACCCCCAAAGATTTCTTCGATTACTGTAAGCAGGTGGGGGCGGAAATGGTGGACCTTAAATTCACCGACCTGCTGGGAACATGGCAGCACTGTTCGTTCCCGGTCGATGATTGGGATGAAGAAACATTCAAGGACGGCATCGGTTTTGACGGCTCGAGTATTCGTGGCTGGCAGGCGATCGACGTCTCCGACATGTTGGCCATCCCCCAGGTTGAGACTACTAGGCTCGATTCTTTCTTTCGGGAACCCACCGTCAGCATAATCGCCGACGTTTACGATCCGATCACCCATAACGAATACGAAAAGGACCCCCGTTTTGTGGCCAAGAAGGCCACGAAATATCTAATTGATTCAGGCATTGCCGACACCTGCTACATCGGTCCCGAACCTGAGTTTTTCATCTTCGACGAGGTGCGCTACGAACAAACTCAGCACCGGGGCATGTACGAAATCGATTCGGTGGAGGCGGCGTGGAATACGGCACGTTTCGAAGAGCCGAATCTGGGCTACAAACCTTCCTATAAGGGCGGTTACTTCCCGGTCAGCCCTACCGACACTTACCACGATTTGCGCGGCGACATGGTCTACGAGATGAAGAAGGTGGGTATCGAGATCGAGGCCCACCACCACGAAGTAGGTACTGCCGGTCAGGCCGAAATCGACATGAAATACGCACCACTGCTTACCATGTGCGACAACTTCATGTGGTACAAATACATAGCTAAAAACGTGGCTCTGAAGAACAATAAAACGGTCACCTTCATGGCCAAACCCATTTTCGAAGATAACGGCAGCGGCATGCACACTCATATGTCGTTTTGGAAGGATGGCAAGCCACTGTTTGCTGGCAAGAAATACGCCGGCCTGTCGGAATTAGCTTTATATGCGGTTGGCGGCATCCTCAAACACGCACCGGCGGTACTGGCCTTTGCCGCCCCCACAACCAATTCCTACCGCCGATTGGTTCCCGGCTACGAAGCCCCCGTTAACCTGGTTTATTCATTACGCAACCGATCGGCGGCCATTCGGATTCCCATGTACTCGGAAAAACCCAACACCAGGCGTTTGGAATTCCGCTGCCCCGATCCCAGTGCCAACGGCTACCTGGCCTTTTCGGCAATGATGATGGCGGCCATCGACGGCATTAAAAACAAGATCGATCCCGGCAAACCGGTTGACGAGAACATTTACCAGTTGAGCGATGAAGTCTTGGCCGGTTATCCCAAAACCCCATTAAGACTCAAGGAGTCGCTCCTGGCCTTGAAGGATGATCATGAGTTCCTACTGGCCGGCGACGTGTTTACCGAAAATCTGGTCCATGGTTGGATCGATTACAAAATGGAAAACGAGGTGCAGGAATTGTACCTGCGGCCGCATCCGCACGAGTTCGCCCTGTATTACGACAGCTAAACATAACGCCTGTCCGATGATAA
>CP070790.1:260556-263412 GCA_020346805.1 Planctomycetota bacterium
ATGCCCTACTACGTCAAGGTAAACAACTGGATCCATGAAAACACAAAGTGGAAGACTTTCAAACACTCCTGCGGCTCGGTGGTCAAGTTCATGGAGGCATTTATCGAATCCGGCTTCGATATTATCAACCCGGTGCAATGCTCGGCTGCGGGCATGGATCCGAAAATGCTGAAAAACAAATACGGCGACCGGATTGTGTTCTGGGGGGCCGGGGTAGATACCCAAAAGACATTGCCTTTCGGCACCCCCGAGGAGATTCGGGAACAGGTGCTGCGGCGTTGTGAAATTTTCTCGAAAAACGGCGGTTTCATCTTTAATTCCATCCACAACGTCCAATCAGGAACCCCGGTGGAAAACATCGCGGCCATGATCGAAGCGGTGCACGAATTCAATGGGCAAAAATAGGGAAAATTAGGGATTTCCGAAGGAATAATCAATTACTTGACAGAAGCAGGGATATTTTCTATGTTTAGATTCCCTGTAATTTAAGGAAACATTTACTGGTTGTTGATCTTCCAAGTTTACCGCAAAAACCCTGGTAATTTAGACAGGAGAAACCCATGCCGGACCCCTCAGAATTAACCAACGCAATTCTAAATGGTAATGCTCAGGCGGCTGCGGATATAACCAAAGAAGCCCTCAATTCAGGCGTCGATCCGCAGGAACTGGTCACCAAATACATGATTCCCGCCATGGATACAGTGGGCAAGCGCTTCGAATGCAATGAGATCTTCGTACCGGAGCTTTTGATTGCCGCTCGAGCTATGAAAAGCGCCCTGGAATTGATCCGTCCCAAGCTGGCCGAAGCCGGGGCCGAGCCCACGGGTCGCGTGGTGATAGGAACGGTCAAGGGCGACCTTCACGACATCGGCAAAAATCTGGTTGCCTCAATGCTGGAAGGGGGCGGATTTGAGGTAATCGACCTGGGCATCGATGTGCCACCCGAAAAGTTTGTCGAAGCGGTCAAAGAAAAGAAGGCCAAGATCGTCGCGATTTCCGCCTTGCTGACCACGACCATGCCCATGATGAAGAACACCATCGAAGAATTGAAAAATGCCGGCGTACGCGATCAAGTAAAGATCATGATTGGTGGGGCGCCGGTGACTCAGCAATTTGCCGACGACATCGGAGCAGACGGTTATAGCGATAATGCCAACGGTGCGGTAACGATGGCCAGACAGATGGCTTGAGTATAACAGTTACTTTTGCCGATGCCCTGTTGGTTTTAGCATGTCAACACTCCAACTGTGTGTTCAACATAACAAAACCTGTCCGGAGGGTTTGATTTTTTCATTGCCCCGAGCTACATGATTCCGCGCTCGATATAGTGTAAGATATTCCTGTCTTGGTAAACATGTAGAGGTTTTCAACATCGATGAAAGATCCCGTCCGTATTGAATTACAACCTCTTGGGGAATGTATTGAGGTTCAACGCGGTACACCCCTGCAGGATATACTTTTTGCCCACGGAGTGGAGTTTCCCTGCGGCGGCCGGGGCCGATGTAAGGGCTGTCGAGTAAAGGTGCTCAAAGGTCGCCTGCCCACAACGGTTGATCAGGAACAAAAACTTACCCGCGAAGAACTCGCCGAAGGCTGGCGGCTGGCATGTCAATGCAAGGCCGATGACAACCTTACCCTGGAAATCATGCAGTGGGAGGCGGCGATCCTGGCCGACCACTCGACTCTTGAATTTACTCCCCAGCAAGGATTGGGGGTGGCCGTCGATCTGGGCACCACCACTATTGTAGCCCAGCTTATCGATCTGAGCACGGGCCATGTCCTGGCGGTGCAATCGGCACTGAATCCACAAGCACAATTCGGCAGCGACATCATGAGCCGAATTCATGCTGCAATTAAAGATAACGGACAAAATAAACTCGAACAACTGATCCGAGAGCAAATCGGTAATCTGATCAACCAATTACAATCTTCAACGCCAAAAAGTCATGCATCCATTAAAGAGGTGGTTATCGTCGGCAATACCGTAATGCATCACCTGTTTTGCGGAATCGATATTCAATCGTTATCGCGCTATCCGTTCAAATCGGCAGAGAGCCAACAGCAGATTTTTCGAGCGGCAGACATAAACTGGAACGAATTAGGTGATCCAACCGTGCGATTTTTATCGTGCATCGGCGGATTCGTGGGCAGCGATATTCTCGCCGGCGTATTGGCAACCAACATGCATCAAAGCGAATCCCTTATCTGTTTCATCGATCTGGGCACCAACGGAGAAATTGTGATCGGCAATCGACAGCGAATGTTATGTGCTTCTACGGCAGCGGGACCGGCTTTTGAAGGGGCAAGAATATCAATGGGTATGCGGGCGGCAAGCGGAGCAATAGCAAAAGTTGATATCGATGGAGACCAATTACATTGCCACGTATTGGGTAACGTACCGGCTCGCGGAATTTGCGGCAGCGGCCTGGTGGATGCCGTCGCCGCCGGCCTGGAACTGAGCCTGATAGAATCCAACGGCCGACTGGCCAATGGTAAAGGTAAACTCGCGCTGCTGAAACCCGTATACCTGACTCAAAACGACATCCGGGAACTGCAACTTGCCAAAGGGGCGATTGCCGCCGGCACCAAAGTCCTGCTTAAACAATGGGGGGCAGCGACCGATGATATCACAATGCTGTATCTGGCCGGTGCATTCGGCAACTATATCAATCAGACCAGCGCCCGACGTATCGGCCTAATCGATTTGCCTCCCGACAAAGTGCGTCAGGCAGGTAATACCGCCCTACTGGGGGCCAAGCTGGCACTTTTCTCATTTCAAGACCAGGCTCGTGAGTTCTCAGACATCACCGGTAAAATCGAACACATTTCATTAGCTGCCGATCCGGCTTTTGAAGA
>CP070790.1:263512-268257 GCA_020346805.1 Planctomycetota bacterium
ATCGGCCATAACAGCCCCTACGGGGCAAATAAGACATATCTACTCCCGCCCGTGTCCCCAACAGTGGTCCGGGAAACCCAAATCCCTTACACTGTTTGATTCACAGCAATAATGAATTTGCTTGTTTGGGTTCCTGCCTTATATTCGTATTGTTAATCAAATAACCGGAGCAGGATTAGTAAAACCAATTTTAACAATACCAGAGGAGTACTTCGGTGGCCATTGCTTACAATAAAAGATCTTGCGATTGCGGAACTCTGCGCTCCAGCGATATCGGTAAAGAAGTCATCCTGGCCGGCTGGATCAATAATTATCGCGATCACGGCGACAATCTGGTTTTTATCGATCTCCGCGACCGCGGTGGTCTGACTCAGTGCCGATTCAACGTGGATACCGATCCCGAAGCCACCAAGACCGCCCGAACCCTGCGCAAGGAAGATGTCATTGCCGTTCGCGGTGAAGTCATCAGCCGAGGCGAAAACATCAATCCCAAATTAGCCACCGGCGAAATCGAAGTCAGTATTCACGAAGTGGATATACTCAATAAATCTCTTACCCCTCCGTTCGAGGTGGCCGACCACGTCGAAGCCAACGAAGATCTCCGGCTTCAATATCGTTTTCTCGATCTGCGGCGAGGGCCCATGCAAAAAATCATGGTCGCCAGGCATCACCTGCTGCAGGCCTTTCGCCACTTTTTCTACAACGAAGGCTTTCTGGATGTCGAAACCCCCATCCTCACCAAATCGACACCCGAAGGAGCACGCGATTACCTGATACCTTCACGAGTCTACCCCGGTGAATTCTACGCCCTGCCCCAATCGCCTCAATTATTCAAGCAACTGCTCATGATCAGTGGCTACGATCGTTACATGCAGATCGCTCGCTGCTTTCGTGATGAGGATCTCCGGGCCGACCGCCAGCCGGAGTTCACTCAGGTGGATCTGGAAATGGCCTTCGTCGATGTCGACGAGGTCCTCGATGTTGTCGAAAGATCGGTGGCTTATGTTTGGAAGGAAATAGCCGGCATCGAACTACCCGTACCATTTAAACGCATGGACTACGACGAGGTTATGCGCGATTATGGTATCGATCGGCCCGACCTGCGCTTCGACATGAAACTCATCGACGTGAGCGAGATTGCCGGCAAAACGGAATTCAAGATCTTCCAAAACGCAATCAAAGCCGGCGGGGTGGTCAAGGCTATCTGCCTGCCCGGCGGGGGAGAAATGACCCGCAAGGAAACCGACGCCCTCACCGCCGAAATGCAGGGTATCGGCGCCGGTGGACTGCCCTTGTGCAAGGTCGGCAAAGGCCAGGAGGGCAAGCCCGAATTACAAACCGGATCCGCCAAGTTCTTTACCGGCGATCTTGTCCCCCAGCTGATCCAGGCCATGAAGGCCAAGGCCGGCGACATCATTTTCTTTGCCGCCGGTGAGTTTCTCGAGGTCTGCAAACACCTCGCCTGGCTGCGAACCACATTGGCCGAACGTCGCGGCATGATCCCCAAAGACAAATGGGAAGCTTTATGGGTCATCAATATGCCCATGTTCGAGTGGGATGAGGAGGAACAACGCTGGTTTGCCATGCACCACCCCTTCACCATGCCCCGCGACGAACACCTGGAAAAGCTGGAAAGCGATCCCGCTGCGGTGCGGGCCAAATCGTACGACGTGGTACTCAACGGTTCCGAATTGGGTGGCGGATCCATTCGTATTCATCGACTCGACATCCAGAACCGCATCTTCCGCCTGCTGGGCATCGATGAAGCCGAGGCCCATCGTAAATTCGAGCACCTGCTTAACGCCTTGCAATACGGCGCTCCGCCCCACGGCGGATTGGCCCTGGGTCTGGATCGCATCGCCATGTTGCTCTCCGAAACCGACAACATCCGCGACGTCATCGCTTTTCCCAAGACTCAGAAGGCCTACTGCCCCCTGACCGAATGTCCCAGCCCCATCGATGAAAAACAACTAAACGAACTCGGCATCGACCTCGCCCCCCAAACCAAGGCCAAAATGCAGGCCAAAGAAAAGTAAACGCCGAAAATCACTCGGTTAATAAATATATGGAACCAATCCAAATAGCGCGTATAATCAAAGATATATAGGTAAGTGGTATTAACTTGTTAGAATCAAAAGCGAAGATTCCACCCGAGAAAATTCAAAGCATGAATACCAACAACGATCCCAGTTTGAACACCCAGCAGATTCTGGATTCTCTGAACGACGGTGTATACGTGGTAGACCGAGACAGAGCGATTATTTACTGGGGAAAAGCAGCGGAAAAAATCACCGGCTGGCAAGCGAACGACATCATAGGTAAACGTTGCTACGACGATATCCTGTGCCATACGGACAAGGATGGCCATCGTCTCTGTGGCGAGGAATACTGCCCACTGCACCGAGCCATGATCACTAACCAGAGCAGTACAACCCCGATTATCGTGTTTGCCCAAAGTAACGACGGCCGTCAAATCCCTATGGAGGTCAGTGTTGCACCGGTAAGGAATAATTCCGGTGAAGTGATCGGCGGAGTGGAAACTTTTCGCGACCTCTCTTCTCAATTTCATGATGTTCAGCGGGCCCAGAAAATCCAGCTTCTGTCCTTACCGCAGGAATTACCCGGCGATGAACGCATCAGGTTTTCCACCCACTACATCCCCCACGACGTAATCGGCGGTGATTATTATGCGGTTGCGAAAATAAATTCGGACAGCTACGGATTTATACTGGCGGACGTTACCGGCCATGGTGTTCCCGCAGCCCTCTACACTATGTACCTTAATTCCTTATGGGAAGAGAACTACCATCTCATCTCAAGTCCCACGGTGTTTGCAGAAACGGTAAACGAAAAACTACGCCACCTGATCGGGGAAGATACACCGTTCGCCGCCGGTATCTGTGGTATCTTCGATCTCAAGAACAATAAACTGCGACTCTCCAGTGCCGGCAATCCACCCCCTTTTCTAATCCATAGTGACGGCAAATATACCCAACCCGACTGCCGGGGATTGCCTCTGGGTTGCATGGAGGGCGCTACTTACGATGAAATAACGATGGATATAGATAGCGGTGATTGCCTGCTCTTCTTTACCGACGGGGCGATCGAAATTAAAAATGCGAACGACAAGTATCTTCAAATGGACGGACTCATGGCTATTCTCAAGAGGGTAGGCTATCCGAAATCGGGCCAAGGATTCAAAGCAATCGAGGAGCAAATGCTGAAATACTCGGACCGCATCCGATTTGACGATGATTTGACATTCCTCGAAGTGAGTATTTACTGAAACATCGGCATTTGAACAATGCGACAATATTATTCAGGCAATACATATATCGAACTCCTCTCCGCCATAATGTTATGGTGTTCTTATGGTTCGAGTGGTCCGACATTTGATACCATTCTTTTGTAAACAACTGCTTACGAATTCCACAGATTGATTACAAATCATGAAGATTTAAAAGACAGCCTGAATTCTCACCCCACCAACTAACGCGTTCCTTTCCCCCTTGTTGCCACCGGGATTAGTGATGACTTGTAAGTTTGGTGAGATATTCAGCCAAGGTGTCAGATTCCACCTGTAATACCATTCGTAGACCGTTTCCTGGTCGGCATCTTGGTTCACGTGGTTCCTGAACTCTCGCGAAAGTATTGATTGCGAAACACTGAAACCGAACACATCTTGATCGAGACTTGGAACCAAACCTTGATATGAAGCTCCAACTTGCCAGTAATCACTGATCCGATTGACATCACGCGAAGCGTGTCCATAGCGAGCGAATACACCGAGTCCCTGGGAATCGCTCGGATCATTATTTTCCTTGTATATCATCTGATCGAGGCCGATATAAATCCCGAGATCGCCGCTCCGTATCCGATCATTGCGAAATATGCTTTTGCTTGTGGAATCATACCACCAACCGATACGATATTTCCCCGGCATCAGACCTTTGGCGGTCTCCCATTGGGGTGTGAAACCCAATTCCCAGTAACCTACGTATCCAGGATCGTCGTGGAACGCGCTATCAAAACCTGTGCGGGTTCGCCGGGCATTCGCATCAACAGCGGCAGATGTAAAATATAACCAGTCTACAGGTCGAACGACAAAAACCGCCCCAATACCATTGCGATGGGGAATGGTGGTATTACGTATCGAACTGATATTCAAAAAGTCGATATCCTCATGACGCGCATAGATGCCGACATCCACAATACCTTTGCGGGTAGTGAATCGGCCCAGACGCAACTCGATCTTGTCGTCGAATAGATTCTGCCTGTACCACCATTTGCGTACATAGATCGGGAGGTCATCGACGGCATCGGCATTGGTATTGTTAAGAGCACCAACCTTATCGGGATTAATGCCATCGGAATAATTACCCTTGACCTTGAAATAAAAGCTCCCCCCCTGGATAAGACCCATTTTTTCAAAATCGAATTCCAGAGCCAGGTCGTAACTCCCCGAAAACCTGTGCCCATTGTGAGTGTCCAGCCCACCACGGAAGTTTTGCTGATATTGGCTCTGGTAGGAAAGACTAAGCCTCACCCCGCTATTTTCCATGTTAGAACGCAATCCTCCCCAGTTACCGGTAGCCCGTTTCGAATTCCAGATATTGTACGACTGAGTTTGTGTTTTCTGGTCGATGATATTTGCGCTATCGGCGGGTTTCGAATTCTGGGCCCTTGCCGAAGACACGATTGATAATCCGACAGTAAGCACTAAAAAAATTATCCAATTTAACTGC
>CP070790.1:268357-273648 GCA_020346805.1 Planctomycetota bacterium
GTTCCAATACGGTGTAGCCGACCGCACCCAGACACCGCATCTGGTGATCCTCGGTCTGCAGGCCTTCGGCGGGGCCGCGGGCAACATGATCACGGTACACAACGTGGTGGCGGCAGCGGCCACCGTGGGATTGGTGGGCGTGGAGGGGGCACTGATAAGAAAAACCATCTGGCCCATGGGTTACTACCTACTTGTCGGCGGGACGGTAGGACTGTTGCTATGTTATGTGTTCTTCAGTGGGGTTTTCTGACGATTCTTGACACATTTAGGTCATATTGCGGGGGAGTGTGAGAAACTAATTCAATGAGGCCGCAAACAAGGGGGATAATCAAGTCACTTCTACCACCGAGTTGAGTTCGCCGAAGGGATTGGCTTCCACATAATCATTGTGCGGATCTTTGGCCCAATCGCCATCAATAACATAACGATAGCGATATCTTCCCGGGGCCAGGGGCAACAGGGCCTTGAATCCATCCCCGTCGCCGCAGGGAACCATAGGCGTGGCATCGGGACACCAGCTATTAAAATCGCCGGCCAAATGAACCTGTGTCGCCTCCGGGGCATGGGCGGTAAAGAGCACCCCTTCCTCCGTGGTCCTTACACCGTATAGCTGGTCGATCTTCTCCTGCACTTGCTGGGGAGTGGCCGGCTGGTCAATGTCGGTGTCGGCCTCACCTTCCTCATCTTCCAACAACGGTTTTGAGGTAGCCAGCAGCTTCTCGGCCCGCTCGGCCAGCTCATCGGCCTGTTTTAACAGCGTAGTGGATACCATCTCCGGCCCGCCGGAAGAAATCAATTCCCGAGCCAACCGTACAAAGTCCCTGAAGCCCATGCTGCCGGGATCATATTCGGTGATCGGCTGGCCGAAACTCGCTCCCTCCCTAAGCTTGGTATTGAAGTTGATAAAGGTGTGGCACATCATCGGCCCAAACTTACGCTTGAGCTCGTTTAAAATCTCCCTGCCAAGCTTGGTTCTGACGTCGTAAAGATTGGCCAGTATGCGAATTTCGAGCGGGTTTTCCCGACCGGCCCTTATGGCCTCCACCGTTTCCAGTTGCTTGGTTAGCCCCTGCAGCGAAAAATATCCGGTATCAACGGGAATAATAACCTCGCTGGCGGCATGCAGGGCGTTGAAGGTCAACAATCCGATATGAGGCGGGCAATCAACCAGTACATATTCATACTTATCCCGGATCGGATTAAGCGCATCATTCAAAAGTCCCTGGGCTTCGGTTATCGTATGCCCATTCATCTCCAACTTCGACAAGGCGGCGGTAGACGGTGAAAGATCAAAGTTAGCGGTTATCTGCCAGATGCTTCGGCTGATATCGATCTTGCCGCCAACCTCATCTCCAACCAGCACATCATAGATATTTACCTCGATCTGCTCCTCAGGTACCGCCAATCCCAGGGCACAATGTCCCTGAGGATCCATGTCCACCAGCAGTGTTCGACGACCTTCACGAGCCAGGCAGGCAGCAAGATTGATACTTACCGTCGTTTTGCCACACCCGCCCTTCTGATTGGCGATGGCAATTGTTCTCATGATCGACGCAACCTTCCTGTACGGACATACGCTCTCAAACGCCCATCGCGCCTGAGACCGCAGTCGCAATAGCTAACACCCCGTTCTTATCGGTCTGTAACTGGCTTATCGGCCTGGAACTAAGAAAAACTTTACCGGACCCTGAAAGTGAGCACTTGGCCAAGGATATAGAGGCAGGTTAAATCATCACTCGCTGTCTATATCAATCCTAATATTATTACTGGCAGCACTTTGCGCACTGCATGTTCGTAAATACCCCAAATGTGCCGGCCTTATTTGCAATATTCGTTCAGGAATCCAGGCCGGCTACATAGCCGTCAACTGATTGGCAGCCATACTTCAATCGAAAATATCACAATATGGCGGATTTTGACCTGGTTGGACGGTCAATAGGAGGAATAAATAGTTCAGGTTAGCTGGGGTTACTGAGCCGAACCAGCATCATGGCAAACAAAAAGACTATCCATACCGAATAGGCGATTATGGAGGCGGTCAGCGGCCAACGGGGCAGAGGTGGCGAGTCGCCGGCCGGCAGATCATTATCCCAGATCGATTTAGGCTTTTCTTCTTTGGACGATTGGTCCGCTTTGTCTTGTTCGCTCATGACTAATCCCCGAAATTATCGCAAAAATCTTAATCAGCCGACAGATTAGCCTCATTCGCTATTACTGGCAAGTGGTTGTAGGTACCGGACTGATTCTCATACACTACCGGCATGAAGCCGGATGACTTATTCGATCAAGTAATGGACTTTCCCCCCGCCCTACCGAATGAGTCCACCCTCGACTCGGCCGCCCGGTCATTTCCCAGCGGGGGCGGGATTTATCTGCTGACCGACGAACATGACCGAACCATCCTGTTGGCCTCGGCGGGTCATCTTCGTCGTGCATTGCGGGGCCGTTTGCTTGAACCCCAGCAAGCCGACGACCACCAGGAAGCCGGTACGGTCGCTCGCCGACGGGTCGATCTCAGCCAGGTCACCCGAAAAATCTGGTGGAAGCCCGCCCACTCCATGTTCGAGATTAAGTATGAATACTACCGGCTGGCACGCCAGCTGATGCCCAATGATTACCTGGAAAACGTTGCCTTCGGCCCATCCTGGTTCGTACACGTCGATCCGGCAGCGGAAATACCCCGATTTGCAACAGGCAAGATACTAAAACTCGAGGCCGGCATAGATCTGGGATCCTTCGCCACCCGCACCGATGCCGCCAGGTTCGTCGAGATCCTTGAAGATGCATTCGATCTCTGCCGATATTACCACATCCTTGAACAGGCCCCCAATGGTCAGGCCTGTGCCTACCACGAGATGGGCAAGTGCCCGGCCCCGTGCGACGGCTCGATCCCCATATCGCAATATCGCCAAACGATCACTTCGGCCCTGGCATTTGCCTGCGGTGAGCGGCGGGCCGAGTTTTTGGACAATTGGCGGGACCAGATGCAGGAAGCAGCCGCTTCACGGGCCTACGAACGGGCCAACACATGCAAACAAAAGCTGGAACGGGTAAAGGGAATCGAGCACGAAGCCTTTAGACTCATCCGCCCCATTAATGAGTTCAATTATCTGATCGTTCAGCGTGGAGGTGGACGAACGCGACTAAAACCTTTCTTTGTTCATGCCGGCCGAATAATCCCCGGTTCGATGGTCAAGCTAAAAGATATTGATAAGAGGGCAGGGGAATGGATTGAAGCTCTTAAAAACCCGAAAACCTCATCAACCGATTTATCACAAGAAATTCGACAGGAAATCAGCGAGCAAATCTGGCTGGTAAGTCACTATCTATTCAAACGTGACGCCCCCGGCCTGTTTCTACACCTATCGAAGTTAAACGATCCGGCCGAGTTGGCCGATCAAATCCGCAATCACTTTGCCAAGAAACCAATCAGCGAGGCAAATGACAAGACATGATTCTTCATAGCGGCCTCAGGCCTGGTCCAGGCGATCGAAAAGTTCTACACTCTCTACGACGTTGATGTTACGAGACTGAAGGGCCTCGATGGCCGCATCAGGATCCTCAAAACAAAAAACTAATATCCCTTTACCCTTATGTTTCTCGGTAAATGCTTACATATACTCGACATTAGTATTACACTCTTCGACAATATTGAGCAATTCAACCAATCCGCCGGGCCGATCGCCTACTTCGACAGCCACCACTTCGGTAATCTTTACCACACAGCCCGCCTCTTCCAGAGCCGTTCTGGCCTTCTGCCAATCACGAACAATCAGACGCAAAATGCCAAACTGCTGCGTATCGGCCAGGGATAAAGTCACGATATTAATCCCTGAATCAGCCAACACCTTGCACGGATATGCAAGTTTTCCCGGCTTATTTTCAATGAATACAGATATTTGATTAAGTTTCATAGGGTCACCTCATAAACATTTAACTTGGTGACAGTGGTTCAGACCATATACAAGAATCACATCTTCATTATCTTCAATCAGCCATCAGGCGCTGTACCTGGTTAATTATCTCTCCGATCAATAACCCGCTGGGCCTTGCCTTGGCTTCGCTGAATGGTATGGGGCTCAACCAGTTGTACATTTACACGAATTCCCAAGGTGTGCTCTATCGATCCGGCAAGTTCACTTTTAAAATACTCCAGCGAACGAATTTTATCGCTGAATACTTGGGGAGTAACCTCGACCTGCACCTCAATCCGATCGAGACCGCTTTGCCGTGTCAAGATTATCTGGTAATGAGGCAAGGTTCCTTCAACCGCCATCAGAGCGGTTTCTATCTGGGAAGGAAACACATTAACGCCGCGAACAATAAACATATCGTCACTACGATGGCTGATACGATGGATTCGTCTCACGGTCCTGCCGCACGGACAGGGTTCAGGGATAACCGAGGTAATATCGCGGGTACGGTAGCGAATCATGGGCATTGCCTGCTTGGTCAAAGTAGTAAGCACCAGTTCGCCCTCCGTACCGTCGGGGCAAGCTTCACCGGTCTCAGGATCCACTATTTCCAGATAGAAATGATCCTCAAAGACATGAAGACCATTTCGACAATAGCACTCCGCGGCCACCCCCGGACCGATGATTTCTGAAAGCCCGTAAATATCACAGGCCCTGATACCACTTTCAGTCTCGATATGTTGACGCATGGCATCGGTCCAGGGTTCGGCACCAAAAATCCCAACCCGAAGGGGCAATTGCTTAAGGTCAATCCCCATCGCTACCGCCCGCTCGATCAAATGAACAAAATAGCTCGGCGTACAGCAAATAGCCGTCACCCCGAAGTCTTTCATGACCATAATCTGGCGGTCGGTATTACCTCCCGAAATAGGAATTACGGTGGCCCCAAGGGCTTCGGCCCCATAGTGGATGCCCAAACCACCGGTGAACAATCCATAACCATAAGCGTTCTGAACAATATCCCCATGATGCAGGCCGGCACAGGCAAAGGTCCGCATCATCACCGAAGACCACAGATCAAGATCTCCCTGAGTATAGGCCACAACTATCGGCTTGCCGGTCGTACCGCTGGATGCGTGCAGACGCACAACATCCTGCATGGGCCGGGCAAACAAACCAAAGGGATACGTATCTCGTAGATCCGTCTTCTGGGTAAACGGCAATTTTGAGATATCATCCAGGGACTCAATATCATCCGGGATGATATTCTGTTTCTGCATCCGAGCGTGATATAAATCGACATGCTCATAAGTCGGGTCCACGGTCGACCGAAGCCGGTGAAGCTGAAGTTCACGGAGTTGTTCAATCGGCAGATAA
>CP070790.1:273748-276621 GCA_020346805.1 Planctomycetota bacterium
TTTATGCTTTTTGTAAAGCTGTGGGAATGAAATAACAATCCGGTCAATCTCCCACACGATTTTTTAATTGAATTAATACACCAAAAGTAATATGATAGAGGCAGGTAGTCTGCGGAATTAAGTAATTTTTTTCCAAACGTCCAAATTATCAGACTTTGTCGGAAGACAAACACATGTCTGTGTTACGCTTATATCGTGTAAAATTAACATTGCCAATGCTGATCTTCCTCTTCGTTGCCGGATTGCCGCCGACCTCCTGGCCCACACCCCTCGACGACTATGTCGCCGCCCCCGACAGCCACTACACTTATAACCATATCAGCACTATTGCCGAACTGGGTTATTCCGCCTACATCCTGGAGATGACCTCACAGCAATGGCGCACCGGCTCAGAAGTGGACCGCACCATCTGGCAGCACTGGCTGATAATCATTAAACCTACCCTGGCTTTTGGAAGCAAAGGCTTGTTAATCATCGACGGCGGAAGTAACGGCGGCTCTCCCCCCTTAACCGTCGACCAAGATCTGATCACCGCGGCCCTGCTTACCAATTCGGTCATCGCCCAATTAAAAATGGTGCCCAATCAGCCCCTTCTTTTCTCCGATGAAACAGTACCCCGATCGGAAGATGAAATTATCGCCTATTCGTTCGATAAATACTTCACCACTTCGGATGACACCTGGCCGGTTCTACTGCCTATGGTCAAGAGTGCCGTCCGGGCCATGGACGCCGTGCATGATTTTATTTTGGACCAAACCGGTTTTGTCTCTGTTAACCAGTTTGCCGTCACCGGCGGCTCCAAACGGGCGTGGACCGCATGGCTTACCGCTGCTGTGGATCCGCGTGTCATTTCTATCATCCCCATTGTTTTCGACGCCCTTAACCTCGATGAGCAGATGGTCCATCACCTTGCCGCCTACGGCTTTTATTCCCCGGCCATACAGGATTATGTGGATCTGAATATCATGGATCGTTTGGATACCGCCCCAGGCCAGGCCCTGCTGACCATCGTGGATCCCTACCAATATCGGGACCGCTATGCCGCACTGCCCAAATACATGATCAACTCCACCGGCGATCAATTCTTCCTGCCCGACTCGACCCAGTTCTACTTCCACGATCTGCCGGGCGAGAAACACCTTCGTTATGTTCCCAACACTGACCACGGCATTTCCGATCCGGATGCTGCCAACTCCATCGTGAGATTCTATTCGGCAATATTGGATAACCAGACACGCCCCCAGTACTCATGGACAATTCAATCCGATCATTCCATCCGTGTCGAAACCGTCGATCCACCTACTGCGGTTAACCTATGGCAGGCTGATTCATCCGATACCCGCGATTTCCGTCTGGAAACCATCGGGCCGACCTGGTCAAGCTCAAACCTCACCGACCAGGGTGGCGGCGTATACATCGGTCAAGTACCCGAACCGGATGTCGGCTGGAGAGGTTTCTTTGTCGAGCTGATATACGATTGGGGCGGCCTGGCCCCCTTCAAATTCACCACCGAGGTCTATGTGATTCCCGACACCCTTCCTCATGCCCGCCGGGCCGATTACGACTACGACGGCGACGTGGACCAGGAAGACTTCGGTGCCTTCCAACTATGCCTCTCCGGCGGCGGCAGACAATACCAAACCGGTTGCATGTGGGCCGATCTGGACAAAGATGACGACGTGGATCAAACAGACGTCGACAAATTCCAGGGCTGTATGAGCGGGGCCAACATACTTTATGCCCTCGGCTGCGAAGACAGCTAAACCGATTCCCTTCGGCCCTAAAACCAAATCAAACACCCAATCTTGACGCCCAAGCACAGCCTGATAGATTACCATCAGTAAACTATCTTTACTCACTATCGCTAATACAGGAGAAAGTCATGAAGCTCATTCAACGCCTGACCATTATCGCACTGCTAACAACCCTGACTGCAACCGCCGCGGCAGCAAAAAAAATCGACTATGTCGCCTATACCAGGCAACTGTACATTGACAGATGCAAAGGGGCCTGGGCCGGCCAGATCATCGGCTGCACTTACGGCGGACCCTACGAATTCAAATCCAACGGCAAACCTATTACCGAACCCCTGAAGCCCTGGACTCCCGATCGAGTCAAAGCCAAAAACATCAGCCACAGCGGTCTCTATGATGACTGTTACGTGGAAACCACCTTTCTGGCCGCACTGGAAAAACACGGCCTGGATATTACCCACCAACAGGCCGGTAAAGCATTCGCCGACACCAAATATCCTCTTTGGCACGCCAATTTTGCCGGAAGGGCCAACGTCCGCAACGGCATCATGCCCCCGATGTCCGGCCATCCCAAGTACAACCGCCATGCCGACGATATCGACTTCCAAATCGAATCGGACACCCTGGGTATTATCTGCCCCGGCCTGCCCCAGGAATGTAATCGCATATGCGATATCTTCGGACGCATCATGAATTACGGCGACGGTCTCTACGGCGGCATGTTTGTCGCCGGCATGTATACCGCCGCATATTTTGAAGATAAAGACGTAAACAAAGTTATTCAGCAGGGCCTGGGATGCATCCCCGCCGAATCCCTATACCACAAATGCATCTCCGACGTCGTCCGTTGGCATAAGGAAAATCCCAAAGATTGGCTGGCCACCTGGAAAAAGATCGAAGAAAAGTGGCAGGATGACATCGACTGCAAGCCCGGCGACGCTTTCAATATCGACGCCAAGATTAACGGTGCCTATATCGCCATGGGATTACTCTACGGCAACGGCGACATGCTGAAAACCATGGAGATCGCCACCCGCTGCGGGCAGGATGCCGATTGCAACCCCTCCAATGCCGCCGGTGTCCTGGGTTGTATGATCGGATTTAACGCCATCGGTGAAA
>CP070790.1:276721-281451 GCA_020346805.1 Planctomycetota bacterium
AGGCAGGCCAGTTGCCAGCGAGTCACTCCCAGGCAGCGAAGCATTCCCAACTGCCCGATGCGTTCGGTCATTCCCATACTCAAGGTGGAAAAGATTATGAAAAAGGCGGTAAACAAGGCCACACAAGATAACAACAATAGAACAAAACCGGTCTGCTTCTCGGCCGCCTCGAACTGTTTTACCTTGCCCTCCGCGGATATAACCACATACCCCATATTCCGTACAATACGTGAGACATTATTGGCAGCAAGTCGGATCGCATGCCCTGAGGCATCAGCCAACATTATATCCACGCTGGTCACTTGAGGAGCATCTTGCTGAAAGTGGGCCAGGGTTTCTATCTTGTCGAATTGTGCAATCACAACGGGTAACTGTCTTTTGGCCACGCGTCGATGTTCCAACAATCCCACAACTTTGAAAGAGCCGTATTCTCTTTTGGTATAGTCCCAATTCCAGGAGGGTTTGGATTGTAGGGCAAAGCGATCGCCGATCTTCAAGTTAAGACTTTCGGCCAGTCGGCGGTCAACTACTGCGGCATCGGTGTCTTCCTTAGCAATCAGACAGCCTTCAAAACGTTCACCTTCATAATCCCGAAACAGATATTCGGTATCAGGATCGATCCCAACCGCATCAATATCCAAGCCCGGAAATTCAATCAATTTCTCCTTTTCCTCGAGCGACATTTCCTCGAGCGACGCTGCTATTGACGCATCCTTTTTAAACCTATGTATTCTCATGGGGTATTTCAGTCGGGAGGTAATGTGAGCGACATTGGGTAGTTTTTTGACCTCATCGACAATGGATTGATTAACCGTTCCCAAACGACCGAAAACGGATTCCACGGAAATATGGCTCTTTCCCACCCAGAACCAGGTCTGATCCCGCAGGGCCATTCTGATTGATTCAAAGGCGCAGGTTACCCATACCACCACCCCGACTCCCAAGGCGATGGCCCCGATGGCGCCGGCCGTCCGACCGGGTTTAGTCCGCCAATTCCGTATACCGAGCAGCGACCAGTGCCGCATTACCGGGCTCCAATTCATCGATTTTACCGATGATTCTTCCATCCTTAAGCACATAGGTCCGGTCGGCATATGATGCCGCCAGAGCTTCTTGGGTCACCATCAATACCGTCTTGCCCAACTGGTGAGCCAGTTCTCTCAGCAACTGCCATACTTCCACGGCATTTGTTGAATCAAGATTACCCGTAGGTTCGTCGGCCAGAATCAGGGCGGGATCATTCAACAGTGCACGAGCAATGGCCACCCGCTGCTGCTCGCCACCGGATAAAGCCTGGGGCCGATGGTCGGCACGATCCTGGAGATGCACCAGCTCGACCATTTGGTCGACGCGTTTTTCGATTTCCGAGATGGCGACCCCATCGACCAACAATGGTAAAGCAATATTTTCCCTGGCGGTCAAAGTCGGCAAAAGATTATACATCTGAAAGATGACACCAATCCGCCGACGACGAAACAGGGTACGTTTTCGATCGGACATGCGAGTGATATTATTATTTTCAATGGTTACCGTACCACCGTTGGCGACATCGAGTCCACCGATGAGGTGCAACAACGTACTCTTTCCCGATCCGCTGGCCCCCATGATGGCCACCAATCGACCGGCCTCGACGCTGAGGGATACACCGGCAAGGGCGTGTATCTGCTGGCCCCCAAGGCGGTAGGTTTTTGACAGATTATCAACCTGGAGCACGGTGCCCATAGAATCTCCCCATTTCAACTACATATTGTGACCCCCCCCCTTGCCGATTACACTTTACCCATCCGAGCGGAGAATCAACTGATGAAACTAATCGTCACCGCGGATTTACATTATGACATTGCCCGGAGTGTCAAAGCGACTCGCCGGATCGCCGATGAGATCTGCGGACTTCAATCCGATGCCCTGTTGATCCTCGGCGACGCCGCCGGCCGGGATGCGGGCATTGTAAATGATTGTCTGCATCTTTTCGACCGATTCGGGGGCCGAAAGTTTTTTGTGGCCGGCAACCACGATATTTGGACCAATCCCGGGGAGGATTCGCTGGAAAAATTGGAAAAGACTCTCCCCGCCTTGTGTAGAGAAGCTGGTTTTCATCCCCTCGACACCGAGCCCGTAATTATCGACGGCATCGGGTTGGTAGGCTCAATCGGCTGGTACGATTTCAGCTATCGGCCAATGTGGCTGAAGATCCCCTTGCGGTTTTACGAAGGAAAAATTGCCCCCGGTGCGGCCTTGCGCATGGAAAAGCACCGGCATCTGGTGGCCGACCGCTCGGACATTCCCGATGAAGCGATGAGAATCGGCACCCGATGGATGGACGGTGAATTCATCCACCTGCCCATGAGCGATGTGGATTTCTGCCGCCGACTGCTGGAAGGCTTCAAGCAGCATCTGGACCAAATCGCCGATGAATGCGAAAAGATTGTAGTCGGCCTGCATCATATACCCTTCAGCGAATTGGCTATCGAGAATGAGAAACCGGCTTGGGCCTTCGGCCGAGCATTCATGGGCAGCGAATTGTTCGGGCAAGTAATGCTGCGGTACCCGAAAATCCGTTACGCACTCACCGGCCACAGCCATCAATACGTGCGAGAGCGAATCGCACACATCGAATGCATTAACGTCGGCTGCACCTACGTCGAAAAACGGTACGAGATAATTGAAGTATAAGGAGCTTAACCGACTATGGGCACAAATATTGCTGCTATATGGCTTTGTTTTATTCTGGCGGGGTCGCCGGGAGATCCATCCGCCCGGCTGGTTGCATCCTGGGACTTGATCAAGAGCCTGGACGACCAGAAGGCACCGATTTCAAAACTCATCAGGTTTATCGGCACCCCTCAACAGATGCCGGACGGTGTATACTTCAAGGGTCAGGGGGTAGAAGGGCTTGTTTACGGTACCGGCCACGATCGCGAACTTTGCTTTCAGAAGGATTTCACCATTGTGGTCCGTGCGGCATTCGATAAGCCGATCGATTGGCACTTCGCCAACCATGATACACTTGTCAGTCGGTGGGGAGAACGGGGAGATTATTCGGTGCTGCTTCGCAGTGACCACAGCAGCAAGACACTGCACTTGTTTCTGTCGCCGGATGGGAAACAAGTCCTGGATTACGACCTGGGGTACCGCGTGGATCGATCGGGGCAGTTTCACGATCTGACGGTGGTGGTGGGCATGGGGCGAGATGTAACATTTTACGTTGACGGCCGCCATCATTGTACGCTTCGTTATCCCCCGGTGCCATCCGCGGTTTACGATCCGCCGGATAATATTCCCTTTGCCATCGGATATAACAACGATCCGGCTTACAATAACGTGCATGAAACAATGAACGGTACCATTGCGGCCGTTCGAATTTATCGCGGGGCACTATCCGCGAGATCCATAGCAGCTATGAGCGATGTCAAAGCCGAACAACTCAAATCCAAGCCCAGTACAATCTCCATCGATGTGAATAAACCCATCGGACGCGTACATCCATTCGTCCTCGGCCACTTTCTCGAACATTTTCAGAATGTTATTTATGGGGGGATTTATGAAGACAATTCGCCGCACTCGGACGAGCACGGCTTTCGCACGGATGTAATCGAGGCATTCAAACTACTGGCCCCTTCGGCGGTGCGCTGGCCGGGAGGCAATTACACATCCGCCTATCATTGGCGATGGGGGGCGGTACCCAAGAAATATCGTCCTACCATATACGGCGATCCGGTTTGGCGACAAACTGAAACGCACCATTTCGGCACACCGGAATTCATCGAATTTTGCCGGAGAATCAAAGCGGAACCAGTGATCTGCGTAGGGGTCGGGCGCGATCCGCGCTCTCCCACCGCGGAAGAAGCGGCCGCCTGGGTACGTTATTGCAACGCCAAACAAGGGCCGGAGGCCGACCTCCGTGCCGAAGCCGGATATCCGGAGCCATTTAACGTACTTCACTGGGGACTGGGTAACGAAGTGTACGGACGGTGGCAGGTTGGCGGTTATCGCGATCCCAGCGAGTATGCAAAAGACATCGTAAAGTTTGCGCGGGCCATGCGCGAAGCAGACCCGCGGATCAAATTCATAGTCTGCGGGGCCAGCTTCAAAGCGGACAATACCATCTGGAACAAGGCGGTAATGACCGATGAAGTATTGCAGTTGGTCGATTGGATTTCATACCACTCCTATACGCACCTGGCCCATATTGGACCGCGTCTGCCGCATGAAGTGGCGATGCAGCGGCTGATGAAGATTGAAACGGATATCGAGATACTGGCCGACCTCAATGGAAAGGTATCCAAACGTGCCGGCCGAAAGGAGCCGATCAAGCTGGCGGTGGATGAATGGAACGAGTTCGGCTGGGACGAGAAAAGTGTTGATAACAACGCCCGAGCCGATATATACGATCTGTCGCATGCGCTATTTACCGCATCATTTTTAAACATCATGTTGCGTCACGCAAACGACGTTACGATGGCCAACTATGCCCAGAGTATTAACTGCCGGGGGCTGATTTATGCCGACAAACAAGGGGTGATTCTGCGTTCGACATATCATGTGTTTAAGATGTATGGGACCTGTGCAGAAGGAACATCGGTGTCGGCCCAGGTGAACGTTCCGGCACTGGACGGCTCAGCAGCGCCGGTGCTGGATGCAGCGGCGGTTCGCAGCAAGGATGATAGTTTGAACATCCTGGTAGTAAATCGCGATCCCGCAAAAGAAATATCATGCCAGATGAAGTTGAA
>CP070790.1:281551-285220 GCA_020346805.1 Planctomycetota bacterium
GGCAACAAGGATACCGCCCAGAACGGTTCCCCCTCATCGGAAATCGTATCGGCGATGGCCCGGGCGATTTTTGTGGATTTCTCCAGCACCGCCTGGTCGTCATCAACCGAACCTAGCACATAAACGTAATACTTGTCCTTCCAGAAAAATATACTGGTACCTGATATGTAGCCCTCCCGGCCGATAGGAAATACGTCGGCGGTTAGGCTGCGCTCGGCCATGTAGATACCGAAGGCATTGGCCGGAACGGCCATATCATATACGTAAACATCAAAGTCCTGCTTGGCGGCGGTGTCCCGATATCGACCGAATCTAAGTTCAACCACATGAAAGGCGCGGTATACCCCCTCCTTGCCGTCGATCTTTTCATACAAATTGTCCGTGTAAACTTCAATTTTGGCGGGGACTGCAATATCACTATCGTCCAGTGCAACAAACCGCGACTCTACCTTCGCAGCCACTGGCCCATCCACCACTTTCCCTGCAAATAATCCACTGGTAAACAAAAATGTCCCGACTAGTAACACCAGCAGTATCAATATAAACACACCCACAACCTGCTCGGTCGGCCCCGGCTTATCTCGCATGTATTTTCGAGCGAAAAACGTAGGCATAAGGTAGTGTTCCCAGCTGTTTAAGAACTTCCGCCGGACTCAAATCAATATTACCTCCCTCACGGGATTAAAAACATCTATTCATTATCCGTGCCGGGCCGGATCTGTCAAAAAGCATCCCCTTACACATCATCCCTGATGACCTAATCCCGATATTCATGTCCCATCAACCAACACCACAGGACTATAAGCATCATATTATTCACAATTATCCAATAATCCCTACATTGACACGTTATTTGCACAATGTTACAAACGCCATAGATTGGTCCCCAAGCAACCCCTAAGCCAAGGAGATTATCATGAACAGGATATACAAATTGCTGCCCAACTTGACCGTCGGAATTATGCTGATAACCGGTTGTGGCCCACAAATATTACAAGGTAGCTGGGTTACGCGCGAAGTCCATCCTCCTTCAGGACAAAAACATTACAACCTGGCCAAAGTTACATTCAATAAAGATATGACCTTTGAATCGGTGTCCATCAAAAACAGTCAAAAGACTATATCAAAAGGTACTTACGAATATGATATCTGGAAAAAACAGCTCACCTTACACACCAAAGGAAAGGAGCTGACATACTCCGCTTGCGTTTGGTGGGGTGACGAGCTTCGCGTTGAAAAGACAATATCGGACACAAAAAAAATAACCTTGTTCATGAATCGACCACAATCGGCCAAGAAGTGTCCTCACTGCGGCGCGGTGCTTGAATAACCCCCTTGCCCCCCTATTTTGGTCATTGTGAGGATGGCTAAAAAAATAATTTTTCCCTGCTATTTTCAGCCTATACCACTATTTCAATCCGGAAAACCCAATAATATCGGACCAAGCTTGCCCAGATAACCAAAACTGTCAATCTTCCCAAAAATTCGTTGACTAACTCCTGTATAAATAGTTAAAATGGCTAAGGTTATAAAAATACGGTAAATAGCTTCATGGGTACGGGGAAGGAGCCCACACGTCTCATGCAAGCACTATAACGAAGCAAGTCACCCTTTTTTAATGGAGGAAAGATACCATGTTAAATGTCTGCCGACTGTTATTGTTATCTATTTTGACAATGCTGTTTGTAGCAGGTTGCTGCTGCGGCACTCTCCAGGGTACCTGGTTACTGTGCGAAAATCAGCCCTACCTGGAGAAGCAGGACGCCAAGATCGTCAAGTTGTCGTTCTATCAGAACGGCAGCTACGCGGAGGTCTCGTCCAAGAATGACAAGACCACCAAATCCAAGGGCATGTACGACTACAATCCATGCTCCAAAGATCTGGTTCTGATGAGCGGCGACAAGGCCAGGTGCTACAGGGTTCGCTCCTTAACGGACCGGAAGATGTGCTTGGACATGTGCGGACCCAAGAATTGCATGGTCACGACCGCGGTATTGGTCCGCTCCTGCAAGTGCCCATATCGGCCGAGTTGTGCACCGTGCGATCCTTGTCCGTCACCTTGTTGTCCGCCGGCTTGCCCAACCTGTCCATAACCTGATGCTTTAAGGTATTTCTAGCCCACGGATAGCAATATCCGTGGGCTTTTCCCCTGCGCCAATCCCCTTACCGCTTCCCCGCCAGGGCGGCGGCCAACATGCGGTAATACAAGAAAAACATAATTATGCTGACCGGATAAAGTACCCATTCTACGAGTTGCGACAGATTACCTATCAACATACATATCGAAGAAACAAAGCCGCCCTGAGACCAACCAATTAGTCGGCAACTCCATACCAGTCCCGTACACACACATAAGAAAATATGAAAACTGGTCAATCGCCTTAAATGGACACGTCGGGCACGAACGGCCAACCGCCTTAGACATATATCCAGACATACATCTGTCAAACAGCTAATGCAAGTCGACAAAATATACACCGCCATCATAAAGTTATTGTAACTCGTAAAAAATGCAAAGTAGTCTGCAACCAAAAAGTTCAAAATAACAAAAAATGCTCCATAAAGTAATAAAATTCCTGCTCCGATACAGGCAATCCAGCGAGGAAAGCTTGAGGGAATCATTCCCCGAGGGCATGGATCCGACAAGGTTGCCAGATAAACAGCTAAACAGAAAATAACTCGATTGAGTAAATGGATGAGACTCGTAAATCTAATCAATATTTGAGAAGGAGTTCCCGTAGTCAAATAATTATCATAAAAAAACCAAAACAAGATCCTAACCACAACTATCAAGACAACTACTATAGTTAACAACACTCCCATGCGAACCTTTCGCAGCCAGGGTTTATCGGCAAAACACAGTTCTGAAGGATGAAGCGATTCAAGAACCGGGGCGGCACATTCGGGGCATACATGAGAAACTGCCAAGGTGCGCAGGTTGTAACCGCAACCCACGCATAAAACATCATCGTTTATCCTCAAGTCGATTCGGTCGATGACATCAAGATTAAGCGTATTGCCAACGCGAGAATTGCACTGGGGGCAGTCGCCATTTAACTCTATACCCCTTAAGCTGCCGCCGCAGTTAATACAAACCAGATCGAAGTTGATTGCAGGCATTGTTACTTCCTATCGCACCATGCAGGAATCATGATCAGATCCCACCTGCAAGTCAATCCAAGCAACCAGTATAATCCCCCTCCAAAACACGTTTCCCACTGGCGGATTCAACAAAACCGTCCTATCCCTGTTGCCCATCACAATCACCTTCTGGTATAAATTTGACAGCCTATAACAAGAACGATAGAGATTGGACATTTACGCATCAGGAATCACCCATTGATGGTATAAGACCATAGTAAGAATGGTTTTTTAAGAGACGATACTGCTATGGCTATAAACGCGATAACCAATGGCTGGCTGGCTGGTATAGGCCAATTGGCGGTAAACCTGCTGGCCGCCCTGGGCGATATCTGGCGATTTGCCGGACGAACCATGGCCTGGTCGTTTCCGGCAATGGTTAGCCGGCGCGATCTCAAAAGGCTCTGGCCCCAGTGCTTTGCCGTCGGCACTCAGAGCGTACCGGTGATCCTGGTAACCGGCATCTTTGTAGGCATGGTGTTGGCCATTCAGGCCATCCAGCAGTTCATGTCCGCCGGCCTGGCCGAC
>CP070790.1:285320-288727 GCA_020346805.1 Planctomycetota bacterium
AGGTGCCGCACCTCTTAAACCCAGCTAACCCGTTAAAACGGTCGTTTTGAACCGTTAACAGGTTTGCACTTCGATTGAACAATCGAAAGGAGGTTTGAAACCATGAAAGTAAAATTATTATGTTTTGGATTAGTTTTGGTAATGGCCGGCACGGCCTGGGGTACTGCGTTCTGGACCGGTGCCGTCAGCAGTCAATGGGGCGATCCCAATAACTGGAACGGCGATCCGACCGTCTACGGTCAATGGTTCGTTGTGGACAACACGGTCGCCAAACCCTATTTTCCGGAATGGGATCCCACTGTCCCCAATGGAATCAGAGGTCTTTCCATAGGCGATGGCACACTCGAATGTGGCGAAGCCCGAATGGATGTTATCGATAATAACAATGGCGTTGGTGACTGGGGTGTGTATATGGGCCTCTGCCCCGGAAACCATGTCTTGAATATCGACGCTGATTTCGGGGTTGCCACCTGTGACTGGGGCTTTCGCAGTGGCAACATCAGAGTAGGTTATACGGCTGGTTATACATGTATTGTCAATATCAATGCCTTCCTGAACACCAATTGCCGATATGCCGAACTTGGCAATGCTCCCGGTGCTACGGGCATTTACAACGTCAATGCCGACGGTTCAGTTCTGGTGGCCAGATCATGGGTAGGTCATGACGGTTATGGCATCATTAATGTCAACGGTGGCAGCTATGTCTCCTATGACGGTATTTGGGTCGGCTGTGACAGCTCTGACGCAGACGAAGTTGGCGATGGCGGCGAGATCAATATTAGCAGTGGTGAAATCATTTCCAACAAGTATGTGTCAATCGGTCAAGCCAACGATGCCGATAGTGTGCTCAATATTACCGGCGGCCAAATGCTTATGAGCCAAAAACAAGTTAACGAACATAATTTCTTCTGCGGAGCTACCAGCACCGCCGACGGCGCCATCAATCTGTCCGGCGACGGCTATTTGGCCTGTGGCCCGATTACCGCACAGGGCAACAATAAAAACAGGCTCCTCTTAGGCAATGCGGAGTATGGCGGTGTGGGTACCGTGAACATCTCCGATAATGCGGAGTTGTTCTCCAGGGATATACCCGAAGTTTATGTGGACAATGGTAGCTGCATCAATCTGCTGACCCCCGATACCGCCGTACTGCGGGTCAAACGCGGGCCTAAAACGAAGTCAGAAGACCTTATTACCAGCGGTGCGGTCAAGAACTGGGAAGGCTCCAGCGATCTGTGCGACTTTACCGTTACCAAAGTCAAAGCGTCTGATTCGCCCTACCCCTTTCAGACCTTTACCATAACCGCCCTGGCACCGTTGAGTTTGCCCCTGGACGTCCTGCCCAGTGATTGTCCCAATGAGCTCACCCAAAACATGAGAAGTAAGGGCAGACTCGCCATGGCCATCCTCGGATCGGAGGATCTGGATGTAGTGAAAATCGACCCCGCTTCAATCTCCATCGGCGGCGTCGTATTCCCTGTCAAGACTCCTCATATCGAGGACGTATCCGGGTCTACCGGCGATCCTTGTGCTTGCGGTACCGGGGTACCCGATGGTTACGACGATCTGGTACTCCACTTTTCCAGACGCGATCTGTTAGTTGCCTTGGGCCTGGATGAACTTGATCCCGGCACGGAGGTGCAGATAACCGTGAAGGGTGCCCTGCGAAATTGCAGGAAGTTCGAGGCCACAGACTGCATCACCTTAGTGGCACGTGAAGACTAGGAGGAGGCGTCGTTAATAAAGGCGGTACGTAATTACGTTATTAACTTTCACCTACTCGTGTAGGTGATAACAAATTCCTGATGGCTCACCTTTCTACCTCCTTTGGTGAGCCATCTTTTTGCGCCCAAGGCAAGCGCGGCTAAGAAACATCCCTATCCTGTTATGCCAAGCGAAGCAAAACATCTTTATCACAACTAGCCAATTCATGATTCGATGTAGCACACAATCGTCGTGAAAGATGCTCATAGATAGTTCTACTGCTGCGGCTACCGCTACATTTCATAGTGAATGTCCCTAAAATATAACTCCCAAATTAACAATTTGATATTTGTGTTTTCTCCTTAATATACATGTGAGATTTGTCGCCAATCAACATAAACATTTACAAAATAATACTTTACGCAAAAATTGCTTTCGACAGCATAAAGCCTGGAATAACAATATCAAGTTTGGCTATAACACGCTCAAATAACGATGCTTTTATCCTTGAACACTTGCTATCCACTCTGGTAAAATATAAGCATTGGAGAGAGAAACGGCACAAAACCCTAAACCCTTTTAGTAAAGGCGGTACATACCTGGTGTTTGTCTCCTCGCACCGGGAAACGTGTAGTGATTTGTTTGTGTGAGGGAATTGCATGTGCTGAAACTGGTAAGTGAAAGGCACTGCACTTCTCAAGGTTATTTATATATTTACAGGCTTTCATTCTGTAACCATGGTTCGGCTTAAGCTGTGAACCGGTTCAGCTTAGGTACGCAACAGTGACAGAGTGAAAAGACGAACTAACGAAAGGAGGCAAAAGCACAATCAAAGAGAGATATTTGTTGGTTCATCGTCCGCTGTTTTGGTGGAATCTGGCTTAAGGTAGACTGCCTGCCGTTTCAAAGCGACAGTGGGATGAAACGGGTGTTAAATACATACGTTCGATACGTATTTAATAACACTTTTGGATGGCTCGCCTACTAGTTAGGCGGGCCATCTTTTTGCGACCGGATATGCACAGAACCAGCCCGCATATTTCACGAGTCTTACCGCCCGGCGGATGCTTTTTCCGCCCGGCGAACAAGAGCCGGCAATTACACTCTGTAAATCAGCATAATATCGTTGTGCAAGGTTACTAATTTTCTCGGCAAACCTTACGAATATCAGCAAAAACACCCGTGAAATATACGGGCTAGCATCCCCTCCTATGAAATACATTACCCCCATTAAACTGCCAAATTCGCCTCTGCCATCCGTAACTGATTTTCAAACAAGGAGTTACATAACCGAGGGATGATAAAAATCTGCCAATTCGACATTACTCACTCGCCGTTTTAACAAAGCCGACAAACCATAAGTTGCTGTCATTAAATCAGTTATGGTCAAACAATCCACATTGGCATGGCTTTTGTATTAATAGTTCAGCGGATTGAAAAACAAATACTTTTGGGGCCAATGGCCCAAAGGAGGTACAACGATGTTACCGGTGAGATTATTTAGAAACGGGACGGAAAACTGGCTGGAGCGGCCTTTTGGTTCGCTGGCCCGCTGGGCGGATTTCGTCAGCATGTTCGACCGTGTATGCGGAACAGATATCTATGGCGGGTTGCGCGTGGATATCCATGAAGACGGCGACAACACCGTAATCGAGGCTGAAGTACCCGGCCTGAGCAAAAAGGACATCGAGATCACCACTGAG
>CP070790.1:288827-291869 GCA_020346805.1 Planctomycetota bacterium
ATGCGCCCCCCGCTTGAACTGCAGGTCGAGCATGAGTGCTTCTATTTCATCGCCAACTATCATGCCCTGACCAGCCTGGACGATCGCAAGCTGATGGAGGAGTATACCCGGGAAGTTGCCACCGGTTTTCTGGCCTTGGGGCTCGATCCGGAAAAGACCACTTTTTTCCGGCAGACCGATGTGCCGGAGGTTACCGAGTTGGCCTGGATTCTCTCCTGTGTCACGCCAATGGGTCTGCTGCAGCGATGTCATTCCTACAAGGATAAAGTTGCCCAGGGACTGTTGCCCAATCATGGACTTTTTGCCTATCCGGTGTTACAGGCGGCGGATATTCTGATTTATAAGCCCCATGTTGTGCCGGTAGGTCAAGACCAGAAACAGCACATCGAAGTCACCCAGGATATTCAAGGCAAATTTAACCAGACCTTCGGCGAGGTTTTCGTTCGGCCCGAGCCGCTGATCCGCGAGGAGGTGGCGGTAATACCGGGGATCGACGGGCAGAAAATGAGCAAGAGTTACGACAACACCATCGAGCTGTTCGGCCCGGAAAAAGAGATTCGCAAGCGGATCATGTCCATCGTCACCGACTCGACACCGGTCGAAGATCCCAAAGATCCGGACCAGTGCAACGTAATGGCTTTGCTTCGATTGGTTGCTTCGCCTCAAGAGGTGGCCGATTGGGAGCAAAGATATCGCCAGAGTGGTATGGGCTACGGCGAAGCCAAGAAACGTATGTTTGAGTTATTTATCGAAGTTCTGGGGCCGGCTCGTAAACGATATGAGGAATTAACCGCCCATCCGGAGCAGGTCGATCGCGTTTTGGCTGAAGGCGGCCGGCGGGCCCGGGCGGTGGCCGTCGAAACCATGCGCCAAGTCCGCAAGGCCTGCGGGCTGATGACGGTAAGGGATTCATAAATTTGTCGATTAATTTTGGTTGGATTTTATTCGCACCATAAATTGTTCGGCTTATAATACCCTGCGGGTATAAGTACTGGCTTAAACAGGCCACATATCAATTAACGAAAGTAGGGAGGTCGGTCATGGCAGAAGAACTTATCGGAAAGGTTACGCACTATTTCAATAAGCCGCAGGTGGCGGCCATCGAAATTACCGAAGGGCAGCTTAGCGTAGGTGATACCATCCACATCGTCGGGCATACTTCGGACTTTACCCAGAAGATCGAGTCCATGCAGATTGAGCATGTGGCCGTCGATTCGGCCAAGGTCGGGGACAATATCGGCATCAAGGTTATCGAGCATGCCCGCGAGCACGACAAGGTCTACCGCGTAACCCCGGATTGAGCCGTTGGCTGGCGTGGCTGAGCAAAGCGCAGCCATGTTTGACAATTGTTATTTGTATGACAAATCCAAAACGGGGATGTGTTGTTTATTGTCTGCGGCCGGCGGATGACCAATCTTTTAATGCCTTTAGCGGAATGACACCTCTATCATCGGTCGGGCCGGTATAGGGTGATAATAAAACAGCCACTTGTGTGAAGGGTGGTTTGGTCTGGAAGCGGAAGATCAATTTGCGGGTGTTTTTGGTCGGTCGGCGGGGAGGTTTGAGATCGATCGGCTGCACATGCCATTCGCCGTCGACCAGGGCGAGGGCGCGGACGCGGAGTTTTTGCTTATCGAGCGTTAACAGGGCGGTGTTGCCGGCGATCTTTACCTCGGCGGTGGTATGCATGTTCCATTCCACATCGAGGGATTTATCGGCCTCGATTTCATCCTGAATCAGTACGCGTTCTTTATCGATCATGACTATGCCGCGATGAACGCGGCGGGCGAATTTGACATAGGCGGCCGACAGGTCGGCGACAGCGAAGGATTTGGTCGGGGTGGATTCGAAAGCAATGATCGGAGCCTTGGCCTTGGGCTCCTGATTTTGGCCATTGATCAGAAGACTATTCTGTCCTTCAGTTCGCAGACGATAGTATGTCCAGCGATTCTTGCCGAAGTAGTGCGGCAGATTATATTCATCGGCGCCGAGATCGATAGCCCAGCGTTGACCCAGAGCATCGAAAACGAAGGTGCCCAAATCGAGGTGGCTGTGGCTGGCTTGGTTGTCACCGCCCTTGAAGCCGACGAAAAGGGCATTGGGATCATTCCATTTGCTGCGCAGGAAGACGACATCGACATTCTTGAAATAGGCATCGAGCGGCAGGCGATTGGCGTCGGCATCGGTTCCGCGGGGATCGTACCACAACAAATCCAGCGGGTAGCTGCCATAGCGATATTGGCGTTGGTGCCAGGCATATACCGGCCGATCAAACAGTCGGGCGAAGAAGAACATCTGGGGTGCGTTGCCGGGCCCCGCTGTATAGCCGGCGTCGGCATAGTTGAAGGCCAGACCGGTGGGCCCGATGAAGTGGATGCGGAAGAGGCCGGTTTCCGCCATACCGGGGCTTTGGTGCAGGTTGAAGTCGGTACCCAGGGCGGTTTGCATGGCGGCCAGATAGTATGCAGTGTAGGACATGGCATAGTTCCAGTAGCCGGATCCTTCGGCCCAGCCGCCGTCGGGGGCGAGTTCGGCAGTCGGTCGGCGGATGGATTCGACGGCTTGTTCGATGATGTAGGACGCCAGTTCGCGTTCGGTATCGGCGATGGCCAGGGCCCCGACGGTAATGCCGCCGTTGCAGACCTGGTTCCAGTTGTGTCGGGCTTTAACCCACCATTTTTGTTGGCGGTAGATTTGTTCTGCCGGCTTCAAACCCTTTTCGATGATCGCGGTGCGGATGGTAGATCGGCTTGGTGGCGAAAGGTAATCGTACAACCAATCGTAACCTATACCGAGGGCGTGGGTCATTTCTGCGGTGTCGAGAAAGTGTGAGGGATTCCAGTCGGGGAAGTTGGTGGCGGCTAGCAATTCTTTTTCGGCCCGCTGGGCAAATCGACGATCGCCGTCCAATCGGTAAATTGCTGCCAGAGTGTAGACCCGATGCAGACATCTGCGGCTCTGGCTCAGCAATCGCGGCCCGATAAGCTTGTGCACTACCGTCGGCTCGCCGATCATTTTCTCTGCCGACTTGCGGAGGTCGTC
>CP070790.1:291969-295265 GCA_020346805.1 Planctomycetota bacterium
AATACATATATGCCTACTGATCAAGGAGAAAGTCATGAGCGACTCCGAAATGAAACAGGCAGAACTTAAAACGGAAATCGAGATACTTCGCGCCCGTATTTCAGAACTGGAGCAAAAAGATCACGAATATAATCGGGCCGAGGCTGCCAGGATCGAAACAGAGCAGATCGAACGAAGATTTCAACAACGATTGATTAATCTGCTGAATATCAACATTGAACTTTCAAAGATCGACTCTTTTGATGATTTGTGCCGCCGCGCGGTTGAATTGGGGCTCAGCCGATTGGATTTCGATCGTCTGGGTATTTGGTTTTTCTCCGAAGAGCCTCACGTTGCTGTTGGCTCCTTCGGTACGGATGTAAACGGCCAAGTCCGTGACGAACGGGATTGGCGGGAAACCCAGATTAATCAGGTAATACTCGATGGAGCCCTCAACAAGAAAAAGGAGTTGTGGCGTTACGATGGCCCGATCCTTGCTATCGACCGCAAGCCCATCGGCGAGGGCACACAACTTGCGGCAACAATATGGGACGGCAAAAAGATAATCGGTTATCTCAATATGGATAATCTGATTCGGCATCGGCCGGTTACTGAATACGACGGCCAATTGCTTTCCTTATATGCTTCCTCTTTAGGGTATTTATGTTCCCGCCAACGCACCCCGCAAACGTTGACCCAAGAACGTAACTTGTTACATGCTTTGATTGATAATTTGCCTGGGTATATTTACGTCAAGGATACCGAATCAAGATTTGTCGTGGCCAACAGTGCGACTGTTAAACTGTTTGGTGTCAAATCGCTGGATGAAATAGTCGGCAAGAGCCATACCGATCTATTGCAAGTACAGGATAAAGCGAAAGAGTTTTTTGTTGAGGAGCAGGCTGTTATGCACTCCGGTCAGCCGGTGCTCAACAAAGAGCTTTTAAGTCTTGATGAAGAGGGCGATAAACGGTGGATCTCAACCAACAAGGTGCCTTGGTATGACAGCAGTGGAAAGATTGTCGGCCTTTTGGGCATGAACTTCGATATCACCAATCTAAAACGGGCCGAAGAGCAGCTAAGGGAAAGACAAGAACAGCTCCTGCTGACCCTGGAGCAGGCTCCCATTGGAATCATGGCCTATGGGCTGGATTGTCGTTTTCAAAGAGTCAATGCGGCCTTTTGCGAGATTGTCGGATATTCGGCAGATGAGCTGCTGAAAATGTCGGTCATGGATATAACCCCGCCTGAAGATGTCGCATTTACCGTGGATCATGCCCGAAAACTCTGGGAAAGCAAAATACCCTACAGTCGGTACGAAAAGCGGTATATTCGCAAAGACGGTTCGATCGTCGACGTGAATGTACATATTGGGCTGGTGCGTAATACCGATGACGATCCCCTTTATTTGGTCGCACACATCGAAGATATTACCGAGCGCAAACGGGCGGAGCAGGCTTTAAAAGAAAGTGAGGAACGATTCCGTTCCCTTGTAGAGACTACCAGCGACTGGATATGGGAAGTGGATCGGGATATATCTTATACCTATGTCAGTCCAGCCGTTACAAACATGTTGGGTTATGAGCCTGATGAAGTTATAGGCAAAAAGCCGTTTGATTTAATGCCCCCGGACGAAGCCAGACGTATTGCTGATCAATTTAAGCCTATTGCCGAGGACCGCAGGCCGTTCAAGGGGTTGGTCAATACCAACCTCCATAAAAACGGTCAGCGGATAGAACTTGAAACAAGCGGTGTTCCTATCTTCGATGCTTCCGGTAATTTTAAGGGTTATCGAGGTATTGACCGGGATATCACCGAGCGCAGGAAAGCAGAAGAGGCCTTGCTGAAAAAGGAAGAAGCCGAACGTAAAATGCGTGGGCAATTGACTTCTCTGCTGAGTATGAGTGCTCATCTTTCCACTATAGAATCATACGACGATTTCTGTCGTGAAGCCGTTGAACAAACTCGAAACCTATTGGGATTTGATCGGGCGGGGCTCTGGTTTTACAGCAGGCAGCAACCTGGTATGATCGTCGGCACCTTCGGGACGGATGACCAAGGCCGGACTCGTGATGAACGAGATTATGTTTTGCCCCTTGACGACATCGAGAAGGAAATTTTATCTATCCACTCTGACCATCCTTCCAAGCAATTTACACAAACCAAAACCTTAAAGATGCGTAGAGATCTGAGAAACAATCAGCTATGTGAAGTCAAGGTACGCCGATTCGCTACTGCTAGGATACCTCACGTAGTGCTCATCATCGACAAGCCTTTTTATGATCAGTCGAACAGGTATATCGGTGAAGGAATGCACGTTAGGGCATGTATTTCTGATGGGGACCATGTTGTCGGGCACATTTCAGTGGATAATAAACTCACCCTCCGTTCATTTACAGAATACGATTATGAGCTCTTCGCTCTATTGGCGTCAACATTAAGCCATCTTTATACCCGCCGGCGAGCGGCAGAGGCTTTGCGGGAAAGTGAAAGGACTGTAAAGGCCATCACTGATTCAGCTATGGACGCCATTATCATGATGGATCATGAAGGGAAGGTGGCTTTCTGGAATCCAGCTGCTGAGATAATATTCGGATACACGACCGAGGAAATCATTGGCAAAGATCTTCATTTGATGCTTGCTGCGGAGAACTATCACGATGATTACCAAAGGGGATTCACCCGCTTTACCGAGACGGGTGAGGGTCGAGTGCTTGGGCAGACTTTGGAGCTTGTGGCTAAACGAAAAAGCGGCATGGTATTCCCCATCGAACTTTCTGTATCACACCCAGTACAGATTGAAGGGAAAAAATATGTTGCCGGTGTTATACGGGACATTACCGAGCGCAAGCGGGCAGAGGAAGCCTTGCAGCAAGATCACGACGAACTTGAAATGCGCGTTCGGGTCCGTACCGCCGAACTGACAGAAACCTATGAGCGCCTGCGGGAGGAGATAGCGGAACGCAAACGGGCCGAGGAAGCCCTGCGCCTAACTCAATTTTCCATCGACCATACCGCCGAGGCAGCCTTTTGGATAGGGTCTGATGCGAAGCTTCTCTATGTAAACGAGGCCGCCTGCCGTACACTCGGATATTCGCGCGAGGAGCTGCTTGACATGACCGTGCAAGATATAGATTCGAACTTTACACCCGATGTTTGGGCAGGGCATTGGAAAGAACTCCAGAACCGCGGATCATTCACCATTGAATCGCATCATCGTGCCAAAGATGGAAGACATTTCCCCGTGGAGATAACCAATAATTATATGGAATACAACGGCCGGGAATATAACTTCGCCTTCGCTCGCGACATCACCG
>CP070790.1:295365-299955 GCA_020346805.1 Planctomycetota bacterium
ACACTACGGCAGCAACCGGTAAGGGTTTTGCCATCGGATCGGCGGCGCTGACTGCCCTGGCCCTGCTGGCCGCGTACGTTGAAGAAGTACGTTTCGGCCAGCTTTATGAAGCCCGTGACAAGGTGGTCGAAGTTTACCAGCAGCCCGATCCCACCGAGGCCGTTTATCTGGGTTATGGCAAGTTCGGCTCCTGGACCAAAGGCGACGGCAAAAAAACCGAACATTTCGAGGCATATATGGCCTTACGTGTACCCCAGGAAGTGAAGGAAAGCCTCCGGATCGGGACCACCAAGCTGACCCTGGGGCCTGAAGGTAACAAGGACAACGAATACGTACGCAAGACGCAAATTGATCTGGGCTCGGTCGGAACCAAGACCATTAACCTTGTTCCTACCAAGCGGGCCTCGCTGGCCCAGTTCATGGAATTTTATAACGTCACCTTGATGAATCCCAAGGTACTCTGTGGTCTGTTCTCGGGTGTGTTGCTGGCCTTTCTATTCTGTTCGCTGACTATGAAAGCGGTAGGGCGGGCGGCAAATTCCATGATCGTCGAATGCCGGCGACAGTTCGAGAAGATTCGCCAGTTTCTCAGGAACCAGGGTAAAGACGAGGAATTCGTGCAGAACCCTGAGAATTGGCCCAAGAGTGCCACCGTGGACGATCATAAATATCCCGACTACGCCGACTGTGTGGCTATTGCTACCGCCGGTGCCCAGAAGGAAATGATCTTCCCCGCCCTGTTGGCTATTATCGTGCCGGTAGTTGTTGGTTTGCTCTTTGGCGTACCGGGGGTAATGGGCCTATTGGCCGGTGGATTGAGTAGCGGATTTGCCGTCGCCATTTTCATGGCCAATGCCGGCGGGGCTTGGGATAACGCCAAGAAACTGATCGAGACCTTCGGCAAAATCACCGCCAAACAGTTAGTCGAAGACCCTGAAGTTCGCGAAAAAATCCCCGCCTCGATCCGCAAGGATATCCTGGCCCGGGCGGAATTGGCCATGCAGTCGGGCAAGCCCAATCAAATCATCTACGGCAAAGGTTCCGAAGATCACAAGGCCGCCGTGGTCGGCGATACCGTCGGCGATCCATTTAAAGACACATCCGGCCCCAGCCTGAACATCCTGATCAAGCTCATGAGTATGGTCTCGGTGGTCTTTGCCGGCCTGATCGTAAAGTTCGCCCCCCAAATCGGTGCCATGCTCGGTCTGGGGTAATATAAAAGTCAAGTACCGTGTCGTGATTCCCGACGTGTTTAGCGTAATTTTTGACACACACCTTCCTGTCATACGGATTACAACTGAAACCAGCGCTTGTGAACTATGGATATCGGCTAAAATACTAGCCGCGCACGTCAGTAAGCGGGATATAAAAGCACAAGTTTGAAGTGGAATTCGTATAAGGTAGCGTCGTGTCCTGGCCCACCGGGACAAGACCTGCCAACATAACCACATGTTCCGCGTCAGCAGTGTCAATCGGAACACCGATTGTGTTTTACGTGATGGAGAGTTCTTTGACAACTGAATATGTGACGAATTAAAGTCAGGGATCGCTATACGATTATTCATATAAAATTATCTGCGTGATCCGCGTGAACCTGTCCGCCGTAGCCCGCCAAGCGGAGGCGAGGCGTAGGCGGATCTGCGATTCCACTTTTTTTGACGTTTGGATTTTTCCTCAGCGTCCTTAGTGCCTTAGTGGTGTGAATACGTTATGCGCCAAACGAAGCCACGGACTAATGATGCCCCCCTCACCTTTCTACTATCTCCTCTCAACTCTCTCCCGCCGCAGGCGGGCGCCAAACAAACCCAAAGGTTCGAAATATTGCTATAAAACTTTTAACGGCAGCAATTTGTGCGAATCAATTTACCCTTTATTGCAGCCCGACTGTACAGGTCAGCGATTTTCTGTCTGCCATGAAAGACGCGGATAGCGGTAAGACCATAATGAGGACAGCCACCAGAACCGACATCAAAATCCGATCGCAATTTAATGATATTTTCATCTGATAGAATCTCCATGGCTTAATCAATGCTCTGAACATGAAAATTGGAACAAGGGGGGGAATCATTGTAACGCTAAAGACTATTTTACGAAACCACGGCTTGGAATTGGTGTAAAAATGCTTATATGGAGACAAATAATATTAGCTGATAAAATAGGGGAGAAAAAATTAATGCTTGTCGGGAACAAACGGCCTGGACCGGCATCCAATAATAAAACCGGTGCTTTCACAGGGTCATTATTGGGGGAGGTAACCATTATGAAATCAATTCTGACTATAGCTGTCTTAATAGTGTCTGCCGGCCCCGCCTGGGCCGATGTCGTAAGTGCACCGCATGTCGAGTTGAAATACGAGGGAATCGATGCCGATTATGCCAAAGCTCTGGCAGACACGATCGGCACCGCCCGGCAGGTTTATGTCGATCATTTTGGCTTCGATATGCCCGAAACCGTTCGCGCCGATGTTACCTGCGCCCCGCGCAGTCCTGCCAGGCTCTTCACCGACGGTAAGGACGGCATATTTCTGACTATCCCATCACAAAAGAAGCTCACCAGGCCCAGCAAATCTGGTGTATTCAATATTTACGGCATGTGTCATGAGTTAGGGCATATGGCCATGTATCGTACGCTAAAGGATCGCGATTGGATGACATCTGCCGCCGCGGAGGGATGGGCCCATTATGCCGGTTCCGTGGTTGTCGATCATGTTTATAAAATAAAGGGCAGGAAACTTTGGCCTGACCAATATGATTATCGTCAGGATGGAAGCTCACGTCTTAAAAAGCAACTCGAAGCCAAACGCCCATCCAAAACCGCAGAGGGTGCGGGAAAATGGCAGGAACTTGAAGTCATCCTGGGCCGCAAGGGTTTTGCCGGACTTTTCGTTGCCTGGCAGAACGCAAAGATCGATCCGACAGATCCGTCAAAGGCGCTTTTGCAGGTTGCCATTGAAATGCTGGGCGGTAAATCCCAACCTCAAACTATGCCCGCCGAAGTGATAAATCAAGACGACCGTTCTACCGTTACCGTACGTACCAGGAAGACCACCGATATGCCCAGAGGCTACAGGAAAAAATCTGAGGCCCTGAAAGAGTGGTGGAGGTCGGCCTCAAAACTGTTTGTGGAACCAGTTCAGACCAGCGAATTTACACCGGTTCGCGTTTCAGCTTCTGCACTGATTGGCCGGCCGATAAAGCTGGCCTTCGATGACGGCTCCAGTGAAGGTAGGAAGTCCATTGCCGGCGGCGGCCATGCCAGGAAATTTGCTGCCCCCGGCGCAGGCGACTGGTACATCAGAACTGTTTACCTTTATGGGGCCCGATATGGTCACCCGAGAGCACCGAGCACTTCCTTTGATATCGCCCTGTGCGATGAGCAGATGAGGGAAATAGTGACTTGGAAGAGGCCTTACCGTACCTTCAAACGAGGGGACATGAAATGGGTGCGCATGGGAGTGCCGACCACTCGCGTGCCGGAGAACTTCTATGTTTGCCTGAATTTTCGCCCCGAAAGAAGCAAGGGCGTATTCGTCGGTTACGACACCAGCACTACCGGCAATTCACTGGTCGCCACCCCCGGCAAACCAGGTTCCCCCTTCGAGCAGGGTGACTGGATGATCCGCATAGAACTCGATCAACTAAAAGATGCCGACGCCTTGCAAGACGACACGTCGGAGTAGCAGGTGTTTTGTTGATTACAGTCGATATAAATTTCTATATTTATATATAATCACGAGTTCTGACTGCCTGTAGATTACCAAGAAGTCTTTTGTATTAAAGGTAAGAAGACATAAATAGCGGGATTTTGATGAATCGCAGATTCAAACTTGCCCGGGTTACTACCGTTATGTTTTGCTTCGCCGCCGTCTTGCCGGCGGGTGAACGAATTTATGCCCAAAGGGTTTCCAGTGAAGGAACTTCTGAACGCTCTGCCGGATCAGAGCATGCGGCAGAGGCCCGTACCAAGCCCGAGAGTCCAAAAAGTGTCGGTTATCAAGAAGCTTTTGTAGATTTGTACAAACAGTTGGGCAGGTATTATCCGTGTTTCGAGCTTAAGGGGATCGATTGGCAGGCGGTGGGCGAAGAGATGCTTCCTCGGGTCAACCAGATCGATACGGACCGGGAATTCGGATTGCTCTGCCTGCAACTGGTAGCTCGCCTGGAGGATAGCCATGCCTGGGTGCAGAAAGGTTCGGCCGAGCTGCCGGAGTTGCCGATCCCGCGCTGGGATCCCGGATTAGCCTGTCTGCTGGACGATCGAAACAAGCCGGTTGTGTATTACCTTGACCAGGACGGGCCGGCGGAAAGGGCGGGAGTAAAGAAGGGGATGACGGTGTTGTCGATTAACGGGAAACCTGCCGAATCGGCCATCAATGAATGCATGGAGCAAATCAGCAAATACACAGGTTATTCCAGCAAACGCTATCTGAAATATCAGGCCGTGCGGCGGTTTGCACGACAAATGCATAAAGGAGCAAATGTGGTTCTTGAAATGGAGGGTTTGGACGGCAACAAAAGTACGTTTAAGTTGCCGGCAACGCTTGGTAATCGTTATCTGCCTCGCCTGCCGGTTCCGATCAAAGGTATTACC
>CP070790.1:300055-304974 GCA_020346805.1 Planctomycetota bacterium
ATTTATGTTGAAGCTGAGCAAGCAAACGCTTGGATGGCAAGGCGGCAGATTTCACTCCAGTTTGTTTGTTTTTATGATATTTGGAGTCATTATAGCGGACTGGTATTATGTCTTTACCGCGATACAGTGATAAGGGCAAAAAAAGCGAGTCAGGCTACTTTCTAATGCCTTTTCTTGCATCATCAAGCTCAGTCCTTTATAAGAAAAGCTTATATAATTTGGGACCAGGGACTAATGCCGGCTAAGGGCCTATCATTAGATAAATACCGATAGCCTTATCAACTGGGGCAATAGTCTCTCTACTGGCGCCGCACAGAACATACCGGCCGATTAAGCAGGGAACAAAATGGCTTTTCTGGAGAAATTCTGGTTTGGATGTGGTCATCGTCATGGACAGGAGACCTGCCCATTGGCCGATGCTGCCGAACGGTCTTCGCACCCCGGCCTGGAGCACTATCAGGGCAGGAAGTTGGCGGCGGCGGCGGGAGTGGTGTTTTTGCTGCCCATGCTGATTGCCATTGCAGGTGCTTACCTGGCCGGTGAATTGTGGGCACAGGAATCTTTTGCCTCATTGGGTTGGTGGCAGACCGGTGGCGCGTTTGCAGGTTTTATTTTAGGTGTGATAGCAGCCAAGTTGCTGCTGGCGGCAATAACCGGCCGACCTTCTGTTAACGGCGGACATACGAAATGATGATCAAACCGATAAGAGATCGGCTCTATGGCCGGAAGTTCTTTCCGCGAGGTGTTCAACCACCTTGTCGTAAGGAGTTTACCGAGAGGGAACCGATTGGGATGTTAATACCCAAGCAGGAACTGAAGGTTCCTCTCATTCAGCACATTGGTGCGGTTTGCGACGCCCTGGTCAAACCGAGGGAAGAGGTAAGCTTTGGCCAAAAAATCGCCGACGCCGATGCGCCGATTTCCGCCCCCATCCACGCCAGCGTGACCGGCAAGACGGGTATGGCCACGGTAGCGGCGTTACCCAATGGACTGCGGGTACCCACTATTCCGATTACCCCGGCCGCTGAACAGGAAAATGTTGTACCAGCCAATTTCCTGCAGCAATATATGGATCGCAACTGGGACAGCGTTGAACCAAACAGCTATGAACCCGAAGCTATCTGTGAGGCTATTCGGGAAGGAGGGGTTGTCGGACTGGGGGGGGCTACATTCCCTACTCATTTTAAACTGAAGCGAAGTCCGGACCGGCCGGTGGATACGGTGGTACTCAACGGTTGTGAATGCGAACCTTATCTTACTTCCGATCACAGATTGATGGTCGAGGCCCCTGAGCCGATCGTTGTCGGACTGCAGTTGGCGGTCCGGGCTATCGGTGCCCAAAGGGCAATCATCGCCATCGAACATAATAAACCCGACGCCATTGAAATAATGCGAAAGGTTGTCAAAGACCGTCCGAATATCGAAGTGGCGGTTTGTGCCACCAAGTATCCGATGGGCGGCGAAAGGCAGTTGATACCGGCGGTACTGGGACGGATTGTTCCCAGTGCCCCCAAGGGCCTGCCCCTGGATGTTGGGGTGGTGATGGTCAATGTGGCCACCGCCCACAGCATTGCTCGTGCGGTGGTGCGCAATCAGCCGCTGACCCACCGGGTGGTTACGGTTACCGGGCGGGGAGTGGCCCAACCGGGTAATTGGTTGGTGCCGATCGGCACGATCTTTTCCGAGTTGATCGAAGCATGCGGAGGGGTGACCGATCGGGCGTTGAAGGTGTTGGCCGGCGGACCGATGATGGGGCCTACCGTGCCTAACCTCAACGTGCCGGTGACCAAAGGTGTGGGCGGGATCACGGTGATGATTGAGGAGGAGACGGTCCATTGGAAAGAGTCGCCTTGTATTCGTTGCGCCAAGTGTGTGGATTTTTGTCCGCTCCATTTGTCGCCGACCAAGATTGCTCATGCGGTCAAGTTCCGCGATTATTTTTTGGCCAATAAATACGACATGAACGCCTGTTGCGAATGCGGATGCTGTTCGTACATTTGCCCGGCTAATATTCCGCTGGCCCAGTACATCCGGGCCGGCAAGCTGCAATGGCGGCTGATACAGGCCCAGGGACAAAAGAGTTGACCAAAAGCGTTCATGATTGATTGAATATTAACAGGAGTTGTATTTTAGATGAGCGATACGGATTCAGCTTCCCCGACAAGCCAACCACCCCCTAAGTCGGAACCGCCCCGCGAGTTCCTGGTTGGTTCCGCGCCGCACATGGCTCTTGGTCGATCCACTCCCAGCGTGATGTTCGACGTCGTACTGGCCATGGTTCCGTTATTGATAGCAGCCATCGTTTTGTATCGTGGTTGGGCGGTAATCCTGACTATAACAACGGTGGCGGCATGCCTGCTCACTGAAGCGATTTTCAATGCCTGCCGAAAACAAAGTCAAAGTTCGCTGCTCGATGGATCGGCTATCGTTACCGGTATGATCCTGGCCTTCTCGTTACCGCCCAAGCTGCCTCTTTATATGGCCGTCATCGGTGGGGTAGTGGCTATCGGATTGGGTAAGGCTGTTTTCGGCGGTCTGGGACAAAATCTGTTTAACCCGGCTATGGTGGGGCGGGCCTTTCTGATGGCCTGTTTCCCGGTAGCCATGACTACCTGGGCTCAGCCTGGAGATCTGGCAACTGTTGGAAGCGTTGATGCAGTGACCAAAGCTACACCATTGGCGGCGGCAAAATTCGGTTCCGACGTCGTGCCGATTACGAAAGATCTTTTCCTGGGTAACGTGAGCGGTAGCCTTGGCGAGGCCAGCGCCCTGGCCTGTCTGATCGGCGGGATTTATCTGTTGTTGCGCGGGACCGCCAACTGGCGGGCACCATTGGGTATGTTGGTTGCAGTGGTCTTGTTTGCGGGGATTGCCCATCAATTGGCTCCCGATCGATATCAAGGGGTGCTCTTTTATCTCAACAGCGGGGCGTTGATGTTCGGTATGTTTTTCATTGTCACCGATTATGTGGGAGCGCCTTTAACCCCGATAGGACGACTGCTTTTCGGATTCGGGGCGGGCATACTGGTTATGATCATACGATTATTCGGCGGATACCCCGAAGGCGTAATGTATTCGGTTCTGATTATGAATGCCCTGACACCTTTGATCGAACGCTGGACGGTGCCCGAACCATTCGGCGGGAAGGTGGCTGCTGCTTAAGTATGGAGTGATGTGCGAAGGTGAAAAAGTTTATTGACGAATCCTGGCTGGTTCTGGTGATGGGGGTGGTCTTTGCCGGTCTGTTGGCCGGCGCTGAGAACACCTTTGGACCAAAGATCGCACAAAACAAACGCGCCGAGTTGGAAGAAGCGGTGTTGGCCGTCGTACCCAACGTGGCCAGATCCGAGTCCAAACCGGTTGGACTCACCGAGGTATTCAAATGTTTTGACGAAGATGACAAACTGGTCGGTTGGGCGCTGCCCGCCAGCGGTTTTGGATTCCAGGATAAGATACATCTGGTGGTGGGATTGTCGCCGGACGCATTGAAAATTACCGGCCTGAAGGTGGTGGATAACAAGGAAACTCCCGGACTGGGCAACAAGATCGATGACGATGAGTGGAGCGGTCAATATGCGGGCCTCGACGCCGCGAAAGAAGTCAAGGTAGTCAAGACTCAACGAGAAATCGAGCAGAATGAAATCCAGGCGATCACCGGTGCGACTATCTCATCGGAAGCGGTGACTAAAATCGCCAACCAAATAATTGCAGAAATGCGGCCAAAGCTCGATGAGTTGAGATAGTGCTGAGGTATTCGGCAAAGGAGTTACTTTAAATGGCTGACGAAAACGGCAACGGCGCCTTACAACAATTTAAAGACGGCGTTTTGTCGGATAATCCGGTGTTGGTCCAGTTACTAGGCATGTGTCCCACGCTGGCCATCACCAACAGCGTCGAAAATGCCCTGGTCATGGGGGCGGCGGCCAGCTTTGTAGTCATCTGCTCCAATATGATTACCAGTTTGCTTCGACCGCTGATTCATCCCCACGTGCGCATCCTGATCTTTACCCTGACCATTGCCACCTTTGTAACTTTGGCCGACCGTTTCCTGGCGGCCAATATGTATAAAGTTAGCAAACAGCTCGGGGCCTTTATCCCTTTAATTATCGTGAACTGTATGATTATATGTCGGGCCGAGGTTTGTGCAATAAAAAGTGGGCCGCTCAAATCCTTCTGTGACGCCTGCGGTATTGGGATTGGATTTACCATGGCCCTGGTTATTCTCGGTGTAGTGCGAGAAATACTTGGGAACGGCACTTTGTTGAATTACAGGATTATGCCCGAAGCTTTTTACGGCACACATGAGTGGGTGATTATGGTTCTCCCGCCGGGGGCCTTCCTGGTGCTGGGTATCGTGATCGGCGTATCCAATTTTATTCGACAGGACAAGGCGGGAGGTGCGGCATGAGTTTTGACATCGGCACACTGATCGCCATTTTCATAGCCGCTGCCCTGGTCAATAACCTCGTGTTCTCCATGTTCCTGGGGATCTGCCCCTTTCTCGGCGTGTCGAGAAAAGTGGACATGGCCTTCGGGATGGGGTGTGCAGTTTCCTTTGTTATCACCCTTTCCGGTGTGGTTACCTGGATGATAGTTCATGCTGTGTTGGTTCCCCTCGGCAATCGCTTCGATCTGCAACTGGATTTCCTGAAATACGTGGTTTTCATTATGGTCATCGCCTCGATGGTGCAGTTGGTCGAGATGTATGTGCGCAAGTTTTTCCCGGCATTGTATACGGCCTTCGGTGTGTTTTTGCCGCTGATAACAACCAACTGTGCGATTTTGGGCGCCTGTTTGCTTATCGATATGCGGGGATATAATTTTCTGGAGGCCATTACCTTCAGTTTTGCCGGCGGGCTGGGATTTGCTTTGGCCATCACCATCATGGCCGGCATCCGCGAGCACATAAGGTTCAGCAA
>CP070790.1:305074-309149 GCA_020346805.1 Planctomycetota bacterium
ATAGGTGACTGACCCTATTATTTCGACCCTACTATTTCAGCACCATCCCCAGGATTCCGGCTGAACGCTTGCTATATGGGCCGACACCATGTTAACATCCCATCGGCCCATTTCCCGCTTCTCGAGCAATAAGGAGGATTATCATGCCCCGCAATAAAGCCAGGATTATAATAACGCTGGTAACAGCCTCGGTCCTCTCGGTCGGCAGCAATACCAGGTCTGCCGACAATCGAAAAATAACAAAATATGTCCGCTTTCATAAAGGGCAAACCACCGCTTACGGGATTGTCGAGGGCGGCATGGTGCGCCAACTGGACGGCGACCTTTTTGGCACCTGGTATAAAACGGAAAAAACCTATCCGCTGAAGGTGGTCAAGTTACTAGTCCCCACCAGGCCGACAAAAGTGCTGGCCCTGGCGGGCAACTATCTGACCCACCTGGGCAGCGAAGACCCCCGGCCCGAGCACCCGGAGGCCTTCTTCAAGGTGCCGTCGTGTCTGATTGCCCAGGGTGAGAACGTGGTTATCCCCAAACACACATCGGTAGTCCATCTCGAAGCGGAAATGGTCGTGGTGATCGGCAAGCGGGCAAAGAATGTTCCGGAGTCCGAATCCTTGAAATACGTCCTCGGCATAACCTGCGGCAACGACATCAGCGCCCGAGACTGGCAGTCCAATGACAGACAATGGTGGCGGGCAAAGGGCACCGACACCTTCGGCCCCTGCGGGCCCTACATCGTCTCCGGCATCAACTACGATAATCTGCTGCTGCAATCGCGACTCAACGGAGAGGTCAAACAAAGCCAGCGAACCAGTGATATGATCTTCAATGTATCCGAGATCGTAAGCTGGATCAGCCGTCACGTAACCCTCGAACCGGGGGATCTGATATACACCGGCACGCCGGGTAAAACGCCGGCCATCAAACCGGGCGACCTGCTTGAGATTGAGCTGGAAGGTGTTGGCGTGCTGAAAAATCCCGTTGTGGCAGAACCATAGCGTATCAAGACTCTACAACCCAACACGAGACATATCCGCGTTTTCTGGTAGAATATATGGAAAGATCGAACCGGATGCCTACTGGTATCCGGTTACGGAGTTCATCTCGGCGCTGTATCTGCTGATGTCCGAGATTCGGGGAGTAGAGGCGATGAAACTGCCAGGTAAGACTGACATAAAACCTGTTCGCCGAAAGCGAGGTAGATCTTTCAACACTCGTCGGCAAAAAGTCCTGGTCTGGCTCTTTCCGATCGCGGGCCTGTTATCGCTGATCTGGTTTTTGATCCGAGTCGTTCCCAAGCCCTCCCGCGCAACTTATCCCTGCCAGCGGGTGACCGCCCCACTTGCGGGCGGCTTCTTGTTTTGGCTGGGCGGGATAGTCGGATCCTGCATTGCCTTTCGCAAGGCCGGGATATTCCTGCGACAAGCAAAGAGACCTCTGACCCTTATCTGCCTGGGGCTGGCAATCTCCATGGCCGTCATCGCCGTCATTAACTCGCCGAATCTACCCGTCCGCGCAGAAGCACCGATACCCCTCACGCCCATTGGTACAGCCAGGGGTGTTAACCCAGGTCGTGTCGTGTGGGTGCACGATCCGGCGGCCACAGACTGGGCCGGCCCAGGTGATGGTCATTGGTGGGAGAGCACCCACACCGACCAGACGGTAGTAGACAGTATGATATCTCAGACCATCCGAGCTCTCAGTGGCGAGCCTACCGATGTTGCGGCCTGGGATGCCCTAATCCGACACTTCAATCTCACCCACGGCAAGGGCGATGTCGCTTACACACCGGGTGAGAAGATCTGCATCAAAGTCAACTTTGTAGGTTGCATCGCTAACGGTGGGACCGTCGATCCCAACTCCTACGATCTGATCGGCAGGCTCGACTACATGAATACCTCACCGCAGATGATGCTGGCCTTGCTCCGACAACTGATCTATGTGGTCGGGGTGAACCCGGCTGACATCTCGATCGGGGATCCCACCTGCCTGTTTCCCAATCAATACTACAATCCTCTCCATGATGAATTTCCGGACGTCCACTACCTGGACCGCAACGGCGGCAACGTCAGCAACCCGCGCACGCCGGTAGACCTGTCGAGTGTTCCATTCTATTGGAGTGTCCAACCGAGCGGTAAGACGCAAGACTATGTGCCGCTGGCCTATGCCGAGGCAGCGTATCTGTTTATCATTGCCAATCTCAAAGCCCATACGGCCGCAGGTGTAACCCTCTGCGCAAAAAACCATTTTGGCTCACTGAAAAGGTACCCCCCCGCCGGCAGCTACTACAACATGCACGAAACCCTGCCCTCGTCCGTTCCACAGTCGGGGCGGTACCGTTGCCTGGTCGACCTTATGGGCCACGCCCAAACCGGCGGCAAGACGCTGATGTACCTGATTGACGGTCTGTACTCCGGCATCCACCCCATCGACAGTTCGCCCCGCAAATGGAGTTCCGCTCCCTTCGACGATGATTGGACCTCCAGCCTGTTCGCATCTCAGGATCCTGTGGCCATCGACTCCGTGGCCTTCGATTTCCTCTATGAGGAATGGACCAGCTATCCCCACATGTCTGGAACGGATGACTACCTTCATGAGGCCGCTCAGGCCGACAGTCCTCCTTCCGGCACGTTCTACGACCCCGACCACCCCACCAATACCACGCCCCTGGACAGCCTGGGCACCCACGAGCACTGGAACAACGCGACCGACAAGCAATACAGCCGTAACCTGGGCACCGGCGACGGTATCGAACTCATACCGGTCGGCCCCCCCGTCGCTGTTATCCAGGCTAATCCAACCGAAGGGTTGGCCCCCCTCACGGTTGATTTCGATGCCACCGGCTCCTTCGATCCTGACGGCACCATTGTTAGCTACGCGTGGGATTTCGACGGCGACGATATTATCGACGACAACAGCGGTCCCGTCACCAACCATACCTACACTAATTGCGACACCTATCTCGCCAAGCTTACCGTCACCGACAATGAAGACCTTACCAGCACCGATTCTGTTCAAGTGGTTGTGCTCCCCTATCCCGGAGATTTCGACGAAGATAAGGACGTGGATCAGGAGGATTTCGGGCATTTGCAGGCCTGTCTGGGAAGTTCGCCCCCGCCGGCTCACGATTGTTTCTATGCCGATTTGAATGGAGACAGTAGCGTCAACCGGAATGATGTCACAATATTCATAGGCTGTATGAGCGGGGCTAATAATCCCGCCGATCCGAACTGTGCGGATTGAGGCCGCCCAAAAGAGATTGGATCGAAAGCTGTAGCCTCTTAAAATAAAAGAAAATAGCTATGCTGTTATAATTCTATGTTGCATTTTATCTGCAAATTCCCACTAAAGCCGTTGTTCTGTGGCAATAGAAAACAGATTTGATCGTTTGTCTATAAGGTGGATTGGGATTTCTTCGCGTGAGTCATGCAAGAGAAACATTATGGTTCATAAAAGGTTTTCCCTTAGTCAAGAAAATCGCGGAGTAAAGATCATTCGTATCTCATCTCTTCTCGTATTTCTCATGTTTGTCGGGCAGGCGGAGGCGGCAAATAGAATGGCGGATCTGCCGATTTATTTCGGCGGCAGCACTCGGATGAACCAGAGCGGGATAGTCGAACTGATCGCCTACTTCAACCAGGTTGCCCGTGATGAGGATGGATATTTTTTGACCGAATCCTCATTGCTGAGCGATCCGATCAATCACCTGAATGCGATATCTCAGGTGCAGCACGGTCTGGTGGTGCAGAACTTCGCCTCGTGGCAAACGGCCTCCGAGGAAATTGAACTCATTGCCGACGTGATTGATGTTATCAATTATGACCTGGAGATGTGGGATAAATCGAGGGGAGAATGGCAGGATATCGAGGCGGCCAGTGCGAGCATGGCGGGCGTCGCGGCTGATTACGACCTGTACTACGTCGGACATCTGAGCAACCGCTTGGCCGACCGGAACGACGACGATCCGCTGAGTATAGAACACATGGCGGCCCACGCCGATGCGTACAATGCGACGGCATATCCCTGTCTGGAAATGTATAGTATGGCCGAATGTGTGGCCGACATGCGGGAGATG
>CP070790.1:309249-312612 GCA_020346805.1 Planctomycetota bacterium
CATTACTGACATGGGGGGGCAATCCATTATAGTAGCTGTCGGTAAACACCACCGTAAAATTTTGCTGACAGGCGCCGCCCTCTTCTTCGGTGGCAAGCGGTGAAGGCCCGATACCACCATCGTGACCGTCGTCCTGGTCGAAATAACGACCGACCTCCTCCAATCCCTGTCGCAAGGGGGTGGCCGCCCGATGTGCATCAAGACGGTAAGAATACAAACCCTCCAGAAGGTTTGCGGTATAGTCCTCACCACCGACTTTGACTTTGAGTACCGGTTGAATCAGCACCCCGTTGATGCCGCGGATACCGATTTGCACGCCTTTCATGCTGGTAATCACTTTGCCGACGGCACCCCGGGTCAGTAGATCCCGCTTGCGGTAGTACTGAAACCAATTTGCAAAATTCTGGCGCTCATCCGCGTAGGAGCGGCTGGTGCGGACATCCAGCGGAGGGGAAGTGGTCTCAAACAGCTCACCGGCTTCAATCAGGTCGTCTCCGTCATCGGAAATTTCCCAGTAACGGATGTTCCCCCCATCAACAACCACCAGATAGGGATCGCCTGTCAGGTTCGACCACACATAATAATGCGCATTTTTGATATCAATCACGGATGAGGTGGTCGGAACGAATTTCACCGCATCGAAACACACCGTGTCGGTGTCGCCGCTGCGGTTGTAGTCGACAGCCACGTTACCGGTACCGGCAGCAAAAGTGTAGGTTCCCAGCAGATACCAATCGCCGTCATCCTTTTGCTGGTCGACAACAACCGTCGAAGAACCCGCAGAATGATGGATGGTATAAGGCACCGCCTGTGAACGGGTGGCGTTATGGACCCATTTGGCATAGACGTTATATTCTCCGGCGGCCATGTTGGGTGTCCAGACGGCGGTATAGCTTCCGTCCTTGGCCGTATAGTAATACTGATTGTTATATGCCTCGGTGTCGGTCGCCCAATCCGCACCGTCCATCAGAACGAATCGCACGGCGTCGGCACACAGACTTTCAGAGGCCGCAACCAAGTTTGTCACGCTGACGGATACACTGCCGGATGAGCCCTGGTCAAAATCATAAGTGCCCAGCAACACCCATTCTCCGCCGTTATGAGTCTGATCCACCGTGACGGTATCGGAACCCGTCGCATGGTCAATGGCATAAGGTACCGCCGTGGAGCGAGTGCTATCTGCTCGCCAGCGAGCATAGACCGTGTATTGACCGGCAGCCGGAAGGTCCGGCGTCCAGCTGGCCATATAGTCGCCATCCGTTGCGGTTTCTTCAAAAGTATCCTTATATGCCTCGCTGTGGTTGCCAGGGGCCCAGGACCCGCCAGACGTGCTATTGGAGAAGTTTGCATCTTGATTGTCAACGATGACCTCCGGTAAAGAAAAGGAGAATTCGCTGTCCTGATTGTCAACGACTTTGGTCCCGATGCCGACGTCAAAGGAATAAAACGTGGCGCTTAAATTGAGTGTGGGTGTGGCCGACGATGGGAAAGATCGAGGGTTATCCGGGTCTGCATCAGAGCGGGTGGGCCATGGTTCGTAATCAATATCGGGATCATAATATAAGGTGTTGATCTCAGCCCACTGGGATTTCCAGTTCATACGATCGGCGCCACTGAGAACGTGGGAATGGGTTCCGGTTTTATACATTTTATCGTCAAGATCCCAGAGGTATTCATAGTCCGAATTTCCGACTTCAAACTTGCCATCATCGTCGGTTGTCATGTATTCCCAGTCCATGCTGCCGGAGTCGTCGATGACAAACATGATATTGGCGGGAGCGCCATGCCGTTTAACATCCAGGGGAACATCGGATATGTCCACGCAGGCCTCGGGGGGCACGTTGAACGTCGCCACGATGGTATGGTCGGCAGTGACATTGGTGAAAGTATAGGAGTTGACCACCCCTACCGTTGCCCCGTCCACCAGAACTTCCTGCACGGAATTGCCGGCGTGAGCGTTTATGGTGTAGGTCTGGCTGCCACCTTCATTGACGATCGTGGTCCCGGCCGGTGTAATGATCCCGCCATACTGGGCGCTGGCCGTAATCGTGTAGGAAGGCGCACACTGAACATCCAGGGAATAATTTCCGGTCTGGCTTGCATTGTAATGTCGCACAGCAATGTAGTAAGTAGCGGCATCCAGCATCCGTTCGATTAAAAAGTTTCGGGATGATCCGCTGTCATTGTCATGGGTGATTTCGTTGCCCACCGAATCCAATAGATAGCCGTAAGTATCCTCATTGCCGGTTGAATTGATGGTGATTAGGCCCAGATTCGCCAGGATTAAACGAAAATAATCCCAGTTGCCGGCCGGGTAGATCCTGCCGGTAGTTGTACTGCCGCAGGTTACGGTCGTGGCGTTGGCAAGATCACTGCCGTGATCATCGGTCTCATAGTCTACATGCAGGATGTAAGTTCCGATTTGATCCGGCCAATAATCTCTCACCCGTATGAAATACGTGCCGGGTGTCACAACCTGCACGATTTGAAAATTTTTCTGGGCTCCGCCGTCATCATTGGCGGCGATCTCATTACAGCCGGCATCCAACAGATGGCCGTAAGTATCGGTATTGTCTGCAGTATATTCGGTGTAAAGAGTAACCACGCCTCCCGGGTTGGGAATGTCAATCTGGTAAAAATCTTCATCTCCGTTGCTATCGATACTGCCATTAACGGTGTTGTTGGGTGCAACGACAGTTGCATTGTTGCAGGTGTTCCCATGGTCTTCGAAGGTTGCACTAATGGTGTGGTCGGCCGTAACATTGGTAAAGGTGTAAGAGGTGATTCCTTCACCCTGGGATATGCCATCGACCACAAGGTCCTTTACACTGTTGAAGCCATTGCCCGTGTCCGGTGTGATCGTAAATGTTTGATCGGTGCCACAGTTGACGCTTACCGCCCCTGAAGGCGAAATACTGCCGTTCGGGCCTGCTGAGGCATTGATGGTAAAGATTTTAAGTGTGAAGGTAGCCATCACCGTTTTGTCGGCGTCCATGGTAATGTTATCCGGATTGTTGCTGCCTGCGTGATCACCGCTCCAGGAAGTAAAGTTTGAGCAACTGTCGGGCGTGGCCGTGATTTGAACCACTGTACCGACACGATAAGTATCCGGGGCCACGGCACTACCTTGGTCGGCGGTTGCGATACCGGTTCCCGAACCGGCGGTGTTTAATGTCAGCACGTATGTCCGGGTTAAAACAGCCGACACGGTGTTGTCCGAATTCATGGTCACCGTTGTGGTTGCGGCGGCCGGGTCGGCTATGGGGCCGGTGCCGACGTCCAGGGTCCAGTTTTCAAAGACGGCATCGGCTGCCGGGGTGGCCGTGATTTGCACCACCGTACCGATCCGGTAAGTGTTGAGGG
>CP070790.1:312712-317776 GCA_020346805.1 Planctomycetota bacterium
AGATATAGCCCAAACCATCACGTTGCACTTTGATAAAGCCCTGCCGTCCGGCTGCAAACTCATTAACGTTATTACCGGTCAAAAATTGATTACCGCAGGTCAAGCTGAGCGTCGGCGCGCAGCCTTAAATGCCGAGGCCTACAGTTTCAATGTCTTTCTGTATGTAAAATCAAATGATTGTAGTTACTAGAAACGACGTGCAAGCTGAGATTGGCAAATTAAATTCAGTTTTTTAGCCGTGTGGCGACGATTGTGATCTGCTGCCGCAAGTCCATAATCGGCGAGTCACCGCCGGCGGGAGGATTGAGCTTCACAGATAAAGCGAGCTTATGAGTGATTTCGTTGCGTATCACCTCTCTTGCATCCGGGCTGATGTACAGATCTGATTGCCGATGCCCTTTTACCACAGAGGCCCGCAGTCCTGCCTTGCCAATATCACCAGGAAGTCGAGCGGTTTTAATATCGCCTTTTGCTATTATATGGACACAGGTCCCGCCATTTATTCGCTCATTGCCTGTGATCGTAAACGTTGCCGGCCAGACAAGCAGGGCCACAAACGGTATTTCAACCGGCTGCCGGTGTTGATATGTAAATCCTTTGATACTTGTATCGGGAGGCAGCGGCGGCGAAAGCGTAGCCGTTAGCAGTTGCAACATGGCCTGGTCACGAAACAGAAACTGAATGCCAAGCATCGGTGCCGGTGCGATAAGTAATCCCTTTGCCCTCCAGGTGGCATCCAGGCCACTGAGTTGTTTAAACACTCCTTCGGGTGTGATTGAGATATGAAACTTCACACCAACTATGTTCGAAAGGAGGTCGGCAATAGCATTGCCTTTGCCGGGTTGGTCACGATCCGAATCATAATGAATGGGCTGATCGTCAAATTGGCCTTTGAGTTCGATCCGTTCAAATTTACATTGGATTTTATGAAAACCGTTCGATTCTCGTGGTAGAGCCTTAAGGCTCAGGTGTAAATTTCGCTTCAGCGACAAAGAGCTGGGTTTGGGGAGTTGCCGGTCTGTGGATTCGCGATCCTCCTGCACCGTAATCATATATTTGACTGATTGGCCTTCCTTCCCGATAACATGTGCGGGGGTCGGCTTGGTGCTCGGTATCGCCGCAACAAGCCTATGGTTTGCCCCAAGGCCCAAAATTAATCCCATGAGCAGCAAAATGTACGACCTGCCGCAATCTAACAAGACTTGCTCCTTAAAGCTCTAAAGGCATGATTGGATTATAGGTTAAACATGCCGGCAGGCAATAGTTGTGGTCATAGACATTCAGGAAGGTGTGGTTCATAATTGGAGCAACAGGAATGCAGGCGTTCGCCGTTGGTTTCAATGGAAAACCTGCAAGTGATAAATAAAGTACTATGTTTGCATATTTTTATCTGCCTTACTTGTGCCGCATCCTTCGCGCGTTCGGCCACCGGCCAAGAACAGGCAGCCTTTGTCCCTGCAACTTATAGCTCTGCAATCATTAACGACAGCTTAAAGAAAAACGAACAGCAAAAGTCCATGGCGGTAAGCACTAACACCGCAGCGGTAAAGGTTGCGGGCTCCGAACGTGAAGACGTTCCTGACTGGTGGAAGAAGTGTCGTGCATTCTATTGTCCGTTCGATAATTCCGGGGCAGGCGCCTCGCTCATGCAATTCCAGACCGGCGGCAGCATCCCGGATGACCTCAAGGACTTCCGCGACTTGCCAAAGCTGCTCGACGACGCCCGTAAGCTCGGTACTAACGTGATTTACCTAGTGGGCTACTGGCAACCAGGTTACGAATATAAAGGCGAATACATTCCTTACGAGCAATGTGGAGGCGAAAGGGCTTTTCGTGACGGCATTGCCGCCCTAAAAAATCAAGGAGGTCGTATAATCCTCTATCTTGAGGCCTTTATCATCTCCAGAAAAACTGAATTTGGTCGAAGAGTCGGTCCTTCCTGGGCCATGATGGACGAGAAAGGGAATTTCTATTCCTACTACGACACCGGTGATCGTTTCTACCTGATGTATCCTGGTGAAGGTTCCGGGTGGACGGACCATATCATCAGCGTCGCCGCCGAATTCGCACGCAAGTACAAGATTGATGGCGTACACCTTGATAGTTATGGACTGCAATGGAATTGGCGGGATTACAATCCACAACATTCGAACGGCAAGGATCCGAATTCCTTCAACCGGGGAACCATCAAGTTAGTCAAGCGGATGCGCGCCGAGATGCGAAAGTACAACCCGGAAGCCGTTGTTATCCTCGAAGGTGCCGAGCATACCGAGTTGCTCGACGTATGCGATGGTGCGCAAATTGAGAGCCTGGCTGTGCTGAAGAAAAAGCCGTGGTGGTTTCAGGGCAAATATCCTATCTACACCTCCGGTTTTGAATTGGCTGAGATGAAAGCAATCCTGGACGAGGGTTATCAACTGGCCCTGTCGCCGTGGTGGTTAAAGTCTCATCCTGGCAAACGCGATCAGGGGATCCTGGCTGAGAAAACCAACAAACGCAACCGCTTCGATCAGATCCGGGCACTTAATCGGTACAACAACATCCTGGTGGCAAACGACATTAAAGGTTTACCGCCGGGTGCCTCGGAGCGCATCAGTAAATCAATTATCAGTCAGCTTAATCAATTAAAATGGAAGGGTGATTTTACCAATCCGACGCTTAATGCGGCCATACTAAAGGTTCGTATTCTCTATCGCAAGCACAAGGATCAACTGACTCGAACACCTGCCGATCGACTCAAGGAATGGCTCCAGCGCGCCCCAAGGCACAATGTACTACATGAATAATCTAAAATAAGTTTATAGGCCTACCTCATCCGCCAAGGCTATAGTATACGCGGCCAAACTACTCGCTGGGGCGGTATACCACCGGCAGTTCGATAAACGACGCGTGCGAGGCGGAGCAGTGGATAGTGTTGTGGGCAATCTGAACCGGGCAAAAGGACCAGGCGGGCCAGCCCGTATTGGGATTCACATCGAATCGCGGGTAGTTCGAGCTGGTTACATGAATGCGTATTCGATGGCCCTTGTTGAATATCATGCTGGTGGCTACCAGGTCCACGCGGATGGATACGATTTCACCAGGCTTGAGCAGATCCAAACGGTCAACGCCGTTGCGATGGCGGACCCGGAGTAGCCCGTCGCAGACGTTCATACTCTGCCCAGCTGGATAAACGTCACAGAGCTTGACGGCAAAGTCCGTATCGGGGCAATTTGACGAAACGAAGAGGATCGACGTCACGGGACCGGTAACTTCAATTGCCTTGGTTAGCGATTCAGAGGAGAAAACAAGTACGTCCGGCCGCCGTTCGATTACTCGTTGATCGAAAATGCCGGAGGGAATGCAGAGATTGCCTCCGCCTCGCGTGGGCACGGGGTTATATGGATTGAAAGTGAAGGTTTGTGAGGCTTCGTTTTTTACGGAGCGTTTGCGAGAGAGCAATCCGTCAGCGCGGAGGTAGAATTTTATGGCATCTGCCTTCGGTGGCCAAACATCATCCATTCGCCACAGGTTGCCTGGGGCGCCCGGTTCGTCGATTGCACCCATAGTGTAGTACATGGCGGCGGGTGCTTTCTCCGCTCCGTTGGCCTTTCCTTGAAGGTAGTGATCAAACCATTTCATTCCAACAAGGCCGTGGGGTAGTCTTCGCGAGTTTGACGGGAAGAGTAATTCTCCGGTGCGCTTAGGCTTGGCCTCGGTACCTGGGCCGCCATGGCACCATGGTCCGATGATCAACTTCTGTCTACCTCGTGCCCCTGGTCCGCCTCGCTCCTGGCGGGCCATGAAGGTATCGACCGTCCCGGCAAGGAAAGCATCATACCACCCACCGTAATGGACGGCCGGCACATTGGCCTTGCCTGCTTCGGCGATTGCATCGAAGCGAAGCCAATGCTCGTCATACATCGGATGCAGTATGGTCAACCATATATTCATAGGATCGAATGCGTTATCGAGCAGATAGCCCATGGTTTGTTCCAGCCGTACGGCCCCATCGGTATAGGCGCCATGGTGATACAGGCTCCCCGCCGCCACCAGGATGTATTGAGCAACAAGGTTTTCCGGAGCCGCGCCGGCCAGCATATTCTGAGTAATCCCCATGGCCGACGCCCCCAGCGTGCCGACCTTGCCATTGGACCATTTCTGGCGCACTATCCAACGAATCGTGTCGACTCCATCCTGACGCTCGCCCCATCCGCAGTCGAAGAACGCCAGATCGACTCCCTCCGAACCGAACCGACCACGCATGTCCTGGACAACAACGGCGTAGCTCCGTGCCGCGAGCGAGCCATACTCAATGTTGTAAAGATTCTTATTGTAGGGTGTTCGGACTAATAGGGTTGGCCACGGCCCCTGGCCTTTCTTGGGCAGATACACGTCCGTCGCGAGGTGAAGCCCATCCCGCATAAGAATCATTTCGGTGATCGTGAGCATTGGTCCCCCGGGAATCTGCCCCATGGAAGGACCGACACTCAACAGCACCGATGCAAATATGATGAGCAATATTTTCATTCGCGGTCTTTCTACGAATGACACCAAGATACCTCAGTCGTTTCCCCACTACGACCCTGAATGAAAAAACCGAGCAATACGATCGATATCCTGGTACAATAATACATTAACTTGGATGATTGTGCGAGAAGTATAATCGCAGCGGCGCTAAGAAGTACGGTGATATGAATTCTTAGTAACAAGAGTGATTAAGCGAATGAAGTCATCTATAGTGATTAGCGTTCTCGTAATTGCTATAAACGCTTATGGTGGTATGCCGGCGTTTCCAGGAGCGGAGGGCTTCGGCACGGAAACGCCGGGCGGACGCGGCGGCCGAATTATTGAGGTCACTAATCTGAACGACGCCGGTCCGGGCAGCCTTCGCGCTGCCGTCGAGACAGAGGGCAGACGAATTGTAGTTTTCCGAGTGGGTGGCACAATTGCCTTGAAGAGTCATATAATCGCTACCTCGCCGTACCTAACGATCGCCGGACAGACTGCTCCTGGCGATGGTATTTTGATTCGCGATGTGGGCCTACGAATTCGGACACACGATGTGGTGGTACGTCATCTCCG
>CP070790.1:317876-325910 GCA_020346805.1 Planctomycetota bacterium
GAACAGAGCAACAATTGCCCCGGTAGTTGAGGCGCGTCGCCAATAGATTCCACCGGCCAGGATGACAGCGGCGCCGCTGAGATAGATTGTCCCTGTGATTGCCATATAATCCCAAACACTTGAAGGGATTTTAACCCAGATTCCAAAAACCAGGAGAAATACGCCGATACCGGCGATAACAATGCGAGTAACCCTTATCTGTTGGTTGCTGTTCAGCGGCTGGCTGCGTAAGGGATTGATGATGTCCCTGACAATCACCGATGCCCAACATAAAAAGTAACTGTCATGCGTGGACATGAAGGTAGCCATCATGCCGGCCAGAAGAATACCCAACAATCCGGTGGGAACGATCTTGCCCATAAGCAGCGGCATGGCCCGGGCGGCGACGTCTTCTGGGGGAATGCTGGTAGGTCCGCCTGGCATAAAGTATGAGGAGAGTTGCGCGTCGCTGGAAAACAATGTGAAAGCGGCAATTCCCCACAATGCAGGGACGGCCATGCTTACAAACCAGGCAGGAGTTGCATACAGGAAAGTACGTCTACTGGTCGCGGGATCCTTGGCAGTCAGGGCCCGGGTGGCTTCAGGTGCCCAGGCGATGGCCGCCGCCGACCAAGAACATGCCATCCATATCATATATATCCAGCCGTAGGAATTTACATGGAAGGGATTAAAGGCCTTTTCACCACGGTATTTGGCCATAGTGTCCACCATATTATCCCATCCGAGTCCTGGAAAGGTCAAGCAGTAATAAAGACCAATACCTATACCAACGGCCATTACCATAAACTGGATAAAGTCGGTGATAATAACTGAGACCATGCCTCCCAATATTGTGTAGAGCAGGACAATGATTATCAGTATCGAAGTAACGATATTTACCAGTGTGGTTGGGTCTTCATAGGTTTTGGCCAGGCCGGTGGAGTAGGTAATGAATATAGCCCCCATTTTGGGGAAGAGCCCCATGTTTAGTATCCCCGCAAATGCACAGATGACTGCGGCAATTATTCGGGTTTTTCTGCTGTAACGTTTTTCGAAATACTCAGGGATAGTTGTCAGTTTGAGGTGACGTATGTTTTTGATAACCAATCCTGTTACCCCGAAGAATCCGCAGGCCAGCATGGCGATAAAGCCGACCATCATATAAGTGAATCCCTGATTAAAACCGTCTTGAGCCCCGTATACGACGGAAACCAGGGCGGTGAAGCCGCCTATGTAGGTTGCGGTGTTCAGGGCGGTCCCGGCGGCCCGACCGCCGACCATGTAATTACCCACGTTATGAATAAACTTGTTGGCAATGATGCCAACCGTCGTCGCTACTAACAAGTAGATAGTGACGATGGTCCAATCGATATTGGTGAAGTTTGTGGACCAGTCGATATTGGCAAAGTTTGTGGCTAACATGTTCGAGGTCGTCATTTCCATGAAATAACGTGCTACAGGTTGTCAGAATATCCGATTCCGCCGAATCATACCATATGGGTTGGTCCTATTGACTATTATTAGCCGGGCATATAACACAATAAATTAATGTGATAACAGATACACTTGACGAATTCTTTTTTCGTCACTGGTTAGATTCAGTTATTCTGATTACCTAACTGTTTTGGAGTATTTGCCTTGTTTTGAAAACACTGTTTTGCTTTCAAGCACTACCATGAAGATGGCTCACTTCGTCTGGAAGTGAGCCATCTGTATCTCCACCGAGGTTGTCTAACAATCATAGAGCAAGTCTATGCTGATACCACTAGTCTTCGCGAGCAACCAGCTCGACATTATCTGTTCCAAAGACCGTGCGACCGTTCAGCAGGTTACAATCTATGGTAATGGGTACCGCCGTGCCGGGCTCCATGATATCCAGACCCAGGGCCAGGATTAAATCCCGTCTGGAGACGTGGACTGTTAAGTCAGCAAGTCCGTCGCCGCTTACATCATCGCCCACTTTGGCCTTAACTGGTATTACCAGGCCGGCAATGGAGATCGTATCAAGGTCGATCTCGTTGATGTCATATTCTTCCGAACCGAGGATAGCAATCGGCAGCCTGCCCTTGCCTTGAGTGTTTACGGTCAACAGATTGGGATCATCATCAGGCAAAATGTCGACATCGACCTCGAGAGGAGGAATCCCGGTAACGTGGAGATCTGAACCGTCATCAAAGATGTTTAAGTTACCGGCCCCGACATTACCATAGCCGGTGATGACGCCGCTGGCGATGTATGAGTTGATTGCACCGGTTCTGTTGTTGGGTATTATAAACTCACCGCCGGCGATATCCATGGTTCCATTACCAGCTCTTTCGACGAAATGTAAATCCGTCTCGATAATACCGCCGTCCAACTGGATGTGGCCGGTTGAACCGGCATAACGAGCCAGGTTTATCGCGCCGACAACATGCAGGTATCCCCCCGTCATATTGACAAGGCCATTACCATAGCCGCCGACATCAAAAGCATTCAGGCTATTCCAGGCGATAGTTACGGTTCCACTGGCGATATTCAGGGTTCCGGCACTGTTTGCGGATACACCAAGATAAGCTCCATGCGAGACATTCATGCCCCAGCCCGGATTTATGCCTGGATCGAGGGTAACGGTTCCATTACTGAGACCGGTACCGGTCCCAATTCCAACAAGAAGATCCTTATTGCTTCTGATATCAACCCAGGTATCCCCCGCGCTTATTCGCAGAAGACCGTTTCCACCGGAATCGGCTTCACCCGAAAGCGGGTCGCCCCCGACCATCAAACCGGGCCAGAGAGTGAAATATCCGGTTTCGGATCCTGCGAGCATTGCCCCGTTGCGTGTGACCAGGGAGCCTTTTTGAACATCAATGGTGCCATCGCCAGCGTTTCCTTCCAGATCGGCACCTATTGTACATCTGTTCCAAGGTCTGATCCTGCCGCTGTTGTTGATAATAACTACGCCCGTTCCGCCATGGCCGACATGTAGTTGTTGGATATTTTCCTGTGGATTCCCACGTACATCAACAGTGGCGGCCATGTTGTTATAGTCGGCGGTACCCACGTGGGCTATGTTGTTCTTGATCGGCCAAAGGGTCCAGTTGCCGGAAGTATAGGCCTTGCCATTACCAGTACCATTCGTGAAATAACTGTCAACTGCTGCTCCAGCACTGCTTACGATACCCAGCATTGTCACGCACAATGTCAATACAATTATTTTTCTCATCTTTACCTCCATTTCGTTTTGGCCTTCGAGTTTTCCTCCGAAGGGCATGTTTTAAATAGCACTCAACCATTGAGCCTGGACTCTTCGGATGTCCAGGCGCAGATCTTGAGTGCTTGCCTGAAAACACCTTTTTGACATGTTTCTCTCTCCGATTCTATATCATGGTATCATAATAGTGTTACATTGTCAAACATATTTTCGACTAATTAGAGCCATGTCAAACCTGCATATCTCATAAATGGTCAATATATATTCGAAAATTGGACAGACAAATAGATAATGGTTGTTATTTATGACGTAATAATAAGTGATGTTTCGATGTGTTATGCCCAAACGCTTATAAATATAATTGTATATACGAAAAGGATTTACGATTTATTGGCATAGAATAACGGTGAAATTATGCTTTAACCGGAAGGAATTAAGTGTGGTCGTTGCAGTTTGGTCACATGATTAGTTCATTCACCGGGCAAATTAATTGGAATGGTTTGTTCCAGGGCTATGCAAGAAGATGGCCCACTTCATTTGGAAGTGGGCCATCGAATTTATTGATAAGATTTACACTTATCACACTGCCTTGCAGCAGTGCGGGGCAGTGTATTTTGTTAACGCCTAAGTCGCAGGGATAGGCAACCTCTGCCGAGCAGAATAAGCATAAAACCTGGTTCGGAACAATTCCGATCCGTCACTGCGATGCTGTCCTGATACCTTCTAATCCTCTCGGGCCACCAACACGACATCATCCGTTCCAAATACGAAACGTCCGTTAGAGAGAGTACCCTCGATGGTGACGGGCACCACCGAGCCGGGCTCCATCTGATCCAGCCCCAAAGCGAGGATTAAGTCTCGTCGGGAGACATGAATCATCAGGTCAAGAATCCCGTCGCCGTTCACATCTTCCCCGATTTTCGGCTCTTTAACCGGCAAGACTGTGGCAGCGATATTGAGTGAATTAAGATCTATCTCGTTGATATCGTATTCTTCCGAACCGAGGATGGCGATGGGCAGCCTGCCTTTACCTTGCGTGTTCACGGTCAACATATTGGGATCGTCACAGGGCAGGATATCGACATCGACCTCCAGAGGAGGAATCACGGTAACGTGGGTGCCAGCGGCATCCTGAGAGACATTCAAAAGCATTTTGGGACCGGTGGTCCACCAGCCTTGGTTGATAGCCTGATTGACACGATTGAGGGCCAGGGTTTGGTTGGCCCCATCAAAGAGGAATTCTCCGCCGGTTTGGTTAATCGAACCAATGATCTGCGGATTCCCTTCAGACAGGTATTTCGAATTGAGGCCGAAATAGATATGATCGGCCATGATCAGCCCGCCGCTCATCTCAATATGACCCGAGGCGTTCGGGGCAAAATCCCCAGTACCGACGTCATAATAGCCACCAACATCAAGACGGCCGAGGATATCAACCGTACCACCGGAAATGTTGAGGGTACCATCGCCATAGTAGCCCACGTTAAAAACAAAATGACCGGGTCTGACGTTAGCGTCTAGATATCCATCGTTAATGTTAACGGTACCAGTGCTATCTTCATCACGACCGATATAGGTTCTGGACCTGCCAAGAACACGGGCCGTGGCACCAGTGATATTGATAGTACCGTTACCGCCGCCCGTTCCGACGCTTATGTCACCGCCGGCAACCAAGCCCTCGGGGCCGTCAATAACGTCCACCGTACCGGTTCCACCGGCTGTGCCCACCATTAGATCGGCTCTCGCTTTGACTCTAGCCCCCCAGGGATCACCAGTATCATTTCTAAGGGTCAAATTGCCATCATTACCAGCATCACCAATAATCAATCCATAGCAGAAATTACCACCAGTGTAGGCATCCAATACCGATCCGACACCTGGATAGGCGGGTACATTGTTAATAATCAGCCACCATTTACCCGCCGGTGGCAATCCGTTATCCCAATTACTCCCATCCAGAAAACGGTGATTTCCGGTGGCGTCTGTCCAATAACTGTCAACAGCTAATGCGCTGTTGACTATCCCCAGCATTGCTACACACAATGTTCCCAATAACAATTTTCTCATGATTTGCCTCCTTAACTTTTGCCTCCGGTTTTACGAAGGTCATGCCCACACTTTTTTCTTCAGATATGTACCTGCTCCATTTACGGGATAGGCGCATACATATTAACACTCAAACATACTTCTTCAATTTAATATTTGGTCTCTCTCCGCTAACGCTTATCTTATCAGGATTTGAGCAGATAAGTCAAAAAAATGCAAAAAAGTTTTTAAATATGGCAGTTTGTTAACAAATTTGTATATCAGTTGGTCATAATATACACAATTCAGTTAAATTTATAATGTAATTATTTTTACAATACAATATAATGATTGATAAATTGAATAAGATTTAAACGTGTTTAATTGATTATTCGATAAGCCTTTAAGACATTAAGGTCAGCTATTGCGGTAGCCTGTGTCGTATATTAGTTATTATGGAACATAACCGATATATTTGGCTGAAGACAAGGCCAAATTTGGGCAAAATGGTGAATTTCTTTCTTGATTAATGACTTAGATTCGATTATTATCAACCTTGATAAGATCAAGATTGAAATGCCATAATTCTACTAATCTTTAAAGTATAGAGAGGGGACAATTATTGAGGCTCCTGCAGAGCAAACAAGTCTCATATATGGTAGATAAAGCGGATGTATAAGGTAATTTCTTTTCTTCAGAAGGTAAAGGATCGAATACCAAACTAATAAACAGGAAGCTTAAAAATAGTATTGTTTGACGGTTGTTCAACGGTCATATCATGACGGAGGTTAGCAAAATGAGAAAGAAGATTTATGGAGTCAAGTGGACTCCTGTTATGGGGTGTATTGTTTTTGCTGCTGTTTTGGTGTTGTGGTTGGGTGGTAATGCTACAGCGGCGGTAACCACCATTTCCGATGGGTTTACCGACGACTCGAGCGGCTCGAGAGACAACGGCGATCCACTCAATGGGGTTATTACCGAGGCAGGCGCCGCCGAGTGGGATGCTGAAGACGTCAAATTTGTCCAGCCGGCGGGGGTGGTTGCCAATTCAATTTTAATTACCACCACCGACGGTATCGGAGCTTTTGCCCCTATCAATGGTAATTCATTCCCGGTCGGTACCAAGTATTCAGTGAAAGTCGACGCCAAGTTCCAGCAGACCGAGGGCGTGGACACGCCGGTCAATTATGTGCAGGTGGGTTTTATAGCCTCGGATGCGTTATATAACAGTTTTAATCCCGCTGGTTCTTTGCATGTTATTGTTTACGCTAATGGCAATCTGGACCTGAAATACTCAAACGTCATAATTGCCGACCAGACCCATGCGAACTTCAATGCCTTTACCTTGGATCTGGATGCCTTCAACACCATAGAGTTAGTGTATCATGAAAATCTTGATGCTGTCCAGGTATTCGTCAACGGTACCAACGTGTTTGTTCCCCGTATGACTCCTGGACAGAATATACCAACTATCGGCAAGGCTGGATTCAGGTGTGATTTGCAGTTGCAGGGCGGCGGCGATGTGCCGATCGGACAGGTGGAATTTGATAACTTTGAAGTAACCGCCGACGACAGCACGGCCCTATCCATAGTCGAAGGGCCGGTTTCCTGGGGTGGTCATACTTATTACCTGCTTTCACCCGGTGGTTGGGCAGCTGCGCAAAGGAAGGCGGAGTGGCTTGGTGGTAATTTGATAACCATCGAGACTCAGGCAGAGAATGACTGGCTGTACAGTCAATGGGGCAATTATGACATCAGCGGCCTTGGTATTCCCCCCTGCGGGACGGCCGGCGAAACCTGTCTACTCTGTGATTTTGGTACGGCAGGCCTCATGGATGCCATGTGGATTGGATACCATCAACCCGAACCGGTGGATCCCGGCGATGAGCCGGCCGGTGCCTGGGAATGGATTAGCGGCTCTTCAGCCACCTACACCAATTGGCATACCGGCCATCCGAACAACAGCGTCGGTTGTCCTACTTCGGGTAGCGAGGCTAACGCTGCCCTGATGCCCAATGAGCAATTTACCACTCCCGGTGGCGGACCCTGGTTTTCCTGGACCAGCTATGCCACTGTAGCTTCAATGGGGGTGGTGGAGGTGGATGGCCTACCTTTATCGAATAACGGCTTCAGGATGGACTGGGTGTATTGTGCTCAGAGGGCGGACGATCCTACGGGAAGCGCTTTAAATCCCGAACGTGGTTCTATGAGAGCCTATCATGAGGACACCGGTGAACTCATGACTCCCGGTCCTGATTACTTCCTGCCTGGTGGTGACGATGATGGTGGTCCTCCTGGTGCAGGTTGGGTTACCCTTACCTTCTCCGGTACGAGTGCCAATAATGATGCCCGGATGTTCGTGGCTAAGGAGATTCCCGTAGATAGTGATTATCCAACCGATGTCGAGATTGCTGAGATCGACTCTTATGGAAACACTGTAAAAAGTGTGAACTTAAGCACATTGCTTGGTGGGCCTTCCCCCGGTTCAAGAATCACCATCGGTGCGATTCGTTATAGCAGTTTTCACGGCACTTTGTTCTTGTCTATCAACCCTGATTGGACGACAGCTACATCTAACGCAGCAATGATATATGAGCTGGATCTGGGATTGACTACCGTTCAAAATACTTACACTGGGCCTGTTTGTTGGGGTAATGGTCCCCGGATAGATATTGATCCGGCCAATGGGACGATATACCTAACCAGCCAGAGCATGGGGCGGGTATCCCATGATTTGTTGGGTAATGTCTACGCAATCGATACTGCTACTCCTCCGCATACGCCTTGGATGATTGTCGATGGTGGCACGATTACTGATTGGAGTGGCCCCAATGTTCTTA
>CP070790.1:326010-330362 GCA_020346805.1 Planctomycetota bacterium
CACTTGGTTGAAAATCAGCAGCGAAGTAACAGGTGTCTTGATTTTGTGCACGGAGACTCCTCAGACATCGCGTCGACCTTGGAATGACTGAAAAGCTGTAGTTAAGTAGAGAGTCTCTCGTATTTGTATGACAAGATTCCCCGATCAAGTCGGGGAATGACAATATGTTAATATCGTCGAATGGCGGTGTGTTAATATTGTGGAATGACGGTGTGTTGATGTCGTGCAATGACAATATAGGTGCATCGAAGGTGACAAACAAGGCGCTTGGAGAGACAATCGAGCAAGGTCGTGGAATGACGATACGGGAGAATCGAGGGTGACAAATAAGTACGCTTGGAAAGACGTAACAAAAGTACGTGTTTGTCGATGTCACTCACGGGGTATTGAGATAATTTGTTCCACTTGCCTGAAAGACTGGATTATTGACAGGGCTGTTTGTGTCGATATCGGGCGCCGGGTCGTTTTACTGTCATAAAATCGGCTTATATTTGGCTTTATGATCATATAATACTCAGTCAATGGTAAATATTAATCTTCGGTCAGCATTGTCGATTCATAGATATTTTGAGTTTATTCATGCCTGAAAATAAGAATTAGAAAGATTTTTATTGCCGTTAAGCGGCATTATTGGTTATAATGATCTCACTTTAAAGAGAAGGAGGGCCGATTCCAAATAAAAGTGTGGGTCACAACAGCATATCTGTTTGTTCTCATATTATTTAAGTTGACATTTAAAGGTAAACAATAATTCAAATCTAATGGAGGACATGGTCATGAAACGAAGCGCGTTAGTTCTGGCGACATTTCTGTCGGGCAGTCTTCTCATCAGTACTGGTATTATCTTCGCCTGGACTCCGCTGCCTGTGGCGGATGATCCGCTGGTACGAATGCCGGGGACCCAGCCCGATCAGGGGGTAAATCTCGAGGCGCCGAATCGCTGTTTAAACTGCCACGGCGGTTATGACACTGCGGTGGAACCCGGTTTCAATTGGAAGGGTTCGATGATGGCTCAAGCGGCCCGCGACTTTCTGTACTTCGCATGTCTTACGGTTGCGGCGCAAGATTCCATCTGGGCGGCCGGCCGTCCCAATGCGGTAGACATCTGTGAGCGCTGCCACTTCCCGGCCGGTTGGCTTGGGGGTCGGTCGGACCCGCCGAACGCATCGGCCATGATTGGTTCCGATTTTGACGGCGTGCATTGCGACTTTTGCCACACCAAGTACGATCCCTTTTATGAAACCACCTTTAATGGTACACGCGAAGGCAGTGACTGGTTAAATTACTGGGACGAGACGAATGCCAGCGGTACACCGTCTCAACCGGCCGCTGACGGCGCATACCTTGAAGACAGTGCATTGGCTCAGGCGATAAGCCTGTTCAATGGAAGCCTTTTCTATACCAACAATTTACCTCCGGCGAATTACGACGAAAATGGATCCGGGCAATATTTCGTCAGTACGGGCAGCCAAAAACGGGCCCCGTTCGCCGATGCCGCCGCCCGACATCAGATGATTTACAGCCGTTATCACAAGAGCAAATACTTCTGCGGTACCTGCCATGATGTTTCCAATCCGGTCTTGGGCAACTTCGGCCAGGATGGGACACAACCTCTGACGACGGAAACTGATTCCGCTTACTCCTACTTGCACGTAGAGCGGACTTTTTCGGAGTTCAGGCTGTCGGCTTACGGCCAGCAGGACGGGGCGGCGGGGATGGGGCCTTTTGATCCGACTTTGTATCAAACTTCACATCCCGACAATAACATCCGCATGTGTCAGGACTGCCATATGCGCGATGTGGTGGGTGTGGGCTGCAACAAACAGGGGGTACCGATTCGGCCCAATGAGAGTATCGAGCATCCCAAGAGCGGACAGCCGCTGCATGACATGACCGGCGGGAACGCCTGGGTCTCGTGGGTGCTGGCCAGTTCGGTTCCAGGCTCACCCAGTTATGACTCGGTGAATGACCAATTAATTAATCAAGGACCGGCCGTACTTACTTTGGATACGACTCAAGGTCAGGGTATCGATCCGGTGGCGTTGTTGGCCGGTGTGGACCGGGCCAAGCAGCAATTATTACTGGCGGCTTCGATCCAGAACCTGAGTTACAACTCTGCTACCGGGGCGATTTCCTTCCAGGTTCAAAACCAGACCGGGCACAAGCTGATCTCCGGTTTCCCGGAAGGGCGGCGCATGTTTGTTAATATTAAGTTCTCTGCGGGCGGAAGCCCGATTTACGAGGTCAATCCCTACGATTACAGCGTTGGTACTTTGAAAGGATTGCCGCACTCGCCCAACAGCCCCGCTCTTGGGCCTGACGAGGCTTACGTGGACGAGTTGGTTTACGAGATGCACCCCACCAGCGCCATTACGCAAGAGACGGAAACCTTCCACTTTGCCCTGGCCACCGGACGGTATAAAGACAATCGCATACCGCCCAAGGGATTCCGTATTGCGGAAGCGGCTGCCCGAATCTCAGTACCGGTATGGCATGGGGTTGAGGATCCAAATTACTATACGGCGGATGAATATGCCGGTGGTTATGATGATGTTTCCCTAACCCTTGCCGACGCTGCCGGCGCTGACTATGTCGAGGTAAACCTCTACTATCAGACCACCAGCCGGGAGTATATCGAGTTCCTGCGAGATGAGATCAAGGGAACCGGTAATCTTACCCTGTATGGTCCCGACAATCCATTGACCTTACCGGATGGGTTACATAACCAGACATTTGCGACCGAGATCGGCTTGAATCCGGATAATGACAATGCTTATCAGATTCAGGATCCCAGCCAGATATTCTTCGCCCAGTTGCGGGCCTGGGGGCAGACGATCTGGGATCTGTGGGTTCACAACATGAATGTCGATGGGGCCAAGCCGTTTTTGATGGCTCAGGCGACGGACGGTCAGGGTCCCACCTGTACGCCTCCTGTGCCGACACTTCTGTCGGCCGATCCCGGCAACCAGCAGGTAGCGCTCTCCAGGAGCGATTTGCATTCGGGTGATCCGAATGTCATAGGTTACAATGTCTACTATGATCAGGCGGGAAAAGCCCAACTGGTGGCTCAACTTGGACTGGTCACCTCTTTTATTGATACTGGCCTGACTAACGGAATCGAATACTGTTACAAGGTTACCTCGTATTATGTAGACTGCGAGTCCGCCTTTAGCAACATCCTGTGTGCTATTCCTACTAACCAGGGACAAACGACCGATCCGGCGGGTGTTGCCTCGGTGGAGACAGGTATCTATACCGGTAAGGGTAAAACCAAGACCTTCAACCTCCAGAGTTCATTTAATGCCGGCGATGCGGTAGTTTTCCGCGCCCATGTGGTGGATGATTCGACCGGGCAGCCGCTGGCCAACGCGACGGTGGAACTACTGATAACGGGTCCGGAGACGGCAACCCTTACCACCGGGCCGAGCGATGCATCAGGTGTGGCCGAGGCTACCTGGCAGACCAAGGCGCCCGGCAAGAGAAATCCCGGCACCACGCCCGGAGGCTATACAGTCCAGACCAAGAATGTGACGGCCACGGGCTACCACTGGGATGGTATTATGACCAGCGCCACCTTTAGTATTCAATAGGTGATTCTTTGATATGTATGAAAGGGAGGCCATCGGCCTCCCTTTTTTTATGGTAGTGTAGAAGGCGTATTAAGCATGCCCTACATAGATTACAGGATAGCGATGGCGTGAAAATAAAAAACCGGGACCGCGCCTTACGACTGATCCCGGTTAATCTTTCTCTGTCTTCATTTATTATCTTGTTTTTTTATCTTATTTTCCGCCTCATTCCTTCGACAGGCAGGCTCAGGGTGAACCGGACTAACGCTTACGCCTTAACACCGGCAGGCAGCCAAGGATCAGCAACAAAAGAGTAGCCGGTTCGGGAGTGGCTTTGATATAATCGATCTGCAAGTCGGTGCCAGGGTATTGAACATTGATATCTAAAACAATCATGCCCACATTGGAGAAATCGGCAGGACCCGAACTGCCGGAGCTCACGAAAGAAGTAAATAGGATTTCGTAATCGACGGGGGAAAATATTCCACCCGGCAAATTTAACTGGGCATCAGACATATAATTAGAATCGGTCCAGACCTCCATTACCAAGGTGACCGGCAAATCATCAAATGCTACTGGAATAGTGATACGGTCAAGTGCTCCCCCATTGGTAAGATCAAAACCGCCCAGCCCCGTATAGTCTAGAGCGGGGCTGCCATCAATACCGTCCCATACCAGTTTGGCCTCTCCATCGGTTTTGGCGGCGAGGCTGAAATTAAGTAAATTATCATTCCCCGGATTTACTTCTAATACAACATCCCCCGGACCGGACTGATATGATGC
>CP070790.1:330462-339085 GCA_020346805.1 Planctomycetota bacterium
CCACGTATAAAAAAACCAAAAACATGATTGATTTAGTATAAGATAACATCGATCACTCCATGTGTTGGGGGCCTGGCATGCTTCATCCCAATGTACATCGTTACGTGAGCATGAGTAATAGAATCATAACCATCGGTACAGTTTATCAGGTATCGATTCAAAGTCGATTATTGATAAACCAGCTTGATAGGGTAGGTTTAACCCCCCTCTTGAACTGTTCCGCTTTACCTCAACCACCCGGAACACCCGCCGTGTTTTATCTTATGGGATCTTTGAAATCTGAATAATGGGGCTGGATGGCAAGGAATTCCTATCCTTGAATGACAAACACAGTAGCCCGACCGTGAGGGAGGGTAAATCATTCTCAATTTCGAAACGTAGTGAAAATACCGATCCAGAACTCGTTTCGGGATCGGGACTAAACCCTCAATTATTTAATTTATTTTGCGTGCATTGCCGGTCTAATTCCACCGACAAAGTTCGAAGCGACCTTGGCAGCGAAGATGAGTGAAATCCGCCCGCGGCTGGCCGTAGGCGGAAAACCAAAAACAAATGCGCGAAAGGAAGCCAGACTTTTGGAGTAACAAACATAACACAATATTATTAACATGACTTACAATTACCTGGAACCGTCTGTAAAATTCCCCGTTAAACAGAACACCTAGGTCGAACCTGCCATTTAATGTGGTTTAGACAGCTAGGCACCCAATTTCCGGATTTACGTTTCGCATTTTCACCAACCAAGAGCATTTAGCTGTTAATGGGAAATATTGAGGTTTTACACCACCCTTGCAGGAAAGATTGAAACCGCAGTATATTACCTTGCCTGGCCGACGCGAAAAGGTAAAAAACCGTCACTAATTGATTTACAACATTTTGATTTGCGTGAAGGAGATGCAGATGAATTTGCAAGCGGAACCGGCAACCAGCGAACCCTTCCGGGTGGGTTTGCTGGCCTTTTCTGACGGGCGATTAAGAGTACACCAGAGCCTTCAGGATACTATCCGCAAACATGCCAAGGTGCTGTCTGAGGCCATCGAAAAGGATCCGCTATTACATGTCACCCAGGCCGATGAGATCGCCTATTCGTCAAAGATTGCTCGTCGAATTGCTAAGCAAATGCGGGCCGGAGATATTGAGGCTACGGTTTTCGATATCCCGGTATTCGCCTTTCCCAACTACAGCGTACTGGCGGCTCGGGTTCTGGGTTTGCCGGTATTGTTGAGCTCGCCCAAGGAAGGCAAACTGCCCGGTCTGGGAGGCATAATGGCGGCCCACGGGGCAATGCGACAGATCAGCATAAAAAGCAAAAAAATATGGGGTAATCCCCTCCAAGAGCCCGACCTGCTGGCAATCCTGTCCGCCTTTTGTCGGGCTTCCGGTGTTATCGAGCGTATGAAGGGCAGTGTCTACGGCCTGATCGGCGGCCGAAGTATCGGCATGAACACCGGAACAGTTAGCACACAACAATGGATGAAAGAATTCGGGGTGGATGTGGAGCACATCGACCAACTCGAAATCATTCGCCGGGCCAAAGACGTAAACCAAAAGGAAGTGGACCGGGGTTATAAATGGATGGTCGATCACATGGGCAGGGTATCAACTGAAGGTAAGGCCCAACCCCAACACGTAAAAGAACAAATCCGCCACTACCTGGCCATGCGAAGCATCATCGACGATTTCGGCCTGGATTTCGTCGGCATCAAGTGCCATTACGACTTGAGTGAATACTACGTTACCAGTTGCGTAAACGCGATGCTGCTGAACGATCCTTACGACTGGAACGGGCCCAAAGCCTCTACCGTCATGGCCTGCGAGGCCGACAGCGACGGGGCCCTAACCATGCAGATCCTCAAACTCATCAGCGGCTATCCTTCGTTGTTGTTTGATGCCCGCAGCTATGATTTCGAAAATAAGGTACTGATATGTTGCAATTGCGGGGCCCAGCCCTCCTGGTATGCGGCACGCAGCGACGATCCGCAAGAGAATCTGACCAAGGTAGCCATGGAACCGGTTATCCCCAAGTACGGCGGTAACGGGGCCCATTTCCCCTACCTATGCAAAGAAGGTGAAATAACTCTGGCCCGCATGAGCCGAGTCGATGGAAAGTATCGAATGTTTGCGGCTCGAGGTGAGTTCGTCGACTTCCCCGCAGAAAAAATGGCGGAAACCTGCTCGGCCTGGCCTCACGGGTATGTGAAGATGGACATCGGTTACAAAGAGTTTATTGACGTATTTAATGCCAACCATCTGCATGTCGTGCCGGGCGATCACCGCCAGGCCCTGCAAATCTACTGCGAACTGATGGATATTGAAATCGACAAAATGGGTGAATGGTCATGATTCTGGGTGTACATTGGTTCGATTTTGCCATTGTCATGGCCTACTTCGCTATAATTTTGTACGTCGGTGTTTTCCAGGGGGGCAGGCGGACAAAAACGTTGGGCGACTTCTTCGTTGCCGGCGGCAAATGGGGCGCCCTGATTTCCTTCATCTTTATTTTCGCCTCAGCGGTCGCCGGCAATGAAGCAGTGGTGGTTGCCGGGAAGGCATACAAAACCGGACTTTCAGGGGTCTGGTTCTGGTGGAGCTTCCTCTTTGCCACCCCGATATATTTTCTTTTCTCGACATATTTCCGCCGGGCCCGTGTGTACAACCTCTCCGAGTTCTTCGAGATGCGCTACGAGCGCTATGCCTCAGCCCTATATTCATTTATCGCCGGAATCATCTGTATACTATTCATTGGTATGTTTGTACTGGCGGTGGCTAAAATCCTGGCCGGATTGACCTCGCTTAATCAACAACAATGCGTCTGGAGTATCGCGGTCATTGTCGCCCTGTATGTCGCCTCCGGCGGGATGATGTCAACCCTGCTCACCGATATCCTTCAGGGATTGATGGTGTTGTTTATTCTCAGCTTTATCGGGCTGCCCTTTCTCTGGAATCAGGTCGGCGGTTGGGAAGCCCTGCAGCAATATTCCACCGATAATCCCCACTTATGGAACCTGGTCGATCCCCAACGAATGACTATCTGGACAGTGCTGGCCTTGAACATCTCCGCCCTGGTTGGTGGAATCGGGGCCCCCTGGATCTATAACTGGATCGCGGTCTCCAAAAACGAACGGGCGGCAACCCAGTGCGGCTGGGGCCATTTATGGAAAAGAATCGTAACCCTGCTGTTTGCGTTATACGGCATCCTCTTTGCCATTTATGCCGCCAAATTTGACATTCAGCTTACCGACTCTGAAATGTGCTGGGGCCTGATGGGGAAAATCCTGCCCATCGGAGTAATCGGATTACTGATCGCCAGTTTTTTTGCCGCCGCCATGTCATCGGCTGCCACATTCTCCACCACTTCATCGGCCATGATCGTGGATTACCTCTACCGCAAAATAATTCGACCTGGTAATCAATTAAAACATTATCTCCTGGTAGCACGTTTTTGGGTGGTGGCTTCGATTCTGTTGGCAGCACTATCCACACTATACGTCTCATCAATCGAAAAATACGTCAAACTTGTATTGACACTGCTATCTTTTCTAGGCATACCTATTTACTTCGGCGTATCCTGGCGGCGGGCCAACTGTACGGGAATGTGGGCGTCGCTGATCGGAGGTATCATCACCTATATAACAGTTGTAATTATAGTAATGACCCAAAACGGCCTGGGATTCATAGAAGCCATTGGCCCGGCATTCGAGCCGGCAGTGTTCTGTTCGACATCAGTAGCTTTGCTGGGCATGATCGTTGGCTCACTGGCCGGCCCGCCCGACAATCCGCTTAAACTAAAACGGTTTCAGGTTATCATGAACACACCGGTGGGACAGGAGCAGCGCCTGGTGGATGCGGGCATTCGTCTGCCCGCCCTGGTCGATGCCGGTCTGGTGCCGGCCGATGACGAACAGCTAAACATCGACGTGGTGGAAAAACTTTACCAACAGGATTGCAAAAATAAATTCTTCGGTGCCGACAGTAACATTGAAATATCCCGTGAACCAACCTTATCCTGGTATTATCCGGGCTTCATCAAGATCGTCGGTGCTTGTATCGCACTTATCGTGTTAACCTGGCTGTTAACCAGAATTTTGTTCATCTGGTAGATCGAGGAAAAAACTAATACTGTTTACATCAGACTGTTTTTATATGACTAGCCGCGCACGTGAGTAAGCGGATAACAATTTTGGGATACACAATATGACCAGATGTGACATCAAACAATTGAATCCCAAGGCGGTACTTAATGAAAAGGAATTGAATAAAAAAGCAGGCCTGATGCAATACCTGGCCCAGCAGTTCCGGGTGGAAGTCCTGGATAACCTGCACGATAAACAAACCGGACACTGGGGCGGGGCATCATCCGCCGCCGAACTGCTGGTAACCCTTTACTTCCACATCCTTAACGTACGCCCCGAACAGCCTGATTGGCCGGATCGCGATCGTCTGGTGGTCAGTAAAGGTCACGCATCATGCATGCTCTATACCGTTATGGCCCACCGGGGCTATTTCCCCGTCGACCAAGTCGATACGTTCCGGCAACTGAACAGCCGAATGCAGGGGCACCCCTGCATGAACAAAACACCCGGAGTCGAGATGTCCACCGGGGCACTAGGCCACGGAATGTCCGTAACGGTAGGGATGGCCTTGTCGGCTCGACTTCAGCAAAAATCATACTCCAGCTACGTGCTGATCGGGGACGGCGATATCAACGAAGGGCAGACCTGGGAAGGGATCATGGCTGCCGCCAAGTTCAAACCGGAAAAACTGGTCGCCTTGGTGGACTACAACAAAGTTCAACTTGACGGCCCTAGCGATGAAATCATGCCCATGGATCCCCTGCCCGAAAAGTTTCGGGCATTTGGTTGGAATGTGGCTCCGAAAGTCTATGACGGTCACCGGGTAACGGAGATCTTGAAATCGTTCGATTGGATCGGAGATCAAAGGCAATGGCCGGTCGCCGTCATATACAAAACCCATAAGGGCCGTGGGATTTCCTTTATGGAGGATAACTATCTTTGGCATGGGGCACCCATCGACGATGATTCATACGCCAAGGCTCGCCCGGAACTTTTAAATACCCTTGCAACTTTGGAGGCACAACTGTGAGTAAGCAAGTAAAAGCCCTTTCCATGCGCGACGCCTTCGGCCGGGCATTGCTGGATCTGGCCGACCAGATACCCGAGCTCGTTGTATTGGACGCCGACGTGGCTACCAGCACCAAGACTCGCGGATTTTGGGAAAAATATCCCCATCGATTCTTCAACGTCGGAGTCGCCGAAGCCAACATGATCGACATAGCGGCCGGTATGGCCACCTGCGGTCTGCGACCCGTGGTCAGCACCTTCGCCATATTCATATCTCTCAAAGGCACCGACCAGATCCGCAACAGCGTGTGTTACAATAATCTCCCGGTGGTGTTCGCCGGCGGCTATGCCGGGCTTTCCGATTCATACGACGGGGCTTCTCATCAGTCGGTATCCGACCTGGCGATCATGCGGGCCATGCCCAACATGACGGTAATTGTTCCCGCCGACGGCATCGAGGTTCGGCAGGCAATTCAAGCGGCCCTTGGTCGAAATGGGCCGACCTTCATAAGGCTCTGTCGTAATCCGACACCAATTCTTTTTGAAAACGATCCGCCCCTCCAGATCGGAAAGATCAGGAAAATTCGGGATGGATCAGATCTGACTATTGGAGTATGCGGAGTCCCGACATTCATGGCCCTCGAAGCAACAGAACAACTCGCCGTCGAAGGCATTTCCGTCGATCTGTTGAACATTTCAACATTAAAACCGATGGACGCAGAAGCACTCATCGCTTCAGCCACCAAAACCGGCCGCGTTTTAACTGTCGAAGAACACAACATCCACGGCGGACTGGGAAGCGCGGTGGCGGAAGTCTTGTCCAGACATGCCCCGACGAAAACGGATTTCGTGGCTATCGAAGATCGATTTGCCGAATCCGGCGATTATATGGAACTGATGGCTAAGTATGGTATTTCCACCGAAGCCATCATACAAAAGGCCAAAGCATTGTTGGCAGATTGATGGAGAAACCATGAAACTGTCAGTCGCCATTGCCGATACCCACGCTCTACCCAGCGCCTTCGTCGTGTTCCGCGGATTCGAAGAATCGATTCCCAAGACGGCACAGCTAGGATTCGACGGCGTCGAACTGGCCTTAAAGCGTGCCGACGAAGTCAAGCGCGATCGACTATCCTCATTACTAACCGAGACCGGTCTGGAAGTTTCGTGCATTTCAACCGGGCAGGTATACGCGGACCTGGGTTTGATGTTCACCGATTCGAACCCTCAAAAACGCCAACAGGTTCGTGACGTGTTCCAAAATATCATTGATTTGGCCGCCGACTTCGGAAAATTGGTGAATGTCGGCCGGGTGCGCGGACAGATCGGCACAACCCCCCGCCAGGAAGCGGAAGCCCGCTTTATTGAGATGGCCCGCCAGTTATGCGACTACGCGGCCCCCAAAGGGGTAACCATCATCCTGGAACCGGTAAATCGCTATGAGATCGATTTTATCAACAGCGTGGCCGAAGGCGTCGAGTTAATGAAAAAAGTCGATCGGGCCAACATGAAGCTCATGCCCGACCTCTTCCATATGAACATCGAAGACGCGACCATCGGTGAGGAACTCGCCAAAAACATCGACTATATCGCCTACCTTCACCTGGCCGATTCCAATCGCCTGGCCCCCGGACAGGGGCATACCGATTTCAATGATATCTTTCAACATCTAAAACAAGTGAATTACAATGGATGGGTCTCGGTGGAAATATTGCCGATACCCGATCCCGACACCGCGGCCCGGCAGGCCGCCGTGTTCCTCAAACCGATGATCGATAAGTACAACGCAACATAAACGACAGGAGACAAAGAAAAAATGGCAGACAAAAAACAACAAGCGGCAGAGTTACTCCGCCAGTTCAAGGGTGACAATTTCATATTCGGATTGGATTGTTTCAACCAACTCGGCAAACAGGCCGCCTCCTTCGGAAAGCGCGTATCATTGGTCACCGTCGGTATGGAAGAAAATTGGGCCCAACCTATCCACCAGGCCACGCGCCATGCGTTGGATAGTGCGGCAATCGAATTGGCCGGCGATCCCATCCCCGGTGCCGCTCCTAACTCGCCAAAAGATGATGTATTCCGTATTGCCCAGGCCCTGTCAGAACAACAACCCGAGGTGGTAATCTGCGTCGGCGGAGGCAGCAATATTGACGCCACCAAGGCCGCTGTTACCTACCTGACCCTTGGCGATAAATATCCCGAATTCAATAACTATTTCGGCATGGGACAGGTCTCCAAAATGTTAGACCAGACCAATCGCCGTTTGTTACCTATGGTCGCCGTACAACTGGCCTCCGGCTCCGGCGCCCACCTGACCAAATACTCCAACATCACCGACATGCAGACCATGCAGAAGTTGCTGATCATCGATGAAGCGGTAGTCCCTCCCAAGGCCCTCTTCGATTACAAAGCAACCGTTTCCATGTCCAGGGCTTTTACCATGGACGGCGGTCTCGACGGTGTATCGCATTGTCTGGAAGTCTATATGGGGATCCCCGCCGATCAATCCCAAAAGGTTAAACCCGTTTCGCTTTTGGGCATCGACCTCATCGTCAATAATCTCAAGGCCGCCTGCCGGGATCCTCAAAACCTCGGCGCTCGCGAAGCCATCGGCCTGGGAACCGATCTCGGTGGATACGCCATCATGATCGGCGGAACCAACGGCGCCCATCTGACCAGTTTCTCACTGGTGGATCTCCTGCCGCACGGGCGGGCCTGTGCCTTGATGAATCCCTACTACACCGTCTTCTTCGCCCCCGCCATTGAAAACAGACTTCGCGATATCGGTACTATCTATAAAAACGCCGGCTATACCGACGCGGTTCTTGACTCGCTCCGTGGGCGCGATCTCGGTCTGGCGGTGGCCGAGGCCATGCTCGAACTGTCCAAAGACATCGGATTCCCAACCACTCTTGATGAAGTAACTGGCTTTACCGACACCCATATCGAACGGGCCTTGGCCGCGGCCAAGAATCCCAAGCTGGAAAGTAAGCTGAAGAACATGCCCGTCCCCTTAACCGCTCAAACGGTCGATGACTATATGGGCCCCATTCTGGCGGCGGCAAAAACCGGTGATTTTGGCCGGATAAAGAATATGTCCTGAATAGCTGGCGACTGTTAATTGACTCACTTAAGCCGGTTGCATAAATTATATAAATAAGGTCTTGCCCCCGTAGCTCAGCAGGATAGAGCATCGCTTTCCTAAAGCGGAGGTCACAGGTTCGAATCCTGTCGGGGGTGATCTGATAAAACCCCTTCCTCCATATCTACCTATGCTTGTCAAATCCTTTTCCATAAGATGATAAACTCTCTTTTCGACCCAGTTGAGATACCGCTTAAGCAAACACCCCTTTCCCTGAGTTGCCGCCCTGAGAATAACCGCTATTGCCTTAACCCGAATGATTCACAAACCTTTTCGCCCGGCAATGCTTTTACCGCCCGCCGGAAAATACGCTCTATATAAGGATACCGCTCCAGGTGGGAACTTAACCCTTGATAACCAATAACATTACAAAAATCAGAAAAATTCACGTCAATAA
>CP070790.1:339185-341701 GCA_020346805.1 Planctomycetota bacterium
CCAACTATAACCTGACCCTCGGACAGGCGGGCGCCTCTGTTGGAATGCGGTCGTTAAGGCATAGCGACGAGTTCGTGCCGGGGGAGGTGATTGTCCGCTTTAAGGATGGCCGTATGTTTAGCAACGGCATCCAAAGTGCGGTCGGTCTGGCGGCTTCGATGGGACTGCAGGCCAGGGCCGGTGCCCCCGATCGGGAGATGCTGCTGGCATTTGACGACGAGACCGATCGCCGGCAGGCGTTTCAGGTATTGGGTATCGATCCGGGCGTCGTAAGACACCGCGGTTACCAGACTGCCGATGCGGGGATCCAGCGTAAAATGGACACTCTTTATATTGTAAAAGCGCTGCGTCAAAGAGGGGACGTGTTGGTTGCCGAGCCCAACTATATTTGGCGGGCTTTTGCAACACCCGACGATCCCCTGTATTCGAACCAGTGGCATTATCCCCTAATCAATCTTCCCCAGACGTGGGATAATACTACCGGAAGCAATACTGTCATCGTGGCCGTAATAGACACGGGAGTGCTATTGAATCATCCGGATCTTGATGGAAATCTGGATGCCGTTCTCGCGACAGGTTTTGATTTTATCCGCGACCCGGCGATTGCGGTAGACGGTGAAGATCTCCCTGGGTCAGCGCCAGATGATGATATTGATCCCAATCCCGATGATCCCGGTGATCAGAGTCCAGGAGGCAGCTCCTTTCACGGCACTCATGTTGCCGGTACCATCGCCGCCGAAACCAACAATGCCACCGGTGTCGCCGGTGTTACCTGGAACACCCTGATCATGCCCTTGCGGGCTCTTGGCAAAGGCGGCGGAACGGTTTACGATGTCATGCAGTCTGTTCGTTATGCAGCCGGTTTACCGAATGATTCGGGAACAACGCCGCCGACCAGGGCTGATATTATCAATCTCAGTTTAGGAGGCGGAGGGTTTTCTCAAACAGCCCAAGACGTATTTACTTCCGCCAGAAATGCGGGTGTTATTATTGTTGCCGCCGCCGGTAACGAGTCCTCCAGTACGCCCAGTTACCCAGCAGACTACGCCGGAGTTATATCGGTCAGCGCAGTTGACATTAACAAGAACCTGGCCTGGTATTCCAATTTTGCAGAGAATGATGGCAATGATGTTGGTGTTGCCGCACCGGGCGGGGATACGGGTGCTGATATCAACGCGGATGGTTTTCCGGACGGTGTGCTGAGCACCTGCGGTGATGATACTTCCGCCCCCCCCATTGAATTTATCTATTGTTTTTTCCAGGGTACTTCTATGGCTTCTCCTCATATGGCCGGCGTGGTTGCCCTGATGAAAGCTGTCCATACCAATCTAACGCCTGATGACCTGGATGGACTGCTGGCCAGCGGCAAAATTACAGAAGACCTCGGAGCACTCGGGCGTGACAATCAATACGGCCATGGGCTTATTGATGCGCTCAAAGCCGTGGCAGAGGCTGAAAAACTTGCCAGTGGAGGTGAACTTCCAGCGACGCTCACCGCTGAACCCGCATCACTTAATTTTGGGGTCACCAGAGGCCCTGTGGATTTAGAACTCAGCAATGCGGGGGGTAGCTCTTCAACACTTAACGTTACCAGTTTAAATCCAAGCGAAAACTGGCTAATTGTGACTCCCACCGTGAGCGTCGGGGCCGATGGGCTGGGCACATACACGGTGATCATAGATGATAGCGGGCTGGCTGATGGTGTCTATTCTGCGCAGATTGATATCACATCGGATGCAAACGATGTAGTCGTGCCTGTTAGTATCCAGGTCGGTTTCCCGCTCGTCCAGGGTGGGGACGCCGGTTATCATTATGTGCTTCTTGTGAGTTCCGATAGCCTGCAAACCATAGATCAGGATGAGGTGGCTTACAGCGGGACTGGGTATTTATACAGCTTTACGAATGTTCGCGCAGGCAACTATAAGATCTTTGCCGGAACGGATTCCGACAACGATGGTTGGATCGGTGATGCCGGAGAAGCATTTGGCGCCTACCCGACCGTCGATCAACCCGCTACAGTGGTCATATCCGGCAACACCGGCGGACTTGATTTTATGACCGGTTTTGACGTGACGCTGCCGTCGCGGGTGACGGTCGACGAACCGACCAACAGGCCGGTGCTACAGCGGCGAATATTCAAGAACACAACAAACTAATACCTTAAACCAATGGCTATCGTTATTCATGTTTTAACCATGCTGACCCTGGTTGGCTGCATCTACTCGACAAACAGTGCCGCGCATCATTTATCTCTGCCTGTAAGGCTTTTGCACGCGGGGGCTCATGGTGGCGGCCCCACCTTACATCCAAATGCCTACCGGATAACCACTCAGGATCAGCTGCAGAAAGTTTACAATCAGTTCGGCAAACTGACTTTCGGTGCTGTTAAACGCCAAGTGCCCAGGGTGGATTTCTCACGGGAAGAGGTCCTGCTCGTGGCCATGGGCCAAAAACCGACCGCCGGTTATCAGCTGCAATTGCACCGCAGCAAAATTAATATATCCGGCGATACAGCA
>CP070790.1:341801-351841 GCA_020346805.1 Planctomycetota bacterium
AACCAAAACAATGCCGGCAAATTCGGCAACGATTATCGAACATTCTTTTACTATAACTGATCCCGAAAAGATTCTGCCCCCCATGAAGTTGGAAGTTGCAGTTGATTCACCGGTTGGATCTTTAAATATCAGGGACCTTGTATTACCCATTGCCTATCGTCGAATCTTCAGCCTGTCACAAACAGATGATTCTATCACCATTGACGGCAAAGCCGCCGAACCTGCCTGGTCGTCGGCAGATGCAATCGGAAAATTTGTCGACGGCGGCGGCAAATATCAGAATCCCGATGCCCTCACCACCGTCAAGCTGCTTCGGGACAACACAAAAATATATGTAATGGTAAACAGCATCCGATCAAACAACAATCGGCCCATCATTGGAAGATCTATTAACAGGAGCGACCATGTAATGATCTACCTGGCCGACAACAGCCAAGAATTAAAATACTACATCGACGCCAAGGGAAGAACACAATCGGAACCAAACCTCGGCCAATCGGCAAAAGCCGCCGTACAAATAAACGAAAATCAACTGAATTGGGAAATCGCCCTGCCCCTGCAGGCATTTATAAAAAACGATGAAACAATCGAACAACCTTTGGTATTAAATATCATCGAGCATCGCGGGAACAAAGATTTCTACCTGTCTCCAACTTTCGGTAACAAGCCGACCAGACATACTGGTGGGCAATTGAAATTTAAATAGCTTGATCTTCTGTTAAACCATGGACGAATAACGGGCATGAACAAATCTTTCAGATGGATTATCGATCCTCCGATGGACGGCCCGAGCAATATGGCCCGCGATGAGGCCTTACTTCAAAGTGTCGACCGCGGTCAGGCCCCGCCCTCCCTTCGATTCTATCGCTGGTCGGAACCCACGATCTCGTTGGGATATTTCCAGCGATATGCCGACTATGATTCCCTCCCCCCACCCGCAGGTGGATTAACCGTCGTTCGTAGAGTCACCGGAGGCGGGGCCATAATACACGACCTGGAATTGACCTACTCACTGACCTTGCCGCTAGATCATCCTTTTATTACCACCAACGGACCAAATGCATTATATGACCGCGTACACTCGGCTTTTGCCGAACTACTTCTCAACCGCGGCGTTCCCGTAACCCGTGGCCCAATCAACCACCAAAAAACCGCTCAACCATGTGACGCAGCACAACCAGAGGCATTCTTCTGTTTCGATCGACACTGCGGTTTTGACCTTATGATCAATAACCGAAAATTAATGGGCAGCGCCCAGAGGCGAAAACAAACTGCCGTTATGCAGCACGGATCGTTAATCCTCGATACCCGATTCAAGCAACAAACATGTGCTGCCGTTTCCCAATATGCCGACATCAATATCAACCAGGCCCTGCCCCGGCTTGTGGAACTGATTACATACGAACCCGTCGGAAATCCCGGAATTCTCGAACCGGAAGAAACACAACTTGCCGATCAACTTCGTATAAAATACTCAGATCCGGCATGGACCAAAAGAAGATAAACGACTGCCAACCAGCTTCAGGACAGAGCAAATGCCCGAGCAACCATCGCCAACACAGACAAACACACCCTCCGGACAGACAATTATCGCAGCCCCCGATCAAAGTCGGCGACGGATGATCATTGTTATAGTCGTACTAATCATCCTCTGGTCTGTCACTATGCTTTTCCGCTGGGAGATTCGGGCTCGCTGGTGGGTATATCAGCTTAATCGGGCCGAATCCCGTCGGCAGGAAAACTACTACCTGGCCCGAATGGCAGCCATCGGCCATAGATCCTGGTTTGCCCTGGATAGGTTGATTAATGATCCTCGACCCGATATTCGTAAATTCGGGATCAAATGTTTTCAGCAGCGTCCATTGGAATTTTCTGACAAACACCTGTATTCTCTGTTAGATCATAAGTATGAGGATGTGGCGGCGGGTGCCGCTTGGGCCCTGACTTCGCATAGGGGAATACCCCGAACCCTCGAAACGCTACAGTACCTTATACTAGATACCCCACCTGATAACAGAAATAGAAACGCCGTTTACTGTCTCGAAAGAATCGGTGGATCCCAGGCAGAGGAAATACTAATAGAGGCCCTTGCAAAAACAAACGATCCCGACTTGCTGGCCCAGATTATTGATTCATTAGGCATGCTGGCCAGCAAAAAGGCCGGGCCGTCTATTGAAAAAATGTTGTCTGATCATCGGCCGATTACCATATTGCCCGTTTCGCATCGACAAATTCAGCAAGCGATTATGGCAATACAAGGACAGCAGGCTATTGAAGATGTCAATAACCAAGATTTGCTCGATACATTCCAAATCGAACCAACTGTAGCGGCGGTGGCCAAACGATCGCTACAAATGATTAACGCTCATAAAGATGACCAGGATTCCCAATAACGGCAATAGAGACAAACCACAAAAAACATCTCTACTCCCCAAATGAATTGTTGCCGCCTAACCGGCAAACTTAAGAATATCCTGAATGGTTACCACCAGGAATATGCCGATAATCAGCGCCAGGCCGATGATCTGAGTGGCTATCTGTACCCGCATACTGATCGGGCCGCCCTTGATCTTCTCAATAATCAAAAAGATAAACAAACCACCATCAACTATCGGCAAAGGCAGAAAGTTTATTACCCCCAGGTTAGCGGATATCAGGGCCATGAAATACAACATTACCGACAAACCAAGGGCCACCGAATCGCTCCCCATCTTGATAATGCCCACTGGGCCGGATATTTGTTCCATGCCCATCGAACGGGTAAAGATCATCCGCTTCATGGTGATATAAACCTGTTCGATGAAATACCAGGTTTTGCGAATACCGATCATCATTGCCTTGATCGGATTCAATTCTCGCACGACGGTGATGTCAAATTGGGTAAACATGTCCTCCACCCGGTACTTAAGCCGCAGCATCCAGGTATCCAGCATCTCCTCTGTAACTTTCACTTGGGCGGTCTTTTCTGTTGTATCGCCATATCCCTGATATTTGACAGTCACCGTTTGACCGATGAAATCACGCAGAATTTCACGGGCTCCTATCCAGTTACCGGCTGTATATGTCATGCGCCTGCCGTCAATTATGACCTCTTTTGACGTAACATCATTGATCGATGTAATCACGCTGGCCGCCGGCAAGTCAAACGTCGTCCCCAAGCTATGCGGTATATGAATGGTATCTGATTGTTCGGCCTGCCCCTCGTACTGCCAGGTAATCTTTACATCCTTACCCGCCAATTCAATAAACCGTTCGGCCAATTCGTACCAGCTTGAAACCGGATTGTTTTCAATCTTGGTAATCACCGCACCGCGCGGCATCTTATCCTTCAACTTCGCAGCCGGGGTGGCGATTTTCTCGGTTACACTGGTAACAATATCCGCAACCACCAAACGATCGGATTCATGGCTATAAAAAGTCATCCCCACCTTGGGCTTGGATTTGGCAAACACACCCCTTACTCGCGGGCGGACATGGGTCCGAAAAATTTGACCACTCCCGCGAAGTACCTCGATGCGTATATCGGTTTCCGGATTTCCGGCAATACTGTCGAGAATTTCCGACAAAGTAGGTGCCAGCTGACCACCCCAGCGAACAATCACATCACCTGCTCTCAGGTCGGCGAGGTTCGCCCGTGAACCGTCTTCGATTGAACCAATTTTGCGACGAGGCACAAATCCCAGTAGATGACCGCTATCTTTTTCTCTGGTGCCCGTAGGAACCAAATACAAATGAGCCCGCCGCCTGATATTCAGCACATTCCCCGGCGACTTATCTTCCGGTGAGGGACGTAAAACCTTGAGTTGTCCCCAGTGACCCCGCAGATCCGCAAGGATATATTGAACCTCCCAAAAACTCGATACCTCACGGTCATTTACTTCCAATATTTCATCATTAGGACGTAATTGCTCCTCCGCCGGTAATACCGAATCATCCTGCACCAAGGCCACTGTTGTATTCATCGGAGGGGCAACACCGATCTTAAGAACGTTCCGGTCGCCCGCCATTTCCGGACGAAGGGAAACTGTATTGGTGGAAACCTCACCACTTACAGAATCGGGACGTTGATAGGTTATGGCCATACTCTCGTCCGGATCGGACAGCACTATAGCGGCAACCAGGTCGCCACGATCTCGAATGGCCTTGCCGTTAATCTTTACGATGGTATCCCCGGTACGTAATCCTGCTTTATCCGCCGGCATGCCCGGCTGAATATCCCCTATCTTGGCCGACGTCGATTTCATACCGATCATGAAAACCAGCATGAATAAAAAGGCGGCAAAAATAAAATTCATAATCACACCGGCCGATACGATAAACATCCGCGTACCCACCGGTTTGTAGGTAAAGGCCCGAGGATCCTCCTTGACCTTCAACTCCCCTGATTTGTCGATGGCAAAATCCTCCTGGCCGAGCATTTTGACGTAACCGCCCAGAGGCAAAACATTGAAAGAATAGCGGGTTTCTCCACGGCTGAATCCGAACAACTCACGGCCGAAACCGACCGCAAACTTATCCACCCGAACATCGGCCAGCTTGGCGGCAATAAAATGACCCAACTCGTGAACAAAAATGATAAAGGAGAAACCTAAAATAAATATCACATAATTCTTGCTCGTGGATAGAAAACTGCCCAGAACAAAACTGGTATCAAAGCTGGTAAAACCAATCAACTCTTCAAACATTTAGCCACCTCTTGCCTTGCCCACCTGTCCGCCTCTAATAAAGCATCAAGATCGGGTTTCGGATCGACCTTATGTCGTCCCAGAACCTCTTCTATTAATCCTACAATACGCCCAAAGGTAATGCTCCCGGCCTGGAAAGCCTTAATCGCCGTTTCATTGGCGGCATTAAAAACAGCGCCCGCAGATCCCCCCGTCCGGGCTACCTCATATCCTAACCTCAGGGCCGGAAAACGATCGAAATCCGGCTCTTCAAAGTTTAGCCGACGAACGGTGGAAAAATCCAGTCGGCTCGCACAGCCCACACAACGTTGAGGATGCGTTAATGCATACTGAATCGGCGTACGCATATCAGGCGTACCCAATTGGGCAATCACCGAACCGTCGCAAAACTCCACCATCGAGTGAATAATCGACTCAGGATGAACCACCACTTCAATCGAATCTACATCCACATCAAATAACCCCTTGGCCTCAATAATCTCCAGGGCTTTATTCATCATCGTCGCCGAGTCGATGGTAATCTTCGGCCCCATACTCCAGGTCGGGTGCCGAAGGGCGTCCTCCAGGGTAGCCTTGGCCATTTGCTTGGCAGTCCAGGTCCTAAACGGTCCCCCACTGGCGGTCAGATATATCTTGCAAACCTCACTTGTCCGACCGGCCTGCATTGACTGGAATATGGCCGAGTGTTCGCTGTCTATGGGCAGCAATTGAGCCCCCGTCTTCCGCGATAAGGGCACAATCATAGAACCGGCAACCACCAGGGCCTCTTTGTTGGCCAAACCAACCTGCTTGCCGGCACGAACCGCCGCCACCGTCGATTCCAGGCCCGCCGCCCCAACAATAGCCGCTACTATAAAACTACTGTCTTTTCTGCCCGCCAGTTCGACCAAACCTTCCGGACCGACCAATAATTCCGTCGAGTTGTTCAATAACGGTCGTATCTTGTCGGCATTGGCCGGATCGGCTATCACCACCGTCGCCGGACGTACCAGCTTGGCCTGCTCGGCCAATTCCTTCCAACGACGCCCCGCCCCCAAGCCCACAACCTTAAACTCTTTCTTGAGCGAGCGCACCACATCTATGGTGCTGGTGCCGATTGATCCGGTAGAACCCAATATCGCGATTCGTTTAGCCAAGGACGGCCTCGTGGTTTAAGTCCAAGTAAGATTAATCCTATAAATAAGCCTAATATATGACGCATATGCCATGCTGACAAGGCAAAACGCCAGACTATCTATTATCGTAACTTTTCGCTCCCCTACCACAATCAATAAACCTTCAAAATCTAACCGCTTTACCTATGTTAAATCTGGAAAATATATATATTGTCGGCCAGTTAACCAGATTGTAATTCCAGCTTATACTGGGACAGCAGAACCAAACCACAAACATGTCGGATTTTCAACGAAAGGATGCCGATAAACCTCTCATGAAAGAAATCTTATTAAAAGCCACTAATTTCACTGTCGAGCGACGTGAATATGAGATTCCCGGCCGAGGATTGGTACGCCGCGAATTAGTGATACATCCGGGGGCGGTGGTAATTATCCCTATGCTGACATCCGATTCGGTGGTTATGATTCGTAACTATCGTTTTGCGGTTGGGGCCGAACTGCTGGAACTGCCGGCCGGCACCTTGGAACCTCCCGAACCGCCTATCGAATGCGCTGCCCGCGAACTGGAGGAGGAAACCGGATATCGGGCCGGCAAAGTCGAACCTCTATGCGAATTCTATACTTCGCCCGGTTTCACCAACGAGAAGATGCACGTATTCGTAGCCACCGAACTGACGCCGTCCACGCAAAATCTGGATGCCACCGAGCAGATTCGCGTGGCAACCATGCCCTTAGCCGAGGCCCTGGCCGCTACCGCCGACGGCAGAATCGTCGATGGTAAAACCATCGCCGCCTTACATGTGTATAATTATCATATGACGAGGAAACCATGAGTTGGCGAGATCGGCCATATTCCCAAGACGAACCGTCCCAACCCGAGCTGCGGCTGAGTTTCCGCAAACCCAGTACCGCCGTTACCTGGCTGATCATCGCCAACGCGGTCGTCTACATCATCCAACTTATATCCCTGAGATGGAACCCTGTATTCTTTTTGGAAACCTTTGGTCTGAGCCTTGCGGGTATCTCGCAGCTCTATTTCTGGCAGCCAGTCACCTACATGTTTTTGCACTCGCCGTTCAGAATCTTCCACATTTTGGTAAACATGCTCATGCTTTATGTCTGCGGCAGCGAGTTCGAGCGAGCCTTCGGCCGACAACGTTTTCTTCAATTCTATTTCACCTGCGGAATCGTCGGGGGACTGGCATACCTGGCTCTCTCAGCACTCTACCCCGGAGAGTATTTCATCAAGCCATTGGTAGGTGCCAGCGGGGCCGTCTACGGCCTGCTGATGGCCGCTATCATCTTTTTCCCACACATACAGGTGATCCTCTTTATCATCCCCATGCCCATACGAGTATTCGGATTGATCGTTGCCGCCATTTTGTTGCTGCAGATCGTCGGTCCCGGCGGGGTGGAGAACCCCGGGGGAGAAGTTTGTCACTTGGCCGGTGCGGCTACCGGGGTGGTCATCTTCTATGTCTGGGGTATCATGCCGCGGATTCGGATCGGATCCGGAGAGGGAACCTTGAGGATTCCCTTCGGACTCGGCAAACTCGCTCAACAACGACGTGAAGGGGCCTGGGCTCGTAAACAAAAAAAACTTGCCTCCGAACAGGCCGACGTCGATCGCATCCTGGCCAAGGTCAAGCAACAGGGTATCCAGAGCCTGACCCACAAGGAGAAAAAAAACCTCGCCCGGGCCACCCAACGCCAAAAAGAACAGGATCGCCAGTTCGGCAGAACCGACAGACTTTGACGTCGCGGCAAACATCCATATAGTAGAGTATTGTAACATTAGTGTGGCATGGCCAAGCTCGCGCGGCCATGTTTGTAACGGTAACCGTCATGAGCGACAAAGTCTATCAAGTCTGTATCAATCCCGATTGCCGGCAAACCTTCGGTATCGATGAGATACTCTTCGGCTGCCCCAAATGCGATTCACTGCTGGACGTTGAATACCAATGGGATCGTCTGAATATGCCCGAATCGTTGGAATTCTTCGAAACCCGCTGGGCGACCAAGGGTTTTCGGGCGGAAGGCCATCTGGATTTCTCCGGTGTGTGGCGGTTTCGTGAAATGCTGCAGTTCGTTGGCAAAGACGACATCGTCACTATCGGAGAAGGTCGAACCCTTCTCGAAGAAAACGATTTAGTAGCCCGCGAAGTGGGCATGAAACCCCAGCGCCTATACTTGCAATACGAGGGACTCAATCCCTCGGGGAGTTTCAAAGACAATGGAATGACCGCCGCTTTCAGCCTGGCCCGATTGCTGGGCCGAAAACGGGTGGCCTGTGCCAGCACCGGCAATACCTCCGCCTCACTGGCCATGTTCGCTCACAAGACCGATCCGCCCATGCAGGGCATCGTATTCATCGGTACCGGCAGGATCGCCTACGGCAAACTGTCCCAGGCCCTCGATTACGGGGCCCTGACCCTGCAGATCGAAGGCGATTTCGACGCCTGCCTGCGGCGGGTGATTGAGGTCTCCGACAAGCTGGGGTTGTATCTGATGAATTCCGTGAATCCATTCCGCCTGGAAGGGCAAAAGGCCATCATGTATCGCGTGCTGGAAGCCAGAAATTGGGATGTGCCGGACTGGATCATCTGCCCCGGCGGAAACCTGGGAAATTGCAGCGCGTTCGGCAAGGCCTTCAAAGAGATGTACGAAATCGGATTGATAAAGCGCATCCCGCGGTTGGCGGTGATTGTGGCCACCGGGGCCAATACGCTGTATCAGGTTCATGAGACCGATGCCGTCAAATGGAACGGCGGGCGATACGATAAGGGCAAGGTCTCCGCCCTATATAAACACATGGATGAGACCAACTATTTACCGCACACCATTGCCTCGGCAATCGAGATTTCCCGGCCGGTGAATCTGCCCAAGGCCCTGCGGTCTTTGGAGATCATGAACGGCCTGGTTCGTGAGGTCACCGATGAGGACATCCTGGAACATAAGGCTTTAATTGGTCGCTACGGTCTGGGCTGCGAGCCGGCCAGTGCCGCCAGTGTGGCCGGCCTGCGGCAACTGATCCGAGAGCAGGTGGTTTCGCCCGACGATAGCGTGGTCTGCATCCTTACCGGCCACGAATTGAAAGATCCCGACGCCACCGTCAAGTACCACACCGGCATCGACATGAAAGCCGCCAACCCACCGGAACCGATCCCCCCCACCGGCCGATGCGCCAATCCCCCGCGCAAAGTCGCCGACGACCTGCAGGCCATCTGCGCCGCCCTGGGTGAAAAACTGCCTGATTAAATAATTCAGGTACGCATGGCAGATCCTACAACTCCTTACTATAAACGAACCATTGTACGCCGTGGATTATTCCCATATCCTTGGTCCTGGTAAAGCCGAGTCTTTTATAAATCCTTATCGCCTGAGCCATGATCGGCGTAGTCTGCAGGGCTATCGCTCCGCATCCATCCTGAACAGCCCTATCGATGCATACCTGTGTTAGTCGCGTACCGATTTCATTACCCCGGTATTTGGGATCCACAACCAGGGAACGAATCACGGCCCATCCGGTCTCAGACCAGGGCGGTCTTGGACGATCGGCATCAATATAACATACACCGCCTACAATCGACTCCCCATCAACCGCTACAACAATCTGCCCCTGCCGGCTGAGGTCAGACATTCGCCCCCATTCCTCATGAATCACCGACCAATCTTCTAAGTGGTCACGATATTCGGCAAATGCATCACCGGCTACACGATTAAGATCGAGTTTATCCGCTGTTCGGTAGTTCCGTATCTCGAATGACATTTTTGCCATTGCCTGTTACCAGATAAATTCTTATTGTGGATTATATAGTTCACCGAATTTGTGATACAAAACCATGTTTGCCGGGCTTTACCCCACTTTTCGAATTTGATTGTCGATAATAATGTTCTAGTCAGATCCTTTCTTTTCAATATCCTGCTTACGTTGGTAGACCCGCACATAATCGATGTATAAGTAGTCGGGTAGTTTGGCGTCGGCGATTTTGCCGGCCCATTTGCCGACCTCCAGGCTCAGGATGATATATTCTTCAACATGGGAGACGGCCTCATTAGTTCTCCAGACTTCTTTGCCGTCGACATAAATAACATATTGGTCCGGCATCCATTCCAAAGCGATAACATGAAATCCCTGCTGCAGCCCGGGGTGTTGAGATTTGCTGCCGGTGTGTTTGTGCTCTTTGCCGTAGCCGTCCCAATGCAGATTGTGATGAAGGGTTTCCGGCAGTCGGGCCAG
>CP070790.1:351941-354570 GCA_020346805.1 Planctomycetota bacterium
CCCAAAGGGGCAAGCAAAACGGCTACCAGGACGGCAACCAGTATGGATCTGCCCAACCGTTCTGATGAAATCATCCAACTGCTCTTCCGTGAACCGGTTTCTGAATTAACATCCTTGCGTTTCAACATTCTTCAGACTCCATTGCTTGTTTAAATAACTACTAAATTCATAGCCCTATATTTTTCTTATCCGTCAGACTGTTTTGGACGTCCGAGAATGCCTTGGAAGTCCCGGAATCTTTGGCTTGATCAGTCCGACACACACTTACTCCCAATTTTCGCGCGTTTTTACTGTCGTCCTCAAAACGAATCTGATAAACATTTCTCCCCGACAATACCTCGACAACCCACTCATTATTTAAGGTTGCCGGCATAGGGAATAACGCCGACTCTATGTCTTTATCGGTCTCGTCGGAATCGATCTTAGGTTGTTTGGCAAACATTCGACTAAATAATGTATCTTGGCCACTTTTATTTTGATTTTCGCCTGCACCCTCGGTCAAAAGCAGATCATTATCGGTCGTAATTTCAGAGGGAGGCTTACCGGAATCTTCTCGGCCGCGCATGGCCAATCGAAGTTTGCCCCTGGTTGCCGCCAGGTGCAATTTGGGCACATCCCGGGGCTCTACCAGCAACGTAACCGATCGGGTCAATGATGCTTCTACCCCCGGCGTTTCAATACTTTGCCCAACGGCCAGGACCTCAACATCCTGCAGGATCACCTTACTGATGGTCCCGCCCGTCTTCCTGGAAGTGGAAGAGGCAGACATGACGACCACCACATCTACTCGACAGCCGGGTTTTAGCCAACCCGCCACACCGGCATACTCGTCGATCTTCACCGCCACCGCCCGAGCACCTTCCTTAATACGGGCCGTCAATCCCGGCATCGTGCCCTTCGGGGCCAGCAAACTCGACAAAACCGGAATACCCTTGGGTATCATTTGATTAGTAACCCGACCTATAACTTTACTTTTGTCAGTAAAGGCATCAGCGGGGATAAAAGCTTTAGGAACCTCAACCACTTCAATCATCGACTCATTTATTTGGACAGTGGCATCTATCAAACCCCGGGCACGAACTACCTGTGCAACATTTGCCTGGGACGCACCCTTAGCCTTTTTCAACACCGTGATGAACATTTTGACGGCAAAAACGCCCACACCTAATCCTAAAATCAATGGTATAATCGCTCGACTTTTCATGAGATGCTCCTTAAATGCCAAGAGCGAACAAAATGGATATTTTATGGCCCATCATGTGCGCTCATATAAGGGGCGACACCCGCCGCGCCCCCATTACCCTTGTAACTCAAGACTTCCGTAAACCATACCGTTATCAATTAACCCCTTATCAACTAATTCATGTAAAGCTACATCCCTTCTTCAAGTATCTATAGAATGTTCCAATCGTCCCTGGATTGATCCTCAGAAACAAACTAAACAGGGACATTTCAGAACATCGCTTCTTTACGCATCACACAGGATGATCCAATCGTCCCGGGATTAATTCCCAGAAACGAGCCCAACAGGGATACTTCCGAATAAGGTACGGATGACCGCACCGTAACCACCGGATTTGCCGTTGTTGCTTCAATAACGGTCAGCATACCCGGGGTTACCGTGATTCCGATAGGGGAAACAGCTTCCACGAACCGATCGTAAATAGCCTGCTGCGTACCACCCGGAAGGATTCCAACCCGACAAGCCTCTCGTGTAGCGTTGTTAATGTTTTCCTTGACCGTCAATACCCAACCGAACTCGATTATGCCAAACATGATAGTCAACAATAGCGGAGTAACTACCGCCATTTCGACCACTGCTGCCCCCCGACGGGTATTTGCGTACGGATATATGCTGGATTTTTTACAGCTTTTCTCCGGTTCCCTGTTCATGACTCACCTCCTAAAAAGGTAGAAGGTTCCGACCGAAAAATACAATCAGTGTTCCGATCATCAACGGCACTCCATAAGGCAACAACTGAGACGAGTCCCCGAAACTCTTGGCCGATCCAAAATCGGAAAAAACGGTCCCCTTGTTGGTTACTTTCTGCAGGATTAACGTGAAATTAATATAAGCGTGCCAAAATCTACCCGTTATGAGTATCATAACCAAGGCAATGGCCCCACCAATCAGGGCTCCGATACAAAACGAAACAAAAGTCAGGCCCGGCCCCAACCAGACGCCGATTGCCATCAATAACTTTACATCACCCGCACCCATGGCATGCATCAGCCAGGGTACGATCAACAAAGCAAAGCCAACCAACATCCCCAACAGGCCGACCGATATACCCTGCCAACCATGGAACCAGCCTTGGGCGGCAAATCCCACAGCGGCGATACAGGCATTAAGCCAATTGGGAATGCGGTGTTCCTTGTAATCAATCCACGCAGCCCACAACACGCCGGGAACCATAAGTACACACGTCGTTGTCCATAAATCAAACTGCATTTTTTCGCTCTCCTGGACACTTCCTTCCCCGGCTCAAAGCTGTCTAATCCACCGACTATAACGCTTGATATACCCCCCTCTCCTATACTGTTACAAGGGGCGCCCATCCGACCGGATGGGCGCCCTAGCTCAATAACTCACGTTACCATCACATACTACCGCTTGGAACGGCGAACC
>CP070790.1:354670-357993 GCA_020346805.1 Planctomycetota bacterium
GTATGCAACACCTGGGTTAATCAGTTTGATAATCGGCCGTTGCCCTCCGGCTTACTGGATCCGCTCAAGCTGGTGCCCATGCGAGTGGTGGAATTGAAAGTTAAATAATAACAGAGGTCATATACACTTAAAGGTTAATACGTTATCAAGAGACATATAGAGCACATTACAACCATTGGACCATTGCGGGCGGGCTTCTTACAATCGGATCGATGCAGATTTTATTGAGCAACGACGACGGGATATTGGCCCCGGGTCTGGCGGCCCTTCACCGGGAGCTGGCCGAGCTGGGTGAGGTCACGGTAGTGGCCCCGGAGTCGGCCCAGTCCGCCGCCGCCCACGCTATTACTTTAGAGGGACCGTTGGCAGTTCGGCAGGTGCACGTGCAGGACCAGTTCGTCGGCTACAGCGTGGAAGGTCGGCCGGCCGACTGCGTCAAGCTGGCGATTACCGAGCTGCTCGACGGTCCGCCCGATCTGGTAGTCAGTGGGATCAACGACGGGGCCAATGTGAGCATTAACGTTTTGTATTCGGGCACGGTGGCCGCCGCTGCCGAGGGAGCCCTGCTCGGTTACCCGGCAGTGGCCGTCTCTTTACGACAGGGAGTGGAACGCGATTTCAACCGGGCAGCCAAGATAGCCCGGCCGATCATCAAAAAGCTGCTGGATACCGGTCTGTCGGCCGGCGAGCTGATCAATATCAATATCACCGACCTGACTCAGGGTTCGCCGCGGGGTAAACGAGTGGTGCCGCAGGCCACGCGGATGATCGAGGATAAATATGATCTCCATACGGAACCCGACGGGCGGGATTATTACTGGCTGATGACCCCCAGCGACTTCGAACATGTCGAAGATGACGTCGACAGCGACCTGGCCGCCCTTAACGAGCGTTACATTACCATCACCCCCTTACACTTCGATCTTACCCATTATGAACATCTTAAGATGCTGCGACAGGAGGATTGGATGCTTGAGCTGTAGTCAACTTGGGATTCGCATTTGTTAAACCAGTTCCTTATAGCACTCTGTCAGATGGACTCTATTGAAGGATTTCAGCCTCGATGGCTGGCAGGCGGCGTAAGTGGTGGGTAAGCTTTGATTTATGGGTCGATGGGATTAAAGGATTGCTGATCGATGAGGTGGCTTTTCGGGCGGCGGTGAGTGTAGTACAATAGTTGTCTGTCGGCAAATCTTGATATTGAGGCTTAATGAGGTCAGGGTAGGGATGGCCAAACGATCGATGAAACAAAACCCGTTAGACGATTCCTTCGTCCGCGTATTTATAGAAGAAATGTCGGGTGATATTGTATCCTTATCGGAGGCCGACGAGCGGGAGGCCGAAGAGGATGATACCGTACAAGAAACGCGAACGGCCATGGCTGTCTCGACGGAGGAGGCACAACCGGTTGAGGAGTCGCCGGCTAAATCACCGACCGTGAAGGCTCCGCCGGTAGAAACAATACCGCTTGAAGAGCCGCCGGTTGAAGCACCGACCGTGGAGGCACCACCGGTCGAGGAATTACCGATTGAGGAGTTGGCGATTGAGGAGTCGTCAGTTGAGGCGCTGCCGCTTGAAGAACCGCCGGCTGAGGCGCCGTCGGTCGAGGCTGGACCAATACCGGTAGAGAGGAGCGAGGCCGAGTCGGAACCGGCTGTTGTTTCCGGTTCGGCTAAATGGCAGTTAAGGGTAATACGGTCCGGTCAGCCGGAGTGTGTATTGCCTCTGGGGGAAAAGGAAATTACCATCGGTCGGGGAACTAAAAACTCGCTGGCGGTGCGATGCGAACGAATCAGCCGGGAACATGCCCGGATCTGGTTAGATGAAAGCGGTCCACGGATCGAGGATCTTAACTCGGCCAACGGCACATGGGTTAATGGAGTCAAGGTTCCGGCCGCCTATCTACGGGCTAACGATATTGTCAATATTGGGACGATACGTATTTATATCGAGCAGGTGTAATTAGAATATGGGGTTATAACAAGGGGGATGTAGAGTGCGGTGAGTGCGGATAGTATTACAGCTATGATATATCCGTCGATATTGATGGATCCGATTCGGCTGTTGGTTTTGATGGTCGTGGTATTTTTATGGCTACATTGTGCCGAGCATGCCGATCGCCGCATCAAGCTTCCCAAGGTACCCAAGTCCTATACCAACCTGGCGGTATTGTTTGGAGGTCCTTTGGGATGGTTTGTACTGCGTTTTATCCAGGCCGACCTGCATACCATGGAAGGGCAGGCGCGCTTTTTCAACAAGATCGCTCAACGGTTGGGCTTCAAGGTTGCGATAAAGGACATAGGCGGCGGGCCCAAGGAGATTTCGGTGGTTTTGTGTACCTCGGACGGCAACCCTATCGATCGGGGTATGGAAGGTAGGCTGAAGGATAGCAACGCCCTCACCTTGGCCCGTCAAATCGTTGAGTGGGCGATCGATCTGCGGGCCTCCGACATCCTGATGGATCCCAAGGCGGATAATACCTACAACCTGCGTTTCCGGGTGGACGGTTTGCTGCGCGATCCGGAATGGATAGATCCCGACCTGGCGCTTGCCACCCTTAATTGTTTCAAGATCTTGAGTAAAGTGGACATAGCCGAGCGTCGCCGGGCCCAGGACGGGGCGTTGTTGGCTTATTATGAGGATCGGGAAATCATGCTGCGGGTGGCGACGGCGGGTACGCTATACGGGGAAAAGATCGCCATTCGGGTTTTAGACAGCGCTTCGGCCCTGGTGGACCTCGATCATACGGGGATGTCCGAGGTGCAGTTGGATCAGTTGCGAGGATATCTGAATCGACCGCACGGCATGATACTGGTCTGCGGACCTACCGGCAGCGGCAAGACCACCACCCTTTATGCCGCCCTCGGTGAAATAGGTGACACCGGACGCAATATTGTTACGGTGGAGGAGCCCATCGAATACCCGGTGTCCTTTGCCAGTCAGACGGAGATCAATCCCAAGGCGAACATCACCTTTGCCGGTCAGCTTCGCCATATACTGCGTCAGACTCCGGACGTAATCATGGTGGGTGAGATTCGTGATGCGGAAACCGCTAGGATCGCTTTGCAATCTTGTGAGACGGGGCACCTGGTTTTCTCGACCTTACACGCCAACGATGCCCTGACCGGACTTATCCGTCTGGTGGATCTGGGAATTGAGCCTTACCTGATTGGGGCGGGATTAGCCTGCATAATGTCGCAGCGTTTAGTGAGGATTTTGTGCAAGAGCTGCCGCAAGAGGGCGGAGATCAGCAAACGTCTGGCCCGAGTGGCGGCCACCCGAGGGATCGTGTTGGATCATGTTTATGCGCCCGGCAAATGCGA
>CP070790.1:358093-361385 GCA_020346805.1 Planctomycetota bacterium
AAGTGTTAATATTACACAAATAGTCTGTTTCCCTTCTCGCAATACGCAAAATCAGGGAAAGGAGCATGGGAGGAAAGAAGAACATATCGATTAAAACATTTTACCCGACGGAATGCCTTATCTGTAATAAAACACGATTAGTGATGGAGGAATAATTCGAGTCAGGAGATAACAGGTGTTTAAAAGGTATAAGTATAATATGAATCCTACTTCGAAACAGCGCGAAGAGAGTGGAGCAGGCACCTTTTTCCTACGGAAAAGCGAGCCATACCCCGCGCTGTTTCGAAGTATAATCCGTATAAATCGTTTATTGTTGCTCAAATAAAATACTGATCTTTTCATATTTAATGGAGGATCTAAAAAATGAGAAATATGGACTCAAATCCCAAAAGAGTACTGGTCGTAACCTGTGCCATCATTGCCGCTCTGGGATCAAGTATGAATCTCTATGGTTATCTGAACAATGGATTCGAGACGGAAGACCTTTATGTCTCAGAAGCCATGTATAACGGCGGAACTGCTGCAGATTACGGTGGGTTATTTCAATTTGATCGGACAACCGGTGTATCTACGCAACTGCAGCCGAACGAATCCCACTGGGCCTCGCTCACTTTTTCCGGAACCGGAACCAACGATGCCCGTTTGTTTGTAGCCAAACCATCGGCAAGCGATTATGCTACTGACGTAATCATTGCCGAGTTGGATGCATCCGGCAATACGGTTATCACAAAAATTCTCAGTTCACTTCTTGGCTCAGCACCCGGCACCGATATTTCCGTCGGCAGTCTACGATACAGCAGCTATCACAACACCTTATTTTTAGGCTTGAATCCCGATCGTAAAGCTGTCGGAAATCTCTCCAATCTGTCCATGTGCTATGAGATCAACCTGGATTTGAATTCCATTATCAAGACCTATCAGGGACCGGTTATTTCCATGGCCTACTCGAGCAATCCGGAATGGCAGCAGGACTACAACGGCGTCTTCGTCGACATCAATTCAAGAAACGGCACTCTGTATATGTGCGCTTATAACTTGGGTCAACTGGTTGACGATGGCAGAGGCGATCTCATCGCCTTCGACACCTCTTTGCCCTCGCCGGTCACTACCTACACAACGCTCATCGACGGGACCACGGCCAATGCGACCTCGCAATGGCTTTATCCCCAGTGCCCGGCATATCGTGGCCAGATCCTACCGGACGGTAGAGAAACCATCTTTGTTATACAAAGTGGCGGTACGGGATGGTACAAACAGCGGGAATATTACCTGGACGAAGTGGACGACGATGGCAATCTGGTCGAGCGGGTTCATCCCGAAGATCTCGAATGGTGGATGCAGAGGCGCCCGATGCGGGCCCAGTACGAATCAGATACGGGGATCATTATTGCTCCAAGTTACAATGGCGGTTCCAGCAGAAGCGCCGGAATATGGTTCTTCAATCCTGATGACAGCCAAAACAAATTTAATGCCGGAGACAACTGGACACAGTGGCACGGATTCCACGATGTGGCCAGCCCGGGAATTCAACCGGAATGCCGTATGAATATTTGGCCGGCCGGAACACAACAATCTTCCGGTACTCCCGGTAGTCCGGCCAATCCAGCTCAGTTTGTTTATACGGTAGTGAATACCAGTGCCACCACTACCTTGAACTACCTGGTCAGCGATGATGCTGCCTGGCTTAATCTGGACAAGACCGGCGGCGGGCCACTCCCCCCAGGCGCCAGCGAACAGGTAATCGCCACTATCAATTCCACAGGTCTGACCCCCGGGAACCATATCGCCAATCTGGAATTTACCGAAGACTGCTCGATTACCAAATACACCAGGAGCATAAATTTGTTGGTTAAGGGATGGGGTATCGATCCCCCTGAACCGCTGGTGGAAGGCGGCCACACAGAGGCAACTGATGCGTCAATTGTCTGCTACCTTAACTGTCTGAATCCGCAAACTTATAGCTATACCATTACCAATACATCTCTGAGTCCAATCAATTATACGGTTACGGAAACGGATGCCAGCGGTAACGCCGTACCTCCATACACTTGGCTATCCCTTGACAAAACCGGCGGTGGTCCGATTAATCCAGGTGAAAGTGATACGCTGACCGTAACTCTGACCGGCACCGGACACGGTACCGAGTACAATGCCGACTGTCCCGGTGGTCCGACTTGTGACGCAGTATGGAACGGCTGGTTGAAATTCACCAACGATCAAAGCGAAGTAGAGATGCGTCAGGTTCAAATGGAAGAGACATGGCTAGGTGATGCTTTCGGTCACGTTCGTGAATATCTAGGTGACGTTGCTCCACACGACCCGGCTTGGACTGCCGGAGCCGACGGCCCCTGCGGGCCCGGCTGCAACTTCAACATCATCGGCGTACAGACGGGAAGTGTGGTGTTAGATAATTCCAATCCGGATCCCGACTATAACGCCCAGAACAACTACGCATTCAAGATAGACGAGCCGCCCACTGGCACAGATCCTGTTGGCCGAAACGGCTATGCCAGTGATGTTAACGTAAATCCGGATCCAAACCTCGGTAACAACAATAACATCAATAGCCGACTGGGTACCACCATGGTGGCCCGAATTAAATGTGTCAGGGATACTTTAATGGGGGCCAACTTGTGGATCCGTGATGATAACAACGGAGGTCCCAACGCCAACGAACCTTGGGGCGCCGGCTGCCGGGTCAGATGGAACGCCAGCAACCGGATCTATGAATTCGTCAACGATGCCGGTCCTTATATCGCCGGCAATGGCAAAGCCGATGCATATCACATAGTTCGAATTATCGATGGTTGGGGACCTTATGGAACACATACGCTCAAGATCTGGGTGGACGAAGACAAGTTCCCGGGGGCAAATCCCGATTTAGAGGTATCGGGGGCCGTGGCTGAGGGTGAACGCGCTTACGATGCCTTTTGCTTTGGCACTTTTGGCGGTTCATCTAATTCGGAAGTCTATTACGACTGGATTACCTTTACCAACGCGGGTATGTATGGACCGGATGAGGAGGAAAGCTGCTTAGGCCGAAGCCTGATTCCCACCTTCTGCCCCGATCCCTTTGCCGACGTAGACGGCGACGACGACGTCGATCAGGACGACTTTGCCGAGTTCCAGCTCTGCTACACGGGTTCCGGCGGGACGCTTGCCGAAGGCTGTGACTGCTTCGATCAGGAACCGACGGGCGGCGACGGTGACGTCGACGAGAACGACTACAATAGGTTCCAGAACTGTGCCTCCGGTCCGGAAGTACCGGCAGATCCCGCATGTGACGATCCGG
>CP070790.1:361485-364362 GCA_020346805.1 Planctomycetota bacterium
GATAAGTTCGCGTTCCCGCCGGGGCAGGGCTTTCAGACGGCCCGCCAACTTCTCCAAATCAATGGGGCAAACATAGGATGCCGGTTTCGCGGGTTTGGCTGGAACCCGGGCATCAGCAACCGAGGAAATGTATGGACCGACTAAAGTAACGAACAACGTTGTTGGCAGTATCCACTTCAAAGCCTGCCCCCTTCTCAATAGACGACGACCAGCCGGTGACGTTGAGAAATCGAAAGTCATAATCCCCAAATCCGTATCGCCGACCAACTCTTCGTTAATCACTCAATTTTTAATTGCTCCCAGAGAGAATTTTCGGCTTTGGTGAAGTTGTCGAATGTTTGTTTAAGTTGATCGCGTAGCTCAGCCAACTGCTGGTCGTCAAGAATGGCCTCGGGACCGCCGGCATCGGAAACCGCCTGCAGCCTGGTAACCACATCGTCCAAATGAGTTGCGGCCTCGGAAAACGATCGGGCGGCATCAAAGATGTTGGCCTGGGCCACCTCCTTCATGGTCGGCTGATAGAGCAGGCGCCAGGGATTGCGGCGAATATCCTTGCCCGCAGCTTTTAGATGATCGCTGGTTTCCTTGAGATTCACGATCATGCGGCTGATCTGCTCTTTGTTCAATACCAGGGCTTCCCGCCCCACAGCCGTCATATCGTTTATGTCTCTCAACGATCGGCCCAAACGATCGATGGCCACGTGGACCTTGGCCATCAAACTGGCCGGGACCTGTGGGTCAAGTTGTTGGGCGATACGGGTTGCTATCTGCTGTTCAAGTATCTGGCTGGTTGCCTGAATATGTCGAAAGGTGGCGGCCAATGGCTCGCGATTTTCCTCCAGCATCTCCACTACCGTAAACAAACTGCTGTTCAAGGCATCCAGCGTCATGTGAACCTTGTCCACCATGGCCAAATCAATATCGCGATCCATCTCGTTACGTAACAGTCGCGTCGCATCGCTGATGTGATCCAGAATCGAGTGCAGCTTGGTCAGTAATACTTCCTTCTGCTTAGGATCGAACTCATTGCGGATGCTGTCGGTAACGGCCACAAAATCATCGAGCATGGCATGGATCTTACCTACCAGTGACTTGGGATTGTCGGCCTGGAGTTGGGTATGAACCAAGGCCATCAGACTGGCCTCATCATCGGGATCCAATTGCGAGGCCAGCATTCGGGTCAGGGCCGCTACGGTAACCGTTGTTTCCCCGTCGATGGTCGCATCTGGATAGACGGATTTCCCGCTTCCACGATCGAGAATCACCAACTTGCCCGAACCACCGAGTAACGGTCCCTCGGGAATAATCTTGCAGTCTTGTTTCAAATCGATGGATGAATCAATGATAATCTTGACCAGTACATAAAGTACGTTTTGGCCCGTTTCCTTGTCCGGTGCTTCCTCGAGTTCGAGCGATCTGATACTGCCTACGGTCAACCCGCCGCACGACACCTCACCCCCGGGTTTCAGTACGGTGTTGAATTTGTTGTGTGGGAAGCGAACGGTCAACTTCATATCGCCCCCGCCGGTCGGAGCAAGAAAATAAAGAATACCCAGCAGTAACACCAGAACCACAATCAGGGTAATTCCGAGTTTAAAAGCGTTACGTTCTTGAGGCATACCTGCTCCTAAGTCGCATCCGGGCATTCGCCGGCAAGGATAAGTTTTTCATATTCACTCAAACCTTCCTCATCGGTCAGCGGCCCTTGTGTGTCTCCGTTGAGAAATTGATGTATCAACTTTTGATCCGCACCGATTAACTGATCGGTCGGGGTATCGCGAATGGCCTCAAAATCGCTTCTGGCCCCGATCATCAACACCCGCCCCCGATCCAGCATGACCATGCGGTCAGCAATCCGAAAGGCGGAGTCCATTTCATGGGTTACCACCACACTGGTAACCTGCAGCTTCTTGGAAAGATCCATAATTAGATCATCAATTGCCGCCGATGTCACCGGATCAAGACCCGCCGACGGCTCGTCGTAAAACAGAATCTCAGGATCCATTGCCGTGGCCCGGGCAAGTCCTCCTCGTTTCTTCTGCCCACCAGAAAGCTGGGAAGGCATCTTGTCCCGATGCTCCAACATGTGAACCTGCTGGAGTTTCAGGGTCACTACAATATCAATGATCGACGGATCGACGTAAGAATGTTCCTTCAACGGCAAGGCCACATTCTCCGCCAGGGTCATGGAGTTAAACAAGGCCCCGCTTTGAAAAAGTATACCAAACCGCTTGCGAAGCTCGTTGAGGGTCGTCTCGTCCATATTCAACAAGTCCACCGGCTGGGACATCGATTGAGTCTGGTAAACAATACTCCCCGATTCGGGCTTCAACTCTCCGATCAGACAGTTCAACAGCGTACTCTTGCCGCAGCCCGATCCGCCCATAATCACCAGCGTCTCGCCGGCGTAAACGTCAAAGGATATCCCATTGAGTACCCGCACCGGATTACCCAGGCGATCGGGAAAGGTCTTGGCCAGATCGCAAATCGATAACACTATGTTCCCGTTTTTATCGGACAGTATTCGATTCCTTTGAACGAGTTGTCAATTAAACACATGTATCGATTAAAAACATTCTTCGGCACCCTGAAGGTAGTGAAGGATCTCAACGCTATTATAACCGGAGATTCTTCGGTCGCCGCGGCGACCTCAGAATGACTTATTATAAAATCCATTTCAGCTATTAATCCGTTTAAGGTATCGCTCTGAAAGCTCAAACAGATAAAACACCGCCGTAAATATACAATCGGTGGCAATCAAAGCTACAATCGATTTAACCACCGTCGAAGTGGTAGCCCGTCCAACGCCTTCCGCCCCGCCACTTACATTCAATCCTTCGTAACAGGCGATCATGGAAATCAAAACACCGAATACCC
>CP070790.1:364462-368535 GCA_020346805.1 Planctomycetota bacterium
AACACCACGGCGTCGGCCTGATCATCGTCCATCGTCCAATAAGCTACGATGCGCGCCGACAAATCGTTCCACGGTAGGAGGACCATAAGCAACAACAGCAATCCTGTCGAGAGTCGTTCACACATGCCGCATCTGCTAATCGTTTCGACACAGCCACGGAGGCGACGAATATCTGCCGGTAACTTCACCTCTCAAGTTCACACGGTCGTGGTTGCATGCGAGTGAACAGCGTATGGGGTAAGCAAAAGCCACAACCTCAGGCAAACCGACGAATACCCGTCTGAACCGGACAATACCATTTCAAAGGCCCGGCACTATAGTCTATCGGCCGGGATGGCTTAGTACCTGTGCCATTGACTCGAAAAAAGAATCGGTTTTCATCTGCCCAAACAGAATAGATCACGCTTTAAGGATCCCATCCACAGCCCGCATCAAGTCTTTGTCCGCCCGTTCAAGACTGCGCAGTCGCCGGGCATGACGCTGACGAGCATTTTTGAGCTCGGCCTTCCGGCTGAGCACCATCCGGCTGACCTCCTTTGGAGCTACTCCTCCCTGTGACTGATGTGCTTCGACAAATTTCACCGCGTCAAGGGCTGCTGATAGCGCTTCAGGCGATAGATTCAGCGGCCTTTCTATCACCTTGATGGCCGCCTGGTCGATACTGCTACTGGTAATATCCGATGCTGCTCCGCCGCCTAGCCAAGTGCTGCGGACAACCTCACCGACTATTGCATGCGCTATGCGCAAGGGTATCCTAGCCTCGCGGAACAGAATCGCGGCAAGCTCCGTAGCGGTTGAGAACCCTCGCTGAGCGTAATCGAGCATCACCTCTTTCTTGACGGTCATATTGTGCAGAACCTTGTCAAATGTATTGACGGACTTGACGACCTCCGCGGCCACAGCCGGAACGGATTCACTTGTTTCAAAGACCTCGACGGTATCACCGTACATAATATTCTGTACGCGGCAGACAATCTCGGTATAGCAACCGAGCACTTTCCCCAGCGTGGACCGAATGTCTTCGAACGCGCAAGGACTCTTCTTCTGGGGCATCATACTCGACGCCTCGCAAATGGCATCCGAAAGCTCGATCATGTTGAACTCGAATGTCGCCCACGTATGCATTTCATTAGCCGCCCGGCTCATGGGTATTGCCATGTTCATCATGGCGGCAACGACATTTGTTGCCTGATCCGTGGCGGCAACACAATCATTGGTATGCTCGAGTACCCCCGCAAAGCCCAGCAGCTTGGCTGGAAGCTCGCGGTCGATGTTGAAACTGGTGCCTGCAAGGGCGCCACAGCCCAGGTCGCAAAGGTTTGTCAAGTCGTAGGCCTGCTCCAACTGGAATGATGCCCGATGAATCGGCTCATGCAGGCCCAGCAGGTAGTGTCCGAATGTCATTGGTTGGGCATGCTGATTGTGCGTGTAGCCGGGCATAACCACTTTGCGGTACTCTTGAGCCTTCTCCAGGAGGCTGGCCCGGAATTTGATGGTCGCGTCTATAAGAGGCAGAATCGACTCTCTCAGTCTCATGCGGTAAATGGGCGGCGGCAAGGTTCGTCCGATGTTCACACAACTGGCTACTGCTCCCACCTTGTCCATTAGGTAACGCTCGAACTGGACCCGCCACTTGTAAAAGTTCGGGTCGTAGGTTGCGATCATGTCTTGGATGGCGCGGCGATCCACGCCCTTCAGGACGCGAAGAATTTTGCGTCCTTCGGTCCTGCCGACAATGCGCTGTCGAATCAGCATAATCATCCACGCCATATGCACCTTTGCGGCCCGTGGGATCCCCTCGAATGCGATTGCGGCAAACGCTTTGCGGCCCTCTTCCAGTGAGGGTATTTCCTTGCCGCGAAGACGCGAATGCGTATCGGGTCTAACCTCGTTCAACTTGCCTGCTTTCATACGGTGCTATCCTTTTGCACTGTGTATATACCTGTGGTCTCAGTTCACATCCGGTGGAATAAGACTGACAATAATTATTATAAATCGTAACATGATAGGGGACAACACCAAATTGCGTTTTCACATCCGCCATTTTGCGCAAATACGGAAATTTGCTTTGGTAGCGGCTTTTCTCAAGGGTTCGAGAATTGTATGATAATCCGATAGTGCCGTCCCCGCCGTGCGATGTTTGTGTGTGTCGTGAACGAGAATACTATGTGGGTTTGCCACGTCGAAGTATGAAATACCTTTCGCGTCAAGATGTCTCGATGTCGCTGGATGACTGCTCGTTCTTCTTGTCGCGTATCGGCTGGAAACAGGAACTGACGCAGGGGAACTGAATATGACTCCAAAGGAGCGAACAAGAAGGGCGCTGGGGCGAGACGGGATTCCGGATCGCGTCCCCATACAATTTGATCTGTGCAGATCGCTTATCGACCACTTCGCCCGAGAGATGCGGATGCAGCCGGAGTATGCATGTTCCTACTATGAAGACCTCACATACCGCATCTCCGCAAACGGCATTCGGACTGCGCTGGGTAGTGACGTTGTTGTGGTCGGCGGCACGATTGCCTCGGATTTCCAGCCAACCGTTGTTGAGGGCGACATTACGCTCAACGAGTTTGGAATGAAAATGAGGCCGACCGAGCTCTATGTGGAAGTGGTCGAGCCACCTCTGAAGGGCGCCGCCTGCGCGCAGGATATTGAGAGCTACAAGTTTCCGGATCCTTGCGCCCCGGGTCGATTCGATGCCGCTGCCGATGTGATCGCTGCGTATGGAGAAGACTATTTCGTTATTGGGGATTGCGAGCTGAGTCTTTTCGAGCTTGCGTGGCAGTTGACGGGTCTGGGAAAGTACATAATGGCCATGGCCATGCAGGAGGACTGGCTTGAGGTATTGTCCGACAAGGTAGAGTACTGGACTACACACATAGCCATTCAACTGGTCCGGCTCGGCGTAGATGCCCTCTGGTTCGGCGAGGACTTGGGGACGCAGACGTCGACCCTGATGTCTCCGGACATGTGGAGGAATACGTTCAAGTGTCGCTACGTCAGGATGTTCAAACATATCAAGAAGGAGAACCCGGATGTGATAATTATCATGCACTCAGACGGCGCAGTTGCGCCGCTGCTCGGCGATTTCATAGAGATGGGAGTCAACGTTTACAACCCCGTCCAGCCCAGTGTTCCCGGCTCTGATCCCGAGACGCTGAAGCAGAGATACGGTGACTCGATCGCCTTCTTCGGCGGCATCGACCAGCAGAAGTTGTTGCCGAGCGGCGATGTCGAGAGAATACGCGATGAAATTAAGTACAGATGTGACGTATTAGGAAGAAACGGCGGATTCTTACTGGCCCCTGGGCACATTATTCAGGCGGATGTCGCACCGGAGACCGTTCGGGCGATGATTCAGGCGGCCCAAGATTTCGGCAGGTACTGACCACACTGTATACGGTGCATGACGGTCGGTTCCCAGACTGACAAATCCTGGATTTCCCATGTTGAAGTGGCACATCTCATCTTGATGTGATAGCATAGAGCCTATGGAATGCACTTAGTTGAGTTTCGGCCATTAGGACATGAAGGACCCGATGGGTGAAGCATGCAACGATGCCTTAACAGCCTTTTGGCCTAAAATCAAAGTCGAGTTTCATGAGAAATATCGATTGGGGCAAAGTATAGAAGCGTGACTATACAGAAACCAAACTACAACGTTATCCCAAGGACATAATGGAACCAAGAGAACGCCTACTACAAGCACTGCGGAATGAACAACCGGATCATGTTCCTGCCTGTCCGGATCTCTATGAGATGGTACCCATCCGGCTGACGGGCCGGCCAACCTGGGATGTGCTGGTCTATCAGGACCCGCCGATTTGGAAGGTCCGCATGGATGCCAACGCTTACTATGGCGTGGATGCATTTATCCCCCTTTTTGTGCCTATGTCCGAAAGGCAGAAGACCGCCGTCTTATACAAAAGTGATGACAAGCTCATCACCCGTGAATTTGTCGAGACCAACGACAATGTCGAATGGTCCCCCTTCGCCCGTGTCTTTGAGCACGATCCACCCAATGCCCGTATCGAAGCCGATTCACTGGATTTGGATATCACTTCGTTGCG
>CP070790.1:368635-371387 GCA_020346805.1 Planctomycetota bacterium
AGTTTTCAAGATTTAGCGCAGCAAACTCAGCGCTTTCCAAAAGGCCCAACAGGCGAAAAAGTGGGGTTTTGAATTTTCTTCTATTCTTTTTCAATGGGAAACGTCAACTGCGCCCCGAACCAGCCGATCACGGTCACCATAGGGAGAAAAGACAAAACAAGCAATAAGTAAATAAAACCGGTTCCCCCAAGATTCGTCAGTATGTCCGGGACCTGCAACCGCCATACAAAGGCAATAACGGCCCCAATGAGTAAAATCGGAGAAAGTCGTCTTTTGATAACCACAGCCCTGGCAGGCTTTGAGCGGTAATTCAACCACCAGGTGTACAGTCCCGTCAGGATGGTTATAAGCGTAAAAAGAATCCCGGCTCCCAGGCAGTGCAGGGCTGTTAACTCAAAAGACCTGATACCGGTGACGAGGTAGAGGAGATTAAATATGGTTGTTGAAAACATGAAGACAATCGGAAAGTGAACCGTCATGGGATGGGGGTGACGCCTGAGCATGGGATAGCGGGCAAGTAGCCAGGATAAAGCCGCCGGAATCTTGATTTCCGAGCTTTCACTCTTTTTTACGACACCGACCTGGGGATATCTTTCCAGGACCTCGGTTCCATGCGGGGCTGCCTTAATATCGGTGGTAAGGTCTCTGCCGGCGTGGTGCCGCTTCATGTGCAGGCCGGATTTCCACAGCTTACTGTTGCTGACATCGTACACCCTGCCCCTATGAACAATATAGACAGGATTGCCGTTTGAACCATCGTATTTTGCTATTTCATTGAGATCATACGCCTTCACAATTAACTCCTGAATATCTGATTATTATTTTTATAACCACGATGACAAGGAGGGCGACAGGATAATAACTGGCCCTGTTAAACAAAACCATCGCCGCGGAACGTTCCTTTGTTTTATTAAGTTTCAGCGCTGGAAATATTAGCAGATAGCAACCCACCAGCAGTGAAACCGAGATGTATAAAACATTAAGGCGGGCTTGATAATACAGCAGCAGAATAACTGTTGTGATCACGGCAACAACGATGGCGACAAAAATAATATTTGTGGCTTTTTCCTGCCCCCATTGGATCGGTATGGTTTTGGCCTCAAGACGCCGGTCTTCCTCTATGGCTTCCCAATCATGGGGTATATTCTGACCACCGACTTCCCAGCAGAAAAGCATGAAAAACAATAGCAACAAAAATAATGGGGAGGGATGCGGGTCCACCGCAAATACCGCCGCGATGCCCCCAGAAGTTTTGACCACTCCGCTGATAAAAGCGCGCAAGGGACTGACCTTCAGCATAAAACAATAGATTGTCTCCAGAATACATCCGACTAAAAAAATAAGGGCGCAAATAGGATTTAGTATATAAGCGCCCACCAAGGCGATAAACGCCCAAGCCAATACCCACAACAATCCATCTCTAAAACTCAGCAGGCCGTACGCCATGGGATGGCGCACCAGAACATCATCAAGATACGTCTCTGACGCCGGCAGTTCACCGCTCTTGACCCGCTCTTTATCAATACGATAATCTACCACATCGTTTAAGGCGTAAACAGCGGTATAGCCGGCAAAAGCAGTAAAAAGGCCTAATATGACAATTATTAAAGACGGGAAGCTACCCAGCCAAAGCAAGGCGCCAAGTGCAGGGGCGCTTATATCAAGCACGCCATGCGGTGTTCGGGAAAGAGCGAAATAGAGTTTTAAACGTGACAGACCGATATGATGACTGGAAATCGATGCGTTCAAATTTTCTAATCCTTCGGGCCCAGCAGACGCTCTAAGACATCATCTGTCAGAATTTTTTCCTGTAAAGCAACTTCCCTGATGGTCCTTCCGGTTTCATAGGCTTCTTGAGCGATAAAAGCGGCCTTGTCGTAACCGATTTCAGGAACCAGTGCTGTTACCAGAGCCAGGCTTTGTTCGATATTGGAAGCAGATTTCTGGCGGTTGGCGGTAATATCACGAATACATTTGTCGGCGAATATTTCCGCGACCGCGGCTAGCAGGCTGATGGACTGCAAAAGGTTATAAGCAATTACCGGCAACATCACATTCAACTCAAAATTGCCCGCCTGGCCGCCCAACATGATGGTCGTGTCATTTCCTATTACCTGGGCCGCGACCTGGATCACCGCTTCGGGAATAACCGGATTTACTTTTCCCGGCATAATGGAAGAACCGGGCTGCAGTGACGGTATGTTGATCTCTCCAAATCCGCATCGGGGCCCGGACCCAAGCCAGCGAATATCGTTCGCGATTTTAATAAGGCTGACGGCTAATGCCCGCAGGGCCCCACTGGTCTCAACGGCGGCATCCTGGGCGGCCTGGGCTTCAAAATGATTAGTAGCCTCCTTGAAAGGCAGTTTCGTATATTCAGAAATGAGCTGGATAACCCCGGCGGCAAATTCCGGATGGGTGTTCACACCGGTGCCGACGGCCGTGCCGCCCAGCGCCAGCTCGCCAAGTCTCTCTTCGGCGGCTTCAATTCTCTTAATTCCCAGGCCAATCTGCCTGGCGTAACCTGAAAATTCCTGACCAAGGGTCATGGGGACGGCATCCTGCAGATGCGTCCGGCCGATTTTTTTGACATCTTCAAATTCGGCAGCTTTGCTTAAAAGGTTTTTGTGAAGCCGATCCAAGGCGGGATATAACCGTTCGCGGATGGATCTGAACGCCGAAATATGAATGGTGGTAGGAATCACATCGTTGCTTGATTGTCCTAAGTTAACGTGGTCATTGGGATGAACCG
>CP070790.1:371487-376770 GCA_020346805.1 Planctomycetota bacterium
AGCAAAGGAGCTGCAACGTCCCGCAAAAATATATTTACATCAGCTTTTGGGTTGGCCGAGCTTCCGAAGTTTTCAAGGGCCAGGTAATTCAATTCCGCACCGGTATGGAAAGGCGAAACCTCACCAAATAGAGAAATAACGTCGGAACCATGGTCCATGCTTTCCTGCACCATTTCTGCAATCGCCTCAATGGCTAATTCGCCGCGGATGCCGGACCAATAGGTGCTGAAATGAGCCCGCATAATGTGGCGATGCCTCTGGTTGTTAACATTTCCGGCCTTGGTCCAGATTCGCTTTGGACGCGATTTCCCTATTCGGTCATAAACCCATTCTATGAAAACTCCATCAGGTATCTTTGCCAGGCATTGATCAGCCCAGGCGGTCTTGCCATCCCCGAATCCGGGATGTTCCTGGCCTCTGTACGGTTCCGGGTGAGAGTAGGTTTCACAGCATATCCAGGCATCCGGCTTGACCGCCCGAATTGCCTTAATGGCGATCGGATGCAGCAGGGCCATGTCTTCCCAGGAAAAGCGCCCCGTTGGATACCGGCGTCTGTCCTTACATAATTTGCATTGGCAGACATGGTTGTCACCCGCCTCGATTTGCACACCGTCCAAAGGCAGGTTCTCAAAAAGCCATTGCAGCGATTCGGCTATGTGCTCTTGATTTTCTTTGCGGGACGGACAGGCATGATAGAACATCTTGGGGCCGTAAATGCCGGCGGTGAACTCCAATGGTTTTCCAGAATCATCGACGGCCTTCAATTCCGGGTGTTTCTGCAAATGAAGATCCAGGCTGTATGGCGAATCACCCTGATAATACACACCGCCATAAGCACACAAGCCGGCACCGCATAGTAGACTAACGCCGTTTTTCGCAGCGACTTCACATAATTGGCTTGCCGACTCCAGGCCGCCATGACGATCGCGGAGCAAACCCCAGACGATAACCCCGTTTATGTTATGTTGGCCGCAAAACTCCAACATTTTTGTATAGTCCCCCACAAAACATTCTTTGGTGCGTCCATAGTAATTGGAGGCCCCTATAGTTTGTGCTCCCGGGCGATTGAGCATCCACTCCGTAGTATGATCCCACGTCCAAAACATACGCGTTTTGACAGGAGGCGCAATACTGGTATTTTTCTCGGATAGATTAGATGTGTCTTTTTTGCCTGTGGCAGTATTGTTAATCGCTCCCATTGTGGCAAGTGCACCACTTACGGATAAGTGTAAAGTTTCACGACGCGTGTAAGTTTTTTTTCCGTGGTTCATCGCTGGATTCCTTTTCATATATGTTATTCTTGTTTGACCGAACCGAGTCGGTATTAACGGACGGTTTATTGTACACTATCATGACTCGATTCCAGAAACCAGATTGTCTGACAATTGTCAGATTCCTCTATATTGATATTGCGTATCTTCCGGTCATACCCGCCCACCGCGGCAGGTAAATTCCCGCGGGAATCCAGACCTTTGTCAGGCTGCCCTATAAGTTGAAACAAATAAAATCGGGAGCAATCAATTGGATTGCTCCCGATTTTATAATTGGTCCCGACGCTACTGAAGGTCCATGTTCCAATATTTATTGACATGTATTACTGTTCCACAGCTCTCCTTTCACGGTACCCATGTCCATAATGTTGATGATGTTGTCATTGTTAGCATCCATCCGGTAGTTATCGTCCGTTACGGGTTTGAACAACTGGCTCTTGATAGCGCCCAGGTCGAAGATATTTACTATACCGTCTTCGTTTACGTCGGTAAGGTTCATGTGGGCTTGGACGTAGTTAGGTATGATGATGTTACCGGCATCGAGGCCGAAGTTATCTAGATCTTCGATGGGGCCGAATTTGGAAACCAGCTCGAGATTGGCAGCTGCCACATAACCGGCGGTTGAGAGCAGATCACCGTGGCTGATCGGTCCCAAATTGGCATCGAGGAAACCGACCTCGGTGGAGAACCAGATCTCGCCATTGCAGCGCAGCAGGACGGCATCAAGCCCGAAGTCGGCAGGGATAGGAACCGGGCCTTTGGGGTTGAACTTGCTCATCAACTGGGCGTTGGTGCGAACAATATGTCCGCGATTGGAGAGCAGATCGCCGTGGCCGACGTTGACGCCCAGGGCTTCGGAGAAGAAGTCCTCTTCGGTTGAGAAGAATAGGGCGCGGCGGGCTGCATGGGTGACGGCATCCAGGCCGACATCGGCAAGCGGCGGCATGGGAGCAAAACGTGAAATAAGTTGTTCGTTGGTCTGCACGATGCGGCCGGCATCTGACAACAAGTCGCCGTGCTTGAGCCATCGGCCTAATGTTTCGCTCCAGATGGGCTCGAAGTCCTCCTCGAAAGAGAACCAGATATCTCGTTTGGGTCCAAGGACGACGGCATCAAGGCCAAGGTCGGGGACTATGGGCATAATGCCGAGTCGAGCGGTTAATTCGTGATTGGTGCGAACTATGTGCCCCCGAGCGCTGAGCAGATCGCCGGGGCTGATGTAACGTATGCTGTCGAGGGAGTTGGCCTCGGCCAGGAGATTGGCGGCATGGAAACCGACCTCGGTGGAGAACCAAACATCCGGCTTGGGTGGCAGCGGCCGCTCATGAGCAAAGATGTCCATGATCATCTTGGGGATGTTGGTAGAATCGGCGCTGATACCCTTGACGCAGAGGCCGGCGTTAGTCAGCTTACCGCTGAAGCTCATGGGTTGTGGGGCCGGTGGTTCACCTTCGGGTGTTTTCAGGTGCAACTCAAAGTTGATCTCGCCGGTAATAGTGTTCCATGAGCCGATGGAGTGCACGCACGGATCCTGGTACATGTAGAGCGGTTTGGGGCATAACTCAGTGGCGGAAGTAGTCGGCTCGAAGTATGGGGCTACCAGTCGGGCGCCGTCGACCGACAAGCCGACCATACCGGCTATTGCTATAACAATGACATCGGGATCTCCAAGGTAAAGACGGATATCACCGAGTAGTTTTGATTCAAGGACGATCCCGGAATCGTGAATAAGGCGAACCTGGCTTTGATCGGGGCGGAGTACGAAATCGGCATGTCGCGGCAGCGGGGGGGATGGAGGGTAGGTGATCGAAACCGAGTTGTTCGTGCGTTTGACCTCTCCCGGCGCCGGTTCGACTTCGACCTCAACGTCGGCCGGTAGTTCCCAGATCCACTGTATGGGGATAGTCAGCTTTACTACGTCGCCGGGAAGCAGACTGCGGAAACCTTCGGTCTTGATAAAAACGTTGTCGACCAGCACGGTTACCAACAAGGGTTCGGTAAACAATCCGAGGTTGGAAACGGTCACATGAAGCATCCAATCGTTCGACGAACTTCCCGGTTCGACCCAAAGTTCGCTGGCGGCAAGATCGTGTCCCATGATGGTTTTACCCTTCAGGGGAACTCGGAGCGAGATGTCGTAAAGTCCATGCGGGATTTGTTCGGGGCCGCTACAGCCCTTGCCGATCACGTCAAAGTAGGTGAGTTCGGGGATGGGTGGCATATAGCTGGCGGTAAAGGTGTCCGAGGGATTCTTCTCGTCAAGGATAATGGGCAGATCGGCATGTACCACGATACCGGGGGTAGGGATGATTTGGTCGATGACCGCGCTATCGATCATGCCTGGTGCCCCGTCCAGCCAGGAGAGGGTAAACTCCTGCACGGTTGAGGGATTTTCAGACCAGTTGCGGGGCCAGCAATCGAAGACGGCTGGCTGCACTGGGGCGGCAATATCTTCAAGGTGTATGTTTGCTGGTGAGCTGGTAAGTATGATCGCCTCAGCAGTTGTCTCGGTGTGCATATTGATCTTGGGGACGCCTGCCCATTGAGCGTTTCCGGAATCGCGGAGCGTGACCCGACACTGTTTGGGTCCGGGCCAGTAATTGGCGTTGCTCAAATCGAAATAGAAATGGTACGGGTCATCTCCATAGGTACATTGGTGTACCTCCCGGCAACAATCGGAAAAATCGTTGCTGTTGGAGGTGTACTCGATAGTTATGTGATTTGAGGCGCTGCCGGGGCTCGACATATACCAGTACAAGACCAGGTCGTATCCCTTGGCCGTCAGGTGGGGGCGATCAGGCTGAGATCTTTGGCGTTCTCCAGCAGTGGATGAACCAGGTGATTTACCAGTCGACTCTTATAGCGCAGACCGTCGGAGGAAATATTCCAGACCGCGTAATCCATGGCGACGCGGTAGGGAATCTGAACGTTGCCGATCGATATCGTAATGTCGCGAAAATGACTGTGGTCGCCGTACAAGGAATGGGTGGTGATGGGAAAGGCCACCGGCAGCGGAGCGTCAGTAGGGGAGCTCGACATATCGATTACGAACTGGGCCCTTACGTTGACAATGAAATTGCGAACATGGCAACTGAAGAAAGTGGCTTCCGCATTAATATCGATCGAGGTAAGGGGGACGGCCACGTTGGTGGGACCGAGGGGCAAGAGAACACCTTCCCGGTGTTTGTGAATGCAGGGCGAAGAGGAACTATCATCTTCACCCGTACGTGTCGTATCGTGTTCTTCACAAGCTGCCTGGGCCGGTACCTCGAGGGGCGGAATGCACCAGGCAATAACGATTCCGACGGTTAAAAGGATTAGCATTTTGCGGTGCATAATTCACCTCCTCCTTCATGAGAGATTTGCAGGTTATTTTGGTGATACTTCTACGATTGAATGCCTCCTCTACCTATTGGATTTGGAAAGGGATTGTCTATTTTTAATATACAATATTAACAAATATGGGAGTGTCATTTCAACAAATAAATATTATAAGTATCAGGGGCATATTTCATAAAAGTTACCAATATTCTAATAGTGATGGGATCGATTGGTAATTGTGTGAATTTGGCGTCTCATTCAAGTTTGCTTTTTGTTCGTAACGTGGGCGTAGTTATCTTTGGCAGGTCTTGTGTCGACACACCGGGATTCGACCTGCCCTACCGCCTTCTATGGTTCCATGACTTCGGCTTCGGCCTTTTCGAGGGGTTTGAGATATTGCTGGGACCAGAGGGTGATGGTGGAGCCGATCAGCAGTACAACTCCGCCGATCCACTGTCCGACGGAAAACTTTTGATGCAGAGTGATGCCGGAACAGAGGATGGAAACGAAGGGGGCGAGCATGAGGGCAAACATGGAGATGGCCGCCCCGATGCGCTGGACGGCAAAGTAATATAGACCGTGGGCCATGGCGATGCCGGTTAAGGCGGAAATGATGAGGATGACCGTGGAGAACAAATCAAGCTGCAGCAATGACGCGGGATCGCCAAAGGCCCCCAAGGGTATTAGCCCG
>CP070790.1:376870-379793 GCA_020346805.1 Planctomycetota bacterium
AAAAGTAACCCGCTCCAGGTCGGTGGGGGACAAAATTTTTGCCAAAATCTTTTTTGCCTGGCCGATGCCGGTGCGGCGGGTAACGTGGTGGAGCAATACGTGGGGGCTGTTGATCCTTTCCATTAGTTTCGGCCAATCGATGACGTGAAGGTGTTGACCCTTGCGGGCCCGCTCCACGTGATCGTCTTCAAAGAAGGTGCATTCAATAATCAATACCTGGGCGTTGCGCACGTGATCGTGGTCGAGGAAGCTGCCGATGGCCGAATCGCCGCAGAAGGCTACCTTGGGTATCTCCAGGCGGTACTCGATGGTCTGGCCCTGTTTCTTTAAGTCTACAAGCTGCTGGCTGGAATAGTCGGCGTATTCGGGTTTGAGTTTCTTGCGGACTTCGATGGCGGAGAATCCCAGGGTCGGGCCGGGGTGGCTGACCCGGAAGGGACGGACGATCAGATTGCGGTTGACGGCAAAGTCCTCGTCTTCATCGACGCCGACGATCTGCGAGGGAGAGATGTGGCCCTCAATTCGGCCCCAGATCTGCATCAGTTCCTCGATGGCGGGTACCAGGTTGTGATGGGCCAGCACGCAGCCGGGGTGAATCCCCTGAAAGTTTCGCTGGGAGAAGTAGTAGGCCAAACCGGCGGCATGGTCCATGTGGCCGTGGGATAAGCAGATGTGATCGATACCGATGATTTCGCGCGGTGCCCGCCCCACATCGAAGGCTAAATTCATTTCCGGCAAGGCGATAACGGTCTCCTCACCCGCCAGGCTGAAGCCCTGGATGATGATGTCGTTGATTCGTTTGGTGATCATTCTTGAGGCCATCGGATCAATATCGCCAATATTTTGATTGTTTCAAGGCCCTGGAGGCGGGTATGGTGAATTTTTTGCCGGTTTTCTATATCTGGGGGGTCAAATTTGGGTTATACTCCAGATCTCGGCTGATGATTGGGCCGACTTCGACGGGGGTGGGGAGATGTTGGGTGCCGGTGCAACCGGTTTAGGCCCGTAGGTGAACAGTTCTCGGTTTTTTGTTGCTGGCGTTTGTCATGCGTTGCCCGTTTTGCAAAGAAGTCAATCAGGACAAGGTGATCGATTCCCGGCTCAGCGAGGGCGGGGATGTGATCCGCCGCCGCCGGGTTTGTCTGGCCTGCGATAAGCGTTTTACCACCAAGGAGCGGGTGGAGACCGACATCAAACTGATGGTGGTCAAAGCCGACGGCACGCGGGTGCCCTACGATCGCAACAAGATTCTGGCCGGCCTGCAGCGGGCCTGTTACAAACGGCCGGTGGAAGAGGATGTATTGATTGATGTGGTGGACAAGGTTGAGGACACCATCTTCAAGCATCACGACCGAGAGGTGAGCAGCCATTTCATCGGTTCGGTCGTCTGTCAGCATCTTCGCCAGATTGACCAGATCGCTTACGTGCGCTTCGCCAGTGTTTATCGCAGGTTTCAGGATATCGGCGAATTGATCGACGAGGCCCACGAGGTCCGCGACCACGTCAAGACCTTTTCCGAGGGACAGCAGCCGCTGTTCGAATAATAATCGCGCCAAGGTGCCAAGCATTTAAGTTTTTTTGTATCCGTGGCGACTTGACAGTTCTTTATTACACTTTTACCAACCCCATCATTTTTCCCATAACCCGCAACATGTCGCCGATGGATTGTTGGGGCGGGTCGGCGGCGTTGTGATGCAGCAGTAGCACGGTCAAGTCGTCGTCGGCTGGAGCACCATTACGGTACTGGGCAATCACGTCCACCAATAAATGACAAAGCCTTCCGGTATTACTTACGTCGAGTTGATTGACCAGCTTAAGCAGACCTCCCTGGCCGAGCTGTTCGCCGGAGACACTCTGGGCCTCGATCAGAGAATCGGTATAGATGAGAATGAGGTCATCCTTTTCCAGCCTGACGGCAAACTGATAGTAATCGGTGGGTTCGATGATACCCAACGGCAAATTCGTGATGTTGTCCAGCCGGTCGGAGATGTCGTGCTTGAGGAATTTCCAGGTTTGTGTCCCGGCCTGATACCAGAGCGGGGGCAGGTGGCCGGCATTGCAGACAATCAAGTGATCGGTGGGCGCGTAATAACTGGCCAGCAGAGCGGTGGCGAATTTACCGGCCTGACCAAGGTGCGAGAATTCCTGATTCAACTTGCGGACAAATTGAGTTTGATCCAGGGTATTGATGTTTTTCCACATCAGTTTTCGTAAAGTTGAGGCCAGTTCGCCGACTTCGCCGCCGTGCCCGGAGACGTCGGCGACGGTAAAGCGGCTGAGTCGGCCGTGACCGCACATGGAGAGATAATGTATATCGCCGCCTGTTTCGCTGCCGGCATAGGGCTGGCTGACCACCCAGGCATCGATGCCGGTGACCGAGACGGCGGTATCGACGGCATGGTTCCCGCCCCAGATTTCCATACATTGCAGGGCGTATTTTTCCGCTTTTTGTGTGATTGCAGCCGACATGGTATTAACCTCCCAATTCTGTGGGGAATCGGTTAGTACTTAACTTTTCAATTATAGGTGGGTTGCTGATGAAGGAGACAAACGGATTTATTCGGTGTTGTATCCGGCGCGGTTAGGTTTATGATATGGCTGATAAGTTGAAGTGGATATTGTTTTTATACAATAAGAGGGACAAAAATGGCCAAGATAGATATTGGAATCAACATGGAATTCGTTCGGCATCACGACATGTCTTTCGCTGCCGGCGTGGAAAAGGCAGCGGATCTGGGTTATCGCTATATCGAGCCCATGGTCCATTGGGGGCGGGAATTGCTGAGCGAGGCGGGCTACTTTCACTCCGTTTCAATGATGGAAGATCCGCGGGATATTCTGTCGATCTGCGACAAGTATGGGGTGCGTTGTTCGGGTTTGAGCGGCCACACACCATTATGCAAGCCGGATATCAGCGTTAACT
>CP070790.1:379893-382882 GCA_020346805.1 Planctomycetota bacterium
CTTGAATGCTTCACGAGTTTTATCGGGCTGACCCTCCGCCCCACCCAACCCGCGCATCGCCTTAATTCCGATCAGGCCGATATCGGCCTTGGCACACGCATCCAACGCCTTGTTGAGCCCCGTATTTTGCCGAATCAATCCTATATCGCAGGCTAACATGATAACATCAACCCATCCACTCTTGACTGCATTGTTTAGGCACGCAATACGCGCATCAATATCGGGGGCATGAGTGCTGAATCCCATGAAACGAACCTTCTTCTCTCGAACAAGACGATCCTTGAGCTTACGCCATTGCTTATCGCTATCGAGAACCACATTGGGATCGGCGAGACCGTGAATTAGAAAAATATCGATGGTCTCGAACTTCATCTTATCCAGAGCTTCGTCCAGGCGAATAACAAACTTTTTCAGGTCGGTGGTGCGGGCTTTATTGATGATGATTACATCATCGCGGCGGCGAGATTTGTTCACCCATTCCCCCAGCAAAGCCTCAGCCTTATAACCGGCATAAAAATCGCCACTATCAAAACAACGAATACCCGCACGATAGGTAAACTCAAGAATCCGGGGCCCATATGAAGTAAAACTCCCGCCCATGGTCAGACGCGCCACTTTCAAACCGGTTTTACCCAATGGTAAAAGCTCCATAGCGCTACCATCCGCCGGTTTGGTCGAGTTTTTTGAAGAAGGCACCTTCGTACCAAGCGCAACAGATGCACCGAGCAATTCCCGCCGGGATAATAAACAACCATCACCGCGATTATCGATAACTCTATCCATAAACATGACTTTCGATGCTGATAAGTTAATCAAACTAACAAGTCTTACCCCATTAGGACCTATAGAACATCTATCACTTCAGCAGTCTTAAGGAACGGTTCTGATCAGGCCGACTGCAGTGCTGCGATCGAGTTTCGCCTTCGGCGGTCACATATACCGCCCGCCTATCGCCCACCACCGGGCACTCCTTCTCACACAAGCCGCAACCAATACATAAACTGGTATCAATCTTGGGCACTTTAAGTTCGATCTGGATTTCAGCCACGCTCCCTCGCTCGGGCAAACATCCAAATTCCGTACCATTAACCAGTTTACTGTTTGAACTGTCGAGTTCGCCAATTATCAAAGTATCACCATCGTTGCTCACGATTCGATGGGTCTCGCTGCTGCCGCCACGATGTACGATTCGAACGTGATAGGTAGTCGTCTGATCGCCCCGGAACTCATTCAAGGCAAACGAGCACGACTCTCCGAACGCTTGTCCGGGTGACGGATAATTCGCCAACTTCACGGTAGTCGATGTTGAACTAAGCACTTGTTTCTTGCCGTCACGAACCAGCTTCTTGCTATATTCGGTATGGATGGCCTTGGGGGAAGTCGGACAAACTTCTTCGCATACCACGCATGGGATATTTTTCGACCAAGGCAAACAACGGCCCAGATCAAAATGTGCTGTACCAAGCTTCACCGGTCCCTGATCCTCATAGGGCGGCTCGCCCAGCTTCTGCTCGATGCTGATTTGCTGAATGGCCCCTGTCGGGCAGACATGCCCGCAAGCGGTGCAATTCAGCTGGCAATGCCCCATGCGAAAATTCATGACCGGGGTCCATAAACCCTCCAACCCCGCTTCGGTAACCGCCGGCTGTAATACATTCGTCGGGCACACACGGATGCATTGGCCGCACTTTATACACCGTTCCAGAAACTCCAACTCTTCTACCGTCCCCGGCGGGCGGATTGCCTTGGACGAAAAATTCCTCGTCGACTTGCCCGACAATCTGGCCAATGGATAAAAGAGGACACCGGCAACCGCTGCAAAAATCAACCTGCGCCGTGGGGCATCCGGCCAAGCCACTTCATGCCGGCGATTCGGCAAAAACGCGAAACTTAAGGCACCATGGGGGCAATCCTCGATGCAGTTAAAACAAACCAGGCATTCGCTCTTGCGAAGCCGGGTATGCGGGTCACATGCCCCCTCGCAGCTCTGCAGGCATAAGCCGCAATCAGTACATTTGGTTGCATCGCGTTCGATTCGCCATAGAGAAAATCGGCTGAGTAATCCCAGCAAGGCCCCTAGCGGACAAAGTGTTCGACAAAAAAACCTGGGGATAATCAGATTCAAACTAACCAGAATCAGAACTATAAAACCGATAACCCAACCCAACTGATGCAGCTTGGGATCCCCGACAGTCTGGGCTACCGGCGTCGGCATATTCAAGGCGGGTAATATCGACGCTGCCAGAGAGCGGTGCAGCGTGCTAATAGGATCCAACAATCCAATCTGCAAAGTACCAAAAATCGCCGCCAGCAGCATAGCAACCAAAATATAATACTTAAGAGCATATATTGGACGATACCGGTTGGATTCGATTTTTTGTTTGGGGCCGCGTGTATTAAAGATCCACCCGAAAAAGTGATGGACGATTCCAAACGGGCATATCCAGTTGCAAAAAAACCGACCAAGAAAAAGTGTGGGGATTAATATAACCAACGACCAGAGCAATCCTTTATATAACGTGTGCGTAGTAATACTTGTAGCCAAGGCCACCAGGGGGTCTATTTCAAGAAACTTGCTTACCCACAATTTTAATCCCGGTATCTGATCCAGATGCGTAAAGGTAGTCATGAAAACCAAGGCCGCGAACAATGCCATAATTACGACTTCAACAATAATACGTACGGTTGTAATTCGCATTAGATATCCAAATATTACAGCCGGTTTTCGGCAATCATGCCCAGTCGTTTATAATCCTGCCAATGCCGGGCCACCCGCCGGCTGGGATCATCGCCGAATTTCTTGTATGCCAGATCGAGATAGGCCAGCTTAGCCGGATCGCGCCCCAACAGATTTTCATAACACCAGGAATCGCAGGCCAACTGATCGACGCTGGCCACCACCACCGGCCTGCCGGTAATGCCGCCGATTTTGATATCGTCGATCCGCCCACCCGTCGGACCGTTGGTCATCATCACCCGCGTGCCGTCC
>CP070790.1:382982-391145 GCA_020346805.1 Planctomycetota bacterium
CTACCCGCGCTGTTATATCAGGCACGGCAGACAGCAATCTTTTACTAAAACATCTGAGTCAAACTCTGACCGAGGTCCCAGAGCAAGGCTACCGGCTGGCAAATGAGAATATCCACGGCAAGCAGGTCGTAACAGCGGCCGGTCAAACGCCCGCGGGAGCGGTCAACGCAATGTATGGATTACTGCGCGAACTGGGATACGGTTTTTACCTAGGCAGTGAGGCGATACCGGAACGGTTACCGTCCGACCTGGGGAATGAGCCGATTGTTCGCAAACCGGCGCTCAAAATCCGCGGGGTTTTACCCTGGTACAACTTTCTCAACAGTCCTACGACCTGGGACCCGCAGGATCACCGGGCGTTTGTGGATCAGTTGATACGCCTGGGGGCGAACTTTGTAGGCTTCCATACTTATGACAGCGAACCGTTCGGGGCCTATGAAGAAAAAGGGAAAATGGTCAAGGGGGGACGGCTTTTGAACACCAGGTCCGTCATGTGGAACACGCAGCCGACACCGACAAATCGTTTTGGTTTCGGTACGGATAAACTTTTTGTGGATGAATATTTCGGGGCGGCCTCGACCCAACTGACTTGCGAGGCGAGTGAGGTGGTTCGCCGCGAACAGGAGATCATGCGCGATGCTCTGGACTATGCCAAAAGACGGGGCCTGCATACCTGTCTCGGATTCGAGATTCACGGCGATCCTACGAATCCCCAGGAGCGCGACGTCTTCCTCAAACGGATTAACCATCTGCTGAATCAATATCCCTCGCTGGACTATATATGGATCTGGCAGCCGGAAACCCAGGGAGTTCAAGGTTTTCGGCAAAGATATACCCAGCACATACTTCCCACAAAACACAATCCGACAAGTCCGCTGGGCCGATACGGGGTTGCCCGGCGTGAGATATTTCGCCGAATTGTCGAACGAACGGCGGGGGCAAAACCATTTTTTAAGGACAACGAGGAAGGCAAGATGGCCCGGGCGATTGAAGGGGCGAGATTAGAACAATACGCCCAACTCGCCATACGGGCATTTTCCCATCGGGATAATCCACCGAGGTTGATCATATCCGGTTGGGGCGGCGACGAACGTCTGCTATCGGCAGAATATTACGACGGTTTGGATAAGTTGCTGCCGAGTGATGTTATTTTCGCTTCCCTGGATCATATTTGGCCCCGCAACCGGGTTGATGCAATCTATCGTGAACTGCCGAAGCGGCGCGAACGTTGGCCGATCCCGTGGTTGGAATGTGATGGCGATGAATGGCACCCGCAACCTTACGTTCATCCTTATGAGGGAATAATGAATGATATTCATCGGGGAGGGAGTCAGGGTGTGCTGGGTATTCATTGGCGAACGCGCGAGGTGGCAGAAAACTTCGGTTATATGGTAGCTTACGCGTGGAATCCGGGATTGAAGGCGGAACAGTTTTTTGCAGATTTGGCCAAACGGTGCTATGGGCCGGCAATTGCCGAAGAGATGGCATCGATACATTCCGATCTGGACAGCCTCGGTTATCGATGGGTCGGAGGTGCCGGTCAAAGCGAATGTGCCGCCTTCAGGTGGGGTCCGGGAGAGGCGAAAAAAGCGGAATCGCTATCCGATCTTCGCAATAAGATTGTGAAATTGAAGGCTAAAGCAAGTAAGGGACAAGATAAGCTGGAGTGGTTGATCAACCGTATCGACTGGGTGCTGACGTTTAGAAATGCGGAACTTGCTGCGGTGAAGGCCAAAGAGCTTTTAAACCAGGCCCACTCGGTTGATTCGGATCAAGCCAGTTCGTTAGCTGCCGAAGCGCTGGCGTTGTTGGACAACGGGGCGATGGCCGGCGCGCTGCAGGCATACGCCAAACGTGTTTCGACACGAGGTGAATACGGCGTACTTGCGACGATCAATACCAAAGCAGTAGCGGCATGGCGAGACTTGAGGAATGAGTGTTTGAAGATTCTCGGTCGGACGGGAGCTGATGAAGCTGCGACATGGGCACCGGAAGCACGGATCATTCTGCCCCGATTCTATGGCAGTGTTACGGAACATGAAGATCTGGAGATGTTGCCGATGGTCCTCGGTGGCCAACAGGCCTGGATTCACTACCGTACGTTGGGAAAGAAGTATTGGACGAGTCGACCGATGGCCGCGGTCAAAGGTTGGGTTCAGCGGGCTGCGATACCGGCGAAGGATGTGGTCGGGCCGGGTTTGGAGTTTGGATTTTCATTTACCCAAAGTGCCGATAAGCCAATGAGTTTCGGGCCGACTTCAATCACGGTATTCCCCAAACTCGAGGTTAATACAACGCCAAGGCCTATCAAACCTGCAAACCCGCCGAGAGAACTGATATTAACCGTCAAGGAGGGAGATAAAACACCCGTTGAATTAATCTGGAACAATATCCCAGAGGCAGATTATTTCAAAGTACATCGGGACGACAAAGTAATTGTGGAAACAGCGGTTACCTTTTTCCCGGATGTTCCTACAAAGTTCAAAGTCAGTTACGTTGTTAAAGCGATAGGTGATGGCAAGGTGATTGCCAAGTCAGAATCAATTACTTTTCGTTTACCCGAACGACAACCCATTAATGAAAAGATAACCTTGAAAACGCACATTAACCAGTCTGGGGTACTTTTGTGTTGGCCAAAAACCAAATCGTCGAATGTCGTTGCATATCATATTTTTCGACACCCAGACATTTCTACCAGTGTGGCAGAGAGTCTTATTGCAGAAGTGCCGGCTTCAAGATCGATCGATCATGTCTTTCGCGATAAGCCACCAAAGGGAAAATGGATTTACACAGTTAGGGCTGCCGATGTATACAAAAGTCTCGGGGCGGCCGAGAGTATCAATGTTGAATATCCGCCCAAGTCAAATAATACACCGGCATTCAACTTATCTTTGATTAAACAACCACCAGCAGCAAAGCTTACCGGCCACGTCAAGTTTTGTGATGAGGGGGCAATTTTCGGCAATGGTTATATAGAAATTCCACATCAACCATACATGAATCTTGATTATGGCATGACCATGATGTTTGAATTCAAGGCGGATTCAACGGAGGGCGCGCCGGTTCTGTTTTGTCACGGCCGATGGCCGGTGGAGGGATGGTTCGTTCAAATACTGAGTGGGTCGCTGATTATCAGAACACCGCACGGCGATGTTCGCGGTCCGAAGATCAAAGTGGGTAAATGGTACTCGGTGCGTTTTGTTTTCGATGGGCAACGTCCACATCTGAAGGTAAACGACCGATGGCACGATCAAGGGGGCACAGTGATCCGCCCTGTACCGGTGAAGCAAAATCTGATAATAGGTCAATATATAAATAAGACGCCGCAATACGCATTTCGAGGCAGTATACGCAATTTTACGATTACCGCCGATACGCTGTTTGAAAACGGAAAAATGTCGCAAAAAGGAAATTAGTCGACTATTCGACAAATAAGGAGCAAGGAAGGAAACAACCAAGATGCAATACACATTAAAACTCATAGTTCCTACCGTTACCATCTGTTTTATCTCGCTGGGATGCAATCAGGCACACTTTTCGAATGAAACAGTTAATCACGGGGACAAGATCCAGGTAGCGGGTATCGTACTTAAGTGGATCATGGCGAATAAGGAACAAAACTATCAACGAGCCGAACCACTTATTCGGGAGGCGGCGGCCAAGGGGGCTGAGTTAGTTATCACCACCGAGTGTTTTCTCGACGGTTACGCGATCCGCGACAAGTCGATGCCCATCGAGGCCTGGCGGGCATTAGGTGAGGAGATTCCGGGGGGCGAATATGTCGGTCGATTGCAGCGATTGGCCGATGAACTGAATATCTATCTGATAGCGAGCATGGTCGAACGTGCCGAACTGGCAACATACAACGTGGCGATATTGATAGATCCGAACGGCAAACTGATCGGCAAATACCGCAAACAGCATCTGGGCCACGAAGCGGTACGCAATTCGGCCGGTTCAGCCAATCCGGTGTTTAATACCAGCTTGGGCAAAATTGGAATAATGATTTGTGCGGATCGGCGTTATCCGGAAGTGGCTAGGCAGCTCCGACAAAACGGTGCTGAGTTGATTGTCTGTCCATCGGGCGGAATGTGGGGGTCAAAGGACAACGATCACTTTCTTCAAGCCCGTTCAGCAGAGAACGGCATACCTATTGTGTTTGTTCATCCCATTGAGTTTCTGGTTACCGGCCCCGACGGTTCGATATTGGACAGGCACTTTGTAGGTGACAGAATGTCTATCAAAGTCAATCAGATAGACACCCAAAAAGACGAAAAAATGATCGTTTTGTATGAGCTGAAGCTCCGTTAAAGATCGACCATTGGTTTTTGATCTACCTTATTTCTCGGTTGTTTCACCTGGTTTTTTAACCGGCGGTCCAACGGTAATAACACCATCAGCAAAAGGTATGGCCTCTTCGGAACGTTGGTATGTTTCGGCTGGTGCAAGTTTCCAGGCCCATGCCCCCGGGCCGGGCGGGAAGAACACGACACGATAGTAGGCGCCGCCGAGCAATTCCAACGGAAGTATAATCCTGTCTTTACTCTTTTCGTCCAAGTCGGTTAATTCAATCTGAAACTTAACGTCCGGTTTGAGGGACAGCAGCACCGCATCGAAGGAACCGGTATCATCGGCGGTTATACGATTGGGCACCAGGAATACGTTTAAGATCTCCTCGCCAGTCCACCGTCCCGAGCCGCGGGCCGCGGGTAGAGGTTTACCGAGTATACGGGCCAGGCGTTGAATGAATGTGGCATAGTATCGGCCGTAACGGGCGTTGGCGGTGGTGAGCATACCCAATTCGCCGCGGGTTCGGCAGGTTGAAGCCAGGGCCTGAAGCGCCCCGCGGAAATCAAGTTTTTCCAGATCGGTGAGCGTATCGCTGGCAATAGCCCTTGCCTTGGCAACATCCCTCCCAATTATCTCACTGAAAAAAACTTCCGCCTGTCCGAGCCGTTTTTCCAGCGGGGCATCCTTCCCCCAAATCGCTAATCCCACACGGGCACGTTTGACCAACCATTCAATTGTTCTGGCCAGATCGTGATACTGAATGGCATTATATCGTCGGCCCTGGTGAACTGCATTGCGGCAGTTCTTCAGAAGTTTTTCACTCATGGATTCCAATTCACTTAATCTGGAAATGACAGGCAAATGTCCGGTAAGATTCGGTTTGTGACTCATCAAGGGACTACTGCCTCCCCAGAACCACTTAAAACCTTTTGAGGCACATTCGACTGTCCCCCTGGCACCGACGTACTGGGGGCCCAATTTTTCAAGTTTAAGGTGAAGCTCGGCCATGCGGTCGGCATCATCGATCCCGTAATGATCGCGGGCATACAGTTTGAAATAATCGGCAGCGGATAGCTCGGGATTCCACGCCAATCTGTACAAGTAACCGGCCACATCCTCAACATTACGTGTCCGCCAGTGAATCCCCAAGGCACCGCGACAGCGCTTTTTAACAATATCCTTGAGTAAAGGTTCGAAGGCGGTTACGTTGGTCTGGGGGCCGGTCTGATCGATTCGGGTATGACCGCCATCGGATTCGAACCAGGGAATAGGCCAGCATTCACGTTGGGGTTTGACTTTGCCGTAAACTTCGGAAACGTGGTCGGCACTGCGGGGATCGATGTTATCCAGCGCGGCAAATACCACGTCATCGGAAAGGAGTTTATCAAGACCTTCATAGTAGTCGGTGAATTTCATATGCTGATCGCCGCCCCACCCGCTGACCACCATTTGCATATTGGGATTAAAGCCCTTCATCACCTTATAAGCGAAGCGGATATGCCGGGCCATGCGTACGCCCTCGGCCTGATGCTTTACGTCCCCAAAATATGAGAAGGCGTTCCACAGTTCATCGGCATCCGAGCTTTTATCATTTTCGCGCGAGCCGCCGGTACCTCGTACGCCTAAATGCTCGGCCTGCCAGATCCCCAGGTAATCCAAGGGGTGGTATTTTCTGAGTACATGATTGATTCGTTTGCCCAGCTCTTTTTGTACTTTTTTGTCGAGCGGGTCGCCGCTTACTTCGAAGCCCAAACAGGTTTTGATGCCGCGAGATTGGGCGAATTTAAGGGCATTGGCCATCATCTGCTGCTGCAAGCGAGTGGCGGCACCGGGGGCGAAAGTCCAGGCAAACTCGATACCGACCTCACAGCCCCACTCGCCGCGGTCAAAGAACAGACCGGTGCCGAATAGATGATCTTTGGTGGACATAACATGGGGCGACCACCAGCGAAATTCGGAAATGGTGGTCATAAGGGGGCCGCCCATGGTGACTGTCTGGTCGGTGATGTCATAGCCGCAGAAGGGTTCATGGTCGTAGGCATGAAAGTTGATCAAGTTGGCCTTCTGTTTGGCCATTTGGGTGAAGAAAGTCTTGTAGTCCTGGGGATTCCAGGTGGTCGGGCTGTTAAGGAAGTTGAACCAGGGCAGGTTTCCGCGAATGGCCAGGGTGGGAGAGGCGGAATGTTCAACCATCTCCACTTCTCGTTCCGGATCAGGCGGAGGCACTATATCACCGCCGAGATAGAAACCGACCCCCCAGCCTTCGATCAAATGATAAGCGGCCCACAAGGTGGCGGCGTCCGAAGCACCATGGACCATTTGAACGTTACCCCTCGAATAAAGGGCGAAGTTCTGGGTGGGATCGATCCCTTCTGTAGATAGCTGATCGCCGTCTCCGGTGCGCAAGACGATACATGGCTTTTCGGTAGCCCGATCTTTGTTCGGTTGTTCGTTGGTTAACGGCGGCCAGGTTTGGGTAAGGCGATATACATAAGAACGGATTTCATCGGCAGCCAGCTTAACCATCTCCGAGGCGTCCTTTTCGATCACCACCGTAACCTCCGCCAATCGATATGGTGCCGCCCATGCGGAGGAGAAAGCCGACGATACAACAACCGATACGCACAATAATACAATTGTCTTCTGCATTACTTTCGCTCCTGGAAACAATGTCTATCCGAAAATACGCAGGATATTATCACTTCTTAGTTTTTGATGGCAAGGTAGCTTCCCATTGGGCATACAGTTTATTCAATTCGTTTAGTTTTTGGAGGTTATGGCCGGCGAGATCTTTGGCCTCGACGGGATCGTTTTTCAAGTTAAACAGTTCGGCTTTTTCGTTTTGTTTAACGAGTTTCCAATCGCCATCGCGGACGGCCCGCCAGGTCGGTTTCTTGCCAGGGGGCTGGGCGTACCAGAAAAAACGGCGGGGTATCTGCGGAGCCTTGCCGCCGATGACAGGCAAGACATTAACGCCGTCGGGGGGCCGGGCTTGGAGGTCGCGGGGAGTATCGGTAGCAGCAAGTACGCTGGCGGTGATATCCATGGTAATGATGGGCTGGTCGCAGACTCTACCGGCAGGTATCCGGCCGGGCCAACGGAAAACGCACGGCACACGAATACCGCCTTCGTAAAGTTCGCATTTCCAGCCGCGAAGCGGCTGGTTACTGGCATAACGTACATCACCGCCGTTGTCGCTGAAGAAGATAACCAGGGTATTATTGGTGAGATTGTTTTCATCCAGGGCCTTGAGGACACGGCCGATACCGTAGTCGAGTCGTTCCATCATGGAGCGATAGATTTCCATTGATCCTCCACCTATGGCCCAATTATCCCAACTACCGTTGGGATCGCGATTTAAATTATGAAGACCTTTTTCATATCCCTGATAAGGCCAATGCGGGGCGTTGTATGGGAGATAGAGGAAGAACGGTCGGTTCTTGTGTTGCTTGATGAAATCTATGCTCCAGTCGGTGATCAGATCGGTGAGGTAGCCTTTAGGTTTGATCGGTTTGTTACCATCGAAAAGTTCGTGTTGGTGTCTGACGTTTTCGTAGGTCCAGAAATCGAGATTGCCGCCGACGAAACCCTTGAACTCGTCGAAGCCGTGGACGGTGGGCCACTCTTTGGGAACACCGCCGAGGTGCCACTTGCCGAACATGCCGGTAACGTACCCGCGCTTCTTGAGCATCTTGGGCAGAGTCGGTTCGGAGGCCGGCAAGCCGCCGCCCTCATGGAGAATGCCGACCACCCAGTCGAAATTGCGGGTGATGCGCTGTTGGTAATTGCCGGTTAATAAGGCCGCCCGCGTCGGACTACACACGGGGGCGGAGGTGTAACAGTGGGTCATACGTGTGCCTTGAGTGACCAGTC
>CP070790.1:391245-394834 GCA_020346805.1 Planctomycetota bacterium
ACTTGCCGTCTCTGGGAACCAGGAGCTTAGCTGTAAAGCGAACGGCAAAGTTATCGTGGCGTACGCCTTTCATGGGGGGGGCGCCGCCCCAGTTTGTCGTATAAGGAATTCGGGTGCTCTCCCATCAGAACACCCAAGCGATTAATGGCTTGATTCAAGGCTATCTCCAGGCTCGGGATCTCGGACTCCGTATTCGCGAGGTTCGATTCGGCTTGGGCCACATCCAGTGCAGGGGCGATTCCGGCCTCAAGACGATTTCTCGTTAGCTCAAGTGTCTTGCTTTGTGTATCAACATTGGAACGAGCGTATGCAAGGCGGGCTTGGAGGGCGCGTACCTCAACGTAGTTCAGGGCTACCTCAGCATAGAGTAATACCAGGATATCCCGGTAGTCTTCAATAACCGCTTGAAGGTCGGCATCGGCGGACTCGACGCTTCGCCGGATTCCTCCGAAAACGTCGATCTCCCAACTCGCGTCAAATCCCAGAGAGTGTAGATTCGTTTGGTCGGGAGTCGAATGACGCGTCGGTGGCGGAAGCAGACCTGCCAAGGGAGTGATTTGTTGAAGCGCAATAGAACCGATCTGCTGGGCTGGATTAGCACCCTTCGGTGGAGGAGCTAGCAAGCCGTTCTCGCTCACCCTGGCTCGTTGATAGGATCCCGTGCCGTCGACTGCTGGTAACAATTCCCCAGCCGCAATACCACGAAGTGCCCTCGCTTCGCTGATTCGTACGAAGGCCACCTTTAAATCAAGGTTACCCCGACCGGCCATCACAATCAGGTTGTTCAGAACAGGATCATTGAGCAAGGTCCACCACGTTTGAATGTTTGCTTGCCCCTCATTAAGCCCCTTGGTTAAAGATTGATGCCAGATATCGGGCACTTGGATCTCGGGAGGTTCATAATCGGGCCCCACGGCACAACCTTGGAGCAAACTGAATGCCAGGAAACCTAGAAGAAGTGATTTGTGTAAAGCCCGCCTGTTAATTCCCCACGATTGATCCATTGATACCCGGATTGCGTCGTTTATATCCGTAATCTTCATAGACACTCTCCAGATTTGAGACATGCAGAGAGGCTAGTCAAAGTTAACCTAAACCTGCAGTATGTATTGCGGTGAAGATAATAACATCATTCCCATAACCAATCAAAATCCAGAAGAAAACCAAGAAGATGTGGCAAACTTACACTATATTTAACTATAGAGTAAAATAAGTGTAAATACTGTAATAATGGCTTATTATTTTGTGTAGGATTCCCCTATTGGACGACGCCTTTTTTGTGGCTATGGCAGTCACCATCATGGTCGGCTTGACTTTTGCAACAATATTAACCTTGATAGGCGTCCCCGTACTCTATGCTGTCTTTTTCCGAGTGCGGGCACAATAAAAATAGGAGCGCCTAACAAAACTAGCCGCGCAGGTTAGTAAGCGGGAATTCAGAACAGCGCACGTTAGTAAGCGGACTTGATATTATGACCAAATACCGTTTTTAACATCTGCTGATCGCCTTGATTCTGCTATTGCTGATTATCCCTTTGGTACGCATTTCCCCTATAGATTGGGTGCCCCATTCTTCGCGAAGCGAAGCGTGGGGGACTTAAACTCAAACTGGCATCTTAAAATAATCCCCCGTCCGCTCAATCCACTTACCCAACAATTCCCGATGCTGCTCAACAACCTTCGTCATCGCCATCCCCGAATCGTAAGCCAGATTCTTCGTCTCCCCCGGATCGTCCTTCATATCAAACAACATCTCCGGAATTTCACCCTCGGAAAAAATCACGTACTTATATCTGGCCGTCCGTAACATCCGCCCGCAACGATTCAAGTCCTCTAAATACGGAGCCAACTCCGATACCACAAACTCACTTCCCTGCAGCTCGGACTTCTCTATCACCTTCCGCAAACTCTTACCCGTCATCTGAGGCCCCCGTACACCGGCATAATCACATATCGTCGGCAGCACATCCACACCCGATACCAGATGCGTTTTATCCACCACACCACCCGGCGTAACCCCCTTCCAACTCACAATTATCGGCACCGTCACCGGCTCCTCATACAACATCAGCTTGACCACCCACTTGTGCCCCCCCATCCCCTCGCCATGATCGCTGGTGAAAACAATCAGCGTGTCTTCCTCCAGCCCCTGTTCCCGCAAGGCCGCCAAAATCCGACCCACCTGCTTATCCACATCTTCATTGAAACGATAATAAGCATTCAGATAAATCCGCCAATGATCGTCCGTCCAATTCACCGTACGCTTTATCTCCGTCCCGTAACGCTTGCGCTGCCTACACAACCTGATAAATTCCGGCTCATTCGGATCAATCGCATGATTGGCCGGCAGCGGCGGAAACTTGTCCAAATCGGGATGTTGCCCTGGATTAGTCCTTATCCATCCACAAATATCGTGCGGATTATGCAAGGAAACAGCCAGCAAAAATGGTTTGTCATGCCTACGTTTCAGAAACTCAACCGCCCTGTCCGTCACCGGCCCATCAGCCACTGCCCCCCAACCCGATGGATTGGCCAGCTTTGGCACCAGGTAATCAAAGCCCGGAATCTCAGCATTAACTCCCCAAGGATAACTGGTCGGCAGATGCCACTTGCCCGTATAAGCTGTCTCATAACCAGCAGCACGAAAAACCTCACCCATGTTAGGTATGCCACTCTTGATCGGCTTGTTATTTACATTCACCCCCGTTTCATGCGGCATCCGCCCCGTAAGCAAACTCGATCGCGAGGGACTGCAAACCGGCGAGGTGCAATATGAATTCTCAAAACTCACCCCATTGGCCGCTATCGAATCCATGTGCCGAGTTTTCAACCATTTGTTGCCCGCACAACTCATCGCCCGCTGACTCTGCTGATCAGTAAAGATAAACAACACGTTTGGTCGGCGTTTCCGCGCCTCAGCTGCCCCACCAGCCAACCTCGTACCCAGAACCGCCGAGGCCGCCCCAACTGCCCCCACCTGCAATAATTCCCTTCTACCAATCGAATTACGCTTCATCATCGCACTAACCTTTCTGCTATTCCCCGTTTACCCTGAGACTGCCGAAGGGATTTGCCTCATCCGTCATTCCCGACTTGATCGGGAATCCAGACCACATAACTCAGAACTTATCCACCACTACTAACAAAAACATACCAAAAACACAAAGATGTACTATACTCTATATGGTTGATTGTACTGTACAACGGCGTTGGTCAAGTATGGGAAAGTGTTCCTCTAATACAAAGGGAGGTCAAAATGTACAAGTACCGAAATCTAATGGGCGCGGTTTTAATTGGGCTGATCCTGGTTGCCTTCGCCGGCTGCAGCAAGGTCACCCAGGAAAACTATGACAAAATCAGCACCGGCATGACCCTTGACGAAGTCCAGAAAATCCTGGGCAAAGGCACCGAAAAGAGTGGAGTGGGCGGAGCCATCGGTGACTTGTCCGCCTCAGCCAAAACCATTACCTGGGGCTCGGAGGAAAAGAACATCACTATTACCTTCGCCAACGATAAAGTGGTAACCAAAACACAAAAAGGATTGTAAATAGGCCAATCTACAACAAGTCCTGTACACATAAACCGGGTG
>CP070790.1:394934-406139 GCA_020346805.1 Planctomycetota bacterium
CATCAGGGCACGGTTCGCGTCGTCATGCTCGAGAAACGGAATCAGTGAAGCAGATACCCCCACTGTTTGTTTCGGCGAAATATCGACATAATCAACTTCCGTGGAATCGACGGTGGCCAGATCTCCCTTGACTCTGGCCAGAACCGCTCCCTCCTTCAACTTGCCGGTCTCCGGATCAACAACCTCTGGAGGAGCCAATACCCCCCGCATCTCTTCATCCGCTCGCAGCAGCTCGGTTTCGCCGTCGACTTTGTGCTTGTCCACCTTGCGATACGGGGTAACCAGGAAACCGTAATCATCCACCGTACTATATATACTCAGTGAGGCGATCAGGCCGATATTCGTACCTTCAGGAGTCTCGATCGGACAAATTCGACCATAGTGAGATATATGGACGTCGCGAACCTCAAAACCGGCCCGCTTGCGGTTCAAACCACCCGGCCCCAATGCCGACAAACGACGCTCGTGAGTCAATTGACTTAGCGGATTGGTCTGATCCACCACCTGAGACAACTCCCCTCGGCCGAAGAAAAACTCGATACTCGAGGATATGCTCTTGGAATTCACCAACTCGGCAATCCGCTCCAGTGAATCGGGATCCTTCAAACTCATACGCTCCTGAACGGTGCGCCGCAGCTTAAGGAAACCTTTCCGCATCTCGTCGGCAGCCAACTCATCAATCGTCCGCAAACGACGGTTCCCCAAGTGATCGATATCGTCAACTTCATATGTAGATTCTCCGCTCCGCAATAACAATAAATAACGTATCGAGTTGATAACATCTTCCACTCTAAGCGTCATCTCTGACTCATCAACATCCTGATTGAACTTTCGATTCAGACGAAAACGCCCCACTTTGCCTAAGCGGTAACGATTGCTGTCGAAGAATTTCTCATGAAAAAGTTTTTCCGCCTTCTCTTTTTGTGGCGGATTGCCCGGCCTTAAACGGGAATAAATCTTCAGCAAGGCCTCTTCATAGTCCGAGACCCCCTCCTCGGACATGGTGTTCAAAATCAAGGGATCCGAAACCTGATCGATTACCGTTACCATCTTGATCCCCGCCTTCTTAATGCGGGAAGCGGCATCCCCTATCTGGCAACCGCCCTTGACCAAAACCTCGCCTGAATCCTCATCTATAATATCACTGACCGCATAGTACTCCGGTTTTAAAGAACTTACCCGCATATTCCGGATCTTGTTATCATAGAATGTCTTGATTATGGTTTCGTTGCTGGAATATTCAGAATCCATGGCCCGCACAAAGGTCGTTGCCGATATCTTGGCCGACTGATCGATACGCACCGCCAACAAGTCTTTCTTGGTGACGTTGATCTCGATCCAGCTGCCTCGTTCCGGAATAATCCTGCAAGCATGCAGGGCACGGTCACCCTCGGCTTGATGCTTCAAAAAGTCAACCCCCGGAGAACGGTGAAGCTGGTTGACTATAACACGTTCCGCACCGTTAATAATAAACTCACCACCTCCCAGCATCACCGGCAATTCGCCCAAATAAATCGAATCTTCAGTAATTTCGTCCTTGTCCTTGCGAATTAACTTCACCCGTACCCGAAAAGGCATACCGTAGGTCAATCGTAGTTGTCGACATTCATCCGGCGAGTAGCGAGGTTTACCCAATGTATAAGAAAGATATTCCAACGACATATTCCCGTCGTAACTCTGAATGGGAAATACTTCACACAACAGCGACTCCAGCCCTATCTTTTTCCGTTTCTCCGGATCAACCTCAGCCTGGAGAAACCGTTCATAAGAGTCTCGCTGAATCCGCGTCAGAGGAAGAACGGGAATAGCGTCACCTATCTTGCTGAAATTCCGGACTTCGTTCATCTTCAGCATGGCAGCATTCCTTAATCAAAACCTGTACCATGAGTCAGCTACGACACCATCAATCACCCCAACTATCGATTGTATCAAGCCGATTCAATCGCTAAGTCGGTGAAGACTTAAAGCCACACCCATACCAAAATCATTCAACCACATAAGGAATTTATATTGTGACCAAATCAGGATTGGAACCACCGCGGAGCAATCAGTTCGACTAACAGTCCTGATCGTCGGCACCCGCGAAACCAACCTGCCAGCCGTTCCCGCCCCGCGAGGGAGGGATAATCTCTCTTTCTCAGCAGCGGAAGCGTCCTTCCGCAACACGCTTCCCACAAAATATAGAACCTATCATTATACACAAAATCTAATAAAAAAACACCCCTATGCCGGAAATCCTTATATCCATCCACACTATACAAATTACCCCCAACTACCCAAATCGTAATCGCAAGCCCCTGCGGTCGCACTACCCGCTGGTAAGCACGGCCGCAGGAGCTTACACTCCTGCTCGGACGGCTGGTATACCATCCGGGAAAATAAGCCCTGATAGGGGTATCCTGCCGGGGCCCTGAAAATATTTTATTACTACTTGATCTCTACGACGGCCCCAACCTCCTCTAGCTCCTGTTTTAATTTCTCCGCCTCTTCCTTGGAGATGGCCTCCTTGACCGGTTTGGGGGCCCCTTCAACCAAGTCTTTGGCCTCTTTGAGGCCAAGTGAAGTTGCAGCCCGGACAACCTTGATCACCTGAATCTTCTTGTCCCCACCGGCCTTGAGTATCACGTCGAAACTGGTCTTTTCTTCCGCAGCTTCAGCAGCCTCACCACCGGCAGTCGGGGCCGCCATCATCACCGCCCCACCACCGGCCGGCTCGATGCCGTGTTCCTCTTTCAGGCAATCCACCAGATCCTGAGCCTGCTTCAGCGTCAAAGAGGTCAACTGTTCCGCCAGTTTTTTGGTTTCTGCATTAAATTCCTTTGCAGCAGTCTCTGCCGTTTCTGACATTACCGAAACTCCCTTATATCAATGCAATCTTGCCATTTGCCTGATAGGTGACGCCCCTGTGACGTCATTTACCCCACTCAAGGCGGGCCAATCCGCAGCAAATGGATCAATTGCCCTTACACGTCCGTTTCCATCCCCTCAAGTACATTCTCATAGTCATCATCAAGCCGCCTCTGCACTCCCTTGCTTGTCGCTAATCGCCTTGAGACAACCACATATCAGGCCGCCGGGGCTTCCCAGACAGCCCGCCAGCCGACGGGCGGGACTCGATATCAACATGGCCAACTCCGCCAGCAGTTCTTCCCTGTTCTTCATCTTGGCCAGTTGATCAACGTAAATCAGATCCGGGTCTCCATCCAGCATACCCATCTTCAACTCAATTTGGGGATAATTCTTCTGTAAATCAACCAAAACCTTGGCCACATCTATAACCGACTCCCCTCCGGTAACCAATGCACAAGGACCGTCCAGGGCGTTACTCAGAGGCTCCAAGGTGGTACCGGTAAAGGCCCGACGGGCCATACTATTCTTGATTACCTGCAGCCGTACATTCTTTTGCCGTAATTCGCCCCGCAGCTTGTTCGTTGCAATGGCATCCAAACCGATGACACTTACCACACAAGCATTATCAATGTCACCATAAACCTTTTTATATTCCTTGGTAATTAAATCTTTAACCGGTTTGCTCATTGTCTCACGCCTTAATATTTACCACCGGCAATCCCTTATCCGCCGGCTTGTCTACCCATCTGAAAAACACTCCGATCATGCTGACCTCGTCCGTCAACCCACATCCAAAGCGACTGAAGGTGTCATGGTACCCGACAAACATACACGCTTGATATATTGCCCCTTGGCCGTTACCGGTTTTAACTTACGAATATGACCAATGAATGCTTCAATATTGGCCTGCAGGTCCTCATGGGAAAAACTCATCTTACCCACAATAGCATGAATGTTGCCGCCTGCATCGTTGCGAAATTCCAGCTTGCCCGCAGAGTAATCTTTCACCGCCTGAACAACGTCAGGTGTTACCGTGCCCGATTTCGGTGAGGGCATCTTACCCTGAGGCCCCAAAACTCGGCCCAGCTTGCCCACTTTCCCCATCTGAGAAGGATGGGCAATGGCTACGTCAAAGTCCAACCAGCCGTCACTAATCTTTTTAATCAGATCCTCGTTACCCGCCTCCACCGCCCCATTGGTCTTGGACTCTTCAATCAGTTCATCCGGGCAAAACACAATAACTATCTTGGTCTTGCCGATACCTTTAGGTAACGAAATCGATCCCCGAACCATTTGATCCGCCTGCTTGGGATCGATCCCCAAACTCATCACCAATTCTATTGTTTGATCGAAGCCTTTACGCTCACGCGCCCCCTTATACGCTTTGGTGGGTCGAACTTCACCCATCTCCTTGATCAGCTTGACCGCTTCCGGGATAGAGTGCCGGGTATTGAGATCGCCGGCCTTGCTTAGTTGGACTTGGTAATGCACACTTCGTTTCGGCATAATTCAGCCTCCCACTAGTATTCCAAAAACCCGAGCCCGTGGTCAGGCCCATTAACTTTATCAGTTAAACCTGATCGTCGTTCCGCCCTCAGGCAAAACACGATCAAAACTTGAATCATTGCAACACTACTGCTCCACCCCCCCCTTCCCTCCAACCATCTTTATCCTTCTGTTATCTCAATACCCATGGAACGGGCCGTACCCGCTATAATGCGGTCGGCATGTTCCAGGTTAAAGGCATTTAAATCCACCTTCTTGCGCTCGCTTATGGCCCGAATCTGACTCCAGGTCACTTTGCCAACTTTTTCCTTGTTGGGAACACCGCTTCCCTTGGCAATCTGAGCCGCTTCCTTCAACAGCACCGCCGCCGGTGGACTCTTGACGATGAAGGTGAACGTTTTGTCTTTGTAAACGGTAATTTCCACCGGTACGATCATGCCGTTCAACTGGCCTGTTTGAGCATTAAACTGCTGAACAAACTGGCCTATATTCACCCCATGTTGGCCCAACGCTGGTCCAATAGGCGGCGCCGGCGTCGCCTGACCGCCAGGTGCCTGAAGCTTGATCTTGGTTAATATCTCTTTGGCCACGAATTTAACCTCTCCAAATCGGCCATCCCATCATCACTACAAAAATCGGACAACCTTAAATTTCCTCTGATAATCGAGTCCCGTCCCCTCTCACAACTTTTCCAACTGCCAATATTCCACATCCACCGGCGTAGCCCGCCCGAAAATAGTTAACAACACCGTAACAATCCCCTTGGCCTCATCGATGCTGTCAACATTACCTTCATAGTTTTCAAAAGAGCCTTCCTTGATCTTAACCCGATCGCCCTTGGAAAATTCCATCCCGTGAAGAGTGGCCTCTTCTTCCGGTTTGGCCGCAGCCAACAACATCATTTCCACATCATGGTCCTTCATGCTGGTCGGCTTGCCGCCCGAACCGATGAAATCGCCAACTCCCATGGTCTCCTTGACCATGAACCAGATGTTCTCCGGTATCGAACCGTCCGGATCGGTGGCCATCTCCACAAAAACATAACCAGGGTACAACTTCTTCTCGATCACTCTGACCTGGCCGCTCTTCATCCGCTTCTCTTTAAGCGTTGGAACCAGAACCCGTCCGATCCGCTCCACCAGAAGTTCTATCCGAACCTTGCGCTCCAGGGCATCGCGAACCTGCTCCTCCTTGTTGCTGGCCACCCGCAACACATACCACTTCATGCCCTCACGAGTTGGTTCCAGCTTGGCCCCCGTATCCGAGATCGCCGACGGTTGTGTACTCTTACTATCAGTGGGCTCCGCCGGCGTTGGTTCCGAAACCGCAGCCTCGGAAGACTCCGCAGCCGATCCAATAACCTGATTCTCCGCCTCAGTCGCCTGATCGGGTGATAATTCCTGATTGTTATCCTGGTCCCCCAGATTCATGTTCCACTTCCGAAAAATCGTTCAATACCCGGCCCCTTCAACACTTTTATGGTACTGAAAAACAACATAAACATAATGTCCGCCAAAAACAGAAAAATCCCCAGCAATAGTACCGCTACAATCACTACCTTGGTCGAACGAATTATTTCCTTGCGCGTCGACCAACTAACCTTCTTCATCTCACCCTCAGTAGCAATGAAGAAATCATTGACCTTTCGGCTAAGGCCTACCAGCCAATAAATCAAAATCCCCATCAACAGCATAAAGGCAGTGGAAATCCCATATTGTACCGGCAAGAAGTAATCCGTATCTTGTTTAAGACATCCACCAAGTTCATTGAATAAAAACACCGTGCCGGCAACTATCAAAACACCGAAACCGACGGCCGTCCCCACCCGGGTATAGAATCCCTGACCATGCTTGTAAATACGCAGGCCAAATCCGCCCGGCGCCGCCCCAACTCTCGCAGGGCGAGGTTCCGTCGGTCGCTTGGGCTCTTCCTGCCCCCCCGGTTCTGTGACTAAACCATCACTCACTGCGGTCTCCCTTGTCCTCAGTATGCATTACCTTAAATATCATCTTTCTGCCAATACCTGGTCGATTCTCATTCTACTTGTCGCCGATAGTCATCTATAACCGGCAAAGCCAAAAAACAGAACCGGCAATCGCCGGGAATTACACTCGCCAATAATCATAACCAGTCCCATGATCCGTTCGTCGAGTCGTATTTCACTCCCTTTACCCATAATCCACCGACCTATAAATGCCATCCCAAAACGACGCCGGAATATTCGGATTATCAACTTTACACAGGAGCGGAGGGATTCGAACCCCCAACCGCCGGTTTTGGAAACCGGTGCTCTGCCAGTTGAGCTACGCTCCTTTTCTTTGGCGAATAATGCAATTCTATCAGGGCGCAAAACCCTTTCAGCAGAGTACCTTTCGATCAATTATTTCCGTTTGATCTTGTGCTTGGTCCGCTTACGAGTCCTGGGACAAAACTTGGTCAACTCAAGCTTGGGTGTCCCACCTTGTACGTTCACCGAGACACGGTAATTCAGATCTCCGCAGTCGCTGCACTGAAGCCAAACATATTCTCGCTTGCTCGCCTTGGCCATTACAATACATTCTCAAAAACGAAGACGAAGGCCGGCAACCACCGGCCTCCGTGCATTCACTATCTATGTCCATCGAATCGTCGAGCCATCACCAGGACGGCTGATCAACGAAACCGCATCAGAAACGCCGACTCTCTACTCAACCACCTTAACTACAACGCCCGAGCCGACCGTTCGTCCGCCTTCACGAACCGCAAAACGCAGACCTTCCTCCATGGCAATCGCCTTGCCCAGTTCAACTTCCAACTCCACGTTGTCGCCGGGCATACACATCTCCGCACCACCCAGCAAGTTCAAACCTCCGGTCACGTCCGTGGTCCGGAAGTAAAACTGTGGACGATAGCCGCTGAAAAACGGCGAGTGACGACCGCCTTCCTCCTTGGTCAATACGTAAACCTGACCGTGGAACTTGGTGTGCGGGGTGATCGATCCCGGCTTGGCAACAACTTGACCACGCTCCAGTTCGGTCTTTTCAACGCCACGCAAGAGAATTCCAACGTTGTCGCCGGCCTGTCCCTGCTCCAGGGTCTTGTTGAACATCTCAACTCCCGTAACCGTGGTCTTCCGCGTATCTCTTAAACCGACGACTTCTACTTCATCGCCAACCTTGACCACTCCACGCTCGATACGGCCCGTACCAACCGTGCCCCGGCCCTTGATGCTGAATACGTCTTCCACCGACATCTGGAACGGTTTGTCAATGTCCCGCTCCGGCTCGGGTATATAAGCGTCAATGGCATCCAACAATTCGAAAATACTCTTGTTCTTTTCCTCATCCTCCGGGTTGGCCAACGCCTCGCTCGCCGAACCCTTGATGATCGGAATGTCATCTCCCGGAAACTCGTACTTGCTCAGAAGCTCACGAATCTCCAACTCTACCAGCTCCAAAAGCTCGGGATCGTCCACCAGATCCACCTTGTTCAGATAAACCACAATCGCCGGTACGTTCACCTGACGAGCCAACAGAATATGCTCCCGCGTCTGAGGCATCGGACCGTCGGCGGCCGAAACCACCAGAATCGCTCCGTCCATCTGAGCTGCGCCGGTTATCATGTTCTTCACATAGTCGGCGTGACCCGGACAGTCCACGTGGGCATAGTGCCGCTTCTCTGTCTCATACTCCACGTGGGCAGTGGCTATGGTCAAAATCTTCGTAGCGTCACGACGGCCGGCCGATTCCGACGCCTTGGCGACTTCGTCATAAGACTTAAAAGTGGCCAGACCTCTCTTCGACTGTACCAAGGTCATGGCTGCCGTTAGTGTCGTCTTCCCGTGGTCGACGTGACCGATCGTACCCACGTTAACATGCGGTTTTGTTCGTTCAAATACAGCCTTGGCCATTGAAAATATACCTCCACTCTTGCATTCAGTACGAATCGCCCTCAGCTCGGCCGAATGACTCGCGGTCTGTTGTAACCTGAACTAATAACCAAATACATCGAGCCAACCGCTTAGCCGATGACTCAATCTCCAATAACAAATTACTCTTCCTACTAAATATAATGACCGCCTGGCCGAATATCTACCAGAACGGTTTAACTAGCTGCTGATGGGGGTTGAACCCATGACCTCGTCCTTACCAAGGACGCGCTCTACCACTGAGCTACAGCAGCGGGTATACCGTCCGCGGCCCACTGCCGGCCCGCGAGCAGTCTCAGCCTATCCTATGACCTGTATAGACACCTTAATGCGCGCACAGATCATTACGAAAGAACAGTTAGTATAAAGCTTATTACTAGACTGTCAAATAGTTCGCTATCCCTTGACCAGTATTGGATTTACCCTAATATCACTCCGCCAATACTTCGGAACTCCGGGACCTCTGATCTACTTGACGCCCGATAAACACAATCAGATATAAGTTCATATTTCGCAACAACTTACACCTGCCCATTGGCCAATATCCTCGCTGGGTGACTTTTATGTTACCAACAGCGTTTTTTAGAAGCTGAGTATCGATTTTTATTCGCCGCCAAATAAGTGAAAATGCTACCCCTTAACCGTCCGCTCGGTAGTAAATCACCTCAGCCAATCATCACCCTTGACCCCACCCATCACCCCTTCTACCATGCCTTCAACGCAGATCATTCAGATATCAGGATCGGCCAATGCCTAAATTTTCCCCAAAACTGATTAAACTGCTCGTAATTCGGGGCCTGGCTCGGGTTCTGGCTCCTATTGCCGTCCTCTGGGGAATCTACGATTGGTGGCTCATCGAATGGTGGTATGCCGCCATCTTCGGCATACTCACCCTCAACTATGTGCTGGTATATGTACTGAGTTGGATTGCACCGGCTGCCCAGAATGGCCCCTGGCGAATCCGACCCTGGCAGACCTTCGTACTGATAATCAACGCCTTCCTCCTGCCCATCATGTTCAATAAAACTTTCGGCTCACTCCCTTGGGGTTTCATCGCCGTCAGCGTTTTGTTCTTCATCGGCCTTTACGTCGCCACCGCCATCATGTTCTACCTCAACGAGAAACTCCCCATGGGCCCCATCTTCATGGCCAAACGCGGCGGAATGATCCCCACCCCACCCCCAAAAACAGCTATCCCATCAACCGAAACATCCGCAAGCTAACGGCTGTATTCAACTCGGAAACGACGGACCGGTGGATCTTCCTGATCCATGTAATCCTCGAAAGATACTTCCCTTAATCCGCTTTTAACAAATCCGTTTAGATCACCGTGTGATAATCGCCAATGCATACCGCTACCATGTAGCTCTTCATCATCTCGCCCACGGGTAATAACCAATAACGTCCCGCCATCCGTCAAAAAATGGGCAATACAGGACATAGCCCGCTGTTGCAGATTGGGCGGCAGGACCTGAAGGGTATAGACCTCAAGTATAAAATCATATTTACGTTGCAATAGTTCGCCGGGCTCAAAAAGATCTGCTACCAGATAGCGTACTTTCGAATCGGGGAATCGTTTTCGACACCATTCGATAGCCGTCGGAGAAATGTCAAAGGCAGTCACCTCAAAATTCAACCTCGCCAATGCTTCCGCATCATCACCCAAACCGCAACCTATAACCAAAGCGGTTTTACCTTCGCTGTGTAGATCACATCGTTGAACCCACTCAAGAAAGTTGACATTACATTTCATATCGGCCCATGGAATAACCGCAGGATCACCGCCAGCAAGCCGATACAACTCTTCATGCCAACCCAACGGATCGCCCCTGGCTATATATTCTTCCGCCAGTTGCTTGACCATTTCTCGAATTGATGACAATAATTATCTCCAAAAAGAACCTGAGCACACTTATGACATAATCAATATGCTTTATGCTTTTGAATTTTGTGATTTTAAGTGTTCTTCTCCACCGGTCACCCTGGTAACCGCCTTGTTGGCGATGGTACCGATGATAATCACGACCACAATTACAGACACAATACCGGTTATGGTCAGCCATCTGGGACCGAACAAAGTTAAATCGGAGGCCCCTACCCCGATGAACACCGCCGCTACCGTCCTCGGCGTCAAGCCCAATAACGTCCCCAGCAAATAAATAACCGTCGGCACCCGCGTCGAGGCCAATACCAGATTGGTAATCGCAAACGGCGAATTGGGCGGTAAACGCAGTAGGGTCACAATCCCCAATGTCTTCCAGAACCCGCCCCCGATCAGGGCATCACAAACCGCCTTCCACTTGGCGTGTTCTTCGATAATCGTAACCACCCGATCCCCCGAAGCCCGCCGGGCAATCACATAACCGATCGTCGCCGCTCCCATGAATCCCCCGATAGCCGCCATCACCCCCACCTGAAAACCGAACGCCCATCCCCCCACAAATGCCTGGGCATAAGTCGGTAGCAAGGCCAATCCCGCCATCACCGAAAAACCCAGAACATAACAAACCACTCCCAACTCATCATTGGCCTGCAACCACCCCGCCGACCACTTCACCGTCCCCAACAGCACAAAACCACCGATCGCCGGCATACTGGCCGCTATCGCCGCCAGCACACTCACCGGACCCAACCGCTTCAAATAAACCTTGACCTGCTCCCACGAAATATCGATATCCTGCCCTTCAACCGAGGACTGATCTGTATGCTCGTTTTCATCCATTAAATACTCTCTATTAACCAGTGCTTAGGCCGGGTGGTATAGACAAGCGAAGCTTGCCCGTGGCAAATTTATAAAATACAAGCTTGAATGATGCTTTATCTATCTGTCTTCTTTAACCGATAACTCAATCGCTATCGGCCCAAACGCCAAAACCGCCATATCCTGCTCGTCGACCAGATTGCAATAAGGATTATTCCCGTAGCCATACCAAAGATTAACA
>CP070790.1:406239-410468 GCA_020346805.1 Planctomycetota bacterium
ACGTGATCGCCAGGGTCAAAGGTATACATGGTAAATCCGACCTCGAGACAGGTATCGATATCGACCGGAGTCTTTAAATGGTCGGCATCACTCCCGAATCCCTCACGCCAACCGACCTGGCAAACACCCCACATAGCATCGTCCATTACCTGGGCAGGTGTTCGTTGCGTTCGGGTCATCTCACGTATGGATTGCTGGGCCAGGAAAGGTACGCATCCGGTTCCCTCAATGGCCCGCAGGTGTCCCGGTGTGGCCAATCCCAGCCGATCCCCCAAACCTATCGAGGTGGATAATCCGCACACCTTCGGCACGGCCCAAGCCAGACGTTGACGCACCATATTGGCCGCCTCTCGATCCGCATCCGTAATCGAAAGTCGACCGTCCTTATCGACCAGCAGCAACTTTAGTTCCCTGCGGTCGCGGGCCAACGCCAGCAGTTCCTCTTCCCCACGTGACACAGAATCCTGATACACACTTATACCAGCAGCTTCACTCAGCGCTTGAGCGACGACTCTCTGCTTATCATCCGTAAAAGAAAGTAAACCCTTTAAGTTATTCACAACTTTTTCCTGATTCGCCTGTTTGGTAACAAGTCCCCTCAAAGGCTATCAAAAGCATTGAAATATGGCAAACACCAATCGTTTACCTGAGATTATCAATTTGTACTGTGCAAGCTTTACCACCCATCTTTTCCGACATAATAATACCAAGTACACACTTACACCGTAACGATACCTTCCGTGAACTGTGGCAGGTTCCACGTTCCATAACGCACATCAATGGGGATAACGTAGCGGCCGGGTTGGGCGTCGGCGGGAATATCCAACGTAAGCGCCACCTCCCCTTCTTTCTTGGCGGGTATGTCAGCTTTAGCCCAGTTGGTACTGGCTGCCGTCCCCCTCCCATCCCACAACCGAGGGAGGACGGCTCGGCACGACAAAGTACGCCGTTCTTTCGAATGGTTGGTCACCACTACGCGAAGTTCTACCCGGGTACCGGCCTTTGCCTGTTGCTCGTAGGGGTAGCACCGAACCCACTGTTCATCCATGCCGTAGTTGGCATGGTCCCAGAGAACCAGCTCGCCAAAGGTCCTTTCCCGCTCAGCCAGATTCGCTCTCATAAAATGACACTGTTCGGGTGTAAAATCAAAGGCCTCTTTCACGTGGCAATTGAAGATATGGGTTGGCTTAAGTTTTTCGATCAATGCAATGCATCGATCGAAACCAACACCCCTGCCGAGCCAGTTACGATTGCTCGTGCAGTAATCGTCGATGCCGGACGCGGTGAAAGAGTCACCGACAAACAGCATTCGCAAGCCCTGCCCCTCCACCAGCAGGCCCGAGTGGTACAGTGTCTGACCGGGTAAATGATAAGCGGTCATCTTGAACTCACGCCATTGCCAGGATTCCCCGTCATTTGTGGCACGATCCACCCGAGCCTTATTGGGGGAAACACAAGGTAGTCGCCAGGCCAGCGGGTTGGAAATAACTCGGGCCACCGACCGGTCGGTTATACAGGGACAATTAAAGGTCTTCTGGAATTCGGGTATGGCGTCAACGTGGTCATCATGATAATGAGTTACCCAAAGCCCTTCGACGGCACTAATTTCGCCTTCGTCGATGAGTTCCCTGATCTTCCTGACCACACTATTTGCGCCGCAGTCCATAACCAAGGCGGCTTTGTCCTTCGACAGAAGTATCCATGTGGTACCGTAGTGGCGAAGACAGGTCGGAGGTGTCTTTCCCTTGCGAATGACCATATGATCCTTACGGTCTGCATAATCGACAAATAGTTCCGGGAAATAATGGCGAAGGGCGGAGATAGAAACATATTTGTCGTAGCAGACTTCGAGGCGCTGGATGAGTTTATCGATCGCCTTTATCGGATCGGTCATGACATGACCGTGGGATGGAACCAGAGTATCCGGCTTAGCGCTCTTAAGACGACCAAGGCTTTCCACAAGCTCGGTTCGAGCACCGAGAAATCCGTGGTAGTCCCTTATCTGACGGTTTCCCCGTCGAAAGCCTTTTTGCAGACTATGGATATCCCACACTCGGCCCTCATCAGCGATTACATCACCCGAGAAGATTACCTTCTGGCCATCGACTTCAACCAGATAACTCACCGAACCGTCGGTATGTCCCGGCGTAGTGAGTACACGAATCTTCGCCGGCCCCCACCTCAGCACATCGCCGTCGCTAAACGTGATGTCGACTCGAACCGGCTCGGCAAGCATGATATGATGAGGATGGAAACAGTAGACATGCCAGCGATTTTTGGGATCGTTCCAGTAGTCGGCTACCTTGTCAAAGTAATCCCGCTCTGCAGCAGGCACACCAATGCGAGTACCGCCAACAGCCAACGGATGGGCGCCGCAGACCTGATCTCGATGGTGATGGGTGAAAATAACCTGATCAACCGATCTAATCTCAAGATCCTCAAGAACGTTGGCCACACTCCCGTCGCCGCAATCAATCAAAAAGGCTTTATTGCCGTCACGCACAATACCAACATTGATGTGACCGTGATAGACGATCAGATGTTCGGTCAACCGGGTTATGCTTTCGGACTCTTCCGCAACGGCCAACGATTGTCCCAGCGAACCCGTGGCCAGACCAAGTGTTCCCACACCAACGCGATGCAGGAAAACACGACGTGACAGGTTTTTATTCTCCATAATCACAAAACTCCGGTCATCTGTGCCGATGTGATCGCTTTCGCATACTACGATTTCGACGATTGGATGACTTTTTCAACATAGTTTCAGCGAATAATCTTTAAAACATCCATCCCTCATGAGTTTTTTATTTGCCTGCTCGAGCAAGAACAACTTTTTGCCCGGGCGACATCCGGATGCGCAGTTCATCACCTGCCTGCTGCACCGAATCTTTTATTGCACCTTCAATTTTAAATTCCGTCTCGGCAAAAGGATTCTCTATCTTGCACATTCCACCAGCCTCTGACAAAACTTCAACTCGCTGATTCATCCCCGCACATCGTTCGGCCGAGACCAGATAAGCACCCTCAGCCCTCAAGGTAGTAAAGGATATGTCTTTCCATTGGTTAGGGATAGCAGGAAAAACGCGAATTGTCCCGCTGTAGCTCTGAAGCAGCATCTCCTGAATGGCGGCAGCGGCCGCAAAATTACCTTCCAAGGTAAAGGGGCGATACTTAAAGCGCGAATATCCTTTGCCGCTCTGGTCACCGTTACAATGAAAACTGCTTCGCAGACAAAAAGCGGTGGAAAAGATTTCCAAAGCCCGTTCGGCCAATGCTCCATCACGGGCCCGGGCCGCCAAATTGGCGTACCAGGAAAAACTGTAACCACACCATTGGGAAGTGCCCAGGCGTTTTAATTCAGACATAGCAGCCAATATAATCTGCTGATCTTCGGGACCGTTTTCCCAGCGAATCAGTCCCAACGGGTGAATAGCCATCAAGTGGGAAAAATGGCGGTGTGATGCTTCCAGGGAAGAATCCTTGGCCACCAGCAATCGCCGATCCTGGCCCGACAAGGCAAAATCAGGCATCTCGCCAAGCACGTTTCTGAATCGTTTGGCATCTTCAGTTTCATCAAGCAAATCAGCCAACTCGGCAGCGGCCGCGAATAACCATCGTATCAGGGCCAGATCGTAATTGGTTATCGAGGGGAACCATGCTTCAAGGCGGTTATCTCTTATTTCGGGTGAGGAACTTAACGGCAGAGTTCGTTTACCATCAGGTCCGGGTTCGGTAACCGATTCGAGAAAGACGGCCACCTCTCGCAGATATGGATAAGCGCGTCGGCGGAGGAAATCGGTATCCATACTGTATCGCCAATGCAGATAAAAATGGTGGGCCAGCCAAGCACTGGTGGTAGATGAATGAGTGTACTGATGCCATCCGCCGATCTGATTACCATTCAAGTCGGCAGTCATGGGCACGTTCAACCCCGGTTTATTGAAGAAACGCTGCGTCCAGATCCTGGCATTTTCTTTTGTCTTCCAAAGCCAGTTTAGAAATCCCAAACCATAATTCAAACGGTTGCCGGAATAACAGGGCCAGTAGCAAAGCTCGGTGTTGAGGTCGTGATGATAATCTCCCTTCCAGGGCGGGATCTTCCCATTATCTGCCGTCCAGGGGCCTTGCAGGCTGATGGGGGGCGTGTTTTCGCGAGTGGCTGCTCCAAACTTGTAAGTTTCCAGATACCATTGGCGTTCAATAATGGGATTGGGAATTCGGATTGAAGA
>CP070790.1:410568-414706 GCA_020346805.1 Planctomycetota bacterium
AACCATTTATACCAGCAGCAGCGGTCGTTTCTTCTGTGAGTGCCGAAGATACGACATTATCCAATAGAAGGTGCCCGCGCCACGGCGGCACCTTCTCTTTTTATGTATTCTATGTATTAAAGCAAATATCCCGAAAAATGCTTTCTCTTTAAAAATTGGTGCAAACGTAGCCAATTTACGCTTTTTGACCACAATTGGCGGAATTTCGTCACATAAATGTATTTTTCATATCCGCACCATAATTTCACCAGACTCCGGCCAGGTATAAACCGTCAAGAAACAGTTATTTCAATTCGGGTAAAGCCCCCTAGAAAGGCTATCACCTGCTCGGTAAAGTCGGGCGCCCCACCATAGGCCTATTTTGACACTTGTGGTTGTTTATGGCATTGATATAAATTGTGATATCTCCAATGCCTGGAGGATACTAAAATTCCCCGAGTCAGTAATGGGTCGGCGTCATACCCTCTTGGCATTCATTATTGAGGTTTGATAAAAACAAAACAATAATCAGAGTAACAACAGATTTCCAAGCACCGCGTTTTGTTAACAAATATAAACATGAAGACTCAAGTGAAACACAAGAAAAAACGGGCATCCAAAAGAACACCGTTAAACAGACATCGAGGCAAACGGCCGAAGTGGGCCAGTTGGCCGAACGAAAAACTGCTCAATATGAGAATGTGTGACCTGGGTATCAAGATAGAAGGCACACCGATCGAGCAATACATAGAGCAGGCATTCGAGGAACTGGAGCGACGAAAAATCCGTTTCAGGCCGCATTTTTGGTTCTCCGAAGAATGGTTCACCCCGGACGGTATACCCGGTGCAGCTATCCCCTTCTACCTGGCTCATCCACGCCTGATGAGACTTGAACGCAGCCAAATGCTGGAAGTGGAGGGCGGCTCTCAGGAAACATGCATGCGGATCATCCGTCACGAAATCGGACATACCATCGATCATGCCTATCGACTGCACAGGCGTCGACGCTGGCAGCAACTGTTCGGCAAATCCTCTAAACCATACCCGGAATTTTATAAACCCAGGGCTTACAGCAAGAACTACGTTCTCCACCTGGATTTCTGGTACGCTCAAAGTCACCCCGACGAGGACTTTGCCGAGACCTTTGCGGTGTGGTTAAGATCCAAAGGATTATGGAGAAAGAGATACCAGGGTTGGCCGGCCTTGAAAAAGCTTGAATACGTGGATGAATTGATGCAGGAAATCGCGAGCAAGAGCCCTCCGGTAAAGTCGCGGGCCCGAATCGAACCGGTCGATAGAATCCACAAAACGCTCCGCGAATATTATGAACAGAAACGGGCCCGTTATTCTCTGGAGTACCCTGACTTTTACGATCACGATCTGAGGCGTCTTTTTTCCGATGCCCCGGAGGATGCGAAAAATGAGGCGGCGGCATCCTTTCTCCGCCGCAATCGAAGTGAAGTACGCCGACTGGTATCCCGTTGGACCGGCGAATACCAATACGCGTTGGATCTGGTACTCAAGGAAATGATCGGCCGATGCAGCGAATTAAAACTCCGCGTGGTGGGGCCGGAAAAACAATTGAAAATGGATTTCGCTATACTTTTAACCGTACAAACGATGAACCACCTGCATAGCGGGCGCCATCGCGTCGACATGTGAGCGTTATGAGAAAACTTCGTATCCTGGCACTGATGGACAAAGACCTGGTTCCTCCCGACAGCATAGAGGGATTGACCGATGAAGAGATCGAACCCTGGAAAATGGAGTACGACGTCACTGCCGCCCTTCATAACCTGGGTCACGAAGTCCATTCACTGGGGGTTAAAGACGAACTGGGCATAATTCGTAGAACCATCGACGAACTGAAACCCCATATTATTTTTAACCTTCTCGAGGAGTTCGCCGGCGAGGCCATCTACGACCAGAATGTGGTCAGCTATCTTGAATTGCGCCGCATAGCTTACACCGGCTGCAATCCCCGAGGCATGATGCTGGCCCGAGACAAAGCCCTGTCCAAGCAGATCCTCAGCTACCACCGAATACGTGTGCCTGAATTCACCGTCTTTCCTCGCGGCAGAGCGATCAGACGTCCCAACCGAATGCAGTTTCCCCTGATCGTGAAATCGCTGATTGAGGAAGCATCTATGGGAATATCCCAGGCGTCGATCGTCGATGACGATGATAAGTTGAAAGAACGTGTGACCTTCGTTCACGAACGTATCGGCACAGATGCCATTGCCGAACAATATATCGAGGGGCGTGAACTTTATGTCGGGGTGCTGGGCAATTACCGCCTTCAATTATTCCCCATATGGGAAATGATGTTTACCAAGATGCCCCAAGACGTTCCCCGAATCGCTACTGCCAAGGTCAAGTGGGACATGAAGTACCAGAAGAAGATGGGTATCAAGACGCAGGCGGCCAAGGATCTTTCGCCGGAAATAAATAATCATATAAACAAGCTCTGCAAGCGTATCTATCGCTATCTGGGCCTCAGCGGGTATGCCCGTATGGACTTTCGGTTGACCGAGGATGGCAAACTTTATGTGCTGGAAGCCAATCCCAATCCCCAACTGGCCTATGGCGAAGACTTCGCGGAGTCGGCCGAAGCCGCCGGTATCAGTTACGAAGAACTCATACAGCGGATCGTGAGTCTCGGCCTGAGACGCGGACACGAGTCGCTAAACCAATAAGCATCCTCCCGCGACGGGATCGCCCCACAGGCCCGTTTAATCCTTAGCCCCGGTGGTAATTGCACAAACAGTGCAACCCGGCCATTTCAAATGTGTAAAAACCCACGGGGGATTTACAGGTTTTTATACATCCGGGATATGTTCTATGTGCGGGATACTTGCGGATTTAAGACAAAAAGGGTAGAAGCAAGGTATCACAATCGGGTTCAACTTTCCTGGTGGGTAAAAAGACAGGAAATTCAAAACAGATGAGACGTCTCGTAAATCAGCGGATGCCAGCCAAATCACCGCGGCCATTAAGTTGCCGTTGCAGCTTGATTTACATGCTGCCGGCACTCACCGCGATGCTGCTACTTACGATTGCAACCGGCGGACCCGACGCCTATGCCGGTACCCCGGCGACTACAGCCCCCGCCAGTGCCCCGGCCACAGCCCCGGCCAGTGCCCCCGCCAGTGCTCCGGCCAAGCCTACGACGGCGGAGATTGTGGCGGCAGAGCTGGTCAAAATAGTCGGAGAGACCGATGCCGCCACCCGGAGACAAGCCGCCATCAGGATTTTCAAGACGGGATCGCCCGACGGATTGAAGGCCCTGCTGCCCCTGTTCAAGCTGAAAAACAACGAAGCGGGCAAGCTGGCGGTATGCGAGGCCATCGCAGAGATCAAGGTTCCAGATCCGGCCTTCATTCCACCTTTACTGGCACTACTGGATGAGAATGATGCCACTTTGCGCGAAGCCGCGGCTACCGCCTTGGGGGTATATACCGAACCCGAAGTAGTGGCAAAGTTAAAGTCTTATCGAGAGCGGCAACATGCCCAGGAACTAATCAAAAGTCATATCTATCACCTAAAGCTACTTTACGAGCGGACCGCCGAGGCCGACCGTCCCAAGCTGCTGCTTAGCTGGCTCAAGTCGTCGCTGGTAAACGATCGCCTGATTGCCCTGGAAATCACTCATGAGGCAATGGGTAAAGGCACCGAACCCGCCAACGGTATACTGCAACAAATCCGCAACATGCTTAACGATCCCGATGAGACGGTTCGTATTCGACTGATTGAGATACTCCGGGATCTAAGAAACAAAAAGGATGCTCCGGGTATAAGGGCCCTGCTTAAGCAGAAGCAATCGCCGCAGGTGCGTGAGGCAATATACAAAGCCCTGGGATTATTGGAAGATCCGGACTCGATACCGGATTGCATCAAGGGATTAAACGATCCGGTAACCAGAGTGGCGGCAGAGGCGGCAACTGCCCTGGGATTATTAATGAATCCCGAACCAAAACCCGATTTGCTGAACTTGGTGGTGGCCGCCCTGCTGGCCCGAACCAAGTCTGACATTAAGAACCCAGCCCTGCGGGAAAGTGTTATTACCACCATGGCCAAGATCGCCCATCGCAATTTTCTTCCCATATTAAGCCGCCATGCAGGTGTTAATGAAAAGATACCTTCAATTCGACAGGCGGCA
>CP070790.1:414806-426097 GCA_020346805.1 Planctomycetota bacterium
GGGCTGGGTATGCTGATGGTCGCCGCCACCTTCCCGGTCGGCCTCGACCAGGCCCGCATTGTCGCCGAAGAAACCATCGCCCCCCTGGTGGCCAACGAAGCCTTTACCACCCTGCAAATGCTGCTGGACGATCCAAACCCTATGACGCGAATCGGAGACCAATTACCTGATCCTACCGCGGCGCCGTATACATTCCGCGGGGCACTATCTGATAACTTTGTTCTTCAGCCTAACCAACCTTTAACCAATGAGCTTCTAACCGGTGGTGCAAATCCGTTACTCATAAATGATTGGTTAAGTGCACCCTTAGATGACGGCTCTGGTACTCTCGAACTCGGGGCACATACGCGTTACTATCCCTCGATTCCCGGGACTTTTGCCGGGCCAAATCCACCACCCAATCCTCTGCTATATACCTGGACCATACCGCAGCGGATCAACGGCAATATCGAAGACACAGAGCCGTCCTATACCTGGTCGGTCCTCCTACGAAAGTTTAATCTGACGGGCGGGGGAATTGGCGCACAATTCGTCGTCTTCGTCAACCGCCGAAGCTGGGCAACACCTGTCAGAAATGATAATCCACTCACTGTTTCCGGTGAGAGGGGTACCTACATAGATGTTTCGTCAGCAACTATTGGCGGACAACCGATTGAGTCCAACACGTTCTCTGAAGACGGATTCATAGTACGAGAAGATGGCATAATATTTCGAATCAATTCCATAGACACTACAACCTATCCAGGCCAAACCTGGCTGATACTTAATAGAAATGCCTTTGTTAACCCTAACCCACCGCCACCGCCGCCACCATATTCGGAGACGCATTTCTTCTGGTTTATCCCCAACGATCCCAACGCCAATCGCTCGCCTTGCATAGCCGTATACAGCCGAACCTTTCCCCTGAACTGACGGTCAATTCACCCGTGTATAAAAATATTCGGCCCAACAAGGGGCAAAAAAACGGTGCGGCAAACAACTCTCGCACCGGAAATTTCTCAGTTCTGGCCCGATTCATCGGGATTCAATTCTACTACCGGGCTACGCCTCCGCCTGGGCCTCTTCTTCCTCCTCTTCCGCATGCTCTCTGGCCTCCAGGAACCCCTCCAGTTTGCGGGCCCGTACCGGGTGCTGCAGCTTGCGGATGGCCTTGGCTTCAACCTGGCGCACCCGCTCGCGAGTGACCTTGAATATCTTGCCCACCTCCTCCAGCGTATAGGTATAGCCGTCTCCGATGCCGTAACGGAGTTTAAGGATCTCACGTTCCCGATAGGTGAGGGTTTTCAGGACCTCCTCGATCCGATCCCTGAGCATCTCGCTGCCCGCCGACGACAACGGAGAGTCGGCGGCATCATCTTCAATAAAGTCACCGAAATACGAATCCTCACTCTCGCCTACCGGACGATCCAGCGAAATGGGGTGCCGGCTGATCTTCATCACCCGCCGGGCCTCGCTCACCGGCATCTTGGCCCGCCTGGCGATCTCCTCAATGGTCGCCTCCCGACCAAGCTCCTGCAACAACTGCTTGGAAATATTGCGAAGCCGGCTCATGGTCTCGATCATGTGCACCGGGATACGAATGGTCCGGGCGTGGTCGGCGATGGCACGGGTAATCGCCTGACGTATCCACCAGGTCGCATAGGTGCTGAACTTATAACCCCGGCGGTACTCATACTTGTCCACCGCTCGCATCAAACCGGTATTGCCTTCCTGAATAATATCCAGAAAACTCAAACCCCGGTTGCGATATTTCTTGGCAATCGAAACCACCAGACGAAGGTTCCCGCCCGACAGCTTGCGCTTGGCGTCTTCATATTCACTGAACACCCGCCGCATGGTAATCAGACGCTGACCCAACTGTCCGCCGGATTCCAGCACCAAAGATTCCAATCCCTCCAACTCATCTATCATCGCTTCCAGATCTTCCACGGGGATCCGTTGTCGCTTCTGATCGGCCTCTACCCGCCTTTCAAGTTGGATCATCTTGCGGTGAACCGATTCCAGCTTCCTCATCAGCGGAATAATTCTACTGGTACGCAGCGACAACTCTTCCAGCAGCTTGGCGATCTTACGCCGACGGTTATTCATCCTTTGAATCGTTCTGGTTCTGCTGGAAGCGGATGCTCGCGGTTTTTTAAGCTTCTCGAAATCCTCCTGATTGATCTCCATCAGTTTGCGCACGGTGGCAATATTCCCCGGAAGCAGCTTGGTAATGGTATTCTTGGCCAGGGCTTCGGAAGTGGAAACCTTCATGGTCCGATCGAAGGGGAGTCGGCCGTCACTTACCTGCTGCAAAATTTCCACCGCCTGGGTAATGCAATAATCGCTTTCCAACACCAGCTTGCGAAATGCCATGCGGGTAAGTTCGATCTTCTTGGCCAAGGCAATTTCCTGATCGCGAGTCAGCAGCGGTATCTCGCCCATTTGGGTAAGATACATACGAACCGGATCATCAATCCTGCGAGAACCGCTTTCCTCCAACCCGGCCACACCCAGACTGAGCTTCTCTTCTGTCGGCTGCTTGATCCCTTTCCTGTCCAAATCCGTTTGCTGTTGATCTTTTGTGGCCTCCTCAATACCCCCCAGACGCTCCGCCTCCGCCTCGTCGATCATATCGATGCCGCTCTCTTCGAGGGCCATCATTACCGCTTCAAGTTTATCGGGGTGAATGGCCTCATCCGGAAGAATCTCGTTCATCTCCTCCCAGGTGAGATATTTCCGTTTGCGACCTCGCTCCAGCAACTCATCAATCGCAAGATCAACCGGATCTTTCACGGACAAATCAACTTCTGCCATTTTGTTCTCCATCCGTTATACAGATCACGCTTATCCCCGCGTGATATCAGCTAAAAGGCCCCCGCTCCCGCCTGCTATACCTAATACACCAACCACCATCGCCGCTCTCATCATGCAATCCATCCTGATCAAACCATCGCTATTGACTTCATCCCATGAATCTCTTTCGGGCCTTAGCCGTGGAAAAATGTGGACGCCTCATTCCGTCGGCAAGCTCCAGCAGTCGTTTATCCTCATCAGAAGCCTCTTGCTCAGCCAAATCATTGTTCGTTTTTCGCCTGCGAATCTCATCTGCCGCCATTGCCGCTCGCCGCGTCTGGTCCACCGACTCCAGGCACGGTATCACTCCTTCAATCACCGCCTGATAGCCTCCTCGGCGTTCGCCCCGAATCTGCAGATCGGTGATCAGCCGACCATACTCGACAGACTCAAAACGGCCGATCAATTCATCAATCCGAAAGGCACCATCCGATCTGAGCATAGCCAACAATTCGACAGCAATCGCCGACAAAACCGGATCAACAATCCGCGCTGGATCAAAATATTTTTCTACCGTCGGATAAAGCTCCGGCCTATTTACCAATACCTCCAATATCTGCTGTAAGGCCACCTGCTCCGCATTTTTTCCTATTTGAATGGCTGTGGCACCCGTAACATTTTCTTCCCCTTCCCTTGATACCACGGGATATACAGGTGACCGTCTGGTCATACTTTGAAGCTGCCCGTGCAAATCCTCAGGGGGCAACGACAAAATCTTGCTTAACTGATTTAGCAGCAACCCCTTCTGGATCTGATCTATCGCTCCTTGCCCCACCCAGGAAGAGAGTTGTTGCAGATAAGCTTCAATTGCTCGTCGTCGACCGGGTCCTGTATTAGTTGCGTCGTATTCCCGACTTACCTGCCTCCATTTAAATTCTAGCGCCCCCATCGCTTCATTCAAGACCGAATCTAAGCCTGATTTACCGGCCGATAATAAATAATCGCATGGATCCTGCCCTTCCGGCACCCGGGCCAGGAAAACATCCAAACCACCGGTCAAGGTGACCGATAAGGCCCGATCCGCCGCTCGCGAACCAGCCTCGTCGGAATCGAACAACAGAATGACACGATCGGTATAACGACGAATGATATTGGCGTGAATATCGGTCAAGGCCGTCCCCAGAGTCGCCACACATTCGTTAAAACCGAATTGATGGGCCATTATGCAATCGGTATATCCTTCCACCACCACAATCCTGCCGACCTTATCCGCTACCCGCCGAGCCCGATCCAGGCCGAACAGATTTGCTCCCTTGTCGAACAACGCGGTGGCTGGGGTATTCAAATACTTGGCAGCGTCGTTCCCCATGGTACGTCCGCCGAAACCGACGACTCGATCACTCACGTCGCTAATCGGAAACATCAAACGGTTGCGGAAAGTGTCATAATAACCCCCTGAGGGCCTTTCCTTGACTAAACCCGCGGCCAGGAGCAACTTGAGTTCCAAATTGGCCTCCGATGCCTGTCGAATCAGCGAATCGTAGCTATCCACCGCCCAACCTATGCCAAACGATTCTGCCGACTGGTCCGATATCTTTCGTTCAGACACATACTTACGAACCATCTGGCCGTTTGGTCCTTCGTAATTTCGACGGAAAATCTTCTGGGCCCATTGGTTGACGCGGGCCAGATCGCCTTTATTAGGACCACTACGAGCAATCCCTTTTTCCTGTTCGAGTGAAATCCCCGCCCGATCGGCAAGGAGCCTCCTGGCCTCAAGAAAATCGATCCTTTCCCTCCTTTGAATAAACTTAAACACATCTCCACCCGCGCCGCAGCCGAAGCACTTAAAGATCTGCCGGGAAGGATTAACGTGAAATGAGGGCGTTTTTTCCTCGTGGAATGGACATAATCCCTTGAAGCTATTCCCCGCTCGTTTAAGCGTTACGTAACTTCCGACTACGTCAAGTATATCCACGGCATCTCGAATCTGCCGTGTCAACGTTTCACGGTCAACTAATGCCAATTTATATCCTCAAGGTCACCCGTAACCCCATAACCAAGAACATCAAATGACATGATCAAACTGCTATAAGTGCAGATTTGAACATCGGTTACAGAGATTTATGCTATATTTATTCCATTCACCTCGCCAATAGGTAAGACTTGAAAATATAGCACGTATTTTGGGCATGGTCAAATGAACTTATGATTTTATTTTTCAACAGTTTACAAACAAAACTCACCCTGCATTATCCGTGCCAGATAGAGCGAAAAACCCACTTGGCGATACTGATAATTTATCTTGATAACCAGGGTAAAGAATAACGATTGGAGGGTACAAAAACCGTATTATCAGGCTCTTCCGGGCCGATCAGGACCATATCACAACTCTTCAATTGCCTGACGAAGTTTTTTAAGTGCCTCACGCTCCAATTGGCGAACCCGCTCTCGGGTAAGACCGATCCTGGCCCCTATTTCCTTAAGCGTCATCGGTGGCTTGTCATCAAGCCCGTAACGCATGGTCAGAATAGTCGCCTCACGCTCATCGATACGCTCCAGCAGCTTACGGATGGTCTCGGTATCAGCGTTACTAAATACCACTTGTTCCGGGGAGGGAGTTTTTTCATCGGCTAACAACTCCGACAAACCAAAAGTACCGTTCGCACTTCCCGATTGCGTGGGGGCGGAAAAAGCCTTTACCGCTCGCCGAATTATCCGCACCTTCCGCTCCGAAAGTTCCATATACTCCGCCATCTCCTGTAGCGTGGGCTGACGATTAAGCTCGCTCTCCAGCTCTGCCGACGCCTTCTTCCAATCAGCGATCATGGCCACCATATAAGCAGGTATATGTACCGGTTGAACCGTATTGATCAGTGCCCGCTTGATCGCCTGCTTGATCCACCAGGAAGCATAAGTGCTGAAACGTGTTTCCTTGGTCGGGTCGTATCCCTCCACTCCGCGCAGCAAGCCAATATTGCCCTCTTCAATCAGGTCTCCCAGTGACATGCCTCTATTCAAATAGTTCTTGGCGATATTGACTACCAACCTAAGATTGGACAAGATCATCCGGTCCCGTGCTTCAGCCGCTTTGATCTGCGCCTCTTCCTTTTCTTGAAGGTCGATCTCACCTCGACGAAACAATTCATCAATCTGATAAGAATACTGAATCGCCTCGCCAAGTTCGCGCTCCTCCTCCGATGACAACAGCGGAGCTTCGTCAATCTGTTTTAAATAATATTGTAATCCACTCTCGACTGCGATTGTTCTGCACTCCCACAAACATACTTACAAAAAAACGTGGCGAACCAACGCATACAACTATATGCTGTCGCTGGTCACGACACCTGCCGTATACTGCCCCCCAATAAAATCCAATCTCACATGACTTTATACTTCAGGTTTATCCTCCTCAGGTGGGGCTTCTTTCTTATCATCACTATCGTCGTCGCCACTCCCCGTAGACGTATCATCCTCTTTGACGGCTTCAGGCGCTTTTTCGCTTTCGGCAGTCGGCTTTTGCTGCTCAGTTGTCTCTGCCGACTCGGGAGCGACTTGATCACCTGGTGTCTCGGCTATCGCTTCGCTTTGCGGCGACGATTCTTCTGAAGGTTTCTCACTCCCCCCAACCTCTGACTCGGCGGCATCCATCTTGCGAAGCGGAAACTCACTTATCACATCCGTTGATTCCTCCCCCGGGCCATGCAAGCCGCCCCGTCGAGACCTTGGCTTGCCCGGTCCGCCGGCGGTGCCGTCTTCTGTCGCCCACTCCGCTCGCTTCTTACTCAATCCGATTTTCCGCTCCTGCGGATCGACCCGAAGTATCTTGACTTCAATTTCAGTACCAACCTTCACTTCATCATGAGGATCCTCAACCTTGTGATCGGCCAACTCACTCACATGCAGCAAACCTTCCAGATCGGGCTCCAGCTCAACAAATACACCAAAGTTGGTGACCTTGGTTACCTTACCCTTAACAATCTGACCCGGAATATAAGTCGTCGGAATTGCATTGATCCACGGATCCTCGGTCAACTGCTTGGTTCCCAAGGCCACACGCATCTTCTCCTGATCCACTGATAATACAACACATTTAACCATGTCGCCTTTCTTAAGCACCTCCGAGGGATGGCTGATTTTTTTCGTCCAACTCATATCCGAAACATGCAGCAGGCCGTCAACACCTTCTTCAATCTCGATAAACGCACCGTAATTCGCCAGATTCCGGACCCTGCCTTCAATGATGGTGTTCGGCGGATACTTCTCCGCAACCCGCATCCACGGGTTGGTCTCCGTCTGCTTGATACCCAGGCTGATTTCATGCTTGTCCTTATTGACCTCCAGCACCACTACCTCAATCCCATCGCCCAGACTGAGCATCTCAGAGGGATGATTGATCCGGCGAGTCCAACTCATTTCGGATATATGCACCAGCCCCTCGACGCCGGCCTCAAGCTTGATAAAAGCACCGTAATTCACAATATTAACCACCTCGCCGGTAATCCGAGACATAGGAGGATAGCGTTCCTCAATGCTCTCCCACGGATTCTCAGTCAGTTGCTTCATGCCCAGGGCAATCTTCTCCTTATCCCTGTCAACACTCAGCACCTTGACCTGGATCTCCTGATCAATCTTCAATATATCAGAGGGATGATTGATCCGATCCCAGCTCATGTCGGTTATGTGCAGCAATCCGTCAATCCCGCCCAAGTCTACAAAGGCACCGAAGTCGGCCAGATTCTTGACCACCCCTTTACGCACTTGATCGACCTTGATCTCATTGAGTACCTTTTCTTTGGCAACGTAACGCTGTTCCTCAATGTATTTCCTCCTGCTGACCACGATGTTTCGCCGCTCAACATCGATCTTAAGGATCTTGGCTTCGATTTCGCGCCCGATGAATTCGCCGATATCACCGGGCCTGCGAATATCAACTTGTGATGCCGGCAAGAACACCGGGACACCGATATCCACCAACAAACCACCCTTGATCTTGCGCATTACTCGGCCCTTGACATCGTCTCCCTCTTTTGAAGTCTCGACAATCCGCTGCCAGTTAAGAATGCGGTCCGCCTTACGCTTGCTTAGTAAAACCAGACCGCTGTCCGACTCGACGTTTTCAAGCCAAACATCAACCTCGTCGCCCATATCAATAGCCGACTTATCATCCCACTCGTTCATCGAGACCAAGCCCTCGCTTTTGAGGCCCACATCAATTACTACTTGATCGCCGGCGGTCCCGATGACCCTGCCTTTAAGAATGGAACCCGATTTAAAATTACCGATTGTTTCGTCTACCTTGGCCGCAATGGCCTCTTCCAGAGCGCCAGCCCCCAAAGCCTCAGCCAACTCCTTTTCTATTTGGTTGTCATCTATACCCAAATCATTTATTAAATTGTAATCTACCATTAATAACCTTCGTAACTGTAATCAGAAAACCCGCCGGACATGTGGTTCACGAAACTCACAGGGGCGGACCTGCAAATCCGTATTAATAAGAACCATCGACCCGCCGGCACGAACCACTCGCGCCTCTCAAAGCAAGCCAGACCCAAGAGTATAGACAAAATCTCCCCCCAATGCCACCCCGCAAGCCCTTGAAATCGGCAACATAATGGGCACCACAATATGCGTATTTTAATACATATTGGCAAAAAAGCCGTTTTTCGACACCGGCTGCCCGATAATACAAGGGTAACAGGTATCGGTCTTTACTGGCAATGTAAAACCATCAACTTCAAAAGCCACCTCAACCGGTATCTTTCCAAAAAGCTGCCATCAACGATGCATTAGCGGCTTGACAGCAATCCCTTCGGCGGTTACCGGCTTGTGCATGAAAAAACGTTGGTGGCAACGATGGCGATGGATGGTAACCGCCCTGGCGTCCGCGGCCCTGCTCTGGCTGGGAACCTGCTGGATGATGTTCCAACACATCCCCTCATGGTACCAGCCCATCCTCGTCCCGCCCGACGACCTTCAAAAAGTCAAAGATGACCTGGTGGCCACCTTCGACCAGCTTAGTGAAAAAATGGTCAAGCAAAATCAACCCTTCGATTGCCGATTTACCCAGGATCAGATCAACTCCTGGTTGGCCATCCTTGAACAAATCTGGCCCCCCTCTCGTGATTGGCTTCCCCCTTCCCTCTCCGACCCCTTCGTATCCATCGATCCCAAAGGCATCCGACTGGCTGCCACATATAGAAAAGAGATGCTGAAAACAGTGATCGGCGCCCGACTGGAAGTCGGTGTAACTGCAACCGGAATAATGCTCCGGCTTACAGCGGTCTCCGGCGGGATGCTCAGCACGCCTAAATCATGGATTAAAGAAAAACTCGCTGCTTTGGATCAGTCGGTTTGGCCGGCCGGAAAACAATTAAAATCTCAATATGGACAGGATAAACTACCCAATCTCAGTGACTTAGCTGATGGAATCCTTCTACCCAACGCCTGGATCTGGCAAAACGGCAAGCAGCCCTTCAAAATTACCAACCTGCAACTGGATCCTGGATCTATCCTCATCACCTTCGAGCCCCTCCCCCGTCATTGATCCATCCGCCGCCATTCCCACATATCCGCCGTATCCGCCATTACCGTCAACTGATAAGTTCCCCTGAATCCCCCCCCAGCCAGCCGAAAAGTCCAGCTACCGGGTTGCCGATCTACCAACTCGTATTCCCCCTGTAAAACACGGGTTACGTGACCTCGGTCACCCGAGATTGGCCCCTGATATTCAAGATAATCCCGGCGATGGTCTTTCAGCCGCCGTACCTGCAGCGGAGACGAAACATCGGATTCCTCCAAGGTACACGGATCTTGCCTAAACTGCCAAGTGGCCAGTAACTCGCCCATATCAAACATAAAATCCCAATGTACCGCTCCCGAGGTCTCGTGCCGTAAAATCACAAATTGTCGCCAAGATTTACACATATTAACCCATTATAAGAGCTTTTTTACTTGATATCCGATAATAGCGTATATACTATAATCCAAAACACGGATGAATCCGGACTTTATCATGGAGGATAAGGTCATGAAAAACAAAGACCGACCACATTTTCGTTTGCCAATTGTCCTCTCTTTGATCTCAGCAGTTCTTGCTTTCGTTGCTGCTGGATGCACCCAAAACATCGACGACCTGAGAACCCAAGGCATCGGCGAGTTTCGCAACCATCAATATATTCAATCAATGGCCACCCTGCGCCGTGCCCTCGAACTAAAACCTCATGACGCCCAGGCCAATTACTACATGGGTCTTAACTATCGGGTGATCGCCGCTGAAAAATTCCGCGAAGACAATATCGCCGCCGCCTGCCGCGAACTCGACACCGCCATAATTTATTTCACCAATACCATCAAAACCTGGCCAAATTACATGGAGGCCGTCGCCAGCAAGAACGAAGCCCTGGAAGCCAGAGGGAAATATGACGCCGCCCTGAAACTTGCCCAACGTGTTGCCCAAAATAATCGAGGTGTCTCAGATCACTATATTTATTTGGGTAACGAATATCGCGAACGAGGCGATTACGACAACGCCCTCCGTTCCTACAAAACCGCGTTGGCCATCAATCCCGAATCGGCAAAGGCCTATGCCGCTATGGGAAAACTCTATTTGGAAATCGGGGATCGGGCCCTGGCCTTGGACTCCTTCCGCCGCGCCTATGAATTAAATCCATATGAATCGGGAGTTAATGATCATTTGGATACTCTGGAGGCTCAATACAAAGTCCAGGAAGTATCACTGAATACCCAATCAGAATAATCGTACTACATCACCGGCCCAACTTCCCCAGCGGTGCCTATCATGTAAGTCGCCAGCAGAGTGCGCAAAAACAAAGACCACCCACAATCGGATGATCCCTGTTAATATTCTTAATATGGTGTTTTTTATTACCGCCGCTTTCTGCTCAACATCCACAAACCGCCAAAAGCTAACAGTGAAACAGTGGCCGGTTCGGGCACTTCATAAATATACGTAACCGTCGCCTCTGCTGAAGCAGAAGTCAAAAACTGTAGAATCAGATTACCGGCCCCGCTGCCCGTTGAAGTACCGGTAGCATCAACCGGCAAAATTATGTTGCCAAAACCCGTAAACAATACCAAGTCACTGGCCGGCGGGGGGCTGGTCGTGGTTTCGGTCTGATCAGCCGAAAGACCACTATAGGTTCGGCCGGATGTACCTCCAAAGTCAGTATTCCCATCATATGCCGTTACGTTATCCGATGTCTGGGCCAGCGGAATGGTAATCAATATGGTGGAGAGGTCCGGCCGTTGCAGTTCTATATCCGCCTGTATATCCATGGTTACCGTCGCGGGGGCGTTATCCTCACTCTCAAATTTGGCTATCCCTTCAACATGACCGCTTAACGAAAACTCAATGCTCTGTAGAATACCCCACGTGGGATTAAACTTCGGTATGCTCATAGAACTCGACCAATTCGTCGATTGCAGAGAAATTGAATCAGAGTAAGAAACCTGATCCGCATAGGCCGTCCCAGCACATATAATCGTAATCACAA
>CP070790.1:426197-428922 GCA_020346805.1 Planctomycetota bacterium
GGAGACACTATGAGGATTTGGGTGCGATCTTCATCGGTGATAAGGGCAAGATCGAGATCATTCGCGGCAAGTGCATAGCTGATCCGCCGGAATTGCTGAAAGGCGCTCCTCCGGAGATTAAAGCACCGGGTCTCGGTGAGGGTGTCGATCATACGAAGAACTTCTTCGATTGCATGCGGACGCGCAAGAGGCCTAACGCCGACGTGGAGATCGCCCACCGCGCCACCACCGTCTGCACCCTTATGAACATCTGCCGGGAATTGAATCGCAAGCTCAAGTGGGATCCCAAGGCGGAGCGATTCGTCGGCGACGACGAGGCCAACAAGCAGCTATCCCGACCCAGACGCAAAGGTTATGAGTTACCCAAGGAATTCTCTTAACCAAATCTGTTACAGTATCTTAAGCAACTATTATCTTTATAGATAGGAAATAATATTCATTAATCGCGAACAAAAGTAGATTCTTGATATGCTTCTTACCTCAGGCTTAATTTCCAGACTTTTAAGCGAACGGAAGCTGGCCGCCATGCAGGCCGGACGGGAGTTTCTGGAAACGCACAGCACAGATGAGTTACTCAAACTTGTCGGTCAACGCATCAAAGGGATTTCCGCAACCGATCCTGAAGATAAGCTGGTTTTACCGTCCTGCTACGGCGGGGGGCAGCCGAGCCAGGGTGAGGACTATTTGGTAGGGAAAGGATTGTTTTATATTACCGAGGAAGGCCGACTCTTTCTGGATTGCACTTCGGGACATTATCAGATGGTATGGGGATATAACCATCCCCAATTATGCCGGGCGGTTGAAGAAGGACAAAAGGCAGGGATTGTCTGGGACAACCACAGCAATATCCCCCAGGCACCGGTCAAGTGTCTGGCAAATCGGCTGGTGGCTCTGGCCAATGCTCCAGATGGATCACACTCGATTGACAAGGCACTGATCGGAATTTGCACCGGAACATCGGCCTGTGCGGCAGCCCTGAAAATGCAACTCTGTTCCTACCAGCGCAGCCGAGGTGACAAAGGACCGCCGATCATGGTGGTTCTTGACGGCAACTATCACGGTACCGACATGTTCACTCAATATCTGCGGGGCATGTGGCGAGAGTATTTGACTAATCTGGAAGTGATATCTGTTCAACCCAATGATCGGGGCCAACTACAAAATGTCTTTAACCAATATGGTGAACGTATTGCGGCTTTCTGGGCCGAACCGGTGATGATGAAACGCGAGGCGATACTTGTCGAACCCGATTATCTGCGATTGGCCGGGGAATGCTGCGATGCGGTCGGGGCGGCTTTGTGTATCGATGAAATCCAAACCGGTTTCTGGCAGCCCGGCATCCTCTACTCCCCCTCCATAGGCGTTAAACCGGACATGATCGTGGTGGGCAAGGGAATGACCGCGGGATTCCATCCGCTGTCGGCACTTTTGTTTAACAGTAAGTACGATATTCTCGAACAGTATGACGCCCTGAACACCAACGGCGGCGCGGCCCTGGCAAGTTATGTAGGCCTGTGTTGTCTGGACATGGTTGAATCCGTCTCGGAACAAATCGTTTCTGTAGGCGACCAGATAATGTCGGGATTATCATCTTTAGCGACCCAGTTCAACGATCGTATTCAGCAGACACAAGGTTTCAGGCATCTGGCGGGACTGAAATTCAGGCAGGTGGAGGACGCCCTTGATTTCCATCGGCGGGCCGTGGAAAGCGGCCTCTGGATCCGCGCCCACGCTTACCACCAAGGCCATAGTACCGTTCTGACTAAACTCGGACTACTTGCCGATGAAAAGATCGTCGATTATATGATCGCCGGGTTCAGATCGCTGTTGCAAAACTAATCGAATACAATAGTGTCGGCGATACAAATTGATGTTTTTCACCCTCGCATCCTCAAAAGTAACGCCGGGCGAACTCGAATATGAGAGACACCATGGCCAGGAGCAACTACCAGGAATTCGAGAATAAATGGGGCAAGCGGGCACAGTTGACCTGGGCTACGCTTGATATGAAACCGACTAAAGGTATCCCTTCATGGCTGATCCACGTAATGGATATCCCCTTCATGGAGCAGATGACCGGCCATTCACCCGGCGACTTCAAAAAAGATCCGGATAAGGTCTATGTGTCCTTCCAGGAATTAGCGGGGGTGTGTTATATCGATCAGTACCTGGCGAGAAATCCGCTAACCATGGGGCCCGCCGGTCACGAATCAGCAAAGGAGCGAACCGCCACTACCGGGGCGGAGCAGATCGTCCTCGACGGTATGAGGATCGACTCACCCGAAGCGGTGATCGAGCATATGGAAAGATTTGTATTCCCCCAGCGGGCGAGACGTATTGAGACGTTCGATCCCGCCGATCCCCAAATAATCGAACAACTGGCGGCCTCCGAGTGTGCCATACAACGAGTGATGGGCACCAATATCCTTAAAGGCCCCTACACCGACGGTTTTCAAAGCTTCCCGCTTATTCAATATCAAACCTACGGCTACGAAAATTACTTTATGGCCTACGCCTTGTATCCGGAGATTATGGAAAAAGACTTCGCTCAGCAGGCGGATCTGGCGGTGCTCGAAAATCAGGCGGCAGTCAACGCCATCGAACAGGGAGGGCTGCCCAGGTTGATCCGCCTCGACTACGACATGGCCGACTCGAGATCCACCCTGGTGGACATCGAGTCGCTCGATAAAATCTGGTTTCCCCATTTTGCCCGGGCCATAAAACC
>CP070790.1:429022-433192 GCA_020346805.1 Planctomycetota bacterium
GGCGCTTTCAGGATTTGATAAATGGTACGGGCGAAATGGCTCGGGTGTTAAAGATCGAAAAGCGTATGGCCGAGTTACGGCCCAATGCGTCGCGGCGGAGCAAGGCCACCTTCGATATCATGCAGCGGGCCATAGATGACATGCGGGCCGGATTGAAAAACTCGCAGGATTATAAAGATGAAGCTGAACCCGCGCTGGCCCTGATTGAGCAGTACCTCAGGCAACTAAAGGCCGAAAAGAATAAGTAGGTCGTGATCCGCCCACCTTTTTCAGAGCCCCTGGCGCCAAAACCTTTCTCCTGTCGGCCGCTGCAGGTAGTTGCCGGATTTTTAGCCGGCGAACCATTGCCCCTGCATATTTTCAGGGCCGACATCAGCAGGCCGAAGGTCTACAAACTTACTATATTTTTTCATTAATTATGGTGAGTATTTAATTCCGGCGATCATTCAACAGAACATAACTTAATTGCAGATATAGTGCCGATATACTTCTGTGGTGCATTCAGGGATTTTATACTATTCTTGTGCATTGTAATATACAGACGAGAAAGAGTTGTGCCGTTAGGCGGGTGTTTTCTTTTTTGTGTTTGGTGCCTGGTAATCATAAAATCAGGGTTTGACACATAAATGTAACAAACAAGGAGGAAATCATGAGAAACGTAATAATTTATTTAATAGTCTTGGTATTAGCGTCTGCCGGCATGGCAACAACCGCCACCGCCCAGTTGGTGATCAACGAGATCGATTACGATCAGCCGGGTACCGACGATGGGGAATTCATCGAGATCAAGAACACCGGGACATCCAGTGTCAACCTGGCCGGATATGCTGTTGAGCTGGTCAACGGATCGGGTGGAGGGGCGGTGCTCTATAAAATTATCAGTCTACCCGACTTAGAGTTGGAATCCGGTGGCTACTTTGTGGTGTGCGGAAACGCAGCCAATGTTGACAACTGCGACCTGGATGTCAGCACTGACACCAACCTGATCCAGAATGGCACTCCTGACGCCGTCGCTATTAGCTTCAATAACGCTGTGATCGACACGGTGAGCTATGGAGGCGATACCGGTGCCCCCTACACGGAAGGGTCGGGTTCCGGTCTACTGGATCCCTGGAGCAATATTCCCGGTGGGCCCGAGGAGTACAAAGGAATATCGCGCTTTCCCGACGGAGTGGATACTGATCAGAACAATGTTGATTTCAGCGTTCGCTGCATCACGCCGGGGGAAGCCAACATTGCGCAAAATATTGACTGTGATGATACATTGCCGCCGGAAATCTCCTGTCCCGCTGAGGCGACCGTTGAATGCGATGGGTCAACTGATCCGAGTGCCACCGGCACGGCTACGGCAACCGATGACACCGATCCGGATCCGACTATCGACTTCTCAGACAGCATTACTTCAGGTTTATGCTCCCAGGAGTTGGTGATAATACGTACCTGGACCGCAACCGACCAATCCGGCAAGAGCAGTGCCTGTGAGCAGATCATTAATGTAGTAGACACCACTCCGCCGGTTTTATCCGGTGTGCCGGGAGACGTAACCGTCGAGTGTGATGCGGTGCCCGAAGCGGCGGTTGTAACCGCCGGTGACAACTGCGACCAGAATCCCACCGTCCAATTCAACGAAAAACGGACTGATGGCAGCTGCCCCAACAGCTATGTGCTGGAACGGACCTGGACGGCCACGGATGGCTGCAGCAATGAGACTATTGCCGTTCAGACCATCACCGTTCAGGACACCACCCCGCCGGTGATCGAACTAATCGGCGATGAGATTATCATCCTGGAGTGCAACATTGATATTTATGAAGAACAAGGGGCCACCGTAACGGACAACTGTGATACTGTCGCGATTGAGGTGATTATCGGTGGTGATGTAGTTGACACCAATAACCCCGGTGAATATATTGTGACATATAATGCTACTGATGCCTGTAGCAATGATGCAACGCAAGTCACCCGCACGGTGATAGTCGAAGATACCACTCCACCAGAGGTAACCATTGACGACATAGAAGACTTGATCGACGATTCGGTTGCCGACGGCAGTCTGTGGGGCGACGGTCCGGGCAAGTCGGCCGACAAGCGATTGAATGCCCTAAAGAACATGATCGAGACGGCAGGCGACCTGATTGAGGATGGTCTGTTTGCCGATGCCTGCCAGCAGTTGGCGGATGCTTATAAGAAAACTGATGGTGAGGATAAGCCGCCCGATTTCGTTTCCGGGCCGGCGGCAGCGGAATTAGCGGCGATGATCCTGGATCTGATGGATTCGCTGGGTTGTGAGTAAACGGCGGGCAAAGCCCGCCCTACCGCTTTAATCTGCGGAGAATCGCCGGTAAAGAGTAGCATGTTCGGCCGCGCACCTGGCCCAGGAAAACATCTTGCTGCGTTCAAGGCCCTTGTCGGTGAGGGATTGGACCAGTTGTTTATCTTCCAATACCTTTTGTATGGCATCGCTTATCTGTACGGTGTCGGCCGGATCGATCAGGATGGCGGCATCACCGGTAACCTCCGGGATTGAACTAAGATTACTGGTGATTACCGGGGTGCCGCTGGCCATGCATTCCAAAGGCGGCAACCCAAAACCCTCATAAAGGGTCGGCCAAACCAATGCCCGGGCACCGGCATAAAGAGAGGCCAGGGCCTCATCGTTAAGATATCCAAGCACCCGGACCTGTTGGGTAAGCCGGTGCTTTTCGATCAGCGATTTCATACTCTCTCGCTGCCAGCCGACGGCCCCCGCAATCAACATAGGGATATGTTTACGTGTCGTACTCGGCAATTGGGCATAAGCGGCCAAGGTGCCCTCCACGTTTTTACGCGGTTCGATGGTGCCCACATAAATGAGATATTCCGTGGGTAACTGATTGCCGATGAGCCATTGGTTTATCTCTTCCTGGGGGCGAGGGTAAAAAGCGGCTCGAGGGGCCAAGGCAATGGGGGTTATCCGCTGTGGATCGATTCCACCAAGCTCGACCATTTCCTGTTTACTGAACTGCGATACGGTAATGAAATGTTCGCTGAGCGACAGGGAAGGATTGAAATCCTGCTCGTACCAGCGTACTCGGTCGTCTGGGTGCCACTCTGGGTGGCGTATGACGGATAGATCATGGATGGTAGTGATAGTCGGGCCGTGCCAGGGCATGGGTATATGATTAGGCTCGTGGTAGAGGGTACATTTTTTGAGTCGGGCGGTGGCTTTGAAGACCTGCTTGTAGGTTCCCTGCGCCATTCGTCTGAGCCACCACGGCCAGCGCCGGCAGGGACCGCCAGCCGAGGCACGGGATAGTCCAAAAGGGCCTTTCGAACGGCGGCGGGGGAAATAGGTCTGATAAACAGCAAGCAAATTTATTTCCGGATCCACCTGCCCGATGGCGGCGGTTAATTCAGCAATATAATGCCCTACCCCCGTCCGGGGACCGAACAGGGCACGATCGTTCAGAATGACACGTGGCCGCTTTGCTGGCATGCCCAAGGACAATAGCCTTGAGTTCCCTGCTCTGCAAGCCGACGAAAAATAAGCACTGCAATTCAAGAACCACCGGCGGCCGGTCCGATGCATGTGCGATGGGATAATAAATGCCGGCAGGCCATGGTGTTTTCCCGGCGATAAGCCGAATCCCCTTAATTCCCCTAGTAAGGGGAAACGTTAGGCACTATAAGTTTCGATATCGCTGTCTGGGACAGTATGCCGAGGATATAATATTAACCAGAGCCCGGACCGACTGAATAGTCGGCCAATGATTGGACACAACCAATGAAATTGTTCGTAATAAATAATCCAAGTCCTATGCGGAATTACCCACATAAATTGGTGTTGTTGGTAGTGGTGCTTGGAGCGGGAACTCTGCTCTCCTGCACGCCGGGGGCCTCGATCATCGAATCCTATTTTAATAATACCACATCACTCGGGGGGGATACGCCGGGAGAACGAGGCCAGGTGGGGGTTTCCTTTATAAATAATACGCCCTTCCGCGCCATCTTTACCTATGGCAGTTTTGACCCGCTTTACGATGAGTTTGGGCCGGTGATTGGTCAGTTTGTGGTGGATCCCGATCCTACCAGGCGCCTGGAGGGTAACAGCAGCAGTACGGTGTTCACCTTTACCTGCGGCCGGGCAATTGGCATCGGTGATCCACAGCTCATCGAATTGATCAAGAGCAA
>CP070790.1:433292-439835 GCA_020346805.1 Planctomycetota bacterium
GGATATCTTGATGAATTTTTTTCGGGCGCTTTCATCGCCTTTGTGTTTGTCGGGGTGGTTTTGTTGAACGAGTTGGCGATACGCTCGCTTGATCTGGTCGGTGGTAGCTGCTTCACCGAGTTCCAGTATTCGCATGCACTCAGATGGGCTCACGTGGGTTACTCTCGTTGGTAAAAAGTAGACAATCGGTCTCCATCAACTTTACAAGCCTCCGGTATTACAGGCCATAAACTTAATTATAAGGATCGATTTCGTAATCGTGAAATAATTTTATGATTTTGTCGGCCATGGCCTGGGCGAGTTTTTCATGGGCATCGGCATGGGTTTTCCAGGACATGATCTGATGAGGGCTGATGGTGACATCTAGGATTTTTCCTTCACGATAGGGCGGCCAGAGGCGGACATCCTCCCGCGTTTCAGCCCGGGAATTAATCACTTTCAGGGCCACGGTAAACTTGGCCGGGGAGGCGGTCATTTCCAGTTCTTTGGGAACGAAAAACTGTTTGGTACTGATCCATATCACGGTGTCGGCATCGGCCAAACGGCCGATTTCGCGGGCTCCCCGTTGATCGAAGTTGGATTCCTGCTGGCGAATCTTGGCAATTTCCTTATTGGTGGTGACGTGATCGGTAATGTCGTGTTTTTTAAATTCCTTGGCCAGCTCATCGACTAATATTTTGCCGGCCAGTGGTGGTTGAATCAGATCCAAATCATCGTCAACCAGAATCAGTATCGGCCCTTGAGGTAATTTATACTCGGCCTTCACTTTTTGCTTGGGAACCATTCCCAGGGTGTATAGCCACGCTCCCGCGCTGGGCCCGCATCCGCTGCCGGTCGCAAAAAGGGTGATGCCGAATAACAGCAGTGAATATTTAAACTTTTTTCCATGTCCCATAGTTTTAGTCCAACGGTCTTTCATATTCATGGAATTTCTTGCCTACTTCAACGGCAAAGGTGTCGTAGGTGGCCTGCCTTATTTGAGCGGGATCGACGTTATGAAAACCAACGGGGTTTTTTTCCGGGACCGAGACGACGACGTCCTGCAGGGGAACATGTTCCGCCGACTCTTCGTTTCCGGTTAATTCGTAAACGGCTACCGAAGAGCTGATGCGGCCGCGATAAAACTGGGCATATCCCGGGTCGCGCATGGAAAAGTGGTAGATGGAAAGATGGATTACCATATCGGTTCGGAAATGTCGGCCCAACTCCACCGGATCTGTTTCAAAGGCGCCCTTTTTCTCGTTGTAATCTTCAATACGGATAGGATTGACGATATCAATATCTTCAACATGTTGTTTTAGATATGCAGATACGTAGGCCGATAGATCGAGGCACATTTTGGGGTAGTCGAATCGTGTCTCAGGCGGTGCCCATACGTAAACCAGTGCTCTCTTGCCGGGAAGACGGTTGTATTCCGGCGGAACCCTTTCGGTAGTCGGTGCAGCTTGGACGGTAAGTGCTCGTGCTAATCCACAACCGGTAATTGAAATTGTGGAACAGATTATAAGCAGGGTGTATGTAATAAGTTTTCTATTAGTTGTTTCCAGCGACGGTAATTGGTTAGGCATTCATCGTCTCCTATTGTTTTAAATTTATGTCTATCTGGCAGGCAATGTTCCGTCTATTAGTCCGATGATAATTTTCGCCGCCCAGGCCAATATCAGCAAGGTCGCTAACCACCATACCATATTTGTGGGATTTATGCGGTACCAATTGATTGCCGGCCGATATCCAGTGGCCGCGCCAATGACGGCCATAAGCCCGATCCCCGCGGTTGCTAACGCTATTATAAAACCGGCAATCTGGGAGCGGAGGGCTTCGAAAAAGCGTCCGCGGATGGTGTAAGCGTATGCGGTAGTCATTCCACAGGTTGGACAGGGGAATCCTGTTATGACTACAAAGCCGCAGGGGGGTAGTTTTAGTTGCTGATGCGTACCCATGTGCTTGCTGCTGGGGACCAAATGGGCGGCAGTGAGGATGAGAATCCCTGCAGCGAATGCGATTCCCGTGGCATAGACTCGGCCGATTATAGGTTGTTTCATGCGCTCCATAGTGAATAGTGGTCCCAGGGGATGCTCGGCCGGCTTGGCCATAACTGTGGTATCTTTGGTGTTTCCAGCAGGATTATGAGTATTAGTTAGGGGCGGCGATTGTTTCGAGTTGCTACTCATTCTGGTGGATTCCCTCGAGGGACTGCTCGAACCGGCCGGTCCGCTGATCGGCATGTCTTTCAAGACGGTAATATCGGTATACCGCTTTATTCGTAAAGGTTAACATGTTGTTTATGGAGGGTCAACGACGCCGGCTTCTATGCCTGTTAATCGCAGTATTGCTAATGCCAAGCTGAGTACCAGAAAGAAACCGCTGGCATCGACGATCATAGTCAGGATGGGGCTGGATACGGTGGCGGGGTCCAGTTTTAGACGCTTGACGATCAAGGGGAGTACGCCTCCGATACAAACTGAGATGACCGTATTACACATAATAGCTATCCCTACGATGATGCCCAGCCAGTAATCACCATTCAATATATATCCGATTATGCATAGCAAAAGCCCGAGTACGAGCCCGTTGAGCAGGGAGACTCTTATTTCTTTGGCTAATACATAGGTTAGATCCCAGGGTCTGACGATTCCAAGTGCCAGCTCACGTAAAGAGAGGCCCAGAGCCTGATTGCCTGAACAACCGCTCATGCCCGCAACCACCGGGAGGAACATGGTCAGGGCCACGATCATTTCGGGCGTGAGTTTTTCTTCAAACAGCGGTATGACGCTGGCCGCACAAACCGTCAGAATCAGAATCAGGCACAACCAGGGTAATCGACGGCCGATTCGTTGTAATGTCGGCATGGACCGTAGTTCTTCACCCCCGAAGATACCAACCAGTTTTAACATGGTTTTGTTGGCGCTTTTACGGGCGGCCTCAGCCACGTCTTTTTCAATAGCCACCCCCAGCAGACGATCGGACGAATCGACTATCGGTAAAGCGGAGTAGCTGTGGATCTCCAGCATGCGTTGCAACGATTGCAGATCCAGATCCACGCGGACCACATCCGGATCAGCGATCATCACTTCATCGATCGGACGTTGCGGCGGGGATAGTACCATGTCGCGCAAGCGGAGGACACCTTTTAGTTTGCCCGAATGGTCGATCACATAGAAGTACTGGACGTTGTAGCTTGAATATTCTTCCCGATTACCTCTTAGGTCGTTGAGCACTTCTTCAACCGTTGTACCTAAGGGAAAGGCTACATATTCTTTAACCATCACCCCGCCGGCGGTGTCAGAGGGATAAGACAATAGTTGCCGGGCTTCAATGGCCTCTTCCTGCTCCATTTCGTCGAGTATGGCTTCGGCATCGTCCTCGCTCATCTCCGCCAGAACATCGGCCCGGTCGTCGCTGTCCAGTTCTTCGACGATGTCGGCGGCCTCGGCGACCGGGATTTCTTCCAGCAGATCGGCGGAGTGCTCGTCGGGAAGATCATCGATTAAATCGGCGGCGTCTTCGGGATCGAGTATTCGTAGAATCAAGAGCTGCTCTTCCCCCGACAGATGGGCCATGGCGTGAACGATGGCGTCGGGTTCGAGCGTATCGATCCATTGGGCCAGGGTATCACCGTCGCCCTTGGCCAGCTGGTCGCGGAACTGCAGGGTGATATCCTGTTCCTCGATGGATTCAAGATGCGTGTTGGTAGTATCCTCTGAGGTCATGTAGCTATACTCCAAACTGACCAGCCTATCCGGTGCTGAACCAGGATTGTAATTCCAAATGCGAACGGTTTCGAGTAATTTGGTGATGCCGGCTTTATTATCTGTCCGCGCCGACAGTAATTGTATTAAACCCGATAATACCGGTTTTCGATCAATAGAAGATGGTCATGATCAGGCACGTTTCACTGTGCCTTTCTTCCGATTTGCCTAAGGTTGTAGTGGCAAATTTGACTTCGATTTCCGGGTGGCTGTCCAACCAGGCGTTGACCTGCTGTTCCATATGACGGATGGCTCCCTCGGTGAACTTGGCATAGAAAGTGCGGATTCGCGTGGCCCCCTGGCCGGTCTGATTAAGCGGTCGGCGAAAATTCTGGGCCTCGGCCGCTACTGCTCCGCTGAGACTCGAACCTGAAAGTCCATGGGTGCCGGATTGTGAATCGCGATTGGAACCATCCGATTCGTCGGCCAGGGCCAGTTCAACCTCATCATCCGCGGTTGGGACGGTGGGGTCCGCTTTTTTTCGTTCTGGCAGACAGTGAGGACATAGTAAATCACCTGCCCACCTGCCGGCCAAACCCCGATTGATGTGCTCTTGGTAAATACTGGCCCCGCACTTCGCGCAATTCATTATGGGTTCGGTTTCCGAAGGCGAAGTCATCCGAGATCTCCTTTAACCATTCCACTGGTTGATGAATGTGCATACGCTATTGTGCGATTTCCTGCCGGGAATGGCCGGGCAGATCCGGATCTCACAACAGGTATGCCTGTGGGTAAATTATAATACTTGCTGCCCGGAGGGGTCAATTTGTTGTACAAAAAACGGTAAAGTATCAATATGCATGCGATATTCATTTGAGCATACTGTTTTCGAGCGATTCTCGTTGTGGTACTGCGTATGGTGTGGGCTTATCTGATTCGTATTTATTGGTCGGTACAACTATATTAGATGACGGCGTCAGTTACCAATTGAACAATCCGAGGATCTCCGGCCCGAAAGTATCCACTAAATAACTATCGTGGATCAAGGTGGGATTGGCTTCCGGGCGAAACAGTACCTCGAATTCTCGTTGGATGTCTCGAATACAGCCGGCTTGCAACAGCCAGCATCCTGCTGCCAACATCAGTAAGTGTTTGATTAATACGCGAATATTATTGCACATTATTCCAACCTCATGGTTTGTATTGGTGTTTGAGTAATCCCTTTATTGATATCGAAAAATCGGATCACGGAAGTTCCTCGGTTCGAAATCATGGTTTTTCCTCGCAGAGGCAGACCATTTTTCCGCAGCCCGGACATCCTTGACCATATTTGGCATGTAAGGCTTCGCTTAAATCGATATTTTCGACATTTGCCAGGGTAACCAGCCAGGCCATTACGTCTGCGAACTCCTCGCCTTTGTCGGCTTGGCTCTTTCCTTCAGCAATAGCTGCCGCCAGTTCTCCCATTTCTTCCATAAGCCACAAAAACGTGCCTTCGGAACCCCTTTGGCGGTCCTTGTGCGAGTACATCTTGTCGATCAATTGCTGAAAATCCTGTAAATCCATCTGTGTCTGCCCTGTATGGTCTCTAATATGTCTTACCATATCCGCACGCCAGGGCTTGAGCAAACCTCCGGTACTATCCGCTATAATCATCAGTATGTCCAAGCAGCAATTACCAGAAAGCCTGCCGCCCTCCGGACGTATTCGCTCACGGCGGGAATTTATCCGTGTATTTGAGTGTGGGGTTCATACCGCTGATGGACGAATTGTTCTGTATGCAGCTTTTAATGATAAAGGGATTTCCAGGCTGGGCGTGTCAGTGGGGCGTGGAATTGGCAATGCGGTCCGGCGAAACCGCATTAAGCGTTTGATACGGGAGGCATATCGGGTAATTCAAGGTGAATTACCCGAGGGTGTTGACTGGGTAGTTATTCCGCGTCCGGGCCCCGAGCCGACCGTGTCTGAACTACAATATTCACTCAGATCACTGGCTGATAGATTACATATAAAATTGATGAGAAAAGAGAAACGTCGAGTTAGTCAACACTAACATAGATTATGAATTAATTTATAATTACTCAGCTATAGGGTCATATTACCGTAAAAATAACGGCAAAATTTAAGGGGCTTAAACTGCTCATTTTGCATTTTTGTGTAAAAATAGGCAAGAAAAGAAAGCACCAGGTGCCCTCGGGGCGAGCCCGGTGCTTTCCGGAGGGGAAAGAAGCCAGTTTCCAATTATGGTAGGAATAAGGTTTATGGCCCTCCTATAATGGCTCTAATTATTGCTGCCTTCCACCAATATTATAGGCATCCCACAAAGCCATGTATCGGCAAATGGTCCCTATAAATTTAGATACACACATTATTCTACACTATTTTCAAGGAAAGGGGAGTAGTTTTTGGTAGGAATTTACCCCAAGCGCGCTAACTGTGGCTGTGATTTTTTTCAAATGACAATACTGATAATAGCGAAATCGGCCAGATAAAAAACGCTTAACCTGCCTCCTGATATCTAAGCTTATAAACAAAACTCACAAGTCAGATATTTGTGAAAAAAAGCATGAAAAGTTCGATAATGCCGAGACGGTAAGACGTCAATGAGTGTGATTAATTTGCGTCTCTATACCGGCGATTCTCGACGGATTTCAGATGAGTAATTGTTCGCTACCCATAGCGCAAAAGACACCGACCGAGTAATTCATGACCAGAAATATCGTGCTCGGTCGGCGGCTAATAATCATTGTTGTCTGGTTGCCTCGGATAGCCGGATCTTAGGATCAGCACTGGGCCCAACCGCATCCATAGCATATGTTACAGCCCTCTCTAAATACTAAGGACTCACCACAAC
>CP070790.1:439935-444187 GCA_020346805.1 Planctomycetota bacterium
CGTCAGCATGGCGACAATGAAGGCTGGCGAAGCTGATTTATGGGTTCTGGCAGGCTTGAAAGAGTCCCTTAATTTAGAGAAAGAAGGCTTTACCGTCCGGTATTGCCAAGGTTCAGTCGAAGGGATGTGGCCATCCAGCAGGGGAAAAAATTCCATTTTTAAAGACAAGCGCATCCGTCTCGCAGTAGAATATGCCATTGACCGGGAAGCGATAACCCAGGCTATCGCCTACAACAGCCCGGCTGTTTTACCGGCCTATCAGAGGCCTTTCCCCGGCGATCCAGGTTTTCGTGAAGGTTACGGGCGTAAGTATGATCCGAAGAAAGCCAAGCAATTGCTGAAAGATGCCGGTTACCGGAATGGATTCAGTACAAAACTCTATGTCTCTCAGATTTCAGCACGCCAGAAAACATGCGCCACGGCCGTTCAGTCCTACCTCGCGGCCGTAGGTATCAAAACTACAATTGAATTCGTTGCCCCGAGCGCATACTTCGGCAAGCGTTTGCGTGGCTGGCAAGACGGGTATTACTTAGCGGGTGATCCGAGAGATGCATGGCCTCCGGCGGCTTTGGCGGTCCATCTCCCCAACCGTCCCGAAGGTGCGATCGCCTGGAATTACAGCGTCGGTGTTACCGAACCGATGAAGGAAATGTATAAGGATATGATGGCAGCCCCAACGAATGAAGATCAGTTGGAGGTGTTCAAGAAATTGGTGCATTACGTGGACGATGAAAGCACCTTTTTATACTTCACATACTGGCCGGATATTGCTGTGATAGCCCCGCATGTACATACTACCTGGATTCGATTCAGCACGAAGGTTTGGGAAGTGCATCAGGACTGGATGGAAAAACAATAACCGGCCCAATAACTTGATTGTCAAGTGTCCCACCCGGAAAGACATAGTAGCTGCAACATATTTCGCAGCGACATTGGTATAATATTCCGGTAATCGGATGTACAGTATCGAATAAACATGGCGCTTGCGTTCCCCTTTGTTTGCCGGGGGGAATGCGAGCGAATAATAATGAAAGAATCACTCCTAGTTTGCTAGAGGAACACCTTTAGCATCTTCTGATGAAATATCCTTTTATAAAGTAGTAAAGCATCCAGGCAAAGCCAATTATCTCTGACCACGCCCAAAGGACGTGGCTTAATCAGTTATACAGTTAAGAGGTACAACGCGTTGACTACTTATATTCTTCGGCGTCTGATTGAGGCAGTATTTGTTTTGCTGATATTGACATGCCTCGTTTTCTTTTGCATGCGTCTTGTGCCCGGAGATCCCATTTTTCTCTATATGGACTCGACCGATGTTAATATGCTGACTCCGGAGAAGATTGCGGCTCTTAAACACGAATTGGGGTTGGACCAGCCATTAATAGTCCAATACGGGCGATGGCTTGCCAATGCTGTCAGGGGAGATCTGGGGATGTCGTTATTCTATAGCGACCGGGTTTCCAAAATGATAGCGGAGCGGTTGCCGGTTACCATCCATCTCGGTATTTTTGCTTTCATTTTAAGTTCAGTGGTTGGTATCGTCCTTGGCATTGTCGCCGCTGTGAGAAGGGGGCGTTGGCTGGATACAGTAGCGACCCTGGCGGCGAATCTTTTTATTACGATACCAATGTTCTGGTTGGGAATTTTGTTGATACTTGCTCTGGGCTTGTATGCCGGCATACTGCCCATTAGCGGGTATACTTCACCGTTCGAGGATTTCTGGTTAAGCACCAAGCAGCTTATCATGCCAGTACTCTGTCTTGCGGTTGGCAGCATGGGCTCGAATGCGCGCCTGACGCGCACAAGCATGCTGGAGGTTATTCACCAAGATTATATCCGTACTGCCTGGTCCAAAGGGCTAAAAGAGAAGTCGATAATCTCTAAACATGCATTAAAAAACAGCCTTATCCCCGTTGTCACCGTTTTAGGACTTCACATTCGCATCATCTTCGGCGGTGCGGTGCTTATCGAGACGGTCTTCAGCATCCCCGGTATGGGTAGCCTGATGGTGGATGCTACTTTTAATAAGGATTACACGCTCGTTCAGGGTGGCGTGATGGTAGTTGCCATCATCGTTATATTGTCGAATTTGATCGTTGATATTTCCTACGGTTGGCTCGACCCCAGAGTCCGTTATGATTAGTGGAGCGGTTAACAATGCAACAAGCAGGTGTTGGATCAGAAGAGATTTCTGATGTAAAGCCCAAGATTTCTGAATGGCAGCGTTTTCGTCGGGTGTTTTTGGGGCGCAAAGTAGTCCTCTTCGGTCTCATCGTATTGCTATTCTACATACTCGTGGCAATTTTTGCCAATTTGCTGGCACCCTATGACCCTTATCAGATAGACTTGCCTAATCTGCTGGCGTCACCATCGTTTGTACACCCACTCGGTACCGATACACTCGGCAGGGACATTTTAAGCCGTCTCATTTTCGGTATTCGACCAACCCTCATGGTGGGCGCCTTAACCATGTTGATAGCAGCTATTGGTGGTACGACTTTGGGCCTATTGGCAGGTTATTTCGGCGGCATGGTTCAGACGCTCATCATGAGGTTCATCGACGCGCTGATGGGTTTCCCCATGATATTGCTCGCCCTAGTCATCGCCGCGGCCCTCGGCGGCGGGCTGCGGAACATTATAATCGCTCTGGGCATCGCCATGATCGCCGGTTTTGCGCGGGTGATGTGCGGACAGACCCTCAGCATCAAGCAGAATGATTATGTCCTGGCGGGACGATCCCTAGGATACAGGGGCCGCCGACTTATGTGGCGGCACATCGTGCCTAACGCATTCCCTCCGCTTATCGTCCTGGCTACCATGAATATCGGAGTTGTCATCCTGATGGAGGCGGGCCTTAGCTTTCTCGGCATTGGCATCCAGGCGCCGGCAGCGGCCTGGGGATCGATGGTCAGCGAGGGATACGGGTTCTTGTTGCAGAGCCCACTGCTCTCCGTGGCGCCCGGACTGGCGATTATGCTTCTCGTGTTTTCCTTGAATATGTTGGGAGATGGTCTAAGAGACGCCCTCGATCCAAAACTCAGAGGTGCCCTATAAGGGGGAATATGCCAGGAGGAACATGACGTGGCCTTATTAAGTGTTCAAGATTTAAGGACCTATTTTTACACCGATTTCGGACAGGTGAAAGCGGTGGATGGGGTTTCCTTTGAGATAAACGAGAAAGAGATCGTCGGTATTGTTGGCGAGAGCGGGTGCGGTAAATCGGTTACTCAACTTTCCATGTTGAAGCTGATACCGAGCCCGCCCGGAAGAATCGAGAGCGGCCGGGTTATGTTCGAAGGACGTGACCTACTTCAATTCACCTCTGAAGGGCCGGAGATGCGATCTGTTCGAGGCGGGAAGATAGCCTTTATTTTTCAGGAGCCGATGACTTCCCTCAACCCCACCTTGAAAGTTTTTCAACAAATCAGCGAAATGTTGGTAGTGCACACAAATCTGGAGAAGTCTGCGATACGAAGTCGCACCATCGACTTGCTCGAGCAAGTCGGAATCCCGGATGCGAAGCGCCGTGTCGACGATTATCCCTACCAGTTCAGCGGTGGTATGCGCCAGAGAGTAATGATAGCCATGGCGCTCGCCTGTAACCCGAAGATACTCATCGCCGATGAGCCCACCACCGCCTTGGATGTGACCACCCAGGCACAAATATTACAGCTGATGCAAAACATGGTGGCGCAACATCATACTTCGTTGATTATTGTCACCCACAATCTTGGCGTTGTCGCGCGCTATGCAGAGAGGATCTATGTCATGTATGCCGGCAGAATCGTCGAGTCCGGCACCAGCGACGAGATTTTCGCGCATCCGCGTCACCCCTATACAATTGGCCTGCTCAAGTGTGTTCCGCGACTGGACGAAGAAGAAGGAAGAAAGCTCAATCCGGTTGTTGGCGTTCCCCCGGATCTGATAGATATGCCGCCGACTTGCTCTTTTCTGCCTCGTTGCCCCTACAGCGTCGATAAATGTCAGAACGAGTCCTGGCCTTCCCTCAGGAGAGTAGACGGGCAGCAGTTCGTTTCGTGCTTCATCAATACGTAAGAAAAACAAGGTAGAGCCATAAATGAATAACGACACTATTCTGGATGTTAAAGATCTGCGGATGTTTTTCCCCGTGACAAAAGGTTTGCTGCGGAGAAAAATCGCTGAAGTCAAGGCGGTCGATGGCGTAAACTTTTCTGTAAAAAGAGGGGAAACGCTCGGGCTCGTCGGGGAGACCGGCTGTGGCAAAACCACC
>CP070790.1:444287-454686 GCA_020346805.1 Planctomycetota bacterium
GATCCATAACCGCCGTAAAAACGCGATCGGGAGGAACCGCTTTTCTGTTGCAGTTCCTGATATTTGGTTTCCAGAATGGGCTGGACCATGTCGGCAACATCCGAGGGGCGGGCCTGCTTGATATCGTAATGCTTGATCACCAGGGTCATATCTTCACCCTGGCGGGACTCCAACATCTTTTTGACCATTTCGTCGATTTCTTCCATTCGGGTAGATGGAGCCGATACAATCAGCATATTGCTGCCATACTCACCAAAAAACTTGACCGGGGATGTCGACGAGCGTCCATAACGATCTCCTCCAAACATCTCCCGCAGGTTTCGGGCCAGATAATATGTGCCGTAATAATCTGTAGTTTCCACCATATAGGTGCGGACCTCGTTATCTTTGGTGGGATCGGTATCCAGTTGGGCAATAACCTCTTCGATTTCATCCATCTTGTCCTTGGGGGCAAAAACAACAATACCTTTATCGAAATCCTGGACCCTGACATCCCCGGGTGAAGATGTGCGAGAGCTTCTATACCTGTCTTCTTGGTACAAGGCCTCGATAACGTTCTCCAGCTCTCGACCTTCCATATACTTAAGTATAAATGTCTTGCGAATATATTCTTTGGCGGCATATTCCTGATCGATTTGTTTGGCCAACGTCTCCGCCTTGGTGAAATCCTCTTCGGATGAGGAAACCAGTACGCGGCTGCTCACCGATTCGGGGACAACGCGGAATGGAGTCTTCTGAGACCCGCCGTATCTATAGCTATAGCGACTCTCTGCAAAGAGCTCTTCAAGTTTCTCGGCGACATATTCGGGATCTGCGTTTTCCAGAGCTATAGCCCGGAATTCGGCCTCATCCGCCGGTCCCGGCTTATCCAATTCCGCCACCAACTGCGCAGCTTTATCCTGATACTCTTGAGTCGCCGTGACAATCACAGAATTGCCGGTTGAATCGTAAGTAACATTAAACGCAGAACCCGATTTTCTCGCTCCATCTCTAAATCCATAATTAATTGCCGAAGATGCGGTCGACGCCTGGGCATACTTGAGCTGATAGACCTGGGTTAATACCTCTTCACCGGGTATATCCATTTCGGCAATCAACTGGGCGGCTTTTTCTTGATACTCTTGGGTGGTAGTGACAATTACCGTATTGGTGGTTGTATCATAGTTGACAGAAAATGGTGCATTTTTTGTTCTGGCAAGCGTATAAAAAGCATTATAAACTGCCGTATACACCGACGATGCGGTAGCGCTTTTCAGTTGATAGGTCTTAGGACTGGCAACCGCGTCAGGATCCTGCACATCCATTTCGGTGATGATTTTGGCGGCTTTTTCCTGAAACTCTTCTGTTGTCGTAACAACCACCTTATTGCTTGTTGTATCATAGTTAACGGAAAACGGTGCATTCTTTGTGCTGGCCAGCCTATACAAACCATTATAAACCGCCGAATAAACACTCGAGGCCGAAGTATTTTTAATTTGATATGTCTTGGTATCCGCCGTCTGACCTTCGACATCCATCTCGGCAATCAACTGGGCGGCTTTCTCCTGATACTCTTGGGTGGTAGTGACAACCACCGTATTGGTGGTTGTATCATAGTTGACAGCAAATGGTGCATTTTTTGTTCTGGCAAGCGTATAAAAAGCATTATATACTGCTGAATATACCGAGTATGCGGTTGCATTTTCCAATTTATACGTTTTCGGACTGGCAACCGCTTTAGGATCCTGCACATCCATTTCGGTGATGATTTTGGCGGCTTTTTCCTGAAACTCTTCTGTTGTTATAACAACCACCTTATTGCTTGTTGTATCATAGTTAACGGAAAACGGTGCACCTTTGGTGCTGGCCAGCCTATATAAACCATTATAAACTGCCGAATAAACACTCGAGGCTGAAGTATTATTAATTTGATATATCTTGGTGTCCGCTGTCTGACCTTCAACATCCATTTCGGCAATCATCTTGATAACTTTTTCCTGAATATCATCCGTTGCCGTAACCACCACATAATTATTAGTCGTATCATAAGTTGTATAAAATGCCGCACCCATACTACTGGCTACTCTATAGAAGGTATTGTAAACCGCCGAATAAACCGACGAGGCGCTGGCATGCTTGAGCCGATATACCTTGGTCGATGTCGGCTTGCTTTCCACATCCATTGCGGCAATCGCTTCCGCCGTCTTCTCGTGCCATTCTTTGGTGGCGGTAACAATCACCGCATTGTTTTTCGTATCGTAACTCACTGAAGGCATGGCCGGATCACCATATCGGCCTCGGGGGAATGAGCTGCTATAAAACTGATTCAGAGCCGAATAGACCGTAGATGCCGACGTATTCTTGATTTGATAAGCTTTAGTTGTTTTTTCAACATAACCTTCCTCTTCGATTTTCTTGATCAGTTTTTCGATTTCCGGCCAGTTTTCCTCTTTGCAAAGAATAACCAGGGTCTTGGATGAATCTTCAGACATAAATTTCGGCAGCCCCGAAGCCGCAGAATAGCGAGAATACCCACCTCCGCCGGCTGCATAGCGTTCTGAAAGAAGCCGGGACAGTGTCGACGGAGTACTATATTTAAGCGTAACCACATGCTCCTGGGCCCCTTGATTTGGATCGACATCGAGTTCTTCGACCATGCCCATGACTTCTTCGAGCTGCTTCACGTCTATGGCACTGATAACCAATCCTTTGGGATTTGACTGGTCGGCAAGGGCCCTGAACTGTCGGCCGTCGCTGCGACGCGATCGGGGATCAGCCCCGAAGACGCTGGAGAAGGTCGAGGCCACTGACGATCCCTGGGCATGCTGCAAAATCACATATTTGTAAGTGGATTCTTCTTCCGGTACATCCAGATCCTTGATGTAGCCTTTGATTTCTTCCATCTCATCGGGTTCGGCCTTGACCAGAATAGCCCGCATCTTGGGAACCGGTTGCAGAACCGCGGTGGTTGGTTCCTTCTGCATACGCGCGGGTGGCGGAGGCTTTGGTGGTTGCCCACGTTTAACGGCAGGTGCCGGGGGCTGAACCATCCTCATCTCACCCAGCATTTGCTTAACAATATTAACGACTTCGTTAGGATCGGCGTGTTCCAGCCGAATCAACTCTCCCCGGTCTTTTGCACCTGACGGTATATCTATATATGTTTCAAGCAACTCCTGAACCAGCTTGTGCTTGGCCGGCGAGGCCCGTACCAAAAGCCTGTTCAAGCGTGTATCTTCCCGAATATCTACCGAATCGGCCGTTGACATACCTACACCACTTATGGCAGGTTGGGGGGGCGGCGCCGGGGTTCGAGTTGTTCTGCTCGTTCTGGACGGCTGAACCCGGGGAGCAACAGCGGTAGGTGTTACGCCACCCGAATCCGGCAGCAAGGCATACAACATTGTAGAGGCGTCGCTAGGGGAGGCATGTTTTAGGGTATATACTTTCAATTCCCGGCCGTCACCGCCCTGAAACTCGTTACCGCGGATAAATTCCAACTGTTGTTCGATGTAATAAACAAAACCTCTAAGCTCGATTAGATTGCTATTCGGAATGATGGTGGCACGAGCGGAATTAAGAGGCACTTTATCCACCGCCACCGTGGCCAGCCAATCCGCAGAAGCCTCCTTCGGCTGATATACTACCGAAGCCACTTCCCACAAAGGGAGCTTAGCTTTTTTATATTGCTCGACCGTGTTATAGGCCCGTTCCGGTGGGATATGACGATACCACTCGGTCATCTTACGAATCACCAGATAACTGCCGCGTCTGACAACCCAGAAATCCATCTCCGAAATGATTATGTTGAAGGTGGTGAGGGCCTCATCATAAGTCATCAACTTGACGCTCTGGAAGCTGATCTTCTTGGCCGGTTTTGTATCCATCGTACTAAGGCCGACCATGCTCAGTCCACTCATCTCCTCAAGGTCCTGACATATTTGATCAAAAGATGCATCTTTCCAGGAAAAGAAATACGGTCGATCCTCCGGCGGAAGCTGCCACCATCCGGGTTCAAGTTTTTTCAAGTCGGGTGCGTCTTTTGAAGGGGTGGACGGAGCTTTAGTCGGCACTGCTCTGGGTGCAGGTTTGGGCTTTTTCGCCGACGCCCTGGCTTGTTCTTCCAGCTTTTTCAGCTCCTCATCGGTAACATCTTTCAGTTTATTGGCATCAATCTTCATCTTGCTGGGATCGGCTTCCGGCCGCCTTGATGTTACAGGCCGCCGCGTCACCGGAGCCGGGCGGGTGGTCGAAGCCGGCCGCGTTGCGGTGGGCCCTCCCGTCTGCTTCTGGGTACGGCGTTGGGCAGCCAGTCTTTCGCGCCTGGCCCGCGCCGCATCCAAGGCCTTTTTCCGCTCTTCGGGTGTTTGCGCTTTCGGTGCACCAAATGAGGGACTCGACCATAAGCCCGCAAAAAAGCACATTATTAATAGTACGGGCAGGACTCTTCCGACGTATGCCATGTTGCTTCGTTTGTTTTTCATCGTCCCTAATCTCCAAAATGACGTAGCTATGACCGTCTAATATGCAACAGTATTCTTATCAACACCATAAGTAATCTTAAATTTTACTTGTTCATTTATCCAATGAAGACCTATATCATTACCTGCATGCCAAATATATATAGGTCGATTTATCGTCTTAATCATTTATCCCGGTCCCTTGGTTATACCCCCAGACCTCTGTTGAAGTTTCGACAATTCATGAAACACCGCGGGGTAATCTTCCTTGGTCAAAGGTTTACACTCTTTAAGCTTTAATCCCATGGGATGAAATCGCCATTGGCCTTGTTTATCCGAGACGGCCCCTGTGGGATGGACGAAAACCAACGTACCTCCATAGAGCGTTTCACCGACTTCCACCCGTTTATCCTCAGCATTTTTGTTGCGCTCATCCTCCAGTACCACCTGCTGGCCTCGTGGTGAACTGAGTATACGCCTCAGGGCCAGTTCACTGTCCGGCGGAGGGGGAGGCGGTTTGGGTGGGGATGGGGGCTTGGGTCCCGTCCCCGTCGGTCTTTGTACGGTGGTAGGCCTGGGTCTGGGCGTCGGCTTAAAAGCCTCAAATAACTCGGGCTTGATACTTTTTTGGTAGTCATTCAACGAGGCAAACGCCAGACGATCGGGAACTTCCGCCGGTTTGGTCTGGGCCAATTTGGTCTCTATCATCTTTGCGGGAACCGTCTTGTTCGAAGGAAGGATCAGCGTTTCAAAATGAGCGTCCATCTTCAGTTGACCCTGCTTTTTCTTATCGGAGACCAAACCAATTTCCAAATGCGTACAGCGAACCAGATAATGTTGACGATGAATGTTGAATAAAAATTGGACGACCTGTTGTAGTCTGCCTTCAGAAGTTACACGAAATTCCAGCGCTTTTACGCCGTTCTTGCCAACCTTATCCTCCTTTTGATTCAACTTGATAATCGCTTGACCCATACCGGACTTTGAAGCCAACTCATTAAGTTTGTCGCGTAATCGTTCTTTGGTCTGATTCAAATCCGTGGAAATTGTCTGCATACCTGTCTCAAACCACTCATTTATGCCCTTAACCGCTCGTCTCTTTTCCGCTTTGGCGATCGTGTCTTTCTTTACTAAGCTGCTTATCTTGTCATCCAAACCATCAATCTTGGCTTCGTAGCTCCTCTTAACTGTGCGACCGACGGCTAACAAGCCAAAGATGGCAAGAAAGACTATCAGAAATTTTTCACGCGGATTCATAAACACACACTCAATTACTATCTACAAACACAACAATTCTCTCTTGGCTACGACTCCGGAAGCAGCGATTTAAGTTTCAAATAAATTTTATCCTTATATGGATATTTCGGATTCTTCTTATTGGGCTCCCAGTTGCCGGGCGCGGCTAGAAAAACGGGATCGCCTTTTTTATCCTTGATCTCCGAAATTGCATTCACGATTTTGGTGCCCACTTTTTTATTGACGGCGACCAATTCAACATTCATTTCCCCTTTGTCGGTACTAAATGCTAACTTGGTAATGTAGCCTTCCTTATTGGAGGGAAAAATGTCGGCCAACTGCTTCAGCGGGTCGATCCAGGCGACGCTTTGCCCTTTCCATTGTCTCACGTCGTTCAACTGGTCCATTAAATCCTCATAGAGTTTTATCTCTTTCTCCGAGTTTTTGACTTGCTCGGTAAGCAAATCGATCTCGGCGTTCCTCCACCTGATGGGGTTGTAAGCCGTAACACCGGCCGCCGCTACAAACAGCGCTACCGTAGCGGCAATCACCGGCATACGTTTTACCCGTTCCCGGCGTTGGGCTTCGGGCTCTTTCGGATTCAAAAAGTCGAAACGATAGGCTCCCTCAATAGTGGAGCTTAATGCCAAGCCAACAACCGAACAGAACGGGGCGGCAGACTGTTGGACCGCCTTGGGCCATCGTAAAGATCTTGGGGCCTCGTAAATCTCGGTGGAGACGTTGTTGAAACGGGTTTCAAAAGCTTCAACCACCGTCTGATCGACTCCCACCGTTCCAGCTAATATTATCCGGTCGATCTGAGCGGTGGGATCGGTTGACCGGTAAGCTTGAATGGTCCTGCTGACTTCAATCAACAATGTCTCCATAGGGCTTGGCCGGCCGATATGATCGTCAGCAAGCGGAATTCCTTCATCGTCACCACTGATTTTCAAGACAGGTTGATTACCGTCAGAATAGTCCTCTAATCCTTCGGGGGGTATCGATACCGCAGCGGCGCGGGAGTATACCAGTCGGCCGTCTCTAAGTATGTCGATTTCCGTCATGGCCGGGCCGATATCCACTATCATTGTGTACCCCGCAGGGGCTTCTTCCGATACCGTGGCCACCTGATGGGCATAAGGACGCAGCCCGATACGTTCGAGTTTCAAACCGGCAGCTACAATCGCTCGTTTATAATTGTCAAGCACCATATTGCGGACCGCTGACATCCATACCTCACAGGTTTTGGCTTCCCCTTCAGGCTCATGAGTCAGAGCAAAATCAATTACCGCTTCATCCTTACTAAAAGGAAGATCCTTGGCCGCCTGGATATGCACCATAGCCGCCAGTTCATCTGTTGAACCTTTGGGCAGGGATATCAGATTCAAGACCGCATCTTGCCGCGGGATATCCACGATCGCCCTTCGTGTACGAATACGGTGTTCGCCAAGCGTGCGACGAATAGAATCACCCAGCGACGCCGGATCGCGAATATTGGTACCGGGAATCATGGGAACATTAACTGCCCTTCGAATGCGGATACCCGCTCGAGACAGGCTCGCATCCACAATACGAAGGGAACACTCGTCCCAGTCAATACACAAAACACTTCGATCACCAATCGGTATACGCAAGACCTTCACTCCTCTCGTCATCTCGCACTGGATAGCCGATTCCCAGCGAGGTAACCTCACAATAGTATTTGATACGTGATAGATGACCTTGCATCTCGACCACCGCCCGTATTCGGCAAGTAGTGCCTATATGATCGGCAAAACCAATTGCATCAATATTAAATTGAATCGATCGCGCGGTTAACATGTTTGAAACTAAAGCGAAAGTTTCAGATTCCAATATGCCGGCGGTTACCAACCAGGCAGTTGTCATTTTTTCTTCGCCGTCAATCTGTTGACGTTGTGAAACAATCGTATCCACTTGTGATTCCGATAATCCCGGAACGGTTAGCAATACCATCTTAGGCGCCGTGTTTACGTTAATCAGACCCTGCAAGGTAGGCGAACTTACCGCCGTTAAACGATCCAGTAGTATCGACATATCCTGTGCCGTAACCGGGCTTGGGATCGAATCCCCTTTTTCCTTCTTCTCTTCCCCTTCGTCGCCTGTTGATGGCTTTTTGTCGTCGTCTTTGACAATATCTTTCCCCCGACGACCGGACTTGCCCCGTAAGCCCCCGCCTCCGGGCCGGTCTTCTTCCTCTTCCTCTTCCATCTCCCCCTCTTCCCCATCCCGGTCATCTCCATCTTCTATATCGGTTTCTCGTTCGTCTTGGTCATCGACGTCCTTGTCCCCGGACTCGTCTCTTTCCTGCTCATCCTTTTCTTCATCAAGCTCCAATTCTTCTTTTTCTTCTTTTTCCTCTTCTTCCTCTTCATCTTCTTCTTCTTCAACTTCCTGGTCTGGTTTTTCCGCAGCGGCTAGCTGTGTTTCAAAATTTTCCCATGCTTTGTCATAATTCGCACTGCCGTCTTCATACACCTCAAGTCCCAAAAGTTCCCCTACCGACCGGAATTTATATCCCCTCTTCTGGGCCTCGACGATAAAATCGACAATGTCCGGTCTAAGCTCATCGACCAGATATTTGATGGATTCCGGACATTCTTCACACCCCGATTGAAGTTCGCTGAATTTGAACTTATTTATATCTATGCGCTGTTTGTTGTCGTTTGCTCTATTCTGATCCCAGGAATAAACCGTCAGATAAGACAATAAGCCGCGATCTAAAGATCCATTGGCGTCATCAATGGGGAAGGTTCCCTCCGTACCATCGTCTTCATTAACCTCCATATACCCGTTGCGGTTGAAATCCTCGCCATACAGCAGTTGGCCGTCGAAACCCTTGACCATCAAAAGCTCTTCAACGGTTTCAAAGGGCCTGTTTTTGGCACTGTAGGACGGCTCCAGGCCAAGATAGTAACTACTTTCGGCACCGTCAGTGGAATTAAGCTTGTCGTCGGCATCTCGCCAATCAATTAATGCATCGGCCAGTTCCTTGGCGGTCACATCCTCGCGCCTAAACTGCTCCTGATTGAATAACTTCAGCAGTTGCCATCGCGAAGCGGTGTTAATATTTATCTTACTGGCCTCGTCGGTCAGGCCGTAGCGCATCTTTACCTCTTCGGTGGTAGACTCCTGGACTTGATAGGAAACGATACTAAAGCGCCAGGCAGGCTGACCTTCCACTTCCTCCTGGTCTGCCAAATTGGTTGAACCGCCTTTCTTATCCGGCGCCCATACCAGAATTCTCCGAAACGCTTCCGGATTGTTGTACCACATATCCATATCCGTGCGCTGTTCACGCAGCAGTAAGGTAGCTCGAGCGATTCCCGATTCAGCGGCCAGCCTGGCCTGCTGCGTTTCACGTATGGCGTTTACCGAGGCCAAATCGGCGTTCATGCGGAAAGAAAAGCTCACCCCCAATAAGGACAGCATGGCAATAATCACCAACACCACAACAATTAACATCCCCCGCCGAGTGGTGGTCGAACATGGCTTCATTATATGACAATTATTCGACACCATCATAATCCCTCCTGACGTCCCAACTGCAATGAGCGCGACGCACCGTATTTACGTGAGCTGAGGAGCGTCCTATCTGCCTGATTTAAATATACCACAACCGTAAACCGATCGGGATGATACTCTTCGCGCTCGCGGCGTTCCTCTAAATCTTCATCTTCATTAAGATCAAATTCCTCTTCGGGATTGACCCTTTCTTGTCCTACCGTGATTCTTACTGCCTGAGGTAAGACATGTTCTCCCTCCTCCTGCTCACAGTCTTCACATTCTTCCGACTGAACCCCACCTTCATCTTGTCCTCCCCCCTCTTGCCCCTCTTCAAATGCCACCCGCCAGGCATCGTGCCATTCTGCTCCATCGAAATACTCAAATCGCAGATATTTGATTTCCGGTGCAAAAAGTTCCGTCTCGCTCTCGATCACCTTTTTGACTTTCTTCTCTTGTTGCTTATCTGATCCCGGCTCCTCTTCAACAACTACGTAGGCGGGATTGGGATCGAAGGTCTTTTGTTCGGAGCGCAATAACCCATGACATAATTTCACTCCCTCATCATCCACAAATTCATCGTCCCAAAGTAACTGGTAGGAAACCCTCCGGATGTCCATCTCTGCGGGGGGCGCATCCTTAAATATCGAATTATACTTATTAAAGGCATTATGCCGATCGGGCATGTTTACATAGACAATAGTAATGGAATCTTCGGAACCTTTGAATCCCCTTCCATCCCCCGGCAAAATATCTGTAGCATGGCGAAGCTCATTTATTATCCGCGCTAACACCGCACGGGTCAGCATCACATCTCGAGTTATCTTGCCGCCATCATGACGCACCCGTAACGTATTAGCATAAAAACCATACACCCCGGAAAGAAGGGCAATCATCAACGACAGGGCAAGGATTGCCTCAAGCAAGGTAAATCCCCGAAAATGGGCGCGGTCGTAACCTGCTTTTTTCATCGGCACGTCACTTTTTGTCTTTTCAAACGCCATTTTCGTTGTTACCTTTCGCCAACCTTTTCCGGCTTCGATTCATTACGCAGCAATTTATTTAACGCCTGAGCGTCGCCTCCACCCTTAAGCAGATCCTCCGGCCAAATACCCACTGCAACCTCACCAATATGGGCTGTACGCAAGTAGAACATACACAGTCGTGATTGACCAATACCACCGCCAATGGTTTGCGGCAGC
>CP070790.1:454786-457633 GCA_020346805.1 Planctomycetota bacterium
GCACCGGGGGGAGGCCTGGATGCACCGGATATCAAGGAACCCCGCAAACCTCAACCAGCTTGGTGGGCCGTGCTCGAAGGCGATGACGCTGGACAGCGATTCGGCTGGTCTGTTTGCGATGCCGGTAATCTCAACGGCGATGCCTACGATGAATTTATAGTCGGTTCGCCGGGCGCAAACGCGGGCGGCGCCGAGGGCGTTGGCCTGGTACAGGTGTTCAGAGGAGGACCGGCGCCCGACGAAAATGACATCTGGGATGAGCACTATGGACAAAGAGCCCATGACAGCGCCGGATACACCATTACTGGCAACCGTAACTTCGGCGCCTCATCCGTCAAGGACTACGCTTACTCTGCTCCTTACTGGGATAAGCCGGTGTTGCTCGGTTTGGACACGCTCTATGATGCCGGAGCCGTCTGGGTAAGAAGCGGTGAGGATGGCAACCTCATCAGTGGCGAATTAGTGAATCCCCTGAAAGGTAGTCAGGAAAATGAGCTCTCAGGATGGGGATTAACCGGCGGCCACTTTGACCTCGACGGCGTAGCTGACGTTATCGTGGGAAGTCCTGGTAAGAACAACGCCAAGGGCGCGATTAAAGCCTACCACGGTGGGACTATGACTGCTTTCATTGATGCCACCATAGACGGGCAGAGCACGGGTGATCGTTTTGGTCACGCCGTAGCCTATACGCCCCAGTTGTGCCCCGGGCAACTCGACCGCCAACTACTCGTGGGAGCTCCCGGCACCAGTGTCTATACTGAGGGCTATATTCAGGCCTGGGAAAGATCACCTCCGGATATGAATTGGGAAGATACTCCGTGCCAGACCGAGTCCGGAGCCGCGAACAACGACCGTTTCGGACACGCCGTCGCTGCGGCAGGCATTTGGGGAGAGATCCAGACGGTTCTCATAGGTGCTCCCGGAGCGGGCACCACGGGAGAAGCCTACGTATATTGGGGAGATTCTCTCGTAGCGGTCCTCACACCCGACAGCGGATACTCGCCCTTTGCTGCCAAATACGACCCTGTCGGCGAGACAGTTCCCTCTCGCTTCACTAGTAGTGTCTACCCGAATCCCTTCAACCCTTCGGCCGACATAAGTTTCAATCTCCCGGCGCCGGCCCGCGTCAGGCTGGAAATCTACAATATGCTTGGCCAGAAGGTGTCAACTCTCGTTGACGCGTACCTCGAGGCCGGCTCGCATACTCGTACATGGCACGGCATCAATTTTTCCAGCGGCGTGTATCTTTATCGCCTGCAGGCGGGCGAGAACGTAGAGACCGACAAGATGCTCCTGCTGAAGTAAGCATCAGATATTCATACATTGCCCGAAGTATTCGACAAACAGCCACTCCCCGAAGGGAGTGGCTGTTCTTCTATTGCCCTTCCTAAGTGAAGTGCGGCAACGTCTAAAGCTCTTTCCAGGCTAACAATATCATCTTACCCGTGACTCCCGCAGCATAGGCCGACAGCGCGCGATCGTAATGGGCACAGACCGAGTTGTCTATGATGACTGCGTCGGCAATCACCGAACCAAAGAAATCGCAACTGTTGCCGATGAAAACGTCGGCGTCGGGCCCATAAAACGATGCCGTGACGTCGATACTCGTACCCATCGTGGTGAAGGAACCTGATGAGAAAATCATAAGGTCCGATGGTAGTCCGTTTGGATTCACCGATGTGTTGCTCTGAAGAAGCAGGTTTCCGGTCATGTAAATCATCACCTTGTGGCCGGGCGTTACATGGAGCTGACTATTCGCCTCGAAGTTTATGTCATTAAAGTAGTATACGCCTCCGTCCAACTGAACAACGTCCATCGTCCCCATAGTCAGGTCATGCGTCACAGGATCATATGTAAAGGAGCCCGACATCCCGCCCGGAGCGCTGTTGAAGTCGTGCGCGTAAGTGAATTGGGAATCTGGAATGGGATCCAGCGTGTACGGCTCTACTCCGGACGCGGTATCTTCCTCAACAACACAGGTAGCGCAGAGGCTGAGCCCACCGGTATCGGACGTGGATGCGTCGCCCCCGACCAGCGCGGTGTTGGTGAGTTCAACGAGACCGTTCGAAGCTATGTCCCCTTCGACGCTGTCCACCGTTCCTGCGAACGATCCGGAGTCTGAATTGTACGAGTCGGTGCAGCAGGAGTTTGTCATGATAAGGCTGTCGTCTCCGAACACGGCAAACTGAAACGGAAACCACAGTTCCGGTACCACAATGGCTTCAAGGTTTGCCACGGCGCCGTCGACCACGCCCGTAGCGCGAAGCGTAACCGTATCTATAATAAGTGAGTCGACGTCGCTGTGTATGACGGCAACGGAATACTCTCCCTCATCGAAAACCACGTTCACGAATCCGGTTTCCCACTGATTGTACTGCATCAATTGATAATGGGCCTGCTTTAATCCGGCATCGGCCACGTAAAAAGCCTGATCATAATGCAGTTGGTTAAAGGACAGATCAATGTCCGTTTGGGCCGTGTCCACAGCCATCAAAGCAGCTATAATGAGCATCAGCATTATAGCAAGTACAATGAGCAGCGCCCCGCCTTTATCATTGCCCGGTATACCGTAAAAGTCTTCAAGGCCCATTGTTGCCCCTTTCTCCTGATGATCAATTCAATGTTGCACGGGGCCAGCATAGCCTAGGCCCTTGCAGCGCATGCGCAATTCAGGTGCTTATTTCGCACACTCCCCATGGGTCATCCGCCCCCCATGGAGCTAACATCCTGACCCATACAATACTAAATCGGCTTGGTTTAGATAAACTTTACGAAAAACGCCTTCGCCGCCACGCCGCGCGCGTCTTGGCAGACTGTTGACTTTCTCTTCACGTGCGATTTAATTCC
>CP070790.1:457733-461025 GCA_020346805.1 Planctomycetota bacterium
ACGCAAAGCCAAGCATAGCCACGACGATAGTAAGCATTTTCGCCCGCCATATTCTAGCCATGGTTTTCATAAACATTGCTCCTTCTGAATAATTGTTTAAGTTCCTTTAAAGTCTCGATCGTCTTATCCGCCATGCCGTACCTGGTCAGGACCGCACACCCGACCGACGATCAGACTTGATAATAGTAACTGTTGGATGGCTACGGTTCATGCAATCATCGATATAGTCGCGTTCGTAGAATCTCAGGCCGCTGCCGGCGTGTCCCTGTCCGGTAAGGATATCCAGATCGCCGTCACCGTTCCAATCTACGGTGTTTGCACCGGAGGTCAACATGACGGTAAACGGTTTGACAATGTAGATTCCTTCCGGGGAGGAGAATTTAGGGAGGGTTCCAGGTTTGCCTGAACCCACGTTCCTGTATAGCCGGATATTGTTCTCGAAATTGCATCCAATGAAATCTTTTATACCATCACCATCCCAATCCACAAACGATCCTAAATTTGGTCTGGTATACATGGCAAGTCCCAGCGGTTTCGGTGCAGCCAGAATCGGATTGGCATCGCTCCCCGTATTCTCGAAGAACACGTATCCGTTGTTCTGGTCGGCGAAAACGACGTCTTTTTTGTTATCGTTATTCCAATCACATACTAATACACTTGACCGGCCACCGCGATCTATAGGTTGACCCTTTGCCTCGATTCTTTGCCCGGCTGCAAATGCGGGTTCAGCATCGGCACCTATGTTCTTGAACCACGTCAGCCAGCCGTCTCCATCGGCAACCACCAGGTCTTTTTTGCCGTCATTATTCCAGTCGCAGATATCGGGTCGGGCATGACCGCCGCTGCCGATGAGGTTCAGCAGTTCGCCGTCAGCCAACCTGAGCTTTTTACCCGTCGAAAAAATTGGGAACAGACTATTGGTCTGATTTTGGAAATACCAGATATAACCGTCCGTATCACCGGCGATAAGATCTGTCTTACCATCTTTATCCCAATCGACGGCATGGACACAGTTTTGCCTTATCGCGTCACACTTCTGAAATTGGTTGGTATATGGCGCGCCATTGGTGGCGTCTCTGGCTTCGAACTTTGGCGAGGTTGTCGTCCCTACGTTTTGGTACATCCGCCCATAGTCGCGTGGGCCTCCCGGTTCATAAAGCGGCATGCGTTCCCAGAAACGACCGACCACGAAATCAGGCAAACCGTCACCCGTGAAGTCCGCAACTTTTATTCCGGAATGAGCGTCCTCGATGAAATAGATTTCATTGAATGCCAGTATGCGACTTTCCGCAAACCTCGGTTGAGTTCGTGTCCCGATATTCCTGAAAAAATGGATTGGCCCCCCATGGGTGCCGGCAAAGAGATCAATCAGACCGTCATTGTCGAGGTCCGCACAATAAGCTCGAAGAGTTAGTAATACAATTTCATGTCCGCCCGCCTTGATGGGTACGGCATTTGCAAAACGGTAACCGTCGGAATCGTCAGGCCCGAGGTTACGGTGAAGATAAACATGATTATTCCGTGAGATGATTAAATCCGTTAAATCATCCCCGTCGCCGTCCCAATCTTTCACAAATTCGATGGCGGGAAACCAACCGCTTTTTTGGGGTCTGCCGCCCAAAGGTTCAGCAACATCCGGAGGGTCCGGATTGGTGTACATATGACCCCGCCGCCTAAAAGTCAGTCGGCCGTTATTTTCATTAGTTGTATTTTCATAATAAACAATATGACCTGTATCCGGCCCATCTACGAAGCTGGGAAAAAGGTCCAGGTCGCCATCGTTGTCCCAATCATAAAAGGCCAAAGTCATCCAACTTCGTCCGTTACCCTGGTTATGGGGCAAGACCAACAGCTTGCCGTTGGAGGTCAAGCGACCTCGATCCACGAACCGATTTCCACCTACGTTTTCATAGCAGTATACGATTGGTTCCACCCCCCCCTTGAAGAGATCGAGATCCCCGTCACCGTCGAAGTCGCAGAAGCTATCGAAATGGCAGGCGTTGATTTCTCGTCTTTTGAAACCTTCCCTGAAAAAGTCTCCATCACCCACCAGGCCGGTATAACGATCGGGCTGTCCTGCGCCCGATTCCAGCGTATCGAAGTACACCGCATAAAGCGTGTGTTTGTGGTTCGGCATCACGAATACCAGATCTACCTCTTCGATGCCATAATATTTGTCGATTCGGTGAGGCAATAAATACCTTTCGTATCCGGCTCGGCTTGCATCGAACACTACCGGTTTACCTGACGAGTTGTAGGCAATCACCTCGATAGTGTGCTCGTCAAAACTTCCCGATTCGCTTTGTTTGAGAAGTTCGCGCTGAAAATTTATTGGCATCGGTGCGGTGGGCGAATTGGAACGAGTCCTATCCCGGGGATCAACGCCAAGCAGAAGTCGGAAACGCCTATTGGCGGATGTCCATTCCGGGTCGGGACGAATGCCGGCCATGGAATTTTCCATACAAATTCCTGCCAGCAGGGCAAGAGCAAACAGACTTGCGGTAATTCTGTTGCAAGAACTCCAACAGGTTCCTGTATGTAGCGGATACAATTGAATTTTCATGGATTAACTACATCCTTGCAGAAAGAAATAGTGCAGATATCAACATCCCGGTGTATTGCCCGAGCCGCCCATGCATCCCTGGAAAATCAGAAAATCCTGCAAGTCGACATCCAGATCTCCGTCCAGGTCGGCGTTCTGGCAATCTTGAGTCGGAAGAGAACCCGAACCGGAAAAACAATTCTGCAGGTATCCGAAGTCCTCCTGGTCCACATCTCCATCCGGTTCGAAGTCACCGGGAACTGAAGGCATGGCCGCGGCGTGTGCCGCAGTATAATTGAACGAACCGTCGCACGCGAATACTGAATAGTAATAGGTTATTCCGAAGGTCAATCCAGTATGTACGTAATTGACGCCCGAGCCCGGCGTATCGATTATCTCCAGCAGAAAAGTCCCATCTGAAGGATCAGCCGGATAATCTGTGGTACTGTACCTGACCACCGTCCCCATAAAGTCGGCATCCGTCGGGTTGGTCCACATCAGGAAATTCTGATTAACACCGGAAGTGGCGATCAAACCGGTGACCTGGCCCGGCGGAACAGTATCGTCGTTAGGATTTATAGAGTTGGTTAAAGGATGTGTATCCGATAAATCGTTTTCGATATAGTCCCGCTCGTAATATCTCAGGCCACCGCCGCCATGACCTTGGCCGGTGAGGATGTCGAAATCACCGTCGGCATTAAAATCCACAGCATCCGCACCAGAGGTCATCATCTGATTCCACGGTTGGAC
>CP070790.1:461125-464147 GCA_020346805.1 Planctomycetota bacterium
CAAGGCATGTACCACACCTGCATCATCGCCCACGAACACCATACCGCCGGCGGTTACAGGCGCCGTCGGGGTAACGTTACGTTTCCCGTCTTCGGGTAAGTGCCGCCAAATTACATCGCCGGTTTTGGAAACGACGGCAGTTGTGATTGCGGTACAGTTATTACCGGCCCGGAAGGTAGGCCAGTCGACCGACGACACAGGTAAAGGGGCAACCTTGGCGGGATCGGCAGAGAATCGTTCCAGGCGTTCGGCTTCGATGGCCCGAGAGGTAAAGTTAAAGTCGCCTGCCGGTCCCAGGCAGGTAACACCCAGGAGTGTGAGTTGACAGTCGCAGGCCCACGGCCACCAATAGAGATATCCGTTGGCTACGGTAACACCCTCATGACATTGAGGCCGCATGGGAGAAATCCAATGCGGCTTGGCACTGGCCAAGTCGAAACGTATCGTACCACCCATAGCCCGGTAAAAGATAGCGTCGATAGCTCCCGTCGGCCGGGTACATGCCCGCCGCCCGGTATCGAATGCCGCCAACACCTCACCGGTAAGCGGATCAAACTTCTTGCTGGCATTGTGCCCCCAAGGGCCGCTGAAACCATAAAGTCCATCGTCGCGCAGGACCAGTTGAAAGTTACTGTAAGGATTTTCCCAAAGGATGCTGCCGTCTTCTACCGAGACGGCCAACAGTTTGCCCACCTGGGGGCCGGCAAAATATAAGGCCTTATCGCTGCACTTGAGATAAACCACGGTTCTCCAATTGGTTTGCCAACCTTGCCGATTCAGATACTTACCCATTGACTCAAAAATTTCAGGATTTTCCCCTTTTGTTTTCCGCCAGCGCTCCTTGCCGGTTTTGGCATCGAGGCAGGCCAGGAACGATCCGAATCGAAAGATGAATATCCGCCCGTTTTTCATGCACATAGCCCGACTGTCGATGGCTTCATCCTCGTGGTGGTGCCAGATAACCTGCTTGTTTTTCGGATCGATGGCCAGGACGTTTTTGCCGTAACCCCAAGTATGCTTGGGTTTGTCGTAACCTTTGGATACACCGGTCCACGGCCAGCCATGTTGTTTGCGGTTCCACTTTTTAACTTCGTCTTTGTACTCCTGTTCCCCAACAAGGGCATAAAGTACGCCATCCTGAAGCCCCATCCATTTCCAGAAGGTTCCGCCGGCTACCTCAAGCGGCGGGATAATCTCATCGATCAATTTACCGGTGGCAGTATCGATAAGCTTGCAGGATTCATCATCGCCGACATACAAGATCTGAGGGGTTGCGATCATGGTATTACGGTGGAGCAAGACCCCCGGCGGCAGGTCACGCTGCCACAAGATAGTGCCATTGTAACCATTAAAGGCGACGAGCTTATTGAGGAATTGTTCTTCGCGCTTATGCCAGGCCACATTGCCGAACGCCTTAAACACCCGGCCGGCCGATGCCACCGTTATCTGAGGCGACGGTCCGTATTGTGGGTCGGCCAGGAACTGCGTTAGATAAGGGGCCCGGATAATCTGGTCTTTCGATTGGGGATTATTGTCCGGGCCGTGATAGGGGTGGCTCCAGTCATCCAGCCCCTCAGGCACAGGTTTGATTATTTCCCGCCGGCCCAGCAGGGCCTTCCCCTGCGGTCGCAGTACGCGCAGGACTTCGGCATCGACGACATTGTCTACTGCTTTGCCCACGGCAATTACTGCGTCTGCCAAATTGTCGGCCAAATGCAGCCGGGGCAATTCGCCCTTATCGATGTAGATACGTCTGCCGAGGTAACCCGTCTCATCAGCGGCTCGGCGAGCCCTTTCCACATCCTGACCTTGCGGCAACTGCAGGTAAACGAGCAACTCGCTGTCTTTCGCCAGTTCAATAGCCTTCTCGCCTGTCGGATCGCCGAGCAAGACACAAATGCCTCGGGTTATGCCGATTTGATCCAGCAGCTGTTTGGTATGCTCGTCCGCTGAGGTGGATGAAAAACTGATAGCTGCGGCTACCACGGCCAGCCAGACCTTAACAACTAAGCGCCGATTGTCGGACATGCTAAATCTCCTTTCGCGCATCGTAATTACGAACACCTCCCGACCACAGGTGTGCTTAACCCGCGGCGGCTGAAAAGACCATTGTATTACAGGGTGAGCTGGAAAAGAAGTTTTACCGCGCCCTTTACGGATCCGGCGAATTAACCCGATTTGCTAAGGATTTTCGCCCAAACAGCACCAACAACAGCCCACACACCATCAGCGGCATGGCCAACGGATCGATTACGAACCGGAATCCTTTGATATTGAAATAGAATACCAGGGCAATGCCGAAAGCGATGAGCAACACCCCGCCGACACGCGGCCAATACCACGCGGTAACTATCGCAGTCAGCATAGGGACTAAAATCTTCGATCCATGATAAAGAGAACTTATTCCATCGGCGAACACGTGAACCAACACAAACCACATCCAGAATCCCGCCCACAAGATGAGGATTGCTCTTGCTGCGGTTCTAACAACTCGATGTCTTACCGCTTGGTTACTAATGATCATGTAATTTCTCCAGTTGCTCGTCTTTCAAAGGCGGGTGCTTCAATAGGTCTTTGATAATATTGCGTGTTTTTTTGCTGGGGTTAAACGGTTCGATCATGAAGTCGGTGATGTCGACAATCTCCACCGAAGAATCATGATAAAGCGTTTCCTCGGCAACGACATCCACACCGGCCTTGCGGGCGATTCCGGGAATTTCCTTCCTGAGGTGTTCCAGAATGTCGTCGATGCGGGCATGACCGAAACCCTGGCGGTGGACTCTTTGTTGCATAGCCTTGCCTTTGGCTTCCAATTCCTTGACCCGCTTGGTGTTGCCGGCTTTTTGGGCCTTATCTCGTTCAGCCATCAAACCTTTCAGATAGCGTTGGTGGATGTCGGACCTGACATAAGCAACAGCAACCGCCCGCGAATCGAAAGTCCCAATCCGTATCTTCGTCTTGCCACCCGCTTTCACCGGCCGATCGGCCGCCGCCAATGCCCACGCCCCCAATAACAAAACTG
>CP070790.1:464247-469237 GCA_020346805.1 Planctomycetota bacterium
ACCGCAATAATCGACACCTTTAAAGAAATCACCCTGAAACCTGGTCCCCTCGCCCTGTACCCTGCGCCATCATCCCCTAAAGGATCAACATGGCATCGCCATAGCTGTAAAACCGATATTGGTTGCGGATGGCATCTTCATAAGCGGGTAAAAGCATCTCCCGACCGGCGAAGGCGAAGACCATGGCCAGTAAAGTACTTCCCGGCAAATGAAAGTTGGTAATCATCTTGTCCACCACCCGAAAACGATAGGGCGGATAGATGAATAACCGAGTCCATCCGCTGCCGGCGGCCATGAGCCCTGATTCGTCGCCACAGCTTTCCAACACCCGCACGCTGGTGGTACCGACGGCCACGATGGGCCTTCCTTCCTCGCGAGCGATATTTATAGCCGATGCTGTTGAAGATGGACACTCGTACCATTCGGCATGCATTTCGTGATCGGCCAGGTTATCGCAGCGAATCGGAGCGAAGGTTCCCACGCCGACGTGCAAAGTTACATATGCCATCCTGAATCCGCGGTCATCGAGGTTCTGAATTAAATCGGGCGTAAAGTGCAGACCGGCGGTAGGAGCGGCGATAGCCCCGGATTTGCGACCGTAAACCGTCTGGTAGCGTTCTTTGTCGTATCCGATTTGTTCTGCCGATAAGTTATCTTCACGTTTGATATACGGCGGCAGTGGGGCTCGTCCACACTGGGCCAATACCTGGTGCGTTTTACCTGCGGGAATCAGTTCGGCGTGCCATTTTCCCTCGTCGATATGTTTGAGTAAGTGCAGGGTGCGACTGGAGCCGTCGATAGTTAGTTGTTCGCCGACTTTGAGTCTACCGGATTTGGTCAGCATTATTTCCCATATCCCGGGCGACGGTTCGTGCAGAAACAATCCTTCCACCCTGCTGCCGCTTTTACGATGCATGAGCAGCCGGGCCGGTAGCACCCGCGTATCGTTAAATACCAGCAGTGAATCGGCCGGCAGCAGCTTCGGCAATTGTTTAAATTGCTGGTGCTGCCGATCGCCGGTGGCCCGATCCAGCACCAGCAACCGACTTGCATCCCGCCGCCCCGCCGGCTGTTGGGCGATTCGCTCCGGTGGTAGTTCATATTGCAGCTCATCAATGCGCACGGTTTTACTTTCCATATTGTGTTTGTGTCATTGGGTAACCGAATTTTGTCGATGCCATATTGATGATAACCGCTTTTAGAAAAAATAGTCAGTCCCGCCGACTTTGTTGCTTTAGTCCTACTGATCTCAACATGGCAGTAGGAAGGCCGATTATTTTGCCGGGGAACAAATTCCTCCCGGAAACGTCTATTGGGGTAGGTATGTGGACATACCTGTCCCGGCTCGAGGGCCGGAGGGTCCTTAATTATCATCGATTACTGGCGGTATGGTGTGCACAGGGGTAATATGACGTTGATTATCGGCAGCAAACAAGGAGCAAATCCATGAGAACGAAAGAAACGATTCAAATCATCGGGGTATTTTTGTTACTGGTTTCGTCGGCTTCGGCGGGTAGTCCGGCACTCACTGTTTACAACCAGGACTTCGCGGTAGTGCGGGATACGATCGATCTCGATTTAAAACAGGGAGTCAACGAAATACGGTTCACCGAGACCACCGCCCATCTGGAACCCGATTCGGTGATCCTGCGAGATCCGGCCGGCAAACATGCCCTCCAGATCCTCGAACAGAACTACCGGGCCGATCCGGTGACCGAACAGTTGTTGCTTTCCTTATATGAGGGCAAGACCATCGAATTCGAGGTCAGATATCAGGATCATATCAGTGTTGTCAAAGGAAAAATTATTCGCAGCGGTTATGTGCCGCATCAATCGGGCTTGCGAAGCTATGGGCGGCAGTATCGTGAAACACAGATGGCCTATGCCAGCGCTTCCGGACAACCGATTATTGAAGTGGACGGCAAGCTCCAGTTTCGCCTGCCGGGGATACCGCTGTTTCCCGCCCTGGCCGACGACACCATCCTCAAACCCACGCTTCATTGGCTGATCAATACCAGCGCCGCCGGTACGGTCAATGCCGAAATAGCGTATATCACCGGTGGAATGAGTTGGGAGGCCGACTATAACATCGTGGCCCCGGAAAAAGGGGATGTGCTCGATTTGATCGGCTGGGTGACCATTGATAATCAGAGCGGTAAAACCTTCAAAGAAGCGACAATCAAATTGATGGCCGGTGATGTCAGCAAAATCCAGCCGGAGGAGGAATACCGTATGGTTCGGGCCAAAGCTATGGACATGGCTGAGGCCATGGCCCCCACCGTTACCGAGAAAACGTTCGACGAATATCATCTCTATACTCTTAGCCGACCGACCACTCTGCGAGATCGGGAGACCAAGCAGGTGGAATTTGTTCGGGCCGCCGGCGTCAAATCACAACGCCTTTATATTTACGACGGGGCCAGGATCGATCGTCGATTCCGCGGCTATAACATGGAGAATCTGAGATATGAACGCGAGTACGGCACCAAATCGAATCCCAAAATTTGGGTCATGCGCGAGTTCAAAAACTCTGAGGACAACAATTTGGGAGTTCCACTGCCCAGAGGGCGGGTGCGTTTTTATCGTCAGGATGACGACGGGCAGATGGAATTTACCGGCGAAAATATTATCGACCATACTCCCCGCGACGAGCTGATCCGGGTCTACACCGGCAACGCCTTCGATCTGGTAGGCGAAAGAAAACGGACCCACTTTGAGACTAATCGCGACCGCAGGTACACGAACGAGTCATTCGAGATCAAAGTGCGCAATCACAAAAAAGAGGAGGTTGAGGTCCGCATCGTCGAACATCTTTACCGGTGGTTCAACTGGGAACTCCTCCGAAAATCAGATCCCTTTATAAAGACCGATAGCCAGACCATTGAGTTTCGGGTAAAGATCCCCGCTGACGGCGAGAAAACAGTCACCTATACCGTGCACTACACATGGTAAACATGGAACCTTAAGCGGGCCGACGTAAAACTTGTGTGGTATTGGTCTGGAGTATGTCGAAATTAACTATGAAGAGCGACTAACGAACTCAACGGTCAGGAGGGTAAATGAGTTGGTATTCAGAACCCCCCTCGATCCCCCCTTGGTAAGGGGGGACGTTTGGGGTTGATGCTTTGATTTTGCTGTCGGCGTGTGATTCGTATTGCGGGAAGAATCTTTGATGTCTGAAACTGCCAATTCCGGCCCAGGCACGGATAGCCATACTCCCCGAATCAGGTTTAACGGTTGGCTGGTGGTATTTCTGATGAGTTTCATACTCTATGCCGCCACCGCCAACCGTGGCCCGCAATGGCAGGATTCCGGCTCGCATATTATCCGCATTTTTACCGGGGATATTTCCAATCCGCGTGGTTTGGCCTTATTTCATCCGTTACATTATTGGCTCGGCCGATTGGCCATCGCACCGGGAGTATTAGAACCCTGCTTTGCCATCACCCTGGTTAGCTCGTTAGCAGGAGCATTGGCGGTGGCCAATGTCTTTGGTTGTGTGTTATCGCTGACCCGCAAATACCGGGCGGCATTGTTTGCCGCTGTCTCGTTGGCTTTAGCCTGTACCTTCTGGCAATTGGCTACTCTGACCGAAACCTACACCCTTTGTGCCGCCTTGTTAGCCGGTGAATGTTGGTGCCTGGTGGAATTTGCCAGACAGCGACGCCGATGGTTTATGTACGGCATGCTGTTGCTCAACGGTCTGGGAATCGCCAACCACATGTTAGCCTCGCTGACAACGCCGGTATTGGCAGTCGTCGTATTTTGCGCCATATGGCGAAAACACATAAATCTCAAGGATGTTATTATCGCGGCTGTTTTATGGCTGGTGGGTACGCTGCCTTATAGCAGTCTGGTTGTGGCTGAGATGATGGGTAGCGCTGATATTACAGGTACTATTCGGTCGGCGCTGTTTGGCCGATCTTATGCGGAAAATGTGTTGAATACTACATTATCGTTGCGGGTGTTGACGGTAAGTCTGGGGTATATGATATACAATTTCCCCAACCTGCTGTTGCCGTCGGCCTTCTATGGCATGGCCAGTGCAAGGCAGTTTGATACTCTAGTAGTGGCCCGGCGGGCCCTGTTGGCCGGTCTTATCATACACGTCTGTTTTGTATTGCGTTACAACATTGTGGATCAGCACACTTTTTTCCTTCCCCTCTATGTGCTGCTGGCCATTTTTGGCGGAGTGGGTGCTGCCGGGGTCCTGCAATGGGGGCGGTTAAAAGCGCGGCGCGTTGTATGCGCGCTCGGTGTGCTGTTGCTGCTGACTACGCCGGTGGTTTATGGTGTGGTTCCTGCGGTAGCTCGCCATTACGACTTGTTAGAGAAGTATGCAAGGAACAAACCGTATCGTGACGACTACAATTACCTTTTGGCTCCCTGGTCGATTGCCGAACGGTCGGCTGAAATAATGAGTACCGAGGCGGTACGTTTGGCCGGTCCACGTGGTTTGATTGTGGTTGAAGATGCGATGGCTCGTTTTGCCATTCAGTACCGGATGCTGCGAACCAGTCAGCATCGAATCGAAATGTGTTCGGGAGATTGCGCCGCATCCATTCAGAAAGCTGTCGGTGAAGAACGTCCCGTGGTGCTGGTGCCGCAGAATGTCGCCCAACCAAATACAGTGCCTCCCATGGGGTGTTGGCTGCGCAGCGGAGATTTATATGTGGTCAAGGTAACTGCGACACAATCGTCGCAAGCCGAATAGAAGATTTCTTAAATAAAATACTAGCCACCAACGTCAGAGAGCGGAATAATAATGTAGAAAGGTTGCTGTTTGTATGCTCCTGACGGTTAACCCGCATATATCACGGGTCTTACCGACCGGCGGATGCTTTTTCCGTCCGCCTTCGTCAGAGCCGGCGATTTTTCCTCGACGTATTACCGAATACGCCTGTGGGAAATCGACGCCTCTTCCTTGCCGGACGAAAAAATCATCGCGCCGGCAATGACACTCTGTAAATTAGCATAACATCGTTGTGCG
>CP070790.1:469337-481933 GCA_020346805.1 Planctomycetota bacterium
AACAGATCGCGAGCGTACCTGCAAAACAGATCGATGTTGATCTGCGGCGGGCAAGGCTCGTTCAAATGGTGGGCCCGCATGAAATTAAGCTGCACACCTTCATTGCCCACGTTGACCATCTTGACCCCGGGCAAAATGACTTTACCAAAATAGTTACACCACAAAGCAATCCACGAAGCCCCATTGACCAGCCCCAGTTTTTTGCCGGCTAACTTGGGATCGGGCCCCTGTTCGTCCGCCAGTTGAGGAACACCGGTCACCTTCATGTAATCGCCGAACAATCGAATCGGATCAATACCGAATGGATTTGCCGCCATGGCCTTTTCTCCTATTGCCGTTATGTCATTACCCCCCGTCCCCGCGGGTAAACTCCAGCGGGAATCCAGCTCTCCTCCTTTACTCCAGACTCCGGACTACAGACTCCAAACTGGATTCCCGATCGAGCGGGAATGACGCGATGTTATACTACATTCCCCGACCAAGTCGAGGAATGATACTGATCGCATATATACTCATCGATTGGGATTATAGCAACCGGGCGGGTTGTTAGGACCGGCCATACAGGAATAAAAGATATCGAAGTCAAATTCATCAACGTCATTATCCCCCTGCAAATCGGCATACTCGCATCCCGGCTCGAGTAATACTCCATCGCCGGAAAGACAGGCCTGAAAGCGCCCGCAATCCTCCTGGTCCACGTCGCGGTCAAAGTCGAAATCACCGGGAGGATACGGCTGGGCCTGGGTATGTACCCCGCCGGCATAATTGGGTGTGCCGTCGTGAGCAAAGGCGGCGTAGTAATAGGTCAAACTCTGTTCCAGCCTCTCATGTACATAGCTATCGTTTGAGTTTGGCGTACCGGCTTTGTCCACCGCCAACTCACCATCATTTTCGTCAACCGGATATGCGCCGTTGGTTTGATAGCGGATCATGACCCCCGTGTAATCGCTTTCCGATGGATTTGTCCAGGATAAGGTGTTAGTTGCGTTTCCGCCGGGAGTGGCGATAAAGTTGATCACCGGGCCCGGCGGGATGGTATCCGGTGTGGTGGTAAATCGCTGAGCAACAACATTGCCATTTTCCAGATTCATCACCGAACAGTATTGACCATCGCTCGGTCGAATGGAAAGCACCGGCGAACGAATACCCACTCCTGGAGCAAAAAGATATTCTGCCGGATTTATAGGCATCCCCACAGCGGAAACCTCCATACCCATAACCCAATTGGTCGCGTCTCTGGAGGTGAAATAGTAGGTATTACTCACCGGGTTATATGCCGGCCATGCCTTAAAACCTATGTCCTCTCCCGTCGGGGCATACACCACAAAGACTCCATTGGCTGAATTGCCAAATCGATCGAAGACCATACCATAGGTGTCATAATTGCTGGCTGCAGTAAGTTTGGTAATCCCCATCGCGTATTTGCCATCCGTAGGATTACACACAAAACCACCGAGGTTGTCCTGGCCGTTGGGATTGGTGCTCGGGTTCAGCGGAACATAGATAGGAATATTGGTTCCTATTTTCGCACCGTTAGCATCAATCCTTTGGCCATAAATATCCTTGTAGGGATTATCTTGCGGCACACCATCAGGTAGATTGCGCATATCCTCCCAGACAACCATGTACTCGTTGTAGATGGGGTTGTAGGCGGGTAAGGCAGTCCAATGCATGCGATTATCTACTTCGCTCAATCTGGTATAGCTGGTGAGTGGAGAACCGGTGCTATCAAATAAGCGGCAAAATGTCTGCAATTCGCCGCCACTAATTTTTTCCTTCCAGGTCACCAGGTATCTATTGTTTGTCGAGTCGTGGGCAACATGCGTATCATTTTGGTATCCGCTCTTAACCACCAGGCTGATGTGGCCGCCAATGGGATTACCACCGCTGTCATAACGCTGGCCGAAAACATCCTCGTTATCCGTACCGACACCGGCCTTATAAACGACAAACCATTCATGATTGGTAGAGTTATAAATAACCTCCCCCAGTGTGGTACTGTAAACTGAAGGATTATCGCAGACGTAAAACTCCGAGCCCACCAAATTGCCGGTAGTGGCATTGAAACGCTGCCCCTTCAGTTGCCAACTGTACGGTGCTGTGACATCCATCCACACGGCCATGTGTTCGTTGGAATAGGCGTTATAAGCGGCCGATATGGAATGGGCTCCGGAACCATTGGTGTAAATCAGCGAACCCACCAGGTTTACTGCCTGAGAACTTGTCTGCGGGATTATCAGTCCCAATAGCAAGATCGAAACCAGCAACATATTTGTACGCATACTCGTATCTCGATCCTCAACATGCCGGCGGAACTCTGACTCCACGACCAATACCTTACATATATATTATTATAAACATATAAACCGGAACAAGCGCCGAATATTCACTCAAAGTTCAATAAGAACATGCATAATACACAAATCGAGGGCATGCCATTCATATACCCCAATTCGCGTAGGACTAAATTAATTGTCACAATCACGGATATTGGGAAGAATTGACCCATCCCTTGTTAAGGGAATAACCATCTGAGATTACTTTTTTGAAACTTTCAGCATTTCCTTGGCTTTGGCAACAACGTCCTCGGAGGTCATATTATATCGGGCCAATAAATCGTTCACATGCCCGGTATGTATAAAATCTTCAGGATCGGTACCAATGGTTCCCACCGGAATCTGTCTCCCTGCCCGAGTCAAAGTTTCGGCCACCAGTGAAAACAACCCCCCGCTGACACAGTGATTCTCCAGGGTAATAATCGCATTAACCTTTGAAGCCATGTCGCGGAGCATTTCAGTATCGAATGGCTTGAGACTGGGGTGGTGATCGAGGCGAACTTTGATACCCATTTTGGCAAGCTTCTCGGCAGCCAGCTTGGCGGTCTTGATCATGTAGCCGGTACTGACCAGACCGATATCGGCGCCACGATCGATAACGGTTACGCCCTTGCCCAGTTGGAACTTATAGACGGCACCGATTTCGTCATCTTCTACCTCGCAACGAACGATACGTATATAAAAAGGCCCGTCGGTCTCCACCGCCGTCCGCAACACCTGCCGCATTTCCTCATTACATCCAGGCTCGACAACGTGAAGATTAGGAATGCGTAACAGCAAACCCAGTTCCTTATCACTCTGGTGCGTCGCCCCGGCCTTGCCGGTAAACAGTCCGACGTAGGCGCCGAGAAATTTCACATTCAAGTTGCTGTAGGCCACCGAGACATACAACTGATCCATGAAACGCCGGCAGAAGGCGTCAAAAGTACAGGGAAAGGGTATGAAACCCTCCTGGCTGAGTCCGGCACTGACACTTATCAGGTTTTGCTCGGCAATTCCCACCTTAATTAGCTTCTGGGGGTGGAAGTATTCAAAGATATGCAGCCCCGAGCTGCTTCGCAAATCACCATCCAGGGCGATGATGTTCTCGTATTCACCGGCCAGATCTGCCAGGGCGTATCCCATTTGATAGCGCATCTCTTTAGTGGAGTCGCGAGCTGGTATGGTAAACTGAGCCATTGATATATCCTTATTTAAGCCTGTTTTTCCACAATTTGATCCGGATTATCGTGTACCGGCGGCACGATGCTAATTGCTTCCCCGAGCTTGCGGGGGAATTCTTCCGGGACATCCAATCGCCGGCCGTCCCGCTCCCAAAGCTCCATCAACCAATCCTGGGCCATACTTACTTCACGGGGGGCGCTGGTATGCCAGTTAGGATTAAGCTCACACATGCCGATATCCTTGCCCTTGATGGTGTTGAGAATAATCGCATTGGGTTTTCCCCGGCGCTGAGTATGCAAGGTGCTGAATAGATCGATAAGTTCAGCTACGTTATGGCCGTTATTGGTTTCCCAAGGTTCGACATTGAAAGCAGCCAACTTGTCAGCCAGCGGCTCAATACTCATATCTTGAGCTACGAAGCCCTTGGCCTGGACTTTATTGTTGTCGATGATGAAAACCAGATTATCCAACCTGTAATGACCGGCGGACATGAAGGCTTCCCAGACCGAGCCTTCGTTGCACTCGCCGTCGCCGATAATGACATAGACCATCCTGCTGCCTTCATCCGGCCCATGGCGTTGTATTCCCAGGGCCCGACCCACGGCCACCCCCGGAATCTGACCCAAGGACCCCCCCGCTATGTCTATACCCGGCGTGGTGTTGCTATCCGGATGACTTTCCAGAAAAGAATCCCACGATCCATATCCCTTGAGATCCTTCAGGTCAAAATATCCGAAGAGGGCCAATGCCGCATAAAAGGCGGGGCAGGCGTGACATTTAGACAAATACAAGACATCACGCTGTAACCAATCGGGATTGGTGGGGTCAAACTTGAGCACATAATTGAACATCACAGCCAATATCTCGGCTTCAGAGAAGCTGCCGCCGGGATGGCCCAGAGCCCCACAGGTCATCTCATACACGGAATAGCTTCTGATCAGATAAGCCAATAGCTCGGTTTGAGTCACCAACTCGTCGTATTGGCGATGGTGCGGATACACCTCCTGAAAAATTTTGAAGTCCTTCCTGACAGGCCGCCAAATCTTTTCATATTCAAATGGATCCAGTTGATCGACCATCGAATGCTTTCCTTTCAATTTGTTTTGACTTAATCAGCCAGATTAGTTACAAACACCGGCTGGTCGAAATACCAGGTACTACATATTATTAGCGGTCTCGATTATACTCTGCAACATTGGTGTTCTGCCATACCCTGGGCCGGCTTGCCGGCCGGCATGATTCAACCATGATCGCACGGTAAAGTAAACAAGCCTGTGAGGAATTAAATGTCCGACGAAACCCCGATGCTGGAAGCTGAAACAAGACAGAGCAAAACGCCTGTATGGAAATGGCTGATTTGCATGAATCTCTTCTTTGCCACGGTGTTAAACTACCTGGATCGTCAGACCATGGCCATCTGTGCGGATCCGATCAAGGATGAGTTCGGCCTGAACAACGAACAGTTGGGCGAGTTATTCTCCGCTTTTCGCTGGGCTTATGCCGCCCTTCATATCCCTGCCGGTCTCCTGGTCGATCGGTTTCCGGTTCGAATGATATACACTATTGCGGTCGGCGTATGGTCGTTGGCCGGGGCGGCCGCCGGCTTTGTCCGCAGCTTTGTAACCCTGGCTTTTACCCGCGGGGCCCTTGGGGTAGGCGAGGCCTTCAACTGGCCCTGCGCGTTACGCGTGACCGCCAATCTGCTGCCACCGAAAGATCGTGCGTTAGGCAACGGCATGTTCCAAAGCGGAACCGCCTTCGGTCCAATAATTGCTATTCTGATGGTTGCCCCAATTGCAAAGTATTTTGGGTGGCGACCCGCATTCATGCTGGTCGGAGGACTGGGGGCACTATGGATCGTCGCCTGGCTATTAATGACCAAAGGTCGAAACATCGAATCTGCGGACTATCAACAGGCCGAGGTCGAGAAGGGTAAATCCGGTTCAGGATCGATACTCAAGCAATTCAAGATTATTCTGGCAAATCCCGGCTTCTGGATATTGCTGATAGCGGCGGGGACGATTAATCCCTGCCTCTACTTTCTGGCCGAATGGACCGTGATTTATATACAAGATCAAAAGGGCCTCGGAGAAAATCTTTTAAGGGCGGCCTTTATCACCATACCTATCTTTGTTGGTCTCGACCTGGGTAATCTCAGTGGTGGTGGACTGGTCAAGTATCTGACCCATAAAGGCTGGACGGTTCGGCGAGCACGAGGTGTCACCGTGTTCTGTGGGGCATGCCTGGTCTCAAGCGCAATCATCGCTGACGCTTCAAGAAATCCCTATATCTGTGTGGCATTGCTTGGCGTGACGGGATTCGGGATCGCGACGGTCATGACCAATTGGTTAGCCTGTATCCAGGACATATCGTTCGCCAATGTGGGCCTGACCATGGGCTTGCTGGGCGGATTCGGCTGCGTCACCGGCGCCCTCGTGAATCCCATGATTGGCCGATACGTAGATCAGACCCACCACTATCACAATGTCTTTATAGCCCTGGCGATGGCTCCCATGATTGCCTCCATATCAATCATTCTCTTCGATACCATAATTGCCCGGCAACGAAAGGCGGCAACCTGACGGGGAATAGAATCCCATCTGGAAACTTGATCGCTCAGACAAAGGCTATGGCCCGAATAGGAAATGAATCGAGGCCGCCCATAGCCGGGGGAACACCGAAGAAGGTAAACCGCGAAACGGGTAAAGCATCTAAGTTTACCAGCCCCTCTATGATGGGAATGTCTTTGGATAGCAAATAATCGTGAATATAGTACTGCTGGAGATCCTTGAATACGATGGCGGGATTTTCGGGAAAGACTGTGTCATCTATACCAACCATCTTAATTAGCAAATCAGCCAGGTAACGAGCGATGGCCTGACCCAGGTAAGGTCGATCCTGACCCCCATATGGGCCGTTGCCGAAGAGTACGATATCATTGGGACGAACACCGGCGTCTTCAACTAAAGGGGGAAGGATTTCCTCACCTTTGCCGCATCTGGCAAGATTGACAAAGACGGCCGGTCCATAAAAGGTTTCCAGGGGCACTTCGCTTACGTCCATCCCGCTGCGCCCATGTCGAGGCTCCATGAAGTGGGACGGTGCCTCCACATGCGTGGATATATGATTTTCCATCTCGATTTCGTGCATTATTTCACCGGGAGGAAAAGTGAAGGATTTTATCTCATATTTCCGGGGCCCCAGCCCCACCGGGCCGCTCACTTTTGAGGGCTCAATTCTTTTGCTCAAATCGATAACCCGATGGGCAGCCAGCACGTCAGCCAGGCAGTTATCATAAAGATTTTTGTCTGGATCTTGCCGATCCATGCCACACCTCCACAGCAGTCGTCCTCATTAAGCCAAGAACATCCATTAATACAACAACAAACTTCCAGCTTGATAGATCCTCGATATAATAGATTTTTAATATACGATTCGGTATTGTAGCACAATATCATCGGCATGGTTACGACGTCGTCGAAAACTTGCTAATAACTTTGAATCTGTCATTATCCAGATGACAGGTCGACAATTGGAGAAATAAGTTTGAATGAGCAACCAATCAACAAAAAGGACTTACTGGCCTCTCTTCCGGCCGAATGGCCCCAAGACTTATTGCCGCAAATCCAAGAGCAGATTAAAACAAATCAGGTCAAAGTAGTTGTACTCGATGACGATCCTACCGGAACCCAGACCGTCCACGGGGTAGGGGTTCTTACCACCTGGTCGGTTGATACGCTGGCGGCAGAACTGGCCGATCCCGATCCGGTTTTCTATTTGCTAACCAATTCCCGCAGCCTGCCGCTGGCGGAAGCAGAGAAACTCAATGTCGAAATCGGTCGGAATCTCGCGTCCGCCTCGCAACAGATCGGCCGCGATTTTGCCGTGGTCAGCAGAAGCGATTCAACTTTGCGGGGTCACTTCCCTGAGGAAGTTCAAGCCCTGGCCGATTCGGTGGCCCAGGATTTCGACGCCTGGCTGGTGATCCCTTTTTTCCTGGAAGGAGGCCGGTACACGATCGGCGATGTCCATTACGTAGCTGAGGATGAATCACTAGTACCCGCCGGTCAGACTGAGTTCGCTCGGGATGCGGCTTTCGGCTACCAGGCATCGGACCTACGCGAATGGGTTCTGGAAAAGACGCGAGGGCGCGTCTCTGCTGAAGCGGTATCATCCATCTCGCTGGAAGATATTCGCCGAGGCGATCCCCAAACGGTGGCCGATCGCCTTAGCAAACTCGCCCAAGGCAGTGTCTGCGTTGTGAATGCGGTCAGCTATCGCGACCTGGAAGTATTTACTCTGGGACTGTTGATAGCCGAGGCCCAACGTCGTCGATTCCTCTACCGTACCGCCGCCTCTTTCGTCCGCGTCCGGGCCGGCATCACTCCTCGGGCCCTTCTGACGCGAAGCGATTTGGGATTGTCCGCTTCGGGAGCAGGCTTGTTTATAGTTGGTTCGCACGTACCCCGCACCACCCGCCAGTTGAATGCCCTGCTCGATCACCCGTCGATAAGCAGTGTCGAAGTGAACGTGGAATCGCTGCTATCCGATGCCCGTCGATCAGATGAGATTGATAACGCGGTAAAACAGATCGATCAACACCTGCTTGCCGGGAGGGATACGGTGGTTTTCACGAGCAGGGAATTGATTACCGGGACTGATGCTGAGGGGAGCCTTTCTTTCGGCCAGAGCATCTCGTCGGGCCTGGTAGCAATCGTTCGCGGTATCGCGACTCGACCACGTTACCTGGTGGCCAAGGGTGGCATCACCTCCAGCGACATTGCAACCGACGGCCTGGGCGTCAGACGGGCCCTGGTGCGAGGACAGATACTACCCGGTGTACCCCTTTGGGAATTGGGATCGGAGAGCCGCCACCCTGGAATGGCCTATATTGTCTTTCCCGGAAACGTGGGCGATACCGAAGCCCTGGTCGAAATTGCCACCACATTGAAAGAATAGATACCAACCATAACCGGATAATATGCATAAAGCTCGACCTGCCGAAGTTTAAACCATATGGCGTTCGCCCTCTAATTAATGGTCGGCAATAAATGATATTTCATCGGAAAAGCGGGCACGGTAATCGAATCGAATCTGTACTCCCCTATAACCTATCGCTGGTTTTTTCAAGTGAAAAATGTATTATATTATCAGGAAACAGGATGAAGGAAAATCAACCGTGAACTGGTGATGCAACCGACTGGCGCTCGATCAGCTCGACATCTATTACCGAATGAGTAAATTCGTTTATATAATCTGCTTTGCTGTCAGTGTGTTCTAATCGTTTTTCCAGTAATTCGACGGCCCGGTAACCGATCTGGTCCGTGCGTTGGGCAATGGCCGTCATGGGAGGTACCAGGGCTCGGGAGACGTCCGTGTCATCAAAACAGACGACAGAGACATCTTCGGGAATACCCAAGTCCAGCTCTCGACAGGCTTGATAGACACCCCATCCGGTGTAGGCATCGGAAGTGAAAATAGCCAGCGGCTTTTTTTGCTTCTTTAGCACCGGTAGAATGGCAGCGTATCCGCCAAACCAACTGCGTTTCTCCCGGACACCGGTAATCTGCTGCTTAAGATCAACCAGGACCTTTCCATCCGGCTTCATTACCATGCCCGCTTCCGACAAAGCCCGCTCATAGCCGTGAATCCGTGCCTCCACCGAGGAGATAAATGGCGGTGGGGTTAACATTAAAATCTGTGAATGTCCCTTTTCCAGCAGATATTTTGTGGCCAGATATGCCCCATGTTCATGGTTTGATTCAACAATATCGATGTTGATTCCGGAGGGATACCTGTCTACCAACACAAAAGGAAATCCTGACTTCTTGAGTTCATATAGTATTTGTACGTTCTTTGGATCACAAGTGTGTAGAATGATCGCCCCATGCGAATTAGACTTGGTGAGCCGCAGTATGTTACTGGTTTCGAGTTCCACATCAGAGTGAGCATCGAAAATCTGGATAGCCCACCCCTTTTGTTGACATGCTTTTTCGACGCTACGGGCGATCTCCATCTCGAAGGGGCTACCCAGGTGCACCGCAATAAAAGCTACCATTTGCACGGTTGGCTTTTTCTCTTGGGTAGTCGGTCGGACATAGGTGCCGGCGGCAGAAACGCGGTAAAGGTGACCTTCTTTTTCCAGCACCCCGATGGCCTGACGAATGGTCATAGTGCTTACGCCGAACTCCTCGGCCATTTCGCGCAGCGAGGGCAACTTGGCCCCTCCAGCCATTTCTCCACTAATAAGCCGTTGACGAAGAGTCTGGGCTACGTGACGGTGGAGCTTGGTTGATTGGGGTATAGTCCTGCTATTCGCATTATCTTGATAATCACTCATGACAAATTGATAATAATTAAAATGCAATATAGTTGCAATATAAAAATGGCATACTTGTCTACAACCTGTGTAAATATCACATAAGGGCTTTAATATTAACAGCTTATCACATGTTATCAAACTTACAGCACATTACTGTTCATATCTATCGCGCGCGATAGATTTTGCCTTTTAACTAAAGAAAAATTCATTAATCCACTAAATTTGGCATTTTTAAGCTTGAAAATAGTTATCATGCGTGATAATTTAGATGATAATAATGAAGGACGTGGAGGATCATTTGCCAGACTATTATCCAGACTCATTAAGCCACACTGTCTTAGGATATTTTAGGTTAGTGAATAATGGGTGGGCAGCAGCAGTGCATGCCATGTGGTGCCCCCCTAAGGCATGACAGAGGTCGCATAAACGGGTGTTCATAATTGATGTCGCTCTGTCAAATAGCGGATTGCTTATTTATAGAACAAATAGCCTCACAGTTGTGGCGAGGCAAGCTTATGAAAACTGATCGGCCCGGGTGAGGCTTCGGTACGGACAATAGTTCCTTTTGGTCTTCAGTTTCTAACCTTGAGATGCTGAAGATGTTTAAAGATGTGAATGGATATTGCTTTCTAATTTGAAAGCTTCAGTTTGTATAAAAACCTGGTAAACCGTAGTCAAACTTAGGCCGAGTGTGCTTAGACCACGGTTGTACCAGAGTATCGATTATTAAGATTTCTGTAACGTTTTAGGAGTTACATGACGCAATTACTTTAGGGTGAATTACAAGTTCGTGGCTGGTAAACCACCGATCTCATACATTAAGGAGGAAAGTTGAAATGAAAGAACATTTTACACATTTCATATTTGGCGTCTGTCTGCTGGGCACGCTCCTGGCGGCCGTCGGATCTGTCTGGGCCTTTGATAACAACGGATTTGAGACCAATGCTGTCTATGTTCCTGAGCTACGAAGATGGATCCTTAAGTGGGATGGAAGGTTTTGGAGTGTACGAGAAAGCGATGGATATACCGATCCAAACTACCCACCAAACTCGGTCCCAAATCCAACCGACTATGGTGTGTACCTCCTCGATGGAAACCACTGGTACGGGGTTACCTTTTCCGGTTCAGGTTGCAGCGACGCCCGGCTTTTTGCTTCCATGACAACCTGGCACACATATCGTGCCTGGGGCACACACACCGGGGCAGATAACTCGACTATGTTGTTGGATTCAGTGCAATATTTAGATGAACCCAACGATTATCAATACTGGGGTTATATGTATTTTTGGGAATTTGAGGAATTACACAATTACGCCTTGGACGGTATGACGGTAAATAACCTTACCGATGGCAGCAATGGAACCGTCGGAATGGGTACTAGTTACAATTCCGGTTATTTGGGTGCCACTCCCGATGCCGTGTGGACGAATCCGCCCGGTCCTCCGGCCGAGGAATGGTACACCCTACGACTGGATGCCAGTGGTCTGGCCGGTGGTACGGATAACGACTTCGACACCGGTGATGAATACGAAATCCAGTGCACTCCCAATTCTAAGGCTGAAAGTAGCGCCGGTGTTTATTACGGTAGGGGATATTGTAAACCCTACGATATCCAAGAATTTGAATGGGGATATACTTATGGTCTGCATGGTAATGATGTAATCATTGCGGAATATGGGCCGGCCGCTGCCAACGAAGCTCCACAATTGAATTATAAATACCTGTATAATGATTTACTTTTAGTATCGCCGCAGAAAGTGATCCGCTTGGCCGGCACCATTCGATTTAACCCGTTAGGCAATAGCGGGGCCGGGAGTCTCTTTATACCCGTTAATGAGGATGTCGAAAGCGACACGCCGTTGAATGTCTATGAGATCGACCTGGGTCTGACCACCGTTCTCAACACCTATACCGGGCCCAACGTCGGGGATGAAATGATCAGCATCGCGGTTAACCTCGACGACGGTACGCTATACGCGACTGCCCCGAACCTGGACAGCCCCCCACCCGTCAATGCCTATTGCGACGCCGGCGGTACTAACCTGTGCGTCGGGGGCCCTAACAACGGTCAATCCTGCACGGACGATAGCGACTGCCCCGACGATCCGGTTTACGGTGACCTGATTGCCTGGGACACTTCCGGCGGCTCAACCAGTAGCTATACAACATTGGTCGACAGCGATGCCAACGGAGGATACCCCAATTGGAATATACCCCATTTCATTGTCTATCGTGGAACCAACAATCCCAGCGGCCGGCCGACCATCCTGGTCGATTTCAATGACACTGGTGGCGTGTCGGATCCCGGTGTACTACAGGTAAGTGGCGTGGAGGAACCCGCCATCGAATTCTATCTGGACGCAACGGACGCCAATGGCAATCTGGAAAAACGTGGCAATCCACTTATTACCGGCGGATACATACTAGGAAATGGTCAGCTTGACAGGCTTACCGGAACTATTTGGCTGGTTGGAGAAAAGCCTAATAATGTACGCGGTTTGATCGGACTCAGAAATGATGATAGCCACTTCAGATTTCCAGGCCCGGCCAGGTGGTACAAGTTCCGCGACGTTGCCACTCCGGGACTCATCGTTGATCCACCCTGTGAGACTCCTCCCCTAATCGTGGAAGTAGTACCCGATCCCGATCCCGAAGCATGCGCTGGAATAGAGTACACCAGGCAAATGGAATTGGAGGTCGGCTCGGGGGTTCCCGCACCAACCTTGGTACTGGTGTCTGGGCCGACGGGGGCGGTAATCGATCCCAATACCGGG
>CP070790.1:482033-487805 GCA_020346805.1 Planctomycetota bacterium
TAAAGTCGCTGGGGGCAGAGTAAGGTTATCGTCACCGGCAACCTCAAGGGTGGAATATTCTACGTGGGGCGCATCTTTCAGCACTTCAAAGACCCCGGCAACATCAATCACTCCCTCGCCCAAGGGGATTAATCCCATACCAGTGCCCCACATGGTACCTCGTTTTTCTTCCAATTCGGCCGGCAAGTCTTTCCAGTGGATGTGATAGATCCGGTCCTTAAATGCTTTGGCCATCTCCACGGGATCTGCGCCGCCCAGCCAGGAATTACCCGTGTCTATATTAAAGCCCAGACTATCCGGGTTACCAAGCCTATCGAAAATAGCTTGCACGCCCTCAATACTATCGGTCAGGGGGCCATGTGGCTCTAACAACAACTTAACGCCCATATCTGCGGCCAGACGCACCGGCTCATACAGCTTTTCGGTCACGACCAACACTTTTTCATCAAATGAGAGGTTATCGGCCCACTTCGTTTGGGGATGTCCCTCGGTGGTAATCACGTGCTCCACCCCCATCCCCTGGGCCAGCATAATAGCTTTGGAGATTTCGTGGGTGCCAAAACGGGATGGAGAGACAGGATCAAGCAACGTCGCATGCGCGCAAACAGTGGTCGCTGTCAATCCGTGCTTATCAAACATACGTTTGAGATCCATAGGGTTCCCGTCGAGACTGGCGGTCGCTGCGAAACCATAATCACGACCAAGCGAACTACCCGGGTGACTATCGGTAACATCAGCATACTTAAAGCCCATATCCTCTATACGCTGCAACTGGTGATCAAGGGTTGAAAAGGGGTCAATTAGAGCAAAGCATCCTACTTTCATTTTTCTCTCCTTCGAAAAATAAATTACATCTTGTCCTTGTTTACTTGACTATACCGCAAAATGGGCTTAAAGTCTTTTAAAATCATAAACTGGTAAATTTTAAACATCATTGTGCATTTCTTGAGGAGGTTGCCGTGGCTGAATTACCGGTGATATTTCAGGACAAAGATAAAGTCTATTATGCTGATACCTGTGAACGGTTAAAGCAAGCGGCCAAACAAAACGAGATTTATCTGCGGGCCTGGTCGCGTGGGTCTTATCCCGGGGAGCGCCTACCCCGGAAATCGCTGACCGAGGTGCGTTCGATTGGTATTTGGGATGCTGCTCATAATCAATCCTGGGGATTGGACTTGCACTGTAACGAGGGCATTGAATTAACCTATTTGGCCAGGGGAAAAGCAGCCTTTGAGGTTGACGGTAGGACCTGGATTCTCAGGAAAGGACATGTGACGATTACCCGTCCCTGGCAGTTTCACCGCGTAGGCAATCCCAATGTCACCGCCAGTCGCCTCTATTGGCTCATTCTCGATGTCAATGTGCGACGCCCCAATCAATCCTGGCGATGGCCGGAGTGGCTCATCTGCTCCCAGGATGACTTGAACCAGTTGACCCGCCTATTACGTCACAACGAACAGCCGGTCTGGCCGGCGGATGGGGAAATCACCCGCTGTTTCGCCAAATTGGCCGACCTACTGGAACACCGCCAGCCCAACGAGAGTGAAACCAAACTCAAATTGTATATCAACGAGTTGATTATCGCGGTGATGGAGATGTTGCAGCGAAAACAGATCCCTCTCGACGCCCATCTGTCAACATCCCAACGAGCGGTGGAGATGTTTCTCACAGCGCTATCTGAGCATGTGGATCATGATTGGAATCTGAATGGAATGGCAGACCAGTGTGGCTTATCACGCAGCCAGTTCTCAACTTACTGCAAACAAATCACCAATATGACCCCGATAGAGTATTTAACGCATTGTCGGTTAGAAGTTGCAGCAAAGCTACTGCAGGAGCATCCTGAAATGAGTATTACTGAGGTGGCTTTCGCTTGTGGTTTTAATTCGAGTCAGTATTTTGCTACCATCTTCCAATTCCGTAACGGATGTTCGCCTTCTGATTTTCGCAGCCAGTATACGTATCCGGAGGCTATTTGAGTCTTGAGGAAGCTCGATCCATACATGCATTAATCGTACTACGCCCGTCTGCTGGATCTAACGTCTCGGTCATCGCGATAAAACCGGAAATATCAGCAAACATGACCGTGACCTGCTTGCGTTCCCCTTTCAGGGCCGGGCCAAAGGCATCCAAGGCCTCCACCGCCATTAGTCGCTGACGCAGTACGGCCAAACTAACGTCAACCACCTCGTCACCCAACGTCGTCCGTTGCGCTTCCAGCGTTTTTATCGCATGCTCAATTTCCTGGCGTTCGGTCATTCCTTATCGCCTTATCTGTAAATTTGTTGAATATTGAGGAGTCTTTGCCTGCAGAATCGGATCAGGTGATACTATTAATCTCCCACGCCTCACATTGTAGCACGAAATGAAAACCGAAAAAAGGGGAATTTTGGGTGATTGGGTTATGCAGGCACGCGTTCAGGTTCCGGGTGCGTGGCTTCTCGGGTAGCTGGCAGGAAGAGGGCCAAAAAGGCAGTCAGAACGCCCACAACAGCACTGGCTTGGATAACTAGGGTCAGGCCCCACACATCGGCCATTGCGCCGATGGCCCAGGTGGAAAACGCACCCATCCCAAAAATATACCCCAGGGTGATGCCCGAGGCCAGGGCTTTGCGCCCCGGCAATAGCGCCTGGGCAATCACTACCAAGATGCTATGCGAAGCGCCGCCAAAGGCTCCAAAAATCATCGCTAAAGGAAAAGCCAGCCAACTACTGGTGAGGGGTAAAAATAAGAGCGGAATCGAACCAACCAACATCGTCCCAAAAACAATCGGGCGGCGCCCCCAGCGGTCGGCCAGATGACCAGCGATGACCCCGGAAATGCCCGAAGCAAACCAAAAGGCCCCGGTAATTAAGCCATAAGCAGATGCTTCCCAGCCCATATTTTGAAACATTTTGGGCAGAAAAGAGACCGTACCCAAAAAAGCCCACGATCGCAATCCCATTATCACGGCCAACAGACCTATAGCATTCCACCGCACGGCTTCGCCGGTTGTCATCTGTTTCCCATCGGAACGGACCGAAGGGGAAACAGGCTGGGGTCCTGAATGACGCATAGCAAACGTGATGAAAATGAGGATGGGTGTGCTCAATAGGGCCAGAACAAAAATACCAATCGCGCCGACGTTATCCAGGAGCAAGCCTGAGAGAACCGGTCCCAGAGACAAGCCTGTCTGACCAAACAAAAAAAATATAGCCGTGCCTGTTGCCGCCCGGCTGGCGATGGCCGTCCCGGCATGCATGGTTCCCTGCGGGTGAAAAGCACCGATGCCAAATGCGGTTAGACTGAAAAAAATCAGAAAAAGAGGGAAACTATTGGTAAACTGGGCTACCAGAACTGACAGGGTCATAAAACCGGCCATCCAGGCCACACTGACTGGTCCAATCCACCGACTCCCAATTTTATCCGTCAGCCAGCCAAAGCCAGGTTGAGTAACCGCGCCAATGAGTTGGTAGATGCCCATGGCCAGGCCAATTTGGGCGCCGGTCAGCAGCATGGGTACACTGAAAAAAGTGACCACCACCGAGCCCATACTGGCAAAAACATCAACCGAAAAATGGCCCAAAATGACAGCCAGGTAAAGTCTGTTGCGGAAAAGAGACATAGAGGGGAGTTTAACACGAATTTTCATACCTCCAAGTTTGGTATCAGCTTCAGGGATATGTTACAATTATGACCGACAAAAAGTGGGGGTGAAAGAATGAAACAGAACGAATTATTGACTCGTTACAATTACGATGAGTTTATACCAAGCAAATTTGGGCGCTGGCTCAATTTCGACAACAGTCCACCTCTGGGAGAACACGGGCCAGACTTTCCCTTGTGGGATCTGGATGGTCGAGAGACCCGCCTCAGTGAGATTTTTGCTCAGCATACTTACACGATTGTTGAGTTTGGGAGTTTTACCTGACCATACTGCGGGATGGCGGCGCCATCTATGAACGAAATTGCTGAACGTTACCGCTTACGAGACGTCGGATCTATTTTTCTTTACACCCACGAAGCCCATCCAGGTGAACACTATCCGCATTTAACCTCGATGGACCAGAAATTTCGGCATGCCCGCGATTTACGGGATATATTGGGCGTTACCCGGCCCATTCTAGTGGACAGCCTGGATGGCGCTTGTCATCGTGCTTATGGGAGCATGCCCAATATGAGTTGGATCTTCACCAGATCAGGGATACCCGTGTACAAATCGGATTGGACGGATGCCCATAGCGTAGAAAATGCCATAGAATACTTTCTTGATGTTACTGAACGACGGCGGGCCCGCGAACGGCTGACCCCATTTCGAGTAGAACGATTGGACTACCGTACCCAGGATCACGAAGGATTCTTTCAGGGGCTGGCCAGAAATGGCCCCAAAGCTGTACGTGAATTTGAAAAAGCATTTAAGTAAGCTAAACCTGAATATGGTCGTATAACAAGGAAATACACCTATGGGCTTTCGTTTACAACGTAGGATCCACCTGGGTAAATTCATCCGCTTGAACATCAGCAAAAGTGGTGTCGGCGTCAGCGCCGGGGTGAGAGGCTTGCGGATCAGCACCGGACCTCGCGGTACCCATCTGAACGTCGGTATTCCCGGTACGGGGTTAAGTTATCGCAAGCAGTTGAGCAGCAAAGGCAGAAAGAAGACATCTCGCCCACGAGCGAAAGCGTCGGTCCAAACAATACCTCGTCAAGCCACCTTGCCGGAGCATCCAGAACCCGGCCTTTTTGCTTCGCAGGAGGAAAAGGAGCTAGCCAAGGGGCTAGAAGATTATCGGGCTGGACGGGTTGACGAGGCCCTGGCGCATTTTCTAGAGGCGGCCTCTGAAGAACCTGGCGCGGCCATTTTTGCTGCAGCCATTCTGGCCAAACGAGAGGACCACGAATTTGAGGCCAGCCAACTGCTGGAAACCGTGGTGCAGAGTGACGATACGTTCCCGACCGAACTCATGCAGAAGTACCTGGTTGACGCCGACCTGGAAATAGACATTACGCCCCATGTTACTGCCACCGTACCCGTTGACGGTCTGGCCGCGACCTTACTTTTGGTCGAACTGTACCAGACCCAACGCCGGGTCAGAGAAGCCATCGCCCTGCTGGAGGACATCGAACAACTGGCCGGGGAGCCGGTGCTGACCCTGTCGTTATGTGAGTTGTACGCCAGCCGGCAGGTGTGGGATAATATTATCGAATGCGCTAAAGGCACCGAACCCGTAGATGACGTTACTCTGGAAACTCTAATCTTCTATGGCCGGGCCATGCAGGAGAAAGAACTACACGAGGCTGCCGTGACGGTTTTCGGCAAAGCGCTGCGCCGGAAGAAGGATCGTAGCCCTATGCTCCTGCACGAAACCCGGTATTGGCGGGCCATTTCTTATCAGGCCCAGGGAAAAGCACGACGGGCGCATACGGAACTTCAGAAAATCTATGCCGAAGTCCCCGATTTTCGCGACGTGGCGCAACGTCTGGCCGATCTGTCCATCCGGTCAAGTTGACCGAAACAGATGCGCATCTGTCGCCAGATCCCAAAAAATCCTCCCCATTTTAACTCCCCAAATTACGAATCTTATGCTATAATAAACTTTACATATTCACTTTACATATTATAATATAAGGGTAGATGAAATAGACTGACAACCCACCGGAGTAGTCTGATATGCCGGAAAAAAAGTTACGTGGACTGCTATGGATTGCCTTGATGTTGCTACTATGCGTAGCAATGATGACAGCCTGCGCTACATCCGAGACCGCAAGAGTTCCACCTCCCGGAGTCCGTA
>CP070790.1:487905-491434 GCA_020346805.1 Planctomycetota bacterium
CCTCCTCGATTTGTAACGACGGGCCGCTATATATGCGGGCTTGTTAATTGATACCTCGAACGCGGCCCACTAGAGTTTTGTTAAGGGAATTGGTCCGCGACAGAAATAGATTATTAAAGAAGCAATTGTAACAATTATAATCGTTTTCATTTTTGGGCTTATATATATTAATCAAATTGTGGTTGTGTTTAAAGAATGTGTATTTTTTTGATCATAAATTTCTTGGGCAGGTCAAGTTAATCTAAATGGCTTGTTTATATCGAGATAGAAATCTGGAGGTAGTCAAGGGCTCTCCCTGACTCGTCCCGCCATAGTGGATCGTAGCCGGGCGGTTGGGCTTCTGTATTTTTAAATGGCTGCCCCACCTCAGCGATTTCCTAGTGATTTGGGGTATCCGACATGTTCTGGATTCCCGGAGTTTACCCGCCGTGGCGAGATCAAGTCGGGAAATGACAATGTAAATGTATCGGTAATAACGATATTGTAGTGATTAATCGTGTTTTCTATCGTTTGAGTTCATTCAATATCAGGTTGAGGGCTTTGGGGATGGAGTGTTTCAACTCAGTAGACAGTTCTGTGCAGGGGGTGATCGATTTTGGTTTGATGCCGATGATGATTACTTCTTCGGGCGGTGAGCCGAGCAGTTTGGCCATGTTCAGGGTATCCAGCAGGCCGATCTGGTGAAGGGAGATGCCGGCGGAGGCCTGGGGTTTTAGATCGTCGGGGGTGAGGCGAAGTATCGAGCCGGGCTCACAGTCGGCGTCCATGGCGTCGATGATGATAAGTTTTTTGCGGTCACAAATTATGTCGAGCAGGTCCGCGCCAGCAGTACCGCCGTCGTATAGTTCGACGCCCTCCGGCAGTTCCATTTTCTGCATGGCCTGAATGACGCGGACGCCGATACCCTCATCGCGCAAGAGGATGTTACCAATGCCTAAGATGAGAACGGGATAACGTTTTGCCGATGGGTTCATGTCATCAAGTTAATCAATAATGACGTTCTATGCTATTCCGGGGCGAATCAGTAGCTTCGATTCCAGGAGTCGGCCATCCGGTCTGACCATATGTACGGAACAGGCCAGGCAGGGATCGAATGAATGGACCACCCGTAGCAACTCGATGGGCTGATTGATGTCGGCGACCGGTGTTCCGATCAAGGCCTGTTCAATGGGGCCCGGCTGGTTTAGATCGTCTTTGGGTGAGGCGTTCCAGTTAGTCGGTGTGACCACTTGATAGCGTGAGATCAGAGAATCGCTGATATCGATCCAGTGTCCCAATGCTCCGCGAGGAGCTTCGGTCAGGCCAATTCCAGTTGCGTTGTTGGTCCGGGAGGGTTCCTGGTAAGAGGGATTGCCGGGGATCAGTTCGTCCAACCATCCGTCCATGGCGTCGGCAACCTTTTTAGTCTCCAAAGCCCTGGCGGCTATCCTGTCGAGAACGGAGATCCCATTAAAGTAATCGCCATTGATCCACATTCTAGCTAAAGGCCCCGCTTCGTGAACCTTATCCAAGTACCGTGGCGACTTGAGCCAGGAATATGCCCCATCTTTTTCGGCATCGACTTCGGTGACACCGTCGGCAGGATTTCTGTTTCCGCTATTTGCAGTGTACCAGGAGTACTGTACGTATTCGGAGATATCGGCGGGATCGACTGCCTGTATCGTGCCATCGGTATAACGACCACGGGCCATAAGTTTGTTCTGTCCCGATGAGTCCAGATCGAATACACCGTAGGCGATTAGATTACCGCAGCCCGCACCGATATGATAGTAGTCGGGGAAAAGGCTAGCCACTGCCAGCACGTCTGGTATGTAGATATTATCTATAAAATCACGAACCTCCGTCAGCAGTGATCGGAAATCGGCGATCTTTTCCGCAGTGGCCACTTCGGTATTGCCTCCAGGTACCATAGTCGGCGAGCATGGGAGCTTACCGCCAAAGATGGCGCCCATCTGGTGGGATTTTCTCCGCATCTCCAATGCGGTCACATAATGACCGACCAGAGTCTGTGCTGTGGTTCCCCCGACCATACACGGCGTCACATAACGCGGAGTCCAGGGGGCAAAATCGAGGATCCCGGTGGTATCTATGTAGTCCAAAGCCGCCAGATGATAAAAATGAAGAATGTGGGACATAACAAAGTTAGCGCCGAGTATAAGGTTGCGCAGAATCCTTCCGTTATCGGGGGGCGTAATGCCGAAGGCGTTTTCCAAATTTTTCGAGGCGGCCATGCCGTGCGAGATGGGGCATACGCCGCAGATTCGCTGGGTATAATGAACGGCATCGCGCGGATCTCGTCCGACGAGCATGATCTCGAAGCCGCGGAACATGGTGCCAGAACTTTTGGCGTCCACTACCTGCGGTTGACCATCGACAGGATCGACAGTAACTTCAATATCCAGATGTCCCTCAATTCTGGTAACCGGATCGATTGTTATTGTGGTTGGCATTTGATTATCCTTCCCTATATTAGCCGATAAATAAGCGTATTCCTTTTAACTCATTAAGTCTTTTATATCTTGTGCCTGTTCAAAGAATGGTGACATGCCATCCGGAAAGCTAGGTTCGACACAACCCTGACAAGGAGTTCTTGCCCCGATGCACCAGTTGACTCCGAATGAGGCGGCCTCACCGCTGTTCCATTTCCTCATGAAACAATCGGCATAGGTCCACTGGCCTCGACATCCGATTTTTTTCAGGCAGCCGGCATCACCTAGTACAGTTGCTTCAGGTCCAGAGTACTTGTGCTTATGTCTATTGGGGCAATTGTTGTGAATCCTGTCTCCGAAGTATTCCAGGGGACGACTATCGTTATCCAGGGGGGGAGCCTCGCCATAGGTCAGTAAATAAGCGATTGTCCCCACGATCCAATCGGGATGTGCTGGACACCCGGGAATATTGATGAGTCTGGAGTCATCTCCGAGAATCTCGCCTAAACCTTGAGCTTGGGTGGGATTGGGACTTCCTCCTGCCATTCCGCCGTAGGCTGCGCAGCTACCCACGGCAAGAATGAAGCCAGCCCCGGCGGCGAACTCTAACACCGCTTGTTCGATGGTCATCCCCGGCCAAATGTGGCAGTATTTTCCGCCAGCTCCACTGGGCACAGCTCCCTCGACGACCAGAACATAACCGCCTGCTGATTGAGCTTGCTCGGCTGCGGACACCGCCAGGTTGCCCGCCGCTGCCATGACCGTGGGGTGGAACTCCAGGTCGATGACATTTAAAAGGAGGTCATCGATAGTGGCGTAATAGATGCTGTTGAGCAGCGATACTGAACAACCGGTACAACTTTGGCCTTGAAGCCAGATCACCGGCGCCGTTGCCTGCCCGGCGAGAATGTTCTGCAGCTTTTCCACTGCGGATGCGGTCAATCCCGGCGCCGCGACCACTGCAGCAGAAGCTTTTAATAAATCCCGTCGACTAATATTCATTTGTTATCCTCCTGATATTCTGTCGATTTGACGACATTTTTCTTGGGAATCGTTTCTACAACGACTTTTTTCTTTTTTAATTTTTTAAGGGCCAAGCC
>CP070790.1:491534-495286 GCA_020346805.1 Planctomycetota bacterium
GGTAACATTGATGCTGATCCGGTGTTTGCTGATCCGAATAACGGCGATTATCATTTGAAATCTCAGGCAGGAAGATATGATCCAAATCCGCCTGCGGCGGACTGGGTCCGAGACGAAGTCACCAGCCCTTGTATAGATGCCAGTGATCCAAATAGTTCAATAGGTCAAGAGCCGTTTCCCAATGGCGGTATTGTTAAGATGGGTGTCTATGGCGGCACGGCCGAGGCGAGTAAATCATACTTTGGCGAGCCGGTCTGCGAGATAATAGTAGCAGGTGATATAAACGGCGACTGCAAAGTGGATTTCAAGGATTTCGCCATTATGGCTCTGCATTGGTTAGAGAGCGTTGAGCAGGTATTATGTGCCGACAATCAAGATAGTCCTTAGGGAGACAATGCCATGATCATAAGATGCACGCATCTTGACCGGCATCTTTTCATTATGGTCTTACAGCTTATTCTATTGGGCCCGACCTTAGCACACGGAGTCGGTATTGTTGTTGACCACAATTCTGTTGATCTGTCTTCGCTGTTGGATAGTGACATAGCCCGGGCAGCGTCTCTCAGGGTATTGATGCGGCACGCGTCCGTGGGTCAAGGCATCAACTGGGGCCTGGACTGTCTGGCAGGCCTGCATCCCACCAATTCCGCGTGTAGTGATTTTCCCGCAGGTAAGTATGATCGGGTCAACTGGCTCTTCGAGCTTCGAGGTGGAAATTGGCAGGAGCAAGTAAACGATTTGGTCACCCAGACGACCTCACGTGCCAACGACTTTGATGTATTTATGATGAAGTTCTGCTACATTGATGCCCTTGGAAAAAACCATCCTGACTCGGACTATTTCCGTAGTAGCGTTGAACAGTTGGAAGCGGATTTTCCTGACAAGAGGTTTGTATGGTGGACCATACCGTTGACCCGCGACGGCCAGCCGGGCACAGACGTGTTCAATGCGTGGATACGATCTTACTGTCTTTCTAATGACAAGATTCTGTTCGACATTGCCGACATTGAATGCCATGACCCGGACGGCACGATACTGACGAATACTCAGGGTAACGAAGTAATCAGTCAGAACTACACCAAAGAGATCCACGCTGGGCATCTCAATATCGAAGGCCGCATCCGGGTGGCATCTGCACTATGGCGCCTGATGGCGGCAATCGCCGAAGATATGTATGAGCCTGATGCGCTACAACTGCTCACTCCTAACGGAGGCGAACGGTGGATTGCTGGCAAGACCTATACGATAAGCTGGTCTTATACCGGCTCGATTAGTCTTGTAGTCATCGAGTACTCGTTAGACCTTGGAGTCACATGGACCTCTGTGGGGCCGCCAGTGCCATCCGATAGCGGCGGCTACGATTGGCGCATACCGGCGATTAGTACGAACCAGTGCCTTATACGGATAAGCAGTGCAGAAAATCCAAATATAAGCGATACAAGTGACGAGGCCTTCATGCTCTTCATACGGGCGACTATCTACGTTGACACCGAAGCCACCGGCGCTAATGACGGCACAAGCTGGGAGAATGCTTACACCTTTCTCCAGGATGCGCTGGCTACTGCAAAACTGCCGGACGTAGAAAAGCCTTTGGAAGTACGTGTTGCGCAGGGAACATATAAGCCAAACCAGGGGCTTATTCCAATCGTAGCACCAGGGACTCCAGGCCGAGGAGGGCCATCGCCAGGTGTTTGGCCGGCTGATAAAGGTGTACAAGCGACATTTAGCTTAATCAATGGTGCGGTTATCAAAGGCGGCTATGCCGGTCTTGGTGAACCTGATCCAAATGCGCGAGATATTGAACTGTATCAGACAGTCCTAAGTGGTGACTTGAGTGGAGACGATATCGAAGTAGACGATCTTAGTAATTTACTCGATGAACCTACCCGTAGCGATAACAGTATGCATGTAATAACAAGTGCCTACAATGATGCAAATGCTGTTATCAGTGGCTTTACTGTCACCGGAGGTCGGGATAGGTCAATGACATTTGGTGGGCGTACTGGTGGCGCCGGGATAATTCTTAGCCAAAGCAATCCTACACTGATTGAGTGCACATTCACTCGAAATGCAGTTCTTCAGGCCGGTGGCGGCATGTTCAATATCAGCAGCAGCCCGACTCTAATCAATTGCGTATTTACTGAAAACTACGCTGAATGGGGAGCGGGAATATACAATGGCTCATTTCCGCAGACAACAAAGGAGCTTAGCAGTCCAAAACTTATTAATTGTACATTTACCGATAACTATGCACGTTGGATTGGGGGAGGTATATATAATGAGGCTGGCAATTCGAGTTTACTGAATTGCAAATTCAGTCGCAATTTTGGAGCCGGATTTTGCGGAGGCGGCAGCCCTGAATTTGTCGATTGCGAATTCATCCAAAATACTGGCGGGGGTGTATACAGCTCGGGCAGCCCAATATTGACAAACTGCATTTTCCGCAGCAATTCAACCAAAGGTGAAGGGGGTGGTATGTATAGTGAGGGTACCTATGACATAATTCTAACCGATTGCATATTTAGCGGTAACTCTGCCGGTAATAAAGGCGGTGGTTTGGCAACCCACAGGCATGAAAAATTGGTGCTTAACAACTGCATTTTCACCGGTAATAAAGTCTATGGAGATAAGCCCTACCAAGACGAAGGTGGTGGATGTTATTTATTTGGTGATAATACAACGATGACGAACTGTACCTTCTATGGCAATTGGGCTAAGCAGGATCGTGCTATTTCCAAATACAGCGATTCTGACCTTAGGTTAATCAATTGTATCCTATGGGATGGTGACAATGGAATATCGAAAAATAATCCATCAACTTTGGCAGTTACATATAGCGATATACAAGGAGGCCTGGAAGGCGAAGGAAATATCAATGTAGATCCATTGTTCACTGATCCTGGTTATTGGGCTAACGTTAATGATCCAGACATCGTTGTCGAGCCGAATGATCCAAATGCAGTCTGGATAGATGGCGACTATCATCTCAAATCCCAGGCAGGCCGATGGAATACGAACAGTCAAACCTGGAATCAGGACGATGGGACCAGTCCATGTATCGATACCGGCGACCCGAATAATCCGATTGGCCACGAGCCGGTCCCTAACGGCGGCATTATAAATATGGGTGCCTACGGCGGCAGAAGCCAGGCCAGCAAATCATACTTTGGTTGGCCGATATGTGAAACAATTGTTGCTGGTGATATAAACGGCGACTGCAAAGTGGATTTCAGGGATTTCGTTATTTTGGCTTATCACTGGCTGGGTGATAGCAATCCTTGACAGACCCTATGAGGCAGTCAGAATTACATCTGCAACCGCAAAATAATGCTTCGAACTCACCGGTGATGGAACTGTTTTAGGTAAGATAGTCAAAAAACTTCACATAATTGCATTAAAAATGTAACGTTTTTTCCTGTTGTGGCGTCTTGATATACAGATGGGCAAAATAGCCAGATTCGGCAAAACTAATAGCCCAGAAAATTAACAACATTCACCGCCTCATCAAGGAGCCGGGAAAATGAGTAACGAGACAAATCTGAGGAGTTGGCTGGCAACTTCTGTTTTCTTAGTGGTACTCGGTAGCACTGTTGTTATGGGAGCGACTATCTACATTGATGACGATGGGCCAGCGGATTTCAATAACATCCAGGCTGCGATTGATGCCGCCGGCAATGGTGACACAATTGTGGTCGGGGATGGTACATACACCGGTGATGGAAACCGTGATATTGATTTTAAAGGCAAGGCCA
>CP070790.1:495386-499247 GCA_020346805.1 Planctomycetota bacterium
CATGTTCGAAAAGATATCGACGACGCGTGGCAAAGTCGGGTCCAAGCAGACCACACTATTCGGGTGGTAGATGTTTGTAATCTGCCGGATGGCATTGTCATCGAAACGCAAATAAGCCTCTACCGGCGCACCGCGGCGCTCGAAACCGAAAGAGGGAATGGCTTTTACAGATTTGCCCTCTTCTACCAGGGCCTTTGCCAATATTTTTGAAGCCAAAACAGCCCCCTGTCCCCCCCTGCCGTGAAATCGAATTTCATACATTTTTACTCCTTCTGTCATGAGAAAAAGGATAAATATATTCAATATTTCCCTTCGATGAATTCCTTAAAGACACAATGGCAGAGCTTAGTGAGGAACCTGTCCCATGTCAAGGGCTGAGCTCAAATCTCTTTGGTTATCGGGATAGCATGACTTCCGGTAGATAGGTAGAGAGGACGGGAAACGCGACCAACAGCCCGATATTGAAGATATCGGCCAGTAAAAAGGGGATGACGCCCCGGTACAGGACACCGATAGGAACCTTGACCACCCCGACCAGGCCGAACAGATTCATACCGAAGGGCGGTGAACACAAGCCTATCTCTATGACCCTCACCATGACGACACTGTACCATATGGGATTAAAACCGAACGCAACCATCGTGGGGAAGATGATGGGAATCGTCAGGATCATGATGGCGAAAACATCGAAAATCAACCCAAGGATAATATAGATAAATAAAATGATAAAAAGGACGGCGTACCGGCTCAGACCGAGACCGACCACCCATTCACTGGCAAGAAAGGGGATCCTGGTCACCGCCAGGAACTGATTGAATACAAAAGCACCCAGGATCAAGGCCATCATCATGGCCGACATCTTCGCCGTATCCATCAGACACTCGAAAAAGCCGGCGCTATCGAGCTGTCGCCTGGCCAGGCTTATGATGATGGCGCCGAAAGCCCCGACACCACCCGCTTCGGTGGGGGTGAAAATCCCTCCATAAATGCCGCCGATGACCAATAAAAACAGCGTGAGTACCGGCCAGGTGTATTTGAGAGATCCAACCTTTTCCTTGAAGGTCGTCTTGGGGCTGGGTGGGCCAAGCTTCGGATTGATCCTGCACAATATGCTGATCGTCAGCATATAGGTCACAACGCAGATGAGACCGGGGATGATGCCGGCAAGAAACAGTTTGCCGATAGACAGCTGCGCCAAAATACCGATTAGGATGAAGCCCATGCTGGGGGGAATCATAATCCCCAGGGTGCCACCGGCAGCGATAATACCCGTTGACAGACTATCGCCATAATTGTGTCGTTTCATTTCGGGATAGGCTATCTGACCCATGGCCAGGGCCGAAGCCAGGCTGGAACCGCAACAGGCGGCAAAGAGGCCGCAGGCAACCGATCTGGCCATGGCAAGACCGCCTCTCAATTGTCCTACCCAGGCACGCGCCATGGTATAGGCCTCTTTGCCGATATCACTGCGGGAAACAAAGGCACCCATGAGTAAAAATAACGGCGCCACGGCAAAGTCATAAGCGCTCGCCCTCTCAAAGGAGATAATCGCCAGACTGGAGAGGGCGGGTCCGATACCCATTAACATTGCCAGACCGGCAAGGCCCAGTGCGATCAGGGCGAAAGCGACATTCACCCCCATCAAGATCAGGATAAGCATCAAGGCAAAACCGGCCAGCCCTATAACATCCGGACTCATTTCCGTGTCACCTCTGCGATGTAACGCACAACATCAACCACCAATATCAAGGCCATCATTCCGGCCCCGATCGACAAAAGCAAAATAAAGGGGGAAAAGGGAAGGCCCAGGGTATCGGTTTCGTCCATTTTAGGAAGCAGAAAATATTTTTTAGCCAGTACAAAGGTCTGCCAGCTTATGAAAGAAAATCCGCCAAGGCCAATGAGACAGGCAAAGGCACTCATTCCCGCCCGCACCCTTCGTGAAAAAAGGTCATACATGATGGTGATACTGATATGCGCCTTTTCAATCTGGCAGTAAGCCAGCCCCCAGGTGCCTGCGCATACGAGTAAGAGACCCACAAGCTCCCAGGTGCCCTTGATCGGGCGGCTGAAGAAATACCGGCCTATCACGTCTGCAACCGTCAACAGCATCATGAATGCCAGAACAGCCGCCGCAACCACGCCCATTCCCCTGCTCACCCATTGAAGCCCTGCCGTGGTTTTTGCAGGCAGCTTCTGAAGCCTATTTTGCCCGTCCATATTCCTCATCGTCTACTGTTTTGCCCATTCCTTGTCTGCGGCGCTCTTCCAGAAATTAAAAATTTCCCTCGCGTTCTTTACCCCGGCTGCCTCATTTCTGGCAATCCAATCTTCCTGAATTGCCTTAAATTCGTTCTCCCAAAGCTGTCTCTCCTCTTTGGTAGCCGTTGTTCTCATGCCTTTATCTATCATCACTTGCCAGGCTTTTCTGTTGAGGTCGGCCAGGGCAATGTGGGATCTTTTTGACCCTTCGACGGCGAGCTCCTTCATGATCTGCTGCTCCCTGGGGGATATCTTGTTCCATGTGTTTTTGTTGATGACGATCGGATGTCCGCTTGCACCAAAAGGAACATCAAGGACATAATCGGATACCTCGAAGAGCTGAAAATCATAGAACGCGCTTATTGCGGCAAAAGTAGCCTGGGTCACCCCGGTTTGTAGTTTCTCATAGGCCATAGGCGGTATGTCCGGGACCGGCGCTGCGCCCAATTTTTCCATGAGTTCCAACCTGATGCCGTTGGAGCCCACTTTCAAGCCCTTTACATCCGCCGGGAGACGGATCCGCTTGCCCTTAGAAATCAGATACGCTTCTGAGTAGATAACATAAAAGAACATGTCCCCGAAATCATTGAATTCAGCGCCTGCGGCGGGGAACCTTCGCAGTAGCTCGAAAAAGGTGTTCATATGTGCCGTGTTGGCTTCCAGGGTATCATCCGGAAATCCAGCGCCGGGTAAGCCATTCAAAGAAGTGATCGGGAAAAACTTCCTATAAACCGCCGAACTGAGCATGTACATGTCAGCGACGCCGGCAAGGACATTTTGGAGAGACCCTGCCTGCGTACTCAAGGACCTAGCGGGGTACATCTGGACTTTTACCCGTCCTTCGGTTTTCTTGGTCACTGCATCTGCCCACCAGTGCTGGCCGACAACGGGGGGCAGATGGGGCGGCAGATCGGTCCCATATCTTATGGGTATGGATTTTTCCGCGGAAGCCTTATCAGCCCAGGCAAGCGGGATGGCAATACTCACGACCAAAATGACGAAAAACACCAGTATCTTTTTCATTGTCCTACCTCCTTTTTTTGGTTTGGATTGCACAGTTGTACTTCAATCGAGCCAAAACCCTAAAAAGTTATTCGTTAGTGTTATGAAATTGGTTACGAGTCAATAAATTCTCGGTTGAAAAAATTGGCAGTGACATGATCGATCCTACAACGTCATTGACAAGCGATAGTTATTACTTCGAAGTTAAACTTACGGAAAGAAACAAACTTTCAACTTACTTTAGCACACCATTATTGGATACTAGGTTCGAATGCGACTGTCAGTTTCTTTTTAAAAGAGATATATAAATGGGAGAAATATGAGTTAGGTTATGGATAACAAACAACGGATAACGCCCAATCGCTTGTTTTCGGCAAATTGGGGTGTCATGGTTCTTGCCGCTATTTAATAAGTGCTCTGATTTGAAAATGTTTTGTTGGATCCCTGCAAAAGAACCGTAATTAAAAAAGTGTGGGCATCTTAACTTGCCCATAGGTTGTTGTCAAGTTTTGGATATTGTTAATTGGCCTTGCTCTTCAGCTTTATATTTTCGGATGCCATCAGGTTTTCCCGCCTCAACCGTTTGGTTTTGCTCAA
>CP070790.1:499347-505953 GCA_020346805.1 Planctomycetota bacterium
CGACTATGAGATTATAACGAACTGACATCCTGGCCCGGATGATTCACGGACCTCTCGCACATCATCATGGTCTTTATACCCCGCTTCTGCAAGTTTGTAATGGCAGGCCGGGTTGTGAATCATAACTAAAGATCCCGCCATTGGGCCTCGGCTAGGCAACGCGGATTTGGTATGATGTGCCTCTAAGTAGCAATTAATTCGACAAGACCATGGGTGCCCAATTGGCCAATCCTGTAGAAATATTATTGGATGACGATGCTCTGCTGGCAGTTAACAAACCGGCCGGTATATTGACCGTTCCCGGCCGACAGGGTGGCGGAACCTTGCCAGAGGCCATAGCCCAGCATGTCGGTATCGAGCAACCACTCAGGCTGGTACATCGGTTGGATCGCGAAACCAGCGGCGTATTGGTCCTGGCCAAAACGCTGACCGCCCAGCGCGAGCTGACCCGGCAATTCCAACAACGCCAGGTCCGCAAGGAGTATCTGGCCATCGTCCGGGGTTATACCGATGCCGACAGCGGTACCGTCGACGCCGCCCTAGCCCCCCACCCACGGGAAACCAACCGCATGGTGGTCAACGAAAAGAAGGGCCGCCCCGCTCAAACCGAATGGCTTATCGAACGGAGATACAACGGTATCATACTCCTGCGATGTTTCCCTTTGACCGGCCGACAGCATCAGATCCGAGTCCATCTGGCTCACCTCGGCCTACCCCTGCTGGTCGACAGCCTCTATGCCAAATCTAAGGCCTTCTTCCTATCCCACATAAAACCGGATTATCGGCCAAGCGCCAAACACCAAGAACGTCCCCTCATCGCCCGACTTACCCTGCACGCCGCCGCCATCAGCTTTACCCATCCAATCAGCTGCCAGCAGGTTCGAATTGAAGCACCTCCACCAAAAGACTTTCGGGCCACCCTGAATCAACTCGGAAAATTGAGCAAATCCCCAAGATAATCACCCCCACATCTTGCATCACAACCATATGGCCCCTAAAGTCTTAGGACGCCTGAGAAAGACCGGGAAAAGCCCCCTGCCATTGGCGGTGTGGGAACAGGCGGCCGGATTACCCTCCCCAATCGAGGGATTGGGGACGCTTCCAATACTAGGGAGGTTTTCGGCAATGGCTGAGGTATTCAAAATTGGACTTATCGGTTGCGGCACTGTCGGCCAGGGCGTAGTACGAATTATTCAAGATGACGCCGATGAAATTGAAAAGAAAACCGGCATCCGTCTGGAACTGGCCCGCGTGGTGGATAAAGACCTTTCGCAGCCGGCAAAAGTCAACGTGCCTAAGAATCTTATCAGCAGCGATGCGGACGACATATTCAACGACGATAATATTTCCGCAGTGATTGAGCTGGTAGGTGGCAGTACGGCGGCCAAGGACTTTGTATTAAAGGCATTTGCCACCGGCAAAGACGTGGTTACCGCCAACAAGGCCATGCTGGCCAAGCACGGTAAGGAAATCTACGCCGCAGCCCGCAGTAACAAACGATGCATCGCCTTTGAGGCCAGTTGCGGCGGCGGCATCCCCCTTGTATTGCCTCTTCGCACCGGACTAATTGCCAACCGCATAAACGCGATTTACGGCATTCTCAACGGTACCTGCAACTATATCCTTACCGAAATGGGCCAGAAGAATAAATCATATGCCGAGGCCCTGGCCGAGGCACAGCATGCCGGTTATGCGGAACCTGATCCTACCTTGGACGTTAACGGCTGCGACACCGCCCATAAGTTGGCCATCATGGCCTCCATCGCTTTTTGCTGCAACGTTGATTTCGACAAATTGCATGTCGAGGGTATCGAACAACTCGATGCCCAGGACCTGGCCGCCGGCCGCGAACTCGGTTATGTCTGCAAGCTACTGGGTATTGCCCATCGTACCGACGGAGGTTTGAGTTTGCGGGTACATCCGGCTTTCATTCACCACAACCACCCGCTGGCTACTACCGGCGGTTCATTCAATGCCGTCAGTATTTACGGCAACTGGGTCGGACATACACTCTATTATGGCCGAGGAGCAGGCAGTAAACCGACTGCCAGTGCGGTGGTTGCAGATATATTGGATATTGCCATCGGCAATGCCTGGCGAACTTTTGAAAAACTCCACATGCTCAATGATGTAACGCCCCCACCCCAATACGTGCCGATGAATGAATTGAGGACACGGTTTTACCTTCGATTGACAGTAGTGGACCGACCCGGCGTAATGGCTAAGATAACCAAAGTGTTCGGTGATCGGCAAATAAGCCTGCGCGCCGTTACCCAACACGAACCGGTCACCGAATCCGACACCGATGCGGTACCCGTGGTGGTTTTAACCCATGAAGCCCAGGAAGGAAAGATGCGGGCGGCTCTTGAAGAGATAGCAAATCTCGATGTGGTACATGAGCCGCCGGTTATGATAAGAGTTATCGAGGAACACGAAGAGTACATACCATGAAGTATGCATTGATTCTACCTGATGGTTGTGCGGATGAGCCCGTAGTTGAATTGGAAGGCAAAACTCCACTCGAAGTGGCCCGCATTCCCCACATGAACAGTATTGTCGCCGACGGGCGGGTAGGTATGGTTCGAACCGTGCCCAAAGGATTCACTCCAGGCAGCGATGTGGCCACCATGAGCGTAATCGGCTACGACCCCATAAAATACTACACCGGTCGGGCACCGCTCGAAGCTGCCGCTAAAAATATCAACATCGATCCGGACATGCTCGTATTTCGATGTAATCTGGTTACCATCGTTGACGGCCAAATGGAGGATTTCTCGGCCGGGCACATTTCTCAACCGGAAGCCGAGAAATTGATTGCCGAACTGCAGCAAGCTTTAGGTGACCAGCGAATAAAGTTTCATGCGGGCGTGGGATATCGGCATCTGGTCACCATCAAGGATGCCGCCGGCATGAAGCTGGACTGCACGCCGCCACACGACATCCCCGGCCAAGAGATCAGTGGCTATCTTCCGGTCGGCAAAGGTAGTGATTTAATTAAATCGCTTATGTCCAGATCGCAGGAAATACTGGAATCACATGAAGTCAATCAAATACGCCAAGATTTGGGCGAAAATCCGGCCACTTCCATCTGGTTGTGGGGTCAGGGTGGCAAACCCAAGCTGCCGAGTTTTCACGATTGTTACGGTATCCACGGATCAGCAATAACTGCTGTGGATTTGATCCGCGGCATTTCTCTGAGTATCGGCTGGAAACTGATTGAGGTCGAGGGCGCGACCGGTTATATCGATACCAATTATCAGGGTAAGGGTGAGGCAGCGGTGGCGGCATTGGACGATGTGGATATGATCGCGGTTCACGTTGAGGCCCCGGACGAGGCGGGACATGATGGGAACGCTGAAGCCAAAGTGAAGTCCCTCGAACAGATCGATGAGCATATTGTTGGCCCGTTACTCGAAAAATTGCGTAGTTTCCACAATTGGCGTGTACTCTGTCTACCGGATCACCCGACGCCAATTGCCAAGAAGACACACACCGCCGACCCGGTACCGTTCTGCATGGCCGGTACCGGCATAGTGCCCGATGATACTTCCATCTTCACTGAAGAGCATGGGCGTGAAAGCGACATGCATATCGATCCGGGACATGAGTTAATGGAGTTCTTCTTGAAGTCCGGTGGTCAGGGTTCATAACAGGAGGAGAATGTTACTCCCAAATGAAACCTCGCAAAGCCTTAAGATGGAAAGTCGGCCGGGAGGAAGCCGGCAGAAAACGGATACGTCCAACAGGACCGGCGGCAGTTCGTATCGGTGCTATGTCGGCACCTAACCTCGATATGTTCGGTAATCCTGCGCCTCTAGAGTGTGTTCTGGCAGTTACGGATGACCATGGCAAACTGGCACCATGGTGTACGCACGAGTTATTCCGACGGATGCTCGAACACTGGGGCCGGTGCCAAATGAAGCTGCGCCTTCAGGCTACCCCGGGGGCGATACTGCACGAAAAGATCCTCTGGGAGATGGAACATGTACGAACTGCGGCCCCAAGCTGGCACTTGGTGGCCGACTCTGATGGTAACGAGATGACCAATACTCCAGCATTGGATCGCCTCTTGACTTCGCCCTACCACGAGATATGCTTTCGGCTCGGATTTCTTCCGCCCGGAGACGGTATTCGCGGCGGGGAAGCGTTGGTCCAACAGCGCATATTCCAGGCCCTTCGAAAAGTGATCAACCTGCGTAATTCCCGCCAATTAATTGAGCCGAAGATCGTATGGATCTTTGAATGCCCAGCTGCGGATGAAACCGAAATGCGACGGGCCAGACAGATTGCCCGCCAGTTGTGTGTGGATAGATTTGTCTCTTCTGATTCGGTACAATTTTGACCATGAGTATCATCGTACAGAAATTCGGCGGAACCTCTATTGCGGATGCGGAGAAGATCCACCGGGCCGCCCGGCGGGCGATCAAGACCAAGCTTGACGGGCATCAGGTGGTAATGACCGTATCGGCTATGGGTAAAACCACCGACAAGCTGGTTGCCCTGGCCAACCAGGTCAATCCCAATCCGCCCAAACGCGAAATAGACATGTTGCTGACTACCGGTGAGCAGGTTTCAATCTCGCTTATGGCCATGGCTATCGCGGCGGCGGGACATGAGGCGATCAGCTTCACCGGCGGTCAGATCGGAATGGTTACCGACAGTGCCCACACCAAGGCCCGCATCCAGTCGGTAGATGCCGACCGAATTCACAGGCACCTCGATGAGGGCAAGATCGTAATCGTTGCGGGCTTCCAGGGCATCACCGAAGAAGGGGCCATCACCACCTTGGGTCGTGGCGGTTCGGACACTACGGCCGTTGCCCTGGCGGCGGTGTTGAAGGCCGACGCCTGTGAGGTCTATACCGACGTGGACGGTGTCTACACCACTGATCCACGTATTGTGCCGCAAGCGCGAAAAATGCATGAGATAACTTACGACGAGATGCTGGAGCTGGCCTCGCTGGGGGCCGGCGTGATGCACTCGCGATCCATGGAATTCGGGAAAAAGTATAACGTACCTATCCACGTCAGGAGTTCATTGACTGATTCAAAAGGGACTATGATCGTGCCTGAAACAACTGGAATGGAAGAAATCGTCGTTCGCGGTGTAACTCTTAAACGCGATATGGCAGTGGTGGTGTTGATTGGGGTGCCCAACAAACCGGGGATTGCCTCACAGATCTTCGCCCGCATCGCCAAACATAACATCATAGTGGACGATATCATTCAAAACGTCTACGAGCACGGCCACGAAGCCAATATAGGCTTCAGCACCTCGCAAAGTGATGTGAAGGAAGCGGGTACCATATGTGAGGAGATGGCCAAGGACATCGGTTTTAAACAAGTTGAGGTCGATGAGAATGTTGCCAAAGTCAGCATCGTGGGCATCGGCATGAAGAGCCACACCGGGGTGGCGGCCAAGATGTTCACCGCTCTGGCCAAGGAAAAGATCAATATTCAGAATATCGCGACCAGCGAAATCGTTATTAGCTGCATCATCGATCAAAAGGACGGCGAACGAGCCTTGCAGGCCCTGCACGCCACGTTTGAGTTGGATAAAAACGCTGACTAATATCGAATTCTTGCCCTTATATAATGTTCGAATATACCCGGTCCATTGTTTAAACACTATGGGCTTTTGTTTTGCTATATGTAATACGTATCCGATTTAATATATACGCGACCAGCACGGGATATATTATCAAGAGAAAAGATGTTATTTCACGAACACCACGCAACAAAATACCCCCTTTGGTATAAAATCGTTCTCGACGAACGGCTACTTTTATTTCCTGCTTGATTTTACTCGTACCGGATCGAGGAAGATTTGTTTGATGGTTTGGGCGATCTGGTCGGCAGTATAGGCTTCGGATTGATTCATGGTGGCGCGTAGGAAGCCGTCGCATATGCCGTCGAGGGCCAAGGCCAGGGCTTTGGGATCGAGTTTGGCGAACATTCCTTTTTTGATGCCGCTGCGAAAAACCGATTCGAGTAGATTTAATGTGCGTTTGTCCATTTCATCGGTCCTGGCCTGTAAGTCCTCATTCCAAGGAACCATGGCCCGGACGACAAATGAAGCGTAGACACGGGCGGCGACAGAATGCTTGACCATAATACCGGTCATTATCTCTATATATCTTTCCACCCGCTCAACTTCCGTTCCGGTCCCTTCAAGGCCAATTTGAAGGGCCGACGTACATTCGCGCCAGGTTTGCAGGACAAGTTCGGCAAAGAGGCTCTCTTTATTTTTGAAGAACTTGTAAAGGGTGCCGACGGCAAACTCAGCCTCATCGGCGATCTCAGCCATGGTGGTATTCTCATAGCCTTTCGTGACAAATAGTTTCATAGCCACATCGAGAATTTCCTTTCTGTGGCGTTGCTGTTCACGCTGCTTCCTGGTTGGCTTCACTGCTTTAGCTGGACACATTTAACACCTGTATTATAACGTCGACATATGTGGCTACTTGCAATATGTCTATCCATTTTTCAATAGAACATCGTTCATGAACTATATAACCCGTTCACGGCAACAAATATAATCGTCTTTTCCGTGACAAGATCGCGTTTTATAATGCATCAATAAGATAAAACAGTTTATCATATCGAC
>CP070790.1:506053-509233 GCA_020346805.1 Planctomycetota bacterium
AGTGCATCGGCGTTGGATCTGGGGATACCGGCCTCGACTATTGCCGAGGAGGAGTTCGCCCGCTGTATCTCGGCCATCAAGGCCGAACGGATAGCCGCCGGCAAACAGTTGTCCGGCCCATCGTCTCAATACACCGGCGACAAGGACGAGTTTATCCAGGCTATCCACGACGCCTTGTATGCCTCGAAAATCTGCTCCTATGCCCAGGGATTTCAATTGATGCGGGCCGCCAGCGAGGAGAACAACTGGTCGTTGAAATACGGTGAAATCGCCATGATCTGGCGTGGCGGGTGTATTATTCGCGCCCACTTCCTCAATCGGATCAAGCAAGCCTACGACCGCAATCCTGATCTGGCCAACCTGTTACTCGATCCTTACTTCAAGGAGATCATTGAGAGCAATCAAAGTAATTGGCGAAAAGTGGTGGCTGCTGCCGCGGAATTGGGTATTCCGGTTCCGGCTTTTTCATCGGCATTGGCCTACTATGACAGCTATCGCAGCGAGCGACTGCCGGCCAATCTGCTGCAGGCCCAACGCGATTACTTCGGGGCCCATACCTATGAGCGTATCGACAAGGAAGGTATCTTCCATAGTTCATGGGTGTAACAGGTCATGAGTGTCTTTTCATATTGAATGTGATACTTTGATAAACAAAGAGTCCCCCAGGCCGATTAACCCGTGTGTTCTTTTTCTGAATACGTGAGAAAATCACCTATGTCGGTATCCATATTTTCTTGGCGGAGATTATTTCCGTATCTTGGGGCAGATCCAAGGGTGTTTTGGATTTGGCAAAAAAAGCCAAGCCGGCATAGCTGGTCAGATACTGATATGTTTTGCCCCAAAAACCACCTTCAGCGATAACCACCAGAGGCATCTCTTGCCGTTGCATGATGGTGAGAAAATCCGCCGACTCCATTCGAATTAACACGCCGGATGCCCTGATGGCGTTGGCAATGGCGGCCTGTGCTGCCGCCCCTCCTCCTGCCATTGTTGCTGGACTGACACTCATGATCTTCCTCCGCTTGGAGCTGATTTAAATTTGTTCATAAATACGGTTGCGGTCAAAATTAGTCCTCCGTTACTCAATAGAATAACTATACTTCCTACAAAGAATCTAAGGTGTCATCATCCGGGCAAGATGTTTGACACTTCCAGCAGTGGGTAAACTGACCTTCAATTTGCTCGCTGCAGTTGGGGCAGATCCAAGGCTCCGGAGGCGGAGGCACATCCTCGGCTTCGTCGGCGAAATACCCGGCCTCATATTGGTCGACGAGCGGCATGGCCCGCTCGAAGTCTTCCGGTTTCACCCACACCGAGGGGAGTGTCTGCTGGGTCAAAGGCAACTCGCCGCGGGCCGTGCCCAGCATTTCACCGAGGACGGCCGCTTTAATCCCTTCCCGTTCCAAAAGGCAGCGAACGAAATGGGCCTCCATCAAATCACGAGCTCCATAAACTTTCTTCATTCTCTATGTCTCCTTACCAGTTGGATATCCAGGTACAACCGCCTGTTTCCTGCATGCTTTTTCTCTCTGCCTTCTTCTTTTTTTAGCCAGCCGACATATTCTACATGTTAATTCGTAATTCTTAACTCGTAACTTTTAATCCTCCATTCTCAATTCGCCTTGCGTTGATATATTTTAATTACCGGTATCTGGTATCTTCCTCGGCCGCGTACGATCATATGGGCCGGTAAGAGATCGAAATATTTCTTCAACTGATCCATTGGCGGGGCATCGAAATAACTCACTTCATTATTAAGACTCAGAATCAGATAATCTGTGTCATCAAAAGGTGGGCCCTGTTGTTTGTCGATTTCCGATAATCGTCTGACGAGCTCAAAGGTGAGCGGATGTTTTTCAACGAAAGCGTCGATAACATGATCGTCCCACAAGTAGCTGACCACCCTGCCGCCGGAGGGCACGTTTTCCACGCACCAAGCCAGGGCATCTTCCGTGCCGTCGTTGGTCACCTGGATAAGGTTGCGGTAACCCTGCGATTCGGCACCGAGCCAACGATTCCCGACGATTTCGTAGCCATATAATCCGAATTCGGGATACACACGAAAATCGCCCCACAACGTCCACAGACACGCGGTAATCACAAACGCGATCCAGGCGGATTGGCTGCGGTACCACCCTGCAAGGGCGATAGCCGCCCGTACGATAAACACGGCCAGTATCAACATCAGCAACGGATAGATAGCCATCAAATAGAATGTCTGTCGGAGGGGCAAGGTCAGCAGCAGCAAGACGTACAATCCTACCACAGCCATCAGCAGGCGAAGTATCGCATCCCGCCTCGAACGCACCCACGCCCATACCAAGGCAGCGATACTCAGCAATCCGAGCGGTAATCCGATTTTGAACAGAATGATCCCAATGTACAGCCTGGCCGGATCTATAAATCGAACCATAGGCAGCACATGACCCTGGCGAATCAAACACCTATAAAACGCTCGTGGCACCTGCCGCTGAATTACGTGTTCGGGGAAAAAGGTCATACAAATTGAACCGGCTAACAACAAAATCACTATCCAACCCAAAAGCGGAGGCCAATTGGTTGCCGGCTGAATATACCACCGTTGACCGGGAATACGGGCCGTCAATTCGCGCAGTCCAAACAGCAAAATAACGAGCCCAACTGCCCACAATCCGATTGCCATGTTTACCAATCGCAACTGCGTTGCGGATATAGCCAGGAAAATCAGCAAAGCTGCTGACAATGCCCAATACATGGTGGCCCGATGTTGCTTGGGATCGTAGTTCCATAATTCTTTAGAGACGAAAGCTGCCTGGGGCTGCAACTCAAAGCGATGATAAAGCAGGTCGCAGATCACCAATGCCGGGGCAATAAGGATAATGTAAAACTTGGCGGCCAGGGCCAACCCGAAGGTTAACGAAAAGATAACCAGATGTTTTGAATCGCGCCGACGCAGATAGGTATCGAAAGCCAGCAGCATCAGCAAAACGGTCAGCGGACAGAAGGCATCGCTTTCGGTCAAGGCAAACCGTGAACAGCCAATAAAGTAGGGAGAAATGGCCAGGAATCCGGCAGCTAAAAATCCCACGCTACTGCTGAACCAATGCCGACCCGCATAAAAAGTCAAAATTATGGTAGCGGCGCCGGCGATAATGCCCACCAGACGGGCTGTCTGTATCGATTCGCCAAACAATGCGTATA
>CP070790.1:509333-514599 GCA_020346805.1 Planctomycetota bacterium
GAGGTATTTGGTGAACCCAAGCTGCACCAGTTGGGCTGGCTTATCGGCTTTATCATTTTGATTTTGGTGGGCATGAATCTGGTAATCCCGCGGTTTTTTTGCCGGGTACTTTGCCCACTGGGAGCATTATTGGGTTTGTTCAGTCGATTTTCGCTTTGGCGGATCGAACGCCATCCCGACAAATGTACGGATTGCGGCCTGTGTTTGCAGGGCTGTGAGGGTGCCTGCGATCCACATACCCAACTTCGCAAAAGTGAATGTCTGGTATGTTTTAACTGCATTGAAGATTGTCCGCACGGTGCCTTGAGTTTTGTATTTTTGCCTGATGTCGGACATGAGGTTACCTGCCCGGATGCCCCCAGGCGAAAATTGATATTCGCCGCGGTTACGGGCGTGCTCTTTTATCCCTTTGTCAGGTTGTCCGGTAAATCGACGAGGAATTTTTCCTCCCAAGCCATTCGCCCGCCGGGAACGGTCGAAGAGTTGGAGTTTCTCGAACGCTGTATCAAGTGCGATCAATGTATCCGCGTCTGCCCGACCAATGTTTTACAGCCGGCAGTCAGCGAAGCAGGACTGGAGGGTTTCTGGACCCCGGTAATGAATTTCCGCATGGGGCATTGTCAGCTTAACTGCGTCGCTTGCGGGGAGGTCTGCCCGACGGGCGCCATTCAGCAAATCAGCGTCGAGGAAAAACTGGGTTTGCCCCCGTACCAAGAACAGGGACCGATCAAGCTGGGGACCGCGCATTTCGATCTGGGCCGCTGTTTGCCCTGGTCGAAAAACATTCCCTGCGTGGTGTGTGAGGAAGTATGCCCGACTTCCCCTAAAGCCATCCATACCGAATATAAAAAGTTACTGGTACGCGACGGCAAGAAACAAGTGCTGAGTTCGTCGCCGACGACGGTGACGCTGGCCGAGTATCCGGCAGCGGGGCAGGCCTTTGGTGAGGCATGTGAGTTTGGTTTGAACGAATTTCAGGGTGATCAGACCACAAAGTATTATGTTCGAATCGTACATCCCGACGGCAAGAGCAGGGAATATCAAATTCTGAGTAACGACGGCAACACGTTAACGATCGGCAAGCTGGATTCGACCGGCGAACGGAGTATCGAAGGTTCGAAGTTTGTCTCATTACCGGAAGGTGGGGAAGTGGCGGAAATTCAGATCGAGATCAAGGTGCCGAAGATCGATACTGAATTGTGTATCGGTTGTGGGATATGTGAAAAAGAATGCCCGGTGGTGGGGGACAGACGTGCGGTATATGTTACAGCCGAAGGCGAGACGCGGTCGCAGAACTACAGCCAAAGCGATCGCAATCGTTCACTCAGATTGATAAAATAATCTATTCATGGCTTAGGTGCTGATTTGAAGATATTATGGTGGGGCAGGAAATAGTCTCGATGTTATCGATGTGGAGTTTTAATAAGAATGTCAGTTGATAATCATGCGTGGAATATTCCAGTTACACGAAGAGAATTGCTGGGTGCGACGGTTGCCCTTGGTACCAGGCCGTTCGATTCGCAACCTTCGTCGGCCCCGGCCGATGATAAGCTTATCGAAAGAGTACCTTTGGGTAAAACCGGTCTTAAAGTAACACGATTGATGGCGGGAGGCAGCTTTTCCGGATACGGACCGCGTTTACTCGAGTTTACCTACCGCAAAGGGGTACGCAGTTTCGACAGCGGTGACTTTTATGCAGGCTACAAGGCCGAGGCCATGTTAGGCGAATGGATAAACCGTACCCGTCGCCGGAAAGATGTAATCATCATCAACAAGGCCAGAACCATCGATCCCAAGAAATTTGTCGATCGATTGCACGAAGCCCTGGAAAAGATGAAAATCGACACCATCGACGTATTCATGTTTCATTCGATAGCCGATCCCGAGGTGGTACTTGATCGCGACGGACGATGGCGCAAGCTAAAGGACCGTTTTATTCGGGAAAAGAAGATCCGCTTCATGGGATTAAGTACCCATGCCGCCATGCCTGCCCGCATAGCCTGTTTGAACAATGCCGCCAAGAGTGGATGGATTGATGTTGTGATGCCGGCCTGCGATATGGGAATGATTCGCAACAATGCGGAACTCAACAAGGCATTGGATGCCTGTGCCAAGGCCGGGATTGGTATGGTGGCCATCAAGTGCATGCGGGGCCTGGGCAAAGCGGCAAAACAACCGGAAAAGGCAAGAGAAGCTTTCAAAAATATGGGCATGTCTCCACATGTTGCCATGTTGATCGGTACGCTCAGCGACGGGCGATTCGCTTCGGTCTGCACGGAGATGCCTAACCGCAAAATCATTGAAGAGAATTGTGCCGCTGCCCGCGCTTTTCGCAAGCCGTTTGATGCTAGACAGTGGAAACAACTGGATGAGGGGATGAAGTTGTTATCGCGGGCGACATGTTCGGGGTGCGACGGTTCCTGTCAAAGAGCGGCCGGTACACAAACGGATTTTTGTTCGATTGCCCGCTATCTGGCATATTATGAGGAAGACGGCAAACGCGATCTGGCCCGTACGTTGTACAATCAGCTCCCACCGCACCGGCGCGATTGGCAGGGGGCGGATCTGAAGGCTGCCTCGTCGGCCTGTACCTCCCGGTTGGATTTTGAGAACATCCTGGCACGTGCGGAAAAGCTACTGGGGGAACGGTCTGCATAACTAGTTTAAATTCGGGGAAATACCTGCCGCCGACGATCGGGGCCTGGGTGACAATAAAAACTCCTTGGAAATCCCTTTTTTTATGGTTTTATCAATAAAAGAGGTTCTATTATCGGTATAAGGACTAACCGTATCAAAGTCGCAGACGAAAATCGGCGATATCATATAACAGAGGAGTATGAATTGAGGATTAGTCGGTTATTAGTATTAGAACAGCCATCAGGGTACAACCACAGTTTAATCAGCAATCCTGAAGTGGTGATAGGGAAGCGAAGCGCCTGGACCGCTTCTAAGAGTTTTGGTTTGCCTGAAAATCTTTGAATGGCGGGCTGTCCTTATCGATGATTTTTATGTTGTTTCGGTTCCGGCACATAACATTTAATCCGGGATCGGTAGTGGGGTATGAAGCTTGTTATTTGAGGTTTTGTTAAATGAGGACAATTGCACACGTAACTCATGAAGCGGTTCACAAAGTGGGTGGTATTGGGGCGGTTATTGAGGGATTACTAACCAGCGATGCGTATCGCAAGGGTAAACATCGCACAGTTATTATCGGTCCGATGTTTGCGAGCAAAGGTACTGCCGATGGCCGGCTGGGCCCGGCGGGAAAGGTATTGTACAGCAGCATAGACGGTGTCTACCAACATCCCGTAAGTGAAGCGCTCAACGGCGTGTGCAACGATTTGAACGTTGATATCGTCTATGGGAATCGAACGATTATCAATCCGCATAACGGTGTCCGTGTCAATCCGGAAACGGTGTTGATCGATGTTTCGCGGATCGATCCCGGTAAGGTAAATGCATGCAAGTCCATGCTTTGGCAGAGATATGGGATCGATTCGACGCGCTACGAGGAGATCTGGGATTACGATCTGTATGTAAGATTGGCTTTTCCGGCCCTGGCGGTATTGCATGCTCTGGGGGCCGCTGATACCGGTGATCGATGTGTGGTCCTGGCCCATGAATATATGGGGATGCCGACGGCATTGGCGGCCAAGATGGATCCCAGTAATGCCTTCAGGTCGGTTTTCTATGCCCATGAGGTCAGTACTATCAGAAGGATCGTTGAGGAGCATCCCGGGCACGATGTGACTTTTTACAACATACTCAGCTCGGCGCTTGAAGGCGGTAGATATATAGAGAATATCTTTGGCCCGCAGGATCATTATTACCGGCACGCATTAGTCAAGGCCAGCAGGCATTGCGACAAGATTTTTGCGGTTGGTGATAATGTGGCCAAGGAACTGCGATTTCTTGGGCCGGAATTCGCCGACGTACCGATTCATACTACCTATAACGGTATTCCTGTCGAGCGGATTACCCTGGCTCAAAAGCACACCAGCCGGGAGCTTCTTCGCGATTATGTTGAGACATTGCTGGGGTATCGGCCGGATTACATTTTTACCCATGTAACCAGAACGGCGGTTAGCAAGGGCTTATGGCGGGATATTCGTGTCCTTGAGTTTTTGGAACAGGAATTTCGCAGCAAGGGGAAAAGCGGAGTATTGTTAGTGCTTTCCACGGAAATAGGCCGCCGCCAACCCGAGGATATTCGTGAAATGGAGCGTTGGTGGCGTTGGCCGGTGGCCCACCGGGAAATTGCTCCGGATCTCTCCGACGGCGAGGCCCTTTTTTATCAGGGGGTGCAGGAATTCAATGCCCGCTCCCGACAGATCAAAATTGTTTTTGTCAACCAGTTCGGCTGGGACCGTGTTGTTTGCGGCAAGCGCATGCCGACTGAAATGGAATTAATGGATATGCGTCGAGGCAGCGACGTAGAATTTGGCCAGAGTATTTATGAACCTTACGGCATTGCTCAGTTGGAACCTTTGACTTTCGGTGGTATATGTGCCATGTCACGGGTATGTGGGTGTGCCGGTTTTTTGGATAAGGTTACCGCGGGAAGGGAAGCACCCAATATTGTGGTAGCCGATTATGTGAACCTCGGTCTCGGTCCCTGGGACGAGCGCGAGCTGTTGGATCTTGGTCGAGATCAACGAAGTCGCCATGAAGCTAAGGTTGCCGAGCAGGTGGCTGGTCAGTTGATTGATCTGCTGCCGACCGATGATGCGGCAATTGAGGCCCTGATGAAAAGCGGATACGAGTTGGCCAATAAAATGAGCTGGGAAGTGGCCGCCGGTGAGTATATTATGCCGCCGGTCAAAGAACTGTTCCGAAAATCGCGTGCCGCCGGGGTGGCGTAAATACACAAATGCAATTCAGTAGTTACAAACGGATTATCAATTAGAGACACAGAGATCTTAATTCAAGGCAAAGTTTATCTTTATCGGCCTGTCTTCTTCGTATGATTCCAACCAGGGATCTTGTGTTTTTTCCCGCCATTGTCGGAGTTTATTTTGCAGGTTCTTTAATAGCTCGGCATGTTCGGAACACTCGGCCAAATTATGCAGTTCCAAGGAATCGGTTTGTAGGTCAAATAATTCATGCCGGGGCCGATGACGATAGGCCTCAAGGGTTCGTTCCCCCAACATAGGTGAATCCTGGTTCAACAACATTTTCCAGGTCGGTGCTTCAATTGAATATATCGAGATGGGATAAGGCAATTGATGGGCCAGGTTAAGGATGTACTTATACTTTCGGGTGCGCA
>CP070790.1:514699-519530 GCA_020346805.1 Planctomycetota bacterium
ATGACCACCCCCATGCCGTGGTCGATGAAGAAGCCCGGCCCAATCCGGGCTCCCGGATGAATCTCGATACCGGTCAACCAACGCATCAGGTGCGATAGCCAACGAGCCAACAGTCTGGCGTTATGGTTCCACAGCCAATGGGTCAGGCGATGCCCCCACAGGGCGTGCAAACCGGCGTAACAGAGCAGGACTTCGGGTAGGCTGCGGGCGGCTGGATCGCGTTCGAATACAGTATAAAGATCACGCCTAATTGTTTTGAACATGATGCTTTATCCCCCTTGAATAAGATATGTCTCGGTAACCATCTAAGGTTCAATCCGCTAAGTCGGCAAACAGAGTTGTGCTCAAGTAGCGCTCGCCAAACGAAGGGATAATGACCCGAACAAACAACAACTTCGATACGTGCCAGCCGTTTGATTTAGTAGAAATGACTGGAAATGTGGATTTGGTGTTCGAGTCGGTATATGTACCATCTTCATCCCTCATCCCTTGTTTACCCTTCGGCTAAATCGGCAAACAAAACTGTACTCAAATATCGCTCTCCAAAGGATGGAATGATTACGACAATTAGTTTTTTTTCATTCTCTGCACGGCGGGCCACTTCCAGTGCGGCCCATACCGCCGCCCCAGAAGAGATGCCGACCAGCAGCCCTTCTTCGGCAGCCATGCGGCGGGCGGTGGAAAAGGCGTCATCTGCTTTAACCCGAATCACCTCATCGTAGACTTGGGTGTTGAGGACATCCGGCACAAATCCTGCCCCAATACCCTGGATAGGATGCGGCCCCTTTTCTCCACCGGACAATACAGGTGAGGCATCCGGCTCTACGGCAATGGCCTTGAACGATGGTTTACGCGCTTTAAGCACTTCGCCGACGCCGGTGATGGTGCCACCGGTGCCAATGCCCGCCACCAAAATATCAACCTGACCATCGGTGTCACGCCAGATTTCCTCGGCGGTGGTGCGGCGGTGAATTTCCGGGTTGGCCGGGTTCTGGAATTGCTGTGGAATGAAGTAGCGCGAGTCCGAAGCAGCCAGTTCTTCGGCCTTGGCAATTGCAGCCTTCATACCCTGGCTGCCAGGCGTCAAAATGAGTTCGGCTCCGTAGGCGCGCAGCAGCATGCGCCGCTCGACGCTCATTGTGTCAGGCATAATCAGCGTGCATTTGTAGCCACGGGCAGCGCAGACAAAGGCCAGGGCAATGCCGGTATTGCCGCTGGTTGGCTCAAGGATGATGCTATCGGGGTTCAGTAAGCCCGCTTTTTCTGCTGCATCAATCATCGATACACCAATACGGTCTTTCACGCTGTGGGCCGGATTGTAATATTCCAGTTTTGCCACAACATCGGCCACACACCCTTTAGTAAGTTTTTGGATACGTACCAGCGGCGTGTTGCCAATTAGTTCGGTTACATCGTTTGCTATTTTCATAATTCCCCCAATATTCTAGATGTTGGTGTGGTTTAAAATCAAAAACTCATCGGCAGTCAAAAGTTCTGGCGATGAGTCTTACTCACTTAGACACGGTCTGCACTACGAGCTCAATTTGAGGTCGAGGAAATCATTAGGTAGGCTGGAGAGGTTTCAGATATGGACACCTGAAGGGCAATCTCGCTCAACCGGCGCGACTCATCGCGGATGGGGTGAGCGGCGGGTACAACCGATCGCCTCCGATCCAGGTAAACAACCCGAATCAAGCGGCTGCACCCGCCTGGTACAGATGCATCGTATTAAAAAAATCAAGAGGCGATCGGTTTGAGCCCGTTTGATGTGGTTGCGCCCCACAGTAATGTCTTTGTCCGATTATTTGATCGAAATATCACGCTGATAAGTGCGGGAGATTATAGTTAGATATGCTGAATTGTCAAACAATATCTTTTGCCCGTACCATTTAGGGATTTTCAACGCTTGAGTTTCAGTGTATCTTTGAATATAGCAAAGGTTTTCACAATTCGGTTTGACAAGAGGTGTAGTAAAACTCCAGGTGCGGTGTATAAATCTATGAAAGAAAACGCCGTTCGCCTGGGCCCAGGCATAAATGTACATCCTACTAGCTATCATCCTTCCAGAATCCGCACCGGAAGATACAGGCGGCGTTTCAGCAAAATTGGACTTTGCAGAACTCTTCCGGCAGTACTATCCGCGAGTATATAACTACTTGCGTTACCGGGTCAATGTGCCAGCAGATGCGGAGGACCTGATTAGCATTGTTTTTGAAAAGGCATATACCCACCGGGAGCAGTTCGATCCAGCCAAAGGCACCTTTTCAGCGTGGCTTTTTCGGATTGCGCATAATACACTGGCTAATTATTACCGATCCCACCAGCGCCGTTCGGACTGGGTGGCTGAAGGGGAGTTGCCGGATGATTTGGTAACTTTTGATTCGTCACTCGAATCGCGCGTCATTCAACATGAGGCGATTGCCCACGTGTTACAAGGTCTGGCTCGATTAAGTGAGCGTGATCGAGAGGTTATCAGTCTCAAATTTGCTGGCCAATTAAGTAATCAAGAGATCGGTCAGATTATGGACTTGAAGGAAAAGACAGTGAGCGTGGTTCTATTGCGAGCGATGCGTCGTCTGCAAAAACAGATGGGGTCAATCCCATGAACGAACAGCAGTTGGCTGATCTCTTTTCTGAGCAAATTGACCGTATGGTTGGAGGAGAAACATTTGCCCCGGCCCCGGTCGAGGATTTGTCCGATCTGTTCAATCTGGGACAAGAACTATCGCGGGTCAGATTCCAGGCGAGGCCTGCCGCCCAGGCTGCTTTCCAGAGCCAACTGGCGGATTGGTTTGTCCCGACGGGTGGCGGGTTGCCTACGCCAACTGTTTTGGGGATTCCCAAGAGTTTGTTCTTAACTGCCAGTATCGTTGCCGTAGCAATGGGCGCAACGCTTGGCTTGTTCGCTCTGCTGAGTTCTATCTTAGCTGGTACAGTTCTTAATCAGCGTGATCACAGCCCGCCCATTCAGGAGGCTACGGCCTTGCCGGTCATAACGACCTCGGAACCTATCGAACCGGAACCCTACGAGGCACCGGCCTCAGCCACGCCAACAGCGACCGACCCGGCCGCTTCGACCGCACCCGTTGAAGTTGCCCCGCCAGCAACGTCCGCTCTTGGTGACACTGTTCCTGCGAAACCGTCTTCGTTGAGAGATACCATTTTCATACCTACAGCTACACCCGAACCAATACCCACGGACGGCGACCATGACGACGAAATCGTCGGTGGAGACGCTGGCGCCCCCAGTGGTCCGGGTTCCGAAGGTGAAACTACACCTGGCCAGGACGATCATGACCGGGGTCACGGTAATGACCCTGATGGTTACGATGACGACAACCCTGGTAATAGTGGGGGTGTTGGTCGGGGAGATGACCAGGAAAATCCCGGTGGTAATAATCAAGGTCAGGATGGTGGCCGCGATGATGGCAACAATAAAGGTGGCAAAGGCGGAGACCCTAAAGGCGATTAGTCTATAAAGCGTATCCCGTGAACTCTATTTTTGTAGGAGGTCAATAAACTAATGTCTGCAAAGAAGCAGAATTTTCAAATTTTGACCCATTGCCCAACTACGGGTGAACAGGTATTAGGGGAACGTGTCCTTCATTTCTTTATTCAGGGAAGAAAAGGTGTTTGGTGGTGTTGCCCGTCGTGTCAGGGATGGCACGTGCTGGTATATGAAGCAGACAAAGAGGCAATCGAGGAATATTCTCCAAACAGCAAGCAGCTTCGTATGACTACGGTGTGATCGGGATTTGTTTCGAAAAGTTGAGGTGCATACCTCCGGCCTATTGGACATATTGGCGCCGAGCGACGGTAATTGATTTGGGGATAGGAATTTAGTACCTTTGATTTTCTAATTTAAGATGGTTCCCGTAACCAAATGTAAGATTTAGAGACAGCAATAATTAGATAGGAGGCTAAAAGATGTCTTATACAAACATTCGACTTATTTTAATAATATCGGTTATTCTCTGGTTAAGCATGGTTTCCGTAGCTCACGCGGCTCCTCCACTGCAGGGTCCCGATGAAGGTCCTCCAACGGGGGACACCCTTAATATGGCTGATGAGGATGATACAGCCGGCAAGAAGAATCTCGGCACAATTATGTCTGGCAGGAAAGACATGGATGATACCGACGATGGTTCTGATGATGGTGATGACGGCACAGATGACGATGCCGATGACGGGCCGGATGGTATGGATCAGCAACATCCTGTGGCCACCGTCCTCGCCAAAGTCTTTGACGTGACCTATGAGGACGTAATGGAGTTACACCTAGCCGGAAATGGTTTCGGCAATATCGTCAAGGCCTACTTTTTTGCTGAAGAATTGGAGATGGATCCCTCCGAAGTATTAGAGCAGGCCCACTTATCGGGCTGGGGCAGTATCTTTAAAGAAGCCGGTGTGCATCCTGGCTCGGTTGGTAACGGTGGTAAGAATAGCAATCGGCCTGAGCACGCTGGCGGTCCGAAAGATGGTCCGCCAGGGCAGCTGAAAAAAGGCACTGACCCCACCACTCTAGGCGGCCAAGATGGCGTTGGTAAGGATAAAGCTCAAGGTAATGCCGGTGGTCATAGTTACGGCAAAGGGCATGGTAAGGGAAACGGCAAAGGGCAAGGGAAGAAATGACGAAGAAGGATGGAAATAATTGCGTCGTAGGGGAGTGAAGCCATGATTTTGCTGGATACCCAATTCACGTCAACCAATACCGGCGAAGCGAACGGGGAGACCACCGTGGTTCGGCGGGGATTATCCCGATATATCATTTGTTCGGTTCTCGGTTTGATTGGTGGCGCTGCAGCCGGTGCCCTGGCTATTGCGGTGGCCA
>CP070790.1:519630-524433 GCA_020346805.1 Planctomycetota bacterium
ATGAAGGATCGGGTGTAAATATCGGGATCGGGTATCTGCAAGTCGGGCTCGTCAATAACCATGTCTCCGTAAATGATGATATCGAGGTCGATGGTGCGGGCGGCGTATTTATCTTCGGTTCGTACCCGACCCAGTTCGTTTTCAATCGTACGAAGACAATTGAATTTGAGGGTGCGGGCGGACATCAAGGTTTCAATTCGCCACACGCCGTTGAGAAACGGTTGTTGCACCGGTCTTTCTATAGGTGGGGTTTGATAGAAAGTGGATATGCCGGTAATCTTGACAGGCTCTTTTATTCGTTTGAGGGCTTGGAGGATGTTAATTTCGGGATCGATGTTTGATCCCACGGCAATAAAGACTTTTATGGGTTTATCAGTCACCTTTTTGTCGATCCCTGATTATTTCGACTGCAACACTGCGGGCGAAACGCAAGGCTCCGGGCTTGTCCACGGTTACCGCCACTCGTTGAACCCGGTTTTCATCAAGACAAATTTGTGCGATCCGTTCAGCCAGGTTTTCGAGCAGAAGGCATGACGACTCTTCAACCATGGCGATAACCTTTTTTTTCACCGCCTTGTAATCCACGGTATTTTCAATGCGGTCTTTCTTGCCCGCTGACCTGAGGTCCGCATACATGGTAATGTTGATGACCACGTCCTGCTTTTTATGTCTTTCCTCTTGGTTGATGCCTATGATACATCGCAGATGAAGATCTCGAATATATATTTTGTCAAGGTCATCAATATTGGCGGGCATGTGTGCTCCTTGGCTTATGGGACGGCATGTTTGGTAGCTGAAAGTGTATCCGTTTTGGCGGCAAAGATAAAATCGCTTTCGGTCAGGCCGTCGATCTTGTGGGTCCAGACCTCGATCCTTACTTTGCCCCAGGCCAGGTGGATATCGGGGTGGTGTCCCTGTTCTTCGGCAAGTTCACCGACGTGGTTGGTGAAGGCCAGGGCCTCACGGAAATCCTTGAAGTTGAACTCCTTTACCAGATGGTGCTGATCCACCACCGTCCAGCCGTCGGGCAACTGTTCAAAGAGTCTGGTCAGGGCATCGCCCTTCAGAGGCGGCACGCCACCCATACACGGCACACATTTTCTATCGCTTAGAGAACACGCTTTATTGTCTGATTGGTTCATCAGTTCGATCCTCCAAATTTGTTATTTACTATTTTAGCACGGTGGAGGAATCTTGCCCATATTCCATAATTGTTAGAGTAAGAAAGAATCCGCTTATCCCGATTTATGGGGATAATCGGCCAGTTTTAAAACTGCTTTTGCCTGGAAATCACCTTTATATATTACGAAGTATAATAGGTTTATTTATTCCTGAGGGACGGTTTGTTCCTGATTCACTTTGATAACCGGAGCGATATCTTTGAGATGGTCTTCAAAGTCTTGGGCCTTACCCACCAGCACGATGACCAACTTGTTGGAATCGATTTTGGCTTTTGCGAAACCGGAAATTCCCTCGGCATCGACTTTGACGATCTGATCGAGATAGGTATCGAAATAATCGTCGGGCAGGTCGTAGAATTTCAATTCAAAAACCTTGCCGGCGACGGCCTGGGGTGTTTCCATGGACAGGCCGAATCGGCCGATGAGGTAACTTTGAGCATCACCCAGTTCCTCGGTATTGGGGGGGTCGGTTCGCATGCGTTCAATTTCTTCGAGAATAATGCGAAGAGTCTTAGCCGTCTGCTGGTTTTGGGTGTAGGTACCGATGTTCAAGCGGCCGGGTTGCTTGCCGGCTGAAAAACTCCCCCAGATGCCGTAGGTCAGACCTTCCTTGATACGTACCCGTTTGTTGAGCCGGCTGCTGAAGCCGCTGCCGAAGATCTGGTTAAAGACCTGGGAGGTTATGTAGGCGGGATGGTTGCGGGTGAAGCCGAGCAGACCGATACGAATCTGGGTTTGGGTGGCATCGGGGCGATCGACAAGAAAGATGGTGGTTTGGTTCAATTTAGGGAATTCGGTTTTGGGGATTTGGACGGGGGAGCCCCTCTTCCAGTCACCGAAATATTTCTCGGCCAGTTCGACGGCCAGTTGGTTGGTGACCGCCCCGCTGAAAATCAGTAACGACTGGTTGGGCAGGTAATTTTTCTTGTGGAAGGCGGCCAGGTCGTCGTGCTTAATCTTTTTGATGGTTTCGGTTGTTCCTTCGCTTGGACGGGCCAGGTAATGGTTGCCGTAAATTCGGCGTTCGAATTCTCGGCTTGCCAGATAGCTTCCTTCTTTTTCCGCTACGGCCAAATCGGTAAGGACCTGTTGGATGTATCGGCGAAATTCATTTTTGTCAAAGATGGGTCGGCGAATGGCCTCGGCCATCATTTGAACAGCTCGGTCGAGATGGCGGTTCATGGTTCCCACGTGTACATATGAGGTTTCGTGGCCGGCGCCGCTACTGAAGGAGATGGCGTAGAGTTCGAGTAATTCGGTAAATTGGTCGGGGCTATGCTCGGTGGTTCCCTGTTTGAGCAGACTTGCGGTGGTATCGGCCAAGCCGGCTTTTTGAGGCGGGTCGACTTTGGCCCCGGTCAGAAGATACCAGCCTACAGAGACATAGGGTATCTCGTGGTTGGCGATCACCAGGACTTCCATTCCGTTTTCCAGTTTTTTGCTGAAGGCTTTAGGCAGGTGGGTCGGTTTCAGTAACTTGCCGACCGGCGGTTGGTCTGGGAAGTTGGTCGGGGGAGTCAACTTTGCCGCTTCTGAAATGCCGGTCATAGCCACGATCAGCGCGGCGATTAATAAGCGTTTCGGTCGCATCATTTTTTGGTCTCCGCCGGCTTGGTGGTTGCGTCACTCTGTTTTTTCTTTTTCGGTTTAAAGATATCCAGTACCTTGGAGAGCTGGGACAGTTGGGGGCGAATGATTATCTCGAAGCGGCTGTTCTGATCAAGATAGGTGTTAGCTATACGTTGTATATCATCAGCGGTAACGCTCATTAATTCGGCGTAATTTTTGTTAACCTGGTCGATGTTGCCCTGGAGAACGGCGGCGGTGCCCAGTCGGCGGGCCTTACCGGAGTTGGTGGCCATGGCCAGCACGGCGCTTTTTGCCACCTGGTTGCGGGCCTTTTCCAGTTCTTTGGCGGATATGCCGTTCTGTTTGATATCCTCGATTACCTCGAGCATGGCGGTGAGATTCTTTTGGGCATCGGATAATGGTTTGACTACGGCTCCGATGCCCCATAGGCCGTTCTGTTCCAGGGGCATGTATATAGACCGGGCTTCAACGGCAATCTCCAGCTTCTTGACCAGTTTCTGGTAAAGCCTTCCGCTTTCACCGGAAAGGATGTTGTCGAAAATTTTCATGGCCTGACGGTCGGGGTGGTTGAGACCCGGGGCGTGGAAGCCGATTCCGGCTAAGGTCACCGGTCCCTTGTCATATGTTTCCAGGCGGCGGGGTTCAGTTATGGGGGGCTCGCTGACGCTTATTCGGGGTGGATCGGGCCGGCGGGGTATCCATCCGAAGTAGCGGCGGGCCTTGGCCAGGATTTCCTTGCGATCAACATCACCTACGACGACGAGGGTGGCATTATTAGGAACGTAATAAGTGTCGAAGAAGTCCTGCAGCTCATCGGAAGTAGCGGCATTTAGGTGATCCAGATTGCCGATGGGAGTCCAGCGGTAGGGATGTTTTTTGAAAGCCAGTTTGAGGACCTTTATGTAGACTTCGCCATAGGGGGGATCGGTGATGGAACGCCGATATTCCTCCTTGACCACTTCCCGTTCCTTGGCGAAGTAATCTTCATTGATTTTGAGGTTGGCCATTCGCTCGGCCTCGAGCCAGAAGGTCAGGTCCACCTGATTGGGAGGGACTTCCTGCACATAGACGGTGCGATCGAAGTGGGTGTAGCCGTTGACGTTCCCGCCGTAGCGCCGGAGATATTTGAAGTGGTCGTCGGGTCCGAGGCGGTCCGTGCCGCGGAACATCATGTGTTCGAACATGTGGGCGAATCCGGTGCGGTCGGGCCGTTCGTCCTTGCTGCCCACATGGTACCAGAGCTCGATAGCCACGATGGGGGCGGAGTGATCCTCCATAGTTATCACCCGCATGCCGTTACCCAGGGTATCGTCCGAGTAGATCCACTTTGGTCCAAGGGTAGCGGAATTCATGGAGCAGGCGGGCAAACAGCATATCAGCAAACAGAGTATGATTCTCATGTCAGGCATTCTAACTAAACAAAATGATCGAATAAAGTCCACGGGGTGTTTCTCTTGGTGTTGGTTATGGTTTGAGAGTCACCGTCATTCTGCTAAAATGTCGTTTTCACGGCTCAAATAAGACGGATAAGCGATTAGGCTCCATTTTTAATAACGAGTTGGACGTTGGTGCTTTCGGGCAAGTAGGGAGGATTCCACATGGGTGATCAGGCCAAGCCCTGGATTGACGGCCTTACTTTTACCCAGGCCCTGAGGCAAACGGTTTGCCGGCACGGTGAGCGGGATGCGGTGGTTTTTCCCCAATTGGATCTTCGCTGGAGCTACAAGCAATTCGAGCATGAAGTTAAACGTTTCACTCGTGCCCTGATTGCTTTGGGGGTACAGCCCGGCGATCATGTTGGCATCTGGAGTACCAATTGGCCGCATTACATCCTCGCTCAGTTCGGTACGGCCATGATCGGTGCCGTTCTGGTTAATGTTAATCCCGCCTACCGGGTTCATGAACTGACTTATGTACTGGGGCAGGCCGATATCAGTGTGCTGCTGGCCACGGATACATTTAAGACCTCGAATTATGAATTGATGCTCGCCCAGTCGATTGAGGAGTTGGGCGAAGTTTCGTACGGAGCTCC
>CP070790.1:524533-527179 GCA_020346805.1 Planctomycetota bacterium
CGCCCGGGCCAGACGGGTAATGGAATCCAGCAGGATGACCACGTTGTGCCCGTATTCCACCATGCGCCGAGCCTTCTCGATTACCATCTCCGCTACCTGCACGTGTCGGCTGGCCGGCTCGTCGAAGGTTGAAGAAATAACTTCGGCCTTGGTGGCCCGCTGCATCTCGGTAACCTCTTCGGGGCGCTCGTCGATCAGCAGGATTATCACATAGGTATCGGGCTCGTTGGCAACGATGGCGTTGGCCATCTTCCGTAGCAGGACAGTTTTGCCGGTACGAGGCGGGGCCACAATGAGCATACGCTGCCCCTTGCCGATGGGTGTGACCAGATCCACGACCCGCATGTTGATCTCGTCAGGGGTAGTTTCCAATCGCAACCGACCTTCGACGCCCAGTTTGGCCGTCGCGGCATCCTTGGGGCCGGGGTGCAGGGGGGTGAGGTCTTCGAAGTTGGCCTTTTCCGTAACCCGCTCGGGATCTTCAAAGTTGATGGCCTCCACCCGCAGCAAAGCGAAGTAACGTTCCGACTCTTTGGGCGGGCGGATTTGGCCGGCCACAATGTGTCCGGTGCGCAGACCGAATCGCCGAATCTGCGACGGGCTCACGTAAATGTCGTCCGGACAGGGCAGGTAGTTGTACTCCGGATTGCGCAGGAAGCCGAATCCGTCGGGCAGGATCTCCAGCACCCCTTCACCGTACATTAATCCGTTTTGGCGGATGCGCTCCTTGAGAATTTTGAAGATCAGCTCGGATTTGGTCAGACCCGTATATTCGGTCAACCCTTCCGTCTTGGCGATCTCGTGCAGGGCATCAACGTTGAGCTTCTGTAAATCTTTGATATGCAGCTCGCCTTTCTTGATCTCTTCATATTTGGCGTGCGTTTCAGCGTCGATGGCACTCTGGCCCTCGTTAGGCGCCGGGTTGTTGTTGCCGTTGGCAACCGCAACCGCATTAGTCTTCGATTGATTTGAGGCGGGCTTGGTGGTTTTTCTGCGACCGCCATTCCGAGTCGATTGATTCTTTGTTTTTTCGTTGGCTTTCGCCATGAACAGATCCTCCTAAGGATTGAACTTAAGGAATGAATTGTTTGCGTGTGTTCAAATGAGTTAACTTATCCAATATGCCTTACGGGCGTTGCTCCTAAAGAAACCGACACCAGAAATAATTCACCCCTAAAGGGTTAACTGCCGGAGAGTATTCGAGAAAAGACGTCTTCCACCTCCCGGCGGAGGCTGGTAATGTCGGAATTGTTCACCACTATATAGTCGGCATTCTTTCTCTTTGTTGCAAGCGATAGTTGTGATTTTTCAAGCCGTTTCAGATCTTCTGCTGTCCAATCCCGATCACGGGAAACCCGAGCCAGCCGAACCTCCGCATCGGCTTCAACGTATATTACACAATCACACTTGTCGACCAATCCCACCTCATATAACAAAGGCACATCCAATACTATAGCACTGATATTGGGGTCAACCAGGTAATTGGCTATCAAATCATTTTGCCGACGGATGATGCGCGGATGAACCAGTTTTTCCAGTTGCCTGCGGGCTTGCTGATCATCGGTCACAATACCGCGAATCGCATCACGATCGGCCCGTCCATTGGGGGTGATTACCCTTTCGCCCCACCACCGGCGTAAACAGTCCACAACCTCGGGTGTATTGAGTTCCTCGTGGTTCAACTTGTCCGATGAAATTACACCTGCCCCGAGGTCACTCAAAATCGAAGCTATCGTACTCTTTCCTGACCCGATCCCGCCGGCCAGACCGATAATCGGTTTGCCGGTTTTCAATGGGAAATCGTCCTTTACACAAATTAGTGTACCACTTACCCTGTGGGACAATGGACTTTTTATCAAAGTGACTCAGCAACTCGGCTTCCCGAGCTAAGTCGATTACCACGATTATAAAAAATATCTTTCACCCCCTCCGCTGTCAGTTATTCACGTTGATTCCCGCTTGGTTCCGGGTTTAAAGTAGATGCATACTACCTATGAAGAGGTAACAATTACAAATACATCTTTTCAGGAATTTGACTCAGCTGCCCACTTAGTAATTCCGATGAGCGTTGGAAATGACGCCTGAAGGCAGCGGGTCACGACACGACCCCTTGACGCCGCCCGAAACACTCAATGCTCTATGAATAGTATAACGGCATATTCGAGCCTTGTCATCCTAGTTTTGTCCAAATTGTCAATATTTTATTCCAGGGTGCCACCGATACCGCGGAGCCCAAAACCGAAGACGGGCCTTTGTGAGCCTAAAGTCTTACACAAAAAGGACTTATGGCTCCGAAAACAAGCATGATACCTTTCCTGAGGGCTCAAAAAACCCCAGCCGATCCCCAATAGAGTCATGTTTTCCGGTTAAAATTGGTGATAGGCCACAAGTTCGATCAGATGGCCGGCTGGATCGTATGTGGTCAGTCGGCGATCATAAAAAAACCACCCTTGAGACCGCGAAAAGGGTTGTCGCTGTTCGGCCATAAGTTCCGCACATTGCGCCAGGCAAGCCATCTGGATGAGTATGCTCCGATAGCAAGCGGTTGAAATTGCATCATCATTAAGGTTGATTATTAATCTCGGGCCGGAACGGGGGAAACCACGAAAAGTCAGGCACTTTTCGTCTGAGTTGTCCTGTACATAA
>CP070790.1:527279-532830 GCA_020346805.1 Planctomycetota bacterium
GAAGACAAACCACAGCTAGGAAATTACGTACATTAAGTTAGTTTTATTGGTGATTGACCGCATAATTAGAATCATTGAATATAGATAATCCCGCCTTGTTTGCCGTTTGATACCGGATTTACAGCTGTTAACCGGAAGGAGACGAATAACTATTGAAGGGGAGACACGACTGTGAATATGTTGACACAATTTGTCATCTGCATAGTCCTATCTATTTCTACAACGCTGATTGCTGACTCGGGTAATAATTATTCCCAACGTATGACTGATGTCTCAATTCACGGTGAGGCATTTTACATTAATGGTCGACCGACCTATGAAGGAGGGGTGTGGTCGGGCCGAATCGTCGAAGGTCTGCTGTTTAATTCCCGCATGGTGCAGGGGATATTCGACGATCTGAATCCCGAGACCTCCAGCCTTTGGGTTTATCCCGATACCGGATACTGGGATGCCGACCGTAACACCCGGGAGTTTATCGAAGCCATGGAGCACTGGCGCCATCATGGTTTGTTGGCCTTTACTATCAACTTGCAAGGTGGTTGTCCTTACGGCTATTGCCGGGAACAGCCTTGGTATAACTCTGCTATTGCTGGTGACGGATCTTTACGGCCGGACTACATGGATCGTCTGGAGCGTATCCTGGATCGGGCCGACGAGCTGGGTATGGTTGTCATATTGGGAATTTATTACTCTGGTCAGGACCAACGCTTGCAGGATGAAGCGGCGGTGATAAGTGGATTGGATAACGCCGTTAGTTGGATATTCGACCATGGCTATCGCAACGTACTGATCGAAGTGAACAATGAATGCAACAAGCATTACGATCACACCATTCTTCAGGAGCATCGCATTCATGAATTGATCCAACGAGTACAATCACATAACCGCGATGGATACCGTTTGCTTGTCAGCACCAGCCTTACCGGAGGTGTGATACCCGACGAGAATGTGGTGCGCCATGCAGATTTTATTTTGCTGCACGGTAATGGCATAGATGATCCATCACGAATTGCGCAGATGGTTGATCAAACCCGGCATATACCTGGTTATAAACCGATGCCTATTTTGTTCAATGAGGACGATCATTACGATTTTGACGAAGAATATAACAATATGTTGGCGGCCCTCGACAAATACAGCTCTTGGGGTTTTTTTGATCCCGGTTATGAAAATTATCACGACGGTTACCAATGCCCGCCGGTGAATTGGGAAATAAACACGCAAAACAAAAAGGAATTCTTCTGTAAGCTGGATGTAGTCACCGGTGGATATATTGAAACACAAAAGAGCGGTGGTGGTTGTGATTGTTGTAATGATTTCAGCGATACAGCACTTGCAGTACCGATCGCACCGGCCTGCGGTATGGGAACCAGTCTGGCAGCAACGCTAATCACCCTGGCTATGTCGCTGTTTGCATTAAATACTCGCTATTTCCGGTATCAAAATTCGTGATTTTTAAATTATAACGACTTCCGTCAGCCTCAATCAGTAATAACCTCCGTTTCAATATTGTGTTGATTCTTTTGGTACAACAACTTCTGGGCACGACCTAAGCTAAAGCCCGGCACCGAAATCATCATCTTCATCCTTGGGTGGTGGGCTGTTAGACGTCGACGTTGGGGCAGAACTTTTGGCACCATCATTCAAGCTATTGTCTGTTGAAGCAGTCTGGTTTGCCTGGGGGGAATCTGCCTGAGAATCAGCATCAGAGAATGTCGTTTCAGCGGTTGTCTGACTATCAGACTCTTGATTAATGACCGATGGTGGCCGATCTGCTTGAGGCCTGGATGAAGATATCGGTGGTGATACACGACTTGCATCCGGCTGCCGATTACCTTGTTGGCTTCGGCGGCCGGCGGCTTCTCGTTTCAGATCGGCGATAAGTGAGTCATAATCGCTGAAAGTGTCGTCGTCTTCTTGTTTATCGGGAGTGTTGTGTTTGACGGCGACGGGCGAATCCTTAACCTGAACCTCCGGAGCCTGGTTGTTCTCATCATTTTCGTCGAAATCATCCAGGTCCGGCGGGCAGTAATCGGGTGATTTCGCTTTTTCCAGTTCGGTATTAAAAGCCTCGATAACCGCCTTTTGGATTCGCTCTCGACATTTGGCATTAATAGGATGGGCAACATCTGCATGAAGCTTAGCCCTTCCCTGAGAATCTTTCGGAGCCCGATTCTCGTTCAGTTTTTGGCCGCATTCGTTACAATATTTGGCCCGAAGGTGGTTCTTACAACCGCATTTGGGGCAGCGATCTGACAACTTACGGGAAGGCATGGCTACAAACGCACCATTGGCCCCATCGATGATTTTTAGATCACGTATAACGAAATCGCTATCCAACGTGATGCTGCAAAATGCGCGAAGCCTCTCACTCGATCTTTCTACTAGTTTGACACGAACTTCGGTAATTTCCATGGTTGTCACCTCCATTGAAAATACAATAGCCTGCGAAGCACTTAAAAAGTGTTATTCGGCAATCGTTACTTGATTACTTGCCGCCATTCTTATCTCATTGACTAAACTTGTTTTTACGGGTTCCACTACACAGGTACGAACATTAAGTTTTTCTCCTATATGGTCTGCAAACTGTTGAGCCTCATTCTTATCGTCGAAAGCAGTAAATAAGGTCGAACCGCTCCCCGAGACTCGAACCGTTCGTTTCGCCAGTTCCGATGACTTTTTGACCAGCTCCCCCAATTGGGGGCATACTTTGATAGCCGGTTCTTCGAGCATATTGAATGTTTTTTCCATCCAGGCTACCGCTCCATCTGTACCCGAAGGTTTGACAGCCTCCTGATCGATCGTTGCCTCCGAAACCGGCCGCCATTGGCTGTAAACCTCCGCTGTCGAAACCGAAAAATCTGGCATCACCAGTACGATCCAACCTTTCCACGGTAGATGGATGGGCCTTATCTGTTCACCTCGTCCACTGATTATCGCCGTGCCTCCATGCAGGAAAAAAGGCACATCGCTGCCCAATTTTGAGGCCAGGGGCATTAACCTTTCTACCGGCCAGTTCAACGACCACAATTGATTTAGGGCCAGCAATGTCGAAGCGGCGTTCGAACTGCCTCCCCCAAGACCCCCTCCCAGTGGAATGCGTTTTTCTAAATGACAGGTCACACCTCTGTGGCAGCCTGGTTTCTCTGCTAGTAGCGTAATCGCCTGATAGATGAGATTGCTCCGATCGGTTGGGACGTTATTGTTGTTGCAGGTTAATTTTATAAGCGAGTCTGGCCTTTCCGTAAAGGTTAATTCGTCGTAAAGAGTTATTGCAGAAACCAGGGATTCAATATCATGGAATCCGTCCTCACGTTTACCGAGAACGCGAAGATTCCAGTTTATTTTCGCTGGTGAATGTACTGTTAGTCTGGTGTCGGCCACCTGCTCATTTCCAAAAGAGATAAGGCTTACCTTCTAAACCGCTTATTGTCATCTGGCATTGTTGTACTTGTCCTCAACGAAATCAAACATCTTTCATAATTAATCCGATCTCAGCGTGCGCGCCATAACCCTCCTGCGTGAACTGAGAAATAATTGCAAAAAGGGTAACATTGCGCGCGATAACGCGATATGAGATGCTGTTGACCACAAATCTTCTCAAAGATGCAACCCATGGTGCATTCCTGGAAATCCACAATCACGATGCATCCATCATTGTAACCGGTGTATAAATACTGTCAAGCATGCTTTATGGGCAGCCGGGATTCATGATCGTTACCCTGTAGAATCCGAACAGGATTTGGCTGGGGCATAAATAGTTGATTTTTGCCGTTCGGCCTCAAGCAGGATTAAGGCGGTATTTTACCTGTTTGGGTATATTATCTGGGGGAATCTGTTGTGACTGAAGGTTTTTGCTTCCCAGGCAAGGTTTTCGGACTCAGTGGGAGCGGTTCTCGGTAATTTTCTGAGCAGGATCCGCCAATGGGGCATACTTTTAGCTTATTTAACAGCCGAGCACACCCGATCTATCTGTGTGGTTATGCCGATTATTTTCTTATTTTAACCGGGGAATGCTGCTGCTATGCCGATCATGGTTATTTGTCCAAATTTATGCTGCCGATGCCTGTTGGAGGTATCGGATAAGCTGCGCGGGCAAAAGATCAGATGTGGCCGATGCGGCAAAAACTTTCTCGTCCCTTCATCTCCGGCATCGAAATTATCCCCAAAAACCAAAGCCAAATCCGCTTCTGCCGATCTTGTTTCCCAGCGATAATAGCTATTCTTCTTAGCCAAATTTCTTGATTCCGGTTTTTATAAGCCATAGCTATACGGTTTGGCATTAATTCCTCTGGCGGACGTGCTTACCGGGCTGTTGGACTGGAAAAGCAGGGGAATTTATGATGTGTATACTGTTAGGTGGTTTGATGACTATGAAGACAATATTGATATATAGCGGCGGGGTGGATTCGACGGTCCTGCTTTACCATCTTCTTGCCGACGGTTATCAGGTACGGTGTCTGGGTATTAACTACGGCCAGCGCCATCAACGCGAACTTGATGCCGCTGCAGAGATTTGTCGTCAACTGAACGTCGAATATCGAATTGCCGACCTGTCCGCCGTCAGGTCGCTATTGAGCGGCAGTGCCTTGACCGACGACGTTGCTGTCCCTCAAGGTCCCTATGATACGGAAAGCATGAAGCAAACCGTGGTCCCCAATCGCAACATGATCATGCTGTCCGTAGCCATTGGCTGGGCGGTTAGGTTGAAATTCGATCATGTCGCCTATGCCGCCCATGCCGGCGATCATGCCGTATACCCCGATTGTCGGCCAGAATTTGCCGAAGCCATGGACAAGGCGGCATCACTTTGCGATTGGCATAAGGTCCGTATCATCAGGCCTTTTATAGACATGACCAAGACTGATATCATACGAAAGGGGGCCGACCTGAAAGTACCCTTTGACAAAACATGGTCGTGCTATATGGGCGGCCGGGTACACTGCGGCAAATGTGGTACCTGTATCGAACGCCGGGAGGCTTTTAAAAGTGCCGGCGTGACCGATCCAACTGTCTATGGCGATTGATGGCCGGAATTCAGGGCTGGATTGTCGTTAGGGGCATTTCGGCGTAAACTTTTTATAGTATTAAGCATAAAGGAGCATAACGGTGGACGAATTCAGATATCTGGGCAAGCTGGCAAATCAACCCACCGATTCGGTCGACCTGATTGAGTGGACCGGCGAGCCGATCATCGTCCGTCTTGACTGTTCGGAATTCTCCTCCCTCTGTCCGGTAACCAATCAACCGGACTACGGTACCTTGGTCATCGAATATGTCCCCGACAAGTGTCTGGCCGAAACCAAGTCGCTCAAGTTGTACCTGTGGAAATACCGGGAGCAGAAGGGATTTAATGAAGTGCTGGTAGATACCATTGCCGGCGATCTTTACCGTCAGATCAAGCCGCGTTGGATCCAGGTCGTTGGTACGTTTAATCCCCGCGGGGGTATTCGCGTAACCGCTACCGCCCGACGCGGCAGCGAAGAGTATAAACCGTCATGATCACTGCCGTTCGAAAGATCGCATTCAATGCCGGTCATCGGCTCTGGAA
>CP070790.1:532930-538994 GCA_020346805.1 Planctomycetota bacterium
CTCATAGGGTGAAACGCGTGCCCGTGGTGCATAGCGCTTGACAAACCGTGTCGCCTTATGTGTGACCGGATTGTGGCCCTCCACCCATTCTACCGGCACAATATGCTTGCCCGATCCATCGGCGAAGGCCACCGCTACGGAACCTTTTGTGCTATGGCGAAAATGAGGCAGTCGCCCCCAGTACTTCTCATAGTTTTCCAGATATGGCCCGTTCACACCCCCGTTCGAGATCAGCAGTGCCGGCTCACCCTTACTATCCTCATTACCCCCATCACAAAACAAAATCACCTCAGACGGACGAAAAATCTTGTCCATCCGGCCCTCCAAGCGCCGGCCTCCTTCCCTCTGACCTTCTTTCCACGGCTTACCTTCCCCATTCTTCGGATTGGTTACCCCAAAAACATCTTCGTTCGCCGAATAAGATATGATGCCGTACACCCCGGGGTTACTCAATGGCGACCACACATTATTGATCAGATCCTTATCCGATGGGCAGATAAAAACCTCATGCCGACCGAACTTGTTGTAGTAATGGTTTGGATCCGTGATATGGCTTATCTCGAAATAGTCCTCCGCCCTTTTCAGGCTGCGTTCCCCCAGTTCCTTGGCATAGGCAATCGGCCACGGTTTGAGCCAATGCCCGCTCCGACCAAAATATCCGTTCTGATACTCATATTTTGAATAGTTCGAATCTATAAACTCCCATTCATCCTTTTGCCCGATAAGCTGTGAATATCCACGGTGTTCAGTAGCAAAAATCAGAACCGCCTTGGGCATATTCGACATGTTACTAAGGCAGAGGATCCGACGGGCATTCTCCCGCGCCGCCGCCAACGACGGAATCAGTACCGCCACCAGCAGGGCGATGATGGCCACCACTACTAAAACTTCAATCAAGGTGAACGCTCGTTTCATAACCATCCCGAATATATGATACCACAATCAACGCACCTAAAAAAATAATATATGCCAATCTGCGGTTACTCAGGTTTTAACTTTTCGACTCGTCGACATTTTTGAATTTTGGGCGTCTCCCCATCCTTTAGAAAAATATCCCCATCCCCGGGACTGACAGAGTGGACCTTCGACCGCTTCCTGCAAGCAAGACTGGTTCGTTCGTCGTTAAAAGATAAGACAATTAACTCGTTTCCCATAGGATTGTAAACTGCCGTTCCGTGTTCAAACTCACGAAACACGGCTCCATCTTTTCGCTTGATGCCGCGAGAAATGGGTTTGCCCAATTTCTTGTCCCAGAACGAATACCAATCGTGTAAATGATCGTGGGTAGGCAGCGGATTAGGATCGGAAAACAGGCAGTAACCGTCCGAAAGGGTAAGGGTTAATGCCGTCGTCGCCCGCATCAAATTCAAATCCTTCCTGGATTGATGATACCAGGTCTCCACACCGTTAATATGCGGTCTGCGCAGATTTTGCTCAGCCCATACCAGCGTGTCGGCTATCTTCGCCCAATGTACGGAGGTCATGCCTGCTCCGCATTCCATGAACAAACCGTTCACCAAACCAGCACTCTTGGGAACCCGGTTGGCATTCGCATTCACCATAATCAGGGCCGAATCACCAACCGCCTCCCTTACGGCCCTGAGCAGTTTCAGACGATGCTCGTCTTCCCTCCACCAGTCCAGCATAATGCCGTCGACCACTCCGCTTCGCATGGCGGCACGGGACCGGGCAACAACATGTTTGCGGTATTGCGGGTTTGCAAAATCCAGTTGGATATACCCTCCTTCTTTCCATCCCATTTTGAGTTGACCGTTTTCATCCCGTTTCCACCACCTGTGGTTCGGCGGAAGAAAAGCGGGATGGGCATCTCGATAACGGATCTCGACCAAAAGGATGATATGCGGATTCCTGGCCAGAAGAGCTTTGCGCAAGCTAACCGCCTTGGATATGGATTCGGGTGTAAATCCCTCGGCCAGACCCTGATAATTGTTATCCCATCTCAGACCGAAGAAACCAACTGAACTGAATACCAAATCGTGACGGGCCACCGTGGTGAGTTTATCCTCGTTCTTAATATTCTCCGCACCAGACCATGCCTGAAACACTGAAGGAAACGTCCGCCCTGAAATCCGCTTTTCGATGGATAGTTCGACGGTATTGCGAACTGTAGCTTCACCCCATACCATTTGAAGATCCACCAGAGACCATATAACTATTACAGGTAACCATTTGCCCATCTGTACTTCCTTACGGTTACTGGCCTAACAGATACTTCCCGGCAGGTCAATAACCCCGCAATAGAAGGCTCTCGACGTTTCCCGTTTTCCCCCTTTTCTCTTGGCCAACACAAGAATATGATATCCGGCATAAAGATAAATAATCGATCATCCTCAATTTCAGGAGGTTTCACCAATGACAAAAACATCTTGGTCTACAGCGTTGATCTTGATAGCTGCCGTCTTGCTATCATTGGCAGCCGTCAATGAAATCGGTGCAGGCGAAAAACTCTACAACGGCATCATCCTGCCCGACCAATGGCCGCCCAAGATCGAAAAACTCACCCTCCAACCGAGGCCGGTACCCTACCTGCAAAATCCGCCGCAAGTAATACCCATTGACATCGGGAGGCAACTCTTCGTGGACGACTTCCTCATCGAAGAGACCAACCTCCAGCGCACGTTTTACACCGCCCAATACTACCCCCGCAATCCCATCCTGAAGGCGGACCGACCATGGGAAAACACCGGCAGAGGGCCAACCACTATCGTCTTCAGCGACGGCGTCTGGTACGATCCGGCGGATAAAATCTTCAAAATGTGGTACATGGCCCCCTACCTGGAATCCACCTGCTATGCTACTTCACGCGACGGCATTAACTGGGAAAAACCTTCCCTCGACGTGGTTGAGGGAACCAACATCGTCCTCAAATCCGTTCACCGCGATTCCGCCATCGTGTGGCTGGACTTGTACGAGAAAGACCCGCAGCGGCGATACAAAATGACCATGTATCACAAGCAACCAAAACGCGGGGTAGCCATTCGTTTTTCGCCGGACGGTATCCACTGGAGCGATATCGCTGCCTGGACCGGCCCGACCGGCGACCGCACCACCTGCTTCTACAATCCCTTCCGTAAGGTCTGGGTTCACAGTCTCAGGGGATTTGTCCCCGTGGGACCATCCAACAGCGGAGTGCGGATGCGCCACTATTGGGAAGGACCGGACCTGATCTCCTCGGCCAAATGGAAGTCGGGTGAGCCGGTACTATGGGTCGGAGCCGATCACTTCGAACCACGACGCCCCGGCTATGATCTCCAGCGACAGCTATACAATCTCGATGCCGTCGCCTATGAATCCCTGATCATCGGGCTGTTTTCCATCTGGCAGGGACCATCTAACACCGTCTGTAACGCCCAAGGAATCCAGAAACGCAACGAGATATTACTCGGCTTCAGCCGCGACGGCTTTCACTGGTACCGCCCCGACCGTCGACCTTTCATCGGGGTGGACGAAACTCCCGGCTCATGGAACCACGGCAATGTGCAATCAGCCGGTGGCGGATTTCTGATCATAGGCGATAGACTGTGCTTTTATTTCAGTGGGCGGTCAAATTGCAGGCAAGGCCATTGGGATTCGTGCGCCAGTACAGGTATAGCCACCATCCGCCGCGACGGATTCGCCTCCATGGACGCCGGCTACTCCAAAGGCACACTCACCACTCGACCGCTGCGCTTCAAAGGCAAATATCTTTTCGTCAATGCCGCCGTCGACAATGGTGAACTCCGAGTCGAAGTACTGGATCAAAAAGGACATATAATCAATCCCTTCACCCACGACAACTGTATTCCCCTCCGCCGGAACGCGACCTTTCAAATGGTGAAATGGCAGGATACCGACGACTTGGACGGACTGGCCGGCCAACCGGTCAGATTCCGCTTCTATCTGACAAAGGGACAGCTTTATTCATTCTGGGTCAGCCCCGATCTGTCCGGTGCCAGCCATGGATATGTGGCCGCTGGCGGCCCCGGCTTCAGCGGTCCCACGGATACAGTAGGACCGGCCGTACACGCCGCCGCATCACAAAAATAATTTGGACACAATACACCACATCCGCACTCCCCCCTCGCCTTTCCACTTTGCACTTTCGACCTTTGTGCGCCCTCAAGTCCCATCTGGGCAATTCTTCGACTTAGCAATCTAAATTCCGATATGTCAACGCCTCAGTTAACACAATCAGGATCGATCGGGACATTGGGCCCGCCCATGCAAGAATAAAAGATGTTGAAGTCGTACTCGTCGACATCGCTGTCATCATCCAGGTCTGCTCTTTTACAACCGACTTCATGCGGCACACCAATACCTGACAGACATGCCTGAAACAGACCGAAATCCTCCTGATCCGCGTCCAGATCAAAATCAAAATCACCCGGCAGTGCAATGTATTCCGCAAACGTGTCCGCCAAAGGATCATTCACTGATTCCATCTTGTCCAGCATCTCCGCCCGATACTGCTGCAGCAACTGTTCGTGTTGCGGATCGTCAACCAGATTATTCAAAGCACACGGATCAACTTCATAATCGTAAAGCTCCTCCACCACCCGATACTCAAAAAACTGCACCCGGGCCGCGATCTCCGGATCCGTCTGGGCCTCCGCTACCATCGCCGGCCAGGTCAGGCCGTTCTGCGATTCGTTAATGAACACCGTTTGTCCGTCCGACCATGCATTGAATATATAACCATACCATTTGCCTTGGATACTCCGCATGGGGTATTCCCGACCGGCCGCTGTTCGATGGAATACCGTATAAACCCGGTCCCGCTCACTTTGCGTACCACCCGTCAGTACCGGCACAAACGATTGGCCATCCATCCCCTCCACCTGCGGTAAACCCAATGCCTCCAAGATGGTGGGCATAAAGTCAATCCCTGAAATCATATGCTCGCTGTCCACCGTCCCCGCCTGCACCACCCCGGGCCAACGAACAATCCAGGGCGTGCGCGTACTCGCCAGCCAAACATTGGTCTTGGCAAACGGAAAGGCCATCCCATTATCGCTCATAAACATAACCAGAGTATTATTTTCTTCGCCCGTATCCGCTAATGCCCGCAGCACTTCCCCTACCGTCTCATCACCACGGTGTAGCGAGGTATAATACTGACCCAGTTCCTCGCGGATATCCGGCAAATCGGGTAGATGACACGGAACCTCCACGTCATTCAAATCGTACGTCCGGGTGGCAAAGGGACGATGCGGATCGTGAGAGTTGGCCATCAGGAAAAACGGATTACCCGCCGCCTGCGCCGCCTCGATAAAGCTCTTGGTATGCTGATAGTACAACGCGGGATCTCTACCACTGCCCAAATCGCCCCCCTCCACCATTACATCCCAGCAGAATTTATCATACGGTTTTAGGTGCCCCGTCTTGCCCAATATCCCATTATAATAGCCCGCCGCATTAAGTTGCTCCTGCAGCGTCGGCACCGCCGGATCGATCGGCTCAAAACCCTCCGCCCCGTTGCGATGAGGGTATCGACCCGTCATCCACACCGAACGGGCCGGCTGGCACACCGCTATAGTAACATGGGCATGCACGAACCGCATACCCTCCGAGGCCAACTGATCGATGTTCGGCGTAATATCGGGAACCGTGCAACCGGTCACTCCTGCCGAGTTGTAGTTCATGTCATCGACCGTAACCATCAAGACATTAAGTTGACCCGACGCTCCTACAGCCATCAGCAATACAAAAATCATCCCCGCCAAAAACAACTTAAATAAATGAATGCTTCTCATACCCGATACTTCCCATGGCAACTTGATCGCTAACTCTAATCCCTACTCACTTAGTCATATTCTACCTAATTCTAGAACTCAATACCATTGAATAATCTAGCCCGTATATTTCACGGGTGTTTTCGCTGATATTCGTAAGGTTCGCCGAGAAAATTGGTTATATCGCACAACGATGTTATGCTAATTTACAGAGTGTAATTGCCGGCGCGATGATTTTTTCGTCCCGGCAACCAAGAGGCGTCGATTTCCCACAGGCGTATTCGGTAATACGTCGAGGAAAAATCGCCGGCTCTGACGAAGGCGGGCGGAAA
>CP070790.1:539094-542141 GCA_020346805.1 Planctomycetota bacterium
AAGTCCTGAACGTCGACCAGGAGGTGGCCAGCCCCGGTGGCAAGAAAGTCCTGGGCGACGTCTCGCTGACCTCGGTTGCGGTCTTGTACAAAAAAATCAAATTCTTCACCCACGAGAATGTGGGTTGGGGACCGATCTCCCTGCCGGAGATCGAGATGCATACTACTTCCTTCTGGTATGAATTCGACTGGAATTTTCCGGATATTCTCGATTTACCACCGCGCCGCGCCGGCGAGATCCTTCGCGCGGCTGCCAACGCCTTGGGCACCATCGTCCCCCTATGGGTGATGAGTGATATCCGCGATATCCGGTCCATCTCTCACGTCCGGTCGGATTTCTCGCAACAACCGTCGATTTACCTCTATGACAATGTCCCGGGCGGTGTCGGACTTTCCGCCCGGATCTTCCGTATGGCCGAGGAGTTGTTCGCGGCAGCCGCCGAGCTAATCGGCTCGTGCGCCTGCAAATCAGGCTGCCCTTCTTGTGTGGGGCCGGAAAGCGAAATCGGCGAGCAAGGGAAAAAAGGGGCGGAATTATTACTCCGTTGGGCGGCCGGCCGGGGCCGTTACTGAGGGACCCATTTTCCGCGTTTCCCCTCCAATATCAGGACTTCTATGGTTAGATAATCCACCCGCCAAGCCATTGAAGATCCACCGCGGCTGAAGCTTGTGAGTAATCGGATATTGCAATTTCTGCTTGATTTCCGCAAAAAAAGGGCTAAAGTGGCCGTATATCGCTATTGCTGGTGGGCGTAAAAGGATTGTCGTTGAAGGGCCACATTTGGGGATTGAGTATGGATTCGGCTACAGCAAGGAATTACATTTATGGGCAAAATACAGAATAAGATGCCCGCAGGAAATGCTCAACGCGAGGGCGTGCTGTGTGAACGCATCGAGTTCGAGCAGTTGATCTCCAATCTGGCGTCTACCTTTATCCACCTTTCTCCCGATCAGGTTGACGGGAAAATCGAAGATGCCTTGGGTCAAATAGCGACATTCCTTAACGCCGAGCGCGGCACACTCACGCAAAGAGACAAAACCGGAAAACCGACAGCACGTCATTCATGGAACGTCGCGGAACTGCCGGAACTGCCCAGAATTGATCCGGAAGAATTCTTCCCGTACGGCAACGCCAAGATCATGGCCGGCGAAATATATAAATTTTCGCGTTTGGAGGATTTGCCCCCCGAAGCAGAACTCGATCGGCGGACGATGGCGGAATTGGGTATTAAATCCCATATTACGATTCCCTTGACTGCCGGCGGAGTCCCGCTGGGAACATTCTCCTTCAGTACGATGCGGAAGGAACGGGCGTGGCCAACGGATCAGGTTGCCTGTCTGCAACTGGTCGGCACCATTCTCGCCGGGGCTCTGGCGCGCAAACAGGCTGATGCGGTCTTACGCACAAGCGAAGCCCGTTACCGCACGTTGTTCGAATCAGCCAACGATGCCATCTTCTTGATGCTGGGAGAGGATTTTATCGAATGTAACATGCAAACCTGCGTGATGTTTGGCTGCTCGCACGATCAAATACTCGGCAAAACGCCGTTTGACTTCTCTCCGCCAACACAACCCGATGGCAGCGATTCACGCGAAAAGGGAAGCGGAAAGATTATTGCCGCATTAAAGGGGGAGCCACAGTTTTTTGAATGGCAACATTACCGATACGATGGTACCACCTTCGATGTAGAGGTAAGCTTGAACCGTGTCTATTGGGGTGAGCAGCCCCATCTCCTGGCAGTCGTGCGCAACATTACTGAACGCAAGCAGGCCGAGGAGAATCTGATTCGTTCCGAGAAACGATACCGCGAGTTGTACGAAGGCAGCCGGGATGGTTTTGGACTGGTCGATCTGGAAGGGACCCTTATTGCCACGAATTTATCGTTACAGAACATGCTTGGGTACACCAAGGATGAAATCAAGAGGATGACATTCAGAGATATTACGCCGGAAAAATGGCATGCTCATGAGGAAAGAATCCTCCGCGAACAAGTACAAATCCGCGGGTATTCCGATGTTTACGCCAAAGAATACCGGCGGAAAGACGGCACCATCTTCCCGGTGGAATTACGCACTTATCTGGTCCGTGACGCCCATGGGGCACCGAATGGCTATTGGGCTTTTGTTCGCAACATAACCGACCGCAAACGCGCCGAGGATGCCCTGCGAGAAAGCGAAGAAAAGTACCGGTCTTTAGTCACCACCATCCCGGATGTTGTCTGGACCACCGACAATGACGGGAATACTACGTATATTAGCCCCAATGTGGAGCGGGTTTTCGGCTTTACCCCTGCGGACGTCTACGAACAGGGCGGCGCTATCTGGTTTGGCCGCATCCACCCTGACGACGTAGCTTATGTCAAGGCCGCCTATGAGGCATCAACCGAAGACGGAGCGTTATTCGATGTCGAATATCGGCTTCGACACAGGAACGGGCACTGGATCTGGTTGCACCACCGTGCAGTCAAAACAACTAATAAGGCCGGCCAGGAGTTGGTTAGCGGAATTTCTTCAGACATAACTGAGCGGATACAAATCCAGGCCGAACTACAGGAATTAACCGAGCAATTGACCGCCGAACGCCAAGAACTCAAGGAAAAGAATATCACTCTCCAGCAAATTTTGGCCCATCTCGAACAAGAGAAAGCCCATTATAAAGATGAAATTTGCTCCAGCGTGGAAAACCTGCTGGTTCCCATTATCCAGAAATTAAAACAAGGGGACGGTTCTCTGAAATTGAAAGACATCGATGTGCTGGAGAATACTCTTTCGGCGATCATCGAAAAGGACCTCGACGAATATAAAAACAACCTGAAAAAGCTCACGCCCCGGGAGCTTGATGTCTGCAAATTAATTAAAGCGGGGCAATCTTCCAAGGAAATCGCTGATTCGTTGAATATTTCCCTGCCTACGGTCCACAAACACCGCGAAATTATCCGCCGCAAGCTGCAAATTACAAATAAAAGCATTAATCTCGGCGCCTACCTCCGCTCCCGCTCTTGAATCGATACGGCGACAAACGGTTACCACTATACGCAATCCTTACGT
>CP070790.1:542241-549540 GCA_020346805.1 Planctomycetota bacterium
ACTGGAAATGGCCCTGGCCCATTCAGAAGGTGGACAAGTACGACAATCGCATTCATGTTGCGGTTACTACCGGTGAGGAAACTCCCACTCGTGACGGCAAGAACGTTATCGTGACTACAACCATAGGCTGGAAAATCGACGATCCATACATATTCAGTATCAGTTGTACGGACAAAAGAGACGGCGAAAACAAACTGAAGAGCCGGGTCCGCAACGATCAGAAAACAGTAATCAGTCGTTACGATTTCTCCAATTTCGTATCCACCAATCCGAAGGAATTGAAGTACGATCAGATTGAGGCGGAAATACTGGATGCGGTAGCTGACGAATCCCAAAAACTTTACGGCATCGGAGTCGAATCGATCGGCATATCCAAACTGGCTCTGCCTTCCCGGATTACACAGACAGTATTCGAAGCCATGAAGAAAGAAAGACAGGCGGTTGCCGCCCGATACACCAGTGAGGGTGAAGCCCGCGCCAAAGAAATGACCGACATCGCCGAAGGGATCGCCGGGACCATTATGTCCTTTGCCAATCGCAAAGCCAAAGAAATAAGAGCCGAGGGCATTAGGCAGGCCACCAAATACCTCGAAGTGTTTCAACAGGATGAAGAATTGGCCATGTATCTGCTGGAGATTGATAACCTGAAAAAGATGCTGAAGGACAGGGCCACCATTGTGTTGGATACCGATCACAGGCCCACCTATTTGCTGAAGAGTTCTCAACTACCGCAATCCAAGCGAACGGTAAATCCCTCGTCGGGTGCCAAGAAAAACACTGCTACAACCGGTACACCGTTACCTGAGATGGCTAAACCGAAATAAACAGACAGGGAGAGTTTTTTAATCGGAGTAATCGATTTTGTTACACAATCATGAACATCATGATACGCCCGATCCAAATCACGCGGACAATCAACGGTCAGCGATCGAGGAACCTCTGGATCCTGCGAACCAATCGCTGGCCGACGCCCTTCGGGCCAGCTTTGGGGTACTTAAGATCATCATGATATTCATAATAATAATCTATTTGTTCAGCGGTTTCGTGATAGTCGATCAGAAAGAAGTCAGGGTTTTAACTCGGTTTGGCAGACAGGTTGGACCGCCTTTGGAACCGGGACTTCACTTCGCATTTCCGTACCCCATCGATGAGACCGAGAGAGTCGAAACTGCCCCCAAAACCATGTTGATTGATGATTTCTGGCTTAGCCTGCGGGACACGGAAAAAATCAGCGAGTTAAGCGATCTACCCCCCCGCGGCGGAGGCCTCAATCCGGCGGTTGATGGGGCTCTAATAACCGGCGACAAGGCCTTGATGCATTTTCTTTGCCATGTTCAGTATCGAATCAACGACGCCAACGACTATGTAAGGAATGTCCAGAACGACAGGACCTTGATAAAGTGGGTAATCCAAAATGCCGCTGTGGCGGAGGCGGCAAGGATGTATGCCGACGATATTTGGAAAGAAGCGGGTACCCTGGCTGAGAAGATCCAGCAGCGTGCCCAGAAAATACTCGATGCCCTGGAAAGCGGTATTCTCATTGAAAACGTTGCCGCCGATCAGTCATACTATCCACTGCAAACCAAAAAAGAGTTTGAGGATGTTGGCGATGCAGAAAATAAAAAACGGGAACGTATCCAGGAAGCGGAGGCCGAGCGGGCCAGGATACTTAATGGGGTAGCGGGTCCGGCCTGGGAAAAACTGAATGATGCCATACAAAGGTTGGATCAGATTGAGGAAGGCCCGGCCAAAGAAGCCGTCATTGAAGAAATCGAAGAGATATTGGTTAGCAAGGCCGCCGGTGTGGCGGGAGGTCTGATCAAGTTGGCCGAACGCGACCGCAGCGAGATTATTGCCAGCGCCCAAGCAGAAGCCAATGCTTTTTCCATAGTGTTGGAACGATATCGCAAGAACCCGGAATTGTGGCGCGAGCAGCTTCGTCAAAAAATGCTCGATGAATTATATGATGAAATCGGTGTGTCCAAATGGCTATTGCCGCCCGGCGAAGACAAACAAATTATGATCTTGTTGAACACAGATCCGAAGGCGGCACGGGAGGTGGAACGGGCAAAGCGACTCAAAGAACTCGGTGAGGAGAACAAGAAGTAACAGTTAAGCCCCATAATCGCGGTAAGCATCATGCCTACAAATGAACCAACTGTCGTACAAACCATAGGATTGACCAAGATCTTCAAGGATTTTTGGCACCGTGATCGTGTTGTGGCAGTAGACAAACTCGATCTAAACATACATCGCAATCAGGTGTTCGGCCTATTGGGCCCCAACGGTTCGGGTAAAACGACAACTATTAAGATGCTACTGGGGCTGCTTTACCCAACGCGGGGAAGGATTAACGTGCTGGGTCGGGCCCCTACCGACGTAGCCATTAAATCGCGTATCGGCTACCTGCCGGAGGAGTCATACCTTTATCGTTTTCTGGATGCCCGCGAAACCCTGGATTACTACGCTCGGCTCTTTCAGATCCCTCGACAGGATCGCAGGCGTCGCGTGGAACAACTGTTGGAAATGGTCGGCCTGACCCGTGAGGCCCGACGGAGAGTCGGTGAATATTCTAAAGGCATGGCCCGGCGCATCGGACTGGCCCAGGCCTTGATTAACGATCCTGACTTGCTGATCCTGGACGAACCGACCACCGGACTCGATCCGGTCGGCACAAAAGAAATCAAAGATCTGATCAACTTTCTTAATCGCCAAAAACAGAAAACTATTCTTTTGTGCAGTCATTTGCTCGCCGACGTTGAAGACGTATGTCAACAAGTCACCGTACTTTACGGGGGCCGACAGCAGGCGGTGGGAAACATCCGCGAGCTGCTCAGCCAGAAAAACCTCACCCAAATCACCACCGAGCGGCTCAGCGATGCGGCGATCGACCGTATTTGCAAACTGGTTGCCGAAGAAGAATCCAAACGGGTAGTAAGCGTCTCTACGCCGTCCGACAAGTTGGAAACATTTTTCCTGCGCATCGTAAAGCGGGCCCAGGAGGCCCGACAGCAAACTTCCGGCGTTACGGCCGGTGGGCGGATTGCGGAGTTTCTGGCAACTGATGCTTCCCAACAAAGGCCGGAGGCGGTTGTGGATTCGTTAATCGCCGCCGCTGAATCAGTGAAGACTACAACCGAAGAACCCGAATCAACAATCCCTCCCGAAGAACCGGCCAAAGACGTTATCGACGAACTCCTCACCACCACACAAACCACCGACTCCGATGAGTCTGCCGATATGGACCAGGCAGCTTCCGAAGCAGTTACGGACCAACCAGACCAAGGTGATCGTGAATTTATCGATCGCCTGATCAAAGGGTCAGATAAAGAAAACGACGATGACAAGGAGTGAGCAGGCATGTCCAGAATTTGGGCCGTCGCTCGACACATGATAGCCGAAGGTATTCGCATGAAGATCGCCCTGGTCTTCATCGGCATCATTGTCATCATATTACCGGTCATGCCCTTCGCCGTTGCCGGCGACGGCGTAACTATCACTTCCCGAGTGCAGAGTTTTCTGGCCTATTCACTTGGTTCGGTAAGTTTCCTTCTAAGCCTGTTAACCGTGTTCTTATCATGCGGATCGCTGTCCAATGAAATCCAAATGAAACAGATCTTGATGATCGTGAGTAAACCGATACCTCGATGGCATTTTTTTGCGGGTAAATGGTTGGGGATTGTGGTTCTCAACGCAGTACTGCTGCTGTTTACGGGGGTAACGGTGTGGGGATTCACCTATTACCTGAAAGGCATGCCTACCAGCGTCGCCGACGACCGGGAGACTTTGGAGTACGAAGTCCTCAGTGTTCGTCACGGCGTAAAGCCACAGGAGCCTGACTTTGAAAGCATAGTGGAAGAAAAAATACGCCGCTTGAAAGAAGAGGATCGGCTCAGTGACATGGCTTATTCGAGCATGAAAGACATACATCAAAGACTGCGTGAGGATCTTAAAATCCAGTGGCGAACTTTTGTCCCGGGAGAGTACACCGGTTTTATCTTCAATAATCTAATGGTGGATCGAGAAAAAGAAGATTACATCCATCTACGTTTCAAACCGATCAGTCCCAGCGGTGTCGATGACGTTATGTTCAGAGCCCGATGGATGTGCGGCGATCCCCAATACCCCAATACCATGACCGATCAAAATGTTGGCGAGTTCGTCTGCGAAAGATTCCATAGAATTGTCATCCCCACCCATGCGGTCAATCCCAAAGGAAAGATCTTTTTTGGCAAACAAAATATAGATACGAAAGAAACTATTACGTTCGAAGGCGACGAGAGCTTCGAGTTATTTTTTCCCATTGGGAGCTTTCACTGGAATCTTTTCAGGGCCCTCACCATTATCTGGTGCCGGTTAGCATTCCTGGCGGTTATGGGATTGCTGGCATCGAGCTTTCTTTCTTTCCCGGTGGCTTGTCTGGCATGTATGCTGGTCCTGCTGGTGGCCTCCTTTTCCGGCTTTTTCAGCCAAGCCATCGAATACGCCAATATCGCTCCGAGCGGCGAAGATCCACTCTGGATTGTAGGACCTCTTCTCCGCCCGCTGGGCGCCGTCTTTGTCTGGGTGGTACCCGATTTTTCAAAGTTCGATCCCATCGGCAACGTGATCTCCGGACGAGTCGTCCCACTGATGTGGGTAATACAATCTGTTCTAATTCTGATCTTCATAAAAGGGATGATTCTGGGAATATTAGGCTGTGTCATTCTAACCAAGCGTGAGCTGGCTCAAGTTGTGGTCTAAACAGGCACGGTCGATATGGGTATGGGCGGCGTAAAAACAAGTTTGACCAAGGAGGTTGGATAAACGTGGCGACGACACCGAACGGCGGACAATATCTGTTCGAACGCCTGGAGGCCAAGCGTTCAGCCACCCTGATCCAGGTGTCGGCCCTGGTTGTTGCCACTCTGTGTATTGTGCTGGCCGCCGTTATGCAGGATCCCATCAACGAACAAAGAAAAGATCTGCAGTTGGTGATGCAGTCGGACATTTATAAGGAATTACCGCCTGAATATGCCTGGGTAAGCGCCGCCGGCGGCACCTTCCGCGGCCTGGCCGCCGACGTATTGTGGGTACGGGCGGAGCAGCTTAAACAAGACGGAAAATATTACGAATCGCATCAACTGGCCAAGTGGATCTGCCTGCTTCAGCCGCGGTTCCCTGCCGTCTGGCAGTTCCAGGCCTGGAACATGTCATACAATATATCCGTCGGCACCCATACGCCCCAGGAACGTTGGCAGTGGGTATATAACGGCATCCGCCTGTTGCGCGATGAGGGAATTCCCAATAACGAACGCATCGTCAAGCTATACCATCAGCTTGGTTGGACCTTCTTCCACAAGGTTGGAGACCGGGCCGATGATTTCCACCGCTACTATAAACGGATGTTGGCGGCGACCATGGAAACTCTGCTGGGCTCGCCACCGGTTACTATGGACAACCAAAAAAGCATTGATTGGTTTCGTCCCATAGCCGAAGCCCCCCACACTCTACGGGAACTCATTGAATCTAAATCGGGTGTGGCTGAGCTTGTTGAAACCCTTGATGATTTGGGGATTGACCTCGAAGCAGGAACCAACCCGCAAAATATTTACCATCCTCTGGAAGCAACTTTCTTCCACCCCTATACCAACTATCTGGGGGAAAAAGACTTTGCCGCCCTGCGGTCCAAACCTCTTGAGTTAAGCGAAAAAGAAGAAAAGCTCTTTGAATTTTTCGAAAGTGCCCCCAACCAAGATTTTGACGCCCTGCTGGCCTACCTGCGCAGCAAGGTGCTGCGCGAACAGTACAAGATGAATCCGCAGTTCATGCTGGATATGACCGGCAAGTTAGGAGTCGAAAAACCGGTGCCCATCGAATGGCGATCCCCCTGGGCCCACTCTTTGTACTGGACGTTATATGGAACGACGAGAGGGCGCGAGCTGAAGAACATCGACGAGTTCGATCTTATCAACACCGATCGCATCCTGCTGTTCTCGCTGGCCGAGCTGGCCAAACAGGGCCGGTACGTATTTCGCATCAACCTTGATGATCCCTTGCAATCATATCTTATTCTGATGCCGGATATCCGTTATATCGAGGCCATGCACAAGAAATATATCGAACTAGGCAAAGTATATGCAAATGAAGGTGAAGTGGTGGAAAACACCACCAGCGAATTATTACGTCCCGGACATGTGAACAACCTGGAACAGGCCATCGCCGCCTTATATCTGTCAGGTAAAAAGGAAAAGGCCCGCTACTATTTTGACTACCTGACCAAATATTACAAGCACCTTTATACCAAAGAGACGGAAAAGAGGTACCTGCTTAACCTGGATGAGTTTGTACAGAATACTCAACTTAAAGAAATGGCCGGCGGCATAAAGGACACGATTTATTTGATATACTCGACCATGGAATCCGCCTACCTGGCCTTGTCTCGTGGGGTAGCGGATGAGTTTGACTCTTCCATACGGGCGGCCGAGCTCTTCTACAAAAAATACCAAAAGGATCATTTGGACAGCCGGGAGGGACGGCAAACACTTCCCCCCTTTGTTCAGATGCGTGCCTGGGCCCTGTACGCATTTGTTACCAGTAATGCTTATCCACTTCTCGATCGGTCGATAGTATGGGATCGAGAGTTGGATGATGTTAAAAAGCAATGCTATGACGTTGTTGGGCCGGTGGTCAAAGCCCAATGCGAACAAGTTAACATTGACGTGGCCAAGGCTTTTCCCGAACCGCCGGGGATGGCCCAATGGCGCAAGACGCACCCCACACCAACCTCACCTGAAGATATCGTCAAACAATACAAAGAAAAGCAAAAAGCCAAGGCCGGTAAGTAATAATCCACCGCAAATCATTTGTCATTTTCTCGGATTGTTTGTATTATCATCCCTTTGGATTGGAGAAATAATCGATCATATTTATTAAAAGAGACAACAGGAGCTTAATATGTCTGTAATTAATCGTCGCGGCTTTCTAAAGCGCTCGGTTACCACCGGGGCCCTGGCCATTACCGGCTACGCACCCATCAGAAAAACGAATGGAGCACCACTTGCAGTCATAGCGCCCCGTCGCGGGCCTAACGAAGAGATCCGGGTGGCGGTGGTCGGTATCAGGCAGCAGGGATGCACGCATATGAGAAACCACGCCGCGGAAAAGAACGTCCGTGTGGTCACCGTCTGTGATGTTGACGAGCGGCTCTTCGACGAACGCATTAAAATCATAACCGACCTGGACAAACCCGCACCTAAAACAGAGTACGATGTGCGCCGGGTGATCAACGATAAGGACGTGGACTGCATTTCAATCGCC
>CP070790.1:549640-558055 GCA_020346805.1 Planctomycetota bacterium
CGTCTATGAAGGAAGTGGCCCAGGCCAATATCTTTGATGCTGCCCGATCGTTTTCCGAGGCCGCAACTCATTTGGACGATGTGGTTACCAGGCTGCAGGCGGTTTCCGATGCCGGCGGCCCTGAGGCCATTCTTGACGACCAGCAGTTGGCTGAACTACGCGATCAACTTAAACAAACGTTCGACAACTTCACCAAAGCCGAAAATTCTCTCTGGGAGCAATTAAAGATTGAGTGATTAACGAAAAGTTGGTCGGCGATACGGATTTGGGGATTATGACTTTCGGTTTCTCAACGTCAACGGCTGGTCGTTGTCTATTGAGAAGGGGGCGGGCTTTGAAGTGGATACTTCCAACAACGTTGTTCGTTACTCTGGTCGGTCCATACATTTCCTCGGTTGCTGATGCTCGGATCCCAGCCAAACCTGCGAAACCGGCATCCTATGTTTGCCCCATTGATTTGGAGAAGTTGGCGGGCCGTCTGAAAGCCCTGCCCCGGCGGGAACGCGAACTTATCAAGCTGTATATGGAAGCTGCCCGGCGGGACGTGCTTAAGGTTACCGACGGATGTTACCCGGACAAAGGATTCAGGGAACATTGTCGCAACCTTGCCGAACGGGCCAAAGGGGCGGCGGTTCTGTCTTCGTTCGCCGCCTATTGGCCGGAGGATTTCCGCAAATATTGCCGCCGCGAGGCCCAGGCCATGGTACGCGAGGTGGCATTCGCTCATCGCCAAAAACCGAATTTCGGGTATGAATGGCAGGCCGCCTACTGGGCCGCCGAGGCCGCCATTGCCGCCTGGTTCATGTGGGATGAACTCGATGCCGATCTTCAACAAGCTGTTGCCCGGATGGTCGTCTATCAGGCCGATCGCTTTATAGGCGTCAAGCCCAAGATGAACTATCAAGGTAACACACAGGCCGAAACCGTTTCATGGAACAGTACCGTCTGCACGCTGGCTGTAAACATGATGCCCGGCCATCCGCACAACGCGGATTGGGACAAGGCGGCCAAAATATACCTGTACAACACCTTTGCCACTCCCACTGATGCAAGTAGCGAATCTATCGGCGACGACGATAAACCGGTTAAAGAGTGGATCGTCGGGGCCAATATCTACGACGACTTTGCCCTGGAGAATCATAATCAGTTTCATATCGACTACATCTTCGCTTGTTACCGATTTCACATTCAGGGAGCGGCCTTGTACTGGTTGACGGGTCGGAATTTGCCGCATGCTTTCCGTCACCACGCGCGGGACATGTACGATCAGCTCATGCTGCGTTGTATGAATCACGACGGATTTTTTGTTTACGTCTCGGATAATGATTGGCAGCGTTACCATAACTGGACGGAATCAACCGTGTTGCATGCATATATGGCACTTATGGAGAGGCATCAGCTTGCTCCTGTTCTTGAGGAACGGGCCCTCAGGAAGGCCGTTGACTACTGGCGATCGTTTCCCCCCGGATTCAGTTACCACAATCAATATTGTTGCGGCAAGGCTTGGACGTCCCGAATTGCCGACGCTGTTCTGCTTCATATTACCTGTCCGCATCCGCGGGTTGTCGGATTGCCCAGGGCGGAAGTGGAAAAGGAGTTGCGAGGCACCTTCGAGGTGAAATCTGCAAAACTGCTGACTCATTATGCCGACGATGGTAGTTTTCGCAGTTATTTCTGGGGCCGAGGGCGCTGGCCGGTACGCTTCGTCGCACCCAAGGACGATAGTTGGATGGTGCTGCCCGTGGGATTGAACTACCGTGGCAGTATCAAAGATAAGCCGATTCTCCACCAAGGTAATGCCCATTGGGATCGGGGCCGGGATTGGTTTTGGGCGGTCCGCGAACAGGCATCGGGCGGGGTGGCCGAAGCTTTTATATCCCTTCCAATCCAAATGGTCATTTATATGGAACGTATTCCCGCCGCCCGTCTAACCAAAACAGACCATATAGAAAACGCTATCGCTGTTGAGAAAGCCCACCGCACCTTCGCCATCCATTTCGATGGCGGGCGGGCCGTCTATGAAGTCGGGCAATCCGACTGGAAGCGAGATGATGGAGGCGACGACCCTAAACTGGGGGGTAACTGGGTTAATCTTCAGGACAGAATCGGCTATGTGGTCGCAAACGTGAATGATAACTTAAAGCATCAGATTATTCTGCCTAAGACGGGAATCCGTGACGCCCTTCGTATTCACAGTTCAGTCTCTAACGATGCGGATCACAATTTATGCATCGTGACCTGTCCCAACCAGAATCATGAGACGACGGCCAAGATTGCATCCAAAATTCGGGTGTTCGCGTCGGATGCGGTTACGAGTTGCGTCATCAGCAACTATGTGGTGGCCGTCAACTTCAGCCCACAGAAAGCACAAGTCGTCTTGCACAATATCAACGATGCCGCACTCATCGAACTCGATCCCTGGCGAGTTGGTGTATGGCGGGCCGGGAAGAAGTTATTTTGAGAGGGAGGCATAGTAGTCCGAGACTGATATTGGAAAACAGTTAACCCGTATATTTCACGGGTGTTTTTGCTGATATTCATAAAGTTCGCCGAAAAAATCAGTTATATCGCACTACGATGTTATGCCGATTTACAGAGTGTAATTGCCGGCGCGATGTTTTTTTCGTCCCGGCGAGGAAGAGGCGGCGATTTGCCACAGGCGTATTCGGTAATACGTCGAGGAAAAATCGTCGGCTCTGACGAAGTCGGGCGGAAAAAGCATCCGCCGGGCGACAAGACCCGTGAAATATGCGGGTTAAAGATCGAGTCGTTTACAACCAAATCCCTTCGTGTTTCAAGTCGGCTTTCACCATGATGCGGATCAGTTCCTTGAATTTGGTTTTTGGTTTCCAGCCGAGTTTTTTTGCGGCCTTGCCGGCGTCGCCGCGGATTTCGTCGATTTCGGTGGGGCGATAGTAGCGGGGATCGATGCGGACATAATCGTCGGGTTTGAGATCGACCAGCTTGAAGGCCTCATCTAAAAACTCGCGCACCGAGTGCGACTCGCCGGTGGCGATGACGTAATCGTCGGGTTGATCCTGCTGGAGCATCATCCACATGGCTTCGACGTATTCGGGTGCGTATCCCCAGTCGCGTTTGGCGTCGAGATTGCCGAGGTATAGTTCTTTTTGTTTGCCGGCACGAATGGCCGCCGCCGCCCGTGTTATCTTTCGGGTGACGAAAGTTTCGCCGCGCCGCGGCGATTCGTGGTTAAAGAGGATGCCGTTGACCGCGAACATCTTGTAGGCTTCACGGTAGTTGATCGTAGACCAGTAGGCGTGGAGTTTGGCGGCTGCATAGGGACTGCGCGGGGCAAAAGGCGTCTGTTCGTTTTGCGGCGGCGGAGAAGAACCGAACATCTCGCTGCTGGAGGCGTTGTAGAATCGACAGGTTACCTTGGCGTCACGAATGGCTTCCAATAATCGAATACATGAAAGGGCGGTAACGTCGGCGGTGTATTCCGGCATGTCGAAGCTGACCCGAACGTGGCTCTGGGCCCCGAGGTGATAGATTTCCTGCGGCTCGATCTTGCGAATCAGCGAAGCCAGCATGCTGGAATCGCTCAGGTCGCCGTAGTGCAGATGGAGATGGACCGATTCTACGTGCGGATCTTGGTAAATATTTTCTATCCGTCCGGTGTTAAAGGAGCTGCTTCGGCGAATGATGCCGTGGACGTGGTAACCCTTACTTAATAGCAGCTCGGCCAGATACGAACCGTCCTGTCCGGTAATGCCTGTGATTAAGGCGGTTTTCATGGTTTTGTACTTTTCTGTTCTGTAACTCTCCTTCGTCCCCCCTTAACAAGGGGGGATTGAGGGGGGTTGTTATTTTTCATATTAATAATTGTTTCAGCGATCATATCCACTACTTCATCCAGGTTCTTAAATACATAGATATTATTGAAACGCAGAAATTCGATGCCCATAGATTTTATATATAACTGTCTTTTGGCGTCGCGGACTTCAGCTCCGTCTCCGAAATGACTATCACCATCGATTTCTATAGCTAATTTTATTTCAGAGCAATAGAAATCGAGAACATATGGTCCCACACTATACTGTCGTCGAAATTTATATCCAAGTATCTGACGTCTTCGTAGCCTTGACCATAACACAACCTCTGCGCGAGGCATTTGACGACATAATTCACGCCGGTTGCTTTTTTCGCTTGTTCTGTTGTATATGCGTGTCATGAGAAATACTCAAATTATTTTTATTACCCCCCTAGATCCCCCCTTAATAAGGGGGGAAACAGGGGAGATCCTCCTCTTTGTGAAGGGGGGGACTTTTATGTGTACCATTCTATCGTTACTTTAAGTCCTGTCTCCAAGCCGGTCTTGGCGACAAAACCGAATCGCTCTTTTGCTCTTGTCACCTCCAGACATCGTCGCGGTTGGCCGTTGGGCTTGGTGGTATCCCATTCGATTCGGCCGGTGAATCCTGTGAGTCGGGCGATGGTATTAACCAGATCGGCGATGGAGATTTCCTGTCCGCTGCCCAGATTCACCGGATCGGGATCGTTGTATTTTTCGGCGGCCAGTAAGATTCCCTCGGCCGCATCTTCAACATACAGGAATTCGCGTGTGGGCGAGCCGTCGCCCCAACAGACGATTTTGTCATCGCCTTGCTCTTTGGCCTGGATGCATTTGCGGATGATGGCCGGTATCACGTGCGAGGTTTGTGGATCGAAGTTGTCGCCGGGACCGTAGAGATTTACCGGCAAGAGATAAATGGAGTTGAGGCCGTACTGTTGCCGATATGCCTGGCACATAACCAGCAGCGATTTTTTGGCTATGCCGTACGGTGCATTGGTTTCTTCGGGGTATCCGTTCCACAGATCGTCTTCGGAAAAAGGGGTGGGAGTAAATTTCGGATAGGCACAGATGGTTCCCACCTGAACGAATTTTTTGACGCCGGCGATTCGGGCTTGTTCGATCAGGTGCAGGCCCATAGCCAGGTTGGTGTAGAAATATCGGCCGGGATTGGCCTGGTTGGCTCCGATTCCGCCGACTTCTGCCGCCAAATGTATTACCACGTCGGGTTTGGCGTCATCATATAGTCTTTTGGCTGTGGCCTCGTGAGTCAGGTCGTATTGGCTGCTTCGCGGGATGAAGAGGTGATCTGCCGGCACGCCTCGGGCCTTTAATTTCTCGCAGACGAATTTGCCGAGGAATCCCCCACCGCCAGTAACTGTGAATCGATCGTTGGCAAAGTCTATTGGTGTATGGGTCATCGCAGTCTTAGCTTCCAAAAAGCCACCCAACTCATCTTAAGCAGCAGCCAACCGTCCCTAAATCGACTGATGCTGGTTTCTCCATAGATCCTTGCCCCGTATCGAACCGGAATCTCGATAATCTTCAGATCGTTTTTGGCGGCACCGAAGATCAGATCAAAATCACCGAAGGGATCGAATTCTCCGAAGTACGCCCTGCCGGCGGCGATCCGCTGGTAGTTTTGTTTGGTCAACACCTTGGTGCCGCAAAGTGTATCACGAAATCGCTGACCTATCAGCCAGGTAAACAGAAGACTGAAAAAACGGTTCCCGCACTTGTTCAGGAAGCGCATCGCCTTTTCTTCCATGGGATACACCAGACGGGTGCCATTTATAAACTCGCCTTTGCCCTCGGCCAGGGCATTGTAAAACTTGGGTAGATCTTCGGGGGCTACAGTCATGTCGGCATCAAGAATCATCAATACTTCCCCTTGGGCAGCATCAAAACCCTGGCGGACGGCCTGGCCCTTGCCTTTTCGGCCTTGCTGGGGAATGAAGCGAATCGTCTTATCCGGATAAGTTTCGATACAGCGTTTGATTTCATCCTGAGTACCGTCGGTGCTCCAGCCGTCAACGAAGATCAGCTCGGTACCGGTCCCCATGTCCGGGGTTCGCTGGATGATTGATTCGACGTTGCCTCTTTCGTTTCGCGTGGGAATGATAACGCTGACCGCAGCCTTTTTGTCATCGATGGGTTCCACCAGGGGGCGGGCCACCACCAGGATGACCAGAGCCAGATGTTTCCAGGGCCAGAACTTTACCAGGAATCGGTTGCAGAGCCCTGAGACCAGCGGCAGGAATTTGGGAAAAAGTACTTCGCAAAATTGGCGAACCACCTGGTAGCCGGCCAGGTCGAACAGATTGGCCAGGTCGTCGCGGGATAACCAGTTTTGCTGCCCAACCGGTCGGCGTAATTGTAATTTGCTGGCCAACGTCAGGATCGGCTCCCACAGGGCGTTATGGTAGGTGAGGATGATTCGTGTTTCTGGCCTGCAGAATCTCTTGACGACGGAGAAGATGGCCTGGACATCGCGCATATCGTCGACGGCGTTGCAGATCAGCACGAAGTCGAAAGTCTCACCTTGGGGGATTTGTTCGATAGTGCCGGCATGGAAGTCCAGTTCCGGGTGCCGCTGTCTGGCCAGTTCGATGAGCTGCGGATTTTCATCAATCCCTACGCCATAGGTCGGTTTTACCCCCGCCAACAGATCTCCCGCTTCACAGCCGATCTCCAGCACCCGCGCCCCTTCAGGCACGTGTCGCTTATAGAGTCTGATCAACTCTCGGTAATAGTAGCTGTTGCGTTTGCGCCAGCGGTCGTATTCGTTTGCCGTTTGTATTAATTGGGCATCCAAAATCTTGGCTTGGTCTGTAGTATTTGCTGAGGCCATACAGGTCATTGCTCAAACAATGGTCGTCTACCGTGCCGCACGTGCGGTATATGATATGTGAAGTCTACATCGATATGTAGAATAAGCCAATCCGATAAAAATACCGCTTATTTACATGCGCGGCTGGTTTAGAAGCCCCTTTTGGTGATTATATGTGCTTACTTAGTGAGATTCAGTCGAGTCGGTTATTTCCCCGCGGGTCTCGCCGCGCACCTCACGGCTCTCATCACGAGGCGGTGCAGATTCACTGGGGATATTCCTGAATCCGGTAATGAGGGGCATATCCTCGGGCTTTTCGGACGGATGGACGGCAAAGACCTCAACCCGCACCACTTCCTCGAACAGGGTGGATACGACGAAGGATCCAACTTTGTATTGTTCGTCCACCGGCTCACACTCGAAAGTCAACATGCTCCGCAATCCCATATCGACCAGGTCCTTTAGTTCATAGCTGAAGCCGTCGCGGAGATAAATCAGCGTTCGGACCTCAAGATCGGATACAAATTTCTGATAGTCGGGATTGTCGGCCAATTCTTCAGGTTTGAGGTGGGCGAATTTTTTGGCCGCACATTGTTGGCGGGCCCGATCCTTCTGCTGTTGAAATGGCGGGCCGTTGAACCAGTCGTAATCGAAGGTAGCTGCCATGGTTTTACAGTTATCCTTTTGTATGTTTATCTTTCTTGGGCCGGTAATGACCTGATCCGCCGGCAGATGGGCAACGATGCGACACGGTAGGGTTTTGGAGGCGTTCTGTCAATGATATTTTTGTAACTTGGCCGGGCCGGAGTGTGAAGCTACCATAAGCGGCCATGGCCGCTGATAAACGAGTTAATTTGATCCGCCGATTGGCCGATGAGGCCGGTTTTGAGTGTGTGGGGATTGGGCTGGCGGCGCCCATTCGGTACCTGGACTATTTCCATGATTGGCTGAGTCGGGGATATGTCGGCCGGATGGATTATCTGGGGCGGCTCAAAGATTTGCGGGCCGATCCGAGGAAACTGCTCGATGGGGCCAGGTCGATTATTGTGGTTGCCCATAATTATTACCAGGGTTCGGCCGACAAGTCGTCAGCGGACGACGATAATGAACAGCGCGGTGATTGTCGTGGGCGGGTTGCCCGATACTCCTGGGGTGCCGATTATCACCAGCTTATACACGCCAAACTTCACCGTATGGTTGAGATCCTTCGGGAAAAACTCGATGAGCCTTTTGACTCGCGGATTTGCGTGGATACCGCCCCGCTGATGGAACGGGAAGCGGCGGCGGCGGCAGGTATCGGCTGGATCGGCAAAAACACGATGGTCTTAAATCGCAAGCTGGGATCATTTTTCTTTCTGGGTGAGATCGTAACCACGCTGGACTTGCCGCCCGACGGGCCGGCCACCGATGGTTGCGCCGCCTGCAAGCGATGTCTGGAGGCCTGCCCTACGGGGGCGTTGCTGGGACCTTATCAGATGGATGCCTCACGTTGCATCTCCTACCTGACCATCGAACACCGGGATGATATTGCCGCCGATCTGCGGCCTTTGATGGCCAATTGGGTGTATGGATGTGATCTTTGTCAGGAGGTGTGTCCCTATAACCGTAAGACACCGACTACCAACGAATCGGCCTATAAGCCGGTTGCCGGCAATCCGCTGGTGCCGTATCCCGGGCTGAGAGAATTGATGGATTTGTCTGAGGAAGATTATGCTAAGTATCTAACGGGCAGCGCCATGAAACGAGCTACCCGCAGGATGCTGAAGCGTAATGC
>CP070790.1:558155-562411 GCA_020346805.1 Planctomycetota bacterium
AACCCAGCATTACTGGTGGGCCACGGGGTGAATAGCTTCAGCCTATGGGCTGACCCGCACAAATCGTCACCGCGAGAGCAACCGTCCCTTCCCCACCATCACCAGCAAATAAGTAATCCCGGCCAGGATAATGATCGTCGCCCCGGCGGGGAGGTTGGGCGTGTAGCTGATCATCAGGCCGAAGGTAGTGAAGGCGACACTGAAGATTACCGCCATGATCATATTCCCGCGCAGCGTGCGGGAGAATAAACCGGCGACCGCCGCAGGCAGAGTTAATAGGGCGATGACCATCACCACGCCGACAACGGTAACCAGGAGCACGACAGTAAGCGCGACCAGGCATAATAATAAAAGATAAAAGAATTCCACGTTGACGCCGCGAATGCGGGCAAATTCCTCATCAAAGCATACGGCCTGTAATTGGTTGTAAAAAACCAGGGCGATAAAGACAACGATGATATCCAAGGCACCGATCAGCCAGAGATCGGCGGCGGAAACCATCAGGATATTGCCGAACAGATAACTCATCAGGTTTTCGTTATAGCCCGGCGTCTGGGCGATAAACAAGATGCCGACCGCCATGCCGATGGCCCAGATCGCGCCAATAACTGTATCCTCGCGCTCCCGCGCGCGCAAGCTGACCAGCCCGATAGTCACCGCCGCGGCCACGGCGGCGACGACCGCGCCATAGAGCGGATGCAAGGCCTGCCAGTTGTTGACCACCGAAAAATAAAAGGCGATACCCATCCCCCCCAGCACCGCGTGGGCGATGCCGCCGGCGATATAGGTAATCCGCCGCGCGACGACGTACGTGCCCACTATACCGCAGGCGATCCCGGCCAGTATCCCCGTCAACAGGGCATACTGCATGAAGGTATATTCGGCGAGGGCCTGGAAAAATTCGATAAACATCGGTTATTCGTGCTCGTGCCGGTCGTGCCGCACCATTTTTACCCCAGTGCCGAATACCTCACTGAGCGTACCGTCCCGGATTTCACTGGTCGGATGAATATGCACCCCGCGTTTGACACAGATTACCCGCTCGACGAACTGCGAAACAAAAGTCATATCGTGCGAAACCAGCACCACCGCCATGCGTTTGTTCAACTCATTTAGCACCTGGTATAATTCCTGTTCAACCTTGGGGTCCAGATTGGCGGTCGGTTCATCGAGGATCAATAATTCCGGTTCACAGGCGATGGCGCGGGCGATGAACAACCGCCGTTGCTGCCCGCCAGAGAGCTCGGCAAAAGGCTGGTTGCGTTTATCAAAAAGCCCGACTTCCCGCAGCGCCTTACGGGCCGCCAGCTTGTCTTCACCGCGATAGGGACCGAAAGCGCGCCCGTTGCCCAATCGTCCCATCAATACCACGTCCATCACGCTGACCGGGAATTTCGGATCGAGATGGACATGCTGCGGCATATATCCTACTCGTGAACGAACTCCGGCGGGCTTGCTGCCGAAGAGTCGCACGGTTCCCGTATCGGGCTTAATCAATCCCAGGATCAGTTTGATCAGCGTGGTCTTGCCGCCGCCGTTCGGCCCGACGATACAGGCAAATTCCCGCGACCCGATCGTCAGGTTTACCTCCTCCAGGACGGGTGGGCCACCGTACGAAAACGACACGTTCTCAAAAACAATGACTGGCTTATCGTCGGTCATCACTATGCCCATATTGATCGGGAAATCGCAGTCTCACTTCCCATCCCCCATCAGGCCGCGTTCGATTGCGCGCGCCATACGGCCGAGGTTGGCCAGGTAATCCCGGGCCAGCGGATCGAGAGGCACTACTGCTCCCCCAATCGCCTCGGCGATGGTTTTGGCGCTTTTTTGTGAAAACTGTGGTTGCACAAACACCACACGCACACTGTCTCTTATAGCTCGTTCGATCAAATCGGCCAGTTGCCGGGCCCCCGGTTCCTTGCCGCCGGTCTCCACTGCCACTTGCTTGAGCCCATAGGCCCCAGCGAAATAGCCGTACGACGGGTGGAAGACATAAATCTCCCGGCCTTTGAGCGGTGCCAGGATCTGGGCAATGGTCGAATCTAGATCGGCAAGCTCGGCCTGAAATTGGCGCAGGTTCTTCTCATATTCAACTTTGCCAGCAGGGTTGAGCTTTGCCAGGCCCGCCATGATATTCCGGGCCTGGACTTGCACTAATTCGGGGTCCAACCAGACATGCGGATCGAAACGACCGTGCTGGTCATGCTCATGGTCATCCCCCTCATGTCCTGACTCATCCATCGGCCGTAATTCAATCCCCTCGCGCGTATCGATCACCGGCAACCCCTCATTAATCGCGGCGATCGCCGCCAGTAATTGGTCCTCGAAAGGCAAGCCAATGCGAAAATAAACGTCCGCTCCTGCCAGGGCGGCCATTTGCCTGGGGGTGGGTTCAAATGTCGCCGGGGATTGGCCCGGCGCGACCAGAACCTCCACTTCAACCGAAGGACCCCCCACTCGTTCGACAAAGTATGCCTGGGGCATAATACTGACAAAGGTCTTTATATCCTTTGACGGGGTTTCCCCTGAAGCCGGCGATATATAAAGCAAAGCCGGAATCAGGGTAAGACCCACCAGTCGCAGGCAGCGGGAATTCAACATTGATCCTCCCGGTCAAACCGCATGCTGAAAATCTTGCGGTATTGTCTAACCATTTTGGCCTGCCTCATCCAGCGGCTTGTTGGCGCAGACAAGGTGTTGTTCGTGGCAATCATCACATTCGACTATGGTGTGATCGACGGCGAACTCATTCCAATGGTTTTTCTGGCTGGGTGTAAGGACCCCGGTCCCATCGCACAGTGGACAAACACTATCCAAAGCCGCCGACACCGCATCACGAATGAATTCCGAGCGATTGGGAATCCCCTTCATCGCTTCCAGCAGCGCCTGGTCGGCCTTGAAAGTGACGACACTACTTTTTTGTTGTTTTCGCGGCATTACTTTTTCTCTATCCCCGATTAAGCTCATCTGTATTTAATACATAGTAATACCATTTTTCACAATATTTTTTTGTTCGATTGCTAGTGAATCCTGCGGACGGGTATCGTAATCGGGACAACTTAGATCAGACAAATCCATTATCGTTCAGCAAGTAAACAAACTCGATCAATGGCTGGGGTATAGGTTCAAAAAGAACGGAACTCAGGCCAGCGGCTTGCTGTATACAGGATAGGGAAAACAATTGGCCGAAGTCACAGCCCCCTTTCTATCCGAGAGGGGGCTTTTTGTGTGTGCTGACATAATTTTCCTATTTTTTAACTGGGAAGATACTATATTTTGTACATTTATCCCCATGCTCTACCGCATATTGGTATTTAGAAGGCAATCCCTATGCCCTGAGCCGGAAAATCAGGCAAATTACTTGACATAGTATTAATATTCAGCTACTTTTACTACGAATTGTGGTTGCCTGTACAGGCAGCCTTTACCTCTGATGTCCCCTTGTTTTACCCCTGGAGATCTGGGGTAGGGGATTATGCAGGGGTGTCTGTTGCGCAGTGCGCAACATTGACGACGGCTGAATTTGAGCCGGGTGGTTCCGGCTCAACAACCACCTGATCGGAGAAGGGGGTGAGTTGGCATGTATACCTTGGAGGTCATCGAGCTAGAGGACGTTTTAGCTCCCATTATGAGCCAGGGCGGACAATAAAGCCTCCAAAAGCCGTATGACGCCGTCGGAATCTCCGGTTCCGACGGCATTATTTTTGGGCGGTAAACCTCGCCGAAAAAGCCTGCATCTGCTCGTTTAGGCGGGCCACATCCCCAGTTGAGAGGTAAGCCCGGCGGTCGTTGTCAGCGGTTATTGTCTGGGCAATTTTCTGCAGTTGCCCCAGGGCCACACCAAATGACTTTGCCGCCATTTCATAATCATGGCTCGCGTGATACAAAATGCCCAATTCAGTTTCCGCGCGCCAATGCCACTCGGCAATTTGGCGTTCGCCACTCCACCTGGCCAGAGACCTCAGAATGTTTTGGGCGCGAGTCAGTTGTTCCTCGGCGATGGCTTTTTTCGCCAGTCGCCAAAACCATAAGCCCCGATGGGCCACCGGTCCGTTGTATGCACCTTCGTCGGTTTCGTCAATGACCGTTGGCAAGGGAAATTCGGCCAAAAACTCCTCCAATGCGATACCATCAACTACCAGCAACAACTCAAAGAGCCGATGCCGGCCGGAGTATTTTTCGAATAACCGGTGGGCTTCCTGGCTGGGGGCGAAAAATTCGGGCGAGATCTCACCGAACGTTTTTTCCGCCTT
>CP070790.1:562511-566884 GCA_020346805.1 Planctomycetota bacterium
GGGCCGGTGTGAGTCTGGCCGCCACTCAATTTGCAGCTGATACGCCATTACTGGTCACAGGCCTGATAGCGACGGGCGGCGTATTCATGCTGTGGCGCCTTTGGATATATGGCTTGGGGTTTTTGATGATCGGTTTTCTGTTCGGCCGGACCTGGCGCCATGCCCATGTCGTCACGGATGCGGAACTGACTGAGATCCGCTACAGTGGGCGTGGGGTTCTGGCGCTGCGCGGCCTTAAGGCGATTTATTACGGCACCGTCATGAACTGCACCATCATGGCCATGGTATTGGTGGCAGCGACCCGTATGAGTGAACTCTTTCTGCCGTGGAACGAATGGCTACCGGCCGGCGTGTACATCGTCATCTACGACATGGTTGCATCCACTGGGATTCTTTTGGCGTCCGGCACAACCGGTTTGGAAACCTATGTCGCGACCTCCAACAACCTGATCAGCATTCTTGCCATTGTCGCCTTTACAGCTCTCTATTCAGCCACGGGGGGGCTGAGGGCCGTAATTGCCACAGACACCGTTCAATTCAGTCTTGCGATGCTGGGAACGCTCCTCTATGCCGTCATGGTGCTTATTCAATGCCAGGGCTTCGACGGAATGATTCATCGCCTTGTGCACACGTATGGAGAATCACAAACAAGGCAAATCCTTTCTTTCGGCCCGACAACGGCAGACGCCCTTTTCGCTTTCTTGGTGATTGTAAGTCTGCAATGGTTTTTTGAGCGAAATAGCGACGGCACCGGTTATTTCGCCCAGCGAATGATGGCTTGCCGTAGTGACCAGGATGCGGAGCTGGCCGCATTCTCGTTTACCTGGTTGCAGGTCTTCCTGCGTAGTCTCCTGTGGTTGGTGATTGGCGTGGGATTATTGGTCCTCTATCCGTTTGACGCTTTCTCGACTGGCATGGGAACTTTTGTCGCCGACCGGGAATTAGTATTCGCCATAGGGATGAAAGAGTTGTTACCCCACGGCATCAGAGGGATTATGCTGACGGGCATGCTTGCAGCGCTGGCCTCGACCATTGACACTCACCTCACATGGGGCTCCGGATATTGGAGTAACGATATATACGTCCGGATCATCAACAAAGCGTGGTTGGGAAGAGACCCTTCGAATAGCGAGCAGGTTTTTGTTGCACGACTTTCAAATATCTTGGTCTTAGCCGTTGCTCTGATCGTCATGGCAAACTTGGGATCCATCCAGACGGCCTGGTACGTCACCCTGCTCTTCGGAGCAGGCACGGGTGCTGTTCTCGTCTTGCGTTGGGTCTGGGAGCGGATTAACCTTTTTTCTGAAATCTCAGCAATTATCACATCTTTGGTTCTAGCACCCGTCATCCTTTTTAGTGTAAAGGCCGAATGGTTACGACTATTGCTTATGTCATCGATTTCGACGGCGGTTGTCATCACGGTGACCTTGATCACGAAACCCACCGAAGATAACATCCTATTCGAATTCTACCGACGCGTCGACCCGCCCGGATTCTGGAGACAAACCGCAAAGAAGCTCGGAATGGACCCCCAACGCCCCATCAAAGCGCTAAAAAGCGGTGTGTACCTGACCTGCACGACGAGCTTGACGCTCTTCCTATTGCTCATCGGTTGCGGAAAGCTTGTATTGCCCAAACCGGGCGCTTCATCCAGCCTCACATGGGTCTGTCTGGTAATAGGGATTGTGAGCACGACACTCTGGTGGCGTAGGTTGTTTCCGCGTAGGTTCTGAAATGATTTAGGAGGTCAAGAAAGGCGTTGTCATTCCGCTGGCAAACGAAAAAGCCACGACGTTTGGGGTACGTGCACGGCGCAGTCGTTTTTGTGCTGGCCCTTTGTCACCCTATCACGAGCTTTGCCCAAGAGACTCCCGGATCTGCTTTTCACACCGTGCAAAAAGGCGATACCCTCAGCGAGATAGCGGTGCGTTATGCCCTCTCCGTCGACCAGCTACGGCGAATAAACAACCTTCGTACTGACCTCATCTTGGAAGGACAACGTCTGAGATTGGGGACAGATTTTCCTCCTGAAAGGTACACGGTCAGAACCGGTGACACATTGTCGGAGATAGCCGAGAGGTTCGATGTTTCCGTCCGATCGCTTCGTCGCCTGAACGGCATCTCTGGAGAGCGGATCTACTCCGGCCAGGTGCTCAAGCTCCGCCAATACTCAGAACACCCCGAGGGCGCCGAAATCCACGTGGTCAAAAGAGGCGACACGTTGTGGAGCATGGCACATCACTACGGGCTCAGCGTCGCTGAAATCCAGGAACTAAACGATCTAAGGGGTGATACGATCCTTCCGGAAATGAAGCTCAGAATCAGAAGAACCGTCGAAGATGGGACTGAGGTGCAACAACAGTTCGAATACATTGTCAAAAGCGGGGATAGCTTATCACAGATTTCTCAACAGTTCGATGTGGGACTTGCCCTCCTACGTCAATTAAACCACCTGAGGGATGATCGCATCTATCCAGACCAGAGACTCCAACTGCGTCCATCATCAGTCGATGAGGGCATCCATGTGGTCCGCCCGGAAGAAACCTTGTCATCGATCGCCCTCAAATACCACGTTGAACTCTCCGATTTGATGGAACTGAACGGGATCGGAGGCAGCACGATCCATGTGGGGCAGAAATTACGGCTCAGAGCGGCAACAACCGCCACGCACATCGTTGAGCGCGGTGATGCATTGTGGGAGATCGCACGGGCCTACCGAGTGACCGTTGCTGACCTTGAGAGACTGAATGATCTTACATCGGAGCGGATCTATCCTGGCCAGGAGCTGCGGCTCCCGGCCGGCGATCTCGAAGCGGTGGCGGACTACATCGTCAAAGAAGGCGATTACCTGGGTCGAATTGCCCGCATGCACCAAATGAGCGTTGCTGAGTTAGAAGCGATGAACAACCTCCATTCTGCTGTCATTTACCCAGGAGATAAGCTGAAGGTAAGACCTCTGCTGCAGTTTGGAAGAGAGGGAGCGGAAACCATCTGGACGTCGTTAACAAGCTCTCTGGGTGAGATCAAAGAATTCCGGACCGGAAACGGGCCATACTATCAGCAACGACCCAAGGCAAGCCTTCAGCAGAATACGGGTTACTATGAAGGACCCCATGGTTCACCTCTGCAAAACTACAGGCAAGCTCGGAAACTCTGGAGCACGTTCGAACGCCGGGTAAACCGGGTCGGTTGCTTGAGCAACACCCTGCGTGGCTGGCACATTGTGCTTGATCCGGGCCACGGAGGACTTGACCCGGGAGCTGTGGTTGAAACTCTCGACGGTAATGGAAACAAGGTTTACGTGGTGGAAGACGAGTATATGTACGACATTGCCCTACGGGTGTACCTTCTCTTACGGCTACACGGTGCAAAGGTCACCTTGACCTTGCTGAGCCCCAATCACCTGGTACGGCAATCGAACCCTCCGACGAAGACATTCGTGAACGAAAAAAATGAAGTCTTCAACAGCCATCGTTTCAGCCGGCAGAATCGCTGGAGGAATTGGCCGGCCGGCGGTCGAAACGGCAACCTTTCCTGCCGGGTGGATATCGCCCGCAAGGCCTTCAAAGGGATTCGAAAGACGCGGCGAATCTTTCTGTCATTCCACGCGGACATAGATCCCACGGCACCGGAAGCGCCGCTGGTTCTGTACTACGAGAGAACTGACGGCCGCCGGCAAGATGCTGTCTCCGGGCGTTTTGCGAAATCTCTATTGCGCAGCCTGGGAGCTGGAGCGTACGCCCGTGGGCAGTCTTTGGCCGTATTGCGGGACAATCCGGCCTATGCCAAGGTGGTGCTGGAAGTGCGCAATCTCGCCTACACCGATCATGCCTGGGCGCTGCGTTTTGAGGAGCTGCGTCATCGCGACGCAGAGAAGATTGTGCGTGGAATTCTTTCTTATGCCCGGAGGCGAACATGAGATGCGTTTTCCGTTTTGCTCGGTAACGATTTCAAGAATGTTGCTTATTCGGAAATATCTTAGCTTTTTGACTACAGTCTTTCCCCGTTCGCAAGAGTGGTTTTGGTTCTCGTGATAACCTCTCAGACTTGGCTAGGCTCGATCAAAACGAATTTGCCATAATGCCGGCGGCGCGGCAACGTGGGAAAAACGCCATCGGCCAAATCTGAAGAGATCGTAATAAAATCAAAAGGATAGCCGGCATTAAACGACCTCGACCCGAAAAATGCTTGCTTTTATTTCTAATAATGATATTATTAATAATAATCGTTCTTTGGAAATCAAATCACGTCCTTCTTAACGACGTACATCACATGTCGCCCTATCCTCATTGGCCCTAATTGGGGCGTCTACTGTTGCAGTGCAAAAGCCTTGTGGCAGAGGACCTTTCGCAACACCGTAATTCCCTTACGAA
>CP070790.1:566984-581117 GCA_020346805.1 Planctomycetota bacterium
CAACAGATGGGCCAACTTACAGGCGGTGGTGAGAAGTTGGTCGGGGATGGCGGGATCTGTATGGTGGGGAGCGGCAATGGCTACGAATTGATTTCGGACCTCCCAATGATAGTTTGCCGGGACGTTTTGGAATATCCGTTCGATCCCGATGTCAGTAAGTTGGTTAATCGTATTTTGGCGGTCCGCACAGATTGCGAAGCGTTCGATTTTTTCTCCCTTGCCTTCGATGGTGTTCGAATCGGCGGGGTATGCTCGCCAATGTTTGTATTGACCGGTGGTTTCGATGACCGCTATCCACCAGTGCCGGTCGGTCCGATGGATACCAAAGCCCAGATCATAGGTATAGCAGAAGAGGGTTACCATGCCGGCATCGGTGGAACCGAAGATCAGGTGGCAGGCATGGCGGGAATGGCCCCGACGGATCATATCCAGGCTCTGGTAGCGTTCGTGGATGCCGATCAGGTCTTCGGCGGAATAATTTAACCGGTGTTTTTGAGCCAGTTCTCGCAGCTTGCGGATCTGCCGGCGGCGTGAGGTGATAGCCCCGATGGTTACGCCGGTGATGATCAGCATTCCCAAGAGAAACCAGAACGGCTGCATGATTGAAAAAGGTCCTGCGTGTGTAATTTTTAGCCTTTTGAAACGGCGACACATTCGATATTGGAGGTTACAATACGGGGGTTGTGAACGGGCTGCAAGTTCGGCCTGTCTGGTGGGAGTTGAAATGTGTCTGAAGCCTTGGACGAATTATTGGGATGTAATGTGGTTCTGGATACCGCCGGCCCCATGGTCTACCTTGGCAGATTAGCATCATACAACGCGGGCGGATTCTGGCTGGAGGATGCTGATGTGCATAGTTGTTATGAGGGGCACGCGCCGCGGGAACAGTATATTATTGAATCCCGCCTGCATGGAATACGGATCAATCGGGCGCGGGTATTCGTATTTCGGCACCCAGTGATCAGTGTATCGGCCTTGGGTGATGTGGTAGAAGATTGAGATTATCACAAGCAAAAACAGGCTGAATAGTTGGTCCCTGATAGCGGGTAAAAGGATATATTGAATATGAGGATTTTTGTTACGGGTGGTGCCGGTTACGTAGGTAGTCACTGTGTCAAAGATCTATGCGAACATGGGCATGAGGTTGTTGTTATCGATAATCTTTGCAAGGGACATAGATCGGCAGTCTATGCTAAAGCTCGATTGATCGAAGGGGATGTGGGCGATGCGAAGTTACTCCGGTCGATTTTAACGGCGACAAAATTCGACGCGGTGATGCATTTTGCCGCTTCTGCAGAAGTTGGCGAATCGGTAAGAGAGCCTTTGAGTTATTACCATAATAATGTTTCCAATACATTGACGCTGTTAGAGCTGATGCGTGATGCCGGCATTCACAAGATAGTATTCAGTTCCAGCTGTGCGACATACGGCATGCCGGCCAGTGTGCCCATTCGTGAAGATACTCCTCAATTGCCGATTAATCCTTATGGACGCACCAAGTTGGCCGTTGAATGGATGTTGGCGGATTCGGCATCGGCGTGGGGGCTGGGCTCGTGTGCTCTACGCTACTTCAATGCCTGCGGTGCGGCAAGAGACGGATCGATTGGTGAAGATCACAATCCGGAGAGTCATCTTATTCCGATTATCCTGGAGACGGCGCGTGGTCGTAGATCGCAAATGTCGGTATTCGGCACCGATTACGACACTCCGGATGGTACCTGTATTCGCGACTACATTCATGTTGAGGATCTGGCCAGTGCTCACCGTCTGGCAATTGAAGCCATCGAACCGGGCGTAGGACAGGCGTTTAATATTGGGACAGGCCGTGGTAATAGTGTTCTTGAAGTTATTGAAGCCGCCCGGAGAATAACCGGCCAAGAGATCACAATCGAAGAAGTAGACCGCCGGCCGGGCGATCCGCCTATCCTTATTGCAGATGCTTCAAGGATTGGCCAAGAACTGGGTTGGAAGCCGGATTGGACGGATATAGAAGACATTGTTGGTTCCGCTTGGCAGTGGCACCAATCGCATCCCGAGGGATTTGAGGATGACTGAACATTGATTGACGGTTATTCGTACATTTGACAGAATGACCAACAATGGATTGAGAATATGGCTGTTATTGAGGCGGCAAGACGAAAGTTGATTTAATGGATTTGTTATGCTCCTTATTTTTTGGATCAGACAATTGAGGTAATAATCGGCAAGTTCCATGGATGGATCTTTTGAGTGAAACGTAAGCAGGTCAAACAGCCGGAAGAAAATCGCAAACCTTTAACGGATAAGTCTCCGATTCGTCTAATTGGTGGTCAGTATGTTATCGAGCACTGGTGGCCGCTGTTTGTGCTGACGGGATTAACATATCTTTTAAGTTTACCGATGTTTGCCCCGCTTTCCTTTTGGCCGGTGGGTTATATTGTATTTGCCCCTTGGTTAGTTGCCGTCTGTATTTCGAGATATTCGGTTAGAACTTATTTTATAAGTTTTTTGCTCGGTTTTGCCTTTTTCCTTACTCACCTGCGTTGGATGTATGTTACCACGCCTGAGGGGTATGTTGCCGGCTCATTTTATCTGGCAGTTGGTTTTCTGTTAGCCGCTTGGTTGATCCGGCACTTGTATTGCGAGCGCGATCTTAGTGTTGCCGTCACATTTCCGGTTATTTGGACTGCTATTGAGCTGCTTCGTTCCTATGGGCCGCTGGCTTTCCCCTGGTTTTTGTTGGGGCATAGTCAGATTCGGCTACTGACCATGATTCAGATTGCCGACTTAACCGGAGTTTTTGGGGTTACCTTTATGTTGGCGGTGGTCAACGGTTGGCTGGTCGACCTGATGCTCCGTCCCATTCTTATTTGGAGTGGTACAAAAGCCACGAGCCCTCGTCATTTTCCGGTGGGTACGGTTTTGATGATCATGGTTTTGGGAGCCACGGTTATTTACGGACGAAGCCGGCTTGGCGTGTATAAACCGGATGAAGGTCCGAGGATCGCGGTGTTACAGGGTGATTTTGTGTTAAAGACCAGTTACGATCCCCAGGTTCCGACGGATGAGGACAAACAGCAGACCTATCTCGATCTATTTGATAAGGCCTTGGTGGGATCACCAGACATGATCGTTTTACCGGAGACCCCCTGGACGCAAATGTCCCTGAATCGTGAGATAAGAGAGGTTAATCCGCGATGGGGTATTTGGCACCATCGATTTGTCGAACTTTCGGCTGAGCATAAATCTTATATTGTGGTGGGATCTCTTTCGGAAGTGCCTCAGCCCGAAGGTCATTACCCTGAGTTACATCGTTACAACTCGGCCTTTGTTTATACTCCCAATTTTAAAGAACCCGACCGCTACGATAAAATTCATCTGGTTTTATTCGGAGAATATGTACCGTTTCGGTATAGTATTCATTGGTTATATAGATTTTTGAATGACGGCCCGTGGAATCCCTGGGGTAGGAATGGCTATGAATATTCCCTGACCGCGGGCCAGGACTTCAAGGTATTTCCGATGCAGGCCCGCTCCCAGGACGGACAGGCCTACAATTTTGCTATAACTATTTGCTATGAGGATGTGATACCTCAGATATTCCGCAAGTTTATTGTCGATACGGATCGCGCCAAACGTGTTGATTTCATGTTGAATATCAGCAATGACGGATGGTTTGGCAGGGGAGTTCAGCAGCCGCAGCATTTAGTGTCGTGTGCATTTCGAGCGATTGAAAACCGGGTCGGTATTGCCCGTGCGGTTAATACGGGAGTGAGCGGTTTTATCGATTCCGATGGATCATGGCACGATCTGGTGGTGGAACCGGGTCGAGGCCCGCATGCGGGTGGGACGGGTTATCGAATTGCCCGGGTGGATATCGATCGAGAAGTAACATTTTACAGCGTTTACGGTGATTTATTTGCCCAGGTATGCGGAATATTGGCTTTTGTGGCCTTGATTGATGCTGTTTTTGTCGGTTTTCGTAAAAGACGCAGTAAACAACAGGTTTCAACTGACGGGGATGTAAAATGAGCTTCAATTATAAGGGCGGCATTTGCTCAAGGTGGATCGGCGTCTGGATTACGATATCGAGTTTGTTGAGCGTGGTCGTGATAAGCGGGTGTGCAACCACCACCCCGGATCCCAAGCTTCGCGATCTGGCCACCCGTTATATTAGGGCCGCCTGTCGTTTTGCGGACAATTCAGCAGTGCGGGCTCAGGCGTTGGAAGCAGCGGCAGAAGTGATGGTATCCGATCCGGGGTTGCTGGTTCGGGAGGGGCTGAGCGATGAGCATCCCGGGGTACGTTTTGCCGCTTGTATGGCACTGGGAAGATTACGAAACACCGGTTCAATATCAACTATACGAAAGTTGGTTAACGATTCCGATCATAGTGTACGGATCGGAGCCTATTATGCTTTGGAGCGTCTGGGAGACTCATCCTTCAGGAGTAAGTGGAGTGAGGCACTTGCCAAGCATCCTGATGCCGCTGTTCGACGCAATGCCGCCTTTGCGATGGGACAGTTGGAGGACAAGGCTATACTTCCTCTGCTGCATAGGGCGGTAGCTAATGATGAGGATGAGGGTGTACGTCTTCAGGCTCTGGAGGCCATGGTCGGTCTGGGCGATAAGAATGCGATCGATCAGTTCTTTGTTTATGCTTTTGGGGGAGTGGATTATAAACAGCCTTTCTCGTTACTTGCGTTAGCTTATGCGGCCAAGGATTGCCAGGATATCGCTCTTCGGGCGAGGTTGGAAGGTGCGTTGTTTGCCCGTTTGAGCCACGCCACCTATCTGGAATCGCGATTGGCGGCGGCCCGCGGCTTGGGAATGTTGGGTTATAAGCAAGGTTTCGACTTGGCCCTGAAATCTTTGACTTGGAACAAGGCCCGGAGCAATTTATCCGACGATCCCCCTGAAAATCAGCTGATGCGCGTTCGCTCGATGGCGGCGATGGCCTTAGGCGAAATCGGTGATCCTCGAGCGTTAGAACCTTTGAAAAAGCGGATGGAGACGCCGGACGATCCACGGATTCAACTGGCGGCGGCGACGGCAATTGCTAAGATTCTGAATAAAACACCGTTTTAAGGATGCAGTACTGAGATGGGTTGTTCGGTCACATGTTGTGTCTGGCCCGGAGCATAAAACTTAAGGTTTAACTTCTGTTATGAAGTGGCTACCATTCGGAATTCTGGCCTGTATCACCATTATCTGTCAGACGACATTTGTTCCCGCCCTGGCCATTCATCATATATGGCCGGATTGGATGTTTGTGCTGGCAGTGCACTATGCATTGTGGGGGCCTTGGCCTGATGCCGCCATTGCTGCCTGGCTGTTGGGTTTGATTGTAGATTTGCAGAGCCTCGATCGGATCGGATTGCACGCTTTCTGTTTCGGTGCTGCGGCCTGGGCCATCATGTATGTTCGGCAAGCGGTATTCCGTGATCATCCTGTTACCCATATAGTGGTAACCTTGCTCTTTGCCTTTAGTGTGCGATTTGTAGTCGCTTTTTACGATTGGTGGTTTGGATCGCTATCGACATCGCTTACCGTATTGTTGTGGCCCGCATTTTTTGTTGCTCTTTACACCGCCGCTTGGGCTCCGTATCTGCATTGGCCTTTGATTCGATTGGGAAGATGGACCGGTCTTAGATCTTCGCGAGGTTATCTGATCGGACGGTAATCTTTGAAGGGTATAAAATAACTATCGCCAACTGATAGTTGCCATTCAACCGGGAGGGCGATGACCTAATGATAGGCGGGGTTTGTAATGTTTGAACGTCGGCTGAAGATTTTGCTAATCATACTGGCGGTGCCGACGTTGGTACTTATCTTCCGGCTGGTTCAGTTACAGATCATAGATGGACACATTTATCAGGCCCATGCCGAACAATTATTGTATCAGCCACCGCGTTTTTTCCCCTTTGTCCGAGGTGCGATTACCGATTGTAAAGGGATTCGGTTGGCTTATGATGCCCCGGCTTGGGAAATCTGCGTTGATTACGGGGTATTGGTCGAAGATGAAGATTATCTTGATAAGCTGGAAGAAAACTGGCCGGACTCCCAGGAATTAATCGAAGAAAAAATCAAAGAATCCTGGCAAGTAATTGCGGAGTTGACCAATATATCAAAGGCGGCATTAAAACTGCGGTGCGACAGAATTGTAAATCGCATTCGCCGATGGAAGGAAGTGGTATCCGAGAGACATGGCCGGGAAATAAAAATCGCCGAAGAGCGGGTCAACCTGAGCCATGCGGTGGTGGAGGGGTTGAACCAGGAACAAATGGCCAAAGCCCGCGAATGTCTGGCGGTTTATCCTTGGGTTGAAGTACTTCCCAGTTATGTCAGAAAATATTCCGGCGGCGAGGCGGTCGGGCATTTGCCTGGCAAATTGGGTGAAGTAAGTCGGGATGATATTGATAAAGATTCTAATGCAGATGATCCTCTGGCCTGTTATACGCTTGGTGATCTACGGGGGGAAAGCGGTATTGAAGCCCTGGGCGAGCATTGGCTACGAGGCCGACGAGGGCTAGAGTATTTTGACAAAGAAGGGCGGCCGATTTGTGAGTTGGCTGATAAGGAGGGGCGGCCAATTTGCGGAGCGGTTGAGCCACAAGCCGGCCAAACTTTCCGACTGACTATCGATCTGGAATTACAACAGCAAATCTACGAGCGTCTAATGCAGACGGTTGAAGACAATTCGCCCGCCTCGGGGGGTACGGTTACCGGGGGCAGTGCGGTGTTATTGGATATACCTACCCGGCAGATATTAGCTCTGGTCAGTTGCCCCTCGTTTGATCCCGATGCGACAAAGGAGGAATGGCAAATAATCCAACAAGACAAAGTTCATTGCCCCCATAAGTTCCGAGCGGTCCGCGAACATTATCCGCCGGGTTCAACGGTCAAGCCGATGATCCTGGCCAGTGCGCTGGATGAAGGGCGAGTCAGACCGAATGAAAGAATTACCTGCCATAAATATTTGTTTCCAGCTTTTCAGGATCGGTGGCGTTGTTTTGGTTATCACTATGAAGTTGATCCGATAACTGCCATCCAAAAGAGTTGCAACATATTTTTTTATAACGTGGGTGAGCGGATGCGGGTGCCCAGACTTGCCTCTTGGTTATCGCAGTTCGGCCTAGGCAGGCCTAGTGGGATTGGTCTGATCGAGGGCGGTTTTGTACCTGTCGAAGGCAGTCGCGGAAATGCCAGGCAGATAGCCATAGGTCAATGGGACTTTCGGGTAACACCGCTTCAGGCCGCCAACATGATCGCCACAGTGGCAAGCGGTGAATACCGCCCGGTGACCATATGGGCCGACGATCCCAAACCTCGAACCGCAAACAGACTGTCTATTTCCCAACAATATTGGCGTATTGTGCGTGAGGGGATGTACAAGGTGGTCAACGAGCCGGGAGGCACGGCTTTCGGGCGGGAACGAGCTGACTTTGACGATCATCCTGTATATGTTTTGTTAGGCAAGACAGGTAGTGCCGAGGCCCCGCCCCACGAGCAGGCCCATGCCTGGTTTGTTGGTTATCTGGCCGAGCGCAGTCATTATCTGGATGATGCTAATCATTCGGATATGAATGTAGCCTTGGCGTTAATTATCGAATACGGCGGGCACGGGGGAGAAGTGGCCGCCCCGGTGGCCGGTGATATGGTTCGTACTATTATGGCTCATCGTCAAGGTGGTAACGAAAAGTCGATGGCGGCGGGGGGGCGACAATGACGCTGGGACTACCGGTTCCGACTTGGCGCGGATGGGGTTTGCTGCTGCCTGTGATTCCCCTAAGTTTATTAGGAGTAATAACCATCCAGGCGGTCAGCGGCCTGGACCATACAGGTGGTCTAACCGCCGACGTCAAAAAACAAATTGTATATATCCTGGTCAGTTTGGGGGTGATGGCGGTTGCGATAAGAATCGGTTATTACCGGCTGGGGCGATGGTCCTATCCATTGTTTATATTATGTCTGGTCTTGTTGGTGTTGTTGGCCTTCGGACGATGGCTGCCTGAGTGGTTAACCCCGGAAATTCGTCGCTCGCGTCGATGGATACGTATAGGCCCCTTAATCCGGATTCAACCTTCGGAATTGATGAAAATTGCTTATATTCTGGCCCTGGCCTGGTATCTGCGCTTTCGTAGTAACTATCGAACGTTCAGGGGTCTGGTGGCACCCTTTACCTTGACCTTAATCCCCATGGGCTTAATTTTGAGTCAACCGGATCTTGGTACGGTGTTGTTATTTCTACCTATATTGTTTGTCATGCTTTATGCCGCCGGGGCAAAAGGTAAACACCTGGCGGTAATAATTATGATGGGGATATTCTGTTTGCCTTTGTTCTGGCTCAAGATCGAATCCTATCAGCGTCTAAGGCTGGCCGGGGTAGTGCTGCAAAACGATGGATTAAGAGAATATCTGCGGAAGCCGCCCAAGTATCTTAAGAATCGTCCTACCCGATGGGATTGTTTCCGACCATCTGACACGGATGTAGCCGATTGGCAGAGTGAATTGGATGAGTGGACCGTCAGAAAGGGATTTCAACTGATGCGCAGCAAGGCCGCGGTGGGCAGTGGTGGGCTGACCGGGCGAGGCTGGGTAAAGAACATTTTTGTCAAGTACGAACTTTTACCCGAAATGCATAACGACTTTATCTTTGCCGTCATCTCCTGTCAGTGGGGATTTTTGGGCGTGCTGATAGTGATATTGTGTTATGTAGCGATAGTGACCATCGGGTTTGATTTGGCTACTATGACCAATGATCCGTTCGGTCGGCTGGTAGCGGTTGGCTTATCGACTTTGATTGGCGTGCAAGCTCTGATCAATCTATGTATGACCGTCGGCCTGGGACCGATTACCGGAGTTACTCTACCTTTTGTCAGTCAAGGTGGCAGCAGTATGTTGTCCAGCTTGCTCAGCATCGGCCTGTTGATCAGTGTGGCCCGGCGCAGGCCGATTATCATCGCCAATCACCCTTTCGAGTTTGATGGAGAAGCTTGAGAAATATCAGTTGTTCCGCCGTTAAGGTGTAGGAAATTGTTCAGTATGCTGGTTATTCCGTAATTTCTTTTCCAAGGTCCCAAACTTATCATATAGCTTCGTTGAATACTCCTTAAGCGCTTCTTTGGATTTGAAAGTCATGTTCAATTCGGCGTCCTGATCCCGTAGGTGGACGGTTATCTCACCTTCGGCATTGATATCAAAGGTGATTTTGGGTGCCACCGAAGGTGTGATTGTGATCTTGGGTTCGGGTTGAGGCTCTACCTTTGGCTCCTGTTCAGGCGATGGTTCGGCAGGAGGTACAGTCTTTAGCTCGGGTGCGGGCAGCGGCCTGACATAATGGGGCGGATACAAATGTTCTTTGAACTTATATATCGGTCCCTGGAAAAATTTGTCTCGCCACTCCCGCCACTTTTTATCCGCTTCTTCGGGGGGCAGAAATTGTTTGAAAGGCCAACTGTTTCTATCTCTCCAGATCCATCTTTGGTATGAAGGTTTGCGTCGGGCCGAACGCAAGAGTTCATGCGCTTCTGGATCGCTCTTTTTTAATTCGTCCATGTTTTTGTAGGTTTTGACTTCCGCTTGTTCCTCACCGTCGGTTTCCTTGTACCGTCTCACCTCAATGGTTCCATTTTTTTTCCGCTGGACGTGTAAGACCCGGCCCTGTTTATCGATGCGTTTGCCTTGGTCGAGATCTTCACAGTCTGTGAAATTGTGTAGATATTCAAGGATGTCTTGCTGCCATCCTGGTGAGAACATGGATTTCGGAAGCTCGCCCAAATCTTCCCACGACCAGCCTCCTTCCGGCCTGGGCCGAAGAATTTTTCCCCGGATTCCGAAGTCCTTCCAATGGAAGACGTCGGGATCTTCCTCATACTTCATATCCAGATTGTCCCAATTTTCGGGCCTCTCACCAAGCTTGGAGGTGACCTCTATTGTTTTGCCGGTTCGATAAATGGTCAGTTTTATCTCTTGACCGGCTTGATGACCGAGAATGTGGTTTCGGAACATATCTATTTGGCCGGTAACTTCCTTACCGTTTACTTTAACGATTACGTCGTAGCGTTGCAGGCCGGCGCGGTCGGCCGGGCTATCCACAAAAACATTACGTATCATCAGTCCTTTTTCATCCAACTTGAGGTGGGCCGATAGCGCCGCCGGCACAGGGGCCAGTTGTATACCCAGCCAGGTGGATGATTGGGGACTTTCACGGACGCTCTCCCACCAGGCCGTATCTTCGGGGGTCCATGCATCGTATTGGAATCTATGGTTGCGGAGAGTATTTCGCCACATTTCACGTTGTTGTTTAAGTTCGTTCTCAGATGAATCATTTGGCTTCGGCTTGATGAATAAAGGCTGATATCCATGGTCTTTATCCTGGTCGGCTTTCAGGATCGGAGTGAAAATCATTACCATTGCTGTCATGGCGATCAGTGATCTTGGTAGAATCATGTTTGTTCTCCTCATACCGCGATCCGGTTGGCAGGTAGTTCAGTCACTTCGCACCCATATGGAGACCGGCCTAATAATTCATACTTACCGGAACGGCCGTTGTTTGTGTGTGATTGGCTTCCAGAAAATATACGCTTTTTGTTTGCGGATCATATACCCCGAAAACGTCGCGCAGGGTTCGTTCTTGTTCGCGCCGGGGCCCTTCAATCACTCTCAACGGAGTCAGTTTTTTGTTCTGAGCGGCATGGGCAACCATCGAAGGCTCATCGATCTTGTTGTCCATGTCGGTGGTATTATGAACAATGGGTTGCTGCGTCGGTTGATCTGTTGGGATACTTCCGATTAACACAGCCAAAGTGATTACCGCCGCTATTGCCGCTCCTGTGGTCAAATAACGTACCCGCTGTTTCCGCGTTTTGATTGACTGATTCCATGAGGCCGTAAAATCGTTGACCGCGTTTTCATTGGATATCACCTTGTGTAAAGTCTCGGCTGCCAGCGAATCGTTACCTTGGTATTCTTCCAATAATGCCCGGGCTTCGGGTGAACGGATCAAGAGCTTGTCCAGCTCCAGCGACTCCGCGCGGCTAAGCTCCCCGTCCAACTTGCGGTTAATTAATAATTCGGTTCGTTCGTCGATCATTTCTCAAACCTTTCCCGCCAGTTTCTGACGCAGCAATCTTCGGGCCCGTACCAACCGGGTTTCAACGGTATCAACGGGTAATTCCAGCGTCTCTGCGATTTGTCGGTAGCTGAAATCTTGAAGATGTTTGAGCACAAAAGGCTCACGGTAGAGCCTGGGCAGAGAGACGATGGCGTCGAGCATGTTTTGGTATTGTTCGTTGGCGATAAGGCGGTTCTGGGGCGAGGCATCATTGTGTTGTTTGATAGGTTTGCCGGTGAACAGGTTTGCGAGCAGTCGTTTGCGGCGCTGTTTGTCCCGGCCGGTGTCGGTGGCCGCATTGCGGGCGATACGGTAAAGCCATGACCGCCAATTAGCCGAATCTTCCAGTCGTTTTGCCTGCCGCCAAACCTGCATCCATACCCGTTGGGAAACATCATCCACCTCATCCATTCGGCCCAATACGCCGAAAATCACTCCGCGCACCCAGCGGTCCTGACGACGGATAAGCTCTTCCATCGCGTAGGGATCTCCCTGCTGGATGGCTTCGATTACCGGAAGTTCCATGTCTCGTTCAACTTCTTGGGCCTTCATCGTCTATCCTTTAGACGACTGGTAGGGTCGATCCCTGTCAAAAAGGTGACCACCCCGGTCTGAAAATAGCACGCTTTCAATGTTATATATTTTACGCCGGCGAATAAAAGGGGGTTTGAGTTTAGCCTTGATATTCCTGAAAAATGGGTCGTTATTGGCGATTTGAGCCCGGTAAGGGAGCCGGCCGGGATCAGGATTCGGCCGGTTGGCTCGACGGGGCGGATAGTACTTTAATGGTTTGGTGGAGGATGATGCGTCGATCGTCGGCAGTGGTGATGAGGGCCTTGATGATGTGATTCCCCGGTCGACGTAGAATGCTGTTGGCATTAAAGGTACCGCTGCTGATCGGCTTATTATTGTCGGTCCATAAAATACTGGCTCCTTCGCGCAGCTTCAAGGGCATTTCCACACTCATATAGACCCACATAGGTGCGGTGCCCAGTTTATTACCTTTTACCCGGATGCGGGCGTTAATGGGTGCGAGTTTTATTTGTTCTCTGGCAGGGGCTGGGCTGGCATTGTTTCTTTTGCTGGTTCGTCGGGCCGGTGGCTGGATGCTTGAATATGGCTGCCGGATCGGTCGTTTGGGTGTTGCCGATTGCCTGGGGGTATGACGAATCGGTGATGGGGTACGGCTAATCGGTTTCTTTGGTGTTACTTGTGTCGGATTTTTATCTGCCTTGCGTTGTGGCGGAATAATAGGTTTGGGATTTGCGATGATCTCCTGATTGGGAGAGTAGCGTTTTATACTTTGGATTCTAGAGTTTGTTGATTGCGGTATTGGCCTGGGCGGCGGTCGCCGATTTATCTCGCGGCGGGCTATCCCCCGCCCTTTATCCCCATGAATATCCAGCACCACCATCTGGCCAAGTTTAGGGGGTGTTTTTGGAGTTGCCCCAATAGTAGAGGCAAAAAGCGCGGCTGCGGTTTGTGGGGTTCTTTCATGGCCGAGACCTTTAACTTGTCTGGCTATTACATCAAATCGGCGCTGCCGATACCATCCCACCGCTCGGGTGCTTTCTTCCCGGCATACCTTGAAATCGTTTTCCCCAAAGAAGATGCCAATTTTCATATCCCTGTATTTGGACACCTGTGCAGGGTTGAGCAATGCTTCGCTGAAGTTGGAGCCACGAACCGCTATACAGTGAAAACGTTCGGGATATCGGTTAACCATGAAGTGGGCCATGTATCCCCCAGAGGAAAAGCTTGTAGCCAGTACCCTTCTTGGATCCGCGTTGGTTAAGCGGCACACTTCATCCATGATGGCGATAGTCGCTTTCTCATCGGCCTGTACATAGGACAGGTTCGGATCACGAAGCGGGAATTGCATGGTTAGGCTGTCGCAGGTTCTTAATTCCGGGGCGATTACTATAAATCCGTATCGATCGGCTTCTTCTTGCCATTCTCGGATTTGCGGCCCGGCATTATCATACGGTTTCAAACCGTGGAAAGTGATTACCATTGGCCAACGTTCGTTATTGGGGTGTTGGCCGTTATTTTTCACGTAGTCATCCGGCAGGTAAAGCCAATACCCGGCCTTGGTTTCAGACTCAATCTGATGGGTGCAGAGGCCATGGCCCTTTTTTTGTGGTACCGCACAGCCGGACTGGCTGATAATTACCAGGGCCGAAAATAACGTTACTAGCTTTAATGTTGAAAATTTCATCCGGACTTTACCCTGAAACAAGTTTATACGGAAGATACTACATCATAACTGAAGACTTAATTGGTACCAATTAATACATATGAAGTCGCGGTCGGTTCACGTTTTTTCACATTTATCGAGAGATTACACCTTACAGGATGAGTAAAACAGCGGGTATAGTTCGATTGAGGGCATATTACAGCTCAAAATCTATGTCTTCCCGGAAAGTTCGGGCGAAAAGTCCCAGTATACGGCCAAAGGCATATGCGAAGTAGAAGCCGGCTCCGATCACTGTCGTCCATGCCCCCAATCCCCCTAACATCTTTACAAATCCTTCTTTGATACCGTGCTGAGCGGCGTTCATGATGGCCGGTCCCGCCCATGAGATCAATGCAGTCATGACTCCTACAGACAGCGCCAGGAATATAATCATAATCAAAAATAGGAAAATATAATGACCAATCAGCCGGCCTATGGATATACCAGCACGTAGGGGATTTAATCCGTCGAGTGCGTGGCTGCTTGATAGGCCGATCATATTCATGGGAACTGCAAAGGTCAGCAGGGCGAGGACGATAAGATTACCGGCTCGGCCCAGAGCGGCGAAATCCTTGCCGCTGTTCGGGAATGTGCCGTTTGAAATAATAAGCAGCACCAAAATGACAATTGCATAAAAAACGAGCAGGGCGGCGTACCCGGCCAATGCAACCCCGAGATTCAAGACATTCCAGGTCAGATTGGGCGGCTGGTCGCTACCCGTGATTGTAAAACGGATAGTGTCGATCATGTCCAAGTAAGCCAACGCCCCAAAATATAATCCCAGGATTGCAAACATAACGGTC
>CP070790.1:581217-583903 GCA_020346805.1 Planctomycetota bacterium
ACAACAACCTGACCTGGCGCACCACCATTGACCCATGCTAAAACGCTGAAAGGACCATCAGCCGGATTCAGGACTGCACCAGTGATGGCATAGCCATCAACACCGTTTAATTCAAGTGCACCATTTATTTGTCCGCTACCGGGCTGCCATATAGCTCCACCGATAACAACGGCATCGTTATCACCGGCACTATCTACAGCGAACATGCCCTCTGTCTCGTCGAGCTTCCATTGAACTATTAAGCCTAGTTCAGGAATCTCTGTCTGCCAGTATCGCATCAAGAGCTCAAGATCCTGTTCGTCCACAATTCCATCGCATTTTGCAGCAGGGGCAATGTCAGCTGATTGTTCAGCTGTTCCCCAAAATTCAATGAGGATCAGTAGGTCTTCGAAATCTACTTTCCAGTTGTTGCTCAGGTCGGCACGCCTGGCAAGTACCATATCCAGGGCTGCCCGGGCATCGATTCGTCCCCAACCGTAGTAGTCATCCCGACCAGGATCTCCCAGGTCTTTCGCAGAACATTTAAGAAAATGATGTACCTCATCATGCGTTAGCTCCGGTTCAATAGACAGAATTAGAGCCGTCATACCGGCTGCAACCGGACAAGCGCTCGAGGTGCCACCAAACGGAGTATAGTCCCCTTGGCGGTACCCCGCGCTTCCGGTGATGTCGGTTGTCCAAACCGGAAATCCGTCTTTAGGGAGCCCCCCACCTGGTGCGACTATGTCCAATTCTGGCCCGTAGTTGCTATACGACCAACGCTGGTCCTTATTATTTGTGGCACCTACAGCAATAACATCGGGATGCCTCGCGGGATAATCGAGTGGCCCGTTGCCGTTACCTGCGGCAGCCAAGACAACACAGCCTTTTCCATTCCGGCCGATTCCACCCGGCTTGGTGACATCCACTATGGCGGAATTCAATATAGGTTCATCGGTACTGCCAAAACTGCAGGTGATGACATCAGCACCATTGTTGGCTGCCCAACGAAATGCTTTCGCTGCCACATCAGCCGTTGTGTAAGTGCCCGTGGAGGTTCGGATAGGCATTATCTTGCAGTTCCAGGTAACACCTGTAATGCCAATGCCATTGTTGCCCTGGGCCGCTACAAGGCCAGCACAGGCCGTTCCGTGGAAGTTATTAGTGGGAGCCGGAGAGGGATCATCATCATAAAAATCATAGCCCGGCACAAGATTATTAACTAAGTCCGGATGCTTTGTATCAACGCCGGTATCCAGTACGGCAACGATTATATTGGGGTCTCCTGTGGTAATTTCCCACGCCTCTGGGGCGTTGATATCTGCATCAGGCGTACCGCTCATTTGCCCCGTGTTGTCCAAATGCCACTGCTCGGCGAAATCCGGATCGTTGGGTATCGCTTGCCCATCGCCGAAGGTGAAATCCGCGTTCACGACGCCCGCAGACAAACCCGCCACCAATGCCAAAACCAATACGATTGAATTTTCCTTTTTCATCTTACTATCCTTTCAACAACTGTTAATATTCTCGCGCCGCACACTATGTGCAGATTTGTCGGTAGAATCTGTCTTGCTTAAAAAACGACTCTCCGGACTCATCGGTCCTACTCTTATAAACCGGAAAATAGGAGCAAACTGACGGCTCGCTTGAAATTTTTTTCGAAAATTGGTATTATTTATATAATCGCAGTTCTTTTTCGAGGTTAGCGAAAGGTGATGATAAGTTACAGTCAAGAAACCAAACAGTTGGTCGTCTTAGCCAAGGCTGGTGATACCGCTGCCTTGGATCGGTTGTGCAGAATTTACAGCGAGCGAGTCCGGCGAATTATACGACTTCGTATGGACAGAAACATTCGGATCAAGCTGGATTCGAAGGATCTGGTCCAGGACGCTCTGCTTAATGCCTTGCGAGGTCTGGGAGACTTCACGTATAAGAACGAGGGTGATTTTCTTCGATGGTTGTCGAGGATTGCTCACAACACGCTGGGTCACCAATTGGAGAAGTTACATGCTGATAAGCGCGATATTCGCAGAGAAATACGACGTGACAATTATGGACCCACGGCCGGTGGCGGATTAACTGGGATTCCCGAGCCCATTGAGAGCACAACGCCAAGTGTGATCATGTCCAGAAAGGAAGAACTGGATAGACTTGAAAAAGCGATCGATGAATTGAAGCCGGAGCATAAAGAAGTGATTGTCCTTACGAAAATTGAAGGGTTTTCGTACAAAGAAATCGGCGAACGACTGGGCAAAAGCGCTGACGCTGTGGGCAAGCTGTTGTCTCGTGCAATGGTGGCCCTGACCATTGCCTATGAGAGGGTCTGATGGTTGATTCAGACAACAACCAGGATAGTGTTATTGAAAAAGCTCTGAAGCAGTTCGTCGATGCGTATCTGCGGGGCCAGCAGCCGGACACGGAAGAATTCGTCAGGCAGTATCCGAATTGTGAAGATCTACTCAGACAGAGGATACAAAATCTGCTCAAAATCAATACATTGTTTGATACACTTGTGCAAATGGACGAGAGTGACTTTGACAATAAGGAGAACGGACATGACCTTGTCGGCCAAACAGTCGGGAGCTTCGAGATCGTCAAGATAATCGGCCGAGGTGGAATGGGTGTTGTCTATCTGGCCCACGATACCAGACTCGGCCGCTCTGTTGCGGTCAAGAGCATACCAGCCGAATTACAGACAAGTTCAAAT
>CP070790.1:584003-588091 GCA_020346805.1 Planctomycetota bacterium
ATTTTGCCCGCAGGGGTTTAATTGTAGGACTATTGTTTGTGGATTTGTCCGGTCGCACATTAACCATTCCGGCTGCACTGATTTTAGCCGTTTTGGCGGCTGGTCGGCCAAGCGCCTGTTGAACTGTTGCGGCAATGCCGGCGGCGTCGATGCCGCATTCGGCGAGTTGGCCCGTTCTGGAGCCGTGCTGGATAAACCGGTCTGCGGGTATACCAATCATGATTAGTTTCTCCGTGGGTAAACCAAGTTCATGGGCGGTTTCCAGAACGGCGGAACCAAAACCGCCGACCACGCAATGATCCTCTACGGTAAGGACCGGGCAGTTGTCGGCCAAGGCCTCTACCACCATATTTATGTCAATTGGTTTGGCAAAACGGGCGTTGACCACCTTTACGTCGATGTTGTTGACGGATAACAGTTCGGCGGCGTCCATGGCGCTCTCAACGGTTGTCCCATAGGCGAGTATGGTCGCATCCTCACCTTTTTTGAGTAGTCTGGATTTTCCGAGCACAAATGGGGGGGCTTGGCCGAAGGGTTTGGGCACATTGTCCCGCGGGTAGCGAATAGCACAGGCCTGCTTCTGTTTAATGGCAAAGCGCAGGGCTTGGCGCAATTCGTTTTCGTCGGCCGGTGCCAGAAGGATGATATGGGCAAAGCCTCGCAGGAAGCTGATATCCAGGTGGCCGTGGTGTACCGCACCATCCCCGCCTACCAGTCCGGCGCGATCCATACACAAGATTACCGGCAGGCCTTGCAGGGTCACTTCCTGGTAAATTTGATCGAATGCACGCTGAATGAATGTGGAATAAATGGCGACCACCGGTTTAAGTCCGCCTTTAGCCATCCCTGCCGCCATGTCTACCGCGCAGCTTTCCGCGATTCCGACATCACGGCAGCGATCGGGGTAGACCTCGGCGAATTTGTTCAGGCCTGTGCCGTCGGGCATGCCCGCGGTGATGGCGACCAGATGAGGTTCTTCTTTGGCTACCTCAATCAGAGCGTCGGCGAAAGCACTGGTCCAGCTTTTGCCCGGTACGTTTTTAATGGTGGCTTGGTTGCCGTTAACCTCGAACGGTTTTGGTGAATGGAACCGTTCCGGTTCTGCGACGGCGAATTCAGCGCCTTGTCCTTTGGTTGTATGTATGTGCAACAATACGGGATGATGGACTTCGCGCAATAGCTTGAGCAGATCAATTAGATGGGCGATGTCATGCCCTTCGATAGGGCCGATGTACATGAATCCCATTTGCTCGAATATCTGATGCGGGGACACGGTAGCTTTGATACCTTCTTTGAGGTGTTCAAGGGCCTCGAACATCGACTTGCCCAGCAGAGGCACTTTTGGTAATAGGCGTTTGACCCGAAGTTTGACATCCTCATAAATCGAGCTGGCCCTAAACTTGGCCAAATGTTCGGCCAATGCCCCCTGGGCCGGTGCGATACCCCAACTATTGTCGTTCAGGATGACCAGCAATTGCCGGTTGAGCAGGCCGGCCTGGTTTAGCCCCTCAAATGATAAACCATTAACAATACTGGCGTCACCCACAAACGCTACCACTTTAGCATCGTGTCCCATCGTTTGATCGGCTTGGGCCAATCCCACTGCGGTGGCTATGGAGGTGCCGGCATGGCCGACTTTGAACAAGTCATAAGGACTTTCCTCGAAATTTGGGAAGCCGCTGAGCCCGCCAGTTTGGCGGAGGGTGTCAAAATCCTCATTTCGACCGGTAAGCAGTTTGTGGGCGTAACATTGGTGCCCCACATCCCAGAGTAATCTATCGTGTTCGAAATCGAAGCAGTAATGTAAGGCAATGGTGATCTCGGTAACCCCCAGATTGCTGGCCAGGTGCCCGCCGTTGCGCCCCACCACTTCAATAATGCGTTCGCGGATTTCTTCCGCCAACTGTTTAAGCATATCGGTTGACAGGTTTTTGATATAGGAGGGACGATCTATGCATTCAAGAAGTTTCATGAGGTTACTCCTTAGAAAACATTAACCTGAGACCTCTTGTAACACAACATTACCCTTTCCGATGGACGGCCGCAAAACTTGAATTCGGGCCGGCTTCATTTATTGCGCTCCACTACGAATCTGGCCAACTGCTTTAGGTCGTCGGCGTCGGTTCCGAAGGGCTCCAGGGCCTCAATTGCTTTCTTGGCGGCCTGGTGGGCGGCGGCCTGGCTTTCATCTATACCTACGGCGGCGGGATAAGTTTGTTTGCCGGCATTTGCATCTTTGGCCACCGCTTTGCCCACTTGTTGCTCGTCGCCGGTTAGGTCGAGTATGTCATCGGCAATCTGGAAGGCCAATCCGAGTTGTTGGCCATAGTCGGCCGCCGCCTGGGTAAGGGTCTGGTTCGCTCCGGCGCAGATGGCTCCAAGACGGGCGGCACATTCAATGAGCCTGGCGGTCTTGTATCGGTGGATTTTATTGACCAGTGCCAAGTCAGGGGGCTGGTTTTCGCTGAGGATATCCGCGACTTGACCGCCGATCATGCCCGCCCATCCGCAACCTTTTGCCAGTTCGGCGACGGCAGCCGCCGCGGTCGCGGGTTGGGGGATGCGGGCCGCCAGGATCTCAAAGGCCAATGCCAACAAAGCATCACCAGCCATGATGGCCATTGCCTCGCCGTAAGCTTTATGACAGGTGGGCTTGCCCCGCCTAAGATCGTCGTCGTCCATGGCGGGAAGATCGTCGTGGACCAGCGAAAAGGCGTGTACACATTCAATGGCAACCGCAGCCGGTGCGGCTTCTTCTGCCGTCCCACCACACAGCTCACACATACGAGTCGTGATGAAAGGTCTGACGCGCTTGCCACCGTCGAGTATCGAATAGCGAACCGCCTTATCCAGAACTTCGGGGACCGCCGACTCGGCGGTTAACATGTCCTTGAGAGTCGACTCAAACTTCTGAGCCCAGGCAGTCAGCGTTTTGACAACGTTTTCGGTATTTGAAGATGTTGCCGAGGTCACGCGCCTAACCTTTCCAGCTAGTATAGAATTCAGCAATTGACAATCAGGCATTATAACGCGTTTGGTAAGAGACTACACCATAAATCATGAGTAAAATTAATGTAGGGATTGTGATTGGGGAAACCACCCCTTATGTCGATTGTATGATTATAACAAGAGTCATGATTATAGGACCGAGTTGCGCTTAAATAATTTCCCTGTTTGATTATTGACCTCTTGAGATTAGTCGTTTTTACCGCCTTTATTGCGATCACTGTTTTTGAGTGAGCTCCTCCAGACGCGGTATTTGGTTGCGTAACACGTTGGCTTGCGGACTTAGGGGATAGTCGGAAATAATGCGCCGGGCCAACTCCAGAGCTTCCCAGTAATTCTGTTGGGTGATGTGTGCTTTGTATTGTGTTTCCAGTTGTTGTCGGGTTTCAATATCGGCATTGGCTTCCAGGGTGGAAATCTGTTCGCGAAGGGCATCGGCATCCGGACCGGTGGGAAAAGTGTCAATAAATCTGAGGGCCGCCTCCAGTGCGTTTTGCCACAAGCGCTGGGTTACAAATTGCTGAATCTCGTCATGCATTCGTTGTCGGTGTTTGGTTTCAAACAGGGTTTTTTCTCTTCGTACCCGTTCGAGGAGTTCGGCGGGTTCGCCGGCGGCGGGATATTTTTTGGCCAGCTCTTTAGCGAGTAGCAGGGCATCGTCCCAATATGTCATCCCTATTAGATCTTCCACACGCTTGGTGACCTGTAATATATCGTTGACCCGCGCCGCTTCAGCCGACTCTTCAATCCGGTTCAGGATTTGACGCACATGATCGTTCATGCCAAAGCGTGATACGAAAGCGGCCCATTCTTCACGGGCCCGATGGAAATCGCGCGACTCAATGTATGCCTCCGCGGCTTCTTTGCGTTTCTGAAATTCTGTTTCCAATAATTGACGATATCGTTTTTGTCTTTCTTCTTCCGGCAGCAATAAGATATCGCGGACTTCCGCCATTAAAGTGTGGCTTTCGCTCTGGTTGGTCCCGTGTTTCACTCCCGCATTCGGTAAGGCAGCGAAGGCGACACTTTGTTCGGCCAGGATTGCCGTCCGCTGATCGAGGGAACGGGCATGTTCTTCCAGA
>CP070790.1:588191-596483 GCA_020346805.1 Planctomycetota bacterium
AAAACCGTTAACTGCGTCAATACGCCAATAATATTGCGTCAAGTAATCCATAGTTACGGGATCAAAGGTAGTCTCGGTCTGATTAACCACAAACGGCGGTGGATTAATAGTACCGAGATAAACATCGTAAGAGGTCGCCTTGTCAGCCGGGGTCCAGCTCAGGTTACTGTCGATACTCTCGTCCGTAGTTTGATCAGGGGGATTCGGATTGTCGGCCTGGTCAGGTAATAAGGATTCCTCCGATACTCCCACCACGTCCAGGTAGAACATAGCGTTGGCTCCGCCAAAAATACGGAAATCCGCTCCGTTGTTCTGACGGTTGCCAAAATAGGCATCGGTTATCGTGAACATACATTGTCTCCACGTATTTGTCCCGGTCAGCATAACACTACCGCCGTTTTTATATATATCGCCGTAGGCAGCATCGTATTGCAATTCGAGCGATCCGAAATCCGTATCATAATAATCGATGGCAATATAGACATTGGGCTTGTTACCTTGGAAAGCGAAGTTGTCGTGAATTGCAAAATACATGTAGTTATCCTGATCTGGATCCAGGTTCTTTCGTGCATCTCTGCCGCCAATATCGGCCGGTTCAGTGTCCCCGTCTGCTACCGCCACCAGTTGAAGCCCGGATTCCAGGTTGGAAACACCCAGATCGATATAAGCGGTTAGTTGAGAGGTATAAGCGTCCATGAGTCGCTCCCGCTCTTCAATAATGGCAGCAAGTTGTGTCGCATAGAGTGGCTGATTGATCACGTTGGAGTTCTCGTCGGGGTCTACCGTCAGGTCATAAAGCTCATCAAACTCCGCGACCTCCGGCTTATTGGGGTAGTATGTATACTTGTATTTCACACCGTAGCAAAACATGGTGGTGGCATCTGAGGTAGGGACATTATATTGGCTCTCCTTGAAGTATTCCGTGAGATATGATATGCGCCAGGTTTCGGGAACAGCCGTTTCCTCGAAAATCGGTCGCAAGCTCCGCCCCTGGAGCCCGGCTGGCATAACAACTCCGGCCAGGTCGAGAAACGTCGGCGCCAAATCGATGTTCAAAATCGGCAAGTCTGATGTTCGTCCAGCGGTGATCATGGGCGGGTAACGCACAAACCAGGGAATGCGGATGGACGGTTCGTATTGCCATCGCTTATCGGTCAAACCAAACTCTTTGAAAAAGAAACCGTTGTCGGAAGTAAATATGACAACTGTATTATCAAGTACACCCATATTACTCAGTACGGTCATGATATCTGCCACACTCTCATCCACTGCCGCCAAAGTTCTCGAATCCTGCCGGGAAAAGAGATTAATAACTCCTTTTTTTTGTCCGAGTGTTAGGTTCTGCCACCAACTGATGCTGTTCTGCACGATATAGGGCTTATCATATATAGAGGGATTTAGCACTGCCTCCGATAACGGATCAAAGTCACCGTCGGGATACAGGTTCGCGTGCCGTGTTGCCGGCTCGCGCGGCTCATGAACGGCTTTATACCACAGGCACAGACAGAACGGTGAAACCAATTCACCCGATCCGGGATCGTGGGGTCGACTGTTGAGCCAGTCCTCCGCGTAATCCGTGATAAGGTCTGTATTATACTCCCCGTTATCGTACACTACGCTCGTGTACGTCGAACCGTCGGTACTGATTTTCATGATAAGCGGTTGTTGTGAGGTGGCGAAGTAGACGCCCTGACCGGACCAGGATGCCCAATAATCGAAACCAGGGACAGGTCTACCATAAGTGCCCATATGTGATTTCCCGATAAAAGCAGTGTCATATGCGGCACCCTGAAGAAGCATTGGGAACGTAACGTGTGACGCATAGTCCAAAGGTGTGTCGTTACTTTGCACACCGTGTGTTTGCGCATAAAGTCCGGTCAGAAAGCTGATCCGCGACGGGGTACACAACGAAGTAGTTACGTAGGCATAATTGAATCGCAATCCCTCGTCGGCGATCCGGTCAATATTGGGGGTGGATGCAAAAGGATGGCCGCTGGCGCTTGTGCCGTCAAACCGAAGATCATCAACTAGGAAAAAAACAAAGTTTGGTCGTACCAATTCCTGCGCTTGGAGCGGAGCAATTTGCAGCAATTCCCCTGTCAGCATGACAATAATACCAAAGATGACGCGCCGACCGAAATGGTTGCTCTTGCCCTTTGCCATGATATCAGTGGTTATGAATATCATTGATGGTTTTCCTCCGAAAGGAATAACCAACGTGTCCCGTCGGAATGCCCCTGATAAAACATATGAATGTCACCGTACCAGACGATTTTTCCGCCGGTATTCAGGTATTGTCGAAGGGTACAGGACGCCGACTCGGAATCCGCCACCGTATCCGGTGCAGCATCTTTTGCGAACACAGCCACACTGAGTCTTCTGTCGGCAATCCTGGCGTCCATCCATTGTTTGAGCTGATTGGCATTAAGGATTGTATAACTCTCAGCCGCCAACGCATCGCGGACGTTATTCCCGCCGAGCCAAGAAGATGGATTGTTCCTGTCATAACAGACGGCCCGCATCCAATCCACCGGGTCCGAGGCATAGGTCGTTCTCACACAGACCAAAGCCAGGATGAAACCCATCAACCAGGCCGGATAAAATAACTTTTCTTCTGCCACAAACATGGGATACTCTTCTTTCACCCAATGTTTAAAAAGATCGGGAATCTAAAATTTTAGAGCTCCAGCTCTAATTCCGAGAAACGCCGCGATCTCAAGGCGATCGGCAAATCTGATATTTTGACTCCTTTGGATTAAGCTTAATAAGTCCGTTCCTCTGTCTATATCAGCACCCTGGCATTTGGTTCATCCCTTGCATACACGACTGAAATATACCGAAATCATCTAGATCGACGTCGTCGTCGTTGTCCAAATCAGTATCCTCGCAGCCGCTGATATAGGGTCTGTTGTATCCTGATAAGCAAGCCTGAAAAATACCAAAGTCCTCCTGGTCCACGTCGAGGTCGCAATCGAAGTCGGCAAGCTGGGGGCATTCATCGCAGGCATCGCCAATGCCGTCACTGTCGTTATCAGCCTGGTCTGGGTTATAGGTGTTCGGACAGTTATCACTGACGTTGGGCACACCATCGGCATCTGCATCGTCAGAGATTTCAAAATGCCACTTGTAGCTGGTTGCGGAGAACTTTCCGTCGGAGGCCGCCGCGTACCATTCATAGGCCCCGCTCTCTGTCAAGTTCTGCCAGATAACGCCGGCCGTGCCACCGCTGGAAACATCATGGTCAGTCCCAATAGTACTGAACAACGGCGGATTGCCGCCCATATCAAAATCTATCTCGAACTGATTCACCGCAACGGTATCGAACTCATTCATCGTAGCCGAGTAGGTTTGAACAGCTATGGCGTTGGTCAACGGTGTAAATCGGTAGAGCCTCATGAATCCCCCTCCACCATCGGGCTTGTCCGGGATACCATCCTGCCAGTTGGCGCACAGGAAATGGACAGTGTGTCCGTTATAGGTCTTGATTACGTACCCTTCGGGCATGTGGTGGCCACTGAAAGCAAGAAAGACATTACTATTGTCTTTCAATTGATTCCAGACTCTTTGGCCGTCAGCAGAAAGGGCATTCTCTTGTGGATCAACGAGGAAGTGGCTCAGAACGATCACATGCCTATCGCTATTGGCCGGGTAGGATATGATGTCGTCAGCCCAGGTTAGAGTGCTATCGCTGAAATCCCACTCCAGATATACCACCATGAAATCCATGCCGCCGGCACTGAATACATCATAGTGGTTGTTGTTGCTGCCGCCCTGGTATCCCCCGTAATAGGCCCGCCCGTTGAAGCGATCGACACCGAAGTAGTTGTTATAACTTATTGCCTCAGGGGGTGAATCTTTAATGTCGTGGTTGCCAATCGCCAATCCGTAGGGAATCCCATCGGGATACCCCGGCCCGGTGGCCGATTCGAGATTCTGCATCGCCTGATCGGCTGTGTCCCATTCGTGGTATATGGTCTGCTCGCCGGTGGGTTGACACCAATAGTTACTCTCACAGGCACCCCCAGACGTATCGTCACCGCACTGGACGATATCCCCCACATGCGCCACATAGGCAATGTTTAGTATATCCCGGTTATATGCTATCCATTGCGTCATTGCGATAAATGTATCCGGGTACTCGCACGAGTACCATTGCGTATCGGGGAAGACAACGACGGTGAAGTCGTCCAGCTGCGTGCCGATTTCCCGGCCGTAGAAAGACACGTCCATTGTATCGTTGTTGGGATCGGAGACTTCAACCTGCAACTGTGGTTCTGGTGCAACAGTTGACCGCTCAGCCGGAGCGACCAACAGCGGCGGACTGGGAGTATTTGCTCCGCAATTGCGGACGTAAATTCGTGGACCAAATCCGTCGGCCGTGATTACGGTGGTGGGCTCATCGTTGACTATGCTGCTGGTCATCCTGTGATAAGCCATAGGATGCCGCGGCACGACATCCGAAAAGATTTCCTTTGTCCAATCCACACCATCCGAGCTGGTGAGAATGAAATCATCAACGCCATCGTAGATACCGCTGGTGAGGAACTGCGTACCGTCAAAAACGACATCTTCTATGGATCCGTGGACGGGCGGAAGGTTGCGTTCCGTCCAGTCGGTCCCGTTCTCGCTGGTAAGAATCATGATGTTGGTGTCATTATTCTTGCCTGCCGCGATGAACATATTGTTGGCGTAAACTATAGAAGTAAACCTCCCCAGGCCGTTGGGCATCTCGTATACCAAAGTCCAGTTGACGGCGTCCGAACTGGTGTATATACCGGGTCCGTGATCGTTCCAGGCTTTATGCTCAACGCATACATAAAGCTGGCCGTTGTAGGCGATATCAAATGGCCACGCATCACAGAACCTGACACTTGTCTGCCAAGCATTGCCGATGCCGTCGGTACTCCTTGCCACTTTGCCAATGTCACTGCCCACCAGGAACTGGCTGCCGTCCCATATAACGCAGCGATTAACCGTGGTAAACGGCGAATTCCTTTCGGTCCAATTGATCCCATCCGGACTGGTAGCAATGATTCCGTTCCATCCCACGGTTATGAACTGAGAACCGTTCCAACAGATGTCACACAGCCAATGGTAGGGATCGATGAAACTCGGATCCCTTTCCGTCCAGTTTTCACCGTTGTCATCACTGGTCCAAATTCGATCGATTCTGCTTTCGGAAAGGTCCCATCCAACGGATACGAACCGCGAGTCGTTGGCGGCAACCGCCATCGCATAAATAGCCGTCGTCCTGGGTGTGATGTTGCCCTCCAACCAGATGCATCCTGACGGCGGACTTCCCGCCGCCTCGAACTGGTAATAATAGCTTTCCCAGTGTCTCTGACCGTCAATGTTGAACTTGGTGGACAGCTTGACGTTGACTTCACTACCGTCCTGCGGCAAGGTGGTAACGTTGGATTCAAGTACAGTACCTGTCGTATCATGGAAAGAGTGATACTCCCATATCTCTGTGGCGGGAGCATTTTTGTCGCCAACTTCGAGCCAATACTCTTCCACCGTGTCCGCCGGCCCGGCAGCACTCCACTGAAACAGAATTTCACCCTCGGGAAGCTTGGTCACTGTCTCGGGATCAGGATTGGTTAGGACAGCCGCCTTGATTGTGTCGAACTGGTAGTTCTTGGCCTGGTCGTGTTGCCATTGACCACCAATCATCGTGGTAAGCCGCAAATAAACGGGCTGGCCATGGACGGGCAGGTTTTCCACCTCCCAGGACGTCGTCGGGTGATCAAAAGGACTATGAGTTATGTCATAATAATGCGGCTCCGGAGGATCGGAAGGATCAGATCCGATATCGATGTAATACTGGTCCGCTTCTGCGACGGCACTCCATTCAAAGGTAACCGTGGAGCCTTCCAGCAGATCGCCATCCTGATGGCTGGTCAGTTCGGCAACCTCAATCGCTCTTGCCGATAGCGGAAACATTAGCCCAAGCAGCAGGCTTGTCACCGCAACAACAGATGATGCGACAATGTCAATTTGAAGCATCGGGAACATCAACAATGGAAAGTTTCTGGTTTTCATTCTCCATTCCATTTTATCCCATTAATCCCCTTTATTCACTTAGCATCCTGGCTGCTGGTTCGTACCGCCCATACACGACTGAAATATGCCGAAATCATCCAGATCCACGTCGTTGTCGTTGTCCAAATCAGTATCTCTGCAGCCGCCGGTGTAAGGCCTGTTGTACCCTGACAGGCAAGCTTGAAAAATCCCAAAGTCTTCCTGATCCGCATCACCGTCACTATCGAAATCAGCAGGGTGCGACTCGGTAGTAAAGCTCCAGACCTGCCCCGTTGTAGTACCGTTGTTGTTTTGACAATCGATTTTCCAGTAATAATGTGTCAGGTAGTCCATAATCCCAGGATCATGTGTCGATTCAGATTGATTCTGTACAAACGCCGGTGGATTGATGGTTCCGAAGTAGACATCGTAAGTCTTTGCATATGCCCCCATCCAACTCAAGTTAGCGTCAACGGAAACATCGGACACTCCGGGGGCGGGACCCGGCTTCACCGCCTGATCGGGCTTGATCACCGCCCGCCAAGACGGTAGGAACCTAATCGTGTTTATAGTGCGGGTATCGTCCGTATAGGTCGTATCGAAGCCATAACCGTCTCTCTGGGAACCGTTGGAATAAACCCTGGCATAGAAATACTCTTGGGCATGGGTCTGGTCACTGTCGGTAACCACCTCCCAGAGTCTATTGGCGATAGTACCCAAGTCCGGATTGAATACGGCCATAAGGGCATAGCCGCCAGTCAGGGCCCATCGACCACATTGATATGGGGGATAACCGTCGTTGGGTGAGTCGTCCGGATAAAATGTAACACGAAACCAACCGTTGGATCCATTCCAGTAATTGCGGAACTTGGGATAAGCAAGGTCTTTATTGAAGCACTTATAGGCAACCTGATTGGCTACTTGTTCAAGAACGGAGAAGTCTGGCCACGTTTGGCCGGTTACATGCCGATAGCGATAGAGGGCGTCAAACATATGAATCAAACTTCTGGCGTGACCAAACTCTTTCGAAATATCAGCCACTTGAGACTCATCAGCCGGTGTGGGGAAAGTCAATCCTTCATAACCGGCGAATTTAAACTCGTGGTGCTCCCTCCACCGGCCGGAATCTATATTCAGGCCGGTTACAGGATTGCCATTGAGATCAGTCAAGTTGGTCAGTGTGATCCTGTCCTGGAGTAGATCCGTAGCAATATCAATAAAATCAAGATAATGCTGCTTGTCGTCCGAGCCTATTGGAACCAGGGCAGGATCCTTTTGGTGAGCGGCCAGCAATTCCACCACCCCGCCAATAGTCCATATATAACGATTCCTGCTTAGTACATTACAATAAGAGTACTCATTCCCAAGTGCTTCGTTGCCCATTGCTACGAGAAAATCCGTAAAGTTGTACGTCTCCCAACAATTGGTACAGGCGTTACAGCCCCAATTGCGAGTTTGATATACATGATGATCCTCGATAACCCATCGCTTATAATGGTGAATATGCACAATAGGGGCATAACTTGTTATTAAATTATTCATATTAGCCGTTCGTTGAGCTGCAGGTACGTCGAGGAACAAATTAATGGCCTTGGCGATCAAATAGATAAACTGGGCACTATTTTTTAGGTCTTCGCGAGGTTTGGTGTCGTACTCTGGAGGATCATCGTTTATCTGGAATGTATAGTCATATTGCCATATGTATGCGGGAGTCACCAAGTCCAGATAAGTCCTGGAGTTATACCAGTTGGTAGCGTAATCCGGATGCCAAAGGTACAAGTATTTGGTTGCGGGAGTACTCGTGGAATAATCATCTTGTAGATAGTTAATTGGTATCAGCAAGAGCTCCGCGAGGCTGTCTAATATGTCGATGCGTCCATTGTAAGCGGCGTACCTGAGGATATTAATTGTATAAGCTGGTGGGTAGTACAAGCCGAGTGTACTGCTGTTATTGGGATGACCCTGAAAGTAATCCTCAATCATATCCTCGCATTTCTGTAAAACATAAGGCCAGAGATCATCAATGATGTCGTCGTATTGGCCGGCGAAGCATGGAACGGCGATGCTAATCGACACAAGCAGAAACAATGCCATCGCACCAGCCCTTTTACAGATACCATAATTACCACTTAGAGTGCGCCGATATGGCGTTGTTGACCATTTTCGTTGTATGTGTACATTTATCAGTCCTTTTTTATATAATCCAATGTTATTTCGAAGTATTATTTTCATTACTAACACTCCGGAGGCTGGTTCGCCTCACTCATACAC
>CP070790.1:596583-604539 GCA_020346805.1 Planctomycetota bacterium
GGGGCTCTGATGTGTTATCTGTATTGGATATCGACCGGAGGCAAGCCATTTTCTGGACACGCAATGCTGAACATTTGCCTCAATGGGAAATAGGTTCGCCCTTGCGCAACATTTTACACTGGTGGTTATGTGAGCAGGGCATGCAATATATCCATGCCGGGGCCGTGGGCACTCCCGAAGGGGGCGTGTTGTTGGTAGGTAAGGGTGGCTCCGGCAAATCGACCACGGCGCTCACCTGCCTTAATTCTGACCTTGTTTACGTGAGTGACGATTACTGTTTGGTCTCAACCGACCCAACGCCGACCGCGCTTAATTTATATAACACGGGCAAGGTTAGAGAGGATAACATTCACCGCGTGCCTCACTTGGCTCCGGTCATTCACAACATCGATAAACTCGATCAGGAAAAGGCGCTCTTTTTTCTTAATCGTTTTATGCCCGAAAAGCTATCAAAAGGGTTTCCCCTGAAAGCCATCTTGATTCCGCGAGTGACAGGGGAAGTAGATACAACATTGACGGCCGCCCCAGAACCAGCAGGGTTGAGCGCCTTAACGCTAAGCACGGTACACCAGTTACCGGGAGCAGGCCCGGCAGCTTTACAATTAATAAAACGCCTGACCAGCCAGTTACCGTGCTACTACTTGGAGCTGGGCACGGACCTGGCCCAAATACCGCAGGTTCTCCTGGCTTTATTAAATCAGGAAGGGGTTCGCATTGACTAACGTTTTTGTGCTCGATATGTGGATGCCTACCCCAGACCGGGATGGGGCGTCACTCAGAATCACCAATCTACTAGCGATTATGGCCGAGATGGCTTCAAACATAACTTTTGCCGCCGATGCCCCCACCCACTGGCGTGATTCGGTCCGTCACATGCAGGCCGCCGGCCTGGAAGTCATCAACGGCGAGGAGGCGATTAAGACTCACTTGCAAGAAAAGGGGCATACTTATGATCTGGCCTTTCTAAGCCGAGTACCGGCGGCCAGTAAATACATTGAGTTGGTGAAGAAGCTGGCCCCTCAGGCCAGAGTTGTGTTTGATACCACCGATCTCAAGTTTTTGCGTGGGTTACGCGGGGCCAAAGTAACCAACAATGTCAATCTGCTCAAGCAGGCGCTGCAATCCAAAAAAGATGAGCTAACCGTGGCCCAACAGGCCGACATCACTCTGGTGGTTAGCCCGGTGGAAAAAGAAATTCTAGAAAAAGAGGATCCGGGCATCAATGTGCAAATTATCTCGCTCATTCACCAAGTGTATGGCTCAACCACACCTTGGATGAAGCGGGCCGGGCTTTTGTTTGTGGGAGCCTTTCCCCATCACCCCAATGAGGACGGAATGTGCTACTTCTGTCGGGAGATTCACCCCCATCTGGCCGAGAAGCTCGGCCAGGTGCCTATTTATATCATCGGCAGCAATCCCCCCGATTGGCTAATGGGGTTCAAGGGCGATAACATACACGTTTTGGGTTACGTTCCGGATGTAGCCCCCTACTTGAAGCAGTGCCGTCTCTCGCTGGCCCCACTTCGCTATGGAGCCGGCATAAAAAGTAAGGTGCTACTGAGCCTGAGCTATGGCCTGCCGGTGGTAGCCTCCTCCATCGCCGCAGAAGGGATTCCGGTGCTGGATGGACGCGACATCCTTTTAGCCGATGATGCTGAGTGGTTTGCCCAATGCGTGACCGACCTGTATCAGAATGAGAAGTTGTGGCAGCAGCTTTCAAATTACGGTCCCAGAATTGTGGCCGAGCATTTCTCATTTTCGGCAGCGAGAGAGGGGCTGACTCAATTATTCAAATCACTGGATTTACCTCTACAAGTTGAACAGTCACTTGACGAGAGGCAAGTCAGTCTGGCGGTTTGAAGCCGCTGACCTAAATAAGGAGCTATCAGGTATGTCTCCTTCTCTAATCAGTGTAATCATTCCCGTTTACAATGGCGAACGCTACCTGGCCGAAGCTATTGACAGCGTGTTGGCCCAGAGCTACCGCCCCATCGAGGTGATTGTGGTCGATGATGGCTCCACTGATGGTACGGCCCAGGCGGCAAGACAATTCGGCCCACCCGTGCACTATTACTACCGAGCAAATGGCGGCACCGGAGCTGCCAGAAACCGGGGTATAAAATTGGCTCAGGGCGATTTTTTTGCCTTTCTGGACGCCGATGATATTTGGCTTGAAGATAAATTAGACCGTCAGATGGCTGTTTTTCAGACCGATGCCACAGTTGAAGCGGTCTTTGGCCACACCCAACAGTTTTACAGTCCGGAACTGGAGGATGGCCTCAAACAACAGGTACGCATCTCCACAGAAATCATGCCGGCTCATCTGCCTTGCGCCATGTTGATAACCCGTAAGGCCTTTTTTAAGGTTGGCTTGTTTGAAACCCATTGGCAGGTAGGTCAGGATTGTAGCTGGTACATGCGGGCCAAAGAGCAGCAGCTCAACATGGTGATGTTGCCAGAGCCACTTTACAAACGTCGTATTCACAAAACGAACAAAGGACTTACCAAGCGAAATTTTATGCAAGATCGAGTCAGGCAGATCAAAGCCTCTCTGGACCGGCGACGACAGATGACGGCCAAGAATGACACCCTGAGCAGGTCCAGCAGCTTTACAAATCATAAAACGCCTGACTAGTCAGTTACCATGCTACTACCTGGAGCTAGGCACAGACTTGGCTCAAATTCCACGGGTAATCAGAGAGATGGTGGTCGATTAGATACTGCCAGTATGAGTAAATTTTGGAATAGCTATATGGAGTGATGCGCATCATGAGCAAACCAAATATTCTAGTTATTGATGTCTGGATGCCGACTCCAGATCGAGATGCTGCATCCCTCCGAATAGTCAATCTACTGTCCATTTTAAAGCAGTTGGCTAGCAAATTAACATTTGGTGTTGGCGATCCACCCAGTTGGCGCAGTTCTGAAAATTCGCAGCCCCCGATACAAGCACTACAAGAACCAACTATCGAACTTCTAGATGGGCACACCGCCATTGCGGAACATCTTAAGCACCGTGGTAAGATTTATGACTTGGTGATTCTGAGCCGGCTCAGTGCGGCGAGCCGGTATCTGGGTGTTGTACGTCAATCTGCACCGCAGGCTGCCGTTGTATTCGATACCACCGATTTACATTTTTTGCGAGGCTTCCGAGGGGCAAAAGTAACGGGCAAAATTAATTTAATGAGAAGCGCCTTATTGGCAAAAAAAGATGAACTATCTATCGCCCAACAAGCAGATTGCACCTTGGTTGTTAGCCCCGTAGAGATGGCGATTTTAGAAGAAGAATGTCCTGGTATACCGGTTCATATTGTCTCTCTTATTCAACCGGTATATGGCTCAGTGCAACCATTTTCAGAACGAAGTGGAATTATATTTATTGGTTCGTTTACACATCATCCCAATGTTGATGGCATGACTTATTTCTATGAAGATATTTATCCACTACTCAAAGTGAAATTGCCTGGAGTAAAAATCACGATTATTGGCAGTGACCCGCCAGACTGGCTCAAAGAATCAACGACCGACAACTTTGTGGTCACCGATTACGTGCCTAATATTGCGCCCTATTTCAATCAATGCAGACTTTCTATCGCTCCGCTCCGCTATGGAGCTGGCGCTAAAGGCAAAGTATTATTGAGCCTGGGATACGGAGTCCCGGTTGTCGCTTCGTCAATAGCCGCCGAAGGCATTCCTGTAGTCAATGGCCAAGATATGCTCATTGCCGACACGCCGGAGGCGTTCGGCGATGCCATCGTTGAGCTCTATACTAATGAGGCTTTGTGGTTCCAGATGTCGGAAAATGGCCTTGAGATAATGACTCAGTACTTCTCCTTTTCAGCAGCGCGGCAAGCACTACTGGATTTATTTGATAGTTTGGGGATGAGGCTGCCCTGAGCAAAAGCTCATCGATATGGGATCCACCGGCGGCAAGAAATCAATGATTACGTTGGTGAATGTGAAATGAATCGGAAAAACCCTTTGGTCAGCGTCATTATGCCCGTCTACAATGGGGCAGACTTTCTGGCCGAGGCCATCCATAATATTCAGCAGCAAGGCTATCGACCAATAGAAATTATCATTGTTGACGATGGCTCAGTGGATGAAACGGCGACCATTGTCGCCCAATTCAAAGAGGACATTCGGTACGTGTATCAATCTAATCAAGGTCCGGCGGCGGCGCGCAATACCGGCATCAACCTGGCTACCGGCGAGTATATTGCTTTTTTGGATGTTGACGATCTATGGGCCCAGAACCGGTTATCCACCCAGATAGATTTTTTAACAACGCATCCAGGGGTTGATATTGTCCAGGGTCTCATTCAGGATTTACAGCTGGTAAGAACTGCGCATAACACCCTCACCTTTGCAGCGGTTTCCGAACCCTATTATTCGGTAAATATTGGCAGCGCTATTTATCGCCGGCAGGTTTATGACAAAGTAGGCCTCTTTGATGAAACGCTCCGCTACAACGAGGACACGGATTGGTTTATCCGGGCCTGGGACAATAATGTCACTAAAACGCAACTGGATGAGGTGGCCCTCCTTTACCGTAAGCACGATGGGAATATGACCAATGAGAATAATTCTAAACGCTCCGGTTTTGTCTGGCTCTTGAAAAAACGTCTGGACCAGCAGCGAAAACAGGGCCATTTGTCAGGACAGGTCGCTTCGGACCGGCCAGGTAGTATCACCGAATATATCGGTTGGCAAAGATGAGAGGTAATGTCATGGACAACACCCCTTTAGTTAGTGTGATCATTGCCGTAAGAAACGGCGAGCGATTCTTGGCCTCCGCCATTAATAGCGTTCTGGCGCAAGATTACCGCCCCCTTGAAATTATTGTTGTGGATGGGCGCTCTACAGACAAAACCGCCCAGATTGCCCAATCTTTCTCACGAGTTCGCTACATTGAACAGCAGGAGCGCGGCATTCCTGATGCTTATAATATCGGCATCGACGCTGCGCAGGGGGAATTGATAGCCTTTCTTTCGCACGATGATCGCTGGACTCCGGATAAATTGAGCGTGCAGGTTAAGTATATTACGGAGCATCCGGAAATTCAGTACACGGTCGCCAGAATGAAATTCTTCCTTGAACAAGACCAACCGACTCCATCTGGCTTCAGACCAGAACTACTCCAAGACGATCACGTGGGCAGGGTGATGGAAACGCTGGTCGTCCGCAAGTCATTATTTGCTAAAATTGGTCTATTTAGAACCGATCTCTCGACCGCCGAAGATGTCGAGTGGTTTGCGCGGGCCAATGATCATGGAATCAAGATGGCTATTATCCCGAAAGTTTTGTTGTACAAACGGGTACATGATAGTAATAGCTCATTGACGCTTGAAAATAATCGCAACCTGCTAAAGGCGTTAAGACACTCAGTTCAACGCAAACGAACCGATTCTAGTTCTGGCTCGCGTAGCGCACATCAATAGACAAAAAACACATGGCTAATAAAAACCTTAACCCTAACCACGCCCTCGATATCCAATACCGATTAGCCAGCGTGTGGCAGGCCAAAGGCAACCTGGAACACGCTATCGAGGGCTATCGCAAAATTCTATACGCCCAGCCCGATCACGTTCCAGCAACGCTCAAGTTGGGCAACTTGATGCAGGAGCACGGCCGCTTAAGCGAAGCCCTGACCATCTTTCGCCAGGCCCTGGAACATAACCCCAACGAGTCGCGCTTTCACAAATATTTTGTTAACGCGCTTGTCGGGCAGGCTGGGTCAAGTGAAGCCTTTAAATATTATCAACTGGTGCGATACGATACCAGGTCGATAGATATTTACCCGCACAATATTCTCTGTTGCGTGGTTATCCGCAACGAGATACTCCGGCTGCCTTACTTTCTGACCTATTACCGTCAAAAAGGGATTGACAAGTTTCTGGTTGTCGATAATCACTCGACGGATGGCAGTCTTGAGTATTTGTTGGAGCAGCCGGATGTGTTTGTGTGGCAAAGCGACTACTCCTTTAACAAGGCAAATTTTGGCGCGGGCTGGTTTGAGTTACTGCTACGAAGGTACGGCATAGGGCATTGGGTTTTAATTGTTGATGCCGACGAGCTGCTCTACTACCCGGATTGCGAAACCAAAAGCATTACCGACCTGTGCCGCCAACTGGATCGTAAAAACAAGCGGGCCTTTAATGCCATCCTGCTGGATATGTATTCCGACAAATCCATTCAGGCGACACATTACGGGTCGGGACAAAACTTTCTAGAGGTCTGCCCTTATTTCGACCGGCAGTTCTATCACACCAAATATGAACAGGGCGGTCCCTTCGGCAATCAAACCGTTTATTTTGGCGGAGCCAGAGAGCGCGTATTTGGCAAAGCCGGCGAATACTACCTCAGTAAAGTGCCTTTACTCAAATACTACTCGGATTGTATCCTGGCCGGTGGCCAGCACTGGACCAATCTCCCGGAGGCGGATATCGCCGCCGAACGCGGCGCATTACTCCATTTCAAATATTTCTCATCATTTGTCGACTACGCCAGGCAAGAGTCGAACCGGAAAGAGCATTACGGTGGGGCCATGCAGTATCAGGAGTATGCGCAAGGTTTAGCGCAGGATGAGGCGCTAAACCTGTTTGATCCAGATCATTCCGTCAAGCTGGAAAACAGTGAGCAGTTGGTGCAGTTGGGCATTTTGCATACGGATAACGAAGATCCTGTTCCACAGGCAACGGCTGTGGATTTTCCGTGCATCGAGCCGGTTGCAGAAACGCCTGAAAGACCTTTCTGGTCGGTGATGATCACGGTTTACAACCGGCTGGACTATTTTGGACAGGCTCTAAAAAGTGTGTTAGAGCAGGCTCCCGGCCCGGACGAAATGCAAATTGAAGTTGTCAACGATGGCAGCGATGTGTCGATCCAAAACCAAATTGAAGCCATTATCAAAGCCATAGCCGGTGATCGGGTTCATTTTTATCGACATCCAATCAATGTAGGACATCCCGATATTTTTAACGTTTGCCTTCGGCGGGCGCGGGGGCGCTGGATTCACCTGCTGCACGATGACGATTGGATTGCGCCAGAATTTTATCAGACGCTGAGAGCAGGTATCGAGACAGCGCCAAAAATTGGCGCAGCCTTTTGCCGCCACGCTTTTGTGGATACCGCTGGTCACCGGCAACGATTATCCTGGCTGGAGCGAGAAACGCCGGGAATTATCGACAATTGGCTGGAAAGAATTGGGGTGATGTGCCGCTTGCAAACACCAGCCATCGTGGTCAAGCGACAGGTTTACGAACAATTAGGCGGCTACTGTAGCCAGGCAAAATCAACCTTTGATTGGGAGATGTGGCAGCGCATTGCGGTGCATTATCCGGTTTGGTTCGAGCCCCGGCCATTGGCTTTTTTCCGAGAACATCCGGCTTCAGAAAGCTCAGACCTGGTAAAATCGGGGCGACAAATTGTCGATACGCGCAGGGTAATAGAGATTGCCCAAAGCTATCTGCCCTGCAACTCAAAAAATCGGTTATCGGCGAAAGCCAGAGAAAATTATGCGCTTTACGCGCTCGATGTGGCCAAACGGCAATTGCAGGTAGCAGATTATCAGGCTGCGATAGCAAATATTCGAGAGGGGCTGCAATGTAGCCAATCGCCACCCATCACGGAGAAACTGGTTGAGCTTTTATTGCAAAGCGAAAATGGATCATGACGAAACAGGACGGTGTTACAGCCAAATCAGCTCAAATTCAATATAAACTGGCCATGGTATGGCACGCCAAAGGAAATCTAGAACAAGCCATATCCGGCTATCGAGCAGCCATAAACCTGCAACCCAATTATGTGCCGGCCCATCTGGAACTGGGTAATTTGTTGTGCCAGCAAGGTAAACTTGACGAGGCCGTCGACGTTTATCGCCGGGCCATTGAACACAATCCAAACGAGCCGAGCTTCCCCAAAAAGTTGGCCGATATCCTGGCCCGGAAAAACGCA
>CP070790.1:604639-607459 GCA_020346805.1 Planctomycetota bacterium
CCCTCAATATCGCCGACGGCCAACCACTCTGGCACAAGCCACTGCCTGCCGACCCCGTCCCCTGGGGTCTGGCCGTAGATCGCGACGGCCGAACCTTAGTCACACTCAAGGGCGGCAGGGTTGTTTGTTTGTGGTAGAAGATAGAAAAGGTTGTTGCCGCCGGTTTGTCCTATCATAGCCCGGAAGGGGTAATATAATGTGTCCCCCCATAAAGCGGACGGCAAAGCGGGAATTTCAAATCGATCTCCTTGAAAACCGATTTTCGAAGCGGTTGATGCAATCTCAATGATTATCCATATTTCTGCTGTGAATTCTGTAGAAAATAGATTATCAGCGAAGGATTTTGACCGAACCTGCTGTATTATTAGATAAAGACCGAACATTCTACCATTCAGAGAATCTTAATGGATAAGGCCGAAGAAAAAGCCTTGGTTCGCAAACTCACCAAAATGAACAATGGGGCATGGGAAGAATTCTGCAAAGAGTATTCCCACCCCTTGCTGGGATTGGTTCGGCTATGCTACGGGTGCAATCGGGAGCAGGCGGAGGATATCGTTCAAATGACCTTTGTAAGATGCGTAAGATCGATCCGAACGTTCAATCCCTCAAGAGGTGGATTGTTCGATTGGCTCAAGGCGGTGGCCAGAAACGAGGCACATACTTGCCTGGGTAAGGATCTTAAAGCGCAGGCAGATATATCCCTGTCTTCTATCGAGCCGCATATAGCAGATCAAATCCTTGAGACGATAGATAAAACTCCATTACCCGACGAATTGCTGGCCAAGCAAGACGTACATATGGCCATTCATGACACCTTTATGGAAATGAACTCTCGGCACCGCAGGGCCCTGATATGTAAATATGTCGACGGTCTGAAAGTGTCCGAAATTGCTTTGTTGCTGGACGTCTCCGAAAAAGCGGTCGAATCACTACTGACCCGATCGAGGAATTCCTTCAGGCAGGTTTTCCTTAACAAACTTGGAAATCAGGATCACCAACGGCTGAGATAATCAAATGAATGAGAACGAAACCGATAATGTCTTTGAGGGTAATATCAGGCGCTTACTAAACACTACCGCTTCCGGGCCTTCACCCGACTTTGACGGTGAACTGATTGAAAGTGTTTTGGCCGAGGTTCAGATGGAGCGCAGCAGGTTACGCTATCGCCTTTTGGCCGGTAAGAAGTGGATCTTTGCAGCGGCGACGGCGGCATTAATTGTCATAGTAGTGAATGTTTTCTGGAAGCGGGAAATCACACCTCAGCAGGTCGGACAGGTTCGACCGGTCTACGGGTTTGTTTCTTTGCAGGACGGTGCCCCGCCCCAGAAGATTACGCAAAAAGAGAATATTCATTCCGGCCAATGGATCAAAACCCACTCAGGCAGTCGAGCGGAGATTGTGCTTAAGGACAAGAGCAAATTGTTCATCCAGCCACGAACCACGATTCAGATCGAAGAGAAAAAGCGGGGCGAGAAAGTGATGTTGCGGGAAGGTTTCATCAAAGTAGCTGCCGCAAAGCAGCCGGCCGGCAGGGCCCTGACCATTGAAGCCCCCGCATCGCAAATCAAAGTCCTGGGAACCGAGCTGGAGGTCCATGTGGTTCAGAAACCCGACGGGCGGAAACAGGCCCGTGTCAGTGTCACCTCCGGGAAGGTCGAGTTGGAATCGGCCGGACAAAAAGTGTTCCTCCCGCCCAATACCGAAGGTATCGCCGAGAAGGGCCGACCTCCGATCAGACGATCGCTGACGCTGGAGGTAAATGAAATGCTTAGGCTCCTTGAAGAAAACGAGCGTCTGGCCGCTGAAGCGAAGCTGTCGGCTGGCGTACCGACAATTATTGATTTCAATGATGATGCATCGGCAACCGTATGGACCATCCTCCCCATCAACAACCAGACAAATACCTATTTACAGAAGTATATGATTAAACCGGCTTCAGCCGATTCTGAGATTAAAGCATTTACGTTGGAAGGGGCGTCACTACGGGTCATTGGCGAGAAAGGGCGCTGGCAAATCGATCTTTCATTAGCGCCGGTGCCGCCAGGGGAGCAAACTAAAGTGATTGTCAGAATTACTAATGTTGAAGGCTTGTTTGCAAATAAAGGGGCCGGGGTTTTCGAGTTTAACAGGCCGCCGGGCAGTCCTGAGTGTCTCTCTCTGTTTCAATTTCGCCTGCCGGCATCGGCATCTGTAGAAAAAGTATCACCAACACACATAGAAACTCGCAAAACCTTATCAAGACTGGTAGTCACGATATCCGCGGATACACAAATGACGGGACTGTTTTATTGAGACCAAAATTATACAAAGGGGATAATGAAATGGGAAGTAATAGAATTATATTGTATGGATTTATTGTGGGGTTGATGGTTTTGGCTGGCGTGGTGCTGGCTGCCGACCAAGGCGGGGCCCATTTGCGATTTTCGTTGGGCAAAGCGGCCGATGAGAAGTCCTATACCGTTACCGTTTCGGGGAAAGTAACCGATGCCGCGACCGGTAAACCCATCGCCGATGCCCTGGTGCGTGGCCATATCGTTGCCTGGCGACATAGAGGCCCCGACTTGTTCGACAAATGCCCTTACATAGAAATCCGGTCCGATCAGAACGGCATGTACTCAATGGAGTTTGTCACCCCACTAACCACCTCGGGGGCAATGAAAGGAAAAGACGGGATCTGTGTCTATGCCAGCGCCCCAGGATATGAGCACAGACCTGTATATGTAAGGCCTCGGGTGACGCCGGATAAAACGAACTATACAAACATAGATATCGTCCTTCAACACGGAAAACTCGTAAAGGGAAAGATTGTTGATCAGAACA
>CP070790.1:607559-610862 GCA_020346805.1 Planctomycetota bacterium
AGGGTGAATTTATGGGGGTTACCGGGATTTCCGGCAGCGGCAAGAGTACCCTGCTTCACCTGCTCGGGGCCCTGGATATCCCCGATCGAGGAGAAATCAGCTTTGAAGGCCGGAACATGTTTGCCGGACCGTCAGCACGTCGCGATCGACTGAGGAACAGGACTTTCGGGTTCGTATTCCAATTCTATCATCTGCTGCCGGAGTTGACCGTACTGGAAAATACGCTGCTGCCCTGCATGGTCAGCCATACCATACTGGGATGGTACTCCCGGCGGTCCAGGATCAGAAAGGACACCGCCGATTTACTCAATCGGCTGGGACTGGGCCAGCGGCTTGGCCATCGCCCCAATGAGTTGTCGGGGGGTGAACGCCAGCGGGTGGCCATCGCCCGGGCCCTGGCCAACAAGCCTAAAGTCTTGCTTGCCGACGAACCAACGGGTAATCTGGATGTTGAAACCGGGCGGGAAATTCTGGAGGTGCTCAAAACCCTCAATAATGAGGGCCAGACCATTGTAATGGTCACCCACGACCCGCAGGTAGCGGCTTCGGCCCATCGGATCGTCTCACTGGTAGACGGTAAGATTACGAAACAATAGATCGGCTGGATCGCCTTGAGAAGATTCGCAGCCGATCGAGGTATGTATGGAATGACATTGCCATGAACTTCGATCAGCCTAATCCATTCGCTCCCAAACCGGATTTAAAGGTCTTTCTTAACGGTAAGATTGTACCGGTGGCCGAAGCCAGGATCAGCGTTTTCGATCACTGTATTCTTTATGGTGATGGAGTGTTCGAAGGACTTCGCAGCTATGGCGGTAAAGTGTTTCGGCTGGATGAGCATCTTAAACGATTGGAGGACTCCGCACGGGCCATTCAGCTCGAGATACCCATGACTCGTAAAGAATTGTCCGATGCTGTTTATGACACGTTGAGGGCCAACAATATCGGTGATGGGTATGTCAGGCTGATGGTGACTCGAGGAGTCGGCACGCTGGGTCTAAGTCCCAGGCGTACTGCTTGTCCTTCCGTGTATATTATTACCGACCAGATCGATCTTTATCCCAAAGAGCTTTACGAGAAAGGATTGGCGGTGATCAGTTCGAGTATTGTCCGCAATCACCCCAATGCCGTTTCTCCACGGATCAAGAGCTGTAATTATTTGAACAACATTCTGGCCAAGATAGAGGCTATGGATGCCGACGTTTTGGAAGCGGTCATGTACAATCACTTGGGTAATGTGGCGGAGTGTACCGGCGACAACATTTTTCTGGTACGCGACGGCATGGTCCAGACCCCGCCGATTACCGCGGGCATCCTTGAAGGTATTACCCGTGACGCGGTCATTGAACTGATCAAAAAACGCAGCCTGCCTTTCCGACAGATGGAATTGTCTCGTCACGATCTTTATGTGGCCGACGAATGTTTCCTGACCGGGACGGCGGCAGAGGTTATCCCGGTGACCAAGATCGACGGCCGACCGATAGGCACCGGTGAGCCCGGTCCGGTTACCAGGCAGTTGATCGAAGACTTCAGGGAGTTACTGGCCAGCGGCGGGTAGCTTGACTGGCGCGCCTATATTCGCGAACGGGTCATACGATACACGTTACTTTATCGATGGTTATTTTGCGGCTATCGCTTCCACGGGGGAAGTTCGGGCAGGTGGGCCTGAAACTCTTCGATTAAAGCGCTCTCATAGTCGTCCGAATAGTCACCGGCCAGGAATTTGTCGATACCCTCCTGGTAAAGTCGTTTCCAACTGTCTTCTTCATGTCCGGGATTGATGGGGAAGAACTTCGCTTTGTTGGCCCGGGCGGCCTTCAGGTCACCGGGAGCGTCGCCGATCATCAGAATTTTGTCTGCATCGTATCGGCCGTCGGTGGTTAGTTGGATGTGCTCGGCTTTGGTGCCGAGCTCCTGACCGCAGATGAGTGACACGTATGAATCGATGCCGTGTTCCTGCCATTCCCGCTGCAGGGCTTCGGTCGGCGTCTGGCTGACCACTACCATATCCGCCTTGCCTTTCAATTTGGCCAGACACTCACGGACATAGGGGAAGGGTGGTACGTTCTCAACTATGTCTGCTATCGTGGCATTAACCGCTTCGCTCCAATCCAAACCCTGCTTGAGAATGGGATCGTGATTCTTTTCTTCCAGCTCGGCCAGAGACTTGTTGCCCAGCGGTAAGCCGGAGGTGATGAAATCACGAATTGGCTGAGCTTGGGGGATATTCACCTTGCGGGCCTGGACCTCGGACCGTTCGCGGAGCAGATCGAAGACCTTGATCAGAGCCGGCCAGCGGTTGACCCCGCGATCTTTTGAGTACAGGTTGACGAATTCTGCGGCCTCGCGTGCATATTTGGAAACCGGCTGCAGGTTCCAGTGTTTGATGATGTTGGGAATAAAACATTCCTTGTGCTTTATTTCCATGGTATCGAACACGCAGCCGTCCGAATCGATACCCACATAAAACGAATGTGAAGGTTTGAATACTTTCAACTTGTCTTGCGCATCTGGCATCCTAAGTACTCCCTTGAGAACGGATCATACATTAAAGTTGCTTATATTGTTTATGTATTTTGTTTTTCTGTTTTTAATTCTCAATTTTTGGTTTTACACTCCTCCAAAGGCGCTATAACCGCCGTCGATGGGTACGGTTACCCCGGTAATAAATTCCGAAGCCGGCGACAGCAGCCAGGTGATGGTGCCGTATATGTCTTCCTGATTTCCAAATCTGCCCATGGGCGTATGTTCGACAATGGCTTTACCTCGTGGGGTCAGTTCGCCGGTTTTTTCGTCGGTCAATAAAAAGCGATTCTGGTTGGTGAGGAAAAATCCGGGGGCAATGGCGTTGACCCGGATCTTGGGTGAGTATTCCTGAGCCATATGGATTGCCAGCCATTCGGTGAAATTTTTTACGCCACTCTTAGCCGCTGAATAGGCCGGTATTTTGGTTAGCGGTTTAAAGGCATTCATGCTGGCGACATTCAGAATAATCCCTTCACCCCGCTCGGCCATGGCCCGGCCAAAAACCATACAGGGCAGGATTGTACCTATGATGTTGAGGTCCATAACCTTGCTGAATGCTTCGATGGGCAAGTCGAAGAATCTCTTATCCGGTCCGGTGGTTGCGGAGGGATGGTTGCCGCCGGCCCCGTTGATCAGGATGTCCACCTGGTCCAGTTCTTTGAGGCATTCTGTCAACGCCGACTCCAGGCTTTTTCGGTTGAGTACGTCGGCGGGTATGGCTACTGCTTTGCCACCGGCCTTGGTGATGGAATCGGCCACTTTCTCCGCGGCATCCAC
>CP070790.1:610962-614100 GCA_020346805.1 Planctomycetota bacterium
AAAGTATTATCATTCTGGATGAAATCCAAGCTTTACCTTCAGAAATGCTGCTACCATGTATCGAGACCCTGCGCGAGCTTGCTCTACATTACAACTGCTCGATTGTACTTTGCAGTGCCACACAACCGGCAATCCAACAACGTAAGGATTTTCCCGTCGGTCTTCATAGCATCAGAGAAATTGCAGATGATCCCAGACTTCTTTCGCAATCTCTTAAACGTGTTACGACTCATAATTTGGGTTTGCAGAGTGACGTCGATCTTATTAATCGGTTAAAACAGCACGATAAGGTACTTTGTGTTGTGAACACAAGAAGGCATGCTCGAATCCTATATCAGCAACTTTCCGATGACGATTGTGTATTTCATCTGAGCGCAGCGTTATGCCCTCTGGATCGCTCCAAAATTCTTGGACAGATACATAGAACCTTGCAGCATGAACAATGCTGCCGAGTAGTCAGCACACAACTGGTTGAAGCTGGAGTTGATCTCGATTTTCCAGTAGTTTACCGAGCCATTGCGGGCATTGACTCAATTGCTCAGGCAGCCGGCAGATGCAATCGAGAGGGACTGTTAAAACGTGGCGAGGTTTTTATATTTCGGTCCGAACACAAGCTTTTGCCCGGATACTTTCGACACACAGCACAAACGGCAGAAAGCATCATACATCGTTTCGGAAACGATATCCTATCACTTGAAGCCGTAGAAGAATATTTTCGTGATTACTACTGGTCGCAGGGAGATCGTCTGGACAAGCATAATATCCTGAGACTTCTGGGTGAAGGCACGAGCAAACTGAATTTTCCTTTTCGAGAGATAGCCCACAAATTTCGATTGATTGAAGATGATAGTCTGCCGGTTATCATAGAACGTGACGAAAGAGCAAGCAAGCTAATCGAAGAAATCAGAAATGTCAATTTTTTGCGAGGTTATAGTCGGAAATTGCAAAAATACACTGTTCAGATTTGTCAACATGACTGGGAGAAATTGTTTGAAGCGGGATGTATCGAAAAAGTCCGGGATATATTTCCCATTCTTGTTTGTTCTCACCTGTACGATGAGAACGTAGGCTTAGACATTAACAGACTTGATAATCCTGATCCGAGTTCATTGATCGGATAAAAGAAAGGAGGTCACATGCCTTATGGAATCAAACTAAAGGTCTGGGGAGATTTCGCCTGTTTCACCAGACCCGAAATGAAGGTAGAACGGGTCAGCTATGACGTCATGACGCCGTCAGCGGCCCGTGGGATTCTTGAGGGGATCTACTGGAAACCAGCGATCCGCTGGGTGATTGATCGGATTCACGTGTTGAATCCGATCCGCTTCATGAACATCAGGCGAAACGAAGTGGCCAGCAAGATTCCACTGAAAAAAGTCAAAGCTGCAATGAAGAATGGAAGAACACCGTTAGAAATATTCGTCGATGATGTTAAGCAGCGCCAGCAGCGTGCGGCTATGATATTACGAAATGTGTCGTATGTCATAGAAGCTCACTTCGAATATACGAGCAAAGAGGATAATAACGACGGGAAACATCTCGACGAATTCAATCGTCGCGCAAGGAAGGGAAAATGTTTTAACCAGCCTTATCTTGGTTGTCGAGAATTTCCGGCTCACTTTAGGCTCCTTGAAGCTGATGAGCCTCTTCCAGCTTCCCGGTTGAGAGGAACCCAAAACTTGGGATATATGCTGTGTGATATTGATTTTCAGAAAGACACACATGATGCAGTTGTCAACATGCAGCCGTATTTTTTCCCAGCCGTGATGAAAGACGGTATAATCACTCTCAATAAAGAGGAGATAAAAGCATGATCCTGCAAGCGCTTCACGAATACTACGAACGACTCGCCCCCCAAAAGCGTGTGCCTGAATTTGGTTTTAGCATGGAGAATGTAGGCTTTGTGCTCAACATTGATGAGAATGGTTAGCCGAAAGTCAGGCGCCTTGCATCCTGTGGTTAGATGAGCTCGAAAAAGCTTTTGGTGGAGTAACCGGCTCTTCGGGAGACAGTGGAGTGCTGCAAAGGCAGTTCGGATATCTTCTCAATTGGATGCAGGAGCGTGAGACGCCTGTTTTCATGGTTGCCACGGCGAACAATATCCGACAACTACCGCCTGAGTTCCTGCGTAAAGGTCGGTTTGACGAGATCTTCTTCGTAGATTTGCCCACCGTCCCCGAGCGCAAAGCAATAATGGAGGTTCTGTTACGCAAGCGCGACCAGGATCCAAAACGCCTAATAACAGAGACTCTTGTCGATAAGCTTGACCGGTATACCGGTGCGGAAATGGACTATGTGATCACCGAAGCAATGTTTGAAGCGTTCGACGATAACCAACGACCCTTATTCGCTGAGGACCTTGAAGCAGCAACCACCAAGATTGTCCCCATTGCCGACCAGATGCGCGGCGAGATTGAAGAGCTCCGCCGATGGGGCAAGGCAAATGCCCGACTGGGATCATAATAATAATCAGAACAATGAAAGGAGATTGAACATGTCTGGACCAAAACGTGGAAGCTGGCGTTTTTCATATGACCCCACACCCGAACAGCTCGATGACCTGAGCCATTTTGCCGCCAAGCAGGATGCGTGGCTGCGGCGGAACGGGGGATTTATTCGTCGCTATCTTGGGAACGAAGCCCTTGAACGTGCTCAGGCTGCGAGAGACGTGATTGATGACTGCATTGCCGCGGGGGATCCCGACGATGGGTTCGATGCGTATGGAGAGGCGTGGGACCTGTTCAACCAGCTTCGCCGCGAAGCTACAAGGGCGAAGCACCTGGAGCAAGAGAGAAGACGCCGGAAACAGCTGAGGCAACAGCGTGATGCTGCGAAGATGCTCGCCGAATGCAACGCCATTTGGCAAGACCAAGATACCCAGGCGCTGCTGCTCAGGTGGGCAAGGCCGAGAGAGCACAAGGACATGGCCTCAGCTTTGCAGGCCCTGGGGAATTGCCCCACACACAAAGTCACGCACGAAGCTCAGGCTTGGCGAAGGCGTCTTGAGTACTTGCTGAACACAGCCAACAGCCGAGCCCAAGAGAATGCCAAAGCGGTGGCCGCATGTGTGCCTCAACTGAGGTCGGCGGTGCAACGGTTGGGAGAACTCGATCTGTCTGTCCTGGGTCGAGGGGAGCA
>CP070790.1:614200-620593 GCA_020346805.1 Planctomycetota bacterium
ACTCTAAAGAGGTGGGCCACCCAACACCCTTCATTTATTTTCCGCTCCCTAACGGTCGCGGCTAGTTGTGCTTTACCTGCTACTCGGGGCTCTGATGGTCCTTCAATCATTCCCCCATTCATGGCCGCGCGAGCTTGGCCATGCCACGCGAACCACCCGGAGTATTTGCCGTAGCAGAGCAGGCCGGCGAGGACGAAGACCGTCATCATCTGTTCGTTCTGGCAGGCGATCCACCCGGTGGTGAGATAGTTGGCGGGGTGGACGGCAAAGAATATTCCGGCCAGGGTGGCCCAGCGGATATTACCCAGGACGGCGTTAGTGATCAGCACAACCAGGGTGGCGGCGAGAATAGTCCAGGCGAGGGAGAAGGCATGCATGATATCGGGCCGCCATTGGCCGACAACGTATTGGAGGCGCATGAGGAAGAAGGCCAGGGGTCGGAAGAAGAAGAGGTCGGCCTGTTCCTGCCACCACATGCGGACGCGGCGGGTGTGCCCGCCGAGGTGGGAGGCCTCGACCAGGGAGCGGAAGGAGAAGTCACCATCGCGGAGTTCGGCACGGTGATTGAAATCGTCGAGCAGCAGGCCGAAGCGGAGGGTTTGGCCGTGGAGCAGGATAACGGCCAGGATGATCAGTAGGATGGGAAAGAGGTATTGTTTCATGGTTCTAATTTATTGAACCGCCATAGCGCCAAGCAATAACAAACGTCAACCCACACCCCCTCAATCCCCTATTGTTGAGGGGGGATGTTTGTGCCGCGTGCGGCACCGCAAAACACAGATAAGCAAAATCACTCCCCCACCTCTAAAGAGATGGGGCACCCATGCGTATTATCAGCAGTCGAATCTTACCGGTGTAGGCGGGTACTAACAAGCGGGTTAGGTAAAGCTAGCGGGACGACAGAATTTGTTTATAATTGCCATATGAACGAGACTATTGCCATTCTGGATTTCGGGAGTCAATACTCACAACTGATTGCCCGGCGGGTGCGGGAGAACCGGGTATTCAGTGTAGTGTGCCCGCCGACGATTTCCCCAAAACAACTAAGCGAAATGAAGGTGGTGGGCCTGATCTTTTCGGGCGGGCCGGCCAGCGTATACGAAACGGATGCTCCGCAGGCAAATAAGGGATTGCTGGAGATGGGCCTGCCGATATTGGGGATCTGCTATGGAATGCAAATGAGCTGCAAGCTACTGGGGGCAAAGGTGGATTCCAATCCGGCACGTGAATACGGGCGAGTGCAACTGGAGGTGCTGGATAACAGCGATTTGTTGGCCCATGTGCCGGCAGGAACGAATGTGTGGATGAGTCATGGTGATATGGTGCAGCGGGTGACTTCGGATTTTTTGCCGTTGGCAAAGACGGCCAATTGCCCGATAGCGGCGGTTCGTCACAAGGATCGGCCGATTTTCGGCGTACAATTTCATCCTGAGGTAACACATACGCCGTGCGGCGGACAGATACTGCGTAACTTCCTGTACGAGATCTGCGGCTGCAAAGGTGATTGGGAAGTAGGGAACTTTATCGATGATGCCATTCGTTCGATACGCGAGCGGGTTGGCCCGACGGACCGGGTGATCTGCGGGCTGTCGGGTGGAGTGGACAGCAGCGTGACGGCTACTTTGATCCATGAGGCCATCGGGGATCGGCTGGTATGCATCTTCGTGGACAACGGGCTGCTGCGGAAAAACGAGGTGGAGTTGGTGGAATCGACTTTCCGGGATCATTTCAAGATCGATCTTCGGGTAGCGAGGTCGGCGGATCGATTTTTAAGCAAGCTGGCGGGGGTGGTCGATCCGCAGGAGAAGCGGAGGATAATCGGTCGTGAATTCATAGAGGTTTTCAAGTCTGAATCAGCGGCTATTCCCAACGCCCGATTTTTGGCCCAGGGGACGTTGTATCCGGATGTAATCGAATCGGGAGAGGGCCTGGCGGGCAAGGCGGACAATATCAAGCTGCATCATAATGTCGGCGGGCTGCCGGACGAGCTGGGATTCGAGTTGATTGAGCCGCTGCGGGACTTGTTCAAGGACGAAGTTCGCAAAGCGGGTGAGCGTCTGGGTTTACCGGAAGAGATGGTGTGGCGTCATCCGTTCCCGGGACCGGGTTTGGCGGTGCGTATTATCGGCGAGGTTACGCCGGCACGGGTGGCATTGCTGCAGGAGGTGGACGATATTGTAATCGACGAAATTCGGTCGGCAGGCTGGTATCGCAAGATCGCCCAGGCCTTTGCCACGCTGCTGCCGGTAAGTGCGGTCGGGGTCATGGGCGACGGCAGGAGTTATGAAGGGCAGCAGGTGGCGGCGATACGGTTAGTGGAGACCACCGATTTCATGACCGCTGACTGGGTACATATCGATCACGAAATACTGGCCCGCATTTCATCGCGGATTATGAATGAAGTGAAGGGTATCAATAGAGTGACCTACGATATATCCAGCAAGCCGCCGAGCACGATTGAATGGGAATAAATGGTAAAACGTTTAACAGAATTTATTACAATAACGCACAACCTTCAACAAACAGTGATTTCTGCTTCCTCACGGTCGCGGCCAGCTCATGATACGTTTTTCAAACAATTTCCCGGTATCAAAGATGCAAATAAGAGCCTGCCATGAAAGAACAAATAAAAGAATGTGAGATTGAGATACGGGCGCGATACGCAGAATGCGATGCGATGGGGGTTCTGCATCATGCCAAATACTTTGAGTATTTCGAGATGGCCAGGACGGAGCTGCTGCGGGCAAACGGAGTGCGCTATCGCGATCTGGAGGAACGGGGTGTATTTTTCGTAGTGGCCAAGACGGAATGCAAATTCCTCAAACCGGTTCGTTACGACGACGTGGTGAAAATCAAGGTCCGCATAACTCGGCAAACACAGGCGCGGATCGATCATGAATATAAATTATATCGCGACGGGGTATTGTTATGTGAAGCATCAACTGTGCTGGCGTGTGTAAACGGTGCGGGACAAGTCATACCCATCCCCGAAGATATGAAATGAGGTAATAATGGCGGTTTTATGTCAGTTGGAAGACCCGGAGGGGTATCAGTCATTTAGTTGGGGATTGAAAGATGATCCCGAAGATCTTTCCTATTGGCTGAATTTATTCGCCAACTTTCCCAAACATATAGAATCGCAGCTGCGCGAAGATGGTTTGTTGAACAAAGATAATGAGCTACGCTGGCAGGAACTGTGTATTGAATATGAAGCGGGCATTACCACCCGGCGAAACAACCCGGCCGATTTCGGCAAAGTAAACACCCTGACCTTATGTCAATTTCGACAATCGATGCTGGGCAAGTTCGGCTTCAACGATCCGTACAAAATCGTCAAGCAATATGAAAATGCCGCTGCGGTGAGGATGTACCCGGACATCATCAAAGTTATCGATGAAACCACCGACGAGAAGCGATGGGACATGCTTTTTCGCGGCCTGTTTGCAGGAAACATCTTCGACATGGGGTCACCGAAAACCATCGAGATGTACAAGCGCGGGCAGATTGATTTTTTATCCGCATTGGAGCAGGTTCCCTCGCGCCCGTGGTTTATCGACGATACCGATGCGGTACGAAGTATGCTGGAATCGGCCAACCGGTGGAGACAAGTGCTTTTCTTTGTTGATAATGCGGGGCCGGACATCGTGCTCGGCGTGATTCCGCCGGTTCGTGAGATGGCCCGCAAGGGCATGCGAGTTGTGCTGGCGGCCAATTCCACCGCGGCTTTGAACGATATCACCATTAAGGAGTTGAATCCGCTTTTGGAGCAGTTATCGGGATGCGACTCGGTATTGGCCGATTTGATTAAAGATAAGCTGATCACCACGGTTGATTCCGGGGGAGATATGCCTTTGATCGATTTGAGCCGAATCAGCGATGAGTGTAATGCTGCTGCTGCCGATAGCGACCTGATAGTGTTGGAGGGTATGGGGCGCGGCGTGGAAAGCAACTGGGATCAAAAGTTCAAATGCGACGTGTTTCGGTTGGCGTTTATAAAAGACGAAGTAGTAGCCAAATGGCAGGGGGCAAAATTATTCGACGCAATCTGCAGATTCGATCCGGTTAAGTAACACATCCACAAATAAAGTTACGGCAGCGGATATCATGCCGAGAAACTGGGGGAAGAAACGTTTGGGATTTACCAAAGAAAAGCCAAGCAAAGACAAGGCGATAACGGTCAGGCTGTAACCGATTACCAGCCTGTCGCCGATACGTACGAAGCCGTTGCGGGTCATAATACGCACATAATGACGCACGATCATCTGACCGAAAAGATACGAAGGGGGTCTACTGGAAGGATCGACATAATGCACGGCTTTGGCCTTGCAGGACCGCACGATCCAGCCTCGGGCGCTCATCCGATAGGCCATATCCCGATCTTCGCCCAGAGCATAGCCGGACAACGCCTCATCAAATGCATTTTCGAGCAGGGCCGAGCGCCTGAAGGCCATGGTGGCGCCGGCAATTTTCCAGGTTGGCATCGTCCTATTACGATCATGTAGAGACTCCGGTATCGGTGCAGGCGAACATGTACGCGGTTTCAAAGCCCACCAGCCGGCTATACGATACACATAATCGATGATTCGGGTACTCAGTGTAGGCGACTGAGATTTGCTCAAACTGCCCTCAGTACCCACAATTGCGCCGGCGGTATCGTCGGCATATAACTGCAGGATTTCACGGCAAAATTGGGGGTCGAGGACAACATCGTCATCAAGGAACTGGATTATATCACCGTGGGCGCGACGGACGGCCAGATTTCTAGATTTGGGCAAACCGGGCTTATCTTTACGGAGATATTCAAATGAAATACCGGCCGATCTACAGCTTTGGGTCATCGATTCCAATTCTTGATCATTTAATCGGCCATCGTCAACTACTATTAACTCCATAGGGGGAACAGATTGACGAACCACGGATTGAACACAGACCGATAATGATTGAGGACGATTACACGTACAAATCACCGCGGTGAGAGTTGGAAGTTTTCCTGCTTTTACGGAATCACCTGATATTGCCCTTAAGTTTGATGTTGATTTTTGTGTAGTGCAAATCATGACATTTAAGGCTGCCTATGAGGATGTTGCAGAAAAGATTCGACGTATTGTGTCCCTACCTTCCGATGCATAATGTCGAAGCCACTGTTTTTCATCATTATCAAAGACTATGTTGGTGAACCACGCCAAAATCATCAAGACCAGTACGGTGGGCACCAATAAATAAATCGGCAAAGCAATGGCATAAGTTGACCCGAGCAAGACGCAGGCCCCGGCGCCGAGGGGTCGCCGTTCCCCGATAATCAGAATGAAGCAGCCAACAAGGGCGGCAGTTATTCCCAGGACACCCGACCACGCTGCCGCGGTCAAAGCAGCCTGCGGCTCCAGCCCGGGTTGAATCATAAATTTTCCCAGCCCGACACTACTGGCTACACCGATGGCCCAAGGCCAAAACATATAACGAGTTTTTTCAATCAACCTGAAATGGATAGCCAAAAAGGCCAGATGTCCACCGATCAGGAAAAACATTAACAACAGCGGCATGATATCAACACCGATGGCAAATTCCGGAGGAAACAGGCGTATAACTATCCGGGCCAGCGCGGCCAACACCGCACAACCGATCACCAGCAGTAAGGCAGTTGACTTGTAGGCCACCAGCAGTTGACGATCGGCCTCATTTCGGCCTCGCGCCTCCCAGGTTTTAGTAACGGAGGTCTGTACCACCGTAACAATAGCCACCGCCCCGATTAGCACTGCCTGGGTAATGAGTCTTATTCCACCGAAAACACCAGTGACCTCCAAGCCATGCACCTTCTGCAAATACCACATAGGATAATATTGAAGTGTCTGCCACATTACAGCGGCAAACGCCGCCCACACACTGAACTGCAACATCTGTTCAATGATCGACTTTTTACCGGCGTTACCAGCGGTTTTACCAATGGGCTTTAGCTGATTTTCCGCTCCGCGAATAACACTCAATAATGGGATGGCAAATAATATAATTACGGTAACCAGGGTTAAGCAGTAACAGCCAACAATAGCCTTGGCGTTTTTGAACCCACTCAATGCCCCCACCACGGCCAGCAGAGTAAAGACGATATTGTTTACAAGTTCCATCAAGCTGACGGCCCTGAACATGCGCAATCCCTTGAGGATTGATAAAAGCAAGAAGTATATGATCAATGCAAAGGTGGTACAGGCCACCAAGCGGGTTAATCCGGCAGAGGTACCACCGGAAACGGTTTCTTGGCTTCGATCCAATGTGGTAAACAGAAAACGCCCCAAGGGTTCGGCCGCCAAGTACACCATTACCGACAGCACCCCCCCTATAACAAGTACCAGAATTACTACACGTCTAAGAAACGGTCGGAGGCTGTACCTGGTTTCATAC
>CP070790.1:620693-625896 GCA_020346805.1 Planctomycetota bacterium
ACAATTGCAGCCACCAGGGAAGCTTCGATCCAGTTGAGGTTCCAGCCGGCCGAGTCGATAGCCCTCCGTAAAATCTGGGGACCAGCGTTGAATATAACCTCGGGGATGGTAACGTTATCCCAGGTTTGCCATCCACCGGTTGGGCCGAAGCTCACCGGGCCGGTGGCGTCTACGCCGTTTGCTTCAATATGAAATGTTCCGCCTGCCGACAAGGAAGCCACTCGCACATTGATATCATAAATGCCATATAAATTAACATCGACGGTATATTCAAGCCATTCACCGTCTTCCGTCCATCCTATACAGTATCCGCCGCCGGTATCGGCAGCGGTGGTAATATCCACATCATCGCTGCGATACTCGCCGCCGGCATTGCCCGATGAAGTGTCGTGGTAGGCAATAGCCTCTCCGCCGATGTCATAATCTTCAGCCTGGGCCGTCCCCGGAATAGCAGCAGGCGTGCCATTATACGGCTCCTGATCATAAGAAATATACAAAATCCAATCGTCGGTATCGGGAGCATTGAATGTGGGGCCGATGCCGGCAGGCTGGGTTGCTCCATCGCGAGGATTGAACCAGGTGGCCGAATAATACGAAGGCAGCCCGGAAACTGTGGTACCGCCCCCGGAGATCAAATAAATGATGTATTCATCCCCAGAGCGGGCATAACACCAGCCATTGGTTAACACGCCGTCCGATGGGAACATACCCTGCAGGTTTACCGACAAATCGGAAAGGAACTTGTGGACATAGCCCATGTATTGCATACCCTCGGCAATATCGGAGGAATTCAGGGTGCTTAATTCGCCCATGCTCAGTTGGAAGTAGTCGTTGTGGGCACCGGCGGTCAATGCCGCCCAGGCTCTTTTTCGGCGATCGTGCTTACTCAAGTAGTGGTCGCCGGTGTCGTTATCCGCAATCAACACCTCATTGTCAGCAAAACTAGCCACCAAATCGGTATGCAACAGCGGTATATTACCTACATTGGTATTACCGGGACAATTCTGATGATCGGGCAAATCCACCGGCATGCAGACATGATTGTATCCTCTGATCGCTAACTCATAAGATTTCAAATAATTACCCAACGGCTTAGCCCAGGATTCGTAATATGGCTTAGGCTCGTTGCAGACTTCCCAAACGATATTCGGCAGGTCGCCCAGTCGATCCACCACTTCACGTATCATTGTTTTATGGTAGTCATAAACGGCATGGGTAGTGCTGTGCCAATTGGCCTCTGTTCCCACATCCAAACCATTAATATTATTCTGACCTATATAAAAATCATACTTCAAGCCCCAACCGACTCCATGATCCCACTTGTTGATGTGCCAGCTCTCCAAAATACACAGTTGGACAACGATGCCTTTGGAGTCGGCGTCCTGAATAACATTTCGCCAGTAATCAAAGTGTGAATTATTGAAATAGCTTATATCGAATTTATTTCCACCGTCTGCCGCTCCTGGCGTACTGGAGCGATTATAAGGTAGCGTTTCATGGTTTTTTGAAGCGGCATAGGGCTGGCCGAAGGTAAAGACACAACGATAATAATTGATGCCGTATGTTTGTAACTTGTTGTGTAAGGTCTGGTAATAGGTCTGCAAACTCGATCCATCTGTCCGCAGGGTTAGTGCGGCCAGATTGGGGTAGGTACCCGAGGGATACCATTGCTGGCCATCGATTACAAAACGATGCGGATCGACCGCGTCTAACTGAGGAGTACCTGACGGTAACTGGGCCATTAGGACATAAGGATTTAGGAATGAGATGACAAGAAAGATCAACAAAGTGCCAAGACGTTTCATGTATTAATCCTTCTTCACAACCTCCTTATAACTATTATAAACATAACGGCGGCCGATTGGAACCACTCATACAGTTTTCAAATATATTAAAATCACCCTGGTCCACATCAGTATCGTCATCAAAATCCGCATCCTGACAGTCGGGATCGGTCTGAGGGATACCAATCCCGCTCATACATAGCTGGAGATGACCGAAGTCTTCCTGATCCACGTCGCCGTCGATGTCAAAATCTCCGGGAGCCGGCAGAGACAAAGTGGCTGCATTTGAAGCGGTACTGCCTCCTGCGTTGCTGACTACACAATGATACTCTCCTTCCTCGGATTCCTGGCAATCGGATATTTCAAGAGTATCCATTGTGGCCCCGGAAATATTTCCTCCATCGCTCACAAACTCGCCGTCCTTATACCACTGGTAGCCAAGTGTGCCTTGGCCCGCAGCCGACACTGAAAATTGGGCCGTACTGCCGCGGGGTACCAACTGAGATTGTGGATGTTGAGTAATAGTTGGCGGATTAATGGTCGGGGCCTGCACGATCACATTCTTGCCATGTATATCGCCAAACCAGCGCACCAGTTCACGAAGCATCTGCCAATCGGTTAGATAGGTACCCGCCGTTGCCGGTGCCGTCATCTGAAAAGTGTATGTATATTGTTCGCCGGGCTTGACCGACATGCCCTGGGGCAACAAATGGCGGGTGCTGGCAAAGGGATCGTTATTGCCTACCGCTCCCAGTTTATAATCTTCGTCTCGCGTCCAGGTCAAGGCCCCGCTGTTCCTCATGGTCACCGCAACCACCCGCTGCTCATTGGTAACCATCGAGTCAGGAATGGTGCTGCCGACAAACTCCGCATCGTACAAATCCACCACATGGCTGGGGACAAACTGGGCCACAAAATCAACTAACGTATATGTCTGGGTATAAGCCTGTGTTTCCGGAACGGCCGTAGGTATGGTCTCCCAGCTGACGTGATCGTACACATCGGGTTGACCACCCACATTGCGATAGTCGTTACCCTGCCTCATCACGTCGTTATACCAATCCGCATCATTCAAACTACGTGTATGCGGCGCACACCAGTATGCCAGGCTGAACGGAACACCCCGTGTCCTACAATAGTTCTCCAGCGACTTAACCTGAGACCAATTACCATCCCCAGGGAACCGCCGCCAATCGACATCCAGCAGAAATGCATCCATTCCTCTGATACCGATTGCCCCACATCCGTCGTTTACATCCCTGATCCAGCTCTGAATAGTGGATATCGAAAGATGGGGATAGGGTGACCATTCGAATATTTGCATATCCGGGTAATTTGTCCGCACCAGGCTATACCATTCAACCACCTCCGCCAGGGCATTTGCATAATTGGATTGCAGAGTCGTCCCCCAGCAATGATATTGGATGGCTTTGGACAGTGAGTGATCGTTGGTAATAATATCTACCCGTCCCCCGTTGTTGAATATGCGGCCTATAAGATTGTTGCTGGTGTTGTTAAAAGCCACCTGGCTATCGCAGGTCCACCCGGGAATGGCCCCATCCTCCATGGAAAAAAGCAAGTCCCATTCCTGGATCATTCCCATCCAGGTCTGAATTTCCTGATCTGTCCAACCTCCGTAGGCAATGTCCATGCTTGCTATACCAAAAATATCCGTCTCTGCCCGGGCTTGCGGCCACTGCCCGGGATTCTCAAACATGTCCCGTGCCTGTTCGCCATGGTGAAGACCTTGTTGATTGGGATCGTGATACCATGTTGAGGGAACCAGACGGACGCAATCGCTTTGCCCTTCACAGAATCTCCGCACGTAAACCTGGTCAAAATAAAAATTAGTACCGCCAAAAACATTATGTATTCGGAAGTCCGCCCCATTAGCCTGCCGATCGCCGAAATAAGCGTCGGTCACGTGAAAACTCCACTCCCTCCATTTATTGCTATTAGTCAGATCGACTTCGCTGCCATTAATGTAGCTACCACTCGCGGCATCATATTGAAGCCTGAGTCGCCCGGTCCCCGAATCGTAATAATGAATGGTTATATAGAGATTCGGACTGTCCCCCTGAAAAGCGTAATTATTATCCACCGCAAAGTACATATAGTTATCTGTGGCAGGGTCCAGGTTCTTTCGGCAGTTCAATCCTCCGATCGTTGCCGGTGTAGTGGTGCCGTCGGCGGGCTGGACATGGGTGATGCCGGTGGAAACGTTGGTATTGCCCAAATCAATACCTACCCAATAGCCGGGTTGAGCGAATACCTGCGGACACCAAGTACCAACTACAATGAGGGCAGCGATTAAGAATATTACTCGCCTGTTCATATTTCCAGCTCGTTACCAGATCGGTGATACAAGAACCCCACGACTCCATTTATCATAAACATGCGGGTGGCTGATTGACCCCATTCATGCAATTGGCAAATATGGCATAATCATCCAGGTCGACATCGGTGTCGTTATTGAGGTCTGCATCCTGACAGTCGGGATCGGTCTGGGGATTTCCAATCCCGGTCATACATTCCTGAAGATGGCCGAAGTCTTCCTGATCCACATCGCCATCAATATCAAAGTCTCCGGGAGCAGGCAGCGACAAGGTAGCAATATTTGACGGGGTGCTCCCTCCTGCATTACTTACCACGCAATGGTAGTCACCTTCATCAATGTCTTGTACGTTCGTTATCTGAAGCGCAGCAGATGTGGCTCCCGAAATATTACCGCCATTATTCAAGATTCCCCCACCCTTATACCACTGATAGGTCAGGGTTCCCTGCCCGGTAGCCGATACCGAAAACTGGGCCGTTTCACCGCGAATCACCGTCTGGGATTGCGGATGCTGAGTAATCGTAGGCGGATCATACGGTGGTGTTTGAACGGTCACGTTCTTGGCATGAATATCACCAAACCAGCGCTCGTTTTCATGTACCATTTGCCAATCGGTCAGGTAAGTGCCCGTCGTACCGGGTGCCGTCATGGTAAATGTAAAGGTATACTGTTCGCCGGGATTAATAGATACCCCGGACGGCAACAAATGTCTGGTACTGGCAAACGGATCGCTATCGCCGACCGCCCCCAGTTTATGGCCGTCGTCTCTGGTCCAGATGGTCCTGCCGTTATTTTTCATGGCCACGCTGACAGTGATAATTTGGCCGGTAACCATGGTCTCGGGGATTGTGCTGCTTATGAATTGAGCATTATCCACCTCGTCGAGTATGCGAACTTCACTCTTGCCGGCATCCCAGCCGGCGGGAAGTGAAAAGGCGATCCGCGTAATGCCCGATCCGGGCATCCAGGTTGCACCGGTACCGATCAATTCCCGGTTGATATCTACGTTCACACTCAGCGACTGGTTATTTGGATTACTGACGGCAATCTCAAGCTGGCCGGCAAGCTCGCGCAGCATCACCAA
>CP070790.1:625996-629408 GCA_020346805.1 Planctomycetota bacterium
AAACCACACCAGTGGGATTGCTGGGGGTATCGATCACCAGAATTTTGGTTTTGGGGGTGACGGCGGCCTCGAACCGATCCGCATCGAATCGAAAGTCAGGGTAGGTATCGACATAGACGGGTACGCCGCCGACCAGTTTGATGGCATGTTTGTAAATCACGAAGTATGGGTCGCCCAATAGGACCTCATCGCCCGGATTCAGCAGGGCCATCAGGGATAGCAGAATCCCTCCGGATACTCCCGAGGTGATCAAAACCGGGAGCGATAGCCCAAGTTCCGACTCCAGATCGGCGGCGATACGCTCACGAAGCGGATTGATACCCTGGGTAACCGTGTAACCGTTGTTTCCGTCTTGTATAGCTTGGATGGCGGCCTGTTTGGCGCACTCAGGTACATCGAAGTCCGGTTGGCCGATGGACAGGTTGATCGGATGCTCAAGTCTGGCTCCCAGATCGAAGACCTTGCGGATACCCGATGCATCAACGGATACACTTCGATCGGCCAGGAATTGGTCGGCACGCGGTTCTTTCATTAGTCAGGAATCCCGAATTAAAGCGGCAAGTAAAGGGTGGCCGCAAACTCAAAATCAAGATCCTTCGGTTGGGGTTTCTTCCTTTTTCTCTTCTGTTGCAGCTTCAGCTTCACCCGGGACTTCCTGTTTCTTCTTGGTCTTCTTGCCGACCCTAAGATTTCGGTTGGCAACCTTGGGCAGGCCGAAAACGCTCAGGGCCTCATCCCAACGTTCTTCGTCGGTCAGCTTTTTAATTCGTTCCGCCCGACTAAGTACATTACGGTGACGTGATAAACCTTTTGTGGTTTTTAGTGAACGATCGATAGACATTAATAAAATCTCCTGATCTCAAGCAGTTTCACCATTCGGTGTTTACAATTATGTTTACATCATACTTTCTACTGAGCTTATTCAGTAAATAAAGCAGGATCGCGGAAATTGTAGTCTGCTTTTCCGCGGAATTCTCTAAAGTATTCAGCCCCCATGGCTATAATACCTTCTCGGTATGGCTGTGCCTTTTTTCTGCTTTCGAAGCCATCGACGCTGATCAGAACCCATCGGTCGCCTTTTTTCTCCAGGGTGGTAATAACGTTTTTCTTTCGGCTGAACCAGTTCTGGGCATGTTCGGCCTGTTTGTAATGTTGGGGCTTGAAGCTTTCCAAAACAACATAGGTCAGGCCCGGTACTCTTTTTCCGGTTTTGGCGGTAATCGCTGCCGATGAGCTTCGAGGCATCAAAATATGGGCGTTTGATTTGCCGCCCTGGTCGTTATTGCTCCGGTCGCCAATCAGTGCCGTAGGACCGACGTCCAGCACGCTGGAATTTGCCGGTCGTTTGAGGGCATCATCGATGTTATTGGCATCCAACCGACCGGCATCTGCCTGTGAGTCGGCGCGTTTGGCTGGACCACCGACCATGGTGCCGATCTGATAACTGGCCACGATCAAGACCACCAATACGGTAGCAACCACAAAAGAGCTCACCGGATTGAGCGAGATCTCTATCCTTCCCCCTCGCATTTGAAACAAAGGTCGCGGCTGGTCGGTGATTTCAATCGGGCCGGAATCGGCCCGTGGAGTCGCGGACGCCGTCGAGGTACGAGGAGGCACAATATCAGGATCGGAGGTCGTCCTCTCCGCCGGGGCCTTCTTAGGCGCCGGGGGTGGGGCGGATTTGGCCTTTTGCCCACTCTTCCACCACTTGGGTACCGCCAACTTGCCGCCTGAATCCTTGCCGGACTTGTCGGTTTCGATCACCTCGAACAATGCAGGAGCATGTTTTGATTTGGCCACGGCCTATCCTCCCGCTAAGGGGTACCGGATTAATCTGCCTTATACATCACTAAACTATTATAAAATAACGATTTTTCGCATTTATTCAAGCGGGCGGGTCCAAATGGGGCAGAACCTGTGTAATTTAACCGCAGAACCATTGCCTCAATCTCGACACTCGCCGTTCGGTCTTTTGTTGATAATTTATCCGTCATGCGGATAATCACTGCCAGAACGAGGTAAGCGAGGAAGCGAATCTGTAAAGCGAGGATGTCCTTGGCTTCAAAAGATTATTTCAAACGTTCGATACTTTTGTACCTGTCAGGGCTGGTTTTGCTTTGTTCCACGGGCTGCCCGGTGGTTAGCAATCTTTCGGCCCCCGGCAGGTGTCTCACTCAGCAGGATCCGGAATTCGCCCGGAAATACTATCTTTACGTACCCACCAGCTATAATGATCGTCAAAAATGGGCCATAGTGGTCACCTGCCACGGCACCGTACCTTTTGATACCGCCAGTCGGCAATTCGACGAGTGGAAGGGCCTGGCCGAGCAGAAGGGCTTTTTGCTGATAGCTCCGGAGTTAGTGGGGACCTCCGGCATCCATCCCCAGGCGGAACAACAGATAGCCCTACAAATGGAGGATGAGGCGGCTATCCTCTCCATAATCCGTGCCGTTAAGGCCGCTCGCTCGGTTGATGAAAATCGCATTTTCCTGACCGGCTGGTCCGCGGGGGCCTATGCCGTGCTCTTTACCGGCCTGCGCCATCCCGATGTTTTTCGGGCACTGTCCATCCGTCAGGGTAATTTCAACACCAAGTTCTTTGAACCCTGCGTCCCCTTCCTTGATCGTTATCAGCCGATTCAGATGACCTACGGTCACATCGACCCCATCGATCGGGCCGAGGACTGTATCACCTGGCTCCGCAACCATGATATGGAACCGGATGTTCTGGAACGCCCCGGCATCCACAAACGCGATCCACTGCCAGTCTATTTGTTTTTTAAAGAGGTAGTCAGCAAGCGGCCGTGGGTGCGGGTCAACGTCCACGACGATCCGGTCGATGCCATGAAGGTGGGATTCAGCGTGAAGGCCTCATTTGAACCCCGCCGATATTTATGGGATTTTGGTGACGGTCAAAAGCGATCACCCGTAGCCGCCCCCGAGCACTGGTATGAGAAGCCCGGCATGTATACGGTCAAGGTCGCCGTCTGGTTTAAAAAAGACAAACACTACGTCCGCTCCATCCAACTCCAGATCCCCCGCATCCACCTTGGGGCCAGGCCGCCGACAACTGCTCCCGAATAACCAGAGCTGCCACGAATAACAGCAATTACAGAAAGCCGCATTCCGCGCCTAATCGATCAGTTTGAGAAGTTAGTGGATTAATAACTCGCGCTATGTAGTATAATATTTTTTATTGTATCACTCGGCGTAATTGCCTTCCTTCCGCCAGATATCGAGGATCAACTCATAGCGTTCCAGCCGCATGCCGGTGTAAATGCAATTGCTGGTTGAGAAAATGTATCGACCGCCGGGCATTCCGTATTTCAATGCATACCGTGCCGATTCGATACATTCGGCGTCCGTCCCCGTATCCAGCAAACCGCAATTCACGTTGCCGATCAGCGTA
>CP070790.1:629508-632262 GCA_020346805.1 Planctomycetota bacterium
ACAACGTCTGCGCCAGTGTTCTGACTAACGACGTATATCGCAGATATGTCCGGCCGGATGCTTCTCAGAAGGAATTGGTTTTAGTCGGCAGGCTGATGACTCTTCTGATTGGTGTCATATCGTTAGGTGTGGCATTCCTCATGGTGGGAGTAGGTGGAGAGGGTCTTTTCCAGAATATGGTTAAGTTGTTCAGCGTTGCAACCGCTCCAGTGGCAATCCCAATGATAGCAGGTTTGTTGTCCCGGCGGGTAACCAACAGAGGCGCATTGGCCGGCTTCCTGTTTGGCATTGCGTCAGGACTGACGTTATTTTTCTTGTGCCCCGACACTTTTGAGTTTCTCGGTATCTTGTGGAGGAAAGAGAGTGCTATAATTTGGGTTTCAACAGCAGTGACGCTTATCGCGATGATAACGGTGAGTAGACTTGACCGGCAGGATGAATCCGAGCTAAACCGTATCAACCTGTTCCTTGATCGGCTTAAGGTACCCATCGGCCAGGCCCAGGAGGATCTTCAACTAACCATCCCTGCAGACAGGAAAGCAATTTCACCATTTTTCGTGGTCGGCATTTCAATAATTGCAATCGGTACCATGATGTTGCTTATTACGCCTTGGGTAACGGGCAGACTGGCATTGACTATGAATTGTGGTGTTGGATTGTCATTTGTTTTATTGGGCGCGATCATGCTTGTTAGACGATTACGGGCAAGCAAAGATTACGCTTCATCAGAGTAGGGTATTCAATGGATTTCTCAAATCTACTTGGTTTGTATCGAGAAACGCTGGTTGATAACGTCGTTCCCTTCTGGACGCGCTATGCAATCGATGCCAACGGAGGAATCAATACCTGTATCAGCGATGAAGGATGTATTATTAGCCGCGACAGGTGGGGTTGGTCGCAATGGCGGGCGGTATGGGTTTTCAGTAAGCTCTACAACACTATTGAAGCCCGGCCGGAATGGCTTAAAATTGCACAAGGTATTTACTCTTTTTTGTCGGCATATGGTCCGTTGGATGATGGGCATTGGCCTCTGCTGATGGATGGCGATGGCCGGCTGAAGCGGGGATACGAGAGCATATACACGGATGGATTCGCCATTTATGGCTTGGTCGAATTGTGGCGAGCTACCGGTGAGGATCATTTGCATGAACTGGCCTTAAAAACCTTTAGGGCAACCGAAGCCGCTCTTAACGGCAGCGAACCACCGCCGGCTCACCCCTATCCGATTCTTCCAGATCGACTTGTACATGGTTTAAGTATGATATTTTCCCTGGCTTATCATGAGCTTGCCGAGGTTACGGGGGATTCCGTAGTGAGCCGGGCCGCTCAAATGCATCATCGTCGAGTCATGGAAACTTTTCTTCGTTCGGATCGAGGATTGGTTTTGGAATGGCTGCATGCGGACGGCAGCGAGATCGAACCACCGGCAGGTACGGTGGTTTTGCCTGGCCACGCCATCGAGTCAATGTGGTTCCAGATGCATATTGCAGATACAAATGGTGATCGAGCCACCATAAATCGTGCGATCGAGGCGATCCATCGCCATCTTGAAATTGGATGGGACACAGAATACGGCGGCCTGTTTCTTGCCGTGGATGCCGATGGGAGAGAAGAGGTTGCCTGGGATTTCCACGACAGCAAAATATGGTGGCCGCATACGGAAGCCCTTTACGCTACATTACTGGCGTATTTATATTGTCAGCAGTCCTGGTGTCTGGAGTGGCATGAGCGAATCCGCGATTACAGCTTTACCCATTACCCTGTAAAGTCGCATGGCGAATGGAAGCAAAAGCTCGATAGGCGCGGAAACCCTATTACCGATGTTGTAGCCCTGCCGGTCAAGGATCCCTTTCATTTACCCAGGGCTCTGATTTACTGTATTGAAGTACTTAAAAAATTAATATCAAACCGCTGGAGATGAATCATATTTAGTTGCACAGTCGTGTGGCGCAGCGGACATTTTTCTTGAATATGAGTTGGTCTTGTGCTCAGTTTGAGCATAATCATAATCTTGTATGGGAGAACGATCATGTGCAATCGGCAAATACCAAACGGATATGTCAGAACATTATTGTCGCATGTAGCGGTTATTGCCTTTTGTGTACTTGCGACATTAAGCGGATGTGCGAAGGAAAGTTATATTCGGAAAGTGGGGCCTACCCGGGCAATATGGGTCACCCGTTGGGATTACCGGAGTGCCGATGATGTAAAAAAGGTTGTGGAAAACTGTGCAAGTCTGGGCATGAACACGATTATATTTCAGGTACGCGGCAATGGTACGGTTTTGTATCCCTCAAGTATCGAACCGTGGGCAGTGCAATTTGATCATAAAGATCCGGGTTTTGATCCCCTCGCCCTGGCAATTGATGAGGCCCATCGCCGCCATATCGAATTGCATGCATGGGTTAATGTAATGCCCGCCTGGCGGGGTGAAGAACCACCCAAGGATCGTCGGCAGTTATTCCACACCCATCCCGAGTGGTTCCTGGTCGATCAGCAGGGCAACCGCCAACCTTTGACGGATCATTATGTAATCCTCAATCCATGCCTGCCGGAGGTGCGAAATTATATTACCGAGGTCTTCAGGGAATTATGTACGAATTATGATCTGGACGGGCTGCATATGGATTATATTCGTTTTGTTACTCATGGCAGCGCCGCCGGTGTCGATTACCCATATGACAAAAAAACACTCGAGCTCTTTAAAAAATCTTCCGGAACGACACCTCAGGATGATCCACAGGCCTGGGATGA
>CP070790.1:632362-636364 GCA_020346805.1 Planctomycetota bacterium
CAGTATCCGCGAACAACGGGAGTACTGCACAATCCCGATCGTCCGTCGCAAGTTGAGCGCTTTGAACCTTTGGCTCAGGTGTTGCGTGACAATGGGTATCGAACCGCTGCTTTTGGCAAACGACACTTGCCGCCGCGACTTGATATCGGTTGGGACGTGAGATACTCGCATTTGAGTGACGAGCCTTCGGAGGAACTTTATCGTCATTGGGTTGAAAAACGGGGCCAGTTAACAGAATTTGAACGTGATTGGAATGCGGAATTCGGCTATCGTTTGCCGGGTAATCAGGCGGCACCTATGGCTTGTTTGCTTTCCCAACTTCGGCCTGAAAATACGATGGAGGCCTTTACGGCAAACAAGACTATTGAATTCATTCGGGAAATGAAAGATCACGACCAGCCTTTCTTCTGTTGGGCCTCGTTTTATCGTCCCCACCAGCCTTATACCCCGCTGCCAAAATACGTGGATATGTATAACCTGGACAAACTGAAGCTGCCGGCCGGCCTGTACGAACCGATGGAAAAACTCCCTCCAGGGTTGCGCGGTTTGCGGCAGAACACAGGCAAACCCTGGTGCCTGGCTTTGGCGGCCAAGGATATCAATCTCTATCGCATGTACATCGGTTATTACTATGCCCTGGTTACTGAAATCGATCATCACATCGGCACTATTCTTGACGTGTTGGAGCGGGAGGGTCTGGCCGACAATACTATCGTTATTTACACCTCCGATCATGGCGATTTCGTAGGGGCTCACGGCATGATTGAAAAATGCGCTACGGGGCATAATGTTTATGAAGATACCTTGCGCGTACCGCTGCTGTTACGCTGGCCCGGGCATATTAAAAGGGGACTCGCTACCGATGATTTGGCCCAGACCATCGATCTCTATCCCACGTTGTTGGATCTTGCCGGTATCAAATCACCCGGTGGTTACGATATGCAAGGCAGATCATTACGACTATTGTTAACAGAGGGGAGGCCGTTGAACCGGCGGTTCATAATTTCTGAAAACTGGTCGCAGATAACCGCCATCGGCAAACGTTACAAGCTTGGTATCTGGCTTAAACCGCAGGAAGGTTATGGGGATATGCTTTTTGACCGCCAGACCGATCCGTTGGAGTTGAACAACCTTGCCGGTAAATCCGAGACGGCCGGTGTCAAGAAACAAATGCGCCGCTGGATCCAGGATTTCATCGAGCGAGTACCTTTTGTCGCTCCTCTGCCTAAGGATAAAGCCTCCTGGCGCCACTTCGGACCGGATAAGACATAACTATTATTTTGCATCTATGTAGACATTTTAAAAAATGTTCGGCTATATCTGTATGTAGTTATCTGCCTTGACATTACAGATGGGGCATTTTTCCGGTGGCCGGCCGAGCTCGATGTGGCCGCAGATCGGGCATAGATAAATCTGCGACTCGCTCAGGTCCTTTCCATTTTGGGCCGCTTCCAATGCCTGTTGGTATATCCGAGCGTGGACGGCCTCGGCCTCGACCGCGTAGCCGAACATCCGTTTGGCCTTGTGTCCCTCGGCCTCGGCCTGTTTCAGCATGGGAGGGTACATTTGGGTGTATTCATAGGTTTCGCCGTCGATGGCGGCCTGCAAATTTTCCGTCGTTGAACCGATGGCGCCCAAAGCTTCCAGGTGGCCGTGGGCGTGGATCGTCTCCGCTTCAGCAATGGTACGAAACAGCCTGGCAATGTTGGGCAGGCCGTCCTTCTCCGCCTGTTTGGCGAAGGCCAGGTATTTGCGGTTAGCTTGACTCTCACCGGCGAAGGCTTCTTTCAGATTATCGTTTGTGTTTGACATCAATCAACTCCTTTTGATAAGCAGAATCATTAGAATACCACGGTTATTTCAATAATTTGGATTCGATTATCTGTCAATTGTCAACAAAGCCAGAAACTCGACGTTTCCCTTGTTGCCGGTGATCGGGCTTTCAATAATCCCCCCAATTTTTGCCCCCATTTTGGTAATATGTTTGCATATCTGATCCAAAACTTCCCTGGCCGATTCAGGTTCCAGTACACCTTCACGGAGTTGGCTTTGATCGGCTTCGTAATGGGGTTTGATCAGCGTGATAATTCGACCGTCGGGTTTGAGCAATCGCAGGGCATTAGGAAGGATATGGTGCTGGGGTGTCCAGGCCACATCAATGGTGACTAGATCCATTAGCTCGGGCAGGGCTACGTGCATGGCATTGGTGCGTTCCATAACCACCACCCGCGGATCTTTGCGCAACGTGTAGGCCAATGTTCCGTAACCGGTGTCGATGGCGTAAACCTTCTCAGCACCATGTTGCAGCAAACAATCGACAAATCCACCCACGTTACAGCCCAGATCGGCACACACCCAACCGGCCGGTTTAACTTTGAAGGCATCCAAAGCAGCCGCCAACTTGGTTCCGCTCCGGCTCACATATGGACGATTCGAAGAGTCCGTCGATGTCATCTCTTCCTTTCGTTGGAGCAGGTGTTTTTCAATTGCCCATGAATTGCGCAAATCAAAACGGGCTATCGTGCCGCTATAGCAGACGCCCGAATTAATCAAAATTGATACCAGCCTTGTCGAGCGATCAGCCCTTGGTCTTCAGTGCGTTGAGCTGGCGCTGCAGTTTGGATTTTTTCCGAGCGGCGGTATTTTTGTGTATCGATCCTTTAGCCGCCACCCGGTCAATTTTTTTGATGGTGTCCTTGAGAGCCTGCTGGGCCTTGTCGCCGTCACCGGTACTCATAGCCTCGGTGAACGATCGTGTTGCAACCTTGATCTCTTTCTTTCGGGCACGATTACGCGCCCGCTGCTTGGTGTTTTGACGAATCCGCTTTTTGGCGGAAATAGAGTGAGCCACGAATGATTCTCCTAAGATCTTATTACTTAATGGGATTATTATCCCTCTTTTTCAGGGTGTCGATACGTTTTCGAACATCTCCCTGCAGGTAATTGTAATCCCATTGTATGATTTGGCCATAGATTTTCAAGGCGTCTTCGGCCTTGCCATCAGATTCGTAAGCCCTGCCCAGCCAGTAGTGCAGGCCCTTGCCCAGGTCATCATCCGGCATCTCGTGAGCATCTATGCTTTCATTGAAAATGTCGATGGCCTGGGAATAATACCCCTTCTCATAAAAACATCGCCCAATATAGAGGTTACAAGTGGTTCGATTTTTGGGATCGTTACGGGCCTCTTGAAGGATGGGAATAGCCTCGTCATATTGCCTGGCTTTGAATAGCCGGATCCCGTATTGATAGCGGTATCGCAACTCGGTGGGATAGTGTTTGATCCGGTCTTTGTATACTTTTAACTCAAATCTTAACAACTCTTTATGATGTTCTTTTGCCGCCTCCCGGTCTTTGCCTGCCGTTATCTCGCGGGCTTTGCGATTAAGCTGCCTGATGCGAATATCCTGGCCCCGCATGTTGAAGCGATATTCATTGGTTTGCTCGTAAGCCTTTACCAAAATGCCGATGGCCTTGATCTCATCCTTTTCGTTTTCCCGGCGACACAGAAGATCAACCAGTTCATTGATGGTTTTTGGATTAGTGGGATCGGCATCGTATCGGATTTGGGCCTGGGCAATTAATTCTTCCATTCGCTCGTCGGATTGAACGATGCGCTCCTTGTCGTGCAGCTCACGTTGAACCTTGGTATCCTGTACGGAATCCTTAAAGGAGTCGGCGGTCGAGTATTTACCCTTGAGTATGGTCAGTTTGCCCGCCACATCACGCAAATCGGTAGATATTTCCATGTCATTTGGTTTGATGGTTCGCAAGCGGTTCAGGGCTTCGACGGCACGTTCCATGGCTGCGATAGCCAGAGGCAAGTCTGTTTCCTGTATTTGGTCTGCCAATTTTTCATATACTTCGCGCATCAATACAAGGCGTGAGGGATTCGGCTTTTCTTCGCGGACCGCCGCATCGGCCAGTAATTCACCTATCCACATGACCGTCTTATAATATTGACCTTTAGCGGCATTTTTGAACAAGGCTTCCATATGTGAAATA
>CP070790.1:636464-641392 GCA_020346805.1 Planctomycetota bacterium
GCCTTCACGATCCAGTCATGATTCGGATGGCCCTCCACCAGTATCACTATGTCATCCGCCCATCTTGCATATTGGACAGCGGTGTACTGTTTGTAGCGAGTAGTCTCGATCGCCTTTTCCAGCATCTTATCCACCTCATTGAGGTAGAGATTGCTGAGCAGCGGCGAGATCACACCGCCTTGCGGAACGCCTACCTTACCGGTTGCCTTTAGAATCATCTTAAGAAGTCTCATCACATCGTTATCTCTGACTCGCTTTGCTACCTTCTCCAGCAGCAGGTAGTGCTGCACACTGTCAAAGGAAACCACCACACACTACCCACCTCCGCGACCTTCCCACGCAGGTTACGATCACCCGCCCGCATCATCCCTTTCACGGTAAAACCTTAGATGTCCTCCGCCATGCCAATCGGCAAGGTCGTCTCTTACTTGTTCTCGTCCTGCCGGATGGAAGTCGTTCATTAATTCCCGCTGAGTGGACCGATCTTCATTCTCCACCTATCCAACCGTACGAAAATGCTCCCTTCGCTTCACAACAGGACTTGCTTCGACTACGTGCCCTCGCAGATGCTCTTCTCAACCGCACTTCTCCCAGTGCGGCCATTTCTGCCATGGAGGAGCATCATGCCACAACTCAATCTGCTGTTTGCCGAACCGCCAGCTCCGGAAACACCGCAGTGGGAACAGCTGGATCCCCGACAAAAACAGACAATCGTCGAGAAACTTTCCCGTCTCCTCGTCAAAGCTATTCAACCGGAAAAGCCAAAGGAGCCCCCAACTCATGAATGATCCGTCGAAAATCAAACCGATTCATACTCAGCGCGCAGCGCTGGTCTACGTCCGCCAATCCAGCCTGTCCCAGGTTGAACACAATCGTGAATCCACAGCTCGTCAATACGCTCTCGCTGATCGCGCATGTCAGTTGGGGTGGACCAAGGACCAAGTCGTCATCATCGATGAAGATCTCGGTATGTCGGGCGCTTCTGCAGACAAACGAAGCGGCTTCGCTCGCATGACCAGCGAGGTCGCCTTGGCTCATGTTGGCATCGTCTTCGGGCTTGAGGTGTCCCGTCTAGCGCGCAACAATGCAGATTGGTATCGCCTCATTGAACTCTGCGGACTCACCGATACTTTGATCGGTGATAATGACGGGATTTATCACCCCGCCCTCTTCAACGATCGGCTCCTGCTCGGACTCAAGGGCACCATGAGTGAAGCAGAACTGCATATCATACGTGCCCGGCTCGATGGGGGGATCCGCAATAAGGCTGCTCGAGGTGAACTCCGCCGAGGCTTGCCCATAGGATTCGTGTGGGGCGATTCGGATGGCGAGGTTCTATTCCATCCCGACGCTGCTGTCACCGGCGCCATTCGCACGGTCTTTGAGCGCTTTACTGAGTATGGTTCCGCCCGCCGTGTCTGGCTCTGGTTTCGCTCTGAAAAACTCCCTTTCCCACTCCAAGCTGGCCCAAAAGGCCAAGTTCGCTGGGTCACTCCCACCTATACAGCAATCCACCACATTTTGACAAATCCGGTGTATGCTGGCGCTTATGCTTATGGGAAAACACGCACTGAACGTTTTGTCGATGAACATGGCGCCGTCAAAAAACGTATGCGCCATCTCCCCATTTCTCAGTGGCTCGTTCTCATTCCCAATCATCATCCCGGCTTCATTAATTGGGATACTTTTCAAGCCAACCAGGCACGCCTGGACGCTAACACTCGACCTCAGCCCCACAAATCAGGAGGTGCTGTGAGAGAAGGCTCGGCTCTCTTGCAAGGCATTGCCATTTGCGGCCATTGCGGCCGCAAGCTGCGTACCCACTATCGCGGGCGGTACTCTGCCCCGGGTTATCATTGCGCCGGCAAAGACATCGTCTCCGGTCGTGGCGTTTACTGTTTCAATGTCGGCGGCAAGGCCATCGATCAGGCTGTCACCAATGCCTTTCTCAATGCTGTTACTCCGGCATCTGTCGATGCTGTGATCCTATCATCCCGCCAACTCCAAGCAAATCATGATGCCGCGCTTGCTCAATGGCGCCTCGAGGTTGAGCGGAAACGCTATGAAGCTGAAAAGGCCGAACGGCGATATCGAGCCGTGGATCCCGAAAATCGGCTCGTTGCTCGCGGTTTGGAAACTGACTGGGAAAACCATCTCCGCGACCTTTCCGATGCAGAAGCGGAATTGCGACGCAGAGAACTCCTCCGCCCCGATCCTTTAGGCCCCGATCAATTAAAACGACTACAAAGCCTGGGATCGGATCTTCATCGGCTCTGGAACGCCAACACTACAACGGATCGCGATCGCAAAGAACTCCTCAGAACACTCCTCGAAGAAGTAATTATTGATATCAAGCGCGTGCAAGGCCACGCTTACCTGACTCTCCGCTGGCGCGGCGGTGCCATCACTGAACTGACTATCCCCATCCCACGATTCCGGCCTTCAGGACCGAAAACTGACGAAGACATACTTAGTCTTCTCCCACGTTTAGCTGCTCTATATCCCGACGAAGTGATTGCCGGTATCCTGAATCGCCAAGGTCGAAAAACTGCATCTGGCGAACGTTTCACAGCTAACCATGTCGGCAATCTTCGCCGCTATCGCCACATCCCCCGTTTCCAACCCCCCGCCGTGCCACCTTCAGGCGAACTGGCTTCCATACGTAAAACCGCACAAATCCTGGGAGTGAACACTTCAACCATCCACCGTTGGATTAATGACGGTTTCATTGCCGGGGAACAAATAACCCCGGGTGCACCATGGCAGATTCGCATCACCGATGAACTGAGATCGCGTTTCGTCGAACAGACTCCACCGGGGTATTTGCCAATGCTCGAAACAACCCTCAAACTCGGTGTCTCACGCCAGACTGTATTGCAGCGAGTAAAGCGAGGAGAACTCGAAGCTGTGCTAGTCACGCGCGGCCGACGCAAAGGATTGCGAATCAAAGTCTTAGATCAAAAACCAACGCTGTTTGACGCTCATTCATGAATCAGGGGGCAGTATGAAGCAGGATCCAAGTAGCCCCGAATGTCAAAATCCACCACGAAGTCGTACCCCCGGTTCCCCGCTTTGCGGATCGCCTCCAGGGCTTGCGTCGCACTCCTCTTCGGACGGAATCCATAACTGCACTCCAGAAAATCCGCCTCGAATATTGGTTCGATCACCAGCTTCGCGGCCATTTGCACCACTCGGTCTCGTACCGTCGGTATCCCAAGCGGCCGCTTCTTCCCGTCGCTCTTCGGTATATACTGTCGCTGTACCGGCAGCGGCCAGTACCGGCCTTCCTGGAGTTCAGTCTGAATGGCCTCAAGAAACTTCTCTACCCCCATCTCTTCGATGGATTCGATCGTTTCCTGATCCACCCCGGCTGCTCCCCGGTTCGCCTTCACTCGCTTCCATGCTTCCCACAGCACGTCACCCCTGTGGATCCGGTCATACAATGCATGGAAACGCCGCGTGCTGCTCCGCTTAGCACACACATATAGCTTGCGTTGAAGTTCTCGTACTTTATTCATCCGGGTTGTTGGGTCTTGCGACCATGCCCTCGCGCTTACCTCCATCGCAAGCGTGATCGAAGCAGAGCCCCTTTCCTCCAGCATGTTTCCACGCCTTCCCAGGTAATATGGGCCCCTCGGACTCCCTCCCGACTCCGCGCGATTTCAGCCTTTCGCCTTATACGCCCGGTCTTTGCCTGACGTAGGCTGCCGGGTAGGGTCTCTCCTGTTCCCCCACAACCTTTGAAAACGTGCCGTCGCCTATACCCCGAGGAGATCCAGCACACGCTCCGGATCTATCCGCATGCTGTCTGTTGCCTTCACCATGGCAAGAGTGGTTCGGCTCTCCCAATCACCTTTCGGCTGATAATTTGACGAGGCTGCAGCGTTCACTCGTTACGGCCCGCTTCCTTGCTCCCTCCAAAGAGGCTTTTGACACCCCGCTCAGCCAGAGGAGTCTCCTCCCCCAACCGGGGTCTGCTACCGGGCTCTCCGGTGATTACCCGGACGGGACTTTCACCCGATAGGTTGTGACAGCTTTTCAGGACGCACCGTGGAGTCATTATAAGGGATATTGCTACAGCAGAAAGGGAAAAAGGAAAGATCGTAATTGGCGGAATTTTGCTAAAATTCCGACCTAGACCTTCAAATACGCGAAAATGTGATTTTCAGTCGATTTTGTAAACTTTTCAAATTACTGAACTTATTCTAAGTCCTGGTTTGTGGGCATACCGTCCATTAGAAATCCTTGAGGGGTTGGCCGATTCGCCGTAATTTTCTAATGGACGGTTAGGCTGTTTTACAGCTTGGGCTCCAGATCCTTAAATGTGTCCTGTTTACTGTGAGCTTCTTGTCCTCATATACCAGCTTCTTAACAGCTATAAGAGAGTCGGCAACATCGATGATGGCTCTATTGGAAATGCCGAACATGCAGGAATTGGGAGGCAGGGGTACACGCAGCCCAAACCGCACCATTCCTCGGCTTCATCCATTTTGCACCTCAAGATTCAGGGTTATCGTGAGATCATGCAGTTTATGCCCAGGTCGACGTAGGCTTTTTTCGCCGCCTCTACCTGCTCGTCATCTGCAGCACCGATTCCTTCCATAAGATACATTATATTGAGCGCCTTATACTTGCTCTGACCCACTCTATGATAAGGCATAATCTGAAGCCTTATGGCATTTTTGCCGAGGCTGGTCAAAAATTTGGCGGTCGCCGCAATATTCCCAATTGAATCATTTACCCCCGGGATAAGAGGATGACGGAAGACCACGTCTGCTCCGTGCTCCAGGACCAAGGCGGCATTTCTCAGGATTTGACTGTTGGACTGTCCGGTGTACTTTCTATGGTTATCTGGATCCATGTGCTTCAGATCAAACAGAAAATGATCCGTCACAGGAATGACTTCGAGCAGTGCCTCCGGATCTGCC
>CP070790.1:641492-646288 GCA_020346805.1 Planctomycetota bacterium
CGACGTCACTACCGTTAACACCGTCTGTCTGCTCACCGTAAATACCATTAGCGTTGTAATCAAAAGTGCATTCAGTCGGATCGACACAACCATAATACATATCACAGGGTATTGAATCACCCGATACATTGAACATCCGCGCGGGGACGATATAGCTCGTACCGGCCAGCAGGACATACTGAGTTCCCCAGTTCTGATAGGCATCTATAAGGAAATTACGGATGCGCGTCTGATTGTCCTCACCTCCACTGGGACACGTACCATCGTAGTTATTGTAGATAAATTCGGTAGTCACGATGGTTCCGGTAATCCCCCAATTCTGTTTGGCATCAAGCAGAGCCTGGAAATTCCAAGGCTCCGGTGTGTTTTCCAAGGCGGCACTAGTTATGATTACGAATTCGTATGGTCCACCGGAAAACTGAGACAAAGGAGAATTCGAGGTACTTTTCAAAGCAGTAATTGAAGAATAGCTGGCCAAGGCGCTTGGATTATCCACATTACTAGTCAGGCTACCCAGCATAGCCGGCGACATATTTCGCACCAGTACCTGCTTAGCCGAGTCTGTCAAATCGACTTCCAGTCTTAGTTTGGAACTATAGGAAACCTTGCCGCTGGCCGGTATATATTGAAGCGGGAAAAGATTAATGGTCAGGATTTGATATCCGCATTTCGATTGGACACTGAGTTTCTCATAATAGGTTCCCGGCCAAGGATCTGATCGGTTATAGATTGTCGGATCAGGCTCAGTTATTGGCACCGGCCCCCGGTGACTTAGAGGATAAGGCTTTTGGGCCGGTGGCAACTGGACTTTTTCCGGCGGCTCAACCATATCCAGTGGGATAACCCGAACATCTGTCACCTCTTTACCATACGGAATAATAACCGCTACCGGGCGTACGGGAATGATCGGCGCCCCTGTACGTTGATACTGCTCTAAACCCATTATGTTTATAAGTGTGTACTCACCTTGCTTATCCACCGCCATTTTGCCGAATTCATATTCCAGCACAATTACGTTTCCACCTGTTTCCAGCTTGGTAGCGAGACTTTGGGGTACCACCGATCTGCCCGTGTCGCGCGTTCGTATATTGAATTGCAGATCTGCATCTCCGATGTTTCCAATGGTCAGCGTCTCCGTGGCAGCGCCACCTTCCACAACACTCACGCTTAAAGACTGGGGTTCAACCCAGATCTTCGGTATCTTCTGCACCCTCAAAATTATTTCGCGCGGGTGCACTATTCCACTAGTAGTGTTTGTAAAGACGAGCGTATCGGTATAAACGCCTTCTGCTAGAGAGTAAACTTCAGCATTTAAACTGACTATAAGTGTTGTGAATTCAGATGGTTCTAAAATACCATCCACCGAGGACAAATCGAGCCAGGATGCGGTTTTGGTCACACTCCAACTGATGGCGACAGGACCCGTATTGGTCAGCGCGTAGTCTTTCGATGAAGGAGTGAACGGTCCACCGGGATGCCCCCAGAATTCGAAGCTCCCCGGCGGAGCGATTTCCAGGTAATCACGCAAACCGGTACCACTCAACAATACTTCTACATCCGGTTCATCCTCATCATTGCATTCAATGACTACCGAGGATGTATATTCCTTATAGGTATCAGGTTCAAAAGTTACCCCGATGTTAAGACTACTCAACGGCGGCACGATCCACGGCGGTCCTTCCGGCGGCAGCGTTAGGTGAAAACCACTGGTCGATAATGGCCGGATTTCAACCAATGAGGACATATTCGGATCATTACCTCCACCCGGATATATCAGTTTTTCAATGTTTTCACCAATCGCTTTCCAATTCAATCCCTGATAAGGCCGTTCGTTATACCACTGCTGCTCATCACTGATCGTTGTAGCAATGGATACAGGTTCATCTACAAGCACGTTGTCAAAGTAGTAAGTGGCAACAGCACCTGACGATGTATAACCGCCAAGACCTATTCGTCCGGTAGTTAAATCATTGTCGACTCCGCTCCAAACCAAGGTCCCGTTGATAAAGAATTGCAGCAGGTTATCATCAGCAACGGCCAAAAGCGTATTATTATCTGAGTTAATCTGCGAAGACTGAGTCAAGTCCTGAAGAAAAGTGATATTACCATTCACCTGCTTCCATACAATAAAATATCCATAGGTGTAAATCTGGAAACAATATCCGGAACCGACACCTTCATCGAAGTTACTGGAAGCTCGCAGGGTAACTCCGCCCGGTACACCCCCACTGCCCTCTCTTCGGCAATCCACCTGTACCGCCAAGTTATTCCATTCATATCCCGCATAAGTGGCAAACATAAAATCAGTGGCCGAACTTTGGGCCCGATATTCACCGGACACCACTCTCCAGTTTGCATCCACGTCTTCGTTCCAATTCTGGGCGAGTCCATCGTCGAAATTTTCAGAGTATTTGCGCCCTCTGGATACGTTGGTGATGACCAGATCATGGGTATCATCGGCATTAGTTACCGTTACCTGTTCTGTTCGGCTTGCCCCCACAAAAATGTTGCCAAAGGGCATGTTGAGATCATCTGCGGGAAGAATCGAGTCGGTGACTTCGACCTCGGCCGGGTAGGGATCCACCGTCAGCGTGACCTCACGTGTATAACAGAGGCCGCTGGTTGTATTGCAAAAACTTATGGTGTCGGAATACGTGCCCCTGGTCAGACTATTGGCGTTGGCGTTGATACAAATGTTTACAGTAGTAGATTGATCGGGTACCAGCATCCCGCTTGCCGGGGTCACGTCGAGCCAGTCTGCGGTGCCGGTTACCGTCCAGTTCAGTGTTTCGCTTCCGATGTTAGTCAACGTGTACGTCTTGCAAGCGGGGGTGAACGGCCCCCCCTCAATCCCTGATGAGGTGAGATCCTCATCCCAAGGTGTGAAGTAAAGATCGTCGACGCGATCGCCTGACAGCGCCACATCGTCGATATTCCAACCGGGATAGGTTATGGAGTAGTCCGTCGGCCCCATGGTCCAACGTATATAAACTGACGCCTGGCGATTGGCCACCGCCGAGATGTCGTACTCACAATGAACCCATCCCGTATCACAGATACTCTTTTCACTATCATGCTTCCATACATCCGTCCAATTGATCCCATCGTTACTTACCTGAATACTAGCCTGATCCCAGTATGACGATTCGATACCAAGGCGGCGCCAGAAGCTAAGAGAAATGTTTTCGTATTGGAAGCAGTTCAATCGCGTGGTAGTCAGGTGGTACTCGGGTAATTGATTGGGGTAGTCACCCGCAAGGTTGTAACCGTAAACATTCGAGCCGGTGCGGCCTGAACGGGGATCCTTGCAATGCGAGCCGCCACCCTGCGGAACACCAAACTCCCATTGTCCTTCAGTCGTCCAACCGGGATCCGTTTGCAGGGGGAACCAGCAAAAGGCCCTCGGCGGCGGTGGTGGTATAACGTTCAGCATTACCCCCCGTGTGCGGACCACGTTGCTGACTGTATTAGTGAAAGTTGCTATGGCGGTATGGAAACCTTGAGCTAATACATTGCCATTCTCGTTTACACAGACATTTACCGTTATAGAATCGTGGCGAAGAAGACTTCCACTTGATGGAATTATATCAAGCCAGTCTTCCGTTGCCGCAGCTTCCCAGGCAATAGGCCTGTTCCCCTCATTTGTCAGCGTATAAGTCATGCAATCCGGGGCGAAGGGACCGCCGCTCGGTCCTTCTGAGACAAAGCCCTCGTGGGGAACGACGTAAAGATTATCCTTTATGTCGCCCAAGAAGCGAATTTCGTCGATATTCCACCCCGAATAAGCCAATGCACCATTGTCAACAATCTCGTGGCCCCATCGGACATAAACCGCCGATTTGTCATCGGCTATGGCTGATATATCGTACTGTACCATTGTCCACCAGGAATCTGTAATCTCACTGCTTCCGTTTGACCAGATCAGCGTCCAATACTTTGCATCCGTTGAAGCTTCGATGGTGGCCTTGACGTACGGTTGATAATCAGTGTTTAGCCAGCGTTGGAATTGCAGGGTGACATTCTCGTATTTGGTGAAATCCAGAGGACCAGTAGTGAGGTAAGCGGGCCCGGTCAATTCGGTTGAATAATCACCGTTGAGGTTAATCCCGTATACGTTTGTGCCGGTTGCCCCACCGGTGGGATCAGGATAGCCCTCAGTATTTCCACCTTGACCGATTGGAGTGCCGAACGCCCATTCGCCCGTTATACTCCAACCGGGGTTCGTATCTAACGAGAAGTAGTGTATTTCTTCTGGGGACTCGTTCAATTCGGCCGTAATTGCGAGGCTATCAACCGAGGCCTGAGCGTATACCGTACCTGCTAACATTACTTGAGTCAGCACCGCCATTGTTTGAGCCATTCTTTTCATATCCCTTTCTCCTGTAACAAGTGATAAACAAATCCATGCCGGACTATGTTTCCCATGCAGGTCCACATCCATGGGGCCGCTTGTTGGATCAGAAAGTTATTTTCTTTTGTCACCACTACTAGGGAATGAATTAGGTAGGCTCAATAATGCATGTCGTATCATTAATCGACATTTCTAAAATGAGCTCGGAAAGTTGGTTGCTCCACCCTAATTCAGTTCAATTACAGTTTTATACTCTATTCCCCGCCCAAGATCAATAGCCCTTCTGTTCTATCCCCCACCGATTCCAGCCTGCGAGTCATATATGCCCTCAAGGTTAGCTATGAGTTAGGGTCATTTGGCCAGGGACATGCATGGGGGCAGGTCCTAAAGCTGTCCCACCAAATCTCCGAAACCTCCTCATGGTATCGAAATCATTGTCCGCTCC
>CP070790.1:646388-649629 GCA_020346805.1 Planctomycetota bacterium
GAGACCGCCGACTCCATTCTGTTATATGCCGGTCAAATGCCCACCTTCGTGGTTGACGCCTATACCGCCCGCATTCTCCACCGCCATCGTTTGATCGATAACTCCGCCGACTATGATGAGATCAAGGAACTGTTCGAATCCAATCTGCCAGACGACATACGGTTATTCAACGAATATCACGCCCTTTTGGTTCAGGTTGGTAAAAACCATTGTCGCCCCAAGGCCCGCTGTCGGGGTTGTCCGCTGGAATCCTTCGAGCACGGGATCGAAGGCGCAGACGATCATTGAAGCCGGCCTAGTAAGCAACGGTTACGGCAAGTTACGTCCCCTTGTCAGCTCAGCCGCTTCGGTTATGATGGTTCGTGTAGTATTATAAGATTTGAAAGCACCCGGCTATTCGACATAAACTGTTATTAATGTATTAATGATTAGTTTGCCCCCCTAACTCAATAGGATATAGTGATAAATTATTGTCACTTATACTAGGTTGTGACACAAAGGAGGATCGGAAATGGTTTAACCAGCCCGAAGCGCGAGCCAGACATTATTACGAAGTGCAAACAGGGGATTCACCACCGAGGAATAATCATGATAGACCGCAATAATTTAAAAATTAGACCCATCATCGGATTGGAAATCCACGTCCAACTGGCCACTAAGAGCAAGATGTTCTGCTCCTGTCCGGTTGAGTTTGGGGCCGAGCCCAACAGCAACGTCTGCCCCGTATGTCTGGGGATGCCCGGCGTGTTGCCGGTGATGAACCGGAGTGCCGTCGAATACGCCATCCGTACCGCCATTGCCCTAAACTGCCAGATCGCCGGCTTTACCAAGTGGGATCGCAAGAGCTACTACTACCCCGACCTGCCCAAGAACTACCAGATCAGCCAATACGATTTACCCTTGAGCTTCGACGGCTCATTTGATGTCCCCACCGGTGAGGGGCAAACTCGGCGGGTGGGGATTATACGAGCCCACCTTGAAGAGGACGCCGGTAAGAACATCCACGATAACCCGTCCATCACCCAGGTCGATCTCAACCGTACCGGCACACCACTGCTGGAGATCGTCACCGAACCGGACCTGCAGTCCGCCGACGAAGCCTTTACCTTCTGTACCGAACTGCAGCGGCTGGTAACTTACCTCGGCGTAAGCGAAGGCAGCATGCAGAAAGGTCAGATGCGTTTCGAGCCCAATGTCAATGTAATCATCGAATATGAGGGGCTCGAATACCGTACCCCCATCTCCGAAGTCAAAAACCTCAATAGCTTTAAAGCAGTCCGCAGCGCTATCGCCTATGAGATCGAAAGACAGGTCAACGATTGGATCGCCGATCGTGACTACGTAATCGACAAACGCCCCAAGGAAAATCGCGGCTGGAATGATGAAAAAGGCATCACCGAATTCCAGCGCGGCAAGGAAGAGGCCCACGATTACCGCTACTTCCCCGATCCCGACCTGGTACCGGTGGCAATAGACGAGACCTGGCTGGAGAAAATCAAGGCCTCGGTCGGTGAACTGCCGGTTAATCGGCAAAAGCGGATGAAGCACGAATATGCTTTGAGTGAGGCGGACGTCGTTACCATTTTACACGACAAGGCGTCGGCCGACCTGTTTGAAGCAGCAGCGGGCATGGGACATGCCGTAACCCTTGGCAAACAGTTCATAAGTTTCTGGTCTGCCAAGGCCAACGAACTTAAATGTACCATTGCTGAATTGGGTATTGATACCGACCGAATGGGCGAATTGTCCAAGATAACTGCCGAAGGCAAGATCAATGCCACCGCCGCCGCCCAGATTGCCGAAATGATGTTCGACAGGCCTGATCCGCCCTTTAAGATCGCCGTCGACCAGGGCTTGGTACAGGTCAAGGATGAAAATCAGATGCAGGTCTGGGTGGATGAGGCCTTTACCGCCAACCAAAAGGCGGTCAAGGATGCCATCGGCAATCCCAAGAAACAGAAACAGGCCCGCGGATTCCTCGCTGGCCAGGTCATGAAAATCTCCGGCGGAAAAGCCGATCCTAAAATCGTCGGCAAACTCATCGAAGAAAAACTCACTGGCATGGATAGTAACTGATTAGGCTTCTCCTCTGAAAAAGTTGGTGATGTAAGTACTTAAAAAACAAGTGAACACTGGTTCTCTGGTGGCTAATCGGCTACGGAATGAAGAGAATTCTCGCAAAACTATTAAGCATTCACGCTGGCTATTGTTGCGTAACTGAACCAGCCTCGCTCGGCGCGAGGATCGTGTGAAGCTCGATGAACTGCTACGTGCCAATCGTAAGCTAATGAGGGTGTATGTGCTGAAAGAAGATTTGAAACACTTGTGGGATTACCAACATCCCCGCGCTGCCCGGCAGTTCGGGAAGCAGTGATACCCTCGTGCAATTCGGAGTCGAATTGAACCGCTTAAGAGATTCGCTCAAAGGCTCAAGCCTTACCTGGTTGGTATCCTAGCCCGCTGTCAGTGCCGTTCCAAACAAACTTGCTTGAAGGGATCATTAATAAGATTAAAGTTATTAAGCGGATGACCTATGGATTCCGTGATGATGAATATTTCTTCCTTAAGATTCAGGCAGCCTTTCACAAAATTCCCGCATGAACTCGATAAAGGGGGAAGGTTATGATCGACACTCTCCCCATGTAATGGGGGATGTTATTATTCACAATCCCCTCATGTAAGTGGAGGATGTTATGCTTGGCGGTCTTTTTTTGTAAAAGGGAAGTTATTAGATTATCGCATATGGATATGATTGTGACAAAGGTACCGGTATTGGGGCCGGTCTTGAGGTTATCGAGATTATTTTAGTCAATCAAGTATTAAGCAGGGCATCGATGGCGGTTTGGAAATCCTGTTTTCCGCGGAGTCCGATGAATTTTTCCTTGATTTGGCCGTTATGGAAGAGGATAACCGTAGGGATGGCGCTGATGCCGAACTTGGCCGCCACCGATTGATTGGCGTCGGTATCGAGTTTGCCTATTTTGGCCTTGCCGGCATATTCTGTGGCCAACTCATCGATGGTGGGAGCCAGGGCCTTGCAGGGCATACACCACTCGGCCCAGAAATCGACCAGCACAGGCTCAGAGGCCTGCAGTACTTCGTTATCAAAACCAGCTTCGGTGAATTCCAGGGTATTGGGACCAGCACTGTAAACCTTTGTCACATTTCTTAATTCAACTGCGATATCTGTCATGCTTTACTGCCTTTCTGTGAAGCGGTTTGCCCATAGCCGCGAAACCAC
>CP070790.1:649729-652667 GCA_020346805.1 Planctomycetota bacterium
AATCCGAACGCCGCCTCCGCGATGCTCTCCATCAGGCTGAGATAATGGCCCCCATTATTCTATGGATCGACGAGATTGAAAAAGCGTTTGCTTCTGCCGCCAGCCGAAGCACCGATGGGGGATTGTCACAACGGATGTTCGGTTCCCTGCTGACCTGGATGCAAGAGCACACCGGCCCCGTATTTCTGGTGGCCACCGCCAACGATATCGAGGCCCTTCCCCCCGAGTTGCTCCGAAAGGGGCGATTCGACGAGATCTTTTTCGTCGATCTGCCCGGCAAATCCATGCGTAAACAGATTTTTGCCATCCATCTCAAAAAGCGGAAGCGAGACCCCAAAAAATTTGATTTGGATGCCCTGGCCCGGGCCTCTGACGGTTACAGTGGGGCCGAAATCGAGCAGGCTATTATCTCCGCCATGCATGACGCCTGGTCCGACAAGGCCAAACTCGATACTGAGCGGATAATCAATACCCTCGCCCAATCGCCGCCCCTATCGGTTACCATGGCTGAGAAGGTCGCTGCCTTACGTGCTTGGGCCAAAAATCGCTGTGTGCCCGCCAATTGATTATGGTCAGGAATTATTGACTAACGATTGATTTGGGAAAGGGCCGATTTTATCATTAGAGTCCGTTTTTAGGGTAGGCGGTGCCGGCAGGTGGTCCTAATATCATTTCATGTATTGCCGCTGGCATTAGGGCCGCAAATCATCGTAAAAAGTGCGATTGGCGGTAGGCAGTTCCCCTATTTTCGACAGAACCAAGTCGGTAATATGAACATGGACTATAATATGTTAACAGGAAAAGTGGCACCCGTATCAGAGATTTTAGGGGTGTTGTTATGGTCTGGTTTATGCATGAGTTGGAGGAAGCACCGATGAGCAATAAGACCATTTTGCTGGTTGAAGACAATCCTGACGACGTAACCTTGACGGTAAAGGCCTTGAATAAGAGCCACATCAGTTACCATATCGTGGCGGTTGGTGACGGCGTCGAGGCCCTGGATTATCTTTTTAGTACCGGAAAGTATGCCGATCAACAGCCGGCCGGACTGCCCGCCTTGGTTTTACTCGATCTCAGTTTACCGCGTCTGTCCGGCTTGGAGGTTTTACAGCGTCTGCGCGGTGATGATCGGACCAGGCATTTACCCGTGATTGTGCTGACCTCGTCGGGTAAGGAGAAGGATCTCGTCGATAGCCAGGATTTGCGGGCCAATGGTTACATCAGAAAACCGGTCGAACTGGCCACCTTTGTCGAGGCGGTACAGGAACTCGGACTATTTTGGCTGCTTACCAATGAGCGGCATCCACCAAAGACCGTCCAAAATAAATGATTTGTGATCAGGGCAACTTCAACATAATCAAATCCGCTGCTTTTTGTATTCACCACGACGTTAGGTAGTTAAAGATAATATATTTGGAGAGAACGATATATTCCCTTTTCCCCCGTCGCCATCTGGGTGTGCTGACACGACTAGTGTGCATTCTCCATAACACCATCCTCGAGATTTTCGATAAGTCGGAGACGTCCGAAGTACTGTAGCAATTGTTAATTACTCAGGAAAGGCAGATCTTCGAAGGCGCGACAGATGTAGCTGGTAACTGTCCTCACGACGTCTGGCGGGATAATTCGCGCTGCCGCAGTTCGGCCCGGCGAATCTTGCCCGAAATAGTCTTTGGTAACTCATCCATGAATTCGATTTGCCGCGGGTACTTGTATGGGGCCGTCGTTTGCCGCACGTGGGTCTGAAGCTCCTTAGCCAGTTGATCCGACGGCTCACAGCCGTCGGCCAGTCGGACAAACGCTTTAACTATTGAACCGCGCGTTTTGTCCGGCGAGGCAACGGCTGCAGCTTCAACCACTGACGGGTGCTCCAGCAGTGCGCTTTCCACCTCGAAAGGACCGATCCGATACCCCGCGGAAATGATCACATCGTCGTCGCGGCCGACGAACCAGAGATACCCGTCCTGGTCGCGATAAGCGCGATCACCGGTGAGGTAGTAGTCACCGACGAAGCACCGTGCGTTCTCGGCCTCATCGCCAAGGTAACCGTCGAAGAGGCCCACCGGTCGCTTTGGTTTGATTCGAATAGCCAAATCACCTTCCTGTTGGGGTGGTACCTGGTTCATCTTTTCGTCGAGGATGCGGATGTCGAACGATGGCGAAGGCCGTCCCATCGAACCGGGCTTAATGGTCATTCCCGGCCGTGTGATCACGGAAATGATCGACTCGGTCTGGCCATAGCCTTCACGAATGGGCACGCCGATTGCAGCCTGCCAAACGTCCATCACCTCGGGATTCAGCGGTTCCCCGGCGCTTACGCAGGATCGCAGGCTCGGCATGTTCAGCCGCCCGAGATCCTCCTGTACCAGAAGCCGGTACACCGTGGGTGCCGCACACAAGCTGGTCACCCGTTCCGTTTCAAGAATCTCGAGCGTACGTCGGGGGCAGAACCGCGGATTACCGTCAACCACCAGTGTTGCTCCCGCGTGCCACGGGCCGTAGAGTGCCGCATAGGAGGCGAGTGCCCAACCCGTATCGGATACGGTGAACTGTACGTCGTTGTCAGTCAAGCCGAGCCACGCAAGTCCGGTGATAGCGTGCGCGAGACCGTACGAGATCTGGTTGTGCAGTACCATCTTGGGCATACCGGTTGTGCCTGACGTGAAGTAAATCAACGCCGGATCGCCGGCCGCCGTATCACAGCATACGTGATCTTTCGCATAGGATTTGAACTCGCTGAAGGCATGCCAGCCGTCGTGCGCGGGGGTATCGACGGTCAGTCGCAGCGCCGGCACCTTACATTGGTGGTGAACATCTTCGAACTTCGCTTCGCCTTCGTGATCTGTGATGACGGTCGTGATCTCGCATCGGTCCAGCCGATAGACGATGTCCTTGGTAGTCAGCATGGTTGTAGCCGGTACGGCAATGGCACCCAGTC
>CP070790.1:652767-655729 GCA_020346805.1 Planctomycetota bacterium
AACTTCGCCGCCTCCACCGCCGCCCGCGCCTGATTCGCGTCATTGATCAGCGGGACCATAATCCCCTCCGCCGCCGTATCCAGCGCCTTGCCGATTACTCCCATATCGTGCCCCGGCACGCGAACCACCGCCGGCCGGCCGATCAGATTGCACGCCCGAACCGCCTCCAGCACATCGCGTTCGTCCAATTCCCCGTGTTGGCCGTCGATCCACACCCAATCCCAATCCGGCCCGATCCGCTCGATAATCCCCGGGGCCGGATACATAATATCCAGCCCCAACTGCGGACCGCCGGCCAGCAATTCACGAAATTTATCAATCATCGGCCCATTCATCATTAACTCCCACTTAATACCCGCCCCGCCCATCCAAGAACAACCATACCATAATCCATAAACCCAAATAAATGAAATGTACGCTACCCACCCCGTCATCCTGAGGTCGCCACGGCGACCGACGGATCTCAAACTCAAATCCCCCCAATTTCACCTCTCTCATCTCTATTATCTCGCCCCGCGCAGACCATGCATGATCCAACCGTTTTCTGTATACGAGAATGGTGGTTAAAAATACCCACCAACGTTGTTATATCAAAACGAAAGTAAGTCCCACGGATCCCAGATTGAGACCGATATGTGCTGCGATCGCGCTTTGAATACAACTACGCCTTGCGATTTCCGCCAAAATGAGCCCAATGATAAACACCTGGACCACCTTGACTTCCGGGACGCTAGTGTTTGGGATGTGGGCCAGCGCCCACAACAGTGAAATTGCCGAGATGGCGATATATCTGATAACACGGTTTTCTCCGGTTCTCCTGACCACCAGGCCCAGAATACCGCCACGAAACACCAGTTCCTCTGAAATAGCAAAAGCAGTCACGAAAAGGGTAACAATTGGGATGGTCACCAATAGACTGGCTGAATCGGCTGCAGGGAAAAAATCTCTGAATTTTGCAAAGATGGGCCCTTCCTGAACACCAAGTGGAATGAAGACCGCATAGGTCAATACAGCAGCACAAATCCCAAACGAAAATGCTTCAATCATCTCGCGCCGCGGAAGTCCCCTTTGTGCTTGCTCCATGGCAAAAACCGTCGACCCGGCCTGTTCCCACTCGGCTGCAGCTACAAAATAGAGAATCATGTGCCAGCCGATCCTTATAATAAGGATGAAGAATCCCACAGCCAAACCGATCAGAAATGCCGGACGCATTTCTTCCGAGAAAACCAACGCATCGATGTAGACCAAGCTGAATATCGAGCTTGGAAGAACCATAAAGAAAAGTAATATTGCCAGGAAAAGGCCTGGTTTCCAATATTTCTTGAAATACTGTCGATTTTGAATAGCCATCACAACATACACAATAACAACGGTGATTTGAATCGCAAGAATCAAGATAACCTGCAATATTTTGGGAATGATTGGATCCATATTTATACTGCCCGCAACCAAACTCAGTCGGGTTTCCCAATCCCGACGAATCGGGATTTCGCTTCGACATCTCGCCCTTAGGCCCGAGTTTACTTCGGGATTGAAGGGTTCGATTTTTCTTTGCCCTCCACCCGCGTCAAATTCTAGTCATAAACCCTTGATACTTCTCAACTTTCAATTCTTCATTCTCAATTGGTACCGCTTTAGGGGAATCCCTGAATTTGCAGGGCCTGCCGCGGCGGGCCAAAAAACGTACGTCCCGTTTCTGTAATGTCAAGGGGAACACCCGTCGTGTTATATATATGGCATAATTACGGTTCTTTGGCAACTGAATAGTACGTAGCCCGCCCTGCGTTTGCTGCGGTTCTACAAATCTCGACGTTTTGACTTGTCGAGCTTGCCCGCCTATGGCGGGTTTCGACTTTTCCTAAGCGTCCTTCGTGTCTTTTTGACCTAGTGGTGCAAATACTTAAATGCGCCAAACGAAGCCAAACTGCCCAAAAATCAACGTAAACTACTACTATTAAATCACTTAAAAAAACTAGTGGCTGCTAACTATAAAGTGACATTAACCACGTCCTACCCTGACTCTCATCTGCGTCAATCAGCGTTAATCGGCCATTTCATTATCGAGATCCTTCGGTCGCCGTGGCGACCTTTTAAAAACATTGTAGGATCTGGATTCCCGCCTTCGCGGGAATGACCCCGTAACAAGTTCGGGATTTCCACTTCGTTACGACGTTTCGTCTTTGCGGTTCAACGCCGTCGGGATCCGCGGCGGCGATAATGGCCGGTGCGTCTTTTACGCGGGGCCCTGGAGAGATCGGGTTTGGGTCCCCGCCAGATGGGTTGGAGGCGATTGACCTTGATCAGGGTCTTTAAGGCCGACAGGTCGTGGCGGGTAAAGAAGGTCATGGCCACTCCCTCACGGCCCATCCGTGCCGTCCGGCCGGTACGGTGGGTATAGGCATCGCAGCTGGCCGGGAAGTCGTAGTTGATTACGTGGGTCACATGACTGAAATCCAATCCCCGGCTGGCCACGTCGGTGGCCACCATTACCTGGATATCTTTTCGCCGAAAACGTCTGAAGAGCGAGGTGCGCTTGGCCTGTTCCAATCCTCCGTGAATGGTCTCCACCGATTTAATCACTTTCCGAAGCCGACCGAACAGCTTCTCGCTGTTATGCCGTGAATTGCAGAAAATGATCGCCTGCACCGGCTTTTCCCGCTGCAGATAGTCAAGCAGCGTATCCAGACGCTGGCCGCGGACAACCTGACCGAAGGTGTGCCGCAGATTCTGCGGGGCGATCTGATCGATGTTCAACTCGACGGTAACCGGGTTCTTCAGGTATTTACGGGCAAGTTTTTTGAGCGGGGCCGGCATGGTAGCGGCGAACAACAGCGTTTGATGTTCATGCACCAGACATGAAAAGATGAATTACACATCATCGATGAAACCCATCTTGAGCATCTCGTCCTCCTCGTCCAGCACAAAGGTGCGGAACTCCGACAGTCTCAAGGTACTCCTGTGC
>CP070790.1:655829-664027 GCA_020346805.1 Planctomycetota bacterium
GCTATGTTGTCAGAGAAACTGAATTGGCCCCTCTTCGATAGGCAGATCCTCAGCGTCATGGCCGGCGACGACGAAGTGCGGGCCCGCCTCTATGAGACCATGGACGAACGCGATCTGGGTTGGATTGAAAATACTTTCCGTTCCTTGATGCAGAGTGAGTTTCACAAGAACGATTATTTTTATCGGCTTACTGAGACGCTACTTTGTCTGGCCAGTCAGGGGCATGCGATTTTTGTGGGGCGTTCCGCCGACCTGATTCTGCCCAAGAACAAGGGATTGAGGGTCAAAGTTATTGCCTCACTCGAACGGTGCGCCCAAAATTTCGCACAACACAATGACTGCTCTATCGAACCGGCCCGCCGCAAGATAGCCCGCATCGAGAAGGAGCGAAAGGATTTTATATGGAACCATTTTCACATTGATGCCTACGAACCGAGTCGATTCGATATGTTTATTAACCTGGAACGTTTCACCACCTCGCAGGCAGTGGATATGATCCTGTTGGTCCTCAAGCTGCGAGGGGTACAATATTAGTGAGTTTACCGCTGATGAGTTCTCAATTATTATTTTTACGTCCAAAACCTCTTAATAATGTTTGTTATGCCATATTAGCAGTTTTATGCTATTTGCTGATTTACGGGGTAGCGGATTCCAACACCCTGGCCGCCAATGTACCCTTTATCGAGATTGATCCCGGCGTAAGCACGGCCTTTCGTCAAGGCGATAGCGGCAAACCTTTCGTGGCCGTCGGGCTTAATTACTTCGATCATCAGACGGGATGGGCTCCCAAACTCTGGCAGATGTTCGATGAAATGCGTGTTCGTCGACATCTGGCCATGATTGCCGATCAGGGATTCAACACTATTCGCGTATTTTTGACTTTGGAGTCGTTTCATTGTCAGCCCGGTAAGGTTAATCCGGTCGGCGAAGAGAAGTTTCGCCGGCTGCTGGCCCTTTGCCGTGAGTTGGGCATTTATCTTATTCCTTCCGGGCCCGATCATTGGGAAGGTTGGCCTGCCTGGCGGGGCAAAGATGAGTATGCCGACGAGTCGGTGTTGCGGGCCGACGAGACCTGGTGGCAAAACTTTGCTGCTAAATTCCGCGATGAGCCGGCCATCCTGGCCTGGGATTTGAAGAATGAGCCTAAGATACTGTGGGATACGCCGACCATGGAGATAAAATGGAACGACTGGCTCCGGCAACGATACGACAACATCGAAAAAATCGCCGAGGACTGGAAGCTTGAGTCCCAACAGATTGGATCGTTGGGTAAAATTAAAGTTCCGCTTCCCACATCAGCCCTTAACGATCAACGTCTGTATGACTATCAGTGTTTCCGCGAACACATCGGCGATGAATGGACCCGCCGCATGGTTGCGGCTATTCGCCGTAGCGACCCCAAACACATGATCACCATCGGCCATATCCAACACGCCATCCCCTTTAACTTGGCCAACCCGAAGTACTACGCCGGCTTCAATATCAAATCCAATGCCGGTTACCTTGATTTTGTCACCATACATTTCTATCCCATCGCCAATCCCAAACCCTGCACCGGTGCGGAAGGGATAGCCTTTAATGCCGCGTACTTTGAAGCCCTTTTGTATCTTTGTTCGGTCGACAAACCCTTGATGCTCGGGGAATTCGGCTGGTACGGCGGTGGCGAGATTCGCAGTCAGGGAAAAACGATTCTGCCGGCCATGCCCATCGAACATCAGGCCGCGTGGTGTAACGAGCTGCTGGCCATCAGTCGCGGCCGGTTGTGCGGTTGGTTGAACTGGGCCTTTGCCGACACCCCGTCTTCCCAGGACCTCACCCGCTTCAGCGGCTGCTGGGATGAGAACCTGCAACTCAAGCCCTGGGGTAAACGCTTCGGCCAATTTGCCCGAAGCGTCACCGCCAAACCCGACAAGCCCCGGCCCTTTGCTGAATACATGCGGTCGTTTAACTTTGACCGTAAGGTCCTGCTTACCTCACCCAAAACCGCCCGCCAATACCTGCAGACATTGGCGGATAAGAAGACACCGTGATCCGCCAATCCCGTATCAGTGTAAGAACTTGCAGGGCTAGGCCCCATTTTCATTGCACACTTTTTGCATAGTAACCACGGGTAAACTCGACTCGCTTCGCTGGTCGAACCTGCCCTCTCCTTCGGCGGATTTGCAACATGCCACCCAGGACGTGCTAGATATTGAACGTGCTCGCCGTTCGGCTACCTTCGGTTCTGAGGCTCAGGCTCGAAGAGAGTTCACGGCCAAAGCCTATGGATCGCGCCAAAAAATATTAGTTGGGGCGGGTAGTGCAATCATGATTGGTATCACTCTATGTGGGGAGGTAACTCTTTTTAACCAATAATATTATAAAAATCTGCGAAAATCCCCGTGAATAATCCGGATTAAGGGCCTATAGTTGACATGAAAGGTATAACCACCCAGGATGGCAATCGGCCATCAATCGGGTGGTAAAGGCGATTTTCGGGTCTCTTACAAATCGGAGATAAATCATGAAACGGTACCTAATAGTGACTATCAGCGCGGGATTGGCGTGTGTGTTATTAGTTATGGTGGGTGATACCCCAAAAGCATGGGCCCACTGTCAGGTGCCCTGCGGGATCTACGACGACGAGGCCCGCATCAATGGAATGCTTGAAGATGCGGTAACCATCAAAAAGGCGATGGTCCAGATCAACGAGTTGGCGGCCAAGAGCGACGCCCTGAGTCTCAATCAGGTCACCCGCTGGGTCAATACCAAGGAGCAGCATGCCTCACGTATCATTACCATGGTTTCCGAATACTTCCTGACCCAGAAGGTGAAGGAGGTCGCGCCGGGGGCGGAAGGTTACCAGAAATATCTGGAATCGCTGGCCAAACATCATCGGGTTTTGCGGGCGGCGATGAAGACCAAGCAGACGGTGGACTCAGTTAATGCGGAGAAACTCCATGCGGCGATCAAGGTATTAGGGGAATTGTATGATTAGCGTCTCAGTATAATTCAAGAAAACTCACCCTGCGCAATTCGGATCAGCAGGATTGCCTTCACCACTGTAACACAGTTGAAAGACTGCAAAGTCATGCTGATCGACATCATTGTCGTCATCGAAGTCGGCAATCTGACAGGCCGGTGAGCCGTTGTGGGAGATCATCGGTCCGGAAGCACACGCCTGGAATACCTCATAGTCATCGGAGTCTACATCACAGTCGCCATCAAGACCGCTAAAAGACTGGTTGACGAAGGTCCATTGATATGTTACCAGATCGGTGCCATCCGAATCGGTGATGTCACCGTCGAGTGTGGCCGTGATCGTACCCAGTGGCACCCCCGTGATCTCAAAGAGGTATGGCCCGTTTCCGCTACCTTCTACCGAGGCCACCAAGCCACCCGAGAGCAGCAGGTCATCGACTGAAACATTGACGATCGGCCTATTGAAAGCCGCAACCGCATATTGCACGCCAGTCTCGCACGTCCCGTCCGCCGGCCATGTCCCTAATATAAGCGGACTCCTGGGTGGGGCGAGGAATAGGCTGTGTTCATCACCCCCGGCGGCCTCTACCACACCGGTCAGACCCGAGACCTGCACGGGTGTGATACGATCGCTAGTCGTCCCATCACCCAACTGACCGTACTGGTTTCTTCCCCAGGCCCAGGTCGTCCCGTCGGACTTAACCGTCAGGCTGTGGTAACTCCCCCCATCAATCCCCACAACACCGATCAGCTCCGAGACCTGCACAGGCGTGGTACGATCAGTCGTCGTCCCATCACCCAACTGACCGTACTGGTTCCATCCCCAAGCCCATGCCGTCCCGTCGGATTTGACTGCTAAACTATGGTAATAACCGGCAGAAATTCCGACCACACTGTTCAGACCGGAAACCAGCACCGGTGTGAGGCGGTCAGTTGTCGTCCCATCGCCCAATTGACCATAGTAATTATCTCCCCACGCCAAAACTGTCCCGTCGGACTTGACCGCCAGACTGTGGACCCAGCCTCCAGAGATTCCCATTACGTCGGTCAGACCCGAGACCTGCACCGGAGTGAGGCGATCGGTCGTCGTCCCATCGCCCAACTGGCCATAGTTGTTTCGTCCCCAAGCCAGAGCAGTCTCGTCGGACTTGACCGCTAAGCTGTGGCGATACCCCGCAGCGATTCCGACCACACCGTTCAGACCGGAGACCTGCACTGGTGTGGTGCTATCGGTCGTGGTCCCATCACCCAACTGGCCATAGTCGTTTCGTCCCCAGGCCCGGATCGTCCCGTCTAACCTGAACGCCAAGCTGTGGTAATAATCTGCAGCGATTCCGACCACGCCGGTCAGATCCGAGACCTGCACGGATATTAGCTGATCGATCGTGGTGCCATCGCCCAATTGACCATCGTTATTGTATCCCCAAGTCCAGACTACCCCATTGGAATTGAGCGCTATGCTGTGGGATCCCCCCGCGTCAATCCCCACAACACCGGTCAACCCTGAAACCTGCACAGGTGTATTACGTTGGATAGTCGTACCATCGCCTAACTGGCTGTAGTCGTTTCGTCCCCAAGCCCGGACCGTATCGTCCGACTTGAACGCCAAGCTGTGGTCAAGACCCGCGGCAATGCCGACCACGCCGGTCAGACCTGAGACCTGCACGGGCGTGGTACGATTTGTTTGCGTCCCATCGCCCAACTGACCATAGTGGTTGTATCCCCAGGCCCGGACCGTACCGTCCGACTTGAACGCCATGCTGTGGTAACTACCCCCATCGATCCCCACCACGTCGGTCAGACTCGAGACCTGAACGGGTGTATAGCGATTGATTTTCGTCCCATCGCCTAACTGGCCATAGTTGTTTCGTCCCCAGGCCAGAGTAATCCCGTCAGACTTGACCGCCATGCTGTGGTAACTACCAGCGGCGACACCGACCACACCGGTCAAGCCGGAGACCTGCACGGGCGTGGTCCTATCAGTCGTCGTCCCATCACCCAACTGGCCGTACTGGTTTCTTCCCCAGGCCCAAACCGTCCCGTCGGACTTAACCGCCAGGCTGTGGTTAAGATCCGCGGCAATGCTGACCACGCCGGTCAGACCGGAGACCAGCACTGGTGTGAGGCGGTCTGTTGTCGTCCCATCGCCCAACTGGCCATGGTAGTTGTATCCCCAAGCACAGACCATCCCATCGGATATGAGCGCCAAGCTGTGGGATCCTCCCGCGTCGATCCCCACAACACCGGTCAATCCTGAAACCTGCACGGGTATATTGCGTTGGATAGTTGTACCATCGCCCAACTGGCCATAAACATTGTTTCCCCAGGCCCAGACCATCCCATCGGACTTGAGGACCAATGTGTGGTTACTACCTCCCTCCACAGCCGCGACATTACCAATCAGCGCCGGCGCCGCCATTGGCGACCAGGTATCACCAATACCCAGTTGGCCATCATCGTTGCTGCCAACCGCATAAACGCGATCTGCCGATGCATGCACCTCTGCGGGTGTAATCCACACCACTACTAAGAGAAGCACCGTCCAGACCTTACCAGACCAGCAGCTTTTAGAACAAAGGTTACCCTGATGTGTCCGTAACAATCGCACGACATGTCCCCTTTCCGTACTCCGCTTAGAGACTATTATATCCAAGCATGTGTTCCCAATAGTTCTATTATACTGCTTACATCAAATATTATAAGATAAAAGTTTAAAAACACGAGGGACTAGTAGTGTCGTCCTAGTTTCCATATATGACTGTGGACAATAATAGTGCAACAGAAAACCCGCCGACCAATACCCGAGGCCCCTTTCCAGCCACATCAATTGCAACATATTTTCGGCCTTGGGGTACAAAAAATAGGGTTTTTTGGTTGACCGGGGGGCGTTTGGGCGGGATGATGGTCATCATATCGGACCTTTCGGTGGAACCTGCTGATCGAATGGGCGTCTAACATGGCAAAGGAAACGACGGCATCGGCGGTAGCGAACGCGATCAGCATCGATGAGGCGATGCTGGTGGAACAGGCCAAAACCGGCGACATGGGTGCGTTCGGCAGACTGGTGAGCAAGTATCAGGATCGTGTCCTGAATGTCTGCTGGCGGATGGCCGGCAACATGGATGACGCCCAGGACCTGGCCCAGGAAGCATTTTTACACGCGCTGGAATCTATACAATCGTTCCAGCACAAGGCCGGCTTTTATACGTGGCTGTATCGGATCGCGGTGAATCTTTCGATTACGCATCGCCGCAAGTCGGCCAGGCAGGTAAAGCTTTCGCTGCACGGTCGGGACGGGCAATGGGGTGACGATTGCCAGGAAGTCAAGCCGGTGGGCCGAGTTTCGAACGAAAAAACGGATCCGGCGGCCAAATTGTCGGCCCGGGAGACCGAGCGGCTGGTGATGGAAGGGCTCGAACAACTCGACGAGGAACAGCGGGCCATCATCGTACTGAAGGATGTAGAGTCGCTCGATTATCAGCAGATTGCCGAAATACTTGAAGTGCCGGTGGGTACGGTAAAATCGAGGTTGCATCGGGCACGTATGGCCTTACGCGAGCGGTTGAAACCGATAGTCTCGCTGGAAGAGTGAGCACGAATGCCATGAACCCCAAACGACGACAAGAGCTGCAAGAACAACTTTCCGCCTATCTGGACGGGGAACTAGCACCCGAGGAGCGACAGGAAGTCGAGGCCTTTCTGGCGGAGGATGCCCAGGGGCGGGCCTTGCTGGATGAGCTTCAGGCCACGGTAAATATGGTCCAGTCGATGTCTCGGGCCAAAGCATCCGCAGATTTGATGGAGGATATTCGGGCCAAGATGGAACGGCGGGCGTTGCTGGATGAAGTCGAACCAACCGAATCGAGCATGCCGAGGTCTTATCGCTTCAGCGGGAGACTGATGGCGGCAGCGGCGGTGATTGTATTCAGTTTTGTGGCCGCCTACATAATGCGCTCCATAACCGATCGGGATACGCAACCGGACAGCATGCGGGATCAATACGTACTGCAGGATGAGGAAGGCGATAAAGTCCGGGAAACCAGGGATGTGGATGAGCTTGCCAAGGAAGTGGAAATTCTTGCCGAGCAAGATCAACCGACAGCAGGGGTACCGCCGATGAAAGCGCGGGGCATGCCGACTGAAATGCGTACAGAGCTGAAGATGGAAAAGGGTGGTGAATATTATATCAGCAATGATGTAACCAACTCGGATGTGCAACTCAAAAGAATGCCCTCGGCTGCCCCACCACCGGGACGACATAAGGCAGGTGGAAAAATTGAAGGTGAACCGGCAATCGACCGCGAAGCAGGCTTTAAACCGGTGGATGAGCTGAAGACCAAAGGTGAAGCGGTCAAAGAATCAAGGCAAGAACCGGAAGCGATCAAGAAAGATGTAGCAAAAGTTCCTTTGCCAAAACGAAGAAGTGATCTTTCAGCTGCCGTCGGCAGGCAACTCAAGGAGGCGGCGGCGGAAATTGAATCTCTTGGAGTCGACCTGACTAAGTTTTCGCCGGCCGATTTGGATGCAATATCACTTACCATAACCAGCAAGCCCGCCTACGCGGGCAGTCGCTACGGAACCACGATTACCGGAGACAAGTCGATACCGCCCAGTAGGTCCCCCGGTCAACTCTATAATTATCAACACACAGTATTTTTCGGCGGACTGAAGACGTCAACACAGCCCACCTCCGCACCAGCAACAGCCTCATCACCAACTATCCCCCTGAACGCACCCGGTAAACAACCAAATAATTAGAACTGGTTTTAAAACTAATGAATCGATCTCAAATATTATGGTAAGTTTCAAATAAGCATAGTTATTCACTTTACCACAAACTTTATTCACGTGATTTGGAATTAACAGGGGTTACTTGTATATCATCCAGCCAGACAGTGCCATCCATTACCATCAAGAATTGTAAAGCTGCAGAATTCGCCCCTGTTGGAACATTGAAAACCTTTTCGATCTTTTTCCAATCAAAGGTACCGGCTATCTGAGACAGGTTCACGTCCTTGACTAAAACCTTTTCAGACGCATCCCAAATGTAAAATTTAAGCCAGGCATTTTTAGCTTTTTGGGCCTTGACCATCGCCGACACATTAACCTGCTTGCCCTTGGACAAATTACGCAGGTTTTGTCTGATAAAGTCCACGGGTATTCCGCCTCGTTTAGTGATTTTGAGAGATCGTTGGCCTTCGGTTTTATTTACACGATCGGAGGCGATCTTCATTCGA
>CP070790.1:664127-667495 GCA_020346805.1 Planctomycetota bacterium
CCAAATTGAGCAAATCGGCAAACTGGATAATACTTTGATTATGTTTCTGGCGGACAATGGTGGGTGTGCAGAGATAATTAACCGAGGAGAACCGGGAGTGCCCCCCGGGCACAGGGATTCGTTTACCAGTTATGAGATTGGCTGGGCCAATGCCAGTAACACGCCATTTCGTTTATACAAGCATTGGGTACACGAAGGCGGCATCTCCACGCCGTTGATCGTTCACTGGCCAGCGATGATTAAAAAACCGGGCATAACACATCAATACGGCCACTTGATCGATATAATGGCCACCTGTCTGGATGTGGCCGGCGTGAAGTATCCAAAAATCTATCAGGGTTGCAAAATCACCCCTCTTGAGGGGAAGAGTTTGGTTCCCGTTCTGCAGGGCAACAAGGGTACAAGCGATAGGCCTCTCTTCTGGGAACATGAGGGCAATCGTGCCGTCCGTTTGGGTAAATGGAAACTGGTTTCGCAGCGCCCGGGCAAATGGGAATTGTATGACCTACAGGCCGATCGTACGGAGATGAACAACCTGGCGGCCGAACTCCCCAACAAAATCAAAGAGTTGTCTGACTTGTACGATCGATGGGCCGAACGTTGCGGGGTGGTCCCCTGGAAGAAGATCCTTGAAATACGTGAACAGCAGAAAAAGGCCAAGAGGCTTAGAAAACAGTTGGAAAAGAAACAGAGATAGACAACAAACAAATCCGCGAGGTTCAAGCTAAATGAAGGTTGTGTAATTGATGAGTGCGGAAATAGTATTTATGGGTGTGCTGGATTTCGGGCTGATGTCCATATTGTTGGTGATCGCCCACTTGCTTAGGTCCAGGATCAAAGTACTTCAAAACACCTTCATGCCGTCATCGATTATTGCCGGTTTTCTGGGATTGATCGGCGGCTGGCAGTTCCTCGATTGGCTGCCTTTCAGCACGGCCGCAAATAACGAAGATTCGCTGCCTGCCATGGTGCAGTATCCCGGTTTTCTGATTGTTATTATCTTTGCCACGCTTTTTATGGGCCGGCGGAAACAACAAAGAATGAGCATTGCTACCTTGACCAAAAGTGTGGGAGATACCTTTTTCTACAATCTTGGTTCGCTGATAGGCATGTACGGCCTGGCCTTGCTGTTTGGTTTTTTCGTGCTGGCCAGGTTGTTTCCCGACCTTCATGCCGGTTTTGCATTGATGTTGCCCGCAGGATTTGTCGGCGGGCACGGGACTGCCACAGTAATTGGAGACTTTTTTGCTAACACAAAGACAGGGCAGTGGAATGAAGCATTGACCATAGGTTACACCTTTGCCACTGTTGGCTTACTGGCTGCTGTTTTCGGGGGCATGCTGATTATCAATATTGCCGCCAGGAGGGGTTGGACGCGTGTAGTTCGGTCGACCCGGGATATGCCGATGAGCTTTAAACGGGGATTTGTTCCTGAAGCAGAACAGGTTTCCATGGGGCTCGAAACGGTAAATCCACTGGCTTTGGATCCCCTTACCTGGCATATTGCATTGGTACTGATTGCCTTTGCCGTTGCCTATTATGTCAACAATTTAGCGGCGGACATTCTCCACGGAAATTATATGATTCCCGTCTTTTGTCTTTCCCTGCTGGCCGGGGCCCTGATTCAGAAACTATTGGATCTGGTTAAACTCGGTCAATATGTGGACAGGAGGATCATGACTCGAATTGGTTCTTCAGTATCGGATTACTTGATCGCATTCGGTGTGGCCTCGATCAGAATCACAGTGGTGATCGAGTATGCATTCCCCTTGCTGGTGATGATATTGCTCGGAATTATTTATTGTGTGGGATTATTCTGGTTTGTGGGTCGAAGGATTTTTCGTAACTTCTGGTTCGAACGAAGTATCTTTGTATATGGATGGAACACGGGGGTTGTTGGTTTAGCGATTCTGCTGTTGAGGGTTGTGGACCCCAAGATTAAGACTCCAACGCTGGGTGATTTCGGATTGGCCTATTTGTTTGTAGCGATTGTGGAGATAGGCACGATAAGCGTTCTTCCCATATTAGTTGCCGGCGGAAATATTCTTGTTCCCGGGATAGTATTGACCGTGGGTTTTCTGGTTTCTATTTACCTGTCGCGATATTTAGTGGGGTGGTTCCCACAACCCGCTGACGCATTGCGCGAAGGAGAAAAAACAGTTATAGCAGTTTCAGGAGAATGATAAAGTTGGTGTTTAAGAGTGTTTCCAATAGTTGCGGGGATAAGTCGAGGTTTTTGCACACCAAAACCAGCTTAGCATAAATAATTCTTTTGCTTATACTAAAAGGCCATGTCTAGTTGTTATATAGATGGCAATCGATTGCTGTAAGTTAACTAAGGTATTTGCGTGCTGGAAGATAAACGACTTATATGGAAATTCAACCAGGGCGACAGGGGTGTTCTGCACCGTATCTATGAAAAATACAAAAACGACTTGGTGGCCTTGGCGAGTGCTCTTTTAAACGACAAAACTGCTGCAGAAGATACTGTACATGATGTGTTTGTCGGCTTTATTGCGGCCGAAAGGTTCAGGCTTACCGGTAGCCTGAAAGGTTATTTGGCAACTTGTGTCGCCAATAACGCCCGCAATATAAATAAAGCGAAGCAACAACAGAAAAATATTTCACTTCATAACGCAGATTCGGTAGTCTCGGATTCAGATGGGCCGGATTGTTCTGCCATCTTTGGTGAGCAGATAAGTCAGTTAACCTCGTCGCTTGAACAGCTTCCCTACGAGCAGCGTGAAGTCATCGTTCTGCATTTGTATAGCGGACTAAAGTTTAGAGTAATAGCCAGGTGTCAGGGCGTTTCTGTTAATACTGTCCAGGGCCGATACCGGTATGGACTTGATAAACTGCGGTCTTTGTTAAATAGTGGGCTGAATAGATGAGATCAGCAGATGATATAAAAGGGATGTTTAAGAAATTACATATGAATTCCAGCGCGCAGTTGGATGAGAAGGTTCATAGTGCAATATCAAACGCCCTGGCTGAATCTGAAAAGACAAAACCAGCTGTAGTTGAGCCGAATATATGGAGAGAAATAATAAAAAGCAGAATAACACAACTATCCGCTGCGGCGGTGATAATTATTGGAATATTATTTGGTGTCGGTTATTTTAATGTCGATGGCACATCGGTTGCCTGGGCGGAAGTGGCAGAGAAGGTTCAACAGATCAGATCGTGTATGTTTCGGGGCCAGTCCTCTATAACAATTAATATAAAGGGCAGGAAGCATACCCAAGACGTTGAGTCGATAGGGTATATAGACTCTGAATATGGAACGCGGAATGAGACATACACGAACGAAAAGCTATCTATGGTTATGTACATGAATCCACACAAAGAGTGGATAGTTACAGTTATGC
>CP070790.1:667595-672099 GCA_020346805.1 Planctomycetota bacterium
ATACCGTGCGATTCGATTCGCTGACTTTTTATGAAGGTGATATTTTATGGAACGGCATCAACAATGATCCGAGAGTCGCCGAACCTCTCGGCGGATATTTCACCACCCTCACCGTTGAGGCCCACACCCCTTCGGGCTGGGTACCGGCCGACAATGTCATTCTCAGCGAGCCGCTCGATCCTTACGCCTATTATCAGATCATCGATCTTGATTTCGATTCCATCTGGGGCGACGGGATACGCATTCGCGGCAGCGCCGGCGGTACGCAAGAATTTACCAGCATCGTCGAATTAGTAGTTCATGGGGCCATGATCGCCGCCGATTTTGACGGCGATAACGACGTGGACCCGGACGACTTCAACCGATTTCAATCATGCGCCACCGGCCCCTGCCTGGGACCGCCGAGCACCGGCTGCTACGACGCCGACTTCGATGGCGACAACGACGTCGATCAATCCGACTTCGGAATGTTCCAGCTATGTTACAGCGGACCAAACATACCCCTCGATCCCGATTGTGCAAATTATAATTAACTACGATTACAAACAATTATATATACAATATCATTATGCTTTTGAAATGGGTTACTATTAAGATCCCAACGGATGAAGGACAATAATGGCTCGGGTAACCTTATAAAGAGTGCGCTCGCTGCCGGGGGAGAAACCTGTTCGAGACAAACTAACCTCACCACTCCAGGTGCCCAACTGTTCGTAACGCAAATCACATTGGAGTCCCTTGCTCAGGGATAACAGGTCAACCATGCCCGCCAATCCTTCATTTCGTGCATCGGGTGACATTAAAGCGGCCCGCAGCAAAGTGGCGGGATCAATTTTTATTATCCCCGTACTTCTGCGGCCACTTTTCCCGACATCTTTGACCGGATCCGCGATATTTCTACCGTTGACCAGTAATCGGGTTCCTCCCGAATCACTCGAGTGAAGAACCACCGGCGATTTAACCGGCGAGGCAACCAGGGGAATACTGCGCCGAGATGAATAAAGCCTTAATTTTGAAGATGATTGCGCTTTCTGGCCTTCTGATGAAACGCTCGAGCCCGTCTTCCACGCCGACATATGGCCAAAGAGCCCTGTTCCTGTGCTCTTTTTTCGATCGCTGGAGGAGCTTGTCTGCTTCAGCATTCCTTCATCAGCCTTAATATCAACATATACCACGCACGCAAATTTGCCGCCGGGCTTGTCCGTATGGGCCTTGTCCATGGCTTTCAACATTTGCTCTCGTGAATTTTCCCCGGGAATCGATTTGAATTCATCGGCCTGTTCCCCGGTCATCACCGCCAAACGAATCAGCAAATCCGTCGCCTGCTGGGCAATCTCTTCGTTGTTATGCAGTGAGAGACCCACAAGACGTTTGCTGTCAATTCCCTGTTTGATTGCCAGATTCACCCGCCAACGCTTTGTCGTATCGGTCTCCTTATAGATCACGGCCAACGACGACAATATCGCCCTTATGGTCTGTACATCATTCGTCGTCAGGCATGAAGCAAGAAAAATAGGAAGTGCCTCACGATCCCGTAACTGTTTATTCTTACTGAGGTGCTGAACGAGCTCCAGGCAACGTTTAACGGGTGCGCTGCTTTTCAGGCGTTCCTTGAGCAAAGACAACCGCCCCGCCTTGACCAGAGCCTCAGCTGCGATCCGAGCCGTTTCCTTCTCTCTCTTGGGACCTGCCACCACATCGGCCAACAAAGATTCAAAACCGGATCCTCCCATCTCTGTCCGTCCTGATGGACGCCGAAGATCGCTAGTAGCAGAAACCGTACCACCCGAAATAGGGGCCTCATAAGGCAGGTCAAACTGCTTAAGAGCCAAATCAAGCAGGGCCGACCAGACGGCGGCATCTTTTTGTCGCTCCTGCGATAACGTCTTCAGTATATTGCCCAGTGAATTCGAATCGGTTACCTCGGACATCTCCGCCCGGCTCAGTAAATTCAGCAGTTTCCGGATTACTTCACCTTGGCGATGGCCTGCCAGTGCGGTCAGCAGAGGATCATCTTCCCGTTCAATGGTGATCACAGCTTGATCGCAAGCGTCGAGTAATTTCGATAAAGTGGCGTCATCCGTGCGAGCTATAAGTATGCGAAGAATGGCGGCTTTTAACTCATCATCCTCCACCTCGGCCAACTGCGAGGCTACTGCCTCCTGGGCCGGACGCGTCACATCTGCCAAGGTGATAATTGCCTGTCTGCTTCCATCATTCAGCACCAGATCTAACGCTCTATTGCGAACTGCCTCATGATCGCTATTCATACAAGCCGCTAATATCACATAAACGTTATCAAACACCTTCGATGGTTTAAGAGCCTCGACTGCATTTTCAAGAGCTTCGGAACGTTCCGTAAATAACTGTCCCCGTCGAAATTGATCACGTCCGCCATCGGCTTCTTCCTCAGCAGCGTCGGCAATAAGGATTTCGGCCTCATCTAACATGGACAACATATTGTTTTCATCCATGGAAGATCGCATCATTTGTAGTGCGGTACCAGGCAAAGGTTGATCGTTGCAAACCAATACCTCAAAAGCACATTTACGAGTCCAGGAGTCCGTATGTCCCATGGCGGCAAACATGGCCTGGTCGATTTTCATGGCCGTGGGACCTAATACCGCCGACTGGTTGCCGGAACGCGACTGCTTTCCCACACCCGAACGAATTTGGGCTAATTTGCCCACTGCTGCCGACGCAACTGATCCATGTTTCTCTTTGGACTTGATACTCAAAGCCTCAACCAGTGAATCAAGGTCCTGCATGGACAATTCATCTACTTTAACGGTAAGCATATCCAGCAAATCAATCCCCAAGCGCATCGAAGAAAGACCCCGATACTCACAATCCAGATGTTTTATCTCCATCTCCAAGGGTACCTCGACCAGAAAAGCGGCATACCCGCTACCTTCGGTCGGCTCATCGGGACGATCGGTTAATCTATCTCTGGACTTGTCGCGAGGCATACGCCTGGCACTATAACATTTTAATTCATATCTCACCCCTTCCCCCTCTTTTCCCTCTCCCTCCTCTTCTTCCTTGGGCGTTATCATAATTCGTCGCAACAAGGGTTTACTTTGATCTTGTAACTTCAGCTCGGGAAAAACAGTTCTTTTGCGTTGGACCTTTTGCGTGCCGCCGCTGGATTTATCCTCTAACAACAGGATCCCCTTTACCGAACATGTCTTGCCTTCATCTGTAACCACCTTGAGATAACTGCTGTTGATGGTAAGCCGCTCGTTACCGGGATTGTATGCGAATGGCAGCAATAACAATCTGCCTCCCTTGCGCAACCTGATCTCCGTATCCCCATCGGTATACGATTCCATATGCAAAGGCTCATTCAGACCATAATTGAAATCAAAACGTACCGGCCCGCCGCCGTAGAGATTCCATTTTTCAGCCAACTCTCTCGCCTTGGGCAGCTTGTTGTCAATCTCCAATACTGCAGCGAGCATCTGTCTGGCCTGTTTGTTCATCTTGGCCTCGTGCAGCCAAAGGGCCAACTCAATGCGACCGGCAGTATCATCCTTTTTCAATTTTTGCTCGCGCAGTAAAGAGATATGACTAAACCAGAAATCGTTCCAACTGGTGGGTGATTGTCGTTTGGTGGACTTCAGCATCTGCGGATCTAAACGGCAGATTTTTTCCACGCATTGACGGGCGGCTGCATATTCCCTCTTGATTACATATCTCTTGCCTAATGTTACCAAATCATCCACTGTCTTGGCGGCTTCAATATCAGCCCTTTGCTGCTGGCTGACGGTTTGCTCGGCCTGCTCCTGATCCGCCGCCTGCGTAATAATCGCAGGCACCATCACTACCAAAAGGGTGCACACCAAGATCGGGGGCACCCTTCCAGCCGCACGGATACGCCTGTCATGCATAAACATTGCACACCTCCAATACCATACTAACACAAGGATTAATGGTATGCATATAACACCCTTTATGGTCTAAAGCCTGCCAATCACCGAATACTGATTACCCCACCCGGTATGTCTTGGTCGGTATCGTGGTTAAAATAATACTGTACCGCACCGAAATCCTATTGTCCAGATGCCTTTAAGCGGCCCACGGACACCGCTAAATTCGATGCGGAATCCATGGTTGCCTGGAATTTTGGGGTGAGGCCGCTTACAATTCGCCCACGCCGGTCAAAAACGACCATCGGCAGATTCCGGAAGAAAAAATCGCCGTCCGTCGTGCGTCTTTTCTCAAAGGTCGGCAGCTAAACAACACCGTTAAACACACAAAACACCAGCAAAACGCTTATGGAGTAAGCCAAATGAAGCGCAAAATCCCCACCTTTTCAATAACGGTTAATATCACCATATTACTTCTATGTTTCACCCATATTCCTTCCCAAGCCTCGGTAAGCAATTCACCAAAGAAAAGTAATCCCAGGCCCAATATCATCTTCCTGTTAACCGATGACATGCGTTGGGATGCCATGAGTTGTATGGGCAATCAGGTCATCCAAACCCCCCATCTCGATCGG
>CP070790.1:672199-674843 GCA_020346805.1 Planctomycetota bacterium
TATGCGTTTCTAACGGTTTTCACAAGGACTACGGCGACCTTATTGGCGGCCGGCGTGTCCGTGCTCGAAACGCTCGAAATCCTCGAGGGTATGACTCGCAATGATGTAATCAAGGCGACTTTGGCGCGCATAAGGGAAATGATTTCCCAGGGTACAAGCATAGCGGTCAGCATGAGCGGCAATAAAATCTTTCCGCCGCTGTTGACTAAGATGACCCAGGTTGGTGAGAACAGTGGCTCTCTGCCGGAAGTGCTGGATCGCAGCAGCGACTACTACGAGAGGAAAGTGGACTCGGCTATTGACACCATGGTTGGAGTTCTCGAACCGGCCCTTATCATTACCGTGGGGGCCATCATAATGGTTGTACTTCTGGCATTGTATCTGCCCATCTTTACCCTGAGCGATATAAAGGGAGGATAGAAAGAAATCAACTGTGGCCAATCTACCACAGTTCAGAAATTTGTTTAGGTTCTTTTGAGGTAAGAGTTCCAAAGATGAATAGCACCTTTTTTGGAGGATTGTGCATGGGTGAGAATTGATGCTACGAGTTGTTTGACAAATTGAGAAAGTGGAAGGTAGAAAAGGTTTTACGGAGATTGAGTCGTGGACGGAGACAAATTAACTTTACTGTTACCAAATTTTTTAGGAGTAGGAAAAGATGTTAAGTAGAAAAGGTTTTACACTGATCGAGCTGATGATTGTCATCCTTATTGTCGCGGTCCTGGCAGCGGTTTTGGTGCCCCTGCTGACTTCGCGTATAAATGCCGCCAAGTGGTCTGAGGGTAAGGCGGGCGCCGGCACTGTTGCCACGGCGATACGTGCATATCTGACGGAACGGAATACAGACATTGCGGCCGCGCAGGCATTAGCCCTCGACACGGACTTGGGCTTTGTTGCTGCTGATCTGCAGGGAAAGTACTTCGCTATGGCCAATTACGCAGTCACTAATGTTACGTACGATTCTGCTACCCATGCTATGACCTACACTGTCACGGTTACTGCTCCTGCGGGTGTTTCCGGAGGACCGCTTACGTTAGACCACACTGGAGCTATGAGCAACCCGTAGTTGAGATTTTTGCCATGGAGAGGTCCTCTCCGGACAGAGTGGAGGGCCTCTCCAAAAAGGCTTGAGTTGGTGCAGACCGTCCGGGACCTGCGGGTTCCGCGGGGTATTTGTCTCTATAAATAGTCGGCCCGAGGCAGGAAGGCAAGAGGGATGAAGGTTTTTAATGGACAAACTGCCAACAGGAGAGGCTTTACATTGATTGAAGTGTCGGTAAGCATGCTTCTGCTTGCGACGATTGTCCTGGCCTTGACGACTGTCCGCTATCACGCCCACCAGCACGCAGTCCGCGCGGATGCGTATGCGACAGCTTCGCGGCTGGCGCTACTGCTGCTTGAGAGCTGGCGGAGCATGACGACGCCGGCCGACTACGATCCGGTTTACGAATTCGCGGATGAAATTTCAATAGAGACGGGCACGGGGCCGGGGGTGCCGACCGGATTTACGGGACTGGGTTCGTACCACATGATCTTGGAAAACAGGAATTATTATGCGACGTTGGCTTACATAGACGAGACTGCCACGCAGCCGGCCGTCCTATACGTCGGCATTGGGTGGAAGGGCCAGGGCAGCACTTGGACCCCCAGCGGAGAATACTATACTCTCACAACCTACGATTGAGTGGCCGAAGCCCTCGCGTATGACAAAAGAGGCACGACAGAATGAATAGACCGAAGGCACGTACGAGCGGATTCACGATTATAGAGATGTCGGTCTCGATTTTGATTCTGACCGTTGCTATCTTGAGCGTGACTGGGCTACTTGCCAACAGCCAGCATGCTTACAATAGGATGCATCGGCGCGTTTTGGGAGAGGTCGTTACCGATGCTGAGGTCGCTCGGCGTGTGTTTGACAACGCGGTCCGCAAATCGTCGATTCGAAAGTGCCTGATAGGGGAGTCGGGCGAATATGCAGAAGTGTATTATTACGCCGACGCCGGCTCAGCCGAGCCGGATCGCTACGAACGCTTTTACTTCTCCGGGGGTAGTCTGATGGTTCAAAAGGGTGCTCTGGAACCCGGCACTTTTGACCATGCCTCGGGCGATAATCCCTCGGTCGTACAGCTTGCGAGAAACGTAACGAGCGGGCGGTTCGTACAATCGGGTATCAGCCTGCGGATGTATCTGACTTTGGATAACGGTGAGGACAGCCTATCCGTAACCTGCTCGTCGACTCGCCATAATATGTAAAGCGCACGGATGGCTGAGATTACAGGGATGACGCGACGGATTTCGTCTGTTGTTTAAGGATACTGAAATGACAGCAATGATAAGGAAACCAAAGAACAAAGGGGGCGCTCTGGTTCTGATAACGGGAATCGGCGTTGTCATGACGCTTCTGGGCCTTACTTTGATTCTGTTGGGAGGGCACGGCAGATTGAACGCGGCCCGCACCGGCCTGAAGGTGAGGGCACGCTGTGCGGCCGACGCCGGGATGGCAGAGGCGATATTCAAGATGAACAAGAAGCTCGTCGATGAGACCGTCTGGGACAATAGCACCCTGCCATCGGCATCTCTCGCCTTTGCTAATACACCGGCATCGTTCAACTATTCGGTTAGCGGCACGCCGGGATCGTTTACA
>CP070790.1:674943-678346 GCA_020346805.1 Planctomycetota bacterium
TATAGTATCTTAAAGCGTAATGGACATAAAATACGCTCCGTTTATGGTTTTAGTTTATGTCGGGCCCAAGCCAAACCCACAGTAATCAGCAATACCGTACTGATACATATAGATTATCTCGTCACCGCATACCTCAAAAATGCAGAAGGGCCCCGCGAACGGTTCTTGTAACCAATTTAGAATAATCGTTTAACTTTGTTGGGTCAAAGGTGATATTGCGGATACAACCGATCTACTCAACTGTTTCGGTTAAGTTAATAGTGTAGGCAAAGAATTGCTCGCCTTTTGGTTCGGCACGATAAATCCAGTCACCATTGGGATTAATTACCCCCGAAGGGCACGAACATCTAATATCCATGGGAAGACAATTATCCACCGTAATAATCCAGATCTTACCGGCTTTGGCCCGCATCCTAAGGTTGGATTCGTGATATTTCCAGCAAACATCCGACCATTCACTATCACTGCGCCCACCGTTGACGGCATGAAAGATTATCTTGGTCCCCATTCTGGATAACTGCTGGCTAAGATGGGTGTCGTGCTGTGGGGTACATTGGGGATTGGCCCATAAATCATTGCATATCAATCCACCGATGGTCAGACCGTTAAAATTAAAAGTTCTCAAGGGGCGAACAGCAAATACATTAATTTCTCCTTCGGGTGGATCGGTAAGTGAGCCGCAAGTAAGAGTTTTATTGTGGAAACCGCCAAATGTTCCATTGGGCTCATAGAATCGAATCTGGTTGTAGCACTTTTTATCCGAGGGTTCGACAAAACAGGTTCCCAGTGCAAGGCCCAGATCGGCCTGCCTGGCCTTGGCCGTCACACGTCGCAGGGCATCCTCGACAGCCTTGTTATCAAACTTATGGGTATAGCCGCTGAGCGAACCCTCGGGGGTGAGCAGAATGTCGGCTTTTTGATTGACGGCAAAATCAATGGCCCGCTCGATGGTGGCCACATTCGCTTCAATGTTTTTGGTAACCGGTATTTGAGCTCCTGCCACACGGATCTGGGTCATGGGCAACTCCTTTGTATACACACTATCAATTTGGGAGCAGGCAGCAACGGTTAAAATAAGTAAACTCATGGCAAGAAGTCGGCACATTTGTTTTCTCCTGAATTTCTGCCTGTTATAGCAAAAGAGGTTTTCTCGGAATCACATTTATTCCTTAATAAGATTATCATTTCCTGCCCCTTTGAACAAGGCTGTCATCAGCGACTACAATGTCGGCATGGGCCGCCACTAATATTTCATATTCGCCTTGCACAATTGTGACATCTTCGCCCGGATTTGATCGCGACAAATAATTACAATCCAGGGCACTGGAATCAATAAAGCACGACGAGACATAACAAATAATCTCACTCTAAACAAAATTCGTATTATATATTATGCAAATCGCGTTACCGACCATTCGATCCGGATTCTATTTAAACTTCACGTCATCCGGTAAGGTAAGTTTTCCCATATCGGCAGATGACCAGACAAAAGTGCAGACGCTTAGGGGTGGCAAAACGGCTTGATAAACATTTTCACTATTGTCGACGGCGCCGATGGGGTGGGCGGCCATAGCATGATTTTCATCGGTAAGAAGTCCACCGACAAACGTCGGTTTGAATAACAAATATTTTAACATAAACCGAACAGTTCTTGGGACCTTTGCGTTGTTGATAATGACTGAAACACATCGTGTTTGTTGCTGCGTAGAGAATGCGGTCACACGAATCAGGCGGTCTTCACAGGCGGCAGCGATACGGCGATCACCGGGTCTTACATAACGGCCATAGTGGGCGAAAATCGCACCGCAATCCTTGGTAACTCTCCATTCGGTCACCTTTTGGCCGTCCGTTGACATTACGATATGGTGCCCTGCCATCCTAACGGTGTAATTAGCGCGGGGATCGACAGCATCGATCCAGATCATCAACATGCCCTGCACAGCCGATGCCCCGGATACCAGTTCATAGTAGATTTCATTTGCCCGACCACGGGCTACATCCCAGGGAGTCAGCTCTTTACGCTTTAGCGGTTTTGGATAATAGGCTGTTTCAGTTTGCCAGGATGGAAGCTCGTACTTTTTGCCCAGTTCCGCCATGGCCCGAGCACCGGCAGTAAGTTTATCATAGCGTTTGCCTGAATCAGCGGTCTCAGGATCGGCAGTGATTACCAGAAACGGTTTGGGATCATCCCCACTGGAGCGGTAATGATGGTAGGCGACGGCCCCAATGTATCGCCGTGCTTCATCGTCTTTGAGGATCGCCTCGGTCAGAGGAATGGCCTGGTAAACATTCATGTAATCCGGAGCCATGATCATTGTCTTGAGCCCCTCCTTGCGGAATCGCCGACCGGTGGCTTTTATCCAGGAAAGCCATAATTCCGGTGATTTCCAACCCCTCACGTCGGGTTCGTTGAACATGGACCAGTATGGTGCCTCCAGGCCGAAGGTTTTTTTCAAATATAAAAGACCGGCTGCCGCCCACTCTGCGTACTCCTCAAAGCGATCCGGATCGTTGGGATTGTTAAATTTTTGCAGCAGCCATTCGGGCATATTGCCCGGGGTTACGATCCAGTTCTTCAGTCCCAAGGGGACGGCTACCGTTAATACATCCCCCCATTCCTTCAAGCCGTTTCTACGATTTAAATTGGACTTTTCAAACAGCGGATTTTTAGAGTAACCTTCCCAGGTAAAGGCATCCCAGTTCATAACCGCCGGATCATCATTATCGTTGGTCAGTTCGATGCCGGCTGGCGACATCCACATCCGCAGATGCGTCACCCCCAGTTCGCGAACCGCGGTGGTTATCATTTCTTTTCGTTGTTGTGGAGTGGTTTTATATGTAATCCCTTTTGCGAACTCGGCATCACAATGGCCTTTCTCAAATACGGTAAAACCTCCGAAAGCACTGGATCCGAAACCGTCGATCTTCTGCAACTTCTGCGAACAATCGATATACACGCGGGCTGTTGAAACGTCTTTGATTTCCGCGCCCAATACATCAGACAGCAATAACCAAACGGGAAGGATAACACCAATGAGACGGAACGATTTGATCTGGACTACATTCATTACCGACATTTAATGTGCCACCCCTTATGACAAAAATATTGGGGAGCGTTCTACAGCCACACAATAATCATAATCAAACAGGACTAATCATATACCAGAAGTTGTTCTAATTGCCAGCCTTCTCACAAATAAAAGATCAATATGTGCCCGTGGTATCGAGGGCAGGTTCGGGCTTGTTGTGAATCTCTGATAGTTGCTGGTTAACAGCCGGGCACTTGGTTTGGGCCATTCATACAGCTATAAAATATGTCGAAGTCATTGGAGTCTACGTCGTCATCAGTATCCAGATTGGCACCTTCACATCCCGGGCCGTGGGGCTCGCCGCTGCCGGAATA
>CP070790.1:678446-681970 GCA_020346805.1 Planctomycetota bacterium
ATCGGGGCATTGGTAAAACTCCTTTTCTTGTTTTGTCCTTGTTTCACATGAAGTTTACGATAGTACAGTTATATGATCGCGTTCGGGCATTAAAGTCGCGGGAACGCTGTAATTCGCTAGGGAGCGATGGCTCCAATAACCAGGAGTATATTGGCATATAATCGTTGCTCGCCGGTTTGTATTACCAGACAGGTGTCGGGATCGGAGACGGCGTCATAAAAATCAAAGCGTCCTAGTTTTTGCAACTCGATGCCCTTGGGAAGTACTTTGCTGAATTCATCGAATATGTCGGGTTCCGGCCCGGAGTCCGGCTGCATTACCATGGCGGCTTCGATTTCTATCGCGTTTAACAGGGTCTGCAGAACATCGGTGCCGGAAGGCAAACCGGGACTCAGGTTAAGATAGACAAGATCGGCATTGGGCCCGATTTTTGTGCTGGCAGGGTAGTTGGAATCTGCGATCAGCACTTTGGCCCCGTGGCCGGCCATGGCCAGGGCATTGATGATGGGGGGATTGATCAATTTGTAAGCAAGCATAAATCACCTCCAAGACAGTTTCCGAAATTGAGAGCTAGTTTGGCGTCGGCCGGCGGGTCGGAAGATGCGATAATATAACATCCGGTTAGGGTGGACCGGCCGTCCATCTGCATTACGCCCCTGCAGTCAGTGGTGGTGTCGGCGAAGGGCGTGGCGGGCGATATGATGACCGAAAAAGCACGCCAATACAAGGGGGGGCGGGGATGGCGGATTGAATAGGCAAATATGGATACAGATTGTGTAGAAGAGGGCATTTCTGCCGCCCCAACATCTGCACCGGGTAGGTCGCCGGCTCAAATGCCCGTTGATCCGCCGACAGTTGAATTAAGCCTTGATTTAAGGACAGGGTAATAGCCTGTAATATTGTACGGTATGCCTTGGTATGCCTGAGAAAAGGTGAATTCCGGCGGTTGAGTTGAGCGGATAATCGTCTATCGGCACAATTCCGTAAATTTCCTGTTTTATCAGGTTGTCCATAACCAGGTTTTGACAACTATTATCCAGGTGGTCGGGAAAATTTTTTTAAAAAATCCTGGATTTTTTGTTACATTTTTGGATAATACGAGGTTAGCATGTGGGAGTTAATATTCACATAGTGTTATATGCGGGGTTCAAGGGCAGAGAGGGTCTGATGTGAAAGGCTCCTGAGGGAGCGTCGGTGTTGTGACGTGCTGGTCACGGCACTGGCCGTACATTTTGGTACTGGGGGGTGCGGGCTTAGGCTCTGGAGGGAGTCGGTGTCCGATGAACTCTGGAAAAGGGCGGCGGTTGATCTGTGTTTTCAGGTCGAGTATGCACCGGTTGATACGGTTGTCTGGGAACATTCGTCTCGCGTAACCCGTTTGGCCGACACAATAGTTTCCTTGCAGGAAATATCCACCGGCGATGTGGATAATAATGCCTTGGAAGTGGCGGCTCTATATCATGACGCGGGCTGGGTTGTTCAGGTTCAGTCAGGCCGATTGTTGCCTCAAGAGATCTTCTTGCGACCGGCTACCGACCTGTTGCGTGAGTTAGGTGCGGATTGGACTACGGAACGACTTACCGATCTCGTTCCTGAGGGGGTGCTGAATTCTGCCGCCCAAATTATTCGACAGGTCGGCAATCGTCAAACCAACATACTGGAAGCGCAAGTTCTTGCCGAGGCGGATAACCTTGATGAGATCGGCCCTCAGGCAATCTGTCTGATGATCCGCAAGCAGCAGGCTGAAGGTAGAACCCTTCAGAATTTGATTGATACCTGGGAACGTCGGGACCAGTACAATTATTGGGAAGCTCGAATTAAGGATTGTTTTCGTTTCCCCTCGGTCCGCAGATTGGCCGAGCACCGACTGGAGAAAATGAGGCGATTCATTGCCGACCTGGGTGCGTCACTTCGCCTTGAAGATTTGCGTATACTGGATGATTCTCTCCCCTCCCAATCGCGTGCAAATAAAATCACACCATAAATTCATTACATGTAATTTTCGACTTGCCGTAAATAATACTTATTATATTTTGAAACCGTGTTTTCTAATTTCCGCTTACTTATCCGCCATAGGCGGGCAGCTGGCATATTTCAACTTTACCAGTACGGTCTTTAATCGGAATTAATATAAGTGTTTGCCATATCTGTCTGGGCATATTAAATATCTGATTTGTTTCAGGGTTTTTTCGTCCGCTTGTTCGTCTGGTACAGCTTTTCAAAGACCAGCACCGTGCCGGCGGTGACCAGCCAGAAAATGATCGCCGGCAAAAGGGCGACTCTGGCCATACCCAGGATCAGGGCGGTACCCACCAATATGCATTTACCTAATGTGGTCTTCATCTCGTATGCCTGTTCATTAGTATCGCCGTCATGAGTTGCATTCGAATAATTGGAAACGACAAGTTATTACCAGTTATCGACTTACGATCGGCGGAACCACTGCCAGATCCATAAAGCCAGGGTTAAAAGTGCCGACAGCACCAGGCAGGTAATGATGGGGAAGTAAAACCGCGTATTTTTGCCTTGGTAATTAATATCGCCCGGCATTCCGCGGAATCCCGTCTTGCCCAGCAGCCATACCAGACCGCCGACAGCCACCAACAACAAACCGGGAACAATGATGACAAGTCCTAACTGGATCATGGTAATATTTCTTCAGCCTTTTTGGATATAAAAGCGATCGGGAGACAATTATAAAATACTTGTTGGATATTTCGAGTGCTGCTATATATTTCCTCTCAGCAGGTAAGGATGGATAGTATTGCTTGAGGCTCTCAATATTCAGCAACCACACAGGCCATTATCTGAAATTCGGGGATTTGCACCTGCACGTCATTATCCGACGGCTTAATAATCAGTTGTTTGCCGCTTAACACCTCAAACACCTTTTTGGGTTGACCTATGGATTTCGAGAATTTGATGGCCACGCCGGTACATGGTAGCGGTTCGGTGCCCTGGTTAAGCTTGGGATCGGGCACGCGGGTCGAGCGGAACCAGCCCCAGGTATTGGCCAGGCATACGGTATAGCGTTTGGTGTTGGGATTGTGATAACAGACGGTATGCATTCTTTCCGGGCTGTCGATTTGGATTGGTGCGGAACCGGACTGTTGTCGGATGATGCGGCGTAGATTTTTTACCAGGCCGCTTTTTCCACTCTTGGTATGCCAGCCGGCGGCGGGATTGATACGAATAACGTAACCGCCTTGCTTCTCGAATCTCTCGACAGTCTTTTGTTGTTGGGTGTTAAGCTCCTCCGGCCAGGGGAGTATCAACAGCCTGCTGTCTGGGGCGAGGCTCTGGGCCAGGGCATCATCGGTTAATGTTACCCAAGGTATGTGTTCTTCCTTGAGTGCCTGAAATGCACCGAGCGCAGGTGAAAATACTTCCCGCCACATTTTCCTGAAATCGTTAAACCGTACTTGTCGAGCGGCGAGCTTGGAATCTTTAGGCACCAGCCGGGCGTTGCGCGAACGTTCGCCGATATGAATGATTGCCCACGGAATCGGCCGGGCGTAGGCCAG
>CP070790.1:682070-690074 GCA_020346805.1 Planctomycetota bacterium
ATACAAACACTCTTGCCCGAACCGGTGGTACCGGCTATCAGCATATGCGGCATCTTGGTCAAATCGCTGACCAGTGGATTACCGCTGGCATCCTTGCCCAGGTAAAGCGGCAAGGCCATCTTTCTGGCCTGGGCTCCGGTTACCGTCATCAATTCCTTGAGCCGAACGATCTCTTTGTCCAGATTCGGAACCTCGATCCCAATCGTATTCTTGCCCGGTATTGGCGCCACTACACGAACATTTGGAGCACGCATGGCACGGGCAATATCGTTGGACAAAGACATAATCTGACTCACCTTGACTCCCGGCGCCACATTAAGCTCATACATGGTAATTACCGGGCCGGTGTCGATTTCGACTACATTGGCCTCGATGCGATAATCCTGAAGGGTCTGTTCCAGTATCTTGGCCTTTTCCCGCACTACCGTCTCATGATGGGAGCTGAATAAATATTCGGGATCGGCCAGAAGTGAAACCGTGGGCAACTGCCATTCTCCCAACTCGGCAGGATAAGGTTTAGGCGGAATGGCTGATACCGTCGACTCGGATAATTTAGGAGGAGCGGATACATTTACTACCATCTCAGATTGAGGTTCGTCCTCCTCGTCGGCTATGTCGTCTTCTTCCTCTTCTTCATATTCTTCTTCATCTTCTTCAAGTTCACCATCTTCATCATAATCTTCCTCATCCTCCTCATATTCATCCACTTCAGCTTCATCCTCAAGCAACTCATCAACTTCTTCGATATGGTCCTCGTCCTCCTCATCGACAACCGTTTCCACCCTCTTGCGACCCGGGTTAATTCTTAATTCCCTGGAACCCGATCTCTCATCCTCCACACCCGCATTTGCCGACTGTGGGGCCGCCCGGCCGGCCAATCCGGCTACTGCCCGACGAATCGGTTGAGCTAAAGAGGTTATCTTCTGAGCTGCAGGAACTACACTCCCAGCCATTCCCATAAACTGCCCGCGACGCTGACGCAATACTGCAGGTAACTTCAGCATCAGCTCTTCGGCCGTGAACAGCAGACCGACCAACAGGCTATAGAGGAGTATGGGAATGGCCATCCAGTTGACCGTTTGCTGCAACCAGTCGGCAATCACATATCCCAGCGCCCCACCCCGCAATTCCGGCCAATTGTTCGATTGGGTCAACATATGGGCTATGGTCGAGGCAACCGCAATCAATAATAAGATTCCCACAACCCGTTGCCAAAGCGAAGGAAGCCGACCCTGCACGACCAAAACCAGGATAGCCAGTGTCATCCCCCCTACCGCCGCATAAGCCCCCCAGCCAAAATAGAGATACAATCGATAGGCCACAAAGGCCCCGGCCCGTCCACCCGCATTATTGGAAAATTCGGGATGTGGCCAACAATGAGGGCTCGGCCAATCAAACGGATCGAAGCTCACCACCGAAAACCAAAGAAAGGTACAAACAATTATCGCAAAGAGGATAAGACATCCCCGAGCCATATGCAGGCGTTGTTCCATCCGTGTCATTCGAGACATTTCCTCCCTGATATCCCGCTACCACGATTACTAATGGCCCCCATCCCTTTGCCCTCGAAAAAAAGGGGAAATTCTACTTTTTTATACGCTGTACCGAAAATCCCCTATCGGTACCTTGACTGTTAAGCGCATACCCAAAGCTTTAGGCAAAACGGACCTTAAACCCTCAATATCGGCGAAAAAGTGGATTGGGCTCTAGTAATTTGGGATCAGGCCAAATCCGCCAATTCTCGTTTTTCCCGCTCGTACTGTTGCCGGTCGAAACCTCGCCGACCATGCAGACAAATCGCACCCACTGCAATCGGAGTTATTAATTAAATCAACTGCATAATAGGTATGATTTTTTCGTCCGCTGACCAAGAGGCGGCAATTTGCCACATGAGTATTTTCTGATACTTCGAGGAAAAATCGCCCTCTCTGACCAAGTCGGGCGGAAAAATCATCCGCCGGGCGGTAAGACTCGTGAAATATGCCGGCTGGGACCACAGAAACGCACCACTGGCATCCCGGGCCGCGGTCAAGTACCATAATAGAGCACCATAGCAGGTGATCCGTGTCGTCGTCCCTCATCGGCTCAGGGAATAAAAACTCCCTCAGGCCGAACGGGCATAGATTAATGGGAGTATGCGAACATGGCAGAATCGACACCAACCATCACTGGAGAGTTGATTGTCCGGGATCAGCGGTTCGCAATCATTGTGAGCCGATTCAACGAGTTCATTTCCTCCAGACTGCTAAACGCGGCTTTGGACGAATTGGACAGGCACGGCTGCCCCAAGGCCAACATAACGGTTATTCGCGTCCCTGGGGCTTGGGAACTCCCGCTGACTGCCAAGAAAGCCGCCACCAGCGGCCAATTTGACGCAGTAATATGCTTGGGTTGCGTGATCAGGGGTGACACCCCCCACTTTGATTATATTGCCGGCGAAACTGCCAAAGGTATCGCTCATGTGGGAATGGAGGTATCTCTCCCCGTGATCTTCGGCGTAATAACCTCTGACACGCTGGATCAGGCCATCAACCGTGCCGGGGCAAAAGCGGGCAACAAAGGTGCCGACGCCGCCAGGGCGGCAATTGAGATGGTAAACCTCTTTGCCCAACTGGACGGCAAAAAGAAATAACGTTAACCACTACCTGAAACAATGAGAAAAAAAAGACATCAGGCCAGAATATTGGCCCTGCAGGGGCTCTATCAACTCGACATCCAACAATTGCCGAGGGATACCGATATTACAGAGTTACTCGAATCCCTGATAACCGAAGCGCCCGCCAATCAAAAAGCCATGGATTACGCTAAAAGGTTAACTGCGGGTACTTGGCGGGACTGCGATCATTTCGACCGCATGATCGCCGGAGTATCCGACCACTGGGAAGTATCGCGAATGGCAGTCGTGGATCGCAACATTCTGCGACTGGCCTTGTACGAACTAACCGCCCAACCTGACGTACCACCCCGGGTGGTCATCGACGAAGCCATTGAAATCGGCCGGGAATTCGGGGCGGCTGAAACGCCGCAGTTCATCAACGGCGTATTGGACGCTATCTGGAAACAACATCCCGATTTCCAATCGTTCCGATCGACTTCCAACTCGGCAACGGAAACACCAGATAACAAAACCGAGGCTTAACATGGGTATGTTTGATCGATTCAAAAGCGGGCTGACCAAGACCCGACAAAAAATAAGCAGCAGTTTTCGATCTGTTCTGCCCTTTGGAAAAAAAATCGATGATCAGATTATCGACCAGCTCGAAGAGACCATGCTCGTCGACGACATGGGACCCGGCACCACCGCCCGACTTATCGATGAAGTTCGCGCCGCCTATAAATCCGGCCAAATCGCCGAAACCCAGGAGATCATCCCCTTCCTGCAACAAAAAATCGTCTCCTATTGGCCGGAATCGGATCGCCAACTGATCCGCGCCCCGTCCGGCCCCACCGTCGTTCTGGTCGCAGGAGTAAATGGATCCGGCAAGACCACCAGCGTGGCCAAACTTTGCCATTACATGACCCAACAAGGCCAAAACGTCATACTTGCCGCCTGCGATACTTATCGAGCGGCGGCCGTCGCCCAGCTTACCGAATGGTCCAACCGTCTCGGCGTACAGATCGTAAAGCACCAGCAGGGTTCAGACCCGGGTGCCGTCGCCTATGATGCCTGTGAAGCGGCTGTCTCCCGAAACGCTGACCTGCTCATCGTCGACACCGCCGGCCGACTGCATACCCAGCAACACCTCATGCGCGAATTGAATAAGATTGAGCGGGTCGTCGAGAAAAAAATTCCCGGCGCCCCACACGAGGTCTTGCTCATTCTCGACTCGACTATAGGCCAGAACGCCATCAATCAGGCCAAAATATTCGGCGAACATGTAAAAGTTACCGGCTTGTTCCTGGCCAAGCTTGACGGATCGGCCAAAGGCGGTATCGTCATCGGCATCCACGACCAGCTCAACATCCCTGTCAAATTTGTCGGCCTCGGCGAAACCCCACAAGACATCGAACCCTTCGATCCCCAAACCTTCGTCCAGGCCCTATTCTCAACCCAGGAAGAATAACTCCTCAAATAATAATACCACGCATCCAGGTATGGTCTGCTCGTGAAAAAAGAACATGTAGGACAGAGTCGATCCGATTTGTGCGTGTTCAGCATCATGCTGAGCGTAAGCAAAGAATCTCCATCATCAAAAAGGTAGAACCTCGGTATTTACCAAGGAATATTGGCATTAAGCAGGCAAAAAACGACATTGCTATACGACAAATACTTACTCCGATTTATCGGGACCTTCTACTGCAGAAACTATCTTCTTGACGTTTTGACGTTTCACCCTGAGTTTATCGAAGGGTTTGACGTTTCACATAAAATGACCTGACTCAGTCAAAATCAGCTCTATATCGGCCAGTACCGGACGATGATCGGAAATATTATCTTCATCATTAACCGTACTACAGGACAAGGTGCGAAAATGGGATGATGTGAAAATATAATCAATCTGGGCGGGCAAACCCCACGTGGGACGGGTGTTACGATGGTTGACGGGAACCGCACGTGAACAATCGGCCATCTGCTTGGCAATCGTGCGGTACTCCAACATATAAGGCAGACAATTGAGATCACCGGCTACAATCGCCGGCAATCCTGTTTGACGAATCCACTGCAGAGTTCGGCGAACCTGCGCCGTACGCAGAAAACTTGATACCGCTACACCAATCGGCAAAGGCCTGGGAACAAATGCGTAATGCCCACAAACCACCGCTATTCTCAAACCGGCGCACTCGATGATTGCTCCCAGACCAAATCCCTTACCTTGCGGACCGGTTAAAACACGGGTACTCTCCAATCGATAATGCGTCAATATAACATTACCCGCTAAACCGTAAACATAACGATAACGCCCTTCACTCACATACTGAAAACCAAGGGCATCAGCCAGCCATTTTGCCTGATCTGAGGGCCGACGACCTTTGGCTGCAACCAAAACCTCTTGAAGACAAATAATGTCCGCATCCAATCTGTTTAACAGATCAAAAGTCCGCTCAAGACGCTTGCACGCCAATACGTTATATGTCAATACGCGCAGGCGCATTGGCAAAACCTGTTTATATGCATCACATTTACAAAATGCGCAACCTATCCGTGATAAACTCTTCAAAGAAAAGAAATTATTTTACGAACACCACGCAACTAAATACCCCCTTGGGTATAATCCGTTATGTGATTATCCTTCTCGCTAAGGAAAAATACACGTTGCCCGGTCATACTTGTTTAACGTTGCCGGTTGATACCACTGAGCTGTTTACTGCAGGTCTACCAATCGAGTAATACTCGAATCCAAGCCCCCGCATGGTATCCAGTGGATACAGGTTTCGGCCATCAAAAATTATCGGATTACGAAGCCTGTCAAGCATCATCCTAAAACTGGGAGAACGGTATTCATTCCACTCCGTCACAATCACCAGGGCATCAGCGGAATTTAGCGCTTCGTAACTCGATCCATGATAGCTAATCCGATCGCCAAATTCCTTTTGAAGATTCGATAAGGCCTCGGGGTCGCTTACCCGCACACTCGCCCCTGCCCCCAGAAGCTTTTCGATAAGTATCACCGCAGGAGCCTCACGAATATCGTCGGTTTTGGGCTTAAATGCCGCTCCCCATATGGCAAAACATTTGCCGGTCAAAGACCTGCCGAAACGGGTAACAATTTTTTCAAACAAGATCTCACGTTGACGTTGATTAACCTGATGCACCCCTTCAAGCAAATCCGCCTCCAGCCCGACACTTTGAGCTACATGAATCAAGGCCTGCACGTCCTTCGGAAAACAACTGCCACCATAGCCCGCTCCAGGATATAAAAAGTGCTAACCAATGCGGGCATCAGATCCAATACCCGTTCGAACATCGTTTACATCAATACCAAGGGCGTCGCAGATATTAGCAATATGGTTGATAAAACTGATCCTGGTTGCCAGATAGGCGTTGGCCGCATATTTGGTCATCTCTGCCGCTACCCGGGGCATAACAAAGATCGGTCGCTGATTACGAACCAAAGGTTCGTGAAGCTCACGAATACACGCGGCGGCGGCGGGATCAGCGGTCCCTATAACAACCCGATCGGGCCTTTGGAAGTCATCCACCGCTGTACCTTCTTTAAGAAACTCAGGGCAACTCACAACCGACACCCTGTATTTCGTATGCCTGGCCATGCGAGTTTCTATGTTGTCACACGTGCCAATTGGCACCGTACTCTTGATAACCATCACCTTGGACTCATTTAGGTGACCGGCAATTTCATCAACAACTGCATAAAGTCCTGTCAGATCAGGAGATCCGTCATCTCGTGCCGGTGTGCCTACCGCAACGAAGATTACCTCACCATGATGAACCGCCTCGGACATATCCGTGGTAAACCGTAATCTACCCGCATCAAGATTAGCACGGAGCAACTCACTCAGGCCCGGTTCAAAGATGGGACACCCCCCTTGTTTTAAAGTGTCAATTTTGCCGGTATCGTTGTCACAACCGACAACATCGTTGCCGGTGTCAGCTAAACAGACACCGGTAACCAATCCAACATATCCACTGCCAACTACGGTGAGTCTCATAAAATATCACTCCAATTTAACAATCATCCCGCCCGACTGTACAATATATATTATCGATCCCCTCTATTCTATTACGTAAAAATTATTATTTGACCGATTTTTTCCATATCATAGTTCGTATAAGCTCTTCCATTAAGTCCAAATAAATATTATATTAACCGTCTATAACATTAAGTGATGTTCGGGGTAACTGGCTAAAGTGTAAAGCATATTAACATGAGTATCACCTGTTATTCCTAGGATTAATAATCAACCTCTGCTGCAAAAGGAGTCGAGGGTGTACCATAGATCCGTTCGGATTTTAATAGTTGATCACGATAATCAAACTCAACATAGTTTTGCCGATACCCTGGAATGCCTGGGCCTTACCGTAAAAACAGCAGGAACCGTTCGGGAGGCACCCGAAGCTATTGCCACCGATAAATATTATTTACTTGTGATGGAATTATTCCTCTCCGACGAGTCGGGCATGAATTTGATCCGCGACCTCGCCGCTTCTGACAATCACAAACCGAAAATTGTTATCGTAACCGGACAACCTTCATTATCAACAGTCACCGAAAGTATGCAACTAGGCGTTCGTAATTACCTTACCAAACCAATTGCAACCGCCGAATTGGTCGAGGCCGTAAAAACAGTTCTCGCCGAAGACGGATTGATAGTCCATTCGGACAAACACTTGATATCAACACTCGGACACCGCCTGCGTATTGCCCGTCAGACAAATGATATGACCATGAAGCAACTAAGTCAACGAGTTGGAATAAGCCAGGCCCAAATCTCGCTGATAGAAGCTGGCCAAAGCGCACCATCACTCAATACGCTATGCCGACTTGCCAGAGCGTTGAACGTTAACATACCCGATCTATTCAAAAACTATCAATCCGGATTATAGTTTGCGTATTTCGTTCACAAATTGGCGTTGAAGGTACTCCATAGACGCAAGATTGCCCACCGCAAAAACGACGGCAAAAGCAATCCCACATATCCGTATAGCTGAGTATGCAAGACCCGCCGGCAAGTGATTGTGCAATAGCGACAGAAAAAGTATTAACCCCCAGGGTAACATACTCAGAATCCATGTTATATCTGATACGAGTATTAACGCTTTAAACCCCGGCTCATCTTTTACCACATGGCCGCGTTCTTGCATTCTGTGCTGCAGTTTGGAATGCAAGTTCGTTACCATCCGATGCACGGCAAACCAATGAAATATGGGAATCAATAATAACAATGTCCATTTCGCCGGCCCCAGACGTACCCGCCTAAGTGCACCATAGCCAAAGCAAACAAGTACTAAAAATAATACCATTAATGCCGGTTCCATTATCCGCATCAGGGCCGTACGGGCCGATTCCGGGCGAATAAGGTATTCCGCCCAGGGGGCCAAAATAA
>CP070790.1:690174-694517 GCA_020346805.1 Planctomycetota bacterium
GACTTCGTCAGAGCCGACGATTTTTCCTCGACGTATTACCGAATACGCCTGTGGCAAATCGCCGCCTCTTCCTTGCCGGACGAAGAAATCATCGCGCCGGAAATTACCCTTTGTAAATCAGTATAACATCGTTGTGCGATGTAACTGATTATTTCGGAGAACCTTATGAATATCAGCGAAAACACCCGTGAAATATACGGGTTAAAGAATCGGCCCACCCGATGGTTATCGAGCGGGCCGATTTGTTTCTATTAACTTGACTACTTAATCCAGACCTTATGGTGCCGGGTCGTCACATGCGGGATCTGCCGGTACCATCGGTCCCGAGGCACAGTTCTGGAACAGGCTAAAGTCATTTTCATCGACGTCACCGTCGCCGCCAGACGGCTCCTGATCGAAGCATTCACAGCCCTCAGGAACGATTGACGGAGGATCGCTTATGGGATTACGTGGTGCCGTGTAACAGCGCTGGAACTCGGCAAAGTCGTTCTGGTCTACAAAGGTGTCGCCGTCGATATCTGCGAAGGGATCGTTGCAGAACTCGGGAATCAGATCTTCGTCTGAGCCGAAACAGGTAGTGTCCTCACCGGGAGCAAATAAACCCGCATCGGTAAAGGTAACCCAGTCGAAGTAGATCCTTGCTGCCGAACTCAGCCCCATGGTTCCGATCATGAAGGCATCATAGTTAAAGCTGGCTCCAAAAGCACTGGAGGGGATGTCCAATACCGGCGTCGAGGCCTCGTCGAACCAGATGGTGATCCTGAACAGGCTGGCCGGCGAGCCGTAAGCACCCCAACCGGTACCGATCCGGATAATATGGTAGTCAGACTGAGCACCAGGTGCGAGGTTATCTGCCTTTAGGCTGTTAATGTATTCTCGAATATCATTGTTCTGACTCGGACCCGGTCCGCCCCAGGTCACTCTGGCTCGCTGGAAGGGTAACGGATCACTGGTAGCGTCATCATGAATCATCATCATCGCACCGGTATTACCGTTTCTGGTAACCTTGATCCGACTTACCATGGTGGCCCCGATTCGGCCGTTGAGCCAGTTGTTGTTTTCCAAAGTAAGCGGGTTGGTGATATCTGTCTGGTACCAATTCCGGCCACATGGATCTGCACCTGGGCATTCGGTACATGGGTTTGTTGTGTGGGTACATCCAATGCCGGTTGTGGTTTGCTCGATGTACAGGGCCTTGCCGTTCATGGCATCCTCATCGTTCACAATAGTCCCAAACTCAACTCCGTTGCAGTCACTGCCTGTTTTGACAGTAAAGGTGCAGCCGGCCCCACAGGAATCGGCGGTAGTCGGCATGACATCTCCCCTATAAGTCCATGTTCCGCCGAAGATGTCACCTATCCAGGTATCATCCCTACTGACCGTTCCCACAATTGCCGGTACGCCACAGTCGGGCGTGACCGTGACATTAGCATTAACAGCGTTATTATGATCTGAATAATCCTGAGTCGCTTCCGGATCTACAGTGAAATATACCGGTTCGCTGGCATAACCTGCGATCGTCCCACCGGTTGTGATTAAGTGTAGCCAGCTCTGGTCGGTAGTGACCGTATAATTAGTCGCGTTACCGCCGGTATTAGTCAGCGTAAAAGCATATTGCACGGGGTTTTCGCAGTGCGAATAGACAATAATATCCGCAGGAATCTGGCCCAAATCGGTGGATTTTGGTGAGAGGGTCAGCAAACAAGGCACTACATCGATGTTAATGGTTCGTGTGTTTGAACCGGCAACAGTGCAATCATCATTGAACACAAGATCTACCGTGTAGTTGCCTACTGCCAGGCCTGAGGTGTCGATGGTGGCGGTGACTATATCAGCGGTACCGCCGGGTTCTATCGGCCCACCAGTGGTCTTATCCAAAGTCAACCATGTCTGTTCCGGACTTTCGGAGATAGTGTAATTAAATGGAGCCATGGTTCCCGTATTGCTGATGGTATATTCGACGCTGTTTACGGAGTTTTGTGCAATAGTGATGTTTTGTACGGCTTCGGGCACAACATCCAAGTTGCAATTTATGACATCAATAGTGATGGTGCGGACAATTTGGCCTGGAGTTGGAGTACAGTCATCCGTATACACAAGATCCGTGCTGTAGGTGCCGTCAGCCAGGCCCACGGCGTCAATCGTAGCCGTAACTGTTTCAGAATCACCCTCATTTGGCAGTGGACCGCTGGTCTTATCCAGAGAAAGCCAACTTACGTCAGGGGTTTCAGTTACCGTATAGTTGGTTGGTCCTGCAGTCCCGTATCGTTTGACGGTGAAGACGATATCTTCCGGCGTACTGGAGGGAACTATATCTTGATCGAAGAAAGGTATAATCCGCATCTCACAGGCAGGTATGGGATATTGCACGAGGTATGTCCTGTTACCGCATGCAGATTCCCAATCCTGTTCTTCCTGGATTCTGAAGTTAGCCGGATTGATGTCGGTATTATCACCTTTAATTCTGCTTGCGGTGATCCAGCCCTGGATGGTTGATATTTCACTACCAGGATATTCGGCCTGCATTTTATAATAGTTTATTCGCAGCTTTCCGCCGTTAATATTGATCCAACCCATGTTGACTTCCGGGGGAGCCCACGAATACAGCTCACCCCCCAATAAATCTACGGTAGCTGACTTGGCGGATTGGAAGTCGAGGGTCTCACCCAGGATTAGACGGTCATCACCACTTTGATCATAACGATATATACCGATCAGGCCACCGGTCTGAGTAAGGATGCCGTCCCCGCCACCGTTGTATGTGCCTTCCTCTGCACCACCAACAACCAGGCTGCTGGTGCCAACACTCACCTGGCCGCCGGAGACGTTAAGGATACCTGTTCCCCCGATGTTGGCACTCTGGACAGTGCCCAGTTCAATCCAGCTGCCGACCTGAAGAATGCCACCACTGTAGTCATTAGCGCCACCGTAGACATTGATGGTACCGGTGTCATCCATACCCACTCTCAGGTATCGGGGATTTACAATTCCGCCGTAGATGTTTATGGTTCCTTCGGCGTTGGGTTCGTCGCCGACGTTAATGGTTTGATTGTCGGCATCAACCAGGCCACCGTACATGTTGAGTGTCCCCTTACCAAAAACTGCAACCCCCATATCACGGATGGGTTGAAGAGTGCCTCCATATATATTCATGATGCTTTCCGAGCCGAGGCCGGTATCATTGGCACCTAGATATAGATAGCGACCACCCGATGAACCGGCACCGGAAATCAGCAAACCCGAATGCAGATTCAATGTGTTAACGTAGCCGTTAAAAGACTCAACGGCAAACCACTTGCTTGATCCAAAAGTTATGTCATCACTCAAGTAAAAGTCAACGGTAGTATTAGCTGAATCACTTAGCTGATGGTAATATTGAGCCCAACCTGCCGGACCTAACGATACATCACAGTTAACGGCGGTTGCTCCTACATTCGGCACTTGAGTTATCCCGTCGCCCCAGGCGGGTATATGCCCGAGACTCCAGTTGGTGGGGTCGGTCCATTCATTGCTGGTGGTGCCGAGCCACACGTTTTGTGCAGTTGAGGTGCTGACCAATCCCAGAGTAAGTAAGCCCGCAAAAACTGTGACGAACTTCCATCTCCATACCTTTACATTCTTTCTCATTATCAAAATCCTCCATTACAAAAATGTGAAAAGGTTAATGTGTTTATTGGACGAATAAGACACTTTATTCGTTTGATACCATTGTTATCTGTTGATTCGAGTCGTCCTCCGTTACAAACAGTGATTGACAAACTAAACTTTCTTTATGTGTATTAAATATGATATTTGAATGGTCTGTCCTTCTTTCCTCCCTTACCCCTTTCCATTGTATGCCATTTCGCGATAAGGGAAAATGGTTAAAGGTGTAAATTAATACCTGAGAGTAAACAATTTCAGCACGACTCTATATAGATATCGTTCCTCTAACTCCTGTATATTAACTTAAATCGCTTTATAATTGCAATACTAAATTGGTAATATTTACCCCATAAATAGCTGAAATATTTTGTTAACAAAAATGATAAATATTTGTATACAATTAAATCGTGGGTTATGGTTGGCAATAAATTATATTGCAGAGGAATGATGCGGTTTTTGTAAAATTCGATTCACAGTTAACTTTTGAACCACACGATTATCGGAATAGGTATGTGTCTCCATTTTGAGCGCGGCGAACAATCTGTTTCGTGGCTCGTTCTGAGGTTACCGTGCGGGGTAAACTTTGGCGGGAAACTGGATTCCCAATCAAGTTGGGAATGACGTCTATTCCAGTCTACCAAGAGGGCGGATATTGGTTCGCAGTTGATCGTTGAACTTCTGGGCCATGACCTCCAATC
>CP070790.1:694617-697192 GCA_020346805.1 Planctomycetota bacterium
CCCCTCCCGAGCGTTAAAGAGGCGTTCCAGGTTGATTATGCGATCCCCGACAATGTCCAGGAGGTCATTATCGGCCAGTTTTTCCATACCCCTGGCCGCGGCAAGCATCGGTCCAAAATGGCTTTCGATCCATCCCCAGCCTCCCGCGAAGAGACAGACGATACCGGTTTCCTTGGTAGCGGTGCCGTTCTGATTAAAGATGACGACGTCCGCATAATCCTCGCCAAATCGGTCGGTGGGTCTGGGTATCGGGGCGCCAAAGATGTCCTGTGCCGCATAACCGTAACAGTGGCTGGCCCCGATGCTGGCTGTGGCATAGTTGTAGCCCTGGGATTTTGCTCCCCTCGGTTCATAAGCGGGAAGCTCCATGCCCTTGACATGAATCGCATAGAGGTCGGACCCTTGACCAATGCGTTCGGCCGCCCGCATTGTGCCCTCGGCCAGGAGGTCCCCGATGCCCTCACGCATGGCTATTTTCTTTACCAATTCCACCATGGGTCCCGGGTCACCGAATCGAAGCTCCATACCATCGATATCCGATTTCGAGATCAAACCCTTTTCGAAAAGCTCGTATGCGAATCCGATTGCGACGCCGGCACTGATGGTATCCAGCCCGAGATCGTCACAGACTTCATCGGCCGCGATGGAGGCCTCGATATTGCTACAGTCAATTGAACCCGTAAATGCCCAGATGCTCTCGTATTCCGGCCCTTCGCTGTGGGCACCGGAATAAGGCCCGGCGGTGACGGTGTGAACCTTCCCACAACGTGCCGGGCAGGAATAACAGCCCATGTCCCCGGTACGCATTTCGCGATATACCGCACCGAACACCTTTTCAGAGTCAACCAATTTCCCGTAGCGGAAATTCGAGGTCGGATAAATCCCGAGGTTATTGGTAATATCCTGTGTGGTCGTCGTGCCCCATTCCTTGTGGTGAAGATACCCATCGTTGTCTCGAATCAGCTTGGCCTGCTCTTTGGCCAGTTTGTCATAAGCCTCAGGATCAGCGAGGTTTACTTTACGGGAGGCGGTTATGGCAACCGCCTTGAGGTTTTTGGAGCCCATAACCGCCCCGGTACCGCACCGCCCGGCGGTTCGCCGGTCACTCACGATCGCCGCGTAGCGCACCAGTTTCTCTCCGGCCGGGCCAATACAGGCCGTCCGCGTTTTCTTCCCGTGTTGTTGTCCAAGCCAGGCTTGCGTCACCTTTGTATCCTTTCCCCAGATCTCCCCGGCATCCAGTATCTCACAACCACCCTCCGTCAGGTGGATATAGGCCGGTTTATCGGCTTTCCCCTCGATAATCAGAAAATCGTAGTCGATAAACCTTAACCAGGCGCCAAAATCGGCCCCGCAAACCGAGCGGGCATAACCCCCTGTCAGGGGGCTCTTGGTACATGCCATCCACCGCGAGACGGTGATGGCAGAGGTCCCGGCCAAGGGTCCGCTGAGCATCAACAGCTTGTTCTGCTCACCAAGGGGGTCAATCCCTGGGGCCAACTCGTCGTAGAGATAGCGTATGCCGTATCCCCGTCCACCGATGAAATCCGCAGCCACTGACTCGGGAACTGACTCCACGGCCGTCTTCCTGGTTGTAAGATTAATCCTGAGTAATCTTCCGGTATTTAATGCCATCCTATCCTCCTTCCGAAATAACATTGACATTGCCCTCGCCGTGACCGGCGCGGAATAAATAATCACTGGGCCTTCTTTTGCCGAAGCATCAGGAACACACTACCCACCAACGATGACACCGGCTATATATAGCTTATCCCCGTCCTTCACCGGCCGGGAAAACTCACGTGGATGAATTTGGGATTTGTTAAGGTAGATTTTCAGGTCACGACGCAGATGATCTTTATTGTCGAAGAGCCGTGATTCAAGCTGTGGGAAACGTCCAACCAGCCCCATGAGGCACTCCATAATCGTACTGCCGCCGACATAATCCTGGCTCATATTCTCGGTATAAGATCGCAAGAACGGAGGTATGTGAATTTGAACACCTGTCAATCCATTTCGCCTCGTCTTTCTTGATGGTTGATAAGATTGTTGAATTGATGAGATCTTACTTATTTGGGAAAAACGAGTATAGAGCATCAAAAATAGATGGTCAATAAAAATGTGATGACATATAGGGATTTCGGGGTTCTGGTATGAAGGAATAGGTTATTCAGACTTCAGTCCTACTCCCGATTTCAGCGATTACGTGAAAAAGCCCCGACCTTTGGTCGGGGTTCTTCACTAAAGTAGACTCAGTGTAAACTAAAATGAACATTTGCCCTCATTTATGCTGCTGTTATCGACACCACATATGCGGTAAGCCGTTAACATTAGATGCATAATTGCACTGTGTGATCAATGCCTGCCTTTTTGGCATGCGTGATGCAAAACCACGTGAAAAAGAGACATAGACCGAAAGGGCAAACCCGTTGAAAAGCGGGGACGCAAAGTTCCGGGTCTAAAGCCATGAAGGCCATGATTGCCGGGCTGCCGAGCATCGATTGATCCAAATTCTTCTCATCTCCGGGGTGGTCAATCAACACAGCCAGTTCCCTTTCTGTGATTTTGGGGAAGC
>CP070790.1:697292-702425 GCA_020346805.1 Planctomycetota bacterium
CAGCTTCTCGGCCGCGGAAGCAGTGACTGCCTCACTGTCGGATTCGCCGGATTCGGTTTCCGCTGATTCGGCCTCCTCGGCCTGTTCCTCTTCGGATTTGCCTTCCAGCGCGTCGTCGATTGCCTCGTCGACCTCCTCGTCGACTTTTTTCTCGACTTTCTTTTTTGCTTTGTCTTTCAACTTGCCGAACTGCGCGTCGGCCGGGCCGGCCCAACCCAGTAAGCCAACCAGTAACAATCCTGAAATCATCGTGCGCCAAAATGTAGACATCTCTCCTCCTTTGTTTGCGTGCACTGGGCAACTCCCTTTTACGCTGTCTTGTCGGCAATGTTGGCTGCGCGAGGGCCCCTGTCAAGTACAGCGAGGGCTTGACCTGAATCCCGCGGCGGGGCATCATACAGCGAGGCGAGGCGACAATGGCGGTACGGGAGATACTCTTACTCGGCAATCCAAAATTACACGAGATTTCCTCGCCAGCAGACCGGGCTGAGCTGGAAAGCCTGCGGGCGCTGGTCGAGGATTTGCACGACACGATGATGGATTTTCGCCGCCGGCACGGTCGCGGCCGCGCCATCGCCGCCCCGCAGATCGGCGTAGCCAAGCGCTTGATTTACATGCATATCGACCAGCCTGTCGTCTTCATCAATCCGGTCATCGACCGGAAGAGCCCGGAGAAAATCGAAATCTGGGATGATTGCATGAGTTTCCCCGATCTGCTGGTCAAAGTCCGGCGGCATAAAGCCTGCCGCATTACCTACCGTGACATGGACTGGACTGAGAAAACCATGAACCTCGAAGATTCCCTCTCCGAACTGCTGCAGCACGAATGCGATCATCTGGATGGCATCATGGCCGTAGCCCGGGCGATAGATGGGCAGTCTTTTGCGTTGCGCGGGCAGCAGAAATCACTCCCATGATGGCCTATTATTCATGCAACCTGTTGGTTTTCCAATGGCACGGTTATTTCAACTTAGTTACATTACACCCCGCACGGAATTTCAAATTGGAGGCTAACCATGACCCGCGACGAAGCCTGGTCAATCCTGAACGAATACACCAAAAACCCGAACTTAATCAAACACGCCCTGGCCGTCGAGGCGGCGATGCGCGCTTATGCCGAGAAATTCGGCGAGGATGTCGAAACCTGGGGAGTGGTCGGACTGCTGCACGATTTCGATTATGAGAAATACCCCACCGCCGAGGACCATCCCTACCGTGGGGCCGAGATCCTGCGCGAGAAGGGAGTCGAGGAGGAATTGATCAAGGCGATGATGTCGCACGCCGACTACACCGGCGTGCCGCGTGACACAAAAATGGCCAAGACCCTCTTCGCCGTCGACGAACTGACCGGATTCATCATCGCCGTGGCCCTCGTGCGGCCGGATAAGAAAATCGCTACCGTGACACCAAAATCGGTAAAAAAGAAATTCAAGCAAAAAGCTTTTGCCGCCCAGGTCTCGCGTGAGGATATGACCAAAGGCGCCGAAGAATTGGGCGTCGATTTGAGCGAACACATCGCCTTGGTCATCGAGGCGCTGGCCAAAATCGCCGATCAATTGGAACTATAACGGGTAGAACATCATATGACCGCTCCGGAGACAGAGGGACGACAACGCGTCCTGACGGTAGGCCGCGATGGCGCGGGGAAAAGGGTAGATTCGTATGCGGCCCAACAGATCAAAGAATATTCTCGCTCCCAGATCGCCCGGCTGATCAAGGAAGGCCACCTGACTGTCGATGGTCGTCCGGTGAAAGCCAACCACAAACTCAAAGCTGGGGAAACCATCGAAGTCATCATAACCCCACCGACAACGACCACGGTCGAGCCTGAAGATATTCCGCTCGATATCATATTTGAAGACAATGACTTAATTGTCATCAACAAACCGCCGGGAATGGTCACCCACCCGGGAGCTGGGAATCCCACCGGCACTCTAGTCAATGCACTTCTCTTTCATTGTCAGACACTTTCGCCCACCGGCGGCCCTGAGCGGGCGGGCATTGTCCACCGCCTGGATAAGGGCACCAGCGGACTGTTGGTCGTCGCCAAAAATGAAGTTGCCCACAGCCATCTGGCTAACCAATTGCAGGACAAAACATTATTCCGTGAATATCTCGCCTTCTGCTGGGGGCATCTGAAAGAACCGGCGGGGAGTTGGGACCTGCCGATCGGCCGGTCGGTTTCCAATCCCACACGGATGCGGATTGACCACGGCGCGGGCCGCGAAGCCCTAACCGAATACAAAGTTATTGAACGATACGAACTTGGTGATAAACTTCAGCTGCGGCTGAAAACCGGTCGCACGCATCAAATCCGTGTCCACCTGGCTCACCACAACCATCCGGTATTCGGGGATCCAGATTACGCCGGACGCGAACAACAAATCAAAGGTATCGCCCCCGAACTAAGACCAACCGCCAAGAAATTGCTGAAACTCATTGACCGCCCCGCCCTCCATTCCGCACGGCTGGGCTTTGTCCACCCGACCAGCGGCAAACCCCGCGAATTCTCCGTTGACCCACCTGAAGACATGCAACAGCTGGAAAAAGCGCTGGTCTCCTCAACGGATAATCGTGAGCAGTCACCGCACTCGTATCCTCCTGATATTGCATACAATTACTATCGCGAATAGCAAATCTTCGGCCGGCTGGCTAAACCCATCATACGGGTGACTAAGGAACCCGGGGGGGCGATTTTGCAGTTTGGCAAAAAGGCAATCGATGGCCGGGCACACCGCTAGCTCTGGACAAAATCCGCTTGACTTCAGGCTGCAAAATCAATAGTTAGGCCATTTCAAAGCCCGGGAATGGGGGGCAAAGACCGTCGGGAGCGTGTCTGGTGTCTGAGTTTACAGCCGTTGCTATTTTCCTGCTGGTGGGCACGGGAATCGTGTTGTTTACCTTCCTGTTGGCCAAAATTATCCGGCCTTCCGTTCCTGATCCGGTCAAACTCGAAACTTATGAATGCGGGGAAACGCCCTACGGCACCGCCGAATTACAGTATAATGTACGCTTTTATATTTATGCGTTGTTATTCGTGATCTTCGATGTCGAGGCCATTTTCCTGTTCCCCTGGGCGTTGGTCTATCGCTCACTGGGCCTGTTTGCCTTCATCGAAATGTTAATCTTTATCGCCATTCTGGTTTTTGGCCTCTTTTACGCCTGGCGCAAGGGCGTACTCAAGTGGTTCTAAGATAGATAGTTAAAGGCACAAAATCGCGATGCTCGAACTCAGGGGACTCATCGACGACATCTGGGACTTCATTGCCGGTATTCTAACCGGTCTGGGTCTGCCTCAATGGGCTGTCGAACTGTTTGGCTATGCTGTACTCGCTGTGGTAATGTTCGGCTTCGTCGCCGTTGTTGTACTTTTCCTGATTTGGTGGGAACGAAAAGTCTCCGCCAAAATGCAGGACCGCCTGGGCCCGATGCGTGTGGGCTGGCACGGCGTTATCCAAACCGTCGCCGATGCGCTCAAACTTCTGCAAAAAGAAGATATCACCCCCAAGGCCATCGATTTTCCCATCCATTTCTGGGCGCCGGTGATCACCTTTGTCGCCGCCTTTATGGTGTATGTCACCATCCCCTTCGGTGAAGGACTCATTGTCTCCGACTTGAGCGTCGGCATCCTCTATATTATCGCCATCACGACCTTCACGGTCATTGGGCTTTTGATGGCCGGCTGGGGCTCGAATAACAAGTATTCGCTTCTGGGAGGGTTTCGCTCAGCGGCGCAGGTCATCTCCTATGAGGTGCCGTTGACCCTGGCGCTTCTGGGGGTCATCATGATCGCCCAGTCGCTCTCGTTAGGCACCATTGTCGCGCAACAGAGTAATTTGTTCAAATGGTACGTGTGGCGGCAGCCGTTGGGTTTTGCGATTTTCTGGGTCGCCGCCACGGCCGAATGTAACCGGACGCCGTTCGATCTGCCGGAGGCCGACTCCGAGCTGGTGGCGGGGTTCGTGACCGAATACTCGGGAATGAAATTCGCGATGTTCTTTCTGGCCGAGTTTGTCAACATGTTCACCGCCTCGGCCCTCGCGATCACCCTGTTTTTCGGCGGCTGGATGTCGCCGTTCGGGCCGGATTTTGGGCCCTCCTGGATGTGGTTTTTGGGCAAGACGATGTTTTTCGTTTTCGTGTTGATGTGGTTTCGCTGGACGTATCCCCGGTTGCGGGTCGACCAGTTGATGGGGTTTGCCTGGAAGGTGCTTTTGCCGCTGGCGTTTTTGAATATTTTGCTGACCGGCATCGGCATCTACATTTTCGATTGAACGAAAGCGTGCGGTAGTTGAGATGTCGGACATCTTTCTGACCAACCTGACGTTTTATGTGCTCTCGTTCTGCGTAATTGCCGGCGGGATATTTGTGGTCAGTTCACGCAATCTGTTTCACTCCGCAGTCTTCCTGGTGTTCACGCTGTTTGCGGTGGCGGGGATTTTTGTGGTGCTGAACGCCTACCTGCTGGCCGCCGTGCAGGTCTTGATTTACGTGGGCGCGGTGGCGATGCTGATGATCTTCGGAGTCATGCTGACCACCCAGTTGACTAATGTGCGGCTGCGGCATGTTAACGAGCAGGTTCTCCCGGCGCTGGCGGTGTGTTTGTTTTTCCTGGGCTTTCTGATTTACGGGTTGTGGGACACGCCTTTCGAAATCGCCCGCGCTGCCCCGCCCCCGGATATCTCGTACAAGATCGGCACGCTGTTGATGACCAGGTATGTGCTGCCCTTTGAGGTGGTTTCGGTGCTGCTTTTAGCGGCGCTGATCGGCGCGGTGGTCATTGCCAAGAGGGACAGGAGCTGATGGAACAGGCGACAATCGGTCTCAGCCATTATTTGATGCTCTCGGGCATCCTGTTTACCATTGGCCTGTTCGGGGTGCTCACGCGGCGCAATGCGATCGCCGTCTTGATGTCCGCCGAGTTGATGTTCAACGCGGTGAACATCACGCTGGTTGCGTTCTCCAAGTTTGTCACGCCGGCGGAATTGACCGGGCAGATTATCGCTCTGTTTACAATTATTGTCGCGGCGGCCGAGGCCACCGGGGCGCTGGCTATCGTTTTGCTGATCTATCGGCGTTTCCGGGGAATCAACGTCGATCGCATCAATTTCATGAAATGGTAGAAACGGCTTA
>CP070790.1:702525-706698 GCA_020346805.1 Planctomycetota bacterium
ATATAGCCGTCACCTGACAGGTTGATCGTGCCTTCAGCGGTGCTGGTAGCTCCGCAAAAGAAATTACGTTCTTGACCATCCTGCCCGCTGAGGAATTGCCCGCCGGAGATATTCAACACACTGTCGGCCTCGTTGTCTTGACCAATCGATACATACTTAAGGGTGATGATTTCACCACCACTCATATTGATCTCACTGCCGTCGCCGACTTCGTCTGGGTCACTGCCGTCGCAGCCGACCCAAATGCCGTCATAGGAGACATGGCTGCCGCCGTTGACATTGATGATGCCATAGCCGTCATGACCCACCCATGATCTGGCCACCAAAACCTCGCCGCCGGCATTGACATTTAAAATGCCCATACTTCCGGATCCAACGCCCAGTTCGATATATCGGCCATTGTGATTCAGAAAGGCATTGACATTGACCGTAGCTACGGCATCAGCATTATTACCTATTCTCATGTTGCCGCTTTTAAAGCCGAAGTCTTTGGAAGCAACCATGAAATTGGCATTGATATTCAGGACATGGTTGCCGGGGCAGAGGCCCATATACAGGCCCAAGTCACCGACGCCATTGTTGTCATCGATGATATCCAACCGGGAATCGCCGCAATCACCTAGGGTACCATCGCCTATGGAAAGGCCCCTGATTCCATTGGGGACAGCGGGATCCCATTCCGGATAATAGGGTGTGTAGCCCGAATCGACGACGAACCATTGGTTGTATACATAGATGTTCCCGTTCCAGTTATTGGGATCGCTCCATTGACTGCTGACGGCACCGGTCGAGAACGCAGTACCCCAGGCCGTACCGGCCATTACCAGAACTAATCCAAAACATAATAATTTTACTTTCATGGTTTCAAACCTCCTTTCGATTGTTCAATCGAAGTGCAAACCTGTTAACGGTTCAAAACGACCGTTTTAACGGGTTAGCTGAGTTTAAGAGGTGCGGCACCTTTCCCTAGTCCAGCACACGCAGTCCTCTTCGATCAAAAAAACACAAACTAAACGCATACCCCGATGCTGAGAAAACATACATCGGAACGGCATACCGCCTGAAAGGCTATTGGGTTTTGTGTACCGGTTCTCTCTCCGATATATATGATGCTAACATCTCGAAAAGAAAGTATCAAGAGAAAAGGTAAAATAGATAAAGTTGTTATTGTAAAGATTTTGTTTTTATGTAAAATTCTTTAATATATAGACTTATATGATATGACACCCTGAAAATGGGATAAATAATATTAAAATTTTAATGAAATATGGAGAATTTCTTAGTTTGGCCCGGGTATGGGTGTTTTTATTGTTAGTAGCATCTTATCTGCCTGATCGAATTCCATTGTTTCATAATGATCCCTATTTTGGCGTTGTTTATGCCGCCGGTTAACCGCTGTACCGGCATTCTGATAAATTGATTGTGTCCCGGGTATATCCCCATGTCCAGATATGGCGATATTCAAAAGTTTTAGGCGGGCAAGAGAAGCACCGAACCCTAAATATACCTAAGTCTATTAAATTCAATAACTTATGATTTATTTAGAGGAGCTTTGGGAGGGAATATTACCTTGGCACCAATAAAATCTCGATTAATTGCTTGCAATTTTGGAGCAAAATGGTTATGGTAAATGTAGTGGTGATGCTTGACATTTGCGAATAGGAGAGAGAACCGCGCGGGGTCAGAATGCTGGATCTGACAGCGGGGTATTTATTCTCTTGAATTATATCCTTTTCGTGTGTATATGATGGTATTGAGGATTATCCGTCATTTGACGGTAACCATAATGCTTTTCCCTCCGGAAAGCACCGGGATGTCTTCGGACCCCCGGTGTTTTCTTTTTTTGTATAATGTTTTACCGAGACAGTCTTGACGGTTTTTCTTGATCCTATACCGCGGTTGCGAATAACATGGTTGATATCGGCGCGGTAATGGCGAGTTTTTAATTTTTCCATTGCTGGAAGACAATTTGGACATGCTTCTCGAATATCCCTTAGCCAGTGCCTGGTGGGAGTACATCAGGTCGAACTGGGCATTGATGTCGATTCTTTTGACGGCAACCATTCTTACCGTCACGCCGTGGTTGATCCTGCGCAAATACGTCAAGATCATGCTAAATATCATCCGCGACACACCGCCTCCGCTGTCCATGGGGCCGAGCGATTTTGAGCGTATTGACGGTGAGCGGGTTACCTTCCGGGCCTTTGATAATCTCAATCTTTGCGGGATGTTTTTGTTCGGCAACCACGGGGGACGGCCCAAAGGAATGGTGATTTTCGCCCACGAGTTTACCAGCGACATGTATAGTTGTGCCCGTTATTGTCGTCCTTTGCTGGCCGCCGGATACGATGTTTTCAGTTTTGATTTCAGGGGTCACGGCGAATCGAGCGGGGAGCCCGGTTATATGTCCCGTCAGTGGCCCAGCGATCGGGAAGTGAGCGACATGCTGGGTGCGATCGCCTTTGTTGAGAATTGGCTGGAGAGCCGGGATTTGCCGGTGGATATTGGATTATTTGGCATATCTCGCGGGGCGGGATCGGCGATTCTGGCCGCCCAGAATAATCCGGCGGTCAAGGCCATTATTACCGATGGGGCCTTCAGTTCGGATACCACCCTCGAATACCTGATGAAGCGTTGGGCGTATATTTTCGCCAAAGTGCGTTTTGTATATGAGAACCATCCACCTCAGTTCTGGCGGTTCCTGCGTTGGCTGCTGTTTCGTGCATGTCGGCGGAAGCTTAACTGTACCTTTCCCTCGGTAAGAAAGGCATTGCAGCGGATGCAGGAGCCCCGACCGATTTTATTTATACATGGTGAGCGGGACAGCTATATTCCGGTCGAGCAATCGCAGCTGCTTTACGATCTGGCCCCGGGGCCCAAGTCACTATGGGTGGTTCCTGATGCCAAGCATAATCAGTCGGTGGTGGTTAGGCCGGAGTATTACGCCGCCCGGACCGTGGCCTTTTTTGATGAATACCTGGCCAATCTCAAGACGGTCAAAGATATTGGTGCAGGGGCGATGAAACAACCTCCTGCCCAAACGCCGGCGGAGGCCGTAGGCCGCTCCTCAATAGGGGCCACCGGCCGATCGACAAATTCCAAGGGGTAAGGCCTATAACCGTACATTTTATGTGGGGAAAGTTAACAAAATTATGGCCCCCAATCCGGCCGGAATTGGATGTGTTGCGGGCTGTTTAAGGTGGGTCCGAAAACGTCTGTTCCGGGAGTAGAGTTGCAAATAAGGTCTGATTATCGAACCCCTGTCCCTTATTCCTGTCATTAATCCGACTTGTGGCACAAACAGGCGATAGACTTCGAAAAATGAGGATTTTAGGGCAATTGGCGGGACATTTGTTCGGGGATAGGATATGATAAATAATAGTTAGTTATAGATTGGGGGCAAAGGTCTTTTTATGCTTTAATTTTACCCATACCAACGCGATAAAGGGTGTTTTCCTATGAGATTAAGTCAAGTTCATGCGGTTAAGCCGGCAGGATTTCTCGATGTGCGTATATGTCTGCTCGTAATCGTAGTAGCTGGTCTGTTGGCTGTTCGGGCATCGGCACAATGTACGCCCACCAATAATATCTGTGTAAATTTCAATAGCGATGAGAGCACCTTGACCGTGAACGGAACCTTCGGAGACGACACGATAAGGATTTGGGTAGACAAAATACCTGCGGGAGCTTTTATCGCAGAGGGAGTGATGGTGGAGATTCCGGAGACACCGGCAGTAACGTGTTCAGCTTGTCCAGGTCCTGATGGTATACCGGGTAATAGCGATGACACTCAGGTTTGTAACGGCCCTGATGATATACCGTGTACTCCTGATGACATACCTTGTCCGGCCTCAGGTGAGTGTGACGCCGGTTCTCCCGGCGGTGAGGCAATTGAACAGATACCGGACGCGGATCTGACTATTATCCAGGTAACCGATATGATGGGAACAACTGAATTAGGGGTTTTCGTCATAGAAAATACGGCCGATGATGAGCACTTGTATGATGTATATGGTGTAGATCCCAGTGGTCTCACTTATCCTGCCTCTTTTATGTTTGCCGCTGAACTCAAGGCGGTCATAGATGCTGATACGGCCAAGGACGGAGAGGCAAGGACGGCAGCAGCGGAAGCACTTATCGCGGCAATTGAGACGGGCCTTCCTTTAGCTGATG
>CP070790.1:706798-716329 GCA_020346805.1 Planctomycetota bacterium
AACAGCATGAGGCGGCATTTCGCGGATAGAATCGGCGAAATGTTAACCTCGCGCGTCGTGGGATTTGATGCCGTTTTAGTTTGGGATATATGATCTTTGAATGAATGGGCGCCGATAAGAAAAATGAAACTCGACGCCGGTAAACAAAGGAATCGAATCGTAACATAATGGCAAAAGTAACCCTTCCGGATGGAAAGATACTCGATACCCCCAACGGGGTAACGGTAGCCGACGTGGCGGGAATGATCGGTCAGAAACTGGCCAAAGATGCCATCGCCGGCAAGATCAACGGGGAACTGGCAGACCTCAGCCAGGCCGTCACCCAAGACTGCAAGCTGGAAATCCTTACCCCCAAGGCCGACAACCCGGACAGCATGTATGTGCTTCGTCATAGCTGCGCCCACGTGATGGCTGAAGCTGTCTGCTATCTGTTTCCGGAAACCAAGCTGGTTTACGGCCCACCGGTGGACAACGGTTACTATTACGACATCGACCTGGATCGGCCCATCACGCCGGAGGATTTCGAAGCCATCGAGGCCAAGATGACGGAAATCGTCAAGGCCGATAAACCTTTCATACGGTATGAAATGGGCCGTGATGAAGGGATGACCAAACTTAAGGCCGAGGATAACAGATACAAGATCGACAATGCCGAACGGGCCGAGGGCCTATTGAGTTTCTACACCACGGGTACCAACCAAGGCAGTGATTTTGAAGACCTTTGCCGGGGGCCTCACGTCCCCAGCACCGGCCGGGTCGGGGCGTTCAAGATTACCAGCGTGGCCGGTGCCTACTATCGCGGCGACGCCAGAGAAAAAATGCTCCAGCGGATTTACGGGACCGTCTGGCCGAGCAAAAAAGAATTAGCCGATTACCTGCATCGTCTGGAAGAAGCCAAAAAACGCGACCATCGCATACTTGGCAAACAACTCGACTTGTACAGCATGCATGAGGAGATCGGTCCCGGCCTGGTACACTGGCACCCCAAGGGATCGTTGATCCGATACCTAATAGAACGCTTCTGGACCGACGAGCACCTTAAGCGCGGATACGACATCGTCTATACCCCGCACATCGCCAGCGAGCGAATTTACCAGGTCAGCGGGCATCTGGAAAAATACGCGGACATGATGTACTCGCCGATGGACATCGACGGGGTCAATTATTATCTCAAGCCGATGAACTGTCCCAGCCACTACAAGATGTACCTGAGCGACATCCGCAGCTATCGCGATCTGCCTATTAGAATGTGTGAGCTGGGCACAGTTTATCGATATGAACCTTCGGGAACGCTGCACGGCATGCTGCGGGTTCGGGGGTTCACTCAGGACGACGCCCATACCTTCTGCACCCCCGAGCAGTTGGGGCAGGAGTTGGACCTCATCCTGGAGCTGATGGATTTCATGATGCGGTCCTTTGGTTACAGCTATAAAGCCTACCTGGCCACCCGCCCGGAAAAATATCTGGGAACGCTCCAGGAGTGGGAAAGGGCGACCGAAGAGCTGCGGGCCGCCCTTCAGCGCCGAGATCTGGATTACGAGATTGACGAAGGCGGCGGGGTGTTCTACGCCCCGAAGATCGATATCAAGCTGATCGATTCCATGGGTAGAGAATGGCAGGGCCCCACCCATCAGGTGGATTTGCAGGCCGCCAAACGTTTCGGCATAACCTATGTCGGGGCCGACAACGCCCCGCACGAGCCGATTATCATCCATCGCACGGTGCTGGGCAGTATGGAAAGATTTGTCGGGGGCCTGATCGAGCATTATGCCGGCGCGTTTCCCATGTGGCTGGCTCCGGTACACGCGGTGGTGGCATCGATCAGCGAGAAAAGTGCATCATATGCCCGGGAAGTCTATGATCGGCTGAGAAATGCCGGTCTGCGGGTGGAGCTGGATACCAGTGCGGAAAAGATCGGCCCCAAAAAACACAACGCCCGCAAACAAAAGGTGCCGTACATCCTGGTGGTGGGTGAGAAGGAAGCGGCAGACGGGACGGTGAATGTGAACGATCGAACGGGTAAAACCATCGGTACCGAACGGCTTGACTCTTTCATCGCCCGGTGTAAAAAAGAAATCGACGAACGTGCCCTGGGCACGGCGATATCATGACCGATGTGTGGTCGGTCGCACAAGTGAATATCTTGTGTTACGTTCAACGAATAACTTTTTAAAGAAAGGAATTTACCATAGCTGACATTCATCGCAGCAACGAGCAGATTCGGCTGTCGCCGATCCGTTTGATCGACGAAGAAAACAATCAGGTTGGCGTTATATCGACCAACGAAGCTCTGGAACGAGCACGGGCCGTCGGCCTGGACCTGGTGGAAGTGGCCCCCAACGAGCGGCCTCCGGTATGCCGAATCATGGACTACGGAAAGTTCAAGTACGCACAGAAGAAAAAGAAAAAACAGAAACATCACGAACAGAAATTGAAAGAAGTTCGCCTGCATCCAAAAACCAGCGAACACGACCGGAAAATCAAGATCAACCAGGCAATCGCGTTTTTCGAAAAAGGTGATAAGGTTCAGTTCACCATGATCTATCGTGGGCGCGAAAGATTTCATCAGGATCTGGGTTATCAGATTTTTAACTCCATTATCGAACAGCTGGGTAACCAGGTAAGGGTCGAACGCCCACCACATAATGAAGGTTCACGAACGACCATGGTGTTGGCCCCGGTCAAACATAAAGCATGATTCCACCTGCGATAAACGGGCAAGACTATCTCTTGCAGCAGGCATAAACGTAACACTTCCGATTCCGTTACAACGGATGAGGCAGTGGCCGGGGGTATAGATTTCACTAAATATGCACTCAATCATTGGAAGATGATTGTTTATCACTAACGGAAAATGGAGACAGGAAAGATTACTTAGACAAGAAAGGATCAGGCAAAAACAAATGGCAGATTTAATTCCACCCCATGGAGGATTAAGGGCACCGATAAACCGAACGGTCCCCCCCCAGCGCGAAGCCGAATTTAAAAAAGAGATTGAATCGCTGACCGCATTGCCGGTAAGCGACGCCGACCTGTCCAGTGTATATCGGCTGGGGGATGGGGGCCTCAGCCCCTTGACCGGCCCGATGGTCAAGGAAGTTTACGATAAGGTGCTCGACGATGTATGCATCGAGAATGACGGCAAAAAATACGCCTGGGCCATTCCCATTTCGCTGCCGGTCACCAAAGATCTGACCTCTTCATTAAAGGTTGGCCGGCGTGTTCGGCTGGTCGATTCGCAGGGAAACAACGTGGGGGCGTTACGCATCGACGACATTTTTACCTGGGATAAACTCGCCTACCTCGAAAGCGTCTACCAGACCAAACGGCTCGACCACCCCGGCAGCCACATGGTCATGAACGATCCCGGCGAGATGCTGGTCGGGGGTGAGATTGAGGTACTGCCCCAGCCCAAGCATCCGGAATACGGCAAGTACGTTCTCCGGCCGGAACAAACCCGGGCCCTGTTTGCCGAACGCAAATTCGAGCGGGCAGTTGCCTTTCAAACCCGTAATCCGCTGCATAGGGCACATGAATATGCCCTGGTCTACGGCGGCGAGGTATTGACCCGCGAGGGTTACTATACCGGGGTGGTGCTGAATCCGTTAATCGGTGAGACCAAATCCGACGACGTCGATGCCGCCACCCGCATGCGAACCTATGAGGCGCTGGTTAACAATCGGCTGCTCGGCGAGGGCGACAAGGACGAGGAACTGTGGAAGAGCAAAGCATATGACTTGAGTGACGTCGTGCTATTGCTCGGCCTGGATATAAAGATGTTTTATGGTGGCCCGAAAGAGGCCATCATGCACGGCATCTACCGGCAGAACTTCGGCTTTACCAACATCATCATCGGCCGAAAGCATGCCGACGCCCCCTACGATGACGGCTCGGATATCTGGGATCCCCTGGATGCTCAGCGGGTCTTTGACAATCTCAACAGCGAATTGTTGATCGAACCGGTCAAGGTGGGCTTTGCCGCTTATTATGAAGAGCTCGGCCGGGTGGGCCTGGTCGATGAATGCAGTAAGAAAGGCTGGAAACCGATTCCCATCAGCGGGCGGGACGTTCGTGAAGCCTTGGCCGACAGCCGCCTGCCCGATCCGCGGGTCATGCGCGAATCAACCGCCAAAATCCTGATCGAAGCCATGCATAAAAAGTAAATGGGTTACTAAAACCCATTTTCAGCTGTAACTTATATTTCTTAGCCGTGAGCCATAGGCGAGCGCGTTATCATACTTTTAACAAATCACAGAATTCCAACCGCAACCCCGCAGGGACGCTCATATTGTCCGTTACAATCACACATAGATGCGCAAAAATTATTTGCTATCACAAAAAAACGCTCTTCCCCGGTGTATAGGAGGAGAGCGTTATAAAAGAGCGCATTGGTTATTACAACAACTCGGCGATTTGAACGGCATTGAGGGCGGCGCCCTTGCGGAGCTGGTCGCCGCTGACAAACATGTCGATACCTCGGCCGTCGGGCTGGCTGATGTCCTGGCGGATTCTGCCCACCAACACATCGTCACCGTCGTTGGCTTCGATGGGCATGGGAAAGTAATTCTTTTCGCGATCGTCCACTACCGTTACTCCCGGGGCGGCGGAAAGAATCTCACGAACCTTATCCTCGGTAATCGGCTTGGAGAAGGTCATGTTTATGGCCTCGGTATGGGACCGCATCACCGGTACCCGCACGCAAGTGGCCGTCACATAAATATCATCGCTGTGGAACATCTTGCGGGTCTCATTGACCATCTTCATCTCTTCCTCGTTGTAGCCGTGCTCACCGATCCTGGAGTTGTGGCTGAAGAGATTGAAGGCGATCTGGTGAGGCAATACTTTCGGCTCGATCGGCTTGCCGGCCAGCAGATCGCGGGTCTGCTGCTCGAGCTCCAGCATGGCCTGGTAACCGGCACCGCTGGCCGATTGATAGGTGCTGACCACCACCCGCTCGATAGGACAGACTTTGTGCAAAGGCCACACCGGCACCACCATGATAATGGTCGAACAGTTGGGATTGGCAATAATTCCTTGGTGCCGCCTGCAATCCTCGGGGTTAACCTCCGGGACCACCAGTGGGACATCGGGATCCATCCGGAAAGCGGAGGAATTATCCACCACCACCGTACCGGCCTTAACCGCAGCGGGGGCATACTGTTTACTCCTCGAACCGCCGGCGGAAAACAGGGATAGATCCACCCCTTCGAAGCTTTTTTCCGTCAATTCGATAACCGTGTGATCCTGCCCCTTGAATTCTATGGTCTTGCCGGCCGATCGACTGGAAGCCATAAAGGTGATCTTGTCGTAGGAAAAATTCCGCTGCTCGAGCACACGCAGGAATTCCTGCCCCACCGCCCCGGTTGCACCTACTACTGCCAGATGTCCACTCATGCCATTCATGCTCCTATGCCCATGCTCGGCTACCACAAAACCTCACCAACCATGATGTACAATGCCCTAACGGCCCAGATCGATAAAACCAAGACTATCCATGATAGTAATTGAACCGAAGACAGGCAATATCTCTGACACTATGTCGATAAAATCCTGAACAAAAAGTTGACGCAACAACGAAACACTTAACTATCTTCATAGAGCCGAGTTATTTCCCCTGTAGCGGTCCGATATGCCCATTTATCTGCCACCAAACTGCCAAAATGATCCAATAAGGCACAGTAGTTGGCCTTTCCAGCCGATATATTGGACAATTACTCAGACTATAATTTAGTATAATAATGGTCTGTTGGAGGTAACAAGCCATGTTAAACATAAAACCACAAGTATTAGTTTTGGTAATGTTAATGCCCGCAACAGTTATGGCACAGGTCTCCATGGAGCTCCTTCACAATAGCACCAACACACTAACCATGGAACCGGGTACCGCTCAACTAAATCTTCAAGTCAGATTGACCAGCTCGATTCCCCTCGACGGAGTGCAGTTTGGAATATTATCTTCCAATGGAGACCTTTTCGCATTTTCTGGCGATCCCACCGTTACCCACGGCTCCCCCTTCAAGGCAAGCGAATTTTTATTTTTGGAATATCTTCCCCCTGATGGAACCCTGCTTTCAACCCTACCAGTGTTTGCCTACTTTAGTTTTAATAACATATATCCGGCAGATAGTTTCCCTTCAGTGATTATGACAATTTCAATCAGTTCTGTAGGAACATTAGCTGAGGGAACATATACATTCGTCACCGGCGATATCGGGGGGGGCTTTATATGGACTAGTACTCCGGACTCCGGGACTTTCGATGCATCCGGTACCTTTGTTCTGAACGTCACCTCCAGCGGTGGTGGGGGAAACGGCGGAGGTACTCCAACCCCCGGAAACCAAGCACCCAGCGCCGACATATCGGCGGACGTAACCAGCGGTACCGCCCCACTGACCATCCAATTTGATGCCTCGGGTTCCTCAGATCCAGACGCAGGCACTACCCTTACCTATATTTGGGATTTCGGTGACGGCAGCACTGGTAACGGCGTGACCGTCTCCTACACTTATTCAACAGGCGGTAGATATAACGCGGTACTCACCGTGGACGACGGTAATGGCGGTACCGACGTCGCCGGTCTGGTCATAAATGTAACGTCGGCCTCGGGCGGCACACCTACACCGACACCTTCTCCGACGCCTACACCCGGACCGACGCCGACACCTACCCCCGGGCCCACACCAACGCCTACTCCCACTCCAGCTCCGACATCTGCCACCGCATGCGCAGCCGATGTAAGCGGCGGATTTCTATTGTCTTGTATGTTGGGACTTGGATTACTACGTCGGCGCCGATATTGGTAAATCTTGTTCACCAATACAGCATTACTACACATGCCATATAGCGTCCGTGCGCATATTTACATACTCCCCCACAACCGATGTACTCGGCAGGGGTGATTCAGTAAACTAATGCCGGTTGAGGGTGTACGGCCCATATGCTGCATAAACATAAGACAGCTTCGGAAATCCGCATTATGATCGGTTTTATCAAGGATAAAATCTCAGCCCGACCGGCAATTTGCATCTTGACGGCAATAACGGTAATGATCTCAGCAGTCGGGTGTGGAACTTTTCAAGTAACCGGGAGTCCACCAGTGGTACGGGTAGCAGCATGCCAAACGTTGTGTATCGATGGCGATCTCGAAGGCAATCTCAAACGCATTGAGTATGCAACCGAACAGGCGGCAGCCCAAAAGTCGAAACTTACCTGCTTTCCGGAAACCGCCCTTCTGGGATGGGTCAATCCCCAAGCCCACAAACTGGCAGATTCCATCCCCGGTCCGATGTACCAACGGGTAGCAGACCTGGCCCGCAAATACAAAATCATGATTTCAATCGGGCTTGCGGAAAAAGACGGCAAGAAGCTATACGATTCCGTAGTGCTTATTGATAAGGATGGTTCGCTCCTGCTCAAACATCGCAAAATCAACACCATAAGACACCTGATGAAGCCTCCCTATACCCGAGGCAAAAAAGAAGATATCGATGCGGTCGATACCAAAATCGGGCGGGTGGGTATGTTGATCTGCGCGGACACCTTCAAGGAAGATCTGATCAAGGCCGCCAGGGCAAAAAAGCCCGACTTGCTGATCGTGCCTTACGGCTGGGCGGCCCAAAAAGAGGAATGGCCCGGGCACCTGGAAAGTCTGATCAAAACCGTCACCAAAACCGCCCGACTTGCGGGCTGCCCGGTAGTGGGTACCGATCTGGTGGGCACGATTACCAACGGCCCCTGGACGGGATATACATACGGCGGTGGGAGTGTGGTGACGGATCGAAAGGGTAAAGTTTTGGCCGTCTTGCGCGATCGCGATACCGATTTTCAGATGGTGAATATACCAATCGGCCGAAAGTAATACCAATGGAGGGTATTTTGTTGTGCGCTATTATTGAGATAATTTCTTCTCTTTGAAGAGTATACCTCGGACTGGTCGCGCATATTTTAAATCAGATGCGTATAATTCCTCAATCAGGTTTAACTTATTGGTTATAAGGACGACTGCCATGCCGGATCTGATCAGATTGAGTTTGTCTATCGAAAATTCGCTCTATGATCGCCTCGAAAAAATGGTTAAACAAAGCGGCTACACCAATCGCTCGGAATTCGTGCGGGATATGATCCGCCGACAACTGGTGGAAAAAGAATGGGAAAAAGGCAAGGAGGTATTGGCTACCATCACCTTGGTGTATGACCATCACAAACCAAACCTTACCGAGAAGCTGACTCATATGCAGCATCACCACCACGGAAAAGTTCTGGCCTCAACCCATGTTCACCTGGACAAGGCCGTGTGCGCGGAAATGATTCTGGTCAAAGGAAAAGTTGGCGAGGTCAGAAGATTGGCCGACAAAATGCGACAACAAAAAGGCGTCCTGCATGCCGAAATGTCCATGACCAGCACGGGAACATCACTGAAATAAGGCACATCTATCCCGTCCCCCGGGCCGGGACGCAGGATTCAAACTGGAAATTCAAGCCTTGACATACCGAAGGGGGATACTAAAATACCTAAATTATTACGTTTTTGATATTCGTAATACTACTTTTCTATCGTCCTTGACCCCGGGCCACCGGCTGTTGGATGGCTTAAATGCTAATTCTTTTGCCAAAGGAGAGAAGCCAAATGTATCGGCAGAAAACTTCATCTATCACGCTCATGTTCGGGCTGCTCAGCGCCGTATCGATAGGCCTGGCGTCTGACCCTGATTGGGAAAGCATGAATTACACACCACACCATGAATACCAGGCCGTTGACACCAGCGGCAACGGCACCTTCCTGCCTAGTCCGCCAATCAAAATGCGAGGGATAATGCTATGCAATCCCGAGGATTTACTCGACGGCACCCCTGGCGCTCCCGCCTTTATGGGCGGGCAATGGCAGATATTTTTCCAGGCCGACAATCCCGCCGATTGGGGAGGAACCGCCTGTTGGGTGGGACAATATTATGGCAATTTACCCTGGGTCCCTCCGACGGAAAGCTACTCGGATGCTGAATGGCTGGCCGAACTCGATCGCCTCAATCACGATCCGATCAGCGGTCATCTGTTCCGGGCCGGCGATCTGATCGAAGTTCGGGCCCGGGTGCCGGGATTGAACTACCAGGGCAAAACCAACATCAACGAGGGCCACACCAAAAACCTAACCAACGATTTTGATGTTCATCTTCTGCAGGCCGATGTTGGAATTCCCGAACCTCGAGTGATTCCCGACCTCCAAACAGCCAATATCTTCGACGCCACCCGTTTAAGTGGAGGTGAGTATTATCAAAGCACTTGGGTAAGGATGAATAGTGTTGAGATAACCAGCGGCACCTGGGGAGCAGGTAACATCTTGTCTATTTCCGACGGCACAGACAGCTTCGATATGCTTCTCTCACCTCAAGGGGATTTTAATAATTACACCTCCCCTACCGGCAAGTTTGACGTGCTGGGCATCTTCGATCAGGAATCCCAAGATCCAACAACCGGTTACCGTCTATGGGTTCTGCGTTATAACCATATTATTCAACCCACAGAAGCACCGGAACT
>CP070790.1:716429-720168 GCA_020346805.1 Planctomycetota bacterium
ACATAATGTTTGATCTCGTCGCGGTACAAATAGGGCAACGGTCCATCGAGTAGGTTGGCCTGCATGCTGAACCCACCACGCGTAAACCAGAAATCATCGAAAACGGGAATCGCATAGCCGTAAGGTGCAACAATATAAAGGTTATCCTCGAAATCCTGCATGATCCATTTCGTTTCCGGGCCCTTTGGATCCAACAGCTTATAGACGGGTAAAAATATGGATCCCTCGAGTGTCTCGCGAAGCCAGCCGTAACATCGCCCGCGTTCGTACAAGCGCGACGGGATCTTGGGAACGTAGGTTCCATCACGAAGCCTGACCACCGGAGCCCGAATGCGCGACTCGGTGATTCCGCGCATGAAATCGTCGTAGAAGGCCTTGGCTTCCTGCTGCATCTCGCGCCCCCGCGGGTGGCCGTAATCGGCCAAGGCATCAGCCAGGCCCCGAAAGCCCCAGACGGTGGCGGAGTTGGTGGACAGCCAATACCAATAATCGGTTACATCTTCCAAGGAACCGGAAGGCAAGAAACCGTACTCGATCGGTCGGGTTCCATCTTCGTTTTTTCGCATGGTGGCTTGACGTTCACCAATAACCCACTCACAGCCCTTGATCAATTTGGGGACCGCCCGCTCCATCCATTTTCGATCGCGGGTCAGCCACCAGTGTTCGGCCATCAGCCAAAGGATGTAGCGGTGGCTTTTGTTGTATCCTCCGGATTCGGCACCGGCCGCTCCATAGAATACTCCCTCTTTAGTTTTAAACTTTCCCGGCATGGACACCGTGCCCTGATAATGGAGATAAGATTCAAGGTTCCACTCGGCTTCACTATGATATCCTCGACGATCCAGGTCGCTGATCATCATGGCCGATTCGTTGGGGAATACGCCATACCGAAATGTCCCCACGTGGGCATGCAGACGTTTTGAACCGATCTCTTTGTAGCAATTCACCATTAAATGGCGCAGGTGGGCCTTGTAAAAATCATCAATCCAGGGTTCGGTGGTACGAATCTGCGCGCCGCGTGCGGTCAGCTTTCGCCAGAATTCGCAGACGCGCCGGCAATCGGCGAAAAAGTCCCGCCCCTTCAATGCGTCGATTTCTTCATCGGCCGTTAAGGTGATTGATGGGATCAAGAAATAGAGATTGTGTGATTCGCCGGGAGCGAGTTCCAACGACCAACGTATGGCTTTGTCTGCGGTGGATATTATTCCCTTGCCATCGGTTCGCATCAGACAGCGGAGCCGTTTTTCATCGCCTGATGCGGCCGAGACCCTTCCATCCTGAAAACTTAATTCTTCATTGCCGCCCTGTTGCGATGAGGTAATACTCAGTTTTGCAGCACCGCTCTGCATATCTGATGTATTGGCCACCCGCACTCGCATCAGCAGCAAGGTAGGATCGTCGAGCTGCACGTCGTCCAACTTGCCATCCAAATTATCGAGGATAGTGATCTGCTCGTAGTAAACCGGTCCGTCCTGCCACCAGGTCCGAAGTTGAGGCAGGTAACCTTCGAGCAGTTCTCTTCCTCCCCGTTTGTCGTTTCCCGGAAAACCAAATCCCAATCCTAAAAGTTGGCCTTTCCAGAGTTTTCGCTCTGAATCTTTCCTGCTGCGGAATTGATTAAACCAGCGCGGTATGGAGGTGATCATTAAATTGCCGTCTGCATATTGACGCATGGCGTTGCGGTTGCCGGGCAAGCCGTGGATGAAATAAAGCGGGCGCTTGAGGGGCATGTCATTCCAGGTCCGCATCAGTGTTTGTTCTGATTCTCGGAAGACGCTTTGGTAGACGGTCTTGCCGGGAAATTCCCGGCTGGCTTCCCGGTATTCTGTGAGCGTTATCCCATCATCGCCGCGCACCACCAGGACACCGAGATCATCTACCAGGATGCGATCGCCACGGGCAACTTCATCGGCGGCAAAGGAGAAAGGCCGATGTCCGGAGCGGACAGTGACAATGGTCCGATCGTAGCGGATATCGTAAGGATCGACAGCCATCATGAGATCGGCTTCGATCCCCCCTTCCGCACCGGCCGGCAATCTCCATGGAGCATTGTTTTCTGCAGCAACTTCGGTTGGTCCGATAGTACGAGCGGTAACTATCGAACCGTTGAAGATCTCGAGATGACCCGAATCATCCCCCTCGATTCGAATGCCGGATTCCGACGGTTTGCCAAACAGGATGCGTACCTTAAGTGGCCGATAAACAGCATCGGTCAACGTTCGGAAACTTTTCACCTGGGGTAGCTGTTTATTGGAAAACAAACGAATCTTCAGTGTTTTGCGATATCGTATCCCGGCTGGTCCAAGATTCTTGAATTCCTTCGCCCCCGCCGGATTGAAAGTAAAGGTCCATCGGCGGCCATCGGCATCTAGCTGGGTGTCGGCATCCCTCCATCGGCCATTGGTCCAATCATCCATTCGGGCCCAACCCCCCCGGCCGGCGCCTGCCTCGGCCAGGATGGGATCCGGGCGCCCGTCCCAATGGCGATGCCAGTATTGAAGACGCACATTTTCGGCAGCAGGCAACTCCTCGCGATCCCCGAACTCGACGACTACGCGACGAATCTTTCTCGGCTCCGCCCAGCGGATGCCAAATGACTTGCCACCGGCCCGGTCTAATTTAATGCCGAAGGGAGCGGCATCGAAGGCACTGCCGGCGGCACCTGTGGCCGCCAGCTCCTGTGAACCTGCATGGGCAACAACAGATAATGCCACCATAAATAAAAAAATCGTGAAGCCCGTTATGGTTTGAACTTTGCTGAAATTATCTGCCATAGCGATACCTCCATATCGAGTAATATGTGCTATCACGTCGTACGCGGGGGGCTCGCCAGTATAAACGCCTACGTTGATTTAGTCGAAGGCCGAGTTTTGTCTTCCCGTAGACCTGCGGTTATGATCATCTACGATATTAATTTCTCTGATTAAACGACTATCCGTAATGTGCACAAAGGAGAATAAGATGTTCGGGCGAGTCAGTCGACGCGTATTCCTGCAGGGAGTTGGCGGCGGGATAATGACAACTGCCTCAATCGGTTGCCGAACGACCTCTGCCCGGACCGCCGGCGTCAAGTCTGGCGCCGACCAGAAGCCGCAACTCAAAAAGGCCCTGATGTATTCCATGCTACCAGCATCACTGCCGACCGCGGATCGCTTTAAACTGGCGGCCGATCTCGGCTTCCAGGGCCTCGAAGTCCAGACCATACACGACAATAAAGTTGTAGATACGTTGCGGGCCGCCGCAGATAAGGCCGGCATTCGCATACACTCGATCATGAACAGCGAGAGTTGGAAGTATCCGCTGTCCGACAACGACCCCGCCACCGTAGCCAGGGGCCTGGACATTCTGCGGACATCGCTTCACAACGCCAAGGCCTTCGGTGCGGACAGCGTGCTGCTCATTCCTGCCGTCGTTACCCCCGAGGTCAGATATAAGGACGCGTGGGAACGTTCGCAGCGCGAAATACGCAAAGTGCTGCCGCTGGCGCGAGAGTTGGGAGTGATCATCACCATTGAAAACGTGGGCAACCGGTTCCTGCTCAGCCCGCTGGAGTTCCCCCGATACATAGACCAGATCAACGACCCGTACCTGCAGGCCTATTTCGATATCGGCAACAGCCTGATATTGTGGGGATACCCGCAGGACTGGTTGCTTACCCTCGGTGCTCGGATCAGAAAGATCCACCTCAAGGATTGTGATTGGGATAAAAAACGTTTTGTGCTTCTGCGCGACGGCGATG
>CP070790.1:720268-724664 GCA_020346805.1 Planctomycetota bacterium
CCCCCAGTTCGCAGTAGCTGAGGGCCCCCAGTACGGCATAGATCCCGCCCAGTATCCATAACAGCATGATGGGCAGGGGGTGGCCGATATCCCGGGCCATGAACCCGGTGGTGCCGAAGATCCCCACTCCGATCATGTTGGAGATCAGCAGGCAGGCGGCGGTAAAAGCCGTCACCCGCCGGATGAGTTGATGGTTACAGTTATGGTTATGATCAACATTATTCTCCATTACAGGTTACCTTTCGCTATTGGGATTCACAAATCGGCTAATTACCGGCAAGTAGGATAGGGGATTCGGCCCGTTTAATAAATCCCTCCTGTAGGAAAGAGTGATTACCTGACGCAATAGTCTGATTTGTCGAAGGGCTAATGGGGTGGCCAACTGGCTGGACCTGTGTCCGGCCCAATTAGCTTCTCTTCGGAATTTTTAATATAGAATTACTTCTTCCATTCAACTATCGCAATTTCATCTTTTGTTAAGCTGTAAAGTTGTAAACTATCAGGTCGATGTTCTCGGCCAGGGCCAGGCCCAATTTGCGGGCGGTCTCGAAGCTCCTGGTGTGAATCTTGGGCCTGAATCCGTTAATATTGTCGCGGAAATAACGGTCCGCACAGCGGACCCTGCCGAAAAACCTCGATATATGAAGGATAAAAACCATGAGTTTCATATCACGACGGGTGTTTTTGAAGACGTCGGCGGCTTTAGTGACGGCATCGGCGGCGGGCAAAGCCGTGGCCGGTGCCAATGAACGCATACCGGCAGCGGTAATCGGGGTTCGCAACCGTGGCAAGCAGGTTGCCAATGCATTTCAAGGTTCCGGCAGATTCGATATGGTCTCAATCTGCGACTGCGATCGGTCCATGATGGATAAAGCCATGGTCGATCTGCAAAAGAAGCTGCCTACCAAGCCCAGGCTGGTACAGGATTTTCGGCGGGTGCTGGACGACAAGAATATCGGGGCAATTATCAATGCCACACCCGACCACTGGCATGCCCTGATCACCACCATGGCCCTGGAGGCCGGCAAACACGTCTATCTTGAAAAGCCCGCCTCATATAACATCAACGACGGGAGGGCGATGGTGGTGGCCCAGAAGAAACACCCCAAGCTGACGGTTTTGGTCGGCACCCAGCAGCGAAGCGGTCAACATTTTAAGGATGCCAGACAATTTGTGACCGAGGGCGGGCTGGGCAAAGTGGCTTTCAGTCGGGCCTGGATTACACATACAAGGCCGGTGATACCAATAATTCCCGACTCCGACCCGCCGACAAGCCTGGATTATGAGATGTGGCTGGGGCCGGCTCCCTACCGACCTTACAATAAGAATCGGGTTCACTACAATTGGCACTTCATGAAAGATTATGGCACGGGGGAGATGGGCAACTGGGGTACACACTGGTTGGACATCATCAGGTACATGATGAACCTGGACCTTCCTGAATCGGTGAGCGGTACGGGTGGTAAATTTGTGTTTCGCGACGCCAAGGAATGGCCGGATACTCAAACACTGACTTTTGAGTATCCCGATCTGACCCTACTTTGGGAAGAACGGCTCTGGACCAATTTCAGAATACACGATATGGCCTGCGGCGCGGAATTGGGCGGCGAAAAAGGTTCGTTGGTGATCGACCGGGAAGGCTGGACGTTCTATCCCAAGAAAGGTGAGCCGGTTAAACACCCCGGCAGCCCCTTGACCGAGCCGCACGTGAAAAACTTTGCCAATTGCATCGCCGGTTCGGCCAAACCGGTATCCAGCATCGAAGAAGGCCATAAAAGTGCGATTTTGTGTCATTTGGGTAATATTGCGGTAGCTCTCAATCGCCGACTGGAGTTCGACAGCGTCACCCAGACCATAAAGAACATACCGGAGGCCAATAGCTATTTTGGCAGGGAGTATCGCAAGCCCTGGAAACTACCGAGTTAGGAGACAATGGCAAACGCAAGGAGATCGATAGATGAATAACAATGAAGCCGCCGATCCCGGTTATATGATAGCCCATATGGATAAGATAGCTTCGGCGGAATGTCCGTGCGGTATGAGCCGGCGGGCGTTTGTTTCACCCGATAACCAGGTTGCCACCCTTCACCTGGTGGATATCAGCATCGATGCCCGTACGCACTATCACAAAAAACTTACGGAGATTTATTATATTCTGGAAACGGAGGGCGAAGCCTTCATGGAACTAAACGGTAAGCTAATCCCCGTACAACCAAACACGGCGATATTCATCAAGCCGGAAACCCGACATCGGGCGGTGGGTAAGATGAAAATCATCAACGTACCTATCCCGCCATTCGATCCCAACGATGAATGGTTTGACTAAAACAAGTGATTAACCAGTTATTCAAAAAGGAGCGATGTTATGAGGCGTTATAGTTGTCTAATGATTCTACCTGTTATCTGGCTGCTGGCGGTCACACCGATTGCGACGGCCGATGTCAAACTACCCGCGTTGATCGGGAACAACATGGTCCTTCAGCGCGACATGGAGATACCGATCTGGGGAAAGGCCGATGCAGGTGAGAAGGTTACGGTTACTTTAGGAGATCAACGGGCTAGCACAAAGACCGACAACCAAGGCAAGTGGATGGTCAAGCTGAAACCGCTGAAGGCCGGCGGCCCGCTGGAGATGACCGTTGCGGGGAAGAATATGCTCGAGCTTAAAAACATCCTGGTGGGTGACGTATGGATCTGTTCCGGCCAGTCCAATATGAATTTTAGGGTTAAAAACTCAAACAATGCCGAACAGGAGATTTCAGCGGCCAATTACCCGAAGATCCGCCTGTTCGGCGTAAAGACAGCTGCGGCCGAAAACCCTCAAGACGATGTTGCAGGGCAATGGGACGCCTGCAAACCGGAGACAGCAGCGGATTTCTCTGCGGTTGGCTATTTCTTCGGGCGGGAAATGCACAAGGCATTGGACGTACCCATCGGTCTGATTCGCAGTGCCGTCGGCGGAACACCGGCCGAGGCCTGGACCGGCATGCCGACGCTTAAATCGAACCCTGCATTCAAGCCTATCTTGGAACGCTGGCAAGAAAAAATGGCCACCTATCCAACAAGAGCAAAAAGATATGAAAAAAAACTGACCGATTGGAAAAAGGAAGTAATAAAGGCCAAGGCCGAGGGCAAGCCTGAGCCGCCTCGTCCCTCTGAGCCGGTCGGTCCCAGACATAAAAACAATCCGGCAGTTTTATATAACGGGATGATTTTCCCCTTGGTACCATATGCGATTAAAGGAGCAATCTGGTACCAGGGCGAATCCAATGCAGGACGAGCTTACGAATATCGCAAACTATTCCCGGCAATGATCCAGAACTGGCGGCGAGTGTGGGGGCAAGGTGATTTTCCGTTCCTGTTCGTGCAGTTAGCCAACTTTCATGAACACAAACCAAAGCCCACGGAAAGCAGCTGGGCAGAACTTCGTGAGGCCCAACTGATGACATTGAAGCTACCGAATACCGGTATGGCGGTTGCCATTGATATCGGTGATGCAGATGATATACATCCCAAAAACAAGCAGGATGTCGGCCGACGTCTGGCCTTGGCGGCCCAGGCAATAGTTCATAAACGCAATGTGGTGTACTCGGGGCCGATTTATGATTCGATGAAAATCGAAGGCAATAAAATTCGCCTGCGATTCAAACACACCGACGGTGGACTGATAGCCAAAGGCGGCGACGAATTAACGGGGTTTGCGGTGGCCGGCGAGAATCACCAGTTCGTATGGGCAGAAGCCAAAATCGAGGGCGATACCATAACGGTCTGGAATGACGAGGTCACCAACCCGGCGGCGGTTCGTTACGCGTGGGCGGATAACCCGGAATGCAATTTGTACAACAAGGCCGGTCTGCCGGCCTCGCCTTTTCGCACGGACGACTGGCCGAGGATTGTCACGAATACGAAATGAGTTATATTAACAGTTTGTGCATCACGGACAATCCAGAAAAATAGTGACCGAAGATTTTGGGACTATAGGAGAATCAATTGATGGACTATCGAAGAATTATTCCATGTCTGGACGTAAAGGACGGGCGGCTGGTTAAGGGCGTTCATTTTGTGGAGATCAAGGACGTGGGCGACCCGGCGGAAAACGGGGCGGCCTACAGCGAAGCCGGCGCCGATGAGCTGGTATTTCTGGACATCACCGCCACCCTGGAAAATCGAAAGACCTTGATCGATGCGGTCAAACGGACGGTGGATAATATCTCCGTACCTTTGACGGTGGGCGGGGGTATCGCCAGCGTGCAACACATCGAAGACCTGATGGACGTAGGGGTGAGCAAGGTATCAATCAACACCGCTGCGGTTAAGAATCCCGATCTGGTTACCGAAGCGGTCAAGGAATTCGGCAGCGATAAAATCACCATCGCCATCGACACGCGAACCTCGA
>CP070790.1:724764-728670 GCA_020346805.1 Planctomycetota bacterium
CGTAGGCATCCGTGAAACGCAGACCTTCTCCGGCCAACGCATCGATATGGGGCGTGTCGTAGAAGCGACTGCCATAGCAGCCGATATCGGCCCAGCCCAGGTCATCGACCAGAAAGAAGACGATATTGGGTCTGCTGGTTTCTATGGCAGCGAGAGTTGGAGTCGCACCAAGTGTAACGTAAAATACGAAACCGGTAACCAAAGTAGAATATGTCTTCATGGTTTTATTCCTCGATACCTAATCCAGACAAATACATACTTCTTAATCATGACATTATTGCACATTTATCAAGTCAAATGACTCGCTCACGATGTTAAGGGACACCCAAACGGTGCCACACATGGGCGGTTATTCTGTGACAATCGCAATCATCCCCCAATAAGCAGTCTCGTAACTCCAGCCATTGGCTTCATTCATCAACTCCAACACGATCTCGGATCCCGCGTATGGGGACAGATCGATTTGAAACTCTCTGGTATAGTTGACAGTCGTCTCACTACCGACGGTTGTTCTGAGGAGTTCGTCTCCGTTGACCTTCACGACGAGTACCCAGTCGCCCTGTCGATGGTGTCCCACGGTTAGACACAGCTGCGTTTTCCCGGCCGCCACTTCTATGCGCTTGGACAGGACACATCCCACCTCTTCGCTCAGTGGGTGGGTGACCAGCCAGTCCGCCAGTCCGTGCAATCCCAGGTTGTGGAGACCGGGAGGGGTGTCGTCATCGGCCAAGCAGTGTTTGGCGCTCCACCCGGGGGCAAAGGTCTCGACAGCCTCGTTAATGTCCGCGATGGTAAAGGGATCCACAATGATTTTCAATGTGCCTTTTTGCCAATCCACAGCATCCGGCCCATCCCCTACCACGGGAAAGGCACTGATGCGCAGGCGTGCGGCGCCCATGGGAATCAGTGTCACGGTCTCGGTGGGTTCATCCGAACGCACGGGGCTGTCTTGCAGGACACCACAGAGGCCGTGTTCGTCCAAGGTCCACTGGGGGATCACGCGGGCCTGGGCCGTGAGCGTGATGGGCACCGCATCCTGCGTAAAGGGAAAATTGTCACTGGGCCAGGCACGCCGCTGCACGTCAAAGGACGCGGCCGGATTCGATGAGTCCAGCATCAGTCCCATGTTCCATGCCGAATCCGGCAGGATTTCATAGGCCGGCCACTGGGACGGATCGGCCCCCTCCTGCCACTGGGAATCCTTAAGGGCGGCTTCACGGCTGTCGACCTGAACCAGTCGCTCCTTGATCTGCAGGGAAAAAGTCAAGGGACCATAATCCACGCTGGCACTGTTGTGATTTTGCGTCCAACGTCGCACCTTCACCTGCATGGGCAGATCTAAGGTCACGGTGTCGCCAGTCTGCCACGACCGGGCAAGGCGTAGGTAGTGACGCGGCTTGGACTCGATGCTCTGTTGAACGCCATTGATCATCAGACTCGCCTGATCACACCACCCGGGAATCCGCAGATAGAACGGAAAGGTCACCGGCTTGGCTGTTTTAATCGTAAAGCGAACCCGAGACTCAAAGGGATACTGCGTGGTTTGGATCATAGCCACCTCTGTACCACCGTCACCTACCTTAGCCCGGACCATGCTGGCCCCATACAGGGCCGCACATAGCCCGTTGTCGGGCGAGGCCAACCACAGGTGCTTGGCATAATAGGGCCAGCCATGGGAGTGGTTGTGCTGGCAGCAGCGGTAGCTAAATGGATACATCACTAGAAACGGCCAGTCATTGTTAATGCCCGGATGGTGATTGGCCCGGTCACTGACGACATGATTGGGAGCGGTCAAGTAGCGTAGTGATTTAAAGTCGGGCATGACCGCAGCCGGGTAGCTGTTGAAGGCCACTTCTTCGCAGTGATCGGCCCAAAAGGGATCGCCGCTGATACAAAGCAGCAATTCATCCGAGAGCATCTGCTCGACCATGCCGCAGGTCTCCACGCACTGCCGGGGATCGTCATAGCCTGGGCGACAATGCTCGTCGCCGCCGAACATCCCGCCCGGCACCTGGCCGTAACGTTTGCGTACTTCATGGAAGTTATCGTAAGCGGCCTGTAAGTCACCCGCATCGTGACTCTGTAGATAGAAGGTCGCAGGTTCGCCAAAGGCCTGGGCGACGTTGACGTTGTGCCAGTTAGGCTGATCGTTCCTCATATTGGGCAGATCGTTCTTCATACGCCAATTGGCGGTGTTGCGATGGATCTTTTTCGCCACGTCCAGCAGCCAGTCCTCGCCCGTACGATTGTAGAGCCAGTAGATGCTGTAGAGATTGTCACCGCCCCGCATGTGCTGCCAACGGTGGGTCAGCATTTCGTCATCGGGGACCGTGCCCTGATACCGGAAGTAGCGAGTCATCAAGTTCAACACGCGAGGATCGTCGCTGATCTCATAGTAGGAATGCAAACAAAAGAGCATGATCATGTTGGCCCAATAGTCCCGCGAACCGTCGTCATCAAAGCGTTGATCCGGACCAAAGTCGCCGTTGGCACGCTGGCTGTTGAGTACGCCTTCGATCCAGACACGGGTCTCGGCGATCATCTTCTCATCCTCGAGGATCGTAGCGATGTCGCCATACCCCTTGAGCCAATAGGGCAGTTCTTCCCAACCCCACCGCCCTTTGCCCTCCGGGCTGAGCCAGGCATTATCCTTTTTCTGCAACCAGACGCTGATCTCACCCAGATGCCCGGTGAGCCCGTCCCGCTGCCGTTCGAGGTATTCCCGAATCCAGCCCTGCGGCTCTATCGAGCCAAGCGGCAAGGCGATCCACTGGCTGGGCACCAGCGGGGCCTGGTTGGAGACATAGTAATCGTTACGGGATTCCGTGGAGGGTCGCTCGACCAGACTCACCTGAGCCACGGCCATGCAACTAAAACATGTGATCAATACGGTAATCGCTCTAAACATGGGTAGACCTTCTCCATAATAGGGTTAAGACATGACCATTTATCTGACATTTCCCATTTAAGTTTTCACAAAACATCATTCTATCCTTATCGATGCTAATGTTTCAACAAATTCAACTTTAACTATCAAGATTTCTCTTTTCCGAGGCGGTTTTCTTGCAGATTTATACAAAAGATCAGATTTACAGATTCCAGACTGCTTGAAATCCCTGCTTGAGTCCATACCTTGACTGTTATAGTTTTTATCAAATCAGGTTTTTCAGGAATTCGTCTCATTAGTTATATCCAACTGGTATTGGTTTCAAGCGTTTGATTTTTTCAAGAATTTCATAAAACAGGGATTTGGATACCAGCACCTCAGCCATTTGAAATGTTACATACCGGGCATGGCTGACGACCTTGGCACCGATCTTGACCAACTTTTTCCGCATGGTTCGCAATGACCAATCGTTTATAGACTTGGGCAGTGCCAAACGACGCAGGGAGTTGCCAATATTATACGCCATACAGAACAGTTGCAGTCGAACCTGATTGTCATCAAAATCATGACAGGACAGCCGTGTCCATTTCAAGGCATATTTGCCTTCTTTGATCCACTGCTCTGCTGTCCCACGCTTATTATAAAACTTCACCACATTACTGTGCTTCCAGCGAAGATTGGTCACGATAAATCCAACTCTTGGGAACAGTTCTCCTTCATGCCATTCAACCTTAGCTACGACTCGTCTGGATTGCTCCCAATAAGATTTCTCTTAAAGAGCTTATAGACCATATCGTCAACAAGCACCATGTATTTTTAAAGCAGGAACGGCCAAGACTTAAGGATCTGAGAGAAAAAGTATATCGCGCTCATCAACAGAAACACGGCGGGATGCTTGAAAATCTCGGTAGGGTTTCAGAAAAGCTCCGTATGGATATCGAAATGCACCTTGCCAAAGAAGAGCAGATATTTTCCCTGCTATTGAACAGATAGAAAATCACGTCAAGCAGGGAGGTCCC
>CP070790.1:728770-734064 GCA_020346805.1 Planctomycetota bacterium
ATCGCCTTGGACCATAAAATATCGGCCGTTGGTCGGATGGACCACCAGTAATCCCGGGGCAGCCTCAACCGATAAAATGGGTGTGGATAACAACACTAACAGTAATGAAAAAACAGTAATAAATCCCCTCGCATTGAATATCATATCCATAGCTCCAGGTTAGATCAGGTATTGTCAATTACCGCTCCTCACAAACCGATTTCTACAACTGATTATATAGTAAATATGATCTAATTTATCCCCCTATATGCAGTCTAATTCGTTGCACAATTGGGATCGGCCGGTATATCGGCTCCGTTCATGCAAACCTGAAAAATGTCAAAATCAAGTGAGTCCACGTCATCATCATTATCCAGGTCAGTATCTTCACAGCCCGGACTCGGCGGTCCTTCCCCTGTTCCCGTCATACACATCTGTATGTGGCCGAAATCCTCCTGATCCACATCCCCATCAATATCAAAATCACCGGGAACCACCAGCACCGTAATATTTACTGTGGCCGTTCCAATCAGATCGTCGTTATCGGTAACCATCAGCTTTGCGGTGAAGCCGGTATCCCCCTGGTAGGTATGAGTGCCGGTCACTCCGGTAGCATCGACAGTGCCGTCGTTATCGAAATCCCATTCGTAGGAAACGATGGTGCCGTCAACGTCATACGAATTGGAACCGTCGAAGCTCACTTCCAGCGGCACATAGCCGCTGGTAGAATCGGCATCGATAACCGCCACCGGTCGAATAAAATTGGGATCGCTGTCCGCCACTTTGACCACATCCAGGTAGAAAGTATTTTCCACCCCGCCAAAGATGCGGAAATCGGCCCCGCCGTTCTGACGATTGCCGAAGTAGGCGTCGGTCACGTAGTAAGTATGCGATTTCCAGGTATCGGTTCCGGTCAAGGCCACGCTGCCGCCGCTTTTGTAAATGTCATTGGGGAAGGGGGCGGTATCTGAAGAATCGTACTGCAGAGTCAAATTTGTACTGCCCGAATCATAGTATTCAATGGTGATGAAGACCTCGGGTCTGCTGCCCAGATAGGCATACCCGTCATCCACGTTGTAGTACATGTAAAAGTCCGAGCCGGGGTCTTCGTTGGTTCGGCAGTCCCGACCGCCAATACTTGCCGGTATGGTATCGCCGTCACCGGTGTCGGTGGATCGATACAAGCCGTTCTCATCATCCACGGCACCCAGATCGATCCAGACGGCATCAGTCACCTCCACCTGCTTGAAGTAAAGCTCACCAAACCAACCGACACTTTCTTTAAACATTTGCCAATCGGTGAGATAAATCCCCGACGTTGCCGGGGCGGTCATGGTAAAGGTAAAAGTCTTCTGCTGGCCCGGAGCAATAACATCACTCACACTCAGATTGTGCCTGATGTCGGCAAAGGGATCATCATCACTAACCGCACCGAGTTTATATCCCTGGGCATGGGTCCAGGTTGTATTGCCGGTGTTTTGTATGGTCACATCGACGCTGACCACCTCTCCGGGCCGCATCAGATCGGGGATAGTGCTGCCGATGAAAACAGCACTATCCGTGGGATTGGTAATCACATAAATCTGGACGTAGTCGCTCCCGGTTTGGGCGTCGTTATCCGTAACCGTCAGTTTACACGTATAAGTGCCATCGGCTAAGTAAGTATGGCTGGTAGTAATACCGGTAGCATCGACGGTGCTGTTGTTGTCAAAATCCCATTCGTACGAAACTATCGTACCATCAAGATCATACGATCCTGAAGCATCGAAACTTACCTGCAGAGGCGGTGCGCCACTGATGGGATCGGCATCAATGACCGCCACTGGCGGCTTGGGAATAAAACCGTAATACCTCGATACATCCAGGCGATCCTGCGGTCCATATACCTGGGAGCCGTTGAAATCAAACTCAATAACCTGCCCGTTGACGGCAAACACGTTGTCGGTAATACCCAGGGTCGAGTCGGCCCGTGGATAGCCGGCCGGATTGACATTGACTCCATCAACCTTGGCGTAGTTGGTGCCGAACTCCAGCACCGCCCCATCCCAGGCAGTGTAAACCACCTTGTTACTCACCCATCGAGGGCGGGGATTGCGGGTCAGGATCTCGTTTCTGAAATCGGTAAAGCTGCCGAATGATTCGGGATCACCCACCTCAACCACCGACGCCTCGCCAGTGTCACCCGGCGTATAATCCGACTTGAGGAAATCGTCCAGTTCGGGATCGTGTATCGGGCTGCCCACCGTCGGGGCCCAGGCCACATAGGTATGGCCGTCGGTCAGAAAGGCCCAACCGCCGTCAAAACTCACCGAGAAACTACTGTGGTAGTAAAGTCGAATCGGAACATTGGTTAGAGTTCCACCGGACCAGGCCTTTTTTGTATAACCGCCGCCGTTTACGATAGCCGCATTCTGGTAGCCGAAGCTGCGATCGTGCGTGGATCGATATTTATTATCATAAGTGGGATGAATTGCATAAGTCTGGATCTGGTTGTAATCGCCGCCTTTGGACTGGATGATACATTGGGCGATATCATGTGTTTCTCCGGGATTGCCGTAATAATTATCGATTAAGGTATGGTGCGTGGAGATGGCCACCCGATCCATGACGTAGGAATAGATGTGCCAGCGATCCACCAGGGTCATGTAGGTTTCCGACTGGTAGGAGTTGTGAAACATGTCATTAACGATCGACAATGGCAGATAGTTGGTAGCCGCCCATTCTATCCAGGTAAAATACTCAAATAGGGGAGCGTCATAAAAAAGAATCTGGGCGGTATAGCTGTGGGGTTCCGGTAAACTGTAGGTCCAGTACCACTTGCGAATCGCCGCCGAGTTAAAATTCCCGTCAATGCTGAAGCCGGCCATGCAGCCCAGCGTGTAATCAACCGCCATGTTGGCCAGGATCCGTATCTCCTGGTCCTCGGCAAACTCCGCCAGATTCAGCGTCGCCCCCAGGGTCCAGAAGTGATATGGGGCACCCCATTCAAAAAATCCGTTATTACCATAAGATCGCAGTGTGTTTTCAATCCACGTCCTGATTTCAGTGAAGCTGGGCAGGTGGGTCTGGTTGGTAGCTTCGTGGCCCAGATAAATCAGGGCGTTGGACGTCATCTTGATATTTTCACTGCTGGAAGTCTGTGTCGGGCCGACCACCCACCCCATGCGATTTTCAAAATCCTCGAGAATGTCGGCATCCATATAATCTTTGTAGAGAAAATAAATGCGGGTTCCCATGCTTCGCTCGCGGTGATTCCAGGCGCTGGCATACTGGCCCACTAGGTGGTCGTATTTTAATGCCGGCCAATGATTTATTACGTAACGAAGTAATTGATTGGCTTCATCCAAACGGCCGGCCGAGGTCTGCCCTTGCTGCACCCGGGCGAAAATAGCCAATATCTTCGTCTGGTAGTCGTTCTGGCCGGTGGTATTACTTAATGTCCGGTTTGGCGTGGGGTAGCTTGGATCCTGCGAGCCCAGAGTAAACGCGCTATCCGCCCTCTGCAGCGTTGTCAGGCGGCGTAAATCCAACGGCGTATCCTGGGCACCTGAATCAGAGGCAATACAAAGGGTAATGAGATAGAGGAACAAGACAGGTTTTTCAAGATACATTCTGGAAAGCATACTCCCCGCACTCCGCAAAGTTATCTTGCACATATATATTACCGAGAAGGCGACTCCACCCAGTATTATTACAACTCATATGCTATATTATACAAAAATATCCTGATAAAAGGGAATAATCCCGTTCTTGCGGCCCGCCGGACTTGAATCTCCGTCCGAATAATCGCAAAGCATACCATCCATTGGGTATACAAACCTTGATCATATCCAATCCAATTATGACGTTAATCATTCTGGCTATAAAAATTCCCCTTCCATTCGAAGCTCATTTGCTATATTTATGAAGCGGAATGGTTTGGAAAAAAATGAGGAAATTGTGAAACAAAAAAATAACTCCCTACCAATAAAGACGCTCATCGCTATTCTGGCCGACCACCTGCACGTACCTGCCAACCAAATCCGCCTGGAACCCTGCCCAACCGGTAAGTTCAATACCACCTACTTTGTCGCCGGTATCGACAGACCCCTGGTCCTGCGTATCGCTCCTCCGGACGATCCATCACAAGTTCTTTTCTACGAGTATCGCATGATGCGCCAGGAACCGGGCCTGCACGCAGAGATTCAGGCCCATACCGATGTTCCTATCCCCACCATTATCGCCCACGACAGCAGCCATAAAAAAATCGACCGCGACTATCTCATCATGGAAAAGATGCCGGGCATTCCCATCTCCGACCATCCGGGACTCTCCCGCCGCCATATCAATAATATTCTTCACCAGGTCGGCCGGGCTTTGAAGCAGGTACATGCCATCCAAGGTAGACAATACGGCTACGTTGGTGAGCATAAACCGATGGAATCGCAAAAAGATTGGACCAGTGCCTTTGTAATCATGTGGAACAAACTGCTCGACGATATCGAAGGTTGCGGAGGTTATTCAGCCGACCAAGCCACATACATGAGACACCTGCTTGACAAACACATAAAACTTTTCGATCGTAAGGTGCCCGCCTCTCTTTTGCACATGGACGTCTGGGCCCAAAACATCCTCGCCGATAACGAGGGTAATATGACTTGTCTGCTGGACTGGGACCGGGCTTTATGGGGCGATCCGGAAATCGAATTTGCCGTTCTCGATTACTGCGGTATATCCGAACCGCCTTTCTGGGAAGGTTACGGCTCCAACCGCGACACTTCCTCAGAGGCCGAGGTAAGACAACTATTTTATCTGCTCTACGAACTACAGAAATATATTTTCATCAGACAGGTCCGCTATCAATCCCCCAGCCGGGCCGCCCAATACCGGCGCCAATCTCTAGAACTGGCCCGCCAACTCGGTTAACCGCTGACCTCCCCCTTCGTTTTTGCAGAAATAGGTGACACTATCCTTCTCTCTTATCAAGGGGAATATAACTTCTAACTTCCCCCCTTAGCAAGGGGGGATTGAGGGGGGTGTTAATTAGCCGCGCACGTCGGTAAGCGGACTGTAAAGATCAGCACAAACCGGAAAGCCTTCATCCTGTCCCGGATGGTAATATAAATATTGATGCTTGTATTGTTCGTTGCCCCGACGATAACGTTCCGCTCGGTCACGATCGACTTGGGCCAGAAAACCCTCCGGTAACAGATTCAATCGAACCGGTCCCAGGCGATCACTTTTCCGCTTGGATGCATATTCAAGATTAACTGCCTGAAGCTGGGTGTCCATCCTGGATGCCAGGTCATTTGTTTTTTCTAACCGATCTGTCAATG
>CP070790.1:734164-738676 GCA_020346805.1 Planctomycetota bacterium
AAAAAGAGTATTGAACTATGTCTATCGAGCCGATTGCATTTTTGATAATCCTTTTTGCTGCCGTGGTTCTCGTCTCGGGATGTCAGGCTGACAGCTTTGATAAACCCAGTTTGACCAATCAACTGAAAGGAACCCCGAACGACGTACATGCTTTGATAATTGACCAGACTGCCAAAGTCTTTCGGCAGGGTGACACCCAAGAAGTTAATGTGAACTCAGAACCTACCGGCGTTGAAATCCGACAGGATATTCTATCCAAGCCTGAGCGAGACGGATTTTTGACTGCTGTTTATAAATCTCGTTTGATCAATACTCGTTTTCCATTCAACGAAATGGTACCCAGTTACAACATCGATGTTCCCGCGGATACAGGTTTTATAGTAGAGTTGCGTGTCGGTCGGCAAAAGGAGGACTTCTGGACGCCGTTCTACTCTCTGGGTAGCTGGGGAACGGTACCGCAAGTAAACAGTAAAACACTCAAGGATGAAAATGGGCTGGTGGACGTTGACTACTTCCGCTCCAGACAGCTTTTTGATCGGATTCAGTATCGCGTTCACCTGTGTACGACCGATTCGAATCGGTCACCGGTATTGCGCCGCTTCGGCTTGGCCTATAGCCATACGTTAAATGATGAGTCTTTGGCCCGATCGTATCGTAAGCCGACTGCGCCGATCCCCAGGCAGAAGTGGGCAAGGCGTATCCCCGTTCCTTTCCGTAGTCAAAAACTTGAGGATGAAAAAATTCGAGCCAGCGCCTGCAGTCCGACTTCTCTGGCAATGGTATTGGAGTATCGGGGGATCGATTTATCTACCGCCCTGGTCGCCAAAAGGGTCTACGATCCGGAGTATAAGATTTACGGCAACTGGGCCCGGGCGGTACAGGGAGCGTACCTGTTTGGTGTTCCCGGTTATTTGGCACGTTTTTCTGACTGGAATGAGGTAAAGCAGCACATATCAAATGATACACCGATCATTGCCAGTATCAAGGTCGCACCCGGCGAGCTGCGCGGCGCGCCATACAAGTCGAGTGATGGTCATATCTTTGTGATCACCGGCTTTAGCGAAGACGGCGATCTGCTGGTCAACGATCCGGCAGGTGCTACACCGCAAGAAGGTCTCTTGACCTATAACCGAGAGGATATGGAAAAAGTCTGGTTTGGTCATGGGGGGGTAGGTTATGTGCTGTTAGCCCAGTCATCAAAAATCGTAGACGGCTATCCTGAATAGTAATCCTGCGGATGAGTTTGAGTTGGTATTACTAAAATTGCATCGAATTTAGCCCGGGTTAGTGTTTCTTACTGAGGTAATACCATAGTTCGAAGGATGATACGCTGCCGCTGGTTGCGTATAAGTCCTTGGTTTGTACGAATCTGCCATGGAGGTCGCTATAAAGCACATTGAGTCCGTTTCTGTGCACGAAGCGCAGGCCGCCGATACCAAAATCGGTTACCAGGGCCTGGAGCCCATACAAAATCTCGCTTTGACCGTCGGTCTTATTCCTGATGTATTCTTTCCAGTCTCTGGCGAGTTGATCTCTTGGATAAAGACTCTTGTCATGATAATTGGGGGAGGTCCCCCTGTTGGCCAGGGGAATAGCGTAGTTATACCCTCCAAAGGTCCAGGTGATCCTTTTGTCAAACACGGTTGAGAGCCCACCACATTGGGCATCATAATTAGGAGCTATGTCGCGAACCTGTTTTATTGTACTTGGACAATAAAGCAGATCCCATTCCTTGCCTAGGTACTTGCCATGAAGCAGGCCGATGTTGCAAAGCACCTTATCCTCCCGAGGATTTTGTAGACCTAAAGCCTCCCATCTGGACTCGGCAATAGTATAGGATTTCCAGCCTCGATAAGGCAGCAGGCCTTTGTGTTCAGTGCTGTAGGATGACATGGCAATACCTTGCTGTCGTAGGTTGGAAGCGCAGGCGGCTCTTATAGCCTGGTCCTTGGCTCTGCTCAGGGAGGGGACGAGGATAGCTATCAGCAGGGCAATAATCGCTACTACCACCAGGATCTCAATCAGGGTGAAGCCGGAGAAGCACTGCCGGGACCATGAACTTTTATTAACATTTGTTAAGGTAGATATCATCTCGAAAACCTGCTAATAGTCTGAAGAAAGATCCTGGCAAACATGATTAATGAGACTTTATGCTATAGATTATATAGTGTTCCCATGTTTAAATCTACAGTAAAATTCGCTAAATATTGTATATAAAAAGCACATACAAAATATATATCACATACTCGTAATAAACGACAGATTGATATTTTTAAACTAACAGTAATTATTGTCCTTGAAAGTTGTCGACCGGGTACCTCGGCACGCTTTTCTCGAATAACAGAATAATTTTATCGTGAATTCCGTTTGTTTTATTGCCATATAATAAATTACGGTAATACATTACGGATTTTTTGAGAAATAATCCCATGTCTCAAATCCCTTTTGCGATCTTGAGGACGGTCCATTGGGGAGAGCTATACTCGGATCCCACGTTGTCCCCGTTGCATTAGTAGGGATTGCCGTATCGCGAACGTATTTGGCATGGAAGTCGGTAAAAAGAACGTTGTATATATCTTTATGTGTAAAATAACCGATGCCTATCCCTTGGTGTCTGGCACTCATTATATAAATGTCTGCCATAAGGGCATAAACGTTGCGGATTCCATATTGCAGATTGTCCATTGCCTTACATTTGGATTGGAGCCAACCGCGATATTCATCCATTAGCCGCCAATTACCGTCGTTATCTGTGTCCTCATCTTGTAAGTGGGGATAGCTTTTTCTGCCTGCATCTTTAGGGTGCCTTGAGATTAACTTATCGTCTTTATCTTTCCGAGACGGCGCCATGGGAACGGCATAAATGTAACTCATGAAGGTATGCGGCTCACGGGCATCCAGAAATCCACTTCCGCCATAGTTTCTGCCGTTGAGAATGAATTCTTTTTCTGTAAACAATGGGTTGCTGGGACAGAAAAAGATATCCAGATCTTTACCGGCATATTTCTTGTCATATAGAACGCCGGAATTAACACGTTCGTGGTTGTACTTCATGTAATATTTGTATATGCCGTACCCTACCATCGGGAAAAAAGTTTTTTGGTCGGAAGAGTACAACGAAAGGGCGTTGCCGAACTGGTGCAGATTGGACAGGCAGACCGATCGTCGTGATTGCTCTCTGGCCTTGGCTAATGACGGAAGTAGAATCGCTACCAGGAGGGCGATAATGGCGACCACAACCAGTAGCTCAATCAGGGTGAATCCGGTAGTGCGGAGTCTCCGCTTCACTTTGAAGCTACCCCTTTACGTTGTCCAGGGAGGCGTGTTTTACATGCTCCTTATTGCCGGTTAGATGGGAGCGTAGTAATTCCCGGGCGTTGTGAACGTTCCCCTCAAAGATTGCTTTCAGGATTGCCCGATGTTCATCTAGGGTACGCCGCACACGTTTGGCCCATTGCGGTCCGGATGTGGTATCTGGGTGAAGGATCAGTAGGGGCGCGTGACGGTAGGCAATTGTCAGTCGTTTATTGCCTGTCGCCCGAATAAGTTCTTCATGGAAACGGTAGTCGGCCTCAACCGTACTCAGTTCATATTCTTCAACCACCAGCCATTCAAGCAACTCACAAGTTTCCTGTAAGGGCTTGAGGTGCTGGGGGGTATTTAGGCCTGATTGACAGATAATCTCGATGGCGCTGCCCTCCAGGGCGAAACGCAGAGCGAGTATTTCTTGGATATCATTCACCTTCAGGCTGGGAACGAAATATCCATTTTTGGGGCCCAGTTCGATAAGGCCCTCGGCCTCCAGACGGGCGAAAGCCTCACGCAGGGCTGAACGGTTGACACCCAGCCGATATGTCCATTTAGACTCGGCCATGCGCGTACCTTGGGGTATCTGCTGTAAGATCAATAGACGCCGGAGCTGATGATAGGCCTGCTCTCGTTTCGGACCGCGCGTTGAATATCCTGTGAGCAACCCCCTTGTTTTCTTTTTAATTTGATCAATATTAGCATCGCTCATATATATAAAATAACGCATTGTCTTCTGAAATGCAATATATATGGCGACATTATAAGACATATTTGCAAACAACATCTTTGCCGGGTGGATATATAAACTAAGATTAAATAATATTTAAATTGAACTTTAATAGACAATAAGATACTGTATAATAATTACTTATAACCATAAAAGATCCAAAATGAGTATATCATAAAGGCTGCTGAATCTATTGTTTCGTCTACACATTTTCGCTATTTAATGTTGACAAGTATTTGTAATCATGTTAAGATGAACACCAGATGAACAACAATCATATCAATTTTCAGGTCTGGGATATTGATTGTTGTTAATGTTGCCTGAACTAGCATACAATATATTACGGGTATCATGCTGGGGAAAAGGAGGGCGACAAAATAGGCAAGTTAAGTAGTGTAATTAAAAGACAACTTAAAAATAGCCAATTTTTGTGGAGTGTATTTACGGAAAGATTTGCATGACGTGATGGTATGCAG
>CP070790.1:738776-742339 GCA_020346805.1 Planctomycetota bacterium
ATCCTCATCCCTGATCGCCCTGGCTTCCACCAAAATACCCTGTTTTAACATATCCAAGGGCTGTCCACGGAGGCTTTCCGCTCGTTTAGCCATCCGATCCAATGCCCAAAACAGATTTACGGCCGTGGGCCGGCTGGTCGCCAGATAACTGCAGGTGCTTTCCAAATTCTCAAAGAACTCGTCCTCGGTCCTAGCGTTGGCTATCCCGAGAACCACGCCCATGGCAACAGCTACACCAATAGCGGGCGCTCCCCGCACTTGAAGGCTTCTGATAGCCCGCCAGAGCGTCTCCACATCCCGGCAGGCAATCACTTCCAGGCGTTGTGGCAGGAGCGTTTGATCGATCATCTCGATCCAGCCATCCACCCCTCCCACCCAATCTAGGGTCTTGTGGGAAAGGGGATTAGCCACGGCGCAGCCGCTCCTGCAAAACTTGGTCTTTCTTATCGACCGATTCGACCATATTTCTTTTGAATTTCTTTAGGGCTTCACCCAGCTCCGGTTGGGCCAATGCTAATATCTGAACAGCCAGCAAAGCGGCGTTTTTAGCCCCGGGAACGCCGATTGCAACCGTTGCAACGGGCATTCCAGGGGGCATCTGAACCATGCTTAAAAGGCTGTCAATACCTTGTAAAGCCCCCGAAATTATCGGAACTCCAATAACCGGCAGGCTGGTATAAGCAGCTATCGCACCAGGTAAAGCCGCCGACATTCCCGCTGCTGCTATAAAGACCTCTATTCCCTCCTTCTGGGCCGAAAGAACAAACTCCCTCAGCTTTTCCGGTGTACGATGGGCAGAAATTACACGCACAACAACCGGGATATCAAATCCTTTTAGTTCCTGGTAGCAAGGCTCCATCGTAGACCAATCAGAGTCGCTGCCGATGATAATTGCAACCTTGGTTACAGTCATACTTTACCTCTCAAATAGTATTCTCTTAAGGCCTGATTTATTACGCAACATTGTAACCAAGCTCGGCAGGATAGGAAGTCGGGCATCTAAAACATACCTCTGTCAACAACGCAACTGCTAATTCATGGACCGCATCCCAGCGGAATTAGGCCTGACAACACTCAATAATTGCCTCCGTAATTATTTGCGGACAAATTACCATCACAAGCCCGATAAAAATTATTATTGGAAAAATGGGCCTGGCTCAAAGCCAAAATGATTTCACCAAAGGTGAGGTTATAAAGCCTATGAAGCCGGAAATGTGAGTATGCGCGACCATAAAGAGCCAAGCCACAAGTTTTATGCCTCAAGCGTAAGATTGCCTACGGCACAAAGATGAAGCTTAATTTTTAAAAAACCACCGGGGCACAAAAATCCGGTGGTATATTGTGTTGGGGGGAAATCAAACATGTTCCCAAATATTTCACATTTGTCTTTAGTGCGCAAAACTCGCATTCAGACAAAATGTACCGATCCCCAAAAAGTTTCTTGTAGCCCATATCCATACCGAGTATTATTCTGGCGTAAAATTCGTTAACTAGGGCGAATGATACTCGTAAGTAAGTATTTAAAAATAAAGCGACCGATGCCATGGCTATACGATTTACTTGTCCTTCATGTCAACAACCCATTGAAATCGACGATGAATGGGGCGGCCAGTCGGTGGGGTGTCCATACTGCAAGCGAGTAGTCACCGCACCGAAATCCAGCTCCTGGCCCCCGGGAGATATCCCGGAGGCCTCATCGCCAGATAGAGCATTTCAACCTCCGCCCCCGCCATCGGGCACAATTTATCCACCGCAAACTGCAGTGCATGCCTCAAAATCGGCAATCATGGCCTTGGTGCTGGCTATTATATGTACAGTGCTCTGCTTTCTGGGATGGATTGAGACGACAATCATTCTTTCCAACTTGGTATACGAAAAGGTGGGACTGAATGCCTCAGATGAACAGATGAGACAAGCGATCCAGGAAATCGTTGCCGGTGGGAACATTCCGACCAGTCCGCTTGCAGCATCAGCCTCTATTATCGGGGCGATTTGCGGCTTGGGAGGCCTGATACTGGCAATCAAGTCACTACTCCAGCAGGAAACACGTAAAGGAATAGCCATTGCCGCTTGCATTATTAGTGCCTGTTTCATGTGCTGTCAGCTGCCTATTATCATGACCAACTTGGGAACTACTATTTCGACTTCTACCCAACCCGCATCCACTCAAACAACGCAAACCTAGGATCAAACCCCTGGCACACAAGGGGAAATTACCGAAAACCCGCCGGAGTAAACCAGACCCTTTTGACCTTTTTATTATCAGATGCGAAGATGGAACCTTTAACATATACTGGGCAGTCGGAAAATCTCAGCAAAGGGTAATATGAAGCCATGTTTGATGCTTTAACGGAACGTTTTAACAGCGTCTTTCATCAGATCCGTGGACGAGGCAAAATCACCGAAGCCAATATCTCCGAGGCCATGCGCAACGTGCGTACCGCGCTGCTGGAAGCAGACGTCCACGTACAAGTGGTCCGAAAATTCTGCGATGACGTTTTGGAAAAAGCCCTTGGAGCCAAGGTAATTGAAACGTTACATCCCGATCAGGTGTTGGTTAAAATCGTTAACGATGAGCTGGTCAATCTCATGGGCCCGGTCGATTCCCGGGTTCCCTTTGTAACCCCCGGACCCACAGTACTTTTGATGGCCGGTCTACAGGGTTCAGGAAAAACCACAACCTGCGGCAAATTAGCCAGATACGTTATGGACAAGGGCAAGCGGCCCTTGCTGGTGGCAGCAGACCTGAAAAGACCGGCAGCCATCGATCAGTTGGAAGTGATAAGCGAACAGGTAGGGGCTTCGGTTTATACCGAGCGGGGACACCAAAACGCGGTCAAAGTATGTCGTAATGGCATCATCGAGGCCAGAAAACGTGATAACGACGTGGTCATCCTCGACACCGCTGGACGACTGGCTATCGACGAAGAAATGATGGCTGAGATCGCCCAGGTAGAAAAGGCCACCAATCCCCACCAGGTTTACCTGGTAATCGACGCCATGACCGGCCAGGATGCAGTCAACACCGCCAAACACTTCAATGAGCGGCTGGAGTTGGACGGCCTGATCCTGACCAAGTTCGATTCGGATACCCGCGGTGGTGCAGCCCTGTCGGCCAAAACGATTACCGGTAAACCCATCAAATTCATCGGTATCGGAGAAAAACTCGACAATCTCGAAGAGTTCCACCCCGACCGCATTGCCAGCCGAATCCTGGGTATGGGCGATATCGTCACCCTGGTCGAAAAGGCCCAGAAGCAATTTGACGAAAAGGAAGCCGAGAAGCTACAAAAGAAAATGGCCACCGGATTGACCCTCGAAGATTTCCTTGGGCAAATGAAAAAGATGAAATCAATGGGCTCGATGAAGGATCTGATGAAAATGATCCCAGGGATGAACCAGCAAATACAGGACGTCCAGGTCGAAGACGGCGAATTAAACCGTTTTGAAGCCATAATTCATTCCATGACCCTGAAGGAACGCCGCCAACCCGACGTTATTGAAGCCTCTCGTCGACGTCGAATCGCCAGAGGTAGCGGCACCGAACCCAAAGATGTTTCAGC
>CP070790.1:742439-745104 GCA_020346805.1 Planctomycetota bacterium
ATATGGAGTAAGTAATGAACTATCAATGAAATAATATCTATTGATTTTTAATTAACGTACCGAGCCCGCATATTTCACGAGTCTTACCGACCGGCGGATGCTTTTTCGATAGATCCACTATTTTGGCGACACGAACTTACAGCTTACGACACTCTCTTAAGATTTGAATCAGCCGAGCCAAATCAACCGGCGGCGGGGCTTCAAGTTCCATTTTTGATTCGGTGATAGGGTGAGCAAATCGAATTCGAAAGGCATGCAGGGCCTGCTGGGTTGTCAACGGCTCATCACTGCCCCGGCCGGTTAAACTCAACTCTGATACATGGTGCCCGCCGTAAAAGGTATCTCCCGCCATTGGATAACCTATATAGGACATATGGACGCGAAGCTGGTGGGTTCTACCGGTCTTAGGCTGGAGATGAACTAAAGCGTAGCCGCGGAAACGTTCGACCACTTCATACTCGGTAACCGCCTCCTTTATCAACTTATTTCTGAGTCGGGCATGGACACCCGGGACGATATAACGTTCTCTTATGGTTTGATGGGCGGCCAATGGGGCGTTTATGACATCACTGTCCAGTTGTGGATCACCCTCGACCACACCCAGATAAATCTTCCGTACTGTTCGCCTTTCAAACTGCAGGGACAGCCGCCAGTGGGCCTCATCGGTTTTGGCTACCAGCATGATACCGGTGGTATTTTTATCGAGCCGATGCACAATGCCCGGCCTGAAGGGATCATCACCCTTACTCAGGGTATTGGCATAATAGGCCAAACCGTTGGCAATCGTGCCCCCCTGTGAGGACTTTGAAGGATGAACAATAATTCCCTTCTGCTTGTTGATGGCCAGCAGGTAATCGTCTTCATAGACGATATCGAGAGGGATGGGTTCGGGGATTATATCGGTGGGCTCGGGCGGGGGGATGAGCATATCGATACGGTCCTGGCCGTCGGGTTCGTAACTGGCCTTGGTCGGCTGGCCATTGACCGTAATAGCTCCCTGCTTAATGAGCCGCTGAATCAGGGTCCGGGATAAATGAGGGAACCGCCCGTGCAGATTCTTGTCGAGCCGTCGTCCCGGTATTCGCCGGCGAATGTAGAGGATCACTTTTCGAGTATCCTCGCTGTCGACTTCGAGAGGCCGGGCAGCGAGTTCCTCGTTCAAGATGACATCATTTTCATCATTATTGTCAGGTTCAGCGAACATCGGTATCTCAAACAGGACACTTTAATCGATACTATACTCAACATGTCTTATATTCCGAATACCCATTTTATACCTGCCGGCTATAGAATGCGATTTTATCCTTCCCACATCCTGGTGCAGTATATAGTTCGAGCCGTTAAACTGTTTACATGTCTGAAGAAGCTACCGGAAGCTCAAACAGCAAACCTAAACCCGGGGATATCGACCTTTATTGTCTGCAATGCGGCTACAACCTCCGCGGCCACACCGGAGACCCGCGCCGCTGCCCGGAATGCGGCCACCTGAACCACATGGGTGATTTGGAATTACCCGCGAAACTTATCTCCAAACAACTACAAAGAATGGAAACAGCTCCAACAGTATGTGTGGGGGCCATTATCATTATGATCCTTTTGTGTATACCAATTATCCTCGCGTGGCTGGATGCGAAAAGACAAGAAAGTTCTATCGACGATTCGTGGGCCTGTTGTTGTATGCCTCAACTAGGATTAGTTATTGTATGGCTATTGGGACTATCAAGTTTCCAATCGTCATGTTTAAACAAGCCGGGATGGCGAAGATTATTATTTAAGTATCATCTTTATGGAATCTTATCGTCGTCTTTAATTTTATTGATTCTCTTCGGTGTTTTATATGCGGGATACTGGATTGATAAAACAATCTTTTCAGCAAATAAAGGTTACCTAATCATAATATTTCTCATCATTGATGTCACCTTGGTCATACTCACCATATTCAAACTAGGAGGTTGGGCCCGTTGCAAAATTAAGAAAGACTTGGATATACTGCAGCGCGAAGTAGCGGTTAAAATAGCCCGTGACCGTCTGCAAAAAGAGTTGCGACGTAAACCGAAGTGGTAAACGTATTGGATTGCTAAAAAGGTTATATAATCATGTTTAATGAAAAACCGTTAGGAGTAGCCATATTAGGCTTCGGATTTATCGGCAAGGTTCATGCCTACGGGCATGTGAACATACCGATGTTTTATGATCCGCCGTCGGTGCGGACACGGTTGGTTGGGGTGGCGACCAGCAGCGAAAAGACCGCGGCCAAGGCCAGGGAACTGCTGGACTTTGAGGTGGCTACTACCGATCAGCTATCGCTTATCGATCATGACGACGTGGATATCGTACACATCTGCACGCCCAACCATTTGCACTGCGAGGCCCTGCTGGCGGCCATCAGGGCGGGCAAACATATTTACTGCGACAAACCTTTGACGGCCACAGTCCAGGAGGCGGAGAAGGTGGCGGCGGCCCTGCCGGGGTATAAAGGTACCAGCCAGATGACAATGAATTATCGTTTCTGGCCGGCCACGCTGCGGGCCAAACAACTCATCGAAGCGGGCCGACTCGGTCGGATCACACATTTTCGCGGGGCCTATCTACACGCCGGCAGCGTGGATCGCAGGCGTCCGCTGAACTGGAAGGCCGATGCCGACCAGGGCGGAGGCGTATTGAA
>CP070790.1:745204-748592 GCA_020346805.1 Planctomycetota bacterium
GGCTGAACGAAATGGATGCAGATAGCGACCGGAAGTGGTCGGAGATTTCCTTCCCTCAGTTCGTCAAAATCATGCAAGAAAAAATCGATCGCTCGAAATTAAAGGTGGTGGAAGGAGAATTACGCGACGGACCGGCCTCCAACGTTACCGGGAATGCCCTTACCACTCGACTATATTTGAAGCGAAAGAACAAACAAGCCCAGAACTTACTGATCCGCTTCGCCGAACCGTTGACTATAGCCGCCTCGATGTTCGGCGCCGAGTATCCCAAGGAATTCATGAAATTCGCATGGCAAAATCTGCTTGATTCCCATCCTCATGATTCGATTAACGGCGTAACCCAGGACAAGACAGTTGCAGATGTTTCCAACCGATTAGACAATGTGATCGATCTCTCGCAATCGATGGGCAACCGGGCCATGCAGTGGTTTATCAAACAAATCGACCTTGGTAAATTCGACGATGATGACGTTTTGATCGTGGCCTTTAATCCGCTGCCTTATCCGCGGTGCGAGATCGCTAAAGCATGGATCAACATGCCTTACGACACGTCCAAGGCTCACTTTTGGGGATTGGTTGATCCGGAATTAGTCATCTACGATGCCCAGGGAAATCTGCTGGATACTCAATGGCAAGGTAAGACCAAGGAACTTTATTCGGTTTGCGAACTTCACACTCGAGCCTTTCCTTTTAACTGTCAACGGCATCTGGTTTACTTCGATACCGGCCAGATACCGGCGGGTGGCTATAAAGTCTTTAGGGCCGCTGTCCGGAATAAGGAGACCCCCCGACGGTACGCCGGCAAATTCGATCGTACGGATACTTTACTGAAAGCGCCGAACATTATGGAGAACGAATCCCTGAAAGTGGTGATGAATCGCAACGGGACGTTCGATCTGGTTGATAAGGTAAATAAGCGTACCTACGCAGGACTTAATTACTATGAGGATCGTGGGGAACATGGTGATTACTGGATTAACAATCGTCCGATGTTTAATCAGACACATAGCAGCCAGGGTTGCCGGGCCAGGATTTGGAGCGAGGACTCCGGACCGCTCCAGGCGACCCTGGTAAGCGAGATAACCATGCATCTGCCGGCACGAGGTATCAAGGAACAACAGCAACGAGGTGACAGATTAGAGGATCTGACTATCAAGACCTCAGTAACCCTTCGTTCGGGCTCGCACTCTCTGGAAGTAAAGGTAGATATCGATAATCGTCATGAAGACCATTACCTGCGGGTGATGTTCCCCTCCGGGCTGGAGGAAGCGACGCATGCGGATGCGGGCGGGCATTTCATAGTAGACCATCGCCCCATCCGGCCACCGGGTCCGAATGATGAAACATCCTGGATGGACATGGCCACCCTGCCGCAAAATAATTTCATCGATATCAGCGACGGCAAACATGGGATTGCTTTCCTCAACGACAGCCTGACCGAATACGAGGTATCGGATAGCCAAGAGCGGGTGGTAGCCCTTTCGCTGTTGCGTTGTGTGCGGAACTGGGTTTGTACCGAGCATCGCTGCGGGAGCAACTGGCCTTCACAAAAAGGGGCACAGGCATTGGGACAACACACCATCCGTTATGCGATCATGCCGCACAATGGCAACTGGAACGATGCGGATATCCCACTTGAGGCAGTTTTATTCAACATCCCGATAAGGTTGGTACAAACACGGAGTACCGAAGGAGAACTTTCGGCCAATCAATCCAGCTTTTACTCAATCGATAACAAGAAACTACAGTTCAGTGCGATGAAGAAAACTGAAGACCGGGATACCATTATCTTTCGAATTTATAATCCGACAAATAGCGAGCAAAAAGGTAATCTTAAATTTGCGGCTTCGCTGTCTAAGGCGTGGTCGACCAATCTCAATGAGCAACGGTCGGCAGAGATCAAATTAAAAGACGAGCATACAGTCCCGGTTTCAGCGGGACCGTGTAAGATTATTACCGTCGAAATAGAACCGAAGGATTAGGACAACAAGACATTTTAGGTATCAAAGTACATTACTGGGAAGAAATCCTGACACCCGTCATGCGGAAATAAATAATTTCCAGCGGGATCAGAGTCATATATTAAGGGGACAAAACATGATTGTGGTAAATACGGAAATGGTACCCGGTTATACAATCAGGGAAGTAAAGGGATTGGTTCAAGGGAACACAATCCGGGCCAAGCATATGGGTCGCGACATAGCGGCGAGTTTCAAGAATCTGATTGGAGGTGAACTCAAAGGTTATACGGAACTTCTTACCGAAGCCCGCCGGCAGGCGTTGGAACGCATGATCGCCCAGGCGGAACAGTTGGAGGCCAATGCGGTGGTCAACGTGCGTTTTACCACCAGCGCGGTAACGCAGGGTGCGGCCGAACTTTACGCCTACGGAACGGCAGTGGTTGTGGAATAAGGAAGGTGGATCATGCTGCAACTATTTCTTCAATTGTTCCCGATACTGATATTAATCGCCCTGGGATTCGGCATAGGCAGCTTACGGGAATGGCGCCACCTTCAATCACTATCCCGCCGCGAACGGCAATACAGCGATATGATCGTTCGCAACGTCAAGCAAGTTCCCAATCCCGAATCGGTCGAGCAAGCCGGATTAGTCAGTGGTGAGGCCGTCATCGCCACCGACTATTTCAAGAGTTTCGCCGCCGGTTTAAGAAATATTGTGGGTGGTGAAGTGAAAACATACGAGACCCTAATGGCCAGGGCCAGACGCGAAGCGATTGCACGGATGATGGAACATGCCCGACAAATCGGTGCCTCTGAGGTATGGAACGTGCGCCTGGAAACTTCAAATATACGCAGCGGATCCGGGCGGCGCAATCCGGGAGTCAGCGTTGAAGCGTTCGCATTCGGCACCGCAGTGGTTCGCAAGCAAAGCTGATGCCGCAGAATCAAGACAACGAGTCAATCTATAACGAGCCTTATTTACAACCCGACCGGAAACAATCCGATCCTTCGGAAAACCAGGCCGAAAAAATACTGCGCGCCGAATCGGACAAGCCCGACTCATCCCATCGTAGCAGCGAAAGTATTTATGATGAACTAGATATATTTCCGGGCCGACAGCCCGAAGTAATCAATCAGGATTGGAGTTGCAGTGAGTGCGGCTACAACCTGCGAGGCCTTGCCGTGGGACATCCATGCCCGGAATGTGGTCATCGCGAGCTTTACCGCCCCGCCCCACCGGATGCCGATAGCTATCAGATGTGGTTGAGACGGCGATTAGCGAAAACATCTGCGACTACCGGGTGGCTAGTGGCTTTTGTAGTTGCGGGGCTGGGGGGAATATTTGCCGTGGTGGCGGCGTTGTTGGGCACTCAACAGCCCGGCTTTGCGGGATTAAGTATGTTAATCATGGTGGCGGTCTACGGCCC
>CP070790.1:748692-752847 GCA_020346805.1 Planctomycetota bacterium
AGAAAGAAATCTTCATATATGTAAATATCTATTAAATATAAAATTGTGTTCAGGTAGTCTTTCACCTTTTCACAGACTTTTAAGCGACGTTATTATGCTGGGTCGTTTTGCCGGCGGCAATTAGTTTGGAGGAGATAGCCCAACCGAACTTACTGAAGGATATACGTCGAATAAAATTGTAAAAATTTGATTTAATTATGCAATAAAGCGGATTCTCCAAACGTCTCCACATTAAAAGGATTACACAGAGTGTAGGAGCAGAGTTTGTTAATCCACATTAATCCGCATGGATATTTTAATTTGAGATGAGTTAATTAGGCGGTTAATGTTTGTTCTTTATTTTTTTCAATAGAAGATGTTTCTCAAACCAAGCAACCCAAGCATTATTTGCCCGCTTACCATCTTCGCCAGTAAAACCATGGCCGGCACCTTCAATCACCATCAATTCAGACTCAACACCTTTGTCCTTTAGTGCTTTGCACATTTTTTTGCTGTGCCAGATAGGCACGAGAGTATCTTTATCTCCATGAATCATAAGAACAGGTGGATCATCGCTGCTGGCATACAATAACGGCGATACCTGATTTACATCATTCGGATCGAACCGAAGGGCCGGAAAGTGTTTGGGATAAGGGCTGTCCTCGCCAACCAATGGGCGCAGATCTGTGGGAGGGCAGTATGCAACCACGGCAGCAACACGGTTATTGACTCGCATTACCTCATCTTTTGAATCCGGATCACCATCATCAGACATCGTTCCCAGTATCAGAGACAGATGCCCCCCGGCGCTGAAACCACAAACGCCCAGCTGATTAGGATCTACGCCGAGTTCTTTAGCATGAAGCTTTACATATCGCACGCTTCGCTGAACGTCCTTTACAATTTCTGGAACGATGTATTTCGGACTGCTGCCATGCCGTACAGCTAAGACAGTAAATTTTTTATCAAGAAGGGGTTTGAAAAGCCCCATAGTTTTTTCAGGAGGTGCCCATGCGGAATGCCAACCTCCGCTGACCATAAAAAGGATCCCGATACCATTGCAGGGATCGGGTCGATATACATCCATGGTCAGAGCCATCCCGTGCTTGTGTCCATAGACCATATCCGGTATTATTTCTATATCTTCTCCTGCGTATAATGGAGCCACAACAGCAGGTAATAAAAGTATAATGGAACAAAGAATTTGTCGTTTACTATAGATACACAGTGTCATCTGATTATCCTTTCAATCTACAGAATTTTCCTATTTTTGGAATATGAGGCTTAAACAATAGTTGCCACTCCATAGAGCTGAGAATTCCTTTCCAACACTTACAAACATATCTTTTTCCGTATGATAGCAATAATTAAAAAAAAACACCATGACCTGTCAAGATTTTCCTTACTAAGCTACTCTTTAAAAAGTTTATAAATAAAAGCAAGCTATTCACTTAATCGATTTAAAGAAGTTGGAATATCAGCGATTGGGTAACTTTATAATCCAAGCAGTCAGGTTGAAATCATTTGTCTACACATATTTGTTAAAAAACATAAATACGCCTTTATTCATTTCTCTTGAACGATAAATTTCGAAAGGTATAATTGATGAATGAGTTGATTTGTGAGCAGCAAATAGTACGAGTTATCATTCAGCTTAAAAGGATTTGATTTATTTTGCTTGTTGAGAGGAGAGATTCAATATTTTGTCATCATCAATTGAAACGGCAGATAAAAATAAAATGGAAGTCAACGTGTACTCAAGTTCGATATTTCAGGCAACAAAAGGAAAAGAAATCTAAACAAGAAGAGTATTAGGTTAAAGGTATTCCTGGAGAGTAAGGTTATGAAACGTATTGCCAAAATTTCAATTGTAGTTGTATGTCTTAGTTTATCCTGGACTGCTTACCTCGGGGCGGCAACAGAGTATCCATTCATGGGCGACTGGCAAGGTGGATGGAATCCAGGTGGTGGGATTTATCCTCCCAGGCTCGCCGCACAGGTCATTCCATGGAAGGATGGCGGCTACCAGATTCGCCTCTTCACAGAGTTGCGAAAGAAGGCTCCTGAGTACGTAGTGATCGAAGCCAAACCGACAGGAAATGTGCTTAGCTTCGAGCATGACTCCTGGTCCGGGAAGATCGAAAGCGACAGGTTCACGGGAAAGGGTACACTCCGGGGCAAAAGCGGCAGATTCGAGATGAATCGTATTTTCTACGAATCGCCGCGGCTTGGCGCCAAGCCACCCAATGATGCACTGGTTCTATTTGACGGCAGCAGCTTCGACGAATGGGAAATGATACAACGGAGCGGAAAGGCCGGACCAGTCACCTGGAAGAGGGATAAAGGAGTGATGAGGATTCTGCCACAGTTCGGCAATCACCGGATAGGCGATTCCATCGGCACCAAGAAGACCTTTCATGACTTCCATCTGCACATTGAGTTTCGGCTGCCGTTACTGCCGAACAATACTGACCAGAGGCGAGGCAACAGTGGGGTAATAATCGAGGAATTTCAGTTTTTCGAGGTCCAGGTACTGGACTGCTACGGTTTGCCCGGATACTACGACGAGTGCGGCGCCATCTATCAAATTGCCCCTCCAAAGGTCAATATGTGTCTTATGCCACTGCAATGGCAGAGCTACGACATTATGTACGAGGCCCCGCGGATTGATCGCAACGGCAAGCTGACCGAATCCCCAAGAATCACAGTAAACCATAACGGCACACTGATTCACAAGGACCTCGAGCTGCCTTACTCGGATAATGCAATCAGGGCGCGGCGAGAAAGACCGCAATCCCGCAAGGTCGGCCGCATCAAACTTCAAGATCACGGATATCCCGTTGAGTATCGCAACATCTGGATAGTTGATAAGTGAGGTAGGTGATAAGCGTCACTATTCCTAAAAGTCTCACAGCGTATGTGATAATACTGTAATGTTCTGTAAGAGCTTTATTATGAATTCCAAATCTCCACAGATATCGCGTCGAGATTTCGCCAAAGGGATTCTTGCACTCATCGGCACAGGTACTCTCGCAGCTACCCGTGCTGGTCAGAGCAAAGGTGTCCGAGGTGCAAACGAGGATATTCGCCTGGCTATCGTCGGTCTTCGCAAGAAGGGGATACAACATATTGAAACCTTCAGAAAGCTAAATGGGGTTCGCGTTGTGGCTCTCTGTGATTGTGACAGGCAGTTTCTCGACCTTGAAGTCGACAAATTCAAGAAACGTAGCAAACGGGTCAAATCGTATATCGACTATCGCAAAGTTCTCGACGATAAAAATATCGATGCCGTGGTGATAGTGACACCCGATCATTGGCATGCCTTGATGACTATCTGGGCGTGTCAGGCAGGCAAAGATATCTATGTGGAAAAACCTGCATGTCATAGCATCTGGGAGGGTCGCAAGATGGTCGAAGCGGCCAGAAAGTACAAGCGAATTGTGCAAGTAGGCTCTCAGAATCGCTCAGATGTTGGTCTTCGGGCGGCCATCCCGTATATACAGCAAGGCAATCTGGGGAAGATTCGCATGGTACGAGGCTTTCACTTTGGTCGTCGAGCAAGTATCGGCAAGGTTAGTGGTCCGCAGCCAATTCCACCAACATGTGATTATAATCTCTTTCAGGGGCCGGCGCCCCTGACTCCTTTAATGCGGAAAAATCTGCATTATGACTGGCATTGGTTTTGGGATACAGGTACTGGAGAGATGGGCAATATTGGCGCACATCAATTGGACCACGCGCGCTGGGCTATGGATCAGAAAACCGCTGCGCCGGCAGTCATAAGTTTTGGGGGACGGTTTGGATATGATGACGATGGCCAAACGCCCAATACACATGTTGTTTACTTTGATTATAAGCCGGTTCCGCTAATCTATGAAATTAGAGCGTTGACGAGACGAGCAGGAGATGCTGCTTTGGACACATATCACGGGCTCCGCACAAGTCTCCGAGTCGAGTGCGAGGGAGGTTTCTTTGCAGGCGGTCGCGGGGGTGGCTGGGTGTATGAAAATGATGGCAAGAGGATCAAGCAGTTTCCTGGTTATGGTGGTGCCGGGCACCACGCAAACTTTATCGAGGCTATGCGCAGTCGTAAGATCAGTGACCTTCGAGCCGACATCCTTCAGGGCCATATCTCTGCGATTCTTTGCCACATGGCTAATATATCGTACCGGCTGG
>CP070790.1:752947-756178 GCA_020346805.1 Planctomycetota bacterium
GAACAGAAGCCAAAACTCCATGAGAACGTAGAACAATGCCTGCGAAAGTGTGGCAAGCAACCGGGTCGATGGTAGTAGGGCCGTCTATGCGGATAACAATGTGTGCCGACTCGCGGGTGTCGGTAAATCAGACTCGGATGTGAAAACGTGCTGTAAGATCGCGACGCCCCATGCCATGCGGGCGTGGTCCTGACCGCATGCGCCTGCCGTTGAACGGGCACTAAACGCGAACCGTGTGTAGCCACACTCCTGTTAGTATTATGAAGATTCGTAACCGCTGCCGACCTTGCCCCCTCCCTGCTGCCACGATTCCTGGTAACTGCCGACGGAACCACCGTTCCCCCACTCTGAAATCCGCCACCTCGACTACCTCTATTCGAATCACCGGAACGAACCACCCGGCTCGGCTCCCTGCTCGACACCGCCGGAGACTGTCTGGTTGGCGTCCTCGAACTCGAACCTACGCGTGAACCAGCGGAACCGGAGGTCCCCTGCGGCATTCTTACAACACTGCCGGGTGAAGCGAACGATCGGCCGTAAGTACGACCGGGAGTAGATCGGCTCGAGCTTGGAACCGCAGTACGCCCGGAAGAGCTTGACCGACTCGACGACACCGACGATCCGCCCGACCTCGAGCGCTGGGTCGTAAAGGTCCGCCCGCTGGAGGCAATACTGCTCCGCGAAGACGATCGCACCGCTGGATGACTTCGGCCGGATGACCTCGGAGCTGATCTTGAAACCGATCTCGAGGATGATCTCGGAGCTGACCTTGAAAACGATCTCGAAGATGATCTTGATACTGAACGGGATGATCGGCTTGGACTTGATCGTGATATGCTGCGTGAGGAAGTTGACCTGCCGAAGGTCCTGCCTGACGATCGGCTTCCCCTTCTACTTGCCCCAAAAGCAGCCAGATCGGCCAGCAAAAAAGCCAATGCCACCAACAAGCAAAGGCTCCACCAATGAGTTATTCGCCTTGTCATGGTACTACCCTCGCGTCGGCTACAAATACATGACCTGCGAGGCCACGCGGCAATAGTTTCTCTATGTTAATTATTGCACAATATCGACTATAATGCAAATAAAAATAACTATTATCCCAAAGAAATTATCGGGCGAAGATCAGACCACGTAAAATCCGGCTTTTCAGTACCAATATCGCTGATTCGCCCGCTCCGACAAACCCATGCCGCCCTCAATCCCGCACGGTGAGCCCCCCACACATCGCTGTGCAGGGAGTCCCCCACGTGCAACACTTTATCGGGCTTCCATCCCGTCAATTCTAATGCCGCCTCGAAAATACGGGGTTCCGGCTTATAGCTCCTCGCCGATTCCGAGCTCACCACGTAATCGAATGACAACTCATGATATTCAAGGGCCTCCCGCAGTTGTCGATCATCCGCGTTGCTCACCAGGCACATCGGCAATTTCTTGGCCGCAAGCACCTCGCGAACTTCATCGAACAGCTCCGGCCGGGCCAGGTACTTGTTCAATTCAACAATGTAATGCTGCGGATCAAACTCGCCCGTATAAGGCAAAAAGGTATCAACCAGCGTGTCCGCCTCGATCTCGACCAGCGGCCGAAAACCGTCACCGTTTATCGCCTCGATCGCCTCAAAATAGGTACGACCCCAATCCTCCGCCAGATCGACCGCACTCAACTCCAGACCGAAATCGTCGATCACCGCTCGGCAAATCAACTCCACTACCTCTCGATCCCCGCCGGCCAACGTACCGTAAAAATCAATAAATAATCCCTGCAAACCTGTCATCAGTATCCTTTATTTATCACTAGTGATTTCAAAACTAGCCGGCCGCCTATGGCGGATAAGTGAGCGGATCTTTCGGACCACATACCGAATTTTCGGATTACCCGACCAGTCTTGAAATCAGCTTTAATCACTCCCTTTCGTCGTCGCTCTTGTCGTAGCCAATCGCTTACGCTTTGCCGGCTTGAACCTTACATCTTCAACCCTGGCCGCCTTGCCTGCCGATAACGTAACCTTCCTGCCCTGCACGCCCAGTTTTTCGTGCCGGAATTCCAACTCATATTCCCCCGCCGGCAATCCCTTGATCGCAAACTTCCCCTCCTTATCCGTTAACGCAAAATACGGATGCTCCATCACATGGCAATATGCGCTCTCCCACGGATGCACGTCGCATTTGATCTTGAAAGCCTCCGGCTCGGTTAGCACCAACGTCTTCTTCATACCCTTTCGCGGCTGGTTAAAGTTAAATGGTTTATTGCGCTTGGTCAGACCATGCGTGTTTTCCAGCGTCTTGTCGGTATTGACCACCAACAATTCCTGACCGGCCATGATACCGAACACATGAGGCACAAACATGCATCTTACGTGGGCCAATATCACCGGCTTGGCAGGCACCGGCCATTTCTTATCCCCAGGCAGCCCCCTCTTGACGCTAACAAATACATTCTGTAATCCATTCTCCTTGCCCACCAGCAAATCATCGGCAGTCAAAGGCTTTTTTTTATTGATCTTGTGGCAGTACCAATCCACCCGGCAATCGATCAACTTCGGCTCCGGGGCCGTCCCCTCAAAAAACACCCGGCCAACAATTGAATCCGGCTGCTCGGTCTTGACCTCAGCCAATACCTTTATGCCCCCGGCCGCCAGCAACAAACCTGCCGACCTACCCATAAACTCACGCCGATTGATACCGCTCATCTTTTCCTGATCCATGAAAAATACCAAATTTATTCTCAATATCTAAGACACAACTCTACCACATCTGGTTAGTATAAACGTTTATACATCCACTTTGTAGGACAAGGTCCCAATCGCCATTGTGGGTACCGTTCCCCAAGTTATGCGTATTTGCCGTCATTCTTAAATGCGGGTACCCCATGTCCTTTGGACGTGGGGGCGCGATTCAACCAGAGCCCCGAGGACCACAAGCATGGGTGCCCCATCCTCGCCGCAGCAAGGGCAAGGGACCGACCGGCTAACCACCAACATCCGTACCCTCCGCCTCACCCGCCGGTTGGACCTTGTTAAGCCTCTTTGCGCTGGCATCGAACAGAAAGCTGACCACCGCCTCTATCTGTCCGGCCCCGTTCTCCAACAGCGTTTTATCCTGCAAGCGTGCCGCAACCTTATCGCGGTCTACCGGCAGATAATCGACAAACGCCCCGGAAAGATTCTCGCCAAAATGCATCGGCATAATCGTGGCCGGCATAAATCGGCTCGGCCGGGCCAGCCACTCAATCAC
>CP070790.1:756278-758930 GCA_020346805.1 Planctomycetota bacterium
AAAATCCACCTGGGTAAAACAATTAATATTCGGTTTCTTACCAATGACAAACAAACCGATTCAATATACCGCTCCCGATACATTGATCCCTCTCTACACATCGCCTCCCAAGATCTTAAACCGATACTGTCCTACTGGCACGGGGAACCGAACCCGGGCCATCGCTATATGCTCAATGATTTCATTCATCCGCTGATCGGTCTGGATGGGGAGGTCTTGACCGAGGCACACCCAAAGGATCATCGTCATCATCGTGGTATATTCTGGGCCTGGGTACGCCATGAGATTGCAGGCAAGAAGATCGGCGACTGGTGGCACCCCAGATTTATAATAGCCGAACCAGGAAAAATCGATTTCGGCGATGGGCCGGTATTCAGCCATTTCAGAGCCGGTCACTACTGGATAAATCAGCCTAAAGGTGGAAAAAATGCAAAACGTTTCGTTGAAGAACAAGTCAGATGCCGAGTTTTCGAGACCACTTCCACCGGCCGTGCGATCGATATGGACCTAACACTGACCGCATTAGTTGACGGTGTTCGTATCGGCGGAACACTGGAGTTAAATAAAGGGTATGGCGGATTCACAATACGCTTTAACAGAGCAAAAAATGCCGTTATAGAGGCCGACGGCAAAATCGTTGAAGAAGCCGTCGTCAATCACTTACGGGCTCACTGGGTAGATTGGAGTGGCGATTTTGCGTCTAAAAAAGGGAAATTATCACCCCCGCGGACCAACACATCACCCCAATCAAGCGGGGCCGCTTTTTTCGTCCACCCCTCCCATCCGGATCTCCCTCCGGAGTGGATAACGCGTAAATACGGCATTTTGAACGTTTCCTACCCTGGACTTTCTATGCTGGGGCTTTCCAAAGGTAAGCCTTTGCGGTTACATTATCGAATCTGGGTCCACCGCGGCGATGCCAAGCAAGGCCGAGTGGCCGACCACTATCGTGCATATGCCGCCGACTGGAAGTGGTTTCCGGTCGTCGGGAAGCTGGTGGGAAAGGATTAGCGTCAACCCAATTAGGAAGGCCTTATCTTTGTACCACTTATCCCTTATGTAAACGTAATTTAAGCAGTACCTACAGGAGTTGTTAAATTGCCGAAATCCAAACGAACCGCTCACTACGTGTTCAGCACCCATTGGGACCGCGAGTGGTATGAATCTTTTCAGGATTTCCGTTTTCGTCTAGTCCAAATGATAGACGAAGTTCTGGATACCATGAATCAGAATCCTGAGTTTCGTTATTTCCAGACCGACGGCCAATCAATTCTTATTGAAGATTACCTTGAAATCCGTCCCGAACGTGAGTCCGAGATACAGTCGTTGGCCGAAGCCGGTCGAATCCGCCTCGGCCCATGGTATGTGGCCCCAGATGAATTTCTGGTCAGCGGTGAATCCCTGGTACGCAATCTCCAGTTAGGCATACAAGTCGCTTCTCAATACGGACAACCTTCACGTATAGGGTTTGCCTGTGATGCATTCGGCAATATATCTCAATTACCCCAGATACTTCGGGGATTCAGTATCGACAATGCCATGATCAGCCGGGGAACCAGTACAAAAACACATGGAGCGGTATGGTATTGGCAGTCACCCGATGGCTCCAGGGTCATAACCTATCGTTTCGGCCATGGGATGGGTTATAGCTCCTATGCCACCTATGTCCGCAAGGCAACTTTACACGTCGAACCCTTTAATGTCGACAATGCCATGAAAGATCTCTCCCACCTAATCGATCAGGAAAAAAAGTATTGTCCCACACCCTCGTTTTTATTATTCGACTGGGCGGACCATATGGAGTACGAACCCCAAACGCTTGAATTGATAAACAAATTTAACAAACGTAGTAAAGACGTAGAAATTGTATTTTCTCATCTCGAGGCATTTATCGAAGACCTTCGCGAGCAACGTGAGAATATAACCAAAGTATTTACCGGAGAGCTTTGTCAACCGCAAGAAACACCTGAAGATATTCCATTTATCTCGGGTGTACAGTCGAGCAGGATACATCTCAAACAGACCAATGCACGATGTGAAAATGAGCTGTGCCAGTGGGCCGAGCCTTTCTCCGCTTTCGCCTCAGGGCTGGGACTCACCTACCCCCATCAATATTTGCATCTTGCCTGGCGTTACCTGCTCCAGAACCATCCTCACGACTCGATCTGTACTTGTTCGATCGACCAGGTACACAAAGATATGGAATATCGCTTCGATCAATCGATTCTGATCGCCCGCCAAGTAATCTCCGAAGCATTACGGCATATCGCTCTGCAAGTTAAACGGCCGGAACTGGGAGACAAGGATTCTATAATTGTTGTGTTCAATGCCAATTCCAATAGTATCGATGGTTCTGTGGATCTGACGTTAACTTTTCCGCACGACATCGATGCGATATTCTACGAAGGATTCGGATACGAAAATAAAGTGGGTTTCCGACTTTATGACCACCAGGGAAAACAAATCCCATATCAGTTGGTCAATCAGCGTCTGAATCGCATCACATATCGCCGAGTCCCCAAAAAATTCCCATTGAAAACTAAGCAACATGAAGTGGATATAAGCGTACAACTAAAAGTACCGGCTTATGGATATACAACGATAGTGTGCCGTCCTATCAAAAACGTACCCACTCGACATATAGGTACGATG
>CP070790.1:759030-761836 GCA_020346805.1 Planctomycetota bacterium
AGGGTCGGATAATGGCGGTTCAGGCTGGTGTCAGTGGTGGAGTTTTTATAACGGCCGACAGAAAAAGGACGACCGATACGCGTGGATTACCGCTTTACGCAGAGGCTGTTTCGGGATTGCGGAAAGTAGGCTTATGGCCGACAAGTGCCGAAGCCAAACCCCAGGATATTGAGTTCATTGAAGAAAGCCGGGAACTGACGGAGCCCAGTATTGAACAGCAGGAAAGAGAGCCTACGTTCAGATATCCGATTCAATGGAGTGGTGTCGATGAGGCGGCTCTTAAGATAGAGGGCGATGAGAACGTTCAGACCATAATAGGCAGAATTTATATTTGGCAGAAACAGGATGAAGAAGGACGCCTGCTGGAGCTGCAGGCAGACAGTGCGGTTATTTTTCACCGCGAAAAAAATGAGGACCGAACAGGCGACGATTTCGGAAGTATCAAGGCGATTTATTTGTCCGGCGATGTTTTAATGACCGAGGGACAACGTACGCTTCGAGCCGAGGAAATTTATTACGACTTCGATGCAAAAAAGGCACTTGCCGTAAAAGCAATAATGAGGACTTTCGATGAATCCAGAGGGATTCCCATTTATATCAAGGCAATAAGATTACGACAGTTGGCTGAGGATAAGTTCGGAGCTGAGCATGTTACTTTGACCACCAGCGAATTTTATGTTCCTCAGATTTCATTTAACGCTTCGAAAGTAATTGTTACCGATACGACAAGCCTTGATGCACGACGGGATGGTACCTCTAAGAGTAGTTTCGATGCCCAGATGCATGATGTGAGTTTAAAGTGGTACGATCAAACAATCTTCTATTGGCCTTTTATACGTTCTAATCTGCAAAGACCTGATACTCCGCTTAAGAGTATAAATGTTGGTAACGATAATACCTGGGGCACTCAGGTTGAGACACAATGGTACTTGTATCGGTTGTTGGGTCTGGAAGAACCTGAGGGTCTGGATAGTACTCTTTCGCTGGATTATTACAGCAAACGCGGTTTTGGCAGTGGATTGGAAATAGATTATTCGAAAGAGGATTATTTCGGCAGGATATTGGGCTATATTATTAATGATAGAGGGCAGGACCGCCTCGGCAGGCACTTCACCCGGAAACATCTTGAACCGGAAAGTGATTTGCGAGGACGCTTCAGCTGGCAGCATAGACAATTTCTGTCTTACGACTGGCAGTTTACCACAGAGATTAGTTATCTTTCTGATGAGCATTTTCTTGAGAGTTTTCATCGAGGCGAATTTAATGTCGGCAAAGAGCAGGAGACCCTTGTTCATGCAAAGCGTATCGAGGACAACTGGGGGCTTTCTATTTTAGGCAAAATTCGTATTAACGATTTTATTGACCAGATGGAAGAGTTGCCCAGTACCGAGTTTCACTGGACCGGTCAATCGCTTCTCGAAGATAGTCTGACATTCTACAGCGACACCCAGGTAGGTCGATTTCGAGAGCGTTATTCGGAGAACATGCCTGATGGTCCGCAGCAGGACTTCTCTTTTGCTACTACGAGAAACGAGCTTGATATGCCTTTAATAGTCGGAAATTCTAAGGTTGTACCTTATGTGGCCGGAACTGTGGCATATGAAGATGGCTTGGGTTTTTACAACGAACTTGACGGTACTACAGGGAAAAGGGAGGATGATGTATGGTTTGGAGAAGCCGGTGTCCGTATGTCAATGCAGCCTTACTGGAAGATTTTTCCCGGCGTCAAGTCGCGAGTGTGGGATTTGAATCAAATAAGGCATGTTATCAGGCCCTATTTAACGGCTGCAACATACACTGAAAGCGATGATGTTATCGAACAACGTGATACGCTGAGCGTAGGTATTTCACAGAGACTACAGACTAAAAGAGTCACCGGTGATAAGATGCGTACTGTTGACTGGATGTGGCTGGATATGAACGTTACATGGGTTAGTGATTCTGATACCGATTCTGCTGGAGCCGACAGGTTTATATGGAACAAACCGTTTATTCCGCTGATGAATCAATACAACACAAATTTGAATCCACAGAGCAGATACGACAGGCGTAATGGGAATATATACGGACCGAGGAGCAATTATCTCGGCGCTGACTATATGTGGCGATTGAGTGATACGGCTGCGGTACTATCCGATATGCACTATGATTTACAAAGAGGTGTAGTACAGCAATACAATGTTGGTTTTTCACTCCTTCGCTGGCCGGATTTGAGTTATTATTTAGGCAGTAGATACATAAGACGGATAAATAACGGGTTTGGTGAGCAAGGCTCGAACGCGTTTACTTTTGCGGCTACTTACGTGCTCGATCCAAGATATACAATTGTTTATTCCGGTCAACTTGATTTTGACTTTGGTAATACGGTAAGGAGTGATTTGACACTGATAAGGCAGTATCACAGGGTGTTTTGCGGTATTACCTACAGTGCAGATGCTTCGTTAGACAGGCAGGCGATAGTATTTAGTATCTGGCCTCAGGGAGTGCCGGATTTAGCTATTGGATCGGGAAGATATATGGGAACGAGCGGTTTGACTGAGTACTAACTGATTATTGATTAGGTCTATTTTAATGTCCGATATTGGATATTTATGGGTATATAGAATGTTTGGTTAAATATTTTTTTAACCATAAGATAATTTTGAGGGATTTAAGGAGAATATAATGGCGTTGGTTAATACCAAAAAAATGTTTGAGATGGCTTACAAGAACGGCTATGCAATTGGTGCGTTCAATGTGAATAATATGGAAATTACGCAGGGTATTATTGAAGCAGTGGCTGAAGAAAAAGCCCCACTGATCCTTC
>CP070790.1:761936-766248 GCA_020346805.1 Planctomycetota bacterium
ATCGACGAGGGCATAACTGTCGGCCATAACGAGGTGTACACCTGGACATTCGACATGACTGCTCCAATGACTTCGGACACCTATACGACTGATTGGCGTATGGTGCACGAATTTGTCTGCTGGTTTGGTGACGCCCTTACCAAACAGGTGGAGGTTGTAACCCCGTTTGCCCCGGGTCCGGTAACCAACTTTACTGCCACTGCCGGCGATAAACAGATCGACCTTTCCTGGACCAATCCGTCCAGTTTCAGTTTTGCACGAACCATGATTCGCTATAGCACTTCAGGTTACCCGACAAGTCCGACTGATGGTATGCTGGTATTGGACAAGGCCAACACCCCCGGTTCGAACGATAGCCATGTACATAGCAATCTGCCTTATGGGATTACGCATTATTACGCTGCCTTTGCCCATGACGCGTTGGGGAATTACGCATCAGAGGTTAACACAAGCGCCGTATCTTTGGCTCCTGGCGATTTTGATAGCGATGGGGATGTAGATCAAGAGGACTTTGGGATCTTTCAGGCTTGTTACTCCGGCAACAATAGACCTTATCCTGACGGATGCGAACACGCCGATTTGCATACAGATGGGGATGTCGATCAAGATGACTTCGCTGAATTTCATGCATGCATGGGTGGTGCGAACCAGCCACCGGGCTGCTGATTTTGTGCGCAATCTTGAAGTATGTCAGTTACCAAGAAAATGTCGTGAACCGTAATCCAAGAAAAGCGTGTATTTATGCGATGGATACTTGGAACGATAGTAACAGTCTTAGTTTTAGGATTGACTGCGGAGACAACTTTAAGTTCGCCTTCCGTGATGCAGGTAAATAGTGAGCCATATTTCCCCATCGGTTGGTATACACAATACACACCTTCCTCCGTAGCGAGCGCTACTACGTACCTCGCAACCATGCGGCACCAGGGTTTCAACGCCGGCTTGACATGCTATTACACATGGCGTGGTGATTATTTGACATATATGAGCCGGGTTTTGGAGGGTGCGGCGGCCAACGATATGCCGATGATGGTGGAAATCAAGCGCTGCGCCGTCGAGGGCGGATGTTCCTTATCCAAGATTGACGAGCAGGTGGATGCATTAATGAACTATCCCGCTTTACTGGGATGGTATATGATCGATCAGCCTGAGTACAAGGATCTCACGCCTGAGGATTTGATACCCATATATCAGCAGATAAAGAATCGAGACACAGTCGGCCATCCGGTATTCATTGAATTCGGTTCATGGGACACCCATCGTCCGGAAAATGAATACCTGGCCGCGGGCACCCTTTCCGATGCATTGATGACCAACATATATCCCGTCCGTGATACTGATATTGAATTTGCCGGCAAGCTCTGGCGGCCGGCAGTCACAGCACGGAACGGTACCCAAGTAGCTATTACATATAATCAAAAAGCCTACATCAATGTAGTACAGGCTCATCAATGGGAAAGTGGTTTGCGACTTCCCACTTTTCCGGAACAGCGTTATATCAGTTACGCCCCGATTGTCGAGGGAGCCAGGGGATTGTATTACTGGATGTATGAAAACGGGGCTACCGAGGGACAACGGAGCATCGTCATCCCCAAAATTGTTCACGAGATACAATCACTGGTGCTGGCCATCATCTCAAATTCAAACGCGGTGTCCGTCACCAGCAACAGAGACACCGACACTTCCGGCCAAGGAATCGAAGATGTAACATATTTATTTGGTGCTGATAGGGGACGAGCTTATCTGATTGCGGTAAATAACACACCCAATGAATTTGTAGTTACGTTCCAGTTGTCAGGCAGTATATTGGCTGATGTTTTCGGCTCGCAAAGCCAAACCAGTCCGGTCCTTTTCGAGCAACGAAACGCTCAAGTCGAACCCACAGCAGATCCCAGTATTCGGACATTGAGCGATAACTGTTCGCCCTTCGATGTGAATGTTTACCTGATCTACGATATCCCCAGCGAAGATGCGCCTACCGGTCTGCCTGCTAAGGCTACCGAGCCTCATCCAGCCAATCAGGCCACAAGTGTGGGCGGAAACTTTGATCTAACTTGGGTATCCGACGATCAAGCCACTTCCTACGATGTCTTTTTCGGAACTACTAATCCACCGCCGTTCCAAGCTAATCAGACAAGTACTATTTTTGATGCCGGCACAATGCCTTATAACACGACGTATTACTGGCGTATTAATACCGTCAACACATACGGCACGACTACCGGTGATCTTTGGATCTTTACCACAGCGGATCGGTATTTACCGGAGCAGGCTGCTAATCCCTTTCCAACCAACCACGCTATTGAGGTCGACCGCAGCGACGACCTTTCTTGGTCAATCGCCCCTGCCGCCCGTTCCCATAATGTCTATTTCGGTACTACCAATCCACCACCGTTCCAGGGCAACCAGGCGGAGGTTGCTTTCGACACCGGCACAATGGATGCCAGTACTCCTTATTATTGGCGCATCGATCCGGTCAACGACGACGGTGTAACCACTGGCCCGCTCTGGACGTTTACCACCGGCCAAGTAATCGGAGCGGGAGTTATGACTGATCCACTGCCCGGTTCAACATTAACTTCCGATACGGTGACCTTTAGCTGGAACGCGGGGGCAAGTTCGATAGCCTACTGGTTGTACGTCGGTTCGAGTAAAGGGGCAAGTGATATTTTCAGCGATGATATATGGGGTGGAAGAACGTATGCGCAGGTGACCGGGCTGCCTACGGACGGAAGAATTCTATACGTTAGACTTAGATCGCGAACGGACACCGAATGGCGATGGTTCAACGACTACATCTACACGGCCGCAACTATCATCTTACCCAAACCGGCCACCGATCCAATCCCCCCCGACCAGACGAACAAAGTCTGGCCGGGGGCGAAACTAAGTTGGACGGCCGGAGATAATTCGGATTCGTTCGATGTATACTTCGGCACAACTAATCCACCACCTTATCAGACTAATCAGACCCAGACGACTTTTGATCCTGGAGACATGATTTCCTTTGTACCCTATTACTGGCGTATTGATTCGGTTAACAATGATGGTACAACCACAGGGCAAGTGTGGACATTCACGACCAGGGATTGGGAGACTTTCATCGACCTGGGAACCGTAGATGATGAACAAGGCTTGAATCGGGTTGTGGTTCCCGATGGAGACACGGAACCTGTAAGCATCGGCGGCCGCGATGCTCGCCGAAACACGAATCCACAAACGGATTACTATTTCTACTTCGATGTGGATGACCTCTATGCCTATCAGGGCAGCAAGTCCGACCTTTATTTTATGTTTGACTATTACGATTCTTTTCCAGGTACAATCTGGATATCGTATGATTCATCTGATCCCAACGGCTGGCCCAGTGCCATGTATAAGAGTATCAGCGCCCCAACATCCGGAACAGACACTTGGAAGCAAGAATTCTTTCACGTAACCGATGCCTATTTTGGCAACCGACAGAATGGTGGTGCGGATTTACGGTTCTGGCGAATGGACGAAGCCGGGCAGTGGCAGGTTATCTTTTACTTGGATGTGGTGGAGGTGGCGGAAGAATCTCCCCTGCCCGCCAAGGCCACCAATCCCACTCCTCTCGACCTGTCAACAAAGGTTGACATTAACACCACCCTTAGTTGGACGGCGGCATCAGGGGCAATTTCATACAACGTATATTTTGGAGAGACCCATCCACCAACTTTTCAAGGCAACCAGACAGAGACCACCTTTGATCCGGGAATCTTGGAACGCCTGGGGCATTATTATTGGCGTATTGATGCGGTTAATGGTTTTGGTAATACCACAGGCGATACATGGAGCTTTACCACTGAATCATACCCGGGAGACTTTAATGAGGATCTGGATGTGGACCAGGAAGACTTTGGGCAATTTCAGGCTTGCTTATCAGGATACAACAGACCCTACACCGACGGCTGTGAAGATGCCGATTTGGACAATGACAACGACGTGGATCTGGATGATTTCGACATATTTCAGGCGTGTATGAGTGAGGCGAACCAGCCTCCGGAGTGTTAGTAATGAAAATAATACTTCGAAATAACATTGGATTATATAAAAAAGGACTGATGAATGTACACATACAACGAAAATGGTCAACAACGCCATATCGGCGTACTCCAAGTGGTAATTATGGTATCTGTAAAAGGGCTGGTGCGATGGCATTGGTTCTGCTTGTGTCGACTAGCATCGCCGTTCCATGTTTTGCCGACCAATATGATGACATAATCGACGATCTCTGGCCCACCCGGAAGACAGAGTTTGAGGACTGGATTCACAGCTCGTTCGCCGACAA
>CP070790.1:766348-770987 GCA_020346805.1 Planctomycetota bacterium
AAACAACTACCCCTGGCCAAAGTAAGATTGTATGATGGGCCGCAACCGCCTTATCCAGCGACGAGGAGTCAACATACCATGTGTAAACTCGAACATGCCAGCGTAACCGTGCGCGATCTGGACGGGGTGGTAAAGTTTCTGACCACCGCCTTTCCCTCATTTCGGGTCAGGGGCGATGGCCAATTCGAACACGGGAGCTGGACACAAAAGTGGCTGCACGTCGGCACCGATACCGACTACATCGCCCTCTATCAAGCAGGGCCGAATTCCACCGGCCGCCCTGCAGCCCATTCGTTCACCCCCAGTGTTAACCATCTTGGATTCGTCGTTGAAGACACGGACCGGATCAGACAACGGCTATCGGCAGCGGGCTATAAGGAGGGCTTTATTGCCGAGCCTCATCCTTACCGCAAAAGACTGTACTTCGAAGATAACGAAGGATTCACCTGGGAATTTGTCGAATATCTCACCGACGATCCCGCCAAAAGAAACCTATATGACGGCAGCTGAGCCGGGTGTACCATTCCCGCAGCAACGGGCGGGCATTAAATAATAATGCGGACTCGCCCTTCCTCTTTCTAACATCTCGCAGGTGCGCTGACTAGCATGTCGTAGATCCGCCGAAGGAGGTTACAAATTCAAAAAGCAAAGCGAGTTGTGGTTGCCCGTGTTTATCTGAAAACAGGATTGGTTCGGCGAAGCGGAATACCGATTGATCGGGATTTATTTATTATTCAGACAATTCTCAACGCTCGATTCTGAATCCCCAATTCGTTCTATGCCCATTCCACCGGATCGAGTTTGTAATAGTTCTTAAGCTCCTCATAAAGCTCGGGGATTTTTCTTTTCATCTGTTTCGGTTTTTCCAGAAAGGCCTCCGTGGCCACGGCAAAAAATTCTGCCGGTGCGGTCGCCCCATATCGATGCAAGACAGTCTTGCGGCCTTTTTTCGCTTTTCGCTGTAGCTTTTCATACTCGGCACTCAATACTTTGGCCCACGTCGCGTAACAGCCCCTGCTCTCCAGAATGGGGGCACCGTCGGCCGCCCCGTCTTCCTGGTCCAGTTGGTGGGAGAATTCATGAAATACTATATTTTGGCCATCGTGGATGTTGTTCGCCCCGCCGGTAACGCTGTTCCAGGCCAGTACCACCGGTCCGTACCGCCATGATTCTCCCATCCGCGTCTGACCGTCTATCCAGCCGTTGGAGGTTAATTGCCTGGCTACATAGGTGGCCGGATAAACGTAGATGGTATATAGACGGGGAAAGTATTTTGTCTCTCGATTCAACAGCAGCATACAGGCCTGGCCGGCTATGGTCACTTTGACCTCATCGTTTATTTCCTGCCCGCCGCACCCTTCGAATCTTTTTTCCGACAGGAAAACGTTCACCAATCCCTCAAGCTGTCGTTTCAACTCTTCCGGCAAACGCTGATATAAGGGAATATTCCTATCCAGGATGGCCTTCCATTCCGGCGTCATCGGCTCAGCCAGCAACCGCCTTCGCCTGGCCTTACGAACCATCCGCCGCCGTATAATCAATCCCGCTACCAATAAAACCACACAAATGATGACGTAAATAATTCTCAATTTAACAATTTCCCATTGTTCTACTGTTCTCCGCCAAAGGCGGGATTTCACACCTTGGGCAGGTGCCAGGGTTCGCGGTAGTGCTTGGTCAGCAGCCCGGCGGCCTCGGGGTCGCCGGGGATGGTTTCAGTATCAGCATCCCATTTAATACCCCGGCCCACGCGATAGGAGATATTGGCCAGGTGGCCGGGCAGGGCACCGACATGACCGCTCAGGGCATCGGACCGGGTCGTTTTGCGGGAACGAACGCAATCCAGGAAGTTCCTCTCGTGCATGGCCGTATTATATCCGTGATAATCGGGCAGGCCGGCAGGCTGTTCGGTGTAATAGGGTTTGGTGCCCGGCTTATCATTCTCATGATACATATCAAAACCACTACGGCTGATCTGCAGCACACCCTTAGTCCCGATAAACTCAATGGCATGGTTCCTTCTTCCCGGCTGTATCCAGCGGTTGGCATGTCGCAGGGCGTAGTACATGGTATAGTCGCCGCAATCGAAAACCGCATCCGCGGTGTCGGGAGTCTCGCGGTCATCCTTGAGTACATACTTGTTGCCGACGGTTGAGACCGATTTGATGTTGTGGCCCATGGTCCACAGGACAATATCGAAGTGGTGGATGGCCCAGGCCTGCATCATCCCCCCGGAATAGTCGAAGAAGAAATAGAAATTATAGTGCCACCTTGAGGGATTGAAGGGCCGTTTGGGTGCCGGGCCCAGCCACATGTCGTAATTGACTCCTGACGGCGGATCGCAATCGGGTTTACCTAGTTGGCCGCTGATCCTCGCATTAACGGGCCAATAATTCCAAACATTAACGTTGGTAACCTGTCCGATCTCGCCGGCCTGTATGCGTTTTCTGGTATTAATCCAATGTGGGCCCGAACGCTGTTGCGTGCCGATCTGTATCACACGGTTGTATTTTTTGGCCGCTTCTACCAGCAGCCGCCCTTCGTGGATGGTATGACCGGCAGGTTTCTCGACGTAAACGTCTTTTCCCGCCTGCATGGCCATGATGGTCGGTATCATGTGCCAGTGCCCGGGGGTACAAACAAAAACCGCATCGATATCTTTTTTATCGATTATTTCGCGAAAATCCTGGAAAGGCCTGGCGGTTTTTATATCCCTGACCGCCTTATCGAGCCGAACCGGGTCCAAATCGGAAACGGCCACAATTTCCGCATCCTTATGATTTTCAAGAAACAGTCGATAGTGCCTGCTTCCCCTTCCACCGGCGCCGATCAAACCTACCCTTAAACGCTCATTGGCTCCCAACACACCCAACGAAGGACCTGCGGATAGAACCACTGCACTGGAAGCTGCCGTTTGCACGAACCTGCGACGTGAAATGTTTTTGCCGGACATCGTTTACCTCCAAAAATATTCCATAGACGAAACAAGTGAAGCCGATCCGATCATATAGAGCCATATATTACCCGTCAATGTATGGCATAGTGAAACTCGAGCCATAACTTATCTTGTCATCAATAATCCGTTAGAATACGCAGGCGTCCGAATAACAATACAAGATGTAATAGTAACTGATTAACCCGATTCAGGATTCCGTAACCATCTTTGGAGTAAAGAACGATGTATAAATTCATTAATCTCTTACTTTTGAGCGGACTTATCTCCTCAGTCGCATCCACCACTGAGTTGAAATCTCCGGCTCTCTACCAAAACGAAGAGCAGGCCATCGAAGCCGGCGAAAAACTGGGTCTCGGATCGGCGGTTATTGAAAAACCGAAGAAGGCCGAAGTGTTTTCCTACCAGACGGTCAAATTGGTCTACACCACCGGCAAGGCGGGAATCAATCCGGGCGGCGGAATCCGAATCGCCATGAGGCATGTGGCCCGCTGGACCTTCCCCCAAACCGAAAAACCCAACGCGGACGGATACCTGACCGTCAAGACCACCGATAACGCTCCGACCGAAATCACCGTCGGTTACAAAAGCTCACCCTTTTTCGGCCAATACCATCCCTGGCAAAACATCGTCGAAATCAAATTACCCCGGGGACTGGCCCCACAAGAAACCGTCCGGGTAACATACGGCGACAAAAGCGGCGGATCTCGAGGCATCCGTACCCAACCTTTCGACGAAACATCTTTCGTCTTCAAATTTTACGTAGACGCCACCGGCGATGAAAACTACCTGCCCCTGCGCCACAATCCCTCGCTCGAAATAATACCGGGGGCACCTTATCGTCTGGGTATAGTCATGCCCTCCGACGCGGTTACAGGAAAACCGACCTGGTGCATTGTTCGAGTCGAAGATCGTTACGGCAATCCCACCGATAAATATCTCGGCACCGTTACCCTCAGTTCCACCGACTCATCAGCCACGCTGCCTACCGGCCATACCTTCGCCAGAAAGGAAAAAGGGGCATATCGATTTGATAATGTCGTGTTCAATTCCAGCGGTCGTCATACCATCACCGTCCGGGATGAGGAAAACCCGCAACTTGTTCGCGTAAGCAATCCGGTCCGGGTGAATGAAAAAGATCCCGAACCACTACTGCTCTGGGGTGATCTACACGGCCACACACTCTTTTCCGACGGCCGGGGCACGGTCGAGGAATACTATGATTTTGCCGAGAATGTGGCAGGTCTCGATTTCTGCGCAGTCAGTGACCATGCCTTCGAAATGCTCGATTGGATGTGGGAACATTCCAAGAAAGTGACCAACAGCGCATATAAACCCGGCAAATTCGTAACCTTTCAGGCCTATGAATGGAGCGGGAAGGCCGACGTGGGCGGCGATCACAACATCTATTTTCTCGACGACGATCCCCCGATATATCGCAGCAGAAGTTATTACAATTATAAAAACCTGCAAATGTATCACGGCCCCGAGCCGCAGGTTAACCATATCGAAGATATCTTCAGACATTTAAGCAACCATCTTAAAAACAAAGATGTATTTTGCATTCCCCACTGGGGCGGCCGGCACGGCAACCCAAACTGGCATCATCCCAAAGTGCAACGAATGATTGAAGTATTCAGCGAACATCGCCGAAGCGAAGATTGGATGATCACTTTCCTCAAAAAC
>CP070790.1:771087-776070 GCA_020346805.1 Planctomycetota bacterium
AATCATTTATTTTTGTCAGTTATATCAATATTGGCATTTGTAAAACCTGCAATGGCCGACGTGCAATTCCGTAAATATGTGATCGATCCTCAATTCAAAGCGGAATCGTGTGCGGTTGGCGACATCAATCGTGATGGCCGAGCGGATATCATCGCGGGCGAAAACTGGTATGAAGCACCCGGCTGGCGGCCACACAAGTTCAGATCCATGGTTTTCATGAAAGGTTACGCCGATACCCGCTGCGATTATGCGGTGGACATTAACGGCGACGGCTGGGTGGACATTGTTACCGTTCGGCGAAGGTCGGATATGGAGTGGTTGGAAAATCCAAAGGGTAAAGAGCAAGAGTGGGCCCGGCATCTTATCGGCAAATCCACGCTGACCGAAGGGATTATCTATGAGGAAGTCGATGGAGACGGGCGAAAGGATTTCGTCGGACCGATTGACAAAAAAGGGCGAGCAATAGCCTGGTGGAAAGCACCGGATAAAAAGGTAACCGAACCATGGTTGATGACTCGCGTGGGCCCCAAAGGTGAGGATCGGCACGGCATCGCGGTGGGTGATGTCAACCGAGACGGGCGCAACGATATCCTCAGCCGAATCGGCTGGTACCAGGCCCCGCAGGATCCAACCACACCGGATTGGAAATTTCATGCCGTGGATCGAGGTGTAATCCATCATCAGGTTGTCTATGATTTCGATTCGGATGGCGATCAGGACATTGCCTCCAGCTCACCGCACCACTATGGCCTGTTCTGGTGGGAGCAGCAGACCGTAAACGAACAAACTACCTGGAAACAACACGTCATCGACAAGAGTATCTCGCAGATGCACGATCTGGTACCGGCCGATATTGATGGCGATGGTGATGATGATCTGGTCAGCGGAAAACGATACTACGCCCACCTGGGCAAAGACCCGGGGGCCGATGAACCGGCCAAATTGATGTGGTACGAACTTAAACGTGAAAAAGGTGTGGTTACATTTATACCCCATCAGATCGATGATGATTCCGGGATTGGTTATATCGTTACCCCGGCAGACGTCGACGGCGATGGCGATATGGACATCGTAAGTGCCAACAAAAAGGGTGTCTTCCTCTTCGAGCAGATCGGCAAGCCGCAGTGGCTCGAACTGTTCAACGGCAAGGATCTCAGTAACTGGGTGGGCGACAAATCACCCTGGTCGGTGGTCGATGGTATGATCGTGGGTAAGACTGAAACCGGCCTGAAACGCAACAATTTCCTGGCTTCGACGGAGAGCTATGACAACTTTGTACTCACGCTTGATGTCAAACTGGTACCCGACAAAGGCAACAGCGGGATCCAGTTCCGCAGTAAAAGACTGGGAGATTACAAAGTCCAGGGTTACCAGGCGACTATCGGGACCGGGGCCGGTGGTTGGGGCAGCATTTACGAAGAACACGGCCGAGCCCTGTTGTACGATGGCTACAAGAACCTGGGCGAAAAAGCAGTAATCAAAAACGCCTGGAACCATTATGTCGTCTATGCGGTCGGCGAAGAACTGCGAGTGGAGATCAACGGAACCGTATGCACTGACCTGCACGATGGTAAAAGTAAAAGCGGAGTAATTGCTTTACAGATCCATAGACGCCGGCCGATGGATATAAAATTTAAAAACATAAAACTGAGGAAAGTTGAGAATTAAGGCCCTGGTTTAGGTTATACGGATTATACTTCAAACTTGTGCTTTTACATTCCGCTTACTGACATGCGCGGCTACAATAGTAACCAATATCCATAATACACAGGCGCTGGTTTCAACTGTAATCCATACTGGTCAGCAGTTGGGTGCATGGTTCGCTCCACCCATACATCCCAGGAATATACCGAAGTCTACCAGATCAACGTCTTCGTCATTGTCCAGATTGGCATCATCGCATTTTGTGTCGGGGGGCACACCAGGACCGGAGTAACAGGCCTGGAAATAACCGAAATCAGACTGATCGACATCATTATCATTATCGTAATCTGCACGAGATTTCACTAGAACCTGCCAGCCCTTGAGGTCTGATCCTAAGGAGTTGGTCGCTTGGGCCTGGAAATTAAAACTCGTGCCGATATCACCGATCGCCGGTATCCAACCGCTCACCCGACCGTTGCCGTCTATTTGCGATCCTGTTGGTTTCTGAACCAGAGACCAGCTTATGGGTGGTGTTCCTTGAACGAGATTCAACTGCTCAACGTATTCGGTACCGGCGTTCACAGTATCGGGGTTGGGGATAACATCGGCAATTACCGGTGGTAGAACAACGAAGGTGAACTTGGCTGCCATGGCATCTCCTGCACCACCATAAGTGGGTTGAAGCGGATTGAGCGTCGGCCAGTTGGTTGATGAAGTTTCCCCGGCCACATAAAAAGTACCGTTTGCATCTACGGTAGCGGTGCGACAAACGTCCCAGTTACTGCCGCCAAGATAGCTGGCGTACAGCAATTGGCTGAGATCGGGGCTTAGCACCACGACGAAAGCGTTCAGATTGCCAGGATTAGTTGATTGGTAGGCATCTGCTGTCACCGGGAAGTTATCTGAGAATGTGCCTCCAGTCAGATAGACATTACCTGACAAGTCTACACCTGCAGCACCTTCGGCTTTCTCGCCAAACCGGCCGCCTACAAAGGTACTGGCCAATAACTGGGTGCCATCCGCAGATATCTTCGATACCTGGGCGTCCCACGGATAGTTTGTGTTCTGCCCTGTTCCCGGGCCCCCACTACCGTTGTACGTCCTATCGAACGCGCCTGGCGTGGTTGGGAAGTCTGTCGATTGGGTTCCGCCCGCAATAATGGGGTTGCCCTGATTATCGATGGTGAGTTCATGGGTCTCCAGCCCTTCGTTCTGACTGCCGCCAAGATAGGTAGCCCAGATCAGCGAACCATCGGTGGGTTGCAGTTTGGCCAGAAAGAAATCTTCACCGCCCGCATACGTGGTATCGTATGCTCCGGGGGTTGCTATCCCGGTCGAGCTTGTGGACGCCAAATTGTACAGGTTACCCGCGCTATCGATGCGAATAGAGTTCACATAAGTTTCAAAGCCCGAACCACCAAGATATGTGGCCCAAAGTACCTGAGAACCATCTGATTTTACCTTGGCAACAACGGCATCCTGACCTCCATGGTAAGAATTGTTAAATGCGTTGGCTACTGTCGATGGGTATGTGCCGGACTTATATCCAGAGGCAAGATAAACATCGTCGTTGTTATCCACTGCGCAATCACGGACAATTACTGTATCAGAGGTTCCAAAATAGCTGGCCCAAAGGAGAGTCGATCCGTCTGGCGATAGCTTGGCAACAAAACCATCTTGTGGACCATAAAAGGCGGCCTCCTGCCCTCCCATGAATGTAGTTTGAAAAGCACCTGCGGAGACAGGGAAGCCATTACCAGCCCGGCCGGCAACATAAACGTTCCCCTGACTATCCAGCTCGATGGCGTATGCCCGATCGTAGTTCCGCCCGCCAATGAACGTGGACCAGACCATGTTTCCGTTAGGATCGAGTTTGGTAACGAACACATCAAACTTATAAATACTTTGGCTATCGGGATTCTGGCCCTGGTTATGAACGGTCTGATAGGCGCCGGGGGTAACCGGAAAGTTGGAAGATTCCGTACCACCGGTTAAATACACGTTGCCCTGGCTGTCGGTGATCACATCACGGATATGCTCGTACTGAGAACCACCAAGGTAAGTGGACCATTCCAATGTTCCTCCTGGATTGGCGAGAAGCTCCTTCAGACTTGGGCCTGCGATAACAATCCAGGCAACTACGTTAATTCTTATTAGAACTGCTTTAGAATTACATATCGTATTCATAAAGCTTGTCCTTCCTAGTTTTTACTTGTTTTTATCCATTGTAAACAGTCGATTTATCAAACACAAACTCAAATCTGTGGATCTTTGAACGATTTAGCATGAGCCATTATAGTTCATATTATACCTCTCTTTATCATCACGATTTCGGTTTGTAAACCGGTCAAATCATCGCAGCTGCAACACAAGATGAGTAGAATGATAGCTGGGAAGCGGATATGTATCTCATTATTTCAACAAAGGAGGAATTCGATGGTGACTGAGAGACAAAGTCGACGAGAATTCGTTCGGCAAGGAGTAGTTGTCGGTGCCGCTTATGGTATAGCTTCCAGCTTGAGTGCGTCGAGCTACGGGAAGCTTAAAGAGGCCAATGGGGCCGATGCCAATCCCAAAGGATCAAAAATCGAGTATCGGGGAACCAAAGGAACCCTTTACGAAAGGGGGAATAAAATTGAGATCGTGCCGGAGGACTTACGTACGAAACCTTACCCAGCTATGAATCCCATGCGACGAAAAGAAAATTCCCGTCAACTGAAGTCCACAAAAAAAGCCTTTGACGAACCGATTGTTGAAGTCGGCAAACGCAATGAAGCCCTCCACACCAGGCATTTTCTCGATGGCGTCAAGACTCGAAAACCGTGCAATTGCCCTGTTGAAGTCGGTCATCGTTCAACTTCGGCCACGCTGCTGGCCAACATCGCCTACGATCGGAAGCGTCATATCGTCTGGGATCCCCAACGCGAACAAGTAGTCAACGATCCGGAGGCCAACAAGCTGTTGTCTTACGAATATCGTCCGCCCTGGAAGCTGCCTGGGTGACCACGTAGAAAAGCACAAGCTTACTTAATAGATACTGTCTCTTAAGTATTGTTTTGGAGTTCGTTTTACTTGTTTTTGCATTATAACTATTAAGGTCTGGAACCAGCATAGAATCAACGGTCGCAGGAACTTGGGCGAAAAGGTAATCATCATAAGCTTACAATACAAGGTCAATTCTTTTTCGATCCTATTGAATATGCTCTAAGTCATTTTCGATTCCAATAGTTACATACTGACTGCATGGATTACCTTCGGATTTCATGACATGATTTGTTTAGAGCAAGCTCTATTTATTTTTAGCGGCAACGCGACCTCAAGTGGCTACAGTACAGAAAG
>CP070790.1:776170-778890 GCA_020346805.1 Planctomycetota bacterium
CAACATAGCTGAGGGCCGCGGGTCAGCCGAGATCCTGTCAGATATGAGGGCTCGACTGGACCGGTGGATGAAGGAGACCGATGATCCCCTGCTGAAAGGTCCGATTGCCCCGCCGCCGGACGCCGTCTACAACGACGTGGACGACGTATCACCCCGGAACGAAATCCTGTACATAGGCCCGCAAAAGGAAAAAGTAACAAGAACTCAATTAAGAAAAATAAACCGGGAAAAACGCAAGTAAAATTCATCGTAATTGCGCCTCATCCTTTACTTCGCATTTGTTTGGCGTCATTCTGAACTGAAGGTGAAGAATCTCCATATACGAATACGGGAGATCCTTAAGTCGTCGCGGCGACCTCAGGTCAAAGATCCGCCGAAGGAGGGGTAACCGGGTTTTTGTAATAACTATACAAAACCATGACACGCCATATACCTACACCAAGGCCATCTTACGGAAATCTTTGTCATATAAGGCTATATGTCGTAAACTGTTGGGGCGAAATGTATGGTCAAGTTACGCTTCGAGCAAACACACGGAGCCGACTTTGAATCTCAAAGACAAACTTACCGGCAAATTCATCGTCTTCGACGGACCCGACGGCTCGGGCAAGGGTACGCAGATTGACCTGTTAGCTGACAGGCTCACCGCCGAGGGTATCGACGTGGTCCGGGCCGTTGATCCCGGCGGAACCGTCATCGGCGACCGCATACGCTCGGTACTGCTGGATCACGACCTGTCTCAGATGGATGTGCGCTGTGAGACCTTCTTGTTCATGGCCTCGCGGGCCCAACTGATCGGCGAAGTCATCGCCCCGGCCCTGCAAGCGGGAAAGGTGGTGCTCTGCGATCGCTTCATCTCCGCCACCTGCGCCTACCAAGGGGCCGGCGGTTACGACATAAAACGGATTATCGAACTCGGCCGATTCGCCATCGGCGAAACCTGGCCTCATCTGACCTTCATTTTAAATGTACCGGTCGAGGAAGGTTTCAAACGCACAGGCCGGAAGCCCCACCACGCCGGCAAACATCGAAAACGCCACGACGGCGACCAGGGCATGCTTTTTAAAGACATACAGACCGACGCCATGGAATCCCGGCCCGTCGATTTTCATCGCAAGGTACGCGACATCTTCCTCAACTTACCTGCCGACTATCCCGGCAAGGTTGAAATCATCGACGCCACCGGTTCGCCGCCAGAGGTTCATAAGCAGATTGTGGAGAGGTTGACGCGTGTCGATTTTTGAGGTCGAGCATCAGGAGCGAGCCCATCGCATTATCCAGCGAGCGTTGGCCAGCAAGCGCATGCCCCACGCCTACCTTTTTGCCGGCCCTGACGGGGTGGGCAAGGAAATGCTGGCCACTCGGCTGGCAAAAACACTATTGTGTCAATCGCCGATCCGCCGGGACCTGCCGGCAACCATCGCAGACACAAATGAAGATTCAAAAGGACTCGACGCCTGCGAGAAGTGTCAGGATTGTGCATTGGTCGATGCCGACACCCATCCCGATCTGTTCCTGATCTACCGCCAGCTCAACAAGCAGCATCCCGATTCGGTGATCCGCAAACAAAAAGCCTTGTTCCTGGGGGTGGAGATTATTCGACATTTCCTGGTGGATCGGGCCGGCACCCGCCCCAATCGCGGAAAAGCCAAAGTCTTTATTCTCCGTGAGGCGGAGCGAATGAACGAGGCCGCCCAGAACTGCCTGCTCAAAACCCTGGAGGAACCACCCGGCGCAACTTTCCTGATTGTGTTGACTAATGCCGCCGACCGCATGTTACCCACCACCCGATCCCGCTGTCAGCAGGTGATTTTCCGGTCGCTGCCCACCGAGTTTATCAAGGAACAATTGACAACATTACGCCCCGACGCCGACCAAGTCGTCATAGATTACGTGGCCAAACACGCAGCCGGTAGCTTGGGTGCCGCCCTGCAACAAATCGACGACGATTTATTCTCCATTAAACAGAATTGGGGCCAGCAGTTGACCAAGCTGGTCGCCTCCAAAACAGCCCCGGCCCCCAATTCGCTGGCCAAACCGTTTCAGGAGGACGCCAAAACGCTCGGCCAATGCGCCTTGGATCGCGACCCGGAAATGTCCCAGACCGATGCCACTCGCCAGGGCCTCAAGATGATGCTGTCGGTGCTGGCCGACTTCTATCTTGACGCCCTGCACAAAATCACCGGCAACCAGGTGCCGCTTATCAATGCCGACCAACCCAAAATGGTCGACAGGCTCATCAAGACCCATAATTCCCAATCGATTATCTCAGCCATGCGCCGACTCTCACAAGCCGAAGCCAACCTCTCCCGCAACGCCAATATCGAACTGACCCTGGAAGCCATGTTTATTCAATTGGCCAAAGCCACTGGCAATTAAAACCATGCAACCGTTTAAGATAATTCCATGTATAACAATACAACTTTCAGCCTATTGACGGCTAAGGCAAATATGGTAACCTGCTGGCAAACAATCCTGGGGTCCTGACAAAAAGGGAGGTGACCAATGTACAGGTTGAAATTCATCCTAAATGTTTACATTGTTTTACTGATGGCCCTTGCCGGCTGCCAGGAGACAAGAAAGACACCAACTAACTCCCCTGCCCGTCAACGTGAACCAGCAATACAGGAAAAGTTTCGCGAGGATTTGGGAATGATGGGGGGGGCATTTGCACTGACTGCTGAAACACCAATTGCGGCGGGGATCAGATTAGCTCCGTC
>CP070790.1:778990-782073 GCA_020346805.1 Planctomycetota bacterium
ATATCCGCTTCCCAAAGCTAAAACCGGTAACGTAACCGGCCCATTACCCCACCAACTGTTCGAGGACGGCGAATGGCGGGTTATGGTGGCGGCCTATCGGCGATTTCTGGATACGTTGCTTTACCAGAAATACAGTGCCGCCCGCAGGTTGGTGCGAAGTGTCGATCCACATCATCTGGTTAGCTACCGTATGAGCGATGCAGGTGATCCTACTAATAATGAAGATAAAGGTTTTGTTCCCTATGATTTTCCTTACCTGGCGGCGGCCGTGGATTTTCTGGCCCCGGAGGCTTATGGGCGTCTGGGCGACTGGGAAAGAGTGAAACCCGGATGGTTTGAGTATGAATATGCCCGCTGGGCCGCCCCCGACAAGCCCATGATCTGGTCGGAGGCGGGTATCAGCGCCTGGGATTCGTGTTATCAGCAAAGCCTGGAAGGCTGGTTGCTCTATCAGGCGGAATTCTACAAACATATGTACCGCATGATTATCAACAGCGGGGCCGACGGCGTATTCTTCTGGTGGTATCCCGGCGGGTACCGGTATAACGAACAAAGCGACTACGGGATCATCAATCCCGACGCTTCCGACCGCCCGGTAACCAAGGTGATTCGGGAATACGGTCCAAAACTGATTGAGGGGCCATCCGCCCTGCCGGTGGATCACTGGATCGAATTCGATCGTGACGCTCAGGCCGACGGACTGCCCGGCGCATACGATAAGGTTAAGGATGAATTCTGGAAGATGATTGATGCGGGCCGTGTCCCCGGATTGAAAACCGCAGGGACGGGCACCAACTCCGCGAACTGCCCGCTGCTGGCGGTCGGCGATACGGAATGTAACGGCAGCAATCCGCCCAAGTATCTGGACGGGATATTCGATTCGGTGGAAGTAAAGGGCCCTGATGGCAAGTGGATTGTTGTCCACAAGGGAGGCAAGGTTAAGATCGATCCGGCCCATCCAGTGGTCGCGCGGGTGGAGCTTATCAACCTTGGCGAAGCGGAATGGCTGGCACCCACCAAGAAGGGCACGAACCAAGGTGCGGTTTATATTACCGCTCTCGGCCCCAAGGAGATTCGCACCAAACTTACTGCCCCGGTGAAACATCACCAATCGATCAAGGATGAGAAAGTTGCCCTCGCCCCACCCGGCCTGAAGAAACCGACCCTAGTTACGCTGTCCCTGCAGGCCGACGGCCGAACGCCCTTCGGTGAGAAGTTCACTATAAAACTGGTGCCTTAAAAAAGACAGTGTGTTAGCCGATCCATCCCGGCAAACAAAATCAGAAGAAAGACAGGACGGCAAATCACCGAGTTGAATCGTAATAAAAAGTGATCTTGTTGACCCGTGTAATAAAGGTTATCATTCCTAGAAGGCAGATTCACCATCTGGTGGACTCTAGTCTCTATAGCATGACATTTGCGTTCTGGAGGCAATGATCATGAAAGCTTATTATCAAGTTAATATTGTGTCCTCTGTCCTTTTTATTTTACTGTCAATTGGATGTAGCCATGCTCCCAAAGAGATTCCGACTGGAGTATGGTCTGGGCAGGGCACATATGTAGATTATGAAGCCGTCATGGATAAAAAGAAATCACGAGTACTTCAGGACAAATCCAATAACAAACAATACGATACATCTCTCAAGATTAATAAAAGAACCATATTGGGCCATGATACGTTATATTTTGAAATCCACTCGAAGCGTGGTCGATTGTTTAACATCGAAGGAACGGAAACCCACCTGGAATTTGCCCTGTTCAAGCTCAAGGCATTAGACAATGGGAGTATACTATATGCGATCATCGATAATATTCCGAGTTCCGACGATGAGGAAGCTCGAAAAGATTTTGCCAAGGCGATTTCTTTTGCCTCGGCTATGTGTGTTCATCGAGATGGAGCAACAGTCTTGCAGTTGTGGTATGTGCCAGGCGGGGATGGCTGCTTTTCAGATACTATGATATTTGAAGGTCCTGGCCTGCGTAAGATAGGTCATGTTCTTGAGGCAAAAGATAAATCTTCAAAACCCAAACTTATGGAAGTCTATTGGGTCGAGGAGCTTCGAAAAATAAAATAATCACCATAGATTATTATCCTTTACTTGTTTTATTGTTTGGATTAAGTGCTGTCGTCAAATTAAGTTTGCAAGAAAAAGAAAGCTAGCTTCTCAAGTCGTAAGGGCCATTCATCCCTCGGCTTTAGGCACACACAATATGGAACCAAATCTCAAGTACCCCCCCATGGGCTATCCCCTCCATAAGGCTCCACACACAAACAACTTACAGCAACGAACCTAAGTTGTCATAAAATTTGTCAAAAAAACGATGCAAAAATATCTGTACATGTTATCATATTAGTAGGGACACATTTCAGGGAGAAGAGAAAAATAGAACACCTCAAATATTTCATAATATTGATCTTCAAGCTTTGACTTAAACCATTTCCACTAATTTAGGGGGCTGGTGCTATGATAAAATATATTATTTGTTTAATTATTTTATTTAGTATGAGTTTTGCACATGCTCTTCCTTGTGAAGATTCTGATCTAGGTCTCAACTATTATAAAGATGGGTATGTTACGGTTTTTGGAATTCCGTTTAGTACAATTCATTATGACGTTTGTGTTAATTCATCTTTACTTCTGGAATATTATTGTGACGGTGATGTTTTAGAATCGTTTTATTATGAGTGCCCTGATGGCTGTGTTGATGGTGCATGCAAGGCCAAGTATACTTATATATGGGTTCCATTTTCTACGTGGGCAAGCCAATCAGCATTTGAGGAAAAAGCAGCAGCAAGGGCTGATTTTTTCATGGATATCTCTCCGCTGAGATGGTGTAAAGATGAAATCAACCATGTCTATTTGGATTTGCAGTGGGTTCAACAGAATTGTCCATACGTAACGAGTACCACAGATAAGACTTATTTGGTTAGTCGTACAAAATTGTGTGCCGATGCTTATAGCGATGCAGTTGGGATGCCATATGAAAAAGCCATAGGTCTTGGAGGAACAGATCTGTGTGAAAGTTGTGGTGGTGTAGCATGGCTTCCAGGCAAGGCTTGCTACGGCGACTTAAAATGGAGC
>CP070790.1:782173-785595 GCA_020346805.1 Planctomycetota bacterium
CGCGGAATTCGAGGAATGGTGCGATTACGCGGCCCGTGCCGACTGCGCCCGCATGAAGGACGATCCGAAACTGATCGGATACTTTTATACCGACTGCCCGATCTGGATTCACTCCCGGCGGCCCGAGAACAAACCGCCCATCTTCGATCCGGAATTACTCACCTCCGAAGCGGGACGGAAAGAATTGTTCGAACTGGCCACCCATTATTACCGGGTCACGCATGATGCGATTCGCCGCTACGATCAAAACCACCTGATCCTGGGCGATCGTTATGAGGGCCGCGCCCCCCTGGCGAAAGAAGTGCTGAGGGCGGCGGTTCCGTTTATCGATGTGCTGTGTTTCCAGAATTTCGGGCCCGTCGCCGAGGTTGCCGGGAGCTTTCTACACTGGCACGAGGTCACCGGATTGCCGGTACTGCTGGCGGACGCCGGGGGGAAAAAGGGAGGTTGGCAGCGCGATACCTACCGCCACAAAATCAAAACCCTGCGCGAGCTGCCCTGCTGCGTCGGCTGGCACCTCTGCGGGGCATATCTGCGCAACCACGTTCGGCAGGCCGGCGTGCGCGACCAAAGGCTGCAGCCGGATCAGAGGTTTATCGATGAAATGACCGCCGCCAACCGCGAAACCGCCGATTTCGTCCGCAGGACCGCCGACTACTGAGCTCAGCTTTTCATAACTACATAGACCTATGCACTGCGGATCCGCCGGAGCTGACTTCTGCCTCCTGACTTCTATCAGTCAATCTTCCCACTATGGGCCGCTTTTGAACAATCCACTCTTGACCACGCCCATATCTAAAATGTTGATGATTCCATCGCCATTCACATCGCAGTCGCGATTGCCGCTGGTGATCGGCTTAAACAAGTTCTGTTTCACCATACCGAGATCAAAGATATTAACCGTGGCGTCGAGATTCACGTCGCCAATTAATTGCGGTGGGATATTCTCGTCGCCGGTATACATTACCGTATAACCGGGAGCGGCACCGTCGTCGACGGGCGACTGGTTATGGGGCACACCGATATAGGCGGTCTGTTCAGTTCGGTTGCCGGCGGAATCGGCAACCTCGAAGATTATGGTATAGACCCGTCCATTGCCCTCGCCCTGCCGTTCGGCCCGAACCCTGAAAGAGGCCGGCCCAAGGATAACGATGTCATCCGTGGTGTTGCCGCCGTCGCCCGGGGCATTGTCCGGCTCATCGCTGGAGATTGAAATGATCGTCCCAGCGTCATCGACGTTTAGATCGCCTTGACAGCCATCCTCGACGGAGACAACCAGGTCGGACAAATAGAAGGTATGATACTGATGATTCGGCGGCCAGATCTCGAGCATACCGCCGACCGTAACATTGGGAGACTCGGTGTCTTCAACAATCACGGTGCGTATTACCTGCTCGGCGGCATTTCCACAGTTGTCGGTTGCATTGTATGTAATTACGTATTGGCCGGGCATATTTACATCCACAGTATCGCCTCCGATAACCGGTTCTATTGTGTCTGTATCGCAGCTATCCGAAATTGCGGCCCCCGGCTCGTTATAAACGTCCGCGTGGCACTCCAGGGTGATGGTTTCATCGCCGATCAGTTCAATTACCGGCGGGGTGGTATCGGCAATTTTTACCGTTGTCGAGCAGCTATCGGAGGCCCCGTCGATATCCGTCACCGTCAATGTAACCGTGCATTCGATTGAACATCCGGATGATGAATCGACGGTAAGATTGGGCGTGGGGCCGGCCGGATCGTCAAAAGATCCGCCGGGACAATCGGTCGACCACAGGTAGGTTATGGGGTCATTGTCCGGATCGCTGGAATTAGTGGCGTCCAGCGAGATAGTAGTAGCCGATCCCTGGCACTCAGCGGTATAGGGCCCATTGACGTCACAAACCGGTAGCACGTTTTGTCGCTCATAGGCTCCCATGTCCACAGTACCCTTTACAATTCTCAGGTTACCATCGAGGTCGGTGGTTATATCAGACGGGACGGCACTGTTATCCCCGGTATTGATACAGGGGGAATCATTGGATAAACGGTAATCATTATCTTCCCATGTTACGGGATTATTATCCGGTCCATCATAATCGATAAATTTTGGATCAGTATCAATATTACTGTTTTGCCATTCGAATATGCAATCCTGCCCAACATAGATTGCGGTTGGTCCACCCTGCACATCGCTATATGCAATCTTTACTACAGGTGAATTAGTGAAACGGGTCAGAGCTACTTCCGGCCCCTCTGGAGCCGTGTTTGCCCACATAATACAGTTTGTAACGGCTACGTTGCATTTGTCATAGCTGTGAATTGCTCCCCCATATGTGCTTGCCGAATTCCCTACAAACGTGCAGTTTGTAATGGTCGGATTTCCGTAGCTGGTGCAATAGATACCACCACCACTCCTGGCTGCTGAGTTGCCAGCAAATAAGCAATTAGTAATCTTTGAACTAGACATACCGCATTTGATTCCGCCTCCTTGCCCGTTCGTTGAGTTACCAAGGATTCTACAACCAATTATTGTTGGGTTAGCGGAAGAGATGTAAATCCCATCATGCGAGTTATGGATAATGGTGCAGTCCACTATCATAGGATTGCTGTTCGTTCTACAGTATATTCCCCCCCCACCAAAACTGGCATAACCATTCGTGATAGTGAATCCTTTAACCACCGATGATAAGTGTTCTAAAGAATGAAAATAGAAACCTCTGCCCGCCTGCTCACAATCAATAATCGTATGGTCCGAACCATTCTCACTGCAGACAGTAATGGCTTTGCCGCCAAAGTCGAGATCTCTATTGCCCGTCCCCCTATACGTTCCGTCAGCCACCAAAACAGTATCACCATTCACGCTGGCGTTGATGGCTGCCTGAATCGTGCCGTAATCTGAAGGAACGTGAAGCGTTTTGTTGACATATAAAGTTACCAGGACTTTTCTAGGCGTGTTAACAGCTTGGTAATCGGAAACCTGAAATTCTCCGGTATGCACACCATGGTGTAATCCAGAGCCATTTACGGAGACTGCGACTTGATCAACTTCGTCACTGCAATCGCCGCTCTGAGGTGAGATCTCAAGCCAGGGGCAATTTTCACTAACCTCCCAATGCAATGTGCCACCCCCGCCGTTGCTAATCGATAACATCTGTTGAGTAGTGCTTATCGCCCCTTCATTTACAAAAAAATCCATTTCAGAAGGGGACACAGCTATCGACGAAACCTGGGGGTTATACTCGTAGGCTCCCATATCTGCGATGGATACCTGGTCACCGTTTCCGTCTTTTAATCGCGGATTCCCATCGATATCAGTATTTGGAAGACCCCCGGGGGGATTGTTTGATGCAGCATCAATACATGGTGAATCAGCCCGCAGGTGATAGTCGTCAACGAAGGAGAAACTGGGATCAATATCGATGTTACTCTTGCGCCAAGTC
>CP070790.1:785695-789846 GCA_020346805.1 Planctomycetota bacterium
CGAATCAGGCAGGCCACCTCAATACCCGCATCGTAAGGGGTCATCTTGGCACGAGGGAAGGGTATGCCATGATCGACGGTATAAATCACAATAGTATTTTCAGATAAACCCGTATCCTCCAAGGCCTTTAGGATCGTACCAATGCTGGCATCCATCTTCCGAATCGCCCCTTGAAACTCAGCAAAGTCCTTACGGGCCGACGGTTCGTCGATAATATATGGCGGTATGTAGATACCCTTTGATGAATCGGGTTTAGCTCCACCGAAACTGAAGCGGCGGTGCGTCTCAAAAAAATAGACTTGAGCGTAAAAGGGACGATCGTCCTTGGCTGTCTCCTGGAAGAATTTACTGGATACTTTTGCAGCTTCCTCGCAGGTTCTTGGGGCAGGCACACTGATGATGTCGGTAAAACCCATTTCTTCAGGTCGGCGGGTTTCATGACCGCTACCGATTCGGGCTGTTCGATAACCGGCTTCTTTGAGAAAACCGGCTAGATGCCTTTCGCCAGGATGCAGATCCCACTCGAATTCCTGCTGGATCACACTCATAACCCCATTGGCATGAGGAAATCGGCCGGTATAAAGCGAAGACCGGCTGGGCGAACATTGCGGGGCCGTACAAAAAAATTCTTTCAACAGCACGCCCTGCCTGGCCAGTCTATCAATGTTGGGCGAATGCACGGTTTTCATGCCGTAACAACCAAAATGCTGACCCGTGTCGTGTGTGATCAGGATAATGATGTTCGGCCGGTTGGATATTTGCCATTCTTTTTCTTGGGCACGAGACTCAACTACAAAAACTGACAGAAAAAACCAGACCGGCGCATAACAAAACCTGAAATCCCAAAAAATTCTACGCATCGTGCAGAATCTCCCCTACATGCTTAGAGCATCTAACAATACTAGCCGCGCACGTAAGTAAGCGGTTTTAAAACATGGTTTTATGGTATTTGGGCGGTAATACTTCATGGTTTTGTTATGCGCTCTTAACAGATTAGTTATTATTTAATATACCGCCGCAGAAATCGCAGACCACGCCGCGCCAGATCGTCTCCATCCTTGGCCAGAGATCGCCAGATGTTGGCGGCACTGGCCAGCTCCTTGATGGCCGGTACAAAACTTTCAATCACCACCCAGCGATCGTATTTCATCTGTTTCAACGCTCGCATGGTCGCATCCCACGGCACGTGGCCGGTACCCGGTATACCACGATCGTTTTCGCAGGTATGAACCTGCTTCAGCCATTTCTTGCCGATCTTCTTGAGGGCCTCTGCCGGTTTCTTCTCTTCGATATTGGCATGAAAGGTGTCATAAAGTATCCCGACTTTGGGACTGCCGACTTCCCGGCACATCCTGATCGCATCATCACAGATATTGATAAAATAGGTTTCAAACCGATTGAGCGGCTCGATGCCCACGTGTATATCCAGGCTCTCCGCCCTATTAGCCGGTTTTCGCATCCCAGTCACCGCTCGTTTCCACTCGGCGGCATTCGGGCCCCGCCCTACAAACTTGCCCAGCGGCGAAAACAACGGTCCCGCCAGGCACTCCACCCCACAAGCCTTGCATACCTCAAGCACCCGCACCAGATGGTCCAGGGCCAATCTCCGATCTCGGGCACTGGGGCTGATCATATTACCGGCAACCACGATGGTGCAGGCCGTTGCCCTCAAACCGTTGTCCGCCAACGCCTTTCGAGTCGCTTTTACATCGACGGCCTGGGGAGCAAATACCGGGAGTTCCACCCCGTCAAAACCCAGCTTACGGCCCTTTTCAATCAGCTTCACCGTCTTCTTGGTAAAACAACCCGTCCACAGCAATAAGTTAATACCTATCTTCATAGGATTCACTCCTGATTAACAAAGTACAAATAATTACCCAATCGTCCTAACCAGCCTATCGCATATCTTACCATTATGCCATAGGGCTTAGAACGATTGGGATATAATAGTCGTACGCCTTATCAGGAGTCGTGCAAATTACTTACCGATTAGCTCATTAAATTTCGCTTGGTCATTCAAAAAGTACACATGCCCATCTGCGTACACAACATTAATCCCTTCACCCCACTCTTCGAATACTTCATGTAATAATATTTTATTCGCTGGTGCCTTGATTTTATGCAAGGGAACAGACGGCCGAAGATATACCCATCCAACAGCAATATCCGGCCGCCTCGGATTTATCAGGGCTTGAGCATCGACGCCGTACACTTCAAGTGACTTCAAATCCTCAGGCCACTGCCCCGCGTTATCATCCGCATATCTTATACAAGCTTTGGCGATACGATTCGCACTTGCTGCCGACTCGACGCGTAAAGAAAGCTCCTTTGCCCGTTTAATAGGTGGGAATTCAACCTCTCCATCCTTATAACCTTCCGGTATTTCAAGACTGAATAAAGAATCATCCAGAACAGCATCAAACACAAAATCCTTTGTAATCTCTTTTCTTTCAACACCATTCCTGTCTACTACTTGATGTTCAATCTGAATGGGAAGCTGGGTTTGCGGATCAACCCAAAAAGTAGATTCCTGCCCATTGTTATCAACTAAAAACCCTATAGCTTCTCTGCCATCAATCAACCTGGTGCCGATCACTTTTTCAGACCCATCTTTAAACTCAGTAAGAAATTTATAGTAATCAAAATATTGAGGTCTACCCCTATCAAAAAACATGGCGGTTTTCTTTTCTGTATCGAGGACCAGCATTTTGGGCTGAGCAGTATCAAATATGATCGTCTTTCCCTGAAAATAGTCAAGCTCAGGAACAACTTTACTGATATCAAATGGTGAACTCATTTTCATACGTATGAGATGGTCACCCTTATACATAGCCTCACTTTGTCCAATAACTTGATCATTTTGATATATATACGATTTGCACTGTACCGTATGAACATTGCGCATATGCCGAATAACATCCGCAAAGACAACTCCATGGCCATGCTTCCCCGATGATGTCCACAACAAACACATCACCCCGACAACAATCGCCAATGACGCCGCCAGACCCAAACCAACTCTTGTATAACGCTTAATCATTGCATACCTCCTTTGGATAATTCCCCGCTGATTTCCAATATCATCCATCACTCGATGTTCCAATGAATAACCTGCAACTGCTTGTTGATAATGTCTTAACCGATTATGCAAGTTATTGAGTTTATTAAAAGTCTCACGACACTCAGCGCACACTTGTAGATGCTCTGTGATTTCCCGTTTGGGAGACTCATCAATCATGTCTTCCAACAAGAGAACAAACTGTTTTTGGCATTCCTCGCAATTCATTGTCTATTCTCAACTTATACATTGATCCATGCGATCTTTCAGTATCGCATAGGCCCGTGAAAGTCGACTGGTTACCGTTCCTGTAGAAATTTTCAACTTGTCAGCAATCTGCTGGCAAGTTCGCCCACCATAAAAGCGAAGCAGTATTACCTCTCTATAAATATCTGGCAGTCTAGCTATATACTGTTCCAACTCTTCATCCATATCCCTTGAACTTTGTGACGCAAATTTATTCTCAGCCGACCGAAGTGCCAAACTATGTCGACGTTCCTCTTCTCGCTGTCGCTCCTTGATAACTCGATAGGTAATACCCATCAACCAGGGAAGAAACGATTGAGTCTTTTGCAGCTTATGCAGTCTGAAGAAGGCGCGTACAAATGTTTCCTGAGCAACATCCTCAGCTCGTTCAATGTCTCTTAATTGACTGACCAGGTTTGCCACTACAATATCGTGGTAATTTCTTACAAGGTAACGATAAGCATCCGAGTCACCATTGAGACATTGCTTAATATATTCCGTATCGCTTTTGCACATGGTTAGCACGCACAACTCTGACAATTCGAATTATCATAATATAGTGACTTATAAAAAGATTTTTACTGCAACAAAAAACGGAAATATGAAAAACTTGAATATTTCTCTAATTACACCACTGCTTTATGATGCAGCTAGTTAATTTTTATTAAATGGTATCCAAAGTCTTCATTTTGCAGGAAGTTTTATTTCATACACTTCCTGGATCTTTAACGATTTGCCGGTCAGCAGATCGGTGAAAACCACCCGGGCGGTGATTTCGTTATGGGCGGGCGGTTTGCCCTCGGGCCAGGGGCAGCGGACGGTGAAATGGTAAGTCCACATTCGGCCA
>CP070790.1:789946-792835 GCA_020346805.1 Planctomycetota bacterium
AACCCAAAGTAAGGAGAGTACCAATGGATCGACGTAGTTTCCTTCAAAATAGTATCGGCGCCTTAGTGGCCGGCAATGCTGCTCTTCAGGGATGTCGGACGACATCGGTTGCACCCTTAAGCGCTGTTTCGGCCTCTATGAACCAGGTTCCGACCCATCAAACCCGGATTAACCTCAAACCGGTGATGACAAACATGATCCACACCGACGTATGGGAAGGACCGTGCCGATTCAATGTGCAGTCCCCCCGTGAAGAAGCGGCTGCGGCACAGAAACGATTCAATGAGTGGGCCGCTGACATCAAAAGCAACAGGCTGGGCCTTGATGCGGAAGATGTGGATATCTTGGAGCCAGCGCATATTACCTTTTCAGAAGACTTCGTGCTGAAACGGCGCCAACTCAACAAGCTCAGAAAAGACAGCCGCGTGACAGATGTGTTTTTTATTGCACCGCACGGATCGTCTATTGCCAGCTTCGACATCGGCAAGGAATTTGACAAACCCATAATCCTGCGTGGACTCAATTGCCGGACTGTGGATATCAGTGCATACTCGAGGACTAACGGTCTGGAGGTTTTTGTACCAAATAATAGCGAAGAACTTCGTAAGCTGGTGTCTTTGCTGCGGGCCCGCAAGGTTTTTGCCCGGACTCGTGTCCTGTTTCCAACCGACCGCGGTTTACCTGCAGTTGCTTCATTGACCGGAATCAACAAGCCGGACAAACTCCGAGAGCGATTTGGCATCGAGGTTATTAATATCTCCTACCGTGAGCTTGCCAATGAAATGGATCGCGTGATGGGTAGTGCAGAAGAAACCAATAAGGCCCGTCACATAGCCGGCAACTTAATCGAAGGTGCGGACAGGACCTATCTGGAAGACAAATACGTGGTCCGAAGTATGGAATTCTACAATGCGATCAGGAACCTTATGCGGAGACATCGCTGTAATGCGTTTACCATCGAATGCTTCGAGTTTTGTTCCAGCAGACTTCCTGACAAATGGAACATCACACCGTGCATAATCCACACACTGTTCAAAGACCAGGAAATTGCCTCGGCGTGTGAAGCTGATCTTGGGGCCTTACTGTCTATGCGTCTGTTGATGTCCGTTGCCGGAAAGTCATCCCATTTGGGTAATATGTTCCTAAGAGAACCGAACATACTGGTTGTAAACCACAGTGCCCCGGGTATCAGGATGAATGGCTTTAGCGAACCTGGTCTGCCTTATCAACTTGGACGCTTTGTCCATTCCGGCTGGGGAACCAAAGCTATAGTGGATTTCATGAACAATGATGAGAAGCGGGTGACGGTGGTCCGTATGAATCCTACAGCAACAAAGGTGTTGCTGATGAACGGTAAGCTTGTGGGTTCCAGCGGCTGGGGACAGGACAGCCTTGGCTGTTCAGTCGAAGCACACATCAAACCGGTCGACAGCGGTGACGCGGCGGCGTTTGTACGTAAACAGAAAGATTATGGAAACCATCTCGTATGGACCTATGGCGACTATGCAGATGATATGGTGCAGCTTTGTAATATCATCGGTTTAGAGACGGAAGTTGTGACTTGAAAAGACAAAGACTGATTGAAAGAACTATCAGCACTCTTCCTTGAAGCTCGTTTATTGAAAATAAAACCTGTGGCATCTCTCAAAAGGATAATCCAAATCCCAATTCAAAGAGGGGATTATATTCCTCGTCACCTGCATTGATGGGGTGTTGCTTGGCTGAGCGTGGCCAGGAAAAAGAGAGCTTGCCCTTGGGTTTGAAATCGCCGAATATGACATCAGCGATCCCCTGTCCCTCAGTACCCGGTAGCCAGGCAGCAACAAAGGCATCGGACTGATCAATGATCTCCGGCACAATTAAGGGCCGGCCGGACAGCAGGATAACAACCATTGGGATATCTGCCTTTTTGGCATTGGCAACAACTGCTTTTTCGCTGGATGAAAGTGTTAACTCAGCACTATCACCAAGACCTTCGGCATAAGGCTTTTCACCCACAACAACCACTACTACGTCTGCACCGGCCGCACCTGTGCCGTTTTTTGAATAGGTCACCTTGGTATCGGCAGACACGGTATTATAGATAGCCTCTAAAATCGTGGTGCCACCGGTCGTGACCTCGCCGGTCTTGCCTTGCCAGTCTATGGTCCAGCCGCCGCATTGATTGCCGATGTTGTGGGCACTGTCGCCGGCGACGTGAATACGTTTCAATTCCTTCGAGAGAGGCAGGACTTTCTTTTCATTTTTCAGGAGGACCAGCGATTCCCGTACGGCCTGACAAGCCACCTGGCGATGGGCGTCGATACCAAAGGAATCCCACAGGCTGCGATCCGCCAATTGAGAACGCTTCTTATCAAGAAGTCCCATGGCGCATTTAACTCGCAAGATACGTGTGGCAGCATCGTTGATACGAGACATGGGCACCACGCCCTCTTCCACGAGTTCTTTGAGGTTCTGGAAGAATTCCTTGTATTTGCTGGGAATCATGCCCATATCCATACCTGCATTGATACTGATACCAATGGCTGTCTTGTAGTCCGGATGCACTTGATCGATGGCTCGGTAGTCGCTGATTAGGAAACCTTCAAATCCGAGTTCTTCCTTGAGTATTTCGGTGAGAAGGCGTTTACTGGCCGAACACTTTAAGCCGTTCCAACTGCTGAAAGACGGCATGATAGTGGCCACTCCGGCATTAACGGCCTTTATATAAGGGGGAAGATGAATCGTCCGCAAACCGGCCTCGTCGATCACGGTATCGCCTTGGTCCAATTTAACAACGTAGCCTTGCCCTCCACTTGGCTCTGTAGTGTTCTTAATAATCTGCGCCGTTGTACCACCGTCGGCAATATAGTGTTTTGCACACGCGGCCACAGCCAGAGGATCGGAGAG
>CP070790.1:792935-798061 GCA_020346805.1 Planctomycetota bacterium
AGTTACCATACCTGGATGTGGGAGGGTCTGTTAATTCGCAACGAAGTGGTTTACAGCGGCGCCGGGCCTGAACCGGACATGGGCGGGACGGGAAGCGGCCCCAGGGACGGGCGCCCCCAGTACTCGGCTCTTAGCTGGTGTTATGCCAAATGGGGGACGGCTGCCAATAAAAGCGAACAATACGATCAATTGGCCCCTCCGGGGAGCGGGCAACCACCGAAGGGCAACAAAAATGCCAAAATGCATAACCGGCACCGCAAATGGGCGCTGGGGGATGTTCGGCGGGTCAAGTCGTCAAGCATGTCCGATGTTACGGTGAGTTTCTGTTTTCAGGGAACCAACATGGGTTTCAAAGGTCACGACACATATCCAATTATTCGTAATCCGCGGAGCCATCGTATCGGAAAAGGCAGCGGTACCAACGCCATCTTCGGCGATACTCATGTGGAGTGGGTCAAAGGTTACCGCATCGGATGGCAGTAAGACTATTTGCCGATCAAATTATGCTGTTCATATCCAAATAATGCTCAAAGGCATATCAAAACTACTTATGGGTTGTGGGATTTTTATAATGATCGCAGCAATTTGATGGCCTGTTTGATGTCGGCGAGACGGGTAGGAGTGTCGCCGACTTCGCGTTCGATAACCAGTGGTCCGGTGTAGCCGTATCTCTTGAGCTTGTTAACTATGCCGGGGATGTCTGATTGGCCGGTGCCCAAGACGACTTCCTCGCCCCATTGCTGTCCCGGCTTGTCCGACCAGGTTGCATCTTTCATGTGTACGTGAATAATCTTGTCCTTGAGGATATCAATGGCTTCCAGCGGTTCGCCTATGCCATACAAAATCATATTTGCCGAGTCGAAGTTAATGGCGATATTGTCGCAGCTTACGGCATCAATAAACTCAATCAGGTCTTTGGCTTTTTCCTGGCCGGTTTCCATGATCAGTATCAGGCCTCGTTGGCCGAGTTCGTCACAGATCCGTTTGATCCGATCGACCATGATCGCATACTTCGGATCGCTGCTGTCATGCGGCACGAAGCCGATGTGAGCAGCCAGTAGTTTAACGCCGAGCTTGGCCGTTAGATCGGCGACCGCCAGCGTCTTGGCCAGCCGATTATCCCAATCGTCATCAGGTATGTACCCGCCCGTTTTGGCGATGGCCGGTATCGATGAATAGTCTTCTCCTTCGAAGCCGATGCAGGTGGTACTGACTTCCAGGCCGCTGGCCTTGACCGCTTCCATGATTTGGTCCGTATTCTTGTAGCTGTCGTCAAAGAATCCCAGTTGCACCAGCTTGAGGCCCAGTTCGTTTTTGATTGTCGATAGCGTTTGGTCGAGATCCGCTATCTTCAGTGACCAGGAGCATACGCCGATTTGTAATGGTTGCATCTTGTGTTCTCCTCAAAATTGCCATATCTCACATACATTTCAGGCCGGTATGATAAAGTGTTTTATAGGATATTGCTATCGGGATGAGGATCGCCGCAGTTGTCCGCAGGCGGCCTCGATATCCAATCCCCGGCTCTTGCGGACGTGCGCGTTTACCCCGCGCGAGCGGAGATGTTCGGCAAATTGATGGGCGGCAAACGACGAAGGCCGGCAAAAGGGCAGGCCCTCGACCGGATTGTAGCGGATCAAGTTCACATTGCAGCGCATCTTCCTACAGATTCTTACCAGATCGTACGCATGTTCGACTTTGTCGTTTATTCCTTCCAGCAGCAGGTATTCCAGGGTGATTTCTCGGCCGGTGGTGTCGAAAAAATATCGGCCGGCAGCAACCAGATCGTCGATAGAGATTTTCTTGGCCCAGGGGATCAGCTTTTGCCGAATCTCGTCGGTTGGGGCGTGCAGTGAAATGGCCAGGTTGATCTGCAGGTTTTCTTTGGCCAGTCGGCGGATCTGTTTGGGCAGGCCCACCGTGCTTACCGTGATCTTGCGGGCCCCGATGTTCATGCCCCAATCGGCATTGATGATTTGAATGGCCGCAATCATCGCCTCCTAGTTGGTCAGCGGTTCACCCAGGCCCATGAGGACGATGTTGTTTAATCGATGGATCGGCTCACACAGTCGGCGAATGCTCATGGCCTGCTCCACCATTTCGCCGGCGGTCAAATTACGCTGCAGTCCCCCTAGCCCGCTGGCGCAAAATTGGCAGCCTACCGGACACCCCACCTGGCTGGAGATACAGGCCGTCCGCCGTCGGTCCTCGGAAATCAGTACGCATTCGCTGGTTACCGAGTCCGGCCATTCCAGCAATAACTTGATGGTTCCGTCACTTGCCTGTTGCCGGCGGATTTCCTTTCCCGTATTGATTACCCAATGCTCGGCTAACATCTCCCGCAGCGGCTTGGAAAGGTTGGACATTTCCACAAAATTACTCACCCCCTTGGTATACACCCACTCGAACACCTGTTTGGCGCGGTACTTGGGTAGATCATGCTCGGCACAGAAGACAGTGAAATCGTTTAGGGTAGTTCCTAACAGATGATGTTGATTATTACTAAAGTTCATATGGTAATTGTATACATTGTTCTTTGCGGTCACAAAGGTGTGGATAGCCGCCTGCTGATATGTTGGTTTTGTTGGGGATTCGCAAAAATTGGGTTCTTGGGTATACTGCCCTCGATAATTAAACGGTAACTCTTTTTGTATTGTGTTTATTGAGGGTGAACACATGGCGCTTTTATGTGGAATCGATATCGGGACGTCGGCGACCAAGACGTTGTTGTGTACGGCCAAGGGAAGGGTGTTGGCAACCGCCGGCGTTGAATATCCCGTCTACACTCCCAAACCCGGCTGGTCGGAGCAGGAACCGGATGACTGGTGGAAGGCCACGGTTAAGGGCATCGCCGCTGTCTGTAAGAAGGCCAAAAAGAAACCTTCTCAGATCACCGGTATCGGATTGTCGGGTCAAATGCACGGCAGCGTGTTCGTGGGCAAGAATGGCAAATCGCTGCGACGGGCTCTGCTGTGGAATGACCAACGTACCGCTGCCGAATGCGCCGAGATCGAAAAGCGGGCCGGCGGCAGAAAAAAACTGATCTCCATGGTCTCTAATGTCGCTCTCACCGGCTTTACCGCACCCAAGATTCTTTGGGTGCGCAAACATGATCCCAAGACCTACGCCAAGACATATAAGGTGCTGCTGCCCAAGGATTACATTCGCTTGAAACTGACCGGTGAGTATGCCGGCGAGGTCAGCGATGCCGCCGGTACTTTGTTGTTGGATATCAAAAAGCGGCGATGGCACAAGGGCCTGCTCGGTAAGCTGGGCATCGATGCGGACATGATGCCCCCGGTTTATGAATCGCCTGAAGTATCGGGGAAGATTTCGGATGCGGTAGCCAAGCTGACCGGACTGAAAGCGGGCACGCCGGTGGTCGGCGGGGCGGGCGATCAACCGGCCGGTGCGGTGGGTAACGGCATCGTGCGCGCCGGCATCGTATCGGCTACTATGGGTACCAGCGGTGTGGTCTTTGCCCATAGCGACAAAGCGGTGCCTAACGCCGACGGCAACCTGCAATCGTTCTGCCATGCCGTTCCCGGCAAATGGTGTGTATTCGGGTGCATGTTGTCGGCGGGCGGGAGCCTGCAATGGCTCCGCAACACCTTGTTTGCCGCTGATGTCGCCGCCGCTTATAAAGCCAAGCGCGATCCGGGAAAACTCTATCCCCAGATGATACAAGAGGCGGCCCAAGCGCCCCCCGGCTGCGAGGGTCTGATTTTTCTGCCATATCTGACCGGGGAACGCTGCCCCTATCCCGATCCCGAAGCCCGAGGATCATGGGTCGGTCTGACGGTACGCCACAATCGTTCGCATATGATCCGGGCCGTCCTGGAGGGGATCACCTTCGGGATGCGCGACCAGATCGAAATCATGCGCGGCAGAGGGGTGAGAATCCGCGAGGTCCGAGCCAGCGGCGGCGGGGCACAAAGCAAATTCTGGCGGCAATTGCAGGCGGATATGTACAAGGCCAAGGTGGTGACCATCAACACCCAGGAAGGCGGGGCCTTGGGGGTAGCCCTGCTGGCCGCGGTGGGGACCGGGCTCTATTCAAGTGTACCCGAAGCATGTGCCGCCGCCATCAAAGTAACCGAGACCCTGAACGCCCATGGCCCGACCGCCCGAGCATATGATCGGTTATATCCGACCTACCGATCCCTGTATCAAAGTTTGCGTGGTGAATTCCGGGCCTTGGGCCGGATTATATAGCAATAATCGCTATTTTTAGTGTTGATAAGCGGGTTTTCATAATTTAATGCATTTGCCGTATAGTGTCCGAAGACTATTGTATCAGGCTTCAGGCCGGGCGGAATATTTTAAAATAGCCAACAGAAGGCGGGAAGAAGGAATCCTGATAGTTGCAGGGACGCCTGGGAGAACCTATACTGGCTCATGATGGCGAACAATCGTTAGCACGCTATACTCATGCCGGTAAAGAGAGGTTCTTTTAGTTATAGTGGATTGTCAGACGTGATCGAATGGAGGTAATAGTGCCATGAATCGGCGAACGAGTCGTTGGCTTACCTGGCTGGCTATGATCTTGGGCGGGGCGACTATGTTCCAGTCGATCGGCTTTACCAATTCCGGTCTGAATAGCGGTTGTGCAAGGTTTGGGACGAACGGAATTTTGAGTGCTACTAATTTCTGTGTGCTTCTGGATTGCGAAGATGGTTTCTTCGGTGGGGTGGTCGATCCCTGCCAAGATCCCTCCCAGGCAGGCACGCTTTTGGACTGTGAACCCGTTTTTACTACCAATGGTGGGACAGGAACAGTAACGGATACAACTACTACGGATACTAACCAGCTGTTAGGTCTATAGGCCTTTCCTTGAGGTAGTGTTATGAGACAGATGAGCAAATGGCAAGCGGGTATGCGAATTATGCTGGCTGTGTTATTTGTGGGTACCACCTTCCAGGCCGGATGTTTAAGTAACATTCTACGAAACGTTAATCCCTGCGGCACCATTATCGATTGTGATCCGCTGGAGTTTGATTTGCTGCTTACCGATTATCCGGATTGGGATAAAGACCCTACCTGTACGGTTCCCGGTTGGTGCGGCGGTAGTCAGGGTCCTTTACCTTTCCCATCCGGTGGTGGCTTAGTAGGTGGCGGCACCACCG
>CP070790.1:798161-802825 GCA_020346805.1 Planctomycetota bacterium
GACGGTGAGGGAGTCGAGTCATTTACCTTTGCTGATATTCCCCTCACCCTCAAGGCCACGCCGCAAGAAACTTTCGTCGCCTGCGCCTTGGCATTGAATATCAAAACCCAGGTAGATCCTATACCTGGGCCGGTCAGTGGCGTCCAAGCGACATGCTATTCGAGATTCGGTTTTGCCGGGGCTCAAGTGGCCTTGATCGGATGCCCGAGGGACCAACTGCGCGAAGTTCTGAAAGAAGCGGTCGCAGCGGCGCCGGGCTTGCCGCAGTCGGATATCGGCGGCCCCTGGGCCCTTGATGCAGACATTAACAGGGGTTCATATCTGTTCAATTTCGGAGGCCTCTCCGAAGAGACGGTAGACGACTGGATCAAGCTTGCCAGGGATTTGGGATTTAACCAGATCGATTTTCATGGGGGCAGGTCGTTCAGGTTTGGGGATTGTCGGCCCAATCCGCAGACCTACCCGCAGGGGTATGCCAGCTTGAAGGCGGTTATTGATCGGCTTCATGCTGCCGGGATCGCAGCCGGCCTGCATATCTACTCCTTTTTTATGGCCAAGGATTGCCCTTGGGTGACTCCGGTGCCCGATCCCCGGTTGGCCAAAGATGCCACCTTTACTTTGGCCGATCATTTGGCCGCCGACGGCGAAAAAGTGACGGTTCTCGAGTCAACCAAAGATATGTCTGCCATTACGGGATTCTTTGTACGCAACAGCGTCACCCTTCAGATCGACGACGAACTCATCACCTACAGCGGTATTTCCAAGGATCCGCCTTACGCCTTTACCGGTTGTAAAAGGGGAGTTAATGGCACGCGCGCATCGGCCCATGACTCAGGGGCAAAAGTGCATCATCTCAAGGAGTGTTTCGGTCTGTTTGTTCCCGATGGTGATTCTACGCTCCTTACCGAAGTGGCCGCCAAAACCGCCGAAGCATTCAACGAATGCGGTTTCGACATGATCTATATGGATGCGCTGGACGGGCAAGATATTCTCGGCGGTTGGGAAAACGGCTGGCACTATGGTTCAAAATTCGTTTACCAAGTATGCAGACGCCTGAAAAAGCCCGCGGTCATGGAGATGAGTACCTTCCACCATCACCTCTGGGTCGTCCGCTCGCGGATGGGGGCTTGGGACCATCCCCGGCGGAGCCACAAGCGCTTCATCGATATCCACTGCAAAAGTAATGAGGGCTTGCGACACATGTTCCTGCCCGGGCATCTGGGGTGGTGGGCGGTGATGACCTGGTCGGGGGCCCAGGGTGAACCGACCTTCTCTGATGATATTGAGTATCTTTGCGGTAAGTGCCTGGGCAACGACATTGGATTTTCCATAATGGGTATCGATCCCAATAAAATCAAGACCATCCCTGTTTATCAACGGCTTGCCCGGATAATGAAACAATATGAAGACCTGCGTCATGCAAACTATTTTGATGAATCCGTCAAGGCCAAACTGAGGGAGCCGGGCAAGGAGTATACCCTTTTTCAAGACGCCGACGGCCGGTGGCGATTCCGCCGCATGCAGTATGTCAAACACAAGGTTGAGGGCATTAATGATTGGAGCAACATCTGGTCGGTTAATAATTCATTTGATTCTCAGCCGGTCAGGCTGCGGATCGAGGCCCTCTTGTCCACCGGGCCGTACCATGCCGCTGGTAATGTAACACTGGCTGATTTTGCCGACGCTCAAGACTTCGCCGACCGGGCCTCGGCACCGGGTGTGAAGGTGCAACTCCAGTCCTCGTCTGAGAAGTTGAAGGCGGGCAAGTTAAGCGGGGTCTTTACCGCCTCGAACTCAGGGAAAACCAATCGCCAAGGCGCCTGGGCAAAGGCGGGTAAGACCTTTAATCCCGTACTTGACCTCGGTCAGCATCAGGCATTGGGAGTCTGGATTCATGGTGACGGCCAGGGCGAAGTTCTTAACTTTCAGTTGACCTGCCCATCCCACATTGTTGCAGGTATTTCTGAGCATTATGTGATTGTAGATTTTACCGGCTGGCGTTACTTCGAGTTGATCGAACCCGAAGGTGAGCGCTACACCCATTATTCATGGCCTTACGGTTCGCCTTATGCCATCTACCGTGAAGGCATTAACTACGGCCAGGTGCAAAACCTTAGCCTCTGGTATAACAATCTTCCTGCAAATAAGAAAGTTACTTGTTATCTGAGCCCCATCAAAGCCCTACCGCTGGTGAACACCAAGCTCAAGAATCCCGCGCTGACCATAGGCGGGAAAACGATCGTGTTTCCTGTGGAGTTGGAAACCGGCAGCTATCTGGAATTCTATTCGCCCTCTGATTGCAAACTCTACGGCCCCAAGGGGGAATTGATTGCCGATGTTAAACCGCAAGGTGAGGTTCCTGTGCTTGCAGGCGGTGCTAATAATGTAACGTTTACCTGTGATGGCCCGACCGATATTAATCCGCGTGCTAAGGTGACCGTAATCTGCCAGGGCGACCCGATTTGATTAGTATGATTGAGTCCACACAATGGCCTCGTGCTGGCTTGCCCATCGGTAAGCAGCACTTCTAATAAACAACAATACACAGGGCATCAATTAGCTGGTTTGAAATCGACCTTATTGACAGGAACCAGTATCTCCGATTTCATTTGGGAATAATTACCCTGCCCGCCATGGCTCATAAATGTTTCCCAACATGTATCTGCCGTCGTATAACCCTGCTTATGCATCCAGGCGTAGAGCTTGGCATAAATAGTCCCGTAGTCCGTCATGCCTGCCGGTTTGACGGCCACTGCCACCTCCATTGCCGGCAGCCTTTTGACATCGGTCATTTTCCCCAGGGTACCGGCGGCTTTCAGGGCCTCCCTTCCCACCGGAATTCGTATCTCGGTAAGCCAATGTTCGCTGGATACCAAGGTGGGATTATTCAGATAAGCAAACATAACCGGGCCGCGGGGAATTATTCCCTTCTTGCCGGCCAAGGCATATAACTCGCCGATTGCTTTGCCTGCTTGAGCGTAATTGCCGCGAAAAATGGTGTAAAGTACTACCTGTCGATCCAGTTTTCGTATGCTGAAGGCCGGTTTGCTGGTAGCTGATTTTGCGTATATTTCGGCTACTATGCCGACTATTAGTAACCAGGTGAGCGATATCAGAAACCACATTTTTATCTTTCTCATGAGTTTATCCTTTCCTTCATCTTAATTGTGATGTTGATGATATTTGTAATTCATTAAGCTCTTATAACATCCTTCGAGGCCAACCCATTATTCTCCTTGATATTCTTTAGCCGGTACCAGGCTGTCGATCAAGTCGTGCAGTTCCTGGTCGGTCAGTTGCCCGTTAATTGCTATGGAAGGGCACGTGCCCGCAGGTGATTCCAGCACATAGCCGGTGCGGTCTTCGGCAGGTGGGTCTTTGATAAAAGAGCGGGCGCTGGTGAGCAGGATCTTTGAGTACCATTTGGTGGGCCCGCTCCCAAATACCTTGAAACCGTTGGGGGAGGTATAGACCGGGGTGTCCATTTTTGTGAAATGGATCAATGTCTGGTTGTATGTGTGAGATTGGACCATTACCACGTGTCGGCCGTCTTTAGCCCGATGACAGATAAAGAACATCCGGTGCCCCGGGCTTGGTGGGTCGAGGCAGTCGATGATCTGGCGCTCCACGGTCCAGGGAGGATCGGAATTGAAGAGGTAAGTTTCATAGTCGGCTTTTTCTACCATGTGCCGGACTGAAACATCAGGAATAACTATGTTGGGCTTGACGGCCACCAGAGGCCCTTCTGTTGGGCGTTCTTCTTTGCTTTGCAGTTCAGCCAGATTCCATGAGGTTGCCGGCTGATTGACTATTTCCGATTTCACCCTGCGGATCACCAGCTGCGATGTGTCGCCGATTACGAATTCCATTTCCGCACAAGTGTTGTCATCGTTACGAATCTTAAATAGCCAATATGCACGAAGTTCACCGCAAGGGTCAGCAAAGCCGGATTTGATAATATGGACTTTCGTACCGTTCTCCAGCGTTCCTTCCGTAATTTCCTTAAAGGGGGCTTCAATATCTTCTTCCTTGATTTGACTGCGAAACCCGGCGGTCAGACCCAGGAACTCGGCCGGGTTTTGTGGCGGCTTGAATGTTTCCCTAGTTTGGGTTTTGATGATGTGTAAAACCCCTTCAGTTGTTGATTCGGACGAGTAGAGGAATTCGCCGTCATAAGAATTGGCAAAAAAGGGTTTCTCGTCTACTCTCATGATGCGGGCAAATCGCCCGGTGACCGAATCATACCAGGACTCGTCGGTGATCGTGTAACCTTGTTTATCTCCTTTGGGAAGTTGGAGTTGGTCAAAGCGCATTTGACCGTTAGCTTGAAGCGAACACATGGGCAGCCCGTTGTGAGTCAAATATGATTTGAGTTTATCGTAGGCCTCGCCGGGTGTTTTAGGAACATCGTCACTTTCCTCAACCGTGCTGATAGTACCCTTAGAGGCTGGTTGAACCACAATATGGTTAACGATGTGGATTATCCCTTTTTTGGAAAATAGCATTTCCTCGGCAGCGCATGCCCTCTCAAACAAGTTGTAACCGGTCATTATTTGCTCGTTTTCAGAGCCGTTCTTTATAAGGCCGATCCAGCCCGCATACATGATGGTAAGTAATATAACCGCCGCTATTGCACCCCTTGACATTCGTTTCATGATTAAGCC
>CP070790.1:802925-806863 GCA_020346805.1 Planctomycetota bacterium
GCCGGATTGCGTGCCGAAAAGCATGGCCTCCGCCCTCTGATGCTCCGAGGGAAAGGCGATAACAAATTCCTTTGCGTGCCGAAACGTCTCCAGCGAATAACGGGTTTTCCCGATAGATACCGCCATCATTGGCGGGACGTGAGAAACGATCATCGTCCACCCCAAAGTTATGGGATTGTGTTTACCATTGCGATCGCGGGCGATACCTATAACTATCTGCTCGGGATATTTGCTCACAATAGCTCGTGAATACTCCACTTGCTTTTGCACGGTATCTACTCCTTCAAAATCACGAACCATCCCAACCGGCAATTCGGGCCATCATCCACCAGAAGGCCCGACCCTTTCGATAGCAATTGTAACATACCGAATGCTGACAATCGTCGTCGTCGACACAGGTAAAGGTCGGACAGGTATGCGTCGTACACCAGGTTTCACACCATTCACACCAGTCGCTGCCATCGGGGTAATAGGTGCCATCGGGATCGTAACTTTCGATATCCGCAAAGTCGAATAGAATCTTGTTGTTGGTTTGGCAATAGCTGCGGATCTGGTTATTCCGAACATTTAGGTTTCCACTAGCACCCGTCCCATCCAGGTGACCGGTCATATATACGAATGTCATACTCGGGTAATCGGTTTCCAGTTGGTTCATGGCATTAAGATAGGTATTAATGTGCGCTTCGGTATTCACGCTCACCCCGCCGCACCACGACCACATGACCATGTTGATATCGCCAGGTGCGTTCAGTGCGTTATGAGTAATATCGACCCAAGCAAGGTCACCTTCCTGGCCCAAGTCGACCCAGTCTTCTTCCTGCAGCGAGAGTGATCCGGCCCCGGCGTTATAGGCGTAGTTGCTATTCTCCGCATAAATTAAATCCATACCGGTAACGATTTGGCTGCCGTGGGAGGTATGGCCGTAGTAGATCCGGTAATTGGATTTGGCGGTGGTAAGGTACGAAGCGGGAATGGAATCGAAATTATCGGCGGCGTGGTGATCGGCAATAATAGCACCGGTAGTGACGCCGCCGTTACCGTTCCCATTTTGTGGACCGGGAGTGGGGGTAGGACCAGGACTAGGGGTAGGACTAGGGCTAGGGCTAGGGCTAGGACTAGTAACCGGACTTGCACAACGCACATCCTGCCCCATACACAATCCCAACGCGATCAAAACTAGACAAATTCTTATTATCCATTTTGCAGTGCGCATGTCTTTCTCCTTATGCTCGAAGTGAAAAGTACGATTGATGTCCTAGACTACAATCGGTTTTATACCAAACAACTGACAATATTCTCTTAGTTCCTTTTTATAATCGCCATAAAAGAATAATTGATGGAACCCCGGATAGTCGAGCAGTTCGTTAACACCATCCAGCTTGAGGGTAACCGCCACTACGCAACCACCGGAAGGCGGAACTGAAACGTTATTCACCACTGTTCCGGCAGAAATAATCATGCTGGGCGGGACATCATCCTTTTTACTCAATAGGACATCAGCCACCGTAACCCTCTGCCCTACTTGCCACATGGTTCGGGGTACTGCATCGCGCATACCGTGGTGATGCGACAGGTAGTAGGATTCCGGCCGCTGTGATATACCATTAAGCCTGGTAGGGCACGAACAATGCGATCCGACCAAACAACCGCTGGCGGTTTCGGGTACGGGATCCTGCTGAAATCCGGGGCGATCGAAGAGATACTGCACCAGGGCATGGGTAACACAAGCCTCCAAATCGGCCTCACAGGCGGCGGGTATACCCCGGTCCAGCATTTTCGACCACGCGATACAGGGCAGGCTGACCTTGACACTCCTGAGAGCTCCCAGGCAATCCATGGTGATACCGTCGCCCTGCTCACGCTTCAGAATATTGCGGGCCACCACGTAACTTTTGATCCCGTTTAGCACATCCTGTCTGGTTGGGCCGCTGATCCTGGTGGCATTTCTCATGTATTGTGTGGCCAGCAGTTGCACCTGGTTGTCAATCGGCGTCTTGTTGTACTCATCGAGAAAGGTGCCGGCCGGCAGGTAGCGAAGTTTGGTTCCGAAATGCTTGATCATCCTATCCATACGTTTTTCGCCTGCGATTACGATGAAGCGCATTTCCCGAAGTTTGGCCCCGGCTTTGATCATCTTCATGCCATAGGCCGTCTGCGAAAAATCATCCGTCGAGCAAATGAACGATCCGGTTTTATCGGGAATACGTCTGGTGTTAGTGGTGAACGCTGCCCCGATAGGCGCGAATACCACGGTGGGGATTTTACTTTCAATAGCCTTGTATGCCGTCGGCCAGGAATGTTCCTGCCGATCGAGGAGCACCACCAGCAAACCATCCGGTTTTTCTTTTTGGGCCTCAGCCACCCATTCGTCGGCTTGGGCTGGTGAATAGATAGGGGCCGGTCGAATAATCAGTTCAACGCCAAGCTCTTTAGCTGTACTTTTGATCTGCTGAAGATAGTTTCTAAGGGCCGCTTCTCCATCATAGATCGCCCCCGGCCACCGTATCCCATAGGGCCCTTTCCGCCTGACAAAGGTCATTTTGATAACCGGCGTATATTTGGCTGCGGGGCCGGTAAGCTCAATCGGTGCTTCCGTGCTCGATGGGGCCAAAGCACCAAACATAAACCAGGAATCCGAAGCTTTACAGCCCAGCAATGATGAGCCAACGGCTGTACCACATGCGCCCAGTAAAAATGTACGACGGGAATAATCGCTCAATCTCCGCTGACTATCTTCACCGGCCGATTTCATAATGTGTCCTCCGATGGCGTATAAAAGTCCACAAATGTGAGGCGAAGCATAAACACTGTAGTCCGATTATCGTATCGAAAACCTACGTTGAAAGCCAATTATTAGCCTTCATTTAAGGCTTAAGATCGTTAATCTTCATTTCGTAATGGATTCAGTTACGACTTGGCCCGTTCGACGTATTCGCCGCTGCGGGTATCCACGCGGACCACCTCACCATTATCGATAAAGGGTGGAACTTTAATTCGGGCACCGGTTTCCAGTACCGCATCTTTATTCTGGTTGGTGGCAGTGGCCCCCTTGACCACCGGAGGGGTGTCCTTGACCGCCAATTCGACCACGTGGGGTAACGCGACACTGACAATTTTGCCGTCGATCAGGTCAACGCTGACCCGGATGTTTTCCTTCATGAACTTGACCGCATCACCGATCAGCTCAGGGGAAATGGGGATCTGGTCGTAGGTCTCAACGTCGGCTAGTACGAAATCATTTCCGTCGTTGTACAGATACTCGTATTCCTTGGACTGGACGAAAGGCGTTTCAAAGGTATCATCCACACGGGCTCGCTGGTCGATAATCTGACCCGATTGAAAGTTCTTGAGTTTCAACTGGATATAGCTTCTCTTGTTGCCCTTGGCTACGTGGGTCGCATCTTTGACGGTATACAAGGCATTCTCATAAATTATTACCTTCCCCGGCCTTAAATCGCTGGCTCTAAGCATGATTCTCTAGCTCCTTTGCCGCTTATGCACGGAACATTAATCCAAATGATTCACTCCCATAATACCCAGGTGCATACCTATATCATATATCATCAGCGCCATCACCTGGTTGCTGAATCCTATAGTTTTGCAAAACTTCGCCCCACAGTCAACCACCCATTGGTTCAGCGAGATACTTGGATCCTTGCTCTATCACACAAATATGGGTAATCTATCGTGAAGTATCATCCTATAATCAGAAGGATTTTCTCTATGCACGATAGCAGCCCGGTGGCCTCATCAGCCGCCCTCGAACATCTGCGATGGGCTATGACTTCGGAAGTGGGCCCGATTTTGTTCCGCAGAATCGTCGAGAGGTTCGGCTCGGCCCAGGCGGCACTTGGAATCGGCGGCGGTCAATTACAAAAGATTGAAGGAATTGGCCCGGTATTGGCCGAGGAAATCGCCCATTCCCGAGATCGGGCCGA
>CP070790.1:806963-809935 GCA_020346805.1 Planctomycetota bacterium
CAGAAGATTCGAAAATCGCCAAGAAATGTATCCGGGACGCTCTGGCGGAAATCCACAAGGTTGACGAGCTGATGAGCGATTACAAGAGCGATTCACAAATCAGCCTGGTCAATAGAGACGCATTTAAGCGGGCGGTCGAGGTCGGCGAATCAACATACGAAGTTTTGCAAAGAAGCGTTGAGTTCAGCAAACTTACAGATGGAGCGTTTGATGTTACGGTCGGGCCTTTAGTAGATTTGTTTCGTTCGGCTGGGAAAGAACAAGTTGCCCCCAATGAGGAACAAATCGCCCAGGCCAGGCTGAAAGTAGGTTTTGAGAAGCTAAAACTTGATGATAAAAACATGACGGTGCAGTTCACAGTTGATGGTATGCGGCTGGACCTGGGCGGGATAGCTAAAGGCTATGCGATTGATGAAGCAATTGAGGCGATGCAGCGCTGCGGTGCAAACGGAGCAATGGTCGATATCGGTGGTGACATTCGATGCTTCGGTACACCGCTGAAAGATAAAGACCATTGGTTAATCGGCCTGCAGGACCCGAACTCAACTGTCGAGGGCATAGGTGGGGGTGAGCTTTTGTTGAAACTGAAATTAAACGATGGAGCAATCGCAACTAGTGGTGATTATCAACAGTTTGTCCTGATTGAAGGAAAACGCCACAGCCATATTATGGACCGAAAGACAGGTACAAGCGCCAAAGGCCTATCAAGTGTAACTATTATTGCAGAAAATGCGATTGGTGCCGATGCCCTTGCAACTGCGGTCAGCGTGATGGGAGCAGAAAAAGGTCTTGTCCTAATCGAGAAAATCCCACAAACCGAGGCGATTTTGATGACATCCCAGCCCAATTCTATGCTTATAAAGACCAGCGGTGCGGGAAAATATGTAAAGTTTAATCCCTAAGATAAACCTATAGCAATTAATCATGCGTAGATTGTTCGGTACTCCTGGAACATTTAAAGGACAAATGCTATTGAAACCTTCTGTAAAAGACCTTACAGTGCCCTCATTCTAATGATCTTGCCTGGGCCAAATCAATGATCTTCCTGACTATCGGTTGATCCTTGCGGATCAGTTTAGGGTCATTGCAGATCAGGGTGGGAATGGCCCCCATTCGCCGATAGACCTCCACGCCGATGTCAACATCCTTGTCATTGGGATTCAGGTGATGGTACCCAACCAAGCGTGTGTGGCCTTCCCAGAGGAAAGAGCAAATCGGATGTGCGGCTGGGATATGGTGTGGTTTAAGCTCACCCCAGCCATCAAAGATATGTGCCTGTGCAAAACACTCCCGCTGGAAGCTGATCTCATGCAGCTCCTCTCCTGCCAGCACGATATCCGGATGGATAGCAACAAACTCCTCTTGCAATTGCCGCATGCCCTCCATTGTTGTCATATTTTCCACCATCCCATTATCTGTGTTCCAGGTACAAAATGTCTGGTCAAGAAAAACCGCCGGTGCCTTTATTTTACGGGACGAGTTCAAGACAGCATCAATTAGTATTCGCCGCCAAATTCCGGAGCCGGGATGGATATAAGCCATTTGAGTATAGTCATACGTATCGGGAGGCCAGTACCATCCCTGAAGTTCATTCCGAGCGACACTACGCACCTGCCACTGACGCAACTGCTGAAAAACCGGGTGATTGACGTCAACGGCCCAGTAATTGTAATGAGGCATCACCTTGAATCCCATCTCATTAGCCTTTTTCATAAAAGCTTCGGCCTGCTTTGATTGGATGTAGTCCGGATAATCGATATCGTACTTGCTGGTTCGCCAGTTCGACAAATGAATCAAGGTTTTCTCTGGTGGATAGACCTTTGCGAGGGCCTCCAGGAGATTTACATCAGCATTGGCCCATTGAAGTGTGAAGGAAATATCGTCTACCCACTTGGGACGATTGGCGCGTTTTTCCTCTAAGTTATATGTCCGGTTCATCCAGCCTCGATAGCGTTTTGCCGGAGTCTTCCAGTTTCCTTTGTAGGTGTTCAAGCGCCATTCAACACCACCAGCCGAGTCGTTCTGCCATACTGGGCCGACTTGCTCACTTTCAAATCCCAACGTGGTCAGACCCTCGTTTCGAACGAGCTCCAGGGTCTTGTACTTAAAAGCCGTATCTTCGCTATGAATCATAAGTGAGCAGTTGTTCTCCTCGACAATTGCCAGCTGGGCATTCCATCGGCTCGGCCATCGAAAGTGACCATAGCCCGGAAAGTCGCGGTCACTCTCTACGAATATGCCATTGATACACGGCAGGATAATGTCCGCTTCGCGGGCGAACGGGATGTTCCATCGAACCGAAAGTAATCCTCGGCGACGCAGACTGCGGCCTTCCGGCGTCACGCATAAGTCCCCGGTTATGGGATCCACCCGTACGAAAAGCTCTCGATCTGTTCTGGCTCCTGTAATGATAACCCGAGCAGCCAGATCCGAGAGAGGTTTGACTTCGATCTTTTGTTTCTTGTCTTGCCTCAACACATCTTCATCCACAAAGAACAGTTAAATAGGAAAAACAGATATGTCTCGTCGGCAGAACTGGGTCTTGCTCCTGAGGTCAATAAGGCTTGTCAGTGAAGCTCCGGTGAATTCCGCCGTGAAGTTCCTTGATTCTACCGACAGCTTCTGAGCTTCGACACGGATCCTCACCAACGGCGGCTCAATGCTCAAAGCCGAAGAAGTAGTCGGAGCCTCGTTCATCTGGCTTGCCAATGCCGTGTTTACTGCCAACAAACTTCCAAACGTCAATCTTATTAACACTTTTGAGGTTTCCACATGAGCTCCTTCACGCGGACGAGTAAATTGGTAACAACTTTTGCCAGAGAACGTTTGAGATTATAGAAAGCTTTGATGTGTACCGTCAAGCAAGTGTTACGGGACGATGGGTATCGAGAGCCTGACGAGTCTGCCGGGAATATGGCTGGACCGGGTCCACAAGAGCAGGCTCCTCAAGCAGATCATCCTTGATATGGACA
>CP070790.1:810035-813125 GCA_020346805.1 Planctomycetota bacterium
AAGTAAAACGCGTTCCGCCATTTATGTCGGCCTCCTATTCAGAGATTCGACATGTAACCTCCGGTTCGACAAATGCCAGGCCGTAAATTTCGCGTTTGTCGCAGGGAATTACCTTGATCACCGCCGCATCCACACGTCGATGCAAATAAATGTGATCTCCTTTACGAAGGCAGCCTACACCGGTGTTTAAAAAATATGTACCCGGAGCCAGGTTGAGAACCATCTTAAATGTAACATCGGCTATCTGCCCCGCATTTACTCGATCAATTGTTTGGCCAAAGTGGGCGCTGGATACGCCGGCCACGTCAACCCCCTCTTTGGTCTTGAGCATCATACCGAAACGAACGCCCACAACATCGATATTAAAACGCACTCGATAGCGTAGTTCACACTGCCGGGCGGTAATCAAGACATTAGCCCGTTGACCGTCATGATCGTATATATTTATGTCAAATATTTCGGCCTCCCCCGTGCCGTAGGTGGTTTCCGCGGGACAGGTAAGCCGGTCATCGTAAAATGAGGTTGTGGGTACGGCATCACCCTCAGATTCAATATCTGCCTCAGCCGGTTTTGCCAATTCGGTCACCTCAATACGCTCTGCATGACCTTCTGCCCTGCGGAGTTGCTTTCGCAACTGTTCCTGCTGATCGGGTGAACTGTACAAGAGCTTCTGATAAGCGTCGGCGACGGGTTTGGTGGCCCCGACGGCCAACATTTCGCCACGATCCAGCAGAACGGCCCGATCACACATTCTTACCGCAGTCTGGGTATCATGGGTAACGAATAGTATGGTACCACCGTCGTCCTGGAATCGCTCCAGGGCGGCTATGCACTTGCGTTGGAAACCTTCGTCGCCGACGGCCAAGGCCTCGTCCACAATTAATATTTTACGGGCGGCAAACAATTGGACGGCAAAGGCCAGTCTGACGACCATACCGGTGGAATAGGTACGTAAAGGCTGATCGATAAATTCGCCGATGTCGGCAAACTCAATGATATCATCATATTTCTCTTCGATTTCTTTTTGAGCCAGGCCGGTAACGGATGCATTAAAAAAGACATTTTCCTTGCCGGTGAAATCGGGATCGAAGCCGGCACCCAATTCCAGGAGAGCGGAAACCCGCTCGGCGACACGGACCCGACCATCGGTGGGTGCGAGGGTACCGGCAATGATTTGTAATAATGTACTTTTTCCGCTGCCGTTTCGGCCGAGGATGCCAACCATTTCCCCGGCATAGACATCGAAGTTTACATCACGCAGGGCCCAGAATTCATAGTAATACTGACGGCGCCCCCAGGTAAAGGCCTGTTTAAATCGATCGAGGGGACGATCGTACATGCGGTAGGCTTTACTGAGGGAGCGTACGGAGATGGCGACATTTGAATCTGTGTTGTTTGAAATAGCGTTCTCAGATGACATCACCAAAAGCCCGCCTGCTCTTTAGAAAAAAAGCGTACCCCAACAAAGCGACAATTGTACTAACAATTAAAGAGACTCCCCACCCCATCCAGTCCGGCAATCTATCCCAACCACATATCATAACCGCCCGGGCGTTTTCAATGGCCGGAGTAAGTGGATTAAGCTCGATCATGGTTAAGATAAAGGCAGGGACCTTGTGTTCCATTACTTTTTGCTCGACTAATTCTATGGGATAAAATATGGGGGTACACAAAAACAAGATTTGAGTAAGCACCATCACGATTTGACTCACATCCCTAATAAACACCCCCAGGGAGGCAATAAACCAACCCAATCCCAAGGTCAGCAAACAGATGGGGAGGATGACTATGGGAAACAAAAGGGCCATCCAAGTCGGCCAACCAATCATGAAAAAAGAGGCCACCAACCATACCAGCAGACCGACAAGCATGGAGATCAAACTACTGATCAAGACCGAGGGGACGAGGACCTCGAGGGGGAATACCACCTTCTTGACATAGCTGGGATGTGATATTACCAGGGTAGAGGATCGATTGAGCACTTCGGAAAAGACATTAAAGATCAACATGCCAATAAACATTTTGATGGCAAAGTCACCGTGATTACCCGGTCTGTCAGCCTGCCATTTCAATCCCAGGATAACAGATAAAATAAGGGTGTAAACGATCAGCAAAAGTATGGGGGAAAAAACGGTCCAAAGCATGCCGAAATACGAGGCCCGGTATTTGACGGCCAGATCGCGTTTGGCGAATTTCCAGGTAAGTTCGCGGCGGGCGAGCAAATTACCAATCATGCTCATGGGATTGAGCAGGGATATTAAGCGCTGCCCCTCAGCGGTCCTGAAGATACTGTCTGACATGTTGAATTGTTCCAGCAAGAATAATACCGAGCACTATAAACGCCATATCTGATTAAAAGATAAGTCTTTACGAAAACCACGTCAACCGATCAGGAGCCAATATTTGCCGTCATTGCCTGCCGGTAAACATCTTCAGTTTGGTCAGTCATTTGGTCAATGGTAGTCACCTTCGGTATCTGGATGCGATCGGGATTGCAACGGACAAAGTCCAACGCATTGGCCAATCCCTGAACCGAACCCGGCTCAAACATTAGACGTTCTTCGTTATTTAACTGTTCGGGAATTCCACCGACCTTGCTTCCCACGACGGGAATACCGGTGGCATGGGCCTCAAGGACGGCATAAGGATAATTCTCCAGACAAGTGCTGGTCATGGCAAAGATATCGATGGTTTGTAGAAAGGCAGGTATTTTGTCCGGTTCCACAGGTCCCACAAATTCGACGTTCAGTCCCTGGGCCTTTTTCTCCAATAGACGCCGATATGTCGGTTCTGAATCGGGCCCGGCCAGCCGAATCCTGGTGCCGTTCCATCCTAACTGCCGAATAGCATCCAGTAGTAAATGCGGGGCCTTGTGGTTGGCCAGGGCACCGGCATAACCAATGGTAAGGTCTTCGGGCGACTTAGAATCGGATAAAGGCGGTTTGGGACTATCAAACCAATAATCCTGTAAACCGAGGGGTATCACCTTTTGACGATAGTTTTTAATATTTTTTGCCAAGATCTGGGAAGTATTGCGTGAAAGGAAAATAATATAGTCAATGCAATTCAGGTACTGCATCAGGATCGATC
>CP070790.1:813225-819449 GCA_020346805.1 Planctomycetota bacterium
GAGATCTTCACTTTCACATCAGCAAAGCGAGAAGATGCAAAACACTTTCACAATAACCGATCCAGCGGTTATTATGGTGCAACTGAGGATTGTATCACATGGAAAACAACGCCAATTTAATGTGGCTGAGAATATGCAATATCTGGGTATGGGCATTTGTGGTATCCGGCATCTTTGCTCAGGGAGCAGGAATAGCTAAAGCCATAGAGGCGGATGAGACTGATGAGCCGTTCTCATATGTCAAAGAGAATACCTGGTCGGAGACCATGCTGGCCACACGCCAGGCCTTAATGAACCATAAGGCAACAAAGGGTTTCAAACCATTTGTCAGCGAGGTTATTCTGGGGGAACAGCCAGCACAGTATATATCGGTGGATATTTCCGAAATCGACACCTTAGGATTGCTGGTCAACAACGGCGGGGATCGGTCGGGAAACGACAGCGCGATTTGGGGTGAGCCCAAACTTACCGCCAAAGACGGATCGAAAACATCTTTAAATGACCTGGACCCGATTTTTGTAAACATCTGGCATGGTAAGTTTCGCCGCAACAAAGATCTGCTTGACCGGTTATTACAAATCGGCGATCAAAAATTAAAGAGCGGGATCTGGGTGACCGCTCCCAATGAAATCCATTACAAATTGAACAGGCAATATCAAAGCTTCGAATCGTGGGTAGGTGTGGATTTCTATGCCGGCATAAACGGCAGTGTACGGTTTAAGGTGTTCGACAAACAACCTCGTTTGGAGCAGATATGGCAGAAATTTAAGAACGATTTTCCTGTCGCGGCGAAAAGGATGGAACAGGATGCCGCCGCTAAGGGAGGTCATCTGTCGTGGTTTAATAAAATCAAAAGCGTGGAATTGGAAAAAGTGATGATCGGTCGGTTGTTGGATGAGGTCGGCCCGGTCTGCAAGGATTTGCGTAGAGAATTTGATTCGCTAGGCAAAATCAAGGCGCCGCCAGATGACAAGCGCTGGCTGGACTTATATGAGAAAGCTGTCAAGCGTCTCAACCGCTTGGATAATGCCGGAAGGCGACTGAAACTGATAAACCTCGACAACCTGCGACTGACTATTGAGGATCTTACCGATACCTTTCCCCAACGATACAGCAAAGGGGCTGAATATCTCAAACACGCGGACTACTGGAAGAAAAACCTGCCGGAGATAACCAATGCATTGGCTTCGGGTGATGAAACAGTTCTAACAAAAGTCGATGATATTCTTGCCTTTCAACGTGAGGTCCTGCTTGGTAATCCGCTGATTGATTTCGATCGTATGTTGATGGTCAAACGGGAGGTCAAAGATCCCATAGACTACAACGTGCCGATAAGAACATGGCACGTTTCGATGGGATTGGGGAGGAATGACTGGTGCCACGCTAGCGTCCCGCCCGTCGGGTATAACAACGAAATTGCCGTTCACAAATTTAGCCAACCGGAAGGTGAAATGAATACATTTTATCAGCCGCCGGGCAGCAGATACGTCGGCCATGTCGACCTGCACTTCGATGCCGATCATTTGCTGTTCACCATGCCCGATGGCCACGACAAATATCAGATATTCGAAATGAATATCGACGGCAGCGGTTTGCGCCAGGTATCCAAAGGCGAGCATGACGACGTGGACAATTTCGATGCGTGTTATCTGCCCAACGGTAAAATCATCTTTGCCAGTACCGCCAGCTATCAAACGGTTCCCTGCTGGGACGGCATGCATGATGTTTCCAGCTTGTATATCATGGATGCCAACGGAGATAATGTCCGGCAGCTATGCTACGATCAGGATCATAACTTCCACCCGGCGGTACTCAACGACGGGCAGATTATTTTCACGCGTTGGGAATACAGCGGCATTCCACATTTTTTCTCCCGGTTACTGATGATCATGAATCCCGACGGCACGGGGCAGCGTTCGTACTACGGCACAAACTCGTATTGGCCGAATGCCTTGTTTTATGCCAAACCGATACCGGGCGATCCTTCGAAAGTGGCGGCAATAGTTGGGGGCTATCACGGCGTGCCGCGGATGGGCGAGCTGGTTATTCTCGATTCGGCACACGGCCGACATGAGGCCGACGGTGTCGTGGGGCGAATCGGCGATCGAGGTAAAGCCGTCGAGCCGATCATTGAAGAGCAGTTGGTTTACCATAGCTGGCCGAAGTTTCTGCACCCGTATCCACTGAGCGACAAGTACTTCATCATGTCGTGCCGGCCGGATGAGAACAGTGCCTGGGGTATCTATCTGGTTGACGTGTTCGACAACATGCTGCTGTTATGCGAAAGATCGGGTTATGCATTGCTTGAACCAATCCCGATTCGCAAGACGGCAAAACCACCTGTTATTCCTGAACTCGTAGATCTAGAGCAAAAGGAAGGAGTGGTATACCTGCAGGACGTATATTTGGGTCCGGGGTTGGGGGGAGTACCGCGGGGCACGATCAAAAAGCTGCGTGTTCTTTCATATCACTTTGCCTATCGCGGCACGGGCGGGCACATTAAAACAGGTATCGACGGCCCCTGGGACGTTATGCGTATTCTAGGCACGGTGCCAATCAATAACGATGGTTCGGCCTCATTCCGCGTACCGGCCAACACCCCGATAGCCGTTCAACCTCTGGACGATGAGGGCAAAGCCATTCAGTTAATGCGTAGCTGGTTTACAGTTATGCCGGGAGAGTCCATTTCGTGTGTCGGCTGCCATGAGAGGATGAATCAGTCGCCACCGAATTTCCGCACCATTGCAACCTTGCAACATCCGGTTGAAATCACCCCGTGGTATGGTCCGGCTCGCGGGTTCGACTTCGAGCGCGAGGTACAACCAGTGCTCGATAAATACTGTGTCGGGTGCCACGACGGTCAAAACCGCGACGATGGCAGGATAATACCCGACCTTCGCTCTCTGAAACATCGACCGGATTATAAAGGCCGAATGATTGACGGCCGAAACATGCCCAAAGAAATACTGCTGCCAACTTTACCCGAGTACCGATGGCTGAAAGGTGTTATCCGATTCACTCCGGCCTATGAGACGCTGCACCCATACACTCGTCGTGTAGGATTGGAAAGTGATATTCGCCTATTGTTACCCGGTTATTACCATACCGATACCAGCAAACTGATACAGATGTTGAGCAAAGGCCATAATAACATTCGCCTGGATGATGAGGCATGGGATCGACTGATCACGTGGATCGATTTGAACGTTCCCTGCCACGGCACATGGAACGAAGTATTTGAGGTTCCGAATAACGCCGATCGGCGACGTTTGGAATTACGGAAGCAGTACGGTGGACCGACGGATGATCCCGAAGCTATTCCGGAAATTGCGCGTAAACCGTTTGAGTCGGTGACACCAGAACCGTTCGAAGAAACGAACGTCGAAACGCCAAAGATTCCCGGCTGGCCTTTTGATCCCTTGGAAGCCCGAAAACGACAGGATTCCGTCGGATTGGGCGTAAAATATATCGATCTGGGCAATGGCGTAATCCTGCAGCTGGTACCCATCCCCGCCGGTGAGTTTGTTATGGGTGACGCTAACGGTGAAGTCGACGAGAAACCATTGACACGGGTATCGATCGATGAATCCTTCTGGATGAGCGCCTGTGAGATAACCAATCAGCAGTACGGCCTGTTCGACCCGAATCACGACAGCCTGTATATCAAGAGGCATAGTAAAGATCAGTTTACTCGCGGCTACCCGCTCAACGGTCCGCAGCAGCCGGTGGTACGCATATCGTGGAAAGAAGCGATGGCATACTGTGAGTGGTTATCGAAGCGAACCGGTATGCAGTTCACCCTGCCGACCGAAGCCCAGTGGGAATACGCTTGCCGGGCAGGTACCAACACACCGTTGCATTATGGGGATCTAGACACTGACTTTTCACCTTGGGAAAATCTGGCCGACGCAATGCTCAGCAAGTTCGCTCGCGATCCCCGTCCCGACGATACACCGGACTGGATTTTGAAAGATTCGCGGTTCGACGACGGTGCCCTAGTGACCACGGAGGTGGGCCTATATCAGGTCAACGCCTGGGGCCTGCACGACATGCACGGCAATGCCGCCGAGTGGACGCGTACCAGCTATAAATCATACCCGTACTGTGACGAAGATGATCACAATAATCCGGATACAAAAGATAGAAAGGTGGTCCGCGGCGGTTCGTGGTACGACCGGCCCAAAGAGGCGCGTTCGTCGTTCCGCCTGGCGTATCGGCCCTGGCAAAAAGTATTTAACGTTGGTTTTCGTGTGGTATGTAATACACGTTAAAAAAACAAAAAACATCATAAATGGAAAAGGAAAAGATAATGGGACATTATGTGAAGGACAAAGTTGTAATTGTTACCGGGGGCTCATCGGGTTTCGGATTGGAAGCGGCGCGGATTCTACTAAAGATGGGCTCGAAAGTGATAATCACCGGGCGGAATAAGGAACGGTTGGATAAAGCGGCCAAAGATTTGGACCATGAAAATCTTCTGCCCGTTCAGGCCGATGCATGCAAGACCGAAGACTGGAAGAAGTTAATCGATAAAGCACTGGCCAGGTTCGGAAAAATTGACGTACTGGTCAACAATCACGGTGCCGGCGTCAAGGTTACTGAAGTCGAGAACCTTACCGACGAACAAGTCCAGGCAATACTCGATATTAACATTATTTCTGTAATCAAAGGCTGCCGCGAGGTAATAAAGGTGATGAAGAAACAGGGCAGCGGCCACATTGTTAATGTCTCCAGCGGTTGCGCCCATCAATCCTGGCCGTGCTGGGCCACTTATACCGCCGCCAAAGGCGGGATGTTGGGATTCACCCGCTGTCTGCACCTGGAGATGGCGGAATGGGGCGGTAAAGCCACAAACTTTGTACCCGGTGCCGCCCGCACCGGCTTTTGTGACGCGGTGGGCATCGACGATAACTGGCTGGAAGGATATCCGGGCGCTTACGAATTCGCTCGCACTTTGGTACACTGTATTGATGTGCCGGAGAATTCCGTTGTCGAGGAGGTTAGCATCTGGGGCACCAAGCAGATTAAGGAAATGCTGAATCCATTCTGATGCCGAAATGTGGAAGGATTCTGAAAATGCGCCATCGTTGTAGTTCGTTTTTATTAGGACAACTGCTGGTCATACTGGCAGTTTTTATGCCCAAGGTTGTATCAGGGGCCGACAAAGATAATTTTATAAAGCAGCCGTGGACCACAATAACTCCGCAGATTGACGCCGCCGGCGGCTGCGACGGCATCAAAAACGGTGAGTGGGGATTTCACACCGATTATGACACCATGCCCTGGTGGCAGGTGGATTTGGGCAAAGTTAAATTAGTCGCCCGCGTGGTAATCTGGAATCGTTGCAACGCGGAGAGCCCGCGAGCCAACTATCTGACAGTTAAATTATCCGATAACGGCAGAGATTGGCGAACTGTTTATAAGCACAATGGAAATACATTTTTTGGTTATACGGACAGCAAGCCTTTGGTGGTTGAATTGAAAGATCAAGCATGTCGTTGGGTTCGGATTCAACTGCCAGACTACGGTTATTTACATCTGGATGAAGTGGAAGTTTTCGGCCCGGTCAATCCGGACAAAAACCTCGCCCTCAACCGGCCGGCCAATCAAATCAGTATTTCCAAATGGTCCATCAAACAACAAAACCCCGAACCGGCCAACTGGGTAAAGTTGATTACGACAACTTCAGCCAGTCAGAGCCTTTCTGCATACATAAAAAAGTCCACGCCCGTGGAAACATACATCACATCCGTGGCAAATTACATAAAGAGTCAACGGCAACATGGGAGATGGCATATCATCGGCCCATTTGATGAAAATGACCAGACTTTCCCTTCGGGCGATAAGATCGATTTCGAGGCTGAACAAACCGGGCAAAATAATCAGCCGGTCCGATGGATGCAACATAAAAAAGGACCGTTTGACATCCTGGGCTGGATAAGTCTGGACACGCTACCCTCCTTTTCCGGCTCTTTTCCAATAGTTGGTTATCTTGGGCAATACATATTCGCACCGGTGGCCCAGGAAGAAGAAGCCCAAATAGTTGTCGGTGCACCATCGGGAGCCCCCTGGATACCCATGAAGTTTAAGGCGTGGTTAAACGGTAAACCTTTGACATTCGAGGAGAACACATATCGATTCCGCCTTGCATTAAAGGCCGGAGATAATTACCTGCTGGTTCGGATCAAACACAGTCAAAAGGGCCGTCTCAAATTTATGTCCAA
>CP070790.1:819549-823846 GCA_020346805.1 Planctomycetota bacterium
CACAGGCATTTCGTTTCGCGCATCTCGCGGATATACATGTCCAACACTCTTTGCGCGCCGAAGAAGGTTTCAGCAAATGTTTGGCTGCTGTACATGCACTCCGGCCGAGACCCGATTTTATTTTGACCGGCGGCGACCTGGTGATGGATGTACTGGCTGCCGATGAGGGACAGGCTAAGAAGTTGTTCGATTTATACACTAGCATTTGTAAAGACAGCGACATACCGATCTGGCAATGTATTGGTAATCATGATGTTTTCGGTTGGAGTTCCAGAGGTAAGGTTGCACCGAACCATGTTGCATACGGTAAGAAGATGGCTCAGCAGCGACTCAATTTGCCGCGAACGACATATAGTTTTGATCACAAAGGTTGGCATTTTTGTGTGGTGGACGATATTCTACCATTCGAAGGTGAGGGATGGCAGGGCGGTATTACTGAGAAAGACCTTGACTGGTTATCGCGCGATCTGGCCACCGCCGGTGGCAAACATAAAGTGCTTTGCGCTCACATGCCGATTATTACCATCAGCGTCTTTCGTGATGTGAATATTTCAGATCATCCGCAGATCGGGGTTTCCAAGAAAGCTATGTGTCGCAATCCCGGGCCCATCCTCAAGTTGTTACGCCAACACAATGTTGATCTGGTGCTTGCCGGACACACGCACCAGAACGAATCGTTACGGTACGACAATACAACCTATATCGGTCACGGGGCAGTGTGTGGCGCCTGGTGGAAGGGCCCATACTTAGGCAATGCTGAAGGATTTGGCGTAATTGACGTCCACAGTGACGGCCATTTTGAGCACTGTTACCACACCTTCGGCTGGCAAGCCGAAGTGTCGAACAAGTGATGCGATGTATACAAAAAGAGCATCGCCTGCAATACCGGCAGGTTCGATGTGAATCTCAATTTCCCGCAAAGAAGGCCTCGGCTCCTTTCTGACTGAGAACCTTTATCTCATCCGCAGTCAAAGCTCGTCCCAATACCAGAATATCATCCATGTACCCCCTGAATTGCTGTTCGTTACCGTGTTTGGCGTCCTCGCCAACAAAAAGATTGCGTTCCATGGAAACGGGTGCTCCACCTCCTACCCAATCCCGGCCCACTGCATTGCCGTCGAGATAAAAAGTCACCTCCCCATCATCGTAAACCACGGCCAGATGATGGTATTTGCCATCGGCAAAGTTCAACGGTTTGGACTCCACACTGATGCCCTGGCCAATCAGCCGTAGACCGGCCACCGCAGTTCCCGTGGGATCACAATCGAAGACCAGCTCCGAGGTCTTGCACGCTCCCAGATCGTCATACGAGCTGAACAAACGGGCATGCCGGTTATCTGCACTCTTGGCCATTACCGCTAACGTAAACTGCTTACCCAATTCTGATGTGCCGTCGATCTCTATCGTGCATCGGGGTGTAAACGCGGCATAAAAATAAACCGAGTTTTGCCCGAACGCCGTGTTCTCAGGTTCACTGTTCAACTTGGTACCCCGGCTTGTGGTGCCGTAGAAGGTCAACGATTGTATGCCGTCTTCCGACAAATGATCGGTAGTGATTATTTTTTTATCCTCTACATCTGCCTGCTCAAACGTATAAAGAGCAGCCAGTATGGGCTGCGGCGGGTCTTCTATCACCTGCAGTTTATCCCCGGCCATGAAGGAATATAGCGACGCGTTCTGCATGATGAAACGCAGTCTCAATGATGCATGATCGGCCGGCAATTCGGTTTTCTCTGACCAGATGACCTTTTTGTCAACGCTTTCACCGCGCAGGAAATTGCAATCCTCTTCCCCGTAACCCGGTATCACCTGGCCGTCTTCATCCAAAAACTCCACTCGCAGCCATCCATTCTTGGCATTGTAGTTCACATGTAGCGGACCATTTGTACCGGTCAATCTTTTGGTTGTCAGTTTGCCCTCGGACGCCCCGGCATCGATCGAAGCAAACCCGTCCTTACGCAGCGTGGCCAGACCGATGGAGCTGTGCATGGGTAAAATATCATGTGTGTCGTCATAGCCGGTGTAGTAGGCCAAAAACCTGTCACCATCGACGACCAAGGCTGCGCTCGCGACCATGCCGTCATCCCACGCTCCCGGTGCACCGATGTCAATCATGGGAGTTCTGGGCGGGTCCTGGCGGCGCCAATGAATACCGTCCCGACTGGTCACCAGTTCTGTGAAGATCGGGCCGAAGAAATAACCCTCGTCATCGTGAGCGCGAAAAATCCACAGAAAGCCGAAATACATCGTTTCATAAGAAAACGGGGTAAGCCCATAGAAGTGTGTCCGATGAATGGATCCCTCTTCTTTAACCCAACGATCGTCGTAATCATCCGGGGCCAGAACCAGACGAAGCTTCGGCCAAGGCTCAAAGGGCGTGGTGGACTTGGAAAAGCCGACACTTCGCCTTCGCAGACCTCTGACCTTGCGAGCCACTTTTACATAACCCCGATAGCTGTTGGTATGTGGATCCCAATGAAATCTACCCACATCACCGCCGCCGGTGATAACAGACTCCTTGGTTATGCGTTCCCGTTTAAAACCATCAGGTGAAGACATAACCTTGTAGCTGCCAAATGCAATAGTCGTATATTGAGATTCGAGGTCATTCCAAGGAGTGTGCGCAACACAACCCGTTACGGAAATAATGTTATTCTCGGTCGAACCATTTACCTTCCAGGGGATCAATCCGAGATTAGGTTTTTCCCAGGTAATCCCATCCTTGCTGATCGCGTAAAGGGCATGCCCGCGATCCGGATCGTTCTTCGGGGCCCAACAACTATACCACATCCGAAAACCGGTTCTCTCCTCGTTCGGCAACACCATGCAGCACTTGGCCGTGTTTTTTTCCCAGGGCTTGTCGGGCATTACGATTGGATTGCCTGCATATTTTTCGAATGGATGATACTTCCGAGCCACCTTATATTTAATCGATATCAGATAATCATCGACAAAAAGCTGCCAGGGACCGGTCAGATCACTAAGTGACTTAGCCGCCGTTGCGGGTTTCGAATCCCATATAAACGCCGTCAGCAATACGCACCCGACTGTCTTTGAAATACTCAGATAACAACTCATTACACACCCTACTTTCATTTTCGCAGAACCTTTTGATAGTACCATACCATACGTCCGGGATGGCAGGTTTTTCCTCTTTTGGCCCACGGGTTGTACATCACCCGTGATATTGTAATCAGGGATGATTCGGATGCTCTTTGAAGAATGCCTCAGCTCCTTTCTCCCTGAGAACCTTTATCTCATCCGCGCTCAAAGCTCGTCCCAATACCAGAATATCATCCATGTGTCCTGTAAACTGCTCCTTGCTGCCCAGTTCCGCATCCTCGCCGACCAGAAGATTGCCCTTCAGCAAAACGGGAGTGCCGCCCGGCAATCGCGTACCTCCCACCTCGCGGCCGTCAAGGTAAAATCTCACCAACCCGTCGTCGTAAGTCACCGCCACGTGATGATATTTACCGTCCGCAAAGTTCAACGGCTCCGATTCCACACTGATACCCTTACAAAACAACCGAAGCCCCGCCACAAATTTTCCTTGCGGATCACAGTCGAAGACCAGTTCCGAAGTATTGACCGGACCGCAACAGTCGTAATTGCTGAACAATCGGGCGTGCTTGTTGTCCTTACTCTTGACCATTGCCGCCAGCGTGAAGCCGGTACCCAGTTCCGCCGTCCCGCCAAGCTCCAATTTGTTAATCGGACGGAACGTCTTAAAGTTTATCTCCACCGACTGCTCGCCGAATGCCGCGTTTTCCGGCTCGTCGTCCACCTGCACATAGCCGTGAAAAAGAATATCCTGTATTCCGTCCTCCGGCAGTTTGTCCGTAGCCTGTTTTGGGGGATCTCCTTCAAACGTACATAGAACCGCCAGAATCGGCTCCGTCGGCTCATCATCGATCACTTGCACCGCATCACCGGCCGTGAAAGAGTACAACGAAACATCCTTCATTAGGAAATGGAGCCGTATGGGATCGGTATTCGCGGGCAACTCTTTCCGTTCACCCCAGGTTACCACTTGATCGATGCTGTCGCCCTGTAATATATCGCAATCGTCCTTGCCATATCCCGGCAGTACCTTGCCGTCGGCATCTAAAACTTCCACTTTGAGCCATCCATAGGTGGTCTTGAAGTTGATCCGGAGCGATCCTTTTGCTCCCTTCAACCTTTTCGTCAGAATCTCTCCGATCCCCTGTACCGCATCCAGCGATGCGAATCCGTCTTTGCGCAAGGTGGCCAGACCTGCCCCGCCATTTAGGTGGAACATATCGTGAGGCTCGTCTGC
>CP070790.1:823946-826849 GCA_020346805.1 Planctomycetota bacterium
ATACAGGCGACGAGAATAATTCTGTCTCTCAATTAGGATTACCGTGGTCTTTTACATACGATTTACTGGATAACGCCGTTGATTTTCGCGTAGGAAGCGATCCATCTAATCCGGGCACAGATCGGACCCCGCCGGCCTGGATCGACGATGTGCGCATCTACGATACCGCACTGAGTGCGGCCGAACTTGAACAGATCCGTTTAGAGAATCTAGAGATCATCAACCTCAATGACACACCGGCGTTTTTTGGCCTGGGCGGTTTTCCCGATGGCAGTTGCGGGGGCTATGGGGAAGGTATTTCGGCCGACGGCGAGGTAGCCGTGGGGATCGGGTTTACCGATGACGGTGCGACGGGATTCAGGTGGGAAGACGGCAACATAATCGCCCTCGGCGATCTGCCGGGGGGTGATTATCACAGCCAGGCGATAAAGTGTTCTGCCGACGGATCGGTGATCGTGGGCTGGAGTATTTCGACCCTGAGTGACCCTTACGAGGCTTTTCGCTGGGAAGCGGGAGTGATGACCGGATTGGGCGACTTGCCGGGAGGTAAATTATTCAGTTACGCCTATTCCGTTTCGGCCGACGGCTCGATTGTGGTGGGCAGAGGCGCTGTCGACAACGATGTAATCGAGGCCTTTCGTTGGGAAGCGGGGGTAATGGTTGGACTGGGGTCACTTGATCCGACTGATCCCATTAGTGTGGCCAATGATATTTCCGCCAATGGATCGGTTATCGTCGGCGCCACCTCTACACCCGTGGGGGTTCAGGCTTACCGCTGGGAAAATGGAACCATGACCGCTTTGGGGGAGCTGCCTGGAGGAGGATTTGGAAGTAATGCCACGGCCTGCTCCGCCGATGGATCAGTGATCGTCGGTTATAGCGAATCCGCTCAATCAACACCGAAGTACGAAGCGTTTCGGTGGGAAAACAACAACATGATCGGCCTGGGTGATTTACCCGGCGGGGTTTTTGAAAGTTTTGCCTACGGCGTCTCCGCCGATGGAACGGTAGTGATAGGGAATAGTACATCCGATCTGGGTAATGAAGCGTTCATCTGGGACAGCATGAACGGGATGCGTAAACTACACGACGTCCTGGAAAACGATTACGGACTTGACCTGACCGGCTGGTGGCTATTTTATGCCACCGACATCTCCGACGACGGACTAACCATCACCGGTTCGGGGCGCAATCCCTACGGCAGAATCGAACCCTGGATCGCCCGTTTAGACAAACCGCTGGTAGGCAAGAACGCGGACTATGACAATGATAACGATGTGGACCAGGACGATTTCGATATATTCGAAAACTGTGCAACGGGACCGCAAATCCCCTACGATCCCGGCAATCTTCCCCCGGCCTGCCCGTTGGTACCCAATCCGCAAGGCTATATCGATGCCGATTTCGACTTCGACTCAGACGTGGATCAAGAGGACTTCGCTACTTTCCAGCTTTGCTACAGCGGTATCAATATCCCGGCCGATCCGGACTGCGTGGATTGAGGATTTTTAATTCCAACTTCAACTCTGGTAACCGGTTGTTTATGAACTAATCGGGAGGCAGCCGGTTATCAGATTCCCATTGACCCGCCTTCGAACAAACTTGAATTGAACAACCTTTTTTTCAAGGTTGACAGTGATTCATTCTTGACGAGGATAATAAGGTCTGAATTAGTAAATTAATTTTGTTGGGAGATCTTTTGATGACCACATTCAACATGAATTATTCTCTATTCCATAGTTCACACAATACTCGCATTCTCAGTATTCGAATCATGGTAATTGTTATCCTGCTGGTTGCTGTTTCAGGATGCAGCCAGGCTGAAGCGTCAATTGTTACCAAACCAAGTGACCGGCCGAACGTATTGTTTATTGCCATTGACGATTTGAACGATTGGGTGGGAGTTATGGGGGGCCATCCGGAGGTCAAGACACCGAATATCGATCGTCTGGCCGGCCGGGGCGTGTTATTTACGCGGGCTTATTGCTCGGCACCGGCATGTAATCCTTCGCGGGCGAGCCTGCTGACCGGGCTGAGACCCTCGACCACCGGCGTATATCATAATCCGCATGTCTGGCGGGCGGCGCTGCCGGATGCGGTAACCCTGCCTCAACACTTCATGGCCCACGGTTACCACGTAGTCGGGGGCGGTAAAATCTTCCATTCGGACTATCACGATCCGCAGTCCTGGCACGAATACTTCCACGAGCCCAAACAGGAGCCCCCGCCCAATTGGCCGTTACACGGCATCAACAATCTGGTCGACAGGTGGTGGTTTAACGATTGGGGTCCGCTGGATATCCCGGACGAGGACATGGTGGACATGAAAACCTCCAATTGGGCGGTGAGCGAGCTTAACAAAAAGCACCAGAAGCCCTTTTTTCTGGCGGCCGGTTTTCATCGTCCCCATTTGCCATGGTATGCACCGCAGAAATACTTCGATCTTTATCCGCTGGACAAGATTTCCATGCCGGCGGTGAAAGAGAACGATCTCGACGATCTGCCGAAGACGGCCATCGGTTGGGCCGCCCCCTGGAAGCATCACGATAAGATTGTCAAGGCCGACCATTGGAAAAAGGCGGTGCAGGCATATCTGGCTTGTATTACCTTCGTCGATGTCTGCGTCGGGAAATTAGTCGAGGCCCTGGACAAAAGTCCCTATGCCGACAATACGATCATCGTACTGTGGAGCGACCACGGTTATCATCTGGGAGAGAAGCAACACTGGGGCAAATTCGCACTTTGGGAGAAAGCGGTGCGAGCCCCGATGATTATGGTGGTCCCCGGTTTGACCGAGCCGAAACAGCAATGCGACCGACCGGTCACCTTGCTCAATATCTATCCGACGTTGATAGATTTATGCAATTTATCTGCGAAAAATGAGCTTGAGGGAGTAAGTCTGG
>CP070790.1:826949-835111 GCA_020346805.1 Planctomycetota bacterium
AAGATTGGCGGAGAACGAACGCAGCCTGGAACAAATCCTGCGAACCGATTTCGTGGGTGATATCTACAATGGTAGCCTTGGGGTTGATTTGCAGAATCATTCCCTTCATGACTGCAACATAATGATCGCGGGTGCCAAAATCAGTCATTAAAGTAATGATAGGCATCTTTGGCCTTTCTCGATATGCGTTGGACAAATGCCGCTTGTTATCAGCGTCATAATCCGAGGATTTTTCTCAAACGAAATTGTCCAACAGCCGTTATTATATAGGATGTTTCAAAACATAATCAATTAAAATCCAACAGCATCATTCGTTGCCTTATGCCGATTCCAGTCGATCGGCGGTAAAGGCATAGAGGTGCTCGTCGAACTTTCCGACGACAAGGGCATTTATCAGTAACCGCGGGCAATACGAGAAGAAGCTGTATTTTAGCACCGTCAGTATTGTTGGCATTGTGATCTTCGAATATCACGCCAATCGTTTTGCCTTTTAAGGTAACAGCGATTTGCCGGTCATCTCCGCCGGTTGATCGATGCCCATCATTTCAAGAAATGTCGGTATGATGTCGGCCAGCGTTCCGCCGCTCCGCAGCTTCACGTTTTTGAACCGATCATCCACCAAAATAAATTCCACATCATAAGTGGTGTGTGCGGTATGCGGCCCGTTATTTTGGGGATCAACCATCAGTTCACAGTTGCCATGATCGGAGGTAACGATTAAAGCCCCGCCTTTGATCAGTACCGCATCAACCACCTTGCCCACACATTCGTCAACCGTCTCCACTGCCTTGACGGCCGCAGGCTTCGAACCGGTGTGGCCGACCATATCACAGTTGGCGTAGTTCATGATAATCACATCGTACTTGTCGGATGCGATTCGCTCCAGCACTTCTGCCGTAACTTCATAGGCGGACATCTCCGGTTTCTCGTCGTAGGTTTTCACTTCGCGAGGCGAGGGGATCAATTTGCGTTCTTCACCTTCGAATGGTTGATCACGATAATCGTTGAAGAAAAAGGTTACGTGAGGATATTTTTCAGTCTCGGCACAGCGGAAGCTCTTTATTCCCAATTTGCCGATATATTCACCAAAAATATTTTTCATGGGTGGAGGTTTTGGAAAGGCAACTTTGATGGGCAGGCCTTTCTCATATTCGGTCATGCCTACATAGTAAAGATTATCCAATTTTCGCCCACGATCGAAACCGCTTTTGGGAACTTCTTTCCACTCGTCATCCGGTAATACAAACGACTTGCTGATTTCGCGTGGCCGATCGCCGCGGTAATTAAAGAAGATAAATGCATCGCCCGACTTGACCAGTTGTGCCCGCTCTACTTTGCCCTCAGGTGCTATGCTGGTGGGCAGGATGAATTCATCGCCTATTTGGCTGTTACTGGTCGGGTTATGGTAGTAATCCTGAACCGCCTGAGCGGCGCTATTGGCCACTAGGTCCGCACCGGCGGTCAACATTTTGTAAGCCTCAAATACACGATCCCAGCGGTTGTCGCGATCCATGGCATAAAATCGGCCCACCACACTGGCCACTCGCCCCATGCCAATCTCCCTCAATTTTGCCTCCAGTTGTTCGATGAATCCTTTACCGCTGTCCGGCGGGGTATCCCGGCCGTCCATAATGGCGTGGACAAAAAAGCGCCTGCCGTCAAAACCTGCTTGCTTGCCCATCTCGGCCACCGAATACGCATGATCCAGATCGCTATGTACCCTGCCGTCGGAGAACAGGCCCATCAGATGTACCGATCCACCTGTCGCTTTAGCGTGCTCGAAGGCTCCAAGTAAAACCTCGTTCTTGAAGAATGAGCCATCTCGGATAGTCCTGGTGATCCGCATTATCTCCTGATTGACGATTCTGCCCGCACCGATATTCTGGTGGCCAACCTCACTGTTGCCCATCACGCCGACCGGTAGACCGACTTGCTCACCTGAGACATGAATTAAGGTATTGGGATATTCGGCTAGCAGTTGATCGGTGTTCGGTGTGTTAGCCAAATAGACGGCGTTGTTTTTATTTGACTTGGGATCGGGATTATGCCCCCATCCGTCACGAATTATTAAAACCATCGGTCGTTTAGGCAGTTTTGGTGGCATATACGCTGAACTCCAAAGCTAATAGACATCTACTTCTTACCAGGCCTGATATTCGATCCGCTCCATGAGCGGGAATCCAACATATTCTGCGAGCCTGCCTCTGAGGTCAACCCCACTTAGCTCCTGATTCGATTAGATATTTCTTGTATGCCTTCAATCTTTCCGGGAAAAGTATGACTTTTTTGTGGTCGAACTTCCAGGGGCCTGCCTAAAATCAGCTTGAAGAACTCTCTATATATTCTTCGTATTCTTCAGGATAGTACCGAAACCGTCTTTTGGGGAGCCCCGACCGTGCCGAAGCTGCTGTACATTGAATCCTCACCGCGCAAGGATCGCTCTACATCCATCAGTGTGGCCCATGAATTCATAGACGCTTACCGCAAATCTCGCCCCAGGGATCGAGTGGAAACTTTGGACCTCTGGAATTATGACCTGCCTGAATTCAACGGCCAGATTATTAACGCTAAATACGCCATCCTGCACGGTTTGGATCATACCCCCGAACAGGCAAAGGCCTGGCAGCGAGTGGTCGAGGTGTTCCAGTACTTTAATTCGGCTGACAAATATCTGTTCGGCGTACCCATGTGGAACTTCGGCATACCCTACAGACTCAAACAATTTATCGATGTAATCACCCAGCCCGGCCTGGCATTTAGCTTCTCGCCTTCGGAAGGTTACAAAGGGCTGGTCATTGGCAAGCCGGCCGTTGTAATCTATGCCCGCGGTGGAGAATATAAAAGCGGATCGGGCTCCGGCGTTTACGATTATCAAATACCCTACCTGGAAACCCTTTTGGCTTATATCGGCTTTACCGATATCCGCAGTATCATCGTTGAGCCTACCTTGTCTGAACCCGAAAAAATCGACCGGGTAAAAGCCTCGGCCAAAGAACGAGCCGCAAATATTGCCCGGACTTTCTGAAAAGTGATCAGAGCTGACCTTACTTCGGGGTTTTAACCACCACCCATTCACCGGTTGGTCTGCGTTCCAGGATTACAAATTTTCGATTTTTTTTGCGGGTGATTTCGATTCCCTGCTTGTCAATCTGCAGAATGATCCGTTTACGTGTGGCCAAGGGCAGATGGCTTACATGAATTCGGATTTGTTTGACGTTTTGCGTATCTACATAGAAACGGTTTTGTTCTGGAAACGTTCCATCTGCGGTGGCTGGTGTATCAGGATCGGCTAATTCAACAATCTTCAGCCAGCCGGGCTGTTTGTCGTCGGGCGAGCGGACATGGAGTTTGACGGGGTAGGGAGGTTTTGAATCATATGTGGATGCCGGCTGGGTGGCTGCCGGTTTGGTGGCCGTTGGTTTAGTAGCCGCTGGCTTGGTAGCAGGTGGTTGGATGATCACCGGTGTTTCGGCCGGTTGGCTTTTAACCGGTTGTTGTTGTCCCTGTTTGGAACAGCCGGCACTCACCGCCAATAATGCCGTTGCCATGATACAGATTACGTTTTGTTTATTAAATGCATACTTAGCCATGATATGCTCCTGACTCGGGACTTTGCCCAACCAGCCGACAGTCATGATAAGCTTCCTCCCTATTTGACGCGAATACCCTCCTTCAGGTTGCGGAAAATCGCTGATTTTGCTACCGTCAATCACTAGAAATCGGATTGAAAAGGCCAATTGATGGAGTTGACGAGCGATGTCTGCCAATAACCGTATTATTCATAGCACGACCATATTGTCCGTTCGCCGGGATGGTCAGACCGCCATAGGCGGTGACGGGCAGGTAACCCTGGGCGAGACGGCCGTCAAGCACGACACCAACAAAATCCGTCGGTTATGCGACGGCAAGGTGCTCTGCGGGTTTGCCGGTTCCGCCGCCGACGCCTTCGCCTTGTTGGAGCGTTTTGAGGGCAAGCTGGAGCAGTACAAGGGTAACATCCGCCGGGCGGCCATCGAATTGGCCAAGGACTGGCGGACCGACCGTGTGCTCCGCCGGCTGGAATCGTTACTGGCTACCGTCGACAAGGAACGATCACTGATCATCGGTGGAAGCGGCGATGTAATCGAGCCGACGGACGGGGTCATCGGCATCGGCTCCGGGGGCATGTATGCCGCCGCCGCCGCCCGAGCCCTGTTAAAGCACTCGTCGCTGAATGCAGCGGATATTGTAAAAGAATCTCTGCTCATTACTGCAGGTATATGTATTTACACTAATGATCAGATTACTATCGAGATCCTCTAAGTCTTTGTGAGTGGAATGTAAGGTGATAAAGTTGAGAGAATGGTAATATTTTGTTTTTTTGAATTATCAGCGTTTGTATTATGAAAGAACTGACCCCCAAACAGATTGTTGAAGAATTGGATAAATACATCATCGGCCAGGACGATGCCAAAAGGGCCGTTGCCGTTGCCGTTCGCAATCGTTGGCGCCGCCAGCAATTGCCCGAAGCCATGCGGCCGGAAGTCGGCCCCAAGAACATTATGATGATGGGTCCCACCGGTGTAGGCAAAACCGAGATTGCCAGGCGCCTGGCCAAGCTGGTTAACGCCCCCTTTGTGAAAGTCGAGGCTACCAAGTACACCGAAGTAGGTTATCACGGCCGAGATGTCGAGAGTATGATCCGCGATCTGCTCGACCTGGCCATTCATATGGTACGCGAGGAGCAGACCGAAGTAGTTCGCCAGCAGGCCGAACGCGTGGCCGAAGAACGCCTGCTGGATGCCTTGCTGCCCCGCGGCGAGCACGATCCCGGTATCGAAGATCCCACCAGTGAAACCGCCCAACAGAGGCATCGTACCCGGGAAAAATTTCGCCAGCGGCTGCGTGACGGCGAATTCGACGACCGAGACGTGGAAATCGTTTCCGAAGAAAAAGCCGTTCCCGTCGGCATGATGGCCACCATCGGAATGGATCAAATCGATCCCGAGGTGCAAAACTTTTTCGAAAAGCTGATTCCCCAACAGTCTAAAAACCGGCGTATGCCCGTCCGCGAGGCCCGCAAAGTACTGTTTCAGCAGGCTTGCGATCAATTAATCGATCGCGAAAAAGTAACTGAGATGGCCATTGCCCGTACGGAGAACACCGGCATAATTTTTCTTGACGAGCTGGATAAGATCGCCACCCCGACCTCCAGCACCCACGGCCCCGACGTTTCCCGCCAGGGCGTACAGCGCGATTTATTACCCATCATCGAAGGCTCGACGGTTAATACGCGACATGGTGTGGTCAGGACGGATCATATTCTCTTTATTGCCGCCGGGGCGTTCCATACCAGTAAACCTTCCGATTTGATGCCCGAGTTGCAGGGCCGAATTCCCATCAGGGTGGAATTGGGCGACCTGTCCAAGGACGATTTCGTGCGCATTTTAACCCAGCCGCAGAACGCCCTCACCCGCCAGCACGTGGCCTTGATGGCCACCGAGGGATTGAAAGTGGCATTCACCCCGGAGGCCGTCGAAGCCATGGCTGAAATTGCCTATCAGGTAAACCGCAATACCTTGAACATCGGGGCCCGCCGTTTGTACACCATTATGGAAAAAGTGCTCGAGGAAATATCCTTTGAAGCGCCCGATCGCTCCGGCGAAAAGGTAACCATCGATGCCGATATCGTCCACAATCGGCTAAAAAACATCTACGAAGACGAAGACGTCAGCCGATTTATTCTTTGACCGTAAAGATATAGAGCATCAAATATTGACTGATTTGAGCCGGATGCGGCATGGTTCTTGCCGGTGTTGTTTATTGCGGTTCAATCCCGGTTATAATTATCGATTTGAATAATGGATTGAATTTATGACTCTCTTCATGCAATGGCTGGATATGCACCCGTTATTTTGGCCGTTGTTTATTTTCACGGCCCGGATCCTTGACGTATCCATAGGTACGCTTCGTACTATCTTTGTTATTCGTGGTAGTCATGTACTGGCACCTTTACTTGGCTTTATCGAAGTTATTATCTGGGTGCTTGCCATTACGGGTGTGCTGACCCATTTGGATCATTGGTATAATATCTTGGCTTATGCCGCCGGTTTTGCCACCGGCAATGCGGTAGGTATTCTGATGGAAAAGAAGCTGGCCATCGGCATGCAGGCGATCAGGCTTATTTCCTGCACCAGGAGTGCCGCCGTTGCCTCCGGCTTGCGACTGGCGGGTTATCGGGTCACCGAAGTCAAAGGGCACGGATATAAGAGTGAAATATCACTCTCCTTTGTTGTGGTTCCGCGCAGAGATACGCCTATGGTGCTGAAGGTGGCTCAAAGTATTGATCCGGAGGTCTTCAGTACGGTGGAGGACATACGATCGACCAACCTGCACGACTACCGCAGCCCGGTGCCGCCCACCGGATGGAGAAGCATCTTCAAGCGAAAATAGATTCGTTGGACAGATACAACCCCCGACAAACAAATTTGCACCAGATTATTGTTCCCGTTTGATATTCTGCTGGTATTTCTGCGATTATTTATAGTTTTTCTTTCCAATCGTGATAGCGTTGATAGGCTTCTTTCAGGTTGCCTTCATGGATAAAGATAATGCCTTTTTGGGTCTTGGTCTGACCCGCTTCGACTTTCAGATTGGGTGGCTGGACGTGAACGCAGGCCACAATACCCGCCCGGTTATAAAACAAACCGTGTGCCGGCTGCCAGGAATAACCCAAAACATATTTGCCATCCCTGCTGGTTACAAAAGCCACCCCTTCGCTGACCGTTTTTTCCGTGTCGTCTTTCATCTTGACCTTTTCGCCGATCCCGCGGGAACCACGTTTACCGGGACTGGTGATGGCCATCTGGTATGTTGATTTCAGCTCGCCGTCCAATACCCAATATGTTCTTTCGCCGGTGTTGTCTTCGTAATCCGGCGCTGCCGATAACTGCAGGCAACTGCCCTGGTGAAATTCCTGCCAGGTGGTGTCGCTTTTATTTTCTACCGAGACACTCAGGTATAAAGTAGCACCGTCCTTTTCAATGGTGCGAATAAACCTGCCCCCGCCGGGAAGATCGATCTCGGCCCGCAGGCCGGTTTCTGTGTTTTCCCAGACGGCAGGATCATGGACCATCGGCAGATTCCATATTTGCTTACCGTTTTCGTCTTTAATGTAACTATTCTCCGGAAACCACATGCGGATAATATTCCAGGGGTGGTTGTGCCTTTTCGGCCACTTGACCCAGAATTCCAGGGCGCTGGGTTTGGCTATGCCCAAATCCTGTTTACCGTAGACGGGTTCGGCTACCGGCGGATCGGGCGGAATCTTTGGGGCGCTGCCACCCGAATCCGAAACGCAACCGCAAAGACAAATTAACACCAGCGTCAGGTAAAATATCGTATACATTCCGGAGATCTCCTAATTTGTTTGTCTCTTTGGAACCGGATCGATGCCGCCGATACTGACTGGGTGGCAGCGGGTCAGACGTTTGATGCCCAGCCACGAGCCACGTAGTACACCCCATTCCCGCACCGCCCCGATAAAATATTCGCTGCAGCTCGGATAAAACTTGCAGCCGCCAACCAGCAGCGGTGACAGGATTACCTGATAGCCGCGGATCAGCACCTCAACCATCAGCACCAGCAGCTTGCGGAGGTAGTCGATTAAATGGGACATGTGTTTAATTGTAATGTTTTCGTGCATTTAACAAAACCAGCCGCGAATGTTAATGAGCGGGAATGAAAAGGGGACTGGAGTCCAGAGTCTGGAGTCCGGAGTCTTGAGGAATGCGATGATCTTTAAAGCCTTAACCTATGGACTACGGACTCATTTTCGGAGGGAGCGTATAAGACCGTTGAGGACCTTGGCGGTTTCCTCGCATTTCGAGTTCAAGGAGTTGAAGTCATCTTGCGACAGATAACCAAGTCGATGTGCCAAACTGATCTGGTACTCGACCTCACGGGCTGAGCCGTAAGCCATATCGAGGAAATGCAGAAAGTCGGCTTCGGAGTTCCTAGCACAACCCTCGACGATGTTTGAGGCAATCGAAACAGTCGCTCGCCGGACCTGCGAGGTCAATCCGAACTGCTCATCGCGAGGAAAGCCTTTCGTGCTGGCATAAATAGTTAAAACGAGATCATCCGCTAATTCGAAAGCCCGAAGTTTCCTGTGGTCTCGCATC
>CP070790.1:835211-838288 GCA_020346805.1 Planctomycetota bacterium
GTGTTGCGATGATTTGGAATTGATGCAGTCGGTATCGAGTTTGTAGGTAACTTCGCCGCTGCCTTCGGGCAGCCAATGGGCAGCCAATCCCTTAGGCCATGGCTTGCCATAATCTTCTGTCTGTTTTCTTGCCTGGTTCATCTTTTTCTCGTTGGCGAAGAAGTAGGGCCAGTCTTCGAATCCGGGATTACGCAGGACCTGGGCCCACATGCCGTGGTAGATATTGCGCCCCAGATGTTCGGTGAATTTGCCGAACAGTCGCCGTGAGATCGGCCTGGTGGCCCGTGAGGTGTCCACGCTTATTGTTGCTTGGAGTTTTTCGGTGGGAGAAAACTGGAAGAAATCATCTCCCGGTCCGGTCAGCATGCTTATGAGTATTACTTTTACACATATAGAGGGTAACATAGATTTTCTCCGTTCTGATTTGTTTGCTTACGTGTTAATTTACCCGGCTTGCTTGCGCTCGGGGGCTCTGAATTATTTATTCACCCTCATAATATCTAACTAAACGTATCATTTGTATTCCCTGTTTTTGATTTATATAGTATTTTGCCACCCCCCTTAATCCCCCCTTTTAAAGGGGGGAGATACTATGAGATATTCATGATACTACATTGCCTCGATAACTTTTAATCCCATAAGGTCGGCCATATGTTTGGTGCTTTGTACGAGGTCGCCATAGAAAACTACGCGGTGGAGTTGGGCTACCCAACCGTATTCATCGAGCAGGCCGGCACCCCAGTTGTCGAGCATCTTTTGGGCGTCTTTTACCTCGGTGGTGATTTGAGTTCGGCAGCCGCGGTCTTCAAAGTCGGGAATCTCTGTGATCTTGCCGGTGGACACCAGTATGGTATCGAGGTTTACCAGCTTGGCGCAGGTAATGATTTGCCCGACACGTAATTCGACTTCCAATGAGGCACCCTTGTCGTCGTCCCGGTGGGTGCGAATGATGAATGGTGCCCGTTTACTGTTGGGTCCGTTCATTTTGGTAGGGGCGGTGCAATGGGCATGGATGACCGCGTTTTTGGCGGTATCGAAAAGGGGATCGGTGATGAAGCCGGGGATACCGAAGGCATAATTGAACATCAGTCTGGTCAGGGCCGAGTCGATGTCCCTTTCGCACACACCGACCATACCCAAATCATCCAACTTGCTGAAGGTCAGGCAGGGGTAGCCGAGTTTGTCGATCGGCAGACCGCCGAGACACTTGATGGTAACGGCCTGGGCTTGTTCCTGCTGCATAATCTTTTTAACTGCCAGGTAGAGCCGTGCGGACTTGATGATCTCATCGCGGGTGGGTTCGACGATCTTTTGGGCAGGTTTGATCCAGTATTGTTCGGCTTCGGTCTCGGCTTCTTTTGGCTCGATGGTCTGGTAGGTATCAATAACCCTTTGATAGCTTACCGGAATTACCTCGGTGCCCAGGGAGGCCTTGACGTTTTCAAAAGAACATGCGGGTTTGGTTCCGGTCAGTTCGCCGGGCACGGATATCATACGCGATTGTCTCATGCGGACGGGTACGCGGAGCAGGGCAACGGCCTGGACAATTTCATCGTAGTCACTGGTGGCTAAGAGGGCGATTTTCTTGCCGGCCTTGCGCCACTGATTGACATCCATCCAGCCGTGCCCGCTGAAGGGTTGAGAGAATATGACTGTAGGTTTGCCGGCGTCCACGATCTTCTGCATTTCTTTAACGGTGCTGATGGAAAGGTGGAACAGCAGAACTCCATCGGCGTCTTTCAGCTTGGCTGCTACCTGGGCGGCCTGCTGCGGATTTTGCACCAGTTCGCCGCCCACGAACTTAACGTCACCGAGCTTTTGTTCGACTTTGGCCAGATGTCTCTCGAATTTGGCGACTTCATCGTGAGGTTTGAACTTCGGCTTGGGCCAGGCATGTCCGGTCCTGCCGGCATAAACCTTATGGATTTTAACGCGGGGCAGTTGGGGCCAGTTTTCATTATCGGCGGCCAATGTTTGCCTGCCGCCCGGTTGTCCGGATAGCATGATGGTTCCCGCTGCGGTGATTGCTACAAATTCTCGCCGGTTTAGTGATATGCTCATGACTTACCTCTCCTTATTTTTTGACGGTACGTCTTTTGCTTCTTGATGCCGGATTCTTTTTCATAAAGGTCTGGGGCAGGGCGTCGATGATGTCGGTGGCAATAAGTGAGACCTGTCCGACCTTTTTGGCGGCAATGTCGCCGGCCAAGCCGTGGAGATTCGCGCCGGCGATGGCGGCATCCAGGGTACTCATACCCTGTCCGATCAGGGCCCCGATCATGCCGGCCAATACATCGCCACTGCCACCGGTGGCCATTCCGGGATTACCGGTACGGTTGGTATAGATGGATGAACCGTCGGTGACGACAGTATTTGCTCCTTTGAGGACCACGACGACGGTGTAGTCGGCCTCCTGGCGCTGGGAGCTCATTTCGCGTGCGGTGCGGGCGGCATAGCCTTCGCGGTCAGCCTGAATTTCGCGGGTGGTTACGCCGTGCATTCTGGCCAGTTCGCCGGGGTGGGGGGTGATGACGGTGCGGAAATGATATTGGTTGTCCCAGCCGGCTCGGGATTCTGAGGACGATCGGCGGATGAGGTTTAAGGCGTCGGCGTCGATCACCGCCGGCACCAAGGGGCCGTTCCTGAAAGAATTAATTAGTTCCCAAAACTGTTTAGCGTATTCGGTCGAGCCCAGTCCCACCCCGGGGCCGATGATCAGGACATCCGGGGGATTGCCGTCACCTTCGGCATCGAGCAGTCCCTGGTGCTTCAAGAGTTGACGGGCAGGGAGGGGATCGATCTGGCCGGTGGAGGTTTCCGGTAACGGAATGGAGGTGGCACAGGGGCATAGGGTAACGGCGAACGGCTGTATGGTTTCTGGAACGGCCAGGGTTACCAGGCCGGCACCGCTTCGCAGGGCGGACAATGCCACGATGGCCGGTGCCCCGATCATTCCTCTGCTGCCACCGACAACCAATACCCGGCCGAAGTCGCCTTTGTGGGCGTCAGCAGGGCGGGGTCGAAGCCTGGGGATACTTCGTATTCGTTTGCATTGTTTGCTCATAGGCACCACCAGA
>CP070790.1:838388-842107 GCA_020346805.1 Planctomycetota bacterium
CCCTCCGTCTTCACGCCTTGGAGAATCGGCGGGATGTCCCCATCGAAGGGAACAACGGTCGCCGCATCGATTCCCCCTTCACGCTCCCGGTAATAGCGGAGCTTCCCGTTTATCTTCCGGGGGGTATCCAACCACCCGGTATGGTATACGGTGATGTCCTTCACCACGTCCGTATCCTTCCCGTCGTTTGGTGTGTCGTGGCTATCGGTGTATTGGGTATCGCGGTTAAGTTTGAACAACCTCGGATGCGTCTGGTCCCATTTGCCCTTTATCGAGATGTGCTTCAAGTCCTGCCAGAAGTGAACGAATCCAAACGATAGGAGATGGCTACCAGGGCGACGAAGCGCGAGCGGAACAGCATCCACATGAAACCATATATTCCAATAACCAAGGCCACAAAAGCGATACATGATGAAACATAAAATGCACTTATGACCGAAGTGCCGAAACGCATAAACAACCCGATGAAGGCATCCATCAAAAACGGATAGGTAAGCGGGGCACCAAAGGACAGGGGATGAGACGAGAACCAAAATTGGGGTTTTTTATATGCAAAAATCGATGAAACGCTGATATGCATGGGCCAATCCGCCCAGATATGCTCATAGGCGGTATAAATTCCCTCCTGGTTGCAATAGAGGGCTCGTTTGAATAGGGCTGCAGAAAATACGGTTGCCCCGATGATCAGAACTGTCACGGTAATAAAATGATGCCGGCGGTTCAGCGATGAACATTGGTCATTGAACATAGAAAATGAGGAAATCCAATATCAACAACAAATTGGGTCCACTTCCCAAGAAGATCGGATCAGGAAACACACCTGCTACCTTGAATAATGATATCGTCAGGCATTGTTCTTACAACTATTGTTTTGCCTGCTCGCGGTAGAGTTTGATTACGGTGGCAAAATCCCAACGTTTGGTCTGATTGGAACTCAGCTCAACCTCAACTCCTTCCAATTTGTTAATAAGCGATCGCGATTGCGGCAGATGAAGAACAATCCGTTCGGGTGGATTCCGGCTGGGAGGTTCCAGGGTTACTTCCACACCCTTGGCCAGACCGCAGACACGAAAGCTCATTTCCCCAAAGTGCGTAGGGGCACGTTCGACAAGAATCTCCTTACCCTCTTCCAGCCACCAATCAGGTACCGCGGGCAACAGATGTAACTCATCACCGTGCTCGTGCATCAGCATGTGCCGGAAGCTAAGTGCATAGTTCGAATCCACGGTTACATGAGGAATAGTTTCATTCCAGGCCGTGCGGCTTTTATAATAAATGCCTTCAGCAAAGGCATGCGTCGCGGTAGAGTGCAGCAGATACCAGTAAAAATCTTTGACCACCTGCTCGTGCTCGCCGCGAATCAGCGACGCCATCGTTGTGTAAGCGGACATGTAGGGATGAATTGCAGAGGGGTGTTTGGGACACAGCCATCGAATGGTACCCTCAACGAATCCGCCGCCGTGCACTTCCCTGGCTTCTTTTTGCAAAGCTGTAACACGCGGATCATCCGGCACAAAAAGCATTGTCGGCCATAGGATTTCGGTGTTACCCCAATGAGTGCCTTCTTTTTCCCAGCTCGGCGGGAAATGGGCCAAACCGGTTCGCTTCCAGGCGGCCTCGATATCCGCACGATAACTATCAGCCTCGCCAAACAACTCTTTAGCTTCAGCATCCTTGCCCAGAGCTTTAGCTGCCTCGGCCGTGCATAGCAGCCCGCGCAAGTTCCAGAAGTCATAGCCCACGATATGATGTTTGCCATCCCACAAATATTCTCCATCCGCAAGGGCAGCAGGCAGTAAACCAGCAAAGGGTGAATCGGCGGAGGCTTGTCGACGAGCCTTCATCGCCCAGTCCACCGCGCTGCGCATCTGAGGATAAACCTTTGTCAGCCATTCGCGATCACCGGTGATTTTATAGAATTGCCAAAAAACCCATAGCGCCTGGCCATTGGCGTCGAACTGTCCTTTCTGGGTTTCGAATCGGCCCTCGGGGAGTTGGCTGCGTAAATAGTAGTTCACCGCCTTATGGGCTGCACCAAACAAGCCAGCCTCTTCAAGTTCCATAATCTGGTAGCCCCCATCGCGAATATAGAACGTATCGTAGAACCCTTCCCCCCCATGAAGCTCACCGTGGTCGTTGGCAATCAACTGGCACACATGGGCGGCCAGCATTGCCTGGGTGGCCTTCAGGCAAGGAACTTTGATTCGGGCGGCCTTGGTCATCATTCCCTGCCAGTATTCAACGGTGCGATTAAGCCAAAGTTTGGGATTTTCACTATCAAAAACAGATGTATCCTCAATTGGCGCGTAGGGTATACGTGCAACCGCTTCAACGCTTTGGCCAGGTCTAACAGACCATTTGAAAGGCGTAATTTTAGAACCGGACGGTGTAATCCGCTCTATGCTCAGTTTTGCATCGGCCTGCGTTAAACCGATATTGGTTACTTTGACCTTAATCCAAATCAGGAAGTTCTCACCCTCGCCCGGCCAATCAAAAGCCTTATGCCAATTATTTACCGTGGGTAACGGCGTAGCCCATAAGGTAAAAGCATATCGTACCTCTTCGTCCTCAGCGGTCAGCAAAACAACCGGCAGCCAACCTTCCAGAAGCGTTTTGGTTTGTTTGCGGCTTAACGGTGTCAAACTTCGGCCGAACTTAAGCTGAAGTTTGTCCTTCTCTGCCAGGAGCAGTTCATTTTCCGGAGATATCCGCGTCCCATCCCGGTAATCTTTAAGGCCGATTACACTCCATGAGTTTTCAAAATAGTCAAAAGGCTCATCCGCCCATAACATATGGGCAGAAAAAATTAAGGCCAACACCAGCGGGTATAAAACTCGACGATTTGTCTTGTGACTTATTACCATAATCGTGCCTCGCTTTTTCTGAGAACTCTTACACTAACATCGATGTCGATTTTCGGAAGCTGACAGAATTCATATCGCACCTATATACCCTAACTTATTAATGAGGGCAAATGAGATTTGTTATCGTTGTCGTATTTGCGCCGTAAATGTTATAAAACGAACCGGGAGCAATTTATTTTTCCCACAAGGGTTGATGGCGTGCTCCCATCTCTTCGATGAGTTGAACTAACTGTTTACGCAGGTCATTATAAACCTTTTCGTAACCGCTATCCGGTATTACGCCCTTGTTTTTCATGTTTCTTCTTTTATATGTATGAAGCAGGTTGTGCATCTCCTGAGGATCTTTTTTCAGGTCGTAAAGTTCGTTGGTATCCCAGACGCCGTGATATGTGATGTACTTATAATCATCAGTTCGTATGCCAAAACATGTTGGTGTTTCGGGGTATACCTCTTCCCAAAAGTACTCATACAAAAAAGCCGATCGCCAGGGCTTATCGGGGTTGTTGGGTAGATCAAGAAAGGATTTTCCCTGCATGATTTCCGGTATCTCAACACCGGCTGCATCAAGAATTGTGGGGGCCAGATCGATATTCAAAACCATTTTGTCAACAACTTTACCCGATGTGCCGTATAACTCGGGGCATGATACTATCCAGGGGATACGGATTGATTCCTCGTACATGCAGCGTTTATCGATCAAACCGTGTTCTCCAAAAAGGAATCCGTTATCCCCCGCAAATATTATTAACGTGGACTCATACAAACCCAGCTCTTTCAACGTTTTAACCACAGAGCCGACACTTTCGTCGATTGCCAACATACATTCGTTATAGTCGCGGATTGCTTCAGTTAACG
>CP070790.1:842207-852018 GCA_020346805.1 Planctomycetota bacterium
AGGTGAGGAACCGGAGGAACGGTGGCTTCGCTTGGAGCTTAAGTTAATTGCCGACGTGGGATTGGTTGGCTTACCCAACGCGGGTAAAAGCACGCTGCTATCCCGGGTAAGTCGTGCCCATCCCAAGATAGCCGACTATCCTTTTACGACATTGAATCCCCAGCTCGGTATTGTTGAACTTTCGGGGTATCGTCGTTTTGTGATGGCAGATATCCCGGGTCTGATAGAGGGGGCTCACGAGGGAGCGGGTCTGGGAGACGAATTTCTTCGGCATATCGAGCGGACCCGTGTGATCGTACATATAATTGACGTTCATCCGTTGGAAGGTCAACCGAAGGCGGCAGAAGCGTATCGAGTGATACGTGAAGAACTGGAAAAATATTCGCATAAGCTGGCGGCCAAGCAGGAAGTAGTGGTGGCCAACAAGATCGATCTGTCTGATACGCTGGAAGCGGTAACTGACTTGAGTGAGGCCATAGATCGGGAGGTGTTGGCGATTAGTGGAGTTACCGGTCAAGGATTGTCAGTGTTTGGAGAGAAATTGTGGTCGATGATCGAAGAGGTCAGAAAACGAGAAGAGGCGAAAGCTGACGCCGCCCGTGTCGATGACCCGTTTAGTAATCTTCCACCGCGTCCTCCCTTTGAGCCTGTTATTGAAGGAGGTACGATTATTGTTAATCCCGGCTTAAACGATGATGGTGAGACGGCAATTAAAGATGACTCAAACGGAGACAATCAGTGATAGCCGAAGGATATACTGACGGAGATTATGGTCTGGTGTTAATTGACATAGGCAATACAGCGGTGTCGCTTGCTGTGTGTGAAAAGGGGGAACGGGCTCCGGCGGATCACGTGCCCCCCAAACCACTGGATGGAATTCTGGAACTGTTACAACAGACATGGAATGAGTTGCCCGTAAGTCAAGGGCGTGGGGTGGTGATAAGTTCGGTTTGTCCTTCGGCTTTAAGTCAGTTGAGGTCGGAATGCCGGAGACTTGACATTGAACCATTGCTGGTGGTGGGGGAGGAACTTGATTTACCGATGGGCGTTGATTTGCCGGAGCCGGAGAAGGTGGGCACGGATCGGATTTGTGCGGCAGCAGGTGCATATATAAAAGTACAATCCGCATGTGTGGTGGCGGATTTCGGGACAGCCCTGACGATAGATCTGGTTTCGGACAATGGTGTTTTTCTGGGAGGGACGATTATGCCGGGAATGGCCTTGTCGGCCCAGGCCCTTCACGAACACACCGCCTTGTTACCCCTGGTCGAAGTTGGTGCGGCCGAGGGAATACTGGGTACGGATACCACAAGTGCGATACGGAATGGTATTTTTGCCATGATGTCCGGTGCATTGCGGGAGGTAACGGAGGGTTATGCCACACAGATCGGCAAATGGCCGATATTGGTCCTTACCGGAGGGGATGCGCGAGTGATTGCCCAGGCTTGCGATTTTGTGGATCGTGTTTATGACGATCTTTGTCTGGACGGTTTGGTTATTGCATACCAACAATATGTGCAGAAAAATGGCTACGCGTGATTCACTTCGAGCTGCCTGCCTGACTCCGCCGATCAGAGGTGGAATAGCCGTGGTTCAGGTCATTGGATTACGGGCCGGGGCAGCGGTTACGCCGTTATTAAAGTCAAAAAGGTTTATGGATCTGGAACAGATGCCGGGGGATGAGTTGAGGCTATGTCAAATTTTTGACGGGGATCAGCCGATCGACGATGCCTTGGTTGCGGTGCGGCATACGGGAGGGGGTGAACAGATTGTCGATATCAGTATGCATGGTGGTCCGCGCATTGTTCAACGTGTATTACTTTTATTAAAAGGCATGGGAATTAATATTGTTGAGCCGATTGAATTACTGAGTGAAGGCTATCAAACGTGTGACACCATCGAACAGGAGATGCTCGAGCTTTTACTGCGGGCCAAGACCAGAAACGTAGCCTCCTGGTTGATTAAAGTGGCGGATAAGTTAAGGATTCAAATCAAGCAGAGCATCCAAAATATCCAAGAGGGCGACATGGATTCCGCCCGAAGGTGGCTGGTTGATGTGCTGAGTAACAGCGAGAAGGTCAGATTGTTATTGGAAGGAGTACGTGTGGTTTTGATTGGTGAGGCCAATACGGGGAAATCGACGCTGGCCAATGTTTTGGCGGAGCGAGAACGTGCCGTAGTCAGTGATGTTCCCGGAACGACTCGTGATTGGGTGGAGCATCCGGGTGCGATCAACGGCATTCCGTTTACCTTTGTGGATACTGCAGGAATACGTGAAAGTACGGAACCAATTGAGATTGAAGCGGTACGCCGGGCCCACGGGCAAATCGAGTTAGCCGATCTTATGTTACGAGTGATCGATATATCGATGCCGCCAACGATGGCAGATAGGATTGCGATTGAAGAATTCAATAATGAGGGGGATAAGTTCATCGGAAGGCGAGTATATGTATGGAACAAGAGTGATCGGCCCATGCATGCGGATCATAAAATCCTTATGGAACGAGTTACGGATTCGGGGGGGGTAGTCAGTGCCCATAGCGGAGAAGGTATTGACCATCTACGGAATTTACTGGCCCGAGTGGCGGGGGTTTCAGATTTTAGTGGCGGCGGGCCAATGCTGATTACCGGACGTCAAGTAGAGGCATGCGAAAAAGCATTATCCGCGTTAACTAAGGCTGAGCCAGATAATTATGAAGCTGTCAGATGGTTGAAATTTGTGGTGCATAAGGTTGATTTTAAAGCAGAAGATCGGCATTCAGGGGGATATAATTGAGTGTGTATTAACTTGTCATTCAGCCGATTCGGCTATTGAATGGCTGCTTCAAGATCAATAAATTACGCAGATACAGGGTAAAGGCCCGTATAAAGACGTATATTATGCGTTAAGGTTCCTTTGGTCGGAGGCCGCTTTATGGCAGATGTAATAAGCGATTCTCAAGTTGGCCGATTGGCGGTTGAGCGTAAGCTGATGAGTCTTGAGGAACTGAATGATTGCCTGGAAGAGCAGAAGAAGTTGTTGAAGAAGGAAGGCAAGCGAGTTTCTCTTTCAGAAGTGATGCTCCGTTGCGGCTTTGTCACCCGCTCACAGATTCAGCGTTTGGGTATGGATATGGAAGATTCCATAGCCCGTCGGGCCCAGCAAATTCCCGGATTTCAGATACTGGGCAAATTGGGCCAAGGGGCCATGGCCACTGTTTTCAAGGCCAGGCAGTTGAGTTTGGATAGAATAGTAGCCATCAAGGTTCTACCCAAGAAGCTTGGCGAGAATCCGGAGTTTGTTCAGCGGTTTTATAAGGAGGGTAGGGCGGCGGCCCGTCTTAATCATAATAATATTGTCCAGGCGATCGACGTGGGCGAGGCTGGTGGTTATCACTATTTTGTGATGGAATATATCGACGGCAAGACTGTGTATGACGATTTGGCGGCTAACAAAATCTATACGGAAGAAGAGGCTCTGGATATTGTTATCCAGGTTGCTCGGGCACTTGAACATGCATCGGAACGTGGTTTCGTTCACCGCGATGTCAAGCCTAAAAATGTCATGTTGACCAAGGGCGGTGTTGCCAAGCTTGCGGATATGGGTTTGGCACGTGAGACGGCAGATTTGAAGGCGGCAGTAGCTGAAGCGGGTCGGGCTTACGGCACACCTTATTACATAAGTCCGGAGCAAATTCGCGGGGAAGTCAATATTGATTTTCGAGCGGATGTATATTCTCTAGGTGCGACCTTTTATCACATGGTATCGGGTAAACTTCCTTTTGAGGGGACGACACCTGCCGCGGTAATGCATAAACACTTGAAAGAGCCGCTGATTCCACCGGACCATGTTGTGCCGACTCTCTCTGCGGGGGTTGGTGAGGTAATTGAGGGTATGATGGCCAAAAAACGGGAGGATCGATATACAAGTTACGGTGATCTATTGACGGATCTTGAGGCAGTGGCCCGAGGTGAACCGCCGCTGCAAGCCAGGAAACGTTATGATGACAATTTACTTCAAGGTCTTGCCGAAAGCGGTGAAACGGTGGAAATGGAGTCACCGGAAGCAGAAGATGAGCCGGTTACAGCAACCATACCTTTGGTTTGGGTGTTTGTGATTGGGGCCTTATTAGGTGTTTCAGTGATTGTTAATATGATCCTTTTGCTCATTTTCCTGTAATCAAGTATTATTTGTCCTAACTTCAAGTCATAAAGAAGGATCGAGCAGTTTTATGGTGAATGGCGGCGAAATATCGTCATGCATATTACTATTGAGATCAATTGTCGGGCAAGTATATCATCATTGGATTTCACAGTTAAAAGGTTAAAGGTTGCCACAGATTTTATCGCGCTAGGTTCTAAAAAAAAATTTGAATTATTGGAATTTTCCAGTTGCATTCATCTTATTTATGGTTTATAAATACTGCTGGCTAATACATTTGGCTAATCGTGGCGCGGTGAATCTCGTTCAAGTCAAAAACAATGCGAGGATGGTTATTACGGGGTAGTTGAGGGGTTGTAAGTTGAGTGGTTAATGTATTAGCCGGGACTCAAGGATGAGTCTCAGAAAGATTGTACCGGCACGGAGGCTTACATGTCCCCGCCGGAACAATAATCATTGACAACTAGGGAATACTTGTGAGTTTCATAATCTCTCAGGTAGTCGTTGTGTTTGGCAATAGAGGCTGGCATGACGATGGAGCCGGGTGGCACCTTGCCATAGTGCGGTTATATCGATAACCGCGGTATGTATGAGGCTGATGTTGTTTATTATCCGGGAGGTTGTCATGAAGACACAGGATAGTAAAGTTCCGAAGCTGTGGAAAAAATATTTAAAGACGCGAGACAAGGGGATAAGAAACACGTTAGTGGAGTATTATGCCCATCTGGTTCATATGCAGGCTGCCCGGCTGTCTCGCAAACTACCGGCACAGATTGGTTATGATGAGATTTGCAGCGCCGGTTATGACGGTTTGATCGAGGCGGTTGAGGGGTATAACCCTGAGAGGAAAGCCAAGTTCGAGACTTTTTGCCAGCAGCGTATCATCGGAGCAGTTATGGATTGGTTAAGGAGCCTCGATCCACAATCTCGGACGGTTCGTACCTTTGAAAAGCGGCGGGTGAATATGCAGGAGATGCTTGATGCGGAGTTAGGCCGGCCACCGATGCACCATGAGGTGGCCAAGCGGATGGGCCTATCGCAGGACCGTTACGATCAGCTTTCGCGTATTTCACAATTGGGGCGGGAGGTTCATTTTTCGGCGATGGATCCGCGCGACGGTGCGGGTTTTCGAGGACGTTCGGGGGAACGGGCCTGGGATGTAGGCGATGTAAGGCAAAGCGATCCCTCCGCTAGAATAGCCCGGGCCATGCTTACGGAATTTATTACCCGTGGACTGAGCAGAGAAGAGCGACTGGTTCTGATACTCTATTATTTTGAAGATCTGACCATGGCGGAGATTGGGGTAGTGCTGGATTTGTCGGAGTCGAGGGTGAGTCAAATTCATAAGGACGTGATAATCCGACTACGTAACAGATTCAAAGGCAAATTGGAGGAAGAGCTTGTTGCCTAGCTGATCATCGTTATATAAATCATTTCGTATAACCGGGCCGTTGAATACCCGCCCCAAGCCCAATAGAATGTTTACATGCAGCGTAATATTCTTCTTCTATTAGCGTATGACGGTACGGATTTTCACGGTTGGCAGAAGCAACCCGGCTTCCGGACAGTTCAGGATGTGTTGGAGCAGGCGGTTCGCCGGGTTGTGCGTCATCAGGTGATTATTATGGGGTCGGGAAGAACGGATGCGGGAGTTCATGCCAGCGGGCAGGTTGCCAATTTTGAAACAACGTGTGAAATACCCTGTAAGAATATCTGCAAGGCAGTGGGCAGTCGTTTGCCGAAGGATGTATCTCTTTATCATGTTTGCGAGGTGTCGACGGGTTTTCGTGCATCGATGGATGCGATTTCCAAACTTTATCGCTATACCATATATAATGATTCGCAAAGGCCGGTCGAGCGTCAGCGTCAGCGTTACGTGTATCATTTTTGGCATCGGTTAAGCCTGGAGAGGATGCGTGAGGCGGCGGATTATTTCTTGGGGGAGCATGATTTTGCCGCCTTTGCCACCCAGGGTCATCAGCGAGAATCAACGGTGCGGAGAGTTCTTCGCTGTGAAGTGTATCGATATTACGATGAAATTCGAATCGATGTTGAGGGTGAGGGATTTTTGTATAACCAGGTACGCAACATGGTTGGTACACTGATCGAGATCGGCAGGGGGCGTTGGGAGCCGACGGCGATCGAGGAAATAATGGCCAGCCGGGATCGTTCCAACGCGGGACCGATGGCACCGGCGCGGGGATTGTGCCTGCAGTGGGTTCGTTACGATATGACGGGCAGCTACCTGTTAGGTGGAGAGCGATACCACATATCAAAATGTGAACATGCAGAAGCGACTGACGACGGCTCGGATGATAATCAATGAATATTTGTCATGTCATTACACGCCTGATCGTAGGGGGGGCACAGGAAAACACGTTGTTGACTTGTGAGGGCCTTCGGGCCAAGGGCCATCAGGTTACCTTGATTACCGGTCCGGATTCCGGCCCCGAGGGATCGTTATTAGCCGAGGCGCGGGCCGGCGGTTATGAGGTTCGGGTTCTGCCGACACTGCGCCGGGCGATAAAACCGTTGGCCGATCTTAGGGCATGGCGAAGTATGGCTTCGGTTTTTGCGGAGATTAAACCGGATGTAGTCCATACCCACAGCAGTAAGGCGGGAATTTTGGGGAGATTGGCGGCCCACAGTGCGGGCGTGCCGATTGTTGTGCATACCATTCATGGGATGAGTTTCAATCGTACTCAATGCCGGCTGGTACAGGGTCTTTATCGTAAAGCGGAACAGTATTGTGGTCGGTTTACGGATCGATTTATCTGTGTGGCCGACGCCATGACCGATCAGGCGGTTGCTGCAGGTCTGGCGGCAAGGGAAAAGTTTGTTACCGTCTATTCCGGCATGCGAACGGAGTGGTACGATCCGACGCAGTATAAACGTGGATCCGTTCGACAGTCGTGGGGATTTGCCGATGATGCGATTGTGGTGTGCACGGTGGCCCGGCTGTTTCGTGACAAGGGATACGAGCAGCTTATACCGACCATGGCGGCAGCGGTGGAGCGGGTACCGAAGTTAAGATTTGTTTGGGTGGGGGATGGTGCGCAGCGTGAGGTTTATGAGCGCCGACTTGAAGAACTGGGTCTGAGATCACATGTTCATCTAACGGGATTGCTTTCACCGGCCAAGGTACCGGAAGTATTGGCCGGTGCGGATATCCTGGTACATGCTTCCCAGTGGGAGGGATTGCCGCGAACGGCAGTGCAGGCGCTGTTGATGCAGTGTCCGGTGATCAGCTTTGATATCGATGGAGCACCGGAGGTGGTTGTGGAGGGCAAGACGGGCAAGCTGGTGCCATTGAATGATATCGATCGTTTAACTGAGGCGATGGTGTCACTGGCGGGTGATGCCGAGGGACGCAAGGGCATGGGCGCTGCCGGCCGGGAGTTGTGCCTGAAGCGCTTCGATCATAATGTCATGGTCGATGCGATTGAAAAGGTATATCGCGAGTTGCATGAGAGCGGCTAGTGTGTAATCACGTTGTAATGTTGGTCGGGACGATGGCTCTAATAATATCTGCTTAATTTGGAAATTGGATTTTTGATGTTATTCCCGCCCGCCAAGGTGAGCAAACTTCAACGGGAATCCAGGTTGCTATAGATTGCGATAATGATTTGGCGAAGTGATGGATTCCCCGATCAAGTTGGAGAATGAGGAGAGGAGATAAGAATAATGGCAGGTCTCGATCCGGCAAGTCGGGACTCGACCGTGCCCTACACTACTGAGGCTCACGATGGGGAGACCGGAGGCAGGGGGACGTAGGGAAATGGTGGGTCCATTTATTTTGACATTTCGACTTTCGACGTTTTGACTTTTTGATGTTGCTGTTACTTTGCCAGTTCGACGATTTTGTCGAAGGCGGCCGAGTCGGCGATGGCCAGTTCGCTGAGCATTTTGCGGTTTAGGGCGATGGAGGCCTTTTTCAGGCCGTTCATGAATCTGGAATAGCTGATATTGCGGGACCGACAGGCGGCAGTGATGCGGGTGATCCACAAGGCGCGGTAATCGCGTTTGCGGAGCCGACGATCGCGGTAGGCGTGGGCCTTGGCCCGGGTGACGGCGATCATTATGGACTTTGTCGCTTTACTGCGAGCACCTCGGTAACCTTTGGCGGACCGGCGGAGGCGACGTTTTCGCTGTGCTCTAGCTGCTCCATATGATGCTCGCGGCATTAGTATTCTCCTATCCGATGTCGATAATATACCGGCAGTTTTCCTATTTACCCAAGGCCTTCAGGGTGCGTTTGGCGTCTGCCGAACCCAAGACCGCGGTTTTATGCAGTCGGCGCAGTTTTTTTGACGACCGCCCGCTGAGCAGGTGGCCGACGAACGATTTTCGGCGTTTGACCTTGCCTCTGCCGGTTATTTTGACTCGTTTGGCCAATCCTTTGTGTGTTTTCTGCTTGGGCATATTGGCTCTCACTAGGATTCACGACAGTCCATAAAAATACGAACCGAACATTGTATCATAATTAACGGCTTACGCAAATTCAGAACCGGATGGAAAAATCCCGAAATTCTCCAGTGGCGGGTTCCCGGGAAATCTGCCGATCGCGGATATACCCGCTCATGGCCTCGTCGATGCCGGCCAGGAAGCGATGGATTTCGGATGGATCGCCCTCGGCCACCACTTCCACCTGCCCGTCGGGCAGGTTACGAACGGTGCCGGTTACCTTAAATTCCCGAGCCACCCGTTCGGTCATGAATCTGAAACCGACGCCCTGCACCGTTCCCGAATAAAGTACGGTACAGCGGATTGGCTCATCTGCATCGGGCATCGATGTCGACCTCTGGAAGAGCTTCGATAGATGATTACAAGTTGTACACTGTTTTGGGTTCAATCCCGGTACAAACGATAAGTTAGAGTATGTCCGTTTTTCTTCATCCGGGGCCCGGCTTACGGCTTATTTTTTCTCGAAGTCTTCCAGCTTCTGATTGAATTTATCTGCGGTCGATCCTTGGAGCAGAAAGACTTTCTTCGGGCCGGCGCCGGCACGAAGGGCGTATCTGCTCTTTTCAGGATCGTCGGGCGGTCCCTGTTTGGAGAGCAGGATCTCGGTCTTTCTGGTGCCTTCCAAAGTTATGACTACCCGGTCGAAGTTCTTGTCGAGGTTGTACTTGGCCAGGTTTTTGGCGTCGTATTCCAGGTAGCGATCAGTTTTTATTTCGCGGAAGGCGTTGAGTACATCGGTTACTTTCTGTTTATCGATCGGCAAATGCGGATCGGTCAAATACTTCCAGTCGTCGCCCGATTTGTGAAGCACAATATCAGCAGCTTCGGTATGGAATTCCAGATCGGTGACCTTGTCGACCTCAAATTTGGTGATTTCGTGGTGGTGCATTTCAGCGGATGCGTTTTCAAAAATCTTGTCGTCTACCTCGTAGATAAGATTACTATCTTCGAGGCACAGGTATGTTTTACCGTCGCGCTGGTTTAGCCGCAACATATGGGTTACGGATTCCGGCATTTTGAGGTACCGTTTCTCGGCGGGCTGGGTTTGTGCCTTTTTCTTGGCAGCGGTGACGGCGGGTTTTGTGGCCGCCGTCTCGGTTGGCGTCTTACCTGCTTTTTCCTTGGCGATCAGGTCTTCGAGGGTTTTTCTCATCAACGGGTTGGCGTTGGGCAGGGTATTCAGGTAATCGAGCAGCTCCTGGTAGG
>CP070790.1:852118-856308 GCA_020346805.1 Planctomycetota bacterium
ACAGTTTCCAGCGTTTATCATGGACATAACGAGCAAACAATTTCTTGTTACCATGCATCGGCTGATAATGACAAAAAACCCATTGACGGGGATTACCTTTGCTGCCCAAAAGCTGGGGCAGGAAACTTCTGCCGTCGGTTTTGATGTGTTTTGGAATTTCAGCACCGGCCACCTCAGCAAGGGTCGGCAGGAAATCGGTAAAATCGATCAGATTGTCGCACACCTCGGCCGATTGGATATTTCCCTTCCAGTTGGCGATGAGGGGCACGTGGGTACCGGCATCCGTTGTTTGACTTTTCCCCCCCCTAACCGTTTTCGATCCCATCTGAGTAACTATGCCATTGGGGCTACCATTATCACCAGTAAACATGATCAGAGTATTATCGCGCAGGCCGAGTTCGTCTAATTTGCCGACGATCCGACCAACGATCTTATCCATATAGGTAACCATATCAGCGAAATACTTTTTATTGTTTTTGTGCTTTGGGGCATCGCCGGTACTGTCGGGCGTGGGAACAAAGGGGCCGTGGGTTAACGTCATCGGAAAATAAACAAAGAAACGTCTGTTTCGGTGTCGCTCCATAAAATCACTGATATATTCGCAGAAAACATCGGGGCCATACTTGTCTTTGAGATCCTCTCGGATTTTGCCGTTCTGCTGAATAACCGGATTCCAATAACGAGACTCCCTGCGATCGACCTGCCAAAGACAATGTTCGTCGAAGCCCGCCTGCTTCGGATAGGTGCCGTCACCTTTGGGGCGTCCGGCTAATTGCCATTTGCCGGCCACACAAGTGGCGTAACCCGCCGATCGTAAAATATGGGCGAAGTTGGTGATCCTGGGATCCATCGATCCAAACCTGGTGTAGTTGCGGAAGTTGTATTGGCCGCTCATGATCTGTACCCGCGACGGCGTGCACAGCGGTGTCGAGTAACAGTATTTAAACCGCATGCCGGTATCGGCCAGTTTGTCCAAAAACGGGGTTTGGTATGATGTGCTGCCGTTACAACTCAAGCACTCGTAACCGAGATCGTCGGCCATAATGAGAATGATATTGGGGCGGGCCCCGGCCGGTCGCTCTGCATCGTTCGACTTTACGGGATTCCCGATTGCGCAACCACTGCAAAAAACTGCCAAACAAAACAATACAAGTCGCCTACACATGTTCATCATACACCCTCATCCTTCTATTTGATTGGAAACGGTCGATCAGGGAAAGTATCCAAATACCGTCGCAAATGCTGCTTCATCTCTTTTAGTTTATCAGCATACCTGTGATCCGAAGCCAGATTATATAACTCACCCGGATCTTTGCTCAAATCATAAAGCTGATCAGTGTCAAAATAATTAGGATGTTTGGCGGCATTTTTGCCCAGATGGTTATTAGAAATGTAATATATCTTATTACCCCGCCGTTCGGCCCTGGCCTCCATCTTCCCGGGAATACGTACGGCGATGTATTTCCAATTTTCCACCTGTACCGCCCGGGCATATCCGATCTCGAAGTACAGCGAATCATGAATTGGTTTACCTTCACCCAAAAGTATCCGCTTAAAGCTCCGGCCGTCGAATTTGACACGCGCCGGTACTTCCACACCACAAACATCCAAAAGCGTCGGTACCAGATCGATATTCTGCACGGGAATCGAGCAGTTTTGGCCGGCTTTGATGGTTCCCTTCCAACGAATCATCATGGGTATCCGTACACCCCCTCGATCATACAGCGACGACTTGAACTCAAGACCGTGATCGGTTGTGTAAATCACTATGGTGTTCTCGGCTATACCGAACCGATCCAGCTTTTTCAGAATCGCCCCTACGCTGTCATCAAGCCACGTACAATAGGCCATCTTTGGATCGACACCTACGGCTTTAACGCGTTCTTTGATACCCGATCGGGGGGGCATCAGGTTAAGATGATAATCAACAATCCCTTCACCCGTCAGTCGAGGATCCACATCCAAAGATCGAGAGGGATGCGGCCCATGATGCAAAGTCGGGGCAACATAGAGGAAAAAGGGTTTCTTTCTGTTATGCTCGATGAAATCAACTGCCGACTTGATAACCCACTCCGGATTATGAACGTCAAGGGCCCTGCAATGCAATTCCTTCGAATTTGCGATATAGGCACTGGCCACATAATCAAAACCCGCCTGTTTTTTAATAAATTTACAGAGTTGTTTCTGATTAAATCTAAGCTTCTTCGCCATTTCGGGATGGTAGGGATCGGCATCGGGTGGATATCGTTTTAAACCGTATTTGGCCCATTGGTTTACGTCCTCAATATGCGTCGGTCCCAGATGCCACTTTCCAACCATCCCCGTCACATACCCCGCGCCTTTCAACAAACGGGCAATGTCAGGTTTATCATCCTCCAGTACCATCGGCAAATTTGAAATCCGGTTAATTGTCCCCCGCGGATATACGGCTAAAACATCAGCATGAGCACAGCGGCCCGCATAGGTCCCGGTCAAAAAACCATAACGGCTGGGGGCACACACAGTGGTTGCGGTAAAGGCGTTAGTAAACCGCATCCCCTCCGACGCCAGACTGTCGATGTGCGGCGTATAGACATCGCCCCCCCAGCACTTCATGGTATGGTATGCCTGATCGTCGGTTAGAATGAAAACAACGTTCGGCTTCGCACTCACCGCCACTTGCGAAACCATCAACACAACCAACCATGTTGTAACAATTCGGAAAACCAACACTAACAATTCCTTTATTAACCTACTGCAAGTCAACGACCTGCGGTCGTTATACGATTTACATCTTCAGGAAATTGGCCAGCAACTTGTGGCCTTCATCGGTCAAGAAGCTTTCGGGGTGAAACTGCACACCTTCCAGCGGCATGGTCTTGTGCCGAATCCCCATAATCTCGTTATCCGGCGAATCAACGGTGCGAGCGGTGACTTCGAAATCATCCGGCAAGGATTCCGGCTTGATTATTAATGAATGATAACGGGTGGCCACGAAAGGATTTTCCAGACCTTCAAATATGGTTTTGCCATCGTGTTTTATTTCGCTGGTTTTGCCATGCATCAGCCGATCGGCCCGCACGATCTGAGCTCCAAAAGCATAAGCAATACTCTGATGCCCCAGACAGACTCCCAGGATCGGCATCTTGCCGGCAAAATGCTTCACTACCTCAACACTGATGCCCGCTTCAGTCGGCGTACAGGGACCGGGGGAAATGATAATACGATCAGGCTTATCCACCTCAATCTGCTCCGGTGTAATCTTATCGTTGCGATAAACATTCATCCGCTGGTTGCGGCCGATCTCCCCGATCCGCTGCACCAGGTTGTAGGTAAAGGAATCGTAGTTGTCTATCAGTACAATCATTTCGGGCTACAGTAGAAACGATTCACTCGTCTGTCAACGAGTATCGGCCAAGTCAATGAGTCCCCATATTTGCCCAGTAACATATCTCATTATCGGGCAATATTGCCCAACTGCAGCGACATATCTTGTTGATGGCGAAAAATGCTGTTGTGCATAAATAACTATTTTACAAACACTTATGATCTATAGTGTAATATTTTTACGGATTTTTCCACACCTGGCATAGTCATTGCTAATTATTATATGTGCGGGGCGGCCCAGGCAGGTCGGGGGGAAACGGTTCAGCAGACGGTGCTATCCGGGGAGAGTGGCACGATCAAAGACCCGTTTCCCTAGGATCTGATAATTCATCGCTGTGACGAGGGTCATGGTTTGGGGAGAATCACGGCCCTCGCACTTTTTTTACATAATCCCATCTACTTAATCGAAAATTATTCTCAAATAATCCTAACCTGGGTTGTAATCTATTGTCTTTTAAGGCAGTAAACCTCCACCAAACCCAATATGCACTCCATCAGAGGGAGACACGATGTTAACCGCCATTTTCACGATGATATTGTTTTATACGCCCGCCAGTGATAATCTCGATAACCAAACAACCCGGATTATTCAATCCACCGGCATAGGTCGTTTCCAAAAAGGTAGTCAAAGTCCAGGTGTTCGTCAAATAGCCGAAAGATCAGCCCAAATAATGGCCGCCCGTAATCTGCTGATTAAACTGGAACAAATACAAAAAAACAAAAAAACCGGTTCGAAACATATTATCGTCAATGAGGCCATTCGCGATTACCGTTACCTGCCTACCATTTACCGAAGTGACGGAATTGCCATCGTAACCGCCGAA
>CP070790.1:856408-858960 GCA_020346805.1 Planctomycetota bacterium
ATTAACCAGCATGAAACTGCAGTGGTCGGGGGTACTGTGAGCGTCCGTGAATTACAGGAGGACTTCCTGAGGCTCCGTTTCGGATTGTTTCTACATTTCAATATGGCAACATATATCGATCGCGGATGGGCCACTGGATATGAAGATCCCAAGCTCTTCGCCCCCCAAAAATTGGACTGTAATCAGTGGGCCAAAGCCGCCCAGGCTGCAGATATGAAATACGCGGTGCTTACAGTTAAGCATACCGGCGGTTGGTGCCTGTGGGACAGTGCCCATACCGAGCACGATATCACCCAGTTCGTTAATTACAAAAAAGGTAAGGGTGACATTGTGCGGGAATATGTTAATGCCTTCCGAAAGCGAGGTATTAAGGTTGGATTTTATTACTGTTTCCCCGGTAACTACGCGGGCACTAAGTACAGTAACAAGATTCCGCAAGGTAAACCAGATCTGCATGGATTACCTCCCGAGGCAACCGGAGACTATAGCGGCTTTATCAAAAAACAGTTGAAAGAGCTGCTTACTAACTATGCGCCAATTACTCTCATGTGGATTGACCAGACAGGTAATAAGTACACACGACATCAATGGCTGGAAATAAAGGCATATATCAAATCCTTGCAGCCACGGTGTCTGGTTCTCGCCAACAACGCACACGACCTGAAAAATTCCGACATTTATAGCTGCGAGTTTCCTTACGATCCCAAGGGTATGCCGCCAGAGGGCAACATAATGCCTGCAGAGGTTTGCGACAAGTTTACTCCTCATTGGTTTTGGAATTCGAAGGACGATCCAGAAAACATGAAAAATGCAAAACAAGTTGTGGAAATGGTTAAACTCTGTAACCAGCGCAAGGCCAACTACTTACTGAATGTTCCGCCGAACAGAGATGGCCTGATTGATGATAATTGTGTGAAACGCCTGTGTGAGATCGGCAGTATTTTGCGGGCATTAGTTAAATACGGCAGTGTTTCCATGCCGAACTTCAATGGGGTGCGCGGTCCTACTGGTAGAAAATAAAGAGATGTAGAGACAATCTGGATATCCGTATTCTTGGGCAAAACTAATCCTTATCCTAACGTCACAGACATTGTGTTAGCTTATGAGAAGTATTGTTGTATTTTCTTACCTAGCTTATTATCTTATGGATTAATTATAAACGTATATTTGTCAGCCTGTGATATAACAATGTTATATACCTACCAATTTTATTGATGCTATTAATCACAAAGTTTATGCGTCTCTACCATGTTTATATCTATCGGTTAATGCTTGCGGTTACTACTTTGTTTTCCAGTGTTGGCCATGGGGCCAATCCGCCAGCCCTACCGCCTGATGCCGATTTGAGCCTCGCTCTGGATGCCAACAGTACTGTAATCGTGTGTCCGCCAAAGGATTCATACCAGGAGGTGGCCAATCAGCTAGCGCAAGGGATTGAGTTGTCAACCACCCATCGTCCCCGCGTGGTTACGGATACGATCTTGCCAGCTGAACTGGGTTCCGGATCAATCATCGTTTTGGGAAACCTGATGGACTCACAATGTGCCCGACGCTTGTACCTTGATGCTTACGACTTTACCGACTATGCCTGGCCCAGTGCCGGTGGATTTGCCATCAGAACCATTCGTGATCCATTTGGTACTGGTGCACACGTTGTAATGCTCGGCGGCGGTGACGTCCAGGGTGTGGCTGAAGCCGCTGATGAGTTGATCTCAATAATTAAGCAGAAGGGGGCGAATCTCGGCTATCTCAACCGAGTCAAATTGGGCGTATGGGCCGACGACATAAACAAATATACAAAAGAATTTTTAAGCGACGATCAATCAATATGGTTTCGTAGCGGCATGTCCGGCAGTTGGGAGTATATGTCCCAGATCGCCCGAACGGGGATCGGTTATCTCCGCACGGGAAATGAAGATTATCTTCCCGTTTTCAAACGCGAGCTGCGCTGGTGGTTCGACCATGATGTATATAATCCAAAAGGCGATGCCCCGCAGATGCTCCACGGCTATGTGTACCACTTGATAATTGCATGGGATCTGATCCGCGATCACCCCATCTTCACCCCCCAAGAACGCCATAAAATCGACAGCGATTTTTTATATATTTTTCGTTCTGCTGAAGGCCCTCGGCGGATAGAAGGTGCAACCAGGAAAAACATTGTTCGAGGTAATCACGGCACACGGACAGCCCTGGATGCCTTTTTTGGCGGACGTTTCTTTTTGAGACGCTTTAATTTGCACGAAGCGAAACGCTGGTTGCAAATTGCGGATGGTTATTTTGCACCGCAAATGACCTCATCAAAACCGGTGTGCGATTCCTGGGGCCATCAGTGGTCAGCATCTCTGTATAATACCCTGGTTTACGCTCTGGCTGCTGACAAGAAAGATTATCTGAAGTCTGAAGCGTTTAAGCTGGCTGTTGAGCGGACTCTTGTTGCCCATCCGAATCCCAAGGCTCCCCTTGGTTACCAATTGACATGTGCAGTTGCTACCGGACAAACCGAATATCTAAGTCACTGGGCACAGAGAGGCGAGTGGCTTGATCGTACC
>CP070790.1:859060-861855 GCA_020346805.1 Planctomycetota bacterium
TGCCGAATTCCTTATGCCATTTATGGTAGGCAGAAATATCCTCAGCGAAATTCTGAAAAGCATAGTTCTCCAGATAGTTGTAGGCGTAGTTGCGAACTTTTATATCTTTTTCGCTGGCGCCGATGTGTAAAACATCAAGTACCCGGGGATGTCTGGCGAAGGCAAATGCCTTAAGCAAGCCGGTTTTGACATCACTGTTGTTCAGTTCCGGCCAAGTATTCTTAAAGATCAGGAAGCCAATGTCGGGATCGAGGGCCACCAGTTGGGGCCCCACGGCAAAGGCCGTCTGCTTGTGGGTCTTTAGATTCTTGATTTTGCGTTCCCAGGCAGCGAGATCAACCTTACTCTTTTGGGGCATGGTTGAGGGCGCGCCCTGCGGTTCGATCAGACGACGAAGCTGGGGATCCAATTTTTCAGCCCTGGCGGCGTCCAGCATTTTCTTAGCCACCTCGTCAGCGTCAGGGCAATCAACCACCTTGGCGGCCCATTTGGCCGCCTGTTCATATTTTTCCTGCAGTAAATAAAGCCTGGCCAGTCCATACCAGGCAGCCGAAGCCTGAGGATCAGCGGCGGCTTTTAAAAGATATTTTTCCGCCTTGTCATATTCTCGTTGTAAAAAATAAATCTGTCCCAGACCGTTCAAGGCACCGGCAGCATTTTCATCCAAGCCGACACATTTTTTGAATGCTTTTTCGGCGCCGGAACGGTCCCCCAGCCAAAAACGACTCCAACCCAGGCCGTTCCAGGCCTTGGTTGAGTTGGGATCAAGCTTGATCGCGTCTTCAAACTTGACTTCAGCCAAGGCATATTCTTTCGATCCCCACAAGCTCCAGCCGCGACTTGCTAAAGAATCTGCCCTGGCGAGATCCTCGGCGGTGATTATTGTTTGTTTTTCGGGTTGGGTTGCTGCTCCCTTTGCGGCATCCGCAGGTTTGCCATCTGTGCCGGTGAATATTAAACCGACAATAATCCCTACTACTGTGATAGTCATCGCGAATCCTCCAATGGCCCATCGGCGTCTGCGCCGACGGCGCAGTTCATCCTCTTGAAGCGAGGCCACCAGCCGTTGGTCGGCCTGCTGCAGCGCTTCGTCCAACAGCGCCTCCTGGTCGGCATTTACCGGCCCAGCGCTGTTTCCATCGTCAGTTCGCGAACCTTCACCATTACTCATGAGTATCTACTTCCAGCCCGAATTATTCACGGGCCATTGTCGCCCGGCGGATGCTTTTTCCGTCCGTCTTCGTCAGAACCGACGATTTTTCCTCGACGTATTACCGAATACGCCTGTGGCAAATCGCCGTCTCTTCCTCGTCGGCCGAGAAAAATAATCGCGCCGGAAAATACACTCTGTATATCTGTATAACTCTGTATGAGAACATAATTCCTGTTAACCAATAACATTACAAAAACCAGCGAAAACTCCCGCGAATAATCCGGGCTAGATTTCCTTAATTATTCGTGCCGCCTCTTCGGCCGTCAGCTTGCCTTCTCCCACCGCATCCAGGAGAGATCCCTTGACCTGTCTGGTTTTGGCAATCTCGTTTCGCAAGGCTTCAATCACCTTATCCAGCCTGGATCGCACGGTGGGGTAGGACACGCCGGTTTTTTCGGCAATCTCTTTCAGGCTCCCGCTGGCCAGTACAAACATCTCGACAAAACGCTGATGCTCAACCGGCAGATTACCGAGCCTGGACATAGGAAAAGGCGCATCGACATTTACTCCACAACCATGGCAGGTCATCCTGGTCACCGTCATGGCCGATCCGCAATACGGACACTCGTTTACGATCGGTTTCTTGGACATATATCAAAAACTCAACTTTCCATAGGAATATACTTCATAAACTTAATATTGTCAAACAAATTATCAAAAAATATTAATATTATTAAAATCGGTTCAGGTCGTTATTCGAGGTCAAAATCAGCAAAAATACAGCTAAACGGTCAGTCGCTCGCATAGGCGGGCAAATTTTTCGGGTAGGAAAAGTACCTCATCGAGCCGATCAAAATCCGCGGGCCGGGATACGATCATGATCCCCCCGGATCGGCGGCGCCGAGACTGATGAGGATATTTTCGGGATCAATGAGCTAACCGGTTTCGGGAAGAAAGCTGGGCATTTCTATACCTTTGCATTCTTGAAATTCACCCCAAACCTGTTTGAGGTGCGTTTCCACGTTTAGGGCCCCCCAACCATATAATTGCTCGACCATTTTCCTTTGTTCCATAGGAACAACCAATAATGCCCACGTCCCTGAAAACCTTTCCAGTTCCCTCCCCATCAGGGCAATTGCGATCGTTTGGGAGCGGGCCACGCAGGGACCTATCATGTTAAGGGCGGGATGTTTGATGGAAATCATAAAGCCGTCGATCCCATGCCGATCGTTTTCATAAACTGACGCGTGTAATACGTTACGGGAGTTTTCAATGGCATAAAGATAATCCATTTCCCGTTTTATTCCGCTGAGTTCCATTTCAAGATCGCCCATCCCGGCGACATCCTTTACCAGAGCATCTCTGACACGATCTTTCCCAGGGACATGCGGGTTCAGATTATCGGCTGAAACATTAATAACCATATCCTGATAGATAACTCTGGGCACAAAGCCTGAACGGTTGTAGAGGGAAAAGGAATCCATATTTATGGCACTGGCGACAAGCCGGCATGATTTATAATTTTTTTCCTGAGTGAACCTGAGGATATAATCGACCAGAGATCGCCCGATCCCTTTCTTGCCGTGGTCCGTATGCACACACACAATACCGAGTGAAACATGATATTTACGGGGGTGGTAAA
>CP070790.1:861955-865729 GCA_020346805.1 Planctomycetota bacterium
GGTCGAAAGGTTTATCTGCAGATCGAACGATATCAATAGCTTTTGCAGGATTGTTGGCCACCGTTACAATATATCCTCTGCTTTCCAGCAGGGTCTTAATCAGACTGGCGATCATTTCTTCATCGTCGACGACAAGAATTCTCTCATCTCCGCGAGCAGTCGGTAATTGAGTCGGTTCTGTTTCCGCAGGTTGGGATTCCGCTTCAGGAATAAAAATGTGGAGGGTTGTTCCTTTTCCGATTTGGCTTTGGATATCGATAACACCGTTGTGAGACTGCAAAATTGTATATACAACCGCCAGTCCCAATCCGGTTCCTCGATCTTTTGGTTTAGTGGTGAAGAACGGATCAAATGCTGTCCGGATTGTGTCTTGATTCATGCCACAACCGGTATCACTGACACTGATACGTATGTACTTGTCACTGGGAATATCTATTTTGGCGTGTACGGGCAATGAGTCGGGTACAACATGACGAGTCTGTATGATCAAAACTCCCCCGGAAGGCATTGCGTCACGGGCATTAACACATAAATTTACCAGCATTTGTTGAGTCTGGCCGGGATCAACGGCAATGGTACATGGCAGGGGATCGAGGTCTAATTTGAATTCAATGGTGGCAGGGATAGCCCGTCGCAGTAAACGGTATACCTCTTCGACGAGGATATTTGCGTCTGTATTTTTAATTTGTGGTTTGGAAGGCCGGCTGAATGCCTGTAAGGATCGCGTCATCTCGGAAGCATGACGGGCTGCGGTTTCGATGTCGTTTAAAGCAGTGAGTCTTGGAGGATCGAGGGTGATTGAATCGCGAAGGTATTGGGCATTTCCGCTAATGATGGTCAAAAGATTATTGAAGTCATGAGCGATTCCTCCGGCCAATACGCCCAGACTTTCCAATTTCTGGGCTTGCTGGATCTGGGCCTCCAATCTTCGATGTTTTTCTTCAGACAATCTGCGGGAACATAAATGCCCAAATGCTGAAGCATATAAAGCGAGCAGCTCGCAGTCACGGTGGGTAATGGGTTTATGGTTTATAAGATTGTCGGCCATCATAAGGCCGATAGTTTTTTCACTATCCCAGATAGCGGTGGCAACACTAATTACGTTATCTATGGATTCCCCTTTGGTATCACGATCGGCTGTTTTATTGACTAATCGATATGGGATCTTTCGTTCAAGCAGTTCTAAGTGGTGTTCTTCGACCGGGGCTCTGAGATTTCTTTCATCGGCAAGCTGTCCGTCTTTGTATGTTCCAAACGATCCTGTCAAAATATCAGGCTCGTCTCCCAAAAACCAGATACCCAGGCGGTCATATCCCAGGTGATCTCTACCAAGCATGACGGCTTTGCGGCATAATTCGTCAAAAGTATCAATGGTGGAAAGCTCGTTGCAAACCGAAAGTAGGACGGTTAGTTTTTCTTGGAATCGCCTTTCTGCTTCCTCGCTTGCCCGTATTGATTCCTCAGCAAGTTTGAGTTCAGTAATGTCACGGTTAAGCCCTATTAGCCCCACGATGTTTCCGTTGTCATCATACCACGGCACCTTGGTGCTGAGTATCCATAAGGTGTTACCTTCGGGTTTCTGGACATGTACCTTACGGTTAATCATCGGTTTTCCAGTGCGGATAATTTCTTGTTCTTCATTGAAATGTTTAGAAGCTATTGAATGGGGCATGAAGTCAAAATCAGTTTTTCCGATTATGTCCTCAGGTTTTTCAGCGAACAGACTTTGGGCACAGGCAATATTAGCCAGCAGGAATTGCCCATTGGTATCTTTGAGAAAAGCCCGGTCAGGCAGATTATCTATTAACGTTCGTAAAATATGTCTTTCGTTTGCTAAAGCCTCTTCGGCACGTTTGCCCTCGGTAATATCATCAAAAATAACACACAGCCTTCTTCCGGGTATGGCAAATGCGCGCAATCTGAAGGTTCCTTCTATTCGATTATCTTTGTAATAAAGATTATCATTTTCATATATATTGTGGTTTTCCATTAGGCTAATGAAGGAATCTATCAATCCCATCTCTTTTGCCTGGGGCCATATTTCATTTATATTACTGCCACACAAATCCTTGATATTTTGACGGATGAGGTTTTCCGCCACAGGGTTGCCGTCAAGCAGAATTAACTGATCCGGCGACTCGAATTGAAAGATGAACAGAGCGGACGGAATAGCCCGTACGATATCCGCCGAGGTTTGTAATGATTCGCGCAAGGCCTTTTCCGCCCGCAGGTGGGCGCGTCGTTCCTCGGCTTCACGCAGCTCTCGCTGAACTACCGGGCACAGACGTTTGATATTATTCTTCATTACATAATCATGACATCCGGCACGCATGGCAGCGACTGCATGTTCCTCGCCGATTTTTCCCGAAACAATAATGAAGGGAACATCCAATCTGAGATTTTTAACCAGGTTAAGGGCTTTATCTGAGCTAAACCGAGGTATCTCATGATCACACAGGATGATGTCCCATGTGCTTTTTTGCAATGCATCATCCATCTCCTCTTGTGAGTCAACACGACGAGCGGACACGTTGAGGCCGGCATGCATCAGTTCATGCACCATCAGTTCGGCATCGTCTTCCGAGTCATCAACGATTAATACCTTAATTGAGGTATTCATTTTAAATTAGACCTTCTTGCTGGAAGTGTTTTGCAAATATTATTATAATAAGTTATTTCAGCTACCTGTTACGGTTATACCTATAAATGATTGTGGCTAAATGTAATTCATTATTTTAACAATACACTTTTATATTTTCCAGTTAATATGCTATGGGTAGTGGTATTTAAAGCGTCTGACAAAATCAAGGATACGGAGTGCGCATGAATTGATATTCAGCCCCCCCCTCAATCCCCCCTGGTCAAGGGGGGAAGTCTGGTTGAGTATCGTTGGCAAAAGGGGACTTTTTAACAGGCGCTCTTAGACATTACTTTATCTTTGATATCGTGGGATGGATAATGATGAGTATGAATGTTCCAAGATTTTATGTTGAGGCGTTATCCGCCGGCAGAATAAGGTTGCCGCAGGCGGAGGGCATCCATGCCAGTAAATCCAGGAGGTTATCAGTTAATGACCAGCTTATTTTGTTTGATGGGAAAGGACAGGAGGGAACCGGCCGTATTGTATCAATCTCTAAAGATAGGATCGATGTCGAGGTGGAACAGGTGATTCGAAGGGCTCAACCGGCTCCATCCTTAACGCTGTCGGTTGCCCTTCCCAAAGGCCCCAGACAGGACTTGATTATCGAGAAATGCACGGAATTAGGGGTCAGTGGGATTCAACCCATCTTTACAGAACGTTCAGTTTGTTCGGCTTCGGATCATAAGAGGGAAAAGTGGCGGCGAAAGATTATTGAAGCGGCCAAACAATCAGGACAGTGTTGGCTTCCGACCTTGTATGAACCGCGTTCTCTGAAAGACGTGATTTACGATGCCGATAAATTCGATCTATTACTGCTTGCTGTTTCCCCGGCAAATGAGATAGAAGGAACCGGCAAACCGACAGAGATTGTTGATTTATTGGGTGAAATATCCTCTTCGAAGACCATTTTGGCTTTGGTTGGTCCTGAGGGTGGTTGGACAGATGCTGAAATCAATACGATTATTGAAGCCGGCGGCCGACCTGTAAGCCTGGGACCCAATATACTGCGGATCGAGACGGCGGCCGTTGCCTTGGCGGCCATGATTCACGCACTATCCCAATAAGCCCTTCAATCGCGTATCATGAGTTTCTGAATCAGCCGATGTTGGTCGGTTCTTACCCAAGGAGATGGA
>CP070790.1:865829-870590 GCA_020346805.1 Planctomycetota bacterium
ACAACGTCCACCAGGGTGCGATCTGTTATTCGCAGCCGGTTTTTGTAGATGTACTGGCGGATTGGCTGATCGGGTTGGGCAGCATTAAGAGTGTCGAGGAAGTGGACGTCTGGATGGCGGAAAATATGCAGGGCAAGCCGGCTTGCCAGTGCGAAAGATGTCGTAAACAGGACAGATTTGTCATGGAGGCAAAAATTATCGTAGCCGCCTGGGAAAAGGCCAGGAAGCGCGTACCGAACCTCGGCCTGCGGATTCTCACCAGCGAAGCCACCGAAGACAGCAACCAGGACGTCTTCGCAACCCTGCCCAAGGAGGTCAAGATCTGGTATTACCATAGTCTGTTCACGTACACCTTCGGCGAAACTCCCATGTTACGGCCTTATGTGGAGGAATTTGCCAGGAAAGGATATTGGGTCGGCGTCTGTCCGAACATGGCCATGGTCCATTTTACCCAACCGTTTACCGGTGCCCATTTTGTCCACTACCGAATGTCGGAGTTCATCCACAAGGGTATGGCCGGCCTGATTGGGTACGTTACGCCGCGGGTGCATTATGCACCTTTCAACGTGGAAGCAATGGCCGAGTGGGGCTGGAACCTGAACGGTCGATCGACACGAGAATTTGCCCATTCCTGGGCGGTACGGAGCGGAATAGCCAATCCCGACCTGTTTGCTGAGTGGTCCGAGACGATTGGTCCGGTGGCCTGGGATGTTCACGGCTCGGACTGGCCCGGCGGCGAGCAGCGCGACGTTCCCGGCAAGGTCGCCGGCAGACTGAAAGAAGGTACCCTGCCGGAGCTCGGTTACGTGCTTTGGGGCGTGTACCGATCGCCTTGGGGCGACATTAAATCAGTCGGGCAACTGGACCGGGATGTGGCCCAGGCTGAGCGAGCCGTCAAGCTGGCCGGCGATATGGTTGCAAAGTCAGCCATTGTAGGGTTGGATGCTAAAAAAGCCGTTACCGGGTTCTATATTGAAAGCACGATCGTGCGTGGCTACATTAAATCACTAAAGGCACTGTGGGAGCTTAAGCATCTGGTGAGCGCCGAAGGTGTCGCCGAGCAGGACCGCGCGAAGGCCCGACGTTATTTCAAGATGTATCTGGACAGCCTCCGCGAAGTGGTTGACGCCCTGCCGCAATGGGAAAATACGGTTCGGCGGGAGAGCGATCCCTCACAGTTCACTGACCGAACAATTGGTGTCATCAACAAGGCGATCAAACAGATGAAACAGGTCGCGGCGGAATTGGGTGTCGCGTTGAGCGGTCCATAAGCTTGCCTACTCTCGAGTGGCCGATTACACTCTTTTCATTGCAAGGAGAAAACGCCAGTTGACGGGACGCGAAAAAATCGAAGCGGCTTTCTCGGTGGAAGGAAGCCGGGACCTGCCGGTGGTGATCTGTTATGAAAGCGTTTTCCTCCGGGATCACTGGGATCAACTGACGAAACACCCTTGGTGGTATCTACACGTGTCTGACGCCCGGCAGCAGGTGGCATGGATCCGGGATCTCATCGCGGCCTTGGACCAGGACTGGCTGCAGATGTTTCCCTGGACGGCTTTGGAGGATGAGGAGTACACGACCGTGGAGGTCCGGCTGGCGGGCGTGTTCAGGATTAACAAACATACAGGGCACCAAGAGCAAATCCCCGTCCCGCGTACCAGCGGCTGGACAGCGGAGGGCGTACAATCCATTCAGCCGGACCGTCTGCCGGAGTCTTTCGAAGACATCGATGCGAACATCCCTCTGCCCGATGAGAATGACGTTGATCGGGCAGCCCTCGAAGATCGGCGGCAGGCGGCGGCTGCCGTTATCAAGGAGTTCGGACAAGCTGTTTGGCCTTACCGACATGTGTCCGGACCGCTCTGGAAGACCTATGGCTTGTGGGGCTTCGAAGGGATGATGCTCCTGATCGCCACGCGACCCGAACTGGTCCGGCACGCGTGCGAGCGTTATCTGGCCGTTGCCTTGCGCAACGTTCGCGAGGCGCCAGAACACGGCTCAAGCGGCATCTGGATAGAGGACTGCCTGACGGACATGATAAGCCCGGAGGCTTTCGCGACACTAAACATTCCTTTTCTTCGCCAGCTTATTGAGGGGATCCGCTCCACCGGTATGAGAAGTATCTACTACTTCTGTGGCAATCCGGCCGGTAAGTGGGACCTTATTTTGTCGCTGGGCATGGATGCGCTGGCGCTGGAGTAGAGCAAGAAGAACTTCCGCAACGAAATTCAGGAAATTGTGGAACGCGTTAGAGGACGGTGTGTGGTGCTGGGCAACCTGGACGCGGTGGGCGTGCTGCAGAGCGGCAGCGAGGAACGGTTGAAAGCGGAGATTCGCAGGCAGGTGGCGGCCGGTCGATGCAACAACAGCCGATTTATTCTCAGCCTGGGAAGCCCGGTCACGCCGGCAACGCCGATCGAGCGAGTCCGACTCTATTGCGACTTGGGGCACGAACTGGGAACCGACTAACCTGCATATTTCACGGGTGTTTTCACTGATATTCGTAAGGCTATCCTCTCTGGTATTAGATTGTAGTGAATATTTCCATTAGTCTCCCAGTCCTATCGCCGTTCGGCAGAGCAAGCCAATCCCTATCATACAATCTCAACTTACTTAACCTTCTTGAGATAAAGAACCGAATCGTATACACACGACGGCAGCGGAGTAAAATTCTGTTCGGTTGTCTTTATTATTATCTTTCCGGTTTTTAGGACTTTGCCTGCCTGTGGATCAAACCATTCGTAATAATAAGAGCCGGTAGACAGTTTCAAATTGAATGCTTTTTTAGCAGGTTGGTAGATAACGTATTCTTTTCCAGGATTTGCCAGGCAAAATTTTGTCGAAGAGAGATCATTTCGGGGAGTCATTCTGGCAAGGTCGACTTTACCGGCAAACCTTAATGTATGTCCCAGTGCGTGGCGCAGCAGAATCGACCTCTTTTCTGTAACATCCCAACGCCCACACAGAGGATCCATGTAAATAGGATGCATCCCCCTGGTAAACGATCTCCATACCCAGCTATGGTTACCACCAAAGCCCCATAAATGATCAGTATCAGAAATGATGATTTTTTTGCCCTCGGCATCAGGAGGGTTGTGCCGGTAACCCTCTTTGTGTGTAGGACTCTTCTTGTTGGGACTTATCCAGTCGGCAGGGCTCTCAAAAAGCTCCTGATTATTTAGAACATAGCCGGTCATTCCAATAAGGTGTTGCTTAGGTTTTGTTTTTTCATATTTTTTTATAAAGTTGATTATATGGTAATGCCATGGGGCGGAATCTTTATGGCTTTCGTTGCTTATCTCCCAAAGGATGTTATCGAGATTATTTAATTCATCGATAACCTTTTTAACATATATTTCCTGGAGCCTGGTAACCTCAGGTAGTGCTAATGTGTGTGTTTCTTTTCCTTCATCGTCTTGGTTTGGGTCGCCGTCGATATCATTTATATTGTTATCACGGTTAAAAGGATGTCCCAGCCATGGATTTCCACGCTCATGTTCACGGCCTTTTTTGGCTTTTCTTTCTATGCTCCAACCTTCAAAGAGCATAACAGATACGTATATGCCGCGTTTACTCGCTGCGATGATTCTTTCTCGAAGGCGGTCGAAATATTCCTGATTGAATTTAGTAAGATCGAACTTGGGTTCGCCGTCTCTTGCCTTTCCCGGACCGGTGCGCTGGTAGATCACCGGACTATAACGTACATCCTCTTTTGTCCACGGTGCCCAGCATGCCTGCTCCCAAACCCATCCGCGAGTAAAATTATGGCCGTAGTATTGGAGAAAGTCCAGGTAACAGTCATTCCAGGGCAGATAATTCGTATCTTTTTCCGATAGAGAACAATCCTGGTCGTAGTTGACTGTTTTTAAATTCGTCAGTTTTTCATCCTGGAAGACGAAGTGAGTGTGTGATCCGGTTAAATACACAGCCTTTTTTTCTGGATCACCTTTGACCATAAAATATCTGGGATTTTCCGGATGAACAACAAGAGGTCCTTTAGCAGAGCTCCCTTGGCAAATTACGGCGAATAACAGAACAAAACTTATAGTAATTTTTATTTTCATTATTTCCTCACTTTGCTGTTCTTCTTTTGGCTAGAAAGAGAATCTGCTTTTAGATTATTTAAGGACTCGTCTTTTTTTATAAACGACGATTAAATAGGCATTTTTGTGACACCAGGCATCGGCAGTGGGTAGTTGCCGGTCTTGTCGGGTTTGGCTGGAGGCTCCATGTCCAAACTGGCTTTCTCGGGCAGGGGCCCGAAGCTGAAGTTGGATTTCCACACATCTTCCCATTTGATGGGCTTTCCGCTGTAACAGGCAAGTTGGCCGAGAACGCTGACCATGGTGCTGTTGTTCATGTGATAGCCGCTGTTGAGGGGCCTGTTGTTGCGAACGGCTTCTATCAAGGCCTTCTGCTCGGCTTCATACGGATTATTATGCGGGCCTTCGTAGCGCCAATTTTTTTCCCCTTCGATGCGGCAGTCGCCGAGATAACAGGTGCCCTTGGTACCCATTATTATGTCACTGTAATTGTGGTAGGTTTTGGCCTGCGTGCGGCACAGGGCGTAAATGCGTGTTCCGCCGGCATACTCGTAAACCACCGAGTGATGGTCAAACATGTCGCCGTACCTCTCACCGAAAGAGGCGGAGCGGCCGGCCAGTCCGAAGGCCCAGGTTGGCATCTGTTCCTTGAGGATCCATGACGCCCGGTCGAGGTTGTGAACCAGCGACTGGGGTACATCGTCGCCGGAGAGCCAGC
>CP070790.1:870690-875020 GCA_020346805.1 Planctomycetota bacterium
ATCTTTTTTCTGGTGCGTCCACACTGTTCGCAAATACCCGCGGCAACCGGCGGATACGGACGGCCATCGGCACGATGAGTCTGCTTATAATATTTGCTCTGCGAATGACGTTGACGTTTTTGCCATAACCATGCCCTCAGCACCGTCCATAGAAAAACCAACACTACTATAGCCACCGCCAATAAAATCAGCGCCCCTATAAGCCAATAAATGTTTAACCCGTAAATTTCACGTGTGTTTTCGCTGATATTCGTAAGGTTCGCCAAAAAAAACAGTTATATCGCACAACAATGTTATGCTAATTTACAGAGTGTAATTGCCGGCGCGATGATTTTTTCGTCCGGCAAGGAAGAGGCGTCGATTTCCCACAGGCGTATTCGGTAATACGTCGAGGAAAAATCGCCGGCTCTGACGAAGGCGGGCGGAAAAAGCATCCGCCGGGCGGTAAGACCCGTGAAATATGCGGGCTAGCCCAATAACGAGCAATTACCCTTGTCAAATCTCCAGGGCCTTGTCTTCAATGCAATGATCTGCAATCTCTACCCCGCTTGAGGTTAACCGGAACCATCGCTTCCGCCACGGCGTCATCCTTTCGTCCGCCTCGCTCGCCGATATTATGCGCTGCACGTAACCCTTATCGCAGAGATAGGCCAGATCCTTTTTCAGTTGATCCCATTCCAACTGCGGCCAGATAGCCAATAGCGTACGCAGTAGCTGATCGCCCTGCAGCGCTGCCGGGTACAACATCTTCAATGCCACCAGAACCTCGTTACGCATGCGCTTGATCTGACGCGCTCCCCCGTTCTTTGCCATTGCCTTCTCCGTCTCATAAAAAATAATTGAAGCAATTAACCTCGATAATCGACTGTCCCAACATCGTTGTCCCCTTGTTGGCCCGACAACTGTTTGACGATTTCTATCATCGCTGTCGTGGCCCGGCTGAGTTCCGCCGCCAGCAACTGCCCGTTTTCAAGCTCCGTCTCTATTCGTGTAATCATTTCCGTCAATCTTTCCAGACGTTGACGGGCCAGCATCGATTCCCGTACCCACTCCTCTTTGGTTGTGTATTCCCGTTCAAAGTCGGCCTTGGATTTCAATAGATCCCGCATCGAACATTCCATGGTCTCGATACGGTGTGTCATTTCCGCCATGGTCGTGGTTTGATGTTCGCGGATCGCCCTTAAATAAAGCGATATCACTATCAGGGGAACCCCCACCAGAGGCGACAATACTCCGATCAGCAAAGCCAACTGCTCCCCATTCATTAATCCGCCTCAAAAATGTTTTTCCCCGCTCTTACCCGGCCTGTTTTTTTATGCCAATAACCGTACGATCAAATTATTCACCAGACGCAGCAATTGATTTGCCGTATCCACACTAATCAATCCGTCGATCAGGGCCTCGCGAAAGGCCGCGACTTCCGGCGAATCCCGCAGCGATCGAACATTGGTCATCCGATTGGCCGACGACAAAACCGCATCGATGGCGTCTCCCGAATCCTTGGCCCGTGATTGATTATTTGCCCCCTTACCGCCGGCCGCTGATTCCAGCGTATCCAGCAGCTCTTCCAGTACTCCCGTGGTTTGGTCCTGCTTCGACATATCTATTCTCCCTTAGAATTCATTGCTTTATTGGCTTGTCGTCGTGCCTCAATCCAGCCGGTCAGGTAACGACGCATCTCGTCCTGCAGCGTCAAGCTGTCAATCGCCATCTTTTGCAGACCCGCCGCTACTTCACGAAGTGTTTTTACATTCTCCATGGATGCCGATTGTCGCAGCCATTCCGTTTCCCGATCCGTGCGGATCTTGCCCAATGCCGATTTGAAATCCGTAACATGTGATTCAACGGCCGACTCATCATCAACGTCATTCTTTATGCGAGCCACAAACGCCGATACCACCGCCGATTCACGTGTGTCGTCGAGGTTCGAAACCTCCCGGTGATATTCGTCAATGGCTACCGCCACTTGATCCGCTAGGGCCCGTAACGTGTCCGACGCCGCCATTTCCAATCGGGCATTGCCCCCACAACCCACAACTAAACCGACAACCATAAAGCTCCAAGCAATCCGCTTCATCGGTTCGATCCTCCCAACTGCTTTTTGCCCGCATCCTCATGGGCGATCCCCAGAATCAAGGCTACTCCCACGCTTACCAACGTCATCACAATCTCTTCGCTTGCCCCCAGCCCATATTCCGCTGCATATGCCGCGATCACCGTGGCCAAAGCCACCCGAACCTTGCGCGATCGCAAGGGCTTGACCAGGCGTTGCCGTTTTCCGTATAAACTCATCAGGTATCCCCTGTTCCTTTGCCTCTGCCAAACCGTTCCCCTTGTATACCTAGAACACATCCGCTGTTCCGATTGAAGATTAGGATCCGGATCACATTGCTTGTCTGTGGTTTTTGCTTTCCTCTACGTTTTTGCCGTCCAACCTGCCTTCCGGAAGGGGGAAGGCTGGAAGCGGAGCGCCACTCCCGCCCCCAGCCACCCGGGAGGAGGGAAAAGGACCACCACTGTCCTCTTATTTGCTTAATCCGGATTATTCACGGTTGTTTTCGCCCCTGCTTGTTGAGCCATCTCTTCCAATCCGCGATCGATCAATAACCATCCCTTTTTCTCTTGGGCCCAGATGTAATAAACCGGTTGCGAGCCCGTTAGCTGGCGAAAGGTCTGGGCCAGGGTAGTCGGTGATTGTCTGGCCACTCGTGTTTGACTGTTCATGGCCGTTCGGCGGTACCATTGCTGTACCACGTCGGCCACCACCCGCCGAACCGACGGCCGGCGACATACCTGGGAAACAAAATCCGCACTCAATATATCCACTCCCTTCATCCTCAATACCGATACCGAATCGGCCAGATTCGCCGGCGGTTCACATGTCCCGATCCGCTTCATACCCGCCTTCTCCAATACCGGATTGACTAATCCCATCGCCGCCAGGCATTCCACAAACTTCACCCCCACCAAATCAAGCGTCCTTCTCACCAGCCAATGACCCAGCCCGCAACCGCGAACATCGGGATGAATTACCAGGCGTTTCAATACCCGCAGCTCGCGGTTCAACTGTTTGGCCCGTCCCACAAATCGACCGCAGGTCACCCGGTTGCGAAGCGCCAACTCCAGGGCCGGGTAACCGTAAACCACGACGCCCAACGGCTCGCCGCCAATCCCCTCACGCAATACATAAACCTTGTCCACAAAACTCACTTGATTCCTTCGCCGATAGTGCATCGAAGCAAAGTCGGCATAATCCCGAACCGTACCTCGCTCGATTCGCAACCGCCGCAAAAACGAAATGGAATGGCTTGGCGGTGATTTGCTGTTAAATGTGCTTGTTGAAACAGCCGACTTTTGCAATCCCTTCTCTGAACGGCGTTCAATAGTCGTTTCCCCTCCGCCCAGTCGCACAATCTTCTCGGGACATAAATCCTTCTCCACATCCTCCTGGCTGGTGGCCACCACCAACCCAAGACCTTCACGGGATACCATCTTTCTGAGATTCAAGGCCAAAGCCTTGGCCAGACGCCGATGCAGAATCTCCCCGAACTCGTCACACAACAAAGGTCCCATCCCTCCGTTGCGTTGGTGCAGCCAGACCGCCCGGGCCAGCCGGGCCCGAAACCGTTCGCCTTCGGAAAGCTGACCGAAACGCCGAATCCAGAGCATCGGCTCACCCAAACCTGACGCCGTCAACAAACGCAACGCCTCATCCAGCGGACGTGTCGGGGCAACTGCATCCAGAATTGCAACGTCTAACGGAAACTGAACGTTGTTTACCAGTCGGCTGGTGGGAAAGTGTTTCGTAATTTCCGCCAACAGCAAAGACTTGCCCGATCCCGATGGCCCCGTTATCAGCGTGATGGTTCCCGGCTCAAAAGTCAGCTCCAATTCCGAAATGATTTGTCTGCCCGGCGCCGACATCGGTACCCCGAAGCGCAGACAGACTTCAACCAGCCGGGCCGACGCCGGCACCCCCTCTGCCGGCGTCTCAACCGTTAGACGAACCTTACCCCGTCCGGGCAATGGTGTTTCATCATCGCTGGATTAACAACCTCTCCGATCGCCTTTGACCATCCGTGAAATCGGCAATCGGTTGCCCTTCCGCATGCTCGCCCGCGATTGACCGGCCGGTTGCTCCCTTTGCCCTTTCCCCGCGCCACCAACGTCAACTCGCATCCCCCGATCCTCTCTTCTTCGAAAAACAACTATAACAAAATACCTAACATTTGCCAAACATACAACAAAAAATAACATATGGCAAGTAATATATAGCAATATTTTACTATATTCCTAAATCTTTTCAGATAATGTACTTAAAGTTGTTTAG
>CP070790.1:875120-880479 GCA_020346805.1 Planctomycetota bacterium
AATTGCAATACAAAATTAGTGGTATTTAAACCATAAATAGCTGAAATATTCTGTCAACAAAATCGAAATATTTGTATAATATTGGTACCCAATTGTGCAATAATTCAATTTGTTGATAATAAATTGCATTACAATACGGCAATTGGGAAGTTGTAACAGTTATATTCACACTTAACCCGCATATTTCACGAGTCTTACCGCCCGGCAGATGCTTTTTCCGCCCGACTTCGTCAGAGCCGACGATTTTTCCTCGACGTATTACCGAATACGCCTGTGGCAAATCGCCGACTCTTGGTCGCCGGGACGAAAAATCATCGCGCCGGAAACTACACTCTGTAAATCAGCATAACATCGTTGTGCAACGTAACTAATATTTTCGGCGGATCTTACGAATATCAGCGAAAACACTCGTGAAACATGCGGGCTAGTAAAAAAGCCCGCATATAACGGGCTTTTGACTCGGGGCGACACGATTTGAACGTGCGACCCCCGGCTCCCAAAGCCGGTGCTCTAGCCAGACTGAGCTACGCCCCGGAGTTTATTGATCGGCAGCTGAGGTGTTTGTTCATAAGTTATTAGAAGCCATTGTGTGGGTCAAGTCAATGAGAGCGGTTTGCGGCGGGCCGAGCTCGCCCTATATTCTGGATTCCCAATCAAGTTGGGGATGGGATAGATGCATTTATGGGCTGTAGGTTGCGGTGGGGATGTCGACTACGGTTTTAACGCGTTTGGCTATGGTATCGAGGGCGTCTTGGGTAAGAGGTGCTACAAAAGGTTCGGCCGGCTGCCTGGCGACGGTATAAATCTGCACGAGTTTAATTTGCCCACCTCGATCGATAAGCTCCTTTAATTGACGAGCGAAGGCGTCGATTTGATCGTTCGACGGCGTTGAGCCGTGTACTTTCATCCACAACGACTGAATTACTATTGGTCGAATGCGACCGGCCTCAAGGATGTTGTCCAGTATGGTGAGGAGGGATACGTTTGGCCGATTAATGGAGCGGAAGTAGTCTTCGGTACCGGCATCAAGCTTGGCCCATATTTCACCGTTGTTGGCGTCCATGGTTTTCAAGGCTTGGCGGACGGCAGGTTGGTTCAGGCAAGCGGCATTAGTAATGAGTACCAGTTTGGTATGGTCGAGTCCCAGAGACCGGCGAATATCGGCGGCAATCTCGACAGCAGCGGGGAATTGGGGCGAGGTGGTCGGTTCGCCATCACCGGAAAAGGCGATGTCCTTGATCTGCCTCAGATGTTTGGGGATTTTATTGAAAGGGGGATTGTCAAATAGTGCACCGGTTATCGCCGGTTGAATAGTCTTTTGGAGTTCGGTGCGCAGCCGGTCGAGGTCGACCTGGCTTACCGTGGGAGGAGTATTACGATCGACCTGGCAATAGATACAGTTAAAGTTACAGGTTTTGTCCGGATTGAGATTTATGCCGATGGAAAGCCCACCACTCCGTCGGCTGATCACCGGGTAGACGTAATAATGGTCGCCCCAACTACGTGAATGGTTGGCATAAATCGATTTCATTTTGGCGGACGGTTGGTGTTTGGTCATGATTTCCGAGCTCCCACAGCAGTCATTCTCAGTTTGCTATGGATAAATTATAGCACTTTTTGACAAAACCGACAGTTGACGGCCGGCTGAGTTACGGTCCGATGGGTCGGTAAGGTTTCTGATAGTATTGGTCGTCGGCGCCTCGGAGGGAAATGTTGTTGTACCGCAGTAAGGTACCTTTGGTGCGTTCGAGATTGATCAAGCTAATTTGATAATTGGTTATGGTATTTAGCAACTCAGAACGGATATCCGCCAGACCGGTGTGGGTGGAAAGCATAAATTCCAGATCCGTTACACTACCATACAGATAGGTGCGTGTTCTGGTGTGGTACCTTCTTGTCTTTGCATAATAGGTTGCATCACGTTGGAGTTTGACCTGCTCGAAGTTGCTTTGCAGTAGGCGTATTACCTGATAGACGCTGTTGATGAGATTTTCGATTGAAGCCCTATGCTTAGCGATGGCCTGGGCCAGGGTCAGCCTGGCAGCCCGGAGGACGGCCTCCGGGCCACGGTTCCCGATAGGCCATTCAAATTCTACGGATATGAAATATTCCTGAAAGTCGCTTTCACTCAACTGGCTGAAAGCGCGGTCAGCGTTACCGCCCAGGCCGTCAATAATATAACGGAATACGGCATCGAGACGGGGGAGGGCCTGGTTCTTGGCGACCCCGACGTCGATCTTGGCCTTTTCGATCTCCAATTTGGCACTGCGAAGTTCGGGATTGTTCATTAAGGCATCACTGACTTCGCCGACCTGATCGAGTATCAGAGGCACGACGGCAAACGGTTCAGTGGGGATGATTTCGATATCCTGAGAGAGGTTGAGGTCGGGATCATTAATCTTACTTTTAAGATTGTCTTCAGCATTACGCAGTTCACTGGACAGTTCAACAAATTGAGCTCGTCGGGCCTTTATTATGGCTTTTATACTGGACAGGCCGGCCTGTACTATATCATATTTTCGTTCTTGAGCTATATAATCAATCCATTCCAGCCAAGCGATGAGTCGGGCAGATATGGTAAAGGCTCGTCGGGCGGCCATAAGCTGCCAGTAGGCTACTTCAGTATCATAGATAATATCCTGGATTTCCCGACTTATAAGCTGGATAGTATTGTCCCGCTCAAGTTTGTTTTTCTCAATCTCCGATCGGGTAAAATCGATACCGAAACCCTGAAGGAAGGGCTGGCGGAAATCGACTATGAAGTTATTGAAGTAGGAAGGATTAAGGGTTTGGAAAACCAGATTGGTTTTGGTTCTAGTCAGCGAATAACTGGCAGTTACGTTGGCCCCGGTGGAAAGGAGTTTAGTTACACCGGCTTCAAAAGACCGCACTTCTGATTGGGTGCCGATTAATTGTGAACTGCTGGGACGATCCTGCTTGTCGTTACTGAAATTGGCAAAAAAGATGGCGTCGAACTGGGCCTAGGCCTGGACGATGCTGGCGGCGGCGATGGCCGGGCTGTAAGCATGCATCTGAATCTGATAGTTATTCATCAGGGCCCGGCTGATAGTTTCATTCAGACCGAGGCGGACATTTCGATTACGGCGAATGGTGTTTAATTGATTGAGCAGTCGCGGATAGGCCCATTGTCTGGTTATTATATCTTCCCGTTCTTTTTGTAATTGATACTGTTTAACTCCTAATTCCAATTCATCATTATCTCTTTCAGGCGATTCCTGTTGCCGGCTTAACTTGCGTTCTATTTCGGCCAATTCCCGATCGATTTTTTTCAACTCACGTGGGAAGTTGGCCAATTTTTGATTGACTTGCTCGATTTCCTCGATGGGATCCGGGAGATGTTCCAAGATCTCCTGGGCGGTGACGGCAGGTTTGCTATCATTTGGTCCCTGGGGGTTGCTGGGCACATGTTCCGGTGGTTTGGGTGTCTGGTTGTTTTTGGCCGGGTTTTTTGGAGTTCGATGTGGTCTGCTGATATTTGGTTGTTGTGCGGACCAGCCGGTGGTGGAACCACAGCCGACGGCGGTCGGCAGACAGAGTAAAATGATTGACAGGCCTATAGTATTGAGCCACCTTAGTTTTGGCATTTGAACCGGTTGCGGTTGATTGAATAGCGTCATTTTTTCGGCCAAGTTCATGGTTACCTGTAAAATACGGGCGACCTACGGATTATAAGTGAGCATTCTAATGCCGATGTTGACGGTGTCAATGTGGAAGGGGGCTATCGGGTAATTTGGGGATGGCCGGGAATGGTATCGATGGCCTGGCAGGTATGGATATGGGAGAGGCGGGGGGGCGGGCCGATGACCATTGCTTGAGTTTCGGTTATGATGTGTATGTTTTGTTGAAAAGGATGGATGATAGGCGGTAATTGTGGGCCATCATCAGTTTGGGCAGGATACCATGCAAAACACTGAAGAATATTATCGTTATTGTCCGGGCCAGGAAGAGGTCAAGATCTCCAACGCGATTTGTTTTGGGCGTCAACGAGGCAATTATCCGAAATGCAAGGACTGCCAATTCCGGGGCGATGAAAAACAGGAGGAAGGAGCCAACGCACTGATTTCAGCGGATCGCCAGGCCATTCAAGCCGAGAAAATTCAACGGGAAAATATAGAGCATTTATTTCAATCTGAGACAATGCGGGGGATATATCCCGACACTCTGGATGCGGAGATATCCTGGCGTTTAGGGCAAGGTATTGCCCAGTTTTTACGTTCCGAGCTTAGAGGTTACGACCGAGCCCGTGCGGAGATGTCGGCGATTGTGGTGGGCAGGGATATGCGGAAAAGCAGCCAGGAGTTGGCCGACGCCCTGATCGAGGGTCTTCGTACCGGCGGTTCACCGGCGATCGATGTGGGGATGATTGATACGGGTCTGCTTTATTTTGCGGTGAATCATTTGACCTGTTGCGGTGGGGTGCAGGTAACGGGTAGTCGTTATCCGGCCCAGTACAATGGTTTTGTAGTGTGCGGCCGAAACAGTAAGCCGATCAGCCGCGAAACGGGATTGGGTAAGATCTGCAAAATTGCCTTGAATACCAGGCGACACAGCATCGCCCAGACTGCGGGCATGGAACAAGTGGATCTTAGCGGGCCCTATAAAAAATTTGTGCGTGGCTTTTTGAAGCCCAGTGGCGGAGGTTTCAATTCAGAGCGGCCATTGAAGCTGGTGATTGATGCTTCGAACGGAATGGGAGGGCGATGGGTACCACTGCTTTTTTCTGATGTTGATTGGCTGGAGATAATTCGGCTTAATTTTGAGCATAACGGTGAGTTTCTTCACGATCCGGATCCGTTGGTTGAAGCCAACCTGGGGCAAGTAAAGGATAGAGTGTTGATGGCAAAGGCGGATCTGGGTGTTTGTTTGGACGGCGATGCAGACGGTTGCGTGTTTGTTGATGACCGAGGTCAGACGGTACGCAGCGACCTGCTGACCGCACTATTGGCTAAATATATTCTCCGGGATGAGCCTGGGTCATCTGTGGTTTACGACTTGAGATCGTCACGAGTAGTTTACGAAACGATCCGTGAGGCGGGGGGGATAGCGAGACGAGAACGTTGTAGCAATATTCTGATGAAAAAAGCGATGGCGGATTCGAAAAGCGTTTTTGGGGGAGGGCCAAAAGGGTATTATTATTATCGTGATAATGCATGCTGCGAATCTGGAATGCTGACGTTGACGTCGGTATTGAATGTTCTGACAGAGACCGGCAAACCACTGAGCGAATTAATGGAGCCGTTGAAGCGATATGCGCACTCGGGGGAGCGCGGCTTTGAAAACGATGATGCCGGGACTACGATAAACAAGCTTTCGCAGAAGTATAAGGACGCCCAGTTGG
>CP070790.1:880579-883860 GCA_020346805.1 Planctomycetota bacterium
AGACCACCCGGTCTGCTGAGCGGGTATTGGGGGCCAATGAGCGGATGTCGGTGGGGGTGGTAGGTTTGGGCAATCGAGGTACCCAACTAATGAGTTGGGCTTACGACCTCTCAGAGTCGGATAACATTGAGCTGACCGCCGTCTGCGATATATGGAATCGCCGCCGTGAGGAAGGCGCCGAGATAGTCCGTGGATGGATGGGCCGGAGGCCGATAATCTGCCGAACCCTGGCTGAAATTTGTGAATTAAAGGACGTGGATGCCCTGATCATCGCTACCGCAGATTTCCAACACGCCCCCCACGCCCGACAAGCGGTCGAAGCAGGCAAACATGTTTATTTGGAAAAGCCCTTCGGGTGCGATTTCGAACAAATTAAATTAGCTCGGGATATTATTAAAAAAAGCGGGAAAATTGCTCAGATGGGTACCCAACAAAGAAGCTTAGGGATACCCTGGGCTGCCAGGGACTTCATTCGCAGTGGATATCTGGGCAAAGTCAGCTATGTGGAAATAGTAGACTCGCTTTGCCAACAGCGCTGGCGGATACGGGGTTCGGAAAAATCGCTGACCGAAAGTGATACGAACTGGAAGGAGTTTCTCAGCTATACGCCCTGGGTGCCGTTTGATGCCCGGAAATATCGTGAATTCCGGCTGTTTTGGCCCTATTCGACGGGAATTTTTTGTCAGTGGATGAGCCATGCCATCGATTTGGTCAACTTGGTTCTCAATGAGATTCCACAATCGGTAGTTTCCGCCGGTGGCGTTTATGTTTGGAAGGATGGACGAACCAATCCGGATACCGCCCAATGCCTGGTGGAATATCCCAGCGGCTGCCTGGTTAGCTACCATATGCGCTTGGGCAACGGAACCCATCGCCGAGATGTAACTTTTTACGGTACTACCGGGGCACTTGAACTACACGCAGGGATTGCTTACGGAGATGGGGGAGGCGGAAGAGTCATAGTGGAAAGTTCTCACGGACCGATACCAAATTTCAGGTTGGACGCCTCCATGCGGCTGCCCGATCGCGATAAGGGCGGTGTCTTTTTCGAATCCGATCCGGATGGTGACCACATGTCGGACTTTTTCACGGCCATTCGCAACAATCGCCGACCCAAAGCCGACGTGGACTCCGGCTTCGCACATGCCCTGGCCACCACAATGGCCGGTATGTCAATAAGAACGGGAATCCGCATGACATACGATCCAAAAACGGATCGTATGTTGACCCCAACGGTTAATCCTGACCTGCGATCTTAACTACTGCAGGGTTGAGTAGGTCTCTTCGCTTTCGTAAGATAGTTCCTGCACTGGCAGGCGTACGCGGAATGAGGTCCCTTCGCCCGGGGTACTGTCCACCACAATTCTCCCGTGATGCTCTCGGACGATCTTTCGGGCTACCGCAAGACCTAAGCCGGTACCGGCTTGTCCTTTGGTGGACTTGAAAGGTTCAAAAATCTCTTCGATCTTGTCATGTTCGATGCCTGGGCCGTTGTCGGTGATGATTATATCGGCGATACCTGCCTCATTGTCAAAACGGGTGGCAACATTGACCACTCCGTCTCCGTGAGGGACGGCCTCAATAGCATTGCTGACAACATTCAGTATTACCTGGTGGATGCCGTCGGTATCCATCGGAATCGGAGGGAAAGGTTCTTCAAAATCGGTCAAAAGCATGATTTCGTTTTCATCGGCCTTTTTCTGACACAGAGAAACCGCATCGGCAACCACTTTGTTCAAATTGCTTGATAAAAGTTTGGGTTCACGAGTCTTACTGAAGGCAAGCATGTTGGATATTAATTGTAGAATACGATCCATATTACGCTTAACAATGTCCCAACCTTTGCTGAGGGATTCCGTTTTGTTCTTTTCTATGCCCATATCCACCAGGTCGGCGCCGCTTTGTGCGCCCTGCAGGATATTCTTTATGTAATGTGACAGGTAAGCAACCGTCTCACCGGTGGCGGCCAAGCGAGCGGTCTGCATCTGCTGCTGGACCAGCCTGGCATTCTGAATGGCCAGCCCGGTCATCTGACCTATTGCACTCATCAGCCTGAGTTGTTCGTGGGTATAGGTGTGGGCAGCAGCGGCAGAATCAATATGAATGATCCCCATCAGTAAATCGCGAACCATGATCGGAGCACAGATTACCGAGTGCAGTCCGTAATCGTGGATGCTGTCCTGCCCGGCTTCGGAAGCAAAACGCTTATCGGTCATGGCATTGGTGCAAAGAACCGCCGCTCGATTGTCGAGCACATGCTTGACGATTCGTTGCGAGGTGGTGATCTTTTGTTTCTTGGCCCTGACGCCGCGCTTATAACGAACCACGTGGGGAACGAGGTCTTCGCCTTTCTTGTCGTACAAAAGGATAAAACCGCGGTCCACGGGAAGTTCCTCAAGTACTACGTCCATCACACGTTCGAGAAGCTGATCGGGATCGATAATGGCGCCGATGGCCGCAGTGAGTTCGGACATTACCTTCCATGCCCGGGCCGCCTCCGCCAATTCCGGACCGGCAATAATTACCGAATCTTCACTGGCCACACTGGCCAGAATCGCCGAGTCCATGTTCACATTACTGACGTCAAGATCGATCATATCCCTGGGGATACGTTCTCCGCTCAATTTCTCCATCGACTGGTCGCCGGTGTAAACGATCAAAGTGGAACCGATCTTGATCTGGTCCCCATGTTTAAGCCGAATTTCTTCTTGGACACGAACACCATTCACATACGTGCCGTTGGCGCTCTTAAGGTCCTTAAGTACCCAGGAACCGTTATCGGGGTAAATCTCCGCGTGCCGGCGGGAAATGGTTCGATCGGTGAGCGGTATCTGGTCGCTTTCCCGGCCCAGCAGGGCAGGTTCGTTAAGGGTACGGAAAGTACGCCCCTTGTCTGGTCCCTGTAATACAGAAAAAGTCGCCAAAGCTCTATACCTTGTTTGTATTCCGTTCAGATATAGATTTAGATAGCCACACTACTTACGTTTGTCACAATCAAACTTCGTCCGCAAATACATGAGATGGTATATGCGATTCGACAAATCCGGACCGAGCGTTGCTCCTTGGTCGCTACTTGATTCTAGCCCTGTAATATCCGACCAGTCAATCGGAGTTCCGGGATAATTGGCCATAAATTTTGGTTCGATAACCTGCAGAGCCCGTGTTTTTTGCCTATTCGCTGAAGTTTTATCCAGGCAGCTCAGATTCCCAATGCCGGCATGCCGTAGAGGATGGCCGCCGTTGAGATCACCCATAACAGAACGGCTATTAGAAAAGGAGGA
>CP070790.1:883960-887945 GCA_020346805.1 Planctomycetota bacterium
ACGACAATGATGTGGATCAGGAGGACTTCGGATGGTTCCAGACCTGTTATACCGGTTCCGGTGTGTTTCCCACCACCGAATGCGAACCTGCCGATCTGGACTCCGACCGTGACGTTGATGTTGAGGATTTTGCTATTTTTCAAACCTGTATGGGAGGCCCTAACAATCCGCCAGGATGCTAGAATTATATGTAAGACCAGAGGTTGATAACAATGACGGTATACTACAATAAAATTCGAATTATTTCAGTTATCACCTTTGTTTTTATTGCAGGATTTATCAGTACCGCCAAGGGCGGCGTGCCCCTCGATGCGCCGGAAATCGTTGATATGAAGATCGTCGGGGCAATGGGGGATGTTTATAACGACATTACCAACGACCTGATGCTCAATGGCAATTACTTGTACTGCGCCATGTCACAGAACGGGGGCCTGAGGACGCTGAACGTATCCGATCCGACTAATATGATACTTACCAGTGAATGGCACGATGGGACAGGTGGGGGCGGACAAACTCACGGGCTGGCTAGGAAGGGGACTGTGCTTTACATGACTAACTGGTCTCCACACATTGGGCTTCGGGTTTTCAACATCTCCGATCCCGCCCATCCGTTATTGATCCACACTATCGCCACGACTACCAGCTCGTGGGACATCACTGCTGATGGGGATCTTCTATTCATCACCGTCAGTAATGGCTTTAATGTTTACGGCATTGATATCTTCGACACAAGCATCCCAAGCAGTCTCAAACGCCTGACCTTTTTTCAGACTCCTTCTCGTGCGCTGGGGCAGGTAGCCAGGTATGGCAACTATATGTATCTGCCCATGAGAAACTGGCTGTACGTTTATAACATTACCGATCCTGTAAACCCGGCCTTCGTCCGCGAGCTCACATTCAATGCCAACACCGGCGGGGCGCCTACGAGGATTTATAACGGGTACCTGTATATGGCCGCCGGTTACAGTATTGAAAACAACTGGATGGATGGCGGATTGTATATATTTTCGCTAACCGATCCCTCCAACCCGCAACAAGTGGGTCCGTTTTATCCACGGTCAACGTGCAAGGACCTGGATGTGCAACATAGCGGCAGGTACGCCATCATCCCGACGGGCGGTAATGGTGTACTGGCCCTGGATGTGAGTAATCCCTCGAACATACTCGGCCTTTGGCAGGCCGAAATGGAATGGCCGGACACCGGCCCTGGCGGATATGAGGATGCTGCGGCGGGGGTTGGCGATTACGTCTTCATTGGAACCGATACCCCCGGTGGTTGCACTGAGTATTGCGGGGGCAGAGTTTATGCCGTTCGCCTCGAGACTCCCATGCCACCCATCATTGCTGAGGTCACCCCCGATCCCGACGTCGCTTGCATCGGCAAAGCGTACAGCAAGCAACTCAGCCTTCTGCAAGGCACGCCGCTACCCACTTGGTCGGTGGTGCAGGCTCCCGGTGGAACACTGGTGGATAATAACGGATTGGTCAGCGGTTGGATACCCAATCCTGTTGATATTGTCGGCGGTCCCTTCATCTTTGAGATTCGGGCTACCAACGAAGACGGTCAGGATACCGAAGGTTGGCAGGTCATAGTGAAATCCATTGCTAACTTTGACAACGACAATGATGTAGACCAGGAGGACTTCGGATGGTTCCAGACCTGTTATACCGGTTCTGGTGTGTTTCCCACCACCGAATGTGAACCCGCCGATCTGGATTCCGACCGTGACGTTGATGTTGAAGATTTTGCTATTTTTCAAACCTGTATGGGAGGTCCTGACGACCCGCCGGGATGCTAAAATTGTATATGAGATCAGAGGTTGATAGTATTGACAGTCAACTACAATAAAATTCGAATTATTTCAGTTATCACCTTTGTTTTTATTGCAGGATTTATCAGCACCGCCAATGGCGGCGTGCCCCTCGATCCGCCGGAAATCGTCGGCATGAAGATCATCGGCCGGATGGGGGCGACTCAAAACTGGTATACCACTGCATTTGAACTCAATGGCAATTACCTCTACTGTGCGTGTGGAGCTACGGCAGCCCTCAAGACGCTGGACGTATCCGACCCGACCAACATGCTGCTGATCAGTGAGTGGAGCTATGGGGGTTCCGGAAGCCAGACCAGCGATCTAGCCAGGAAGGGGAACGTGCTTTATCTTACCAACTGGTCCCACAACGTCGGCCTGCGGATATTCAGTCTGGCCAATCCCGCCAATCCCACCCTGATCAGGACTAAAAGCACCGCCGCCAACACCTGGGACATCGATATATTCGGCGACCTGATGTACGTGGTTATCAGCAATGGCCTGGATCCGCCCGACGGCATCGTCGGCATCAACGTTTACGATATCAGCGACGCGTCCAACCCGGTCCTGTTGACTTTCATTGATGCGGGCATGCGTCTGGTCGGCAACGCCGTCCAGTACGGCGACCACCTCTATTTTACGAGCAAAAGGTGGTTAAACGTCTATGATATCAGTAATCCTTCCAGCCCGCAGTATCTGCGCCGATTCGCCTTTGAGGCCATGGCCGGAACCTGCCGCATCCGAGGCAACTATCTATACATGACCGCAAGTAGTGCTATAAACTACGGCGATCAGGGCGGGCTTTACACATTCTCGCTGGCGGATCCCGCGAACCCGCAGCAAGTGGCTTACCGCGCTATCACTAACGAGCTCAGTTGCTTCACCGGCTCCTACGCATTGGGAGCTCTCGGCAGCATCAATGTGCGGATTATGGATTTGACCAATCCAGCCGATCCGATCCCCCTGCTCCGGTTTGAAGTAGGCTGGCCGGACACCGACGGTGTCGGGCTCGTCGGGGACGTGGTGACCGATGGTCGGTATGCCTATGTCGCCACAGGGGAAGATGGAAACAAGCCGGAGTGCCCGAATTTTGATACCTGCCCCTATTTTGGGGCCCGCGTCTACTCAGTGAAAGCCTTCACTTTAGTACCCCCCATCATTGCTGAAGTTACTCCCGATCCCGACATCGCCTATATTCGCCAGGCTTACAGCAAGCAACTCAGCCTTCTGCAAGGCACGCCGCTGCCCACCTGGTTGGTGGTTCAGGCTCCCACGGGAACACAGGTGGACAACAACGGCCTGGTCAGCGGCTGGATACCCAATCCTGTTGATATTGGCAACCTCTTCGCCTTCGATATCCGGGCTACTAATACTGACGGTCAGGATTCTGAAGGTTGGCAGGTCATAGTGCAATCCATTGCCAACTTTGACGACGACAATGATGTGGATCAGGAGGACTTCGGATGGTTCCAGACCTGTTATACCGGTTCCGGTGTGTTTCCCACCACCGAATGCGAACCCGCCGATCTGGATTCCGACCGTGACGTTGATGTTGAGGATTTTAATATCTTTCAGACTTGTATGAGTGGACCAAGCAATCCGCCGGGATGTTGATATTACATGAAAGGATAAAGTTATGTTTAAATTGTTTTTGGAAGGGAATCTAGGGAGTTTTAAATTGCTTGGGCTGATTTTGGCCTTATTTTTATTATATCCTATGGTGGCATGGGCCGACGGGCCATTTCCGCCAATCTGGCAACTGGGTGAGTACTTTGCAGACGTCGGCGAGTTTAATCCTAATCTCAATAATACCGAGTATATTTACGATATCGTGGGAGGAGGAGGACAGGGCCCTTTCCCTATCCCCAAATACATGAGCGGTCCGTACAGCAATTCCTGTCAACGGTTACGGTTAAGATTCCAACTGTCCAAGGGTTGCTATGCATTCGTGCGAAGCGTCAAAGAACCTGCAGTTTTAACTGACATGCTTGGGCAGGTATTCTTCAACGGGAGAGAATTGGCATGTTTTTTTACTACACCTCTTCCCCATTATTCATCCCCCGTTATTCCCGGTGGGGACACGTGCGAATCAAGCGCGGGGCTGTACACTACCTATCCCAATTCTCGTCTTCTTTGTGCCCCAGAGGGATTTCAATGCATTGCCTTTCCATTCT
>CP070790.1:888045-899866 GCA_020346805.1 Planctomycetota bacterium
CGGCCGTCCTCGTAGAATTCAATCAACTTGAAGTTGCCCATGCGGATCGCCCCGCAGGGCGGCAACCGGTTATTGCTGTAGTGTGGATAGTGCCAGTAGATTGCATCCCGTGTCGGCACCCCTTCCTGTTTCAGCAGCGGGACCAGACTCACTCCATCGACAGGATGTTTGGATTTGATGCCGGCCATCTCGAGAATTGTGGGATAAAAATCAACGCTGATCACCGGCTGGTTGCATGCCGTGCCCGGTTTAACCTTGCCGGGCCACTTGACGATCATGGGTACCCGCAGGCCGCCTTCATAAATGGTCCCCTTTCCCGCCCGCAGGGGAACCGGCGGACTGATGAATTCCAGTGAACCGTTGTCGGACATGAAAATCACGATGGTTCGATCGTCTATCCCCAACTCCGCCAGCCCGGCCGACAATCGGCCGATGTTTTCATCCAGGCTGTCCACCATGGCAGCAAAAATCGCATTGCGCTGAACCTGGCCGGGTCGGATCCTGGCCTTGTACTTTGCGATCCGATCCGCCTTGGCCTGCAGCGGTCGGTGCACCGCGTAATAAGGGAGGTACAAAAAGAAAGGTTTGTCCTTGTTGGCCTTGATGAATTTCATGGATTCATCGGTAAGCCTGTCGGTCAGATATTCGCCTTTCTTGTCCGCCGCTATGGGAACCTTATAAGGAGAGAACATGCCGGCGTGGTGTCCGGCAGCCGATCCTCCGACGTTCAAGTCGAATCCGTGGTCGGTGGGCAGCGAGCCCTTTCCGCCCAGGTGCCATTTGCCGATCGATGCCGAGGCATAGCCGGCCTGCTTGAGGGCCTCGGCCAAGGTGACGGTTTTCTGCGGCAGACTTTGATTGATCTTGGGAATCCGCAGCCTGGCGAACGGTTCCGGTCTTCCCGGCAGCCAGTCGGTTATATGTACCCGGGCCGGGTAAAGGCCGGTCAGTATGCTGGCCCGTGTCGGGGAACATACGTGGCAGGCGGCGTAGGCGTTGGTAAACATCATGCCCTCGGTCGCCAGCCGATCGATGTTGGGAGTTTGGTAAAAATCGCTGCCATAGCACCCCGGATCGCTCCAACCCATGTCGTCGATCAGAATGAATACAAAGTTGGGTTTGGGCTCGGTAGCCGATACCAGGAGGGACAAAGACAACCACAAGATGAGGATATTAATCGTGGTCCGTTTCATGGCCCATTACCTTTTTTAGAGAACTCGACGTCGATTGTTTGAATCAGGTATTCTACAGATAACCGGTCTCGATACAAAAAAGCCACCGAATCGTCGATTATTCGGTGGCCTTTTTAAGCGTGAGGACAGAATTATTGCTTATAGACCCATCCCTTTCTTGGTGAAGATCGAGTCGGGCAGGTTTGCATTGAGTTTGATCTTACTGGTCATATAACGACCCAGTACAACCGTTTTTTGGTCATCGGCGTATGCGGTGCAGAGTCTGGGCAGTAACAGTTCCTTGTCAATGTGAACGACCAGGACACGATCGGGCCAGATGCCATCCTCGCCCGTGTAAGGTAGATGCCGTTCGAAGATCAGTGTTTCATGGCCTTCAACTTTTCCGTTGCCAACATACTTGAAATTGAAATCGGGGATCTTCTTATCCTGGGCGATCTTGCAGTATTTCAGAGTCAGGTGAAGAGAGTTTCGCAAACCGAATTGATTGATGGTACGCCTGGAGGCTTTCCGAGCATCACGGCCGGCAATCGGTCGCATGACATGACTTACAAATATCCGGGCGATGGGACCGGGTTCAACCACCGCCAGCTGTTGATTATCCTTGTCCACCCAGCGATCCGCGACGTAAAGCACACGAGAGCATTTGTCCTCGTTCTTTATCCATTTGAGACGAACGCTGAAAGGTTCCTCGCGGAACATCGCTTCCATCACCTGTTCCTTGGTCATCTTTCTGTTGACTAATTCCTGCTTGCTGAAAGTGCAGGTATAATCACGGATGCTGCGATCATATTGATCGAGGGCATCCTGAATGAATCCCATGGGATCGCGGCGGGCCGCATCTTCCAGCGATTCAACCACCGGTGGGGTCTCAAATGAGACGGAGGCAAAAGCCATATTGGATTTGGGATTGGCTTCGGCCTTTGCCATCACCGGGGCGGATGATTTGTTAGGTAGACTCATGGCCCGCTGGTATTGAATCAGCAGACCGGCCGCCAGAAAAAGACCGACCAAAACCCGTATTCGTTTGTTACTGAATTGTCTTTGAATCATATTTAATACCAATTACCTCTCTCGGTCGCCGACTTGGGCCTTATGAGTCTGCCTGATTGAAGCTCTCGTGTCGGCGGTCCCCTATAGTCAGGCAAATAATCTATTTCGCTCCGGCCGGGTGTGTATATACTGCCCACGCCTACATCATCCGCCCAGCATTGTCATTATCGACCGATTGTCTATGGGGCCTTAATTAGTGTATTTTGGACCCGGTCCCACGCATTGCGTAATTCTGTTTAAATTGCGTCAATTAGGTAAGGACGCCGTTTGCGTTGAGACCACACAAAATATTGCCTGACCTCGCCAAGGCAATAAGCATAACAACTTGCCCCCCCTGATTCAACCTCTTGTACGGTAACGATTTGTCCGAGGTTCAAAAAGTATTGACTTATGAGTCTCGGACCACATATTTATGTACACCTGAAACCCAATTCAGGTCGCATTTTTGGGTATTTACCCTGCCCAGGGCTTAAAAAACGGCATTCTTGCGGAAAATTGTATAATCTATTGAGGTGAGTCTTTCTTAATATTGCTTTAAATTTGTCAATTATGCGGATTTTCCATGGCGGCTTGGAGTGGGATTTTTTATGGTCGCATCTTGATCGGGAGCCGTATCGTACAAACCGTGCCCTCGGGAGCGGGGGCCAGGGTAACTATCCCTCCCATCTCCTTGACTATTCCGTGTACCACTGCCAGACCCAGACCCGGGTGTTGGGTTGGATTGTATTCGTCGTCGTTCTTGGTGGTGAAGAACGGTTCAAAAACCCGATCCAGATCTCGTTGCTGTATGCCCACTCCCGTATCGTGAACCTCGATAACGAAATTGTTGCTGTCCGTGGTTAATCTCAGTTCAATGCGAATTTTTCCTCCCTCCGGCATAGCCTCGCAGCAGTTATCAATCAGATGGTCCAGGACGGTGGCCAATTGTTTGGTGGTTACATGGGCATTAACGGGATGGATATCTGCTTCGAGTGTAATATTTTTTTCCTCCAGCGGAATTCGAATGGACTCAATGTATCGGTTGACTATCTCGGTCACCTCGTCGGTTATGGTGTCCTTATGTCCGCCTTCGGCAAAAGCGAGCAGGCTCAGGGTTAACCTGTTGGCACGATTTAACGTATCCATGGTGGTTTGTAGCGTTCGTCGATATATTTTTGCATTTCCGCTGTTAAGGGCGAAATCGATGGAAGTGATAATTCCACCAATCAGGTTGTTAAAATGATGAGCGACGGCGCCGGCCATCAAATCCAACGCCGACATCTTTTGCGACTCAGCCACGTCGCGGAGTAATTCATTTTTTAAGGTGATATCCCGTACGCAAAGCGATATACCTTTACCTGTTTGGTTGTCGTCGACAATTGGAGATATGGTTATTGCCAGGTGCTTATTTTCGTTATTATGGTCGGTGTATTCAAATTCGAATCCGCTGATTTTTCTCTCGTTGATCGCTCGTTTGAAGAGTTTGAAGATTTCATCTTGACGATCGTCGGCGAATATGGATATAGCGGGTTTGCCCGTTATTTCCTGTGCCGTTTTGCCGAAGACACTTTCGGAGATACGATTCCAGAAACGGATATTCAAATGTTCATCCGTGCCGATCAAGCCTACACCGGCATAATGGCATAGATTATTGAAGTAGTTTTCTTCTGTTGGATTGGACATATCAATGTCCCGCCATAATTTCCTAGGGCGATCCGGTTTGCCGGCTGAGGACCGGTTTAACACGTTTTTTCTCGGTTACCTGAGGCGTAATAAAGTACATTGATTCGTACTTGCTTCCTTCAATTTCCTCACATAATAACAGTGAGCCCGCCAGGTGGCCGTGGTGGGCGCTATTGCTTGGTCCGATGACGAAAAATTCGTCGGGTCCTAACTCCATCTCGAATGCCAATTCTCTAAGTACTTTGGTTGGTTGATGCGAGGGGTATTGAACCAGGCCGTTCGGCCCTACATCGAATCGGGATGCGGTATAAGGTAATTTGATTTGGGGCATCATGCGAACCACCAGTAAATCCTTATTGTCTACGGAAAAACCGTATTCGATTCGCAATAAATTGACGCTGTCCGCGTAATCTGCTCCCGCCAAATGGCCGTTTCGGCGGACGATGAATAGGGTCTGGTCTCTGGGCCGGGGATCCAGTTCCAGGGTGAAGGAGGCTCCGGTGGTCAGCGGCGTTTCCTTGGCTGAGGATTCGACGTTCTTTTCCTGTTCGAGCAGGGCTTTGATCGGCCGCCAGGAATCCAGCTTTCCCCTGGCCACCCTCAGTCCATTACGCTGCAGATAAAATGCCGTATCCGCCGGCAGCGCTTCTTCGTCCAGATGATTCCATATTTTTCCCGATTCGCTGAATATTCCTTTGGCAACTCGGGCTCTGAGTATATCAAAGCTGATTTGCCGAACGATTACTGTTTCTTGTTGCGATAAGGTACTTTGATTGCTTTTATGATCTTGGGTGCCTATGGTCAGGGCGCTATCTCTGCCATTGGGACTTTCCGATCGGCCAAACAGACGAAAACTTCCATTCTTACGGCCAGACCCGCCGGGATCGGTGCAGCCCACCGCAACCAGCAGGGCGGCAATTGACGCATATACTATCACTGCATGATGTTGGTTGGTGTTACAGTCGATAGGAATTCCCCATATTGGCATATTATTACGCGAGGTTTGCACCCAAACACCAAGGCGTGACCGAATGTTTAACCTTATTTCATCACAACCTATGAGGGTAAAATCTTTGGGGCAACATGTCAATCCATATCGGTCAATCCCGTCTTATACCCCATCTGAGCGGCTTTCATCGGTGGATCAATTATCCAAGCCGATGCTGACTTGAATGCCCCTCTATTACCTTTGGGGACGGTCGCGGAAAGTTATTGTTAACCACCCTTGACAACGACGGCAGATAGGCAGTAATAACGGTTCAATCCCATACAGGCTGTTTTTTTGTGACCTGTAACCCAAACAAATAGACATGGTATCCCGTTCTTTCTGATATAGAAATGATAGAAGACTTACTACCTAGGATAAAAGTTTGTAAATCGAAACTAACAGGAGGTTACCATTGGGCAAACTTAAGCATCAACTGCCGGGAATCAAATCCTCGTTATATCGACCCCTGAGCGAATCCGACGTGAAAAAAATAGCGGATTCGTCTTTTGAGATCCTCGGCAAATCGGGAGTGGCGGTTTACTCGGATTCGGCACTGAGGGCTTTTGAGGCTGCCGGTGCCCGGGTCGATGCTGATACTCGTATTGTTCGTTTGCCTCGTTCATTAGTGGAAGATGCCATTGGGTCCAATCCGTCTTCGATCACGTTATATTCTCGCAACGGCGAATACGATTGTGTGCTTGAAAAGAATCGGGTGCACTACGGTACGGGGGGCACCGCAATTTATGTTCTCGATCCTGAGACTCACCAACGCCGGCCTTCCACCACCGAAGATATAATCTGGAACGCCCGTTTTGTTGAAGTCCTGGAAAATATACATTTATTTACCATTAACGTTTTCCCCAACGAGATCGAGGACAAGAACCACATCGACGTAAATCGTTTCTTTCACTCATTGAACAATACCGCCAAACACGTAATGGGCGGCATCTATTCCATGTCCGGTTTGCAACATGTGGTGCGGATGGCGGAGATGATCGCCGGCGGGGCCGACGCCCTTAAGGCTAAACCTTTTGTCTCGTTCATTACCCTGATGATAAGTCCGTTCAAGATTGACGACGACTACGGGGAAATGACCTGTTACTGTGCTGAGAAGGATCTGCCCATTGTGGTTCCCACCGAACCGCTGTGCGGAACGACCTCACCGATCACCCTGGCCGGTAATGTGCTTACCCACACCGCCGAGACCTTGGCCGGCATTACCCTGGTGCAGTGTGTTAAAAGGGGAGCCCCGGGCATCTGTGGTAGCGTAGGCTCGACCACCAATCTGCAAACCATGGACCATCTCAGCGGGTCCATCGAACGGGCCATGATCAATGCCGCCGTTTCCCAGATGGCCCAGTACTTTGAAATTCCGCTTTATTCGACCGGTGGGACTACCGACGCCAAGAAAGTTGACATACAAGCCGCCTATGAAAGCGCCATGTCCAGCCTGCTGGTTGCTATGTCGGGAGCCAATTACATCCATGATATAGCCGGACTTATGGAATTCGACCTCACCGTGTCCTACGAAAAGCTGGTCATGGATAATGAGATCCTCGGTATGTGCCAGCGAGTACTGCGGGGCATAGAGGTCAATGACGATACTCTGGCCACCGAATTGATTATTGAAAAGGGCCCCGGCCAGGATTATCTGGCGGAGGAGCATACTGTTCGACACATGCGGGAGGAATTCTTCGTGCCCAAGTTGGCGAGCAGACAGAAACGTGATTCCATGGAGCCCGGCAGCGATGCCCTCAGCAGGGCCAGGCAATTTGTCCGCAAACTCAGAGGTAAAGAGCCTAGGGATATGCTACCGGCTGATGTGCGCAAGCGTATTCTTCAGGAATTTCCTGAGATCCTCAATCCCTCTTCCGTTAAATGATGTGGATAGAATTATAGACTGTTTGGTATTCAAACTTGGGCGCTGACTTTATCTTTTTTGAATGATATTTTCACGTCTTTTATAGATGTTTTCCCACCCGTATCAAGGCAGGGCGGTTCCGACTGCATAGTTTTAAACGGATTCCAGGCAGGATCATTTGGTTTGTATACACTGGGGGCGTTGAGGCCGCCTTTTTTGATTTGTAGACATCCGCAGGTTTTACACCGCCAGACCAGCACGTTGATGCTCTGACGGGTACGTGTCGGATCCATCATCCAATCATGTTTCATTGCTGTCCCCCTAAATCAGACAAGGGTACCCCGGTGAAACCCTTGTCTGATGTTAACTATTTTCGTTCTCATTTTATTAGACGCACGAAACAGTTAATTTGTTTCACGAAAATTACAAATTTTTTGGGTCTCACCGGAATCGATCTGTGAGCGAAGGGGTTTACCAACCGACTATTCTTATGACAGAACAGGCAGGTCGCATCCTTCCTGCGCCCGTAATACATCGGATAACCGGGGTATCTTTCAACACCCCTTGTTCTGTACCACTGTACAACATGCCTTTTTTTGCCCTGAGAACTGTGATTTTTTATGTTTGAAAAGCCTCATCCGGTATGGATTTTAGAGCGGAACTCCAGTCTTCCTTTATTGGGGACTTTTACGCGATATAGGGTACCGTCGGGAGTATCAGCGTTTTGGGATCCTCCGGCGGTGGTGACGTATAACTCGTCAAGGTTGGCCCCTCCAAAAATAACCGAGGAGACCTTGGCCACCGGGAATTCGATTTTGTCGATTGGTTTGCCGTCCGGCGAGTATTTGTAGAGAGCATATCCATCCCAGCGGGCGGACCAGATGTTACCCGCGGTGTCGATAGTCAGGCCGTCGGGTACACCTTCATTTTCGCCGACGGCGATGAGGACCTTGCGATCGGTCAGTTGGCCGGTGTTACGGTGGTACTTGAAGCGAAAGATCCTTCTGGTGCTCGAACAGGTCCAATAGAAGTGGTGCAGATCGGGTGAGAATCCCATACCGTTGGAACATCCGGTGCCCTTGAAGAGGTTGGTTATGTCGCCATTGGTGTCGATGCGATAAAGCCCCCCTTTGTTGTTTTTGCCGATGGTACCGGCAAAGACGCGACCTTCGGGATCGGCAATCACGTCGTTGAAGCGGGTCATCTCGGGATCGATGTTGTCGGCCAATACGCGAGTTTTGCCGTTGGGGAGCAGAAGTGAGAACTTGTTGACCTGGAACAGCAAAAGGCTTCCTTCGGTTTGCAGGGTGAATCCGCCGACCGGCTCACCGGTGTAAATCTGTCGGTGTTTTCCGGTTTGGGCCTCATATTTGAATAATCTTCCATTGGGAATGTCCGTCCAATAGACGATTTGTTTTTGTTCATCCCACAAGGGATTTTCACCGGTATGGCAGTGGTAGTTGGCAATCGGTTCGAGTTGGTATTTTGTTTTCATGCTTTTTCTCCGGCCGGTTTTTTCAATCTTATTAGCCTTCGACGAACAGCCGGCCGACAAACCGACCACCGCTGCACCGCCGCCTATTGCCTTGAGCAACTCGCGGCGGGAAAGGTTGTGGAAACTGTTTATTTTATCCGCCATTTGGGCTGAACTCCTTGAATTGATGCATGTTCACCGTATCGGATATACATTTGCCGGTGTTTGTGTATTGCACATACTATTAAAGTTTTATAATAACTTGTCTTGAAGATTATGTCAGCCCAGGGCACCGGACCAGGTTTCGAATTTTCGGCCGGCCCGTTCGTCATCCTTATAAATGGCTACATAAGTCATTACATTGAAATCGATAAACTCCTCCTCTTTAGGATTTCGTGCCGCAAGTTCATGTACCGGACGCCAGGTGCCGGTGTTAAAGTACATTTGGTTGAAGGGGTGGCCATTTTTCATGCAGGTGTCCAGGGGTACGTTCTCGTACCGGTGAGTATGGCCGTGGATGACGAATCTGGCCGTCTGGTTATTTAATTGAGCTTCATTTAATGCGTCCTGATAATGGGATTGTACCTTCTTTTTACGGAGACCGTATATCCGGGTTATCAGGCGGCTGATATTCCGAATGGATGCCCCTCTGGAAAAAAAGAACGCCAACCTGAGCTTATCGATAGGTTCGTTAAACTTCCACCATTTGTTATGACCGCTAACGAATGGGATCTTGAAAAAATCATCGGCTATCTTGTCCCAGATTGCATTTATTAATTTCACCTGTTTGCGCTCAAGACCTATTCTCTTAAGCAGACTGTTTATCCATGCTGGTACAGCATGTCGCGGCCGTACGCTGTCGATTTCCTTCAGTCCCGCCACTAAATTATCAAAAACATTTTGGGACACCTATCCCTTCATTTGTTTTTCGACTTCCAAAGGGAATCGATTAATCAGTTCAGTTACAATGGCGTCGCCAAGTGATGAAGCGTTACGGTCTTCATCGAAATTGTAAGGATCGAAACGATCCCCATGACGTGCAACGACTTCGTGCTGCCGATAGATTTCATCGAGAATGTCGGATTCATAAGGTTGGTAAAAAAACGGCTTTTCGGGAACGTTGGTTAAACCCATGGCATCGATGATGGTATTCCTGATTTCGTCGTATTTGGATCCTTCCAGGTGATAAAACCAGTCATGATTGCCGGACACGTAGTGGATGTTAATGGTGAACGGTATTCGGCCTTCCGCCTTTGGTTCTCTTCTCACATTTCTGGGTGAACCGTTGATCGCTTCCGGCAGGGTCATTTCTTCGGGATCTTTAAAGCTTTTGAGGTAGCCAAGCGCTTCCCGGTTGTGGTTTATAATTTCGTCCGTAATATTCTGAACTTTGTCTTGGAATTCTCGACTGTTATAGTCGCCCCAGGGTTTTATCGTTCCGTCGATCCATTTTTTGGAGCGGATGGGGTCGAAGATGTCCCCCAGCAGAACCAGGTCCACATGTTTTATCGGGTTATATTTTTTATCAGTGCGCCAGGACGCGTCGTACACCATGTCTCGAAGTCGTTCGCGGAATACCTTGAAGATCCTTGGATTTATTGACTCGCCGGCGGTACCATCCGTAAAATGCAGGTCGCTTATGAATACCAACATGACGATTCTCCTGAATAGTGCCGTGCCCAGGGTTTCTGGATATGCCGTTATTATCTTAATCCATGAATAATAGATTGTCACGGCACGAGTGGAATCCGGCCCGGATGGATTTTCGCTCTGCTGCGCTTCTCTCCCATATACGGTATGAGGTCTGAAAATAATCGGCAGAATCCGTCCCTCACCCATGCCGGGTATGAATGTGCCGTCAAACCGGATTAATACTTAAAGGAGTATTTTGTTGTGTGGTTTAGGTACAGTTAATGTTGATTATTGTTAATATGGTACTTTTTTCGTACTTTTATAGTCTTGTTTATGTGTGTGGGCGGAGGTGTGTTTTTAGGGGATGGGATAATGGCAAAAGGGATTGAAAAAGTACATTTAAGTGAGGATTTATTTACGGATAACAAAGGAGGGATCAGATAGTCAGCTATTTTCGCGATTTTTATGGGTTTTTTGAGTTTGGTGGGTTATAATATCTGTGAATTGGTATACAGTTTCTGAAGGTATAGGCGACTCGAGCTATTCAAGCTCTAAATAGACTATATGAGTTCGGGCAGTATTAATTGGTAACCACTCTTTAAGCCGCAAAGTGCGAGCAACTTTAACTAAAGTCGGGCTATGTGAATAGTCCGCGGGATATATGGATTACGGACACGCGACTTCCATGTTTTATTGTTGACATGTCGAACAATCTGCGAGGAGGGGTTTGGGCAGTATAAGGAAGCCGACCCTTCAAAGAGCAAGTGATTAAAGGAGAAGGTCATGATAGCGCGCTACAATCGCACCCATCAATCAATCCGCATACGTACAGTCTATACCATGCTGTTAATCTTCGGTTTGGCAACGTGTGAGGCATATGCTCGTGCTAATATCCGCGACGCCTTTTTTGCGGCCTATCCCGACGCGGTGGGCACTACAATTGAGACGGTGCCCAGCCATCCGACGCACTGTGGCGTTTGTCACTATGACTTCAGCGGTGGTGGTACACGTAATCATTATGGTGCACTGCTGGAGTCGGTGTTGCCCAACTATCCCAACAACAAGAATGGCAAGCAACAGGCGGTGCGGTCTATCGAAAACCAGGATCCGGACGGGGATGGATTCAGCACCTTGATTGAGGCCACCGATACGACGAATTTTTCCAATACCCCGACCTTTCCCGGTTTGACTCCGTCAAACCTGGTTAGCGTTATGAACGTTGACACAACGGAGATTCAAACGCATCTGGTGCCTAGTACGGGGGACGATACTACCCCGCCGGACGTTACTGTAATCGTGCCGGACGGCGGCGAGACTTTGGTTGCCAATTCAGAAACGACCGTGCAGTGGATTGCCGGCGACGCCAATGGTGTAGCAGGAGTGGATCTATATTTGTCGTTGGATAACGGAGCTACATTTAAACCTGTGGCCTTGGGATTATCCAATACCGGAACCTATGCGTGGCATCCGGCGAATCGGCCGACGACAGAAGCGATCTTCAGGGTAGTGGCTATCGACTATTCGTTCAATGAAGGGCAGGACGACAGCGATGCGGTATTTACTATACAGTCGCCCCCGGGCGGCCTTGCCCCCACCACACTGCGGGACTTCGATCAGCCGGGGAGCCAGCCTTTTGAGGCGGGGATTCTCAATCCCCCGGAGGCCTGTGCGGTATGTCACGGAAATTACGATACGGCAGTCGAGCCATTTTACAACTGGCAGGGGAGCATGATGGCGCAGGCATCGCGGGATTTGCTGTTTGAGGCGAATATGGCGATCGCCAACCAGGACGCCCCGGATTCGGGCGATTTGTGTTTGCGATGTCATATTTATCGGGGTTGGATACAGGGGCGGTCGATGCCGACGGACGGCAGCAGGATGGAAGTTACGGATATGAGCGGAGTGGCTTGTGATTTATGTCATCGGCTGGTAGATCCGATCTATGATCCGGCGGAGAATCC
>CP070790.1:899966-904774 GCA_020346805.1 Planctomycetota bacterium
ATCGGGCAGACGCTCTGGATAAGAGATACGAGGCGCTCTTGGCCAATTGGGAGGAACAGGCTCGGCGATTAGACGCTTTAGATGAGAGATACGAGGCGACCTTGACCAAGCGGGAAGAGCAGGTTCGGCGAGTAGATGCTCTGCTGGACCGATGGGATCGAATCTTGAGTGTCGCCGAAGAGCGTTCAACCGATTAGTCCATTTAGTGTATATTGACATTGACTACAATACATACTTGGATTAATCGGATCTGTTCTATTGACAGATGTCATCAGCCACTTAATCCTTTTTACATCGCTTGGATGCCCAATACTTATTAGAGAATTCTGTGAAGATATAAGCATATCCTAATACGTAGGAATAGGTCATTAAATATTTCCATTCTCAGTCAAAATACATATGTAAATCATGTAATAAAAGGTGTTAAATACCTTAAAGTTAACCTCATTGGCGCCATCGTCAATGCGGATTTTCAAGCAAGAAACAGGTTCGAATCCTGTCCCCGCTAATGAAAAAAGCCCGTCCATTGACGGGCTTTTTTCATTAGCAGAGCAGGAGATATCAGAGATTAGAAAGGAGAACAAAAATAAGAAAAACTCACAAATGTATATTTGTTATGTTGTCTAAAAGGGCAATATCTCCTGCGATCTCCTCTCACCTTTCACCTATCAGAATAATATATTTTTATACCAAATTATGGCATTTATTTTTGAAATACAAAATTGGTTTTGACATCATCAGTAATAGAACATATTGTCACTGATATTTTATAACACGAACAATAGGATTAAGACTTGATGGTTCGATTCATTTGGAGTCTGTGGACATGTATAAGCGTATGGTGATTTTGATCTTTGGAATTGGAATATTAATCGCGGATTCCGTCGGGGTGGGCGTTGAGAGAAGTAGGGGGGATATGTTAGCCGAACCGAGTGTTAAGGTGGCGGGTGAATGGTGGCCGGCGTTTGAGAATGTGTGGACACCGATCGGGTGGAAGGATCATTATCTGCGGTTCAACGTTTTGTATAACGGAGTGGTTATAGCCGAGCCGCGACATGGGCCCTACAAAGGTCAGGGGGTGCAATTAACCTTTGTTCCGGCGGCGGAGGGGGTCACCCTTCAATCCCGGCCGACGGATGAAACGTATCGGCTGATCGACGAATATGGTGGGGTTGGGAATCAGGGATGGATGGACAGGGCGACGCCGGTGTTGTGGACGGAGTGGGAGCAGGATGGGCTGGTCTTGCGTAAGGAAATATTCGGTCATATAGCAGGTGCGGGCCCGGTGCGGCAGGAGGTCGAACCTTTATATGCCTGGATCCGTCTTTCTATTCGTCAAATCGGGGCCGGCAGCAACTTTGAGCGGTATGGCTGGGTAATAAAGATTAATAAGCCGCACATCAAAAGGAGCATGCGGCGGCACAAGAACCTGATAGCCAATCCCCAGACTTCCACCTATCCGCGGGAATTAAAGGCAGATTCACAAGGCGGCATCCGGCGGCATGGATTCCGGTTAATCGAGCAGGATAAGAAGGTACGGCTGGGGATTGCAGCGGGCTACGATTATTCGGTGCGCTTTGTCAGCCAGCAATCCAGGGGACCGGATGCATTTCTGCAGATTACCATACCGGCACGGAGTGGTATGTTTGTAGATCTACTGGTGCCTATAGTACCTGTGGAACGAACGGCGTTTGATGACGAGTTGAAAACTGGTTTTGACAAGGCGCTGGACCAAAGTGATCGATTTTGGTCAAAGGTACCTGAAACAGCGGCGCGGGTCGATACGCCGGAGGAGTTTATCAACGAGGCAATCAAGCACAGCCTGAAACTACTGGAAGTGTTGGCGATACGAAATCCCGATACGGGTCAATATGGACAATATTCGGGATCGTGGCATTACGAGGGGCTATGGATAACGCCGACTTCGATGACTATTGTTATGATCCTGGATGGTATGGGTTATCATTCAGTGGCAGAGAAATATCTTGAGGTTTTCCGGGCCGAGCAGGGCAAACGGGTTCCGCCGGGTGATGCTTACAAAGAGCATCCGGGTTATTTAAGCACACCAAAGTTCCTGGCAACCATTGACTGGCTGTCGGATCATGGGGCGATAGTTAATACGGCATGCAATCACGCATTGGTCACCGACGACCGGAAGTTTATCGAACGGTGGACGGATGCGATTATCAAAGCGTGCGAGTTTACCCGCGACCATCGGGCGATGAAGGGGCACGGGGGAGTGGAAGGGATATTGCCGCCGGCCGTGGCCACGGATCGTCGCATTCAAATTCAGGCGGTGTGGAATGATGGGTGGCACTACAAGGGTCTTGCGACCGCAGTTCGGTTGCTTGAGCGAATTGGACATCCACGGGCGGAGGAGTTTGCGGACGTAGCTCGCGCCTATAAGGAATCCTTCGTCAAAGCGATTCGTGAATCGGCTGAGAAGATGCCGGTGTGGGTGGACGACGAAGGTCAAAAACACCACTACGTACCTACAGCATTGCCGGATGGCGGGGATACCAAATTTCCATTTTACCTGGATACGGGACCGTTGTTTTTAGTCTATGCGGGGCTTTTGGATGCGGACGATCCTCTAATGGAGTCGGCCTTAAAATATTTCCGTGAGGGGCCGAATACCAAGACATACGACCTTAATGGGGCATGGGATCAACCGGTCTGTTTGCATCATGAGGTGTCAAGTTGCGAACCCTGTTACAGTTGGAATGTTTTTCATCCCCATCAGACGCATGATCGGTACAGGTATCTGGAAGGGATGTACAGTCTTTTTGTGGGCACGTTTTCGAGTCAAACATTTATCACTTGCGAACACCGGGGCGGGATCAGCGGCACATTATTTTCGGCGCCTATCCCGATCTACATGGCGAGATTGGCGGTAATCGACGATCAAATCAAACATGGTGAATTACATCTGCTGCGGATGGTTCCGCTGACCTGGCTCAACTCCGACAAGCCGACGAGATTTGAGAACATACCGACCGAGTTTGGTCCGATTAGTTTGCAATTCGAATTGCAGCAGGGGGGTAAGAAGTTAAATGTCAGGTTTGAACCAAGATTCAGGCACCAGCCGAGGTTGGTTGTACTTTACGTTCCGCCGCTTGCGAGTCTTGAGCAAGTGGTTGTCAATGACCGGGTTTTGAAGGCGAAAGCGGGCGAAGTATTGAATGTTCAATAACATAGTCTGTGCTGCGAAGCTTCGCAGTCGGTTTCCGTTGTAATCCGTATAAAAAATTCTATGATGAGATTGTTCAAGTTGACATATGAAAGGAGCGTTTAAGGTGAACGACGATAAACTATCTCGACGTCAATTATTGCAGGCAGCAGGACCGGGAACCCTGGCGTTGGCAGCAGGATCAAGCCTGATGGGTTGTCAAAGGCCGTCGGGGATGAGTCGCCACATAGGGGCCGAAGGTGAGGCAAAGATGAAGGTAGGGATGAACCTGTTGCTGTGGACGGAGTCGCCGTGTTTCGACAAGCATCGTGGGATCGTAAAACAAATAAAGGATTGGGGGTACGATGGAGTCGAGTTTCCCATCGCCCCTACGCCCACTGCGGATATCAAGGCGTTTGCCAAACAGTGTGACGACCTTGGATTGGGTCGGACGGTGATCACGGCTTTCGGTGCGGACCAGGCCGACCCGGCCAGCAGCGATCCGAAGCTCCGGGAGGCGGCGGTGGATGAGATTCGGCGGATGGTGGATAAGACAAACTTAGTCGGTGCCAACACGCTGGTGGGTCCGCTGTTTCAGGGGCTAGGCCGAATGACGGGCAAGCCACCGATGGACGAGGAGAAAAAGTGGTCGGCTGAGACTTTACGTCGAGCCGGTGAATATGGAGCCAAGCACAAGGTTCGCCTGGCGTTGGAGCCGTTAAACCGATTCGAGATGTACGTGGTGAATACGTTGGGCGATGCGGTCAAGATCGTCAGGCAGATCGGTCTCGACAATGTCGGTCTGTTGGCGGACACACATCACGGCAACATGGAAGAGAAGGATCTGGTTAGGGCGTGGTCTGCGGTGGCGCCGTACATATTTCACGTGCATATATCGGAGAACGACAGGGGTTTGCCGGGTAGTGGTCATGCCATTCCGCCAGGGATATTCGATGTTCTGCACCGTTCGGGATACAAGAGGTGGCTGACTATCGAGGCCTTCGGGCTGGACGAACCTTCGCTGATCCCGCGTCTGCATCTGTGGCGATCTTATGGGCACAGCCAAAGCGAAGTGGCGACAAGGGGCCTGAAGTTTATTCGTGATAATATTGCAGCAGCGCGGGCGCGGATTTTATAAAATTACTTAATCAGCCACTACCATTAGTTATGGTAATAATTGCGTATTACCACCCACCTGTATGATATGTATAACCGGGTAAGTATTATTGGTGTTTGTATTTGGTCCGCTTCTGTATTATCATAATTAATTCTGTGTGCGTATAAACCGGGTTATATACGGAGTAAAGTATGAAGCCGAGCAAAGTAAACCATAAGCATTATCAACCTTTGAGCGATCTTAAGGAGACGGAGCGGTTAATCCGTCTGATCAAGGAATACTTTCAGATTAACCTGGCCGAGGCATTGAATCTGCTACGGGTGAGTGCCCCGCTGTTTGTGCTGGCGGATACGGGGATCAACGATAACCTTAACGGGATTGAAAGGCCGGTTTCCTTCCCGATCAAGCACCTGAACGATAGCCGGGCCGAGTGTGTTCAATCGCTGGCCAAGTGGAAGCGGATGGCCTTGGCGGATTACGATTTCGGCCCGGGTGAAGGGCTTTACACGGATATGAACGCTA
>CP070790.1:904874-911595 GCA_020346805.1 Planctomycetota bacterium
AACCCAACTGCCCTTTAAAAGATAATAGACTTCAAATACCGGCACAACCAACAACATTTACTATATCATCTATTCGGCAGCTTGAAGTTTATCCCAAAGAACAGCTTCAGAACCTTTTCGAAAACACACCAGACCTCCGTATTTTGGTGATGACGAATATACTCCTGCCAGATAATCCTTCGCCTCCGGCGGCATTCCGACAGTATTTGCAATAACATCCGGAGCCAGCTCACCCAGCGAATATGTATAATCCCATTTCATGTGTCCCGGATGAGCCTTTCGATAAAATCGTGCACCCGGATCCGGTTCGATCTCCAGTCGGGCAATTTGCTTGTCGTTCTTCCCCAGGCAATCGATCGCAGGCAAATTACAAAAATAGGGAATTGCCCCGGCCCAGCGCACCGCTACCTTCGCCGAAGGCTTGCACACCTCGGTCAGATACCTCGAGATCCCAACATTCAAATAATTCTCACTGTAATACAACGGCCTGTCGAACAATACTGTCTGTCTTAACGAATCTAGCCCGGAGTAGGCATTGAAGGTTACAAGACAAATTAATGTCAGAGTACAATATATCGGGTGGCAATACCGGTCCAGTACACTAATCTGTGCCGCCGTCCGTGTCCTCAAAAAGTCTATGACGTGATAGGCCGACCAACATAAGATCATCAGGTATAACGGTACCACTACACATATTTCCGAATAACCGCCTATCCATGCTCCCTCGCTGCTCCCTATACCTGTGTGAGCGTATAAAAGCTGAATAGCCACTGCCACACCTACACAAACACCGGCACGTCCGCCTTTCCAAAACAACATCCCCAAAGGCAAAACAAAAAGGATCCAGTTTGTTTCAAAGATATCTCTGTGTATGGTTGTGGATGCCCAGGTAGCCTTCATCGTAGACAGTGAGGTAAACAGACGAAAACCCCCGACTTTGGATAGAACAGAATCCCCTCCGTATAAAATTATAGAAAGCCAAAGCGCCCCAAAGCCTGCGAATATCAATGCCGCGGCAATCAGATGTCGACGTCCGTGATTGCCATCGAATATAGCCAACATGATTAATATAGCCAGGCAAAATAACAGAACATCAATCCGTGCCAAAACACCTGTTAATCCACAGACGACCATCAGGAAATACAAAATAACACAGGAGCAGTGGGACTGAAGGTTTTTAATGGCTGTTAATACAACTGTGGTAACCATCAAAGTCGTAAACATTGTCATAATCCCCCAGACCATCCAGGCACAAAAAAGATGAATCAAAATCATCAATATTGCCGCCAGGCCAAAAATTCTCGAATCCGCCAGGAAGCCAATCGTATAAAATTTCCATACCGCCAGCAGCGTGAGAAAAATCAGGAAAACACCGACAAATTGCCATGAGTACCATTCCAATCCCAGGGCATGGTTAACTACTTTTGACCAGATCGAGCTGTAAAAATCGGCTACGCAGATAATTAGAATCACGGTTGTTACCGCAATCCATTTTATCTTGCCATTCTGTTCGACTTGAGGATTTTCTCGCAGCCAGGTCATGAACTGAAAAAGCGATGCGCTGAAAATAATAAAAAACAACGGCATGACTACAGATAGATATCGATTGGCCCCGCCGTACCATTCCCAGGCATCACCCCCCACATAAATATTGTACACCGACTGACAGATGAACACCCAGGCTAAAAACAGCAACCTTCTTTCCCTTACAAAAAAAACCGCAAAAAAGGGAAACAATAAAAGAATCCAATTCGCCTCCTGCACAAAATCCCGGAAGACAACAAAACCCCTAGTAATACGCCAGAGCAGTGGATAACCCGTCATTTTGAGATAGTATGTATTAGGCAGAATCTCCCCATAATATAAAAAACGAAAAATAGTTTGTGTGCCTGCACTTACCAGAAAGATTAGTAAGCACCATTTAAGATGCCGATATCTTTGGCTGCCAGCCACAACCAGCAAGAAAAAACTGACTGCCAGATACAAAACAAGTGCGTCAGGTCTAACCCAAATAGCCACACCCAATAACAGATATGGCAAACACACAAAACGATCCGACTTGAGGACCCATAACGCAGCGTAAACCGCTGCGCTGGTTAATAGCGTCAGGATGCTCACTTCCGTCCCCTGCAGACCCCAATTGTTGAGCGGATAATAAAATGCCGTTAGTACTATCGAAGCCAACGGAACCAACAAAGTATCGTCCGAAACTGCTTCGGCAATTCGTTTGACAAAATACAGATTGATTACCAGGCATAAAGCCCCGGTGGCTTGGACCAATACGCTGATATGAGCCTGCCAGACACCGAGCAGGTGCAGTAAAGCCATATAACAAACCCATAAGGGATTGGTGTATCCTTCCACTCGCGGACCATCCACATTCCATACCAGCCCCGCTCCTTCCGCCAAATTCTTGGCATAACGCATCGAAACCATCGCATCGTCGAAGAGACAGAAATATCTTTCTCCGGCGATAACAAAGCTGGTCTGGAATATAAATCGGCAGGCATAGGCAAGGTAAGCTATTACTATAATCCAAAAAAGAAATGAATATTTATTGACATAGGTAATGATATAATGTGAATAAGTAATTCCCCTCAGCCTTTGCTTAAAAGTGCGAGTCGGCTCCACATCTATCACATCTGGACTCCGATTTGCGTGCCTGAAATGAAAGCGGCAGTAAAATTCAAATTTATCAGGTTACAAGTAGTATTAAACTTGCCCAATTGTCTGTTGATATAATAACATCTACTCCGGTCCAATTGAATCTCTTCTATTCGCCTTTCACCGCTCCGCTTTCTTTCCCCTAAACCGGAACCGGTGATGTTTACTTGTGTTGTTCGGGTATGGGCAGGCCGAGTTTGGTCATTACCTCTTTAAGATCGCTCCAGGCCTTTGCTTTTTCCGCCGGGTTGCGGAGCAGATATGCCGGGTGAAATGTGGGCATCAGCGGTGTAGGTTTGCCGATCAGTGGCGACCCGGAGATATGGTATTCGTGCCATTTGCCGCGGAGTTGGGTGATACCGACTTTGGTGTTTAGCAGGGTTTGAGCTGCCGGTTTCCCCAAGGCCACAATCACCTCGGGCTGAATGATCTCCATTTGTTTGTCGAGATAAGAGCGGCAGCACGAAACCTCGTCGGGTGCCGGATCGCGGTTGTTGGGTGGCCGGCATTTAAGAATGTTACAAATGAAAACCTCCTCGCGGGTCAGCCCCATGGCTTCCACCATTTTGGTAAGCAGTTGGCCGGCCCGACCTACGAAGGCCAGACCCTGCCGATCCTCTTCAGCCCCCGGGGCCTCACCAACGAACACCAGTCGGGCGGCGGCATGGCCCTGTCCAAATACGGTCTGGGTTCTGGTCTTGTAAAGACCGCACTTGGTGCAGACCTTGACCTGCTGCTCGTCCAGGGCCTCGAGGGCTTCGGTGCGGTTGGCCACCTCCTGGGAAGTAATTTGACTGATATGAGGGGCGGACTTCCGGTCGTCGGCAATCCTCCGTGGGGGCGAAAGCGGCACATATTTGACCCCCAACAGTATATCGGTTTCCAAATGGCGGGTTATCGCACCGCGAATATCGTCGTGCTGGGGGGAAAACATTGAAACTCCTGGAGTTTTCAGACCGCTTTCGAAGACCGGTTGCATTATTGGGGGCTGTATACTATAATTAATGTGATCAAGCAATGGGGCGGCATGCATTTCGCCCTTTATTGGGCTGATACTGCTCAGGTATCGGCTATGTTGCTTGGTTCCTATCTGATGCTGAAAAATTGAGGGATGCTTGACGCACACGGTTGCGGTCTAACGGCAATCAAGGTTGCGGATTGAGCGATGTAGTTTTTGTGTTTTGTGAGCGAGGATTAATGATGGGATTTGGTGCAGGTAAACATATGGCGGCTGGTACCAAGGTTCGGGTGGCCGAACCTATGGCTGTTCCAACATGGTCCAAGTGGGATGACGACAGGGGGCGAACCTCGACTTCCGTAAAGAAACGCTTACAATCTCTGTTCTTCAACGGGGACAGAAAGGTCTCTGCAGAAGTTCTCTATGTATCGAGGGAATCGGAACGCGTAATTTTGCGCCGCCAAGGCCTAATCAAGCTTCGCCTGAGGGAAGCCAGTGGTACCTCTTTGACTATTACCGCAGACCCCGCCACACTGGTCAGAAGTTTTTAACCCGCCCACCGAGAGGGGCCAATTTCTTTACAATGATAACCACCCCCTGTGTTGTCCTTCGCAAATGGTGCCGATAGGGGATTGTTGCAGGTATAGAAGATGAAACAGCGATTATTATTGCCCTTTGCTCTTGCCGATTATCGTGTTAAGATCGATCGGCATGAGTCAACCAAGTCAGACCTTACCTGTCCATAGTTTAATCGAAGCCGGTCTTTACCTGCGGGTCAGGCCTTGTGCTGCTTGTGGTGACGGCCCACTGGTTGCAGATGATGTGGGTATAAACCACGACGCCGATCGGCATATTCTGGCTGTTCCCACGGTTTGTAGGGCGTGCAACCAACAGGCTGAGTTTGCGTTCGATACGGCTGGTATTGAGTTACACGAATCGCCGGTAGTGTTTTTAAGCAACATCGCTCCCGGCGCACCCATCAATCACACCGATGAACCATCCCGGATCATAGACGTGGCCGATTGGTTGACCTTATATAGCATCATCGAGACCGAGGCCCGGACCGTTGCAGACCGTATGGAAAGCCGACAGCTACATATTTCCGCCGCCCGATGCATCGATGAGGCTCTAAAATTCTTCGATGCCGACAATGATTTACCACCGGGGGACGCTTTATTTACCGACCGTTCCCGCGACCAGTTCCACCGGTGCCCGGAACGATTTACTCGCCAAAATCTTATCGATTTGCGTAATAAGTTGCCGGTCAAGCGCTGGCCGAGAATCGATCTTACTTCGGACGAACAATCCCCTTCGCCCGCCAAACGCTGGTGGCGGCCTTGGTGACTATCCAAATATGATTAACAACCGTACATTTGAGCGGTAAAAGACTACGCCGGCAGTGATACAAACAAGTCTACTGCCGGCGTCAATCCTTTCCCCTGAAAAATTGTAGTTATAATTAGTATTCAGAATGTAAGATGGGGTTATTACCCCTGTTAGATTTGTGCCTTAAGACACTTTTGATTACGGCAGGCCCAATTAACTCCGTTGGCGGGTAACCTGATCTTTGGTTTGGTCGGATATTTTCAAGGCCGTCAGCCATCGGCGCATCGTTCCTTAGCCAGGGACCTTGCGTTTCGCTCGTATCCAGTTCATTTACACAGGAAATTGCCAATTTCGCGGTGAGCACGCCCAAAACCTGTTTATAAAGAACAACCCGATGAGTGTAGCAAAACTGACTGTCGGCCTTGCTGTAAATCACGAACATAAGTACTGATTGGATATAAAAACGTCGGCAGCGAGCACGTTTTACCCGCTGCCGACATTAGATATCCTCCATTTCTCTGGTACGTCTGTTCTATCGGTTCCCAGCAAGGATCCTGGATGACTCTCTCGAGTTTCTGGGTTGCCGTGTTTCCTTATATGGTTTGCGTTCTGTTTTGTACTTCTCAGTCTTGTAGGCCCTAGGGGGTATGACTGGTTGAGAGTACCTGTTGTTCTGTAATGTATTGTGGGTTGCAGACGCTATATACCCAGTATATTGCGGGTGGAAGCCAGGAGCCGTGGTGCTGATTGCAGGCTGACCGTGAACCGCAACCGTGGCAACGGCAGGATTAAGCCTTGGGCTGATTGGTGTTGTAGTCCAGTACCCGTCTCGGACCAGCACCTGTTTTTGAACTACAGTCCAGTAGCCGCTTTCGATGGTGTAGGGTTCGCGGCGGTAGCTGATCACCTGCCCGAAGATATTGGTTACCGGCACGTCGCGATATACGGTCTGCACAGTAGGAACCCAGACCCGCTCGATGACCGTCTTGTACACCGGGGCGACCCAGACGCGCCTGACTACTATGGGCTGACGTCTGGCGGTGCCGATCCCGAGGGTCAGATTCCCGCCGTGGCGGCCGTTTCCATTGATATTCAGCAGGAGATTAAAGTTTCCCGCCGTTGCCGGTGTGGCTGCTGCCAGCATGGTCAACATGGCCATCATGCCTTTTTTCATGTTCGTTTTCATGGTCGGATCCTCCTTAATCAGGAACCGCCCCATTGCGGCTATAATAAAAGACACAACACAATGAAAATAGTTTGCAATGTTAATTATTTACATATGATAAAAATTGTTATTTTCTTAAGTACTTTATTTTAAAACACTTATGAGATTAGGGGTATCAATCGAGGCCCAATTCCGCCCATCGGCGGGTGACTTGTTTTTTGATTTTGTCGGACATGGTAAGTTCTGTGGGCCATCGCCGGATGGTACCTTCGCCGGGGATTTTTCTGGTGGCATCCAGGCCCATTTTGCTGCCGGTACCTTCGTAGGGGGCGGCGTGGTCGAGGATATCTAGCGGGCCGTCGGCGATTACGGTATCGCGTCGTGGATCGACGTTGGCCCCAATATGGAATAGGACATCCTGTTCGTTGTGCACGTCAACATGTTCGTCGACCACGACAATAAATTTGCTGAACATCATCTGCCCGGCACCCCATATACTGTGAATGACTTTGCGGGCCTGGTAAGGGTACTGCTTGCGTATCTTTACGAAGGCGAAGTTATGAAAGGCTCCGAACATGGGCAGGTGATAGTCGATAACATCAGGCACG
>CP070790.1:911695-915387 GCA_020346805.1 Planctomycetota bacterium
CTTGGCGATCCTCGATTCGAATTGGAAGAGGCCGACCTGCCCTACGTATCGGGGCACAGCGTATCCGAACACCTGCAATACTGCATCAAGAAGTACTGCCCCGACAAGACCGTGGAGCAAGCGCGTAGATACTATTTCCAGCATACCGAACGCGAAATGCAGGAGATTATGGAGGGCCGGGGCAGGGAGGGGGCCTTCAAGCCCTCACCCGGCCTGAAGGAATTCCTGCTCGAACTTAAGAGTATGGGACTTAAAATCGGTCTGGTAACCTCGGGCCTGCACCAGAAGGCATGGCCGGAAATCCTGTCGGCATTCCGTACCTTGAAAATGGGTGATCCCAAGGATTTTTATGATGCCATCATCACCGCCGGTTTCGCCATTCGTAAGGGTGAGGTCGGTACCCTCGGCGAATTGTCCCCCAAGCCTCATCCCTGGCTTTATGCCGAAACCTGCCGCGTCGGCCTGGGTATCGATTTTGCCGACCGCAATTCGGTTGTCGGTATTGAAGATAGCGGGGCGGGTGTCTGCGCCATTCGCCTGGCCGGTTTTCCCACCATCGGTTTTGCCGGCGGCAATATCATCGAGAGCGGTACCAGGGAACTCTGCTGCCACTATTGCGAAACTTTTGACGATGTCCTCAAAATCGTAAGGTAAGCCCTGTTACTTTTTTTGAACCAGTATCAGCCATGGCTGTTTGGTGTCGGGTGAGGCCAGTTTGATTGACTCGGTAATACCGCCAACAGTTTCGACCGAAATCTTATGTTTGGGAAGAAATTCAACTTTGACCGGATCGAACCAGCGCATGATCATCGACCCGTTGGCGCCGTCCGGATTTAAGGTTACCTGACCGCCTTTGGGGAAGTAGACCGCAAAAGACTTGCCTGTCTCGGCCAGACAATAAGCCTCATCTTTTTCGCGATCGCTCAGCAGATCCGGTCGCGGCTCGCATTTGAAAATGTTAAACGCATCGGTGAACGTTCTTGCCGCGCGAATGGTACCTTGCGCCTCTTTATTCAGCCCCAAACCGCCGATCTCGATACCCTGGGCATTGAGACCCGGACGGTGAAATCTGGTGCCCGCACAACCGGCGAAAATGTTTTTCCAGAAGCGGTCGATGTTCATACTTTCTATGCGCTTGCTTTGGGGATTGTCGGCACCGTAAACCTTGACATTATTCATGGGCCGCGGGCCGCCCTTTTGTGTATTCAGTTTTTCTCGATACCAGATCAACCGTTCATAATGGGTTTGTCCCTCATTCCAATTGTTCTGCGAGACGTCCGCGAAGCTGAAGATTTCCGGATGCTGATACACCCACCTGTGGCTCTTCTCTCTTAAATCCCCGTCGCCAATCATTTCGGTAACTTCTATCGGGCGCCCCCGTTTGGCGGCTTCGGCTTTGAGAAACTTGCCCCAATATAATACCCAGGGCTCATGGGCACAGGTTTCATTGCCCAGACAGTAGAGCACGTTCGGGTATTTCAATGTGGTATTCAGCACTTTGCGGACGAAGGCCTGTTGATATTTAAGCAGCACCGTGTCGTTATTCTGTTTGGGAACCGAGCGGAAAAAGGGCGGCAGGTTCCGCCAGGGCCGATGGGGCCATTGGTGGGTGAGTTTGGTATCGCGGGTTGTATAGTTAATATTGTTTGCGGGATTAAAGGGATTGCTCTTCCATCTGTCGAAGTAAAAATCCCAGGAGGCCCAGACTTCGATCTGCATGATAATGTCGCGTTTCATACCTTCCCGGCAACATCGGGCCAAACGATTGAAAAAATCCGGGTTGAATCGGGTTAGGTCGAACTTGTCGCCTTTTTTAAGGTAGGGAGCTGCGTTGTTTTCATCCCGCCACGATAGCGTTCCCCGGATAAAATTTCCGCCGCACGACTGAAGGTTTTTTAAATCGCGCATCATCATCTCGGGATCGTTGAATAGATTATCCTCATCCGATCCACCCAGCAGCAGCAAGGGTTTACCCTTGTATTGCCAATAATATTTATTACCTTCGTATATGCGGATTCGCTCGTCTGCTTTTGGGGCCGCCAGTGACATACTCGTCGAGCAAGCCGCCGCCCCAATAACAACCGAGACTCCGGGCCATGTACGGTTCATAATATTACCTCCATACTGATGTATTATTGTTTCTGAAGGAGCACCAACCAGGCTTGTTTGTTGTTCGCTGAAGTCAGTTTGATGGGCTTATGAATGCCTTTGCTGTATATGGCGATCTGCTTCCGGTCGACAAATTCAACCTTAACCGGATCGAACCATCGCATAATGTATTGCCCGTTTGCCCCTTCCGGTTTCAGGGCCACCTCCCCGCCCTTGGGAAAATAGACGGCATAGGTTTTGCCCTTTTCGACCAGACAATAAGCCTCGTCTTTTTCGCGATCGCGCAGCAGATCCGGTCGCGGCTCGCATCTGAAAATGTTAAAGGCCTCGGTGAAGGTCCGGGCCGCTTTAATCGCCCGTTGGGCCGGCTTATTCAAACCCAGCCCGCCGATGATAACACCGTTTCTGTTTCCCGGACGATGAAACCGCGCACCGGCACAACCGGCAAAGATGTTCTTGAAGAAACGATCGATGTTTAAACGTTCATCACGCTGACCGGTCACCTTGGTCGCCCCGTAAATCTTGACGTTGTTCATGGGCCGAGGGCCGCCCTTTTGTTTTTTCAGATTCTCACGCCACCAGATCAGGCGATCGTAATGCAACTGTCCGCTTTTCCAATTGTTTTGTGAAACTTCCGTAAAGCTGAATAACTCGGGATGCTTATATAAGTAAGCATGTTCCTTATGATCCAGGTCGTGTTTGCCCCGCATCTCGGTCACTTCGATGTGGTATCTCAGTTTTTTGGCCTCCTGCCTTAGAAAACCCGCCCAATACAAGGCCCAAGGCTCCGGAGTTCGCGTTTCATTGTCCAGGCAATATAAAACGTTCGGGTATTTCAAGGTGGCGTCGAGAACTTTACGCACGAAAGACTGTTGAATTTTCAGCAGCTTCACATCGTTATTCAGTTCGGGTACCGAACGAAAAAAAGGCTGCGGATTGACAAACGGCATGTGCGGCCATTCGATTTGGAGTTTCGTATTCTCGGTGGTGCAGGTGATATTGTTGGCCGGATTAAACGGATTAGTGGGCCATTGTGAGACATAAAAATCCCAGGTGGCCCATACCTCCGGTTGAACGATAATATCGCGCTGGTAACATTCCCGGCAGCAGCGCTCCAAACGCTCAAAGAATTCCGGATTGAATCGGTTCAAGTCGAATTTGTCGCCTTGTTTGAGGTAAGGATAAACGTTGTTTTCATCCCGCCACGAAAGGGTGCAGCGAATATAGTTGCCCCCGCAGGCCTGAAGATTATGCAGATCCCGCATCATCATCTCGGGATCGTTGAACAAATTATCCTCATCAGATCCACCCAGCAGCAGCACGGGTTTACCCTTGTATTGCCAGTAATATTTGTTGCCTTCGTATACGCGGATCCGCTCGTCGTGCCTGGGAGCGGCGGCGGCCGTTCCGGCCAGCGCAGCGGTTAACCAAGTGGCAAGGCTGATAATTTTCATATGGTCGGACATCGATAGAATCCTCCTGTTGTAAGCGGTGAGTTTATTAATCGTTGGGTATGTCATTCGAACTAATTTCCCCCACGATTTGGCGATTATAGGTGGTAATAATGTCGTTGCGGTTCATTA
>CP070790.1:915487-918128 GCA_020346805.1 Planctomycetota bacterium
CAGCCCGGCACAAGTCAGCAGCGTGTTCTCTTGTGCGCCGCCGACGATAAGACGGGTGATGACATGACAGATGTTCATGAGTAACCATCCGTACCCTTGGCAGCAGGAAGGTGTGCAGAATCCGGTTCAGTACAGGACTGTACGTCACTGTTTAGGACGATTGCACTGAGATCATACCTGATCCACCGCAGGCAGAGACCTCTGGCCGGAGCCGTCGGCCCTGCTTGGGACCGGTCGAGGCTGGCCAGAATGTCAACGATCTTATTCGTCGGCCAGTGCCCCCGCCCGATTTCGATCAAAGTGCCGACGATATTGCGGACCTGATTATAGAGAAACCCGTCGCCCTCCACATCAACATGGACCTCATCATAATGGCGATGCACCTGCAACCTGCAAATGGTTCGGATCGTAGTTTCGCGCTCGCTGCCCTTGCTGGCAAAGGCGGCAAAGTCGTGCTGGCCGATCAGATGTTGAGCGGCTTCCTGCATGCGATCGATATCAAGCGGGTGCCAGAAATGATATGTATATCGCTGTTGAAGATGTCCCACCGGTCGATGCGGGTTGTTGTGGATGCTGTAGCGGTACAGTTTGGATACAGGATCACTGCAGGCCCGAAAGGTAAGCGGTACCTCACAGACGTGGATGAGGGAGGCATCCTTGGGCAGCCGACCACCAATGGCCCTTCGCAAGTTGTCGCAGGGAATATCGCGCGTTGTTTCGAAATTGGCGACCTGCCCCAACGCATGTACGCCGGAATCGGTCCGGCTGGCGCCGATCAGCGCAATCTGATGCCGGACGACACGCCGCAGGGCCTGCTCAACAACATCCTGGATTGTTCTCAGCCCGGGCTGTTTCTGCCAGCCGTGAAAGTCCGTGCCGTCGTAGGCCAGCAGCAATCGTATATTGCGTAACATAAAAGTTGATTCTAGGGTGGCTTGTGCAGAGGTTCAATGGCCAGGGGGACCTGCATTCGTATTTTAGAGTAATTAAAGAAAATGTATAGCACTTATGATGGGTGGCCCAGGTCTTCAGACCTGGGTTTCACGATTGCTTTCGATGGCACAATCGCACCCCCACCTCTGAAGAGGTGGGCCACCCCCCGCTACAACAAATCTTTAACTGCTATAGATCTTCACCGCCCCTGAAGGCGTGATCATCCGTCCCTTGTCGGGTGAGACATGTTTCCGGATGAACCCTCTTTCAAGGGTCTGGAGTGCAGGCAATTGTTGCCTTGTAAGGAGCAAGAAAGAGTGTATTCCGGTATGTCGCCGACTATTCGTCTATAGAGATCTTGCTCTGTCGAGTTTGTTTGAGGATTCCGCGCCGGACCTTGGTATCGATCCGTTTCTTGTGGGCAGCGGCGGTGACTTGGGTTTTCTTGCGAGGCTTGGGTATGGTCAAAACCCCGGACATCAACTCAATAAACCGGTTTACGGCCGCCCGACGGTTGGCTAGTTGGGTGCGCTCTTTGCTGGAATGGATGCGCAAAACGCCGTCCTGATTGATTCGGCTGTTCAGGGCCTCTCGAATGGTATTTTTCTGCTGGTTCGAGAGAGACGTGCTGGACTTCAAGTCGAAGTGTAGCGTGACGCGGGTATTGACCTTGTTTACATTCTGGCCGCCCGGCCCCGGACTTCGCTCGAAAGAGAAGCTTAATTCATGCTCACTAACCGAGATTCCTTGGCAAATATCAATCATCGTCCCGTGCTCCTCTCAACCTGAAAGCCAACAGTTAAGACCGCAGCATTTCAGCCCCATAGCGGGTTGGGCTTCCACCTGGTTCTCCATCGACCCCTGCCACCGGCCCACACCCCTTAATCAAACATTATTATACAGGCATTCGCCTAAGAACGCCAGTTCTCCGAGCCCCGTGGCTTGCCACGGTAAACACTGCGGAATGGCGCGATCTGAAGATTGAGAGTTTGAGCAACAAGGTGAGGTAGAGTGTGAGAGAAGTGGGGCAAGAAAAAGATGCCAGGACCATCGAGGCCCATCACGTGCGACGGGAAAGTGTGTTGTACATTTCATAGCGAAGTGGTGCTATACCTCCCAAATACTTGGATCGTCTTGGATGGGCAGGTCGACCGGTGCGTTGTGAGCTGCTGATTGATAGATCGCCAGCGCCAGCTCGACGCTCGGCCTGACCGAGGTTACCGGGATCACCACCTGTCGGTTCTCATGAATGGCGTAAACCATATCCTGGATAACGACCTGATGGTCGGCGAATCCGAAATCGGCAGGACCACCGGCAGCCGTGGTTTGCTCCCCGCTGCCCAATTGACGCATCTGCTCGTCCTCTTTCCTTTCCTCACGGAACTTCCACGTCATCATCTTTTCACCGGCCATGATCGCCGTGCCATCAGTGCCGTTGATCTCGATACGAACGTCCGTACCAGGCCACAAAGCCGTCGATGCCTGAACGACACCCTGGGCGCCGCATGAATACGTGATAAATGCAGAGAGCGTGTCCTCAAGTTTTACAGAGGGGTGGTTGAGGTTGGCCATTTTTGCCTCAACCCTGGCTACCGGGCCAGCCAGATATTGAAGCAGATCGATGTAATGAAACGCGTGCTGGACCGTCAAGCCTGCACCTGATTGACGTCTGCTGCGCCAGGGATCACTGTGGTAGTACTCACTGGTA
>CP070790.1:918228-921214 GCA_020346805.1 Planctomycetota bacterium
CCAACGCAGGGGTTGTCATTATTCCTCGATTCATCATCTCCGCCAGTTCGGTTACCTTACAAAGTTCGTAATCAACGCCGAGTTTGTCGGCCGCCGTTTTCGCGTTAGCCGCCAAAGTCTCACATCTCGCACAACCGGGTCCAAATATCTCGATCTTCATCTTAATCATCTCCTGCTAATCTGTTTAACCTGTAGGATTACCAAAGTTCACAGACAATTAGTGAAAAATTAACTGATCGCTTGTATTCTCTAAGTTGACCTCAAAAGATTTTCTTTAATATTTTCCACAACACGTTTCGCATGAACGACCATTTGCATTTTTTCCGGCTGTTTCTCGATGCCCATATCGGTCACTACCACGTGCTGATCAAGCGGTACACCAAGACTCTGCATTATCTTGCTGCAGCAATGATCCTCGCAACCATCGATTGCGATACGTTTACTTGCCTTCCGCGCTCGATCGAGCTTGTCGGGGATTTCCGCTGCCAGAGCCGCAATACAAAACAGGTTGGCTTTGCCGCCCGTCATCAGGCTCAGCCCCGCATGGTTAGCCACCTGACCGGAATATGCCGCTCCCGCACAAGTAAACACCAGCGTTTCACCAGATTGGCAACAATATTGATCCGACATAATTCACCTCTTTATTTACCAGACCTACGAGGAAACAACGGTCCCGTAGATCATGCCAACCATCATGGACATCACCACCACCAGACCACAGAAGACTGCCGTTTTGGTATTACCCATTACCGACCGGATGACCAGGATGTTGGGCAACGACAACGCGGGACCTGCGAGCAGCAGGGCTAGCGCAGGGCCGTCGGCCATGCCATGCTCGTTCAGTGCCTGTACGATGGGAATCTCTGTTAGTGTTGCGAAGTAAAACAGAGCCCCGATCACTGAGGCAATGAAGTTCGAGCGCAGGCCATTGTCGCCAACCAACTGGCCTATTTGCTTATCCGGCAGCAAAGCTCCAATGAAACCCACGATTAATACACCGCCGAACAACAGCGGCACCAGCAACTTGGCAAAATCCCACGTGTTGTGCATCCACTCGCGAAGCTGGTCACCCTCAAACCATTTCCAAGCCATGAGCGCGACTGCCAAGCCCATCAGGCCCGCCAGGTACCAGCGGATGTGGTGAATATCCATCACCCAACTCTCGACTTCCTCAATGCGTTCGATCTCGCTCTTGAGCAGCTCGATACGATCACCGGCCCGCACCCCGCCACCCGTCTCCTGGACCTGAATAAGCCGCGTATTCGCGGTTTCCTGGAGAAGTACACCACGGATAGCCGTGCCGTCCGTCTTGTAGACGACAGCATTACCGGGATTGAACCAATCGCTGAATACGAGAAAGAGGATCATGCACGCCATGAACAAGCCGATTTGCCACGTGGCCTGCTTCGGGGGAGGCGGGTTCGGCACCGCCATAGCGGCTTCGACTTTGATCTGCTCCTCGCGCCGAAAGATGACGGCCATAATCAAGCCAAGCAAAAAGGCAAAAACAACGGCGCCAACGGCACGAGAAATGCCGATCTGAAAACCCAACACGCGAGCCGTCAGGAAGATGGCCAGGACATTGATGGCAGGACCCGAATAAAGGAAGGCCGTTGCAGGCCCAAGTCCTGCACCCAATCGATAGATACCGGCAAACATCGGCAGCACACTGCACGAACAAACCGCCAAGATCGTCCCCGACACAGAGGCTACCGAATAAGCCGCCAACTTATTAGACTTTGGCCCAAGATAGCGAATCACCGAGGCCTGCGACAGGAACGTGATAATCGCTCCCGCAATGAACAGGGCGGGTACTACACACGCTAATGTGTGATTGCGTGCATACCACTGAAGCAACTTGAATGCTTCGATAACCGCCCCACTAACCTTAGAATTAGATAACGGCAGGTAATATGCCACCAGAAAAATAACCAGGAATATGAGAAAGATTTTCCATTGTTTCATGTTTAATGAATATCCGTTTAATCTTTTTGGCTATATGGCAATATCGCCATGGATTCTCTATAAAAAAATCTCTCTATAAAACCATCTTCTGCTGCACCTTGATGTTTTCCTTGAGCACCGACTCGATGCACTCAAAAAATCCCTCCAGGCACCTGCACCTGTTCCGATAATAGACCATTGCCCCCTCTTTGCGGTCCTCAACTAATCCGACGTTCTTGAGGATGGCAAGATGCTTGGATACCGTCGATTGATCGGCCCCCACCAGTTCCGTCAATTCACAGACGCATTGATCCTTCTCTTTAAGGGCGTCCAGAATCAACAGACGGCTGGGATGAGCCAGGGCCTTGGCCACCCGAGCCCGGGCCTCATAATGGAATCTTTTTTTTATATTCATGCCCATATGGTAATATAGCCATACATTTTCCCTATGTCAAACCCTTATCTTGAAAAAGCATCCTTAATTTATGGCAATTTTTGCTACACAATTGGCGGCCAGCAGTGCCTGAAGCTCAAAGCAAATTCGAAAAAACCTTATTTTCAATACTGATAATGCTGTTTTTAATAATCCAAAACCGCACCCAACCATCACCCGTTAATATTGTTCGCTATTAATACAGACAACTGTCCTGCCCGGGATTACACTCGATCTACCATGTCAGGGATCGATTACAGATACGATCATATCCCTATAAAATCGACTGGGAGGACATACGTTGTTTTTTATAACCACCAGGGTATGCAGTGCGAGGGAATACAATTAGAGAATTGGATCAACACCATCTTTTAATTGGGCAGGCTATAATTAAATTGCGATTGGACAATATGCGGTATATTAATAAACAAATAGAGATATGACGGTATTTAATGCGGCAGTCTGAGCAGAAAACAATTAGTTAGCTCCCAACCAGATACACTTCAGGATTTTTCAATAGCATATGATAATAATGCAAAAACAGTTTTATCAAACAGGGCTATACGAGAATGAATAAGATCAAACACATCGCTTCACAAAGAATGCGTC
>CP070790.1:921314-925031 GCA_020346805.1 Planctomycetota bacterium
ATTGCCTGTTCGTCCAAGCCGTGCACAAGCGATAGATATTGCCTGATTTATTGACCTTCGATGAGATCAAAGCTTAAAGCAAGCCCGACCAACTCCGTTAGACTATCACGAATACCCCTATCGTCCCCACCATCTGCTGAAGCTGGTCGTACACCCTCTTGCGACGTCGCGAAAAAGAGACAAGCATTTACACCTACGGTTGCGGAGCCAGTCCCCTTTTCGCCGACCGCTACAGAGCTCTAAGCATAGGCACGCTGTCCTTGTATAGGTGCCCCGTCCTTGCATGTACGTGTTTAGCGAGAGAGCGGGTCAGGCACCTTTTCGCGGGAATGCCTGACCACTGGTTCGACGTCTGATCGTATTTGAAGCCTTCACTCTTGCGAAAAACAGTACTGAGCATAAAGGAGCCAGACCCAGACCAGCTCAACACCTACCCTTGCAGAGCATGGAATAGGGACCGACCGTGAACAAGAAGTCCATCCCCCACTCTTCATCTATGGCAACGTATGGGGCACCCGCCTAAGCAGCCTTACGAAAGTCTATAGCGGTGGCGGTGGGCCCGCCGATGAAGGGCCTTGTCTTTGGCCTACAAGACAAACACAAACTTACGTAAGACCGCTTAGAACATTTTAACTTTGCGTGTAGCGGACTTTCAGGCTGAAAAGGCCCGCCCATTGGACAAACTTCCGCTACATCGAAACTGGAACTGCCTTAATATGTCGGTGGACCAACCGCCATGCTCGGTGGTCCTCATCAGTAGAAATATCGGGGCGAAATCCGAAACGCAGATAGGTGCGAATGGCCGCAATTCGGGGTGTCTGCGTGATCAAGAATGCGCGGCGGTGTCCTAGAACTCGCATGAGGTTCATGACGGCTCCGACCAGCGGTTTGCTGAGGCCGCGACCCTGGAATTCCGGGCGAATGGCCACCCAATGTAGTCGGCCCCAGCGTTGGCCATGGTCCCTCTCGTACCAGGCGGTAGCTGTGCCGATAACATGTCCGTCCGGGGAGATGAGGAACAGGCAGCGTCGCGGCAAGGCAGGTAGGTCATAGCCCAATGACTGCCTGAAAGTTTTAAGCGTAACGCGTTCGTGGTTCTCTACAGTCTGCCAGATATCTAGCCAAGTCTTGCGATCCCCACGGCGGAAAAATCGCAACCCAAAACCATCGAGCAACGAGTACTGGGGTATACGCCGCAGATTGGGGCGGTACATCCGGATACTGAGATACTCGATGTGGCCTATCACAATAATATGGTCACTGTCTGAGGATTCAAATTGTGGTCACGTGCAAGCATACAAGCAAGGAATTTAGCATTCGCATGTTGCTCCTATGCCGTAGCCACACCATACCCGCTCATCAACGCTTCGGTTGTTGGCGGACGAAAGCCACTTTGAAATTCTGCTGCGCTACAGCCTGAAAGTAAATACCCTGCAACATATCTGTCGCCCGGTCATATATCAGGGTATAAGTCGAGCCGGGGTAGTTGACGTCACGCAGTTCCACGAACACTTCAAGTCCGGATTTTTTATCCCTGGCTTCGGCACGAGCGACGTTGATCGGGTGCGGGTTATAGTACGCTGCCTCTAATGTCCCATTATCCCGTGCGGCCCGTATCTCGATTACGTAAGGGGTATCCGTTCGGACCCACCAACCTACGAGTGGCTGCAAATCTAGAGGCAGGGATGCAGACTCTGTGGGAGGCCCGGTTTGTCGGATAGCTTCGTCCGATGGAGTGGTGGGTGCGTACTTGGAAGTGTTGGCATCATGTGTTGCTAGATTGGCATCTGGATCACTACGGTCACATGCAGCCAGGCTCATCACGGCGACCATTGCGGTGACAGAGACTATCCGCCTCATCCAGAGACACCACGCAGACTTGGCTGTTTTCATCCTTACTTGCTCCCTCTTGTTCACGGCCATTTATTTTACCAGCGGCTTGTATGCATAGCTAATCTATGATACCGATATTTCCGTTTCGATCTCTGCGACAGCAGCTCGGTCACCCAGCAAGTCTATCACGAATACCCCATCGTCTCCACCATCTGCTGAAGTTGGTCATGCACCCTCTTGCGACGCCGCGAAAAAGGGATAAGCATCTATACCTACAGTTGCAGAGCCAGTCCCCTTTTCGCTGACCGCTATAGAGCTCTAAGCATAGGCACGCTGTCCTTGTATGGGTGCCCCATCCTTGCGCAGCAAGGGCGGGAACTGACTTAGCCCTCAAGAGAAAGTTTGGATAACGATGTTGGTCGGCCAATGATGTGGCTGATCATAAAGTCAAGCAGATTGAGTGCGCTCTGGATGGTGATCTGTTCCCATTTACCTTCGCGCAGGCCGGTTAGGACAGCGGCACTTACTTTGCGTATCTCAGTCGACATCTGCTGACAGTTTCGGCAGATGAGCCCGCCCTGCTGAGCGGAGAAATACGCTGCCCGCCCCTCCGGCGCCGGCCGATCACACGCCACGCAACGTGTCAGGTCCGGCCAGAGGCCGACCGTTCGCAGCAACGCACACTGGTATCTTACCAAGCCTTCTTGCGGATCATTGCCAGCAGCGAGAAATGCGAGAAGCTCCATCAGCGCGTCAAACAAATCCGGGTGTGCATCGGCCTCCTCGACCATAGCCGTGGTAATCTCGGCCGCGTATTGGCCGGCGTACCATCGTTGCAGGTTATCCCGTAGGCCCAGATGTGACTGCGTTTGCCGCCATTCGGTCAGCGTCCCAAGTCTGCCTTCGCCCTGCGTGCTCTTCACAAAAACCAGATGACCGGACTCAAGAAGATCGATGCCGATGGCATACTGCTTCTTGGTGCCCCGCTTGATCCCCTTGCCGATCAAACGCTGCAGCCCATGGTCGCGCGTCAGGAATACCAGTACCTGGGACGTCTCCGAATAATCCAGACGTCGAAGAACAATCGCCTGATCTTTAACCGCCGGCATCAGCAACCTCTTTTAAAACGTCACCGTTGCTAGCACCTTTAAGAAATACATTCTCCCCCCGGGCATCTTAAAAATCTCAATAGAACCGCCAAGAACGTCAAGTGCAGATTGTCACTTATATCATGTTTATCTAGGATTCTTGGCATTTTGGTGTTTCATTATTAGATTCTCTTAGAGCTTGGTATCGCGGTTAAACTTCGCGTCGTAATCCATAATCAACAATCCGAAATCTACAATCTTTAATACACCAGAGTTGTAAACATGTCGACGTTATTCAATGAGCGCTTCCGGGAATGGGTAGATTAGGACATACCTTGGTTTCAAGCTGTTTCTCAAAGAGTATCTCCTGCGTCAAACGGTCCTGGATCGATACCGTCCCTGGCCCACCGTTATTGAGTGCCAACTCTACGCGCGCGTTCTGCTCGATGAACTCGATATGCACGACGGCGTTTTGGCCTTGCCGCTCGAAGCGAACCGTTGGCGGTTTTTTGATGACCCGATCGGTCGGAACGAGCAGGTGCAGAAACGTACCTTGATTCACCTGTTCAAGAGGTGAGATATCAAGCCTGCCCCAGGTCGCACCGACGCCGAATTGTTCGCCTAGACCTGTGGGCCGATCCAACACATAGGCTGCGTTCGGCGAGCGCAGAAGAAGCGCCGGTCCCACACGGTGTTCGTAGCCCAAAGGATCACCCCCGTAGTAATCCCGCCCAACCATCAGCCCACCGGTGATCTTGCGCGCCTGCATCGGCCCGCCTGCGACGCGTCGTTTGGC
>CP070790.1:925131-929217 GCA_020346805.1 Planctomycetota bacterium
GCCAACGAGCAGAGCGGCGGTTCCAACGGCCTGATGTTCGACAGGCAGGGCATGTTGATCGCCTGTGAGCATAAAGAGCGGCGGGTGTCCCGGGCCGTCCCCGGCCAGCCGGGCACCACTATCGTCAGCCATTATCAAGACAAGAAACTCAACAGCCCCAACGATATTTGGCTGGACGCCAACGGCGGTTTCTATTTCACCGATCCGCGCTACGGCAAACGTGACGATCTAGAGCAGGACAAAGAAGCGGTTTACTACGTGAATGGTGACGGAAAGATTACCCGGATAATTGACGATCTGGTACGCCCCAACGGTATTGCCATGTCCCCGGACGGGCGTTTGTTATATGTGATAGATCACGGCCCTAATATGATTTATCGCTATCCGGTAATGATACCCGGCCGAATCGGCAAGGGGGGCAGAATTGCCCACGTCAATTCCCCCGATGGCATGACGGTCGGCGTTAAGGGCCGACTCTTTATCACCAGCCGATATGGCATCACCGTGCTCGATGCGAATGGCAAGTGGCTGGGGCTTATGGAGGTTTTGGAAAAACCGGCCAACTGCACCTTCGGCGGCCCGGGCAACCGTACGCTGTTTATAACCGCGCAGACTTCGCTCTACGGCATCGATACCCTGACCCATGGCTGGCACGTGCATCTGGACGGCGTGCCGAAAAAATAGGCGGGCGGATTTTTGTCTCCATTGTATATGACCTGAATTAGTGCCGCATTCAATGCTGCTAAATAGGCGGTTCGATGTGTACCAATACATCGGTGATCTTTGAATTGGATTGGCGCAGGGCCTCTTTGACATCATGGGCAATCTCGTGACCCCGGCTTACGGGGAGGTCGCCGTCGACTATTACATGGATATCCACATACAAATTAAATCCCATCTTGCGGACAAAGCATTTATGTAACCTGATAACCCCTTCAACCTCGGAGGCTACCCGGCGTATCTGATCTTCGATTTCGGGGGCCGGGGCGGCATCCATGACCTCGGCAATAGCGGGTCGGATCAGTCGATAGCCGTTAAAGGCTATGATCCCCGAGGCGAATAGTGCCGCCCAATCGTCGGCACTTTCGTAGCCTTCCCCGCCGATAAGGGCAACGGCAATGCCGATAAAGGCGGCGGTTGAGGTCAGAGCATCGCTGCGGTGGTGCCAGGCATCGGTCTTGAGGGCGGTACTGTCAATATCCTGACCGGTTTTGAACACGAATTGAAACAGGGATTCCTTGGTGATGATAACTCCGACCAGCACGAAAATGGTAAAGGGTGCCGGGGCGTAAACAGGATTGGCGATTTCGCGGATACTTTGGATGGCGATACCTACGGCCGCCCCCACCAAGGCCAGGGCTACCATGATGGCCGCCAAAGGCTCCGCTTTGCCGTGCCCGTAAGGGTGGTCCTTGTCCGGAGGAACGGAAGCGATCCTGAGCCCGCTCCAAACTACCAGTGAACTGAGAATATCCATGGTGGATTCAACGGCGTCGGCAATCAAGGCATAGGAATGCCCCACGACACCGGCGATGCCCTTCACCGCTGCCAGAACGATGTTGATTACCACGGCGACCAGCGTGGTACGCATCCCTTTTGATGCTTGGCCGTTGCTCATGCACTTACCCTATGCCTTGTTTGATAGTTCGTCAATTGTATTTTCGGCCCGCAACTGTTATTGAGGTAGTGCCTTGGTCAGATCTTCGAGCAGGTGTTGGATCGATTCCTGGCCGGCCGTCCAACTGCCGATGAGGAACTTGCCCTTGGCGGAATAGACGATTGAGTCTTTGTCCAGATCGTTGGTCGGCCATTCAAGGGCCTGTCGGTAACGTTGGTATGCGGCGGCAGCGGCACTCGGATCGTCGTATTGAACCATCCAAATAATGTTGTCCGGCTCATCGTCGGCTACCTTGACGGTTGCTATGGAAAGCGTCTGGTTACCCTTGAGGCCCAAACGGGTGTCCATTTGTGCGGCGTCGATATTTTTTAGTGTCATGTTCTTTACCCCAGATAATGCCCTTAGGCTGCGAACCAGCCACATCTTGCTGGAATCCGCTCTTTGAGGTGGGATGATTTGTACCAGTAGTGGAGCGTTCATGGTTGGGGTGTTGAAGATTATGCGATTAAACAGGTATTCGCATGACTGTCTAGATTTGTCATCGCCTGGTCCGGTGAATTTCGTTCGAACGTATGTATTACCCTGCCAGGCGAACATGGTTAACGCACCGCCGGAAGTATCAATGGCCCGGATACTGCCGTCGACGTTATTGGGTTGGCCTGGTTGTGAGGTCATCACACTGAAGATGCCGAAGGCATCTGCCGTTGTAGGGGTTTCAATAAATAAAACGTCGCCTTTCAAATCCTTAATCGCGTAAGCACATCTGGCGACCAGGTTGATTCGGTATGTTTTCAAGAAGGCCCTTTGGGAGGTGTCTGTTATCAGCTCATCGATTTTATCGCCGGTTGCGATTTTTACCGGCTCGATTTTGATCCAATCGCGCAGTTCCTGTGATGTCGGCAGGGCGCGTGGTGCATTGGGGGCATCCTCCGAATCGACACCGATCGGCTGTGAGGTTGGGGGGACGGGCTGCTCATCCGGTGGGGCGGTGTCGATGGTGGGTTTTTCGCTGGGGGCCGATGTCGGTGTTTCGGAAACGGTTGTCTCTTCCTTCCGGCAGGCGGAAACCACTGCCAAGGCGGCCAATATTACCCCTAGTATGAAATTATTGAATGCGGTACGGTCTCGGTATGGATACATGACAAAGTCTCGCTTGACCATTACATTAATCTGGATCACGCGTGTTAAATTGTAACCTGCCGACGACTAAGCGTCGAGGCGGGCATTATCGATAGTTTTGACTGAAGTGTCTATAATGTTGGGTTAAGAACGTTCAAGCTGGACGAGATACTGTCATGTCTACTTCGTTGAAGGACTTACTTGCCGATTACACAATGCCGGCGGCTCCGGAATTGGTGCGGGATGAGGGTGACGGTGTATTACGCTGCCTGTCATGCGCCCATCGCTGTAAAATTGCCGATGGCAAGACTGGGGTGTGCAGGGTGAGATTCAACCGGGGCGGCGAGATGCGGGTGCCAGCCGGCTACGTAGCGGGCCTCAATATCGATCCCATAGAAAAAAAACCCTTCTTCCACGTGCTGCCCGGCAGCGATGCCCTTTCCTTCGGTATGCTGGGATGCAATTTCCATTGTTCCTTTTGTCAGAACTGGGTTTCCAGTCAGGCATTGCGCGACGACCGGGCAATTGCCATGCCCGATCAGGTCAGTGCCCAACGGCTGCTTGACCTGGCGGTTAAACGCCGGACACCGCTTATGGTCAGCACCTATAACGAACCCTTAATCACCGCCGACTGGGCCGTCGAAATTTTCAAGGAGGCACGCAAGCAGGGGATCATCTGCGGCTTCGTATCCAACGGAAACGCCACGCCGGAAGTGCTGGAATTTCTTCGGCCGTATATGGATCTGTATAAAGTCGATCTCAAATGTTACAGCGAGGATAACTACCGACAACTTGGCGGGAAACTGAGCAATGTGCTGGATACCATCGGCCGGTTAAAGCAGATGGGATTCTGGGTCGAAGTGGTTACCCTGGTAGTCCCCACTTTCAACGACAGTGATGAGGAGTTGACCAATATCGCCAGGTTCATTGCCGGCGTCTCGGTTGATATACCATGGCATGCGACCGCCTTTCATCCCGATTACAAGATGACCGGTCCGCCTCGAACCCCCATCGATACCCTCATTCGGGCGTATGACATAGGCAAGAACGAAGGATTGAAGTTTGTCTATTCCGGCAATTTGCCCGGCTATGTCGGCGATCGTGAGAGCACTTTCTGCCCCGGTTGCAATGCGAAGCTGGTTCAACGATATGGTTTTTCTATCAAAGAAAATCGCATCGCTGACGGCAAATGTCCCGACTGCAGTACCGAAATCCCGGGTGTATGGAAAATTAATAATCAAAAGAGCTAACAGTCTACCACTTGAGCTTATATCTTAATAAGCTCCCGCGCCGGTAAATACTGCCGGTATGGTTTTCATCAGGTATTTGATGTCTTCCAGGATGGAGTA
>CP070790.1:929317-932369 GCA_020346805.1 Planctomycetota bacterium
AACGTTATAAAGATAACCCGATAACCACCGACACCATCGATCAAGGGCCTGCTCGAGACGAAACCGCCATTGATCTGCGATGTTTGAAGGATCGTCATTTTGAACCGGATTGACTTGGTCGGCCAAAACTCCGGCCGAACAAACCAATCCCAGTAACAGTAAAATAGCCTGTACCAGAATCCAACGACGTAAAATAATCATAACTATTTCCCCAAATAATATTCGTCAAAATAATCACATAACGTATCGCATATATCTCATAACACAACATCATTTTTCGCTATATTAATTCACATGACCGCATACCAACAATCGGTTAAATAATTTTACCTATTCTACCGATAAAGTATATATTGATAAATATTATCATTTGCCACCGGTATATTTTACTTTCTTCGCTTCCTGACATAGTCACTTTGACAACATTCGGAGACCAATCATGATCGAATCCGCAAAAAATGAAAAACTCAGTTGCTCTTTCTGTACCGGCAACATCAATGCCAGCCGAATAACAGCTACCGAAGTGATCGGCGGCGTAAAATGGCAAATTACATTAGAACAAGATGCATCCGGCCACTATCGAGAAATCAAACATACTCCCATTGGCCGGACATATTCTAACACAAAATGAACCACTATTTTGACTGACGGCAAAGTAAATTAAATAAAAAGCCAAACGGCGTGAACCTGATTTACACCTTACCTCAATTGCTTTAGAACAATCAAGTGCCCGATATCTGCCCTTTTTCAAACCAATCCGCAACCCATAAACCCTGGCAGAATTGACACCAACGTTGTAGTATAATAATCTGTCAGAGTATTCACCGGCAACGGTAAATGAAAAACGAATACATCATCAGACCAATTCATGGGACAGGAGAATAAAAAACCTGAAAGTAACTACTCAAAACTAATGAGGTAGAGATCGTGGGTTACGATGTTCAATTTATCCAGATGACCGTGCCTTCAGACATCTCGTTCCCCATCAACGCGGACAATGCAGAAGAGTTTCTAAGTAATCCTGTCCCCTTTGACAATCCGGAAACGGTAGGCAAGAAACTCCTCGAGATCGAAGGGGCCCGTCCGGGTCCGGAAAAAACCATAGATTATCTGGGTAAGGGCATGAGTTACGCTCGATTATTCATAGAAACCGAAACTATTCATGTCGAAAACAATTGCGGGGCCGGAGATTTATTAAAAATTTACAATCACCTGCTCAAAACTTATCCCGCCCTGTTGATTTTCGATCTGCAAAGCAAGCAATTACATAACGCCAGCAGCTATGAGGAATGGTGGACCAGCCCCCTTTGACAAGAACTTCAAATAGCCCCGCCGGAACTCCGATCGTACGAATTCGCTGCCAGCCGTAAACCGGATTTTTGCTGGCGATCCCCAGACAGGCGAATCCCCAAACATGCTATAGCAGGGGAAACACAACCGATAAACCATTAAAATCCGCTAAACTAACGATCTGCAATTTCAACTTGTCTCAATCGCATAATCCTACTAAAGTTTATAGATTAACGGTTAAATCATCGTCTACTGGCGATTTGCCAAATAAGAGGTTGTTATGGATAAAAAATCACGACGTCTGTTAATACTAACAATTACTATTGTATGCCTGACCCTGGCCTCCATTTTTCTACTGTCCAGGTATACGAATCTACCTTTTACTTGCCATGCCATATTCATACGCGGGCCTTTCCTGCAAAATGCTCAAACCAATCGTATAACTATATGCTGGGAAACGGATGAGCCGGTGCCTGCAACGGTAAAGGTCTTTGAACAAAACGGCAAAATTCTCCGATCCGTCAAGACCGCCTCAAAAGCCTTACGACAAGAGGTGTCGATTGACGAACTGGAGGCGGGGGAAAAATATCGATATGAAGTCAAATCGCGGGCTAAATCCAGCACACCGCTTGGCGGCACATTCTGCACGCCCCCCCCACCGGGAACACCGATCGAATTCGTCGCTTGGGGTGATTCTCGCAACCACCCCCATACCTGCGAAGAAATAGCCAAGTCAATTTTGAAAATCGGCGTACCCTTTTCTGTACATACCGGCGACCTGGTCGGCGGCAAGACTGGATTATCCCGATGGAATCCTCAATTCTTCGAACCTTGCCGTGATCTACTACGTTCTTCAGTTATCTGGCCGGCCATCGGTAATCATGAATTGGAAAAAGACCCGGAAGAACACGATGGAAGAATAGCATTCACCCAAATATTCGCTCTGCCTCACACCGAACACTACTATAGTTTCGATTATGGCGATGCTCACTTCCTGGTACTCGACTCTAACCACGATTTTTGGAACAACCAAGCCCAATACCATTTTGCCGCCGCCGACCTGGAAGCCACTCGGGCTCGCTGGCGTTTTGCCGTTTGGCACCATCCCGCATTCAGTTCCGGAAGCTATAGCAACGAAACCTACATGCGAACCCGATATTGCCCTCTGATGGCCAGGCACAATGTGGACGTAATCATCACCGGCCACGACCATAACTATCAGCGAAGCAAACCTATCAAACACCATTATGAACCAAACCAGAAACATCATTATATCCATCTGGTAAGCGGTGGCGGTGGCGCTCGTCTATATTCGGTTAGAGAAGGTGAACTATGGCACGAAAAAGGCCTGCCAACCAATCATTATATTCACTTTCGTATCGACGGAGATTTGCTCCAAGCCAAGGTCGTAGATCTCGATGATCAAGTTATCGACACATTTACCATCGACAAATCAAAGCCCACTACCGATGCGGTTGCTTACGAACTGATCGAAATGCAGCGCCGTAACGTAATTACTGTAAACGTGGACGTGAAAGGTGCAAAGCTTCAGCCTTTTATACTTGACACAAATCAAACAACAGGGACCATTCGACACCAACTGACTAATCCGTTACCTGATCCCATAACCATAATAACCAGGACAGGCCCATCGGAGGGAGTGGCCCTCGAACCAAAGACGATAACCAAAACAATGCCAGCAAACTCGGCAACGATTATCGAACATTCCTTTACTATAACTGATCCCGAAAAGATTCTGCCC
>CP070790.1:932469-935305 GCA_020346805.1 Planctomycetota bacterium
ATCTCTATGGGCAGGACATGCTGCGTTGGGTTCTCGAACTCTATGGTTCCCGGCTGCCCATCATCCACCTCGGTGACGCATGCAACATGGCCTGCAGCGGAGAGTTCGAAGAGTTTCTGGAGATTATGTCCGCTGCGACGAAACCCTGGGTTATGGCCCCCGGCAATCATGACGCCTATCTTTTCGGTAACATGCATTTCAATCTCGGCGAGTGGTCGGCCGCCTGCCGAGGTGCGGGCGAGCCCATGACCAAGGATCGACTGGTCCGGCGGTACCTGGTTTTTCTTCAAGAGAAGTATGGCAATTTCCGGGCCGCCCACCCTGACCAGATCCCTCTCCAAGGGTATTGGCGGGATGGTTCAAATTCCCCGAAATTCCTTAAATCGGTGGCCTGGGAGATCAATGCAGGAAAGCCGTGGAGTTCTTTTGTGGTTCAGGAAGTGGATCTGGGTCTTCCCAACTCCTCGCCGCCCGTCACGGCCGTTTTGCTGGACACCTGTGAATTCAAGTCTATGCCCACCCTGGTGCCGACGCCCGCATCCTGCAACGCGGGTAGCAGCGGCGAGTCGTTGCCGGATCAGCTTGAAATCGTCGAGGACTGGCTGAAGGATGACCCCACGGGACAAAAAGTGACCATTCTCATGGGCCACCACCCATTCGCGACATTGGTGAAAGAAACCAGGGAAACCCTGTCGGCCATGCGGAAGGATTTCAGGATCCCTCTCTACGTCTCGGCCCACACCCATAACGGCGAGTATATTCCCCGGGGCGGGAGCGAAGGCAACGAAGGGTGGCTGGAACTGAATGTCGGCTCCATCGTGGATTGGCCCATAGAGTTCAGGACGTTTTCCATCCAGGAAATCCGGGACCGGCCGCACCGGTTGATCTTCAGAACGGAGCTTTTCCGCGTCCCGGGCTGTTGGGACTGGGCCAAACTGATGCCCCCCAGATCTCCGGTTTGCCAGGATGCCTGGGAAGCCAAACCGGAAGATGACGCCTACTATCTTTCATACATGGACATTACTTCCCCCGATCCGAAGGCGACCCAGGAAAAGTTGATGGACTCTCTCCTTCATACCTATAAGAAATTTCTGAGTGATGTGCCCAGTGCTGAAAACAACCAGATATGGATCGAAGGCTGTTCAAGCGACGAGCAAATCCTAAAGGAGATTGACAGGGCGTTGTCGAGCTACGGCCTCAAAGAAAAAATCGTCCTCATGAGGCGTCTAGACCAATTTGACCGCAAACGCATCCCCGCAAATATATTAACCCGCCGCGACTACCGGCTCCGCCAAGCCGTCTGGTCGAGCAAGTACGATAAACTTGAGCGGCGTCAACCCATACCCTCGGATTCCTATATCAGTTTTCCAAGGAGGTGATCTATTATGACAACCGATGATTTGAGAACATACGATGAAACCAACAGGGTCCTCATGACCGTGCCCGAGGCCTTTTCCAGGCGGCCGGAGGCGGTGCTCTCCTGGGTGTGGCGGAAGGAGGTCGAGGTCGGGAAGTCAATCGACGGGGGCGTTGAGGTGGCCGATATCCAGTGGGACAACAATGTGCGGGAGGTCATCACCGCTCCGGGTGCCTGTTGCGGAAAAATAAAGGCGCTGAACCGCGACATCGTCTTCGAGAATCTGCCTTTTGCGCCGCCCCAAATTCTGTTCGCCATAGTTTAGTGTTAGTGAATAATTAGATGGCCTCGGACCCAATTCTTTAGCCAAGAAAAAATACTATTGATAAGGAGGGATGATGTGACCATGATCAATCGTGTGATGCTTTTCGGATGTTTGGTGCTTTTTACACTGCTGTTCACTGGGTGCGGCGGCAACCAGCTTGTCTTTGGAACCTACACCGAATTCGATGTGGCCGGAATCGAAGCGAAACCGACCGGCGATATAGCCTTGAAGATCGGTTACGATCGAGGTGAATTGGCTTATGTTCCCGACAATGGCCAGGATGGTTATTCCGTTCTGGGAACGTTTGATAGCGATATAAAATTATTTAGCGGCTATTATGTAAATGAAGTATTTGCCACAGGTAAAGCCGCCGATATTGCCAGTGCCGGAATCGCAAATGCCAGTTTTACGCCCGCTGAGGAGGCAGATAGTGAAGATAAAGATCCGGCTGGTCCTCTATTGCTAACTACCGGCACGCGATTCGGTTTTCATAGTATATTTTCACTAAAGGGGGGAGCGGTGGCTCCGATTGATATCCTGTTGGGATATAAGCGAGCCAATGTTGCCGTTGTGCCCACGAAAAAAGGTTCGCCAACAGCCCGGTCCGCGTATGCCGATATTGTTATTGGTGAAGGAACGCGCCGGATGCGAGCCGCAGTTAAGGTCGGGGCACCTGCAGAAAGTCAAGGCATTAGCCCGACCGGCCAAGGTATTATCATCAATCAACGAATTGCAACTGGTAAAGCAGCAATGTATCTTGCCAGCAACAGGACAATCCAGAATAAGTTGTTTAATTTAGAGAACGACCTGAAAACGGTTAATGATCTAAAGAGGGACGCCCTTAAGATTTTAAGTTGAAGAATTTAAAGAACTGATATGTGCAAAAACATGCCAAGATGCCAAGATTAGCCCAATTAGACGCACCCGGTGTTCTTCATCACATTATGATCAGGGGAAGAGTGCGTCGAAAAAGATTCCTGGATAATAAAGACCGAGTAAAAAGGGACGCCCTTAAGATTTTAAGTTTATAGAAATTTAAAGGACTGATATATGAAAAAACATGCCAAGATTAGCCCGATTAGACGCACCTGGTGTTCTTCATCACATTATGATCAGGGGAAGAGTGCGTCGAAAAAGATTCCTGGATAATAAAG
>CP070790.1:935405-945221 GCA_020346805.1 Planctomycetota bacterium
CGGCCCTAGATACTTCTTGTAATGATCCCAGTATTTATCGTAGAATTCAAATATACGTGTACGCTTTTTATAGTCACCATAAATCGGTTCATATGCAAGATAAGCAATTGCTTTGACATCGGCCTGGTGGACAACCTTTATCTGCGATAGCATCTTTTGCACTCTATTGCCGAATTGAACGCTCCTATCCCAACCTACGGAGGTGCTTATCGGTGTCTGCACTGCCTGCTCGCAGATATTAACGTGACATCGAAAAAGGAATTCCAACAACTCCGCATCACCTCTTGCCCCTATTCCGAATTGGACGATACCATACGGCGGAACACGACTGATTGTCGAACTCGAATCCGTGGCGCCGTAGCTGTTTGTAAAGCAGATAACGACCGATATCGCAACACAAGTGCGAAATAATTCATCACCTCTAACCAACATGCTTATTTGTCCCAATCGAACTTCTTCCCCAGAAGATTATATAATCTCTTATTATGTGGAATAAAATATTTGACCAGGCGCTTCCTGGTTTCAGCATCCAGTTTCTTCGTGTACTTGCGAGAAAGGTGTTTCTTGAACGCCGGAGGCTCCCAATGCGGCAAACCTAGGAAATCCTGAACCGCCTTGAATACCCCCGACGTGTCAGTCCGTAAATCCTCACTACTTAAGATCAGAATCTGTTCGCGAGGAAAATATTCAAACCAGCGAGTCAACTGGTCGGCATAAATACCTCTGGTCAAGTAAGAATAGTGGTGATGGTTATAGCTGTAATAATTTCCATCCTCAACAAGCTTTTCATATTCACCTTCCAGCCTTTCTTCTTCCCGGTCTATTGCCTCTTCAAAAGAATCGATGGTCTCATACCCAGGCTCAAATTCACCAGCGTAGTGGGAATAAGCCCGATCTACCGGATTTCTCAAAACAGCGATTAGCTTGACCTGGGGTAATAATTCTGAAACTCTTTTGGGTGCATGTGGGTGAATCAAATAGTAAGGACTTGCCTCACCCGTTAGAAAACCTCTCTTATGGAATTCTTTGAAAAACCTGTAGTACAGGGTTGACGGGAAAAATGATCGATACCACGACACCCCTTTGCTGTAATAAAGATCGAAAAAATCCACTTCTTTGCGCCAGGAAGGAACCACGTAGGGATGGCTCGCCAGATATTGATACATGGAAGTGCTCCCCCCTTTTTGAGTCCCAATCACGATAAAATCAGGCAATAAGCGCATGGAGCTTGTAAATAACCTGACACGTGCATTCGCTCCCAAATACAGTTGTTTCAGAGGCATTGGCACATAGGATGTGAGTTTCTTCGACACTGTATAGAATCCCTTTACATTGATATACGCGATATGAGTTTTATACCGATTATTAACTGTTAACAAGATACAGCCTCGAACACCTCGGCCAATTTCCGGCTTAGAGATTGGGCTTCGTATTCTGCTATCGCTGATGCATCCGGCTGGAACTCAGCCGTCTTCCCACCTATCAGATCACGTAACTGCTTTGCAAAGCCATCAACGTCATCAATATCCAAAACCGTACCTGTTCGCGTCTTACGCACGATTTGGGCAGCATCGCAATCAAGAGGCCCGGCCATAATAATCGGCCGGCCGACTCCAAGATATTCGTAGAGTTTTCCCGGTATCTGACGCTTATGGCTCTTGCCTACCAGCAAAAGTAATGCATCAGCGCCTCGAATAGCCGCCAGTACCTCGTTATGTGGTCGCGAACCCATGAACTCTACCATCTTTTCGACGCCCCCCTTCTTGACCGCCATACGCTCATTGGGAGCTCCCCCACTGAAACAAATGTATTTGAACGTCTCTGGCGAAAGCATACCTTCGCGATGCAATCGCCCCATGGCTTCGATCAAAAAACACGACGTGCGTTCCTGGCCCGTCCAACCTCCATGAACCAATACTGTACGATCGAAACGCTTCGCAGGTACCGCTTCTAATTCACCCGCATCGTATCCGTTTGTAATCACCACCCACTTGGATTTATCCAGTTCGGGGTAGTCCCCAAGATACCGCTGATAAGCCCCCTCGGTATTGAGTATGATCCGATTGGAAAATCCAAATGCTCGTTTTTCCATGTGCCGCTCAATCGGTCGGTAACAGCGACGCAAGCCCGGGTAACGCAGAACAACCGGAACCCACGGATCCCGCAAGTCCAGAACAACCGGTATATCAAATTGCCGCTTCAGTCTCCCTGTAACATTAAAGTAACTGAATGGCGGGCCCGTAATCCACAAGACATCAATCCGCTGACTTTTAATTATCGAACTCAACAACCGATAAAGCCGCTTAATTCCACATATCCGTGAATCAGGCACTGAAACGTTATGCAAAAGCTTCCAGGCACTCCTGGCGCAATAAGCAGCCAATTTCCTAATCCCCTTCCTTGGTTTATCACTCCAGAGCTTCAAATGTACAGCCGGGTCTCCACAGTAGTAACGCGATATTTCTGTGGTCGGATTGACATCCCGCAGCAAATCATAATCTACCATGGGCTGGCAGCAGCCTTCGGGGGTAACCACGATGCACTTCCATCCGAGATCCGGCAGATAGCGCGTGAACCGAATCGTACGATAGGACCCGCTCGCATTGGAAGGCGGAAAGCACATTGAAACCATGAGGACTGTATGGTCGGGAGTAGAACTCATAAACTGTACAAAATCCTCTTAATTACTTATACATTAACTATATTCTAGCATTGATATAATATAACATAATTGACGGTTTAGCTAACACCTCCGGCATAAATCATCGGAATGTAATCCTCAATCGTGATCTCGCCGCCCTCTTACTTGAACCATACATCTTACCTAATCACATTCACCGCCAAATGTTAATAACTCTTCCCCATACTTGACTGAGTATTCTACTCAGTTCCTGGTCATTACGGAAAATCAATAACAAATACGGAGGAACCGCCAGCACACAGGCTAGTAGAACATAGATGGTAGAACCGTCAAACCACCACTTGAAAAAGCCAATAATCCCAATCGAGGGAATGGCATAAAGCATATGCAGTAGAAAATAACGAAAGAGCATCCAACCATTGGCGCCAGCCAATCCAACGAGGACTCGAGTTTGTAGTACGCTTACCAGTGCCAACGCCATACTGCTGAACAGCAAAGCCCAGACAATGTCTTTCGTGATGAAACCCACCAGAGCCAAAATTCCGATCCTGGCAATGACAACAAAAATATTCAAAAATAAAAGAAGACCCTGTCGCTCCAGAACCTGAAACAGGCCGCTTAGCGGAGCAGCTACAAATGCCGGAAATTCCGCCAATGCTAAAATACTGGCATAAAATCCCGCATTACACCAACGCTCACCGAACACAAAATGAAACAGATCCTTTCCCGCCAGAGCTAGTATTAGCATAGGCAAAAGACCTAATGTTATAAGCCCCTTGGCGCTCTTCTCTAAAAGACCGGCCAGATTGCCTCCCTCCGCTCTTGTTGCCCCTGCATGCTGTAGGAATACCTGGCCGACCGCCTGAGCAATCAGAAATCTGGGAAGAACAAGAACACCTTTGGCAAGAACATAAAAACCTACTATCACAGGATCAAATAAGTAAGCCACTACAATATAAGGTAACTGAAGGGTTCCCGTGTTTAATATCGCCGCCCAGGACGTAACCAGGGGGAACTTCTTATACCGCTTGGCTAGTGTCACTATGTCTCTTCTAGTGCAACTAGCAAGAACGAAACGCCAATCATAACGAAGCAAATACCAACCGAGAATTATACCGACTGACGAGTATCCGATCATTTTTGCAATAACCAATTGCCCTCCTGCGGTGTAACCGAGAAAGCCCAGCACGGTAATTGCACAAAGATTGATCAGAGCAGCCTCAACCCGAACAAGACCCAGGCGTTTAAAATGACGATTGCGAGTATTCCAGAACCTTAGAGGTAGTACTATGCCGTTTGCAAAAACAGCCACCGGAATCAGCCACTTATAGGATTCCAGATTCGAGAGCTCTAGCATATATAAAATTCTCGAACCAAAAACTCCCATAGCTAAAGCGGTAAATCCGGCAAATGTCGTCACTAGAATCGAACATAAAACCAAAAGGTTAGCGGCGTCTTCATCACGTTTGGGGAGCACTATGGTAAACTGATACGACAAACAAACTAGCACGACTATCATCTCAACGATGGCAAAAAATACTCCCGCGTAACCGAGAGCCTCGGGATTGTATAGTCGCGAAATCACCAGCGAGGAAAGAAACTGTATGCATTGCGTTATCAATGCCCCGCTGCTCAACGCCAACATCCCACCCACAAAGCCGCTGGTTCCTTTCTGTACTATCAGCGTTGGCTCTTCCAGGTCGGCAACCGTCGAGCCGGACTCAGTATTAACCTTATTATCTGTATTATCTGTCATGATGCCGAATTCAATCTCTCGAATCAGATAACCTTGACCTTACAATAGTGAAATCAAACAGCCCTCAGTCCCCGCTAAATCTCTTTGGTATAGGTTCCATGCTCCACCGGTGATTGAAAATGAATGACGTAGTTAACAGTCAACGGCAGCCGCCTGCGGCAGGACAGAACGATAACCTCATGGGCCTCTCGTACCGTATAAGCCCGCGAATAGTAACCACTTTCCATACTAACACGGAAGCCATCCGGTACCTCAAGTTGGCATAATTGCTCATCTTCAAAAATGAAATGAACATCTTTGACTCTAATCTCACTGTGAATCTTGGGATGCAGATTGAAAATCATATCTACCCCATGCTCCCCACGTCCCTCAATATGTTCTTCTATATCCATGCGAAGTGGTGCGCATCGAATAATCCTTCTAATTAAACCAGTGCCCTCGAACTGGCAATAACCGTCGTGCTCCATCTTCCATTCCGGTATACCGCCGCATATCTCATAATCAATCCGAGGTCGAATCGCCCCAAGATCGCCAAACATCACCTGCGGATCAATTTCTATCTGTTCCCGTCCATCAATCATAACCACGTTATGCGCTCTGGTCCTTTTGTGCTCAAAACGCGCGCCGGCATCCGATCCATAGCAGTAAGTCCCTGAATCGATGAACACAGGTTTGCCCCTTACCTGAAGAACAAAACTCGTCTTGTCACAGTGATTGTGACCCCCTGACGTTGATTTTTCCACCGGGCTTGCATTGAAACATACACCATACGTGTCGTTCTTGAAAAAACCGTAACCGGAATTTGGATATACATGGTTGGCAACTTCATTGGACGGGACGGATTTCTCTGCAAACAATGCCTTACTGGTGTTTTCAAGAAACACATGATCCAACGGATTCCAATCATAATAATCTTTGAATATGAGTATCCGACCATCATCGCTGTCCCCAAACTGCGGTGAGCGCCCGAAAGCGTTCATGTAGTCGCCAACTAATGTTAACGCCTTCTTCATTCGTTCTTCCGCTTCATGGGGGAACTGATATCCCTTGCCGGTTTCCGAACCGGCCAAATGTTTTACTGAAAGAAAACACGCCGCCAATAACACGGTCTCCAACGACAACTGGTGATAATGAATGGCTGATTCAAAGTTGCCTCCGTCAGAGCGGAACTGGGCGACAATCTCGCGAGACAAATGCCCCATGGCTACTTCAAAAAATCGCTCTGCCCGATTTCCCCGGAACCACAGACTCAGCGTCAACAGCCCCAGGGCGGATACCAGAAAATGGTTATTGAGATAACGCCTGATACGCTTGAAATCTCTAACATAAAGTCTTTCGGCATGAGCCCAAAGCACTCTTGTGTACCGTTGAACATCGTATTCGAGGTGATCGTAGAAATGTAACAATCCCAGACCAATATTGATGGCTCGAATTGCCGGATCCATTCCCGTACGCCAGTTTACCCCGATCAGATAAGGATTTTCTGCAATCCAGTCTGTTACAATTTCTTCAAAAAACCGCGCGTAACGAGTATCACCAGTTACCCGGTGTGCTTGAATGAGAGTAGGAATAAACTGCATCCGAGATAATTCCCATGGAATAATTATGTCATTACCGTCATCAGGGACACTCTGAATCTTAGGGTAGGGTACCTTCGGATAAATGAATCCCGAGCGAAAGTCCTTATGCCACGAGAAATCGCTCGAACTCGCATCTACTTCAAAAGCAAAAACCCTGAATCGCTTCTCCAGTATCCTATCAGCATCCCCTACCGCATTGCTGTTCTCTGCCAGCAATCTGCTGAAGGGGCTTTGCTCGCTCCACAGACTAGCTCGGTAATCAAGGTCAAGCTCCGGCGGCCGTATCCGGTCATAGCTGGCCCATAGAGCGATTCTCCCCGCCTCTAGGTTCTTCCTGATTTCACGAGACAAAGCCTTGAATTTTCTTATCACCTTGTTCATCTGCAATTTACAACCAACAAAACAAGCCCATGTCTGCTACTGAATCATCCAATAGGGGGTGACTTGCGGGCATTGTGTTTTTGATTTATTAGTTACGCCTCTTTTGATATCAGTTCGGCGCATCCTTCCGTGGGATTCGACGCACTCAGCAGGAACGCAGAAACATGTATCTTTTGTGGCACGGGCGTTTCGCCCATACCACACGTCAAATGGGCAGATCATTCTGAGTTCCTGATTAGCTGCCCTCAAACAAGCGGTATCGTAAAGCTCGTCAGTAACATTCGTTCACCAGCAACTCCGCAATCCGGTCCGCTGCCCGGCCGTCCCATTTCTCCGGGATCGGTGGATCATCCACCGAGCGGGACCGGCAGCGCCGATAAGCCGACACGATCTTCTCCGAATCGTTGCCCACCAGGGTGTTGGTACCCTCGCTTATGGTAATCGGACGTTCCGTGTTTTCCCGTAGCGTCAAACACCACACCCCTAAAATAGTGGTCTCCTCCTGAATACCCCCCGAATCTGTCAATACCACCGCCGCCTTGCTCATCAACTTCAAAAAATCCAGATAACCCACCGGCTCCAGAATATGCAAATGTTTCATATTATCAAATCGTTCGGACAAACCGAGTTTTGATAAATTCTTGTAAGTCCGCGGATGCATTGGAAAGATGATCGGCAAGTCCGCCTGTATTGCCTCAAAGGCCTCGGCGATCCGGCTCAGGCTCTCGGTATCATCAACATTACTCGGGCGGTGGAGGGTAACCACATTATAATTACCGGGCTCAAGATCCAGTTCATTCAGAATGTTGGAACGTTCGGCCTTTTCCAGGTTGGCCTTGAGCGTATCGATCATTACATTGCCTACAAAATGAATTTTTTCATCAGCTATTCCCTCTCGCTTCAGGTTCTCCAGCCCGCTCGGCTCGCTTACCAACAGCAGATCCGATATTGCATCCGTAAGCAGCCGATTGATCTCCTCCGGCATCGTCCGATCGAAGCTCCGCAATCCTGCTTCCACGTGGGCCACCTTCACGCCGATCTTTTTAGCCACCAGGGCGCAGGCTATGGTGCTGTTCACATCCCCCACCACAACCACCCAATCGGGTTGCTGCTCCAAAACCACCGGCTCAAAGCGCATCATGATCTCCGCCGTCTGAACCGCGTGGCTGCTCGAGCCCACTCCCAGATTCATATCCGGTTCGGGAATCTCAAGTTGCCGAAAGAACAAGTCCGACATCTTCTCGTCGTAATGCTGCCCGGTATGTATTATCAGAGGCTGAAGGTTCTTATGCCTCCGATAAGCCCGCATCAAAGGGGCGATTTTCATGAAGTTCGGACGAGCTCCGCAAACATTTATAATCTTAACCGTTGGGCCTTTTCCTTTTTCCATTAATCCGTTTCCCGAAACCTAAGAACAAACTTACCAAGTCGCCACATCAGATCCCTTCCTCCCCATGGCTCAGTTCGGACTTTTGCCTGGCAGGGATCCGGATACTACTTTTTGCCCAACACAATCGATACCGCTCACATGAACGCATATCAAAAATGATTATATAAATATAGCCGGACTCCGTCCCCGTTAGCCGTCTTGTCGCCCGATAATATCATGCACCACTGTATTTTAATCCCTCATAAATGGGGAAATTACTCATATTATCGACCGCTGATTATGCTGACAACAGCATCATGAATACTGTATATACCATTTTTTCACTTTAATAAGCCAGTGAAATGAAACTCATAATATGATTATCGCGGTCCATGTCGGTAATACGTAAGTTACCTGTACCGGTTCACAATAGATAATCTGTCTCGGGTGCAGGGTAGTCAACCACATATCTGAATCTGCTTGTCCTGGCTGGGGGTACGTGTATACAGTATCAGAACACATCTTGACGTGAGCAGTCGAAATCCAGTTCGCGAAGCGTTTGATTTATCTGCAGACAGTTTTCTACCGGCTGGAGCAGGTCCATATGATACTGAAACTCCAATTGCCCTTCGCCGTTTTCCTCGACGGTTTGTCGCGTCCATTTATCTATGTCGGCCGGAGTACCGAAAGTGAGTAATTGGGCGTCGGGAATGACATCAATACGAACATTGCCGATATGCTCGCGAATCCTGGCCACGCTGCTGTAGCTGCCCACGTTGAGACAGGTGAGCCCCTTGATATCCGTGAACACCTCCGACAGATGATCCGACAGTCCGCAGGAGTGTATTTTCACCGGCCCGAATTCCTCACCGAAATTGTTTACCGCCGGCAGAATGAATTCTGCAAAATGATCCGGCCCGATCATACAGGCGGAGCAGACCCCAAGATGCACGCCGGCTATTTCCAGGCCGGCTTCGCGGGCGAAAAGTCGGATCAATCGGCGTTTCGACTCCATAATCCAATCGAGAAACTCGTGCAGGAACGTGGGATTATCCACCATTTCGGTGAAGACCCGCTCGCCCATCAACTTCTGAGCGGTGGTCACCGGTCCGAAGGTGACCGCCCAACCTGAGGTATCCCAGAAGAAGGGTGGGATGATTGCATAGCGGTCACCGTGCGATTCGCACATTTGTCGTATCTGTTTTACCAGCAGGTCGATCGGCCAGGTGTTCTCCCAATCGATTTTCCGTAGCGGATCAATGTCGGTTATGTCGGCTAAGGGAGTCTGGGTGATATCTATATCCTTGTCCCCTTGGAAGACAAACTGTCCTCCTACCGCCGCCCCCATACTCAGGTTGGTCTGTATGCCGCCGACCAGTGCCACCGGACGTAGTCGGCCTTCCCACCGCACACAGTGTGCCTCGAAATTGTATATCGGATCGTGGGGAAAACGTTCAGCCAGCAGGGCATTAACTGCCTCATCTTGTTCGAGTCTGTATCGGGGATCTAGAAAATATCGCTCATCATACTGAAACCCGCCGACCTGATTGAGCCAGCCGAAGCTTACGCTCCCCATTAGTGAGACTTTTCCTGCCATGGTATAAATTCCCCAATAATTGCCTGACAAAATGTTAAAATAATCCAAGTAGGTGCGGGGCGCATCCTGACGCCTACCAAAAACCGGTAATACCGCAATAAGAACTGCTGGCCAAAAGGGTAATCAGTCGACTTCGTACCGTCAAGTTGAAAGTGTCGTGTCCGTACCTGAAGCAGGGCTTGTTGGTTTGCAGGAATGTTATGGCAAAAAAAGGATAACCAACTGGTATCGTTATTGGGCATCGATTCCGATCTTGCTTTGAGCTGATTTAACGATCACTTGCCATTGCCGATCTACCTGATAACTTAGTGTAGGCAATCGTATCGGATGTTTTGCCATAATCTAGTTGTCATATAATCTCAGTCCGCACAATTCAGATCCGCCGGTACGTTGGGAGCGGTCATGCACGCCAGGAATTTGAAAAAGTCGTTTTCGTCGACGTCGTTGTCGTTGTCGAGCAGGGCGTTCACACAATCCGGTTCGTTTTGGGGC
>CP070790.1:945321-948636 GCA_020346805.1 Planctomycetota bacterium
GACTTGATACTCGTTGTGAGTTCATACATGCTAATGCGGACGGAATTCTTGGGAGGCACAACTTCACCCTTGTAAATCAACTCTGAATTCTCATTTTTCGTCTTCGATTCCTTCTTTTCGCGTCCATCGCCGATGGATGAAGTAGGCTATTCCGATCCACAGTCCCACCCCGGGTAACAAAACGATTACGAACATGCCCACATCGACGATGGAATTCATCCCAGGTGTGGGGAATTGCCATGCAAAAATAGCGAGGATTGCGGCGGCTATGATGATTGCGGAGGGGATACAGACGGCCAATGATCTCCTCGTGAATTCATGTTCATATACACTAAAGAAGCCTTTGTTTGCGGCTGCGATGAATACGTAAAGCGAGCCGATTAGTAAGATGGCTAAAATGTCCCAGTAATCCCGGGGGTGTTGTTTGAGAATCAGCGTTCGACAACAAAGAGAAATCAACATCAATACGTACCAGATCCAGAATCCTCTTGTTGCAATACGGTTCATGGTGGTCTGAATGCGTTCATCCATCATGTTCGGATTCCTCCCAGAACAGGTCGTTGAGGGTTTTGCCGAGAGTCTTGGCGATGGCGATGCATAGATGCAAGGTGGGGTTGTACCCGCCGTTTTCGATGAGACCGATGGTCTGACGTGTAACGCCTGCTTTTTCAGCCAGTTCGGCCTGCGTGAGGTTGTGCTCCACTCGGGCCAGTTTTAACTTGATTCTTGGATTCACTTTGATTCCTTGTGTCATTTTTTTGTGGCATAAAGCAATATATAGCTTACATAATGTAATACATATCTTCCACAATGTCTAGTATATTTTGCACGAAAAAAACGGCATGGTACGTAAGTCATTATTTACAAAAGACTTACAAGTTGAATTTTTTTGTAAAAATTATAATCATGGGAACCAGAACAAATGATTTGACTGAATTTGCCAAGCCAGTGGCAGATAAATTAGCTGCCTGTTGTGGCTCTCTAAAGATAGTTCTGTCTGCGGTAAAAATCGAGCCTCAGAGTGTCCTTACGTGCTTCACCAATGGGGTTCTCCCGTAGCAGATGGTTGAAACTGGTTTGAATGGCTTCCATAGGCCCTATACTATTAAATCACAGTTTATTTGTCACGCACTACTTGGGAAATCCGGGCTTAAGAATATTCAGCAGCAGATCCGGGCGATTGGAAATGATGCCGTCGACTCCGATACGAACAAGAAAACGCATATCGGCCGGTTCGTCCACCGTCCAGACGAAAACCTGAAAGCCGCTCTCGTGGGCCAAGCGAATAAAGTAGGGATCGACCCTGTCCTTTGGTAAACCCAGCGCTGAAACTCGCGCCTTTAAAGCATCGCCAATCACGCCAAGACGATCTTCGGTGCGATAGGGCAGATCACCAATCAGCCAGGTGGTGGGCAAATGAGGCTCAAGCCCGGCGATTTTTTCGACCACTTCTCTGTGAAAAGAAAAAATCATCAGGTCCCGGGGTTTTATACCGCCGGCCCGGATGTCGGCAACCACCTCTTTTTCCATATCCTTATCTTTGATCTCAATAAACAGGCGGATTTTTCCTTGGGCAAGGGTAAGGAGCTGCTTGAGGGTGGGTATGGTTTCGTTGGCATACTCCGGCGCTTTCCATCGGCCGGCGTCGAGCTTCCGGAGTTGCTCGAGGGTCAGGTCCCCTACTTCGGCATCATGTCCGGTGGTACGCTTAAGGTTCGAATCATGCATCAATACCGGAACCTTATCGGCACTGAGGCGGACGTCGCACTCGGCCATTTCAATTCCGGTTTCGATGGCCAAACGATAGGCGGCCAAGGTATTCTCAGGTGCCTTTGAGGAAAACCCCCGATGGGCAATGGCCAAAGGTCGAGTGCGCGGGGGGCGAAGATCCTCCGGTAAAGGCAAGCCGCAATCATAAAGCTTGAGGTTATCGATCAAAACCACAACACCACGGACTCGCAGGCCCACTCGTCCGCCGGGAGAAAATTCATCTCCCCTGGGACTGCGGATAACTTCTTCGCCGTCCAGATAACCGCGGATCCAGATACCATGGGCTTTGAGTTGAAGACGATATGTTTTGCCGATCCCGAAGTTTTTGTGGAGGCGAGCGGTTTGTAATATCCGCCGTTTTTTATTGTCTTTCAGTTGATCGACCGCGATGGCAAGATTATTTTTTTTATGTGTGGACAACTGGATGCCGGGGGAGGCAGGAGAATTATCGCGAGCAATCAGAGCAAACCATCGTAAGGTAGATCTAAGTTCGATAAACGAAATATCCGCCTCGATAGCAACGTTCTTTAAATCCGGCCGGCCAAAATAAATTAGCGCATCTTCGGCGTCTCCCTCCGGCACACCGCGCAATTGGCCTTGAGAAACAGCCCAGTTGCCTTTGGCGACTTTCCAATCTTTGGGCAGGGTTCCGTCAGGAAGGGTATCAAATGATTGATCAAGCAGAACTACCCGGGCGGCTTGAGTCGCTTCGACATAACAAAGCGTAAAAAAAACAGTAAACAGATAAATAACACCTCGGGCGGGCAACCACCGCGGGGAGCACGGTCTTACGAGCGTATAACAAAACCATGCAGTATTACTGTCCAAATAGCATAAAACCATGTTTTTAAACCGCTTACTAACGTGCGCGGCTAGTATTGTCAGCGCGGCTATTAGTGTCAGATGCTCTAAGTAGGAAGTTATCATTTGCATAATGAGGCCAATGTATAACAATTACAACCCGGGTCAAGGCTTTGATACATGTGTTAACGGTCATTAACCGAAAAGATAAACACCATCTTCAATCCTCATCAATGATATGACAATATCGCCCCTTCACGTTATAATGCCGCCCGCTCGGTAAGTATTAATAATTTAACAGTCAGGCATATCAATTTTTGTTAAGGAGATATTCTCATGACCTTGCGGAGACGTGATTTATTAGCGGCAACAGCGGCATCGGCGGCATGTATCGGCATCAAGGGCGGCCAGGCCCTTGGGGAAGAAAAACACCAGTCACCGATCAGGCCCAAACGAAAGGCGGTCCTCAAGCTTTCCAGCCAGGCAGGCCCCATGGCCGGCGAGGGTTTGGACCAGAAACTCGACAACATGGAGAAGTGGGGTTTCGTTGGTCTGGAAATCCATGGACGGGATTTACTGGGCGACAAAATGAGCGAAAAGATCCAACATTATAAAAAGGTACTAAAGGGTCGGCCTATCAAAATCAGCGCAGTTTGTGCGGGCAACGAAGGTTGTCTTATCGCATAGAATGAGGAAGATCGCGACCTGGCCGTCAAAACCATCAAACAGATACTCACGGCCACC
>CP070790.1:948736-953138 GCA_020346805.1 Planctomycetota bacterium
CGTACCCCCTATATCCCCACCAGATGAGACAATCTGCCAGTTGATCTCTTCACCGGTAGCTTTGCTTACATTTGCTGCCTGTCCCGGTTTTCCCTCAACAGGTGTAGGCAGTTTACCATCGACGGCAGACGATGCAGATACAGTAAACAGGAGGGTGACAGCAATAGAAAACATAACACGAATACGTTTCATGTCCTATTCCTCCTTTCGCTTATCTGCTTTGGTCAAGGAGTTTCTCAACCAATGTCTTCAATTCGGCGATTTCCTTCTTTTGTTCCTGGTTTTGTCGATATAGCTCTTGAATCGCTGCTAAGGCGATACCGGCCTGATCCATCGCGGCAATGCCCTTATCGTCACCGACATCGAAAACGGCGTGGAAGTCTTGCGCTACTGGTCCGATGTGAGTACAAGCATTACCTTCCATCTTATAATTCCAACGTGTTATCGGAAGCGAGGCTATCGACTCGAGTAACTCGGTACGATCCAATTCTGTAAAATTCTCCTTTAGATTACGATCGGACGCATCGGTCCAGGCACCTCCTGTAGTGAGCTTGGCGCCATTCGAGCATGCGAGAACCTGATTGTAGTCGTATGGAAATGTGGACAGACGAAATCTAAAATCGAACGTGAGCGTTTCGTTGTGCACGGTATCTTCGTTCAACTCAAATTGCACGCCACCGTCAGCAGCGACCTTGAATTGGTTGTTTCGATTGGAACTTGCTGGATTATCATCGTTGTCGTTCCAAACAAAGGAACCATCATGGGAAGCGGTGGCTTCTTTACCCGCTGCGAAACTGAACTCGCCCGTTGCGGAGTTATACAGCCCGCCTGGAATGGTGGCGTAATTAGCGCTGGCAATGTTTTGGCCTCCACCACTGATTGTGCTGACGGCACCAGAGGCAGTATTACCGCTGCCGCCTCCGACTGTGGAACAACAGTTGCCAGTGGAAGCGTTGTCATAACCTCCTCCCACGCTGCAGTGTGTGCCATCGGCAATATTATGCGATCCACCGCCCACGTTGCAGTATGTGGCATTGGCAATATTATGTGATCCACCGCCGATAGAAGCCTTCAACCCCAGCGCTGCGTTGGATTCAGAAATATCGGCCCCTCCACCTCCGGCAACAACGGAATAATCGCCGGTCGCACTGTTGTTGGCACCGGCTACAAACGCATTTGCTCCGGTATTTACGTGTCCGGGGCCGATGGTTGCCTTCCCGGCTGCGGACAGGTCGCCCTGAATACTCACATTCCCCAATATGACCCCACCCGAAGCGCCGTCGACAGTGCTGACTCGGTGCGAATATCCGACCGACAAAAGGCGGGTACGAGGATGAATCTCTGGATCTCCTCCCACCTGGATGCCGAGGTAACGAACCGAATCGATAAAGACACCATCATCAATCGGAAGGTAGGTGCCCAGAACGACATTGAACATACCATCGGACACCGGCACATCCGGATGTACCTCTGACCACTTCACTGTTGGTCCGGTTGAATCATCATAGATAGTGAACGTGATTGAAACCGTCGTATCCAACGGATCACCCATGTCGCTGGTTAACCGCCCTTGATAGTTCATCAACTGCGGTACACCGGCCATAGCATTAGTCGCCAGAAATGCCAATAGCATAACGCCTAAGAAAAATAGCTTGTTCATGGTTTCCTCCTGCAAGATACAGTTTCATGGGTCTTTACAGTCCCAAAGTTGTCATCTCAAATGCACGCCCAGCAACCTGCAATTAAGTAAATTTCGGTGTGCCCCGCACAAGAAGATGTAAATCAAGGATGAAGAAGCAGAGCTAATATAAATAAGATAGTACGCAATTTCATTTTGTCAATCAATTAAACTGACCGATCCTCCTTCACCTCGCTTTTGATCTGACGTTCAGTTGGTGTTCTCTACAAACAACAATCCTCCACCGGGGCAGGGCCACCCTTGAAAATGTAGTTAATCAGGTAGACGGCATCAGCGACATTAATCGAACCATCCCCATTTGCATCGCCGATGCAGAGTGGGTCAGGGGCGGGGCCGCCCTTAAAGATGTAGTTGATAATGAACACGGCGTCGGCAATGTTGATGGCCTTGTCGCCGTTGGGGTCGCCGCAGTCGTTAAACGGATCGCAGACATCGCCAATTCCGTCACCGTCGCCGTCGACCTGGTCGGAATTAGGGATTTCCGGGCAGTTATCGTTTTCATCGACCACCCCGTCCTGATCGAAGTCCCCGCTCAAAATCCACGCCATAGCCGCCTCGACCACATCGTCCCGCCCCTGCGCCACGCCATCCGGGGTCAGCCAGACCTCTTCATACTCTATCCAGGGAAAATCCTGGGCCCCGGGGAACACCGTATGGGTGAGGTATAAATCTCGGTCCCGGACCTGATAGGCATCCGTGACGGCTTTCCAGAAGAAAAAATCCTGATGGAGATCGGTACTCGACGGATGATTGAAGGCGGCCGAGGTTGGTTTACCGAACGCCTTGGCCAGGGGATGGTACAGCATGGCCAGGGCGATTTGATCCCCGGAGCTCGCGGCCGCAGGGCCGGTTAGAACGGCAATCGGTTTGTCATAGCATGTCGCCGTGTCCCCGATGATCCGGTAGTATGCGTGCGAGACGGAAGTGCATAATTCAACTCGGTCATCGGGATCACATCGCTCCTTAAAACCGACGGTATAGACGACGGTATCGAACAATATTTCGAGGCCCGGATAGGCCAGCCACATATTGCCGCCGAAGTTGCTTCGGAAATCCACGATCAGTCCCGTGGTTTCATACTCGGTGGCGAAGGCGACCGTTGCTTCCAGCCATTCCGATTCCGCATTCGCCCACCAGCCGAGGCCATAGATATAGCCGATGGTAGTTCCTTCGATGATCCCGTAGGTGACCGTCTGGTCGGCATAAAAATCCGGCATCGGAACCCCGGGAACAGGCATCTGCTCGGTAGCCCAGAGATTCGTCTCCTGCCCGATGAGGGCATCCGTGCCCAGACGCACGGTATCGCCCGTCGCATACTTGACTACGTCGACGCTATCGAAGAGATGCCAATTCGATCCGGCGGCACACAGCCAGCGGTGAGTGAAGGTGGGTTCCGAACAGCCCCACCAGCCGAATCCCATGGGTAGTTCTATATCAAACAGGTCGCGGTACAATGTCTTCCACGGGACACCGTCATATCCCAGGACGATGTCGCCGGGGACCAGACCCAGGGGATGAGGATCGACCGCCTTGTATACCAGAAGAGAACTGTCCGGCAGCGGGGTCAGGGCCGCCCCGAAATGGCTGTGGTCACCCATGCCGCCGCATTTAACCAGGGGTACTCCGGGCAGCTGTTCGGTACCCGCGACACCCATATCGAGGGCCTTGGTGTGGCCTTCCCGCAGGGCCATACTGGCATGCATCAGGATGGCCGAAAACCGCCCCCGGCTGACTCCGCCGTGGATCTCCGGCGTATAGAGGGCATAGACTGAATCCCAGAGCGCAGAATCAAGATGATGAAAACATGCGAATTCATCGTCGATGATATTCCAGAACTGCTCCCAGATGGCGATCTTATCCTGGAAGGGCAGGCCCGGCCCCCAGGTGGAATCGATGATCGCCTGCCAATCCTCCCGGGTGTAATGCCCCCGGGACTTGGGCAGGTAATTTTCCGGCGGATGCTTCGGCACGAACTGGTCGCGGAATGCCGGCGGTGCTTCCCGTAAGAAATCTTCGGATACCTGCAGCCGCTTTCCCGGCGTGGGCCCATTGTCGGCTGCCACGCTGCCGACATGTAAACCGAGGCCTGCCGTCATCAGGAGCAAGAGGAAAACCTTCTGTGCCGATATTGTCTCGAGGAATTCGCCCGGCATAATATTCCTTTCCTGCCTGTCGGGCATCGGACCGGGTACAGGTGCTGTGCTGAGTGGAGACGTCAGGCGGTTTTCAGCGATTCGTGGCTGAAGGAAATCGGCAGTGGAGCTGTCAGCTTTATTGAATTCGCCGTTCCACACCAGTTACGCATTAATTATGATATCAGACAACTAAGTCCTTTATAAAACATTATACCTAATTATATCTCGATGTCAACTGTTTATATGACAACTCACTATGGAAAAAGAATACAGACTGACATGGCCGATAGCTTCCAGGATCACTTCAGACTTTTAGTTATTTCGCCCGGATGAAGCGCCCGCGGCAGCCGCGCGTCTACGGGCAACAATCCTCCACCGGGTCAGGGCCGCCTTTGAAGATGTAATTTATCAGGTATACGGCATCAGCAACATTGACCGTATAGTCACCATTTGCATCACCGATGCAGAGTGGATTAGGAGCCGGACCACCCCTAAAGACATAATCGATGATGTACACTGCATCGGCGATGTTGATAGTTTCATCGCCGTTGGCGTCGCCGCACATTAC
>CP070790.1:953238-956199 GCA_020346805.1 Planctomycetota bacterium
ACAGATAATGCCCCGAGTATCGATATTAATCCCCATACCGGCACCATGTATGTGGTTGCCCAATTTTTGAACGTCCGCCGTCATCAAAAGAAGCTGGGCCACGGTGATCTTATTTCATTTGACTATACCATGGCCGGCAAAAATCCGTCGACATATAAGACTTTGATCGATGGCGAGTTGTTTGCCAGTCGTGATGATTCGGATACCGGGACGGCGCCTGACTATCAAAAACCGGAAACCGTTTCCATCTGGCACAAACCTGTGTCCGTGGTGTACCGGGGCACCGACCATTTGGACGGTCGCGAGACGATCGTGATTTCCGCGTGTTGGGATAACGGCCCCATGCCGCAGATGGAATTCTACCTGGACCGCACCGACAGCGATGGGAATCTGGTGCGGCGCGGCCATTATTATACACGGTGGCGGATATGGAACGGCCAGTTGGATCGGATTACCGGCAAAATTTGGTTCGCTCCCTTGTATGGGTGCATGGCACCGAGTGGTTGGGGATTGGTGTGCTACAACCCTGATGATTCTGCAAAGGTGACCGGGGTGGGAGCGGGGGCGGGTTCTTCGGATGTGGCCAGTCCGGGGGTGGCCCGGATGAAAAAGGGAAGGATGCTCTGTGATGGCTCGCGCATTGTATCGGCTAATCCCAGACATACCGATATCGATCCCAAACGGGCGGGCTTTGAGGATTATCCGAAAATTCACGTCTTGTCCTATCACGTCCATAACCTGGCGCAAACGAAAAAATGTTTGAAGCAGGGTAAACGATTTAATAAACCGATCGTCATTTCAGATGATGCCAAGGAAGCGGCTGACGTTAAGAATGTATTGGATTGCATAGCCGCCGCCTATCAGGCGAATGAACACTATGAGCATTTCGATTTTCATCTGGGTGATAACGCCAAAGCCCATCATGGTGCTTTTATTACCGGTCCCGACAATTTCCCCACCGAAAGTAAAACAATACTTGCTGCATTGGGGAGTAATGCTTCAAAACTTGTCGCAGGCGGCAAGTTGACCTGCAAGGGCAAAGAGTTTTATTGTAACGACAGGCAGGTGACCTTAATGGGTTCCAGTTGGATGGGGGCAATGGTTGCCAAAAATTGTGATGTCGACGGCTATCTCGATGCCCTGGCCGGTTTCGGCGTGAATTTAACACGCGTGTGGTGTATCGAACAGTGGACGGGAACGGCCTTCGGCAAGCAAGGATTTGAACGGTACTCGTGGGTACCCTTTGAGGGAGATCCGGGTTCCTGGGATCTGAATCTTTTGAACGAGCAATATTATGCCAGAGTCGCTGAATTCATTCGGAAAGCCTCCGCACGGGGTATAGTGGTGCAGTTATCCTTGTTCGATCGCTGCGGCCTGGTTAATAAACCCCGTCGCGGGGAATGGTGTGATAGTCCCTACAACACCGCCAACAATATCAACGATTTCCTGCCCACCATCGGACGGTACCCTGCATTCACGGATATGGATGACACAAAAATCGGCAGAGTCAATCGGCTGTTTATCGAACGCATAGTTCGCGAACTTAAAGGTTACGGCAACGTGATTTACGAGATTATGAATGAGCCTTTTGATTATTGGAAAAACCAGCCACAATGGCACCGATGGGTGGCCGATATCGTTCATCAATCTTTTGATGTGAAACCGTAAATTACTGAACTGTAGGGCGGATCATGCCCGCCGTTCGCTGAACGCGGCCGGATTGAGATTGCTGCCGTCCTGACGCACTTATTTGCATTCTATGTTTGGCACCGAAAGACAGAACGCGGTCTTTTTCCGGTCTTTGGTGCCGGTGGCCTTCGGCTGTGCCGCAATCTCCAACAGTATGCCTTTGCCCGCCGAATCCGACAGGTTTACTTCAACTTCCAGCCACCCCTTTTCAGCGAGGGCCCTGCGGAGTCGCTCTTTGCCGTCCACTTTAACCAGTAGGTCACACACTTTGACATTCGGTGGGCAGCCGGCGGCAAGCTGAAGTGTAGTCTTCTTGCCGGTCGTTATCTCAAGCTTCCTGGACAGCGTGCACAGGCCTTCGCTCTCGTCAGAATCGAATAGTATGGCAACATTAGTTTTGCCCCGCCATTCTCTCGATACGAAACATCGGTCCATGTCGCAATTCGAGACCTGCCATCCGGGCAGCAGCTTCGGCAGGGCCCACTGGAGAGCTGGCATGCGGATCCGGGCCATTTCTTCATCGGTGAATCGGCTGTTGGCGATGGGGCCCGGCTCGCGGATGTTTTCGAACTTGCTTGGCGTCGGGGCCTTGACGGGAATCACAAAGACATCCTGCCCGTTCGCATCTTTCTCAATCCGGCCACCGGCCTTAAGCACCGACTGCCGGGCAAGCTTTTCACAGACCTGAAGAAGGGCGGGGAAGTTGTAGGCCGTGTAGCTGAAGACCTTTTTCTCGTCCAGTGCCTTGTAGTATCGATCGGGTAGCTTTGATAGTCCCATGGCGGTAAACAGCACGCCTCCCGAGCTGGACGGATTGCAGTCGGAGTCAGACCCGCATCGGCAGGAGATGATCATGGTTCGGTCGGGATCGCCCTTCCCATAGAGCAAACCCATCAGAACGTATGCCCCTTCCGGTTTCGCATCCAGCGGAGGCAGGTAGTACTGGCGATCCTCGCGGTACTTTTTATAAACCAGCTCCCAGGTCTTCTCCCAGTTGTCCGGATTCTCGTGGTGCCACTTCAACATGTCCCGCACCATCTGGGCATACTGGCATTCGGAGGGGATGCACTTCAGTCCGGCCTCGATGATCTTGATAATGTCCTTTTCGAAAAATGCCTCGGCGTACATTCCGCCGATGAATTGGCCGGCGTACATCCCGTCGCCGTAGTTCATCAGCCGGCCGAATTTCTCCCCCATGGCAATAACCGTATCCGGCATGCCGGGAGCGATTAGGCCGGAGTAGTCGGCCTCGATCTGATAATCGATCGCCCC
>CP070790.1:956299-959118 GCA_020346805.1 Planctomycetota bacterium
CGCCGTATCCGGCTCATTATTCATCAAAGCCAGTACCGTTTTCAGCTCGTGATCGCGAATAACCCTTTGCAGAGGCCAGGTCTCAAGATGACCCGACCGATATAACTGCCCCGCTTCCACAATGGCAAAACGTTTGGGAAGGACATGATGCCGGCCGATCTTGACCCCCACCCCGATAACTATCAGCAGCCCCCCCACTACTATCCATAATAATACCCGCCGTTTTAACGTCGGATTTTGTTTAACCGCCGGCTGGCTGAATTGATCGCTCATACTAACAACTTTGTTCTACATCGATTGACCGGCGAAATCTTTACCGACGTCCGCCGATCAATCCCGAGCGCCACAGGTAATATATCAAGGTTAAAATCGCCGTGATGGTAGCGGCTACGTAAGTCATCGCTGCCGCATTGAGCACCTTTCCGATTTCCCGATCTTCAACCTGGGTGGTCAATCCATGGGCTACCAGAGCTTGTCGAGCCCGACGGCTGGCGTTGAATTCCACAGGTAGATTGATGATCTGAAAGAGGACCACCATAGTAAATAAAGCGATGCCAATCAGGGCTAACTTCATGAAGCCCATGCCCAGACCTGCAATGATCATAATCCAACTGAAATTCGATCCGAAAACGGCCACCGGAACAATTGTGTTGCGCAGGGACAATGGGGCATAACCACGGGCATGTTGGATAGCATGACCTACCTCATGAGCGGCAACACCGGCGGCGGCAATCGAACGGCCGTTGTATACGTCGGGACTCAGGCGTAGCACTTTGTGGCGAGGATCGTAATGATCGCCCAGGTATCCTTGCGTCGGCTCAATACTCACGTCACTTATACCCTCAGCATTTAATATCTCTTGAGCCACCTGCTTACCGGCCCAATTACGTTGGGTGGGCATCTTACTGGCCCGGGCAAAGGTTGACTTAACTTTGATACTGGCGTAGATACCTAACAACACACCTGGCGCAATTACCATTAAATAAACGGGGAAATATGGGTCTAACCAAAACATATCAGCCTCCTGCGTTAATCATGGTCTCAACAGATTCCATATCGTATCGATTCATTATTGTTATACGCCTCAAATACATAACAAGACGAATGCCAAACCATAGAATCGCTCAAAATGTTCATTTATTACGCTTTTCGCGGTATTTCTGAGTCTCCGTGACAAAAATACCTTTAAATAAATGCGCCAAAATGGCAGATTAAATCACCGGTAAATCCCCCTCATCGAGCACCTCAAAATCCTTCTGCTGCAGCGTATCCACCGCGATCTCGGTATTGTCCACCGACAACACAATTGCCGATCCCATCTTGGTCGGCATCAAGGTATAGGTATAAGCAATATTGATTTCGCTGCTTAAAAGGGCCGAACAGACGGATAAAAGCCCCTTTTTGCCGTGCGGCAGACGGACCACCAATACCTCCGCCACGCTAACCGCGAAACCCGCCTCCCGTAATATTACCATCGCCTCATCAGGCGAGTCGCACAAAAGACGTACCACAGCACAATCAATCGAATCGATAACCGACAGCCCCAAAATCCTAATCTCTCTATTCTCAAACAGTTGCGCCAGTCTCAACAACTGCCCCATCCGATTTTCCAGAAAAACCGACAACTGCCGGACCGTCGGAAAACCCTCCCCTTCGAGCGTTTCGTATGGTTCTCGTGATAGTGTCATCGCTAAACCCGCCTAATTCAGACATGCCAATCTGGAATATGTCCAAACACCACGTCGTGCCACTCTGGCAGACCCGGCCATTTCCCCTTTTATCGTCCATCCCGCACAACTTTCTGTAAACAAACGACTTAAGTAAAACTTGCTACAAAAATCCATTAATGGCATCACACTTGCAATAAAAACAGTAACGAATTATGCGCGCATAGCAACATCGCGCGCCGGCAAAAATAGTGAATATTGCCAGAAATCCAAGGAGATAGGCATGTCAAAAATAATAGGCATAGATTTAGGTACCACCAACTCGTGTGTGGCCATAATGGAAGGCGACCAGCCCAAGGTCCTGACCAACGCCCAGGGTTCGCGAATCACCCCCTCAGTTGTGGGCTTCACCGACAAAGGCGAAATTCTGGTCGGACAGGTTGCCAAGCACCAGCAGGTCACCAACCCCCAGAACACCGTCTTCTCAATAAAGCGATTCATGGGCCGGCGGCATAACGAGGTCCACTCCGAAGAGAAAATCGTTCCCTATAAGATAACCGGTGGCGAGGCCGATCTGGTCAAGGTCGACGTCCGCGGCAAGGAATATACCCCGCCCGAGGTATCAGCCATGATCCTGCGCGATCTGAAAAAGACCGCTGAGGAATATCTGGGCGCCAAAGTCGATCGTGCCGTCATCACCGTCCCGGCATACTTCAACGACTCACAGCGGCAGGCCACCAAGGATGCTGGCGAGATTGCCGGCCTGAAGGTGGAACGTATCATCAACGAGCCCACAGCAGCATCCTTGGCCTACGGATTAGAGAAGAAGAAAAACGAAAAAATCGCCGTATTCGACCTCGGCGGTGGAACTTTCGATATATCCATCCTCGACATCGGCGATAATGTATTCGAGGTACTAAGCACCAATGGCGACACCCATCTGGGCGGTGATGACTACGACGAAGAGGTGATAAACTACATAGCCGAAGAATTCCGCAAGAAAGAGGGCATAGACCTGCGAAAAGACCCTATGGCCCTCCAGCGGCTCAAAGAAGCCTGTGAGAAGGCCAAATGCGAGCTCTCCAGCACCCAGGAGACCACCATAAACCTGCCCTTTATCACCGCCGACCAGGCCGGACCAAAACACCTGCA
>CP070790.1:959218-965420 GCA_020346805.1 Planctomycetota bacterium
AGATCGACGATACCCACGTCTACTGGAACCTCAACACCGAGTACGAAATCTTCAGTCTTGAGGGTAGCAGGGGAAGGCAGGGTGAGTTGGTCCAAGGAGCGATTATGTTCCTCGGTCATCAAAAGCCCTTTACCCAAACATGCCCGCCCATCGGCCCCATAGCTGCCGAAGCACGCCGGCAAGGGGCCATCATCGATTGGGATAAACACAATTGGCCCTGGTCCGCCATGTTAGTCCCCGTCGCCGGCATCGAAACCATAGAGCTCAGCAACAATCACATGTGGCGCCTCACCCCTTTCGTTTTCAGCCGCTTTGGCGAACCCGCCCCCGACTGGATGAATCGATCCTTTGATAATCGAGGTTGGGCCGAGTTTGGCTTCCAGACCTATTATGCCCTGCTCAATAGCGGCTTCTTCATCAGAGCCGGTGCCGGAACCGCCAACGGTGTGCATCCCGTACCCCTCGGATTCAGCCGGGTATACGTCAAAATCGACGGCCCATTCTCCTACCAAAAATGGCTTGAAGGTCTGAAAAAAGGACGAAGCTTCACTACTAACGGCCCCATGCTATTTCTCACCGTCGACCACATGCTCCCCGGCGACAGAAAAAAGATCCCCGCCGGCCAAAACACAAAAGTCCGGATCAATCTGAAAGCCCAATCGGTCAACCATCTGGAAAATATCGAAATAATCGTCAACGGACGAGTCGTTCATACCTTTGATTGCTCAAAGACCGAAAATAGAACTCATTGCGCTTATAATCATACTATTGATATTAAAGGCACCAGTTGGATAGCCGCCCGTTGTTTCGAAATACCGCCCAAAGACAATGTTCGTTTCGCTCACACCGGCCCTGTCTTCTTTGACGATCCCACTCAATCTTTGCTGCCCGAAAGACGCCAGATCGAATTCTTCCTCGACAGTGTGCACCGAGCCATCGAACGTTATGGCGATAAATTGTCTCCTGCGGCCCGCGCCGAATACCAAAAAGCCCTCCAGGCATATCGCGCCGCCGCCAAAACCGGAATAAACAGTCAAGCAAAACCATAAATCGTGACATGTTGATTTGTGTTGACTTTTTATACACCTCTCCACCGTAGGTGTTTGTGCGTGTCTCAAGACCGGAAACCGATAATATAATCCCTTACCATTAAGTAAATTGTTATTATTTCTTTTCCGGACTAAAGGATTGACCGGGGGTGCTTATAAATTGATGTCCGGTAACCTTAATCGTCGGGTTTGCCGCACGTTGTAGCCTTTCAACAGCACTATTAACCTCATATTTCATAGCCTCTTAGACCTGTAAGTTGTATGATCCCTCTTCCATTTGTGTTGTTTTTTCACAACATCACATCACATCTCCTATGGATAAACATTCTTACCCCGTACAGCTTGAATACGTGTAACCTCTTGTCAGAGCGAAAGATCCGACTACTTTTCAGATAATGATATTTTTGCCTCTCATTGGCACCACCATTGCAACAATTCTCATCCGACAGGACCGGCAAGCGGCCCCGCCTGTGGAGGTGAGGCTGAGAGTGATTTGATGGCAAAGGCCGTCTCCCATTTTTCACAGGGGAGAAAGTCATGGACGAAGGAATATTTCAGAAAAAATTGGGTGAACTGGTAGCTGAGATAAACTGTATACCGCAAAGTGAGCGCCAGAAACTGGCCCTCCTGGCCCAGGAAACCAAGCAGCGACATCAGGAACTAAAGAAAACTGTCAATAGCTTGCATGAAAGTATTGATTTTCTCAGATTATCCATCAAGTATTTGTTATTTGACCTGGAAGCTACTCGTCGCGAAAACAACTACTTGAGGAAAATGTTGGAGGAAGGCTCGGGCAAGTAATGCCCGCCGACCGGCCCGGATATTTATATGTTAGTAGTGTGGGGAATAGGAGCACATACAGAGTCATAAACGAGAGCGTGGTGGTTTAACGTCCGATCGGTTGTAAGCCGGTCGGACGTTAATGTTTATGGGCCAAATCAAGGAAAAAAATGTTCGTTTACTTAATAACACATCTTTTATGTCACCTGCCCAATAGCCTCGAAAGATCGGCAGTATTTATGCCTCTGTTGTATTATTTTAATAAACGTTTACAATTCCTGTCGCAGTTTCGTTAATTTGAATTTCATATACCGGTTTACTACTTGGTAACCTATGAGTGATTAATTCTGTGCTATTGTGGGCCTCATGCCCTGTCGATAATATGCCAACAGACCCAAATGTTTTCGTATCGCAAGACAGGTGTCGAAAAAAGTGGGCTCGGCTTTGGCCCATGTAACCAATTTTCGTGTAAGCCCCTTGATTGGTTAGGTGGCAGATGAGTGAAAAAAACATATCAGGATTATTTGGCGCAGGCGCCCGACGCCGGCAGGTCCGTATCATGTTTACCTGTGCCGGCCGGCGAGTCGAATTGATCGATGCCTTTAAAAATGCCGCCCGGGCACTCAAAATAAAAGTTCTCATGCACGCCGCCGATGTCGATTCCTCTTTTGCCGCCTCTTGTGTCGCTGATCGGTCGCACCAGGTGCCTCCTATTCAGTCACCAAACTATATCCCAGCTCTGCTAAGCATAGCCAAACGCGAAAAAATCGACTTGTTGATACCGCTTATTGATACCGAACTGTCCCAGCTGGCTCGCGCCCGAGACCGTTTTCTACGCCTGCGATGCGGTGCGATTATCTCCTCATCTGGGGTTGTTAAAATCTGCCAGGATAAGCTTTTGACTTATGATCTGCTCAGCCGCCACCAAATCGATACCCCAAAAACATGGACCTATCAACAAATTATGAAACGCCGCCGACACAACTTTCCTTATTTCCTGAAGCCCAGAAAAGGTAGTGCCAGCAAAGGCAATTTTGTATTACGCAACCAGGCAGACCTCAAAGCACTCGCTCCACGAGTCCCCGAAGCCATTATTCAGGAATTCGTGCCCGGAATTGAGCATACCCTCGATGTATATACCGGGTTGGACGGACAACCTAAAAGCGTCGTCCCTCGTAAACGCCTCGAGGTGCGAGGAGGAGAAGTTACCAGGGCCATGACCGTAAACCATCCTGGTATTATTGAAACCGGCGTTCGCGTCGCCCGGGCATTGGTCGAATGTGTTGGGGTCATTACTATTCAACTGTTTCTGACACCCGACGGCCGAATCCGCGTAATCGAAATTAATCCCAGATTCGGAGGCGGGGTGCCTCTGGCTATACACGCCGGGGCAGATTTCCCTAAGTGGCTTTTGTCGGAATGGTTGGGACGTCGACCGCGAATAAAAAAGGTAAATTTCCGCGACGGCGTGATGATGTTGAGGTATCATCAATCTTTCTTCCAGGAGGGTATGTCCTCTCATGCTAGGGGGACGTAAACATGTCTACTGTGAAAATCTCCGCTATTCATGTTGTCGTGTTTGATTTGGACGACACCCTCTACCCGGAACGTTCTTTTGCCTATAGCGGGTTTGATGCCGTCGCGGATTGGCTCCGCAAACAGATTAAATGCCCCACCGAACCGGCTAAACGGATGCGCGAAATTTTCGAGACGCAAGACCGCGCACACGTGTTTGATCGTTTAATGAATGAGTGGGGCTGCCGGCAAACCGCCCAAATGGTGGCCGGCATGATTGAGGTATATCGCTTACACACGCCCGATATTAAACTCTACGACGATGCTCACACCATCTTGACTGAATGGTCGGGCCGATTTCCGTTGGCCCTGATCAGTGATGGGTTGGCCCATGTTCAGCAACGAAAAATCGATGCCCTGGGACTCGCCGAACGACTGGATGCCGTTATTTTGACCGATCGCTGGGGAAAAGAATTCTGGAAACCACATCCCCGCGCCTTCCGGGAAGTAGAGAAAATCTGGGGATATCGTGCCCGCTCATGTCTCTATATCGCCGACAATGCCGAGAAAGATTTTCAAGCACCCCGAAAACTCGGCTGGCAGACCATACGCATCCGACGTCCTGATGGAATTTATGCCAAGATCGCCTCACAGATCGGCAGCAAGCCGGATTACCAAATCACATCCCTCAGCCAAATTGATTTAACTTCATGACACAAAAGAACTTATGTGCTGCGTATACCCTTGTTTGTTCGATCTGGCAAATCCGCCGGTTGATCTGCCGATCGCACCCAAAGCGGAACACGGTTTAATTTGACATAAAACTGCGTTTTATCGTGAACCTTATACACTCGCGAACCATACAGTTGATATGGAGCTATGGAGCTATGGAGGGGCATTTTAATGCGATCTAAGAGCCTCTGCCCTCAATACTGCTATTGTCGAATGCCGATAAGTACTTGTCTGGCCTGTCTCTACGGCGATCTTGCCCGTGAGTGGAGATGGGTCATTAAATGTTCGACGAGATGCTGGATAACCCAGATCTACCTGCGTCTTTATGGAAGGTGGATCGAGAGGGTGGGGTATATCTATGTGAGTAAACAATGAGTCTGGTTCTGTTTGAGTTAATCTGGTAGGCGCTCATGCGATTAGGCAACATTATTAGCAAAGTATTTCACAATATATGGCTGGTGGCATTCATTCTATTGCCATGTACCGGCTGTGTTTCCTCCTGGTGGAATGCTTTTCTCGATCCCTCCCAATTGGGTAACTTCCGTGAAAACAGGGTCAGTGAAATCCTGCGCACCATCAGCTTTCGCGATAAACCATATGGGATAACTAATGCGGTCGATCCCACGCCCGATGATTTAGTTATCACCGTGGAACCGTACAGAATTGGACCGGGAGATCAGTTGTCAATTCGTATACTTGATTTCCTGGGCCAGAATATAGAGAGCGAGTTTACCCCTGCGGTCGACGAACTGGGTAATATCGGCCTGCCTCAATTACCCACAATCCGCGTTGAGGGTATGACCGCACGAGATCTTGAAGACCGTATCAAGCAGTTGTCCAAGGATGCCGATATCTTCCCCGAGCACAAAGATCCGATTGTTACCGTATCCTTTATCAACCAGCAGCAGAGAATGTATAACATTGCCGGTAGCGCTGTTACCCGACCGGGAGCATATCCCATTATTCGGCCTGATTACCGACTTAAAGAGGCTATTAATATGGCGGGGGGGCTGGGCGACATGGTAAAGACTGTTTATGTTATCCGAGAGGAAAAGAAAACACTCAGAACTCCACAAAACAACACCGACACTATCATATCCGCTCCCGACCGGGATTCAGAATTAAGACCACCCCCGGTTATGCCCCAAACTTTCGCCGAGATGGCCGCCGGCCCCGGACAAGCTGCCGCACCAGAGCAAAACCAACAACCGACATCACGTGATGCACAACCGAAGCCATTAAGCTTACCCGCCCAACAGGTGCAAAAAGAATTAATCGATGCCGTGGCTCCTGTACAAACTAAACCGATCGAAACCCCTGTTTTACGGCAAAAACAAACATCCCCACAGGATACCGCTCCCCCCCTGCCACCATTTATTTTCGTCGACGACAGGTTTGTGGAAACCACCAAACCGCCCCCCTCCCAGCCCGAAACTCAAAAATTTCCGGTAACCACCGAACCGGTGCAACCTCAAAAAACCGTGGATTGGGAAGAATTGGCCGCCGATATCGACCAGCAAAGAATTATTAAAATACCTGCTGATAGACTACGTAAGAATGACAGTAACTATAATATTATTATTAAGAGCGGTGATTGGATTCAGTTGGAAACCGGACCGGTGGGTGTTTATTATGTGATGGGGCAGATATCTAGACCCGGGTTTGCTCGCCAATTTGACTATACTTTTAACGGCGAAGAGATAACTTTGACTCAGGCACTCGCTTCCGTCGGAGGATTGGGCCCCCTTGCCTGGCCCACCAGGTGTGAAATAAAAAGAAGGCTCGAGGACGACCGACAGGAAATAACCCAATGGAACCTGGAACGAATTGTAAACGGCCTGGACCCGGACATTTATATCAGACCCGGAGACGTAATAAATGTCGGAACCCATGCCATCGCACAATTGTTGCAGGCTATTAGAAATGGACTTCGTGTCTCATATGGATTCAGTTTCTCTTACGATCGAAACTTTGCAGATATTGATTCGTTTGCCGGACAACAGAATCCCGACACTCGGCGAAGGGCCGAGGTCGCTGCCAGGTTCCCGGGGCTGTTTCCATAAAAATAAGGTGAAACAGAAAATTCAAAGAGCGTGACCAACGCCGTATGTTTTATTTATTGGTGA
>CP070790.1:965520-968301 GCA_020346805.1 Planctomycetota bacterium
AGATGACTGGCAACATCGAGTGTTTCGTAGGCGGGGTCAGCAGCGGCGGCACGCTTCAGGGCGTGGGAAGGTTTCTAAAGGAACACAAACCCGATGCGCATATCGTGGCCGTCGAGCCCAAGAACGTCTCGGCCCTGCTTGGTCACGAGCCCGGTTTGCATCAGATTCAGGGCATCGGAGACGGATTTATCCCGGCAATATTGGATGTTTCACTGGTCGACGAAGTTATTGAAGTCACCGACCAAGATGCCGTTGAAACCACCCGCCAGTTGGGTCGCGATCACGGTTTGCTGGTGGGCATCTCTTCCGGTGCCAACATCTGGGCGGCCCGCCAATTGGTCAAACGTGATTCATGGAACATCACCACCGTACTGCCTGACCGGGCGGAACGATATTTTTCCACTGCTCTGTTATAACTGCCGCTGTTTTAAACGGAGTATCAACATGACGGCAAATGCTCAAACCTCACGGCGGGATTTTCTCACCCAATCCGCCAAAGCAGCGGCAATGGCCGGTCTTATAAACATTAACCGCAGCTATGCTGAACCACGCAAATCCGGAGCGAACAAGATGGCAAGTACAAAACTCACCAGCAGTATTTACGTCCAAATGACTCCCCAACCACTCGCTGAGGCGATCGAAAAGAATCCAGTAGCTTACATTCCCGTGGGGATTGCAGAATGGCACGGCGAGCAGTCCGCCTGCGGACTGGACGCCCTCAAGGCCGAAACCTTATGCGAAATGGCCGCCCAAATCCTCGGCGGCGTATGCTTCCCAACGCTTTGGGTAGCCCCCGATGTCTCTACCCCCTTCGATCCAACCAAATACCCGCGAGGAACCTTGACCATTAATAAACAAGTGTACTACACCGCCGCAGAGCAATTATTAACCCAAATCGAAGCTATGGGATTCAAGGTCGCATTTTATATGTCCGGCCATTATCCGTCGGTTATTCCCCCGGTGGTCGAAAAGTTCAACAAACATCACAAGATGAAGGTACTCAATTTTTCTGAAAACCAAGTGGTCGAGGGCATGCCCGCCGGCGACCACGCCGGTGCCTGGGAAACCGCATTACTTCGCGTGTTACGGCCCGGCCTAGTGGACCTGTCGCAACTGCCCCCGCTGCCGAAAGGAGTCAAGGCAATCGAGGACCAGATCCCCCCGCAATGGAAGTTCCGGCACCGCTACGAAACCTACGGTGTCTACTGTGCCGATCCGCGTATATGGGCCAGCGAGTACTACGGCAAACGCGGAACCGAAGCGATCCTGGACGGGATCGTTAAAAAAGTTCGTGAAGCGCTGAACGATCCGTCTTTTGCCAGCGATCGTAAGCCGATCACCTGGCCCGCCGATACCCGACAACAACCGGAAGTCCGCTACGATTATCAGTTGCCTTATCAGTGGATGAAGCGATTCGAAGATACACCGATTGTCTATCTACCCTTGCCAACTTGCGATAGCTCTATCGCCACAGTGACCAACGCAGCCATCAATCTTGCTCAACAAACCAGCGGCATGGTCTTTCCCCCTATCGCATACGGACCCAGAAGAGATGGTTCAGGCATTTGCTTGTCCCACGACACTTACCGTAGAGTCATCAATGAAGTGGTAAACGATCTGGCGGACATGGATTTCCGGGTGGTGGCTCTGGTGCCCAGCTCAACACTCGACGACAGCACTATACAAAACCTTGAGATATCGATGGTCAACGAAGGCCAGACCAAAGTGGTTACCGTCGATCCATCTGACGAAAGCAAGGCCTTGGCGGCACTTAAATCCACCATATCAACCATGATTCCACAAAAACCACAAACACGTCAGATTGACGGGATTTGGACCATCAACGGTCAACAGCAGATCCATGCCTTACACGAAGGAGTTTACGGCCCCAACACCAAAGAACGCATATACGAACATGAGTTTGAAGTATCTAAATCCGAGGCCGGGCAGGCGGCACAATTGGATCTGGGCAGCGTTCTGAACTATTGCGAGGTAATTATTAATGATGCTGATCCCTTAAAAGATCATTGGCCACCTTATCGATTCATAATCACCGGTTTGCTCAAGGCCGGCAAGAACAAACTTAAGGTCAAAGTTCGACATCAACCGCAGGAAAGCCTCGACGAAAGAATCTACTACTACGTCGGCCCGCCGAAACTGAAGGGACCAGTCTCTTTAACTTTTTGGAAAGTGCAATAATCAACTGCCGATATCGGCAGGTGTGGCATCGAGTAAACAAACCACGTCTTCGGTGGCCAACTCTACCTGCACACCCCGCCGACCGGCGCTGATGAGAGCCACACCGATACCGCTGAATATCCACTCCTTATTGTTCAGTATCCATTCCCTCCGTCATTTCCGCACTCCGTTATTTATCTTCCTTGCAAGTTCCCTCGCGAACTCAACAGAGAACCTGCCGTAAATAAGTGCTCTGCCTCCCGGAACTTCCATCTCTATTCTGGGTGCGGCCAACAGCTTACCGTCCACCACAATGGCCAGCCGCTTGCCGACGTTCTGGCGCGTAATGTCCGCAAAAACCTTCTGGCCCTTCTCTGTCAAGACGACCTCAATCACCGGTCTGCGTGATGGTCCTTGGGTCTGAACCGTGGCAGAGCTAACTGCGTTCCGATCCAATAGCACCTCCTTCCGCACATTGAGCGTCTCCGGGATTGTGTAGGTGGCGTCCGTAAGCGAACGAGTTATGGTCATTTGCTCGGTATCAGCAGTCGCGTCGTCCTGAACTAGGCGCATCTGAAATACGGATGCGCCTGAAGGTGGCGG
>CP070790.1:968401-978560 GCA_020346805.1 Planctomycetota bacterium
CCAACCGAGTTCGGCTCCTATGCCGTCGTGGTCTTCCAGCATGGCTTTTTGTTAGCCAACTCGTTTTATAGTGAGATGCTCAGGCATTTATCCAGTCACGGCTTCGTCGTCGTTGCCCCGCAGATGTATGAACCAGGCGGCTTACCCATCGGCCAACCTACTTCGCACGCAGAGGCCGTGCGGGCAATTGAAGTCCTTGACTGGCTGCCCGGGAAGCTGAACACCATTACAGGCGTTACCGCCGACACCGATACACTAGGTCTGGCGGGACATTCTCGCGGGGGGAAGGTGGTCTGGCTCATACTCTCACAGGACAGTTCACGGGCATTAGCGGTGGCCGGTGTGGAACCCGTCGACAGCGGGGGGGCGGAGGTGTGTTGTGAAGAACGTGTAATTCAAGGCCCTTTTCCATTCCAATTACCCACCCTGGTGATCGGAGCCGGACTAGACTACCAAAGCATACTGCCATGCCTGTCCGGTTGTTTGCCGGCAGGATACAACCACCAACAGTTTTATGACGCGAGTAACTCACCGGCCTGGCACGTGGTCGCCGTCAATCAAGGACACATGGATATGCTCAACGATCGATTGGACGGTTGCGGCCTGATGTGTCTTGTTTGTCCGGTCGGCCCCGAGCGGGCCGGTATGCGTCAGTTGACGGCAGGCTTATTGGCCGCCTTCTTCAGAGGCAGCCTTCAAGGTGACGCGATTGCATATCACTATCTTACGGATACAACAACCGCACCAATAATCATCGAAGTCGAATACCGTTAACTCGCCCTCTTGAATCACTCACCAAAGCCGATAATCAACTATACACACCATGTCCAGGTAACGTCCCGGATAAATTGGGGAAGTTAGACGAAGCGGTCACATATTATGAAAAACCACTGAAAATCGAGCCCCGCGATGCGGATAGATATTGCGCATTGGGGGATTTGTTTACCCGGCAAGGCCAAAAAGTGGAAGCAAGGGCTCTATATCGCAGGGCCCTGGAAATAAACCCCCAAAATCCACGGGCCCGGGATGGGCTGCGTTGACGTATGGGGGAGCGGAATTATAATTTGTGTTAATAAAGGAACTTGGAAGCGTTGTTATGGTGCGGGATGCTTCCCGCCCTCCTTCCGTGCTGGTATCATACCACGGAGTGAGCCGGCAATCGTAGCTGGCGCGAATTCCCCCGATCGGAGGTAACGATGGAATGCAGGTGGGCTGATTCAGGATTATCCGTGATATTGCGCCTGGCAGTCATCGGTTATCTGGCCCTGGCCGGTGTAACCAACTGGTCTTGGGCTCAGCAAGCCGACACTGCCGACACAGGAGCTGTCAATGAGTCTAAAAGCGATGAGGCTATACCCGCCGTCGCCGTCGAGTCGGTGATAGACAAGCTGGAGAGTCATTTCCGCGATTACCTGCACTTTGCCCTCATCGGCAATTTTGAAATCGCCGACACCAATGCCCAGGCCCTGCTGCAGCATTCCGAGATAAGTCCCAAACTTACGGCAGCAGGAGCCGATAGCATACTGGCCCTGTCGGAGAAATACGAGAACAGCATCGAGATACTGACTATTATTATCAACAACACCGAGATCAATGAAAACGCCCAGAAGATAATGAAACTTATTCGCGCCGCCCACAAATACGCGCGGATGAAGCCGGCCCGCATCAAAGAGAACATCAAACTCCTGCGGGGCACGCCGATGGAACGGGCGGTGGGTTTGGAACGCCTGATCGAATCGGGCGAATACGCCGTTCCCTGGATGCTGGATTTATTGAAAGATCCCGAACAAAAAGATATGCATCCTTTCATCGCCCAAGCCCTGCCGCAGTTAGGCAAAAGGGCGATCAATCCGCTGATTGCGGCTTTGGGGGTTAAGAACGAAGCGGCCAAACACTTCGTGGCCCAGGCATTGGGTAAAATCGGTTATCCGCAGGCTCTGCCTTATCTGAAGAGAATCGCCATTGATCCCAAGGTTAACGAACCGGTACGTGAGTCCGCGCAACAAGCCATCGAACAGGTGGTGGTGGGTGATCCGGAGATCAAGAAAAAACCTGCCGTCGAGTCATTCAACGATTTGGCCGAGCAATATTACAACGACCTGCAGTCGCTTCAGCCCGATCCCCGCGAAGAGAGAGCCAATGTATGGTTCCTTAACGATGAAACTTTAGAACCGATCGAAGTGCCTCGTGAAATTTACATGTGGGTAATGTGCATGTACTGCTGCGAGGCTTCTCTGCAACTCCATAAGGACCAGCCGGAAACAGTAGCTTTATGGTTGGCGGCCAACTTCCGCCGGGAGTCGAATATGGGCCTGGATGTGCAGTCGGATGAACCGATCGATCCCAGCCAGAATCTCGATCGGACCAAGCCGGTAAACTTCCCGCGCAGCATTTACTTTGCCCAATTGTTCGGCTCCCGCTATTGCCAACTGGTCTTGCACCAGGCGATCAAGATTCGCAATCGTGACTCTCGGGCGGTGGCTTTGGGTGCGGTTGCCGCCTTGAACGCAATTGCGGGTACGGCCATGATGACCGATTCCGAGGAGCCCAACGGCAAGAGTTTGGTCGAGGCCATGCAGTTCCCCGACTTCCTGGTTCGCCTGAAGGCGGCTCTGGCCCTGGGACGGGCCATGCCCAAGGATCCGTTCCGGGGTTCGGATGAAGTAGTTCCGATTTTGGCGTCGGCGCTTTATCCGGCGGACAAAAAGTTTTATCTGGTGGTGGAGCCGGCATCCGCTTCTCGCGAAACTATCGATTCAGGTTTGACGAAAACGGGGGCAATGGTCATCAGTGCCGACCGTCTGGGATCGGCCCTGGTTCGCGCCCATAAGGAAGTGACCCACCTGGACGGTATCTTCCTGGCCAGCGACATGGAAAGGCCTACGGTCATCGAAGCCGTTCGTACTTTAGCTGAGGACGAGCGGTTCGGCTTAGCCCCGATTATTGTATTCGTCAAATCCGGCGACGGCCTGATCATCGATAAGCTAATGGACCAGGATAAGCGCATCGGACGAGTGCTCGCTCTTAGCGAAGATGATAAACCCGACCCCGAACTGGCCGACAATCTATTGGAAAAGTTGCCTCAAGTGGCCGAGAAGTTCGGATATCAGGAACTGTTGCCCGAACTGAGGCTGGAACTGGCCATGGAGAGCGCATCGGTACTTGAATTGATTGCCGCCGGTGCGTCGTATGTTTATGACGTGAGAGTAGCTGAGCCGGCGTTAATCCAGGTATTAATCCATCCTTCCGAAGAGCTTCGGATCAAGGCCCTGCAGGTCCTGTCATTGCTGGACACCGATGTCGCCCAACGGGCCATTGCCAAAGTTGCCTTGTCGCCGGAGCAGACTGAATCTCTTCGTCTCAAGTCTTTTGGCACCCTGGCGGATTCGGCCCGGCGATTTGGATCGCATCTGGACCAAGCGACTATTGATGTGCTGACCGAACTGGCCCTGGGCGAGCCCGATCTGATTATGCGCACGGCCGCCGGCAAGGCCCTGGGGGCATTAAATCTTCCCAGCCAACGGGCGGCGGATATTATCCTGCAGCCGAAAGATTAAACGACAACTAACGATCCGCAAGTGTTACCTGATACCCAATCCTGCGTCCCATAAACTTCATATCACTACTATTACACCCATCGATTGAAGTCTTTTTGAGCGTCACCATGGAAGATATTGCAGAAGCTGCGAATTTTTATCACACGACACCCCCCAATCCGGCCGATGGCCGTAATAGACACGGATGTCGAATGGAAGCTGAAGGGGGACACGACAGCAATGGATTTCCGGGTTAATTTGACCATCGAATTGGATCAGGTGGCCAACGGATTGGCCGTTCAAACTCCCGTGCCGATACAGTTAGTCTGTCGGGAGGATTTTTGGTGCGCCCGCTGCGAGAATCCATCGTTCGAAACCGGATGGTATGATACTTTCCAAGAGGCGCTCACCGCGGGGGCGGAAGAAGTGGCGCTGGAAGTACACGGCATAAGCAACGATCAGCCTCACATCATCGGAAAAATCACACCGGATAGCGTTCCCATCCAAAAGCTTTAAGGGATCACCGTGTATCCCGATGGATCGGATTGCATTTCAAAGCCAGGGATGATACGAATTCCACTTCAAACATGCGCTAATTGAGCCAGACCCGGCACACGCTTGAAGTGGAATCCGTATAATAACGTGAGGCAAAAAGGGGGCAGACATACAAAAACCGCTTATCCCAAATGATCGGGATAAGCGGTTAGAAATACTGCTGAACTTCTTTTGCCGACGCGGGCGGGCACCAATCAATAAGGTAAATTCGCTCATCCCGGTTCATCGGGATTGGCGTTCATTTAACCCCCCTCAGTCCCTCCTTATTAAGGGGGGCAATTACGATCCTAGCCCGCATATTTCACGGGTTTTACCGCCCGGCGGATGCTTTTTCCGCCCGCCTTCGTCAGAGCCGGCGATTTTTCCTCGACGTATTACCGAATACGCCTGTGGCAAATCGACGCCTCTTCCTTGACGGACGAAAAAATCATCGCGCCGGCAATTACACTCTGTAAATCAGCATAACATCGTTGTGCGATATAAATAATTTTCTCGGCGAATCTTACGAATATCAGCGAAAACACCCGTGAAATATACGGGCTAGTTTGGGCTTCGAGCCAGCGTTGTTTCGAAGGCGTTGAAATTTTCAGCTTGTTCTTTTCATGGCGAAAATTTCGACGCGTCGATTGAAACTGCGGGTCTTGGTGGCACTGTTGTCGGCTACCGGCCGTTGCTCGCCCCAACCGGCGGCACACATGTCCGTGGCAACACCCAGGCTCCGCAGATGCCGGGCCACCGACAAGGCCCGCTGGCAGCTTAACTCATCGTTATCCTTCCAGCCGCTGACCTTGATAGGCTCATTGTCGGTATGGCCGAAGATATAAATGTCATGATCGGCAAACTTCTGGTTGATGACGCTGGCAATCTGGTCCAGCGTTTTTTGACCGCTGGACTTGATCTTGGCCTTGCCGGAGTCGAACAGGACCGTTCCTTCGATGGAAGTCATGGCCCCACCAGGAACGGCATCCCACCCCTCGGCGGGGGCGGATTTGGCCATCTTATCCAGTTGTTCCTGGAGCCGATCGCGTTCGGCCCTTAAGGCCAGGAGCTGATCCTCGGCGGCAGCCCGGTCGCGGGCCGCCTGGTCGAGTTCGGCCTCCAGCTGGGCAATACGCTCTTCCAGCGTAGGCCCCTGATCGACCTCGCTGATCGGTTGGTTCTGTTCGTTACAGCCGACGGCAACAACCAACAGACACAACATTAACAGTTTGGTAACAATTGGACGGGTTCGTGACATGGCATTCCTCCTTAAAGGGTTGAATCGCCCGCACGTTTGGGGGAAGCGATCTTTAACTTTCCACTATTTATTTTCTTTCGCCGTCCGGAGACTTATTATTCCTCCGTGATCGAACGGCGAACTTTCTCATCGATTCGCTTTTCGCGCTCCAGAAGTTTTTCGGCCAATCGTTGCTGCTCGTCCAACTTGGCTTCGGCCTTGCTGGATCGGCGGATTTGCTTGACTTCGCGTACGACGCTTACGATTTTACGAACCATCCACCAACCTATAACCGAAATCACCGCGGTAACCAGAATCAACCACAACACATTGACTTGCTGATACCGTCTGAAGAACCAGATATCCGCTTTATGATTGCGGTTCATAAAGACAATCAGCAATGCGATCACCAGCAGAAGAATAATCGCGCCTAATTTAAGATAAGCTTTGATGCTTTTTAGGGCAAGGGCCATTTGTGTTTTTCCTGAAAAAACGATTTGTTATTTACACTTAACACCGACTGCAGGTCGGCCCTGATCCAGCCGGTTAAGATTATAACAAAGAACGGACGCCAAGGAACAACAAAATTCGGTCCTGAAGCAGGCCGGCCAACAAAAATCCCAGCCCCAGCCATGGGCCGTAGGGTACGGCCCGGCTCTGCCGACGCATTTGAATGACCAGCATGGCTGCCAAAGTCAAGGGGGCGGCCAGGAAAAATCCCAGAAAGGCCACCGGCCAACCGGCGACGGCACCGGCGGCGGCCAAAATATGTACATCCCCCATACCAAAGGCCTCTTTGCGGAACAGGAGGGTGAATAAGATCCGGGCCAGCCAGCCAATGGCACCGCCGATGATCCATCCACTAACTGCGGTAGCCAAACCCCATAGGGGCTGGAATCGGCCGATCGGTTCCCAGCTCAGCCAATGCTGTACTTCATCTTTAATCCCCGGTTGAGTTATTAACAATGCCGCTACGACCAGTGAAAGAAAGATTGCCGGTGTAAGTAACTTGAGTTCCCACAAGGCATTGCGTCGAGAGTCGGGGGCTTCGGCGGCAATGGTTTCAACAATGTCAGAATCCGCTTGGGCATGAGGGTTACCGGCGGCCAGAGTTAAAGCTATAAATACAATCGCTAATCCGACACCGACCCGCACCAGCCCATCATCGATCCGGTCCGCCTGCTGATACAATGCATCAGCCGAATACCCGGTTACCGGCCAGAAATAGGTCAAAGGCTCCTGCGCGCCGGCGATCAATATGGCCGTCAAATATCCAACCAGAAGGGCCAGGGGGATGATCACCAAAATCCAGCCCCAACGAGAGGGAGCGCGAATTTCTTGTTCAACCGGGACCTGCGGGGATTCCCGACCTGTTAATTCTTCAGAATCAACAGGGGGTATCTGATTATCTGAATCCGGGACAGGCCCTGCTCGGCGCCTAAGAAACAGCCAGCTTCCGACAACCAATCCGATCAGTGCGGCCAGCGAGATCGCCGCCTGGTACGGACCGGGGCGGATCCATCCCTGGCAACTGGGCACCCACAGGGCATGACCGACAAGGGCGACGGCAGAGATGATCCAGGTCACTCGGATATCCACCAGATAGACCTCCAGGTCCATCACCGCCAGCACAATCAGACCCCCGAACAATACCCAATGGGTAACCATCATGACCCAGTCGCCGGGCAACAGCCAGGCACCGATACCAATCCGCTGCCTGGCCACGAACATGGCGTCATAGGCCAACAGAATTATAAATGCGGTGGCCAGCTCGACGAAGGGATAGTGGAGGGAAATCGGTACCCGGCATTTTCGGCATCGGCCCTGCAACAGCAGGTAACTTATCACCGGGATGTTATCATACCAGGCGATGGATTTCTTGCAGGCAGGGCAGAAGGACCACACCGGTTTACGGACGGACATGCCGCGCGACCAGCGGTAAATCACCACGTTGATAAAGCTTCCGATGCAAGCCCCCACGCACAACACAAAAATGGCAAAATAATGGTTATACAACGATATGATCTCTTTGTGTGTCAGCGTCTGATTACGCACCGGCACCCGTGCCGCAGCCGATCAATCATAAGTCAGCACGCTATAAACGTCCCATTTTTTCAGCTTTTGGATACCTTCAAGATCCGCCAGCTCGATCAAAAACGCTATACCTACTATAACGCCTCCCAACTGCTCGACCAACTCGCAACAGGCCTTCATGGTACCGCCAGTGGCCAACAGATCGTCCACCATCAGCACCCGCTGGCCGGATTTAACGGCGTCGGTATGGATCTCAAAGGTGTCAGTCCCGTATTCCAAATCATAAGTCTTGCTAAAGGTGTCGGCGGGTAGTTTGCCGGGTTTGCGGATGGGGACGAAGCCGGCGGAGAGATTACGGGCCACTGCGGTGCCGAAGATGAATCCGCGGGACTCGGCCCCGACCACAATCTCAATACGTTTATCGCGGTAAGGTTGAGTAAGGAACTCCACGGCCAGCGATAAACCGGCCGGCGATTGCAACAAGGGAGTGATATCACGGAATAGTATGCCCGGCTTGGGGAAATCCGACACATCACGAATCAATTTGCGAAGGTCAACAAGGCCCGGTGTATCAATTGTCGTCGGCATATGCGATCTCCTGTCACACGTGTAATAACGTGATCTTATGGTAAGTAGTTATACATCGCAAGCAGACCATACACGACGGCCAATTCAATATACTTGACACCTTCATCGACCGGGATAAATTGATGGAATATTTACCCGCCAACTATTGGAGTAAATAACTTGGCCCAACCAAGGATAATTGCAATCCTGCCGATTTTAGTCTTCTTCCTGTGCTTCCTAATTTTTGTTCGGATACAGAATAAGAAACTAAGCGAATCCCCTCGAAAATTACGGCGCTTCAATCGTAAGCTATTTATTATCCTAGGCCTTTGCGGATACTTATTAATCCTGTTGGGTCTGCAGGAACACAACTACATGAGAGTTTTTCTTGGAATAGCATTTATGTTATCAAGCGTCTATCAAGTATTTCAAAAACAAACAGAAAACGAAATCCTAGTCAACTATGCGCGGGACACGGAACACTGCGGCCAATGCGGCTACAACCTCACCGGTAACCTCACCGGTATCTGTCCCGAATGCGGCTGGGCGATTCCACAAGGGCCATTTCAATACCAACGACCGGACTGGGCCTGCTGGTGGAAAAAATGGGAAATCGATTATCTGGACAACTGGCGTAAAAAACTAACGTCGTTAGTCTTTTGGGCGGTCACCTTTGCCGCCTTGGGAGTAGTGCTTTTTTATTATACACAAAATTACGCCGCATCTATCTTGCCAATGTTTATGAGCCTGATATTCGCCATTAATTGTATAAGAATTATCGCTTACGCCAGACGACAAAGTTCAACTGCACCACTTGACGAGCGGCAGGATTAATCAGTCGCAGGAATGAGTTGGCCATGAATGAGAACCAAACGCCAAATTCAACAAGTCAATCTCCACATTACGAGCAGGAATCGGCGATTCCTAAGCAGGAAAGACAACCATAGCAGGATATGCACGCCGAGGTCACGCCGAATCATCCTTGTGATTTAATGGCTGAGTTGATGCGAAATGTACGTCGTTTTATGAAACGTAGAAATCTTCAATCAGGAAAAGGATATCAGAAGCAAGCGGTGTAGTTTCTTAACCGTATCCGAAAATCACGAACGGTGATTTAGGGCAAGAGTAGTATACCAAGTACGACCGATCCGATGATAACGCTTTTACGCATCATTATTCTTCCGACCTTGGTGTATTACAATTCCAGCAAATATCAAAATCGCCGGGTACTGCTTCATTGCAGTAAGGACATAACCAGTCCTCATCGGATTTACTGTTCAGCGACCTCTCCGCTTGATTGATGGCGTAAAGGGTATCCCAAAAGAACGATCGCGGCACCTGAAGCCGGTTGCGAGAGAAAAGGAGGCCGTCGAACCCGTAAATTTGCCTGAGTCTGGTGTTGTCCATCAGGTAGGGAATTTGAGCATCATATAAAATCGTCCTGATCATATAACCGAGCGAAGGGGGAATGAATTTTCTGATATCAACCCAGTCGCGTTTGGGTACTAAAGCGTTAAGATCGAATAGTGCGCCGCATCCCGGGCATTGGTCGTCCATGGCGTCGGTCAGCGAATAGCCGCATTCCGCGCACGATAGACCGAAGTCCGGTAATGGCTTTTCCTCACCGGTAAATATAGGTTCACGTCTTTTGAGGTGATGGTCGGGAGGATCAGCGGCTTGCACCGCTGATACCAATCCGATGGCGCTTTTTTCTTCCAGCATTTCACGAACGGAAAAGACGCTGCCGCATTCCGGGCATCGGTTTACCATAAGCCCCGTCAGATTGTAATCGCATTGGGGGCACATCAGGCCAATTTCAGGAATCGGCCGATGTATGCCGAGCAGCACGCGAATATTAAATGCCTCACCGCACTGACTGCAGCGATGCTCGGGCATCCCAGCCAGCGGTGTCTTACAATGTGGGCAGAGCAAACCCCAATCGGGAATCGGTAGATGGTCAATGTCGATCATGCATTTATTGTAACGTATGGTAGTGTGATTGATAACTTTTTATATCGCCTCTCGGCCTTGGGCAAGACAGAGATCGACCAGTTCGCTGATGTTGGCCGTACCGGCGCACATTACCTTATCTGCCCCGCCCCAGTACATCTTGACTGTACCGTCGTTTTCCGGCACTGCCCCGCAGGTAAACACCACGTTGTGCACATAACCGGTCACCTCCCAGGGATCTTCGGGCTGCAAAATCCAACGGTCGCACACGCTGATGACTTTTGAAGGATCGTTTAAATCG
>CP070790.1:978660-989840 GCA_020346805.1 Planctomycetota bacterium
ACGTAGAGGAGCCACTGGATTGGGAGTAGCAACTCATCTGTGGAGTCTACAGCTATCCTTTACAGGTAAACGACAAGGAGTAAGTCAAGACAGGGTGCAGTAATTGCGCTCGGTTCAGTGGTCTGCGAGATCGATCTGCCGGTAGTCGAGCGAATCGTCCATAGCTGCAGGATTGATAACATGGGCGTGGAACAGCCGTAGAGGTTTATGAACCAAGTGCGGCAAATTGAAAGGTTGGTCCCATTCTTGCGTAAGCAAGGGCGAGTTAACGATGACCAAAAAGGCAATCGTATCGCAAGACGGATACAGTTATTCTTTCGCGTGACAGTCCTGACTGTACCATTGTTTCAACTTCCCAATATACCGTTGACTGCTCATGGGTTATAACGTGTTAAATCCTGTGAGCTCTGGGAGCAAGGCCCCAAGGAATCACCAACATACTGTCAGGCGAACCTCAAGATTTAATCCAATGGCAAGCGGGCAAAGACGCCTGGTTGCTGCGGATTGTAATACTGATTGTATTCGCCCTCGCGTAAGAATCGCTCGTGGCAGCGATCGAGGGCAGTGGGCGACAATGTAATCCCAAGCCCCGGTCCCTCTGGAACGGGGATTATATTGTGTTGAGGTTTGAACGGTCCTTCCTCAATAACGTCATCCGTTTGAAAGCGGAAGAGGGACTGGCTGGGCTCGCGAATGTGTCGGGTGGCGGCAATTACGTGCAGGTAGGCGGCACTACCTATACCTGTTTCGCCACTATAGCACCAAAAGTCTATTCCCATTTCCTCGCAAGTGGCAATGAACTTGAGGGTGCGCGCAATTCCTCCCAACACGGTCAGATTCATGACAAAGGTATCAGGTACACCAAGACGTGTAGCCAGCTTTAGATCAGGATCATGCGTGGAGAACGGAATCCTGCTGTGCCGACGTAGCTTTTCCATCTCAAAGTAAGTGGCTACAGGGTCTTCAAAGTTGCGGATATTATACGGTTCCAGATCAGCCAGCAGGCGTCGTGCGGTACTGAGTGACCAGGCCTTATTGCCATCCAGGCGCAACATGGCATCAGCCCCAACCGCGGCGCGGACTTCCTTGACAATTTGCAGATCGGTTGCCGGATTACCCGTCGAGCACTTGCCTTCAAAATAAGTGGAGCCGTGTCGCTCGCGCATAAGAGCACAATAGGCAGCCACCTTTGCGGGTGAGTCTTCCCCGCCAACGGTACCTACGGGCAGCCGATAGGAGTAGTACTCGGTGAAGGGGATGGCTTTGCGCACCGCGCCGCCTAATAGCTTGTACAACGGCATCTGCATGGCCTTACCTTTCAGGTCCCACAGTGCCATTTCAATACCGCCAAATGCCTTGAGTTCAAGATTGCCCTCCGTAAGGTAGAGAACGCGAGTGTCAGGCACACAACGTTCCTCGCAGGCAGCCAAGTCAAACGGATCCAAGCCTTTTAGCTGTTCGGCCATGAATTTGTTGATTATTGGTTCGCAATCAAGTGAAGGAGCTTCACCGATACCGACAAGCTCATCGTCGGTGTGCACTTCCACAATGACTTTGGTAGTACCAGGGTAGGTTCCAACTGACCAGAGATAAGGGGCTTCAAGCGGAATATTGACTGGCGTAGCACGGATACTCTTGATTTTCATTGTTGTGTCTCCCTTAGCAGCCCGTGGTAATCCGATATTTCCTACTTAAAATCTATTATACAACCGGGTTTCATGTCGATCCCGATGCTGCTGGTAGCCTTGTGAAGGTGCATCGCCCTGACGATGTCGATGTTGGACCGCATAAACCGGAAACTGAGTCAGAAGTCTAACAGGATAGTATAAATCAAGTCAATTGATAACTTAGAAAAAATTATCGTTCGCCATGAATGTCAGTTTGTGCAACCAATTGATCCATGTTGCTAACAAACCGCCGGAAAACCACTGGGTTTGTGGAAGACAATTCGAGAAGTTCAAACCATACAACATAAAATTGACAATAAAAGAGAACTCAAGATGACTAATATACCTGCCGTTCAATAAGTCGATAAGTCCGTTCACCATAAAGCTGACCGCTATTTCAGCTATTCCGTCTGGCTCTGCGGCACCTTACCTTTGGCGCGATCGAGGATGCGGCGAGTGAGTTCGGAGGGTTTGCGTAGATGCATGGGATTATTGGTGATGATGGTAGGCACGGCACCCATGCGCTCATAGACGGTAATGCCCTTATCGAAGTCCTCCCCGCCAGGAGTGAGATGGTAGTATCCGATTAGCCTCGCGTGATCGCCCCACAGGAACTGACAGATTCCGTGTTGGAGATCCAGGTGTCTCTGTTCAAGCTTGCCCCAGCCATCGTAGATGTGTCCCTGAGCAAAACACTGGTGCTGGAAAGAAACCTCCGTGAGGCCCTCGCCGGCGAGCACCATACCCGGTTGAGCGGCCAGGATGTCAGCCTCGAGTTGCCGCATGCCGACGATGGTGTTCATGCCTTGCACCAAACCGTTGTCGGTGTTCCAAGAGCAAAAAGTCTGATCGAGGAACACCGTGTCCGTCCCCAACTTGCCACAGGCCTCGTAGACCACGTCCATCAGTTTGTTTCGCCAGGCGCCCAGGCCGGGATGGATATAGCCCATCCGTGTATAATCATGTGTCTGCGGCGGCCAATGCCATCCGTCAGGTATATTGCGGTCCACTGAACGGATCTGAAAATCGCGAACCGTCTGGTAGAAGGGGTGCTTGTAATAGACCGAGAAATAGTTGAAATGCGGCATGACATGGAATCCCATCTGCCGCGCTTTGGTCATGTACTGCAGGGCCTTTTCGGTTGGAACATAATCGGGATAATTGACATCATATTTGTCGGTCCGCCAGTCGGACAGGTGAATTAATGTCTGCGTGGGTGGATGCACTGAGGCCAAGGCGTCGAGCATTTCCACAATTGGCCCCGCCCAGCAGACGGCCAAGGTAATGTTTTTGACCCACGCCGGCCGATGCCGTTCCAACTCGGCGAGGCGATACGTCCGTTCCATCCACTGTTTGTAGCGAGTGGCAGGAATACGCCAGTCGCCGCGATACGCGTTGATTCGCCACTCGATACCGCCGGCAGTTCGGTTCTCCCAGAGCGGGCCGGGCGGCTCGCTCTCGAACCCGAGATCCGTGCGTTCGGGGTGTCGATCGAGGTGCAATGCCTTGAACTGATATACCTGATCCTCGCAGTGCACCATCACGCAGTGAGCCGCCCGTTGCAGGATCGCCAGTTGTGCGTTCCACTCAAACGGCCAGGCGTAACGCCGGCTATGCGGTTCGCTTTGGCTCGTCCGGAATTGCGCGCCGTTAATGATTGGCAGGATGACCGTAACATCACCGTGAACGGGTAGCGTCCATCGCACGGCTCGCAGTCCTCGCCGATTCGACAGTCCGTCGGCGGTAATGCGGATGTCGCCTGTGTCCGCATCGACGGCCACGAAGAGCGTTCGCATGGAGTCCGCGCCGCTGACCTCAATACGCGCGGCGAAATCAGAGATGCGGATAACCCGCACGGTCTGGAGCTTATCGGTGCCGAGTAACTCGCTGTTGAGGTACAGCAGGTCGAGGCCGAGCACGTTCGCACCTGACTGTGCAAATTCGACTTCACTGTTAGCAGGTCGGAGGCTCTGTAAAACCGGCCCCTCAAAAACTGCCTGGATCGTCGGCGTCGAGATAGTCAGCTTCATACCCTCCACGCGTACTGTTGACGGGGCGGCAGTTATAGTGGCTACAATTTCTAAAAAGGAAAAGAGTAAAACGGTCACGATTATTGGACCTCCGTATCTGTGCAGCTTCCTTGGCTAAAACAATATTTTCTATATATATTTGCCTGACTCCAACACCAAACTGAATTTTAGTGATTTTACAGCCTTCTTCGCGCCAAGTCGCGTTCCCTTCAATCCCATTTATTTTTCCCGGTCCTTAACTTACCTGCCTACCGCCAGATTGAGACTCCGTTCTGGCGGGCCAGGGATACTAGTAATTCCCGTTAGACCGCCAGAGTCGGATTGCCTCACCCTATTGTTTGCCTTTATCCACCACCTTGACCGAACCGTTTTTCTGCACTACAGCACGATATTGATAAGACTGCCATCGTTTACGTATCGAGTTCATGTCGATCGGTGTAGTGAAGGGGCTATCCTTCCATGCGAGATAGCCGGAGAGAATACTCAGCGATGTGAGATGCACACCCTCGACGCAGGCACTGTTCGGATCACCCCGGTGAAGCAGCAGCGTACCATCCGGCAGCACCCATTCCTCGTATTCAGTGACCTTCGATTCCAGAATCCCGAGCAGGTCGTCCCGCCGATAATCGCAGGCCTCCAGGCAAAAGGCTACCATATAGATAACATTTTGCGGTACGCAAAAATTCTGTCCCGCCCGGTACCAGTCGCCGTTCCGTTCATGTACGATCAGGGAGTCGGCCAGACGTTCCGCATAAGGCACATTGACTCCCATGCCGAAATAAAGTCGGGTAATGACCTTTAGCGTTCCCCCCAGCCGCCGGTCCAGCCTGGCCGACGATGGTCCCCACAAACCCGATGCCGGATCCTGGTGTGACAGAACACTCTCCAGTCCTTTTTCCAGGTCTGGAATCAGTTCTATGTGACCATTATTGATCGCAGAGAATATTTCCCGAGCCATATATCCAGTATGCGAACCGGCTGCCCAACCTCCCTGGGCCCAATCGGGATCATTCTGAGCCCTCTCCAGGAAATTTTTGGTGTCGATATTGCCCGATCCATCCCTAGCCAACATTGTTCGCGATTCCTTTTGCGGGTAGAGGGGCTCGCCACCGAAGAACCGGATCAGGTTAACGACATACTTTTCGCCTACCGTTCGATTTGGGTCCCTCGGATCCTTGAATAGCCCCGACTTGGGATCCTGCCAGCTCTGCCAGAATTGAAGGGCCTTCTTCTTAGCCTGATCCGTCAGAGGCGGCACCTTATCCCAGAGCCGATACTGGTCCACGATATGGCAGTAGCCGGCCGAACCGATCTCCTCATATTCGAGATCGCCATAGAGCTTCCCCGTCGGATCACGCCTAGCCAGTCCCCATACCGGCCCGTTCTTGCACAAATGCTTCTCCACAAGAATCTCAGCCATTCGATTAGGAATCTTCTTAACCCACTCCGGGGACTGGACTGTCTTTACTTCCACGCGAACTGATCCTTGGCTTGCTGCTTGGTTGGCACCAGGCGGGGCTGTACAAGCACCGAGGAGCAAGCATATCGCAGCTTCGGGGCAGCAGGACTTCAACTTCATTGGACAGAATTCTCCACAGAATAGACCATATCATCTGACGGTGCTCAGTGAATGTAAAGGACCTAGCTTAGTTAAGTCCCCTTATCTACCTGTCAACCGCTAGAAAAGCACTGGATTTCGGGGATCTGTTCCCAAGACGTTCGGGAGATCGAGAATGGACTGTCGGGCGACCACACGAGATAAATCTCAAGCCTGAAGGCAACATGAGATCCGTATTATCTATGGGCGCGGGCCTCCTCGGCGAACGCCAGAATATTATCCCACGGCGTCTCGGGCTGGATAAGGTTTGACGGGCAAAGGATGCAGCGGCGATCCGCTCCGCATAATTTCTTCAGTCTACGCACTTCGCGGCGAACGTCTTCAGATGTTCCAAAGGGGAAGATTTGCTGGGAACTGATCGTTGCACAGAGGGTGATATGCTGGCCGTATTCGCGCTTGACCTCGGCGAAATCCATGCACTCCGGCTGTATCGGATGGAGAATATCGAAACCGAGTTCCACGATGTCAGGAATGATCTCCCTAATATTTCCGCAGCTATGCAGGAATGTCCGAACATCGGGGAACTGGCTTCGGACATCATCAAGCACTTTCCGCCATTTGGGTTTGATGAACCGGCGCCACATTTCGGTTGAAATCTGCATGCCGGTCTGCATCCCGACATCGTCATAGAAGCAGAGTACGTCAATTCCGGATCGAGCTGATGCCAAGGCAAGCTGTCTGGTGTGATCCGCGACCTTTGTGATGATTACTTCCGTCACATCGGGCTCAAGGATCATTCCCGTAAGAAACTTCTCCATCCCCCGAAGCCACCACGACCACTCGTAAATACTGCCAGCGTAGCCAAAGACCGGAAAGCCCCGTTTTTTATGTTCGACAATGGGGGACAAATCCGTAGTGTCGTCGATCACAGGAGTAGGATAAGCTTCTATATCTGATACAGATTTCGCGCGGGCCAGTGGCGGGTAGTTCTTCCCGATGGTTCCCTCGACTGGGCAGAGGCCGTGCCCGATACCCCACTCATCGAAGGTTGTGCCGGGCGCTACATCTACATGATAGGCGTTAGGATCATCTCCGCCGAATATGGCCCTCAGGGAAAAAGTGCGAAAATCGTAATTGAAATACTCCGCCGGTTCGGTGGTTCCGGTTTTTTCCAAGAACTGCTGCATAATCGGTTTGGTAAAACCCGGAATCGCACCAACATCAAGGGTGAAAGGTATCCATTGGAGTGGGCGGTGATCCAGCAGTTCTTTTAGGTTTTCCCTCGGGCTAACTGACATCCTGGCCAAACCTCATTTGACAGCTTCTCCCGAAAAGGAAATCACTCCGGTTCATAATCATCACAGGTCTGATTCATCCCAGCGAACCACTGAATTACTGCCGTAAGCCTATTTTCTTTTATCTTAAGGGCTTACAGCCTTTGGTCAAATGCATTTTAGACCTCCATATGAACCTTAAGTCTTTTTAAATCCTGTTGATGACATTCCAGCAACAGACAACCGACGGGCCGATATAGGGCGGACAAGACTTTTGTTCATTCCAGTGGAACCGGTACTGAGAGGCGCAGCCAGTGATTGGTGAGTTTCGCTAGCGGCGCGGGGACCGGTCCTGAGTAATCCTGCAGCACACCTTTGAATCGACCCTGGTTATCAAGCCAGAGGGCAAGGTCAACTCGCTCAGATAGATCGATTTTCAAGTCACCGGCATTCAGACTTTTAAGTCCCCCGGCTGCAAGGGCCTCAACGTGTCCCTGCTTGTCCATGCGAATGGCGACCAGCCCCACGGCAACCACGGTCACGGGATGACCGCTGACACTGATCGTCTGCCGAATCAGGTCACCGGCAGCATCTTCGATACCTGACACGATGATATGGGTGCCATCAATAAGGTGGGATTCGCCCTTGGCCGGCGGCGCTACTGAGCGACGATCGCCAAAGCCGATTGTGCGGTCGGCTCGTGCCTGGTGCATGACTCCATCGGCTCTTAACTGCTTTGTGATATGGTCAACGGCGCTTTTCGGATCTGTCAGGATAATCATCTCGCGAGGGAGTGAAGCAGAACAATCGAAATCTTTGCCGTCGAAGTCATGTGTCCAATTGCCCATCCGGTAGAGCACGCTCTTGCCCTTCGCTGCCCTGCGGAAGAAGTCGGCCGTGACCGCTTTGTCAAACTCCGGGTGGTATAACACAACACTTCGATAGCGCTGCGGACCGTACTGAACATATCCATCTGGATTCACGGTCAGCGATCCCGTCCATACTTCGGTTGTGGGAATCAGATCTACCGGGTAGCCAGTTTGCCATAGCGCGTCACACAAACTCATTCCGACATCTTCGTAAGCCGGCCCTGCCCAGTTCATCGCACAAGGCTGTCCGAATATCACAGCCACGGGGCAGTCAAGGGGGCTGCGGGTGATGAAGTTCAATAACCGAACGCGGCAATCACCCCGCATCAGGCCTCCCTGCAGCAACGCACGATAACGTTCTTCGTTGGGCGTCGATGACAAGTCGACGGGCCATAGTGCATGATAGTCAATGCGCCCACTTGTAAGGGCACCTGCCCACATCTCGGCCTGGTAGTCCGCCACCCTAGGCGAGTAGTACATATTGAACCATACCGGGCTGCCCCACTTCTTGGCCAGCGAAGTTCGAACACAATAAGGCGCGATCTCATCCGTCTGAGCCCAATCTCGTTCGGCGATCCACCAGTCGAGGCCGTTCTTCTTAAATTCCCGTCGATCCGGGTAAGGCCACCAGGTTGGATGGGTCGCCACCACTGCATCGGGGCCCCAAGTCGATTTGACTGTATTGTAGAAGTCCTGCTCGATCACTCCGTTGCGTTGCCGACACATCTCATTGAAGTTATTGACGGCGGCCTGCCGCTCTCTTTCTCGCCCGATCTCCCCATAGGTCATCAGCAGGCAGTCGCGCACAAAATCACGCTGGCCGGTCTGCTCGGAATAGGCCTTGGCCAGAAAGCGCGAATACCAGTAGTCATTGTGGGCAGGGTTACCGTCGTAACAGGGCGGAAAGCCCCACTCGTCTTTGCACGCACCCGCCAGGGGCACATCTCGATAATTCTCTATGATCCGTCGCTGAAATGATAGCAGATGAGGGGCGAAGACCGCTGGCGTTAAATGGCTGAAGGAGACCATCACGCAGGCAATCTTTCCGTTCGTTTGCTGGCTACAGCGAATTGATACTGACACGGCCCTTGCGGTTGCTGAAGTAGCTTCGCATAGTGCGGTAATATCCTGCACTGTTTCGGGCTTGATGCCGTGGGCGGAGCGCTCGTAGGCGTATACGCGAACCAGCCTGCCGGCTAGAGAGTCATAGCGGGTTCGGAAGGTGTAGTGGTCCGACAGTTTCTCACTCGGAATATTGAGAGTAACTTCGCCCGAATCTTTCAAGACAACTTCTCGAAGACGGAGCATCTCCTGAAGCTCGTCAGGATAGGCTTGGTGAAACGCCTCCCTGGCCAGTCGGACATCCAGGTCCATAGCAATCTTGATGCCGAAGCCGGAGGCATATTGAGCGCCCCGCTTAATCTGATCGTGAACGATTAGGTCGGTCACCAGCCTACCGGGTGCACGAATGGTTGTGGCCAACAGGTTAACCCCGGAGTACCGAGCCATCATTTCAATATGTGCCTCGTAGCCGGCCGGGCCGAAAACAGGTTCGAGCCAACCCCAAACTGCTATGACCGGCGGCACATTGTCGGGCAACCGTAGCGAGGGAGTCGGCTCAGCGGCTTGCGCATCAGGGATCATCCCTGCCACTATGAGGATACCTAACCAGACAAGCCTGTGCACAAACAGCTTGATACTGCTTCCCATCATTTCCAGTATCCTATACGGTGGCACTTTCACAGTTTCGTTGTGATCCAAGCACCTATTCTATAACTTTACCCCGTTACGTCCAGCTTATAATATTTTAGGGACAGCTGCTATTTAAAAATGTTTTTTGCTGTGGTCTTTTTCTTTTTCGACAACCCCGGGCACGATTATTTGAAAACTACTCAGTATTAGATACAGATCAAGCGGCGGGCAGAACCCGCCCCACATAAATTCGTATGTTTAAAACGGGACACGTATCATATACTCAACGATTATGCCTTGCGATATTTTTGATCGATCTGTTCGGTTTTGCGGTGGAAGTTCATGCGCTTGGGTTCGGTAGACGGTTCGGTGGCCAGCCAGGTATCGACAATTTCCCTGGCATGGGTTTCGCCGGTAAGCCTCATTCCCAAAACGATGACATTGGCATTATTGGCCAGGCGGGCGATTTGAGCGGAGTAGGAATCGACGGCCAGGGCCGCCCGCACGCCGGGGAATTTATTGGCGATAATGGTTACGCCGGTGCCGGTATTGCAGAAGAGCAATCCCTGTTCGCACGAGCCGTCGGCCACTTTGGCGGCCACGGCACCAGCGGCGTCGACATAGTCGGCCTGCTCGCCGGCCAGGGCCCCGCAATGAATGAGTTCGATTCCTTTTTCTTGCAGATGGGCGACGATGGTATCGGTAAGATTACAAGTGCTGTCGCTGCCGATTGCCATTTTCATGATGGTTCCTCGATAAATAACCTCGAATCTCAAAATCTCAGTATACCACAATCAGGCTTGCAGGACGTATTTACGAAAAGCAGCCAGGGTTTTTTCTGATGCGGTAGCCTCATCGGGATAAGGGAAAATTTCAGCCGACACGTATGCGTCGTAATCGATATCGCGCAATGCGCTACCTACTTCAGTAAAGTCGATATGGCCGAAACCTGCGGCCCGGCGGTTGCTGTCGGCAAAATGGACGTGGCCGATGTGTCGATCTGCCTGTCGAAGGGCGTCGCCGATGGAGCGCTCCTCAATATTCATATGAAACAGATCGGCAAGCAACTTCACCCCGCCGGTCTTCAACGATTCGATCAGCTCGATTCCCTCTTGCAATCGATTGACAAAATTCGATTCGTATCGGTTCAGGGCCTCAAGGACCAGGCAGGTGTTGTACTTTTCGGCCTGGGGGGCCAGGGCCTCGAGGGCTTCGGCGAGGTAGGCCCAGGCGCTGGCCTGGTCCACGTCCTGACCGACATACCCCTTCATTACCCCTATGATCACCACGGCCCCGAATGGGCCGGCTAAATCGATCACGTGGGAGATATATTGCATGGCCTGTCGGCGGCGGTCGGCATCGGGGTGGCCGAGATGGAGTTTATGCACCAGATAACCCCCACCGCTACTGACGGCGGCCAATTGCAAATTATATTTCGATAGAATGTCCTGCATATTTTCCGGATCAACAGAATCGACAGATGGGATCACCAGTTCGACAGCATCGAAGCCGGCTCCGGCGGCCTTGCGACAGCTTTGCTCCAGATCATCGGCAAAAAGAAAGGGGCCACCTTTGAGTTCGGGGATCATAGTAATAGTGGCACTGGTCTTTATCATTATCGATATTTTTTCCTTTGTTCGACTATGATAATCACCATGAATCTACTCCCCTACTTTTGACCGCCTTATGATATGAAGATGGAAGTAACTTGTCGACCTGAGATCGATCAAATCCCATATATTCATATATATATAACAACAATAAAGATTGATTCGGCTACGGGGGCAGAACAGTTGCACAAACGGCGATTGGCCTATACAACCTCCGACTGCGGCAATCAAAAACCCTGGTTTATCTTTTCATTATCATGTTTTACCCAGATAGCTGCGGGCAGGTCATATAACCTAACCATACATAATCCAACGCCCTGCCGTTAAAATATGAAAATTAAGATGAAGTTGCAAGTAAAAATAGAGATGTTAAACAGATGAAAATCAAATTCGGAAAACCGGTTGTTATCGCTCTGGTACTGGCAAACTTTATACATATTTCGCATGCCGAGGTTGGCAGGCCATCGAATGACAAGATAA
>CP070790.1:989940-994083 GCA_020346805.1 Planctomycetota bacterium
ATCTGGTGGTGCCATCTACTGTACCGGCTATAGCAGTCCAACCATCAGCCGGTGCATCATTACTGCCAACATGGCTTACACGGGCGGCGGTATTGGTACTGAAGAAGCTGGGCGTTGCAGCTCGATCATAAGAAACTGCTGGATTGTCGGGAATTCGGCCATCCGAGGCGAAAGATATGGTTTACCTTACGGCGGATACGGTGGGGGCCTTTTCCTGAGTGGCTATGGCGGCGCTTTGTGGCAGTGCAGCGAAGAAAATTACAGCCATCCCCGAATCAACAACTGCACAATTGCCCATAATGTCGCAGAAAGTAGCGGCGGTGGTCTCTGGAGTCAGTTCGGCTGCGACTTAACGATCCAAAACAGCATCATATGGGCAAACACGGCAACTAATGACACCAAAGACAATGAGATCGGCATAGGTTTAGTGTACGATGCCTGCAACCCGGAATGTACGGTCTCATACAGCAATGTCAGAGGCGGATTGGATGGTATAGAGATATACTACTATGTCAACTGGGAGTTCGGTAATGTTGATGCAGATCCGTGCTTTGCTGACCCTGGCTTGGGCGACTATCATTTATTGGGCGATTCACCATGCATTGACGCAGGGGACCCTAGCTACGTCCCAATGCCTGACGAAAGGGACATCGACACTGAGCCACGTGCTATGAGTGGATGCGTTGACATAGGTGCAGACGAGTTCACATCAACGTTAACACCAATTCTTGGGATCTCTGCCAAAGAATTTCATTTTCATGCAAACGAAGCGGGTTCTGATCCGCAAGCGCAAGTTTTGTCTGTTTACAATGCCACGCCCGGTACGCTAATTGGTTGGGAGATTCGCACGAACTGCGATTGGCTTCAGGTTGCGCCGGATAATGGCTTGTCTTCCGGTGAAACAACGGAGGTTACTCTCAGACCAGATATTCGGGGAATGAGCCGAGGCGTGTACGCGTGCCAACTGACGGTCAGTTCCAAAGATGCCCTCCAAAGCCCGCAGGCCGTTGGTGTCACTTTGACGCTCCATGGGCCTAGAATAGAGCTCTCAGTAAGTGAATTAAGTTTTTACGGCATCAAGGGTGAACCAAACCCGCCCGCCCAAAGTTTTGCGATTCGCAATAGAGGTAGCGCCTCTCTTGCCTGGAGCGCTTCGTACGATTGTACTTGGCTCAGCGTAGACCCGGTTTACGGTACCACAATAGATGAAACGGATCAAGTAAAGGTAAGTGTAGACACCTCTATGATATTTGCCGGAACGCATAGTTGCGATGTACTGGTCTCAGACCCGTGCGCCGAAAACAGCCCCCAGGTACTATCTGTGACCCTCTGTTTGGCTGATGATGACGGTGTTCTACAGGTCCCTCTGGAGTATCCCAACATTCAGGCTGCGATAAGTGCAGCGGAAAGCGGACAAACCGTTGTCATTGGTCCCGGAACACACAGTGGTGATGGTAACCGAGATTTGGACTTCGGTGGAAGAGCAATTACTGTTCGCAGTATAGCTCCAGACGATCCGGCAACAGTGGCGTCCACCGTAATTGACTGCCGGGGAACCATCTCGGAGCCACACCGTGGATTCTATTTCCACAAATTTGAGAAGGCAGGGTCGGTCCTGGCTGGATTAACCATCGTCAACGGCTACGCAGAGCGTGGCGGAGGAATATACCTCGACCGTGGCAACCCAATGATTCGCAACTGCGTAATCAAGAACAACATCGCAACGTACGGGGGCGGCGGTGTTGCGTGCACGTATAGCGAGGCGGAAATTGCCAACTGCATAATCGTAGGGAATGCGGCTGGGGAGTGCGGAGGTGGCATCTGGTGTAAGTCCGTTAGTAGCACGGTTAGGAGCTGCACAATAATGGGTAACTCGGCCAAGCAAGGAGGAGGGATCAATTTGAGTATTCGCCAGGATTCTCCGAGAGTCATCAATTGCCATTTGAACGACAATTCAGCGACCGATGGCGGCGGGATCTATATAGAGGGCTATGCTGGCAACCCAAAAATACAACTCTGCACCATAACAGACAATGCGGCTTCGAATGGGGGCGGTATATGTTGTAAAGCCGGTGACCCAATAGTGACCAGCAGTATCATATGGAAGAACCGGGCAGGTAGGGGACCAGAAATCGCGCTCACAGGCCCAACGGAGACGGGAGGCTTCCGTGCCTCCTGTTCTGTTTCGCACAGCGATGTGCGAGGCGGGTGGGCGTCAGTATATTTGACCGATGGCTCCACACTGAACTGGGACCAGGGTAACATCGACGCTGACCCTTGCTTTACCGACCCGAACAGTGGCGACTGTCATTTGAAATCGCAGGCCGGCCGATGGGAGGCTATCAGCCAAACTTGGGTGAGAGATGATGTAACCAGCCCATGTGTTGATGCAGGAAACCCAATGAGCCCTATCGGGCATGAGCCGTTTCCCAACGGTGGCGTAATAAACATGGGGGCGTATGGCGGTACAGCGGAGGCGAGTAAATCGTACTTCGGTGAGCCGGTCTGCGAAACCATTGTCGCAGGCGATATCAACGGGGATTGCCGAGTAGATCTTGCGGACTTTGCAATCATGGCTTTGCATTGGCTGGAAGACCACAGGCCGTGAGCATCTGCGCGACACCGAACAAAAAAGCTTTGCCCATCAGGTTGCAGCCGATAAAATCTTTGTTCCCATATTTGGCAGGCACTTGCAGGAGAGCACGGTTTGCCGCCCAAGATCGAGCTAAAACGTGGTCAGACCATCGTTTTTACCGGTGACAGCATAACCGATGCGCACAGCGACCACCCTGCCTACAGGCCCTTCGGCTATGGCTACGTAAACTTCGTCGCGAATCTGCTTCTGGCGAAATATCCGCAGCTTGATGGACAGGGTCAAACCTCTGTGTTTGCTCGACCATCAAAAGGACGCCGGACCTCTTTGCCGCCTTAACCATATTATTTGCTGCTTTGAGGGAAATTGCAATTGGCTTTTCAACTAAGATATGCTTTCTATTTGCAGCTGCTTCAACAGCCATACACTCGTGCAGGTAATTCGGCGTGTTGATAAAAACTGCATCTACATCATTATGCCTGACTAAGTTCCTCCAATCCTTGATGACATCTATCTCGCCTAAATTAAAGCGGTTAGCTAAACTCTCAGGGCGACTTTTTATTATATCACATAAACAGGTAATTTTACACTTAAATTTGTAGTTGACCAGGTTAGGCAAGCTTGCCCTTTCCGTAATCTTCCCGCAACCGATTATACCGACTCTAATCATAAATAGACCCTCCTGCCTTTTTGCGCTGATTTATAAATATTCCAGACAATTCGTTGCGTCTTCAGACCTTCCTTTCCATCTATCTCTGGCTGGCGATTCTCTCCCAGCGCCTGATAAAACTCCTTTATCTGTATCCAATGACAGAACCCCCAATAATCCTTCCTATTTTGCCCATAATCAATATATTCGTCAGGGCTTGGGCTGGCTTTAACCTCTTCTGAACCGTCATAAAAGCAAATACTGGCAGAATCCTTAATCATCTTAACCCTGCCATTCTGGCAGTCTATCTCGATTTCCGGGTCGGCATCAAAGGAATAGAAGTTCATCAGATAAAAACAGATATAAGCGCCCCGCTTAAACTTAACCACTCCTTCGGCCAGGTCCTCAACGTCGATAAACTTATGCTGCCGGCGGGCGGTATTTGCCTCAATATACTCTACCTTATCGTCGATCAACCACCTCAGTAAATCAATGAAGTGTATTGCCTGGTCAATTAACACCCCTCCACCTTCCAAAGCCCGCCTTCCCTTCCAATCACTTTTCTTATAATAACTATCCGGCTTATGATAAGAGACAATAAGCTTTACTGCCTTAACCTTGCCTAACCTGCCATTAAGCAGATTCTTCTTTACCAATTGTGAGCCGGGATTATACCTGTTCTGGGAAACTACGCCTAATTTTACCTTATTGCGCTTAGCGGCATTGACCATCCTTTCTCCATCCCGGGGATTAATACAAACAGGTTTTTCCGTAAGCACATTTATTTTTTTGTTTAAAGCCTTTATTGCCATTGGCGGGTGTAAATAATGCGGGGTCAGGATATGGACGGCATCAAGATTTTCTGATTGAAGCATATTTTCATAATCTGTATAAGAGCGGC
>CP070790.1:994183-997392 GCA_020346805.1 Planctomycetota bacterium
GCGGGAAGTCCGGGCAACCCGCCCCACCCTGCCGGTAATCATACTCACTGCCCGCGGCGACGAAATGGATCGTGTACGCGGGCTGCGATTGGGGGCCGACGACTACGTGGTTAAACCGTTCAGTGCCAAAGAATTGCTGGCCCGGGTGGAGGCGGTCTTGCGCCGCTCTCCGGAACGCCCCACCGATGTAACTCAAATAAAGATTCCCGGTGGTTACGCCGACCTGGCTCGATGCGAAGTGTGCTTCGAAGACGGTCAGCGTATCGATCTTTCCGAGAAAGAAATGGAACTGCTTCGTTACCTGGCATGCAATACCGGCCGAGCCATATCACGTGAGGAAATCCTTTCTCGGGTATGGCGGTTGAATCCCAGCGGGATTGAAACCCGGACCATCGATATGCACGTAGCGAGACTGCGGGAAAAACTTCGCGACAATTCGGATCGACCCCAGGTATTGTTAACTGTTCGGAGCAAAGGTTACATGTTCGCCAAATCTGAGGGGCAATCATGAACCGACCTTTTTACATCTGGCTAATTTTCGGTTTATGCGCGGTAGTGGTGTTGGCCACGGTTGGTTGGATCAGCCTGACGGTCATTCGGCTGGATCAGGCACAATGGGAGGCACAAATACGGGCCGCTTTCGAAGAAGACATTCGCTTGGCACTCTGGCGCATGGATTCGGCACTGGCACCATTAATCGCTCAAGAAAGCGCCCGTCCGTACTTCTCCTACAGTGCATTTTACCCGGCGGATCGAGCCTACGCACAGATGTACACCGACACGCTGCCCAGCGAACTTTTATTACCTTCACCTTTGTTGACCTTTAGCTCGCCTCAGATCCTCCTCCACTTCCAGATAGGTCCTGAGGGATTAATAAGTTCCCCACAAATACCAACCGGTAAAATGTCAGACCTCGTCCAGGCCGATCAAAACATACAAAAACGAATACCCACCCTGACCGGCATGCTAACCGAATTGCAGGGTAAGCTTGATAAAAATGAACTTGCCGCCCAACTGCCTGAACCCGAACCACAACCAATCAACGTCGTGCAAATGCCGGAACTACAAAAAGCAATGCCACCACAACGCCAAGTAAGCAATTCCCTAAGAAATGATCTCAAACAACAAATGGAATTCAACAAAATGGAATGGCAGGCACGCAAAAGAAGCCAAACATCCAACACCATTTACTTTACCAGCAATACGCGCGTTCCATACATAGCTTCTGAAATAAACACAGCCCTGATGAAACCCCTATGGATCGACGATGTCTTGTTACTCGCCCGTCTGGTTAAGGTCGACCAAAAACAATACATTCAGGGCTGTTGGCTGAACTGGCCGGCCTTACGACAATGGTTGATTAATAACATTCGGGATCTGTTGCCCCAGGCCGATTTAAAGCCATCACCAATCAATAATAATGGACAAGAACGGCGTCTGGCCGCCCTTCCGGTATCACTCATTCCTGGTACCATAGCCGTCGAACCCATGGCAAGGATTTCGCCAATCCGTTATTCACTCATAATCGCATGGTTATGCGTACTGTTGGCCGCCATTGCGGTAGCCGTCCTGTTAATGGGTGCCATTTCCTTAAGCGAACGCCGGGGAGCATTTGTTTCCGCCGTCACCCACGAGCTGAGAACCCCGCTAACCACATTCTGCCTGTACACCGATATGCTGGCGGAGGGCAAGGTGCAAGATCCTGAAAAACAAAAACGGTATCTCAACACCCTCCGTACGGAATCAGGTCGATTAGGTTATCTGGTGGAAAATGTACTGGCTTATGCCCGACTGGAAGGCAACCGTGCCAGACATCATCGAGAAAGCATCAAGGTGCAAGATCTCGTCGATCGGGTGGAGGAGAGATTGTCCGAACGAGCCCGACAAGCGGAGATGATTTTAACTGTTGAGGCCACGGACGATGTTAGATCCGTCAAGGTAGGAGCAGACATATCATCGGTGGAGCAGATTCTACTCAATCTGGTGGACAACGCGTGCAAATATGCGGCAAGCGCAACCAACCGAAATATCCGTCTGAAAGCTTGTCGCAAAGGCAACATTGTCATCCTGCAAATTGCGGATTACGGCCCCGGTATCCCTAGGGCTGATGCAAGAAAAATATTCAAGCCCTTCCACAAATCCGCAGATGAATCTGCCAACACCGCACCGGGGGTGGGTTTGGGCTTGGCTCTCAGTATCCGACTGGCCCGCAATATGGGCGGGAACCTTTGTCTCAACGACGACACAAAAGACGGGGCCTGCTTCGAACTCAGTTTACCAATCGCCTAGTTTCGCCATCTTACATTATTATCCCGCTATGGTGGGGAAATAACGAATAATATGTATAATAGATATACCGGTATATACAGGAGTAAATATATATGACGGCCAAACAAAGTAGAAGGGATTTTTTAAGTGGGACGGCATGCGGCTTTTTGGGCGGACTTGCGGTTCTGCACATTCCAAAGAGACTTTACGCAGAACAACCGTCGACAACCAAAAGCCGCCTGGCCCTCACCACCGGTGACTCGCGACCCGAAAATATATTCAAAGCCTTGAAGATGATCGAAAATCAGATCAAAAAAGGCTTGATCAATAAAAAACGCGTAGTCATCAAACCTAATTTGGTTGCCTGTAACAAGCAATTAAGCGCCACTCACGCCGATGGCGTGGAAGCGATTCTCGAATTCCTCCAGCCCATCTACAAAGATGAAATCATCATTGCCGAATCACCCGCCGGCTGTCCCGTTGAGGAAGGATATTCAAACTACGGCTACTACAATCTGAAGAAAAAATACAAGGTTAAATTTCTCGATCTGGATGTTGAGCCGACGGAAATCAAGCATGTAATTGATGAGTACTACCACCCGCAACCGGTTCGGCTGTCTAAATTATTGCTGGATCCGGACAGCTATATTATCTCAGCGGCCGTCCCCAAAACCCACGATCGGACGGTGGTAACGCTCTCACTCAAAAACATTGTTGTCGGTGCCGCCATAAAAGACAAAGGTTTCCGATGGGGCAAAAGAGGTACGGGAAAGAACGACAAACCACTCATTCACGGTGGCCAAATGCCCAACAATGAAGGCATCAACTACAACTTGTTCAAGCTGGCCAAGATCCTGCGTCCCGATCTGGCGGTTATCGACGGCTTTGAGGGGATGGAGGGCAACGGTCCGGTAGGCGGCCAAGCAGTCGATCACAGAATA
>CP070790.1:997492-1000036 GCA_020346805.1 Planctomycetota bacterium
GATCCCATCGACGGAACGAAATCGTTTATCCACGGCGTCCCGTTATACGGCACACTGATCGGCGTGGAATACGAGCAACATTGTGTGATTGGGATAATCGTATTGCCTGCACTTGATGAATACATTTATGCCGCCAAAGGACAAGGTACCTGGTATGTCCACGGCAGCGATCAGCCGAATCGTGCCCGGGTCTCGTCGGTCAAGAATCTGGCCGATGGATTATTCTGCACCACCTCGGTCGAGGATTTTATTCAAGTCGGGCGCCTGGAGGCATACCGGGAGCTAAGCGATAAAGCCCGATTGACCCGTTGTTGGGGCGATTGCTACGGTTATGTATTGGTAGCCACGGGGCGGGCGGAAGTGATGGCCGAACCGGAATTGAGCATCTGGGACATGGCGGCCCTGCAGCCCATACTCGAAGAGGCCGGCGGAACCTTCACCGATTGGAAAGGCAATTCCACCATCCACAACGGCGAAGGTATAGCTACCAACGGACACGTGCTTGATTAGGTTCTGGCGATTACGCGCAACAAATAACTGCAAATCTTATTTTACGATTAATATATGCGCTCCCCCGATGTGCATCAGGATCTTCGACCTCTTGTGTGGCGGTTAAAAGAAGAAGGGGAAAAAGGCTCAATCCTTGTTCAGCAGTCCCCGGCCGCGCATCCAATCCTCGCATAGTTTGGGCCAGGATGAGACCAGGGGATCGTTGGGGGCCAGGCCGAAACCGTGCCCGCGCTTGGCCCGCTCATAGATATGCATCTCGGCCGGTACCCCGGCCTTTCGCAGCGCCTGATAAAAGACAATGCTATGATCGGGGATAACCGTCCGGTCGTTACCGGCGTGCATCAGAAATGTCGGCGGGGTCTCGGAGGTAACGTGTCTATCGCTCGAATACTCTTCAACCAACTTGGGATCGTCGCCCAACAGGCTTCTACGACCGGGTCTTGATTTATTTTGCAGGCTTAACGAAATACAGGGATAGACAATAACCATAAAATCGGGCCGGCAACCTGCCCGTTCAATCCTGTCTTTGGCATCTGGCTTACCGTAGTCAAAATGTGTCCCTATGGCGGATACCAGATGTCCCCCGGCCGAAAAACCAAGTATACCGATACCCTGGGGATCGACGTTCCATTCATCGGCCCGGGACCGAACTATACGCATGGCCCGTTTGGCATCATCGAGCGGGGCGGGATACTTGTAGCGGGGCAGCAGGCGATACTTGAGTACGAATGCGGTCACCCCAAACGAATTCAGCCATTCGGCCACCTGTCTGCCTTCGTGATCCATGGACAGTTTTCTATATCCGCCACCCGGATAGACAATCACCGAGGTCTTGTTGGCTTTTTCTTTCGGCGGCAGGTAGACAGACAATGTGGGTTGGTCCTGGTCTTCATTGCCGACCGCGCCCGGCGCCCCCTCCGGCCAAAGCAATATTACCTGTGGAATTTTTACCGGGGCAGGCTGCTGTTTTTGTTTTTCGACGGCCGAACATGAAAAACAAAAAATATAACAATAAACAATAACACCAACCTGGCAAGTACGCAGATTCTTCATTGGTAAAAACTCCTTCTTTCGGAACGGAAAATACAATTAGCGCATCTAACGATACTAGCCGCGCACGTCAGTAAGCGGATTAAAAACTTGATTGGGGATATTTTGATAGTAATAGCACATGGTCTTGTTACATGTTCTTAGCTTACAATTGTTTCTTTTTCGTTTGACTCTTCGTCGGCGAGCATTTTTTCGTATTCCGGCTGCGGTTTGCCGAAATAGACCATGACCTTGGCTGGGCATTTTTCTATAGCCTTGGAGAAATCTTCCTCGCCGGTGTAGTCGTCATACATTATCCAGGCCAGGTTGTCCTCGACCTTGAACAGGTCGGCAAAAATTCTGGAGCAGGCCTTGCAGCCGATGCACCCCACCGTGCAAACCTGCTTGACGCACTTGGCCGGCTCCTTGTTCGAGCAGGCCACCACCAGCATGCGCTCCTGCTTGAAGGGTATCTGTTCGATAATATTCCTCGGGCAGGCTTTGGAACAGGCCCCGCAACCGGTGCACTTTTCATAATCCACCACCGGCAGGTCATCGACCATCTGCAGGGCATCATATTCGCAAACCTCCACACAATCGCCAAAGCCCAAACAGCCGTAGACGCAGGCCTGACTTACGCCGATAACATTGGCTTCGACGCAACTTTCCACGCCCTCATAAGGTACGACCCCCAGCTTATCATTGCGTTTGGCACCACAATAAATCACCGGCCGATAGGGTAAGACTTGAATAACCTTGATACCCATTATATCAGCAATTTTCTGAGCCACCTTGGAACCGCCCACCGGACAGCCGTCACACCGTACCCGCCGATTGACCACCGCCTTGGCAAAATCGGCGCAGCCGGCAAAGCCGCAGCCGCCACAATTGGCCGCCGGCAGCACATCCTCAATCTGTCCGATGCGCGGATCTTCATCAACGTGAAGTTTAACCTTGGCGATACCCAACAGGCCCGCAAAGATCGCCGTCAATCCCAGCATGACC
>CP070790.1:1000136-1012680 GCA_020346805.1 Planctomycetota bacterium
GAGACGATACCAAAGCACCAGGGCCCAGGCATCATCCGCGGGAAGCAGCATATAATCATTCCCATCATAGAGATGCCGCTGGTTTTCCGGAACCTTGATCACCACACCACAACGGTCGGCATCGGGGTCCGTCCCGATAATAATGTCCGTATGGTCAAACTCTTTTTCGGAATAATCTTTTTTAAATGCCTCAACGGCAATATGGGCGGCCCGTGGATCGCCCGGATCGGGCTGTTGTTCGCGTCCCGGATCGTTACAGAAGGAGGGAAACAAGCCGTCAAGATCGTTCAAACCGTTGTGCTTGATGGGCTTGATATCGTTAAATCCAACCTCTTTCAAAAGCCGGGGAACAGCGACGCGGCCAGCTCCATGAAAGGCACAGTATCCGATGGCCAGCGGATTGGGGGCGGATTGCTGTTGCTCGGCCAGCTTGTCATTTAGCAGAAAGCTTTTCACGTGATCCCGGTGTTTTTCATGGATATTAATGATACAGTCCTGCCTTCCCGCATAATCAAATCCGGGAACCGGTTCACTTCCGCCCAGAAACCAAAGCCTGCCCTCGGGGGCTTCGCTAAAGGGGCAGAGACGTATCTGGCTGGTCTCCGCCTTTGCGATGTACTTTTTGTACATGTCGTCGCGTTCCTGCGGATCAAACTGTGATCCGTTGCCGCACGATAGTTTGTAGCCGTTATATCGATAATCGTTGTGGCTGGCGGAGATCAGGATGCCGACGTCGGCCTTGATCGATTCATGGGGAATGGCAAAAGTTACTTCAGGATAAGGACAGGGATCGTCGAAAAAGTACACCGTGTATTCATAAGCAAGAAATAATTGAGCAACAATGGCGGCGAGATCGTATCCTCTGATACGGCTATCATATCCAATAACAATTTTTTCAAACGGCGGCTTCTGATCTTTGCCGAACCTGGCCACTCCAACCGAGGTCAGCAGGAACACCATATCGTTTATGGTATTGGGACCCTTTAGAATAGGGGTATTCAAACCTTCTTTCTTTAATTGAATGATGGAATCGCGATCGAATGCCATCATTCCTCGTATACCTCCCGTACCGAAACGCACGGACTGGCGATAGGCGTTGACAATATCTTCCCATTGTTGGTTTTCAATAGTGCTATACACACCATCCTTCAGGCAAGGTGATATGGAATCAATGTCTCGATCCTTGAGCCACCTTTCGAGGTTGTAAAACGTATTGTTCCTGGCATCATCGTACAATTGTCGATCTATTCTGTCGTTGGCAAGCGCGGCATCGAGATAGGTAGAAATTCCCTGATTGGCCGTCTGAAGTACTGAATCAATATCAATATTACTGATAGGCATAAATCATTATCCTCCGTTTGGTTTAAGAAAAAACTGGTGGATTAAATACCCCACCCGGCAAGGCTTCCCGTTACCAATACCTTGCCACACTCGAAGCTTCTTATAACAATCGACAGATAAGGCACGAAAGCAATACCTATTGTGATATTATTGTAATTGGAAAATTTCTTGCCGCAAATAGACGGGCCGATTTTATATTCTGCCGAATTCCAAATTTCTTAACGCTGCCTTATGATCATTTCAGGGTAACGGCAGGCGAATACCTCAATAGTTCCGGATGGAATCATTGAGCCAACCACCTGCTTTGTTAAATCCGGTTACTTGCCTGCAAAACACACGACTTTGCCACCGGTAGTCGAGATGAACAGGTTATTATTGGCGGCGGCCATTCCATCCCAGGTAGGTGGGGACTGGAGATTGTATTCGGCCAGTTTGTTCCCACTCGAGGTATCCACCGCCCATAGCAAAGCCCCTTTTTGGCCTTCAAAGGCGGCTTCTTGTTCGGCAAGTTTTTGCGTGATGTTAATTTCACCACGGCGCTTTAAGGCCTCTTCCTCGTCAACCACATCCGGCGGGCCGGCGATAAAGAGAGTCTTGTCGGCCAGCACCATGGCCCGGGCCTGCAGCGGAGGATCGTCTTTTGTCCATTTGAAGTTGACCGCGGAGATATCGTCCAACCTGGAGTTTGCCGTTAGACTGCGATTGAAAATAGCGGCTTTGTTTTTCGCCCCCATTTCCTTATATCTCTTATGTACTTGATCGATCTTTTCGCCGACCAGCTCCTTGTCGGCGGCAAAAAGATGGTATTCCAACACCGGCGTCCAGCAGAACAGTTCAGGTTGGCGTCCGTAACCGTAGATGGTGGTGTCATCATATGCCAGAATCCGGCCGGCGGGTGCATACCGACCGGCCCGAAACCACCAGTTACAACCGGAGGAGAAGCTTTCGCCCCACAACCAATAAGTCCTGTGAAACCATGTGTCATCAAGAAAACCAGTGGGGCAGAATAAGTGCACCTGGTCACCCAACTGCTTGACGGCCTGCTGGGTGGGATCCTGGGGGGTGGGAATTTGTCTGCGTTTGCCCTGGAGGTCAAACAGTTGTGACCGCATGTAAATGTTTTTGCCATCACATGAGAGAATATCAGGGAGGGCCACCGGCATATTGAGTATTCTGACTTTCTCCTGCAATTTACCACCGGTTTGCGGGTCACTATCGTCGAGGATAGTTTCGGAAAGCAGTTGTCCGGTTTTAGCATCCAGCCGCAAGAGGCGTAAGCCGTTATCCAGGAACATCGATCTGCCGGCCACGCAGTAAACCACACCATCCTGCACCAGTACACTCCCGTGAACCGGCCAGACCGATTCCAGTTGTTCGTAGGACATGAGTCTCAAGTCCTGCGGGGCGGCACGAAAACGCCAGACCAATTGGCCATCGGCAGCGCGAAGACAGTAAACATGACCGTCGGCCGAACCGAAAAGGACGCGGCCCTGATATATAGTGGGCGGTGAATCGATCCGTCCGTTGGTTGTATAGCTCCAAACCTGGTCTCCGGAAGCTTCATCAAGAGCGTGAACCGAATGAGTGTCAACAGAAGCCACGAAAACCTTGCCATCTGCAATCACCAGACTGCTGAGTTTGCCGCCCAAATCGGCCCGCCATTTGGATTCCAACTTTTCGGGGACCGCGGTTTTGGTGTGGCCACTGCGTGCAGAATCGTTGCGATAAGTCGGACATTCGTCCCGGCCGACAGAAGAGCTTTCTATCCGTCCCCCATAGGCGGGCCCCCGTTGCAATCTATTCTCGGGCGATGCTTTAGACAGGGCTCGCTGGATTGTGGATTCGGAAGCAAGGGCGCAAAAACCATTCAATTTCGATTCGGCATAACAGATACAGGGATGGGGCGGAGCATAAACCATACCGTTACAGGGCATGATGCCATACACACATCCACCGCGAACCCAATGATTGGGAGTCCATGTTTTTGCATCAAGATCGACAAATTCAGTTCCCGTTCTCGAAGGCAGAATGTATCGATCGGTGGCTTTTGATCGGTAGCATCGATGATGAAACCAATATGTTTTCACATCCGGAGGAAACTCTTTCTTGATTTCGCCGGTGTGGGGATCTCTCCCTGTATAAATTCCCGAGTCCCGGCCGCCCGCAATCGGCGCCGTCCATACCAACCCATCGACGATGAGTAGATCCTCCGGACTATGATGTCCGCTGCGCGGATGTTTGGAGGTCCACAAGACCTTGCCGGTCTTGGCTGAGAGTGCGGACATGGATCTGGTCCCGCCGGAAAACAGGATAACATCTTTATAAACCACCAGTGTCGGGGCGAAGCTGACCGGATTTGGCAATCGCCTTTCCAGCGGCGGCGAGTTCCATATTGGATCGCCGTTTTTGCGATCCAGGCATACGATTTTTTCGCCGTCATGGAAGAATACGCATTTCGTATCGACCGCAAGTGTCAGAGGAAGGGCCTGGTACTTTTTCTTCCATAATCTGGATCCGGTATCGGCGTCGACGGCCACGATCGATCTTTCTTTTTGCTCATCCCAGGGCCGTTCTTTTGCCACCCGCTGGACTTCGGCCCAGCAAACGAAGTTTTTGGTTTTGTAGTCCAGGTTGTCTTTGGGGGAATCTTCGACCACCGTGAAAAGCGAACCGTCCGAAACGATGACTTCCACGGTTGACCGCGTGTCCTCATATGTCTTGATAATCTCACCGGTGGCGGCATCGAGCTTGCTTAACGGCCCATCAAATCCGAGCGTAACGTAGACTTCATCACCGACGGCAACCAGACGTCGGGGATGCTGGGCGGGCCCGCTCTTGAGAGGCCAGATATGAGTGTGCCATGAGGAGATGGGCCGTTTCCACAGTACTACACCATTGAACGCATCACGAGCAATCAACGTCCATTTGGGTGGCAACTGGATAGAAGCGGCGAGTCCCTCATCGATGATATAAAAAATCCTGCCCCCGGCCGACACCAGGGCGCATATACTGGACATATGATCGTGATGTCGCGTCCATCGCGGACTGCCGACCCACTGCAAGTGGCGAGGCGGGCCGACGATTGAATCGTGGGCTACCGCATTACCGCTCGGATCATGCATATAGTGTGTCCATTCATCCATCTCTTTGGGGCGGGGCTTGACCGTCATGGTCCAAACATCGCCCCTTTTGATATAGGCCACTCCGTTGGGAGCCAGGATCCGCATTACTTCATCCATGGAGATTTTGTCCGGATCCTGCGCGACAAAAAGGTTAACCAGATTATCGACGTACGGCAGGTGTTTGCCATCCCATTGTTCCACGGAGACCTTGCCGTAAAGTCCCAGCAAGCGGATGTGTTTGCGGGCCTTTTCGATATTGGCCGCCTCTGTGTCCAGTCCGTGCACCATATAACTGTCGTTGGCGCGCAAAGCAGCCGTCAACTTACCATCCCCACAACCGGCATGGACTATCAGCCCACCCTTTACCTCGGTCGCCTTCAGGATCTGTTGGGCCAAAGATTCCTCAGCCGCTATGGCCACAGCTTGTCCGACAAGCAGCATCCCTATAGATACCCATAGGTCCATACTTACAATTGTCCTGAAATCGAACGATATAACATCTGACATTTTTTTAAACATGGTTTACTCCCTGCTTTCCATGGGAAATATTTGACGATACCTTGGAGTACCAGAAGCGGCACAACATCTACTATAACTCCGCTGGACACCATGATCCACTCCAGGTCCATATTATTGCATATACTCAGCATCTGTCCACCCACAAACAATTCACCACAATATTGACAGAATAAAAAAAGCCGTGTCAATCCAAAGACCGACAGGGCTTATCAATTCTCAACTCTAAACTCTCAATTTGCTCGTATCCACTCCAATCAATGCCATCGGAATCAAACCATTGAGGTTAGCCTAGTCCTCACGTCACACCAGCTTAACGCAGTCAGTGGCTGTTAACGAGATACCGTTCTGGAGAGAACCCTCCACGGTAATCGGCACAATTGCTCCGGGTTCCATCTCATTCAAACCCAATGCAAGCATCACCTCCCGCTTGGAGAAGTGAAGCACCAGGTCATCAATATCATCGCCTTCCAGTTCATGGCACTCACACTCCTCGCCATCAAAAGGAGTCCCAACATCCTCAATACTGGGAGACTTAACCGGGAAAACAGTACCAGCGATGGAAATCGAGTCAACTTCAATCTCGCTTACGTCTAATAATTCCGTACCCAGGATAGCCATGGGTAACCTGGCCTTGTTTTCTACGTTTCTATTGAGCGGATTAGGACAACCACCGGGTTTGATGTCCAGTGGCAGGATAACAGATCCGGGGATATGGGCAATCCAAGCTTCACCGTGGTCATCAGGACTAATACCATTGCCCACAATGGTCAATCCATCGTCAGATATGCCATTGACACTGACTATACGCCATCCAGATAAATCTAGGTTATAATCATTTATTAGAACATCCCGGAGCTTACGCATCCCATTCGTGGAGTCCCAAATAAAGGCCTCAGTTCCCGAGTCTGATACTCCGCTTCCCAAAATAATAGATCCATCTGCTGAAACAGCCAAGGCACGACTTCTAAAAATACCCCCCTCCAGATCTCCCAGCCCGACCATTCCATCTTCCTCTGTCCAACGAAAGGCTTCATCACCCGAAGCAGATATGCTGTAGCCTACGATTACAGTACCGTCTGATGATACTGCCTCAGCTTCGCTCAACTTTCTATATCCCCCGGAAAGAATCCCCAGCCCGACTATGCCATCTTCTTCCGTCCAGCGGAATGCCAGGGGTGTTGGTCCCCCTACTACAAGCCACACGTACAATTGCCCAACAATTACAGATCCATCTGCAGAGGTAGCTTTAGCATAACTTTGAAAATAGATATCTGATCCTATTATGTACTTAGCCCCTGCCTCAGTCCAGTAACACGCCTTATCAGCACCAAGCATATTATTGGAGCTATAACCCACCGCTATGGTTCCATCATGCGAAACATCATTTGCTTCGGAGCTTGTATTACCCATGAAAGGCGGTGGCCATGACATAAAATTCATCGTCCCAGTTTGTTCTGTCCAGCGATAAGCTTTCTTTATAGAGCCGGAATGCAAAAAAGTTTCATTAGTTGAATAGCCAACCACCACTGAACCGTCCGCGGATACCGAGAAAGCCTCGCTTTGGCGATCGTGAAGTGGCAAAAAACCTAATCCAACCATACCCTCAGTTTCTGTCCATCGAAATGCCTGGTAACAACATCGGAAACCACAACTTTCATAACTGCTTGTCCCTACGACGACATTCCCATCTGCCGATACGGCTCCAACCCTGCTCCAACCGAGTAATGTACCACCGAAAGGAGGGGGGTTAACAATATCGCCCGACAGATTTCCTAAACCTTTGAAGTAAGCTTCAGATCCCAAAGAATCAGATACACACAGTACGACAAAAGTAGATATGATAATGACCGTCTTTACAAATTTCATATATCGTCCTCCAATGAATTCCTGGATTTGTGATAATATCCTAACCGAAAGAGAATCCACCATAAGACGTTTCTAATAATCTCCTTTATTTATAATGAAGACAATAATATGTCGCGTACCCTCTTTCCCTCTCACCTCTTTATAATGTATCCAAAAGGTGCCCTGTAGTCAACTCAAGATCTACATAATGTCGGACAACATATCACCAACTTTGTCAACAAATGCTCTAATTCTATATCTCTAAAGTTAATATAAGGATGTTATGACCTGTTATCTCTACAAAATATTAGAAAGAATGGTATAAATTCATGGTTGTTAATAGAGTCTTTAACGACCATAAGAATTTCTCTGATGTCAATTCAAAGTTTATCTATACTCATGGTTGTAATACACGATTGTCAGATATCTTTGGCTATTTCAAATCCAGCAGCCCCCTTCGGTAGAGAACAAAAGAAAGCCATGCCGACACGACGAGTGACAGGGCTTGTGAAGTCAATTAAATTTCACCCCTTGCTTCCGGTTTCGCCGATTCATCCTTCGTAGTAGTCTACTACGGAGAATGGAGGCCACACCGGACAAGTGCGCGCGGGGCTCTGATGTTTTACTCAGCCTTGAATTTCAGGCCGTCGAGGATACTCCCGTCGGGGGCCTTGACGGCACAGCAGAATCCCCAATTGCCGCCGCCTTGAGTAATCTTGAGCAGCAGCGAGTTCCAACCTTTCTTGAGGGTAACGTCAACCTTATCCCCGCCGCAATCCAGGCCGCGGGCGGCATTCTCGGCATGCACCACCTCGCCGTTCAGCCACACCTTCATACCGTCGTCGCTGCCCAGAGCGAGCTGAGCCGGTTGCTGTTTATCCGAGTAGACCGAGGTCTTAAAGTAGCTGCAGATCTCACGTGCTTTGCCGAAGTCGTATCTGCCGGGCCGTTCCAGATCTTTCACGGGCAGCGGTTTCCACTCGGCGTCGGCCTGGGGATCTTCCGGGGCAAAGGCCATGTCGAACAAATCAGCGGCCTTCTTACCTTTCTCCTTGTACGGCCCGCTTTGCAGCCAGGCGGTACAGTTGCTCTTGATGGAATCCAGGACTTCCTTCGCTTTTTTGCGGAGCTCATCGTTGGGAGCAGCCTGGTGTGCTTTTTCGAGGGCGGCGACTGCCTGCTCATGATTCTGACCGCTCAACCCGACGGCCATTCGCTGAATGGCCCCAACGGCCTCGGCTTTCAACTCCGCATCATCGAGATAGGAAAGAAGGATACCCAATGCCTTGGGATGAACGACATCACCCAAGGCTTCAAGCACCAGTTTCTTGTCCTTGAGACTCTCGGCCAGGCTCATGGCCCCGGTTAACATGGTTAACGTTTCGGCGGGCTTACGTTTGCTGGGTAAGCGGCACAATCGTATATATCCGTGCAAGGTCTGAGTACGATGATCTTTGTTCTTGCTGGTATTAGCTATATTCCATAAAGCCCCGATGGCTATCGGACTCTTCCATTCCGCCAATGCCCGGACGGCCGCATTTTTGACCCCTTCATCTTCGGCATCAGACTTTGCAAGAATGGCCCGATAGGCGGCATCGTTTGCTATCTTGGCCAGCACGCGAATCAGGGAAGCATTTACCGCGGCACCTGCCTTGGGCATGGCCGCAACCAGATCGACAGTACGTTTTTCCTGATCGCCCTTTCGCAGGCAGACATCGGTAAGAGCTATCTCGGCGGCCCTTCGTTTCTCATCTTTTCGAGCCTTGACCAGCAGATTCACAAGTTTGGGGAAATCCTCATCGGAGATAAGTTTCCCCAAGGCTGCAAAACTTGCCGACCATACAAACTTCATGGAATCATCAGTAGCGGCCAATAATTTGGGAACGGCTGCGGTAATACCCCGCTTTTCTGCGGCTTTGATCAGTTCCGCCCGCATGGATTTATCTCTTACGCTTTCGTCCAGAGCTTTCAAGATAGCCTCATCCACATCCCGGCCTGGCAGAGTATAAAGGCTGTCGCGGGCTACATCACGTTCGTATAAAGCCGTGGACGCATGAATCGCCAACAGTTTAACCGCCGAACCATCACCGATGTGCTTTAGCGTACGTAAAACCGCTTTCAGGGCCTCAGAATCAAGAGGCTCTTCAGCCATCCTTTTCACTATCGGCAGAGCGGTCTTGTCGCCGCGTTTTGCCAGCACGTCAAGCAATAGGATCTGCATTTGCCATGCATGCCCATCCGCAGCTTCTGCCAATTTCAAGGTTGTCTCCTTGCCGGGGATTGTCTCCGCACAGCGGGCGGCGATAAGTTGCATCCGCTCATCGTCGCCTTCCATTAATTGAATGAGCCGCGGCAGAACCTCAACCCCCTGAACCTTGGCCAGTCCAAACAAAGCGGCGATGCGAATATGCTCGGGTTCGGAAACATCAACAAGTTTGGTGTAGATGTCGGCGGCCGCATCGCGAGCCCCATCTTGGTCAAGAATTTCCGCGCAACGAACCTGGGCATCGACAATCTCATCGCGTAGTTGTGCGGGGGAAGACTTTTTCAATTTGTTCAGTATTCTTGCGGCGGAAAGGTTTCCGATTTTGCCCAGGGCCGCCACCGCCGCCTTGGCCACCTCGATATCGTCGTCCTCGGTAAATTTGCCGAATGCCGAAACACTGTCAGAGTCGCGCCTAAAGGCAAGGGCATTAATGAGGGCTACGCGCCATTTGCTGGATTCAGCCTCGGCCAACTCGTTGCGCAATGCGGCTGCTGCCCGCGGCGAAGGATTGTTCTGCAATGCACGTCTGGCCAATTCACGAATTCGGGCATCGGTATCATGCATTAATTTAGCCAGACCGGCGACTACTTCATCTCGACCGATAGGCTCGACCTTGCGCAACAGCCAGACACGTGCGGGTTTGGCAACCTCAGGCCCCACCCGGTCCATGATGGCATTACATAGGGCTTTTCGTTCGGTCTCTTTGTCGGGCCCGCTGGCCTCAAAGCAGATTTTCTCGAAAGCTAATTGTGGTTCCTCTCGCTTAACCAGTTCCTCATGGCCCATACCGGGCAGTAGTTCGTCGATTTTTTTAATATATGTTTTTTCGAGTTCGGCCGCCGGTTCTGCCCGAAGTGGACCAGCGGAGGCAAAAATCATCGGCAACAACAACATTGGTATATAAAAACTCTTTTTCATGATGAGATTCTCCTTGTATTACAGACGCCAGGGAGCCCGCTTGGGCCGATCCAGCCAGCGGCTCGCCTCTTGGTCACCGATAATTTCTTTCTTGTCCGGATCCCACTTCAGTGGACGGCCCGTCCAGTAGGCAATATTGCCCAGGTGACAAACAGTGACCGAACTGGCCCCGATTTCCACGTCGCAGATAGGCCGTCGCCGGGCACGGATGCAATCGAGCCAATCCTTTTTATGGTTCTTACTATCATATAAATGGACATCATTGGGCCCGAGCGGTTCTTCGCCGATCTCGTCCGGCCAGGTCTTGAAGTATCCGCGGTTGACCTCGATCTTTCCGTCGGTTCCGGTAAACAGCACGCCGTTGGCCCCGTCGCGATACATGGTTACGCCGCTGGCGTATTTGTAGGTCAGTTTATCGTGTTCCTTGTCGACGGGCGGGATGATCTCCACCGGACCGCTGCCGTCCATTCCCATACCCCACTGGGCGATATCGAAGTGGTGTGCCCCCCAATCGGTCATCATTCCGCCGGAGTAGTCACGGATCAGTCGCCATCCGCCCCCGTAGTTTCCGCTGCAGCGTTCGGCGTTGTACGGCTGCCAGGGCGCGGGGCCCAGCCATCGATCCCAATCGAAACCTTCCGGAATCGGCTCCTCCGGCAGATACCTCTCCGATGATGGTCCGCCAATTCCCACGTTTACCGTCTGCAGCTTGCCGATTCGACCGCTTTGTACCAGTTCGCAGGCCTTGCGGAAGTTGTCGGCACTGCGCTGCTGGCTTCCGGTCTGGAAAACACGACCGTATCGTCGCATGCTGTCAACCATGGCCCAGGCTTCACGGATGGTTAAGGTCATGGGTTTTTCGCAATAGATATCCTTGCCCGCTTTGGCCGCCTCGATGGCAATGATGGCGTGCCAATGGTCGGGTGGGGCCATTACGATGGCGTCGATGTCGTCGCGGGCCAGCAGCTTTTCAAACTCGTTATACTCGTCGCAGCCCTTGAACTGGCCGGCTTCGCGCAGGTCCGCGTAATGCTTCTCCACACGTTCCCGGGATTTTTTGCGTACGTCGGATTTGACATCGCAGACGGCGACTATCTGTACTTCCTTATTGCCCAGAAAATTGCGGAGATGATTACCGCCCATGTTTCCGATGCCGATGAATCCGAGGGTAATACGTTCGCTGGGAGCGATCCAGTCCTCCTGCCCTAAAGCGGAGGCGGGCACAAAATATGGCACGGCCAGGGCCCCGGCCGCTCCCTTCAATAATTTTCTACGGGTAAAATTGTTGCGTTGAGACATATTCTTTCCTTTCACTTATCAATGATCCGGACCCGTACTGCCAGCGGCGCGGGCCGTTGATAAGCAGCACATCTTACCGTACTTGGGGCTTGGTGGGAATGGCCCAAACAGATAAAGTACCAGTGGTATTGAGGAAATTGCAGTGCCGAATACTTAACCGCCGATGTATGCATATGCCCAAGCCAAAAAATTTATCCCCGATCACATTTCCAACGGTTGATTCCGCCCGCAGTCAGGTAGAATTGGTGGTCGACGGTCATCATTTTAAACGGGTGGTAATCGAAGGTATCCTGAAAGCCGGCACCAGCCTGGACATTGCTACCGCGGACTTCAAATCCATGCTGGTGCCGATTCCCGGCAAACAGCGGGCCAGGTCCATCGTCGAGATATTCCGTGATTTGGCCGACAATGGGGTGGAGATTCGGCTGCTGCACAGCGGCGTACCCAGCGGCCCGGTGCTGCAGGAACTTTGCCACCAACTTCCCGCAGGGATAACCATTCGGCGGTGTCCGCGGCTTCATGCTAAGGCAGTTATTATTGATTGCAAATCGATGTACCTGGGCAGCGCCAATCTCACCGGGGCCGGCCTGGGAGCCAAGGCCGATGGTCGACGTAATTTTGAGATGGGAGTGTGGACCCGTGCCCCGGAATTGGTCGATCCGGTCCTCGATCACTTTAATACCTTGTGGGAAGGTCACTATTGCGAATCATGCAAACGACACGAAGTTTGCCCCGAACCGCTGGAAGAACCGAAGTTGAGTTGACATCAGCAAGTTTTATCTATTCAACACTATACTACGATGATACTCGCATAACCTACCTCGTTATGCCTTCGCATCTCGTGCTGCCGGTGGTAAACAACCGAAAAAACGAATGGACTGCCTGGAACTAATTGTTCTCCCAGGGGATATAGCTGATAGTACAATCCACTTCGATAGTAAAATCCTCCACGGGATCACCATAATATTTCTTGTCTACACGGACCTCCCATTTTGCCGGCGACTTATGAGGTCCTTGATCTTGACCAAACAGGTCGGGGGCCATACCTGAGTATTTTGCCTGGTATTTTCTAAAGGACACCAACTCCAGCTTCATGGGCAGGTAACTGGTCGGACCGCCGTGCCCGTTGGATAACATGGCCCAGACCCTAACATCATCAGACTCGCTGACCTTCTCTTCCAGGGTAAGTGATTTGCTGCTGGTAACATTGACCGTGAAATTGGTAGTGGTATCC
>CP070790.1:1012780-1016074 GCA_020346805.1 Planctomycetota bacterium
GACTATGCGGTATAGCTGCAGAGCGAGAAAGACAAATACGGCGACGGTGGCGGCATGCAGCACAACATTGGTCAGGTGGTAACCCCAGGGATTCATCTGGCAAATGCAGTAATCCATTCCGAGAGTGATCCAGGTCAGCGGGTGGTAGTGTCCCATATGAAAAGTGGTGAACATCCATTTGAGCTGTTCGAGTCCCAGGCCGCGATAATTGAGGTTGTAGATAAAGTTGAGGTCATCGTCCCAGTTGACGAATTCGTTATCCAGGGCCGGAACGAATATGACCAGGGTAATCAGGGCAACAATTGCAGCGGTCAGCCACACGCGGTATCGCTGAGCAAGAGTTGATGATTGTGCGCTCACGCGAGAGATACCCCCAGCGGTTTATTCAGGATCTTTATCCGGCAGATAATCAGGCCGGAGCTATGTGTAAGTAGCTTATGTGTCATTGATAGTTTAGTGGCCATATTAGCTGCGTATTTGGGCGACGGAGACGCTGGTTTCTTCGTTATTATCGTTTGACTTGTCGGTTTCGCCCACCAGTTCCACGGGTGGTGTGGAATCTTCAAATATTCGCAGGATCGTCTTGCCTATTAAAAATGCATCGCCGAATTTGATGATTGTTTTGTCTATCCGTTTGTTTTTAATGTGGGTTCCGTTTCGTGAATCGAGATCGCAGAGGATGTATGATCCCCCAAATGATTGTATGGTGCAGTGCTGGCGGGAAGCTGATTTATCTTCGAGAACGATATCACTGTCGTGGTGGCGGCCGATTACCACCAAACCATCGGGCAGCTCGACGGCCCGCGTATTATGGGGAGTAGTAATTTGTAATACCGCCATTCGGAAACCTCTGCTATTGATATCGGCTTATGTTAGAGTCATTCTTTTGCGGTTTGTATGTCGGCCGGCGTAAATGTGCACTTCATTTTCAGGTTTTTGATATCAAGCCTGGCTGCGGCCTTCTGGCCGGTAGCCCCGGAGGCGTCGACCTTTCCATAGAGCATTATATCATAACTGAGCCCGGGCTCGAATCGTACGGTCAGGCTGCGTTGGTCTTTGACTTGAGCGTCGGCGACGGCATCGTCACTGGTGGTGTTAACCAAGGCCATCTTGGCCGGTATTCGTTTTCTTGAATCCCGGACCACCAGATGCAAATTGGTGGTAGCCAGTGTATCGGAATCCGGTTGTTTGGAAGCCTGCACCGATTGAGCGAGTTCATAATTTATTTCCACGACTACATTCTGGGCGGCGTCGGTATGGTTGTCGATGCGATGACCGATATTGAATTCCGCAGATGCCGATCCTCCGCTGGAGGCCTCTGCCAGGCAGTAGGCATTGCCGTCGGCGGTGGCGCTTGATTCGCCGCGGGCCTGACCGTCGGCCCCGGGATTCTGGCTGCTCTTTTTCATGTGTATGTTGTATGCATGATCGGCGGGCAGACTTATGGGTTTTCCGCTGGGGGTATCGGCTGCAATGGTATGCCTTTGTTCGGCGGAGACGTTAATTTCGTTGCCGAAATCCATTCCTCCACAACCGATGAGCATCAGGCATAGAGCCATGAATCCACCGAGTAAATAATATCGCGGATTACACATGTTATTATTCTCCATATGGTTGGTACTCGCATTAGCCAACAATCCGATATGTTTATTGAAACTATATCCCAAATCCGTATTCCGATAAAGGGGTTGCTCCTCACTCGCGCGATAGCCAACTGGAAAGGCGAAACAGGGCCTGGTCTTTGCCCGCGGGGTCGCATTTTGCCCGTCTGACGGCCGATTCGAGCAGGGCTATGGAGTCGTCGTATGTCTTGCGGTCCACCGGGAAGGGATGGCCGTCCTTGCCGCCGTGGGCGTAGCTGAAGGTCGGGGGGTCGGCAGGGGACCAACGCCGGGTGATATCCTCCTTGCAGGCCGGGATACCGTAGATCAGCTCGGCGATTAAAGCCAAACTGCGAACGGTCTTCGGCCCCACACCGGTTACGCCCAATAAGCCCTCGAAATCGGCGGGTTGGCGTTCGTGGGTGACCCGCAGGATCTTGTGCAGTCTTTGGGGATTGATATCGGCAGATTTGACCGGGTGATGGGCGGGCATGAACAGGGATTCGCCGGTGGTTATTTCCCGTAGCAGGCGGTCGGGGGCTATGCGAGTCAGTTCGGCCGACGCCTTGCGGGATTGATCGGCGGATCGGGCGACCATGTTGAGCAGTAGGAGTGTGTCGGTCGGCGGCGAGGCCACCGCGTTGTGGGGTTCGCAGACGAAGTCGTCTATGGTGCTGCCCAGCCAATGGTAGCGCCGGGCGTAGCCGTTGGCGTCGTTCATGCCCTGTTGGACCACACACCATTCATTGTCGTCGTTGTAGAAGAAGTGATGGGAGTAGATCTGGTAGCCGTCCTGGACGGCGGCACTGTCCACTTTGGCCGACATCCTGGAAGCATAGATCAGCCGATCTCCTTGTAACGAGTGTTTATCTGCCGCTCGTGCGATCTGGTCGGGGGTTTTACGTGAGGTACCGCCTTTGCCGCCGGCGACGTGGATGCCCAGATCGGGACCCATTCGGCGATAGGCCTCTTTGAGGGCCCCGCAGGTTACGGTGGTCAGGCCGCTGGAGTGCCAGTCGAAGCCCAGCACGCAGCCGAAGGCCTGGAACCAGAAGGGATCGGCCAAGCGGTCGAGCATCTTGGCCGGCCCGCGGTCGGAGATGATGAGTTGGGTGATCGAGCCGGCCAGACGGTGCATGCGTTGGAACAACCAGGCCGGTGCCTGACCGCCGTGCAAGGGTAAATGGGCGATTCGTCGTCGCATCACATTCATGCCTTCAAAGAATCAGCTCCCTTCCAGCTAATCCTTACCATGTTGATTCCGCAAAGACAAGCCCGGTTAACGAATGCGGCGGAGTCAATAATTGGATTCGTTTTGTTTTTATTTTCCCCCGCTTTTATCTCTTTGCGTGGTTTTCAGCCTCAAGGCATTGCCGATCTCGCGCATGCGGTTTACACAAGTATCGTCGATCAGGCCATCTTTGTTGGGCGGGACATTCAGCAGATAATTAGCCCTTCGTTGGTTACAGAGTTTGAGCATCTTGATAATTTGCTGCGTGCTTTTCATGTTCTCGGGATCGTCTGTCGAGGTCCAAAACCAATGAGGTGTGAGCTTGTCGCAAACCTCTGCGGGCATGGTGTTCCCCTCCGGCGGCATGCTGTTAGGATCGAAGGGAAACTCGCAGCCGTAGATGTCAGAATTTATCAGGTCGTGTGCGTTGTTGGCGATAACCAGACACCGCGGCTGCAGGGA
>CP070790.1:1016174-1020066 GCA_020346805.1 Planctomycetota bacterium
AGGACATTCCCCGAACCAATTCCTGCCATTGTTCGGTTCGGCCGGCAAGTTGCTTACGACCACGCGGAGTCAGGCGATAGACCCGGCGTTTACGCTGACCGCTGCCGGCCTGCCAGTCGCCCTGGATCAACTTCCTGGCCTCAAGTTTATACAGCAGGGGATAGAGTGTTCCCTCACCGAACTTGAAGATACCCTCACTTCGGCTTCGAAGCCTTTCCACTAACTCGTAGCCGTGAGAGGGTTTTTCAGCCAGGGCCGCCAAAACCAGGGTTTCGGTAGCCCCTTTAAGCAGTTCCTTGTCGAATTTCATGTTGATGCCTCGCATTACATAGTATATAGCGTAATCGGCAATATGTCAAATAAAAATCAATAAAAAATGCCAGAAACAGGTGAGGATGATGCTCAATTCCGCCCCCACACAAGAGCGTATGTGGTTTATTATCAAGGTACCCCCATACAGGCCGATTCCGCAGATTGACCTCTATGGGATTGACCGAGCAAACCAAAACACGGAAACTTTCACCGATGACGTGAAAAAACAAAATCCAACCTTGGGAGACCAATTTATGAAGAACCAGATACATTTCGCCCCCTTGATAATATGTTTACTCACTCTACTTACTTTCAACGGGACTATCCGCGCAAAACAAACCGTCAAATCCCAAAAGCAGCCCAACATTTTGTTTCTTTTCACCGACGATCAACGATTCGATACCATCCATGCCTTGGGCAACCCGCAGATAAAAACACCCCATTTCGACAAGCTGGTCCAAAACGGCTTCACCTTTAATAACACTTACTGCATGGGTTCCTGGTGTGGGGCCGTCTGCCTACCGAGTCGCACTATGGTAATGACCGGCCGAACACTTTGGCGCATTCCTCGGCGGAACGAAAAAGTATCGGCTAAATTCAGGGCCACCACCCTTCCCGCGGTGCTGAAACGTGCCGGATACGTCACGTACCGCACCGGCAAAGGGGGAAACACATTCAAGCCCGCAAACGATGAGTTCGATTACAACACCTCGATCGACACTCGTGATCCGTTCTCCAGCAAAAATCACACCGAGCGAGCCATGAAATTCCTTCGCAGTCACAAGGGCGATGTGCCATTTTATATCCACATGGCATTTGCCAAGCCCCATGATCCGCGCGTCGCTCCGCCTGAATACATGAAAATGTACGACCCTAACCAGATACTGCTGCCCAGGAACTTTTTGCCGCAACACCCATTCGACAACGGCGAACTGCGAATTCGCGACGAGATGCTGGCCCCATTCCCCCGCTCTCCCGAAATTATGCGCCAACACATTGCCGACTATTACGCCTGTATCACTTACCTGGACGTTCAAATAGGACGAATTCTCAAAACGCTCGAGGAATGCGGCTTTGCCGGCAACACGATTGTAGTCTTTTCCAGCGACCAGGGGCTGGCCGTGGGAGGCCAGCACGGGCTGATGGGCAAACAAAACTTGTACGAGTGTAACAAACCCCCGCTGATCTTCACCGGCCCGGGCATTCCGCACGGCAAATCCGACGCCCTCGTTTATTTACACGACCTTTATCCCACCTTTTGCGAGCTGGCCGGCATCGTTCTTCCCGGTTTTGTCGAAGGTGAGAGTTTATGGCCGATTATAAAAGGCAAAAAGGCTAAGATTCGCAACTGGATATTCGGCGCTTACAAAGACTGCCAGAGAATGATTCGCGATCGGCGATGGAAACTGATCAAGTACAACGCCGAGGGCGTCAAAAACAAACAACTTTTCGACCTTAAAAACGATCCGGACGAAATTAACAATTTAGCCCATCAGACCAAATATGCCGAGCATCTTGACCGGCTGGAAAAACTCCTGATAGAAGCCCGCCGATTGGCCGGCGATCCGGACGATTTTGACCGCACCAGCAACGGCAAGAAACCACAAGGTCAATCGGGCGGTACGTGAGGAAACACGCTCAGTCGGCTTCTCCGAAGACGGTCAAATTGTCGGCGGCGAACTCGGCACCCTCATCCACCGCTTCGCTTACGACGGCCTGGGACGGCTGATTCAGCGCCAGGCCCCCTTGACCGCGGATCCAACACCCCCGTTGCAAACCGAGCATTACTACTACGACCCTTGACTCGACGGGCGACGTTGTCGCCAGCCATAGGCTCGAACGTGAAGCGTTCACCGTCGTGTCAAGGGCGACGGCGTGCGCCGCATACAGGAAATTTATGATAAACCTGCCGTCGGCCAAGACCCCGCCGAGACCTGGACCGAACGCGAATACATTTACGGGCCCGACTACGTCGATGAGTTCGTCCTGCAGGTCGACGATCCCTGGCAGGCCTCACCGCAAACCATTTACATCCTCCAGGACGCCAATTACAACGTCGTCGCCTTGCTCGATGATAGCGGCAGTCTATTGGCTCAATATACCTACGAGCCTTACGGCACACGCGTCGCGGCCGAAGAACCCGGCATGAACGAATACAACGAAAACGCCGTTGGCCATCAGGGATTGTTCTTCTATCGTTTAAACACCGGCGCCTCGCCGTTATCGCCTTCAACCACCGGCCTCTACTACAACCGAAACCGTTGGTACTCGCCCGAATTAGGGCGGTTCATACAAAGAGATCCGAATGAGAGTGGCATGTTGGTTGCAAGCGCTGCCGTAATAAATGGTGAGGTATCCTCGACATTGTTGGGCTATTTCGATTCTTATGGTCATTATGTATACGGCATGAATCTCTATACATACCTCGACGTTGATCCAGTTAATAATTCAGATCCATTGGGTCTCAGTTTGGAGGATGATATCGATGATCTAATATCTGACGTTAGGTTTGACTATGCTGTTGCATATTCCACTACGCTTGCAGCAACGCGGCAAATAAAGAAGGGTGTTCGGACAGCAATGTTATATGCTGCTATCGCGTTTGAGTGGGACAAATTCGTGTGGGAACAGGGTGAAGGTGCGCTATTCGGTATATTAGGTGGAGCATTCTTTGCCAATGCTTGTTTTGATGCGGATACTCAAATCTGGATGAGTGACGGTTCATATAAACCTATCGATGAAATTCAAATAGGCGACCTAGTGATGTGTGATTATGATCCATGGAACAATAACGGTCCAGAATGCTGTGAGGTGGTTGAAACGTTTCAGCGTTCCGCAACAGAACTGTTGGATATAGAGTTTGTATCTCAAGCTGGTATCTTCGTTATAACAACTACACTAGAACATCCCTTCTATCTACCTAATAAACGAGGATTTGTTCCAGCAAAAGATTTGGATATTGGTGATAGACTAGTCAATAATGATAATCTAATAGTAGATATATTGTCTATCAATCATCGGCATAAGGAAATTGATGTATATAATTTTGAAGTCAAAGATGTTCACAATTATTTTGTAGGTAGTTTAAATAGAAATATTCCAATATTAGTACATAATGCTTGTAGTGCTCATCAAGTAAACAAGCTGATAAGAACCGGGAAGGCTCCCAAGACAATAAAAATTGCAAATAGCCCAAGGATAGCGTATGAAAAGAAGCATATTCATTTTTTTGATGGAACTGCCCTAAATTTTGACGGAACTTGGAAGCATGGCAAAAAAATATTGACAAACGCCGAGAAAGTATTCATAAAAATGATTGGTTGGTCATTACCTAAGTAAAATATTAGTAAATATGTAAATGGGATTAGGCGAATGAAGTATTTTACACGAGAATGGCTTAACGGTGAGTATGGAGATAAGAAATCTGAATCAATCATCAAGGATTATGAGAAACATCTAGATAAAATATCAGTAATGTTGCCTCAGAACTTGTTAAAGTTTGCTAGACAAGTATCAATCCATGATGGATTATTTCAGAATACAATTCTTAACGAGCGTGAATCTTGTATAACAATAAAAC
>CP070790.1:1020166-1024862 GCA_020346805.1 Planctomycetota bacterium
GAATGGCCTGTAGTATAATTTACTTATGCGTCCATATAGGAGATGCACATGGCTTACGAGACCGAACGACGAGTGGCGATTGAGGCGGTTATTAAAGCTTGTCAACTTTGCCGGACGGTGCGAGCTAATTTGGTTACCGACCAGACGATGGCCAAAAAGGATAAGTCCCCGGTTACGGTGGCCGATTTCGGTGCCCAGGCGGTGGTAAGTACGGAACTGATGAGGTTTTTTCCCAACGATCCGCTGGTTGGCGAGGAGGATTCCAGCGATTTACGAACCGAGCGGGGGGCAGTCCTTAAAGATAAAGTTGTTCAGAATGTGATTGTTGTGTCTGGCGGGCTGAGCGAGCGGCAGATACTTGCCGCCATCGATCATGGTACTTATGAGGGCGGACCTACCGGGCGGCATTGGACTTTGGATCCCATCGACGGCACCAAGGGATTTTTACGAGGCGATCAATATGCCGTCGCTTTGGCTTTGATCGAAGACGGTAAACCAGTGCTTGGTGTTCTCGGTTGTCCGAATATGCCGCTTGATGCCAAGAATCCTGACGGTACCAAGGGGTGCCTGTTCATAGCGGTTAAAGGTGAGTCGGCAACCATGCGCCCGATAGATAATGCTGATGAGAAGACAATAGCAACTACCGAGGTTACCGATCCTGTAGAAGCATCATTCTGTGAATCCGTCGAATCTGCCCATAGTTCCCATAGCGATGCCGCCCGCATTGCCGAAATACTGGGAGTTACGGCGGAGCCATACCGTATCGATAGCCAATGCAAGTATGCTGCGGTGGCCCGTGGTGATGCATCGATTTATTTGAGACTTCCCACCAAAGCCGGCTACCAGGAGAAGATCTGGGATCATGCCGCCGGTTGGACGGTAATCAATCAGGCCGGTGGCCAAGTTACGGACGTTCGCGGTGTTCCGCTGGATTTCTCGTCAGGCCGAACATTGCGTAATAACCTTGGCGTAGTAGCCACTAACGGAAAGCTCCACGAGAAGGTGATAACCGCAGTCAGACAGGTTCTGGAATTAAGTTAGTATTATTGACTGTTTTACTGAAGCTCGATTGCAATGGAACATGGGAACGAGAAAACTATCTTGATCGTATCGCCGCAGGCATAATCTATCGAACGTTGGAAAATGACCTCATCTATGCTTGTTGTCTCGCCGGATTCATCATCGAATACTACATTCCCGAGACTGATCTGTTCAGGGCAGTTTAAGAAAGTTAATCTCTGTATCAGGTTGGGTTTGAGTATTAAATTTGCCCAGCCGGTGGTTTCAAGCGATGGATTATAACGGATCGAACCGATCTCGCCGTCAATCTGCAGGAACATAAAGACCGAACCGCTGCCGGGACCGGGATTGGTTCCCGTCCCGTTTAATTCAGGACACTCTAATATACGAGGTTTACCTTTGCTGCCATCCAGGTCATCGTTATTCCCATCGGGTTGCGAATCTTTGATCCCGCTATCTACGTCACTAGGCAAAGGAAGGGATAAATCGCATCCGTGTGTTGTTAAAAGAAAACATATCAGTAGCGGCAGAAGAACGGTGATAGTTAGTTCTTTCCCTGTGTTCATCGCCGTATACCAATTTCAGTGTCCTGGATCAGCCCGAAAATAAACTCTCATATGGACCGTAATTTTGTTGGTCCGGTTATCGATTAACTGGACTCTTATTTGCATTATAACGTCTATTCATTCATTTTAGAATGCCAGGGCAAATTTTTGTATATGTATGGTTGTTATTTTAACAGGGAAGATTGTGATCCGGGTAAATAGCTTCTATAAAGGACCGCTGGTTTTGGTTAGCATATTCGCAATTTCGGATGTATTATACGGACTATCGAGTTTGAAGGTCCTATATTATCTTTGGGTAGATTTTCACAAAAGGTAAGTGGAGCTTTGCAGGATTCGACAGGCAATCTGAAGTATTGGCAGCAAAGGATTTTTGCCTCGGTGTGGGTTACGTACTTTGCGTACTATCTGTGCCGATACAATATGACCATAGCCAAAAAGCCTTTATGCGATACGTTTTCGTGGAGCAACGAATCCATAGGCATCATTTTTTCAGCGTTGTTATTAATGTATGCGGTAGGTCAGTTTGTCAATGGGCAACTGGCCGATCGGTTTGGCACCCGCATAATTGCCAGTCTTGGGATTCTCGGTTCGGTGGTCATGAACCTGGCGGTGTTTTTCGTATTGCTGGTAGCGGTACCCGAATCTTCAAATCCCCGAACCTTGCTTTGGTTAATCGTTCTTTTCTGGGGGGCAAACGGATTCTTCCAGGCCATGGGTTGGTCGCCGATGGTGCGGGTAATGACTCACTGGTTCCCTTTGAGCAGCCGGGGTAATGTTATGGGGATTCTGGGGACTTGTTACCAGTTTGGAGGGGCCTTTTCATGGTTACTGGCCGATTTTCTCACCGGCTATTATGTACAGGAATTTGACGGTGATTGGCGGGTGGTTTTCCTGGTGCCGGCCGTGCTGTTCGCCATTGTTGGTATATTTTTCTATCTGCTCATCAGGAATTGTCCGGAAGACGTAGGGCTCCCGCCTGTGGATTCGGTGGACAATCCTCAACCGGAAGTTGGTAGGGAATCCCAACGTACTATCTTTGAAAATGTAGTGGTAATATTAAAGAGTCCTTATTTATGGATTGTGGCCTTTACATTTTTCTTTCTGGACATGAATCGTTATGGATTTGTTAACTGGTTACCCGCTTATCTAAAAGAACAAGGCGGGGATGAGGTTGTAGGAATAACAGCCAATTTCAAGGAATGGATGAAGCTGTGCATTCATCCGTTGGCAGGCTCGGCCGGTGCTATCCTGGCCGGTTGGGCCACCGATCGTTTTTTCGGTGGTCGTCGGGCGCCGGTTATTGCCATTTTACTGGTCTTGTTGGCGATTTCCTCTATGGTTTTCCCATATGTTGTCCTGGCCGGTGCTGGAACATGGTTGATTGTATTGGTTGTTTCGGTCATAGGTTTTTGTACCTATGGGCCTCATATTCTGATGGTTGGGCATGCAGCCCAGGATTTCGGCAAGAAGGAGGGTGCTGCCGGTGCGGCCGGTTTTATCGATGCGATGGGTTATATTGGCGCCGCCCTGGCCGGCTGGGGGGCGGGCAGACTAATCGATATGTATGATTATACAATTACCTTCATAACCTTCGGTTCAGCCGCTCTTCTTGGCGCCTTATTTATTTGTCTGATCTGGAAAGTAAACCCCAACCAACAACACTAGTTTCCGGATAACGTTTATTGAGTATTATTGAACCGATAAAATGTTAATGTCAGGTAAGTTCAAGCGGTTGTGTACACCGATTAACATGAAAAGATGTAATTAAAAGCCGTGTGCCGGCCGGCGTTTTCAAGTGGGTTACGCTATGAATGCCTTGGAACGAGTATCGCTTGCTTTAGCTCACCAAGAGCCCGACCGTGTTCCTATCGACTATTGGGCCAGCCCGGAGATCAACAAAAAAATTCTGGAACGTTTTGGTTTCTCGACCCAAGAAGAGCTGCTTCAGCATTTCGATGTAGATTTCAGATACATTGATGGACCGCAGTACATTGGCCCGGAGCCTGAGGTGCACCCCGACGGCAGCGTTGAAGATCACTGGGGAACGCCTCGGATTCGAGTTCAAGTCGGTTCAGGGGATAAGACGGGTGAGTATAAGGAGGTTACCAGTTTTCCGCTGGCCTATGCGAAATCGGTGGACGAGGTACGCGACTATGCAAAATGGCCGAGCCCTGATTGGTTTGATTACGAACTGGTGCGCGAACAGGTAGCGGAGGCGCGAAAAACAGGGAAGGCAGTGGTTTTTATGGGCGACCGCATGAACCGCTGTGCCCAACTCAAACCAGCCATGTATCTGAGAGGATTTGAGCAGATTATGCTCGATCTTGCCGTTAATCCCGACATTGCTGAGTGTATATTTAAGAAAGTGGCTGAATTCTATCTTGAGTATGTCCGGCGGACGTTCGAGACTGCCGGTGACGGTATCGATATCTTTTTCATGGGCGACGATTTCGGTACCCAAACCGGTTTGTTTATGTCGGCCGAGATGTGGCGGCGTTATCTGCGTCCCGGATTCAAGGCCTTTATCGATCTGGCAAAACAGTATGGCTACAAAGTTGCACACCATTCCTGCGGTTCAATAAAACCAATTATTGCGGATCTCATCGAGTGCGGCCTGGATATATTGAATCCTATTCAGCCTGATGTATACGATATGGATGGTGCGGAAATTAAAAAGATATTCGGAGATCGCCTGTGTTTTCACGGCTCAATTTCTATTCAAAAGACGCTACCTTTCGGTACTCCTGACGACATACGCAGCGAGGTAAGTCGGCGTATGGAAACCCTCGCCTCCGGAGGCGGGTTTATTTTTTGTACAGCCCACAATATTCAGGCCGACACGCCCCTTGAGAATGTTGAAGCCCTCTTTGAGGCCTACCGAAGTTTCGGTAGATACTAACGACAATGTTGCGATGTCGTCCTTATTTACGCAGTTTTTAGAAAAGTTATATTATCAGTTGGGGAATAAGGATCCAGGCCATATATGGCTTGTTGTCTGACCATATTAAGGCTCATACAGTGCTGTTTGAGGTTGATAATTGAGCAGTTATTCATTATAATTATCAATATAAGCCGAATATTGCGTCAAACTGAGCTATTGGATTATAATA
>CP070790.1:1024962-1029931 GCA_020346805.1 Planctomycetota bacterium
GCATTTTTGTATTTACTGAGTTTGGGACGCTCTGCATGAATTGTTGCATCCAAATTCACAATCGCGTACCCGGCATCGGTTACCTGTTGCACTACTTTTTCCAGCAGGTTTCCGCTGTCTGCATCTTCGTAGGCCGGGTCGGTATCGGGAAACATTTCGCCTATATCCGGTAATCCCGCAGCCCCGGCCAGTGCGTCGATAATCGCATGCAGCAAAACATCTCCATCGCTGTGACCGACTAATCCCTGGTCATGCTCGACTGGGACATGTCCCAGAATCAATCGGCGATTCGGCGCCAGACGATGAATATCTGTACCAATGCCTACTCGATCTATTAAACCTAATCGTGCCATAACAGACTCATGAACTAGGCTAAGGCTTAACCCGCTAGAAATCAAGCAGTTGCGCTTTGATTGGATGGTATGAAGGTGTCGGCGGCGGTTAATTGGTTTGTAATGGGCGGGAAAATGAATACCAGCCGGACCGGATGGCAAATCCGCTTTGCAGGTGTGAGCGTGAAGATTTTGGGTACAATAATAGTATGCCTTAGAACATGGTATAAGTATTCCATCATTTAAGACGGATAAGATATGGGGCCGGATTATGAAAAGGCGTAATTTTCTCAAGAATGCATCGGCTGCCACAGCGGCCCTGGCCATGGATCGCATGCTTCCAGGGGCCTTGGCTGAAGAAATCAACTTGACCACTCGATCCGCCAATCTGGCCAAGCTGCCCAGGCGGAACTACGGCAAGACCGGGATAAAGCTTTCTATCATAGGATTAGGGGGTATCGTGGTTACCAAGACCGAACAGAATCAGGCCAATCGTGTAGTGGCCGAGGCTTATGAGCGGGGTGTTAATTACTTCGACGTGGCCCCGGCATATGGCAATGCCGAGCAAATTCTGGGACCGGCTTTAAAACCCTATCGCAAGAACGTGTTTCTGGCCTGCAAGACCGGTCAGCGTAAGCGGGAAGGTGCCGAGATGGAATTGAAGCGCTCGTTGAAAAGGTTAAAGACGGATTACTTCGATCTCTATCAGCTTCACGCCATTATCGATGTCAAAAAAGATGTCGATACCGCCTTTGCCAAAGGCGGGGCAATGGAAGTCTTTATTGAAGCCAGGAAGTCGGGGATGATTCGACACCTGGGTTTCTCCGTTCATACCATCGAAGCAGCCTTTGCCGCCATGGATCGGTATGATTTTGATTCGGTTCTTTTTCCGGTCAATTTTGCCTGTTTTGCCGAGGGCAATTTCGGCCCTCAAATAATGGCCAAGGCCAAATCCAAGGGCCTTGCCCGCCTGGCCCTTAAAGCCATGGCCCGGCAAGAGTGGCCGAAGAACGATCCGGAACGTAAGAGATACAAAAAATGCTGGTATCAACCGGTCACCGATCCGCATGAAGCGGAACTTGCCTTGCGGTTTACCTTGAGCCAACCGGTTACCGCGGCCATCCCGCCGGGTGATGAGTCGCTGTTTCGCCTGGCCCTCGATATCGCCCGGAAATTCAAGCCGATTACCACTCGGGAAGAAAAAGAGCTTATCAAGCTGGCGAAGACCTTAAACCCGATATTTCAAGAGGTTTAGATCTATTTTAAATCCGGATGTTCGGACGTTTATAATTTGTATGTGGGCTGGTTTTAGGGGCTAATGTAGGCGATAATTAATGAAGCTCCGTTTAACCAGGGACTAAAATTATGAAATTTTACAAACCGTTGTGTAGATTAAAACTCCTTTACGAATACGAGCATGCCCCGTTATAAAATAAATATAGGTACGCACTAAGTCTTTATTCTCGCTAATTATTTTTGAACGATATTATGTAAAATAATAAACGGATGATCATTATGGAATTGAGTAAACTTGACTATCGAAAACGACTGCTACAACGTCATCCCGATAATCCAATTTTAACCGCGTATAAATGGCCGTATTTTGTTAACTCGGTTTTCAATGCCGGTGCTATACGCCTTTCTTCAAAGGAAACCCTGCTGCTCTGTCGGGTAGAGGATTGTTCGGGCATGTCTCATTTATGTGCGGCCCGTTCCTCGGACGGCGTGAATAACTGGAAGGTCGATCCAAAGCCGACATTATTGCCGGATGTGGCTCGATACCCTGATGAGAAATGGGGCATCGAGGATCCCCGAATTGTTTGGTTATCTGAACTGAAAAAGTACGTCATCACCTATACCAGCTACTCTTCCGAGGGACCGAGTGTATCCATCGCACTGACAAAAGATTTCCGTAAGTTTGAAAAACTTGGCAGCGTTATGCCGCCGGAAGATAAAGACGCTGCATTATTTCCATACCGTTTTAAGGAGCGCTGGGCCATGATTCACCGTCCGGTTCCAGCCTCGGGAAGAGCCCATATCTGGATTTCATTTTCGCCCGATCTGATACATTGGGGTGATCATAAGGTAATAATAAGAGCCAAGCGTGGTCCCTGGTGGGATGCTTACAAGATCGGTTTGTCTCCGCCACCTATTGAAACTCCCGAGGGCTGGTTGCTTTTGTATCACGGTGTGCGGCAGACACCTGCGGGCTGCCTTTATCGCATAGGTTTGGCATTATTGGATCTGAAAAATCCGATCAGATGCCTGTTGCGCAGTAATAAATGGATCATGGGACCTGAGACGGATTACGAGCGCACCGGAGATGTCGGCGACGTGGTATTCCCCTGTGGCTATACTCTTGGCGATGATGGGGATACCATACATCTGTATTACGGTGCAGCCGACACCTCTGTGTCTTTGGTTACCGGCAGTATTCGGGAGATGCTTGCCTGGTTAAAGGAAAATAGCTCACTCGATACCGAGGAGAATAGTCTTTAAAGTGTTTTCGTAATACGGGAAATGGATTGGTATAATTTTCCTTCATAGTTACGTAATAGTAGGCAGATACGTGACAGGCATTTATTTACTATTGATCGTTACAATTATTGTTATTGCAGGAGCGATTGTTGAAGGGGTAATTCATCTACGCAACCTAAAACGTATACCCATTCGAATACATGTTAATGGTACGCGGGGTAAATCCAGTGTGACAAGATTAATTGCCGCCGGCCTGCGCGAAGGTGGGATGAAAACCTGCGCCAAGACCACCGGTACCCTGGCCAGAATGATATTTCGTGACGGCTCGGAGTATCCGGTATTCAGGCCGGCGGGTGCGAATGTTATCGAACAGGTCCGAATTGTTAATACGGCCGTTGCCAACAATGCGCAGGTACTGGTTATAGAGTGCATGGCTCTCACACCAATTCTACAATGGTTAAGTGAATGGAAGCTGGTACGGGCGACTATCGGCGTTATTACCAATGCTCGTATGGATCATCTTGATGTAATGGGGCCTACCGAAGAAAACATCGCTTGGGCACTTGCCGGTATGGTACCTGTCAAGGGCAAGTTATTTACCGCCGAGCAAAGGCACATCGACATAATTGCCAAAGTAGCCGGTGACAGAAAGACTGAGCTGGTTGCCATCGGAAGGGATATGGTGGAACAAATCACTACCGAGGATTTGGCCGGATTTTCCTATTACGAACATGCGGAAAATGTGGCCCTGGCACTGAGGGTATGTGCCGAGTTGGGAGTGGATCGTGAGACAGCCCTGCAGGGAATGTGGAAAGCAACTCCCGATCCCGGAGTGATGACTTCACATAAAATAGAATTTTTCGGAAGGCAGGTATTTTTCGTCAACGGTTTTGCCGCTAATGATCCTGAGTCCACCGAGCGGATATGGAATATAGCCCTGGATAGATTCCCGGACGTTGAAAAACGAATAGCCATCTTTAACTGCCGGGCGGACCGGCCGGATCGTTCCCTGGAACTTGGCCGGGCATGTGTGGACTGGCCTGTTGCGGATCATTATCTGCTTATCGGTTCCGGTACATATATATTCGCTCGGGCGGCAACTAAAAAAGGATTGGATATGCGGAAAGTATTGTTTGCGGAGGATCGCCGCGTTGACGACATTTTTGAAATGGTGGTTGGGCTGACAAATCATTCGTCTCTGGTTATGGGCATGGGTAATATTGGCGGGCCGGGGATGGGTTTGGTGCAGTACTTCCGTAATCGGAGCGCAATGGAGGAATTGCTATGACAGATTTGCTTCCTCTTTCGATCGGTATAGGTTTGGTAATCAGTCTGCTTTTTTCCGAATTGTTTGGTCTGGCGGCCGGGGGCATGGTTGTTCCCGGCTATATAGCCCTTCATTTAAACGCACCCTTGGACGTGATTATGACGCTGATGGCGGCTTTTGCCACATTTGCCGTTATTCATTTGCTATCCTCAATTATTATCGTTTACGGCCGGCGGCGGACAGTTCTGATGATTCTGGTGGGTTATCTGATAGGGGCGGGGATACGTTATTGGATTGGTGATTTCAGTGAGGTGCTGGCAGGCGTCGATTATTCACTGATCGGCTATATCATTCCCGGCTTAATCGCCATCTGGATGGATCGACAGGGTTCCGTGGAAACCATTAGCTCGTTGATCACTGCATCGGTAGTGGTTCGCCTCGTACTTGTCCTCTCCGTGGGGAAGGAGTTGCTCTTATGAAAAAAGTCTATTGGCGACCTCGGGGGATTCCACGATCATCGTTAATTATGGTGGCCCTGGTCTCATTGCTGGGATTTGCGATTGTTGAATTATTCTTATCGAGGCAGGAACAGCCTCACTATCAGGCAAAATTAAAAGCGGCACGATTGACTGTCAAGGCCATGAATGTTATCAAGGCCGAACGTTTAAATATGTATGCTTCGCTGGATAAACCGATCGATGTAGATATAGATAATGATTCGTTTATTGACGCGGAAACCGATCCCGCTCAGTCAGGTCTGATTGGAACGTTAATGAGCCCCGTAACCAGCAGTATCGGGTCTCTTTCCGCCAAACAAACATCCATCAATCCCAATTTTGCCGCTGTTATTTTGGATATGTTGATAAAGGCCCGGGTCAAGGAAGATAATGTA
>CP070790.1:1030031-1040249 GCA_020346805.1 Planctomycetota bacterium
ATGACCGGGGATCGATGTTTGGATATTATCCGACAATACAACCGGGATATAAAGTCAATTCTTATTACCGGATACGGCCTGGATGAATCTTCAATATCGGCACCAAATGTCTACATCATTCATAAGCCCTTCAACACCCAATCTATCACAGAAGAGGTACGAGCAATACTGGACAAACAATAATACGGACTCCACTTCAAACGTGTGCCGGGTTTGGCTCAATTATTCCAAAGGAATATTGTGCCTGACCCGCTCTCTTAGCGCATGTTTGATGTGGAATTCGTATTATACACCGCACATGTTCTTACCTGAGCAATTGAAACCCTCTTAATCTGTGGGAATAGCGCGGTGAATTGTTACGGCTCGACCAACCCTTCACGAATCGCATAACGGGCCAGTTCCACACGATCGTGAATGTCAAGTTTGGCCATCAAAGAAGCCTTCTGCTTATCTGCAGTCTTGTAACTTATGCCTAATACGGAAGCCGCTTCTTTTAAGCTCAGTCCTCTGGCAAGAATACGAAGTAACTCTCGCTCTCGTGTACTGAGTGTCTTAAGCCGGCTTTTGGGCGGATGTTCCAATTGAACATCTTTACCATGAACCACCAGACGATTCATCACTTCAGGAGAAAAATGTATGCGACCGTTCATCACATTGCGGATTGCTTCTGATAATGCTCCCATCCCTTCATTTTTGGTAACAAAACCATTTACTTTAACACGCAGGGCCTGCTCGATATGTTCATCATGCTCGTAAGCTGTCACCAAAATAAACTTGGTCTCAGACGCCCTGGAGCGAATAATTTGAACGGCATCAAAGCAACTGATGCCCGGCATATCTATGTCCATCAGCACCAGATCGGGTCGAAGTTCAATTACTTTGCTGATGGCTTCGTCCGCATCCTCCGCAACTCCTACAACATTAAATCCCTTCTCACGGGAAAGCATCACACTAATACCGTCGCGCACGATACCATGATCGTCGACCACAAATATACTTACTGGTCTACTCGCACTAACCCCACTTGAGGATGTATCTGACATCGTACAATACCATAGAATTTAAACCAGCGATTCTACTCGAAATATCAAATATGAATGGATCCGAACGTTTTTTTCCCAACAGCTTATTAATATCTATTTACAGTATAACCTTACTTTCCAGCGTGGGCAAAAAAATAACTCAAAATCAGTCCTTTTTATATAATATCTAATAATATTTAACCACAATTTAATCCCTAACAGATTCATAAAAACTAATCCAACGATCCAAAAGCCTATTCAGGCTCATATCTCCCCTTATCCAATCCCGGGCACGGCGACCCATTTTTTCCCCTTCCTCGCGGTTCTTCAGCACCGTCAATAGGCCTTTCGCAATCTCTTCACTCGATTGGGCCCGTACTAAAACACCGGTGTCCCCTGGGCTGATAAGATCCCTACTACCGGCTACATCCGTGGCTACTACCGGTAATCCGGCCGCCATAGCCTCCAGCAAGGAATTGGGGAGTCCCTCCGTTCGTGAACATAACAAAAACACATCCGCCGTTTGCAATAATGCGGGAACATCGGAACGCATCCCCAGCATCAAAACATGCTCTGATAATCCATTCTCACGTATCAGCCGCTCGACTGTGGGCCTGTACGGCCCTTCTCCAACAATTGCCAGGCGGGCCTGGATTGTCGTACATACTTGACCAAATGCCGACAACATCTCCTCAAAACCCTTTACCGGATCCAGCCGGCCGGTCCAGATTATAAAAGCCTCGTCTTGGCTCAATCCCAACGATTCACGAGCAAGGGGGCGGGCTGATGCGATCTCCTCAAAATCAACCCCTCCTAGCATACATCTCAAACGTGCATCGGGAATGTGGGCATGCTGCCGCAAATACGCCACTACCGAAGGAGAGTTGCCAACCTGACAGCGGCACAACCGACAAGTAAGATTATCAACTGCCAAATGCCAATGACGTTCGCGCTCCGCCGTCTGAATCTCACATATGATTCTGTTTATGGGAATACCTGCCATTGGACCAACTATACGGGCGGCAATGTTGGCATGAAAAAGCAATGAATGAAGAATATCAGGGCGATAAGTGCGAAGTTGAATACCTAGACGCCATAACGCACCAATATCTCTCGGCGAACGAGCCTCGCAGGCGAATACCGGTATCCCTGCCCGGCGCAATCTGTCACCAACTGGTCCAACATCAGCCAAAGAAATAATCCGTACTTGAAATTTGTCTGGAGGTAACCGTGTGGCCAAACGATAAAGATGAAGCGGCACTCCCCCTATATTAAGATCGGTAATTACGTATGTAAGTCGAATAGGATATCGTTGACCACCCATCGATTCTACTATCATAGACAAACTCGGACAATAAAAATAGATTACAAACCTAAGTCATGATTTGTATCTGTCAAAAATGTCGTTTTCAAGTACCGGCTAATTTCATTACTTATGATTCAAGTATGGAACGTATATGACCCTTATGTTCGGTCAACCATTCCTCTGCTGTCTTATAGTCAATATCTCTAAGGTGCATCACAATAGCGGTCTTGACCTTCCCATCGGCTTTATTTAATAAGGATAAAGCCTGGGAACGATTCATGCCGGTGACTGTTGATACGATTCTTGCCGCCCGATCCACTAGTTTCGAACAAGCCTTGGTATTGACGTCGACCATCAGATTCTCATAAACCTTGCCGATCTGAATCATGGATAACGTGGTCACCATGTTAAGAACCATTTTGGTGGCAGTGCCTGCTTTTAAGCGTGTCGATCCGGTAACAACTTCGGGGCCGGTTATTACGCGTATTGAAACGTCGGCATCATCCTCACACTGTTCTTCTGGTACACAGGCCAGGAAAACTGTTTTCGCCCCGCGCTCTCGTGCCCGCCTCAGGGCTCCATGAACAAAAGGTGTGGTACCACCCGTCGCAATACCAAATACCACATCGTCAGTACCGACTTCTCTCTGGTCGATGGCGTCGGCACCGGATTGTACTTTGTCCTCCTCTCCTTCCATGCTGCGGAACATAGCCTCTCGGCCCCCGGCGATAATTCCCTGAACCATCTCCGGATCACTCAGAAACGTTGGGGGACATTCCGAAGCATCGATAACCCCCAAGCGACCGCTGGTACCCGCCCCGACATAAATCAGTCGTCCCCCCGCACCAAACGCCCCAACCACCAGTCTGATTGCAGCTACAATTTGCGGCTTGGCCGCCGCAACCGCTGATGCTACGGTGGTGTCCTCGTAATTGATGACATCAAAACCTTCTTCGATCGTCATCAGATCGATTGAATTCGACCGGATATTCCTCTGCTCGGTCAGCAAATGCCCACGATCTTTCATATAGACGACGCCTGAATAAAAGGTGCCATGTTATAAACCGATCTGCCTAAATTGATTACCTCACCGTAATCGTCGATAATCCTGATAGTTGTCGTATAATATCTCCCTTTTTTCAAGCCTCTATTTCCGGCTGAGGAGTATTTTATGTGTGGCATCGTTGGTTATATCGGACAAAAGCGTGCCCGTCCAATTCTACTCGAAGGCCTGAAACGCCTGGAATATCGCGGCTACGACTCTGCCGGTATAGCTTTACTGCACAACCGCCGAATTAATATTACGCGATCGGCCGGGCGTATCAGCTCCCTGGAAACTAAATTAACCGACCAAGGTCTTGATGCCACCGTTGGCATCGCTCATACTCGCTGGGCAACACACGGAATTCCAAGCGAAATAAATGCCCATCCCCATAAATCCACCAATGGCCAAATTGCACTGGTTCATAATGGCATTATCGAAAATTACAGGACTCTACGCACCTTTCTGGAACAGCAGGGAATAACCTGCAATACCGAAACTGATACCGAGGTCCTCGTTCAGCTCATCGGACACTTCTACAGCAACAATATTGAACAGGCGGTGCGCGACGCACTCCATGAAGTCCAGGGAACATATGGTATTGCCGTTATATCTGCCGAAGAACCAGACCGCATTGTTGCCGCCCGCAAGGGAAGCCCTTTAATCATCGGCATCGGAGACGGGGAATACGTGGTTGCCTCCGACGCTTCTGCCATTATCGAACGTACCACTCAGGTTGCTTATCTGGCTGACGGCGAAATGGCCGTTATTACCCTGGATGGATTTCGTACTATGACCCTCGACGCCGTGCCTGTAACCAAGGAAGTCCAGGAGGTGGAATTCTCACTGGATCAGATCGAACTGGCCGGACACAAACACTTCATGGCCAAAGAAATCTTTGAGCAACCCCAATCTTTAGCCAATACATTAAGCGGTCGACTGGACACTCGTGACGGAACAATTCACCTCGGCGGTGTCGTCAACTACGCCAGAGACTTGGCTCGGGCCAAACGAATCATTTTCACTGCCCAGGGCACTGCTTGGCATGCCGGTCTGGTGGGTGAGTATCTATTTGAGGATATTGCCAAGCTGCCGACAGAACTCGAGTATGCCAGCGAATTCCGTTACCGTAATCCTCTTATCGATGACGGAACAGTGATAATCGCTATCAGTCAATCCGGCGAAACAGCCGACACCCTGGCCGCCGTAAGAGAGGCAAAAGTCAAGGGAGCGCTGGCCCTGGGGATTATAAACATGGTAGGTAGCACTATTGCCCGCGAATCCGATGCTGGCATCTATCTGCATTGCGGTCCGGAGATAGGGGTCGCCAGCACCAAGGCTTTCACCTCTCAAGTGGCCGTACTTACCATGTTGGCTATACAACTTGGCCGTCGTCGGTTCCTGTCACAAGCCCAGGCCCACAGCCTGATTGCAGAACTCAGCGAAATTCCCGACAAAGTTAAACAAATCCTCGAACAATCAGATGATATCCAATCGGCAGTCGAACAATACATTGACCGTGAAAACTGGCTGTTCCTGGGCAGAGGTTATAACTATCCTATTGCCTTGGAGGGAGCCCTCAAACTTAAGGAAATTAGCTACATCCACGCTGAAGGCATGCCCGCTGCCGAAATGAAGCACGGCCCCATAGCCTTGATCAACGACGGCATGCCTGTGGTCTTTATCGCCACCAAGGGTAACCAATACGAAAAAGTTATCGGCAACATCGAAGAAGTCAGAAGCCGAGGTGGTAAGGTCCTTGCTGTTGCCACCCAAGCAGACAATACCATAAAGGATGTGGCGGAACACGTTTTCTACATCCCCGATGTCCCCGAGCCGCTTCAGCCGCTGCTTACAGTTATCCCCCTTCAACTGCTGGCTTACCACGCCGCCGTCCTCCGCGGCTGCAACGTGGACAAACCGCGAAACCTGGCCAAGAGCGTAACCGTGGAATAAACACGAATTCATAAAATTCTGGAGCATAAGGATTTAATTGACAACAGTTAAAGGCGATACTTGATAAAAGAATAGAAAGAGGCCCTGGAATCACGATGATTCCAGGGCCTCTTTTATATCAAAACACCTATCTTATTATGGACATGTCACACTCTCGAATAACTCACCCTTGGCCTGGCTAAGATCATCGATGTTGATAACATTATCCGCATTTACGTCACAATCACAATTATTATTCGTGACCGTCTGGTTAAATTCACTCTTGATTCGACCAAGGTCATGGATGTTAACGATTCCATCATCTAGCGCATCACCATACAGCGCTCTCACATGTACGTCGGTATCGCCTTCCAAAGAACCACTTGTGTCACTTTCCAGACCGGATACAGTTATGGACAGGCACGTTTGATTCGGCACAAATGGCGAGAGTTGAATATCAATCTGGTTGCCATTGACAATAAAGACACTTCCTGCCAAAGCAGGCGAAAGTACAATTTCGTCACCCAATTCTATCGTACCATCCGTTACCACAATCTGTTGATCGAAGGTCAACAAGAATCTCCACGGTCCTGCAGCCATCGGACCACCAACACGACTATCGGAAGCGGTTTGCGCTGAATCCAACGGCAGATTAAGTGACATTTCAGCAAAAACGTAACCATGGTAACTCTTGGAGACCGCACTAACCATTTGTATCGGCTGTGGCACTATAATCTCGACCGGATAATGATCTTCGACTTCACCGTCGTTTGCCTCACCTTCCGGCAGCAGAGGCCCTGCGCTGTTGATACGGAATCGAGCATAGGTCGGGCTATTCGCTGCAGATCCAACCGGTGCGGTAACCGGAACCGTCTTGACCCCCACAGTATACATACCGTTAACCACCTGCTCAGAGGGATGATCGAAAGTGCCATTGCCGTTGAAATCAATCCACCCATCAACCTGATACGGGCCGGCGGGGCCGTTGACCTCAAAGGTGATATCGATCGGCACGCCTTCTTTGAGTTGCGGGATGTTTACCCCGTCTTCATCGTCACTGCCGTTGTTGTCATCGTCGACAGCACCCACGCTTTGCTGGCCGTCCATTTCGGCATCGGGATTATCCGTTGCATCACCCAACCACGGACCTCCAAGAATATGAGCCGGGCCGTTGCTGGCCGCCAAAGTCTTGTAAGTCGGATCGGGGGCATCACCCCAGTCGCGATCCTGTATAATATCAAAAGTAATGGTATCGCCATCATTTGTAACCGTACCAACCGCCGTGGCGAATGCGTCTTGATTATCACCAAGATACACATCGTCTCGCAGAACGTTGATGCCGCTAACATTTTGCGTGTTCAACTTCAGAACATATGTCCCTTCCGGCAAGCTGCCTAAGTCAATCTGGCCTTCGAAAACGGGGACTTCGCCGAGTTCGCCGACAATACCAATTCCCGCCGCGGTTGTATCAGTCGCACCACACGAAACACACCACTGCTTATACCCTGCTCCCATTCCCAGCAGCTCAGCTTCAGCGGCATTATAAGTAGGATATGTATGGACTTTCAGGCATGGTCCATTTGCATTTGGGCAATCTATTATACGGCCCGGATAGGCCGACCCATAAACATCGTAGCTGACGGCAAAGGCGGCCGCTGCTGTCGGATCCGTACCGGTACCATCGTTAATGGAGCTATAGAACGTAGCGCCCGAAGCGCGTGGACCGTCTGCACTTCCCTGGTGAAGTTCAAGATGGAAAACAATGTTGGCGGCACCTTGCTGACTGCCGCTGGCTGCAACTCTCACATCCCAGGTGATAACTGAACCCGGCGCGAACTCCTGATTGTCATCAGAATTGCCAGGTGTAAACATCGCCGGCGTCCCCGCCTTCCACTCGGTGCGATGGTTATCACCACCAAGTCCAAGTGTATAGGTTAGGGTACTCTGAGCGAACACCTGACCGGAAACAAGAATTACTATCAAACCAGCCAGACCAATTATGCCTCTTTGTTTAACAACAGACAACCACATCACATGCTCCTTTATAAAGCTCCGGGCATCGACATTGTGCTTCAAGTTTATGTCTAATACACCGGCATTACCCCCCGTTATGGCATAATACCGTAACGGTACAGACCTTAATTGCTGAAAATCAACTAACTATATCCCTCTAGAACTTCCAGGACGGAGTTCTACATGAACTCATTTTTTACCCTTGTAAGAAACTCCGCTCTATATTCTATTCTAACGATCCGCCATTCTAATGCAAGATGGAATTCCTTGTTTTTTTACCCTAAGGCCGCATATTTAAGTAAATTAGACCATTACCAAATAAAACACAAACGTCCCAATATTTTGGATTTTTGGTTAATTCACTCGCTAGTATGTCAAAATACTGCGTTTAAATCCTTAAATGCCAACATATTAAAGAAAGTTACACTTAACGCATATGGGCGATTATCCTTCAAAATGCCCATAAGCCCCAATAAATCTAATCATTTGATCCATATGATTTTAGCGCGGTTCCTGTAAAAAATCATCCCCTTATACCTCTAAGTAAACAACAAAATTAAGACTCCATAATTGTTTTAATATGGATCTAATAAAATTGATTTGGGGGTAGTGGGACAAAAAAATTGACATGTGCCACAACCTACACATCCGTCCTGTTTAACTGCGATTTCTCCTTCTTCGTCGACATCAATCGCACTTGTTCCCATAGGACATTTCTCAACGCATAGCCGGCAGTTCTCGCCCCGCGAACGAATACAGCTTTCCCTTTCCACTCGGGCACATCCCATTTCAATCTGGTTTGGATCATCCACCGATTTAAGTGCCCCGCTGGGGCACGCTTTCATACAGGCTAATTCCTCACATACCACACAGGCCGCTAAATCCGGATCAATATAGGGTGTTCCCGTTTGATCCATGTCTTCAGATGATATAACTCGAATTGCCCGAGCCGGGCATACGTCAATACAATTCCCGCACCGGTAGCATGTTTCCAGAAAATCCTTCTCTGACAAGGCTCCCGGCGGCCGTAACACGGTACGAATCCCAGCTAACGGTACATTAAACCGATCCTCGATATAGTTGGCGATCGGTACCATTAACTTTTTCAGCCCCAGGCGAAACATCTGCCTGCGATCATGCGGTTTATTATCTGATTCATCCGTCAATGTAAACTTGCCTCGTTCAATCAAATGAATTATACCGTTATTTCGCTTTTTTATTATACCACAATCGGTGTTATTATAAGCTATCCAACACCGTTATCGTTTCAGACGTCTCTCCGCCGGCACGATTTCCTAGAGGAGCTGTCCCACCAGGAGAACAGTATGACTCATCGCCGGGAGAATCTTTCATCACGCCGCAGTTTACTCCATGGCACGGGTATTATTGGGGGCAGTTTGTTGTTAGGACGGGGTTTTCCCTCAATGGTCTTATCCGTTAAAAAAAACAGCGACATCCGTATTCAATCCGTGCATTACGAATTCCACAAGCATCTTTTCCGTACCCCTTTAAAGTTTGGCAACACAGCCATTAACCATCTTACCGTTGTCCACGTCAATATACGTGTCGAATGCCATAACGGTCGGTCGGTTGAGGGCTTTGCCAGCATGCCCTTAAGTAATATTTGGTGCTTTCCTCCCAGGTATGTACCGCCCGAAAAAAGTCTGGAAGCCATGAAAAGGCTCACGGCCGATGTTGCCGCCATTGTGCGAAATTGCGACGATTGGGGAGATCCCCTCTATCTGGCCCATCGATTACAACCGGAATGTATGCGACGGGCCTCTGACCTTTCTCGGCAAATGAAACTCACCAGATCCATACCTAAACTCTGCTCCTTGGTGGTGATCAGCCCCTTTGATGCCGCCATTCACGACGCTTTCGGCAAGGCCAACGGCATCAATTCCTATAACGCCTTGGGATCGGATCTTATTGCCCGCGACCTCTCACACTACCTGGATAAGCGATTCAAGGGAAAGTACCTCAACCGCTATACCCTACGCCATCCGAAACCGACTATGCCTTTATATCACCTGATCGGCGCCGCCGACCCCCTGACCGATTCTGACGTCAAGCGGCGCATAAACGACGGCCTGCCGGTAACTCTAACAGAATGGATTAAACAAGACGGCCTGACCCACATGAAGATCAAAATGAACGGTGATGATCTGGCTTGGGATATCGATAGATTGTTGAGCATTGATCGAGTTGTTGCCCTGACGCAGAAGGATCTTGGCGTCAAAAAATGGATATATTCGGCCGACTTCAACGAACGCTGCAAAAATGTGGATTATTTGCTGGAATTCTTCGGCCGAATTCGTGAGCGAAATCCGACTGCCCTCGATCGGCTCCAATACGTGGAACAGCCGACGGATCGCGATTTGAACGCCCATCCTGAAAACAAAATGCACCAGGCGGCCGGGATCAAACCGGTGGTCATTGATGAGTCTCTCACCGATTACCAATCGCTACTTATGGCCCGAGAACTGGGTTATTCAGGTGTGGCCCTCAAGACCTGCAAGGGACAAACAGAGGCCCTATTAATGGCGGCGGCGGCCTTGGAGTTTAAGATGTTCATCACCGTGCAGGATCTGACCTGCCCGGGTGCATCGTTTCTGCATTCGGTGGGCCTGGCTGCTCGTATACCCACCGTTGCCGCAGTTGAGGGCAACGCTCGCCAATATTGCCCGTCCGCTAACGAAAAATGGGCCAACAAGTACCCTGACCTGTTTACCATAAAGAAGGGGACGATCAAAACCGGTTCCCTGACCCGGCCCGGACTTGGTCATTAATCTAGCCCGTATATTTCACGGGTGTTTTCGCTGATATTCGTAAGGTTCGCCAAAAAAATCAGTTATATCGCACAACGATGTTATGCTAATTTACAGAGTGTAATTGCCGGC
>CP070790.1:1040349-1043991 GCA_020346805.1 Planctomycetota bacterium
ACGTCAGGCGATAGATGGGAGTCCGAGCATCGTCGGAAATGCTCCCCAGCCGTGGGAGACGGGCTTCAAGGATACAGTGATCGCCTATCCGGGTGAGATCACCACGGTCAAATCTCTGTTTGACATTGCCGGCCTGTATGTCTGGCACTGCCACATCGTCGAGCACGAGGACAATGAAATGATGCGGCCATATGTGGTCACACCATAACAACTGTAATGGCATTGCTAATAACAAGAAAGAAAATGGGTCGTGTAGGACGGCCCATTTTCTTTTATCTTTAAAATATTCAATATCTCTGAGTGTGGTAGAGTGGGTCTCCTGATCCAATATCATTTTACTGCTTGACCCACATCAACATGTTTTTGTCGAAGGACCAGCCGGGAGTTTTGACTTCGAATTCGTTTATCTTTCTGGATTTGTTGTCAGCCAGTTTGCTGGTCTGGTCCCAGTTTTTAAGTCCGCTGAGGGCGTCCAATTCGGTTAGATTCAGGCTGCCGGCGGTATTGGCCATCTTCAGGGATCGCTCTACGGTTTCACCGCGCAGGTACGCACTCAGAAAGCCGGCGATGGATGAATCGCCTGATCCGGTGGCGCTGGCGATAGGATCGACCTTAAAGGCCGGGCACCACAGTTCGCGATTCGACCAGTTGTCGGCGTCGCCCGGTTGGGCTCGACCCATGTCGGAAAACTTCGATTTGTCGGCCGTTCGGACATAGAAACCGCGGTGGCCGGATTTGAGGGCGACGATTTTGCTGCCGAATTCCAGAAACTGATCGGATAGGGCGGTGTAGTCGTCAGCATCGAAGAAATCGATCAATTCCGCCCCACCATGCTCGGTTTTCATTTTCAAGAACTTATCGTTCTCCATCATGAAGAACGCTTCTTCGATACTGGGCAGGAAGATATCCACGTAGGGCAGTAACTTGGGTACGATTTTGTTCCACGGGGCCTTGCCCGATTCGGAGTTGGGATCCGGCAGGGACATATCCAGCGAGGTTGTGGCTCCCGTTTCCTTGGCTTTACGAAAGGTGGCGACAAGTTCCTTGCCCTCGTCGGAAAATAAACCTTTCATCAAAGGTGGGTATCCGAGGTGAAAATTCCTGGCCTTGGCCACCAGGTCGTAGTTTACGTCATTGCTTATAAAGGTGTTGTTGGTTCCCGGATGGTGCAGGAAGATGCGGTCGATACCTGGTGGTGCAATAGCTACCGTATATGAGGTATGGCCGCCTTCTTCCACTTTAATTCCCTCGGCCGACGCCACATTTTCCAATCGTTCGATGATGGCCTTGCCGAAGGCGTCATTTCCCACTTTGGCCATGAAGGTTACCTTCAAACCCAGGATGTGAAGTCCGATCCCAGTGTTGGAGACCGGCCCGCCGGTGGAGGTGGCTACCGGGCCCATGTTTACCAGTTTGCCGGGGGTCATGATTTCGCCTATTTTTTTAGCCCCGGTGTCATAAAATTGGGGTATGATGTCAAAGCAGATATGCCCTGCCGCGGCTACGTCAAATGTGTCATTGGTCATCGATTTTGTACTCCAACATAAAATTAGTATGTAAATTGAACCTGCAAGCTAGCCCAGTACCGGATATTCATTGCAGAGCAGATGGAGGGGCGGCTCATCCTCCTCGATCTCGGGGAACCGTCCCAACGGCTCATGGAAGCGGTTATCCTTGGTATCGTCGTTGACCATGGATACCTCGCCGACCAGGCAGTTGGCCTTCTCGGCCCAGAATTTATGGTATAGCCCCCGCGTAAGGGTGATACTATCGCCGGGTTCCAGTTTGACGATGTCGCCGGCCTTTACCGTATGTTCGATACCGTCGATGGAGACTTTTACGTCGCCGGTTTTGTCCAGATCTTCGTCGGGAGTGGAGTTGTAGAGCTGGATGGCCAGCACGCCGCCGCCGCGATTTATGATGTCTTCCATTTTGGACCAATGAAAGTGCATGGGGGTGATCTGGTTCACCTGGACCATCATGATTTTTTCGGCGTAGGTTTTCTCGTTGACGCTTTTGGCCAGATTGCCGTTGCGGATGGTAAATAGGGTCAACCCCTGTTTGGCGAAGTCGCCCAACCCGAAATCGGTGATGTCCCAGCCGAGCATGCTCTCCTTGATTTCACGAACCTCCGGCCCGGCCTTCTGCCAGTCATCCAGGGACCAGTAGGCCCATTGGGGCAGGATAAAATGGTGGGCGGCCATGAGTTTCTTGGCCAAACGAATGTTTTCATTGATCTGGGAGCGTTTCATATTTACCTTTCCTGCATCTTTCTAATGTAACCACACTTCTTTGCCAACGCATCATCGACGGAGATCAAAAACCTATTGGTCGATGGAATATAATATTAATTAAATCGCTTGGTGTAAACTCTCGGCCGACTGTCCGTCACCACCACCCATGTACTCTAATAGTATTTAAATTGCCTGTTTGCTTTGGCATGCAAGAGAGTGATTGTTATTGAACATTTAAGTTGTGCGCAAGGTTGCAATTTGTTTGGCCTTCATCGCCACCTCAATCTGATTGCCCGAAACAGGGAGGGATTCAAGGGTTTTTCCTTCCAGATCGGTGCGTTCGGCCGATCGCACCTTCTGCCCAAATTCTAGTGTCTCATTTATGACATTTTCATAAGGATTGAACATACGGATAACCAGGCCTTTGGAGTCGCTCCGTTGCTGAATGGCAGTTATAACCGCCTGGTGGGGTGGTGTTTTGATGAATGAGTGTGTAGACGGTAGTGAAGTGGCGGTACCACCCAGATCCCGTGGTTCCAATTGAATTGAACGGGCCGGAGCCGCCAGTTGCTGTCCCAGCCGACACAACCTGGTTCGCGGTAATTCGTCACCCAGGGGCATAATTGCGTAGTTAAACACGTGAGTGCCCTGAATTTCGCCTCCTTCCTCCCCACTGGTAAGTACTGTGTTGAAGAAAGAACGAAGCAGGGTCAAGGCAATCGGTCGGTCCGGCAAATCGCGAACCGCCGATTCCGGAAGGCCGGTACTGATAACTGCTAATCCTCGAGAAGTTTGATCCGGGTCATGGACTGCCGTCCAGGTATATTGCGGCTTGGTTTCCGTTTCCATCTCAATGTGATCGCCGCGATTGGTATCCAGGGTAATGGAACGCTCGATAATATCGTAAGCGCTGTCGGCAAAGTAGGTTTGGGCCTGGGTGCCGCTGGGCAGTAATACGCGCAGACGATGATCCCGAATGGTATTTTCGACAATTGTTTTCACTTCGAGATAATCCGAGCCGGCGCGGAGGGTGATAAAATTGGTGATCCGCAGCGGGGCTATTTCTTCATTGCGCACCATCTTATCGAATCGGAAATCACGGGGCAGTTCCATGTTCAAAACAACTTTGAGTGTGGCCTTGGCTATACCATCGGCGACGACGGCGACATTAGCACTACATGCAGTCGAACTAAATGCCTGATCATTGACCGCAGATACGTGGAACCAACCGTCACCGATATCGCTACGGTCTTCGAATGTTAATAAGTCGGGATAAATCTGGTTATTGCGTTTATCCGTCAGTTTCAGTGTGCCGTTGGGCTGGACCGCCACCCGCAGATATTCATTCTCCATGGTGTGGTTGTCTGCCAGCATCGTACCCAGGTGACGAGTAGGCGCATTTTTGACC
>CP070790.1:1044091-1047882 GCA_020346805.1 Planctomycetota bacterium
ACGTATTGGTCCGAAATCCGAGTTGGGCCTCCGTCAAACGTTTCCTCACTGAGGTTTTCGAACCCTCAACTGTTGAAGGATACTATCAACCGCTGCCCATGATATCATTGATGGTCGATTATGCCCTCGGCGGGCGCCCCGACAATCTCATGCCCTTTCATCATACCAGCCTTTGCTTGCATGCATTCAACACCGTTTTGATAATAATACTGCTGTATCTTCTTTTCGGTCGTCCCGCACCGGCGGTCCTGGTTGGATTGCTCTTCGGTATTCATCCCATGACTGTTGAGGTTGTTGCCTGGTTGGGGGAACGAAAAACCCTGCTGGCCACTTTCTTTTCCCTCTGGTGTTTGATCTCTTACCTGGGTTATATCCGCACCGCAGCCTGGAAATACTACGCGCTTTGTCTGATCATGTACCTGCTCGCCCTGATGTCCAAACCCACCAGCACTCCGCTGCCTGTTCTGTTGATACTGTTGGATTACTGGCCGTTTCGTAAACTCGATGTTCGACGCCTGTTGGAGAAAGTACCTTTTTTTGTAGTCGGCGGGGTCTTTGCCTTGGTGACCGCCGTCTCTCAAGGCCGTAGCGAATACGCATTGACCAGAATATTCATTATCGTCGGCCACAATATTACCTTCTATTTGTGCAAGATGTTCGCCCCCATCAAACAGGCCTTGGTCTACCCTTTCCCCGAACCGCTGGCCGTCTCCAATCCCACAATCCTTGCCTATGTAATTGGCACCGCACTGCTGGTTATCGCCTTGCTGATTTCTCTCCGCTGGACTCGGGCCCTGCTGACCGGTTGGCTGTTTTACCTGCTGGCCATCTTTCCTACCTTTATGGTTGTCGGATACAGCCTCGGAATCGCCGAAGACAAATATGCATATTTCCCTGCCTTGGGAGTATTGATGATCCTTGCCTGGTTATTGAATCGATTTTGGAATCAAATCCCGCCACTTCGTCATCCCGGCCCCGTAAAAGCAATCGTTGTTACTGTTGTACTTGTTTTGGCTGTCTCCGAAGCGATAGCTACCCGGCGATATTTGCCTTACTGGCAAAATACGGAAAAACTCTATCGACACATGATTACCTTGGCCCCTGACGTACCCGAACTCCACATTTCGCTTGGTGTATGCTTAAGCGCCAAAGGTAATATAGACGAATCGATTCAATGTTATCACCGGGCGATCGAAATCAATCCCAATTGTTACAAAGCCTATAACAACCTGGGCAGGCTCTTGGTAGAACGGGGCGAGTATAAGAACGGCATGCAACTTTTGAGCACGGCCGTTCGGCTAAAACCGGATTTGGACAAGGCCTATCTTAATTTGGGATTGGCTCACGCCTATCAGGGCCAATATGACCGTGCTGTTCCCCTGTTCCGGCAGACACTGGAATTGAATTCGGAGGACTTCAAGGCTCATTATAATCTTGGAGCGGCGTTAATCCGATTGGATCGGTGGAATAAGGCCCGGAGGCACTTTGACGAGGCAATTCGGCTCAACCGCGAACATGCCGATTCTTATTTCGGTATCGGCTTGGTAATGGCCCATCAAGGCCGGTTTGATAAAGCTACCCAAGCCTATAAGCAGGCCCTCCGCATCGATCCCAATCATCAAGGTGCAAGTAAAAACCTTAATACTCTCTCGACTATGCCCCGTTGACTCTGCAGATAATTCAGGCCATACTTCTCGCTCAATAGGCCGCTAATGGGTTTGTGACCCGCGTAAAGAAGATTTTTTCGGAGTTGATTTCAAAAAATAGTCGCGAACGTATCAGGTGTATGAATCGCGAGTTTGGACCTGTCGTGTGCGGCGGATAAACTAGCCGCGCACGTAAGTAAGCGGATTATTTCGGATTGGTTCTTTTGTTTTGAAACCAGTTTTGTATTTTTGGTAAACGTGATGACCTGGGAATTGTATCTCGCCCGCCCATTGCTGATCTTGCATGCCCTGACCGGATTTGCCGCCTTGGGGATTTCTCTCCACGTACTCTATTTCGCCTGGCGGGGTGGTGGATTCGGCCGAACCGGTTTTCGGGCGCGGGCTCGGCGTTATGCCAATATCACCTGGCCGATATATCTGGCGACTATAATCACCGGGGCCCTGGTATATCCCGCATACATGGTGGACGTACGCGGCCGGTGGCTGGATGCCAATCGTCCGGAACTCACCGGACTGTTTGAAATCAAGGAACATTGGGCGGCTATAGGATTGATTCTGTCCTGGGCCATGTGGCGCTATTTATGCCGCTCAGGCGTCGATGAGATTGCCTCTGCCGAACCACACTTCTGGCGCGGTCATGCCCTGCTTACCTTTCTCATGGTGATTTGTATTGCCGTTAATGTTGTGATTGGTTGTTGGGTAGTTATGGTAAAGAGTGTCTGATGAAACGAAATTACCTGCAAGCTGTTACCTGGACGATTCCCCTTACCTTTGTCCTCTTTTATGCTCTTTGGCCGTTGTTGGGCTTGCCTCGTTTTTATTATGCCCCCCAAACGCGGGAAATATTCTGGCATAAAATCGAAGGCATAGTCCTTACCGGCTGGTACGGCCGGCTGGCGATGGCCGGGTTGACCGGTGTCGTACTGGGTGCTTTGTTGGCCCTTGCAGTTATGCCCTTGCCTGCATCCCGGCAAAAAACCGGCCCCTGGATCGCCGTTGCCGCCGTCCTGGCCGCCATGATCATCACCGCCATCCAGGAAATCCGCCACTGGATGTTATAAGTAATTCAAATATCAGAGCCCCCAGCCCCAGCGCAGGGTGTGAAATTCAGGTGGCTATCAATTTAACCTGTAACAAATAACACGCATCTTATACGGATTACGGTTGAATCAAATGCTTGGATAATATGTATATTGTCAATAATATTAGCCGCGCACGTAAGTAAGCGGAACATAAAAGCACAAGTTTCAGGTGTAATTCGTATTACTTAAAACTTGCGCGGCTGGCCCCATATAAACTCTTTAAAGAAAAGCAATTATCCAACCCAAACCGTACCACAAAGCATCCTCCTGTAAGGCATCGGCTCGAATATTCTTTATTACACACACGCCGGCGTAACGTACCATTCCACCGCCCAGTTATTTTCTAGCGGACCGATCTTCAGTACTCCCGAGTTTACCAATCGAATAGGTGATTTGTCGGCATCTTCCGCAAGCAGCAGGCCCGCCAGCCGGCCCAGATGGGGAAGATGGCCTACCAGCATTATCGCTGCCGTCTGATCCCGATCCGCCATCAATTGATTGTAGACTATGTTTGCATCGTCCTTGGGATTCATATTCTCATGTGTTGTCGGCGTAATTTGTGGCCCCAGGGCCTTAACCAGGATCTCTGCCGTCTGCCGGGCCCGCAGTTTGCCGCTGTGCAGCACCGCCGAGATCGGCGGATCGATAAGCTGTTCCTTCCGATCAGCCAGATAATCGGCTACCTTCCTCATCGCCGCTCGGCCTTCATCGCTTAAAGGACGCTGCGGGTCCTGCTCATTAGCAACGGCCAATCCGTGTTGAACCAGATAGACATCCATCGCTATCGCTCCAATATTTAACGTAACCCAAAATCAGCAGGTTAGATGCAACGCTGCCGCCACTGCCTCATCTTCCTGATAACTTTGGTTGTAACTCTCTACCGCTTCATTCGTAGGCAGGCAGACGGCCTCAATTCCCGCCTCACCCAGGCAGGTCAGCGTTTCCTCCGTTACCTTCATATATCCATGCGCCCCTTGGCCGATTATCAAAACCTTTGGACCGGCCTTTATCACTGCCGACAAATCCCCCGGCTTGAGCACAT
>CP070790.1:1047982-1052827 GCA_020346805.1 Planctomycetota bacterium
CAGATAGGCACCTACGAGTTCCCTGGCGACGACGGGCCGGTCCAGGTCGATGGCAAGGTCATCACCCCTGCCTTCCAGGCCGCGGGTGGCTTGTCTGAGATGACTCCGTCGGTCACGGTGATGGATCAGGAGATCGTGGATGGCACGGTGACCATCGCCCAGGTCATCAGCGACGGTCCAGGCTGGATCGTCATTCACGCCGATCAGGACGGCAAACCCGGCCCCGTGCTGGGCCAGACGGCTGTTCAGGATGGCGAGAATGCCGACATCGTCGTGGCGCTGGACCTGAACGATCTAACGGGAACATGTGCAGACTTGCCCTCTTATCCACTTTCCATTTCGCGGTTTCTGGCAGACAAACATATCCCGCACACCATAATTATCGAGCGGGACCTCAAGCCGGAACAACTTGCGGAATACAATGTCCTCGTGCTCCCGGAAGTTCGTCTATTAAGTGAGTTACAGGCCAAGGTGATTACTAACTTTGTGAGGAGTGGAAAGGGTCTGATTGTATTCGGACCGGCTGGTACGCGCAATAAATATAATGAGGAGCTGTCACAATCCAGTCTTGGTGAATTGTTGGAAAAGGAAGGAAGGGTATTTGGGAATTTGCCGTACCGTCGAAATGCAGGACAGGGCCGGGTTGCGTGGTTCCCATCTGCCAAGTTGCCAGTCGCTGGACGCCGGCCTCTTCCGGAGCTGAGCCTTAAGGAGCTTCGTGATTTGCCGGAAACGCTAAATTGGGCGGGGGGGGATGTATTTTCGGGCTCTCTTGACGCCCCTGAGATGGTGGAACTGAATCTGATGAAGAGCCCGGACGGACGCGTGCTTTTAGCTCATCTGATGAATTACAACATTGAACTTCCGGCCAAGGTTACGCCATATGACAATATTCGCTTGGAAATGCTTCTGCCCGGCGGGGCTAAGGTAGAGCGGGTTGTGCTACTGTCGCCGGATCTCTCTGAAGAACAGACCGAACTGCAGGCAGAGGTGATCAAAAGGCCCGGCGGCCGATTCCTGGTTACTACGATTCCACACCTCGAAATCTACAATCTTGTAGCCGTCGTCCTGGAAGATGCAAAGCTTTCGGCACTGCCCAATGACTGTCCGATTCCGGTAACTTTAAAGATCAAGGGTCCGTCGCGTGTGGTTCCAGGGCAAAAGGTTGTACTTGAGATAGAACTAGTAAACCGAAGCGAGGTTCAAATAGAAGGTGCGCAAATCAAGGTGAAGATATCAAAGCATGGCAAAATATATAGCGCGAAAAGAGGCACGCTGAGAGAGGTGATTCATCCCGGCAACAGAAAGTCCGTGGAATATAATTTCCCTTTACTCGCAAAATCTGACCTGGAAACGCATCATATTGTCGACGTTGAGGCGGAACTCAGCTTAAGCACAGGTAAGAAAGCAACGGTAGCTACCCAGCACCGTGTTCTGGTAACACGACTCAATAACAACCCTCGGAGAAGCGGGATTTGATTGGCAGTATTTGTATTTTCAGCGTTTACTGATGCCGCCCATTCAAATACTTACGTAGACCACATCTTTCCTCCTCACCCCATCCAAACCGATTACCAACACTCTACGGCTCCACCGGTCTAACAAGTATCCAGGTCAACAATGCCAATCCAGCCTCTACAAAATTCTTAAATATGACCTGTTTCACTACCAGGCAATTTCGGATATTCTTATGGCGAAAATTCGCCGTATAAGACCAGAAACAGGCTATAAAGCTAATCCCTCATTAAGCAAGAAAGGAATTACTATGGCTAATAGAACCAGCAAGATATCGCGACAATTATTGAAATCCGCAGTGGTGTTGGCGGCCATATTAGGGCTCAGCGATCTTACAAACACAACAGCGGCAGGAGCCGAACAGGACACGCCATCTTCCCAAAGGCCGAATATCCTGTTCATTTTCACCGACGATCATGCCTCCCATGCCATCAGTGCATACGGCTCAATGATCAACAAGACTCCCCACATCGACCGATTGGCCGACGAAGGTATGCGCTTCGACAACTGCTTTTGTACCAATTCTATCTGCGCCCCCAGCCGGGCGGTAATCCAGACCGGCAAACACAGCCACCTCAACGGCGTGGAGGACAACGGAAAGGTTTTTGACGGTTCGCAGCAGACCTTTCCCAAACTGCTGCAAAAAGCCGGTTACCAGACGGCCATAATCGGGAAATGGCACCTCAAGAGCGAACCCACCGGATTTGATTATTGGGAAGTTCTGCCGGGACAGGGCAACTACTATAATCCGGATTTCAAAACACCCAATGGCAAAGTCAGATATACCGGCTACTGCACCGACATCACCACCGACCTGGCCCTTAAATGGCTGAAAGAAAATCGCGATAAAACCAAACCTTTCATGCTCATGTGTCAGCACAAGGCTCCCCATCGTGCATGGCAGCCGGGGCCCAAGCATTTAACCATGTACGACGACGTTATGATCCCCGAGCCCCCGACTCTCTTTGACGACTATCAGGGTAGAGGTACCGCCGCTAAAAACCAGGAAATGACCATTGCCAATCATATGGATCTGGCCCGCGACCTGAAAGTTGGTCCGCAGGGTCGACTGAACAGGGAACAACTTAAAAAATGGCAGGCCGCCTACGGGCCCAAAAATGAGGCCTTCCGCAAGGCCAACCTCACCGGCGAAGATCTGGTACGCTGGAAATATCAGCGATACATCAAGGATTATCTGCGCTGTATAGCCTCGGTCGACGATAACACCGGCCGACTGCTTGATTATCTTGACGAAATGGGCCTGGCTAAAAATACCGTCGTTATTTACAGCTCTGACCAAGGATTTTACCTCGGCGACCACGGGTGGTTCGACAAACGATTCATGTATGAGGAATCGCTACGTATGCCGCTGCTAGTCCGTTGGCCCGGCGTAACCAAATCCGGCTCCGTCGACGAACACCTAGTACAAAACCTCGACTTTGCCGAGACGTTTCTGGATATCGCCGGCGTCAAGATTCCGTCAGATATGCAGGGTGTATCTCTGGTGCCGCTTATGAAAGGCCAGAGCCCCAAAGATTGGCGAAAATCTATTTACTATCATTACTGGGAGTTCCCCGCGGTTCACAGCGTCAACCGCCATTACGGCGTGCGCACCGACCGCTACAAGCTTATGTACTTCTACGAACTTAAGGAGTGGGAACTGTACGACCTGAAAAAGGATCCCGACGAACTGACCAGCGTGTACGATGATCCGGCCTATGCCGACAAGGTTAAAGAACTAAAGGCCGAGTTGTATCGTCTCCAGAAATACTACAAAGATGACGATCCACACAAACCTCGGGCAAAACCGAAAGAAAGGGGAAAGAGCAAGAAGAAAAGCAAGTAGCCGGACAATTTGAAATGTGTGTTCATAATTAATTTTGTGGAATAATCTGTTCTTACTTCAAAGGGACGTCTACTTTCTTTCCACGTCTTTTAGTATCTCCTTATCGAGATTTACTGTTTCGCGTGGCGAGATAACGGGATTGACGTGACTGGATCAACAATTCATCCGCCCTCGGGCCCCCTGACAATTTTAGTCTCTCCATCCCGTAATGCATCAGTGGCAATGGGGAACCATCCCACATAGTATCGCGACAGAACTATACATACAATAAAGCTGATAATTAATATAAATGCCGGAACCACAATAATCCCATTGGCAACTAATAGGGGGAGAACGATTATGGTGGCCATCTCCACGATGGATACCAACAAATAAGCCAATCCAAAATCGGGCAAGGTTGGAGTTTTCATTTTGGGATCTACCACTCTTAGCAACATAATGGCAAAACCGGTAACTCCCGTATTCCATCCGTAGACAAAAATACCTCGTTCAAACCAGAAATTACGAAATATTTTTCGACCCACAAACCAGAATAATCCCAGGCAGTAAAGTAACCCCAACAGGATCATGATCATCAAGGGAACGGCATATTCGAGAACCACAGTTATTTTGATCGAAGCGATACCAAAGGCAATCAAATAATCGGATACGGCCGAGCCAATACGACTCATAATCCTTCGATCGACATAGTGCCCGATTTTTGCCATATTCAACATTTTCTGTATCAAAGCGCCGGCCAGCAGAGCAAGACAAAACTCAGGAAGGTCATATTTATCGGCATATTTTCCGGGAAGGAGGCCAGCCATAAGATTCTCAATATAATGCGCCAGATAATATGCCAGGGTAAAGGCGGCCATTACCAATCCAATATGCCAAGTGAGGGGGTCCAAGGCCAAAGGATTAACTGTTTCGGTACCCATCGAGGTTCTTTCACTCTCGGGAACAAATCCTTTTTTCAAATTAATCGGCATATCTCTTGCCGACTGCACGACTCGCGTCCATCCTCTTCTTGCGGCAACATTGATGATCAAAATTCCCCCCAACACGGCGGCGAGTATGCCTACCGTGGCAAAGGTATACCCAATGGTCAGGGCCTCATTCCAGTGCGCCACCTTTTCCAGGGAACCGCCTATAAGCGTGGCAGTGCCATGTCCCCCAACAAAACCTGCAGGTAACAGAAGGGCAAATGCTTTATGAAGATCGGGAAATAACCATTGAAGGACAAATACCCCAAAGAGCAAGGCCAGGCCGTACATCCCGATCAGTGATGCGGTATTGTAAAAGAAGGTGTCCCCGACTTTCTTGGTTAAAGTGCTTATATTGGCCCTTTGGGGGGGGCTCCACCCCATAAATAGAGTGGCAAAGATGATAACAATCAGAAAACCGGGATATCCGGCCATAAGGGGAAGGGAGCCGCTATTGCTTCTGGCCATATTGAAGGGCAACCAATCAAGGAACTGCCATCCGCCGAACAAGCCGAGAAA
>CP070790.1:1052927-1056806 GCA_020346805.1 Planctomycetota bacterium
CCTTGAAAGACTAGGGAGCAAAGGTGTGTACGAGGCGTATCCCGATCTCAAGGGTCAAGGCGAAGGCGTCCATGAGGGTGCGGCCTGTTATTCGAATCCGAAAATTGTGGACATACTGGCCGACTGGATCGTCGGTTGCGGGCAGTTGCCGGGAGTCACAGAAGTCGACGTCTGGCTGACGGAAAACCTTGTTCAGAAGCCCGGTTGCCAGTGTGTGCGTTGCCGGACACAGAACCGCGACCTACTCGAGGTGCGGGCGGTCATCGACGCATGGAAAAAGGCCAAAAAGACGATCCCGAACGTCGGATTACGCGTCCTGACCAGCGAGGAAACGGCCGACAGCAACGAGCAGATCATTGCCATGCTTCCGCCGGAGGTCAAAGTCTGGTACTACCATAGTCTGTTAACCTACAACAACCGCGAAATGGAGATTATTCCGTCGTATTGTGAACAGTCGGCCAAGCAGGGGCGGGTTATTGGCGTAGTGGCGGACTTGGGTGTCAAGGGGCAGCTGGTACAACCGTTCACCAGCGCCCATTTTATCCGATATCGCATGAACGAATTCGCGGACAAAAACATTGCTTCGCTAATGGGTTATCCCCGGCCGCGGTTGTACTACTGCGATTTCAACACCGAGGCTACAGCCGAGTGGTCCTGGAACGCCAAAGGCCGTACGACACACGAGTTCGCTCTGTCATGGGCAATGCGTCAGGGTTTGGACGATCCGGAATTGTTTGCCCAATGGGCTGAGACGATCGGGCCGGTGGCATGGGATGTCTATGGATGCGAGTGGCCCTTCGGCGAAAAACGCCGATCGCTGAAAACCGTGACCCAACAACTTAAGGAAGGTACCCTACCTGAGCTGGGAGAAGTGTTCTGGGAGTTATATCCCAAACCATGGGGTGATATCAAATCAGTTCGCCAACTCAACCAGGATGTTACAAACGCGGCAAAGGCGGTCAAGCTGGCTCAGAAGATGGGTCTCGCACGTTATCACGAGGAAAGCCGGGTGATTTACGGTTACATCAACTCACTCAAAGCACTTTATGAACTGAAGCAGGTGGTAAAACCTGAGAGGATTGCTGAAGAGAACCGTACCGCTGCCGGGATTTACTTCCAGAACTACGTCGACAGCCTCCGGCAAGTCCAGCAAGCCGTTATCAAGTGGGAACAAGCCGTCGGGCCCTGGCCTGGACATCCAAGCATTGCCGGAAAAACCAAGGTATTTCTAAATCCACTGATCGAGGATATGATCTCGACAGCTGCGGAGTTTGACTACCAACTGAACTGAACCGTACACCCGTTCACGTTTATTTCGTTCCCTTACAATACACTCAAAGTACTTCCCGCAGCTTCGTAGTAATCTATTATGCTAACTATTTCTCGCCCTCCATTACCAAGACTCCCTTTTTGAAAAGCTCAAGTCTCTGCTCTTCATTCCGAAAACAAGATCTTTACTTGGGAACAAGATAACTTCCGGGAACCCTGTGCAGCGAGATAGCGTGGTATCCAGCTAATTCTTTGGTGCAAACAAATGAAATTCCCGGATTGCCGGTCCTTCGACTGCTTCAGTGATATGGAGTCTGATATGCCGGGCAGTGATCGGCTTAAATTTGAGTTCCAACTCGCTCCCGATTTTGGCTCCGCGGGCAAATGTTGTCCATCGATCACCTAGCCTGGATTGTAATTCGAATTTTCTTACCCGATCCCATTTCTCCGAGATCAGGGCGTGGTCGAATATTCGCGGTTTACCCAAGTCTACTTCCAGCCACACCTGGTGTAAGTCGCTGTTTGTAGCCCAGCATGTACGCGGATTATCATCAACAGCCCTATCACCCATCCAGCTAGGCTTGCCCTGCAATACATTGGAGACTTTAATCGGCCGCATAAAGGTCAAAGACGCGTGCGGCGGCAACAGGGAAGGATTATCAATGACCTTTTTAAATTCCTTTAATGCCTTAATATACTCGGCTGGAATTCGCCCGCTCCTGTCGGGAGACACATTTAACAACAGATTGGCGCCCCGTTCCCTGCAGTTCTTATATAACCCGTATAAACTGTGAGTACTGCGGCAATAATCACCTGGAATCCAATGCCAGGTAGATCCAATGGTGTCACATACTTCCATGGGTAAATAGTATTTTTGTCCCTTTACCGTTTTCACGGGATTATGGCCTGCTTTGGGGGGCAGTGTTCGTTCACCATTGAGCAAATCTGTCGGCCAAGCATTCATGGGCACAGTCACGGCATCACGAAAACCCTGATTCATGATTACGATGCATTGAGGATTGAGCCTTTTAATCAACTGATAGACTTGCCGTCGTTGGGCGGGGCTCAACTTGGAGGGAATGTCAATCCACTGTTCGTAGATTCCCGGATAACGTGTATGTAATTCGGTCAAATGATGTTTGATCAGTTTTAAATACTTTTCGCCCACAGCGGCTTTCCATTTGACTCCGCCTTCGTTATGTCCGTCGAGGACGCAGTAGTAGAGGCCCGGCTTGATCCCCGCCCGCTTACACTGCTTCATGAATTCAGCGACTACGTCTGTTTTGTCCGTTCCCTGGGCCACGTCATAATCATAATCCTTGCTGTCCCATAGACAGTATCCAGGCACATGTTTGGCGGTCAGGATCGCATATTTCATCCCCGCCTCCCGAGCAACCCGAATCCATTGAGCTACATCAAGATTGGATGGGGCATAGGTTGAGGCAGGTTTATCACCCGGATCGATATCCCGGCCGGTAAACGTGCTCATGCCGTAATGGATGAACATGCCATACTTCAATCCTTCCCACTCTTTGAGTTTAGCGGTTCGGGCATGCGCCGGTTCCACCGCCTTATTTTCAGCCGCAACCTGCTGAAAAATTCCCAAACCCAAGAGGATGCCTAAAAAAGTCTTATGTTTTATCATCAGGTATCTCCCATACTGCCCAAAAGTATCATCCCGCTATTTCCACATTACCAAAGCATGTTTTCTTATGGTAAATAACGCTTGGTTACGCCGGAATACCAGTTATTCAGTTTTTGGAATGCCTCGGCAAACCTCACACCGGCCTGCAACCCACGGAAGCGAGACTGAGCATTTATCAATTCGGCGAAATCGAAGTGAAGATCATCAAATGCCTCGACCTGGCTCTTGTGGCACAACGCCGCTTTGATCTTAATTTCCATCTCCTCGGAAATATCAACATATTCGGTGGGAAGAAAATCAACACCGGCGACGGTGTCCATCATGTATATTACCGGATGCTTTTGAAGACAAGGTAGCTTTGAGTAGCAATTGTTCAACACCGCCATTGGAACAACGGCAATAACAAGATCTCCTGTTACACGATGATCCAAAGCATAATCTTTTTCACTATGGGTTATTATTACATCCGGACGAATTTCAAGTATTGCCTCAAGTACCCTGAGACGTGTTTGCTCGTTGTCAAACAGCATCTCATCCTTGTAATCGAGGAACATAACCTCTGCACCGACGATGGCGGCGGCGGCTTCAGCTTCCTGTTTCCGTATTGTTGCCAACTCTTCATTCGATATCTTTTGAGAGCAGATCTGTCCATCGGTCATAATACAATATGTAACCTTATGCCCCGATTTAACATACTTTGCTGCAGTCCCCCCGCAAAGTATTTCAATATCATCGGGATGGGCCCCGAAAAACATGATATTCATAGCTCACCTCTTTCTCATGATGCCAAATACAATTTGTAGTCCGACTATTTCTTTACCCTTCTAACCAACCAGGCGTCCGATCGGAAGTTCCAGCCGTAATTGCTTTTTATCTGCAATGACATTGCAGGCATACTCAGTTCCCATTCAACCTGGTACGATTATTCCTATCTTGATTCTTTTCATTTATTCACTCTGAAGTGC
>CP070790.1:1056906-1059687 GCA_020346805.1 Planctomycetota bacterium
CCCACATGGGGTGATGAAGACTGGCGAAATACAGGCTTGGTTCGAAGCATAGAGAACAAGATCATCTGGAACGGACGGGTGGGCGGAACCACGTGGTTTCATCCGCGGGCATGCATGATTCATTCGGCCAGTAAGTCGGTGGGATTGATGACCCTGCAATCGATCGGCGGCTCAGATTATTTTGGGCCGGTGTACTGGTCGGTTACCGAGGATCTCGGCAAGACATGGAGTGAACCGGAGCCCATATTCTCCCTGGGACGTCGCGTGTTGGGAGGGGACTTGCAGGAAGGGGTATGCGACGTGGTGCCGGAGTATCATCCGAAAACCAAGGTGGTATTGGCTATCGGGCATAATGTTTATTACCGGGAGGGGCGGTTGGCTCGACCTCAGTTAAAGCGCTACCCGGTTTATGTGGTTCGCTCGCCGGAGGGGAGTTGGTCCGAGACCAGGAAGCTGGAATGGGACGATCCGCGAGCAACGCGGATTTATAGCTGCGGATGCGGGCAGCGGGTCACGATGGAGAATGGTGATTTGCTAATCCCGCTATCGTTTGGGCCGAAAGAACGGGAAGATCGTTCGGTGAGTACGGTGTTGTGCTCGTTCGATGGGCGGACGGTTAAGATCAAGAGGTGTGGCAATAAACTTCATAACGGTGTTAAGCGAGGTTTACTTGAACCGAGTCTGGCCAGATTTGGCGGGCGGTATTACATGACGATTCGTGCCGAGGACGGCCGGGGTTACGTGACCTCGTCTGATGACGGGTTGCATTGGGTTGAGCAAAGGGCATGGTGTTGGGATGATGGTGAGCCGCTGACCATGTCTACCACGCAACAGCATTGGCTGGTTCATAGTGAGGGGCTGTATCTGGTTTACACACGTAAGGCGAAGGGAAATGTCAAGGTATTCCGCTGGCGAGCCCCGCTTTATATGGCGGCGGTCGATCATGAATCGCTTCGGCTGATTCGGTCGACGGAAAGGGTGGTTTTTCCGCTGATCGGCGACGGGATCAACGAGGCCAAGCACGTGGCCCGGATGGGGAATTTTCATACCACATCGGCTGCGCCGGAGGAATCCTGGGTAACGGTGGGCGAGTGTTTGCCGGCCGACGGCTGGCGGGGGGATCTGTTGATGGCCCGTATTAGGTGGAGTAAGCCGAATCGTTTGTGAGTATCGGCAGGTTTCGTCGCGACACGCCAGGGTGGCCTGCACGACATAACTGTGGGACCTTGTCGAGTAAAGTAGTCGGCAAACAAAGGTGCAATATGAATCCATCGGAAAAAGCACAACGAATCCATACTTTCTGCCTGCTGATCCTTACCGCAATAGCTACTGCGGGGGCTTTATACTTTTTCAGCTCGGTGATGATCCCTTTTGTCCTGGCTATTTTCTTTACCTTCTGTCTTACGCCGATAATCGACGTACAGGTTAAATGGCTACATTTTCCCAGATTGATGGCCATCGTAAGCACCATAATTCTCGGCTGCGTATTGCTCTTTATGGTGGGTTTATTGATATCCGCTGCGGTGAGTGAGATAACCAACCGTACCGGTGATTATCAGGTTCAGATCGAACAGATGTTTCAACAGGTTGTCTCTGTGCTGCGTCTCGAAAGATTTGGAATTGATGCTGAAGAGCTGCCCAAGTCGATTTTTAAAATTCCTCGGGAGACCGCCAAGTCCATATTTGCCAATACCATAAGCGGGATTATGAACATTCTCTCAAACGGTATGTTAGTTTTGATCTTTATGATTTTCCTGTTGTCCGGACAAAGATTAAGTAAAGCACCCGCCCATGGTATTCGTTATGAGATCGAGGCCCGTACCAAGCGCTACATCCTTACCATGGTGTTTACCTCGTCAATTACCGGATTACTGATTGGAATAGTACTGGCTCTGCTCGGCGTTGATTTTGCCTGGATGTTCGGTTTTCTTGCCTTTCTGCTCAACTTCATTCCCAATATCGGTTCGATCATCGCCACGGTATTGCCTTTACCGGTGGTTTTCCTGAGTCCCGAACTATCGATGGCCGCCAAGATATCCGCCTTGGCCATACCGGCGATAATTCAATTCTTAATCGGCAACCTGGTCCAGCCTAAAATCATGGGACAGTCGCTCGATCTTCATCCGGTCACGGTGTTGATGTCGTTGATATTCTTCGGTACCATCTGGGGGATTGTGGGTATGTTTCTGGCAACACCGATCACCGCGATCTTGAAGATTCTGCTGGAGAGATTCGAATACACACGTCCGGTTGCAAACTTGCTTGCCGGACGAATCGATACATTGAGTGAAGAAGCTACCAAAACAGGCGAGCACATTACCCGACCAGTTGAATAATACAAAGAAATATGTCCTACATGACACTGAGATATGTAAATGGCGATTCTTCGTCTTCGGTCTCCGACCTTCGGCTCAGAATGACAAAAAACGAATGAATTAGAAATAACGTTACAATTATACGGGGGAAAATAATACATCATACAACGTCTATGTGAGAATAATACGAATTCCACTTCAAACATGCGTTAAGAGAGCGGGTCAGGCACATTTTTCCATACAGGCATGCCCCTCTCAACGTCGATGACCGTATTTAGAGCACAAGATTGGTCGCTATTATCCAGGATAAACAAAATCTTTACTATTATGGTCCATATACTCTCTCAAGTAATCTGGCCTGCCCACGCCCGTTAAGGTGCGGGCATGCCGGATCGGAGCGAATCAGGGAATACAGTTCGCAGGCGGATTCCCTGGATCAAAAGGAATATTAGGACCGGTTGCACAA
>CP070790.1:1059787-1062804 GCA_020346805.1 Planctomycetota bacterium
CAATATCCTCATGGGGCGAAATGCCGGTTTCTTAACCGCCGCCAGTATCCTGGCCCGCCAGCGCGGCGACGACGGGCCCCATCTGGTATACCTGCCTGAACGCCCCTTTGAGATCGATCAATTCGTTAACGACGTCGAGGAGGTTCACGATCGTATCGGCCGATGCCTGGTTGCTATCTCCGAAGGCATCACTGATCCTGAAGGTATCCTATGGGCCGAAAAGGTATACATACTTCGTCGCGAGTCACTGGGCACCGATGAATTTGGCCACCCACAGTTAGGTATAGGAGCCGGCGCCCTTGCTGATTACTTGGCCGCCACCCTTCGCGACCGATGCAAGAATATCTCACGTGTCCGGGCCGATACCTACGGCTATCTGCAGCGCAGTTTTCCCGGCTGCTATAGCCAGGTGGACGCCTGGGAGGCTCGGCTGGTAGGCCAGATGGCCGTCAGCTATTCCGTGGATGCCGAACACGACGGCAGCGTGGCCCTGGTCCGATTACCCAGTACTATTTACCGGGTCGGCACCAAGCTGGTCAGGCTCCACGAGGTGGCCCCCGACCAGGAACCCTTTATCAAGGTCATGCCCGACAAATATATCAACAAAACCGGCAACAACGTCAACAACAGCTTCCGCGAATACGTCGGCCCCCTGGTCGGAGACCTCCCCAAGGTCGGGTGGTTCGAACAAATCGGGTGATAATATTGCAATACCAACTCTGATTAAAGACTGCGCTCGTAATGTTAAATATGCTAGCCGTCCGCCTCTGGCGGATTAGTAAGCGGAATATAAAAGCACAAGTTTGAAGTGGAATCCGTGTAACACATCATCATTTTCGGGCTGGCTGAATGTCTTTATTTCGTTGCTTGAACAGACGCAGGCTGACCCAGGCCGCCAGGTAGCCGATAACCGCCCCGGCCAGACAGTCGCTGGGCCAATGGACGGCATCAAGATAACGCGAAGCGGCACAGCCGCCGGCCAATATCCACAGCAGCCAGCGCAAAGGCGGGTAGAACCAGGCCAACACGCCCGCCAGAGCAAATGCCGCCCCCGAATGACCCGAAGGGAAAGATTGCGTTTGCTTGTCCCCGTTGCCCGGCCGCCAGCCGATCCAGGTCTCGGCGGGCGTTAACGTCGATAGATCCTTGATCATCTCAACCTCGGCATTGGGTCGATACCGGGCGATGGTGAATTTGCCGGTGTTATAAACGATGCTGCCCAGCAGTTGTGCCACCAAGACGATCGCAATCACCTTCCACCTGCGTTTCTTGTCGTAGATGGCCACCATAATCAGGGCCGCCACGATAGGCACGATCTGGGCAAATTCCCTAAAGCCGTGCAGAACCTGCCTAACCATACCCTCCGGCCTTTCGGGTATCAGCCAGTAGCGAAAACGCATCATGGCCACGTCGTACTTGAGTAGCAGCCCCAATGCCACTACCACTCCCAGCCAACCGGCCGCACCGATCAGCCATCTCCGCGATGTCGACATGGTTTGTTTGCTATTCTCGAACATGTTGGTCTGTGATTATGCTTGATCGTGCTCTATTTGCAAATCTCGCGCAACTTAACTTTTGCCGAAAACCTGCTTGATCGCTTCGAGATATCCCATTTTGTTTATCGTGTCCGGCTCCAGGTAGCTGCTTTCCGTCCATTCGTTCCAGGCGTTGATAGTCAGGATCTTCTGGTTTGCCGGCCGCGGTTCCAGAAACTTTCTGACCCTCAGCAGTGCCTGCATAAACGCCTCCGGCGTGTTGCCGCTTATCGTCGGCATGATATCAATTGGTTAACTTGCGATATACTATTAATTCCGATTGTTGTTTCTTCGGGAGAGTTATTTCAAGCTTTTTCATCAAGTCGCCGCCTTTGGCAAGTTGTTTTTCACCCGTGCTTTCATACATGAGTTCATAAGTCGCATCGGCATCCAGAGCGTGGAGCGCGATTTCGGCCGAACGATAAGGACTAAGGGGTCGGCGAAAGATAAGAATCATCCCCTCATTCAAATCGGGACGGTGATATTGTGAACTGATCCACTGATCGTCGGTACGAGAATATGGCATTAACGGATACCAGGCCCCGACCAACAGATGGCGAATCCTCCGGTAACAGGCGAGCAGATTTTGCGCCCTTTTAGTGTCAAAGTCCGATGCGTCGGCAATCCACCCCAGACATAACGAAGAGGCCAAGGCCGAATGAAACGAATAATCGTCCAGACGGTTGATGGGGGTCATGAACACGTTATTCGGCAGATATTGACTGAGCGACCAGTTAGTCGCCTGATCCACTTCGTTATCGAACCAATAATCAGTCTTCTGATGAACATGCATTCGCATCACCGTTTCCAGGTCGATTCGCCTCCCGCCGCTGGCACATTCAATACGCAGACTGTCCGGCCAGGTCTCAGCAATACGATCCCAATAAGCATAAAGCCCTTCTATGTATTTCATCTCCGTAATACCCTGCCGATCGGGTGCATCGTTATCCCGCCAGTATGGCAATGGGTTATTGTTGAAATCCTGGCGATAAACGCGAAAACCGGGCAATTCCATAAATCCTTTCACGATATTGAAGAAGTAATCGCGTGCTTCGGGTAATCCAAAATTCAAGAGAAATCCGCGTGGATGGGGAACCTTGGTTTTTAACAGCAATTGAGGACGATTTTCCTGCAGCCAGGTACCGGGCATGACCCGCTCCGGCTCGAACCACAGACCGTAGATCATCTTTTGTGCCTTGGCGGCGGCGGCTACCGGTCCCATGCCCTCGGGGTAAGCATCCTTGCGCGGCGTCCAGTTGCCCGCCCCCGCAGGCCAACCGCCTTCAAACCAGCCGGCATCGGTAAGCAACGCCTCCAGACCCAGCGGGCCGTAGGCATTAATCAGCGAGATCTGATTCTGAGCATTGCACTCGTTCAACCAACCTCCGCCACGTGTGAAACAGGTATTGCAATAAATGGTGGGCAATCTCTTTTGGCCACTAGCAACGGCAGTGTAATGTTTATAGATCAATTGACGGAACC
>CP070790.1:1062904-1066707 GCA_020346805.1 Planctomycetota bacterium
ATCGGGTGATCCCAGATCGATGGAGACGCCCATGGTGTCGAAAACCGTGATCGCGGTTGTAGCCGTGTTGTAGTGTCCGTCGTTGTCGGTAACCGTCAGGGTAACGACATAAATTCCGCCGCTGGTGTATGTGTGGCTGGTTGTTATGCCGCTGCCGATGTTGTTATCTCCGAACTCCCAATCATAATCGACGATGTTCCCATCGGGATCGATGGAGTCAGAGGCGTCGAAGTTGACTTGCAAGGGTGGCGGGCCGATGTTCGGTTCGGCAGTGAAAGCGGCATGGGGAGTACCCGCGGGTAACTGAATCAGTACCTGTACGACGTCCAGATAGAACAGGCCACCGCCCAGTTTGGCGATTCGAAAGTCGGCGCCGTTGTTCTGACGGTTTCCAAACCAGGCATCGGTGACATAGAACCTGAATTGCTTCCAGGTATCGGTTCCTCGCAACTCGACGCTCCCCCCATCGGTATACGTACCACCGCTGGCGTCATATTGTAATGCCAGCGATCCCGAGCCTGTGTCGTAGAAGTCGATCATAACGTAAATGTTGGGCCTATTGCCTTGATAGACCAAGGAATCGTCCACACCGAAATAAAAGTAATTGTCCTGGCCGGGAGTAACATTCTTTCGGCAGCTTCGGTTGCCAATAGTAACAGGTTCGGTATCACCGTCGGTAGTCTGCAGATGGGTAACGTGATCCTCTACATCCGGGTTATTCAAGTCAACGGATATGGTTATCGGCGGGAGATGGCCGATGACAAAATCCCGATAGGCGTACCAGGATGGTTTCCGGGTTTCGTCTGCGTATAGAAGTCCCCATTTCTCACCGTCTGCTCCTTCCCATATTTGGTACCAGAACAGCTTGTACATCCAGGCGCGATTTGGCTGCCCGCTGAACCAGTCGTTGAGCAGACTCTGCAAGTAGTCCCCTTGGGTAGTTTCACCGACTTCGTCGCTGCGCCAACCGGTTTCGGTAAGCCAGAACGGCTTGCCGAACCAACCGGTATATTCCAAAACTTCCTTTACCGAAGGATGAACTGTATTCCACAAACTGGGATTGTCACCGAAAGCCGTCGATTTCTCCATTTCACTGGTAACCTGGGAGGGTGGGGTTTTGTAACAATGATGGGTTACCACATCGAGCTTATCGCCCGCCTGTTCGATCGATTCACGAAGCCAGTGGTACCAGTCCTTATCACCGGAGGTCAAGTGAGCCAGTTCCGGCCCACAGACCTTGGCGGTCGGGTCGGCGGCATGGACGGCGTCGGCGCCGACCTTGAGAATTTGATCGATATATTGGCTGCGTGTGCCCATCCAGAAATTATCCAGGTTGGGCTCGTTCCACAATTCCCAATACTTGATCGAATCCTTGTATCGGCTGACGCAATCATAAACGAAGTCATACCAATCCTGGGGATTGTTGAGTGGACCTCGGTGATCGCTTCCGGCTGAGGCCCACAGGGGGCAATAACCCAGACCGGCATAAATATGAAGCCCTCGGGCGTTGGCCTCGGCGACAACCTGATCGGGAGTGCTCCAGTTGTAGACACCTTGAGTGGCCTCGATCATCTGCCAATCGAAGCCGCAGCGACCCCAGGCAATCCCTGCATCCTGCATTGCATTCCATCGAGTAGGCGAGGGAATGAAGGCCACGACACCATAAGGTGAATTTTTATCGAAAGCCCAAGATGTCGGTGCCCCGAAAAAGATCGCAAGAATAACAAGTCCGGCTGTGCAAAATCGGTTATTGGAAAACTTCTTTGTATCCGGTCTGCTGGATCGATTTGATGATTGTGCTCGAATTATTCGTAACATATTTGCACCTTGTTGATCGGCTGCAGGTCCGGCGGGATTCACCGCAGACAGTTAAGGCAGTGGCCGACAAGAAAAAACAACCAGGATTTCAGCGGGCAAAATCTCCGTACTGAGTTTATTATACCAATTTATTCCAATGAATGCATGGTATTGGTAAGGACTACGATATGGATCTGACGGATTTTGGGGTGTTCCCGGCTTGTTTGGGTGGTGCAAATCGGCCGTCGGGATGCTAAGCTATATCCCGATGTCTAGCCATCGAAATAAAACAATAATTTTTATGCCCGACGTACAAACATTGAATCACAATGAGACGAAAGCAATTGCCGTAAAGACAATAGTACTTCGGCTTGCTATTCCGGTAATATTATTAGCTGTTTCTTCGATTGCACTTGCCCATGATGTGGTCGATTCCTCGACGCTGACCGGAAAAGTTATTTGTGGCTACCAGGGATGGTTTACCTGTCCCGGCGACGGCAGCCCACCCGGTACCGGTTGGTCGCACTGGGGCCGAGACGAGGGCAACAGTATCAAAAGATTCACCGTGGAAATGTGGCCCGACCTCCGTGAGTTCGATCCCGATGAATTGTTCCTTGCCGAGGGTGTCAAGCTGACCAACGGAAAACCCGGATACCTTTTTAGCTCCGTACATCCCAAAACCGTAGCTCGTCACTTCAAGTGGATGAAGGATACCGACATCGACGGAGTTTTTCTCCAACGCTTTATCAACGAGGTACGATCAAAATCCGACAGGTTTGTGATTCGCAATAAGGTTCTTGAAAACGTCCGGACCGCCGCCAACATCCATGGCCGAGTCTTTGCCGTCGAATATGACTGCAACGGCGGAAATGCACGAACGCTGTTCGAAGACCTTACCAGAGATTGGAAATACCTTGTCGACAAGCTCCAGATAACCAAAGATCCACGTTATCTGCACCATAACGGCAAACCTGTCGTCATAATCTGGGGACTCGGTTTCGATAGCCCCACCCGTAAGTTCTCACCCACGCTTTGCTATCGGATTGTGGATTTTTTCAAGAATGACCTCCTTTACGGAGGAAACTTTTGCATCGGTGGTGTCCCTACCGGCTGGAGAACCTTAACCCGCGATTCCCGGTCCGATCTCGGATGGATCAAGGTCTATCGGTCGTGGGACGCCATTCATCCCTGGACGGTGGGGCGATATACCAGTCTCGACGAAGTCAACCGACACAAAACTGAGTATTGGGAACCCGATATTCACGAGACCAAAAGTTTGGGCATCGACTACCTCCCCGTGGTTTGGCCGGGTTTCAGTTGGGATAACCTCAAACGACTGCCGCATGGTGACTCGTTAAAACCGCGACTTGGTGGTAGATTTCTCTGGTCGCAAATCCATGCCGCCCGCTCCGCCGGTGCTGAGATGCTATTTGTGGCCATGTTCGACGAGGTCGACGAGGCCACCGCCATTTTTAAGGTAGCCGATGAGCATCCCGTAACCGGCCATTGGATCACCTACCAGGGCCTGCCGCATGATTGGTATATGCGTTTGGCCGGGGCTGCGGGGAGAATGCTTAAAGGTGAAATACCGTTAACCTCAACCTTTCCCATCAATCCCCACTGTAATGGCGACGAGGTTTCCTTCAACCTGGGCGAAGATCATGCCGACCGCATTACCCATCCGCGGTTAGATGACGGCCGGACAAAATCCATCACCGTAAAAAATGCGCTTTGTCGCCGAAACCTGGATCCGCATAAGGACCGTTACATGTATTTTGCCGTTGACGATCGCTTCGTCTTTCAAGGTAATCAATCTCGACTTGTTATAACCGTTGATTACTATGATGTGGGCGACGGCGAGCTTCACCTGCAATACGACTCCGATACCGGTGACGGTTTATCCGCCGTTTATAGACTCGCCGGCAGTATCGGTTTGACCGGAACTGAAACATGGAAGCGGCGCCTTTTCCCCCTAACCGATGCCTGGTTCGGTAACCGGCAGAATC
>CP070790.1:1066807-1070991 GCA_020346805.1 Planctomycetota bacterium
AGCTTGACGCTGGAAAGATAGTTATTTCCCTCGGCGTCGCGAATATCCTTGGCGGCAAAGGCCTCCCGATCGCTGACATCGACATTCTCGGCCCCCAATGCAATTTCACCGATCCAACCTTTGAGCCAGCCTTGCTCAAATTTTTTGTCGAAGCTGAACCTTCCACCGATACGCTCTTCATCGTAGCCGTCCCGGCCGCGTTCGAACAGATACAAACTGGTACCAAAACCTATGGGTTTATCCAACAGGTAAGGCTCGCGGAAATTGATTCTGAAGCGAGTCAACTCCGTACCCGGTTCCAGCTTGATCTGCATCGTCTGGCCGGCCCCGCGAAAGGCCCGGCCCATGAAAAACTCTTTCCAGCTCCGGGGGGTATCGAACAAATCAAAATTTCTGTTCTCCAGCATAATACTCCCCAGAACACCGCTATCGCTGGTAGCCCCGATACCGGCCACAAAAAGAGTGGTATTTTCATTTTCCTCCACGGTTACCAGGGCATCGCGAATGCCGGGCCGATCACCGACCGGCTCAATAGTCGCCGATGTAAACAGTCCGGTTTCCCTCAACCTCTGTTCCGCGGCCCGCGTTTCGGTAGCGTCGTATATCTCCTCGGGATAAAAGCGAAGTTCGCGGCGGACCACTTTTTCCTTGGTGCGGTAGTTGCCGTTGACTTCGATCCAGCCGACCCGGAACTGCTGGCCTTCATTAATAGTAATGGTAACCACCACCTGACCGGGTTCCGTGGCAAAAACCTTGGTGGCGGATACCCGGGCATAAATATAACCCTGAGATCCATACAAAGTGGTCAGATTTTTCACGTCGCTGTCCAGACGGGCGGCCAGGAAATAATCGCCCACCAGAAGCCGCATGGTCGCCAGCAATTCGTCGTTATCAAAAACCTCATTACCCTGGATGCGTATTTCCCCAACCGTATAACGAGTACCTTCATTAACCCGGAAAATAACGTCCATTTTTTCTCTGGCTACGTCCACAAACTCAACCACATAACCCACTTCCGCATCTAAAAAACCACGGTCGCGGTAATAGTTCTGCAAGGTAACCGCATCACGTTCCGCCTGTTCGGGGTCGAAGTCTCCGGTACGGAAAATCCATATATACTCTTTGGTTTGAATCTGCATCTTGAGTTCGTGATCCGAGTAGGTCATGTTGTTTTCGATCAAAACCTTACGTACGCGAACCCTCTGATTTTCCACAATGTCATAGATTACCCGCTGCTCGTTACGAAGGGCATCTTCATCGTAGGTCACCTGCACATAAGCATAACCCTTTTCTTTATAGAGCCGTTCTATCGTCTCCCGTCCCCGTCGAACGTCATAAAAATCGAGTGGATCGCCCACCGCAAAGGCTAATTCCTCAAGCAAATCCTTGGACTTAAATTCCCTGGCCCCGACAAATTCGATCGATACCACCTCCGGCTTTTCCGTTATGGTGAAGACGACCCGAAGCCTTCCATCAACCAGTTTCGGTTCAGCCCGGACATCAACAAACCGTCCGGTGCGCAGCAATCTGCCCACATCCCGCTGAATCTGATCCTGGGAATATTGCTGACCGGCCCGAGTACGGATCTGGTTGCGTATATATGCCTCATCGAGCAGGGCCAGACCTTCGACGGCCAATTCATCAATAAGTCTCCCCTCAAAATTGGTAACCGCCGCCGAGGGGGCGGGGGCCGGTGCCGTGGCCGCCACCTGGGCAAAAACCGGAACCGCCGTCCGTACCATTAACAGCACCAAAAGCAAAATGGCGCACCTACTAAACTCTCTCTGAATGTATTGATATTGCATGAAGGGATATCCTTCCACTGCAAAATTGGCCCAAACCATCCGGGCATTTATGACCGCACCTGGCTAAATATCATAAACCAGGCTGTCCAACTGTCAAAACCGTCCGTCAAGCCCAAAAACCGGACCTGTGAGTTTTTGTGAAATTTGAGCTTGCGTTAGCCCCCGCAATCGAAACAATGCTTTGCATGTGTGGTATTGCCGGTATTATCGATTTCAGGGGTCGTCCCATCGCTAAAGCGACACTGCAGCGCTTCTGTGAAGCCCTTGCCCACCGCGGACCTGACGACACCGGTATCTGGCTGCATCAATCCGATGATTTTTCCGTGGGATTTGCCCATACCCGGCTGGCGGTCATCGATCCCACCCCTGAAGCCCACCAGCCGATGACCGACCCCACCGGACGGTATGCCATCACTTACAATGGCGAACTCTACAACTATCGATCACTACGCCACGATCTGCCCCATCCAATGCGAACCGCCTCCGATACCGAGGTGGCCCTGCAGGCCTGCATCGCCTGGGGGCCGAAGGCGGTCGAAAAATTCGATGCCATGTGGGCCCTGGCCTTCGTCGATACCAAAAACAAAACCGGGCACTTATCCCGCGATCCCTTCGGCATCAAGCCGTTGTATTACATACACCACGACCATCAACTAATCTTTGCCAGCGAATTGTCGGCCTTACGCTGCGTCCCCGATCTGCCGCTGGAACTCGATCCGGATGCATTGGCCTGTTACCTCAACCTTGGTTATATCCCCCATCCTCAAACCATCTACCGCCGGGTCCGCAAACTTCCGGCCGGCCACCGACTTTGCTTCAGCGCCCAAGGCCCCGAAGAATCCCAGCGGTTTTACTACCTGACCGACCTGCCTAAGCAAGCATTACCCTACGAGCAGGCAGTCCGTGAATTGCAACAACGAATTGAAACGGCAGTGGCCGGACAACGCATTGCCGACGTACCTTTGGGAACATTCCTTTCCGGCGGACTCGATTCATCAATCGTGGTTGCCTGTTTATCGCGCCATGCCGATGAGCCGGTAAAGACCTTCAGCATCGGCTACACCGATCACTCACGTTACGACGAAAGTCATTACGCCAAACTCGCCGCCGATCATTTCAAGACCGAACACTACGAGTTTCGACTGGGTTTCAAAGACGTACTCGATTGCGTCGAACCCATGTTGAATCATCTTGGTGAACCCTTTGCCGACAGTTCTCTGCTGCCAACGGCACTGGTAAGCCAATATACGCGCCAGCACGTTACCGTGGCCCTCAGCGGGGATGGCGGTGACGAACTCTTCGGCGGTTATTGGCGATACCTGGGTCATCACTACCTCGCGCGGTATCACCGCTGGCCGGCCATGGTGCGCAAGAGCCTGATCGAACCGCTGCTGCGTTTGATGCCATCGGCTCGCACCACTCGCTGGTTGGATCGTCTGCGGCAGGCCCGCAAATTACTCAAAGGCGACCTGGCCGACCCTATGGACCGCCATATCGCCTGGGCCAGACATATGGATGACAATTTGTCCGCCGAACTGCTGGGTTGTGACAGAACAAAGGCTGCCGTTGACTGTTTGAATCACCTCTATCGCAACGCCCCTGAAGCCTGGAGAAGACAAATACCCGAGTCTTTATCCCCGCTGGATCGTATTCTGCTGGCCGACTTGGCCGTCGGCCTGCCGGCCGACATGTTGTTCAAGGTCGATACCGCCAGTATGTATCACAGCCTGGAAGTTCGCGTACCTTTGTTATCCGCCGATCTGGTCGATTTCGTGGCCGGCCTGCCCATCGAATACAAAATCGCCGGCGATTCGGGCAAGCGAATCCTGCGCGATGCCTTTAGTGATTATCTGCCTCGAGCCATTCTCAATCGCCGTAAGATGGGTTTTGAAGTTCCCATTGGCGAATTCCTGCGGGATGAACTGCACGATTTATATCACGACGTGGTAACTCCGTCGGCCCTGAAAGATTTGAACATTGATACCAAGACCGCCGGTTACCTTTACAAACAGCATATAATCCGCCGCCAGGATTGCGCCGACCTCCTTTGGGCGCTACTGGTCCTCTGCTGGTGGAAACAAAAACAATGACCTGTTAATTGAGTGCCGTGCTGGTTCTCACCAGAAAAATTCCCAAACTTCAATCATCATGACATAAAATCCGCCCCCGACTAATATTAGAACCCATATAAAGCCGCAATTTATACCCATGGAGGTATTCTGCTGCGGATTAGGTGAGATAACTTCTTTTGTTCAAGGAGTTTATCTAGGATTGGTTGAGCATGTTTAAATTGGGATGCGTGTTACACCTTCTCTATCAATTGAGTTTTTCCTTGCATGTCACAGGCAAAATATTTAAAGTTGTTATATAAGTGCGAAG
>CP070790.1:1071091-1078884 GCA_020346805.1 Planctomycetota bacterium
ACGGTTCTGGGATTGTGGAAGGACAATCTTGTGGTAATAGGGTCGGGCGATCCGTCGGTAGGAGATCCGGTGCTGGCCCGGATGGCTAAAGAGTCGATTACTGCGGCATTTGTCCAATGGGCGAAACGATTAAAAGCCGCCGGGGTTACGACGATTCAAGGTGAACTGCTGGTCGATGATTTTATTTTCGATCAGGAATATGTACATCCCAGTTGGCGCCAACAACAAAAGAATCTTCAAAAATGGTATACCGCACCGGTGGGCGGTTTGAATTTCAACGATAATTGCATAGATGTGGTGATTAAACCGGCAAAAGTGTTGAGTCAACCGGCCATTGTTTCGTTAATACCCGATATACCATGGGTGCAACTCGATAACAGCTCGAAAACTACAACCAAAGGGGAGCCCATCGTAGTAAGACGTGGGACGGGGCCTATACAGATTTCGGTTAGCGGTCCGGTTTCGAAACCGAATACCGCCCAAAATCCATTATCCGTGACGGTAACCGACCCGGGTTTGTTTTTTGCCAATACTTGCCGGCATGTTCTCAAACAAGAAGGAATTACGATTAATGGTGCGATCCGCCGACAGAGAGTTCAAATGCCGGGGGGGATACTCCCCAGGGATTTTAAGGTGATCGCCACCTATGAACGTAGACTGGATGACGTTATTCGACGCATGAACAAAAGAAGTCAAAACATGTTCGCCGAGGCGGCGCTTAAAACATTGGGGGCGTATGTTGTCCGAGATAATTTGCCTGGGGTAGGCAGTTTCGCCGGCGGTCGAGCGGCGGTGCTTGAATTCCTCAAGTCTATTTCGGTGTTGTCGGAAGGCGTCGTCATCGATGATGGATCGGGTTTGAGTCATTCCAATCGAGTGACGCCCAAGATGATTACCACGATTCTTGGGTATATGGATCGTCACTCGCGCCGTTCAATATGGTGGTCGAGTTTAGCCGAAGCCGGTGATCAGGAAGGATCGATGCGCAGGCGGTTGAAAGATTTAAAAGGTAAGGTTTTTGCCAAGACGGGACATATTAACGGCGTAAGTGCATTAAGCGGTTACGTTCTCGGTCCCGCCGATCGTCGTTATGCGTTCAGCGTAATCTGTAATCAAACCTATAAGGTAAAGGGGGGGATAAGTACAGCCGATCGTTTGCAAGATAAGATTTGTCGTGTACTGGCTACCTGGGAACCGGTTCTCTCCAGCAGTGGCGGATAGGCCGTATTTAGTATTGTGTTGGTTTAATTTAACGCGGGGCTTTGATACCATATCTCTCCTTTTGCCTAAGATATCAGAACTGCTGTAATGTCTTTCTCGGATTGGTATTGTGAAAGGGCGCAACTATTGTCGAGTCAGGGATATGGCTTTAATATAGTGGTGGTTGCAGGCTGAATATTGCATTTATGTTGTGTATGAATTGCCTGCTTGTCCGAGTACCATTTTTGTTGGTTGAAAGATAGGGTAAACGGTTAAAGGAACTATGCCGCAACAGCACGATCTTGAAACACGGCTGGTTCAGGTAATTTCTGAAGAACAGTTGCTGGGGCCCGATGAGTCGGTAATGGTTGCTGTCTCAGGGGGTGCTGATTCGGTAGCCTTGCTCCATCTGCTGTATGCCGTGAACCAGCGACTGGGATGGTCTCTAAAGCTTCATGTCGCCCACTTAAATCATCAGTTGCGGGGGCGGGCCGCTGATGGTGATGCGGCCTTTGTTGAGCGATTGGCCAAGTCTCTCCGCCTCCCCTATACCATCGAATCCGTCGATACTGCCGGGCGGTCGAAAGCCGAGGGTATTTCCATCGAACAAGCGGGTCGTTTGTTTCGTTTGGAATTATATGAACGTGTTTGCCTGAAACAGGGAATTAAGACGGTGGCGGTTGCCCACCATGCGGAGGATAATGCGGAAACCGTTTTGCATAGGATTATTCGAGGAACGGGTGTTCGCGGTCTGGTGGGCATCAGGCCCTGCAGGCCTATTCGAGAAGGCAGTGATATTCGACTTATTCGTCCGATGCTGTGGTTTAGACGGGCGGAGATCGAAAAGTACCTGCAAGATCGGGATATTACGTTTTGCCATGACGCTTCCAATGATTCGGATGAGTACACACGTAACCGCATTCGTAACGAGGTGCTGCCGCTGCTACGCGAAAGGTTCAATCCACAAGTAACCGAAGCATTGCTTCGTTTATCCGATCAAGCTCGTGGTTTGGATAGGTATTTGTCTGAAACCGGGGAGAGGATGCTGGAATCGTTGATAATCGCGCATGATGATCGGCAATTGGTGCTGCATTGCCCTTCATTGACCCGCAAACCTCGTGTGATTCAGACACAGTTAATACGCCAGGCAATTATTCGTATGGGTGTTGGAGAAGGCGAATTGACTTATGGGCATTTAAATACGGTGGCCGATCTGGCGGCGGGTCATGAGGGCAGTAAGGCTATCGATTTACCCGGAGGACTACGTGTGAATCGCCGTTATTTGCGTTTGGTGTTTGAAAGATCTACCAAGCAGGCAATTGGGTCATGGTCGACTCATGAGATTCGAGTTGCCATGGAGGGAACAACGCTTTTGCCGGACAGAAGTGTGGAGATCATATTAGATATTATGCCAGCCGACGAAGCAACCATTTCCGCTCATTTAACCCAGGTCGGTAGTCGCTCCCCGAATAAGACCTCAGATGAGGAATGGCTGGATGCGGATCAGGTTCACCCCCCGTTGATCGCTCGATCCCGCAGGCCGGGAGATCGTTTTTTCCCCTTGGGGATGAGCGGAATGAAGAAACTTTCCGATTTCTTTATCGATGAGAAGATTGGCGCCGACCAACGTGAAGGAGCGATAGTTTTATGCGATCAGCTCGGTCCGATCTGGATCGTACCTTTTCGGATAGACGAACGCGTCAGACTTAGACGTGCGACTAAACGAATTCTCCGCGTACGAGCACGTCCAATTGAAAAAAGCTAAGCATTGATGATTAATTCGATTGATTTTATGGCCGACAGAGAAACACGACGGTGGTTGCTGATATTGTTTTTAGTAGCGGCAGCACTTCGTGTGGGCTGGGTATCGTTTAGATTTTCGGGCGATAGGTCCGATGAGCTGAGCTATCCGGATGAGGAAGCTTATTGTTTGTCGGCTGAATCTTTGAATGTGGGTAAGGGATTGGTTGATGAATTCGGGTATCGGGCGACTTATATGCCCGCTTATCCTGTTTTTCTGTCCTTGTTTTATGCTTGCCCGCGGCCTTTATTCTGGGCCAGGATAGTTCAGTCCCTGCTTGGGGCATTAGCAGCGCCGGCCACATTTCTGTTGGCCAAACGTTGGGCCCGGCTTGCTTTGTCGGATAAGTATGAACCCCGGAAGTCTAAGTGGATAACCATTCTGGCCGGTTTGGCCGTTGCTTTCGATCCATTTCAGATCTTTTTTTCCGGTTTGTTGTTGACCGAGACGCTTTTTACAACCGGCCTGGTGGTTGCCTGGATATTTATTTTGCCATTGAGTGAGCATCCTAACCAGGACCGATTTTATGTGCCGATATTAGCGGGGGTGATGTTATGGATCTGTATTATGCTTCGGCCGTCGGCAGTGATTCTGGTGATTCTGGTACCTTTGGTACTGGTTATATGCCGAGGTTTTGATCGAGTTGGTATAGGCTTGGCTTGCTTGATTGTAGTAGTTGTTATAGTTGGTTTGTTGCCCTGGGTGGCCAGGAATCGTATGGTGATCGGTGAGTGGTGCTGGCTTACGACCCGCGGTGGGATTTCGCTTTACGACGGCTTACGGGAGGGGGCGACGGGTGCCAGCGACCTGGCTCATACCAAGACTATACCCCAAGTGGCAAATATGAATGAAATCCAATGGGACGATTATTTTCGAAGACAGGCATGGTCGGCCGCCCGTCGAGATCCCGTTCGGGTACTACAACTGGCGTGGTACAAATTCCTGCGGATGTGGAATCTGGTGCCCAACGTTGATATCTATCGAAAGGGAATCACCGCGGTTATCAGTGCGACATGGATGGTTTTGATCCTGATATCTGCGGCGATTGGATGGTGGATGCAGCGCCGAGTGTTAAGGTATTGGGTAATGCTGCTTTTACCAGTGTTGGGCTTCACATTTTTACATACTATATTCGTGGCCAGCATTCGCTATCGTATACCGGTTATGCCTATGATAATAATATTGTCGGCCACCGGGGGAATTATGGTATTGAATCGTATCTGGTCCAGGGCCGGCCAGGTTAGGTGAGCGGTCCTGCCGATCTATTATGAGTTACGGTTGATAATACATATGGGGTAGGAGCTGGTTCTTGAAGAATCCTGTTGAGAGATGGTTAGGAGGGCATCATCATCGTCGTCGGCCGATATCCCGTAGGCGTACGTTTGTTGGAGTTGCCCTGCTGATATTGGTTATTATTGCATCGGTGACCTACCGACAACTGACCAGTGAGAAGCGCCTTCGCTATTTTGCAGAACGTTGGCTGGAGGATTTCAGCGGTGGAGAGGCGGTGATTGATCGGGTTAGGTTCAATTTGTTTCGCGGGCTTGATCTGGTTGGTGTAAGGCTGGCGATTCCGGAATCATCGTCCTTTGACCCTCAGGATAATTCGTTTGCGGGCAGGACCGTTTTTCGTTCCTCCACACTTTTTTTCCGTCTCGATCCATTTAGCATCATTTCCGGAGATTTGATAGTGCCGGAGATCGTGGCCGAAAATCCGGAGTTGACTTTGATTAAACGTAAATCCGACGGGGTGGCCAATTGGGAGGTCATGTTCCAGCAGCGTAAGAAAAGGTTGGCATCGGACTGGCCGATGCGTTTGCCGGAGATTCGTTTACGGAATGTGAGGCTTAAGCAATACCGTTTGGGCGAGCATGGCCGTGCGGGTGGTTCGCCACAAAAAATTCGTGCTGTTGCCCGTCCTCTAATGGATAAACCTGATGTCTACGAGGTGAGGATGGCCAAAATAATCTCATCGCCCGACAGCCCGGACATGTCAGCGGAAAGAGGTCGAATCGAGGTCAACCTTAATTCTATGGCAATTGTCGGAAACCTGCCGACGATGACCATCGACGAACTTTTATTTACCGCTTCTGTGGAAATCAATCATTGGTTGGATATATTGAGTTTACGGGGTTACATTCGGCCGGATACTTTTTCTTACGATCCGGAATCGACTACCCAAGCTGCGTTGAGCTTGCGTGATGCGGTTTTTTCCATACCGCTCGATGCCTATGAACAACAACTACCTTCCCAGGAACGTTACCTGCGGTTTAAGGGTATGGCCGGGACGATCAACTTTGTCGGCCGGAGGGCTCATGTCGAGTTAAAGGGGCGATTTCGCGACAGCCCGATAACGGTGGAGGGAGATATGTATATGGTTGGCCGGCCGGTTGCCGGTTTGAATGATATCGGGTTTGACCTGCAATTATCTGTTTCTAATCTTCCGCTGCCCAGGGATCAGAAAAATGCAGGTGCGGAGGAGATTCGTTTTGTACAGAAATGGAGTCGGTTGCAGAAGTTCGTGCGGGATTTTGATGGCATTGGGCCAGTTGATCTGTCGCTGTTACTTCATAAATCGCCGGGTGCGGACTATGGTGTGGAGTTTGTGGAAGGGACTTTAACTGCTCGAGGGGTGTCGGCCCGTTATTTCCGTTTTCCCTATCGTGTGCATAATTTAACTGGTACGGTTCATTTCCGTAAAGACAAGAAAATTGAATTAAAGGATTTGGTCGGTATTCATGGTAAGGGACGTGTGGTTGTAAACGGAGTACTGGGAGGTTATTCATCTCAGTTTGGCCGGCTGGAGATCGTAGGTGAGAATATTGAATTAGATGATGATCTGCTTCGCTGTTTGAACTCCCGAGATCAGAAACTGTGTCAGCTATTCAATGCCCGGGCACAAATGAACCTCCACGTACAATTGGAACGCGCGGATGCTCCTCATGGGACCGAGGGCAATCCCTGGAAGCCGGCGATTAATGTTACGTTTATTGATGGTTCGATCAACTTCGCGGGTTTTCCTTATCAACTTGATAAACTTAATGGAAAAATGCGTATTGCCGGGGGACGTTTTGACATACATAAGTTAACGGCGTTACGGGGAGATATGAGGGTAAATGTGACGGGTAAGGCCGGCAGAACGGAAAACGGCAAAGTAGATCTGGATCTTAAACTTGATGCGGCCAAGGTGCGGCTCGATGAGGTGTTGGCGGCGGCCCTGCCCGAAAAGACCCGAGAGATGTATGAGAGTTTTGCCCCGAACGGATTGGCGAATCTTTCAGGACGACTGCTTTGGGGAGCAAATAGTGATCGGATCGAATACGACTTCAATGCCCTGTTATTTAATGCCGGTCTGGGGCTGCCCGGCACCGGTGCCCGGTTGGTGGATGCCCGTGCCGATATTCGGTTAACATCGGATCGACTGGATATCAAATCATTGGAGGGAAAGTTCGGCGAGTCGATAGTTGTGCTGAAGGGGCATGTAGGGATGGAACCTGAAGATCCCACCATGTCATTAGAATTTCGGTCGGAACAGTTGCATCTCAACAATTCTTTACGTAGTGCATTACCGACTTCGCTTGGTAAGATTTGGGACTTATTTAAACCCGCAGGATCGGTCGCTTTGGATTTGCACTTCGACCGCCAGAGGCCGACCGCTACCCAACCCGGTGAGCAACCCGAATCTGTGATTAATTACCGGGCGACGCTTGAACCGATTGATTGTACCGCCACTTTTTCCGGTTTTCCTTTACCCTTGAGTGGGATTACCGGTCGGATGGTTATCAATCCGAATAAGGTGATCATAAACAAACTCACCGCCAGACATGAAAAAACGACATTTGAGCTTACAGGACAGATTGAAATAACTCCCTTTAAAAAAGATGTAGAGCTGAGTATTAAGGCCTCCGACTTGAAATTTACTGAAGACTTGCGACAGGCGGTTCCCTGGCGGCTGCGGCGAATGTGGAATAATGTGAAACCTCAAGGGCAGGCCGATTTATCGTTCAATAGGTTGGCCTTTACCGTTCAGCCCGGTCAGATTACCCATTGGAGTTTTGAGGGAGATACTAAGCTTGAAGGTGTTACCCTGCAGATTGGGCCTGAATTGAGTGATATCAGAGGATATTTAAATCTTAAAGGCGTTTTTGGATCGCAGTTTTCCTGTCGGGGTGATTTGTTTTTGTCTCAAGTTCGGGTGGATGAACGTTTGGTTACGAATGTATCTGCCAAGCTTTCCAGGCTGCCGGAGGACACTTTATTCAGCGTGGAAGATATAGTTGGGCGATTTTATGAGGGAACTATTATTGGCAATGCTGAGGTGAACTATATTCCCGGCGGCCCGAATTACGGATTATCCCTGACCGCGCGCGATGTTTCCCTGGCAAAATTTCTCAATGCCAAACGGAAACCGGATGAGAAACCTGTAGAACTCAAGGGACAAGTAGACGGCAACCTGGCTTTGGCGGGTAAGTTCGGCAAAGCGCGTTCTCGCCGGGGCGGGGGGGCTATTGTGATTCGTGAGGCCCAGATGTTCAAGGTGCCCTTAATATTGGCGATTTTGCAGGTTATTCATTTTGCCATCGATGATAATAACGCTTTTCATGACGGCACACTGGCTTTTGTTGTTGATGGGGATGAATTGATTCTTAACGAGATAGATTTGCGGGGGCGATCTTTTTCGATGGTTGGGGCGGGGCGGGTTGCAACATCAAGTTTGGGATTGGATTTAACCCTGCTTATAGGCAGTCCTCTGCGCCTGCCCAAGGTTCAGGTACTTACCGAACTTTTGGAG
>CP070790.1:1078984-1085118 GCA_020346805.1 Planctomycetota bacterium
AAATACCTTGATATTATTGCGTTTTGTTTACAACGGCTGGAAGTAATCTGGAAGTTGGCATGTAAGTATTCCTCCATAGGCGGGACCTGCGGCATTTGAAAGGATTTAGAATGCCTTCAAAGGCACAAAAAAGGACTTGACGATATGACGCAATCCCTTATAATTAAAGAAAATAGACATGGGGGCGTAATTCAGCAGTAGATACCACCAGATGACTCTATTGCTCGAAATTCGCTGTAAATGAACAACTTGCAAAACGGCACCTGGCGCTTTTCGGGCGGTCTTGTATCGCTTAGACCGCCGGGGAGTTGCAGCAAAATGTGGCTGAATTCCTGCTGCTTTATTGTCGGCCTGCCTTTGGGGCAGGATTAAATGCCTGAAGAAAGCAGTCGGGTTTCTGAGGAGGAGGGGAGAGAGAACGTTAACAGGCGAGGAGTTCCCGAACCTGTGTGAGGTCGGGACGTGTTGCATCATACGTACACGGAGTACCTGACATGCGATCAATAGCGTTTACCTTATTGGTGATGACGGTTTGCATGGGTCAAGTTTGCGCGCCGCCCGGCGGTGGTGACGGCGCGACTGGCAATGGCGACATTCCGGACAATACGGACGGCAATAACGATGTAGTGAACTGGGATCTTCCGGATCTGCCGAGTCTCGCGGAGGAGCAGGCGGCGATCGCTCCGACCATCACGGGGATGAAAACCGCCCTTGCCGCAGGTGATACGGCAGCCGCGGCCCGGTGGCTGGTGCCGGAATCGCGAGATGCTTACCAAGCATCTTTTGCACAAACTCCGGAATTGATGTCGCTGCTGGCGACGGCGCTGGAGTCGGCCCAACTTATGATGGTTTCCGAGGATGACAGAGCGAACGACAACACTAGTCGCCGCATTGGCGATGTCGAAATCGAGTACGATGGCATTGTCTTTCACGCAACGGTAGTGAAAGTCGACGGCACTTGGTTGTTCGTGAAGCTCTAAGTGTATGGCAGGAGATACTGATATGTCTGAAACACAAAAAAGTTCGCGGCGCTTGCTTGGTATTGCTGCCTTTCTAACTATTCTGTTTGTCATCCCGCCGGCCTGGGGATGGCATCATCAAACAGCCCACAAGGCGATCAACAGTAACGCAGTCCAGTTGTTCCAGAGCACGTTCGAATCTCACAGCAGCAAGTATGCGCGTTCGTCCTGGCTTCCGGACTATCTGTGCACCGGCACGGCGGTGATCTTACCGGGAGGCACGAGTATCGTCGAAGGAGATCTAACATTCTCGGTGTCGGAGTGGATTATTGAAGGCGGTTACTATGCGGACGAGCCCGAGTGGACGATGGCTCTTCGACACTTCTATGACCCGTTCAGCTCCAACGGTGTCACATATCTGACAGACACGGTTCCAGACGGCTGGGGAAACCCGAATGTCGACGCCAAGACATGGGCGCTGAACCACCCAGAGAATCTGGATAGTTGGGAAGAGGCTCTGCTGAGTTACCGCCTGTCGATGGAGGTGGATGACGAAGAACGGGATCGCGATCTGGCACGAGCTTTTCGCGGTCTGGGGGAGACCTTGCATCTGCTGGCCGACATGGTACAACCGGCTCACGTGCGAAACGATTCCCATCCGCGCGACGAGCCGGTCGAGGACACGGTTCGTGTCAAACACGTGAATAAATACGGGCTCAACAGCCCGGACCCTGCTGTCAGTATCCAGGGTAAATCGATCGAGGAACTGTTCGACATTCTGGCGACGTTCACGAGCACGAGGTTCTACTCGTGTGACAGCATTTATGATGTTGCCAGCGGTGTGATGCCGCGCAACGATGAAACGCCTCCTGCCAATCCACAGTTCAGCGACATGACTCTATGGGATGCGACGTACTATGCGACGTTTTCGGTTGGATCAATCCCCATGATTCAGGAGACATTGCTCGGGTACATCCTGCGCACGATGGGTGAACCTATATCGTCGTATTCCTGGTGTGTTCCGACGGCCTTTGCAGACGAGCAGGCTTCCGTGCTAATCCCTATTGCGACCAACGTCGGCGCCGCAGCGATCGATAGGTTCTTACCCACCATCGACCTGCAGATGACCTTATCGTCGGCAACGGACGGACAGGTCAAAGTCGAAGGGGAAATGGTTCACCTGATTGACAACGATCCGGAGTGGTCGAAGCTGGGCCAGGGCGCGATCAAGTACAACGGTCCGGGTGTGCTGATGCGCAGTGATGGCAAGAAGCTGGCTGATGTAACCTTCAACGATGGTACGATGGAGCCTCTGACGGTTACGGTTCAGGATGAGGGCGATGACTCTCAGCACATCGTCTACCTGCAGGTCGACGCCGGGGCCCGGCAATTCAAGAGTAAGCCCGCTGTGCCGCCGGAGGAACTGAAATACCCCCGCGTCTACGAGGGCACGGCGACCAGGACAGTCTCTATAACGTGGGAATTCGACGGCGGCGGCAGCGACTCCAGCACTCAGACGCTCGACGTCCAGATAAAGCTTTGGGGCAACGGGAACATGGAAGGTTTCATCGGCTCGACCCCAAGCATCTATGTCGGCCACCAAGCGACGTCTCACGAGTTCTATTACACCTGTCCCGGCGGCGGCACCGAAACGATCATTCATCTGACGTTCGGCTACAGTTGGGACGGAAGGTGGCAGACTGACGGATCTTACGATATGCAGACGAGCTACTACTATGAGCAAGCGGGATTGTCCGGAACGTACACGGACACGCAGGTCTTCGGAAGTGCGAGCTACCCGGAGCGTACATTCTCCCCGCCAAAGCCTTGCGGAAGTGGTGAAACCCCGGTTCAGGTAAAGGTTGAGCTGACGTTACAGGATGTTCGCTTGGTCAGCAGTGGTTAACTGATTCGTCGTGGCGCCGGAAAATCGCTACTTGTGCCGACCGAAAAAGTTATCCAACCCAGAAAGAGGCATCACGAACTTTGATAGTTCAGGTGCCAATACAGCTTAATACACTTTTTGGTTATCTCACGAGTTCTGAGTAGGAGAGGTTCTCCTGTATCTTCTCTATTGGTTACGGCCAGGTCAGCAAGGGCATGCAAAAGGGCATATTTGTATAGGGCATATTTGTATTTAGACTTTGCGTTAGACATAAAATACTTTTAGATTGTTTCCTAATCTCCTACCATACATAACTTGCTATCACGTTTCACTTTCAGCTATGGAGTACTTCTGTCATTTTGGCATTAGGACGCTTATTAATTCACCCTTCTTTTAAATGTATCCGGATATGCAAACTGCGTGTCAAGCTGTTTCGAAATCTGGAAGTTTGCATGTAACTATTCCTCCATAGGCGGACCTGCGGCGGCATTTAAAAGGACTTATGTGGTATTCAAAGGCACATAAAGGGACTTGACGATATGACGTAACCCCTTATAATTAAAGAAAATAGGCGTGCGGGCGTAATTCAGTGGTAGAATGCCAGCGACATCATCTATACTTTTAAATACCCTGATTTTATTGCGTTTTTTTAACAACGGCTGGAAGTAATCTGGAAGCATAACCTTGTTTTCCAACTCAGGCTGAACCATTACATGGGAGACAAAAATATGACCAACCGACAAGCAGGGCTCTTAAGTCTATGTCTGGTTATGATCGCATCGGCTATCGGGACAATATCTAAAGATTTTGCCCTATTTGGAGGAATACTTTGTCTGTTCTGTCTCATAGCCTATATCATCAACTATATAAAACTCCAAAATATTGAAGATCGTGAAAAATCAAGCGGGTGATTCGGGGTACTGCCAGGCGCTGATGCCGCCGTCGATCATGAGCATGTGTCCGTGAACATGCTCTGCCGCATCGCTGACCAGATAAACCGCACCGGGGCCGCAGACATCGGCGTGGGGGATTTGGCGATTGGGGGTATGGAGCCTGACCCATTCCGCCTTTTCGGGATTGCCATCTATAATCCAATTGGTCTGGGGGGTAAGGACCACGCCGGGGGCCAGGCCGTTGACGCGAATATTACGCGGTGCGAGGGTAACGGCGAGGGTCTTGACCATCATCTCCACCGCACCCTTGGATATGTCGTATGCGGTCGATACCGGTTCGGCCTGCTGACCATTGATCGACCCGATGAACAACACCCGGCCGGCGATATTGTTGGCCATCCAATGATTGGCAAAACGCTGCGTCAGAAAATAAGCCGAGGTCACATTGAGCTGCATGGTTTTGCCAAATAACTCCGTGGTCATCTGCTCGAAGGGGACGTCAAAGTATTGACCGGCGTTATTGACCAGGATGTCCAGGTTCGGCTGGGCGGCAATGGCGGCCTTGAAGAGATCGGTCACCACCGGCTCGGTCGATTTCGAAAGATCGCCGGGCACGAAAGAGGCCGATACGTCGTGCGATCGGCATCGTTCGAGGACCTCCTTGGCTTCGCGGCCCAGGGCCCGGCCATGGATGACTACATCCGCCCCGGCGGCGGCATAAGCCTCGGCAATAGATCGGCCGACCCCTTTGCTCGAACCGGTTACCAGAGCGGCATGTCCTTTAAGATCAATCATGGTTCACCTGCGTTTTCACCATAGAGCCACCGGCGCGGGGCAAGACTACCCATTTCCTTCCGGACCGATTCCGGTAAAGCATGTAAGATTTCCGCCTCCTGCCGGTACGAATACATAATTTTCAATTCGTCGTCAAACCAACTCATGAAGGGATTGTCCGATCCCCAAAGATAGCAGCCATCCAGCATTTCATAAATCGCGGTCATAACCTGGACGGGGCGCCGGTAATCGGCGTCAACCCGCTGGGCAGGAACGGTGGCAATGAGAGAACCCCCAAGGGCGAGCTGGCAATGGGCCAGCAGAGATGCGCTATCGATCCAGACATTAGTCATCCCGGCCGCGGTGAGCAGCAGTTGTTTGTGAAATCCAAGAGAGTGAGCCAGGCAGAAGCGCACGCCAGGAAAGGCCTCGGCCACGGCGAGGCAGTCCGAGGCCTGGGCACAAACTGCCTGAGGGTTGACAGTTGCGTGCAAGAGGACCGGCAGTTCATGTTGCTCGGCAAAGGCCATCAACTCCTTTCCTTCATCGAGCAGGGAGCGAATCGGCGACTCAATAATGGTCGTTTGTGTCTTGAGGCCCTTTATTTTACCGACCAGTTTTTCCAGGTTCCTTAATTGTTCGGTTACCAGGCGGGAGGGATCGAACATGGCAAAAGGCAATAGGCGACGCTCAGTATCGACCCGTTCGAGTTCCTGAACAAGAAGAGCGTTCTCGCGGTCAAAGGGTATGCGACCGGGCAACAACTCGACCTCCTGCCGATCGATAAAGGCATAGGGATCAAATGCCGAGGGCATGGTCATGGGAAAGCAGACGGCCCGGGCGATGCCGCAGGCGTCCAAGTGCTGCAGCAAGTCCTGGGCGGTAGCGGCATAAGGCCACCACCCCCGGAGGTAAAAGGCCTGATCCAGGCCGACGTGAGTATGTACATCATATAAAAGCGTCATGGCATATCCGATCACCCATAATGTAGGTGCTAAAACTTACCCGTCAAGGCTCGGCCGGGCAAGCAAGTAACGTTGCCTTGGCTTATTAACGAGATTAGAATGCTTTTCCCCATTTTGGGGTTACGGACATGCAGAATCAGTAATATGGAGATCGCCAGGCGGATGTGCAGAATTGACACCATCGAGGTTTATCGTGTCCGCCTGCCGCTGGTGTACCCGTTCCGCACCGCGTATGGAAGCGATGCGGCGGTTGAACCGGTGCTGGTACGGCTGGTTTCGGGTGATTTTCACGGCTGGGGGGAGGCTTAACCTTTCCAATATCCAACTTACTGTCCCGAGTACTCGATCGGTGTTTTTCATACGGTACGCGATGTTCTCGCACCGGCTCTCCTGGGACAGAAGATTGCTGCCGGCGAAGAGCTCCAGAACAAATTGTCATGTTTTAAGGGCAATCCTTTCGCCAAGGGGGCGTTGGATATGGCGTGGTGGGATCTTTACGCCAAGACCCGTGGCGAACCGTTATGGCAGGCTTTGGGCGGGAAAAATCCAGCGGTTGAGGTGGGAGCCGACTTCGGGGTTATGGAGTCGATTGATCTTTTGCTAGAGAAGATCGACCGGGCCGTTGCCGACGGTTACAAACGCATCAAGCTGAAATATG
>CP070790.1:1085218-1089575 GCA_020346805.1 Planctomycetota bacterium
CTCGATCCTCTCATGCGCCAGACAGTACTGGATTTGATTCGCGAGGCCGCAAGAAAAGGCGCCACCGTTCTACTTTCCTCCCACGACCTTAGTGAAGTATCGGCCACCTGTAGCCGGGCAGGCATTTTACGCGAGGGACGATTGGTCGAGATGGCCCCCATCTCCAAAATCGTACAACAGGGTGAAAGACGCCTGAAGATCTGGTTTGTTGCAGGTACCCAGGTTCCGCAAGTGCCCATCGATAAACTGTTCGGTGTAAGAGTAATCCAGCACGAACCCGAATCGCTCCATCTCGCTTATCAAGGATCCGCCGACGCAGTGTTAAAATGGATCTCGCAGTTTCCCGTCGATCGCATAGCCACTCCACAGACATCGCTCGAAGAGGCCTTTATTCAGTATTACCAAAGTTACTCAAGTCCCAATCACCAATCAGGTGAAAACTCCACCCCAACAGGAGACGCCTCATGAGCCCCGGAAAACGGCCCCCCTTTCCTTTGCCCCTGCTGCGCTTCTGGTGCATGCGCATTTTACCGGTGTGGTGCCTGATCGCTATCATGATATTTCTCATCCAGATTGCCGTCTGTGGCATCGTACACGACAATGAAAAAGTTAAGATGTTCCTGAGCTTCCTTGAACTGCTCCCTTCGGTGTTCAAGACCGCCCTGGGCGGCGAGGAATTGCAGGCAACTAACGTCTCAGGACTCATCGCCATCGGTTATCAGCACCCACTGGTTCTGATTCTCTACATGCTTTTTGCCGTGGGTGTACCTACCAGATTACTGGCCGGAGAGGTGCAGAACGGGACGATGGAATTGATATTGAGCCTCTCGGCCACAAAAACCCAAGTCTATGTTTGCGCGGGCATACTTACCATCGTCGGCATGTTCGCCCTCGTCCTGGTTATGCTCCTGGGAACTTATGTCGGCACCAGCCTGTACCGCTTCGACGAGGAAATTCCTCTTTATCCCTTTTTCCGAATAGCAATCATTGGCGGGCTGCTGGCCAGTGCTGTGGGAGCAATATCACTCCTGGCGGCTGCTCTCTTTCGCCGACGCAGCACGGCCGTGGGAGTTACGGTTGCTTATCTGGTGGTTAACTATTTTGCCTGCCTGGTGGCGGAATTGTGGCCCGGCATGGAATTCCTGGGGCCCACGACCCTGTTTTGGTATATCGACGGTCCAAAGATTCTTCACCAATCCACCTGGCCACTCAGCGACATATCTGTGTTAACCTCGATACTCGTCACTGCCGCCGTCGCCGGTGGCCTCATATGGCAACGCCGCGATCTGCCACTTTAAAAACACATAATCTCATTCATGTCCGGAAACTATTCCCTGGCATGCTGCCGATCGAATTCCTCCACCAATTCCAAGCAAAAACGATACGTCTCCAGATTCACCTCCGGCGGAATCGAATGATCCGAATGAAAAACGTACCCGCTTCCTTCAGTACCGGCCTTAAGTTTGTTCGTCACTTCCCGATAGACGGCATCTTTATCGTTGGTCCGCAGCACCGTAACATCAATATTACCCATCAAGGACAATCGATCTCCGTACCGGGCCTTCAGCTCGCCCAGATCCATCCCTGCCTTGGCCTCCAATGGTTGCAGACAATCCATGCCCGCCTCAATCAAGCTATCTATAGCCTGGTGCACCCGCCCGCAGCAATGAACGATTACCGGTATGTTGTCCTCATGAACCCGACCAAAGGTTCGACAATGCGACGGCCAGATTAGTTCGCGATAAGACTGCGGCGACATGAACATCCCGTTGCGGTAACCCAGGTCCTCATAGAAAAACAAACCGTCCATGTAACCGCCCGCTTGCCGGAACTGTTCATACATCGTCTTAAACAGCGCTGCCAGATGTTCGATTATCTCCCGAATCCACGCCGGCTCCATCGCCACGTTGAGCAGTAAAGTCTCGGGACCGAGAATATCCCGCGCCGCCTCCCAGAAGCCCATAACCCCCCAAACCACAAAGTATCCCCCATCGCGTAGTTCGTGGCTCCTGCCAACCGTCTCTTTTAAATTCAACCGGCCCGCAGGATCAAGCAGCCGATCCTTGTATTCGTTCCATTGCTGGTAATTCTGAACCGCAAACTCACCCGTGAACTCCGGCACCCCCGAGTGCTTTTTCCAGAACTTCTTGCTGACCCCGTTGCCATCACGCCGAATTTCCCAATCTTCCGTTTCTTCCAGGACCTCCTCCGGCAATCCGAGCGTATGATCGTATCCGTCAACCCCCCGCAGGTCGCTCCCGAAATAATCAGCCAGATCCGTATCCGCCGGTAAGCCTTGCTCGACCCAGACATCGGCCGTCTCCGGCCAGAAATGCTCGTGCCGGGCCGTCCGATCCGTTGTTTGACGTCTCAAAGCAGCCAGCATCCGTTCGCGGGAGGTCATCTAAACATTCTCCTGCCCACAATACCTGGTTTATTTTATCAATCTAGAAACCGATCGCATCACTATCTTCAGGCGCCGGCAAACAAACCGCGCACAAATTTAACATTTCGTTTTGTGTCGGCAATCACATCCCGAGAAGGATTCGATGTCTCCAGCGTAATCCAGCCCTGGTAGCCGATCTCCTTGATCGTCGCCGCAACTTGTTTCCAAGGGATCCTTCCGCTCTGGCCTAGATAGTGCCCGCCTTCTTTGAAATGGAACTCGCAGATATTCTTCTTGCCCAGCAGTTTGATCGCTTTGATCGGATCCTCGTCCAGGCCCACCATGTTGAATACATCGTAGTAGGACTGTACGAATCTGGAGCCGACCTCTTCGATGATCTTCAGATTCTGTTCGGCCTCGAGAGTATTCTCCAGACCAATGATCACACCCGCTTTTTCCGCCCGCGGGGCCAGGTCTTTCAACACGTCGGTCACTCGCTGGATGTCTTTTTTGTTATCCCATTTCAGCTCGCCCCTCCCAAAGAAGGCCGGCATGATGTTCTTGGCGCCAAATACCTTGGCGATCTCCAGGGCCTCGACCATCCACACCGCCGCCCGTGGCTCGGACTTCAAAGGTTCGACATTTAAAACGCCCAACGCAACCGAGTTGATGGCTATCTTATGCTTGCGGGCCTCAGACAAAATCTCCTTTTGAACTTCCGGCTTACGCAGCTTGATATCGAACGGCCGATTGTACAGACAGAAATTCACCTGTACTCCGTCCAGTCCGATTTCTTTGGCCCGGGCGAATGCCTTCTTATCCGACCGGTAACCCATGGACGCATCATACATGCTCACCTTCACCCCGGCCTTTCTCAAGTCGGCCACCGCCCCCGCCAATTGCCGACCTACAGTAATGCCCGCCAGCATCGCCGCCGTTCCGGATAACATTTCCCGTCGTGTTGGTTTCATTACACCCTTCCTTAATTACAGAAATATATTTATCCAGTGGTGATTACATGACCAGCTGTCCGCCTATGGCGGATTAGTAAGCGGATGAAAATAACCGGCTCGACAAAGTAAAGTCCCCATCAATCGAAATCACTATCCTCAAACGCCGGCAAACAAGTCTCGAACATATTTCATATTTCTTTTCGTATCGGCAATTACATCCTTATTCGGACTGGACGTCTCCAGCGTTATCCACTTGTTATAGCCGATCTCCTTCAGGGTTTTCACCACCATCTTCCAATCCACGATGCCACTCTCGCCCAAATATGACTTGCCCTCCTTGAAGTGAATCTCACACATATTCTTGTTGCCCAGAAGTTTGATCTCATGGATCGGATCTTTGCCTCCTCTAGTCAGGTTGTAGGCATCATAATAAACCTGTACATACTTCGATCCAACCTCCTTGATAATCTTCAGATTGGCCTCGGCGCTGATCGTATTTTCTAATCCCAGAATCACCCCCGCCTTTTCCGCCCGCGGAGCCAATTCCTTCATCACCTCTGTTATCCGCCCCATCTCCTCCTGGTTCTTCTCATCTAATTCGCCCTTGCCGAAAAAGGCCAGCAGCATATTGGAGGCCCCCAGTTTTTTAGCCACTTCGATGGCGTCCGCTACCCACAACGCAGTGTGTGGTTCGGACTTTAAAGGTATCCGATTGAGAATACCCATTGCCAATGAGTTAACGGCTACCCCATACTTCTTCGCATCGGCTAAATATGCCTTCTGCAAATCAGGCTTGCGCAATTGGGTCATATGTGGTTTCTCGTTTTTACCAAGACTGACTTGTACCCCGTCCAGACCGATCTTTTTCGCAACCTCCAGAGCCCTGAGCTCTCCCAGGCATCCCATCGACCAGTCACACATACTTATTTTCAAACCGGATCTTTTGGCATCAGCCATAGCCCCAGCCAGTTGCGGCCCCACTGCAACACCGGCCAGGGCTGCAGCGGTACCTCTTAAC
>CP070790.1:1089675-1092704 GCA_020346805.1 Planctomycetota bacterium
CGATTCTGATGGTGACGTGGACCTGGAGGATTTTGGTTACTTCCAAGCTTGCATGGCCGGCCCCAGCGAATACCCGCCAGCCGAGTGCGATGATGCTAAACTTAACGGCGACAGCTACGTGGATCAGTATGACCTGCAAATCTTCATCGGCTGCATGAGCGGAGCGAACATACCTGCCGATCCGAATTGTGTGAATTGACGCGATCTTGCCCATGCCATCCGAACCGCCCCTAATACGTGTTTAGCGTCCAGAATAATCCCACTCTCCAGACGCGCCGGGATCGGAGCTCTGATCAAGGCAATAAGCAACATAATCAGAGCCCAGAGCGCGAGCGACGGGGTTTTGCGGGCATTGCCACTGCTGGAGAAGCTAAACACACATCCCCAAGGGACAGTCCGTATACACGACGAGTCATCGATGCCAACGACCTATCGTTGATAATGCACCGGCCGATTACACACTCAAATTCCGCCGTAAGAAACTTAAGATCATCGACTCCCACGCCTCCACGTACGTGTTTAGGTTCAATAGAGTGGGTCAGGCACCTTTTGCGGGAATGCCTCACCACCAGTTCAACGTCTGGGTAGCATTTGAAGCCTTCATTCGAGCAAAAAACACACTGCGCAAAAAGGAACCAGGCCCAGGCCCATTAAACACATACAATGCCACAGAAGGTGGGACACGCAATCTGTAACCCTACTCTGCATACTACGGCAGCTTGGCCGCCGGCGCCCTGAATAAAATAACACTGAGAGACAACTATATTTACTATCTTGCATGTATACTACGCAAAATACTGGTAGTTCCCGACACGCTTGGATCAGTGGCGCCCAGCGCCAAGCAATTCTGGGAGACCTCCAACCATTGAAAAAGAATGGGCCACAAGTTACAGTACATACGGTCAGATGGCCGCAGGGCCTCGCTGTACATCCGGCGGGCTTCCCCAGGGGCTGAGTCGGTATCCGTCTGGCCGATTAGTCGATGGTGGGTGTAGCTCAGTTGGTTAGAGCACTAGGTTATGGTCCTAGGGGTCGGGGGTTCGAGTCCCCTTACTCACCCTTCTCACCTCGTTTGGATGGCGGTCATTGTACATGATGCATCAGAGACACTCACATGGTAGATCTCCGTAAAGGTAAATAAGATGCAGGGGGAAAGAATCATCAGGGTATTTGGGTTATGTGTTGTGCTATGTGCCACTCTTTTTGTGTACTCACACGATGTCCTGGCCAAGGCCGCGGCATGGAAAAACCCTGCGCTCGCCGAAGCAGAAAAATCACTACCCTTCGCCCCAGGTCAAGTTCTTTTTGGGGTTAAGGAAGGCAGGGATCCTAGAGTCGTATTACAAGATGCTGGGCTTGTGTTTAAAAGTGTTCGCAGAGTACATTCCATTAAACCCGTCGTTGCCAAATATAAACAATTTCTAAAAAAGAAGCCGTTGGAAAAAGACAGGGAGGGATGGTACCGATTCAGAGGAAAGCGATATAAGGATATAAACAATATAGATGATAACGAAGTTTTCCAGGAAGCTTTGAAGTCCATGAGCCCGCCACAAAGTACTCTCTATCGCGACTATAAAGTTACATTTTCAAAAGACGGCGATGTACTACAGGTCGTTGCACAATTGAAGAAAAGACCTGATGTGGAGTACGCCCAGCCGAACTACCTGAACCGGCTTTATGCGACTCCGCTTCCAAACGTCTTTTATATTCCTAATGATTTTTATGTGGAAGATGACCAGATTCCGGGATATTGGAGAGAGGCGAGCTGGGGACAGGACTATCCGGACCTGTGGGGACTTCACAAGATACAAGCGATCGAAGCGTGGAATGAGTTTGCCGATCCCAGTCAGGAACCGGGTCAAGATGTCATCGTGGCCGTGATCGATACAGGTGTATGGAGCGATCATCCCGATCTTGCAGGGAACATTTTTTATAATGAAAATGATCCCGTCGGAGATGCTAACGGTGATGGCGATCCGGATGATGACGGAAACGGGTTAATCGACGACACAAATGGGTGGGATTTTAGCGGTGACGAGCCCGTAGAAGATCCAGGCCTTATTGATCCTGATAGCGATCCCTACGATCAAGTGGGGCATGGTACACACTGTGCAGGCACGATTGCTGCGGTAGGAAATAATAGCACAGGCTTGATTGGCGTTGCTCCACATGTGAAGATTCTTCCCGTTAAAATATTCCCCAATGCGTATGATGATATCACTGCGCAGGCAATACAATATGCCGCCAGCTTTGCTAACGCTCCAACACATGTTGTTTTGTCGAATAGCTGGGGGCCAAGCTCGAGATTACCGTCCAATCCAGTGATCGAAAACGCGATTGATGCCGCTGTCGATGTGAAAGGTTGTGTCGTCGTCTTTGCGGCTGGTAATGAGAATGACGATGTAGCTTATTACTCACCGGCGAATTATTCAAAAACCATAGCGGTTGCCGCTTCTGACCACAACGACCAACGTTCCTTCTGGAAAGTCTATTACATGCCATGGAGCATCTATTCCGCATCCAATTACGGCGCCTTAATTGATGTAGCCGCCCCGGGTGGCGGTGATCCTACCTGGGCGGGTCAAGGGCTCGATGCGGTAAATGATATTCTCTCTACAATGTCGGATAATTCCGATCAGGGGCAGGCGTACCCCAGCTTACAGGTTGCTCCTCATTACTACCGATTGGGCGGGACATCGATGGCGTGTCCGCATGTTGCAGCTCTGGCAGCATTGATCTGGTCCAAAGACCCGGCACTTTCGCATACCGAAGTGAGAAACACCATCTGTGCGTCAAGTGATGACGTCGGACAGCCCGGAAAAGATGAAGATTCCGGCTGGGGAAGGATCAATGCATATAAGGCCTTGCTGCAAGAACCGGTTTCTATGATAGAGATTGTGGAGGTTTCTCCCCGCAAGGTCTTGTCGCCCACTATCGGCCAAGAGTTTTCCTTGACCATTGAAATAACAAACAAATGGGTAGATGCTACCGATGTGAACGTGACTTTAACCATTTCCGATACAAGGTTC
>CP070790.1:1092804-1098810 GCA_020346805.1 Planctomycetota bacterium
AGGTGCCGCCTGATTACCCGGCAAACGGTAGCCGAACTCCGCATTCCAATCACGTTCAAATTCTGCTAACTGGCCCCGTTTTTTAATCCAATGACGATAGAGTTCTTCCGAAGGCTCGTCACTCAAATGCGAGCACCTCACGTCCCAACCGATATCAAGTCGCGGCGGCAAGTGTCGTTTGCCAAAAGCGGCGGTTCGATACCCATTGTCTCGCAACACCTGAGCCAAAGGTTCAAAGCGCTCGACCTGCGACGGACGATCGGGATTGTGCAGTACTCCTGTTGTTCGCGGATACTGTCCGGTCATCAGGGAAACCCGCGAGGGAACACAAACCCCGTCCGGACAATAAGCACGATTAAAAAGCACCCCTTCCGAAGCCAATCGATCCAGACGAGGAGTAATAACGTCAGCATGCCCTGCCCGGCTCATTACCCCCGCATTATGCTGATCGGAATATAGCAGCAGAATATTGGGCCTGTCTGTATTTTCCTTTGCCCCTTTTCTTGTACCCTTCTTTACTTTACGAGTTTTACCAAAGGTAACTGCACTCAGGCCCATTACGCCGGCAGCTGCAACCGCACCGTCCTGGATAAATTCTCGTCTGTTTATGGATTTCATAACCTTATTTCTCACCTCAGGATATCGGCCGTCGTTTGACGTTTTCAAGGAACGGCGAATCGGTTTTTTCCAGCCAGACAACCAACATGTCTTTCATCTTGCGGGCCTGTTTGAGCGATTGGGCCCGTTGGGGATTCCTGCCGACCAAATTATTCATCTCGTAAGGATCGTCACGGAGGTTGTACAAGGCATCAACGTTCTCGGATTTTTCATCACGATGGGTAATAAACTTCCAATCCTTATCTCGCACCATGAAATTGGGTATTCCGAAATGCGAAAAATCCCACTCGGTAACCGCGTACTCAAACAAACTTTTATCCCTGCCGTTGATCAACTTTTGCATGCTTCGTCCATCTGATTTGCGCGAGCGAATCCCGAGGTAATCGAGGATGGTGGCGAATAGGTTCAATTGTGAAACCGGCTGAGAAACAACCGTGTTTGCAGGGATCAATCCTGGCAAACGCATAATCAACGGAATGTGGGCCGAATCTTCATAAAAAGCGGCTTTTTCCTGCATTCCATGATGCCCTAACATCTCTCCATGATCGCTGGTAAAGATGACCAGGGTGTTCTTTTCCAAATCGAGCTCTTTGAGTTTATTCAGTATCCGCCCTACATGATCGTCGATCTCCTTCACCAGGCCGTAATAATTTGAAATCATATACCCGATTTTGCTCTTATCGCGATACAGGGTCATGGTTTTAGCCAGTTCGGCGTAAGGTGAATTATCCATGGGATCATCGATGCTGACGGGAATAGGCATTTGCTTAGCCGGATACATCCCATAGTAAGGCTTGGTGGGAATCATCGGTGCATGCGGGTGATGCATTGAGCAGGTAATGCTAAAAGGTCGATCCTTGCAGCGTTCCAAAGCGTCGATGGTCTCGTCGGCATACAAAGCGCTCGGTTGATGTTCCGCAGGAATCAGCAGTTGTCCATAAGCATCACATTGCCTCCAACGTTTTATAGGTTTGCCTTCTTTGTTCTTGGGCAATTCTTCCGGACCGAGGCCATATCCGATATCCAAGGGATCGGGGATATAGGGGCGAAGAGAAAACATATCCTCCCTCTCACCTTGTTTTAGTTTTCGTTTGGGTACGTGCTTATCCAGATATTGGCGATAGTAAATTGAGAATCCCGGACCCAAGACGGTTTTATGTATGCCGGCCTGTGTTATCGTGCTTTTATAGTCCATCGCCCGCCAGATGGGACCATGCCATTTGCCGAAGTATTCGGTCCGGTAGCCTCGCGAAGCGAGGATGTTGTCGAAGGTTGGCATCTGACAGTAGCCTTCCCGCCTGAAATCGGTGTTATTTCTGATACCGGTGGTTTGTATACCGCAGCCGGTAAGCATCGAAGTTCTGGCCGGCACACAAACCGGACAGGCGGTATAGGCGTTTTCAAAGTATGCCCCCTCGCGGGCCAGCCGGTCGAGATTGGGGGTTGATAGAATTTTATTACCGGCCCGGCTCAAGGCATCCCAACGCTGCTGATCGGTCATAATGAAAAGCAGGTTGATGGGAGATTTTCCGGTTCCATGATCAGAAAATCCCATAAATGATCCGGCAGTACAGCCACTCACCAATCCTGTTGCAGCACCGAGACTTGTTTTAATAAAATCACGTCTTTTTATTGATGCCATCACAATCCTCCATACCGCCAATGGTTAACAAAGACATTGTATATTACATATTATGTTGTTTGGGTCTGGGTTCCAGCTTCATTTCCCCAATCGGATACATGGGGGCATGATCGGTGGTTTCTTCCCACCGTTTAATTTCCTTCTTTAACCTGTTTACTATATCCAAATACCTTGGATTATTGATTTCATTTTTTACTTCCCACGGATCGTTTGTCAAATCGAAAAACTCTTCAACCGGCTTACCCACGGGAGCGTTTTCATGATTGACATATTTATGCCTACGAGTTCGAGCGGTAACAACACGTCCCCAGGTGTGCCCGGGATAACCGACTTCCGAAAATATAACTTTTCGCCATTCGACGGATTTTCCCTGCATGATCGGTACCAGGCTTTTCCCCTGAACCTTATCAGGTATCTCAAAATCCGCCAAATCACACAAGGTGGGCATCAAATCAATCAGACCAACCAGTTGTTCGCGGACTACCCCGGCCGGTATAACTCCCGGCAAACGCATAATCATTGGTATATGAATAGTGGCCTCATGCCCGCAAGCGGGCTTGGTCCAACATCGACGTTCGGTAGCCATGTCTCCGTGATCGGTGGTGAAAACTACAATCGTTCGGTCGGCCAAACCAAACCGGTCGATTTCGTCGAGTACCCGGCCAATGTTGTAATCAATCTGGGTTATCAGGCCGTAGTAGTAGGCCAGTGTTTTGCGATGATCCTGCTCGGTCATATGAGTATACCGTTGCTGTAAATGTTTAATGATCGCCGGGGCCGACTCATTCTTATAATTGAAATTACCGGGAAGGATTAACTTATCGGGATCGTACATTTTGGCCCAGGGCATGGAAGGGGTATAAGGTGTGTGTGGGCCCTCAAATGAATAATGAATAAAAAACGGCTTGTTTTTGTTCTGGCCAATAAATCTTAGCGTTTGGGCGGTCATATAGCCGGGTAAAGCCTGATCGTTGGTTACATGAGTCACGCCGACAGGTGAGCCACCGACAAGAACTCCCGGTAAAAAGTCACCATGTTTCTTGAAATTCGGTATCTTATTCTTAATTATCCATTGGCCGTAATCCCGCCAATCCAGAACTTCGTCAAAGCCGTGCTGAATGGGATAATGAATCATATGGTGCTTGCCGAAACAAGCGGTCTCATATCCTGCTTTTTTGAAAATCTCCACTACCGTGGTTTCTTCCAGCGGTTCAACCACGCCGTTCCATCGCACTCCGTGACTGTGGGCGTATCGGCCTGTCCATATGGTATAACGGGCGGGGCAGCATTGACCGGTCTGGGTAAAGGCATTGCTGAAAAGAACACCGTGGGCGGCTAGGCGATCCAGATTTGGGGTCTTCACCTCCTTGCTGCCGTAACAACCCAAAGCCCGGACATTATGCTGGTCGGTCATGATGAAGAGGACATTCAGCTTGTTATTGTCGGCCGGCTTTTGTGCCGAAGCTGCGACCATCGTAGTAACTAAACAAGCTGATAGAAAAACAAAAATCCTTCTATTGGCCGTAGGCATTCCTTTCCTCCATCCACTCTGAAACACTATATATAACCTGCGGTGGGAGCCAAATCAGATCAATATCATACACCGAATTAACTATATGTTATAATACCGTCGCCATATATAAAGGAGGTATCATATGTTGCGAATTGCAACCACATTGATGGTCTTTCTGGCAACCGTAACCGTTTCTGCCGCTACCGAGCTGCAGATTAAAGGCACGCAATTCACTGTCAACGACAAGCCCGTTTTTCTATACGGGATCAGCTATTACGGCGCCCTGGGGGCACCCGAGTCATTTATAGAGCGCGACCTGGTGGACATGAAAAAGCTGGGAATCAACTGGATACGTGTATGGGCCGTCTGGCAAATGTTCGATAACAACGTATCGGCACTTGATGAAAACGGCAATCTAAGAGAATCCTACTTTGAAAAACTCAAATGGCTGATCGAAAAGTGCGACCAGCAGGGCATTATCGTGGACGTCACCCTTACCCGCGGTACCGCAACCTACAGGAAAAAACAGACATATATACAAACCCTGGATGCCCATAAACAGGCAGTTGAAACATTAGTCTCAGCCCTTAAACCATACCGCAACTGGTATATCGATTTGGGTAACGAACGTAACTATAAAAAAGATAAACGATACGTAAGCATTGAAGATCTCAAACAACTACGCAAATTTGTCAAGAAACTGGATCCCAAAAGATTGGTCACGGCATCTCAGGCCGGCGACATTGACGATAAGGAACTTGGAGAATACGTGCTGACGGCCCAGGTGGATTTCATTACCCCCCACCGACCGCGTCATGCCGGCTCACCTCAACAAACCGAAGTAAAAACACAGCGATACTTAAAGAAAATGAAGGAACTGGGACGGATTGTACCCGTGCACTACCAGGAACCCTTCCGCCGAGGCTGGAAAAACAAAAAAGGCTGGCAACCCACCGGTGACGAATTCGCTGCCGATTTCCATGCAGCCAACAAAGGCGGAGCCGCCGGTTGGTGTTTACATAACGGCGATGACAAATTTACCCGTGACAGAAAACCGCGTCGTTCGTTCGATATGCGGGAGAAACGCCTGTTCGAACAACTGGATGCCGAAGAACACAAAGCATTAAAAAAGTTATCATTATTGGTCAGCAGTAATGACGAAACCAAACTCGGAAGCCTGCCGGAAATTGTGTCGGTCAAAAAAATCTGGGACCAGGCCCCCCACAATGCCTTTACCGATCTGATTCGTTTTCAGGGCAAATGGTTCTGTACTTTTCGTGAGGGAGCGGCCCACGCCGGGGGAAGCACCGGCACGATTCGCGTCTTGACGTCAGTCAACGGCGAAAAATGGGAATCGGCGGCATTATTGTCTGAAAAAGGTATAGATCTGCGGGATCCGAAACTCTCAATCACCACCGATGGCAAACTGATGTTATCTATCGGCGGATCGTTATATAAGGGCAAACAACGCATTACCAACCAGTCACGAGTATCGTTCTCCAGGGACGGTCGAACGTGGTCCAAGATCCATAAAGTACTTTCTGAAAAACAGTGGCTATGGCGGGTCACCTGGTATGAAAATAGATGTTACGGCGTGTCCTACAACTGCGATCCCGGCCAGCACTGGACTCTTAAGCTGTGGATCAGCCGGGACGGTTTGAATTATGAACTGATTACCAGACTGGATGTTCCCGGCCGTCCCAACGAGACCACCTTACGGTTTCTGCCCGGCGGAAAGATGATGGCGTTGGTTCGGCGCGAATCGGGCAATCGACTCGGTTGGATTGGCCTGAGCCGTAAACCATATAAAAAATGGAAATGGCATGAAACCGAATATCGCATTGGGGGCCCAAATTTCATCCGGTTACGCGATGGCAGCCTCTGGGCGGCCGGGCGTAAATATAATAATAAAGCCACAACCGTCCTGGCTAAACTCAAGCTCCACACTTATCAGCCGGTGCTTACCCTGCCCAGCGGTGGGGACTGCAGCTATCCGGGACTTGTTTGGCACGACGGTTTATTATGGATGAGTTACTATTCCTCACACCAGGGTAAGACAAGCATCTATCTGGCCAAAATCAGATTCGCCCGTTGATCATTGCGTTTACCTGATATGCACTGACGCAAAAAGTTGCACAACATAATGTGCGCGGAGTGAGACTAATACAGATTCCACTTCAAACGTGTGCCGGGTCTGGCTTAATTATTCCAAAGGAATATTGTGCCTGCCCCG
>CP070790.1:1098910-1102044 GCA_020346805.1 Planctomycetota bacterium
ATATACGATCAGGCGATCCGCCTTGAGTTTTACGAATGGCTTAGGCCCCAGGAAAAATTCGATTCACCCCAAGAGTTGTCTCGGCAAATCGCCCGCGACGTCGAACAAACCAGAAAGATTGTTTCCAATCATCGCATTGTTGAGTAACCTTAGTTACAATGGGTTGATGATACCGGCAGCGAATACCAACATTATATTGGCCGTTAGCTGGGGGCCGATGACTTTCGGGGCGCCGCTGCTTGCCTGGGGGGCATTGGCCTGTGCCATCCCGATCATTATCCACCTGGTACTTCGACAGCGGCCGCGGCGCCAGGTATTTCCGGCCATACGCTTTCTGATGGCCTCCAATCAGGCCTCCACCCGTACGCATTGGATAAAACATCTGCTGCTGATGATGTGCCGCATGATGTTGATCCTGCTGGTGGTGGTCACGCTGATGAAAACCGGGTGCGCATCCGACCAAACCGGAGTTGCCTCTCGATGGCTCGAACCGGCCACTTCGCCGGTGTCGGCGGTAATCTGCCTGGACGACTCGGCGAGTATGAGTTACCGTTTTCAGGGACAAACACGACTTCGGCGAGCTTGCGACTGGGCCAGAAATCTGCTGAACGACCCCCGGCGATTGCCGCAGGGTTCGGAGGTTACCGTCATCACCGGGTCTGCAGAACCTAAAGATATAATATGGACCCATGACCTCAATCGCGCCGGCCGAAATTTGGCTGCCAGCCGTCCGTCGGGTCACGATCGAACCGTATCGTTATTACTGAAACACGCCTACCGCATGATCTCCACCGCTCAGCACCAGCGACGCGAGGTTTATCTGTTCACCGACCTGACCGAACAAAGCTGGCGGATCCCTCCACCGTCGGTACCGGAAGAATTGAACGCTATTTACATACTCGATGTGGGGCAGCAGGAAAATCGCAACCTGTCTCTGAGCTGGCCCGACTTGCCCCAACGCATACTGCCGGCGGACATCCCCCTTACCTTCCCGGTTCGCATGCGCACCGGCGATCAACCGGCCAGCGTATCACTAGAGCTAACCGTAGACGGTGAACCGCGACAAAGACAAACCATTGATAGTCTCGAACCTGACAGCGAACAGGAAGTAGAACTCACTTTACCGGCCATGAGCAGAGGATCTCATACCGTCACCATCGATATGCATCCTCAAGATGCGTTAAGCCTGGACAATCGCCGATTTGCCACGGTGTCAGTCGGCGATTTACCGAATATACTCATCGCCAGTAACAACATCGACAATGAAACTGCCGCCATCATATCAGCCATGATTGCCCCTCCCGCCTTACCCAAAGAGAGACGTCTGTTTGTTATTCGACATATTCCTGTGAATCAATTCGATCGATCGCCACTGGATAACCTTTTGGCCGTGCTATTGATAGATATTGAACGTATCGATACCGAAATCTGGGAGCGACTTTCTCAATATATCAATCAAGGTGGATCATTAATAATCATCCCCGGCCCCAACTTTTCGCCCCCAGCTTTCAAGCAGGGCGAATTACTGCTGCCGGCCCCGATTGAATCAATCGTTCCATGCCCGGAACCGATCAGGCTGGCGGCCACCGATCTATCCCATCCCTTCCTTAATCCATTCAAAGATCCCGGCTTGGATTCGATTAACGATCGTTTAATATTTCAACGACTCACTTTTGGGGCGCTCAAGCCGGATGCCGATATCGTTGCCCCCTTTACCGATAACCAACCGGCACTCATCGATTACCGGGTAGGTCAGGGACGGGTAATTGTGTTTGCCTTTTCACCGTCGCGGCAATGGAGCGAATTCGGCACACAGGCCGCCCCCATGCTGGTACTTATGCATACCATTCTGGAGTCTCTGCGTCCTGTGCCCCCAGACATGGATATTTATCGTGCGGGCCAGGCGGTAGCACGCCGAATCCCGGATTGTGCAAATACCAGCCTCTGCGTTTATGACATAAGTACCAACACAACCACAACCATTCCTACCCGCAATTGCATGGTACAACTACCTACCATGGCCCCAGGGACCTACCAATTGGCCACCGAGACACAGGCCGATTCGCCTCTGCTTCGATACAGCGTAAATGTTTCTGAAACCGAGTCGGACGCCCACAGAATCAACCATCAGATCATCGAAGCCACTTTTCCACCCGAAACGGTATTGGTGGTGAATGATCCGGAACTTTTGACTGATACCTATTTCCAAGCCAAAAACGGGATTAAATTGATGGTTCCCCTGGCCCTGATCCTGCTGGGGCTCATTTTTGCCGAAAGTCTTTATGCCAACAGGTTTTACGGACTTCGTCAAGGCACTATAAGTCATAAATAACCTTGTTTTTTTGCCCGCCAGTGGGGTTTTACCTTTGCATGAAATTCCAGCGTCTGCTAGACTTCCGCGTATCGGGGCCTACTGATGGCCTGTTAAATATAGAAAAACGCCGCTAACGGCGCGTAAGGGCGTTAAATAACCGGCGGATTTTTTACCGGAGATCAAGAGCATGGAAGAATACGAAAAGCTCAAACAACTCGTCGAGGCTGCCGCTGAAGATGTTGCCAAGGCCGAAGGCGGTAACAAGGCAGCCGGTACTCGTGTCCGTAAGATGATGCAGGACATCAAGGCCGCCTCCCAGGATGTCCGTAAAAAAATTCTGGAAGTTCGATCGGCCGACAGTCCCTAATCAATGCCCCATTTTATAACAGCCGGTGTGAACTGAGCATCGCTGTGTGGTGTAACTGCGATCTTCCTCGAAATTATCGCAGATTGAAATTATTGCGCTGAGGTAAGTATATTAGTCTAACTTATAACGACATAAGGCAAATAATGGCTGCAACCCCATTTATCGATCTTAATAACCTCGATCTTAACCAGCTAATAATTACCAAGGAACAGATTTACCAGCGACTACCCCACCGTTACGAATTTATGCAGCTCGATGGAATCATTCACTTTGACCTCAAGCAGGAGATCGGCGTAGGTTTGCGCAAGATCCGCCAAGACGAATTCTGGATCAAAGGTCATATTCCCTCCCGGCCGCTGTTCCCCGGGGTGTTGATGATCGAAACCGCCGCCCACCTGGCCTCCTACCTTTCGTATGAAATCCTGGAACAGAAACGCTTCATGGGATTCGGGG
>CP070790.1:1102144-1104766 GCA_020346805.1 Planctomycetota bacterium
ACAATCTGCGTGACGGCATCACCATCGAAAGACGTTTGTTCTATCTGGCCAAGCTCCGTTCGGATCACAAAGCCTTTCTGTGTGGCGTGAGGTCTCATCATTTCAACCACATCCGCAACACAGTGGTTCAGATCTCCCACACTGAAGGAATATTTTTTTCGTCCCCTCTGGATACGTGAAAAGTCCAGCACATTTTCGATGAGCCGGCTGAGCCTTTCGCTCTCCTGCCGCATGTTCCTGTAGTATTCAGTGGCTTTATCTTGGGATTTGACCCAGTTCTTTTCGAGCATTTCCGAGTACATTCGAATGGAGGTCAGGGGTGTCCGAAGCTCGTGAGATACGGCCGATATGAAATCATCCTTTTTCTGCGCCAGCCGGAGTTGTGCCCGAGCGTTGCGCCACAGACTTGCCAGACCGAGCGTCACGGCCAGAAGGACAACCGTTATGATACTGAAGAACCAGGTACGCAACTCGTCTATTCGCTTGGTCATACCATCGGGATCGGTTTCTATGAGGTTCAGAAGCAAATGGCCAAATCCAAAATCCAGTATGGCTGTGTAGGCTGAATGTTCGTTCTGAGTCCTTGATAATTCATAGCTCATGTCTTCGCGCACGAAGCGCTCTGCTGATTTCTCAACCTCATCAAGAAGTCTCTTCTCGTTGAGCATAAAGCCTTGCCGTAATTGCACATCTTCGATCTGCACGCTCCTCAGCATGAATACTTGTCCGCCAAATATGGACTGCTCAGCATTTTTCCCGGGAGCAATGACCGGCTCGAAGGGATCAACCCTTATCTCCACCATATCGCTCTGTTCCTGTTCGTCCATGCTTTGTTGAGTGTAGTATAGGTCGTTTCTATACTGCCCCCCAGCAACCTGTGACTCGGATGAGATTGATCGGCCATATGTTTGTACCTGCCCGCGACGGCCGGCGGAGCTTTCCGATTGCAACTGGCCATCTAATGGTTCCTTAATCTGCTGCTCCAATTCAGCGGTCGACGCGGAACGCTGCCTTGCCTGTACTTCCCGTTGGTTGTCATCAATCGCTTGATTGCGCCTCGCCAGTGACAAATCTTCCGTTTCCTCACGCAAGAGTTCTTCCTGTGATGCAAGCGCTTGCTGCCGAGCTTGTTCCCGGTCTTGTCGTGGAATCACTTGCGGTTGAGGCGCTTCTGGGCTTTGTGCGAAATTGTAGGTAACCAGCGCCCGCGGCTGCTGTATTATCTGGGCCTCCTGATCCAGGTTCTGAAAGCTCTCAATAGGATAGCTCTTTTGTGCCCGTTCGCTTCGAGCTATCGCATCTTTGCTCAACTTGCTTTGCACGGGTGCTTGTTGAGTCAATATCGTTTCTGGAGATGTTTTTGTCTCTTCTTTTTGTACCTGGACGACTTCTTTTCCAACACTCAAGTTCGGCGCACTCGGCGTGTTGTCGGACAGAGCCAAAAACAGATTGTTCTTTATGTTCAACGTATTTTCCAAAGCTTTAGCAAGAAGCTCTTCGTCACGCCTAATCACCGTTTGAGCTTGTTGCTCCTCGATATTGATGATCGGCGTTGTGACTTCATTATCCGGCTGGATTTGAAAATGGCCGTAGGCAAGACCATGCTCCAATTTCCCGGCTAACGGCGACCGAACTACGGCCATTTGCGACTGATTCGCCGCCGCATTGTCAGGCACAGAGTAGTACTGGTAGTCCGTGTAGGGCCTGTTTTGCTCCTGAGTCATAAATTCGTCGAAGTTGCGTTTGACATCCCGACTGATCTGCTCGGCGACCTCGGCGAATTCACCGATGCGCGTCCCTTGCATGCCCTGAGCCCATATCCGGATGGAGTGGTATCCCAGCCCGATTAGCCCGCATACGGTCGTAAAAACAATCACCGATAATATAATAAGCCGCCTATACATTAGAGATCTTCCCACAATCGACACCCGTCAAATATCTTATAAAGTCGTAAAACATGATTCGGTGGAGAGGTTCTCTGCGTTCAAAGTCACCCAGATAGCAATCGAGGAAGGACATGCCCACACCGGCAACGATGACCTTTCCGCTACCGAACGTCTTTGCTCTGACTATGGGCACGCCGTCGAACCACAGCGGAGTCATGGCATCCTCACCCCGTACGCCCACAGGCAACTGCACCTGAATGGGCTTACGAAAACTAAGAAGACTCTGGTCGGGAACAGGTTCGGCTAAGCCATGCTTTCGTGATATTCCGTCCAATTCAAACATAAGTCCGAATTCCCCGATCAACTCATTTCCGGCTTCACACATTATACCGTCGCCATCCTTCCTATCACAACCTACGACCAGAAGAGCACCGCCGTTCTTAACAAACTCGCTTACAGCAGAAAGCTCCGACTTCACGTATGACCGAAAGCCGGGCCAACCTGTCCAATAGTAATAGCAGATGACTAAATCCACATCAGCGAGTCTTTCATCAGACAGCAAATCACGCCCGTTGATGTCCACTTCAAAACCTGCATTCTCGAGCAATTCTTTGGTCATGTATTGGGCGTGGTTGTAGTATCCCCATCCTCTAAGGTGACCGGCGCTGTGGTTCAAATCGATCAACACTTTTTTCCCGTTCACTGGAACAGGTTCGGGATTCTCAATAGCAAAAAT
>CP070790.1:1104866-1110622 GCA_020346805.1 Planctomycetota bacterium
ACCAGCTCTACGCTCTGGACTGACTCGGCTCCCAAATCAAATACGAAGTTGGAACTGGGCTGGATTGTAGCGGGATCCAGGCCCAATACGCGGGCGGTTACCGTAGTTACTCGCTCAAGAACATCCTTATCTGCCATTCAATAAACCTCCAATAAACTTACCAGCGGGTAATATTTTGAATCACCTAAGAAGTCCGATCCAGGGGATTTTAACATTTTTCCAGCCGAATGCGAATATCTGCCACATCGCACCCTTGGCCGGCTGAATGAACAATTAGCGGATTAATATCCATTTCCGCGATTCGTGGGAAATCGTTGGCTAACTGCGAAAGCCGTCTGAGAGCGTCCTCAATAGCGGCGATGTCGCTGGGCGGTTCGCCCCGAAGCCCTTTAAGTACGGAATAGGTGCGCAGTTCCCTCACCATTTTTCCTGCCGCCGCCTCACGAATCGGCACAATCCGGAAAGTCACGTCCTTGATTGCTTCGACATAGATGCCGCCCAATCCGCACATCAGTACGTGGCCAAACACCGGATCTCGGCTGATTCCAAGGATCATCTCTTTACCTGAGGGGATCATCTGCCTGACAATAATTCCGGAGATATCTTCCGGCTGGTAGCGCTTAAGCAAGTTGTCCCACATGGTTGCATAAGCTTGCCGTACTTCTTCCTCGCTTTGCAGATTAAGCACTACACCTTTTAGTTCAAACTTGTGTACGATCTTCGGCGAAACCACCCGCAGCACAACCGGATAACCTATACGCTCCGCAGCTTCGACCGCCTCATCCGCCGACTGGGTAAGTTCCCACTCAACCACCGGGAAACCATAGGCGCTCAGGACTTCAAGGGCCTCAGATTCCAGCAGATATCCGTCTGCGGCATTATCGATTACCACTCTTGCCAGTTCCAGATCGACCACAAACTCTTTGATCTCAGTTTTCTCACGATTGAGCCAACGATGGTACCATGCTGCGTCCCACATGGCTTCAGCCGCCCACTCGGGGAGGATATAATGGGGAATTCCGTGCTGCTGCAGAATGCTGATACCGGGGGCCACGTCCTTGGACCCCATAAATGAACAGACTAATGTTTTATTTTTGTCACTGAATCGATTCTTTGTATCGCAAATGGTTTCAGCGATCGAGTTGATATTGGTCATGGACTGTGGTGTCAGGATGACCAGAATCTGATCTACGCTCTCATCGGCAAACACCGCTTCCAGGGCAGCCATGTAGCGGTCCGCCCGAGCGTCGCCGATTAAGTCGATAGGGTTCTTGATGTTGGCCGCCGCCGGAAGGGCCTTTTTGAGCTTAGCTGTCGTCTGATCGGAGAATCCGGCCAACTCCAGCCCGAGACTAACCGCAGCATCCGTGGCCATCACTCCAGGACCGCCGGCATTGGTGACGATCGAGATCCGGTTACCGCGCGGCAAGGGTTGGTAGGCCAGCAACTGTGCGGTATTAAACATTTCTTCAATGGATTTACAGCGTATGATTCCTGATTGCTCGAAGACGCCGTCGCAGATCTCGGCGCTGGCTGCCAGGGCCCCGGTATGCGACTGAGCGGCGGCCGCTCCGGCCGCTGTTCGGCCGCTCTTGATGGCCAGGATCGGCTTGGGATTCTCCCGGTTGCCGGCAATCTTGCGGGCAGAACTCATTAGTTCGCGGCCGCGACTGATTTCCTCAAGATAGATCAAAATCACGGACGTCGGTGGATCTTCGGCCAGGTAGCGAAGCAGGTCGACTTCACCAACGTCGGCCTTGTTGCCCAGGCTCACGAACTTGGAGAACCCGATGTTCTTGCCGGCGGCGTAGTCCAGTACTGCGGTACACAAAGCCCCGCTCTGGGAGAGAAACGCGATCCGCCCGCAGGCAGGCATGGCCCGGGCAAAGCTGGCGTTCAGTTGCACGTTCGGATCGGTGTTAATCACGCCCAGGCAGTTGGGCCCTATCAGCCGTAGACCGCCTTCTGCCGCCATGGCCTTGATCCGCTCCTCACGGGCCGCTCCTTCGGCACCCACTTCGCGGAAACCGGCGGATATAATGATCGCTGCCTTGATCCCTTTTTCAATGCATTGCTTGAGGGCAATTTCACAGATGGCGCCCGGAAATACCAGAATGGCCAGGTCCACGGGATCGGAAATGTCCAATACGTAATCATACGCCCGCACGCCGGCAATGTGTTTCTTGCGCGGTGCCACAGGGTAGACCACACCGTTGAATCTGCTGTCCAGCAGGTTCACAAAGATATCATGCGGCACCGTTCCGGGTGTATTGGTTACTCCCAGCACGGCAATTGACTTCGGTCGAAAGATGAAGTCTAGTCCACCTGACTTTGTATCTGCTGCCGTCGTCTGGTTTGGTATTTGCGCCGTCTGTTGGGTCATGATGGTTTAGTTGCCTTATGTGACTGGCGAAGAACGGCTACGCCTCTTTGCATAAAGTTCCGGCAAATGAGTCTTGACCTGCTCTTCGAGTTCTTCGTCGCTGATAGCGGTTAACCGGCCGTGGTTATTGTACTGTTCCATTACCCATTTCTGAATCTTGAATATTTGCGTAAGCTTGACTTCCTCGGGGGTTCCCCTGACGCCTAAAAACTCGTTGACCCAAACGGCAATACCATCGGTCCCGGTTTTGTCAGTGATGGCCACTTTTGGCGGACGATTCAGCAAAGTCGCGGTGTCCATGATGTTGTAAATGCGTTCGTCCCGACGCAGGCCGCCGGCGTGAATACCCGCACGCGTTGTATTGAAATGTTTACCGGCAAACGGGTAGTTGTCGGGAATCGGAAAGCCGATCGATTGCATGTAATTGGCGATTTCGGTAATCATCTTTGTCTCGGTGCCGCACGTGTCTCCCTTTAGCGCTATATATTCCATGATCGCGCCTTCCAGGGGAGGATTGCCGGTTCTTTCACCGTAGCCGAACAGTGTCGCATTCAGTGCATTACAACCACAAATCCATGCGGTTGTTCCATTTATATGCACCTTGTGGAAATCATTGTGCCCATGCCATTCCAAACGCTCCGGTGGAATACCGCATTCGTTGTTCATATACCAGCATAATTTGGCGATGGAACGCGGCGGTAAGGCGTTGAGATAACCCACTCCAAATCCCATCGTGTCGCAGAGCCGGACCTTGACTTTCAGATGCTCGGGAACCTGCTCGCTGAGACGTGCCAACTTTTGAACGAAGGGAAATACGAAGCCTTTCCAGTCTGCACGGGTCACGTCTTCCAGATGGCAGCGCGGTCGGACACCGGTCTCCAGCGCCGATTCAACCACCCCGATGTACTGATCGAACGCCTCTTGTCGGGTCTGTTTCTGTTTGTAGAAGATGTGATAGTCGCTGCTGCTGGTAAGCATGCCGGATTCCTTCAGACCCGCTTCTTTCACCAGACGGAAGTCGCCTTTAACCGCCCGGATCCATCCGGTGATTTCAGGATATTCCAGGCCCAACTCCCGGCACTTATCCAGGGCCTCACGGTCGTTCTTGGTATAGAGGAAGAACTCGGTCTGACGAATCACGCCCTTGGGGCCGCCCAGCTTCGAAATCATCTCGTACAGCTTGACCTGCTGTTCGACGGTGTATGGGGGCCGGGCCTGTTGGCCGTCACGAAAAGTGGTATCCGTTATATGGATATCCTGCTTGACCCTTTTCGCCGGATCAAAGGTTACTTTTTTGCCGTCGATATTCTCAGTCCACTTGCCGTCAAAATTGATTAGCGGGGGTAAAGGTTTCGGCAAGGAATAGGGAAATGTATCTTCCAGGAGATTTGGTTCGGCAATATCTTCCAGGTTATATTTTTTCTTCATTTAGCGTGTCCTCCTAGGGTTTTGCTTCACAATATCGCAGTATGAGAAATCTATATCCTCAGCAATCAATCATTATCGGCTCATGGCCAGCTTTCTGCGTCCTTTGCGAATCAGTGTTGTTCGTTCTTCCGTAGTAAGTTCATGTATATGGCGCAGCAGCACCTCGTCCTCATCCGTCATCTCCACCTTGCGGCGTGACATGGCGACTCGAGCCGTCTGGATTAGCTTGGTGAGCCCGAAGCCCTTGCTTACCACGCCGTTAAGGTACCAACCGAAGGGAGGAATGTATTTAGGTAATGGGGCACCAGTGGCCACCAGGACCGCCATTGTACCAATAATGGTGCCGGTGTTAAACAGTGTTCCTATACTGGTCTTGACGTGATCGCCGATAAAGCTGCCCGCCTTGGTCGATCCGGTATCGATCGTTTTCCCATCCATGAACACAGTAACGCTGCTGTAATCGTTTTTAAGATCGCTATTGGTAGTTAATGCTCCAAGGTTAACCCATTCGCCCACGTAAGCGTGGCCGATGAAGCCGTCATGATACTTGTTGGAATAACCGTGGATGATGGATTCCTCGACTTCGCCGCCGATACGACACATGGGCCCGATGCTGCATCCCTCACGGATCTTGGCCCCGAGTAAGACACTGTTCGGCCCAATGTAACATGGGCCCTCGATCCGCGTATAGGGATGTACCTCGCAGCCGGTTTCGATGGTCACCGGTCCTTCATGGGTATCGATGCATACCAAAGGATGGATTTGGGCCCCCTTACCTATGTACACTTTCTTTCTATCGCCGAAGATGACGGAGGATTCGTGCATTTTTCCTTCAATGCCGCTCTTTCCTGCCGCTTCAAAGTCGGCGCTAATCTCCTCCGGACTGTTCAGCATTACGTCCCAGATATAATCGAACCAGGTACCGGCAAAGTCGGTTCGCTTGGCCTTGGCGGCAGCGGCGGTGAGTCCTGGGTAGTCGGTTATACCGCTCACGTCTTCGGTGGTTCGCCAGACAGCAAGCTGCTCACCCTGCCAAGCGGCCACCTTGTTCTTGGGTACCTTGAACTGCGAGCTGCCAACTCGCGCGTTAACGAACAACACTTCCTCACCCCGGCACGCCGACAGGTCATTGACGGCGATGGAACTCAGACGTTGACAAATTGTGGCCGCCAGGTAATCCCGTAGAAGTACCGCATCTGCGGATTGGCGGCAGGCCCGTTCGATCTTCTCAGCCAGGGTAACGGCCCCGGTTTTGAGTTCAAATACACCGCGGATCCAGGACAACGGCAGGAAACGCCCGAACTGGTCGTCCTCAAAAATCACGAGCTTCATTAACAATCTCCAAAAACCACAACACAAGGGGCAAAAGAGCACACTAAATTAGTCTGAAACGGCTTGTTTGACAACAATCGCGAGCAAACTGCTTCAGGCGGCACGTATACTCCCCCTGACGCAACTATAGCGTTTGACATTTATACCCGGCGATTCTGAGGAAATATGACGCCACTTGCCCATCTTTTATCTGAGCGGTACACTCCTTGCGTCAACATAGCGAAGCTTTCTGCCGGGCAATAATTGCCAGTTTAGGTATAGTATTGAGATCGCTATAGATCTAATTGTCGCCAAAAGACATGAAGCAATGAGCGTTTGGGCTGAGAAGGATTGTATATGTGCGGTATCCTGGGAGGCATCGCGACAGGGACCATTGCGGCAGCCGGTGACGGGCAGCGATTGAAACGGGCGATCGATCTGCTTACCCACCGGGGACCGGACGATTGGGGACAGTATGTCTCGACGGACGGCTGCGCTTTTCTGGGACATCGCCGGCTCAGCATTATCGACCTGGCGGGCGGCCATCAGCCGATCACGGATGAATCACGGCGCATCCATTTCTGTTACAACGGTGAAATCTACAACTACCGTTCACTGCGGGCCGAGCTGATAG
>CP070790.1:1110722-1114479 GCA_020346805.1 Planctomycetota bacterium
AAATCCAGTTCCACCAAGCCGACGACAACCAGTACCCGGCCAGCGAGCAAAGATGAAGTTGCGGTAACCGTTAACGGGCATGCAATTATGGAAAGCGAAGTTGAATCGCTATTACAAAAGAGATTTAATCTGGCCTCCAGGCCCGGGAGGCCTATGGACGAAAATCGGCTGAACCAGTTGCGCCAAAGATATCGTCAACAAATGATGGACTCCCTTGTCAGAGAGCAATTACTCAAGAATGAACTGGCCGACAAGAAAATAACCATCAACGATGCGGATCTGGAAAACAAGGTCGAAGAGTTAATTGAAATCACGCTTGAAGCACGATCCATGACCCGGGAAGAACTTATCAATATCCTTAAAACCAGACAGAACATGACCCTCAAACAATTAGTCGATAACACCAAAACTCAACCGCAGGTTACGGAAAGCGTCAAATGGGAAAAACTGATCGCGGCCGTCTACCCGGATAAAATCAAGGTAAGCGACGAGGAGGTCAAAAAGTATTACGAAGATAATCTGGAAAAAACTTACAAAAAACCTCCCATGGTCAAAGCCAGCCACATACTGATTCGCTGCGGCCCTAGCGACGGCGATGAGAAGAAAACGGCCGCCCGCAAACAGATGGAGGAAATCCTTAAAGAGGCCAAAAAGAAAGACGCCGATTTCGCCGCCCTGGCTCAAAAACATTCAGAGTGTCCTTCAAAAGCGGATGGCGGGAACCTGGGCTATTTCCCGCGTAAGTCGGCTCCGGGACAGAGGGGGATGGTCGAGCCCTTTGCTGCTGCCGCCTTCGCCTTAAAAACCGGTGAAATCAGCGATATTGTGGAAACACAATTCGGCTATCACATCATCAAAGTCACCGATAAAAAAGACGCGGAAACAATCCCCCTGGCCAAAGCCAGGGATCTAATTCAAATAAAACAAAAACAGAACAAGCTACAGCCGTTAATCAGGCAACATGCCGAGGATTTAAAGAATTCAGCCAAGATCGTTTATCCCAAAGGCAAGGAACCGAAAGTCACAACTGTAACCACAAGACCGGCGACGGCACCGGCCTCAAGACCGGCTCGGGCCTCAAGACCGGCACCGGCATCCAGACCGGCAAGAAGTTACCGGCCTCCAGGACGGGACCGGTAAAACATCATTGGTAAACCGAGCAAATGCTGTTCGATGAAAACAAGGTTAGCTGGCAGGGCCGATAATAATATTAGGCCTTATTTATTCTAGACTTTTATATTTTCTATATTGACCTTATAACGGATGCAGTCAAGAATTAGATAGTTAACCTCATCCTTTCCAAGTCCTCATACTGGGACTCGCATTAAGCGGGTCCCATACTACTTTTACACAAATAGGTCCTTTCCAAACATCAAAGGAACATGTGTCCGAAATCAACAAAACATTGCCAAACCGGATTGAAACCAAAACGGCGGTAAATAAAAAAGGGGGAACCGCTCAAACGGTTCCCCCAAATGACTTCAAAATACTTACAACTTAATCGTTTGTCTATCCCTCACGTTTGCCCAATTGCGCATCCATTATGAGTAAAGGATGCATGCCCGTTTCATCCAGGGCCTTTATCTTCTCGAGAATGGTTTCAGCAGTATTCTCCTCTTCCACCTGCTCATTGATGAACCACTGCAGGTGTATTTGTGTGGGATAATCCTTCTCTTTGACGGCCAGTTCGTATAGGGCATTTATCGAGGCCGTTACTTTCCTTTCGTGCTCGAGCGTCTGTTGGAAAACCTCGGCCGGCGAACCGAAGTCGGCATCCGGTTTTTCGATAGCCCCCAAGACTACCTGGCCGCCACGCTCGTTAATGTACTCAAAAATCCGCATGCCATGTCCCATTTCCTCTTTAGCCTGCCCTTTCATCCAATGGGCTAAGCCGGGCAGGTTTTCATGCTCAAAATGTGCTGCCATCGAAAGGTAAAGATAGGCAGAAGCGAATTCTTTTTGAATCTGCTCGTTAAGTGCTTTTTGAACTGTTTGGTTAATCATGAGATAATCTCCATCAAACTACAGGACCACACTTTCCATTAATCCAGCCATGGGGTGATCAAGACATTAAGCAATCTACCAACCTACAAGGCCCTGTGCAAGCACTACTCTGTAATCGTGCTCCGGCTGGGATCAATCACCCATCTGACAATTATTTATTATAGTCACTTAATCATAAAAAACCCGTTAAATAAAGCATTTATAATCCGTGCCCTCACATGCCTACTTCCCCGCTTATACAAATTACGCGGTTTTCAATAGAGATTCGTCAGCTGATTGGTGTAAAGCAAATTGACAATCTGGGATCCTATTAGCTCACATTTAAAATCTTTGACGATCCAAACCGGCTACAGGCTATAAAATATCGCTGCTTAAACCGGGCGACAAATGTTGGAATATCAATTCATACAATTGGGGTCTGGTTGAACGTTTGCTCCGCTCATGCAGCCTATGAATTTGTTGAAATCAGTCTGATCCACATCGCTATCAAGGTCGAAATCTGTGTTTGAACAGTTGGGATCGGTTTGAACAACACCTGAACCACTCAGACAGGCCTGGAATAGACCGAAGTCCTCCTGATCAACGTCGCCATCCAGGTCTAAGTCAGCATTGCGGTTGTCGATACTGAACATCCCCGAGGCCGCGCAGATCCCGCTCGTGCCGCCTGTTGGGTCTCGCAGAACGCACCGGAATCCGATGTTAATGGCGCGGTAGTTGGGGCCAATGCCGTCGCTGCGGCTCGCACAACGCGCGGCGGTGGCGCTGGCGTGCCACGAACCGCCGCGAACAACAATGTTGGTTCCAGTCAGCGGGCCGGTGGGATCGTTATACGGGCTACTGCTGTAATAAGTGTCGCTGAACCAGTCGTTGCACCGCTCCCACACGTTGCCCGCCATGTCGTACAGTCCGCAGCCGTTGGGGGCGAAGTAACCGACCGGACTGGTATAGGGGTAACCCTCTGCCAAAAAAGTCGGATGATAACCTCGCGTCGGACTTGTGTCATACGGAATATTGGCGTTGCTGGAATAGTTAGCCCGGGCATGCTGGATGGTGTCCGTATCCGACCACGGGAAGCGATGGCCGGCCGCCCCGCCCCGGGCCCCCTTCTCCCACTCGGCCTCCGTGGGCAAGCGGTAACCGTTAACCGCGAAGTTGCAGCTCCAGGTCGACAGGTCGTAGCACAGCGCCTTGCCCTGCATGGCGCTGCGCCAGTTAGCGTAGGCCGCCGATCCGTAAAAACTCACCAGGTACACAGGATAATTTTCCTTGCCGGCAAGGACTTGGAACTGCTGGCCGTCCCAGGTGATTCGGCTCCAGGCCCCGCCCCCACCGGTCGTTGTGGCACAATAGGCGTACGACGTACCGCCTCCAGCACTGTAGACCACGCCGTCGGTCACCGCGATCAGGTTCCCCTGATTCCAGGCCCAGTTCAGCGCGTCAACGTACTGCTGGTTGGTCACTGGGTACCGGTCCATATAGAAAGCGCTGACGTAGACAGCGTGGACGGGCTGCTCCCAAGAGCCCCCTTCGTTGAACGTATCGCCCATCTGGAACTCACCGGCGGGAATCAAAGCCATGACGGGTGGAGTCGTCGAATGCCCGTCGTCGGCACAGACCCGAACGGCCAACGTGCCCATCTGACCGGGCAGGTCCGCCTTGCAGTCCCAGACAATGAGTCTGTCCGTCCCTGGTGTGATGCCGGACCCGATCGCCCCGGCGAAGGCCTGCGCGGGGGCCGTCCAGGTCTGCCCAT
>CP070790.1:1114579-1120087 GCA_020346805.1 Planctomycetota bacterium
CAAATACACACACCAGCAGCGGTGGTAATCGGATTGATCCGAACGTCACCGAGTGAGTAGCCAATTCCGTATATTGCAGGAATCGTTTTTCTTCAGTTTTAGTCTTTTCCAGTTTGTCGATTTCGATATATATGTTGCGGAGTGAATCGGTATCGGTGGCCCGGTAATATTCCCCACCAGTCATATCCGCGATTTGCTTTAAGGTTTTTTCGTCGATGTTGACTGGTATTTTTCGATAGATTTTTCTTCCGAAAACATCCATTGCCGGTACCGGGGCCATCCCTTTGGTACCGGCTCCAATGGTGTAGACTTTGATATTGAATGTCGACGCCATCTCGGCTGCCTTCAAAGGTTCGATATCACCGGCGGTATTTTCTCCATCGGTCAACAAGATCATGATTTTGTTTTTGATTTTTTCGGCTTGCCGAAGCTGTCTCCTTTTCTCGAGGGTCTGCAGCTTTTCGATCCCCAAGGCTATGGCATCCCCAATGGCGGTTTGCCCCTCCTCATTTGTAGCGGCAATCTCGGTTTTCCTGAGAGTCTCGGTCAGAAATCCGTGGTCCAGGGTCAAAGGGCACATACTGTCGGCATAAGTCCCGAAGACGATCAGGCCGATGAGATCATCAGGTCGGCCGGACAGGTTCCCCTCGCCCATAACGAAATCTTCCACTACGTTACGAACTGCAGTAAGTCGATCCACCGGCTTGCCTTCCACCCGAAAATCCATGGCCTGCATGCTGCCCGACCGGTCGACCAGCATCTGGATGGCAATCCCCTCAGCGAAAACACGTGTCTGTTCATTGCCTTTTCTTGGGCGGGCCAGAGCGACGATCAGCAGTATCACCGCCAGGGTTCGCAAGACGGGCAGAATATATCTTGCCCGAATAGCCCACGTGCTACCTATTTGGCTCAGCGTACTAAGAGATGAGAATTTTAATGTCGAGCTATGGCGACAATTCAACCACCGCCACCATATCAAAGGTACCAGCAGCAAGAGCAGAAGAAACCATCGTGATGATTCATGGAACATCATGCCGCCGCCTCCTTGGTTGTATCTTCTTGTGTTTGTGCAGTTTGTTCCACGAAATCGCGGGCGGAGTCATAGGCCTGGTCGGCCTCGGATGCCTCAGGCTGATAGCGGGCGAATTTAACCAGATCGGCGGCCCTCAGGAATTCGCGAAGCAGGTGTTTGTATTCCGCCTTAAGGGCGGGATGGTTCTTTAAGTCCACCAAAAATTCTTCGGTGGTCTGTTCGGGGGCCATTATGTGAAACCGCCGCTCGATGTACTGTCGGATGATATCGCTGAGCCGGTAATAAAATTCCTGGAACCTGCCTTTTTCGATCAAGTTGTCGTCGGCCAACCAATGCAGTTGATCGAGAGCCCATTCGTGTGGAGTCAAAACAACAGGTTTTGCAATTTTACCGGCGTGTCGCAATAACCACCAAATACCGACCACCAATATTACAAGTGCCAGAATTGTGCCGCCGGTCCACCACAACCATTTCCAGGTTCGATCGATAGTTAACTCAACCGGTCCCTTGATGTCACAAAACTTTGTAGGGTCGAATTCACCTTCCAGCAACGAAGCCACCTTGATAGTAAAGGGTTCGCTAGCCAATTCACCCTCGACGACACCTTCATCCCCACCTTCGGTCGCCTGCTTTCGCTTATCAGTAAACTTGGTGGTAATAGCGGGGATGTTATAGTCGCCCGACAAATAGATATCCAACACGTATTCCTGCTTCCATCGCCTCGAGCCGTTATCGGGAATTGCCGACCATTCCTTGAAGTCGCGAATCTGAAACTCGTCGAGTTTATCACCAAACGCCGGCATCTCGACTTCGACACCGTCTTCAGCTTCGACTTCGATGGTCAGTTTAATTTTGTCCGCTATGGTGATTTGATCCTGGTCGGCGCGTAGGATCATGTTCACCGGGCCTCTTTGAACCTTTTTAACTATAGGTTTGGCCTTGGTGTCGGTTTTGGGGGCGGACTCCGACTGGGATCGGCACCCACAAATGGCAAGACCCAATAACCATAAGGTGATCGGGATTATGGCAACGATTTGCCCATAGTTGTTATGTCGACAATACCGCATCTCTATAACCTTGCCTCCCTGGCCCGGAAGAATCGGGTCAAAGGTTCGACGAATGATTCGCCGGTTTTAACATCAATACAGTCAACATCCATTCGCCGGAGGATTTCTTCACGCCGCTCGGCTATCATGGCGGTTTGTTCTATATAGTCATCTCGCAGCCGCCTACTGGAGGTATCGACGATTATGGTTTGGCCGGTTTCGTTATCAAATAGTTCGATTAAACCCACATCGGGCAATTCTTGCTCACGGGGATCGGTGATAACTATGGGAATCAGGTCATGCTTTCGTTTTGCCACCCGCATGGCATGCTCGTAGCCGGCGGCTTGAAAATCACTGACCACAAAGACCACGGCTCGGCGTTTCATAGCCTTGTTTATGTGCTCAAAGGCCGCATTCAAATCGGTGCCTTTATTGGCCGGTTGATGGTATAGCAGCTCCCGGATCACCCTTAATACGTGCCGGGTTCCTTTGCGGGCGGGGACTACCTTCTCGATTTGGTCAGTAAAACATACCAGACCAACCTTGTCATTATTCTTGATGGCGGAAAAGGCCAGGGTGGCACAGATTTCCGCTACTAACTCTCGTTTGAGTTGGTTGTGAGTGCCGAATTCGTGCGAGGCACTCATATCCACCATCAGGATAACGGTCAACTCGCGCTCTTCACGGAAGACCTTGACGTAAGGGTGGCCGTAGCGGGCGCTGACATTCCAATCGATGGTCCGCACGTCGTCGCCGATCTGATATTGCCGAACTTCCTCAAATTCCATCCCCCGCCCTTTGAAGGCGGAGTGGTACTGTCCCGACAACACGTCGTTAACCATCTGTGAGGTACGAATCTCAATACGTCTTATCTTTTTCAGTAATTCAGCGGGAATCATGGTATCTCTCACAAACATCAAAACGTCAAAAAAGTAAAGACGTTCATTTTTCCTTATCAAGGTGTTTTTGTGTCTTTTTAACGATAGATGACAAAACTCGAGTAAGTTCATCCGACTCAGTTATAGCAGCTTCAAGTTTCGTTCCCTTTAATAATCCAATATGTTGACATAACTTTAGCCAATAATATGCTTCTGAAGCCTCTTTACGAGCAATACTGCATTTATGCGTAAAATCCGCGTCAGTTATTGCATTATCAGCTTCTCGAATATTTGCTCCTATTGACGTACCACTTCTAATTATCTGTCTACCTATTTCCCAACCCTTATGAGAATTAGGTAAATCATCAATAAGTGACATAATAGATACTGCAAAATTAAATGTTCGATCCAGCAAATCTCCAACAATACGACCCATCAATCAATTCCACACATTTTGCCATTTTGACGTTTTGCCATTTTGACGTTTTGACGTTTTTTACGGCACTGGCACATGGTCTAAAATAGTCTTCACTATGTCATCAGATGTTTTCTCTTCAGCTTCGGCCTCGTAAGTCAAAATCACCCGATGTCTAAGGATGTCCATGGCCACATCCTTGACGTCTTGAGGTACCACGTAACCTCGGCCGTTAAGAAAGGCCACGGCTTTGGCCCCCAAGGTCAGATAGATGGTGGCCCGCGGCGATCCGCCGTAATGGATCATCCCTTCGACCGGCACCTTAACCGCGGCCGGGTCGCGTGTGGCATGAACCAACTCAACGATGTAATCCTTTATCTTCTCGTCGATATAGATTTCATCCACCACCTGCCGAGCTTCGGCAATGGCTTTCGGTTCCATGACCGCTTGTATCGTGTTCACCGGATTGGTCTTGGACATTCGATCGAGAATCTCTCGTTCCTGATGTTTGTTCGGATAGGTAACGATCAGCTTGAGCATAAACCGATCGACCTGGGCCTCGGGCAGGGGGTAAGTGCCTTCCTGTTCGATAGGATTTTGCGTAGCCAAAACCAGGAATGGTTCATCGAGCCGGAAAGTCTCCTTGCCGATGGTGACCTGTCGTTCCTGCATGGCCTCCAGCAGGGCACTCTGTACCTTGGCTGGCGCCCGGTTGATTTCATCGGCCAGGACGATGTTGGAGAAGATCGGTCCCTTCTGTACGATGAATTCTCCATCCTGCGGGCGGAAGACCAGCGTGCCGATCAAGTCGGCGGGCAGCAGGTCGGGGGTGAACTGGATCCGCTGGAATCTGGTATTAATACCCGCCGCCAGGCAGGAGACCGCCATAGTCTTGGCCAATCCCGGGACACCCTCGATCAGAATGTGACCGTTGGATAACAAACCTACCAGCATTTTCCGTAACAGTTCATCCTGCCCCACGATAACGTGGTGCAGGTGGTCCACCAGCTGCCGGAACGGCTGGCTCTTGGCATTAACCTGTTCGCCGATCTGCTTGACATCAAATTGTGAGACAGACATTTTTGGATCCCCATCATTAATGGAAAAGGCGCGTCAACATTAATTGGCACGCCCGAAACACCACACTTTCAGCGTATTTATACGCGGTACCGCGTAGAATAAGACGCAAGCCGGGAAAATTCCCTGTCAATTACGAGCATATATTTTATCGAGAGCCGACCGCTTCTCAAGCCGATTTTCGGGCGGGAAACGACTCGGTATTGGGCGGATCATTATACCCCGACCATAAAAAAAGCGGAGCGGGCGAATAAGCCGAATTCTGTTATCCGCCGAGGCGGACGGCGATCATTCATCTGGGCAGCCTGTCGCCAGGCTGCTCGAGCACCCTACCCGCAGCTCAAACGAGGCGGGCCACCTCTCGCTGCCTATTTGGGCTTGCTGGCGGTGGGGTTTACCATGCCGACACGATCACCCGTGTTCGCGGTGCGCTCTTACCGCACCATTTCACCCTTACCTATATCAAGTCACGTGGTCTTGATACCGGCGGTATATTTTCTGTGGCACTATCCCTCGGCTCGCGCCGGGTTGCTGTTAGCAACCACCGTGCCCTGCCCAGTTCGGACTTTCCTCTCGGCCGATCTGTCAGGTTCAAATCGGCCCAGCGATCACCTCGCCCACTCCAACATATATTATACCACAATTCCCTGGATAAAATCTCAGAATTGGTTAAATACCCGCCTCGATATCCATCCCCATATCCAGACCCGGCGCGGAGTGGGTGATGGCCCCGACGGCGATTCGGTCCACTCCGGTTTCGGCAATTGCCCTGACTTTATCGAGGTTGACCCCGCCGGAAGCCTCCAATTCTATTTTGCCGGTCAGTCCCTGGCCGTCTCGTCGGGCAACCGCTCTACGCATCTGATCAACACTGAAATTGTCCAGCAAAATCACGTCGATGCCGCTCACCTTGAGCAGTTCATCCAACTGTCCCAAGGTATCCACTTCAAACTCCACTAACTCAGGTGGCGGCTTTAGTCGAGACGCATCAGCGACCATTTCCGAAGTGGCGGCCGCCAGCTGGCCGACCTCAATGTTGGACAGATGATTGTCCTTTAC
>CP070790.1:1120187-1132053 GCA_020346805.1 Planctomycetota bacterium
CCTGCTGGTTGTATTAGAGGCAGGTTGTGGGCTGTCTCGTCCGATACGAATCGAATTGGCCGGTGACGTGGAAACTCCCGCCAGGTCGGTGGTAATTTTTCTGGCCGACGGGATGGATCATCAGCGATTTGAGAAACTGTTAGAAGCGGATATTCTGCCGAATATAAAGAAGCGATTTGTAGAGGGCGGTGTGGGAGTGAAATATCCCATTTCCAGCATGCCTTCAATCACCTATCCCAATTGTACGTCAGTGATTACCGGTGTATTTCCCGGCCATCACGGCATCATGGGGAATTTCTGGTTCGATCGGCATACCCTCACCACCGGCGACTACAGGACTTATGAAACTTACCGCAATGTTAATTGGGATTTCACTTCGCACACACTGTATAGCATACTGGCGGATCATTTCACGCTGAATATACAAGGCCATACCCGCCGAGGAGTAACACAGACTATAGACAACTCAAGGTCATTCGCCTGGTACTGGATAATCGGGCGTTATACAGAGGCCGATCGTCATGTAGTGGATAGTCTGGAGGAAGCGACTGACACAGCTAACCGGGTAAAACGCTGGCCCACAGTGATTATGACTTATTATCCCGGTGTGGACGAAACCGGGCATCGTTTCGGCCCCCAGTCAGAGGAATATACCCAGGCGTTGATGATAATCGATGAGGCGGTGGGGCGGGTTTCAAAAGGTATGAAACAGGCCGATCTTGATGGATCGACCTACTATGTGCTCATATCTGATCACGGAATGGAGCGTGTCGACCGAGATAAACGAATAGACATAATACGGTGGCTGAAGGATGTTCGGAATCTTAAGGTATGGACAGAAATGATCGCGGCCGAAGAGTATACGGATCGTTATAAATTAATTGAGTCTTATGACGCGGTAGCTTCAATCGATGCCGGCCGGGCAGCCATGATACATATGAAAGGAAAACAAGGATGGCCATATCGGCCGGGGCCGAAAGAGGTATTGGATTGGATTAATTCACCGCCGTCTATTCTTGATCTTCCTGAGGTGGGGATTGTATTTATCCGTGACGGCAGGGATCGAGTACGTATGATTTCTCGTCAAGGTAATGCCGTCTTTGAGCGGAAACAAATGGAGGGAAATACCCAATACCGAATCGTTGAATATACAGGCGATTCGTTGGGATATCGCTCAGAGCCACGGCTGGAACCGTTTCTTGGGGGGGAATGGTACAGTTCGCGTCAATGGTTGGCTGCTACGGCACATACACAATATCCCGATTGTGTGCCTCAAGCGGTGGAGATGTTCGATTCAGTGCGGACTGCGGATGTGGTGATAATGGCGGCAGAAAATGCAAACTTTAATCCTGCCGAAGTTGGTGGGCATGGTTCATGTCTGGCCCGGGATATGCGTATTGTGATGTATTTTGCCGGCCCGGATTTGCCCAAGGGCGGTAAAATCGCCCACGCCCGGCTGGTGGATGTCATGCCGACCATATTGGGGCTGCTGGGCGAAGAAAATCGGCTTAACACCATCGGCCCAATAGACGGGATAAACCTGGCCCACCAATTGCGCAATGCAAATTCGATGAATTAAACTGCATTTATCCGGAGTTTGAATTCTTATCGGCAAAGGCGGCGACGCCATTTTGGGGATCGAAGAAGTTAATGATCAGACTGTAGTAGTATGACCGGGCGAAAGCGGCGAAGCCGATGTGGCCGCCACCGGAGATGAGCAGGGCGGCAACATTGGGATTTGAGGTTTCGGCCATAAGATCGGCAATGTCCTGTGCGCAAAGGAACGGATCATTAGCCGCCTGAACCAGTAGTACAGGGATGCGTGAGTGCTCCAGTTTCCGACCGCTGGGTCTACCCCGATAGGGCAGGAATCGAAGCAGATCGTATGCATCAATTATTCCGAAGGAGCTGGTAAGTACCGAATGGGCAAATTCAAAGTTGATTATCTGACGAAGATTGCCATTGGCAACAGGGTATCCCTTACGTCGCGTACGCTCCCGTAGCGTCCATTGGTAAAAATAGGTTGCCGGATCATCAAGAACTGCCCGGGGTATATCAGTGTGATCAACGACTTCTTCCCATCTCAGAACAGGGGAAAATGCGATTACGCCGGCGGTAAAATGCCGCCTGTCCGACTTGGGTTCGAGGATTCGTTGCAGGTCCTCTGATATACTTGGATCATTGGGTTTTCGGCCATCATACCAGGCGGCCAACAATCCGTGGTTGCCTCCCCAGCAAAAGGCCACTATTCCGGTTCGGTTGATGTATTGGTGATCTTCCAGCCATTCGGAAACCTTCATCAGATCCCGGGTTTCCAGCACACCGAAATTATAATGAACTGTGGGGTAGCGGACCTCGGTCTGACCATGACCTCTGAGTTCCAGTGCCAGGACGTGGTAGCCCGCCTGGAACAATGCTTTTGCCAAATCGGTAGTGCGTTTAATGGCGTTGTCGCCCCACATACCGGGTAAAAGGACAATGCAATCGGCGGATCGGACCCGGCCGTTCTTTCTGGCAAATCCCAACCAACCACTTAGTTCGATATCCTCGTCAACCGGTATCCATACCTGCTTGAAACCGGGCCAGGGGGGCGATGGCTTCTCGATTGAGACACTGGGGCCCGCACATTGGGCGGTATGCAGCATGGCCCAATAGTTGCGAAGCAAGATATCGAGTTCGGCCGGGTTTTTCATGAAATGCTTATATATGTCGCGAGGCTCACCCTTTTCATCCAACAGGTCTTCAGTGACCATTGCCAAATGGGCTTTATTGGGGAGCAAATGCTTTATTTGTTGGTGTGCGTGTTTTAACCACTGTCTGACGGAATGGGTATGCTTGTCGCGAGACTTTGTTGAGGAATCAATTTGTATGCGTACCACGTCACCCGGTCGCATGGGGAATGATTTTTCCTGAAAACAGCCTAACGATGTGGTTAAAATCGTTACGCTGAGGATTATCCGGTAAATTGCCCGGCCGATATCCATGCCGATGACGTCGGCACCGCTAGCGGGTACACTATTTGGCTTTAATGGCAACCCATGGCAGGAATATTTGCTTTTGTTCAACATGACAGATGGATATTCAAATACCGGATTTTTCCTGGCAACCAATGCCGATACCGGCCGGGGCCTATATACGGCCAAATACGGCATCACACTGATATTAATACTTACCGCTGCAACAGTAGCGGCTCACGGCTGGGCTCTGGGGGACGGTCTATTCCTTGACGATCACCTGCATCAAATCAGGCTAAGCAGCAATAGCTGGTCGTTCAAGTCACTTCTGGAAGCAACAACCATCGATCCCGAAGAATTCATGAATACCTGGTGGCAGGAAAAGCCCGTCCACTGGCAATACACCCGCCCCTTTTACGTCCTATTTGCGAAAGTCATATACCATTTATCCGGCCAAAGCGTCAAGTCGATGCATGCAGTCAGCATTATTCTGCATCTGATCAACGCATTCATGGTCCATCATCTATGTTTATTATTGACCCGTCGGCATTTCTGGTCTGTTGTGGGGGGAATGTTATTTGTGGTCTATTCTCACAGCATCTTTGCGGTGGGATGGCTGGCGGCCCAAAATGGTGTACTCCAGACGACCCTATTATTGGCTTCATTGATTTGTTATATACGTGCGTCCGACCTGAATTTGTGTCCAAATTACGGACAAAACGAGAATGATTTAAAGCCGGCGGCGGTCCCTCCACTAAAGAGTCTGTCCTTCATATTAGCGGTGTTTCTTTGGTGCCTGGCTATCTTTTCGCGCGAAAATGCCATTGTGCTGCCGGTGTTCATAGTAGCATTTGATTTGGCATTTGGCGGACGTCAATACCTTCGAGTTCGCTGGAAAGCCTATTTATTCCTGGCGGGGATGGCATTAGCATTTATTTTCTGGAGATTGTTCTACTTCTACCAACCCATGCCTGATTTTTATGTTCGCAGGCCCGATGGAGCGGGATATCTTTTCTGGTGTATTGCCAAGCTGATGCACTATCTGACCGCCGTAATTTGGTTATCTCCGATGACCCTCGGGCCAACCGGTCGATATCAGCCGTTTATAGAGGTTCCGGGCGACTGTTTATTTATGTTAGCGATCCTGGTGGTGCTGGGAATGGGGTACTACCTGGCGTGTCGGCGAGCACGAGGTTATTGGATTTGGCCTTTGTGGATTTTGTTGTCGGTATTGCCGGTAGTTCCGGTAATGGCCACACCTCATTCAGGATACTTTCCAGGCGTGGGGTTCGCCATCGGGATGATTCTTGGACCGGCTCTACGGGATAGAATCAAACCGGGGTGGATAGGGCGTTGGAGTCCTGTAGTTGCACTTTGGTTTCTGATCGCTACCACCACCTACATTCCTATTTATCGTACCTTGTGGCAATCGTTTCTTTCGGCCGAGCAGTATACGATCAGGCAAATAGCCACCCTCCCCCCACCTGATCAGGCGACCGATTTGTTCTTTATTAATCTACCTTTTGTCAATATTTATACCCAACTTCACCTGCAGGAAGTATTAGAACGAAGTGACGATTTATATCAATGTCATGTCCTTACTTATGCCCCGAATGTACTACGAATGAAATCGGATTGTGTGGTAAAACAGCTTGACGACTGTAGTTTCTCGATATCAGTTAATGGTCAGCCATACTTTTCCGGTGCTCTGGGGCGTTTCCTGGTAGAAGGCATGAAATCCAGCGGCCCATTTTGCCAAGGCGATGTCGTAAGTTGCGAGTTGTTCGATGTTCAGGTTGTACGGGCCGACACGGAGGGAGTACGAGAACTGGTGTTTAGATTTCACAAACCGTTGGCCAATAATAATTATTGTTTTTACGTGACTACCGAGCAGTGTGCTGCCGCTCGTTTGAAATTCTGGAACCATGATGAGCCAATTATGGTTGACGATCTCCCCGGTGACGAAGTTGATATGGATGAGGTGATCAAATCCGCTGACGAATTAGAGGGGGATAAGACTCAAGTGGCCAAGATTCTGTGTTTAGCGGCAAACTCAGACAATCCCATTGTTCAATTAACATCACAGAAGGTATTATTGCGGGTCGTTAGGCCGGTTGCTGCGGCTTTAGCCGCCCCCATTCAGGAGCTCCTCGAATCAGACGATCTGAGTCAGGCCGACTGGAGTAGGATTTATGAATGGTGGCATCGATCTGTGGACGATGAAGTTGTTGACGCATACTGGCGACCTGATAACGACCTGATTTCGCTTCGTAAGAAACGCGATGTTTTGTTTCAGATTCGACGGATTGCCGCCAGGTTCATCCAGACGGATCTGTATATGACCGGCCCACCATATCCTGGTCCGAGGTGACAAGGTTGGCTGGAGATCCGTTTCGCTATATCATGGAGTCCTGGTATTCCGGAGATGGGGAGTTCGGGGATTGTAGTTTGTGGATTTATATGTTAATAAATGCGGGCAGGTATGATTGCTGACCACCCTCATACAATTTTTATGACCGGTGCCACAGGTTTTCTGGGGCACTATATTCTACGTGGCTTGTTACAACATAAGATACGTACGGTGGTTATGTTACGTGCCCCATTGGCTCAGACCGCCGGTCGTTTGTCGGCAATGATGAAATGCATCGGCTTTGATATAAATCCGTATATCAGCAAGCAGATGTTGATATTAGTTGAGGGATACTTGCCGAACAATTTACCCGTATGTGATTGGGGACGCACCGACGCCGTCCTGAATTGTGCCGCCAGCTTACAGCTTTTTTCCAATGGAAACGATGATCCCTATGAAACCAATGTGGATGGTACAGAGGCTCTGATCCTATGGGCTGAGAAGTATGGTGTTAAGTATTTTCATGCCGTCAGCACCGCCTATACCTGTGGATGGAACAAAGGAGTGATTCAGGAAGTATTTCACCACCCGCAGCCGAAATTCCAGACCGATTATGAGAATAGCAAGTGGTTAACTGAAGTAATGCTCGAAGAATGGTCGCGCCGAACCAGCCATTGTTTAACCATATACAGGCCCAGCCTTATCATCGGGGATTCAGAGACCGGCTATACAACCCAGTTCGGAGGAATGTACCAGTTGGCTCGATTGGTAAGTGTGCTCAAAAACCATTATTCAAAGTCTAGCAATGGTTCGCGAACATATATACCTTTACGAATTCCCGGCAGACCCAAAGATCCACAGAATGTTGTTCCTGTAGATTTTATTTCCCAGGTTATGCTGGAAGTCATTCTGAATCGGGAATATCAGGGGTGCATCTACCATCTGACTAATCCGGAACCACCGACTAATGATCTTTTAAAACGATGTTGTGAAGATTATTTTGGACTATGCGGCGGTTATTTTGCCGATCCAGATGAGGTAATAGGCAAGTGTACACATGCGGAATCGCTGCTATGGGATCGTTATCATGTGCTCACGCCACGGGTTTCACACAATCCGGTATTTGATATGGCCAACACCAAGAAAGTTATGGATCGAGCGGGCCTGAAGTTTCCAATTCTGGATCACGATCGGATCATCAAGTTGTTTAAATACGCATCCGCCCGAAGTTGGAGGAAGTGAACCGACCCGGCTATGGGGCTACCGACTTTCGATTTCCCCCTCTTTAATTACAGTATTTAAAGGAACTCCCAAATCAGACAAATAGGTTTGGGCATCCTCCATTCGTATAACCGGGGGCAGTTCCCCCGCAGTGGTCATTATAAATCCACTGGTACTCGTCTTTTTCAAGCTGCCGTGTGCCCCAGTCAGGCTTATGATATTAGACATCGTGGGACTTCCAGCATGCCAGCCATCACAAAGTGAGATAAGAACGTCAGGGGTATGCGTAATCAGGCCGTGAAAAGCCCGCCATAAACGATATATCGCGTCAGGGTAAACGTGCGAAACCGTTGCATCAAAAAATACACGGTCATTGATAAATCCGTCATCACCAACTTTACTGGTCTTTTTGAGTCGATCGATAATGGAAATCAGCTTGAGTGGATCACCGTATTCCGGTTGGTATCTGAAACCGGAGGCAGATTTGGAAATAAAAGCCAGACCGTTGCGGCTGAGTACAACAACATTATCGCTGTCGTCAAGATATGCTGTCAAATCGACACCTTCAATACCAACCATGTCACGGGCTACCTGGTGAGGGGAATGGGTGTAAATACTCGCACAGGTGACAATACCGAACTGAGGTACGATTACGTCGTTCGGCTTATCCAACTTGGTACTGACACGGTAGCCCAACGTAGTAAGTATTTCTGGTAGGGGTATATATTGGCTGGTACCCAACTTATGTCCGTGGTCGGATAACAAGGTGAACCTGACTCGGCCGCGTGTTTCATACAAAAGCGACTGGCAAAAACGGTCGAGTTGTATGAGGGCCACCTGATGGCCGTTGCGACCGATTCTCGCCCCTAATGCAGATGTGCCGACTACGTAGGCAAGAGTAATTTTTTTCTCGGCGCGTGTTTTGAATAAATCCTGGATTCGCCGTAATTCATGACAGTACCACACATATGGTTCCATATATGCGTAAGGATGAGCTATATGCCTCAGACGATAGTCGATACATTTATGCCAGAGGGCGTTACTGGCCTTGAGGTATACTTCGTATCCGTTTGTCAGATAGTTGCCGTCGAAATACACGGATTCGATGCCCGGACTGGGTGATGTGCCGAAGAATTCGCTCAAGCTCAAATCGGTCATGACCGGAAATGGACTTATCAGGCGGCGGGGTTGCGAGAAATACCGGAAGCGTCCCTGCCTCCATAAATCGTGGACCATGGAAAAAGGGATACTGTCCAGAATTATAATCAGGTGTCGGCAATCCTTATTTGTGATCTTGTCTAACTCGACTTTATCATCTATGACTCCATCACCGGAGGTATCATAGCCTAGCGATACAAGAATGTTCTTGGGCGAGAACTGCTCGCAGTAATCAAATTCACCGTTGCCATCTACGTCGTAAAATCTTTCATACCCGCTATTTGGGAGTGTCTTAATCGATACCGGAGCAGTGGGAAACTGCTTGGGCCCCGGCCCCGCACAACCGGCCGTCATCGCCGTTATTATTATCAGTATAAAATGCCAAATGCGGTTCAGATACATAAAAAGACAACCCTTGGATTCTCAAAAGGGCATGATATTAACAAAACCGACTTATAATCTGTCCCATGTAATACATCGTTTTCTTGATTGTTTCAATAAGATGCTTCATCAGCTTCATTAAAGAGATTCAGGGGCTCAATATAGGGTTTATAGGGCATTTTTATATAGTATAGTTGTCTCCGACAGACACACACGATAGATTATCCACTATGGCAGAGCATAAAACGATAACCTACCAGGAAGCGGGAGTTGATATTGAGGCCGGCGACCGTTTGGTCGACCTTATTAAGCCTATCGTCCGCAAAACCTACGGCCCACGGGTCCTGGGAGATCTTGGTGGTTTTGCGGGGATGCTCCAGCTTGAGGGGCGTTTGGATCTGTTCCGCAGGGGGCGGAGAGACCCGGTACTGGTGGCCTGTACGGATAGTACGGGGAGCAAAATTCTCCTGGCCAAGGAGACCGGACGATACGATACTGTGGGTATCGATCTGGTGGCTATGAGCGTTAATGATTTGATTACAGTCGGTGCTGAGCCGCTCATATTCCTCGATTACGTGGCCGTCAATCAACTTTCTCCCTCCCAAGTGGCCGAAATCATCGATGGTGTGGCAAACGGCTGCTTAAAGGCCGGTTGTTCGCTGGTAGGCGGGGAAACGGCAGAATTGCCCGATATCTACCGGCCCGGAGAATTCGATCTTGTTGGTTTTGCAGTAGGGATTGTCGAAAGGAGACGGATTATCGACGGTTCAGAGATTGAGCCGGGTGATGCGGTTATTGGCCTGCCATCCAATGGGATTCACTCCAATGGATATACGCTGGTTCGCCGATTGATCTTCCAGGAGGCGGGGCTCAAGCATGATTCCATGGTACCGGAGATTGGTTGTTCCATCGGTGAGGAACTGCTCAAGCCCACCAATATTTATGCCAAACCGGTTCTGAACGTTCTACACAAATACCGCCGTAAACGGATGGTGCGGGGGATGGCCCATATTACCGGTGGGGGTTTACCGGGTAATGTGGTTCGGATCCTTCCCGAAGGCTGTGCGGTCACAATCGATACCAACAGCTGGACAATACCGCCGATATTTGAATTATTGCAGTCTATTGGGGTGGAGCGGGATGAGATGTTCCGGGTATTCAATATGGGGATCGGTTACGTGCTGATCGTGCATCCTCAATCTGAAAACCGGATTATCCGTTATTTTCGCCGACAGGGTATTGATGCGCTTACCATAGGCCGGGTACGGAAAGGCAGCGGCGTTGAAATCAAGTGATAGTTCGCACACTCCTATTAAATTTCATTATTTTACGCACTATTTCACAGTAATGGCAATTGCGGGTACCATTACGGCATGTCCGGTACAGTGATGCTTATTCATGCCGATCCTCAAGTCCATCTTCAGGTCGAACGGGCCTGCTCAGAACTGGATGCCTCTTTGGTGATCGTGCCCTCGATAGAGAACGCTTTTGAGGCTATCGAAGGATCCATGCCGGACGTCGTGCTGATAGACGTGGAGGAGCGAAAGGGCGGGGTAATCTCGGTATTCAAACAACTCAGGCAACGTTGGCAACGTCTCTGTGCGATCCTGATAGCCGAACAGGCACGCAGCGAACAGGCCATTGAGGCCATGAAGCATGGAGCCGTCAATTACCTCATCAAACCAATCAACCATACCGATCTTGTGACTCACATAGAAAATGCCATGCGGATCAGTAGGGATATGACCGTCCCCACCGTATACGAGTCTGATCAGCGCGATACCCCGGTGGAACGTATAATCGGTCAGTCACCGGCAATGCAGCAGGTTTTCAAACTAATCGGTCTGATTGCCCCCCAAAATGTAAACGTTCTAATAACCGGGGAAAGTGGTACGGGGAAAGAGCTGGTGGCAAAGGCACTTTATCATCACAGCAAACGTAAGGATCGCCCATTTTTGGCGGTTAATTGTGCGGCTATACCTGAGACACTATTGGAAAGTGAGCTGTTTGGTCACGAAAAGGGCGCATTTACGGGGGCCCATATTCGTCGGATCGGTAAGTTCGAGCAATGTGACGGAGGTACGATATTTTTAGATGAAATCGGTGATATTCCTCTGACAACACAAGCTAAACTTCTACGTGTGTTGCAGGACGGCAGTTTCCAAAGATTAGGCGGGAATGAGACTATTGGCTGTGATGTGCGGATCATTGCCGCAACCAATCAAAATATCGAGCGTTTGATTGCTGAACGCAGATTTAGAAAGGACTTGTTCTATAGACTTAAAGTAGCATCAATCGATATGCCACCACTGCGCGAACGTGACGTGGATCCTGCGTTGCTGGCCCACTACTTTGTGAGAAGATTTAATACACAATTAGGCACGCAAATTCAAAAGTTTTCACCGCTGGCACTAACGGCACTGCTGAGTTATAACTGGCCGGGTAATGTTCGTGAGTTGGAAAACATTATAAAAGCATCATTAGTATTGGCCCGCGGAACCGTTTTTCAATTAGATTTCCTGCCGGAAAAGATCAGAAATGTAACCAGAATTGAACCAGGCGAGACAGCACCATCAGAGATGACAACGGCACATATGTCGTTTGGTGGTAATATGCAGGAATTGTGCGAACAATTATTAAGTCATGACCAGTTTCACGGACAACTTTACAAACAGTTAGTTAATGTTGCTGAGTGTGAGCTGATAAAAGCATGTCTAAGAAAAGCAAAAGGCTTAATTTCACCAACGGCCCGCATGTTGGGAATAACACGAACCACGCTAAGAAAGAAAATGACTGAGCATGGTATACAGATAAATACATTAATTTACGACCGTCAAAATGATGACCATAGTGGTCAATAGTTGTCCATATTGGTCATTTTATGGAGATCTTAATTAATAGGGTAAATGTGGCACTGTTAAACATATCCTTATTATTAACAAGATATTATAACAATTTTGAGCAAATTACATATCCTGGTACAGAATGTGTAATAAGACTATTAGGTGCCATGGCGCGGGCCATCGGCCTGGTACAGGGTGCTACAGTCAGTGTTGGGAGTCAACTACTGAGCAGCCACTACCAGGCCGGTGGCCGTGCATAAAAGGGGAACGACGATGGATATGAGAAGCAATGATGATCGTTCAAAGGGAACAGCAACATGAGATTCGTAAAAAATATAAAAGAAAAATCTCGGATTATATACAGAGACTCAATTCGCTCACCTCCGAAAGAATAGGAAATAAAAATCGAATCACCTGGTGTTATGAGGTTAACAATCAGCTAGAACAATTATTAAAGGAATTATGCGAGAATAAAACGGTTAGAAAATTATATATATTAGCAAGTAACACACGACCACAAATAGCACATAAAGTTAAAAAGGTTGAAAGGGAATTAACAATTCTACAATCTGAAATTTGTGACGTTATATATCTGTTAAAAAATATAGGACTATCACAGGAAGTAAGTGATCTATGGATCAAAAAAAGAATTAAGCGCTTCATGGAAAACAAATCAATTATTGATGAATTATACAGCCATATTGTACAGCAAATTAAATAGGATACGCAGAAAATACATCTATAAACGAGAATTTGAGAACATAATTAAACGTGTCACCAATATACGGGAGCAGGAAAATGACGGTTTTAAGCAGAATCAATTTGATAACCAATCAAAAAAACAAGAAAAACAGTACTTTACATTTTGGGCCGTCATATGAAGATTCAAATATGACACCAAGCGAGACAGAAGAATTACGACGAATACTCGTAAACAAGCGTCTGCGACTTGCCAATGA
>CP070790.1:1132153-1135203 GCA_020346805.1 Planctomycetota bacterium
CAGGTGGCAATCAGGCTCTCACCAAAGAAGTGCCCCTCATCGATAATCACCAACCGGGCATTGCCCACCTTCCCCAGCATCTCCGAGGCCTGCTGAATCGGAATCGCATCGGCCCGCCGGCCGCTGTGTGTAACAATTTGATTCCTGGAATAACGATCGTCGCTGGCATGTTTGAAGGCAACGGCCTCAATCGAGCGCTTCCGGGCATCCAACAGACGATCCAACAATCGCTCGCTCTTACCGCTGAACATGCAGCCGCAGATCAATTCAATTCTGCCACACTCACGCACTGGATATCAGATCCTCAGAAAATTATGTAATGCTACCAACCGACGTTATACCACATATAACAAAAACAACATAATCTAAATAAAATAAATTATTTCATCCATAATTCCAACCAAGACAGCAATCCCATACATTCCCCTGATAACATTCGTGCCTTCTTATAATAAAGCAATGATCGGCCTACTAATACAAACTGATACACAGGCCACGGGCATAATATAATCCGAATTTCTCATCTTTGGTCCAGCCGACGGAAACAAATCAGATACTGTCTAATGGCAATGATCGGTCATTATCGCCAAACTGTAGATCTATAGGGGGCTAAAAGTAAAATTCCGTAAAAACATATCACCGGATACGTACAGTAAATATATTGTGTAACGAAGGAAAGATGGATATATCGAATCTTGTTTTATACGTAGCCTAAAAGAATTATTGTTTTTGATCGCGGACTATGGCGAATGGATAAACCGCTTTGAACCTTAACGGATTATGAAAGTACTATACCTTTAGTCGTCAAAACCACGAGGCATCAATCCATGTGCCTGCCTGCCCGTGTCCAGCCAATAAAGATACCTGCAATCCCATAGGATGATTACACAAATTGTCCCAGATATGCTATACAACTTATTTTTATTAACAAAGAACAAATTGCACAACTAACAAAAAAACAGGTATACAAATATCCCCTCTAATAAACAATAAACGAACTAACAATACATTATTAAGCTATTTGTGCCGAACAAACCATCCTTACGCGAACATACAAACCAATTGTACAAATTTTAATAATTTTAAAAAAATCTTGATTCGATAGCCAATATTTGATATTTAGTTGTTTATACGAAGTTAATTTAGAGCATGTTAAAGTGTTCAGATCCTTAGTGTGTTGGTAAGTTAAAATGTTATAATTTGGATATGGAAGCCTATTTATGAAACAGTAACTCTCCTTTTGATAATTGGATCATACGGGAGAAAAGGCGGCTTCACAGGAGGGTTATGGTTGGGAAAGTTTGCAGAACGAAGTTGAATCCATAGTGCATATCGGCACTATGCCATAAACACTTCTTCTGCCCGTGACTAATCAAATTACAGTTCGCTGATTTAAAAGAAGGAGGTGCGTATATCGATCGTGCCAGACAATTAATGAGTATCAGTATCCAAAGTCGTTACGGACAAAATTGGAATAAGGTTGGTTGGAGGCAAAACAAATAACAACCAAATGTTATATTTGTCTCTTTCTGTCAATTCTATTTGGGGAATTATCCCCGAGGAGGTAAGACCATGGCTAGAAGAATCATCTTACTATTGGGAGTTGTATTGTTGTTAGGAGTGGTAAGTAACGCGTTTGCCGTAGACTACTATTGGGATGACGAGACTGGCGATCATCGTATCATGACCGGCGCCAACTGGAATCCCGACAATCCCCCCTTCCCTTCAAACGATGGGTGGTTGGTAGTAAACAATGTCCCGGCATATCCCGGAATCGGAGCGGTGATGGATGTCGACCAGGATGGTAACCTGGCCTGGGGTATTGCCATAGGTAACCCCAGCGGTGAAGGCAATTTAACTGTCACCGATGGTGGGGTAATGAGATCGAGAGGTGATTTTAGAGTTGGCAAGGTAAACGACGGCGTGGTGGACCTCGATGGGTACATCGGCGTCGGCGGCAAGGCTTACCTCGGTGAAGATGGCGGATCCGCTACCATCAATGTGACCGGTCCTAATTCTGCACTGAACGTATATGGCTACCACACCAGACTTTATGCTGGTATTGGCAACTACACCGGCAGTACCTGCACCATTAATATCTCTGACGGGTACGTCAGGAGCAAAGAGTGGTTGTTAATAGGCGCTTCTCCGGGATGCACCGCTGTGGTCAATATGACCGGCGGAGAACTATTGCAAACCGATCGGGCCGGCAACAGGGTCAGCTACATCGGTAACTGGGGTGACGGTACCCTCAACATTTCCGGTGGAGAAGTTTACATGAGGGCCAGGATGGACATCAGTAGGTTTACAACTGATCAAAATCAGGTCGGCCCCTGGGAAGATTCTTACGGTCACATTGAGATGACCGGCGGAAAGATCACCGCCGACCATCCCTATTTTGAGGTCAATGCCAAAACCATGAACTGGCCCGTACCGGAAGTCCGTGGGACGATTCATCAGACCGCCGGTGAATTTCTCTTCACCAAATCCGGCACATTAGCTTACAATCGGGTCAATCAGGCTGTTCACAGGGGTTGGTGGACCACCGCTCCCAAACATCGTTTGCTCTACTGGCAGGATGGAGAGGGTACTCACGTTATCGTGGAGCCCCCCCTGGAAGTCGATCTGGACATCCTGCCCAGCGATGATCCCAATCTGTTAACCGTGAACACTCAAGGCAAGGGTCGGCTGCCGATCGCTATTTATGCTTCCGAGGAATACGACATCAACCAGATCAATCTGGTCTCGCTTCACATTGGCGATACTACCTTCCCGGTCAGAGTGCCGGTAATTGACAAAGATGTGAACGGTGATGGTCTTATCGACCTGATGATTCACTACAGCCGGCGCGATGTTATCCTGGCCCTGGGCCTGGATACCATGGAACCCGGCACCATTGTACCCGTCACCGTCGAAGGGGTGATGAACGACGGCCGCGTGGTCTTGGGAACCGATAATGTTGTGCTGGTCGCTCGCGAAGACTAGACCCAGATGGAAAAAGTGAAAGGCTCACGGCACTTTGTTACGTGGGCCTTTCCTTTTCCATACCG
>CP070790.1:1135303-1140750 GCA_020346805.1 Planctomycetota bacterium
AGATGGCTAAGATAGGCAAGTTTAAGCGATTTTGTAGATGGATCTAAATTATCGATTTGTCGGATTTTGGAAGTAACTTATGCAGGAGGCGTTAAGTTATGTATAGTATATATACAACGGGTGAAGTCGCGGACATATGTAAGGTCAGTCAGCAAACGGTGATACGCTGTTTTGATAGCGGGAAGCTCAAGGGGTTTCGCGTGCCGGGATCCAGATTCAGGCGCATCCCGCGGGAAAACCTGCTCCAGTTTATGAAGGAAAACAATATTCCTTTAGACAATCTTGATTCGGGGAAAAAGCGAATTTTGGTGGTTGATGATGATGAAGCAATTCTGGAGATGCTGGTGGAATTGCTGGAACGTGACGGCCGATTTGAGGTGAAGGTTGCCCGCGGCGGATATGAAGCGGGGATAATAACCCAGGAATTCAAACCCGATGCCATCATCCTGGATTACAAGCTTCCCGATATCAATGGCAATCAAGTATGCAGGACTATCCGATCGAATCCAGGTTTTGCGGACATGAAGATTATTATCATCAGTGGTGTCGCCGATCCGGATGAAATTGCCGATTTAAGACAAGCCGGGGCTAATGATTTCTTGAGAAAGCCGTTTCAGATTGATGAGTTGATTTCACGAATCCTGCACATGGTTCAGGTTTAAAGAAACAATTCAGTAGCTGGTATGGCCGGATTAGTTTGTAAAGGTGAATATCATTCCGGTAGTTATCAGAGGAGGGGGAAAGTAATGGTTTATCAGTTCTTTTTGTCTTGGAATACATGTTGCGTTCGATCACCATCGCCAACAGCGGTGGGGGGTGACCAGTGACCGCGATGGATTCCGGGGATAACATTGCCTTATTGGCAAATGATCCGGCACAGATTGAACTGATCCTTTCGCAGATTGAATCGCTTCCGGTTCTTCCGTTGATAGCCGCTCAACTGGTAGAACTTGATATAGGCAATGGTTCTGCGGTTCGTGAAATAATCCAACTTATAGAATCGGATCATGGTTTGTCGTCACGAATACTATCGGCGGTTCGTCGCTCAAATGCAGGTATGACCGCTGATACTATCGAGCGAGCGGTTGATACTCTGGGAGTTGGAGCGGTTCGTAACCTGGCATTGGCGTTTCAGATTTTGGATTTATTGGTTGGTTTTCCGGGGGGGATGTCAAGCGGTTTCGATATATATGGTTTCTGGAGGCACAACTTAGCGGTGGGTTGTGCGGCCCGCCTGTTGGCGGAGCTAAGACCGGGGACTTCAACGGCCGACCACCGACCGGCACCTGTGCCCGAAGATGCTTTTCTTTGCGGATTATTGCATGACGTAGGCAAGGCGGCGCTAGATAGATGTTTCCCCAAGAGTTACGACCGGGTTGTTGTTAAAACAGAAGCAGAGCATGGTAATATTGCAGATGTGGAGCGTGAGGTATTCGGTATCGATCACGCATTGGCGGGGCGGAAGTTGGCTATGCATTGGAAGCTTTCGGGGATGATCGGGGAGTGTATCTGGCTGCATCATCATGTACCGGCGACCACACCCAGGTGTATCGCATATCCTCAGCATGTACATCTGATAGAGCTGGCCGATCGTATCGTTCGGCACATGGCCATCGGTTATTCGGGTAATTATGCAGTTGATGAGCCACTAAGCAACGTCGCCGATGCTGCGGGCTTTTCATTTCAGCTTATTGAAAAGGTCATGTCCATGTTGCCCTATGTGGTTGAATCACGAGCGGAGATGATGGGACTCAATCAATTAACTTCACAAGAGATTCATCATGAGGCCCTGGCCCGAACCAATGTCGAACTTATGCGGATAAATGCTTCTCTGACTCAAAACAACCGTGCACTTCATCAGCGTTCTCGTTGTCTCGAATCGCTGCAGGCCTTGAACAAATCCATGCCGGATAATGCCACCCATGAAGATGTATGCCGGGCTGCACTTGAAGCGGTAGAGCTTATGCTATCGGATCGTGAGGTAGCGGTATTCGGATGTTCGCTGGGCCGATCAATTGTTGTGGTTGTGTCCTCGGGGCAAGGAGAAGAACCGGCCCGAAGGAAAATATTGCCAGCGTCATCTGTCGGTGACTTGGGGCAATTATCCGATCGGAGTGGTGCCTGGTTACGGATGTCGTGTTTGCCCAGCGCAATGCGCGATCATCTGAATACGTTATTTTCCAATCCCCCCAGCTGGTGCTGGCCGATCCTTCATGAGCGTCGATTTTTGGGGGCTATTGTGCTTGTGGGGGACATGCCGTCGGAGGCGGATGAATTGTTAGTTGCTCTGTCGAATATGCTTGGGATATGGCTGAATGCCGCTGAATCGCGCTGGTTGGCTCAGCGGCTTACCGATGAGTTTACTGAGATAAATCGTCGGCTTTTGGCTTCGCAGGACGAAATTGCTCAAATGCGATCGCTGGCCATGGTGGGTCACCTGGCGGGTGGTGCGGCACACGAACTGAATAATCCCCTGTCGGTGATATCCGGCCGTGCCCAAATGCTGGATGGTGAAGGTATGGACGAGGATGTTCGAAGGTTGGCGAAGGTGATTGCCGAACACGCCCACCGGGCAAGCACCATAGTCTCAGAGCTGATGGATTTCGCCAAGCCTTCCGAACCGAAGCCGACCGAGTGGTCGCTGGCTGAGTTATTGGGCGAAGTTCGGCAGGGCTGGTTAGCGAAAAATATCCTGAGGGAAGAACAATTTCGCCTGCAGATATCGGACGGCGTCGATAAAGTGTGGGCAGACGCCATACAAATCAGGATGTTATTTGACGAGGTGGTTCGCAATGCAGTTGAAGCCATGGAGAATGTAACAAGTAAATTGTTGATCGTGAATTGCCAGGTAAATCTGGCCGATGGGAAAATTATGGTAAGGATTAAGGACAACGGATGCGGTATGAGCCCGGAAGTCCTTGATCGAGCCATGACGCCGTTTTTCTCATACCGGCCGGCAGGCCGGGGGCGGGGTCTGGGATTATCCCGGGCTTGGCGATATGCGGAGATTAACGGCGGCAAAATCAGACTGACCAGCAAGCTGAATGAAGGGACGGTGGTGTTGGTCGAATTGCCGGCAGTTGTAGGGGACTAATAGGGTATTGATCAGAACGATCACCTCCAATAAGGAATGGGGTAAACAGAGGTTAGAAATATCAGGACGGGAAAGGCGCTAATCCGGGCCGGGCGGGTGACGTAGGCCTTTACTTTCTTTCTCCACCACCACCTCCTCCTCGCTCTCGCGGCCAACACGCCCGCCGGCCTTTTTTTAAAACCCGGTGCTATTCCGGTAGTGGAAAAAGCAATGGAAGAACGACCTGTTGAAATTTTGTTAGTTGAGGACGATGCCGACCTGGCGGAGATGATCGAACAACATCTCAGCGGAGCCATGTGGGCGAACGTCACACAAGTCCGTACCGCCGGTGAGGGGCTGCGCGAAGAATTAACCACCCAGCATGAAGTGGTGATCGCATCTTTATCATTGCCCGATACCGACGGATTGGCCTTTGTTGGCGAACTTAGAAATTCGAATAAGTGTCCGGTGATTCTTACGGCTCAAGATCCGTCGGTAGATGAAGCCGTCGAGGCCATACGTCTTGGGGTATCTGAATTACTGATCAAACCATTCGATTTGGCATATCTGTCGGAAGTGGTCGATACACTGGCCCAACGTGAGGTAAAACGCCGACGTCAACGGCTTCGCTATCGCCGACTGCGTCATATCGCCTCCCGTATAATACGAGAACGTAAGGATCTTAATCGACGGATGGACCTTATTTGCCGCGATTTTGTGCATGCCTATCGTCGTCTGGCCAAGAAAGTTACCGAATCGGGGATGCTCAAACACGAATACCATGAATAACGAACATCCGTTGGTGCGTGCGGTCGAAAGTCATTTTAAGGTTGCCGCGGCGACCGAAAAATCGCCCTAATAGAAATATGAAAACTATGCTATGTTTCGGTTAACAACCGATCGAATTGTATTTGTAACTATTGTGATTGTTTGCGCACGATCATGTCAAAGTTGGTGAGCATCGATCGATAAGTACCGACGGCAATGGCCCCGTACAGACCTACCGCTACCAATGTTCCAATGAACATGAATACCTGAATTTCAGCAATGCTTATCCTGCCTGCCGATCCGGTATCCAGGATCATTTCCGGATTAAGCACCATCCAAATTGCGGTTACGAATGTCATGGGTGCCATTAGTCCACCTATCTGATCGGCGCCGTCGATAACGCTGAAGGTGCATAGTGACAGGCCGAATCCGACGGCCACCAGGATACCCACACTGGCCAATACCGCCTGTACGGAGCGTGTGTTTTTAAGCGACATGTGCAAACCGAGCATGCAGGCGAAGGCCGAGTATACCACCAACAGCGGAGGTAGTAGTAAAGCCGATCCCATATAGGCGGCAGGTGTTTTAACTATCTTTGTCGAATCGTAAATTGCTATCATAAGTACGGTGGCCGCAGGAACAGCCATCAGAGGAAGTGTGAAACTGATCAAGCCGCGCAGCTTGCCCCAGATTATATAACGGCTGGTCAGGGGAGTGGATAACAATAGTTCCATCGTGCCGGCTTCACGTTCGCGGGTGATGGCGGTGGCGGCGGTGTTGGTGGCCATCAACAGCACGGTGGCAAATTCAATCATAACGATCCCGGTCAGCCAGTTTCGTGCATCGGTGGGAGTGGCAAATCGCCCCGTGGCGTAGACATAAAAAAGCATTATGCCCGCCAGTATTCCGCAGGACAGGTAACTGTATCGGACCAGATTGCTGCTGGCGGCGCTGGATCGGGTGACTGCTTCTCGCCAAGCAACGGGGTTGGACCAGACGCGATGCGGTCTGCGTTTTCTTTCACCGTTGGAGTTGGTGCCGGTTTTGGTTTTGAAAAATTTTGAAAGTATGCGCGACCAGAAGGTAATCTCACCCTGTTTGGCTCCATGACGAACAAAGAGAGTGGCCAGGGCGGTCATTACTATGGAAAGGTAAAGTGTGACCCACATATAGCCCGTATGCGGCGATGCAAGCAGCGAGTTCAATGGCCATCCGTAGTTTTGGACCGTTCCCATCGGTGGCGGTTGAACTTTGTTGAGGGCCACCCACAATGCCCAAAAGGGGTGGAAGGGGGCCAGTGCGGTCATCCCCGTGGTGCTGCCCGGCAGGATCGATTCCGGTATATGAGTTTTATTCCACAATCCCAGGGCCAGCCCGATACCCAAGTAAAGGGCGATGCCCAGGTAGAATGAAAAGATGGTTCCCCGGGTGCCAATCCGCATGATACTTATCATGATAGCCAGCGAGCCGGTTAGGACGGCGGTACAGCCGGCGATGCCGAATCTGTAAAAAATCTGTTCCCCGGTTACTACCCCGAACAACATGGTGATGCAAAAGATCGGGAGACCGGCTTCCAGCAGCATCAACACGAAGAATAATCGGCTGA
>CP070790.1:1140850-1143483 GCA_020346805.1 Planctomycetota bacterium
CGACATGACCTCAGATCAACGCACAGATCCACAAGCAGGAAGAAGGAAAACAGGTTTGCCCCGTTCAATGGGATCCGCTACTAAACAACTCAGTAACCAGCAACTTAACGAAATGACTCTTGAAGAGTTAATCCAAATAGACCCGGAGACCAGGTTCAATGTGGCACGAGCCCATAATATTTATTGCTATGCTAATACTATCGAAAGTCTTCAGCAGTACCCGAAAATAACGGAGACCGATCGATACCGACCCACCCCGGAAGAAATGTGGGAGGCCCAGGTTGGATTATGGATTGAAGAGGACATCATCGGCGCCTTGGCCGACTTGAATAATAGTGTCGCCGAAAAACTGACCGCGGCCGGCAAACACCCGTGGGTGGGCAATCTACCGGTCAAGCGCATTCTCGGCTTTTGGATCGGCGGCTACGTGCCACCGGTAAGTGATACCGGTTCTTCGGGAAAAGGATCAATAGGCGGTTTGGGGGCTTCGGGGCATGGTTCACAACTTGCCGTGGGTCCCCCACCAACCAACGCCAATGCCGTTTTCACCAACAATGGTTGTACAACCAGTGTGGATGTCATCCAATTTGCCATTAACCTCGTAGTCGAAGCCAAAATGTTGCCCAGCGTCATCAATGCCCTCTGCGAGGCCGGTTTTTATACTCCCTTGAAGATTACTTACGTAGCAATACCTCAACAAAAGTTTCCCGATGGTTACGTCTATGGCTCGGCACCGGCTATCGAAGTACGGCTTGTATTTGAAGGCTGTTTCCTGCGCAGCAAATATGAGAAGTGGATGCCCCAAATTGTAAAGGATGATATCGCGGGAGGAAAAGCTACTATTAGTTCGGGCGGGTATGCACCAGGCGGCCCCGGTCCCTCAAGGCACGGCGATCCCGGCGGTGGTTACGAAGACATGTTTTAATGAATTTTACACAGGCAGGACACGACTAAATGAATTCAAAAATGAAGGGCAAATGATCTTCAACCGTGCAAAATGTTGAGATGATTGCTACCGGCTTTTAATGGAGAGCCGATCATGGCCAAACAAAACGTCACCTTTATAGAACGACATATTGACAAATTCGTAATCGGCGTAGCCGGCGCGGTACTGCTGGCTACCTCGGCTTTTTATTTGCCCTATGTCAGTACCCCCAACAAGGCCGAACTAGGTTACGAGTCTTATCCGCCGAAAGAATTCTATAAACAGATCAAAAATGAAGCCGACACGTTAAGAATGCGCATGAAAAACGCCCAACCGGAGAACGCACCGGAAGTGCCGAAGATTGCCAATATCGATTTCGAACTCAGTCCTTATAACGCAAGTAACCTGCCCCTGCAGCTTGCCCAAACCTTCGCTCCGCTTAATCCTGCAATCCCGGATACAGGAGATATTACAAAAACAAGCTTGGGTAAGATTAAATTGGCCCAAATCCTACCCCCCACCAACCTTCATATAACCACCGGATATGCTCTGGCAAGCATTCCCCAACAACAGATTATTCCCATGGGAACAAGATCGCCAACCAATGATAATACCGACCAGATTATTCCCCAAAACTACCATTGGGTCACTATTCTTGCCGTCATCAATCGAGAAGAACAGCGGAAACTCTTTGAAAAGACCCAATACGATTCCCATGTCCGCGAGTTAATTGTCTCGGGTATAGAACTCGAAAGACAGGAAATGCTGCCCGATGAAACGTGGAGCAGAGGCGAAATTATCCAACCCTATCGCCCCTTTATCGAAGATGTTATACGGGAGACGCGTCTAATTGAACGGGACGGTATTTATGTAGTTCTCGCGAACACACAAGCCCAAATTGACGACTATAAAAATGGCATCGCGTCGCGCGAAGGACAAGAGCAGTTGCTCCGCCCCCCTTTCCAGGAATATCTGGAAAAAGATCCTTGGGCATGGAGTTATCAATTACCAAAAACCATCGAGGACTTCGATATCGATCTTGAAGAATACGCGATTGAGTTCCCCGATGAAGAGTTATTGGCAGACAGTCGAAAATCTGTCGATAGGGACTCGACTCGAAGTGATACAAGATCCCGTGTCGGTCGCCGCGATACCGGGGGAGAAAGCAGCACGGATTTCACCGCTCGAAAACAAGCCATGGACGATCTCAAGGAAGCAGAGGACGCTTTGAAGAACAAAGAATACCTCAAAGCACTGGAACTCTTGGACGCGGTGATAAGCAATTCCAGTGCTCTCCCCGTTACGGTGGACAAAGCAGAAACCCTACGTAATGACTACAGTGTCGAGATTCAGAGAGCCGAAATCGAAGCAAGACGCAAAGAAGAACAGGAAAAGATAAAAGAAGAACTGACATACGGCGAAGATGCCGATCCCTTCTGGGTAAACGATATTTCTGTAATTCCTGGAAAAACCTACCGCTATCGCGTCCGACTGCTGGCATTCAATCAATACTTCGGCAGGGCCGGCAAACTACAAGACTTCCAGGATGCCGGTAAAGTCATCATCGATGGCCAATGGTCGGACTGGACCGATCCCGCAACTGTCAAACCCGACAAATACCTTTTCTTCACCGGGATGCAACGAGGCAGCGACCAGATCGCCAAGATCGAAATATATCAATACATCAATGGCGATTGGAAAAATGGAA
>CP070790.1:1143583-1146535 GCA_020346805.1 Planctomycetota bacterium
ACTACCACCCGCTGACCTGGATCACCCTGGGTATGGATTATTGCATCTGGAAAATGAATCCGGTCGGCTATCATCTGACGAATGTCATTCTACACGCCGCCACCGCCGCCGCATTTGTTTTTCTCGCTCTGCAGCTATACCGCATAGTCTATAAACTATCTAAGGATCAAATAACCATCCCTATCTTAGTAGCGGCGGCAACCGCCGCCGGACTCTTTGCTATTCATCCCCTACGCGTCGAGTCCGTCGCCTGGATCACTGAACGCCGTGATTGTCTCAGCGGCCTGTTCTTCATCCTCACCTTGTATGCATACCTGAGATATGCCTACGGCGAACAACAACCACGGACCCGCATCCTGCTTTATATATTGTCGGTTGTGTGTCTGACGTTTTCTTTGCTCAGTAAAGCCTGGGGAATTACCTTACCGGCGGTTTTAATCGTTCTGGACATATATCCCCTGCGCCGCTTGGGACCGGGGCGATGGTTTTCGGGCCATGCTCGAAGAATATGGTATGAAAAAATACCATTCGCCGTATTGGCCGTCGGAACAGCTATTCTGGCCCGTCAGGCCCAGAGTACAGTCGGAGCCATGTGGGATATTGAACATCACGGCATCTACCAACGTTTTGCCCAGTCGGCTTACGGAATCATGTTTTACCTGGTCAAAACGTTGTGGCCCACAAACCTTATACCCACACACATATTCTTCGGTAAACTCGACCCTATAAACCCTGTGTTCCTTACTGCACAGGTAGCGGTATTTCTCATCACCGCCATTTTAATATGGCAGCGTAAACGTTGGCCCGCCCTGTTAACCGTATGGATTATCTACATCGTCATCCTGTCCCCGGTTTCGGGGATTGCTCAAAGCGGCCTGCAATTGGCGGCCGACCGTTATAGCTACCTGGCTTGTCTGGGATGGGCCTTGTTGGCCGGTGTCGGTGCCAAGTGGTTATGGCAACATAACCGGCATTTCATCGCCATAACCAGTGTCGCTCTGGTTTTCGTCGTGCTGGGCTTACTCACCTGGAAACAAACCAACGCCTGGCAAACATCCGAAAGTCTATGGAACCACACATTGCGAATCGATCCAAACAACGTTACCGCCAACTTACTAAAAGGTGATGTACTGGCCAGACAAAAGAAATACCATGAAGCCATCGCCTTTTACCAAAGGGCCTTTGAACAAGCTCCTAATTACGTGGAAGTCCACGCCAATCTCGGGATTTCCCTGGCCGCTTTAAACCGTTTCGAAGCAGCGGAACCGCATTTGATCTTTGCCGCCGAGCATAAAAAACCAATACCGTCTCTCAAAGTTCCCGATGCGGCACTTCAATCTCTGGTGCCTACCTTACGGGCCCTGGCGGTTACGCAAGTTGTATTGGGTCGTCCATCGGCCTGCGATACCATCAGCCGAGTGATCGATCTTGAGCCCACGGATTTAAGATACTTAAATCAGCTTTACAAGATATGCCTGCAGAAAGCACGATTTGCCGAGGCCATTCACCTATTGCGCAGCACCCTAAAACACCACCCCCAAGATAGTGAACTGACCAGGCAACTTGCCTGGCAACTGGCTACCGCTCCCCAAGCCGATCTGCGTGACGGAAAAATCGCCTTACGATTACTGCAGCCTATTGTCGAGGCCGCCGGCGACACTGCCGATCCGCGTTTACTGGATATCCTCGCCGCCGCTTATGCAGAAATCGGCAACTTCGAACAAGCCCGCCAAACCGCCGAGACGGCCCTCAAACAATCTGCGGATATAGATCCCGCATTACGTAAACAAATCAACCAACGCCTAAAACTCTACACCGACAACAAACCCGACCATCAGGACAGTTAAAACTCTATCCGTCTTGCATTTGCATCGTACTAACATTGCTTTAGTATGCTGATATATAGAAAAGCTGTTTGCTAAAGGAGTAAATTATGACCTCAGTTGAATCAGCCATAGCCGCCTTCAATGAACAAAAAGATCAATTCCTGGCCGATCTGATGACCTTTCTGCGCTTTGAAACTGTCTCCACCCAGCCGGAACACACAGACGATCTGCGCCGATGTGCCGATTGGGTACACGATCAACTTACCTCAGCAGGCCTGGAGGCCAAAGTCATCCCTACCGAAAAACACCCCGCAGTTTTTGCCGATAGCGGACCGGCTGAAAGTAAACAACAAGCTCCAACCTTGCTTTTCTACGGTCATTACGACGTTCAGCCTATCGGCGATCCCGACTTGTGGACTTCGCCGGCCTTTGAGCCCACCATTCGGGATGGTGCCATCTATGCCCGAGGCAGTGCCGACAACACAGGTCAACTGATGACTCATCTGGCAGCTATGCGCTGCTGGCGACAAGCGGTCGGCAAATTACCGGTACGGGTCAAGTTTCTGATCGAAGGTGAGGAGGAGATCGGCTCGCCCAGCCTCTCCAAATTCATCAAAGACAACAAAGACCTCCTGGCATGCGATTACGTGGTCTTATCAGACGCCTCAAAACTAAATGCCGACACCCCGGCAATAGTCGTTTCCACAAGGGGAGTGATATTCAAACAGATCACCATCTACGGCCCTTCCCACGATCTGCACAGCGGGCTATACGGCGGGGCAGTAGCCAACCCGGCCAACGTGCTGACCAAAATCATTGCCTCCCTGCACGACCAGCAGCACAGGGTAACCATCCCCGGCTTCTACGACGACGTAATAGAGTTCTCCAATGAGCAGCGCAAGGACCTCTTAGCACAAAGCCCAAACGACGCCAACTTCCTGGCCGAAACCGGCAGCCCGGCCACAACCGGCGAAGCCGGATTTACCAACATTGAAAGACGAACCATACGCCCTACATTGGATGTTAACGGCCTGGTCGGCGGTTATACCGGTGAAGGGTCCGCCACCATCATCCCCGCTAAAGCATCGGCCAAAATTTCCATGCGAATGGTGCCCAACCAGGATCC
>CP070790.1:1146635-1151168 GCA_020346805.1 Planctomycetota bacterium
CATCATGCTTCCAGGCTGCTTCAGGACCTGTGCTCTTGTAGTCGGTAAGCTTGGAGTCGTACAGGCAAAAGCCGTCATGATGCTTGACCAGAAAGACCACGTATCTGGCGCCGGCGTCAACGGCCACCTGCACCCACTGGCGGGCGTCGAACTTGTCCGGTTTCCATTTTTTATACAAGTTGTCGTAAACCTCGACGGGGGTGGTACCGGTACCGCTTCTGCCCCGCCGTTCACCGGCCCGCGACCAGCCGATCTCCTTACCGGTCATGGTTACCGGCCCCCAGCAGACAAACATGCCGAGCTTCGCCTCGCGCCACCACTGCATCTGGGCCGGCGAGGCCCGCAGGTAATCCCCGGAAGATTTGGTGATTTGAGCCTTAGCGCCGACGGCGAAAATCGCTCCAATACAGATTACGGCGAGGCTGACGATCAATCGTGCTCGTGCTCTGCGCATCGTGGTTTCCTTAAAAGATAGTGGTATAATGACCTCGATCTTGCCAGATCAATATAATCCGATTCGTTCTTATCGGCCAGAAGGGTAATAATTTGACTATCAGGCCCTTTCACCAGCGAAGCATAGTCAAATTCTGTATAATAATCTGCTTCGTTGATTAATGTTGTCTAATTAATGTCGAACAGATGAATAAGCTTTTAGAAAAAGCGCGGATATTATGATAAAAGTAATTGCAATTTTGGCATCGTTGTTCGTATCTGGGGGATTAACCGGAGGAATATATGCAGAAGCGGAAGTGGCGGAGGTCTTACTGTGCCATTTCTGGGATGAGCATGACATTCATGATCCGTACGGCAAAATGGAATACCGAGCCCATCCGCTACAGCATGTCGGCCAGGCCCGGGGATTACCAACCATGGCGGTAAGTTGTACGGTCAAACGAAAAGATGGCGGCTGGTGGGTGTACGGGTGGTCCTGTTACGGTAAGGATGGTAAATTCAAGGATACCAATCCCCTGCAAATCATTCGCTGCTGGACTGCCGACGGTATCCAATTCAACGACCCCCGAATCGTTTACAGCGACACCGGCCAACACTGGTTGGGATCCGGGAAAATCGTCTGCCGACAAACAGATAACAGGCTGTTCATGTTCGCTTGGGCACGCGGCAAACCGGGACACGCACTATATGTATACTCGAGTCCCGACGGCGAGGACTGGAAAAGCATAGCGGCACCGGCCTACAACGATCACGATGCCTTCGGTATAATATGGGAACCGGCAAGCAGGCAATTCGTCAACTACCAAACAACCTATCAGAAATGGAACAAGAAATATCCGGATAACATCGGAAAAGACAAGCGTCGGGTCTTGAGCCTGCGAACCAGCAAAGACGGCATCAGATGGGAACCTCCGTTGAGCGTAGGTTTTAACGAACCCCATCGCGATCAAAGCGATCTTATCGTCCCGGATAAAAACGATCCCGCTGAGCTTGAACTATATCGTGTTTGTACATTTCCCCACCAGGGAAGAATTGTGGGTTTGTTATGCAAATATGCTCCTTCGCCACAAATCGCCAATACGCGAAAAGGGACGCTGCATGGGCCGGGGCTCGGTGCGGAGTGGTTTTTTTGTCGGGAATGGTCGAAGATCGATCGCCCCTGTCGAGACATCGATGCCATTGCCGATATCGGAAACTGGATGCCGAGGGGGGAACCTATTGGGGCAGGCGACATGTTGTACTGGTACAACAGCGGAAGCAAATCGATTGCGGGCATCCATCGGCAACGTATTTTCTACGTATTTTGCCGGGCCAACGGTGAGTTTTCCTCGCCATGGTTCACGGCCCCCATCGGTGATCTGCTTTTGAACGCCTCGGCGGATCGATACGACTCTTATGTGATGGTTGAGGTACAGGACGAAAATAGTACCGTCATCCCGGGTTATGAGAAAGAGCATTGTGTGCATATGGGAGTGGATGATACTGATTTACGTCTGCGTTGGGGTGACAAGTCTATTGGGGACCTTGCCGGCCAAAAGGTCAGGGTACGGATATATTTTCGCGACGCTCGCATCTACGGTCTTAAAGGTACCAGAGATAAATAACCAGGAAAGGTGAAAGGATACCGGCATAGCATAATCCTTTTATATATATCTGGCGCTGTTACCCGATTAGCCGATAGACACCTCGACCGCATCACCCTCATACAGCCACACTCCTCTTTGACTGGGAAAGACGATAGAAAGTTGCCCATTTCGCAAGCTATGATCTACTTTGATGCTCTTACCCGCCAGAGATACCGCTACCGGTGCATCGCCCAGTTCTACAGGAATACCAAGCACAAGATGTTTGAGCCGAAGCTTACCCCAACGAATCTCAATTCGATTACACTGATTGCCGGCCCGGCGTTTCTGATCAAACGTTCCCCAGCCTTGGGCTGCAGTGAATGCCGAACGGAAATTCTCCGGTGTCATCTTAGGTGCAAATGCCAGATACCCGCGCGGTCCGTAATATTCAAATCCGGACAGTGCGGTAAAGCACCCCCAACTGGCCATGGCCCGGGCATAGTGATCGCCGCATTCCACCTCGTTATAGGGATTAAACAGAGAAGGATGGTAACGATCGTGAATAGCCCGAATCATAGCCAATCCCTCGGTCAACATACCCTCCCAGATCATGTGACCGGCAACCTGATACTCGATCCCGGTCCATACTTCATTTTTATATTGTATGCCTTTATCAAGATGTCTGCTTTGAGGCCAGGTACAGTTAAACAAACCGGCCTGGCCTTTATTAATAAACCAACGACCGGGCGCATGTATTTTAGTTTGACCGGCTACATCAGGAGCCCAGTTATATTTCCACACCGAGCGCAAAGCCTTTTTCACATTCCCGGGTGGATAAATATCACCAAGAGCCAACTGGCGGGCCCAACTCTGGCCGAACAACTGATCCGACAGGCAGCCCCGGCCATACTGGTATCTCGGATGCTCTTTAAGATCGACGTCCTGGATGAAATATTCGCCGTTCCACAGCTTTTCCACGGACAGTTTCCTGCCCTTCTGGAACAACTTGTGAACCAGTTTGGTAAATTCGTAATCCTGCATTTGATTGGCCATCTCCTCACCAGCCCGCAAGGCAGCCAGATAGAGTGAGCCGACAAAAGTATTGGCGCCATAAAGCTCGAAGTCATACACGTTACGCTGGATCTTCTCGATCAAGCCGTCCTCGTTTTCATCCTCTCTGATGCAATACTCGAGGACCTTCTTGATCTTCGGCCAGTTGCGTTTCAGGAAATTGTTGTCAGGTGAGATCAGATGTTCGCGATAGCATTTCAGCACCGTTCCGCATTGGCCGTCGGCGGAGACCTGCTGCGCGGTCTTGCCGCGATACCAGACCATCCCATCCGCTTGCAGGGACTCGCCGAGGTCCTGACGTTCGCGAACGGATCTTTCCAACTCGGGAAACAATCGGGCCATGCCGTGGGCGTAGCTCCAGACGTGGGCGCAGGTACCCGCACAGCAGCCGACTCCCTCCCATGCCCAGAATCGGCCGTTCTTCCACCACTGACACGTGCCGGTGGCCAGATACGACATGGTGGAATGCAGCCGATTCAGCAACCACCAGGGCAACGTGCTATCGTAATATGTGTCGTGCCACCTGTGCGTGTGGTCGGTTAGCCGATCGTGATGGTCCAGCACATAATGAGCCACATCATCGGCCCCGTTGAACCAGTTGGCATAAACGTGATCCGCACGATAAGCGGGATACTCCTGGTCGGGGACGGCATACTTCATATTCGGGAAAAACCAACTGAGTACAAAAGTAAATGTATGCTCGGCTCCCGGTGCCAGCAACACATATCGGCTCATCATGGCCGATGCCTTCCGATTGTTGTTGGGATAAACCTGTTTGGAATCCGTTGTTAGTGAGTCTGCGATCTCGGGGATCAAAGCGATATCTTCCCGGGCGGTTTCCGGCAACTGCATCGGCTCCGTCAGAGTCAGGGCCATCGATCCGTAATCATCGAGTTGCTCGAAGGAACCTGTCGGCCCGTCACGGTATTCGTCGGACAACTCAAACCGATCCACAGTGATATAGCCCCATTTGCTCGCGGAATCATCGACCACCTCGACGTGGGCCCGCTTGGCTTGCAGTTCGCCGACATCCCAGGTCTGCCAGCTCATCTCCGGCTGATTTCGACCGGTCGCCGATCTGACTACCTTACCATCGACGATCAATTCAATGCGGATATGGTCCTTCTGCCTTCTGCCGGCGGCGCGGAAATTCAAATACCTGCGTGAGATTTCAAAAGCCGGTGAGATCAACTTACCTTTCGATTTGCCACCGCCGTGAAATGAGTTAGCAAACGACCTGCCCGCAAAACCGGACGTCTTCGGCTGCCCGGGCAACGAATCGGTCGTCGGGGCGCTTCCGAATGCCTTGCCGACAATCTTCCAGCCGCCGAAATCGTCCCCTTCGAAATCGCCCAGCACAATCGCTTCTCTGGGCTCGGGCGGCAGGTCCTCCGTCAACTGTTTGGCGGTATGCAGGATCAGCGACCGGCCTCGCTGTTCAACG
>CP070790.1:1151268-1158601 GCA_020346805.1 Planctomycetota bacterium
CGCGAAGCGGTTGAGTCCGAGGCCGATTTTATCCGCCACCAGATGTGCCACGCCTTACCGCTGGATGTCCCCGTCAAAGTCGATATTTCCTGGGGTGATAATTGGCTGGAAGGGAAATAAACTGCTACACTGAGTCTGGACATCGGGTCTCTCCTTTATTGAGCAAACATTTTTCTTTCACAAACGCTTGTTTAGCCACTGGAGAACCAGTGTCCGTTAGTTTTTCAAGTACTTACATCACCAACTTTTTTGGAGGAGAACTTGATTATTAAATTATTATCCGCTTCGAAAAAGCTTTATCTCAAAACGTCTTTTTTAAAAAGACGGTTTGATTATGCGGGACGTATTTTTGACTGCTGTAGACTTGCCAAACGGCCCTTATACACCAGATGCATGTAACGATCAAAGTGGCGGATAACGCTATACGCCGCCACTTGGCCTGAATGATTTTCATCGCTTACCTCTTGTTGGTTGGGGAAACTGCCTCTTTCACTGTTAAATCGTTACCCTTTTATCGGCAACCATAACCTTCCTCCTGCAGACTTTATGTGACAGATAATTTCACTAACAAAGATGTCGTTCGATGAACTTGTTGACTATCCGGGCATGGGTAAGGTTGATCAGATGTCCGCCGTCGGGGATAATCTCGTCGGGTGACAGATTACGAATGGGAATAATCCGGTCTTTGGCACCATGGATATGATAAACCGGACTCAGAATGGGTGGAGGATTATTCCAATTAAGAAGCATTTTACTTGCCCGTCGAAGAAACGGGATGGGTACCTCCCGGGACATATCACGAATCAATTGATATTGCCGGTCGCTAAGAGATTCGAGTTTGGCAAGCATTCTGCTGCTGGCGATACATCGTCGCCGAATCAGAAAATCGGGAATGGCCCGGGAAACCAGTTCGGCAAAGTGATAGTATTTGGGTATGGTGGACCCGTCTGAGCAACTGGCTATCAATATCACCCCGCGAACCCGGCAATGACGGGCCAGTTCGCAGGCCAACATTCCTCCGAAGGACACGCCGCCGACCACGCAGCCTTCCGTCAGGCCGATTTGCTCGCCTACCCGGCCGGCATAACCGGCCATATCCTCATCCGGATCGGGAACCGGCGGCCGCAAAACCTCAAAATCCAGTCCGTAATCACCCTGGGGGCCGTAGAGCCTTTCATCCGCCCCCATGCCGGGGATCAATATCATTCGTTCCACTGACATGATAATAGTAAAGTCGGTAAACAGACCAAAAGCAAATCCTGAAAACACAAAATCATCCCCATTGTAACCGTTTTAACTGTCTTTTTACTCGCCTCTCGATTTATTCCGCGCCGAAATGTACATTACATGAAAATTGATGCATATTGTATCCATACACGTTTAAAGGCGGCCGACAATAACCTATTGGTGATAAAGCGTTGAAGCTGATTCCACAGCCTGGTGATCAAATCGGGGGTTATGAGATTCTCCGCAAGCTCGGGGCCGGCGGTATGGGGGTGGTCTACGAGGCCCGGAAGCTTCCCACTCAGCGTCTGGTCGCCCTTAAGGTCCTCAGCCCCGCCATGACTCGAGAAAAATCCCGCCAACGATTCCTTCGTGAGGCCGAAGCCGCCGCCAGGCTCAAACATCCCAACATTGTGGCCGTCTACGATATTCATTCCGAAGAAGACTTTTGTTACTACGCCATGGAATTCGTCGAAGGTTGGCCGCTTTCCCGCGTCATCCGTAAACTTCCCACCCTCAAATCGGCACCAGAGTCAATCAGCCAGGTGATGGCCATCGAAACGGACCTGGCTGAAGAAATAGACCAGGATGCCGAAACCGTCACTCCAGGTGCTGAGCGAAAGCCTCCCCCTCCCACCGATAAAATGGAGGAATATACGCGCCAGGAGAAAATTGACACCTCCTCAATTGTCAATAATCCCTCTTACATTCGCCAAGTGGCGACCATGATGCGGGATGTGGCTCGAGCCCTGGATTACGCCCACGGCCAAGGGGTAATCCATCGCGATATTAAACCCGGGAATCTGCTGCTCGACCGCACCGACACGCTGCACCTGGTTGACTTTGGACTGGCCCGGATATTGGACGAGGAGAATATCACGCTGAGCGGCGAATTGATGGGGACGCCTTTGTATATGAGTCCCGAACAGGTAGCCGCCGGCCGAATCGGCATGGACCACCGAACCGATATCTATTCACTCGGGGTGGTCATGTATCACTTGCTCGGTCTTCAGCCACCCTATGAGGCCCCCTCTCGTGAAGCTCTGCTTCGTGCTATAGCCGTTCAACCTCCCGGACTGCTATCGAGTATCAATCCGAATATACCCCGCGATCTTGAAACTATCGTTCACCATGCAATCGAGAAGGATCCCGGACAACGATATGACTCGGGGGGAGAATTGGCTGACGATCTGGACCGCTGGCTCAACGACAGGCCGATCAAAGTCAAACGTCCCGGTCCTCTTCGCCGATGGTGGTTGAACAAATCCACCGCCGCCCGCCGGGCATTACAGGCCTCTGCCGCTACCCTGATTGCTGCCGCCGTCGCTATTTATATATTGCTGCCCACAGGCATCGAACCGGCACTGAAGCAGGCCATGCGACAGGCTGAAAATCATGATTACCTCAGCAGCATACTCTGGCACGCCGAAGCCGTCAGACAAGATCCATCCAACATCGAATCATCAGCCATTCATCGCAGCATTGTCTTAAACGAGCTGCCCAGACTGCATTACCGGTTCCCAATCTCAGGTACCAAAGCCTGCTTTGATTTTTCTCCCCTGCTTGATCCCGCCAGGCAGTTGTTGGTGACCGGTATTACAGATCGAGAAATTCAGGTTTGGGATCTGTCGGCGACCAGCCCCATTGGCAAGCCCTACGGCACGAGGCTTCCAAACAAATGGTTATCCTACAACCAAGCGGGCACTTACTTTCTTTCGGTAATGGGCAACCAACAGACTGATTCCGCCCAGTTATTCAAACCGCAAGGCCAACCCGTCAGTCCCATTTGGCTGCCGGGTATGCCTTTATTGCGCTACATCCGTATGGCAAGCGAAGTCGGGATTGTGGCATTCATGTCCGATGCACCATCCCAAGATCGACACCAGTCTCAAACTCAGCCCGTGTATCAAGTAGACGTATACTCGTTTAAAGCCGATGCCCCACCCAGGCGACTTATCTCATTCGAATCAACCCAACCGGTGGAATTAAGTGCCGACGGCCAATTCCTGGCTGCGGTAGGCCCCGGCGATAATCTTGAAGTGAGAAATCTACTATATCAAAACGAAATAGTGCCGACGGCGTTTATACGCCAACCGGCTGGTTTCGCTTTCTCACCGGCGACTTCCGATCTTGCCGTTGCCGATTTGGCGGGAAGCATCATTTTGTTCGATTTGATCACCGGTAATCCCTTACCCATGCAATTTGAGATGCCCATCATATCCGTCGGACAAATGCGTAAACGCAGCACCCTCGCTTATATGCAGTTCAATGCCGACGGCACCAGACTGCTGGTCGTGGGTGCCGAAGGCGAACCCGAATCTGAAACCGGGCGATCAATTCTGCTTTGGGATGCCCAAACCGGAAATCGCCTGTTTGCCGTCCGCGGACGAAGAGGCGCACGCTTCAGCAACGACGGTTCCACTTTGGCCATTTGGGACAACGATGGTGTGTCGTTTATCAAAGTTACCGATCCTCGTCGTCCAATCAACAGCATTACCACCCCGATTCGTAAATTAACCGAATCACCTGTCGATAAACCTTTGATGCAGACCAGGGAGATTGATTATCGTCCGGTACGGATGGATAACGCCGGCCGACGTTGCATCTGTCTCGGCTCTTCCCAGGCTTCGATATGGGATATCGCCACCGGCGAACATATCTTGAGATTGCCTATCCCCCTAAACGAAAACAGTACGGCAGGTCTCGATCCCAGCGGAAATTACGCCTTTGCCTTCACCGCCGGACCGGACACCCAAGGTGATCTCTATGTGTGGGATCTGCGCAACCTTACGGAACGCTATCCCCGTGTCGGACCGTTACCGCTGGTACCCCAAAATGTAACGATCAGCCATAAGCCCTTTGTTGCGGCCTATACTCGCAATAACCAAGGCATTGAATGGCGGTTGATCGATCCGGTCAGCATGAAACTTATGGGTACACCGATATCTCAAGCAGATCCCAACACCATCATCAAACAGTGGACGGTCAGCGAATCGGGGAACCTCTTATTTGCCGTCAACCTCGACGGTCTGGCCAACGTATACAACACCGCAACCGGCCGGGAGATCGCCGCCTGGCCCATGCCTTCATCCGCCACCGAGGTGTCGGCCATATCCCCCGATGGAGAGATCGTAGCCATCGCCCACAATGACATGCGGGTTACCTTGCATCGGGTCATACCCAAGCCCCCCTATACCGCAATGTCCCAAATAGGCCTGCTTACCGGCCAGCCGGCATTGATGCGTTTCAGCCAAAACGGTTCTCTGCTGGCTATCGCCGACACCCAGGGTCGTATCATCATCAACTTAACCGGAAAAACCCAACGTCTGTATCAAAAAATTAATACCGGCCGGCCGGTGCATGATATGTCATTCTGTTTTGATGACACGATACTCACCGTCGGGCATAATGACGGCCAAGCTGGTTTGTGGTCGCTTAACAAAGGTCGTTGTATCGCCCGCACCGATTCGGTAGTTGGCGAAGTCGGGCCGACCCTGGTTGCCGTTCGCGATCAAACGGGTGAAACCGCCGTGCCCATGCTGGCAACCGCATGTTCCAATCATATCCGGATCTACTCACTGCCTTCTGTGCGGGAGAACCAACCGCTACAGAGATTGCAACCCGTCGGGCCGCCGCTCGAATCGACAAAAAATATAATCGCCCTGGCCTTTCCGCTGCCTGAATCCCAAGATGACAAATTGGCATTCGATCGGCTCTTTGCCGTCACTGAAGGGGGGGCCGTGCGCTGGTACGATCTCTCCTGCCTTCAACTCTCGCCCCAACAGTGGCTCCAACTGATTGCCGCCCGTACGGGTATGCGGCTCAATGACCAGGGCGAACATACCTTCATCCCTCGTGAAGAATGGCTTACCTTACACCAGCAAGTCAAACAAATGAATCAATAACCGCCCGGTCCCCAACCTCCACATTATCAGTTACAATCACCTGCATGGACATCAGGTCAAGACGAATACTGGCTATCGAAACTTCAGGCCGAATGGGCAGCGTCGCCCTCGGTGCCGATAAAAAAATCGTCGGATCATCTGAATTATCTGGCACCATGCAGCATGCCGCCGAGTTAATGCCTACCGTGGATCGGTTGCTTAAAAAACAGGGTTGGCCGGCAAACTCAATAACCGACGTCTTTGTATCCATCGGACCGGGCAGTTTCACCGGTTTGCGGATCGGGGTCACCGTGGCCCGTACCCTGGCCTGGTCCATCGGTGCCCGTATTGTCGCCGTCCCCACCGTCGATGCCCTGGCCCGCAATGCCCTGGAGGCCAACCCGCTGCCCGAGCACGTAGCTGTCATACTCGACGCCAAGCGTCGGCAAATTTACGCCGCCGCTTTCGATATCAAACCCGGCCGCCTTATCAAAACTATCGATGCCCATTTGTCCGATCCCGCTGATTTTTTCGCACGCTGTCCCCAGCCCCTGGCCCTCCTCGGCGAAGGGATTGATTATCATGGCCAGGCCATCGATACCGCCGGCGTTACCGTACTGGACAAAAACTTCTGGCCCGGCCGGGCGGAAAATGTCTTTCACGTCGGTCTGGAATTGGCTGATCAAGAAAAGTTCACCCCCGGCCCCCAACTCATGCCCCTATACATTCGAAGACCCGAAGCCGAGGAAAAATGGGAAAAACTCCACGGCATCAAACCTAATAATCAATCCCCGAAATGATGTCGGTTAAAGATATCAAGCCAGACCTCCTCCCTTAGCGCGGCATGAAAATGAAATTCGTATAAGATAGTAGAATGTTTGGTTTGATCTTCGACATGGACGGCGTACTGGTCGACTCCACCCGGGCCCATTTTCAGAGTTGGTGCCTGTTGGCCGAGGAATTAGGCCAGCAAGTAACCGAGGAGGCCTTCATCCAGACCTTCGGCCGGCAAAATCGCGATATCGTTCCCCTGTTCTTCGGATACGACGACCAGGAAACCGTCCAAAAATTGGGCGACCGCAAGGAGGAACTTTACCGCGATATTATTCGCCAACACGTTCCCGCAAACGATGGAGCCGTCGAGTTGGTCCGCTCCTGCCACCAGGCGGGATTCAAACTGGCCATCGGTTCGTCCGGCCCACCGCAGAATATCGATCTGGTTCTAAAGGGTATGCGGATCGGACCCTACTTCGACGTCCGCATCACCAGTAAACAGTGCACCCGCGGCAAACCCGATCCCCAGGTCTTTTCATTGGCCATCGAAGGACTCGGTATTCCCGCCCATCACTGCGCGGTGGTCGAAGACGCACCCTCCGGCATACAGGCCGCCCTCGCCGCCGGTGCCGCCGCCATCGCTCTGGCCGGCAACCACCCGCCCCAGGCTCTCGCCGCCGCAAACCTGATCGTAAACTCCCTGCGCGAACTATCTCCCGACAAACTAAAACGGCTAATTGCCCAAAAAAGTGGCGACTGAGATACTGGAATTAGGTAAAGACGTGGCTAAACTTATTCAGGAACTGCGGGACAAAATACAAGCCGAGCAGGCAAACAAAGAACAGGTTTCGAAATAAGTGGTCTAAAACCAGCTTTCCAGATCGTCCCAGACGTCGCCGAGATCTTTGTCGTCGTCTTCATGCTCTTCGATCTCGTCGGCAACATCCCGCAGGGCGTCGGCCAAACAACCATTAGAAGATGAAGCGAATAACAAGGACCCCCCGAATAATATCCTAAGTATAATTTCAATACGTTTTTTCATCGGGCTTCTCCTAATCCCAGTAACACCGCGGAAGCCTGGAGGACATTAAACCACTAGCTAGCGGCCCGGTTGGATATACGGATTAATTCCGCGTCCTCGTGCCCACGCCTTTAATGGCTTGACCCATTTACGTACCGCCCAACATCCCAAATTGGGGCAGGGTATGAATTTATCGGCCGTCAGGGCCGATTTGCATGAAAAATCCCCACTCCACAGGCATGAAGCAGATACGGACGAAATGCGACTATCTCAGGCTCTTAACCTGGATAACCTGTCAATACCCCCGCACACATTCTTGCCCACCTCGCCGGTGGGCCATGGACTGCAATGCTACGGAAAACCCCGTTAACCCAGCATGGTGGCTACTTGGGTGATCAGCTGGGTGGTTACGGTTGTGGTCTCCTCCGGC
>CP070790.1:1158701-1161861 GCA_020346805.1 Planctomycetota bacterium
AATGCATAAATTTGTGATGGCGCTTGCTGTCGGATCGTTTATTATTCTGTTTTTAACAGTTCAACATGGCCTTGCCGATCAAAATATCGATACCGTTTCCCGACCGGATGATGTTGGTCGTAAAGCTGAATATGTACGTGCCGTCACACGAGGTGCAGGTTTCATACCCTGGCAGGAAAGGGGAGTCAGCCGGGAAGAACGTGCCTTCAGGCAAGCCATTGAGAGTCGCAAGGACGAAATACTCGCCGCCCGAATTGAAGTTAAACATCCGGTGCTACTGACGGAGCAGGATATCGAACGGGCCCGGCGAAATATACAAATCGCCGACTGGGCAGGTAACTGGTATGAGTCACAGAAGAAACTGGCCGATTATCTAATTGTCCAGTCGGATGATTATATCGAAAAAATGGTGCCGGTGCTGACTCCAACTAATCCATACGGTTTTACATGTCCTAATTGCGTGGGCGACAAATCACAAGAAGCAGTCGGCACTTCTCTGATGAAATGGGATTATCGAAATCCGGACATTTTCTCCTGTCGAGACTGCGACCAAGTTTACCCCAGCGAAAAATATCCTGAAACTGCCAGACTTGTTTGTCCGCGCTCACAGCAGGTATTTACTTACTATCTCAATAAACAGGAGCGCAAGCATCCAGAGGATCGCACCGGCGAATACGCCTGGCATTGGGTCGGCCGTCCCGTTCATGTCAGCTTTACCGGTGTTATCCGGCAGCGAAAAGTGTCGTTTATGATCGGGGCGACCAAAAGTCTTGCCCTGGCATATAGATTTACCGGTGATCCGCGCTATGCTGAAACTGCCAGAAAGATTCTGCTTCGACTGGCCGCGTGCTACCGCAATTGGCTGTATCATGATTACTGGGATACGATTGCAGACTGCGATCCCATGTATGCCGCCTGGCACGACCGAGATCTTAAATTGGAATGGAAACGCCACCTCTGCAGCATTGCATTCAAAAAAGATGAACCGGATCGAGCAGCTATGCTGCGTAACTATTGGGGGGCCGGCCGGATTCATCCCAGTACGGATTCAATTAATAACGCTGCCATCCTTGCCCTGGCTTACGATCTGGTTTTTGACGCGCGCGATAAGGGAGATCGACAAATCTGGAATCCTACCGATAGAGCCAAGGTCGAGCGAGATTTAATCCTTGAATACACGATGGGCGCCGAACCGTTTGTCGGCGGAGCGAACAAGGCTACTTGTGTTAATAATAAGAGCCCGGCTGTCTATCATACCTTTGCAGCGGTGGCAAAATGCCTCGGTTTGCCGACTATGGCCGATACCGCTCTAAGGGGTTATGAAAATGTGCGCGATAAATCCTTTCTTTATGACGGGTTCTCCGGTGAAAGCCCATCGTATACAAACATGTATTTATATGGACTGGTCAGGATTCCTGAAGAATTACACGGCTTTTGTTGGCCGGCAGAATTTGGGCCACGAAAAGGAACAGTCAACGTCTATGAGAGTGATAAACGCCTTCGGCTTATGTTTCGAGCGTTGATCGACCACCTGAGGCCCGATGGCCGATACCCGCCGCTATCGGATTCGATTACTACGCAATCGATAGCCGGCCATCTGATTGAAATAGGCTTGAAACGATACCCTGAATACTATGAAGGAAAGTTGCCCTCCTTATATCGCGGTGGCCGGCCAACAGAATATGCTTTGTTTAATCTGAGCTCGGAATCTCTTCTGAAGGACCAGGGCTTGCCCCTTCCTGAAATATATTTTCCCGCATGGATGACGGCAATGGTGCGTCACGGTCAAGGACCGAAGGCTTCAATGCTAACCATGTCACTTTCCCCTTCCGGCAGCCATCGTCATTATGATAATCTGTCCCTGTTTTATACCGATGGCGGACATATCATGCTTGGTGATCACGGCTATGTAGGGGACATGCCCGTTAATAAATGGATTAAAAGTACCCAGAGTCACAATCTGGTGGTTGTCGACGGTACGGATCAGCCGTTTAGAGGCCGTCATCCCCGCCTGCATCGTATGATTACCTCGCCCAAGGTTTCGATAGTTGAAGCATCGTCAGAGGTTTACGATCAGTGTGAGGAATATCGACGTCTGGTAGTTTTAATTAAGGGTCCGGGGACACAGACTTTTGCGGTAAATATTTTTCGTGTCAAAGGCGGCAACAACCGACACGATTACCGTTTGTTCAGCGAACTTGCTTCCAGTGACGTAAATGACGGCCGGCTTGAATTCGTTGGTTTAAACATGCCCGAGGAAAAACCGCTGCCTCAGATTGGCGGCAGTCTTGCACATGAAGATATCTTCGGCCTGCGTGACGTTCGAGGTGTTGATAATCCACCGGCCGCCTGGCAGGCATTATGGAAACAATCGGATCGCCAATTTCGGGTCTGGATGCTTGCTCAAGCCGATCGAGTTGAAGCCTCCAACGGACCTGGTCAGGAAACGCGCAATCAACTGGGACGAAGGGTACGTTACCTGGACGTCATTCGCCAAGGACAGGGCCTCAATAGTACATTTGTCGCCGTGCATGAACCCAGCGGTCCGCAAGGCACCATACCTATTCACCGAGCGGAGCGTTTGACTGTGCCTGAGATTGCCGGTTCTGATGCCGTCGCTTTACGTATTGAATCTGACTGGGGCACATATCTTATGTTTAGCGAATTTTCTAATCCTGCCCAGATCGCGGGTGTGCGGTTTGAAGGCTCTTTTGGCATTGTCAACCGTACTCCCGTTGGCAAACGTTGGATGCTAACCTCAGGTGCGAATACCTTAGTGATGGATGACTTTGGATTTGAGAAGGCTGCACCTGAATGGGCCGGCAAGATCAGCAGTCATACTGATACGAAATTTATTACAGATTCTCCTAGGCCCGCTGCATGGTTGAGTTTGTCTCCTGATATTACAACATATGTGCTCGTTTGCACAGACAAATACTGGACCGGTTTTCCCGTGCGTAGGGTTAACGAGAAAAGTATCGAGATTGAACGATTTCCACTGCCTGATTCCTCGGAGTTTGTTCTGGAACAGGTGCGATTTCTCTCTCAATAGCAGCCTGAATCTGTAAAGTTAAAAGGCGATAGTGATGGAATTTTATGTCGATATCGACGGAAAGGTACCGCGGCGATCGAATGCTGAAAGTCTGTCTCTGTATTCGCG
>CP070790.1:1161961-1165728 GCA_020346805.1 Planctomycetota bacterium
CAGGAGCAGTTTGCGTCGTTCTTTGAGGGCTACATCGGCGGCCCGCAGGATCAAATTGTCGCTGTAGGAATTGGCGATGCCGGAGAGGGTCTTGACAGCACATGGCATAACCACCATGCCTATCGTCTGAAATGAACCGGATGAAATTGGTGCGGCGATGTCATCAAAGCCGTACAATTGGTTGGCCAGGGTTTCGACCTGGTCAACCGGATAATCTGTTTCCAGTTGGATGGTCTGTCTGGCCGCAGGGCTGATAACCAGATGCGTTTCGATGTCTTCCACGGCGCACAGTACTTCTAAGAGGCGAATGCCATAAATAACGGCGCTTGCACCCGAAAAGGCAACAATGAGTCGTTTCATCTATTGCGTTTTGGCGAAAACTCATTATCCATTATCGGCCACAAGAAGAACACGACCCCCAAGCCAAAGAGGATGCCGGTGACAATACGTAGAACGGAATTGAGCGAGCCAAACATATCGTCAATATAGAAGTCGGCGGGGAAGGCGTTGTTGGTAAGAAAAACCGCCCACTCGTTGGTCTGGCGAAAGTCGAGGCGCAGGGCATCGTTAATCAGATGGGTAGTGCCGTCAATCGCCATCGGGAGAATGAGAAGGGCAAAAAGCCACCAGGAGACACCCTTGATGCGGAAGCCCAGCTCACGAAACAGGGCGTAAAGCAGTCCAAACAGAAACATACTACTATACATCGCCACCATCCGATCGGACCAGGCTACTTTCCAGCCCAGTTCCGGCGTGCCGATGAATTGGCGGCGAACGAGTTCATTGCTGATATCATTTACAGATACACCCCAGGCGGTGGCAATTTGGGCCTGGGTATAGCTGAAGCCAGGCCCAAACAGAAACCAGGAGCGCTCCGGTAATTGGTGGCAGAAGAAGTTGTAAATGAAGTAGATCGTTTTGCCGAGACCAGGGAGGTCCAATTGCATCAGCAGGGGGGCCAGCCAGGGGAGGATTACGAAAATACCCCACGCAGCATTGAAAGTCAAAAGCCAATGCCTGGCAAACCAGTTATTAATCTTCGTGGCCACGACCGAAGTGGGACGGGTGATTTGGGTTGCTGATGATGTGGGTCTGGATGTAGATGGTGGGTTTGCCGGTCCCGGCGTACTTTCAACTGTCATACCTGCTGCTTGTCCTTTGATAACTTCAAGGAAGTAGTTATTTGAAGTAGAGCGGTGAATATCTTACTGATATCGAGCGACGATGTCAATTGCGTGTTTAAATGCTAGCAGAGATTGCTGAGATAAAGGTTAAAAACTGTTGCGACAGTATGGCGCAGGTCGTAGAAATTTTGAACACAGCCCTGGATTGACGCGCAATCAGCCAGAACAGCACTTACTCCCAAGAGATAAGTTATTTGCGGCAAGTCTCGCCCAACTTTGATATGAACAATGACTGAGGTTCTGACTGCCTGAGTGTGCAGTAAAAAAATGTAAGATTGTGTGTATCCTTGCTCCCGCGGCTACTACGTTGGTCCGGTCAAAGAGTGCACCTGCTCACGGTCGATGGTCAAGAATTACCAGCCCACTACCCCGACCCCAAGTACCCATAGGGCAGGCTTCGTATCCTGATCAAAGCAGCCATGTAGTAGATGCAGTTGAGCGCCCGAGCTTACCGCCGGATTCTGAAGCTAGCTCGCACGATTGCGGACCTTTGCCCGGTGACCGAAGAGAACGGGTATTTGGTGGGAGTGACGGATATCCAGTCGACACATATCACTGAGGCGATTCAGTCCTACAGGGAGGCTTCGCACTATTGGCCGGGACGGGCGGCGTGAGGTGGGAAATAAACACTGCTGTCAATTTGGTTTTTGCGCATCAGAAACCGGGCTATACTTTTATCAACAAGTTTGGATAACTCATTGGGTATTCTTAGCCAAAGATACCATCTGCTTTATATGGAGCCAGTATTTCTGAAATCCGGGTCTCAATATCCTGGGTCAGTTCCCAGGTTATGCAGCCAACATTCTCCTCAACATGATGCGGATTCTGGGCGCCGGCAATTACTGCAGTAACTACCTCTTGATTTATCAGCCAGTTCATAGCAATTTGGGATAGGGGCTTGCCAATTTCTTCGGCAAAATCCTCAGTTGTCGGGTAACCTCAAAGTAGATCTCAAACGAGCGTCCGCTGAGTTTTGGATTGTTGGCCCGCACATCGTTTTCGTCAAAGTTACCTTTCGCCCTAAATGTGCCAGTGAGCAATCCTTGAAAAAGAGGACTATATGGGAAGAAAGCCAACCCATATTCTCGACAAAACGGAAGGATCTCTTTTTGAGTGCGGTATTCTAGAGGGATATTGTGGTAGCTGGTGGGATTGTGTTCCAGCATATTATATAAACCCTGGAAGGAGACTACGGTCGTTAGCGCCATCGCCTGTTTCAACAACTCCAGCGAGAAATTGGACACCCCAATATAACGGATTTTTCCACTCGCCTTGATCTGTTCAAGAGCATCGATCGTTTCTTCTATGGGTGTATTGGGGTCAGGCCAGTGAAGCTGGTAAATGTCGATATGGTCGATATCTAAGCGTCGCAGACTTTGGTCAATTTCTTGAAAGATATTTTTTGCGGTCAGGTCATTCGTTATTAGGTGTCTTTACCCCGGTAATAGACTCTTCAACCTCCAATTTTTGGACTCACAACGCCACTCTATCTGCCTTGAGCTGGATATATTACAAACATCAAGGCATACTGGTTAGCCTTTGAGCGCCCCGGCTGTTAGGCCTTTGGTGATGTAGCGCTCAAGAAGCAGTCCGATGAGAATCACCGGTGTCACCGCGGTTAGCGTTAGGGCCGAAATAAACCACCACTGAATGCCCCGGGTATTGCTTTGACCGGCAATCAATACCGGCATAGTGATCGCATCGAAGTTGGTCAACATCAAAGCATACAGAAACTCGTTCCAGGCGAAAACAAATGAGAAAATGGCGACCGATACCAGGCCCGGGGTGCTGAGCGGGAGCACGATCCGCACAAAGGCATGCCAGTGAGTGGCCCCATCTACCAGGGCACTATCTTCCAGGTCGGGGGGCAGGTTCATGAAAAAGTCGCGCATTATCCAGACAGCAAAAGGAACATTAAACATAGTATAGGCCAGGATCAACCCAATGTGGGTGTCAACCAAATTGAGTGTAGAATATAACAGTAAGAATGGCACAACAAACAACGCCGGGGGCAAAAATCGTTGTGAAATAATCCAAAAGGCAATGTTATCGTTTCGCCAACCCAATCCCGGCCACCGATAGGGAAATCGCGCCAGGCCATACCCCGCCATAGCGCCAATAGTCACTGCCAGCAGTGTGCTGCCCGATGCAGCGATTAGGCTATTGCGGAAGTGACGGAAGAGAGTTTCCCCCTGCTCGTCAAACAAATATTGCCAGTGTTGGCCGGTTGGCTCATAGTCACCATAAGGAAAGTAAAGCGGCCCACGGCTGACGTGCAGGGGCATTTTAAACGAGGTTGTAAAGAGCCAGTAGAAAGGGAACAGGCAAATAAAACTCCAAAAAATTACAATCAAATACAACAGGAGTTTTTGTATCCACTTTTTGCGTTTCATTAATCAGATACCTCTTTGTTATGCGCTTTCCGGCGTAATTCGGCGGGCCAAATACAGGAAAAGCGTGGCAAAAATTATCACGAGAACCAGAAGCACATACGAAATTGCGGAGGCATAGCCATAATTGCCAAAGGTTAGAGCCGTATCAAAGATATACATGGTCAAAGACTCTGTAGCCGAACCAGGTCCG
>CP070790.1:1165828-1170378 GCA_020346805.1 Planctomycetota bacterium
CGTAGACATATTTTAAACCGGTGATGATCGCGTACTGGCCGTGAATCGGATCGTCCGACGTAGGTGTAAAAGTTACGGAGAAAATATCGGAATCACTGCCGTCCACCAGGTAGGCATAGTTACCCTCCTGTACGCTGAGCCTGGGATCGGTTATCTGGGCCGCGGTGACCTGACCTTCCATTAAATTTGAATATGACTGGGCGTCGTTGCGTACCTGGAAGTTCAGGGTGATTGGATCCCCGCCTTCCTGAAAATCGCCGAAGTCCATCAAATAGACATCTTCAGAGCCCTGTACGTCGCCGGTCAGGCTTAAGATCGGATTGGTCACCCCAGTAACGCCCCCGTGACTGCCTGATATCAGGAGTTCCATTTGGGTAACAACCGAGGGATTTTGTTCCGCCACATCATCCTGTTCGGAGATATCCGTTGCCAGGTCGTAGAGTGCGAGCTGGGAGTCGATTTTAACCGCCTTCCAGTTGCCCCATCGAACGGCCTTGATATCATTATATTCCCAGAAGAGGTGGGTGTGCTGCTGTTGGGCACCTTGACCGGTCAGGGTCGGTAGAAAAGAGATACCGTCGATTCCGCTGGGAGCTTTGACGCCGGCGATGTCCGCCGCCGTTGGCAAAAAGTCCTCGAAAGCCCCGATGTGATCGCTGGAGGTACCGGCCGATATCGTGCCCGTCCAGCGGGCGATAAAAGGTTCGCGAATACCGCCTTCATATAAAGTAAATTTTATGCCCCGCAGCGGGCCGTTACTGTCGAAAAATTCCGCAAGATGGCCTTCTGTTTGTTGCGGTCCGTTATCGCTGCTGAAGATAATCAATGTATTGGAACCAATCCCCCGGGCGTCGATGGCATCGACGATTCTTCCAATGTCGGTATCCATCCGCGTGATCATAGAGGCGAAGCGTTTTTCAATATCGGGCCAGGGCTGACCCGTGTATTGCGGATTGAGCGGGCAATCATACAGGTATTTGTGGGGAACCGTATAAGACAACTGCAGATAAAAAGGTTCCGCGGCGTTGGTAACGTAGTTCAGGGCTTCGTCGGTAAAAAGATCATGTGAATTGGTTTTTTTCGCTCCACCGTAGTTTTCGGGGATAAATTCTTTTACCCCATTACGCCACAACCATTCGGGATAATAGTAATGGGCCTGGGTCTGATCGAGATAACCAAAGGCGTCGTCAAAACCCTTGTTTTGCGGGGCGGCATGAACATTAAGCGGGTTGCCATTCGGATCCTCCCCCCCTAATCCCCATTTACCGATGAGGGCGGTGTTATAACCTGCCCTTTTAAGTACTTCAGCTACGGTGATGTCTTCGCGTCTCAGGGGGGTGTTGGGGGAAGCGTTCGCCCGCACGGTGGCGTGACCGGTGTGGAAACCGGTCATCAGCACGCAACGGGCCGGGGCACAACTGGAAGCCCCTGAATAAAACTGGGTGAATCGCACTCCCTGCTGGGCCAGTTGGTCCAGCCTGGGGGTTTGGATGGTGCTTTGGCCGTAGCATCCCAAGTCTCCGTAGCCCAAATCGTCAGCCAATATAAAGACGATATTGGGTTTGGGCGGCGGATCACCCGATGTCATTGTTGTAACTGTAAAGAAGGCGAAAAACAAAACGCAGCAGGTCAGGGCATTTAATAATTTTCGTTGTCCGGTAGTAGTAGGATAATGTGTCATAATTAACCGGTAATCAATCATTTTGCGTCGCTTCCCACGCCTGCAAATTCAATAACAATTATTACAAGCAGGGTGACGGCACGTTCGGCCTGCTCATACAGTTATACAAAAGATTAAAATCGCTCAGGTCCACGTCACCGTCTTTATTGAAGTCGGCATCTTCGCAACCCTCAGGATAAGAATGGGCGATTCCGGATAAGCAGGTCTGGAACTTGCCGAAGTCTTCCTGATCCACGTCGTCGTCCAAATCAAAATCCCCCGGGATGAACACATTCAAGCTTACCGCAATCTCTTGCGGCGAATTTGGGGCATTGGGATCTTCCACACTTATAGTGGCTGAATGGACGCCTTTACCCAATGCCGTAGTACTGTAGTCGATAATCACATTATCTGTTTCATCGGCGGCCAGTGTTCCGCTATTCGGAATGGTGCTCAACCACAAGGCATTTTTGTTAATGGTGTAGTTCAAGGTACCCACATAGGTATTGGTTATAGTGAAGCTATCGTCGGGTGGATTGAGGCCCTTGGCTATCGAAATATTAATAGTGTCGATGCTGAGTTCAATTACAGGCTGCGGCGGTACTACCAGCGGATCGGCCAACTGCTGCATTTCCGTTATGATGCGATTGTGAAGCTGGCTTTGAATAATGGAGTAGGCGGGTTGATTGATCCGGTTGTTCGTCTCATAAGGATCGTTCTGTAGATCAAACAGGGCTATGCCTTGGGGATTTCCTGAAACTTCCGCGACAGCGTATTTCCAGTCGTTGGTGCGTAGGGCGCGTGACCAACCATATCCGGTTCCTGCTAAATTTGTGCCGTTGTATTGCACCAGGACCGCGTCGCGGGGCTGATATGTGCCCTGCCCGGTGATAAGTGGAGCGAAAGAACGCCCCTGGGCTCGCTGTGCGGTTCCGCCGGCCAACTCGACAATCGTCGGCAATAAATCCATCTGATGGATCAGCTCGCTGCGCACATGGGCGGGCGGTGCCTGCCTTGGATCGTAAACAATCAGAGGCACGAGGATTGACTCATCATAGATCTCATTTTTTTCCCATCCGACGGTTGTTTCAAAAGCAGTTGCATGACTGCCTAACTGGCTGCCGTGGTCGGCGGATTCGATAATGATGGTTCTGTCAGCGATGCCCAATGTCTGCAGGGTAGTTCTGATTCGTCCCAGGCATTGATCGATACCGGTGGTTAAGGCGTTATACTCACGGATTTGACGTTTGGCCTCATCCATCAGTGAAGGTATTATGTTTGGCCGAAGGTCCAAGTCACTTAGCTCCGGGGAGTTATTCCACAGATCAAGGCGGTTATCAAACGTCCAGCTAATCAATCTCTCAGGGTTGTTAGGGTCATCGAAATGGTATTGTCCCCAATGCAGGTTGCGCGGAGCGTGCGGAGGCGAGTGCCAGATATTCAGATAGAAGGAATTATTCTGGTTGGCGGTAATGAAGTTGATGGCCCGGTCAGTCATCACATCCGCATTCCAACGTCCCGGTTCCGTTTGCAGTACATAGTTATTGTCGCAATATTTGGGCTCATCGTATCTGCCATATGAATTAAGCCCTTCGAGGAAAGCAAATCCCTGTCGATCGCCGATACAACTCAAGCCCCCCGCTTCTTGAACATGCCATTTAGCCCCCACATGTCCGCAGGTATAGCCCAACTGATTGAGTTCCTCGGCGATGGTAATTTCATTGGTATGCATATCAATCGAGTTCACCACCATCCAGTCATGGCCTGCTGAACTCGAGCGTACGGAGAAAGGCATTCTACCGGTCAGCACACATGCCCGAGCAGGTGTACAGACCGGCAGACCGGGTACTGCAAATTCAAAGCGAACCCCTGACGCCGCTAGCGAATCCATATTGGGTGTTTGGGCCACCGTGTTACCATAACACCCCACCTCGTGTGCCCGAAGCTGATCGGGATAGTAGAGAATGAAATTCAGCTGCTGACCCATTGCAGGAATAATAATCAAGGCCGACAAAGCTGTTCCAATAATCAACCAGAACCGAAAATCATGTATAAACATGTTTCTTCTCACAAAATCATTATCCGTTCCGACCGATTGAGACCTACCCCTCACTCTCCGCTCTTCCTTTAGAATAACCAAAAACCTGTTAAAAACCAAATAATTATATGCTTAATAAGACCTAATTTGTTTGCTATTTCAGCCTTATGGATTATATGTACCTTTGTTTGGTTTGGTTTGATGGATTCGACCATAATTCATTATTGTAAAATCGGTGTACCTTCTCACATTTCAGCAATCAAATCAACTTTGGGATTTTTTGTTAATCGATCCGCTAAGACAATGAATATGGTCAAAAAGTTGTATACATCGCGCGTGATTCGAGGTCTTTCCAATCTTCACACTACTTGGTTATGTGAATCCAGCGCTACGGGCCCACATCGTGCAGACAGATGCAAAGTATTAATCCCCAGAAGTTTAGGTGGGGTATTAATTATTTCTGAGCTGGCATAGGAGTTTTTCTTGAATTATAACAAATAGTACGAATTCCATTTTGAGGTAGCGCCTGGTCTGGCTTGAGTGTTCTTTGTCGAGTATTTAACAGCGTTATCAAAACTGCACCGAATGGTTTTGCTATTGATGGCGATCAGCCGGCTGTCGCTACATTTCACCATTGCCGCCATCCATCATTGAAAGCACTGTTCCAGCTGTTTGGGGTCCAGATGGCTGAAAACATGTCCAAATGTGTCATGAGAGTGAATATCGTTGGATAACTCGAGAAATGTCTTGAGCCATTTACGCTTCTGCCTGCCGAACAGTTCGATCACCGTCCATTCGTCAGCACCGCAAATGAGGGCACAAATGGTGATGACCAGTATATCACCGAGCGAG
>CP070790.1:1170478-1174076 GCA_020346805.1 Planctomycetota bacterium
CTGCAAAGCGCTCATGCGGCTCGAAGGGATCGATGTGCACCAGCACATCGGCCGGATCGGCGCGGGCAATCTGTACCTCGCGCGTGATTGCCGAAACGCCATCTGCCTCGAGAACTTGTGCATCAAGGTCTGCGGTGGCAGTTCTAAGACTAGCCACGCTCTCAGGGTCGATGTCACAGAAGATGTAACTGGCTTTCTGTCCGAGCGCCCGAATGGCAAGTATAGGAGACCCAGGATAGATCTCCGGCATAGCGTAGAGCGCCTGTAGATAGGCGCAGTCTTGCAGCTCCGGCTCGTCAGGAGCGCACCTCAGGAACCGAAAGACGCCATGCAGGCGCGCCGGGCTGGCGGTTAGCAGATAGTGCGCGGATCCTGCGTGCGTCTCCCAATAGTGGAGCGGCGGATTCACCCGTAAAATCTCCGCCAGCGGCAAATGCTTCCAAACGTCGCCAAGTTCTCCAAAGTGGTAGTTCATGATCTCTTCCCCCTGTTTCTCCATATACCGAATCAGGGACTCATAAGTCTCCTGGAATCTAAGCGAGTCCTTCGGGTGCGCAATGTACACCTAACATCTTTTCTGCGGCATACGCTATCCGTAGGAGCGTAGCTTCATCATATCTTCGCGCAATCCAGTACGAGCCTATCGGAATTCGGTTTTCATGTGTGCCTATCGGGAGACTCATCGAGGGAAAACCGGTAATGGGGGCCACAATTTCGCATTGTGTACACAACAGGACATCGACTTGTTGCTGCGTGAATATTGCATCAAGTTTATGGATGGCTCGCTCTCGTTTCACGAGCGCCTCAAGATATTCAGGCTCGATGAATCTTCCAGACGTCTTGTTTTGGGCATGTAAGAGGAGCGGTTGTCCGTATTTCAGGGCCTGTTCGGCATGATGTTGGTTAAAATCGATGATTTCTTGCACTGAGGTACAGGTCAGATCTGCGCGTAATGTGGATAAGTAGGCATTCATACAAGATTTACATTCATAAAAAAAGACGGGATCAATATCATTTTCACTGATAATCTCACCGACTCCCTGAACCTCGACAATATGTGCACCGGCAGCTTGGACTGTGGCGAGCAGCCGCTCAAATGCCTGTTGCCGTTCACCGGCCAACTCCGTCCATTTTTCCCGCTCTATGCCAATACGGGCATTGCTTAATCCCTCCTTGTCCAAACATTCGGTGTAGTCGTGTCGGTCACCGGCTTGTTGGGCATGGGTTGCCGGATCATGTTCATCGCGTCCGGCCATGATTCCCAGGACGATGGCTGCATCTGCAACAGTTCCTGCCATTGGGCCGATAATGTCCAGGGTGTGTGTTGTAGGGATATTGCCGTACCGGCTTACAAGCCCCATCGTCGGTTTTATGCCCACGATGCCATTTTGCTGGGCGGGATAATTGATTGACCCAAAATTCTCCGTCCCCAGGGCGGCCATACACAATTTGGCCGCAACGGCCACAGCTGATCCGGTGCTTGAACCAGAAGGCGTGCAATCACGATTGAAGGGCGACACAACCTGTCCACCACGCGAACTATACCCGGCCGGCATGTTTTCGCCCATAAAATTGGCGAATTCCGTCATATTGGTTTTACCCAGCACAATCGCCCCAGCCGCGCGCAAACGGGTGACCACGTACGCATCATATGGGGCAATATTCCCGGCAAGGGCCAGAGAGCCTGCGCTCGTGTGCATTTTGTCTGCGGTGTTGATTGTATCTTTTAGCATCACCGGGATACCGTGCAGCACACTACGAACCTGTCCGCGTTTGCGTTCTGCGTCCAGCATGTCGGCGATAAACAGCGCATCAGGATTCAGTTCAAGTACGGCATTCAGGCCCGCTTCGCCTTGATCAATTTTGGCAATGCGTGCTAGATACCATAATACGGTTTCACGTGCTGAAATCTGGTATTGGCTCATGGCTTCTTGCAGCCCTTGAATGTTGATGTTCTCCAGATCGATCATGCTCACGCTTCCATTGAAGTTATAATTAAGTTATATCCAATCCCTGTGGCCAGATTTTTCTCTCTCAATTCGTCATCGTAGGTGTGCTAGCTCTTTTTTTCTACGGACGTTTCCGTGTAAACACCCGGTACTTCTGGCCATTCGTGCACCATCATCCGGGCACTTAGTCTCTCTCAATACCCCTCAAATTCACCAGCGTGCCCCGTGCTTAACCATCATAACCGATAATTCCACGTAAGGCCACTATCAACACAAAACCTTGTTCTTGGCGACTGGTGAGAGTGGTTGTTAGCTACGACACACATTGCCCAATAGGATTGAGGCACAAAATCAATCCCAACAAAATGTTTAGTCTTAGCGTCCGACCGCGCGATGGGTTTCGCTCGCAGTGAATCCCATCCTACTAACTGACTTGAGGTAATGATTTTTTGGCCTCTACCCAACGCATCACCCCCATACCAGCGATGCTGAAAATAGCAAAGCCGCCAATCAGCGGGAGTACCGTACCGTTGTAACTTTGGCCAATCAACGTGCCCAGCAAGAGTGAGATGAAGGTTGACAGCGAACCAACCACCGCCGCACCCACACCGGCAATATGGCCCAACGGTTCCATCGCCATTGCATTGAGATTACCAAACAGAATACCCACGCTAAAAAACGTCAATAGAAAATAGAGCGTGAGTGACCACAGTGGCGGCTGGCCGGCCGTAATCACGGCGAATCCTAAGACGATAACTGACAAGGCAATAATGCTTTGTAGCGCCCGGAACGATAGCGCGCGCATCCCGAAACGCAGCACCAGCCGAGCATTCACGATCGAGGCCCCACCTATAGCGAGGGCGAGTATCGCAAAGTAAAGCGGAAAAAGCTGGCCCAACCCGTACTGTTCCTGAAACACTTGTTGCGCAGAGTTCAGATAGCCAATGAACGCGCCGGAAACCAGTCCGATGGTCATAGTATATCCAAATGCCGTTCGATGGGTGACAACCTCGCGGATGGCCCGTCCGATACGCACCAGGGAGAATGGAATACGCCGGTCGGGAGACAAGGTTTCCGGCTGTCGCCAGGCAAACCAGATGCCGATTACCAGTACCAACATCAGAAAAATGCCAAATATCGCCCGCCAGTGGGCTACCAGCAGCACGGTCTGGCCAAAGGCCGGCGCCACTACCGGAACCAGAATAAACACCGCCATCATAAACGACATCACCCGGGCCATCGCCCGGCCAACATACTGGTCTCGAACCAGAGCTACAACCACAATCCGCGGAGCGGCGGTGCCCAACCCTTGCAATACCCGCCCTACCAACAGTATCTGAAAACTGGAGGTCAGCATCGACAGCAAGCAACCGGCAGCGAACAAGCCAAATCCGATATAAATGGTCGGCTTGCGCCCAATGCTGTCGGACAACGGCCCGTAAAACATCTGGCCAACAGCCATTCCCAAGAACAACAGTGAAATCACCAGTTGATTGTCGTTAGCACGTTGTACGCCCAGATCCAGACCAATTTCCGACAGCGCGGGAAGCATTGCGTCAATGGACATCGCGGTCAGCGCGCTCATCGTGGCCATAAGCGCTACAAATTCAACAAAGCCTATCGATTTTTTCTGTTTGTGCATAAATCAA
>CP070790.1:1174176-1180186 GCA_020346805.1 Planctomycetota bacterium
ACCTGCGAATAGCCGCCACCGGCCGCTCCACCTTTTATCCCGAAGACCGGCCCCATGGATGGTTGACGGAGGCAGCAGGCCGCTCGTTTGCCGAGACTGGCCAAACCCTGGGCCAAGCCTACGGCCATTACCGTCTTGCCTTCGCCGAGAGGTGTAGGTGTGATACCGGTGACTACAATGTATTTACCAATTCGTTTGTCGCCCAATCGCTTGATCGCATCAAGCTGAATTTTGGCTTTATATTTACCGTAGAGTTCAACTTCTTCGTCCAACAGACCGAGCTTGTCAGCGATATCCTGAATGGGCGATAGCTTTGTTTTCTGGGCTATATGCAGATCAGATTCCATATGTATTTGTCCTCTATTAACTATTGGCTTTTTTAGGCCGGTACCCTATTAGGGCCACCCGCCAATACTCTCGTACACCGGTTTTTTCCTTGACCATAGTAATGTCGAGCGTTGCCGTCTGTTGTTTTTCGGGATCTGTTTCAGCCGGATCGTGGGCCACCTTACGGTAAACGTGGGCGGTCCCGCCATCCTGCGATAGCTCGACCTGCATATTCTTTTCCGCGGATTCCATATCGGTATCGAAGCTCTTGATGTAGTGACCGACGATAGGGGCCCAGTATTTAACGAACTTGAATATTTTTTTATCTCGCTTATCGCCCAAACTGGTGATTTTGTTTATTCTGGTTCGGTTTTCAGTTTCAACGATCTGCTTTTCGACCTGAGCGTAAGCGGCCAGTGAGAAGGTAAGATTAAAGGCCTCCTTCTGTTTCTCGTGTTCGTGGTTTTGGGCGGCGGTGACGTCATCGGCCAGTGATCGGAGCAGGACATAGGCTACCTGCTTTGGGGTAGCATTCTCGTCCAAGGTCAGGTTGTAGGCCGATACGGTTTTAAGTTCGGTTTTGGGGATATCTTTGTCGGTATCGGTGCAACCGGCAAGCAGGGTGATTAGCAAGGCCGGCGCCATGACGGCCGGCAAGGCCCATCGAGACCGATTCACTGACTCAGCCCTGGTAAATTCTTGCGTAGATTTTGTTTTTTTGCTCATAATGGGCGACGAGTCTAACAGAATTGCCTACCGATGCAATGCTTGCCGGTGGGATATGAACCCGGTAGACTTCGGAATTGATTATGGCAGAGCAGAATCGCAATATCTGGGCGCCGTGGCGGATGGAGTATATCCACACCTTGGAGGAGGAAACCGACGACGGGTGTTTCCTTTGCCGATACGCCCAGAATCCGGACCAGGACGGGGCTAACCACGTAATCTGGCGGGATCGACTATGTCTGACGGTATTCAACAGCTTTCCCTATACCGGCGGCCATCTGATGGTTGCCCCGTTGGAGCATTTGGCGGAGCTCGATGAGCTGGATGATGCGGCGATGGGGGAGTTGTATCGGCAGGTGCGTGATGCCATGCGTCTGCTGCGGGGGACGATTTCGCCTCATGGTTTCAATGTGGGGATGAACTTCGGCCGGTGTGCCGGTGCGGGCCTGCCGGGGCATCTGCACGTTCACATTGTGCCGCGATGGGATGGGGATACCAACTTCATGCCGGTACTGGGTGACGTTCATGTGATTCCTCAGACTATCGAGGAGATTTATGGTCTGATGCGTGAGTCGGCGGGGAAGTTGGGATTGCCGCCGTTACGGGGTTGAGGGTATGAAGCCTTTTGCGGTTACGGCAGCCAATACACGGGGGCGGGAACACGACGACCCATATCTCGACGATGATCCTTTTCAAATCGACCGTCGGCGGATATTGCATTCGGCTGCTTTTCGGCGTTTGCAGTACAAGACCCAGGTTTTCGTTACCGACGTACACGATCATTTCCGTACGCGTCTGAGCCATACGCTGGAGACGACCGAGATTTGCCGATGGTTGTGCGGGGTGTTGGAGATCAACTCGGCGGTTGGGGAATTGATTGCTTTGGCTCACGATTTGGGGCATTCACCTTTCGGACACGCCGGTGAGCAGGCGTTGGCGGAGTTGATGGCCGATCATGGCGGTTTCGATCACAATGCTCAGTCGCTGCGGGTGATTGAGTATCTGGAACATCCTTATCCCGAGTTTCGCGGATTGAATCTCAGTTACGAGATTCGTGAGTCGCTGGCCAAACATTGTACTATTTATGATGAGCCGGCGGACCATCCGCTGGCCGACGGTTTGCAGGCCCCGATTGAGGGGCAGGTCGCCAATTTGGCTGACCGTATTGCCTATGATTGCCACGACCTGGAGGATGCCATCGGGGCCGGATTGGTGACCGAGGCCGACCTTCGGCATGTGGGATTGTGGGCCGAGGCCGCCGATGGGATTGGTTCAAGAGGTGGCGATTTTACCTTGCCCGCCATTCGCCGACCAGTTCTGGATAGGCTGGAGACCGTTTTGCTCGACGATGTCGCCGATGAAGCGAATAGGCGAACTAACGGAGCTTCTTTAGCCGACGTCGATGATGTTCGGGGACATGATGGCGAGTTGGTGGGATTTTCTATGGTTATGCAGCCTCGGGTAGCAGAGTTGGAGGGCTTTTTGGCCGACCGGGTTTACCGTCACAAACGGGTGATCGAGCGGGACTCCCAAGCCCGGCAACTAATCGAGGGCTTGTTCGAGGCTTACCTGGCCGATCCGGAGCTTTTACCCGAGCGCTATCGCCGCCGGCTCGACGAGCAAGGCCCGCACCGCGTCATCTGCGACTACCTTGCCGGCATGACCGATAGATTCTGTCAAGGTGAATATAAAAGATTATGCAATTCAATCGAGCAGATGTGAAATCCGCACTTAGGCATGCAAAAATATCAGTAATCTATTCAGTTTTATTTCTTGAATTGATTTTCGTTCGCAGGGCATCGAAGTTCTGTTTGGCCATCAGTTGGTCGATGGTGTATTGTTGGCCGCATTCCGGGCAGCGGGATTCTTTCAGGCCCACCATTCGGTAATCGCATCTGGGGCAGCGCAGATCGAGTTGGCCGTCGTTTGCATATAAGGCCCGTCCGAATTGTAAATGGCGAAAGACCTGTATCCAAATCAAACATGTGATGGTCAAGGCGATGAAAACAACAGCGGAAATGAGTATTTCCTCATCGCCCCCGAATACTTCCTCAATTACGATAACCGCGGGGATCACCAGCAACCAGGTGCCGATGGTTTTGATAGCTCCCGTCCATACGGCTTTCTTACGTTGGTAGCGGCTCCAGATGTAATGAAGAACAATAAGGTATAAAAAGCCCGCAATCAGGAAGGCAACAGCCATGGTTTCATCCCGAACATATATAGTTCGTGGTGTGGTACGGGACCTGCCGGGGAATAGGTAGCTGATGAAATAGGCCATGGCGAAAGCCAGGCCGGCAAAAAACAAGGCGGCGGCCAGGCTGACGGCCACACGAACAGCCGCACCGGCGGTACCGTCGTGGATTTCCCGCCAGAGTGATTTATTTGGTTTGTCGTTATTCACGGCTGCTTCCCGATTTTGGAGTATTACTTGTTTTGAATTACGCGTATGTATATATCCTTGAAGCTGACGGTCATGGACGGGCCGCTGTGCAGCTGTAAGGCAATAGAGCCTTCTTTGGGCAGCGGATTGCCGGCTTCGTCGGTGACCACCACCCCATTGAGATAACTTAGAACATGGTCGCCTGCCACCTTGATACGCAGGTCGTTCCATTGGTGGAATTTGTGCAGCTTCTGCATCTGATCGGTGAATTTGTCTTTATTAACCCATCCGCCTCCGCCGGCGATGTAGAATCCGCCGGTGTGGCTGCCCGGGGGTGCGAATTCGATCTGCGGCCAAACGAGTTTCCGGCCTTTCAGTTTCTTTATGGGATCAATGGGTTGATTTTCGTCGGCCGGCTTGGGGAAATCGCTCCTGAAGAATATCCCACTGTTACCTTCCTGAGAGTCGTAGCGCATTTTAAGCTTGAGCTCGAAATTGCTGAACTTTCTTTCGGTGGTCAGGAAGGTATGGAAATCACCTTTTTTCAATCTACCGACGAGTATACCGTCCTCGACCTGCCAAGTACCCGGTTGCCCGCAGATGTACCAGCCGTTGAGGGTTTTGCCGTCGAATAAAGGTTCCCATCGCGGGCCGATGGTACAGCCAGCGGCAGTAGTTACCAGCCCGACAGTGAGTAAAACGCGATAATACCGACTCAATCCGCTTAGTTTACGGAACATTGATATAGCTCCGATAATGGTTTTATTGCTACGGCGATGTTTAAGATGTTTAAGAGGATAACGGAATTATCGTGGATCGCCAAGGCGGGGAATGGTCAGGTATGCATTTTCGATTGGTTGTCTGGTGCAAAGTTTGACCGGTTTATTAATTCGGGGCAAAAGACAGGCGGCCGGTAAAATCATTTGCCCGCCGCCTGTCGTGTTACAATTCGGTGAAATACTGTGGTGTCTATGTGGGAGGTGGGGCCGGTTGCTGGGGCTGCGGTATATTTTTATCGAGGGTCAATCCGAGTTTTTCACTCAGAGATATGAGCCGATCGAAGATTCCACCAGTATCCTGCCCCATCTGCCTGATCAATGAGTGGGCTCGCCGGCACTCAACTTTCGCCTCCGCCAGGTCTTCCTTTGAAGTTTTCGCATCCGGCACATTACTGCGCCGGTAGAAGGCTTCGGCCAGATGGTAATGCAGAGCCGGTATAAACATGTTGTATTGAATTCCTTTACGGAGCAATGCGATTCCTTGATCATAATTACCGAGGAGTATGTGGTTCCATCCCACGGTATCAAGGACATTGGCGTTTTTGGAAGCCCGATTCAGGGCCCGTTCAGCATAAGGCAGAGCGGACTTGGGATCCTTCTTGTTTTCCATAATTATATAAGCGAGGTTATTGAGTGATGATTCATCGTCGGGTTCAAGTTTCAGGATTTCTTTATAAACATTGATTGCCTCGTCGAATTTTTTCTGGCCGGCCAGAACATTGGCGATATGTTCTCGCAAAATGAAGACTTTTTCTTCAATATCCTTGTCAGTGTTGCCCGTTGTTGCCTGGATAACTTCCCTGGCGGTTTTCATGGAAGCTTCTTGGTCACCTTTTAAAAGCTGCAGTACGGACAGCAAGTACATGGATGCCCGTTCCCTGGGCTGGGATTGCAAACGTTTTTTGAGGGCATCAAATAACTCATTACTCTTCTCTCTAAATTGAGGATCTATCCTGATAATAGAGAAAAACTGGGCGATTTTGAAATCCGGATAATTGAAAGATTTTACGCATGATTCAATGGCCCGGGGTATATTTTGTTTTCCCAGATAGGCACTGGCGATTTGCATAAAGGCAACTCGGTTTTGTTGATCAGGTTTGAGTTTTTCGCCGGCGGTGATCAAATTGTCAAACTGTTTGTAGGACAGATACAAACTAAAAAGATAAGTGACTGCCTTGGGCTGATAGTTACTTTTTTCCACCGCTTTGATAGCCGATTCTATTGCTTTGGGCTGTTGATTTCTGGCATCGGCAACTTGCGCTAAACGTAAATACCAAGTCGGGTTGTCTGCATCGGTTTGCAGGCGGGTATTGATCAGGCTTTCAGCACTATCCCATATCTGCAGTTGCATGTATGTTTGGAAGAGTCGCTCAACCACAGGGATGTTGGTTGCATTTTCCCCGATCAGTGTCTGCATTTCCGCGATGGCCTCTTCTGTTTTACCGGCACCCTCCAAAGCCTTGACCAGCATCAATCGCGGTTCGTAGTTATAATAAGCGGGATTTAAGCGCTTAACCTGTTGAAAATCATTGATAGCCGGATTAAATCGGCTGCTCCTGTAATAGGTGAACCCTCGGCGAAAGTATCCCATGGGGGCCTGGGACATGCGGGTAATGTATTGGTCGTAATATTTGATGGCATCGGAATCGCGCCCCAATGCCAAACAATATTCACCCTGTAGCAGCAGGCCGAATGGATCATCCGAGTATAGTTCACGATAAGTGTCGATCTGGTTTTGTACGGTTTCGGTTTCCGACATGTCTCTGGTGAGTTGTATCATAGTGTCGATAAGAAG
>CP070790.1:1180286-1183421 GCA_020346805.1 Planctomycetota bacterium
CTGTGACATGCGCCGCAGGGTCCGCTTCGCTGCGGTATTTGTCCCAGTCGATTTTTTGTGTTTGGAGCACTTTGGCGCAGATCGTGAGCCGTACCAATGATGTCGGATCGATCCGGGTGGCAGCGCAGACACAGACGGCTTTCTTCCAGGGTGTCGGCGAGCATATCCCGCCCCGCCAGGCCATGGTGTAACTTATGGCAGGAGAGGCAAATCAGGGTATCGCCGGCGCCGGTCTTTGTGCCCATGTCTTTTATTGCTTGTCTCTGCATGTCCGAACTCAGCGGAGGATTCTGAGGATGTTCGCGTGCAAGGTCGGGGCGCCATAAACCGGGGCGCAGCTTCTGGTGACAGGTCAGGCAAAGCTGGCTGCTTTGGGTTCCCATGACCAGGAGGTGATCTTCGCGGGCACCGTGCGGTGTATGACAGGTTTGACAAATCAAACGGTTTTGATCCGGTCCGATTCGAGCGCCGGCACTGACGATCTGTTCGGGCACCGGCCAGGGCATTCCGCCAACCGGATGAGTTCCCAATTCCGGACCCTTGGTATATTCGGGATGACACAATTCGCATAGCTGGCTGGTGTCGTTTCGTACGCGAATAAACATTGAGGTAGCCAAGGTTTCCGGGCCGGCACCCGAATGGGCGGTATGGCAGGTTCGACAAACGATTTTGCCTTCTTCAAGAGGAAGGATATCCGGGACTTTCATCGTCTCCGGCGGTTCGACGCCGGTCTTATGACCATGTTCCAACCAAATCCGTCGGCGAGAATCACCAACGGAGCCATCGTGGCACCCCAGACAGGTATCGTCTTGGGCTTCCGCCGCTTCCGGGGGAGGATCGATCAACAGTATTGTTTGAGGACGATCAAATGCATCAACCCATTGGAGATGGCAAACTGCACAGTCGCGCCGGCTCTCGGGTTGCATGGATTCGGACTGAGCGCTGGTAACTGCATTTGTCAACAGAAGGAACGGAAAAATCAATCGTGCGGCACGGTCGAGTTTGTTCATTGCTGCCCTCCCGTGCCGGTTCGCCTGGCAGAATGGTTGGTTTGTAATTGCGGGTTTGCCTGCAAGGTAACCACCGCCACCCGATTGCGTTTAAGTTCAACCACGTAAAGTTTCCCTTGGGCGTCAATCCACATACCCATGGGATGTTCGAAGCGGAGAAGATTACCTTGCTTGTCGGTCAGTACACCTTTGACGCGTCCCTGGGAGTCGAATACCTGGACCACTCCCAGGGTTGAGTCGCTAACATAAAGCCAACTTTGTTTATCGACGGCTATACCCTTGGGCCGATAGAACCGACCCAGTTCCACTCCCCAGCGTCCGATCAAACCGGCCCATCGATCGCTCGGTGCCATCCGCTGTATCCAGGCCCCGATAGTTTCGCTGATATAGATGTAACCATCGGGACCGATACTAATCATAAAAGGCCATTGAAATCGTCCCACCGATCGACCAAATTGACCTTTGGGAATCAACCGACCGCTTTCGTTGTCACGAATAACGATCCGATGATTATCGTTGTCAACAATATAGGTGCGCTTACCATCCGCGGTAACGGCCAAGTCGGTTGGATCGAACGGATGACCGCCCTCGGCTTCGGGCAGAACGATCCGGTTTATCAGTTTGCCCTCGCTGTCAACAACCAGCAGTCGATGACTGCCGGTATCAGCTATCCAAAGGTTGTTCTGTGAATCGACAGTCAAACCGACGGGTTGATTGAGTTGGTCATCGTCCCATCCGGATAATGCGGTTTCGAACTTGCCATTGCGATCGAAGCATACAATGCGGTCGTTGGCCCCGTCAGCCACGTAAATCCTTCCGGTTCCATCGACGGCCACATCGGTCGGCATGTGCATGGGCCGATCGTCGGGGGCGACCAATATGGCGTCGACGTGGGCTTCGATCCTTTTGCTGGAAGGGATCGGTGTTATCGCCAAAAGCTGGCCGGCGAGGATAAGCAGGCATGCAATCGGTCGGATGCAATTAGCGATCATCTAGGTCCTCCAATATTCGAGGCAGATGGAAAGGCTGACCTTTCTCGATGTTCAAGACCTGCCTGACAATTTCACTACCCTTCATGGACTCGGCGCGCGATTGGTGATATCCAAGGGCCTTGAAATCAATCAGCTTGGGATCGGGTGAGTGACAAGGTGTGCATAAGGCACCGTCCGGCAAAACGCCCTCATGTATGGTATCCAGCAAGGACTGTTGCTGGTCGTCGGATAATTGGTTCTTCCGGGATAGATAACGGGTGGTTGCAGCCTTCTGTTGGTCAGACGGCCGGCCGTGAATCTTATTATTGCTGTATAATCCAATCTTGGCATTGTACTCACCATGTTCGTGCATTCGGATTCCGCGGCGCATTTCATTAACGATGGATTGCCAGAGTTTGCTCTGGGTGTTAGTGGTTGTCAGTCGTTGCAGCCATTCGGCGAGTTGTACGTTATGGCCTGAATCGATCAAGGCCTGGCGGAGCAGTTCTGACAATTGTTTGTTCAGGGCCGGCGCTTGTTCTGCGGCTACATCTGAGGTTTGTTCGAGCAGATCGGCCAGGCGCAGCAAGGCCGGCGGTTTTTGTACGTCGCGCCCCGGCAAACCAAACCACCGAGCGCTTGTTGCCCGGTCGGCATCGGCTGCATGGCATACCGCACAGTCGAGGAATGCGGAGTGCATGTTCAGGAACGCGCGTACCTCAATCCTCTCGCCGTGTGGCAAGGGAGCATGACAGCCTGAGGTCGAACAACTGTTACCGGGATCGGCCTGATACCAGATTGGTATCTGGTGGAAGTGAGCGAGGGGCCCGCGCGGCCGTTCTCCACTCGCCAGGCCGTGTCCCAAATATTTTTCACTTGAGACCTGCAATGTATCGGCATCGAGACGGCTGGGAATCTCGACGATCTCGATAGGGGCTTTTTGTCGAGTAAGTAATAGGGTGAAGAGAAAATTCATTGAGGAAAAACAGATCACCGCACACAAAACCAACAATCCCGCCGAGTAAATTCTACGAACCAGATCTTTGACGGCCGCCCCCAGTTTCCCAGCGGGCGGAGGTTCTTGTTGTGCGCTGAGATTAAGTTTCGCAGCTATCTCCTCCAGTTGTCCGAAATGTCCTTCGGCCAACTCTTCC
>CP070790.1:1183521-1186456 GCA_020346805.1 Planctomycetota bacterium
GATCTGTTTGAAATCGACGGATTGGTCTGGCGAGGGAAAGCCTGTGAAAATGAGGCAGGCAACCAAGTTCGCAAGAGCCCGCATGCCCTGATGATCGGTTGGGATCTTCACACCGGCACCGAGAAGAGACGGATTTTAGTGAAAAACCTGCGAAGTCCGGAACATCATCATCGCTGTTATCGCAACAAGGCAACGGCCCGGTATTTGATCAGTTCCTACGAAGGTGCCGAGTTTCTCGATTTCCAAGGGGACAATCATTGCCAGAACAACTGGCTGCGTGGGGCGTGCATGAACGGGATGATGCCGTGCAACGGGATGCTGTACGTTCCACCGGATCAATGTTTCTGCCAACCGGGGGCAAAGCTGCTGGGATATGCGGCAGTAAAGGCTCAGACAATTAAAGCCCGTCCTAAACCCGATAAGAAACGTCTCAAGAAGGGGCGGGCTTATGGAGCGGTTATCGATAGGGAATCCGTTTCGGACAGCGACTGGCCGACCTTCCGCCACGACCCAGCCCGCAGCGGCACGACGGGTACTGCTGTACCTCACAGGGTAACTGAAGATTGGAAAGTTAAGCTGGGTACTAAGCTCACGGCTCCGGTGGTTACCGGCGGTAAGCTGTTTGTGGCCGCTTGTGATACTCACACCGTACTTGCTCTGGATGTGGCTAGTGGTAAACAGTTGTGGCGGTTTACGGTAGACGGTCGGGTGGATTCACCTCCGACCATCTACCAAGGCATGGTCCTGTTTGGTTCGAGCGATGGACATGTGTATTGCCTGCGGGCCTCGGACGGAGAACTCGTGTGGCGATTTCTGGCGGCGCCTCTCGATCGGCGCGTAGTCTGTTTCGATCAGGTAGAGTCGGTCTGGCCGGTTCATGGTAGCGTCTTGGTAGAGAATGGTGTGGCCTATTTTACGGCAGGACGCTCGACCTATCTGGATGGCGGGATCAGTGTCTGGGGTGTTGAGCCGGCTACGGGAAAGATCTTGTACAAAGGTCTATTAGAAGGACCCCATCAGGATGTTGATAAAGGTGAGCGTGACGTGGCCTTCTACATCCTGGGAGCAAATTCGGATGTACTGGTTGCTGAAGACGGTTTTATTTATATGCGTCAAAAGAAGATGACGCCTCAGTTAACCGAGATTGAAGTACCGATCCTGTCGAACAAGGGAGCCCAGAATGTGGGCCTGCACGTCTTTTCGACCGCCGGTCTATTGGACGGCTCCTGGTACAACCGCACCTTCTGGATGTACGCGAAGCGATGGCCCGGATTCCAGTTAGCCAACCAGGCACCCAAGACCGGACAGCTACTGGTGGTAGACGATGAGAAGACCTACGCCGTTCGGGTGTTCTATCGACGTAATGTACACAGCCCGATGTTCTTCCCCGGCAAGGAAGGTTATCTGCTGTTTGCCGACGCCAATACTAACGAACCGCAGCTCGTTGGCGAGCAAGGATCGCGTGAGCCGATCAGATGGTTGCCTCAGTCCGACTATTCACGCGGACGCGGCGATCAGATACGAGAGTTGGAAAGCGAGGCCTTTGGGCTGGACAAGATGATTGGATACACCCGGGCCGAGCCGCCGGCTTGGATGCATTGGCTGCCGGTACGAATCCGGGCCATGGTCAAAGCAGGTGATGTTTTGTTCGTTGCCGGCCCTCCGGATGTGTTCGATGCTGAAGATCCCTATGCTGTTTTTGAAGGCCGCAGGGGAGCTAAGCTGGTGGCCGTTTCGGCCAAAGATGGAGAGAAGCTGTATGAAACACAACTTGAATGTCCACCCGTATTCGACGGCATGATCGCAGCCGGCGGCCGACTCTTCGCTTCGTTGCGGGATGGAAGTGTTGTGTGCCTGGCTGAGCAGACCATCTCAAAAGTGGAAAGCAAGAATCTTTTTAATGCCTGTCCCAAGAGACAATTGACGGTGTGCCAAGGAAAGATCAATGAGCGCACCAATTGATAACCGGCAATGGCTCGATATTGTACATAAGTTGAAACGTCACGCTTTTGTGCAATGCAAACCTTCGGTTCGCAAATCAAATGACGGTATTACCATTACGAACAGGATCTGGCCGAGGATTGTAGGTTTTGTTATATTAATTATCGGGATCGCAGGTATTGGATTAATAGTAAAGTATATCATACCTGAAAGGCACATTCCTTGGGAGGGTGAATGGATAATTTCAAAAGTGGGTTTATGTGTAATTGGAGCAGTCGTATTGGGTTTCGGTATCCTTGTGCTTACTGCACGATGGAGAATCTATTTGCGACCTTATGCAAATGAGTTGCGTATTATCCAAAGGACATTTATCAAGACCACCGACATGGTGATACCTTCAGGCGAACTTTGCGCAAGAATGTACATAAATACCGAGAAGGAGGGAAGTCGCTGGATTAAAGAAGGCCGGGCGGTACTGACACTTTTTAAAGAAGGGCAGGAGGATGCCAATATTTACCTGGCTGTTCTGGAGAGTCGGGAATCTCTCCTGCCAGCACTTGATGCATTGAAAACAATACTGAAAGACAGAGTTTATGATGACACCCTCATGGAACATCAACTGCCTAATGGCGGCAAGCTGGTTATCTCCAAGGCCCCAATCAATATTACCGGAGCTAACTTTAGGACGTGCAAACTCAATTTTCCGGATGAGAATACAGCAATAATTTCACGGTCTTTTTGGCTGATATCTTTTTTATCGGGATTTTTTATTATAGGGATATATTTGCTTCTCACGAATTTTCTTGAATGTTATCGCGAGATTGACTCACTCCTATCATGTCTACTTGGAGCAGCTTTTGTCCTGTTTGGCGGAGGCCAACTATGGGGATTCGGCGTACATCGAGTATGCTTCGATCGGTTACGTAATATTATTACAATTAGGCGTGGAATTTTTAGCAAAAATACAAATCAGATATATAGCTTTCACGATATA
>CP070790.1:1186556-1189285 GCA_020346805.1 Planctomycetota bacterium
ACTTGACCCGCCGAACATCCCCCAGCGCCCATTTGCGGTGCCGGTTAAGCATTTTGGCATTTTTGTTGCCCTTCGGTGGTTGCCCGCTTCCCGGCGGGGCCCATTGATCGTATTGTTCGCTTTGATTGGCAGCCGTCCCCCATTTGGCATAACACCAACTAAGAGCCGTGTACTGGGGGCGGCCATCCCTGGGGCCACTTCCCGTCCCGCCCATGTCCGGTTCCGGCCCGGCGCCGCTGTAAACCACTTCGTTGCGAATTAACAGACCCTCCCACATCCAGGTATGGTAACTACAATGTCTGCCCGTCCATTCCTGAACTCTGTATGTAATCCCTCTTATCCGCATGGTTTGATCGCTGTAGGCGGTATCTTCTCCACCACCTTTCTCGCGTTCGAAAGGACAGGCATAGTAATCATCCATAAGAGTGTTTTCGAATTCCTGTCGGATATCTTCATTCCAAAATCCTTCAGGATCGAATTGGGGCGGCAGCTTGCGGGTGCCTTTGGAGTACGTGCGAAAGGCGATGGGAAACCAATGGCATCTGGCAGGAAAATCGGAATTGCCCTCATAATGCCCGATGCCCGGGCCGTAATTGTAAATCACCGGAAGATAACCTTTATATTCTGTACGGTAGGAAGCGATAATGTTTGCTATCTGTTTGCAGTTGGCCTGGCAGGTTGCAATCTTGGCCTGCTCCCGGGCTCGCTGTAACGAGGGTATCAATATGGCCACTAACAGGGCAATGATGGCAACCACCACCAATACCTCAATCAAAGTAAAGGCTCCCTTCCGCTGATACGAACTGCGAAAACCTGACTCAGAGACCATTAAGGTCTCCCCCATGGATAACCATAAAATATTTTTGATGGACTAACTAATGGTGCGACATATTTATGGAGGATTACGTACCAACAAGCCGTTATCTATTACCATTTATTATATTTATTATGGGAATTATAAGTCAACAATATATTATTTTGGCATTCCCACGTGCTTTATGAACTTAACGATATTTTGTAAAGCTTTAAAGTATTTTTCTCTTCTTACAAAGTAATAGTTTTGCCGGTGTCGGCGGCATCACGGGCCTTGATCGCCACTTCGGTGGCCCGGAAGGGATCTTCGGGCCCCAGGCAATGAGCTTTGCCGCTGCGCAGCGATTCGACGAAATCAACAAAAATGTTCCCTTTGGCTTTTTGCAGGGGCGGTTGATGAGCTGGTTTTTCGTTAGTGATCAATTCACAAAACCCTTTACCCGCCTTGCGAATCTCAATTACTCCCTTTGAACCTATCACTCGGATCCGATCATCGCCGTGGCTGGGGGCCTTGAGAGGTCTAAGATAATCAAAGGTTAGGGTAGCCTGGCCCCGGTTTTTCATCTCAAACAGCAGGGCGCCGCAATCTTCACACTCCGGATAATCCTTGTGTACTTTGACGGCATGTCTGGCGGTTACATTGGCATATTCCAGGCCGCTGACGAAGCGAATGAAATCGATGGCATGAATAGCCACCCAGGGAATTGTTCCGCCATATGTTTTCCGCAACTTGTAATAGTCCGGCCGATGCGGCCCCCGCCAGCGGTATGATTTCTGGGCGGAAATCAATACCGGTTCACCGATTAAACCTTCTTCGACCGCTTGATGGGCGGCCATGAACATAGGGTCCAGCCTGAAGGGCAGGAGTGCGGTTACACGTATATTATTCTTATCGCGCTGGCGGCGCAGTTCATTCAAATGCTCCATGGTGACGGCCAACGGTTTTTCACTGATGACATGGCAGCCCCGACGAGCGGCTTCAATATTGACCGGCCCGTTCTGGGCATAAGGGGCGAAGACGGCCACCAGGTCGGGTTTGGTTTCGTCGAGCATCTTGCGGTAGTCGTCGTACATGCGGGTATGTTCCGTGCAGGCCGGATTTTTCTTCAAACTTTCTATAGCTTCGCCGGGCATGGAACGGGCCACTGCGACCAGTTCACAATCCTCCGTTTTTAACAGGCCGTTTAAAACGATGTTGCAATGTCCCTGCAATCCGATCTGGGCCACACGAATTTTTCCGGTCAGCCTGGTTGATTCTGTTTTACTCCCTGCCTTGCGGGACTCGGCATAACCGGCAACGGCGGTAGAAGCGGTACCGATTACGAATGTTCGTCGATTTATCTTCATGGCATCACCTTCTGTTGACATATGAACAAGAATCACACGACCGCAATGAAATTGTATCATGGATCTGACTTCTTGTCCGCTCCCTGATCCCGATGTACATCGGGATGGTTCGGATTCACCTCTCCTGTCTCCTGCCTTCTGTCTTCTATCTACATCTTGCCATAAGTTACAAATATTCGTATTCTTGCTTTCAACAAGATGAAATTGGAAGCAACTGCAAAGATCGAGGCCTTACGTGATTGGCTGCACCGCCGCCGCTGGCGGAACCGGCTGATTATCGCCATCATCATTGCCCCATTCCTCGGCCACTTCGTTTATACCCGCCTGACCGTCAGCCCCCCGGAAAATTTATCAACTTTCTATGGTCCCCGGCAGGGCACACCGGCTATGTACCAGAATGAAACGACCATTGAGTTTGAAAAACAAATCAGCCGGATACCGGCCCTGCCTAGGGTTACCGTGCCCAGCGGAATAATCGACGGCAAACAATTGGTGCATATAGATGAAATAAAAGATCGACGGCAAGCTCCCGATAGCTTGACCGTAAGTCGGCCTACTTCAAGACCAGC
>CP070790.1:1189385-1192047 GCA_020346805.1 Planctomycetota bacterium
AAGCTGCCGCTTGGAGTCCGCCGGTCAATCTCGGACCGTTGATCAACACCAGCGGAATGGATGGTGCTCCGAGTTTCTCCCCCGATCTAAAAACGCTCTACTTCGGCTCAGACAAACCCGCCTGGAATGGGGGCTGGGAATGCGTGTATGAAGCCCCCATTGTGCCGATCCTCGATTTCAACGGCGATGGGATTGTCTACATTTTGGACATGTGTGTTATGGTTGACCACTGGGGCGAAGACTACTCATTATGTGATATTGGTCCTATGCCATGGGGCGATGGCATCGTCGATGTACAGGATCTGATTGTCCTTGTTGAGCTTTTGTTCGAGGACTACCCCTTAATAGCCCATTGGAAGCTGGACGAGATAGATGGCGATATTGCCTATGACAAAATCGGTGGAAATGATGGTATCTGCCATGGTAATCCACTCTGGCAGTCTTCCGGTGGCAAAGCAAATGGCGCGCTTCAGTTGGACGGGATAGATGACTATGTCAGCACACCTTTCATCCTGGATCCTGCGAAAGGTTCATTAAGTGCATTTGCCTGGATTAAGGGCGGAGAGCCGGGACAGGCGATTATCTCTCAAACAGGAGATTTCGGCGGAACGTGGCTTGGCATAAATCCATCAGGGAACAATCTCATGACAGGATTCAGCAGTATGTACTTCGGTGCATTGGTCTCAGAAGCTGTAGTGACAGATGGTCAATGGCATCGTGTCGGCCTTGTTTATGATCTGGATTCTTTGCATAGGCTATTATATGTGGACGGAGTTTTGGTAGCTGAAGATGTGACGGTTGTGTCCGGCATGCCTTCGGATGGCGGCCTGTACATAGGTGCCTCAAAAGACCTTGATGCAGCTTCTTTCTTCTCCGGCCTGATCGACGATGTTCGTATTTACAATAAGGCACTAAGTGCCGACGAAATTGCGGCATTAGCACAATAAATCACCTCTTTTTAATAGGTTATTAAGATGAAAAAGGCGATTTTGCTCATTTTGATTACCGTTTTGAGCCTGGCCGCGGAAGTTGCAAAGGCGGATTTCACCTTTGGTGAACCCACGAATCTTGGGGCGTTCGTCAACAGTTCGGCGAGAGACTTTGGGCCGAGCTGTTCGGCGGACGGACTGTCGCTTTACTTCGACAGCGATCGGCCTGGTGGATCCGGCGATCAAGATCTCTGGGGCACGAGGCGGTCCACGACAAAGGACCTTTGGGGAAAACCGGCAAACCTTGGTTCAATAGTCAATAGTTCATATGCAGATAATTCACCCGGCATCTCAGCAGATGGCCTTTTGCTCTTCTTCGGCTCCAACCGCCCCGGCGGTTTTGGTGAGATGGACATTTGGGCGGCGAAACGCCCCACAACAAACGATCCCTGGGGTGATCCGGTCAATCTTGGTCCACCAATCAACACTTCATATAATGAAACTGATGTCTGCATTTCAGCCGACGGCTCGGAACTCTACTTTAGCTCCGATCGCCCCGGCGGGTCAGGTGGGGCTGACCTGTGGGTGGCGAGACGCTCGACAGTAGAGGATGGCTGGAGCATGCCGGTGAATCTTGGACCAACTCTCAACACTTCTTTTGACGATGGCGGGCCGAATATATCAACAGATGGGCTTTGCCTTTTTTTCGAGTTTTACGGGGCCGTAGATAATTTTGACATATGGATGAGCAAACGGCCGAACAAAGAGCATCCCTGGTGCATTCCTGTTAATCTGGGGCTACCGATTAACAGTTCGGCTCGTGACTTGCAGCCGGAGATTTCCTTCGATGGCTCTACCTTATACTTCACCTCCGACTGTCCTGGCGGATTTGGTGACCATGATCTATGGCAAGCTTCTATCGAGCCGGTTGTTGATCTGAACGGCGATGGAATTGTCGATTCCGCTGACATGTGCATTATAGTCGAACACTGGGGTACAGACGAATCCTTATGTGACATTGGCCCTACACCTTTAGGCGACGGCATCGTCGATGTCCAGGACCTTATCGTCCTTGCCGAACGTTTATTTGAAGAAATCCCTGAACAGCCCCAGGTTACAACAGTTGTGATAGTTCGCCACGCAGAAAGGGCAAATGGCACATTAACAGCCGATGGAGAAAAAAGAGCAGAAACGTTGGCCCGTTTACTCAGTAACACAGGAGTATCTGCTGTTTTTTCAACGAATTATACACGAACTATAGAAACGGCTAATAATACTGCAGAGAGACTTGGTATCACAATTCAATTTTACAATTCAATCCAGGGAATTGCCGATTTGATTAAATCGGAATACGCTGGAAAGGTTGTGTTAGTTGTTGGTCATTCCAACACAGTTCCTCAAACAATAGAAGCTTTAGGGGTAAGCTCAGCTCCAACGATTTATGGTGAATATGACAATCTTTTTATTGTCACAATTCGCCCTGATGGTATAGCATCGTTGACCCATTTGAAATATGACATTCATCTCGATTTGTAATTGGAAGAAAGATATCCACGTATGCAAAATTTTGTTTTTGCATACGCAGGCGATCTGGTGTATAATAGTATTATCGCAAATAATCACATGAGGAAGGATTGCTTATGATCCGGCAAAGAAGAGGATTTACGTTAATAGAGCTGCTGGTTGTTATCGCCATCATTGCTTTATTAATGGCGATATTAATGCCGGCATTG
>CP070790.1:1192147-1194873 GCA_020346805.1 Planctomycetota bacterium
TGCTTCGACCAAAATGTGGCCCTGGATTTGATTGCCTGTCTTTACGCTTCCGTTGGCCACCCCAACGTTACCGGCGCCAAAGTCTACGCCGACGCCATCATAAACCAATTGCGAATCTTCGGCATCCTACCCCAATAAGCGTAGCTCGATTAATCGACCAATTACGGTTAATATCATAGACTCGTTTTGAAGTCCCACATATATTGTTAAAAGGAGAAGATGTGCCATGAACTCAAATTACAACCAAAATTGGAATCGTAACAGTATGTTTTCATCTTCATTGATCCTTGCCGGGCTGATTGTTTGTTGTATGCTTGCCCCCGCATGCAATTCAACGTCGCAACAGAACGGTACCACACAACTTCACCAAGGAGCACCATACATGTCAGGAACTCCCTACTACCAGATGCCCTCAACCCCGCTGCAGACCCGCTGGTATACCTACGAAAATCGTGATGGGAGCAAGGGCGCCGGGGGCAAGGCCAAATTCGGGCGAAAAGGATCACCGGCCATCATCATGGACCCGGACCAGGTCTACGAAATGCTGAACGTCAAAGGCAGCGGAACCGTCCGACGTATTTGGATGACTACCGGCGATCACAAATCCGCCAAACCACTACGGGCCCTGAAACTGGAAATGTACTGGGATGACGCCAAAACACCCGCCGTACAGGCGCCGCTCGGTGATTTCTTCTGCCACAGCCAGGGACATTTCTGCACCTTCGAAAACGCATGCTTCGCCTCACCCGAAGGCCGATCCTACAACTGCTTCATCCCCATGCCCTTCCACAAAAGTGCCCGCATAGTAATAACCAATGAAACCGGCACGAGAATGGTCGTTTTTTATGACATCGCCGTCACTCTGAACGACCAACACGATGACAATATGCTCTATTTCCATTCCTATTGGCGGCGAGAAAATCCGACCACCCTGCGAAAGGACATGACCATCCTGCCCCGCGTTAAAGGGCGAGGCCGATTCCTGGGTTGCAATCACGGTATCCATCTCACCCCGGCAATGTCTAATTTCTGGTGGGGTGAAGGAGAAGTAAAGGTTTACCTCGATGGCGATGAAGAATACCCCACCTTATGCGGCACTGGCACCGAAGACTACATCGGCAGTGCCTATGGCCAGGGACTTTTCGACAACTTGTACCAGGGTAATCATTACGTGGCTGACGAAAAGCACGACTTTGGAAAGCATGCCTTCGCCAAAGCCTACGGCTTCTACCGCTTCCATATCCCCGATCCCATATATTTCCACGAGGACATCAAGGTTACTATCCAGGTTATGGGTGGGCCGGCGTTTTTCCAGATGCTCGAATCACTTGAAAAAGACCCTACCCTTAAATTCATGAAAGCAGGCGACGGCACCCAATACTACACCCGCGAGGAACTGGAGGCTCATCCCAAAAAGGCCGAGGCCATGGAACGTTATGACGACCATTGCTCAACGGCATACTGGTACATGGACCAACCCGAAAACGGGCTACCACCGTTACCGGGCCTCGAAGAACGTCTCAAAGACCTGCCTTGAGACGACAGTCGAGTATAAATAAACAGTAAACGCAGATATTTGTAATTCTGACAAAAAAACCTCAGCTATCATTGAGATAGCTGAGGTTTTTTTAAAATGTTATCAAGTCAACTGTTATCCGCCGCTGCAGCCGGATTTTTTCTTCTCGGCTTTATGGCTACAGCTTTTCGTCTTTTCGGCTTTGGAACAGCCTTTTGATTTATCAGCCTTTTCTGTGGCTGAACATTTCTTTTTGGTCAGCGGGCACTCTTTGCCGGCTTTTTTCTTGCCCTCTGCTGCCGGACACTTACCTTCCGCTTTCTTCTTCTCACAGCAAGCGGCCTTAGCAGCATCACCCGACTTGTCGCAAGGCTTGGAACACTTAGCCTGGCTGGCACCGGCCACTACGGTGGCCTTGCCGGAATCAGAGCTTGCCTTCTCCGTCGCTTGACAACCCGACAGCACCAACAATACAGAAACACTAAGCACTACAGCAAAAAATCGATAACTTTTCATACATACACTCCTAATATATGCTCTCCATACTTAACCGTTCGTCATTAACCAATACAACTAGTTAACCGGTACAATTATAGCCGATGACACTGAAAAATGTAGGCTACCCCCGAAAAAATCAATTAATAAAGGCCTTATCAGGCCGTCAAGCAACTACAACAGGCTGTCCCTGACATGGGGCGCAAAAAATAGGCTAATAAAGCCATCCGATAATAATCATAGGAAATAAAAAATCACTTGAAACAATAGGTTGGGCGCCGAGCCATTCGAGATCTATTTTGTATACACATTCGTGATTGAAGTCATCCTCCACCATCTTTTGAACCTCCTCAACGGCGGGTTGATCGGTAAAAACCGCTAGATTTTCCGTATCCCACACAATACTGCGATGGTTGAAGTTGTACGAACCGATCATAGCCAGCCGGCCATCCACCACCATAGCCTTGGAGTGCAAGGTCCTTTCGTTCAGACCCCACAGGTAAATCTCCACCCCACCGTTCAACAAGACTTCGAACCAAAAGAACGCCGCATAATAGGCCTAAATAACATCCACCGATACATCGGAATTGGTCAGTATTCGAATCCTGATCCCACGCCCCGCCGCCTGTAACAATTCGTCCAAAAACCAGTCGGAGGGATTAAAATATGGTGCCTGGATGTCTATGTACTCCTGGGCCGAGCGAAGGGTGAGCAA
>CP070790.1:1194973-1198254 GCA_020346805.1 Planctomycetota bacterium
ACGGCAAAAATCGTTGCCGCCGCCAGCGGAATAAAAACCGCCCCTGTACAATCCGGCTCCAAATAAAACAAAAAACAGCGAACCAGAAAATACAGTAAACAGGCGTTCAAAGCGTGAATCATGATGTTAAAGACCAGAAAGGTGGTTATATCAAATCCGTCCAGACCCAAGGCCTTGTTGAAAAAATAATTCCAGGCAAAGGTCAGATAGGTAAACGGCGCATCCGGATTAAGCTCCCCCTGCCAGAACGCTCTTGTAACTTGTATGGGATCTTCGGTGTGCTCGGCTCTGGCTATGTTCTGATGGGCCGAATCGAACAGGAATTCCTCGTGGTCTGCATTAAGGTAAGCAACCGCTGAGATGATAAAGAGAAAAGCACAAGGCACGAATCGATGCCGCATCATTCCGTAACCCATCCGCTGCCCGGCTTTGACCGATACCCCCGAAACCGAATGTTTTTTCTGACCCTCAGCCACAATAGCTTCTCACATATCAAGTAAAACCATCCGAAGAAGCCGGCAACCAACATCACCCTGCCGTGCCCGAAATGGCAACCGCCCCACCCTCTTTCAATCCCATAATACCCAATTCTCGGACCGTATCACACCCCTCACAGGGATTACGTGTTTAACGTCGTTCCCGCGAAATCGGGAATCCAGACGTTGTCCTCGTGAAAACGGGGATTCCCAAGCAACACTCTATAAAACTACTCTGGTCAAATGTAAATTCTAACCCTAAAAAGCGCATTTGAGCAAACAAGATAATTATTAAGAGTCCAAACCAAAAAGGGTTTCAATCCCCATTAAATCGAAATCTGATTATCATGGGTAAGAAGTAAGAGACGTTGATTCCGGCAGCCAACACATATATCCCTCATGCCTCGTTTTGTTTCACGCAACGCCTGCTGCGCGATCCCTTCCCCGCCCAAGAACACGTGAGAGCCAAAGTTAATTTACCTGCAAAATCCCAAATCCATGAGATCTGATTGAGCTTGCGGATCATTGACCGGCGTGCAATTGCCGGACGGGAGCCTTTCAGGAACATAGCGCATCAGATCGGGATCATGGAGCGCCTCTTCCAAAAACTCCAATAGATCATCTATTTCATCTTCCGTAAGCCCCAAAGGCTTGAACTGGCCTGATAACGTGGGGATAGATTTCTGGGGCACCGCTTCATTCATATACTCAACCACGGCACGCAAGGTGATAAACGTGGCCCCATGTCCGTAAAAACGGCTGTCCGCCAGATTGTAGAGCTGTGGTGTTTTGAACTTGTAGTTGTCGTCGACCTCTTCAGTAAACCCGCCACGTCCCAAACGCGCCTTTTCAGGCACTGTGCCACCAAAAGGCTCTAAAAAGACTCGGGGATCCGGGGACGCATCAAGATCATCCATTCCCATGGCATGAAAGGTCATGGAACTAAGCGCCGGTCCCGTGTGGCAGGCAACACAGTTAGCTTTCCCGACAAAAATCTTCGCTCCCCTTTTCTGCTGATCACTCATTGCATTGGTTTCACCCCCTAGATATTTCTGCCACGGCGATTGGTTGGCAAGGACGGTACGTTGGAAAGCGGCGATGGCCAATGCTGCGTTCAAACGATTGATCGGCCCTGCATCGTCAGGGAATGCTGCCCGAAACAACCCGTGATATTGTCCAATCTGCGGGACACGGGATAGTATCGCAAAGGATTGCATACGATGGGTGGCCAGTGCGGCAAAAGCCTGGGTTTCAAGTCCTTCGAGGCCCAGATTATTAACCGCCGGCCAAATGTCTGCATAAGGAAGATTATCTCCCACGCCGCCTAACTGTCCGTTCCACAGCGACAAATGCTGATAGGCACCGTTGAGCACCGTGGGGGTGCGGATCGGCTGAACGTCGGGCCATAAACCATCAATATACGTGGGATTAAAAACGCGTATTTTTTCCCCATATTCGAAACCAACACCCCCTTCGCCTATGGACTGGGGCAGGTTGCCCATGAAGCCGGCCTGGGCAAAATGACAGGTAGCGCATGAGTAGGTTTCAAATCCTTCAGGCCGAACATTGTCCACCGCCATTGCCACTTCGTGGTAAAGCAACTTTCCAAGTTTTATCTTTACAGGACTAAGAGCATTCTTCGGATCTTGGGGGATCAAATTAAGCTGATGGCTGCCCGGCAGTTTAAAGTAATCAATCCCCTGACCTGCAGAATGGGACAATAAAAGATCATTTAATTCCTTGTCGAGATCGTCGCTTTCTGCATAAGTCGTCGAAATGAATACCAACAGCACAAATACCACACCAATCAACGCACCTGGTAAAAATCTTCTCATTTGCACACCTCCTCCTTATACAACTCGGGTTCTAATGACATGTCTTCATTCATTATACTAAAACAGGCCGGCGACCGCCAGCACCATTATTCAAATTGTCAGCATCGGACAAATTTGACATTACCGTTTGCCCTTTAATCCCCATTTCATCGCTGCTGGAAAACCAACAAACATATTGTCAGGCACATAAACAATCTGGCAATCTTGCCGCCTTGCGGTTATGGTATTCGCAGGATTAATTAACGTCATAAAACGCAAACACCACATAATCGACAGGACGATAATATGCCAAACAAGATAATGTTATTATTCACCATCGTGTTAACCTTTGGACAGCTTGGTTGTGCCGGCATGCTCTCGGTAAAACAACGGCCCGTCCCCGTCATCTTCGATACCGATATCGGATACGACATCGACGACACCTGGGCCCTGGCCTTCATACTGGCCAGCCCCGAGCTGGACCTCAAACTGGTAGTCACCGACTATCAAAACACCCCGGAAAAGGCCAAGATCGTCGCCAAGTTCCTGGAAGCCGCCGGCAGAATCGACGTGGCGGTAGGAATCGGCAAAAAATGCAATGACATCATCGGCCCCCAAAGAAGATGGATTCCGGATTACAAACTCTCCCAGTATCCCGGAAAGATCTACCAGGACGGCATCCAGGCCATGATCGATACCATCATGAACTCTCCCCAACCGATGATCCTCTTAGCCACCGGGCCGGTACCTAATTTACCTGAGGCCTTGAAACGCGAACCCCGCATCGTCAAAAAGGCTCGATTGATCGGCATGGGGGGCAGCATCAAAAAGCAGCATGCCGAATGGAATATCAGGGCCCACCGCCCCGCGGCACAAAAAGCATACGCCGCCGACTGGGACATAACCTTAGCCCCCCTTGATACCGCCAACCTCGTCGTACTCGATGGCCAAGACTATGCAAAGGTCCGCGACGCCGACAATCCCATGGCCA
>CP070790.1:1198354-1201688 GCA_020346805.1 Planctomycetota bacterium
AGGCTCGTATAAATGTGTCTCATAATGAGTGTCTCCTGGTGTGTGTGAATCCAATCTAACCGGCAGACGTCACAATGCCCACCGTTGACCCTGGATTCACTGTTTGTCCTGTTGATCCCTCTTCGACCAATGCCATGCCACCATGAAATACACCAGATAACCCAGGCCGGCCCCAACGAACATAAGTCCGAAACTGCCCGTCGTGGAAACGAGGTTGGGGAATCTGTCCGACACAATGATGGCGGCGCCGAAGCCAAGACAGATCAAGGCCCATTTTAAATTCTTCATCAAGTACCACCGCCTGGCCTTGGAGCCCCCAAACTCCAGATCCTCCGGTATCGCGCCCCTGGCGATCAATTGCCTTCTGCTCAGGTAGTCAATAACCGCCTTCACAAGCAAAGCAATGGCAGCGATGACAATCAGCATGAAGGCCGGTCGATTCAACAAGCCATCTTCCATGTCATCCTCCTGAATAATCCTGGCTTTATCCTTGTTGACACCCATTCTTCCAAACGGTTGCATGGCTGAGACGTGTACAGCGCCCTGCAACCGCGAACCGGCTCTCTGCGTCTATAATAGGTGTGGGATTATCTGAGACAGACCGCGGCACTGTTCAGCGGATCCTGGACGGTGACACTGAAGCTTTCCGGGGCATCATCACAGAATACAAGGGGCTTGTGTTTCATGTGGTGCGTAGTATGATCGCCGATGTGACCGATCATGAGGACGTGGCTCAGAATATCTTTATCAAGGTATACGAGCACCTGCCTCAGTTTGAGTTCCGCTGTGGCCTGCCCACCTGGATTTCGCGTATAGCCTACAACACCTGCCTGAATTACCTTCGGCGAGCTAGATCCCATCCCCAGGACAGCCACGTACACCGCGTCGAGGAGGATTGGACGGATGAAATCGATTGTTCCCACGGCACGCATGACGTTCAGGCGGAATGTCAGGCACCGCTTGCGGTGATCTGCCGGAAAGAAATCGAGGCAACGGTACGTGAGTCAGTCAGCCAATTGCCCTTGCCGTATCGAGTCATAGTAACCCTTCACTACTTAGATGGTTTCAGTATACCGGAACTGGCTGAAACGCTGGGCATGCCGCGTGGAACCATCAAAAGCTATCTGTTCCGTGCAAGGGCGTTGCTTAGAAGCGATCTCTTACGGAGATACAGTGTTGAGGATTTATTCGGATGAGACACTTAACGGACAATGAAATCCAATCCTTCCTGAACGGGTGTCGAGCCGAGGAGCGCACCCGTCTGGAGCGGCATATTTCCAAATGTCCGGACTGTCGAAAACATCTTCGGCTCTACCGGCGGCTCGGCGATGCAATCAGTTCTTCGCTTTCCGATGACACCCCGGAGGGTTTTGAAACGGCGGTCTTAGACAGGCTGAGAGCTGTACGCCGAATTAAACGAATTGCCGATCTTGTCACGACAGTGGTAGCTTGCACGGGGTTTGCTCTCATAGCTCTGGTCGTCATCCTGTCGCCGCAGTTGAGCCAGGTGTTTTCTGAGTACTTGACGCAAGCAGAGCGGCTTTTCGGCCCTGTAATCAGAGATATGGCCGTAACATCAGATTCTGCTGATGTTCTCGCTTTCGCAATTGTCCTCTTTGTGCTTTTCGCTCTGCTGGACCGGCTGGTTACCGTAGGGTTTGGACTGGGGTCCAGACAGGATCAACACCCCGCCCGGGAGTAGACAGTCGGCTATTGGCGGAGACAACCTCATCCCAGCCTCATTGCGTTGCCCGGACCGGACGTGGCCGGTCCAAATCGCAGACAATGCAACTTTGGACCGGCTGTGAGTAATAATTGTGGGGGCGCGAAATCGAACCTCAGGTTCATGTGGCGGCACAACGAGTTACAGCGTTTCCGGGCCGGATCGTGATCGCATTTTGACGGCCTGAAGCCAAACTCGCCGCCGGAACAATAAGCGCTGATTTAGTGCGAAATTTTTAACTTAATGCGAAACTTTTCGCACTGTGGGGCGTATCATTATTGCGCTAACCGACCAAGAGGAGATTAACATAATGAATGTCACCATCCAGGATCTGGCCAGAAGAGAACGCCAGATTCTACAGATCGTCATCAATCAGGGCAAAGCCACGGCGGCGGAAGTTCACGAGCGGCTGCCGGACTCGCCCAGTTACTCCACGGTCCGCAAGGTTCTGAGTATCCTTGAGGCCAAAGGACACATTAAACATACAGAGAAGAACCGGCGCTACGTGTACATGCCAACCCAGTCCAAGCGAGCGGCACGGTCGACAGCTCTCAAGCACCTGATGGACTCCCTGTTTGAGAATTCGGCGGAGTCGGTCATATCCACGCTGATGGATATCTCGGCCGCCAAGATGTCGGACGATGACCTGGACAGGCTGGCTGAAATAATCGAGCGCCACCGACAGGAGCGGCAGTAACATGGACTGGATACGAATTTGGGATATGGCGCCGCCGTACGGGTCGCTGGTGATCCTGGCGGCGAAAGCCTCGCTTGTGCTGGGGCTGGCCCTTGCCGCCAACGTCCTGTTGCGGCGACTGGCCGCCTCCACCCGTTTTTTCCTGATCAGCGCCCCGATCTTTCTTGCGGCGGCCATGCCGGTGCTGGTGTCGCTGGCGCCCGACTGGGAGATGCCGGTACCGGTGGTTATACAGAGTCACATGACGACACCGGCAGCTTCGGAGCCTGGACAGACCCCGGTCAGTGGCTCCACGACTCTCGTCGCGGAACCGGATATCACGTTGTCCGGCGTCACCACGCCCTCCGAATCGCCCGCACCGTTCCAGAGGTATATTATCTACATCTGGCTTATCGGGACCGCCGTTGTGGCGGCTCGTGTCGCACTCGGCCTGGCCTATTCCGTCCGGGTTCGCCGCAATACGTCAAGAGTCACCGGCGGCGAGATCAACCGCTTGAGGAAGCTGGCCGTCGCGGCCTCGCGGCGACTGAAGCTCGGCCGACATGTGACCGTTTATCTGAGTGAACGCGCAATTACTCCGCAGACACTGGGGATATTCAAGCCAGCCGTCATTCTGCCCACCACGGCCGGGCAGTGGCCTGACGCGCAGGTGACGGCGGTGCTCCTGCACGAACTGGCTCACGTCAAGCGGCGGGATCATATTACCTGGCCTCTGGCCAACCTGGCCATCTGCTGGCTCTGGTTCAATCCGCTTGTCTGGATGGCGCTCTCGGCCATGCGTTTTGAAAGCGAAAAAGCATGTGACGACCTCGTGCTTGGTTGTGGGATAACCCGAGTCAGCTTTGCGCAACATCTGCTGTCGATATGCACCTCCCTGCGATCGTCAGTGAGGCTCACACCGGCCGGAGCGGCAC
>CP070790.1:1201788-1209195 GCA_020346805.1 Planctomycetota bacterium
ATCGATAGCTTCGTTTGCTGCTATGCTAAATAATCGATCACGAAACGGTGACTTATTTTTCTTCCCGGATCCCCGAAACCAATCAAGCTCTAGCCTCTTAATGGCAACATCATATTTACCTTTTCTCTCTAAGTATCTTCTTAGACGATCCATTTCAATGGTCCCACCTGTTTTGGCATCAACCACTACCGTATCTTTATAACCTTGCCCAAGGCTACCTGGCGAATGGACCATTAGCGCATGATTCCAATAGCAGTGAGTTCCACGACGAATTATCCAACCCCAGAGGCTCCTCTTGGTGTGAATGAGTATTATATCTGCAGCTTCCAATTTAAAGCTTTTCGCTGAACACTTTAATCTCTCGGAAACCTTAGTAGCCATTTTGTATCTGCTTCACTGATTCCGTTTCTCGAGCATGACGACGCGAACCGTGCCCTGATGGGCTCTAACATGCAGCGTCAGGCGGTTCCCTTGGTCAAGACCGAGCCTCCGATAGTGGCGACGGGCATGGAAAGACAAGTACCCATAAACAGTGGCATGGTTATTCGAGCGGAGGAGGCGGGTACGGTTACGGCGGTCGATGCAATGCATATTGAAATAAGCGGCACGCACGAATATCAGCTTCGCAAGTTCCAAGGATTGAATGAGCGAACGTGTCTCAACCAGAAACCGGTGGTCAAACTTGGAGACAAGGTTAAGAAAGACCAGATCATAGCGGATGGACCGGCGTGTTTTAATGGGGAGTTGTCTTTGGGAAGAAATGTTCTGGTGGCCTTTATGACTTTTGACGGCTACAACTTTGAAGATGCCATTCTGATCAGCGAACGTTTGCTTAAAAATGACACCTTTACCAGTGTTCATATCGACGAGTACGACATAGAGATTCGTGAGACCAAACTGGGTCGTGAGGAGTTTACTCGCGACATACCCAACGTTTCGGAGCGGGCCTTGGCCAACCTTGACGAAAACGGTGTTGTTCGGGTGGGGACGCCTGTGGGCCCGGGTGACATATTGGTTGGTAAAGTAAGTCCGAAGAGTAAGAGCGAGCTTTCTCCTGAAGAGAAGTTGTTGTACGCGATCTTCGGCCGAGCCGGCGAAGATGTAAAGAATGATTCGCTCGAGTTGCCGGCGGGTGAGGAAGGTGTGGTTATTGACACCAAATGGTTTAGCCGGCGCATGCACCTGACGGATGAGCAAAAGAAGCAGCTCAATCGACAGATGAGGGAGTACAAGAGAACCCAGGACGATAGGATCGCATCAATTTTTCGCCAGATGTGTGAGGAGATTGAAGGGATAACCGGTCAGGTAATGGTGGACCCCTCGACCAAGCAGAAGGTTGGGCATTCCGAATCGACGGATGTTATTCTCGAACAGGTCGAGACCTTCGGTGCTCAGGTGGGCACTGGCGAATTAAAATGGGTAAAGCCGGCGTCGACGCGTCCTCAAGTGGGTAAGCTGGTGGATAGTTATTGGCCGCGGATCGTAGACATTATTGAGGAGCGCGATCGCCGAGTGGCCCAGATGAAGCGTGGCGATGAGCTTCCTTCAGGGGTGCTGGAGATGGTCAAAGTTTATGTGGCCACCAAGCGTCAATTATCGGTTGGGGACAAGATGGCGGGGCGGCACGGCAACAAAGGTGTCATTGCCCGGATATTGCCTGAAGAGGATATGCCTTTCCTTAAAGACGGAACACCGGTTGATATTTTGCTTAACCCACTTGGTGTTCCTTCACGTATGAACGTGGGTCAAATTCTTGAGACCCATCTGGGTTGGGCGGCGGCTATCCTTGGGTTCCAGGCGCTGACTCCCGTTTTTGACGGTGCTAATGAAGAGGAAATAAGTCGGTGTATTCGTGAAGCGAACGAGTGTGTACGCAGACGGTGTGAGGATGCGGAAGTTCTCCGGCGTGCCGGAGAAACTGGCGAGCTGCTGGTTGAGATGCCGCGACACGGCAAACAGCGTCTTTACGATGGTCGAACTGGTGAACCTTTCGACCAACCGGTAACCGTAGGCTATCTATACATGATGAAACTTCACCACTTGGTAGACGACAAGATCCACGCTCGGGCCACCGGTCCTTATTCCCTGATTACCCAGCAGCCTCTGGGCGGCAAGGCCCGTACTGGGGGACAGCGCTTCGGCGAAATGGAGGTCTGGGGTCTGGAGGCCTATGGGGCCGCATACATACTCCAGGAGCTTTTGACGGTTAAAAGTGACGACGTTGAAGGGCGGACCAAGATTTACGAATCGATGGTCAAGGGCACCAATACCCTGGAAGCCGGTACCCCCGTGTCCTTCGACGTATTATGTAATGAGATTAAGGGGCTGGGTATGAACATCCAGCTCGAAAAGAATCGGATTATTTGATCGGATTTGTCGTGGTTATGGTTATGGCAGGTATGGTATTGAGATGATAACCATCGGCAAGTAAGACAATAATTTTGTTTTGTTGATGATTCTTTTTTCTACCAAGGACCGTGATAAGATGGCCGACAACATTTACGATCGGATTAACGATTACGGTAGCGTCAAGATATCGTTGGCTTCGCCGAACGATATCCGTAGTTGGTCGTTTGGGGAGGTTAAGAAACCGGAGACGATCAACTATCGAACCTATCGAGCGGAAAAGGATGGTTTGTTCTGCGAGCGGATTTTCGGTCCGGAGCGTGATTGGGAATGCTCTTGTGGCAAATATAAGGGGACCAAACACAAGGGGATTATTTGCGACCGCTGCGGTGTGAAAGTGACCCATTCCCGCGTTCGCCGGAAGCGAATGGGTCATATCAACCTGGCTGCTCCGGTAGTGCACATATGGTTTTTCAAGGCCATGCCCAGCCGATTGGGCAATCTGCTGGGCATGAAAACCAGCGACCTGGAGAAGGTGATTTACTTCCAGGATTATATCGTTGTAGATTCCCTGGATTCGCCGCTTAAGCAGAAGCAGTTATTGAATGAAGAGGAGTACCGGGCGGCCCGCGAGAAATATGGGGAAGACGGCTTCATGGCCCAGACCGGTGCCGAGGCCGTCAGGACTCTGCTGCAAAAGCTGGATCTGGTTCAGATCAGCGGGGAACTTCACAGTTCAATCAGCAAGACCAACAGCAAGCAGAAAGTGAAGGATCTGAGTAAGCGGCTCAAGATTGTTGAGAATCTGCGGAACAGCGGCAATGAGCCTGACTGGATGGTTATGGAAGTAATTCCGGTGATTCCGCCGGACCTTAGACCGCTGGTTTTATTGGAGAGCGGCAATTTTGCCACCAGCGACCTTAACGATTTGTATCGCCGTATTATCAACCGTAACAACCGATTGAAAAAGCTGGTCGATCTTAACGCACCTGAAGTCATCATTCGCAATGAAAAGCGGATGTTGCAGCAGGCGGTTGATGCCCTGTTTGATAATGGCCGGTGCCGACGACCGGTACTGGGCAGCAGCAACCGCCCCCTGAAATCGCTTACCGATATGATCAAGGGTAAGCAGGGACGTTTCCGAGAGAACCTGTTGGGTAAGCGGGTCGATTACTCGGCCCGTTCGGTGATTGTAGTAGGTCCGGAGTTGAATCTGCATCAGTGCGGTCTGCCCAAGAAGATCGCCCTGGAGTTGTATCAGCCTTTCATTATTCGCAAGCTGAAGGAGCGTGGGCTGGCGGATACCATCAAGAGCGCCAAGAAGATGCTCGAACGGCGCGACCAGGAAATCTGGGACATTCTGGAAGAGGTTATTATCAATCACCCCGTGCTTTTGAATCGCGCTCCCACACTTCACCGTATGGGTATTCAGGCTTTTGAGCCGGTACTTGTTGAAGGTAATGCTATCCGAATACATCCTCTAGTCTGCAAGGGATTTAATGCGGACTTTGACGGGGACCAAATGGCGGTACACCTGCCCCTCTCGATTGAGGCCCAGACCGAGTCCCACGTTCTGATGATGTCGACGAACAACATCTTCAGCCCGGCCAACGGGAGCCCGATTATGTCTCCCTCGCAGGATATCGTTATGGGTATTTTTTACCTGACGTGTGATTACTCTACCAAGCCGACAAGTGATGAGGAGCGAAGACTTCCGTATTTCTGTCATGCCCATGAGGCGTTGATGGCATATGATATGGGAAAGATTACTATTCATGATAAGATTCTTTGTCGCATCGACAGGGATATGGTGATCAATTCTCATCAGGGAGATTCCGAGCAAGTCCCGCCAAACAGCGTTATTGAAACCACGGTTGGTCGATTGATTTTCAATGACATTTTGCCCAAGGAGATGCCATTCTATAACTATCCTTTGAGTCAGAAGGGTGCGGGACGGGTGATCGATGACTGCCATTATCAACTTGGCAGATCGGCTACTGTCGAAGCGCTGGATACGATTAAGGAAATTGGTTTTAGGTATAGTACCCTTGCCGGTCTTTCCTTTGGTATCAACGATCTACGCATACCGGCGGCCAAGAGTAGGATTATTGCTGCCGCTCAAAAGACGGTGGATCGGATCGAACGAGGTTACCAGCATGGGGCCATTACTCCGATGGAGAGGCACAATCAGTTGATTGACGTCTGGGTGCACGCCCGTGAGTTAGTTACCGAAGAGATGATGAGGGAACTCAAGTACGACCGTCGGGATGAACAAGGGGATTATATTCCGGTTGGTGAGGAAAGAGGAAAGTGGTATCTCAATCCCATCTTCCTGATGACTGACTCCGGAGCTCGTGGTTCGGTGGATCAAATTCGCCAGTTGGCGGGGATGCGAGCCCTGATGGCCAAGCCTTCCGGTGAGATCATTGAAACCCCGATCAAGAGTAACTTCCGTGAAGGGCTTGGTGTGTTGGAATACTTCAGCTCCACCCACGGAGCCCGTAAGGGTTTGGCGGATACCGCCCTGAAGACGGCGGATTCCGGTTATCTGACTCGTAAACTTGCAGATGTGGCCCAGAATGTAATCGTTTATGTGGTTGATTGTGGCACGATTAACGGTATTACCAAGGAAGCGATCTATAAGGGCGAGGAAATTGCCATACCCTTGCGTGAATCCATCTATGTAAGGTGTGCGCGTGATTCGATTCGCAATCCGATCACCGATGAATTGATTGTGGCTGAGAATCAGGCGATCACCCGCGAAATCGCCGACAAGCTCGAGGATTTGGGTTTGGATACGATTCGAGTACGCAGTCCGTTGACCTGCGAGAGTCCGCTTGGCGTTTGTGCGCGATGCTATGGAGTTGATCTGTCAACCAGTCAGCTTGTGGAAGAAGGTTTGGCGGTCGGAATCCTTGCCGCCCAGTCCATAGGTGAGCCGGGTACACAGTTGACCATGCGTACATTCCATACCGGCGGTGTAGCTACTCGAGCAGTGGTTGAGAACGAGATCCGCAATTCCCAGGCCGGTAAAGTTGTCTTCCAGAATTTGAATGTGGTGGATGTGCCGACAACTGCAGATATGCCCGCACGACGTGTGGCACTGAAGCGTAATGGAGAGGTTGTCATTATCGATCCCAAGGGACGAGAGTTAGAGCGGTTCAAAGTGCCGTATGGTGCTGAGATTCTTGTCGGCGAAGGAACTGAGGTGGAGGCTCGCACCCAATTATCTATTTGGGACCCGCATCTGACACCAATTCTGGCAGAGGTTGAGGGTTTTGTCAGATTCCACGATATTGCCGAAGGTGAAACGGTTCGTCTGGAACAGGAACGGACCGATGCCAAATATCTGGTTATCGAGCACAAGGGTGAAAAACATCCGCAGATTATCATCGAAGATCGAGAGGGTAACGTACTTGATTATCATTACCTGCCAGCCAAGGCACGTATAGAGGTGTCAGAAGGCGATGAAATCAGTCCGGGCATGTTGCTGGCTCGGCAGCCACGGGCCATTGCCGGCACACAGGATATCACGGGAGGTTTACCCCGTGTCACCGAAATTTTCGAAGCTCGCAAGCCCAAAGAGCCGGCGGTAATGGCGGAAATATCCGGCGTGGTAGAAATCCGTGCGGACAAGCGTCGCGGCAAGATGACTATCATCATACGTTCTGAAAGTGGTATGGAAAAAGAACACCATGTGCCGCAGGACAGGCAGTTGTTGGTACACGCGAACGATTATATAGATGCTGGTGACCCGCTGGTTGAAGGCCCATTGGTGCCGCACGATATTCTGAGGATCAAGGGCGAGGAGGCTCTTTATACTTACCTGCTCAATGAAGTCCAGACGGTTTATCGAAGCCAGAATGTTACTATTAACGATAAGCATGTGGAAATTATACTAATGCAGATGCTTCGCAAGGTGAGAGTGGACAATCCCGGTGACAGCGTTTTTCTGCCTAGTGAGGTGACGGACAAATTCAGATTCCGGGGAGAGAACTCGCGTTTGGCCAATAGTGTCAAGATCAAGGATCCCGGTGATAGTGAGTTAGAAGTAGGAGCTATCATACCCAAGGAGGAATTTCGGGAACTTGTATCAAAGATTGAAGAGGAAGGAGGAACGCCTCCGATCAAGGACCGTAAGCCTCGACCGACCACTGCCAAGACGTTGCTCTTGGGGATCACCAAGGCTTCATTGCAAAGTGATTCGTTTATCTCCGCCGCCTCGTTCCAGGAGACCACCAAGGTGCTGACCGAAGCCTCCATCAGCGGTTCCGAGGATCGTTTGATAGGTTTGAAGGAGAACGTGATTCTCGGCCACTTGATACCTGCGGGAACCGCTTTCAAGTCTCATCTGGAGTTACGAGTGCGTCATTTGGCTGAGCCGGTGCCCGAGCGTGAGGTGGCTCCCATGGGTATGGAGCCTATGGTTCAGGAGGCCGAGGCGGTTATGGAAGAGATGGCTTCTGCCGGCGTATCCGCCGCCCCTTGGTCCGCCGATAGCAGCGAGGATATTCCGTCAGTGGAACAGCAGCGTGATCAACAGCAGAGTGAGTAGTTAATTCCCTGGCGTTATGAAGATTGTATAGATATGATGGAAGTTTGGTAACCGGTATAGGGCCGGTGCCTTAATGTTAAGTAGAGGAGTACTATGCCAACCATTAACCAACTGGTTCGATATGGACGGAAGAAGCAGCCTCGTAAGTCAAAAGTGCGCGATCTGGATAAGTGCCCAGAGAAGCGCGGCGTTTGTCTGATTGTCAAAACCCAGACCCCCAAGAAGCCTAATTCCGCGCTGCGCAAGGTTGCCCGTGTCAGGCTGACCAACGGGAAGGAAATTACCGCATACATTCCCGGCATCGATCACAATCTGCAAGAGCACTCGATTGTGCTGGTTCGTGGCGGGCGGGTGCGTGATTTGCCCGGGGTTCGGTATCACGTTGTTCGCGGCGCTCTGGATTGTGTCGGGGTACAGGGTGACAAAGAAAACCGACCCCGGATGCGCGGCCGAAGCAAGTACGGCGTAAAACGTCCCAAGTAGTTATGGTTGTTAGCAAGCCCTTA
>CP070790.1:1209295-1220218 GCA_020346805.1 Planctomycetota bacterium
TCGGCCTGTATATTCTTCCCACCGTTCGATAACAACCTTGTCATTCCCTTTCCATTCAACAATACGATACGGACCGTTCCCCACCGGATAACGATTCTGCTGGTTATAGTACTCGCCGGTCTTAAGATCCGGGTGCTTTGTTTTCTCTTTCGCAAAAATATGTCGGGGAATTATAGGGAACTCGAGATTCAGTCTCGCCGTAGCCAGAGCATCAGGTTGAACAAGTTTGATTATATGGTCGTCAAGGGCAATACATTCTTTGATCGGCTCGGTACTGGCCTTATGGGTCAAGCAGGGTACTTGAGGATCCAGAATCTGCTGCCAGGAATATACCACATCATGGGCAGTAAAGGGGTGTCCATCGTGCCATCTAAGATCCGGTTTCAATTTCACGGTAAATGTGGTGTGATCGTCGGACTCCTCCAATGATTCCACGATATTCTCATTAGGGCGTATGATAAACTTATTGTCAAAGGTAAGGAAACTATCATAAAGACAATCAATAACCAGAAACTCGTACCAAGACGAAGCGAACAACGGATTTAGAGTATTGGGGCTTCCATCAAGCTGTAGAAACAACGTTTCATCAATAGCGATTTCGGATTTATCCTTGGGCGGAGGTTCGAACAATGAGGGAGGATTTACCAAAGGATCTTTGTTGGGATCATATGCGGGCACAGTTGACTTAGTTGTTCCAGGTTTCCGGCAACCAGTTGATACCAAAACCATCACAACAACCGTCAAAATCAAACCGGCTTTAACAATATCTCGAATCATGCCATCATTCCTTGCGTGGTCTTGGGATCGAACGCATCGCGCAGTCCGTCGCCGACGAAATTCAAGGCCAGCAAGGTCAGCCCCAGAAACAGGCACGGATACAAAAGCATCCACCAGAAGCTGACCACCGTATTAATCGCTGCTACCCCTTCGGCCGACAATGATCCCCAGGTTGGAATCGGCGGGGCCACGCCAATACCCAGAAAACTCAGAAAAGATTCCTGAAGGATGGCCTGCGGCACGGTCAAGGTGGCATAGACCACAATCGGCCCGATCAGATTGGGCAGCAAATGGCGGACCAGGATCCGCATCGGCCCCACCCCTGCCGCCCGGGCCGCCTCCACAAAGGGCATCTCCCGCAAAGACAAGACCTGCCCGCGAATCACCCGGGCCATGGTCAGCCAACTCACCGAACCGATAGCCACAAACAAAATCACCACGTTGGCGATCTGCTTGTCGCCGATCAAAACGGTCAACGGTCGCTCGAAGGCCACCTTCATCAATATCACCAGCAGAATATAGGGCAGCCCATAAAGGATGTCCACAATCCGCATCATCACGTTATCCGTTCGCCCGCCCGCCAGGGCGGCTATCGCCCCCCACAACACCCCGATGGTCACACTTATCAAAGCCGCACCAATCCCCACACTGAAACTGATCAATCCGCCGAACAAACAACGCTGTAAAACATCCCGCCCCAAAATATCGTAACCGCAGGGATGAGACCACGACGGCGATTGAAGGTAAAGCGATAATCTCTGCGCACCATAACCTTCAACAGTAACCGGCAAGGCCGCAAACATAACCACCAGCAGCAACACCAGAAAGATCGCACTGCCCATCGCCATCTTGTTTTGCCGAAAACGTCGCCAACTCCGCGATCCCGGGGACTGGGGCGGCAAAGCTTGAATATCATCAATAGTTGATATCTGACTCACTGCTCCACCCTCACCCGCGGATCGACCAATGAATACAAAACATCCACCACCAGATTCATAACCACCAGCAAAGCCGAGTAAACCAGCACCGTGCCCATAATCAGACCGCGATCCAGATTCAAAACGCTGTTGACAAAATGCTGGCCCAGCCCCGGCACGTTAAACAACTTTTCGATCACAAACGACCCGGTCATGGCCGCCGCCAGTGCCGGTCCCAGAAAACTCAACACCGGCAAAAAGGCGTTCTTCAAGGCATGCTTCCAGATCACCTCCCGACGGGCCACCCCCTTGGCAAACGCGGTCCGAATGTAATCGCTGCCCATAACATCCAACATCCCCAAACGGGTAAGCCGCGCTATGTAGGCCATGAAAGGTAACGACAAGGTAAAGGCCGGTAATGGCAAATGAGCGAAAGTCCCCCATCCCGCCACTGGAAACCACTGCAGCTTCAAGGCAAAAACTATCAGCAGCGCCGTCCCGGTAACGAAGGTAGGAAGCGAAATCCCAATCAACACCAAAGCCAGCGAACTAACGTCAAACCAGGAATTGCGCTTAACCGCACTGACCACCCCCACCGGTACACCAACCAACACCGCCATCAACACCGCCAGCAAGCCCAAAACACAAGACACCGGCAAAGCCTCGGCAATAATCTGCGTACAGGTCCAGTCGCGGTATTGAAAGCTCGGCCCGAAATCCAGACGAATAATTCCAAGCAAGTATTCCCAATAGTAGGACCAGTTGTCGTCGATGTGATAACGGGCCTCCAGCGCCCTTTGAATGGCCTCCGGCATGCCGCGGTCCGGCTGTTGAAAGGGATTCCACGGTACGGTCACCACCATCAGAAAGGCGATGGTGTAAATCGCCCACAAAATCGGAATCGCCTGAAATAACCGCCAGATAATATATTTCATACCAAAGCCATTTACCTTTCCACGTAAATATAATTCAGCGGAAAATGGTCTCGTGGATTAGGATAAATACCTTTCACATTGGGTCGCCAGGCATAAACCAGCACATAACCGTACAAAGGCAAAATCGGCAACTGCTCTTCCATGACATATGCCTCGGCCTGCGAAAGGATCTGCATTCGCTTGACTTTATCAGTTTCGTAGGCCGCTTGTTCCAACAATTTGTCAAAATAGGGATCGGAAAAGGCGGCGTGATTGTTACCGTTTCCGGTTTCAAACAGATCGAGAAAGGTCGTCGGATCCATATAATCGCCGAACCATCCTGACCTGCCGACCATGAATCGGCCCGTCCGTTTATCCTCGGCAAAGGTCTTCACTTCCTTGCCCACCAGCAAGACCTTGATACCGAGTTCCTTTTCCCACATCCTTTGCACCACCTGGGCCACCCGTTCATGTCCGTAGCCAGTGTTATAGAGCAATTCGATTACTCCCAGGCCCTCGCCGTTCGGATAACCCGCCTCCGCCAACTCCCGCCGGGCCCGCTCGGGATCGTATTCCAGACCTTTGGGGCTCAGATAACCGGGGATCTGTCCGGGTGGTATAACCGTGTTGGCCACTGGATTGTCCAGCCGCATCACATGATCGACGATTTGCTGTTTATCGATGGCCATGGCCAATGCCCGGCGAACGCGGGCGTCGGCCAGCGGATTAGGCCGGCCGTCATGTAAGGTAGGACGGCAATTGTAATGGTAAAAATAGGTCCCGAAACTGGGTATGGGCCGAATATCTTCCCGTTTACCATCGAGCATCTGACCATACAACTCCGGCGTATACTCCATGGTCAGATCGCATATCATGTCGGCGGCACGCTGCTCATATAACATAAATGCGGTGTTCTGATATTCACCTTCCTGCATATCAATCGTTTCCGACGGCACCGCATCGGTATTCCAGTAATAAGGATTCTTTTTCAACCGCATCCCCCGCTTGAATTTCCATTTCACCAGTTTATATGCTCCATTGCTGATAAGACCGGGATAATTGTTGCGACGATAATGCGGCTTGGTCCATTGCATGTCATAGGCCCAAAGGCCGGCATCGGTTAACGGTCTGCCTTGGTAACGCTCGCGTAACAATTCAATACTTTCATGAATCGGCAGATAAACCGACCACGTGGTCAGATCGACAAAATAATGAATAGGGCGAGGCAGCAGCACTTCAAGATGACGATCGTCAAGAGCCCGAAAACCCACCGCCGCGAATCGTTTTTCCATCTCCACAATATGTTCATCCAACCATCGGTCGCCGACCTGCTTCCAATCCACATCCGCCCGGCGCCACTCTGATAACACCTCGAACCAGTATGCATCATCCGTTGCCGCTGCAGAATCAGGAATCCTCAGGTTGAGTCGCTTCGCCAATAGCCGTCCCTGTTCGCCCTGCAAAACCTTCTTCAAGCTCTCCGTCTTGATCGGCGAGCCTTTCTGCAATTGGCGAACCAAACCCAGCAATTCCACATTGGCCACCCGCCAATTAAAGTAATCCTGGGCACCCCCAATGTGGGCGCTGATCAGTATGTAATAAGTCTCCGAGGTGCCCGGCTCGATGGCTCGCCGCCAGCCCCGTACGAAGTCATGAGCGGTTACCGGATCGCCGTTCGACCATCTGGCCTCCGGCCGAAGGGCAAACACATAACGTTTGCCGTCTTCGCTGATCTCCGGCGGCAGATAGGCAACCCCTTCAATCGCTTCCACCGTCCTGGGGTGGAGGGTGGCCAGCCCTTCCCACAAGGCAATGGACATTATGTGATCCTGATGATAACTCAATTGGGCAGGATCAATGGTATTAACGCCATAGCAGTTGATATAGGTAAAGTCCGCCGGCGATCGCTTTTCGCGCGTGCCGATCGACACCGCCGCCAAAATGCCAACTATCAGAATGATAATTATCAGATACCGGATCATCGCCAAAGCATTCTACGCGATTTCCACAAGTTGCTACAGAGTGTGCGGCATGCCCGTTTCTTCTCCCCACCTTCCCCAAATCCAACCCAATTCTTGACACAAGCCAGTTATGGGTTGTGCGGGGGCACATGCGAGGTAAAATGATCGCACGGACGAAATCGAGGCGGTGCTGATCCTCACCATCGCCTATCACAAGTAAGGGCTGGGCCCGGGAGGTTCAAAGTTATGTATTCACTACGATTGAAAGAATGTGCGTTGGCTGGGATGTGGTGTGTGTTCGCCGCGTGGCTGGTGTTCTCGCCTCAGGCAGCCTGGGGGCAAAAAGCAGTCAAGGACAGTAAAGATGTCAAGGCCGCCAAGACCGCCGGGCCCAAAGACGTGGTCCTGGTCGAAGCAAAAGGCGAGGGGACGACGAAAGAAGAAGCGCTTAAGGCCGCCCTGCGTGACGCCCTGGAAAAGGGCGGCAAACAGGAGATTTTCTCGGACAGTAAGGTCGAAAACTTCCAACTCATGCACGACACCATCATCTCCCGCGCCCAGGGGATTGTAAAGGACTATGAGATCGTCAAACAAAAAAAGGGGGTTGGCGGGAGTGTCATTATTCTTATCAAGGCCAAGGTATCAAAGAGCGTCCTGGCCAAGAGCTGGGGCGAAGTCCAGAATGTCCTGAAACAGATCGGGCGCCCCAAGATTCTGGTGTCGATTACTGAACGGATCGATGGTCAGGAAGAAGAACAGAGCATCCTGGAGACCTTGATTGAGAAGCCGCTGCTCAAGAGCGGCTTTGAAATGGTGGCCGGCAAAGCTGCGGCCGCCATCCGCAAAAAAGAGGCCGACGACGCGGCCGCAGATGAAAATATCGCAAAGATCCAGGCCATCGCGAAGGATTTCGACGCGCAAATCTTCATCACCGGCACGGCCAACGCTAATGAGGCGGGGATCGAGAGCCTCTACGGTGCCCCGGTCGCTTTCTACAACTGCGACGCACAGGTAAAGGTGTACTACACGGACACCGCGCGGTTGATGGCCAGCGAAGGATTGCCGAATACCCGAGGCGGGGCGCGGGGCAGGAAGGAATTCAGCCCGCAGGCGGGTAAGATGGCTCTGGCAAATTCAAGCCAGAAGCTGGTGGACAGCCTCTATGCCCAGATCATGGAACGCTGGGCCACCGATATCAGCGCCGGCGGCGAGTTGATCCTCGAAATTGAGGGTATGAGCTTCAAGAAGGCCAACGATATCAAGAAACTTATTGCCTAGGTCAAGGGCGTCGAGAATATCAACTTCAAGCTCACCAAAGGATTGGCTCGTTACCGGATTCGAGCCAAAATGTCGGGTGAACAGCTTGCCGAGAAGCTCAGCGAGGGCGAATTCACAAAGTTCTTCGAGATTCAGGATCTCAAGCTTAACAGGTTGCAGGCCAAAAAAGTTGAGAATTAACCGATCGCTCGCCGCCTGTTAGGTAGAGCATAGGAACGCAGGCATACAAATACCCGCGTCCAACTTCCATATAGGGCGGCAAGACGGCTACTCGACCACTTCTTCGCCTGGAGAAACCATCTCAGGTGTCGTTTCGCGGCGCTGTTCTTCTTGTGTAACGATAACTGTCTTTTCCCCACAGCCGACGGTAGTGAGCAGCGCCAGGAACGGTGCAATCAGTATCAGGACAGCTAAGAACGCTCGGGACATTGTGAGCTCCTTTTCTTGTAGCCGCGGCATCCGATGATCATCGGCCGCGGTGGTTCGCTTGTTTCTCGTAGACTTCGCTTATACAGACCGACTCAGCCGCCGCCTCATCGTGTAATCCGAAGACGTTCGTAAACCACCTCCCAGACCTGCATGCCCGGGATGCTGACGGTAACGTTGGCGGTCTCGCCATCGAACTCGGTCTTCTCCACCATCGAGCCCACCAGAATGGCATCCATGTGGGTCGCGACTTCATCATGCTCGGCAACGAAATCCTTGACCCTTGTTTCCGAGACGATAACCAGGCCGTTGATATGCTCGGCGAGCTTGCGCTTGGCGTCGAGTTCAGCGGCCCGGGCGGCCATCAGCTTGCCTTGGGCCGTACCAGCGGTATCTTCCCGCGGCACCCCCGAGCCGGTCATCCTGATCTTCTGCGATGCCCACGGGGGAATCTTGAGGGCGGTAGTTTCGAGCTGGGCGTTGTAGCGTTCGATAAAATTCTGGGGTGGGATGCCCATGCCGGTAGCCTGGAACGTTTTGGTCTTGATCGACTTCCTCACGTCCTCTATGTCGGTTCCCTTGATCTTGTCGCCCTGGATGCTGCGGGTGTGCAGCTTCTTGATGATGGTGACCACGGACTCGACTGGCACCTCGACGGTGACCTCAGCAATAGGCTCGTCGTGGTGGAGATAGGTTCTGACCGTTTGGGCCCCGATAACGGTACCCATCGCCTGGGCAGTGATCTGGTCGGACTCAGCGACGAAATCGCGAACGATAGTATCTGAGGTAATCCGTAGCCCCTTGATCCGCTCCAGAAGCTTGCGTTTGGCGTCGAGTTCGGCGGCGCGGATGGCCATAAGCCTGGCTCGGCTGCCAACCTTTAGCCAGAGATCGGGAATGGCCGGCTCCGGCAGCTTGGGCGGGGCGCCGATCTGCTGAGCCACCCCCTCCGGCAGGTCGGGCGGCAGGTCTTCACGCGGTGCCCCCATACCCACCACCTTGATCACCTTCTTCTTGATCCTCCGTTCCATGTCCACAAAGTCAGTACCTTTAATCCTATCGCCTTTATGGTAGCGGGTGTGGATTTCCTTCAACGTCTCAACCACCTTGGCGACGGTGACTTCAGCCGGCACTTCGCACGACAAGTCCTTATACCACTTGGGATTGCCGAGACGAATGCCGCGGACAAACGTGTCCATCGCCGCTTGAATCATGTCGCTTTCGGCGACGAAATCCTTGACGTAGGTGTCGGAATTGATCTGCAACCCTTTGATGCATTCGGCCAGTTTACGGTAGGCGTCGGCTTCGGCGGCCCGTTTGCTGAGCACCTTCTTCTGGGCATCGGAAGTGTCTACCTGGGCCCAGGCCGGCGCCATGAGGCCAAATCCCAGCGCTACCATCATCATTCGATGTACGAATTTCATAACAGGTCTCCTTTGATATGTCGGGCATGGTTTCGTTCTCACAACTCCGGTTCTCCGGGTCGGATCCGCGGGTCTTATCTCACTTGCGGATCCGATCCTTATGTGCGGCCACCCGATTCTTGGCGGCCAGATACATAGGCATGGTTTCATCATTGTCGATGCCCCGCATGCCGCAGACTCGCCGGTAGTACTTCAAGGCAGCGTCCCGATCACCCATCAGCTCGCTGATGACGCCCATGCAGAAGACCGATTCGTGATCCTCGGGATCCTCTGCGACCGCCGCCTGGAAGTGCTGCATGGCAGTCTCGTAATCGTCGGCCCTCATTGCAGCGACGCCGGAAGCCGAGGAATCGTTATGGCTCGACTCGAGATGATAGGTATAATCCACCTCGCAGGGCACAAACATACTGATGAACTCGCGGACACCCTGTTGGACTAGCTCACCGATGTACATGTCGACGGCGTCGAGGTCGGCTTCACCGGAACTGCGGCCAAAGACCGGACCGGGTGTTTTCTTATCGTGCTTACGGAAAGGTTTGGGGGCGTATTCGAAGTAAGAGTCGCCGGTGGCGGCATCAAGCATGCTGAACTTGCACTGGACGGTCATGTTCCGTGTGATCGCGTCGGCCTCGCGGGCCCCAATGCTGGCGCTGCCAGCGCCCCAGTGTCTTCCCGCCGCCGCAGCAATGTGCGTAAGATCGAAAGTGGTCTTCTTACTCGTCTTGACTTCAACGCGGATGTTGAGCTTACTGGCGATGAGGGCCTGGACGTCGAGCATTTTGGCGGCCTTGGTCGCGGTGCCGGCGTCCACCAGGCCGGCCGCCTTCATGTCCTGCTCGGCCAGAACCTTCGTCGTGTCGCGGCGCTTGGCCACGGACAGGCCCGTGCCGAACTTGCTGGCCGAGTCCAGAATCATCTGTTCCATCATGTCCGCGGCGATGGTGGCCCACTTCTTGGCCCGATCGTCGTCTTCGCTGCCATCCACCTCGGTTCCTGCATCGAGAACGGCCAAGGCCGTCAAACCTTCCGGCAGCTCTTCCGTCGGCTCTAGGACATACGAGATGGTGGCGTTGAAGCTTTCCCTCTTCGCCCCACAACCCGTTGCCAGGACGGCAAAGGCCCCCAGACCAATCATTACGAGAGCGGTCTTTGAAATTCGCATAACTTTGCACTCCATTTGTTGAACTAGACTGAGCGAACCCTTGGCCGACCGGCGCGGGCAAAGACTCGCAAACGTACGTGTTGAGTGGACATCGGTCAAAAAGCGTACGCTCACAAAGCCGGCAGGTCAAGAGGTTCAATCCCCGGCAAATCATAGTTAGCCCCCTCCGGGTACAAGCTAACGTCTGGACCGCGCCCCGGCCGTGGACGCGATCCCCTTCGCGTGGAGACATCAGGTCCCGCCAAACGGATCATTCCAGGCATCCGGGCTGCTGGGGAAACGGTGGTTGGGTTCGGTTACAGGCTCGGTTTACTCCTGCCGCCGGAGACGGACTGCGACGCTGGGACCACAAGCGGCCTCGTCTGGAGCCGAACCGTGATCCGGTTAGCACTCTGCTCGGTAACCTCGAATACAAGACGCTCGCCGTCGAGGCGAACCGATAGCTCCTCAAACCGGTCAGCGAGTTGATTTAAGTTGTATTTCCAGTTGATCTCGATGCTGGCAATGCTATTGGTAAGCTCGCGAAGCCTGAAGCCATCCTTGCCGCCGGTGATACCCTTCATCTTGATTATTTCGATTTGGATCGCTTTGAACTGCCTGCGGGTACAGGGCTCCAGGGTAAGCTGGATCATCTTGCCCACAGTTGCCCGTCGGCGCCACGCTTTGGCGACATCCGAAAGCACGTCGGCCGCACTGTCCTTGGCGACCCGTGTGAGGGCGTCTTTGCCGCTGCCGCTAGCCGTAGTGTACATCTTTTTCGGTCGATACGTCCGGGATACAAGGATGGCGGCCGAGTCGGTTTGAATGGCTCGGATCACTAGGGTGACGTTCCATCGTTTGAGCGTTTGCTCCCCGAGCTTGATCGAGTCGCCCGGCTTGGCCTCTGCCTCGCCCAGCAGTACCACGTCGGCTTTGAATGCAGCCCCGGCAGCGGCGGCTTTTTTGGCATCACCACTTTTGGCCGCCAAACGCAGGTCGCGCTCCCGGACTTCATCGGTGACGGCTTTGTCCATGAGCCGAACATTCTTCTGGAGGAAGAAGTTCTCTAGTTCGGTCTGGACCAGACCGTTGGGGCGAGGGGGAATGGCGTCATATGGATCATCGTCTTCGAAGACTATCATCACGCATCGGGGATTGCCTTCGCGTTGCATGATGTGGGCAAACTCGGCCCAGCGTTTCTTGAACTTTGCGGGAAAGACCTCGACCTCCAGTTGGACCTGGGTGAAGCCCTCCATGATTTGGGGATCCTTGATGATCTTAACGACCCGGGCAAAGCCAACCGGCTGTTCGAGAATCTTGTCACGAATTAGGGTAAAGTTACTGGTCTCGCTCTGGGCGTTGATAAGAGATCCGCACACTCGCCGAACTGCTTCGCGGAGGGCGTCGAGTTTCGCTTCTTCCGCAGCGGCAGGCGTGGTACCGACGGCACGGCCCACGATGGTAATGCGTTTGCCTGAATCGGCCGCAAACGCAACCACAGCCGCAAAGCTCAGCAGCAACGTCATGATCATCAGGATTCTGGCCATTGGTTCTGCCTTTCCAGGATAACCTGAACTCCTCGGAGGACGATTTCCCCCGCGCTGTTGTTTGAAGTTGTTGACTGAAAGCCCACCGAGGCGGAATCCGACTTGGGAAACCAGCCAGAATGGCCCTGTCCAGGCGCGGGCTCCCAGGCTGGAAGCATTATACTGCAGCCCCTTGTACTCTGCGAGGAGAGATTAGACGCCGTTCCATGGAGCACCGGACGGTACAAGCGGGGCATACCAGGGATGGCATGAATAATTGCGGGCTTTGGTGGAGCCGGTTATAATTCCGGGCCGTTTTCGTCCGGGACGGAGGGCGCGTTTCCATGTGCCGGATTTTCGGTTTGAAACAGGCAACTCAATTCAAAGGTGAAACATGATGCTCAAAAAGACAGGTATGTGCGCACTGATGGTGACCGGGATCGCTCTGGTCGCGGGTTGTTCCGAAAAACTTACGTACAAACGTTGGCAGACCCTTACCTTGCAGTCGCCGAAGGCGGAGGTGGAAACGGTTCTGGGAAACCCAAACCAGTTGAAGAAA
>CP070790.1:1220318-1225394 GCA_020346805.1 Planctomycetota bacterium
GCTTGGTTCTTATACTGCAATTCCAGTTAAGCTTGGGTATCATTCGAAAGTGTGGGAAAGCGGTGTGAACGATCCGAGACCTTTCAAATGATTGCGGCAATATTCGATCTGGGCTTGTATCACCGGTCCAAGTTTTCCTGCCCGGATGGCCTCATAGGCACTTGCATAGCTGTCGTCGCTCATGCCTTGTACGCCAACCTGCAACTTGAGTCCGGTCTCTTTGACTTTGGCGAGCACCGCCTGGGCCTCGGGGATTGTATGGGTTATGGGTTTTTCGCAATAGACATGTTTGCCAGCCTCCAGCGAATCGAGGATTTGCCGGGCATGCCAGTGCTCCGGAGTGGCAATCAGTACATAATCGACATCTTTGATAGCCAGCGCTTCACGATAATCGTGATACAGCTTCGCTTTACCGCCGGCGGCCTTGATCTGATCCTGGAAATCGCGGGCCCGCTTTTCATAGACGTCACATACGGCAAGGATATCCACCTCACCCGCTTGCCGCATGGGCAGGAGCGCTTGCAAATGGGCGGCATTGGCAATATGCCCACAGCCGACGATCGCCACATTCAGCCGATCATTGGCCCCAAGAATCCGGGCATAACTTTTTGCCGCCAGAATACCTACACCCGCGGTTCCCACTCCCGTCGTCTTTAAAAAACTGCGCCGTGTAAAAGTATCAGACTCGAACATTAGAATATCCCTTTCTTTGCAAAAAATACCAAGATGTTAATATCCCGATAATTACATATATTTATTGGCCGATCCAACCACCTTTTCAGGATGATTCTAAACCAACATCCTAAACAGATAAAGTCTGCTGGGTAATTGAGATATGACTGCCCGACTAGCTCAACCGGCAAGAAGAGGAATATAGGCACGTTCGTTCAAATGGGTATGCAGTAGTTCTTTGGCCTCATCGGCATTGCTATTGGTAATCGCTTCCAGAATCTTCCGATGCTCCTGATAGGTCTTACGTACCCTGGCCTCCCACTGCTCACCACTGATGATTTCCGGATGAATGATAGGAAGGGGAGCCCGCTGGTAAAGGAAAAGCAGTCTTTTGTTTCCCGACGCATAAATTAACGCTTCGTGAAAACGCCGGTCGGCCTCAGCGACTCCGAGAACATAGTCCTCCTGGACCAGCCGTTCCAGCTGCTCGCATGCTTCCAGCATCGGCTTGAGGTATCGAGGAACATTCCGCTTGGTCTGGATCAACCGGTCGATTGCCCCACCTTCCAACAGGATTCGCACTTCAATTATTTCCAACACATCTTTGTTAGTCAGATGTGGCACAAAATATCCGGTTTTCGCTCCCAGCTCGATAAATCCCTCGGCTTCCAAACGAGCGAAGGCCTCCCGCAAAGCCGTACGATTAACCCCCAGTCGCTTCGCCCACTCCGTTTCCCGCAACCTTTGCCCTTCCGGCACCTGCTGAAGAATCAATAATCTACGCAATCTGCTGTATGCTTGCTCACGAAGAGAACCGTTTACGGGTGGTGTATCCGACATAGTATTCATCCTTTAATTACATAACGTACATTGTGCAATATTTCTTTAATACGTACAGTTTACACAAAACGGGCACTTTTGTCAACAATCTATATGCACTTAGCACAATTCATAAATAAAGCCTTTTTGAGACCAAAAAGCATGGGTATTTCGGGTTTTTTGAAATTAATTACAATGGCACCGGCAATAAAAGTGTCTTAAATAAAACCATAAATAAATACATATTTAGCATGAAAATGTATTAAACTGCTGTAGTAATCTTATTCGAAGTAACAGTCTTGGATTGCGCAAAGAATGTTAACGCTGAGAACGCACCTCCGCTTCCCAATGGGCTAGCAGTTGTTTAAACCGTTCGACCTCCTCCGGTCGCTCGGTCAGAAGGTTCGATTTTTCACCGGGATCCTGTACCAAATCAAATAGGTATTCCCGTATCAACTTGCCATCTCGCCGAGAGATATACTTTATTGGACCGTCGAGCACCGCCCGCCAGGTCCGCTCGCCGCGCCTTGCCCGCCAAAAAAGTGTGCGTTTTTTGGGAGGGCTTTTCTCTCGTAATGCCTGAATAATATCGATGCCGTCGAATAAGCGATCCCCTAATGATTGAGCACCCGCGAGGCGAACGATAGAGGCTGAAAGGTCCATGGTGATAGCTACATGATCAACTACCTCGCCACCGGCCAGTACCCCGGGCCAACGCATCACACACGGCACACGTATGCCACCTTCAAAAAGGCTGCTTTTATGGCCGGAGAATGGAGTGTTCCGCCCAATCCGATTGGCACCATTGTCGCTGGTGAATATTACCAAGGTGTTTTTTGTGACTCCTTTTTCGCGCAGGATTTGTAAGATTGCACCAATTCCGTCATCGAGTCGCTCGACCATCTTAATAAAGGTATCACGCGATCCCTTGTTCAATTCCTCTAGAGATACGGGAACTTCCGGCTGATGATCCGGCCCTTGGTACGGAGTATGCGGGGCGGTAAAGGGCACGTATAGAAAAAACGGTTTATTACCATGTGTCGCGATGAATTTAACAGCTTCACTGGTGATAAGGTCGGTGAGGTAGCCTTCCCGTTGAATGGGTTTATCGTTCAGGTACAAAGTTCGGTAACCTGATGGTTCGTTGTGGTAGAAATAATCGACCGCCCCACCCAGCGGGCCGAATGCATAGTCGAATCCATGTTTAAGGGGCAAAAAATGCGGCTCATATCCGAGATGCCATTTACCAACTATTCCGGTTGCATACCCCGCCTTTTTTAACGCTTTGATAACCAAGGATTCTTCGGGAGGAAGTCCCAACTGATTATCGGCTCGTAAACGAATAGCGTCGTCATATCGTCCCACGTTACCGAGTCCGATTGCGCACTCCAGCCCCCCCACGCGCTGCTGATAACGTCCCGTTAACAGCGCGGTACGAGTGGGGCTACATTCCGGTGCATTGGCATAAAAATTTGTAAAACGCACACCTTGTAGTGCAAGTTTATCAATATTCGGCGTACGGATATCCCGGCATCCATAACATCCGACATCGCCATAGCCCAGATCATCGGCCATGATTAACAACACGTTCGGTCGCTGGCCGTCGGCTATAGCCGGCATACAAATTCCCAATCCCAAAAAAAGGATCCATCTTGTCATAAACTGTCTCCCCAAATATGTCGGAATAGTTCTAATCGTCCTTGCATCAACTGTAAACACCAAGTATCGTGGAAACCGCCGGAAGCTTAATGCTTGGGAGAAAAGGCCAAAATGATAAAGATTGGAGTAACGGAACTCGAATACAACAAGGCCAGGGATGCATTCTCGGCCGCCATCCGAGAGGGTCTTGAATGCCTGTGCATTCCCAAAGAAGAAATCGAACTGGCCGCAAAAGTACGGGAACTGGACATCAAGCACGTCATATTAGGCGTCGATCACTACGTAGGACCTCTGTATGAAGCCCTTTCGCCCGGGGGGGTGATTGCCAGATTCGGTATCGCCCACGACGGCATAGACAAAAACCTGGCTACCAAAAAACAACTCTTATGTACCAACACGCCTCAAGTACTGAATGATTCGGTTGCCGAATATACTATTACCTTATTGCTCGCCGCAGCCCGCCACGTCTCGGAGATGGTCCAAGCCACCCGTAATGGCGATTGGACTCCCATGGTAGGTAAAGAATTGACAACAAAAACACTGGCGGTCATCGGGTGTGGGGCAATTGGTCGGCGGGTGTCCCGGATCGCATCGTTCGGCTTGGCAATGAAAGTAATTGGGTGTGAAGCGATTGATACAGATATTGGGCAGATGCGGAAGGATTTCGGCTTCAGCGATGTTATCAAGGACTTTGCTGAGGCTGTTGCCGATGCCGACTACCTTAGCCTTCACATTCCCAGCAAACCGGATACCCGACATTTCATCAACCGCCAACGCCTGTCTCTGCTGCCCAAACGGGCCTGGCTTATTAATACCGCACGGGGGGCGATAGTTGACGAGACGGCACTATTTGAGGTTCTATCGAAAGGCAATCTTGCGGGTGCCGCTCTGGATGTATTTGAAAATGAACCATACGTACCCGCAAGCCCTGATAAAGATTTGCGGACTCTGGATAACGTGATAATGACCCCTCATGTCGGCAGCAGCACACAGGAGGCATGTAATCGCATTGCCGAAAGAGCTCTGAAGAATATCAAACTGGCTGAGTCACAACAGTTTAAGGAGATGGATTTGTTGAACCGGGTAGTCTAGGATCATTAACGGACAATTATTCATGAATAACAAATTACGCAAAGCGCTGTTGAACCGGCAAGTAACCCTTGGGGCCTGGATTCAGATCGGCCATCCGGCCTGCGCCGAGATTTTTGCCCGCGCAGGTTTTGACTGGGTATGCGTCGACCTCGAGCATGGTGCTATCGACCTGGAAACCATGACCGGAATCTTCCGGGCATTGGACGGGTTCGATTGTGTTCCGGTGGCAAGACTGCCGATCAACGATCCGGTATGGATACATCGGACCCTCGATGCGGGAGCCCAAGCCCTGATAATTCCAATGGTGAAAACAGCTCAAGAAGCGGAATCGGCGGTCCGCGAGGCAAAATACCCACCCAGAGGCGCCCGTGGATTTGGCTATAGCCGAGCTAACCGGCACGGTGTGGATTTTGACGAATATATCAAGACGGCCAATGACCAAATCGCCATGATCATGCAGATCGAGCATATCGATGCTATTACCAACCTCGATGCTATTCTTGATGTGGAAGGAGTTGATGGACTCTTTATCGGGCCCCTCGATCTAAGTGGATCCATGGGAATTACCGGGCAAATGCAGCATCCCCAAATGGTCGACGCCCTGGAAAAATATCTAACTGCATGCCGAAACCATAAGACGGCGGCCGGATTGCATATCGTTCACCCCGAATCCCAAAATATCCAAAAGGCCCTCGATCAGGGTTATACGCTTATAGCCCTAGGATTAGACAATGTGTTTCTTAATGATCGGGCAACAGAATGTCTCAAGGCTGCAGGACGATAAAAACAAATCATAATGTATAACAAAACAAGTCGGTCCAATCTCTATCAGGA
>CP070790.1:1225494-1234381 GCA_020346805.1 Planctomycetota bacterium
GCGGATGATTGGCCAGGCCCAGATAGTTATTGCTAGCGAAAGAACATAACCAACGGCCATCAACTGATAAATACGGTCCTTGATCCGAATCTATGAGCCTGAGCGAACGGCGCAATCCATGTGCCGACAGATCGGCTAATTGTTGAGTCCAGGGATTGTGCGTGTCATCTTTCATGGTAAATCGTCTAAAGGATCACGCAGGCGAAGATGATAAACATCATCGTTGCCGCATCGCGTAACCTTGGTTTCAAGGGGTGAAATTACTTCGCTAATTTTGGCGGGACCTTTTCCTGCCAACGGCGAGGATGCGAGATTGCCGCCGATCAATCGCCGCGATACAAAAATAATCGCTTCGTCGGCAAGGCCGGCATCGAAGAATGAACCTAGTGTTTTTCCGCCTCCTTCGACCATGATATTGGTCATGCCGCGCCGGCCGATTTTCTTCAATAGTTGCCTCAGGGCAAGTCCCGCTCGAGTGTATGGTAGACCGATTATTTCGATACCTGCCCGTTGGTAGCCGGCGATTTTCCGACTTGCGATCAATCTTCGATCGGTAGCGATGATGCTTGGAATTTTGTCGGCGCTTTGCACTACCTTGGCCGATATGGGCGTACGTAATTCAGGATCGATCACAATACGGGCGGCGACTCGCCTGGGCCGAGATAATCGGCAATTTAACATGGGATCGTCTGCTATTACGGTACCGACACCGACGATCACCGCATCGACTCTGCCGCGTATTCGATGGGCATATTTACGGGACTCTGGGCTGCTGATCCATTTGGAATCACCTTTACGGGTAGCGATTTTGCCGTCAAGGCTTTGTGCCCAGTTGAGGATGACCCAGGGTAGTAAAGTGTTTTGCAATTTCAAATACGGGCCGTTGAGAGTTGCGGCTTCGGTTTTGCAGCAACCAATGGCTACTTCAATGCCGGCCGACCGCAGTTGACGCAAACCTTTATTGCGAACTTCGGCGAACGGATCCGGCATAGATGCCACAACCCGTTTAACGCCGGCGGCAATAAGGGCATCGGTGCAGGGTGGTGTTTTGCCGTGATGGCAGCAGGGCTCCAGGGTTACGTAGACGGTAGCGCCCCTGGCACGCGCACCGGCAGCCCTTAAAGCGTTGATCTCGGCATGGGGACCGCCGAATTTGCGGTGATATCCCCGCCCAATGATCTTTTTACCGCGCACAATCAGGCATCCCACCATGGGATTTGGTTCGACATGTCCCCGACCGCGGGCGGCCAAAGTCAAAGCTCGTTTCATGTATGTTTCGTCATTGGATGTGATTTTTTTTGTCATGATGAGGGGCCGATCTGTTGCCATTATTTATGGAGGTGAGGATGCTGTTTGTGTTTTGTCTTTGTGTGCTGTTTTTCTATCCCACCAGAAGTTCAATAATAATAATCCCACACCAGCCACCAGTAATACGTCGGCTATGTTAAACACCCATGGCCAAATAGCAAACGACCGATTGCCGATGGTGAACCGCGGCTTCATCTGTATAAAATCCCTGACTACACCTTGTTGACGAACACGGGGATTCCATGAGGCGGGGATGTGTTGGGTTTGTTTGGCATCGGGCCAATGTCCGATGGTGATACCGGTTTGGTCCTGTTTTACGATTTTCCATGCATCGGAGACAGTCTTTCCCTTTGTGGTATAAGTAATCACATCGGCAACGACAAAAGCCCGGTCGTATAGATTTCCGAGCGCCCCGGCCAACACCAGGGCCAGGCCGATGTGCAGGCTTCGCTGATTTTGTTTACTGTGTATGAAGAGGTATAAAACGAATCCCAAGGCTAACAAAGAAGCGATAATAAACAGTGGGGTCCATCCTTTACCGAGTCCGAACAGCGCTCCCGAATTCAGCGATCGATGAAAGGACATCAGATGTTGGATAATTACTTTTCCGTTTACGGGATCGATGTTATTGAAGGCCCAATTTTTGGTAGTCAGATCGAGGACCAACCCGACAATGGCTACCGGCCATAGGCGCAGATGAGAAGACAGGTGCCGATGTGCCGAACGCAGTTCATCCTTCTTAGCGGAATGGTTAAGATCGCCTGAATGTGTTTTGGCGTTTTCCGATTCGGAACAACATTTTAGCTCAGTCATGGAAGTAAGGTTATCAAGAGTAGTAAAGATTATCAAAGGGCTCCCAGACCCTGGCCGCGCCGGGTCAGACAAGCCCTAATTCACGTTGGCGGGCATATTCAATGCAATATTTTGCCCACGGCCTGGCTCGCAAACGAGATTTTGATATTGACCTGTTGGTAGCCAGACATACGCCGTACGTTTTGTTATCTATTCGATCAATTGCCTCATCAATCTCACGAATCAAAGTCTGTTCGTTTTCAATCAGCCCCATGGTAAGTTCCTGCTCCCAGGTGTCGCTGCCGATATCAGCCATATGAATGGGCATGGTCGATCCACTGTTTATTTCACCGGAACTTCCCTGGTGTTTTGCCTCACTATGCAGATGATTGATATCACCGACGGCCTCCCTGCGTTTCTCGATAAGCATCTGTCGGAATTCTTCCAATTCCTCAGGTTTCAGGCGAGTTTTGCGAAGCTTTAAAGGTTTTTGCGCAAAAGTTGGCTTAACTGGCACCTTGGGTAGTAGACCGTTGTTATTGCCTTTTTTTGAAGTTGATCGTTTTTTACCTGCGGTAGAGGTCTTTGTTTTTTTGACGTTTTTTGGGTTGGTATTTTTGGTTTTGGCGGCGGCTTTTGCAGTTTTCTTACTACTCAACGAACGGGATGCGGAATTGCTTGCCTCGGCTTGTGCTCGGGCTTTGGTTCGGCCGGCAGATTTTGCGGTCTTAGTCTTAGACTCCGAGGCTGATGCCTTGGGAGAATTCTTTTTCTGTCCCGCTTTAGATGTTGTTACTTTTTTGGGCACTTGTCTTATTTCCTGGCACCATAAATACGTAAGTTCATATTTAACAAGGAGAAACAAAAAATATTCAGTCTTGTAAGTATAGAAACTTTTAGGCTTTATGTCAAGTGCGATTTATTTTAGATCGTAAGGGCAGGCCCGTATGTGCAGTGGCCCGATAAAAGGTATTAAGTTTTCTGACGGCTGTTTTTTGGTTCGAGTTTCGATGTTGTCTTTTGCCTGCGACAAAGGGTTGGAGAAGTTTTGCTTTGGTATTTATGGCTTACCGATCGAGAAGAACCATAAAAAAAGAGAACAGCATCCGCCGCTATGCCGATGGGAGAGATTTGAAAGAACCCTTTTGCTAGGTGGGCGGCTTGGTCTTTCAGGAACCTCCCGCTCGCGGGGCGGGTTCGCTCCTCCATCAGCGCCAGTGGCCTCCCAGGGTTCTTGTTACGGTTCAATCAAATACGACTCCCTGTCGTGCATGGCAGACACGATTCTCTTTAACATCTTGTATACCATTTTGAACGGCTTTTTCCAATATGAATCCGAAGTATTTTTTGAATTTATTGACCAACTATCGTATGGCCGATTGATTATCAAAAAAAACCCTGCTTATTTGCGTAATAAGCGGGGTAACATGATAATTGGCACGTATTTTGCTATGGTTTTCGGAATTGAACAGAAGCTGCATTAACCATAAATCTGCAGGTTTCATACCACATAATCAATATGCCGTTTGGAAAAGTCATTGATTGGAGAAAGATATGCGGCGTTTATGCGGAAAAGAATACTTACTAACATTCTGTACGGTAACAATATTATCATTTTTGTATCTGCCCCAACCGATTGCCGAGGCGGATCATCCACCTAATTTTGTTATTCTGTTTGCCGACGATCTGGGTTACGGGGATTTAAGCTGCTACGGACATCCGACAATCCATACACCGAATATCGATCGCATGGCGGATGAAGGTGTTCGGTTGACGCAGTTTTATTCGTCGGCGACGGTTTGTACGCCCTCACGGGCTTCGCTGCTTACCGGACGCTATCAGATACGAACGGGTCTGACCCGAGTATTGTTTCCACATACCAAGTATGGCATGCCGGTGGAGGAGATTACGCTGGCCGAAGCCCTCAAAACCAAAAACTACGCAACTATCTGCATCGGTAAGTGGCACCTCGGGCACCTTCCCCGGTACAGACCAACACGGCACGGCTTCGATGAGTTTTTCGGTATCCTGATCGCCAATAATTTTGTACCGCCGGGTTTGGGTTTATACCGAAACAATGAAGAGATTGAACAACCTGTCGATCAGGGAGCGTTGATCGAAAGCTATACTGAAGAGGCGATTAAATTCATCACCAACAACAAGGATCAACCATTTTTTCTTTACCTGCCTTATACCCAAGTGCATATACCGCTGCAGGTTAATGAGAAATTTGCCGGTAAGTCGCGGCGGGGTCTCTACGGAGACGTGGCCGAATCGATCGACTGGAGCATGCGGGAGATTCTTAGACAGATTGGTAGATGCGGCCTCGACGAGCAAACGTTGGTAATCTTCACCAGCGACAACGGGCCCTGGTTAAGCGAGAAAGAAAACGGCGGCAGTGCGGGTTTGTTGCGGGGCGGTAAATTTGAGGTTTGGGAGGGGGGGATTCGCATGCCCTTTATAGCCCGTTGGCCGGGTCGCATTCCGCCGGGCCGGGTGAGCCGGGATGTCTGTATTATGATGGATATATTCACTACTTGTTTGACATTGGCCGGTGTTCCTTTGCCCGATGATCGGCCCATCGACGGCAAAAATATTATGCCGGTTTTGGATGGGATCGGTACCCGGCCGGTCGAGCCCTTGTTTTTCTACACTGGTAACATTCTAGGGGCGGTTCGCCGGGGGCCGTGGAAGTTAGTCTTACACGAACGCTCACCGGGCAGAGGTAAGAAACCGCCGGCTAATCCGCAACCGAGATTATTTAATCTATTGACAGATCCTTCGGAACGATTCGATGTGGCCAGGCAACATCCGGAGATAGTGAACTTGCTGCAACAAGACATGTCGAATTTTATAGAAGGATTACAAAAGGGTAAATAGCGAACATAGTATGAGCAAAGATCAAAACTCTAACAGTACATTTTCATCAAAACGACGTAGCCGCCCCCATCGCTGGCGAATTTTATGTATTCTAATTCTGCTTATCTGTGTGGTCGGATATGTTGGATATATATGGGTTGCCAAATTAATGGTGAGTGCTATTATTTATGCCCCCAATCACGGTCAAACAGTTGACAGTCTAAAGAAAAAAGATTTGGGGCAGGTAGCCGCCTCAAAGATAGATCAACAGTTACGCATCCAGGTAGGCCCACCGGAGGCATCCCTTTCGCTTGCTATTATTGAACCGAATAACAATGCCGAATCCGATGAAGATTTACCTCTTGGTACCATATTCCTACTGCACGGAATTCGGGGCAATAAAAGCCACATGGTTGGCATGGGCCGACTGCTGGCTGACAACGGTTACCGGGCGGTATTGGTTGATTTGCGAGGGCACGGTACATCCACGGGAAATTGGCTGACTTATGGTGCCGTTGAATCACGAGATTTATCTCAGATTATCGACGCACTTGATCAACAAAAAATGATCGCGGGGAGAATTGGTGTTTATGGGGCTTCTTATGGGGGAGCAGCGGCTATCATATCAGCCGGTCTCGATTCCCGTATAACAGCAATAGTGACGGTTGCAACCTTTAGTTCATTTCGTGAGGTAATACCTAACTATGCGCGGAGATATTTAGTGGTCGGTTTTTTATTAACCGACTCATGGATAAACAAGGTTATCTATAAGGCCGGTGTGCTGGCCGGTTTTAATCCGGATCAAGCCAGTCCGGTCGAGGCAATTCAAAAAACATCGGCACAAGTACTCCTGATTCACGGAAAGCAAGATAACAAAATTCCCTGTTCACACAGTCAGACATTGTATGAAGCGTCCCCTAACCGCAGCCGATTGATATTAGTGGATAACGAAGATCACGATTCAATCATGCAGGATCGGTCGGGGATCATATCACGTGAAACTATTGCCTGGTTCAAACAATACTTGCAGGTTTCGAACTGAATCGAGAATTTGCGGTATATCATCCAAACGGTACCGGTTCGGTGTTACCGGTCTGGCTTGATTTTTCGGCGGCCTCAAAGACGGCGATTACCCGCCGGGCGCTCTCGGGAGTGATATGTAAGGGTTCGCCGGCTAACATATGGTCCACGATGCCGATGTAAAAATCCTCCCAACGAGTTTCGAGAAGAGGTACTTCGATTTTTTCCTGCGAGCCGCGGAGGTAAGAAGTGACGTATATCGGCGAATCCCAATCGGCGGTTATCCCGCCTTTGGTGCCCAGGATTCGCCATTTGGGTTTGCCGACGGCGGCCAGGGAGGAGATTTCCAATTCTGCTGATCGCCCACCCTCGAATCGGATGACGGCCTGACAGTGATCCTCGTTGGTAACATCGTGCCAGATGTGCTTGCTGTAAAAACCGCTAACCGATTCCATCTTGTAAGGCACCAGGTTCAATATCCACTCGACGAAATGGGCCCCCCAGTCGTAGATGGCCCCTCCACTGACGGGTTTGTGGCTTCGCCAGGCGTAACCGGGATGTTGGTATTCGCTCCTGCAGGCTTCGATATGAAAAACTTCGCCGATAAGTCCCTGGTCGATAATTTTCTTGATGGTCAGATAGTCGTTGTCCCATCGGCGGTTGTGGAAGACAGTCAAGAGGGTGTTGTTAGCATGTGCGGCCTCAATCATCTTATTGGCTTCGTCCACGGAAATGCAAAACGGTTTTTCACAGATGACCCCCACGCCGGCCTGTAATAATTCGATGGCTATGGCGGTATGGGTATCATGAGGTGTAACGATGAAGGCTGTATCTACATTACCGGAGGCGGCCAATTCTTTGACTTCGGTATAGGTTTCGATGTTTTTATATTTTTTAAGAGCGGCCTGGCAGCGTTTGGGGTCGGAATCGCACACCGCGGTCAGTTCCATAAGGGGAGTGTTTTTGATGGCCTCGGTATGGTATTTGCCCATGCCTGGGTCGTCTCCGTAGCCGATAACGCCGCAGCGGACGGGGCCGGGCTTGATGGAGTTTGTGGTCCAGAAGATGGCCCGGTGGATCAGTTTTTGAAAGCTGGGATGATTGAAGGCCCGTTCGTCGTGGCCCAATGCGGTATAGAACACCCGTCCTTTGCCGTACTTGCGCACGTAGGCGAGGGGATGCAGTTCGCCGCGCCAATGGCCGGCCATCAGCCAGTGCAGATCTTTCTTGGTTCTGGTTTGATGGATGTAGAACTCGTCGGTGATTCTAAATTCGTTGATGTTGCGGGTAATTTCATGGCTCAGGTCGCTGATTTTAGCAAGAAACTCGGTGACCGGGCCATGGGCCTTAAATTGCGAGCCGATCATTTCCATGTAGCGTTGGTTTTCCACCCACGAATCGGAGGCACAGTGAATACCAACCAACGCCCCCCCGTTTTTCACCCAGTCACAAAGTGATTTTTCCTGGTTGTCGGTAAGTTTACTTCCCTGGGCGTAGACAATCATGTCGTCATAGTCTTGAAGCTGGGTGAAGGTATTAGGGTCGGTAGTGATCGTACAGTCGGCGGAGCCGTTATCTTTCAGAAAGTCAGCCAGTATTTTGGCGCACGATTCAAACGGATGATATTCGCCTCCGATCATCAACAGAGCTTTTTTCATTAAAGTGGACTCCTAATAGGTATTAATATTGATTAGTTGGGACACATCATGGTATGACATCGTGTTCTATATCGCTCATGGCGTCAATGGGGGCGGGAGCGGGGGCAGGTTTCTGTATCATGCTTGGATCGCGGGCCAGTCGGCCCATGACAATAGCCCCGAAGATAACGAGGATCACTGCCACCGCTAAAGGGATATCGAGGTTGCCGGTATATTTGTAGAAGAAAACTGCGGAGTACTGCCCGATAAGGGCCCGTGCCCCGACCAGAGTGGCGTGGATGGCCAGATAGTGGGCTGCTTGCGAAGGATCGCGGGCCAGGGCTACCGGACCTAGGGTCCAAGCCAAAATTACGCCGCACAGCCCCAGACCGGAAAAAAACACTGCGATGGTCAGAATGATCACACTATCAGCAGCCATCAAGCCCAAGGCATAGATCATTATGCAACAGTAACCCAGGGCGGCAGTTCTTATGGGGCCGATCTTATCCAGCAGATAACCCGCCGGTACCATCGTTATCAGGATAACCAGAAAGAAAGTGACTTGTGTAGCATAAGCAACTTCGTCGTAATCCAATTCCAGCTTGTCCACCACAATAAAAGGCAGTAATGAATGACAGATCATCCACCCGGTACCGTAAATAAAAAACGCGGTTTCATATTTCCTGAAGTTTCTATCCCGGCGGAGCACGGTAATCATGCTGCGACAGGCGTTAAGCAGACTGGTTCGCAGGCGTTCGGCAGGGTGTGCCTTCCGTTGTTGTAGAAACTCCGGCTCACAGGTGATCTTGTAAAGAAGACAGTTTCCCACCCCAAGGATAAAGGCGGTGATGGGCATATAAATGCGAAAGGCCTGGTCGTCGGAGGTGAGCCACTTACCGATAATGAAGGTTAGTATGATAATAGTTATCTGTCCGGAGGCGTTCATAATACCGAATAATCTTCCGCGGACTTGTTCGGGATAGCCTTTTCGCATGATATCGCCGGAAATGGAATTGGTACCGGCCAACCCGAATGCCGACAAAACAATGAAGAACACAACGGATTCGGGTTGATAGCATAAGGCGATCCCGCCCAGGGGCAGAAAAGCTAAAAGCCAGACGAGGAACAGATAGAAATGCAAGTCCATTCGGCGATAAACTTCGTTCCAGAAGATGGAAGTTATGGCCATGACCGGGACGGCCGAGGTAATGATAACGGTTTCCAGTTCGCTGCCGGCGAATCCGTCGGGTTTGCGCAGAAACACCGGCACC
>CP070790.1:1234481-1236988 GCA_020346805.1 Planctomycetota bacterium
ACGGGCCTGTTCGACCTGGCGTCGGATATTGGCGAGAGCCGGGACCTCAGGGGTGAACGGCCGGAAGTTCTCAAAGAAATGGAAAAGACCTTTGAGAAGTGGAACTCACAGATGATAGCCCCAGTCTGGACGAGACAACGGAGAAAACGGAAAACAACAAAGAAAAAGAAGAAGGCCTGAACCCGTTAGACATTTTACATTTAGCCCCGTTAGAAGTGAGTCGACAACTTCTAACGGGGCTCGTATCATATTACTACTTCGTTATGGGATTTCTGACGGAGTGAAACACCATCCCGCAACTTCAACCGGTGTGTTGCAAAGACAGCAAGCATCTTTTATTCGGTGGGGCTGGCGATTCTGTAAGATTTTTTATGAAATTCGGGGGATAAGCTGTAACGATTTGAGGATTGAGAAGTCTTAATATATAGGAGTTTTGGTTCAACCTGACAGTTGAGTGAAGAGATAGTATTAATAAAACTTATAGCATGTAAAGATTACAGGTATTCACGACGCGTTTTCTGGAAGGAGAAGAAAGTGAGCGAGAAGACAAATATAAAGAATCTTGTGGCCATTTCGGTATTTTTGTTGGTGATGGGCAGCAACGCTACCGCAAGGAGAACTATCCACGTGCCTGCACAGTTCACCAATATCCAGGCCGCAATCAATGATGCCAATGATGGCGATATGATTTTGGTCAGTAACGGCACGTACAGAGGTGACGGAAACCGAGATATTGATTTCCTTGGCAAGGCCATTATCGTTCGAAGCGAACACGGCCCTGCTAACTGTATTATTGATTGCCAGGGCAGCCCAACCGATCAACACCAGGCATTCTATTTCCACAATGACGAAAACGCCGACTCCATCCTGGATGGATTTACCATCACCAACGCCTACCACGATTATGGGGCGATATTCTGTGACTCATGGGATGGTAGCAATCCCACCATCACCAACTGCATTATCTCGAACAATCACGGCAGCTACGCAGGTGCAATAAAAACTCATTGGTACAGCACACCCACTATTTCCAACTGTATTATTAGCGGCAACAGCAGTGACCACGAAGGGGCTGGATTGAACTGTAGCGGGGCCATTGTCTCTAACTGTCTTATCTTCGATAATCGTGCCGGGGAAGGCGGCGGCGCCGGAATCATGAACCACTCCCATTATGGCACGATGACAATAACGAATTGTACTATCGCGGGCAATGAAGCCGATTCGGGAACTGCTGGAATCTGGATCCATAATAGGATCAGCCCTGCTACAATCACAAACTGCATCGTATGGGGCAATCGCAGCAACTGGCCTTCAGCTCCACAGATACAAGTAAGCACCAGTCCCGCTCCTTTTATCACCTATTGCGACGTCCAAGACGGCTGGCCGGGCGAAGGTAACATCGACGCCGACCCATTGTTCGTGGACGCCGATGGGCCCGACAACGTCTTTGGCACGGATGACGACAACTTCCGATTACTCGGTGGCTCACCCTGCCTCGACATCGGCAACAACTCAGCCGTGCCGCCATCGATAATTACCGATCTCGATGGAAACCCACGTATAATAAACAGTACCGTGGACATGGGAGCCTACGAGGGTCCTCACCAGGGTTTTTTGCTGAGCGCGAGGTCATTAGTAGTTCCGGAGGGGCAAACAGCAGCGTTTATGGTTGCGCTGGCTATGGATCCTCAGGGGATTGTTGAGGTGACTGTAGCTGTCGAATCTGGCGACCCTGACATTACCATTCAGTCAGGCGCAATATTGACTTTCGATTCATCCAATTACTCAGAAACCCAGCCCGTCACACTTGCGGCGGCCGAAGATGACGATTACATCGAGGGGACGGCAGTAGTGTCAGTTAACGCGGCCGGGTTCAGCACTCTTGGAGTTGGTGTTACTGAAGATGAGAACGACAATATTCTTTATGTCGATGACGATGCACATGGAGGGGGCACGGGTTTCAATTGGGCCGATGCGTTTACGACCCTGCAGGAAGCACTGGCTGCCGCCCGGACCAATCCTCCCATCACTGAAATCAGGGTCGCGCAGGGTGTTTACAAACCGGACGAGGGTGCCGAGCAAACACCCGGGGATCGGGAGGCCTCGTTCGAGCTGGTCAACGGCGTGGATCTCAAAGGCGGATACGCCGGGTGCGGCCGGCCTAATCCCGATAAGCACGACATAGCCAAATACGAGACTATCCTGAGCGGAGACCTGAACGGTGACGATGCAGAGGTCCCTGATGCATGCGATTTGTTGCCTGAGCCTACCCGCTCCGAGAACAGCTACCACGTTGTCAAAGGTTTTGATTTCCCGGATTGCCACCATGAGATCACCATGGTCCTTGATGGTTTCACCATTACGGGTGGCAATGCTGACAGTAATTCCTACTGGCCTGAAGACTGGGCCTATGGCGGTGGAATCTGCAATCGTTACCTCAGAGGCCCGGCGATAACCAACTGCACCTTCACGGCCAACACAGCGGGATTAGGCGGGGCGATTTGCGG
>CP070790.1:1237088-1242040 GCA_020346805.1 Planctomycetota bacterium
ATAGCGGCCTTTTCACCCCCGGAAACTATTGACAAATCAGTAAGTCTCCTGTGGATAATTTGTGATTATTCGGGTATCTTATTGACTTGGTTACACAAGGCTAAATAGGGCACATACTGAAAACTTCGAAGAGTTGAGAATTATACGATACTTTTTAACAACCCGACAGCCGTCGGCATATGAGTATAAACGAACATAAGGAACCATAAATAGTCAAGTTAAAACCGGCAGCGTTCGTAAAAACACATAAATCACAACCCCTACGAAAACTACCGGTATTTATATAGTAACATAGAATAGTTAGGCACCCCAAGTTGTGCTATCTGGGACCGAAAGGAGCGTTCCCACCATGCACGTAATCGTAAACAGAAACGCAATGCTTGATGTTTTACATGTAGCTGCCGGTATTGCTGCCAGCCGGACCACCAGAGATGTGCTTAAGTGTATTCGCTTGACTACGGTTGATGGCATTCTAATGGTTAGTGCTACCGATCTGGAGGTAGCTCTGCAGGTTGGAATCCGACAGGTTGAACAGAAAGCCCGGGGGGATGTGCTGGTACCGGCCGACAAGCTGATGCAAATCGTGCGTGAAAGTACGGACGAGACGTTGGCGCTTCAAGCCGAGGAGCAAGTGTGTCATATTCAGGGGCGGGATAGCCACTTTGAAGTTTATGGGCAGGATCCGAAGGAATTTCCCCCAATTCCGGCGAGCGAGGGGGAGCCGGATATTGAGATTGATTCCGGCGTGCTCAGCGATCTGGTGGAAAAGACGGTATTTGCAGCGGCCAAGGAAAATACGCGTTATGCCATTAATGGATTGTTGTGGGAAAAAAAGGGCAAGAAGTTATGTCTGGTGGCCACCGACGGTCGCAGATTGGCACATGCTCAGGGAGCGGTGGAGAAGGCCGTCGGTGAGGACCAGCAGGTTATTGTGCCGGTCAAGACCGTTAGTGTGTTGCAGCGCGTCTTAGCTGCTGCGGAGGGGAAGGTGATGGCGCGATTCACTAGTAATCAGGTCTTGGTTGAGAGCGGTGACTATCTTTTGAGTTCTGCCCTTATAGAGGGCCAATTTCCTAACTATCAAGAGGTAATCCCTCAGGATAATGATAAACGAGTAGAGTTGGATACGGATACTCTGATCAGCGCAGTGAAGCGGGCTGCGCTATTGACGAATGAGCAATCTCGCGGCGTCCGGCTTAGTTTTGACAAGGATAAACTGGTTCTTTCCAGTAGAGCACCCGAACAGGGTGAAGCTACCATATCGTTGAATATCAACTATGTAGAAGAACCCATAGAGATCGGCTTTAATCCTGTGTTTCTGACCGATGCGTTGCGCGTGGCCGGTACGCCGACGGTGTTTATGGAGCTAAAGGAAAATAATCGCCCGGGAACAATCAAGGCAGGATCCAACTTCTTGTATGTTATCATGCCGGTTAATTTGTAATGAGGGTGCAGACTAGGGGTGAGGGTAATGGACGAGCGGCAATTGCACCGGGTACAAGAGAATAAGGCACGCTACAGGTTGCCAACCACGATCGGGCCATACGTGCAATCTGTACTAAAGTCTTCCCGGATCGGAGACTCTGCCATACCGCGACGGATAATCGCTGTTTTGGAGGAGCACGCTGGGGCCGAGTTGCTGGATAGTATTGATATGGTGGGTGTTCGCGGTGGAATTTTAAGCCTATGTGTGATCGATGCGGCAGCTTTATACAAGCTGCGCTTGGAATGGGAGCAGAAAATTCTTTTGTTGATGCAATCTCAATTGCCTGGTTTAGGAATAATAGAGGTTCGTTTTACAACTAATATGCCTCGTTAGGGCGGGTAAAGATAACGGAATCTGAGGAGTTATGAGCGAGATAGAAGAACAGCAATATGATGAGAGTAGCATACGTGTGTTGGAAGGCCTCGACGCCGTACGCAGACGGCCGGCCATGTATATCGGCGATACTGGTGTGGCGGGCCTACATCATCTGGTATATGAGGTTATTGACAATTCTGTGGATGAAGCCATGGCCGGCTTCTGTACAAAAATATCGGGTACTTTGGGGGCCGACGGCAGTTGCACGGTGGTCGACAATGGCCGTGGTATCCCAATAGGTCCTATGTCTCATCCGGATCCGAAGATTAACGGAAAGCCTGCCGTAGAAATCTGCATGAACTTTTTGCATGCTGGGGGGAAATTCGACCGTCACAGCTACAAAGTTTCCGGCGGCTTACATGGCGTGGGCGTAAGCGTGGTTAATGCCCTCTCTGAATGGTTGCGCGTGCAGGTTTACCAGGACGGAAAAGTTTATGAGATGGGTTTCGAACGAGGGGCTACCGTTCTTAACCTGAAGGTGATCGGGGAAACGTCGGCGACCGGGACACGCATTAAGTTCAAGCCGGATCCGGAGATATTTCCGGATTGTGAGTTCCGCTACGAGAGCCTGTTGGCCCGCATGCGCGAGTTGGCATATCTCAATGATGACGTACGTATCAAACTGACCGACGAGCGAACCGGACAGGCAAAGGAGTTTTTATTCTCCGACGGGCTGCGGGAATTTGTGAAACATCTTAATGAGGGCAAGGAACCGCTGCATAGAAATGTCATACCAATCCATGCCATTGATGAAGAGCAGCGGTTGGTAGTCGACATCGCCATGCAATGGAATGACGGCTACAACGAAAATGTCTCATGCTTCGCCAATAATATTCGTAATATCGATGGCGGAACCCATCTGTCGGGCTTTCGCTCGGCCCTGACGCGAACCATGAACGCTTATGCCAGAAAAGAGAATCTCATCAAGGGCAACCTGGTCACGACCGGTGACGATTTCCGCGAAGGCCTGACCGCCATCATTTCGGTCAAGGTGCCGGAACCCCAGTTCGAGGCCCAGACGAAAGTTCGATTAATGAATCCGGAAGTGCAGAGCATGGTCGAACAGACTCTTAACGAGCAGTTCTCCAATTTTCTGGAGGAAAACCCCGGTGACGCAAAGCGTATTGTTACCAAGGGCCTTCAAGCGGCCCAGGCACGTGAGGCGGCCCGCAAGGCACGGGACCTCACCCGCAAGAGTGCCCTTAGTTCCGGTGGTTTACCCAGCAAGCTGTGGGATTGTAGAGCTCCCGATGCCGATAGTGCGGAATTGTTCATTGTCGAGGGCCAGAGCGCAGGCGGCAGCGCAAAAACGGGGCGGGACAGTGCATTCCAGGCGATTTTGCCGCTTAAGGGAAAGATTCTCAACGTTGAAAAGGCCCGCATCGACAAGATGCTCAGCCATGAAGAGATTAAAACCTTGATCATGGCTCTTGGTTGCGGCATAGGGGCTGATGAGTTCGATTTAAATAAGCGTCGCTACGGCAAGGTGATCCTCATGTGTGACGCCGATGTGGATGGCAGCCATATTCGTACCTTACTGCTCACCTTTTTGTTTCGACACATGCGACCGTTGCTGGAGAGCGGCTATGTGTATGTAGCCCAGCCGCCGCTGTATCAGATCAAAAAGGGAAAAAAGAGCGAGTATGTCCTGAACGACGATATTCTCAATCGCAAGCTGACCGAATGGGGCCTGGAAGGGGTATCGCTGGTGATCCGCAATGATACGGAACGCGAAATTAGCGGCCGGGCCCTGGAAGATTTGTACAGGCTGCTGGACCATCTCGAGTATAAACATCGGATACTCCGCCGCCGCGGCATTGACATGCGTGAACTGATTGTTCGGCATACCGATGAGTCGGGGCGACTGCCTAGTTATCGAGCTTTGGTATATCGCGCTGATGCAGCCGAACCAATGGTTTATTTCGGTTATAGTGACGAGGAGTTTCAGCATCTTTGTGATGAAGAGAGACAACGAATCGGAGAAATAGAGATAGTTGAGGCCGGGTCGGGAATGGCGGCGGCCGGTAATGGTAGTGGCGATAAGCATCGTATCGTGCGCGCCGAGCTGAACGAGTGCAGGATTATCGAAGGATTGCTTCGTAAGTTAACAACTTTGGAGCTGTCTATAGATGACTATTATATGGAGCGGATCGAGCAGGTGGACGGCACCGTTCAGCCCGCCCGATTTCTATTGAAGCGCGGGCAGGAAACTACGGTCGAGCTTGATAATCTTGCCCAGTTGGTTGACGCCGTCCGCGCATTGGGCAGTACCGGCCTGGAAGTTAAACGCTACAAGGGATTGGGTGAGATGAACTCGGAGGAGCTGTGGGAGACTACCATGGATCCTGACAATCGCGGCTTACTAAAGGTGGTCATCTCCGACGAGGCTGACGATCCCGAACAATTGGAATTGGATGCCAATGAGGCTGATCGGATTTTCTCCATCCTGATGGGCGACAACGTTGAAGCCCGTCGGCAGTTTATCGAGACCAACGCCGCTAGTGTTAAAAACATCGATATTTAAACACCGGAAGCCAACCAACCCCAGCCTGTTCTTCCCGCAGGAAAATGACTGTGTCCGAAATTCCCCGGAGAACCATTATGTCAAGAGGGATCACTTGTCTGATACCATTGGGTTGTTTACTGCTTATCGTGCCGACGGGAGCGGAAGAGCAATCCGCAACATCTGTAGCACTGGAAAAAGGACAAATGCGGGTGGCCACCTGCCAGTTCCCCGTTGCTGCTGACATCAAGGCCAATGCCAGGTGGATTCGCAAGCAGATGCGTATGGCAAAAGAACGAAACGCTGATGTAGCTCATTTTCCCGAATGTGCTTTGTCCGGCTATCCCGGTGCGGATTATAAGACCCTGAAGAATTTTGATTGGAAACTCTTGCGCAAAGAAACCGAGACTATTCTCGCTTTGGCCCGGGAACTCAAATTATGGGTGGTGCTCGGTACCATTCATAAATTGACCGGCAACCACAAACCTCACAACAGTCTCTATCTGATTGACACGCAGGGGAAGACTGTAGATCGCTACGATAAACGTTTCTGTACCGGCGGCGATCTGCGTCACTTTTCCCCCGGCG
>CP070790.1:1242140-1244979 GCA_020346805.1 Planctomycetota bacterium
GACCTGACAACACAACCAGCTAACCCAAGGTAGGCAAACCGGTATTCCCCAGCAGTTGTCAGGCATAAAAATGAATATCCAAAGTATTATTAAGGTATGGGCCCAGGATCGTATCCCTTGCCGGTCCAGTGTGCGTTGTTGGCGGCAACTACGTCTTTACCAGACGAAAGGCCCGCAGGACGAAATCTTTGGCGATGGCTGTTTCACCCACCGGTTTGATTACCGTGAATGTGTTGGGATCATTGAAAATGTCGTCACCATCCGTGTATCCGCTTACGATAGCCAGGTATTCCTTATTAACAATGCGACCGCAAAATAGATGGGACAGATCTCTCTGGGCATCGCTGGTTTTAGCCAGCAGCAGTGTGCCGCTGGTTTCACGATCCCGCCGGTGCACCAGTCGGAGTTGCTGTTCGATGCCGATGTATCTGGAGATGACTTCACGTAATGGTCCGCCACCTTGCCTACCCGGAATGGTCAGAAGGCCGGCCGGTTTGTTGACCGCTTATATGGCATCTTCATTCAGTAATATTTGCACGCTATCAGCCAATGGGGTCGCCGTTATTTATTCTGCTTAATCCGTATCGTCATTCACCCGGATTTGTCGCCATTATACGTAATACCGACTTGCCATGCGGGGAATAAAGTTATTACGGGTAGGATCCGAGTAATGAAGATGGGTGAAATACGAGTACCAGGTGCCTTCCAGTTGATCATGCTGTTTTGCATAATCCTCATGGATGGGCAGGATTATCGCACCTTGAGTTGCCGATTGGATTCGTTCGAATGAGATGTGATAGTTTTGATGTCACCGAGGTTTCTCGGCCTGAGGAGGCGCAATGGACGTCGGGTTTTGATATAATGAGCTGATTGAAGGCGGCTGACATTTGACCGCCAGAGTCAAAATGGGAAAGTCGGATTTGGATTCTCCATAGCTAGAAGAGGTTTTAAAACTGCCAGAAAGTGGATTTTCAATACCGAAAACGGTGTTTTTAGAGGTTTTCGAGGTTGTGAAATAGTTTTGAAAGTATTATGAGACTTTGAGGGTGTTTAAGGAGTACAAATAATGATCAAAATGTCATCATTCATCGTGGGTTTGGCGGTTGTTTGTGTACTGTGGCTGAACGGCCCACTGCAAGCTACTACCGTCGTGTTTCAGGTTACAACACCAAACGGAGATTCCATATCGATTCGGGACACTAATTTGCGGTCGGATGGCGAATCTGACGGGACGCCCTGGGCAGACGGCAATCTGGGTACTGTCACCGGCGAACCGACCAGTTCCAGCCGACTTTATCCGGACGTTGGTCATGATCCTGCCAAGGGTCCCCGGCATACTATGTTCTGGTTTGATTTATCCAGCATTCCCGGTGGGGCAACCATTAACTCGGCCACGCTTAGCGTGTATTTCGAGAACCACTCCGTCGGCGGCAGTACGACAGGATATACCCTCGGGCGCCTCCAGGCACCTTGGATCGAAGGGGTTACCAGTTGCCCTGCCAGCCCCGGCGAACCTACATGGAATAACCGCGAGCACGACACAACGCCGTGGGATGTTGCAGGAGCAACCGGCGGCAACGATATCGACGCGACTATCACTTTTGATGCCGGACCTATCAGCGATCATTGGGAGGAATTTACAATCACCAACTGGGTTCAGAACTGGGTAGACGGCTCTAAGCCCAACAATGGCGTGATTATCTTTGGCGGAGCCAACATGTCCGGATACTACGCCATCTTTATGTCGGAGTACCCCACGACAAGCCTTCGTCCATTGCTCACCGTGACCTACAATGAGTCAAGTGAACCACCTGCCTCCATCGACCTGGGCACTACCAATAATGAGTATGGGATAACCTGCCCCAATGCCGGCGATGGGAATAACACCCCTGTTACAGTCGGTAGTATTGATTGCCGACGAAACGACGATCCCGGCTCAGACCTTTATTTCTATTTTGATGTGAGTAATTCTTATGCATTTGAGGGTAACCGCCCCGAGGTTGATATTACCATTCACTACTTTGATGCAAGTACCTCCAACCTTGAACTGCAGTACGATGCCACCGGCGGGGCGTACACCTCCGGCGGCGTTATAACTCTGACCGGAACCAATACCTGGAAAGAACACACCTGGCATGTTACTAATGCGTTTTTCGGCGATAGACAGAACAACAACTGCGATTTCAGAATTTCCGGGGGTGGGGGCGGGCATATTTTCTACCTGGATCTAGTGCAGGTAATCGGCGAAGAAATAAGTGGCCCCCCCATCATAGCTGAAGTATCACCCGATCCCGACATAGCTACCGAGGGTGTCCAATACGCCAAGCAGTTGGGTCTGGTACAAGGCGCGTTTCCCGTAACCTGGACGGTCGTTCAGGGGCAGCCCAACACACAGGTCAGCAGTAACGGATTGGTCAGTGGATGGACACCCGATGAAAGTGACGTTGCCCACACCTACACCTTCGAGATTGAAGCGTCAAATTCCTATGGCTCTGATACAGAGAGCTGGCAGGTATACGTTGCCAGCAGCGACTTGTGCACTCTGGTACTGAACGATCCGTTGCAGGGCTCTACCATCGGTACTCGCTCCGGTGGATCGTTTGCATCGGGCGGGTGGCAAGTTGACAACGACTTAGACTATATATACTGGCATATTACACCCACGATTAGCCATGGGGCATTTGAGTATGATGTCAAGGGAATCAGCGACTGCCAAGGCGCCGAGAAAAAAGAACTCTCTCACATGTACGACTGGACGTATAATAATGCCGACACCAATTACCTTGGCTACCGGAATAATCCTTATAAGCATTTTGTCAGAAGGCAATGCAGGTCAGGA
>CP070790.1:1245079-1249141 GCA_020346805.1 Planctomycetota bacterium
CAGGCCGGAGATCTGCTGAAAGATCAAGCGATACGTCTCTGGCAAGAAACAGGAGGACAGCTCCGATGAATAAACTGGCATTAGTGGGTGGATCGAAAGCCGTTACCCGGCCGTTTCCCACCTGGCCGATCTGGGACGATGAAGACAAACAGGCTGTTTTGCAGGTAATCGAAAGCGGCAAATGGTGGATGTTCGCCTATGGTGAGACCGAGCTGGGCAGCGAAGAAGGTGCTGCCGAACAGCGCAGCCAGGTCGAACAATTCGAGGAGGAATTCGCCGCCCTGCACCGCGTCAAACACGGCACAGCGGTGACCAATGGTTCAACCGCCCTTGACATCTGTATGCGAGCCATCGATTTGCAGGCCGGTGACGAGGTAATCACCACGCCGTATACATTTTTTGCGTCTTCGGGCACCATTCTCAATACCAACGCCCTACCGGTATATGTGGATATCGATCCGGAAACCTACAACATCGATGCGACCAGGATCGAGGAAGCGATTACCGAACGCACGCGAGCCATTCTCCCGGTCTATTTCAGCGGCGAACTGGCCGACGTGGATGCCATCTCCCGGATTGCCGAGCGTCATGGTTTGCGGGTGATAGAGGATGCGGCCCAGGCACATGGAGTCAGTCTGCGCGACGGCCGCTATGCCGGTGCCTTTGGCGATGCCGCCATTTTCAGTTTTCAGCAGTCGAAATGTATGACCGCCGGTGAGGGCGGAATTATTTTGACCAACTCGGACCAGATGGCCGAGACGGTCTGGAGCATAAGAAACTATGGCCGAACCAAGGCGGGATTGTGGTACGAGCATCACCGCCTGGCCTCTAATAGCCGCATGTCGGAATTGCAGGGAGCGTTGCTGCGGACCCAGCTCCGCAAGCTGCCGGAGCAGAATATACGCCGGACGGCCAACGTGAAATATTTATATGACCAGCTGAGCCAAATCGACGGTTTGACGCCGGTCAAACTTCATCCTCAGGGTCGGACGCACAACCATTATCTGGTCATGTTACGTTATGATGCTTCCGCCTGGTCGGGATTGCCGCGGGAACGTTTTCTGGAGGCCCTTAATGCCGAGGGGGTACCGGCCGTCGGCGGATACTCTTTCACCAATTTCGAGAATCCGGTATTTGACAAACTCGATCTGAGTTCACCCAAGTCGGTATACATGATCGGCCGATCCAAACCGATCGATTATCGCAGCTTCGTTGAAAAATGTCCCAATGCCGTCCGGGCCTGCCGGAAAGAGGCCGTCTGGCTGATGCACGGCCTGTTCCTGGGCGATACCAAAGATGTGGATATGATTCTGGAAGCGATTTTCAAGGTCAAGCAATATCATCGGGAACTGCTGTGACATAGTTTTCGGTCAAAAATTGGCGTACCGATTTCGTAGAGTGGTTTGATTCGATCCACCTTCAAAAATAATTGATATATCAATATTTCCAGAGGGATATTGCATACATATCTGATTATCCTCAATGCCACATATGTGGCACCATACATAGATACATAACCTTGCGGTTGAATTTGGCTCAAGTTAGCGTTTACAACAAATATTATTCCCTCAAATCATATGAGATTCAGATGGCTGACCATTTTAACGTACACTTACAAGGGAACTTGTTTTACAACCAGCCTCACCTCGATCAAACATCAGTATTAGATCCTGATGCCAGGTCATTTAAACAAAGAACCGCCTATATCTCCGAGCAAATCAAAAAAGGTGAATGGCGAGTGGGGTGCATTCGTGCAAACGAATGTGGATTGACGCGCGATCTGCCGATATTCCTTGCCTCACGAAAAACAAATCCCATCGTACATGACTGGCATGGCGATAGAAATACATACTGTCCGCCGCTTTACTGGGATCTGGCAATCGGTAGCGGGCCTTGCGGGCTTGGGTGTCGGGGCTGTTACCTTCTTGGAACGTTCCGGGATATGCGCGATCCACATCAACCACTAATATATAACAATTATTCCTTTCTGTGGGAAGCTGTAAGAAAATGGTTAACTTCGATAGATCGACGACCATGGCACTCGTTAGGTATCGGCACAGACAGGTCTGATTCACTTTTGTTTGAGCATATCACGGGGCATGCCAGACATTTAATTCCCATGTTTGCCGATCCTCGCAAAAATCCAAGGGGCTGTATGCTCCTGCTGCTGACCAAAAGTAAAAATATTCATTATCTGGAAGGTTTGCCTACTAGCAATGTAATGGTCAGTTTTTCACTCAATCCCGAATCGATCGCCGATTTATGGGAAGGCAAGTGGTCGGATACTATGGAACGGATTACACCACCTATCGACGAACGACTAACGGCTGCTCTGGAAGCTCAAGAAATGGGCTTTGAAATCCGATGGAGGATCGATCCCATTCTCACCCTTGAAGGATGGGAAAACGCATATCAAGAATTTCTGTCGCAGGCAGCGGATGAAGGTCATAGGCCTACTTGTATTACGCTGGGTACTTTCCGTGAAAACATGCCCCAGCTCGATTACTGGAGAAACTTTTGGGGGCTGCCGGCAATGGAATGGCGGCCGGAGGTATTGCGACGTGACGGAACCCATTATCATTCATCACCAAATTATCGCATAAATACCTATAAGATTATTGCCGCCCTGTGCAAAAAATCATTTCCTGACGCAACCGTATCGCTCTGCAAGGAAACCAGGAGGATCCGCCAAGAAACGGGGCTTTGCAGTCAAGTGTGCAACTGTCTTGCTGACAAACGGAACACCTGATGTGTTTTACCTAAGGATGAAAAGATTTTGTTCGTTGGATTTGAGCATTTTCAATAGGTACATTCGCGTCCGGCGTCGGCATATATTTGTATTTTTTCCGGCGAAGTTTCAAAGAAATGATCCGAACAGGAAAGGATATACCCGCCGTGGTAACCCACTTTCTCAAAAAGCATCTTGACCTGCTTGCGGATCCGGGCTTCGGTTCCGTCGGTAAGCACACTGAATTGATCCAGGCCGCCGATCAGGGCCAGGCGGTCGCCCACTTTCTGTTTTAATTCCCACGGTTCCTGGTTGCCGCCGATGCTGACAGGGGCGAGGGTCTCGGAAGCGTCGGCCCCGTTGGCGACTATGAATTCCTCGATGCCGAAGGTTCCCCCGCAGGTGTGATAGGTAATCGCGAATCCCAGCTCATGCAAGGCGTCGTGCATTTTTTTGTCGCAGGGCAGACAGAATTTTTTATGCAGTTCCGGCGAAACCAGGGTGGAAGAGGCGGAACCGCCCCCGGTTTCTATAAGGTCGAACTTCGCCCCCTTCATGGATTCGATAAACTTCAGTTTCTTTTCCAGTAGAATCCGCAACAGCTCGTGCACCCAGTCGGGCTTATCGAAAGTTCGGCAAATCAATTCCGTTATATCCATCAGGCAAGCGGCATGCTGCCAGCATCCGGCCTGATCGCCCCATACGAAGCCGCGAACGATACCCGCATCGCCGACCTGATCGTATACCTCAGCCAGCGGCTCGGGGTCCAGCATGGGGACCGGCATATATTTTTCGATCAGGTATATATCTTCATCGTTTTTGATCAGGTATTCGGTAATCCAGGTTGTTTTGGTATTGCCCTCTGTTTTATAAGTCAAGGTTCCTTCGGGGGTGTGAATGGTATGATAGCAAACTCTGTTTTCCGGATCGTCGCTTATAACATCAACCTCATCCCGCCATTGGGGGCTTGAAAACTTTTTATAATCGGCGTCGACCAGCCAGAACTGGGCCATGTCCTGGAAATACTGTATGGCCGCATCCATGCCGAATTTCTCAAAGGCCTCCAGGGGACTTATGCCGTCCAGGTATTTATCGAGATGATATTGCTGCCATTGATGTACGGTAACCGGCAGGCGGTCGGGTTTTTCACCTTGCAGGGCGATCATCATTCTTTCTTTGGAGGTCATTTTGCTTATTTCCTTTTTTAGCGATAGCGTCCGCACTCGTGTACGGTATCGAACATGGCCAGGACATTTTCCAACGGGGTTTCCTCGAGTATGGTATCGTGACTGGCACCGGCGACATAGCCGCCCCCGGGCATCATGATCTCCAGC
>CP070790.1:1249241-1257960 GCA_020346805.1 Planctomycetota bacterium
GACCAGAAATATCAAGTTAAAAGGATCGGTATATACGCTCTTGGTATCCTCCCAGAGTACGCAGGGCATTTCCTTCAGATCGCGCTTAACTGTTTCAAAAAAACCGGGCAATGGTCCACGGTCGATGCTGCCCGGTTTGATTTGGCCTTGTTTGACGGGTGCCGATTCATTGGTCGAGTACTCAGATAATAGTAAGAAGTCGGGTTGGTGTGATTGGTTGTAGGTGCCCGAGCAGGTCCCCGGATTCAAATCCGATGACTTTGTAATTGTGGATTGTTGATCGCTTATGTAAATATCCCGAGTTGCCAACCGCCGGTCAGCCGCATCACGGGCATAACTTGGCCAATGGGTATTGGTGACTTTCTCGTTCGACGCGCAGCCGACAACCGTGGTCATCGTTATTAACAGTAAAGATGACCTTTTCAGTAATTGCATTATTTTGTTTTGCATGATTTAAGGTGCATCCATCAAAATGGCCGTCGTATGATCCAGCGGAATCTGATATTTGGCTACCAGATTGCGGATTTTAGGTTGATTGGGATTAAGTTCAAGCGATCTGCGCCAATTTTCGATAGCTAATTGCCTGATTTCCAGATTATTTTGATCTTGCAGGTACATGGCCATCCTGACTACACCGAGTCCTGCATAGGCTTGGGATTTCTTGGGCTCCAGCGTGCCGGCCCATTCGTAATTGGCCAGTGCCTTTTCATAATCTCGCAGGCGGAAGTAACAATACCCCAATCTTTCGTATGCTACTGTCGATTTGGGATTTAATTCGACAGCCCGTTCCAGGGCCTTGATGGCGTTGGGAAAACGCTCCTGCTTTATCAATGTGGTAGCCAGATTGACCAACACCATCGGCTGATTCGGATCGCGTTCCAAGGCCTCATTATATGCATGGATGGCCCTGTAATATTGGTGCTGCGAATCGTAGGCCGCTCCCAGATTGATGTATGCTGCCGGCCGGGTCGAATCGAGTTCAGTAGCCTTGATATAACAATCGATGGCATTGTCCAACTCAGACGCCTGATGGTAACAGACCCCTAAATTGAGCCGGGCTTGGTAATTTTTGGGCTCGATTTCGCAGGCATGCAGGTAGGCTCGGACCGCATCTGCAAAACGGGTCAGTTTGTGATAAGTCTGGGCCAGGGAGAACGAATAATCGAAATTGAAGGGATTGATTTTGACCGCTTCGGCAAAAGCTTTGGCTGCTGCCGAAAAATCCCCTTTGCCCTGATGTATGTCGCCGATTTTTGAGTAGGCCAAAGCCAATTTCGGATTTAATTCGACGGCCCGCTGGAATTCTTCAAGGGCCTTATCGTATTCTTCAGCCTCAATACGGGACAATCCCCGTTTGACCGATGCGTCAGCCCGGAGTTGGGCAAAAGGCTCCTGAGGGGGCGTGCATCCCTTCCCCCACGCCAATAGTACGGCGCATACTACATACCCCACCATTCGATATTTTCGGTCCATAATCATCTAACTCGCTATCGGCAGTAAAACATCAAACTCTTGACACCTGATAGTTTGGTATCAGCCATCTAACCTGCCCGTTAAACGGTCCTGGTGTGGATTGACACTTTAATACTCAAACCACTAATCGCGATTACAGTGTAATACTGGATGTTTGGAGGGGATGACGCCTTTCCCCATAGCCCCAAACAACATACCTGTAATCCTATTTACGTTTATAGAATGCTCATGTTCTCTTGGCTGATATAGCCATAGTAAGGTGGATTGCTTAACAATTAATCTCGGTAGATTAATTTAAGATGGCATGACTGAAATTATTTCAGTATAAATTTTGTATATTTGATTTTACGTTAGATCGACCTAAGATCATTCCGGGTAGTACGGATTATCTGATTTGTATATATTCCTATTTTTGGGGATGTTGTTGGAGATCATTGATGCGGTTTCTGGTAGCGATTCCTGTTTTTAATGAGGCGTCTAATTTGCAGGCGGTTCTTCGTCAGGTTCGACGCTACGTTTCTGAAATCCTGGTGGTCAATGATGGTTCAACCGACAAGACTCCCCAACTTTTAAGCCGGGAAACCGGGATTTTTCAGATTCATCATAAGGTCAATCGTGGTTATGGGCAGAGCCTGATCAGCGCGTTTAACTTTGCGGTTGCCGGAGCATTTGACTGGTTGATCACCATGGATTGCGACGAACAACATGAGCCGGCCCAGATCCCTGATTTTATTGATGCCGCCACCCTGAATAATGCCGACATCATAAGCGGATCGAGATATTTGGCAGCAATGGAAGGCAATTCCTTACCGCCGCCCGACCGGCGAACTATCAATCGCCGGATCACCGGGGTGCTAAACGATTTATTGGGTTTGCGGATTACGGATGCTTTTTGCGGGTTTAAGGCCTATCGGGTTTCTGTACTTACCCGCCTGCATTTGACCGTTCCCGGCTACGGCATGCCCATGCAGCTTTGGGTACAGGCGGCCGATCAATCTTTGCGGATACGTGAAATTCCCGTACGTCTGATTTATAAACACTCAAACCGCAGCTTCGGTGGTATACTGGACGATCCCGAGGCTCGGTTAAATTACTACCATGAGATTCTCGCTCGTGAATTACAGGTTATGAGCAAGTCTCTGGAACGTATCGAGTTTTCCGACTTAAGCCAAGAGGTTTTGGCTGATGTAGTGAGCAATCGATAAACCCGCTATGCTGAATTTTGATAATCTGCAAACACCACCGGATGACGGCGATGTCCTGATTGAACCGGCGGCTTCCAGCTTCCCGGAACTGATCGATAATAATATCCGCGGTCAACAAAGTCAGAATGTTATGCTGGCTGATGTTCCGCTGGACGCAGCTCGTCAAGCGGCGAGGGACGTTCTGTATGGTTCGCAAGCAGATAAACCGGTTATTGCCTGTGGTCATCAGCCGGCCTTCATTCATCCGGGAGTATGGGCCAAACAGGTAGTGATTCGCCATGTAGCTGATTCGCTTACAGCGGCGGGGATTGATTTCGTGGTGGATAATGACTCTCCCACTTCATCCGCTCTGCAAATTCCGATAGTGGAATCGGACGGATTACTTGGCACCAGGTATATCGCGTTTACCGACGCATCGGCCGGTTCGGCTTATGAAGGGCGACCGCCCTTGCAGAGAGTCGAGCTCAAGAACTTTAAACAGGAATTGCGTGCCGCGACGGATACTTATTCGCACGATCCGGTTCTTACAAACTATCTGGATGGGTTTTCGCAGGTCGACGATATCCGGGACGTAGTTCAACAACACCTGGCAGGTCGACTGAAAACCGATGCCCCTTTGGGTGCCGACATTAACCATTTGCGGGTTAGTGAGGTTTTCGGCGGGCCATTTGTTGCCGATTTACTGCTTAATGCCGAACGATTCGCCGACGCCTACAACCGATCGTTGACCGAATATCGGCGCCTACAGAAAGTGCGCAGCTTCAATCGTCCCCTTCCCGACCTGGCCCGGAAAGGCGATCGGATTGAAACCGCTCTATGGATATATCGATCTTTACAGAAACGCCGACGTTTATGGATCGAGCACCACGGCGATCGCATTGATGTTTATGCCGACAACGAGTGTGTCGGCGCGCTTAATGCGTCCGATCTTACACGAGATGTGGATACCGTATTGGCCGGTTTTAAGCCTTGGGTGGTTCGGCCGCGGGCCCTTAGTTTGATGTTATGGATCAGGCTGTTGGCTTGCGATTTGTTTGTCCATGGTATTGGGGGTGCCAAGTACGATCGTATTACCGACGGTATCTTCCGCAGATACTATCAATGTGAGCCTCCCGCTTATGTGTGCGTGAGCGCGACATTAAGACTACCTTTGCCGCGTCAGGCGGTCACCATAGATGACTTGGCCGCCGCCCGCTTACGTCGGCGCGATTATTGCTATAATCCCGACCGCTATTTAGGCGATGCCCCACCAGACTTGTTGTCCGAGCGCTTAAGACTTATTCAGGAATCCGACAGGCTGCGCCGGGAACAGGCCCCCAGACTTGCTCGTTGGGAGACATTCTCCAATATCCGACGAATCAATGATGAGCTCGTACGATCGCATCCTGAAATTGAACGTCAATTGGTTGAAGATCTCGACCGCATCGGCAAACAGATTCAAAGCAATCGAATCGCCGATTCGCGCGAATATTTTTACGCCCTGCAAACCCGTGAAGGTTTGGCCATGTTAGCCGACCGACTTGTTGAGGCGACGGGATATAAGTAATAGCAATATGTGTTGATAAACAAGCCGGCCTGGTAATAGGCCGGCTCTTGAAAAAGGAACGCCAACAATACGCTTGTTGGCCAATTATTCTGATGGTTGGCCTCAGGCCTGGCTTGGGGCTTTTAGTACTTCCAATATGCGATTCACGGTAATCTCAATTTTATCTTCGGTTACATAGGTATCGTTGGTGATGGCCTCCCGGATAGCCGATACCTTGTCCACTCGAATATCGTTTATATCCAATCCCAGTTTGTTCATGGTTTGGGCCAATTCTGAAATCTCCACCCTATCTGTTAGTGTAGTACGATCGGCGGCGCTTGTTGGTTTGCTTTCCTGTGTGGCCGATACACTTGGGGCATGTGTCGCGTTATTTATTGGAGGAATGTTGTTCATTGATGTTTTTCCCGCTCGATAATTGTCCGCTTGTTGTTCCAATGCCGGTTACCAGCCGACCCGAACCCAAAACCTGTCTTAACTACTTACTGAAAAGTACTTTATGTTTTTTTGCCTTCCGGAGGCGCAGTTAAACCGTTCCCATTAATCGGGCATTCCTCCATGCAATCCCGTTTACAGATACGGATTACCCACCCGGAACGAGTGAAGGGCCGATCCATCAGCCCGTTTGTTGTGTTGACGGTGCCGAATCACATGCACCAATACTATTATCGACGATGATCTCGGACCTACTTAAGGATTTTACCTTGGTCTTGGTGAAAAGATTAAAATTTTTTACCTGCATATATTGTGTTTTGGCTGAAATGAACTACAACATGTTGTGCTATAATGAATTGTGGCGTTCTGCTTGGCTGCTGATTCAGTTAGGCTGGCAGGTGGGTTCTTTTTCCTTGTTTTGCCGTCGTTCACGTTCAACCTCTTGTAATTGATGAAGATAAGCCAGCAGATCCTCTTGCTCGAAAGTGGCAAGGAATTCACTATCAGCACTGGGATTCTGGTCACGAATTCTGTCTATGATTTCCCGCTTGGTCATGGTTTGAAGATCCTGCCAAAAGTGTCCCACTCGGCGCCTGTTAGGCTTGAGTGGTCCATGATTTAGATGAAAGGCCGGTTGGAAATATCGGCGGGGTGGGCGAAATTTCTTTAAGTGAGGCAACTGTAGAATGTTGCGCGTGGGGCGCAATTTCTGCGCTTCGGAAAATATGCTGATTTTCAGATCCAATGATGGTCAACAAAATATGATTGGCAGCGACATAGATCAGGATTTTTCACTAACCGATCTTCTGGCGGAGCCACTCGATGCTTTTGGCAATGCAGCGTTTGGTTCCCTGGCATTCGATACTGACGACCCCGTCCCATTTTTTCTTTTTGAGCAGTTGGATGATGGCGTCAATGTTGTCGGCATTTACTCCTTCGCCGATGGCGGATTCGCTCATGGCGATACCGGTTTCACCGCCACGTACGGCATCGGCCAATTCCTTACTCACATCCTTAATATGCATATGCGAGATTTTATCGATGAAGCGTTGGCAGAATTTCACCGGATCCTGGCCGGAGATGTAAGTATTACCGGTGTCGAAATTCATTTTCAGACGGGGATTGTCAAAGAAGTTTAATATTCGCTCCATGGTATCGGGATTGGTGGTGAAGGGCCCGTGGGGCTCGACGTTAATAATAATGTCGTAATCGTCGGCCCAATCGAGGATCTGGCGGTAATTCTCCTTGGTCATGGCCATGAGTTTTTCCTCGGTGTAGCCGGTGGGTACGGAGGCGCTGTCGGAGGTATCCACGCAGGGGCAGCCGATGGCGGCGGCAAACTGTATGGCCCGCTGTACGTAGCGAACGGCAAGGGTGGCCCCGGGTGGTCCGATAATGGGATAGGAGGCGTCGATCTGGGAAACTTTTAATCCGTTATCATCGAGATAGCGCTTCAACTTGATGGGATTGCTGTCCAGGGAGACGGTGGGGGCATAGCCCATCCCCTGTATGAAATCCTGCCCGTCGACTACGCCGAATTCTATATATTCCAGACTGTGTTCGGTCGCCGCGGCGACGGCATCGGCCATCGATCCGCTGAGCGTACGCCAATTATCCGTGTGCATTCCGATGTGAATCATGGTTATTTCTCCAATGGCCGAATTTTTATGTCACGAAACCGCACTTCCATCGGCGGTCCTCGATGCAGTTGCAGGGCGATTATACCTGAAGTTGGGATTGAGGGGTCTTTTTCCTCGTATTTTGCGGTAATCAGGCCGTTGAGGCGGATAGTGATTTGGGTGCCGACAGCTTTGATGGTCATCTGGTTCCATCCGTCGGGAATGACTACATGTTCGCCTTTGTCTTTGAAGCCGTTGACCAACACGCCTCGGCCGGTGCCTTCGTCGTAGAGGCTGCCCCACCATTTGTCGGCGGCGTCAGCCTGGTATCCCTTGACCACATGCTCGGGGAACTGTCGGCTGCGGAATTGCACACCGCTGTTGTGGTTAATGAGTTTTGCCGAGAAACGGAGGATGAAATCAGCGTATTGTTTCCGGGTGTAGCTGAGGAATATGTTGTGCTTGAGGTCGGCGGCCCGGCCGACCAGTTCGCCGTTCTCGACGCTCCAGTTCTCGGGGGTGCCCGACCAGCCGGTTAAGTCTTTGCCGTTGAATAGCAATTCGTATCCGTCCTTTTTCTCCGAGAGGGTGAGGGTGTTGTGTGATGCGGGCGGCAATCGCTTGGCCGAGAAGCGTATGCCGTTGTGCATTAGTGAGATGAAACGCTCGTCGGTGAGAGTTTGGTTGTCGTGGCCGAAGGTAACCACGAAGACTCTGCCGGCGCCGTATTGTTTTATCCAGACCTGCGGTTCGGGTCCGGATCGGCGCTGATTTTTTTGGCGGTCGGTATGGATTTGGGTAGTGCGGATCAAGACCTCGGCTTCGGGATCGAAGTTGTCGACCAGGTAGGGTTCGTCATATTTGAGTTCAAGATGCCTGCCTTGGCCGAGGGTTATTTCGTGACTGGGATCGAGGACGGTAAGGGGCAGGGGGGCTCGCTTGTCGTGGCTGAGTACCAATCCGCCGAGCATTTCAGCCCATTGAGGCCAATCCTGATAGCTCCATAGCGAACAGTGTAAGGCGACCAGACCCTTGCCGGCGCGGACGTGCTCCAGGATCGCCTGTCGGGATTCATCGTCGATACGATCCTCATGGCAGGTATTAAACATTAGTACCTGGTATCGTTCGATATTGGAGGGGTGCAAATCGGTAAGATCGGCAGTGAGGTCAATGTTGAGGTCGCCCCTTTCGGTCAGGCGTTGGGCCAGCGTCGCCGGCTCGGAGTCATAGTCGTGGTGCTGGCCGCCGACAACAAAGAGTACGTTTATTGGTTTTATGACGGGCTGGTAGCAACCGATGCCAGCCGGGATGATGGTAAGGCCGGCTAACAAGTAAAGCTTTGATATGATTTTGTATTTCATGTGATCGAACTCCAATGTTTCACATTTAATTGTTAGTTTCTCAAGGGATGTTTCTATCCGAAAGGGGGGTGTTTTGGCAAATGTATTCCGCTAAAACGAAACAAATTGAGAATTGAGCGTGGAGAATTGGAAAACATCAAAATCCGCCATAGGCGGGCAGGCTCGAAACGTCAAAAAGTCAAAATAAGGGAGGAGACAGTGAAGGGGGATGAGGAAAGTCGACAATTCGAACCCTTCGATCCCTCGACAAGATCGGGACAAATAAACTCAGGGCTCAGGGCGAGTAGTTGAGTCGTACAGTGGATGTTGCTGGATTCCCAGAGTTTACCCGCCGTGGCGGGATCGAGTCTCGGGGAATAACGGGAGCATTGTGTCGGGGAATGAGGAGTATATGGTTGAGGATTATATGGTAATATCGTTCTGTGAAATTGTCTGTCTTGACAATTGCTAAAGGGGGTATCACAATTCCGGGCATGGCAAAAAAGCTGCGAATATTAAGCATCGGGATGGGTTTTGCAGGTTGTCTGCTGGGATTGGGGTGCCGGTCCGGTGGGCCGGAAGGTATGCCGAGCGAGGCCGAGCAGCGGGAGATGTTTTCGCTGATGCTGCCGAGCCAGATCAAGATCCAGCCCTTCACCCAGATCAGGAGCTTCGACAACGACCAGATTCCGGACGGGATATTGGCGGTGATCCGTCCGCTGGATCGGTTCGGGGATCCGGCCAAAGCGGTGGGTTTGTTCTATTTCGAGCTTTGGACTTACCAAAAGGCGTCCGGGGATCACAAGGGTCAACGGCTGGCCTATTGGGAGCGGACCATCGCCAACGAAGATGAGGTCAAACTCTACTGGACGCGGGCCCAGATGTACGAGTTCCAACTGGCCTGGACGGCAGGCGAAGAGGGTGCGTCCCCGGGCATGAAATTCGTGCTTACCGCGAGCTATCGCGCCCCGTGGGAGGAGACCATGCAGGACGAGTACATACTCGATCTCCATGTGCCGAGCAATTTGATTAAAGAAGCCTCGGCCCGATAGCCGACAGGCGGATGGGGGACACGCCACAGAGGGTGGAAACAGAAGGCAAATC
>CP070790.1:1258060-1263976 GCA_020346805.1 Planctomycetota bacterium
AGCTAAGGATGGGAGATGTGCATAGCTGGAAGGGCCAATTATTTACTTAAAGTAACAATATATAGAGACCTTTAGTGAGTTTAAAATGCGCTTATACTCTGTAATTTGCAAATCTATTTGTATGCAAAGGCATTCAACATCTAACAAACGTCATATTAGGGCCTGTACCTTAATCGAGGTGCTGGTAGTGGTGGCCATTATTGCCCTGCTGGCAGCGATACTTTTACCCTCACTACAGCAGGCCCGCGAACAGGCCAGAATTGCTTCGTGTATGGCCAACTGCAAACAAATCGCATCAATTACGGCGACGTATCAGGCTGAATCAAGAGGCTATGTACCGGTGATATTTGGTAATGTAGCTAATGATAATGCCCCATATAATCCGCCTAGTTTAAAAGGAGATGGACGAGGTGCGCCTGCTCGTATGTGTTGGCTGTCTGTAGCATTCAAGAAGTACGACAAAGGTCTGCGCAATTTATCCAAACAGGTGTCCACATACGGGGGCGTCTCAATGCTTTTCGACCCGGATGAAGCTTGGCCGGGGAATTATCACGGAAGGACTGATACGCCGGTCCAGGAATATTTCGACAAATACATGCCCGACTACTATAGCTGTCCGTTTACCCGTGAGAAAGGACACGGGCTTACATTCCGAGGAGAGTCTACCACTCAATGGGGCAAAATGGATAAGTATGATCTGAACGGTAGGCATGAAAATTACGTCACCTGGCGATGGGAAACAACCGCTATACGTGGTATGATCCCCGGACGAGGCAGTGTCCAAATGCCTTTTGATAATTGTGCGGCGGATGCGATTTGTATTACGGATGGTCGACCCAAATATTCGGCGGTAACCTGGAACAAGATAGTATTTAATAAAGGTGACGCTGGCCGTCCTAATGCCCAATATTGTCTGGGGGGTGGATATGGTCCGTTTGACGATGACAAGGGTGTTCTTTTCGCCCACCGTCTTTGGACATCATCAGACGCCCATCGTCTACGAAGCGCCAGCCTATCCGAACTTACTATCATCAGATGTAACCAGGGCAATTATATTGGGAGAAATGAAACGCAACTCGATAGAATCGATTATGTTGAATACAACCCTGAAAGTCATCGCACCTCAAAAGGGGGTGGTACTAACACAACCTTTGCCGACACTCACATCGAGTGGGTTCGCGGTCGACAGATTGGTTGGTAAGGATAAGAAATTGTTGCGCAATTAAGACTATTAATTGGAACACGAGGTTCCAACAAAATGACAATATTACATAACAACGCAACAAAACAATCAGTATTTTTCCGAGGTTTTACACTAATCGAAGTTTTAGTTGTGGTGGCTATTATTGCCCTTTTGGCGGCTATTTTACTGCCGTCTTTTCGACAGGCCCGCGAACAGGCCAGAATCGCCTCGTGCATGGCCAACTGCAAACAAATCGCATCAATCACGGCGACGTATCAGGCCGAATCAAAAGGCTATGTACCGGTGATATTTGGTAATGTGGCTAATGATAATGCCCCATATAATCCACCCGATTATGATACACCAACAACTGGAGTGCGGGGCGCCGTGGCAAAAATGTGCTGGCTGTCCGTGGCCTATCAAACATATGACAAAGGCTTACGGAATCTAGCCAAGCAGGCGGTCACATATCCCTCTAATAGCACCGGGCTGGAGTATTTTGATCCAGATAAACCGTGGCCAGGAAACTATCACGGAAGAAATAACACACCGGTTCAGGAATATTTCGACAAATACATGCCCGACTACTATAGCTGTCCGTTTACTCGTGAAAAAGGCAACGGACTATTCTATAGGGGAGAGGTTAATGCGCCATACGGGACAATTGCGCAACTTATCCTTAAAGGTAAACACGAAAATTATATTACCTGGCGATGGGAGGGAAACGCCGTGCGAGGGGTAATACCTGGTAATGGATCATCTCAGATGCCATTTGATACGTGTTCACGTAACGAGATTTGCCAAACCGACGGTCGACCGAAATATTCTGCAGTAACCTGGAATCTAATAAGACGCAGTTCCCCTAACGCACAATTATACGGCCCTCCAGGTGGATATAGCCCTTTTAATTCGAGCGTAGAAGTCTTATATGAGCATCGCCTTTGGAAGACGTCTGATGCCAAACGTCTCAGAAGTGCGAACTTGACTGATATAACAATATCCTATTGCAACCAGGGTAATTACATAGGAAGAGACGAAAGGTTTCTTGAAACAACCCCCTATTCTGAATACAACCCTGACAGTCATCGTACTTCAAACGGTGCCGGCACCAATACCATCTTTGCCGATACTCACATCGAGTGGGTTCGTGGGCGACAGATTGGTTGGTAGCGATAAAAAATTGTAGCTCAATTGAAACCATTAATTGGAACACAAGGTTCCATAAAAAATGACAATATTGCACAACAACACGACAAAACAATCGATAATTTTACGTGGTTTTACACTAATTGAAGTTTTAGTTGTGGTAGCTATTATCGCCCTTTTGGCGGCTATTCTATTGCCGTCATTTCAACGGGCCCGCGAACAGGCCAGAATTGCCTCATGTCAAGCCAATTCCAAGCAGATTGCCACACTCATGGCCACCTACCGGGCCGAGTATAAAGGTTATGTTCCCATCGTATTTTGCCATTTTAATAACGAATCCAGCCGTCTTTACGAGAGTTTAGATGCTCCCACCCCCCTGGGTGCACCCGCGATGATGTGTTGGTTATCGGTGGCCTTCAGGGCTTACGAAAAAGGGCTAAGCAGGCTTTCCAAAATCTTCTCCACTTATCCGATTGGAGCGGGAACACGATACGATCCCTTCAAGCGTTGGCCCGGATGGTATTACTCCAGCGAGAAGACCGCGGCCCATGAGTATTTTGACAGGTACATGCCCGATCACTATAGCTGTCCGTTTGCTCGTGAAAAGGGGAGTGGATTATATTATCACGGCACATTAGAAGCACCCAACGGATTGTTAATCCAACAATTCAACCTCCGAGGCCGACACGAAAACTACACTACAATGCGCTGGGAGGGATCTGCCGTTCGGGGCGTTGTTCCAGCTCAAGGAAGCGAGAGCACTAAAATGGCCTATGATAATTGTGATGTGAACGAAATATGCATGATCGACGGCCGGCCAAAATATTCGGCCCTCAGTTGGAACTTCAGCGGGTACTCGTCAGGCACGCCGAACTACAAATATGGTCCGCCGGGAGTTATACCGATTATAAGTACGAATGAGAAGCTTAAAAAACAACTTCTGGTCAGGCATCGTAATTGGAAAACCAATGATGCCAAACGATTGCGAAGTGCCAGCATGTCCGAATTAACGGTCGCTTTATGCAATCAAGGTTTTCATATATCAAAAAATGTTGTGATGAAGGAAAGGGATGCCTGGAATGAGTTTAATCCCGACACACATCGCACATTTAATGGTGCCGGTACCAACGCCATTTTTGCCGATGCCCATGTTGAGTGGATCAAGGGCAGACAAATAGGTTGGCAATAGCAACATTAATATGATATCATTGACTAATCATATTAAGGATTGTACAAATGTTGCGTAACTTACTACATAACAATTATTTACATTCGCCCGCTCACATTTCTAATCCGCGGAAACGGCCAGCTTTTACGCTAATCGAAGTGTTAGTTGTGGTGGCTATTATCGCTCTTTTGGCAGCTATTCTTCTGCCTTCCTTATCACGAGCCCGCGAACAGGCCAAGATTGCTTCGTGTATCGCCAACGCCAAACAAATTGCCGGGCTAATGGCTACCTATCAATCCGAATACAAGGGTTATGTACCTATTGTATTCGGTCCCAGTGCTAACGGCGATAAAGTCTGGAACCCTCCAAATTATCAATCGGATCCAAATACCCATAACCCACGCGGCGCTCCCGCAAAAATGTGTTATCTGTCGCTTGCATTCCAGGCATACGACAAGGGGCTGCGTAATTTGAGGAAACTGATATGCAATTTTGACGGCACACCATTCGATCCGGATTTAAACTGGCCCGGATTCTTCATGAGTTCAGAGACCAAAACACAGGAATATGAAGATAAACTTTTACCTAATTATTATATATGCCCTTTTAGCAGGGATGGTGGCAAGGGAATCCAGTTTGTCAGAACCCTGGAGTTTGAATATGGAACGATGAACAGCTATGTATTTAAAGGGCGGCATGAGTGTTACAGTGTCTGGCGATATGAACAGTTTTCCATAAAAAATCGAATTCCTAAACAAGGTAATATTCCCGTTCCAATTGACAAATATCCCAATAAATATATATCAGATACCGACGGTCGCCCCAAATACTCCGCGATCAGTTGGAGCACTATCATAGTCACCCAAGGAGGTCACCCAAGTAAACAGTATATGCTGCCGGGGGGTATTCCACACGCTTCAGGTAATCCAGACCTACTGTGGCGGCATCGATTATGGTCCTCATCCGATGCCCGGCGCCTATTAAGTTCCAGCCTTTCGGACCTAACGGCCAGTTATTGCTCCCAAGGCTATCATATGGGGCAAAACAATGCTAATGCGGACACCAAAGATTGGGGTGTGTTTAATGCCGATAGTCATCGTACCGGCAACGGTGCAGGTACCATTGCCTTCTTTGCGGATACACATGTCAAATGGGTAAAAGGAATGCGAATCGGTTGGACAAACAATTACTAATATGACAGCACCATGAAAAATGTTTGTTGGCGCAGCTCGACTTAGATTTTCGTATGATATAGCCATAATATTCTTGATAATATCCTAAGAAAACAAATCCAAGTTGTATATTAATTATAAAATATATGCTCAAATTGCATGGAGGGATATGTGGTCGACACGCGATAAATGATTCTCCTGGCGAAAAGAATAATTCCACAGATCCGAATTGTGTAAGTGACGGATGATAATATGGAGGAATGGGGAATATCAGTTGCGGGTAATTATCGCCATTTGATACAATATTGTATATGATTGTCAATACTAGACTATATGTAATATTCCCATATTTAATAATTATGGGGATGGGAGCATTTCAGCCCCTGGCTAAAGCGGGGGTGCCAAATGTATTCCCGCAGTCCTACAACCAGTCTGGATTTACCACCAACGATCCTCCCTCTTGGTTTTATAAAACATATGAAAAGAAAAAACTCAGGGCGGAGTGCTTTTCATTGTTTTTTGAAGGGGCTGAGGTGCTTGATCTTAACGTTGACACCGAAGTCGGCAGAGAAGATGTCCGCGAACTTAGCGATGCAATGAGAGATCTGTCCAACGAAATCGGATGGCGGTTCAATGGGTTCTGGAGTTTTCCCCGTCTGCCCGGGTTTTTCTGGGAAGATGATATAAACGACCAGCCCGCCGATTACCGGGCCTGTTCCCTCAAGTCCAACTGCGATATCTGGCCCAGGGTGCCTTCCTATCCGGAAGAGAACGAATCGAAAATAAAATTCACCGCAGAAGTGCTGGATATTACCAATCAGACGGCAGTCAATGAATTGCTAGCTAATATCGCTCAGGTCTTCGATTGGGATGGTCCGGTAAATGAATCTATTGGTCCTCTCTATGGGTATATCGTTTATAATGAGTGGCTGCTTTCCAGCAATTACGAATCCGTCTGGTCGGAGCATGAAAAAGAGCATGACGTGGATTCGCCTAATAGAGTCATGAGACTCAACCATCAGACCCATTATACGCTTGTTACGGATAACGACCCATATTACAGCTACCTTAATCCTCCCAAGCGGGCCATTACGCTGTTTACCCCAGGGGCGCGGGATAGTTTTGCCGCCTATGCCGATGCTCGTGGTTACAGTTATAACAAACTCCCCGCTGTTCGTAATGAGTTTAACGATGACGATGACAGCTTAGTACCCTTTCCCGTCGCTCCCGGTGAAACCGAACCCTAT
>CP070790.1:1264076-1268761 GCA_020346805.1 Planctomycetota bacterium
CAACACCCTCAGGGCGGAACTCATGAAACCATTCTTTTGGTCCCAACGAGTGTAAAGTCGCTTCATGAAATTGAAACATCCACGATCGGGCTCGAAGAAGGCGTGGTGAATTCGTCGGGATAACCGGTAGAACAGGGTAATCTCTTTGGAGCGCTTGGGATCTTCCAGTGATTTCAGATATTCGGAGTTGAACTGCTGAGGAATTCCGAGCCCCGTTTCAGGATCCTGTTCGTATAGGTAAAATTCGTCCGGTTGTGGATATTGAATTTCCCTGGCAAAGTCACGCCAGTCATTAACACCGAAACTTTCGGCCATATCGATGATCTCATCGAAAGTTTCGACCTTGGTAATGCCACCAATATGGGCGGCGGCGAAACCAAGGCCTTTGAGCACGGCCAGTTGTTTGGCGGCGAATTCATGGAAGAAACTGCGTCCCTTATCCGTTCCGTTAGCGTATTTATTGGCCAAGTTCAACAGTTCGTCGGAGACTGTGCAGCCGGGAATTTCCGAACGATTGAACATACCGGCAACCACCTTGTTAAGCAGGTAAACATAACCCACAACGGGAATATTCAGACCATTATCGTCCAGACAAAGCTTGACTTCGTAAAACTTTCGCATGTCGTAGCCGAGTTGGGTAGTGACGAATTGTGCCCCGGAAGCGATTTTGCGCAGCAGTTTGAAGTATTGGGGCATAAGCTCGCGCTCGTACCGTTTGAACGGTGAGGCGACGCAGCCGATGAAGAAGTTGGTTTTGGCCAGCGTCTCGGTTTTTCCTCGAGGTCCGGTTACTTCGAGACCCCGATTCATGGCGTTTAACATGGAAATAAGGCTTACCGAATCTAGATCGAACACAGGTGTGGCCGCTCCGCCGTATCCTTCTCGCGGATAATCCCCGGTCATGGCCAGAAGGTTGTTGAGGCCCAGGGCGGCGTATCTCCAGGCAGCCGATTCCAACCCGTTACGGTTGAGATCCTTACAGGTAAAATGCAGGACCATTCGATCCTTCGCCTCGGGAAGATTTTGGCCTAGCCAATCCGGAGGAAGCATGGGATTTCCGCCCGGATTTTCGCAAAGCGAGATCCAGCCGATTCGAGGATCATTCAATAGTTGCTCGCTGAGTTCAACCAATTGATTGGGGGATCCGGAGGGTACGAAACCGCGACCGCTGACCACCTCGGCACCGTAGTAGAAGCGGTCACTGGCCAGCATTTCCCGGAATGTAATGTTGTTTGTCGACACCCGTAAGAATCCTTTATACGCCCTGCTTTATTGTATCGTTATATAAGGCTGATTTAAGCCCACTTACCCACAATTTTAGAATTACAAACAATAACGGCAATAAGTATTAGAATATTTTATGTTTTTTGGCCATTTTTTGCAAAGTGGGAGCTGCGGCGAGGGATCTAAATAACAGGTTGGTAGCGAAGGAACAGGACGGATTGATATCGATTTAAGCGACGCGGTATAAGGGGCAAGGCGAGGGGATGAATGGGGCCTGACTGGGTGCCTTTGGATCGCAATCATGACCTGTCATTTCTCTTTCGATTTGTCAGACTTGACATGGTAAAAACTGTATCCAGGTTAGAACACATACCCTAATTATACAGTGATATTAAGGTATAGATGTACTAATTCGTAGCCTGAGTCAAATAAGCAGAGATTATGTTGGATGAGGTAATAATTGATTTATAAAACAGATATTTGTGTTGTTTGTGACGAGAAATATGAAGTTTTACCTTATTTTCATTGTAATGTTTTGAAAATGTGATAGATTTGTATTTTTTGATGATAGTTATAATAGCTATAAGTGATGTCTGCATGTCCAAGGTTACCGCGCACATAGGTTGGCCGGTAGATGACGGCATATTTCGCATGGACGTAGATATTAACCGGTAAATTGCTCCGGCTGATCAGGCGTTTGTTGCATCCTAGGAGATTCGGTGAGTTGTGAATGATGCCGACATCCGGATTTGCAAATATTGCGACAATTTAATCGCTGCTTAATTAATCGACCATAGTAGAGTTGAAAAGTCAGCGTAGCCGTGGATTTTATCACGACTGCGGCTCTTTAAAATGTCATTCCCCACACTGCGGCGGGTAAATTCCAGCGGGCATCCAGATTGTTGTGGGGTACTAACATGATAAGGCGCAATACCGGATCCCCCGATCAAGTCGGGTAATGACAGGAAGAAAATGTGTCGAAAATGAGACCAAACACGTACAATATCAGACCTGTTTTATGGCCGATTTTTGACGTTTATATATTTACGCATATTATTGATTGACAATAATTTACGTGCGTTCCCCTCTTCAACGGCTGATCATTATAGGGCCCGGGGAATTTGCAAATAAAGTGCAAATATCATCTCTCATTTTTGCAGATTTGTTGTATATTATATTTGTCGAAGCGGTTGAGCACGTAGATTAAATACCGGCCGAAGCCGGGGCGTCAGGACAGTAAAGATAACTGTTAAAAAAATAAAAAGATAACTGGAGCGCCATATAATATTGTGCCGACCGCTTCGGCTTTTTTTATGCGCGAAAAGTCGAACCCGTTATACAAATTCCGCTTCGATCGTATACATCGATTGGAGTCGATTAGCGAGCCATAAATGCAAGTGGAGTACGCGATAAATACATTCTGCGTATCATTCTTCGCGGAGCATAGGGACGAACCTGACCCCCATAATGGTTTCGCTCTGTCTTCGGCCATCCTGAGTCTTGGTTATTACGGTTAGGTTTTGGCCCCAACCGGGTTTTCCGAGAGGTATAACAATACAACCTCCGGGTTTTAACTGTTCCCATAGCGGGGGTGGCAGGTGGTCGGCGGCAAAGGTCAGTATGATGGCATCAAAGGGGGCCTCTTCCGGCCAACCCTTGTAACCGTCGGCCCGGCGACAGCGGATCTCGCTATAGCCCTGTTCGGCAAAGGTGCGTTTGGCGCGTTCGGCAAGCGGTTCGATGATTTCTATGGTGTAGACATGGGGAGTTATGTGGGCGAGGACGGCAGCCTGATAACCCGAACCGGTTCCTATCTCCAGCACTTTCGATTCCGGTTTTAGTTTCAACAACTCGGTCATGTAGGCGACTATGTATGGTTGGGAAATGGTTTGTCCGTGGCCGATGGGCAGTGGTGTGTCGGCATAAGCATTGCGTTGTACGTTTGACGGCATAAAGGCATGGCGGGGTACCATTCGCATGGCTTCTAGCACCGCAGGATCTTTTACCGTCGGCCGGCCGTCCCACGCGTGGGCGATCTGGCTCTCCACCATTTGCTGCCGTTTTTCGATAAATTCACGGGCCGCCGGCGGCATGGGACGCTGCCGGGTTACTACCGGTTGAGTCGAAATAGCCGGTTGCGTCTGGCTTTCTTTATCAGGACTTTTTACGCAGCGGAATGTAGGCAAGGCACCGATTGAGATTAGAAGTATGGTTGTATAAGCGGCGATATTGTGGAACGACATGATTTGACTCCTTGTGGCAAACGGTCAGCCGATATTTGGTTGCGACTCAATTCTTCCTAGCTCGGAGTCTGGTAACCTTACTGATTATATGGATAATGCCGGACAATTGTAGCCCCGGGATGATATTGATGTTTTTGGGTGAAGGATGAATTTATGACCCCCCGCCAGCGTTTCATTGCCTCCCTTGAGGGCAAACCCTTGACCGGAAGGGTGCCGCATTTCGAGTTGGTATTTTACTTAACCATGGAGGCATTTGGGCGAGTTCATCCGGATCATCGTAATTACAGCCAATGGGTTCAGATGACCGATAGCGAGAAGCGGCTGCACATTCGGGATATGGCCGAGATCTTCGTGATGACCGCCAAGCGTTTCGAGCATTCGGCCATCCTGCTGCACAGCGCTTTGAATGGTCAGGAAGATGAATTCCGGCTGATCGATGAGGTGCGCCGACAATCGGGTGACGAATATTGCATAATGATCCACGGCGATGCTACCTGTGGAATTCCCAGCGGTGGCGATATGTCGGAATTCTGTGGTCGGTTGGCTGATAATCCGCAAAAGGCCAAGGATGAAATCCGAAAACGGGTTGACGAATATCTGGCCCGCAGTGAAAAGCTTAAAAAACAAGGCGCTATCGACGGATTCTGTCTTTGCTCGGATTATTGTTTTAATACCGGCCCGTTTTTCAGCCCGGAATGGTTCGACGAATTTATCACCCCCCATCTCATCGAGCTGGTGCAAGGTTATCGCCGGCAGGGATTTTATGTGATCAAGCATACCGACGGGAATATCATGTCCATTATGGATCGGCTGGTGCAGGCCGGGCCTCACGCCCTTCATTCGCTCGACCCGCAAGGCGGGGTGGATATTGCCGAGGTCAAGAAACAAATCGGCGACCGTATTACGCTGATCGGCAACGTGAATTGCGGTTTGCTGGATACGGGGACGGACGCCGAATGTATCGAATCGGCACGGTATGCATTGAAATACGGAATGCCAGGCGGTCGATACATTTTCTCAACCAGCAATTGCATTTACACCGGCATGCGACTGGAACGCTATGAGTTAATCCTCGATATCTGGCGGAAGGAAGGCAATTACCCCGAGTGATACAATAAAAAATATTATACTACATAGCGCGAGTTATTAATCCACTAAATACTCAAACTGATCGATTAGGCGCGGAATGCGGCTTTCTGTAATTGCTGTTATTCGTGG
>CP070790.1:1268861-1273948 GCA_020346805.1 Planctomycetota bacterium
ACTTGCAAGGGGTATAAAGCACCCACGGATCTACGGTAACGCCGGTATAGACGGCCCTTCCGGCGGGGATTCTTCGTAATGACACCGCCGTCCGGCAGGCCTTGAGTTGAGTGGAATTTCACTTGCGTTTAAAGGCGATAAAGGGTATATTATTTACATAGTATTTACTCTAATTATCTCGTTTTTTTCTAATGTTTCGGCTGTATGCCGCTTGATGAAAAGCGGCTTTACTATAGACTTAAGTCAATATGAACAGAGTGCGAAAGCATATCCGCACATCATAATATTCGACCAGGAGGGATCATGTATACCCGGAAACGACTGCATCTTATGGGGGCAATTTTATTCGGGGCTCTTTTTTTCTCGATTGTCTTACCCGGCCACTCGACATCTGATAATACCGAAGCCAGGCCGTATTACGGGCTCAGCGACGAGCAGGCATCCGGGGTCGCGGGATACGCCTGCGAGGAAGACCTGATCGAGGTGATGTTTAAATGGGAATCGAGAGTGCGTCTTCGCCGGGGAGCACCGGTAGATCTAACATCCAATGCAATGGACGGAGTCGATGGCGTTCTTGAAAGAATTGCCTGGCATGAATGGAGCCGGACCTGCGGTATTTCAGAAGAACGGCTGGATGAATTTCAGTCGCGCGGAGAAGCCAATACGGGCAAACCAGTTTATAATCTGAACAACATCTATCGTCTTTATATTCCCAAAGGGCTTGATATCTGGCAAATTTGCCGGGATCTGGAGAAGCTGCCCGGTATAATGACGGCTCGTCCGGTTCCGAAGCCGCCACCGCTGCCGGTTAACGATTACGAATACCTGCAGGGCTACCTCGACTCGGCGGGATCTTCTCCGTCCGGAATTGATGCCGAATACGCCTGGACGCAGCCAGGCGGGACGGGAACCGGCATCACCATATGTGATATTGAGTATGGCTGGCATTACATTCATGCTGACATTCCCAAAGCAGTGGGATCGCAGATCAATCCCAATCCCATAACTCTTCCGCCCAATGAGGGGGATTGCCATGGGACGGCTGTTCTCGGCGTGATAGTCTCCGATCCCAACGGCTGGGGAACTACCGGCATGTGCTACGGCGCCGATGTAAAAACCTGCGGTGCCTATTATTTTCATGGTAATCCTCCCAATTACTACTGGAATCCCGCGGGGGCGATTGCCTTTGCCATGGACAGTGTTTCTGCAGGAGACATTATCCTGCTGGAACAGCAATGGGATTACCTGGACACGACCACATTCTGGACGGATTTGATACCTGTTGAATGGTATACGGATACGTTTCCCAACCCGCAGTCTAATAATGCCGTTTACGCGGCCATTGTAAATGCGGTCTCCAACGGCATACACGTTATCGAGGCAGGGGGCAATGGAGGGGCACCCACCCCCAATACCGGTTACAACACCGACAATCTCACCTGGCAGCCTAATTCAGGTGCGATTATTGTCGGAGCGGGCCATACTCAGGGGACCGGAGATCTGCATAGAGTGGGGTATTCGAGCTACGGGAGCCGCTATGACGTCCAGGGCTGGGGCCTCGATGTAGTTACCTGTGGATACGGTGATCTGTTCAGTGCCGGTGGCAAAGACTCTTTTTATACCGCCATATTTGCAGGTACGTCGAGTTCTTCAGCCACTGTCGCCGGTGCCGTTGCATGTTGCATGGGGTATGCTTTACAGCAGGGTTGGGATCTTAGCGCCCTTACGCCGGCATTGATTCGTGATGTTCTTAAAAACACCGGGACTCCGCAGGTTGATCCGCATATTTGGGGTCATATCGGGCCCCGTCCGAATTTGCGGGCCGCTTTCGGAGAGCTTGCCGCTCTGGCTGATGTGACAACGTCAGCCTTTACAAGTACCCGCAACACTTATGGAGTGGCCTGGGGAGACTACGATAATGACAAGGATCTTGACATTTACCTGTCGAACAATTTCTTCGCCAATAATCTCCTTCGAAATGACGGCGGCGGAGTCTTCACTGATGTCACGACAGCACCTCTGAATGACGCTGAAACCGGCGCCGGGGTGGCCTGGGGCGATTATGATAATGACGGGGACCTTGATCTTTATTGTGTCAAGGCAAGTGTGGCTAATCATCCCAACAAGCTGTTTCGAAACGATGGTGGCGGAACCTTTACCGACGTTACGCCGACAATTATGGCGGATACCGGCTGGGGTCACAGTATGGGTTGGGGCGATTATGACGAAGATGGTGACATAGACCTCTTCTTTACCAGCGATCATTACTACGGCGACGGCAACAAGCTGTGCCGCAATGACGGCGGCGGGACCTTCACCGATGTAACCAATAAAGACCTCGCCGGATCCATGGGCACAGAGGTTGGCATGAGCTGGGTGGATTATGACAATGATGGGGATCTGGATATCTTCCTGACAAGGTATGGCGGAGCGGAAGACAACAGATTATTCAGGAATGATGGGGGAGTTTTTGTCAAGGTTGCCCCCGGCCCACTGGTTGACGCGAGTTTGAGTATGGGTTTTGCCTGGGGTGATTATGACAATGATGGCGACCTCGATGTTTACATCGCAAATCAAGACACGACTGCTAACAAACTGATCCGCAATGACGGAGGAGGTTCCTTTACGGATGTGACCACCGGTCCTCTGGGAGACACATCGGCCAGTATTGATGCAATCTGGGGTGACTACGACAATGATGCCGATCTTGATCTGTATATAGTAAACACCAATAACTGGCCGAACAAACTGCTGAGAAACGACGGCGGCGGAACTTTCACTGATGTTACGACGGCAGCCATGGGCGATACCATGTGGAGCAAGGGAGCAGCCTGGGGCGACTACGATAATGACGGTGACATTGACCTGGCCATGGCAAATTACAATCAATCCGGTAATAAACTGCTGGAAAACAGGATTGGTACGAAAAACCACTGGTTCCATATTCATCTATCCGGGAGAATCACGAGCAATCGGGACGGGATTGGAGCTCGTGTTCGGGTTGTCGCCGGAGGTATTTCTCAGATACGGGAGATTTCGGGTGGCGGGGGCCTGTACTGTCAGAACTCCCTGACAGCAGAATTCGGATTAGGCTCGGCAACAAATGTGGATACGCTGGAGATCCGATGGCCGACCTCTGCGAAGGAAATCCAGATATGGACTAATCTTCCCGTGGATACTCTCATGTATATCAACCAGCCCGGGGAATATGTTTGCGGTGACGCCAATAATGACGACAATATAAACCTGCTTGACATTTTGTATCTGATAGACTTCTTATATGGCAATCCGCTCGGTCCGCCACCTGATCCAATGGAAGCCGGCGACGCCAATGCCGATGGTAATGTCAACCTGTTAGACATTCTATACTTGATCGACTTTCTCTACGGCTCGCCTCAGGGACCCGATCCGTTGTGTCCTTAGTGATAGGCTGCTGATGAGCTCACCAGGACTTTTTCCCGCATGTAAAGCCGGGAAAACCTGGGGAGTTAATACAGGCGAAGAATCAGAATGGCGGAAGGGTGACAGGGCGAATAAATGTCCATGTAACAGAAGTATAAGTGATCCTGCGAGAACGCAATCGTGCGACCTGCCCCTTTTATCATACATGGATTTGAGTGTAAGACCAGATTTCCGTTTTTGTGAAATCGAAATATGATATGCTGATGGGCGAGTCTTTCAACAAGCCCGGCGAAGTGGGCCGACTGTGTGGTGTCCCTAATTGTCAAACCGATTCCCGGAGCGCCTTACGACTCAAATCCCAGGCTTGAGTCACTCGGATGACATGACAGTTGTGGGGCTTGTCGGCCATGAAACAGAAAAAATCTTGCGCATGCAACCCAAATTATGTAAACTCGTATAGTTGATAGTAATACTTGATTTTTTGATACATTTGCAGCGCCCGGCACCCCGGCCAATGCCGGCGGATTTGAGTCAGGTGATACTGTTGCCTTGATCAGCGGCATGGATATTGACAGCTTCGATAGCAACCACGCAATTTGCGATCTTTTGTGTGAAACTGCTCTCGCCCGGGTGAAAATCCGCGTCTTGCGCAGTGCTAAGGAGGAGTAATTGAAGATTAAACTCAGGGACCTGCCGTGGTTCTAGCACCTCGCGCCCCATCTATGGTCCCTTATTTTGGGAGGACGTCAGCAAGAAACGACCAACACGACACATTGCCCGGTATATGTAACTAAATCAGACATCATGACTCACAGATGGAGGTATTCAGTATGACACGCAGTGCAACCAGATTTCTGTTAGCCGCGAGTTTTCTTTTGGCGATTTCTTCTGGCAGCCTTGCTCAGATGGGGACCGATGAGCTTCTGAAGAAGATGATTGAGGCCCAAGGCGGGACGGAAAGGCTAAGCGATATCAGGACTGCAGTGCTGAAAGGCACGATGATTCTCGTCGCCCAGGGCGGTGTGTCCGGTGGAATCACTATTACCAATGCATTCCCTGATCGCACATTGATTGAAATGGAGTTAGCCGGCACAAAAATAGCACAGGGGTATGACGGGAAGATCGCCTGGATGGACAATCCCCTTGCCGGCGGCTATGCAGAGTTGCCGGAAGCGCAGGCCGAGAGCATGAGGCGAGAAGCGTCGGGTTTTGGTGCACTCGTGGCGCCGGAAGAATTCGGAATCAGCTATAATTATCGAGGCATCGAAACTGATGCCGGAGTCGAATATCATGTGCTTGAGCAGATTTTCGGAGCCGAAGATGTAACTGCTGTGTATGTAGATGTCAATACATTTCTAATCCACAAAACCAAAACTGTCACAGGGTCACTTACGCAACCTATTGTCTCCGAGACGCATCTTGCAGATTACAGAGAAACTGATGGTATCAAACAGGCGCACCAGGTGTCTTCTTTTTCTAACGATCAGGAAATCGCCAGGTACTTGTTTGATCACGTCGTCTATAATGTCGAAGTTGATGACGCGATATTTAAGGGAGCCCGGAAACGGTTCACCAAAAAGGAGTTGATCACTGACGCAAGACAGCTGGCGGCCATTATAGAAGACACTCATCCTGATCCGTACAAACATATTGGCGGCAAGATCGCCTTTCATCGCCGTTTGCAG
>CP070790.1:1274048-1277014 GCA_020346805.1 Planctomycetota bacterium
GAATCAGACCAGGCAAAAATAAAATGGCAGATGTTACCCAAAGGTGATCTAGGCCTGCGTTCGCCAAACGGTCCCATTGCCGAAGAACACAATCTCGTCGCCTTAAGCGATGGTACTTTATATACTATGTATCGCACGGTAGAAGGCCATCCTTGTCATGCGTATAGCACCGACGGTGGTAAGACCTGGACCCCGCCTGCCTACGCGACCTATACCCCCGGCGGTAGACCGATGAAAAATCCGCGGGCCTGTCCCAAAATCTGGAAAACCGGGAACGACAAATTCCTTTTCTGGTATCACAACCATTCAGGAAAAGATTATAAAAATCGAAATCCCGCCTGGATAAGCGGCGGGATTGAAAAAGAGGGACACATTCATTGGTCTCAGCCGGAGATTCTTTTATACGATCCCGATCCTGATATACGTATCAGCTATCCCGACCTTATCGAGCAGGATGGCCGATACTGGATTACGGAAACGCAAAAAACAGTCGCCAGGGTACACCAACTCGATGCTACTCTGCTTGAGGGACTATGGAGGCAGGGAACCGTCAAGTCGGTTGCCCCAAAAGGGCTGATATTATCTTCAGATTCGACTCAGCTCCGCACCAGAAGTGTTAAAGCCCCCTGTTTCCCCAACCTTTACAAATCAGGTTCCTTTACTTTTGATGTTTGGATCAAAATGCAGAATCCGTCGGCGGAGCAAATCATTCTCGATTCCCGCGATCAAGGCGGAAAAGGTATTGTTATTGAAACAACCAAGGCAGGTACAATTCAGATCGTGCTTAACGACGGCAAAACCAAGGCCGGTTGGGATTGCGACCGGGATCTGCTGAAACCGAATCAACTTCATCATGTGGTAATTATGGTTGATGGAGGGCCCAAGATTATCACCTTTGTGGTTGACGGTTTGTTATGCGATGGAGGGAAATATCGGCAATATGGCTGGGGAAGATTCGGCAACGATTTGCAGGATGTGAATGGCTCGAACCGGATCAGTATAACTCCTGCTTTCAAGGGCGAATTAAAAATGTTGAGAATTTACGGCCGCTATTTGCGCACCAGTGAAGCGATTGGTAATTATCTGGCCGGACACAAATAAATACTGGAACAGCAAATAAAATACTGTTTAAAGCAAATCTGATAATGTGTTTTTGTGAGTTGAGTGAAAATTATGCAGATAAATAATCCAGATCGACCACAAAGTGAATCGACCGAGATGCTGGCCGCACGGCTTCGGCTGAAACGTTCTTTCCTTCTATCCTTGGTGGTTTCGCTGACCTTGTGTGCGGTGATCGCAATCGGGGCCCTGCTTTTAAACCAATTAAATAAGACTACCTGGCAAATTCTTGGCACTTTGGCATCTTTGGGATTTCATAGTGGCATAGCCATGGCTTGTGCTGCCGCTTTGGAACGTCGCCGTCGGCCGACTTTTAGTGTGACGGCCTTAATTTTGTTCACCGTCAACTTTGCGGTGATGATGGTATGTATCTGGTGGCCCGGTTTGGACGATGAAGACGTAGGCCGTTCCATCCTGACCACTTTGGCCTTGGTTGCTTATTGCATCCTGGCCATTCCCTGCGCCAACCTCGCCCAAGCCCGTCGATGGCAACCCTTGCCTTATCTCGGAATTGTTTTCTGTTCCCTGGCTTTATTGATGGTCTTGGCTTGCATCTGGAAAGATGATCTGGTTGACGAATCGTTCGCCAAGTCAACGGCTGTCTGTGCGGTAATTGCCTTTTCCTTTGCTCATAATTGTTTTTTGGGCAGGGTGCCGGTTATGCCTGCATTGGGATGGCTGTTCAAACTTGCGATTGCCAGCCTATGGATGATGGCGGCCGTTATCACCTACATGATCGTAGGCGAGGAGTACGATGAAGATCTGCTGGTTCGTATCGCCGGGGCGGTGGGAGTTCTCGATTCTGTAGCCACTATAGCTTTGGTCATCATGACCAAGGTCAAACAGGTGGAGAAGATACAGGGGCTGGAATCATCGGCCGCTCAAATAAAACTCTTTTGCCCCCGCTGTACGATCCAACAGGTTGTAGTTGCCGGGGCATCGAAGTGCAGTGGTTGCGGATTGAAATTCCGTATAGAGATTGAGGAGCCGCGCTGTACCAAGTGCGGCTATCTGCTCTGGCAACTCCCGGAGCGCCGCTGCCCCGAGTGTGGCACAACATTCTAGCTCCCCGATCCTTCCAGGATATTACTCTACCTGTAACCGAGAAAGAATAACTACAACCTCACCGGTATCCCCCGCTCCTTGAGGTATTCTTTCATCTGCTTGATGGTAAAGGTGCCGAAGTGGGCAATCGAAGCGACCAGAACCGCATCGGCATGGGCCTCGGTAATGGCCTCGTAAAGGTGTTCGAGCTTGCCCGCACCGCCGGATGCGATTACCGGTAGACTGACCGCATCGGCAATGGCCCTGGTCATGGGGATATCGTAGCCGGCCAGGGTGCCGTCGGCGTCCATGCTGGTCGGGAGGATGGCTCCTGCCCCCAAATCTTCAACTTTCCTGGCCCATTCAACCGCGTCGATACCCGTCGGTTTGGTGCCCCCACTGACCATCACCTCAAAACCGGAAGGCACCTCGGTCGAGGTTCGCGTGTCGATGGCGATGGTGATTTTATCGCTGCCGAATTCCTTGACCGCTTCGGTAACCAGATCGGCGTTCTTAACCGCAGCGGTGTTGATCGATACCTTGCTCACCCCGACATCCATCAGGTTTTCAATGTGTTGCACGCTGGCGATACCCCCGCCCACCGTCAGAGGTACGGAGATATTATCCACCGTCCGTTTGACCGCATCGATCAAGGTCTTTCGATTTTCCAGGGTGGCGGTTATGTCCAGAAAGACCAACTCGTCGGCCCCCGCTTCGCTGTATGCGGCCCCGTTTTCCGCCGGGTCGCCCACGTCCTTTATTTCCACGAAATGGACGCCCTTGACCAGCCGCCCGTCCTTTAC
>CP070790.1:1277114-1280639 GCA_020346805.1 Planctomycetota bacterium
CGGCGAAGGGGCGCAGCCCGTCGATTGGCAGGAGGCTCAACCCCAAGAAGATAAAGAAGAAAAAGATGAAGAGGTTGGGATAGATATCAATAATCTCGTAGATGAGATAAGCGATGAATACGAAGATCCAACCCTGGTACGGATAGACCGCGATCAACATTTCAACATATGCGGTTCATGCCACGCCCGTCGCGGTGACATCTCCGGCAAATTCGCGGTCGGCGATGATTTCTTCGATCACTACGAACTCATTCTTCCCGACTATTCCAATACCTACTACCCCGACGGCCAAATCTGGGATGAAGATTTCGAATTGGCCGCCTTTACGCTCAGTAACATGTACACCAAAGATGTGCGCTGTGTTGACTGTCACAATCCACACTCGGCCAAGGTCAGTGTCGATGGTAATGCCCTTTGTCTAAGATGTCACGAGGCGGGCGTACCCAATAAAATACCCATCGATTCCTTAGAACATGGATTCCACCCATTGGACAAAGAGGGCTCGCTCTGCACTGACTGCCACATGCCTCAAACCCCCTATATGGCCCGTCATTGGCGTCACGACCACGGTATGACCATCCCCGATCCACTGTTGACCAAAGAATTAGACATACCCAACGCCTGTTCGCGCTGCCATGAAGAAGAAGGGCTCGATTGGAATATTGACTACGTTAATCAATGGTATGGCGATCGAATGAATCGCCCCACACGTGAACGGGCCAGATTACTGGCCCGCATGAAAAATGGCGATACTCAAGCCGCACCCGGAATCCTCGAGTTTCTATCTCAAGAGGTTAATCCCACCTGGCGGGCGGTATACGTAAAGTTTCTCACGCCGATCGTGCCTGTAGGAACCGAAAAAGTCGATCACCAAACACTGATTCAGAAAATGATAAAGCTACTTGATGACAAATCACCTTTGGTACAGTCGGCTGCTATCGACGCCCTTGAACCCCTGGCTATGCAGTTTGCCGACAAAATCACACCCAAACTCGATAGTCCAAACCGACTGGTTCGCGTCAAAGCCGCATGGGCGCTTCGGCGACAACTGGATCATAAAACCCAGGCAGCCAAGGAACTCATGGCCCGACTCAACTTCAACCAGGATCAACCCCTCGGCGCCTTCCAACGGGGAATTCTTTACGCCGATAACGGACATGACCAAAACGCTGGCGAATGGTTCAAAAAAGCCATCAGCTGGGATCCGGGTGTGGCCGCCTTTCGATACAGCTACGCGGTAGCCCTCTCTAAACTTAAACAACCTGCTGCAGCAATCATACAGATGTCCAAAGCCATCGAACTCGAACCACAAGAATCAGCCTATCCTTATTCGCTGGGTTTGCTTTATGCCGAGGTCGGCCGAATGAATGATGCAAGGGATGCCCTACTAGCCGCCGTCAACCTTGATCCCAACCAGGACCGGTACTGGTATAACCTCGCTCAGATCGAGTTCAATAGCGGAAAAACCAGCTCCGCTTTCGAATCTATTTTAAAGGCCATGGAGCTTGAACCTAACGTGGCAGATTACCCATACGTATTAGGCTACTTCTATTACAAAATCAAACAATACGATCTGGCACGCAAAGCTCTCCAGCAAGCTTTACGGATCAATCCCAATCACAGGGGTGCCATGCAGCTCTTGAATAGCATGTAAGAGGTATCCCCGTTCGGATCAGAATACGAAAGAAAATTCACAGGCCCACTATCGGCAATTAGTCAATTAGGAGTGACCACACATATCAAAGAAATTTAAAAATCACCACGGAATAATCCTGAAAATGTGCAATAACTATTATTATTGCTCGCGTTCGACAATTAGACGGGCCATTCGATCAAGAGTATCGCGAGCTTCCGAAACCGGAATACCGGCCAGACACTCAATTGCCGAATCAACGTATCGGCGGGCAATTGTCAGTGAATAATTAATGCTGTCGGTCGATTCAAGCAGTTTATGAACCCGTTCCCGATCGAATGGGGTTTTTGAGAGCACCTCCTTAAGCTCGTTGCATAATTCCTCATCCGCTTCAGCCAAACAATGGATCACCGGCAAGGTCGGTTTCTTCTTCTCCAGATCACGCCCCAGTGTCTTACCCATCCTTTCCTCGGACCCGATTATATCAAGAACATCGTCGGTCATTTGAAAGGCAACACCGACATCCAGACCGTACTGTTCGAGCGAGGCCTTGGTCTGATCGTCGGCACTGCTGTAGTGAGCACCCAGCAAACAACAGGTGCCGATCATAAAAGCCGTTTTATGGGTAATAATCTTAATATACTGTTCGACACTTAAACCGCTATCCCCACGATGATACAACTGCTGCAGCTCCCCTTCACATAGAATATTGGTTGTAGCCCCAATCTTGCGCGAGGCAAACTGGGAATCTATACTGTTGCAGAGATAAAATGCATGACTAATCAGATAATCACCAAGCAGAATAGCAGCTTCATTGCCTTGAAGACAATTGATGGTGGGACACCGTCGCCGCATTTCCGCTTCATCAAGCACGTCATCGTGCACCAACGTAGCCATGTGTACCATCTCGACAACCGCGGCTAGTGTCAAATGCTCATTGGTAATCCCTCCACACGCCTCCGCCGACAGCAGAAGTAGTGCCGGCCGAAGCATCTTCCCCTGATATTGCCGAACGTACGAACACAGCTCGTTGATTGCGGGTAGATCGGAAAATAGTTCGTGCTCTACAATCTGACAAACTTTTTTCAGATCGTCAGCAATACACTCATACAGGGGCGCAACTGCCGGCATGCAAATTCCCCAAAACAAACAGCTCGTAAATTTTGTGTGACCGCGTCATAAGATATTGTAATACATCGCAACCCATTCTGCGAGTTGTGTAAAAATATCAATAAAATTACACAAATAGACTGCCGAAAGACCGTCAATACCGCCCATGCAGCAACCGGCCTTCACGGGGCATTTATGCAGAAAATTAAACACGTATTTTAACTCTAAAAGGATATTATATACGTTCGACGAGTGCTTTTGGATCACCATAAGACGCCCCCGCTAAATACGGGCTGGAGTCGGAGGGACATTTACTGTATAATGATATTTTCAAGGAAGAGTTTTGTTATTTGTTCCGCTGTTCACACTTTGGTTGAAACGGGAGCGATTAGCCGTGATCGAAATAACCCCTGGTGTTTCCATTAGCGAACATGAATTGACCTTCACCTACGACCGCAGTCCGGGACCGGGGGGACAGAACGCCAATAAGGTCAATACGCGGGTCACACTTATCTTCGACGTCAAAAAGAGCATGTCCCTTTCAAACCAGCAGAAAAACCACCTGCGAAACAACTTGACCACCAGAATCAATCAGGACGGTATACTCCGCATCAGCTCCAGTAAGGAGCGGACCCAACTGGCCAACCGCCGGGCAGCCATTAACCGCTTTGTCGATTTGCTAAGCAAGGCTTTTCGTAAACAAAAACTGCGTAAAAAAACACACGTGCCGGCCGCCGCTAAACAAAAACGACTTGACCAAAAAAAACAACGTGGAGTATTAA
>CP070790.1:1280739-1284057 GCA_020346805.1 Planctomycetota bacterium
ATTTGCCGAATTTTGTCGTATACCATGTATAGTAATGAGCCAATACCAGCGGCTTATTTTGTTTCCCTGTCGCACTGACATCATTACGCGAGCCGGTCGCGGCTTGCCCAGCATGTCCTATCTGCCCGCCAGCAAGAATCAACAGCCATACCAGCCCGAAACGAATCCTGGAACCGTGATAATAATTTACGGCCATTGGTAATTCCTCCAGAATTGTTGGGAATTAGGTCGGCGGGATTATAAACAAATTACGACCATGCGGCCATGCTATGTTATTTTTTACCTGGTCAGGGGCGGGTTTTTCAATATTATTGTTTTCACTATCTCTCTATCTATATCTATATATATCCAAATGACCCACCAGGGGAAATATGTAAAAATTTTTAATTTTTTGAAACCGCAAAATGATATTGAACGTCTAATATTATATAGAGGGAAGCATCGATACACGATACGTTTTCATCAGGGGTACGTGTATGTTCGTTAAACGCACTCCAATCGGTCTTTTACAATCTGCACAACCAAACAAAAGGAGAAGCAACAATGAAATTCCGAAAAATCCTGAAAACTCTCTTGGTGGTTGGACTTGTCGTATGCCTGGCTTTAATTGGCAGACAGACGTTATCGATTGCTCAGCAAAGCCGCCCCTCCGAATCCGCCATCTATAACCGTCAGACCTTCAGCGGGCCGTATACACATCAGAACCTGACTCTATATCTTGTCCATAGCGACGACCAAATTAAGGCGGAAAACATCCTTAGCCTGCAAGAGGCCCTCGACCAGCAGAAAGTACGCGTCCATGAAACCTCAAACGTAAATCAACTCGCCGTCGAGAACATTTCCAAAAACGAGGTGATCTACATCCAGGCCGGTGAGATCGTACGCGGCGGCAAGCAAGATCGAGTCTTAGAGATAGATTTGCTGGTCAAGCCCAAATCCGGCAAAGTCCCCATAGGATCCTTTTGCGTCGAGCAGGGCCGCTGGCGTCGGCGTGGTAATGAATCACCTTCTTATTTTTCCAGCTCAAATAACATAGTTTCTTCAAAGGGATTAAAACTGGCCGTCACCAAAAGCCGCAAGCAGCACGAAGTATGGAGCCAGGTCGCGGATACACAACGACGTTTGTCAAAAAACCTTAGATCCCCCGTTACCAGCAGAACCTCTGAAACAAGTCTGGAACTATCCCTTGAAAACCGAAAACTCCAAAAATCTGTCGACAATTATACCTCTAAACTATCGAGTGTAATTAACGACAAAGACAACACGGTCGGAATGGTTTCCGTAATTAATGGCAAAATATATTGTGCGGATACTTACGCCTCATCCAAATTGTTCCGTAAACTATGGCCCAAACTCCTCAAAGCCAACGCCATCGAAGCCATTGCTTCAAAGCATAACTCCAAAATCGAAAAATTGCCCACTATCAACGATGTCCAAAAATTTCTTTCCGCGGCCCAGCAGGGCAAGGCCACCACAAAAAAAGTCTCAGCCAGCATAAAAATGATTACCAGGGACTCCAATGAATGTGTAATGTATGAAACGTTTGATAAAAAAGACTCTACAATCTCACTCCACCGCAATTACGTTAAGAAATAATCTTTACTTGTCGCTCACAACTTGAATCCCCAATCCTTATCTGTCAAGGTTGTATATAGCGTCATTCCCAACTTGATTGGGAATCCAGATTCCCGCTGGAGTCTACCCGACGTGGCGGGCGGGAATGACAGTATCACAAATGGATTCCCGATGGTATTTATCTGCCATGATGGGTGGCAATGATGAATTTTACTTTATAGGGATAAACGGTTAGTTTGAGGTCCGCTTACTTATCCGATATAGGCGGACGGCTTGTTGTTAATTCACCCCTACCGGATTCCCCAGAACTTGTGCATCTGGACTGATAATCGCCAGTCGGGATTATCGCGGACGAGCTTGATGCACCATTCGAGGGCCTGCCTATCCAGATCCGGTCCTTTGAAAGCGGGCGAAATGAGCTTGTAATCGGCCTCAACTACAGTTTGGGGGATTGGTTGTCCATAGACACGGACATATTTTACTTCGTCGGCGGTACGCTGGCGGATTTGATCTTCGGCAACCTTGGGACTGACGGTGATAAAGTCCAGGCCATCGGGCAGTTCGATGGTGCCGTTGGTTTCAATGGCCAGTTGGTAGCCGACATCGTGCAGGCCGTCGATCAATTCACGATCCACCTGTAGAGCGGGCTCGCCGCCGGTCAGGACCACCCACTTACAATTCGGATCCACCCCCCGCAGCATGGATATAATCTCATCAAGCCTGAGCGGTTGGCCGTCGGTGTAATCGGTGTCACATTCGAAACCGTGGGTATTTGGTTGGCACTCAACGTTACATCCTAAAAATCGCAAAAAAAGATTGGGAGTACCGGCCCGAACGCCTTCGCCCTGCAACGAGAAAAAAATCTCGTTGACCATGTACGTTTTCACAGCGACACCTCGGCGCAGCAGTTTTCGGTTTCCCACAGACTGACGCGAACCAGCCGAACCCCGGTTCCATCCAGTTGTTGCGGGCCGACGACATGGAGCAGATATGCAGCCAGATTTTCAGCGGTAGGATTATTATCCAGCTCGAATATCTTCTGGCCGGGAATAGCCGACAAGGCTTTTTTAACCACCTGATCGTCCTGGTGGCAAATGAAACCATGATCCCAGTTTTCCTCGATCCAGCCTCCGAGTTTGGATTTCAAGACGTTGAAATCGATGACCCGGCCTACGCTGTCCAATTTGTCGGCGGTGGCATGGAAACAGACTACATAATTATGGCCGTGAATGTGTTCGCAACGGCCTTCATGCTTCCAGAGCCGATGACCGGCATTGAATGCGATCTTTCGAACGGCAGTGATCATGACGGTTTATACTCTTCGCTGCCGCGTCGGGCGGTAGCAGTTACGCGTATGCCCCCGCGGGGATTAAACGTACCAACGACCTGGAGCCAACGCGGCTTGATCTGCCGGTAGAGATCGCCGGCAATGGCATCTACCAGCACTTCATTAAATCCTTTCTGATCGCGGTATTTCCACAGGTATAACTTGAGCGACTTGGTTTCGGCCAGACACTTGTCGGGTACATATTCGATGACCAACGTACCGTAGTCCGGCTGATTGGTCACCGGGCAGAGGGAGGAGAATTCCGAACAGTCAAGACGAACGGTGATCGGCTCGCCGGTCCACGCAATCAGATCGACCGAATCGGTGGGTTGATTTGCCGGCTTGCCCAGATATCTGAATTCGTCCACCGCTATGCTCCTTTATGCGTAATACTATAAAAAGTTTACGCCGAAATG
>CP070790.1:1284157-1287003 GCA_020346805.1 Planctomycetota bacterium
ATGTTGATAATAAGGGATATTCCAGGGTCGCCGCTCCATGGTCGTCAGTCACCGCCGAGCCTACATCTTCACCATTTATAAAAAAATTAACCTTCTGATCTTCGACGCCATGGTGCATACCCAGTACCCCGGCGCGATTGACATATGCCCGCAGGCGTATGGTAGCTGTAGATTGCATAACCACTGCATCGTCCAGCGATAGAAAAACGGGATTATGGCAGGCAGCAAGGACTATTGAAACAAAGACGGCGATCAAATAAAGGCATAAACATCTAATACGAGTTTTCATCCGAATCACCAATAAATAATACCAGAATCACGCCCACACATCTTGCCCATGTCGATCGGCAACTTTCCGCAGCAATCACGGCGGTTAGGCTTCTTCCACTATATCAAGGCCCAGGGCTTTGCCGAACTCAATCAGCGGCTCTTTCACGTCGCCATATACGGTTACGCGATGCCAGCTAAAATTATTCCATTGCCGGAAAAGCTTACCGATATCTCCCCGGACCTCGCCAATCAGTTGTGTTCGACATCCACGGTCGCTGTCAAGGTTGCCGACAGCCTTCGCCTGATGAATAACCATCTGTTTTCTTAAAAAATTGGTACGGAATGAAGTGGTCATATAACCTTCGGGCAGAAACGACTGGGCACAGGTCCCGCGGGGATCGTGATCGTGAAGGGTTCGAATACGAAACATGTTCGATTTTCCGGCAGGACCAAAGACTTTGGTGGTAGCTACACAATGGGCATAGACAATCTGGTTTTTCGAGGTATCCAATACCGGATCGGAGACGTAGCCGGGACGCTCGGTCAGGATTCGGGCCATCAGCATACTCAAGGTGTCGTCCGGTATCGCCTCGCAGACGCCGTGCCCGCCATCGTTCATAAGCTGCATGAATCCAAGACACGGATATGCCGGCAACTTTCCCCTGTCGAATCCTCCAAGACAATTCATAGTGATCGTATCGGTGCCGTAACGGCGCAACACTTCGAGCGTGGCTAGGTAGACCGCCCCCGCCTTTTGAATCCAGTCGGGTTTCGGCTCGACCACTTTGTCGGCCTTTTTTGACCACCGGTCGGCCCACTCCCGGGCCTCATCGCAATCAACCTTGTCGTAAATCGCCCTAAACTCATCGAATCCCACATAGGTACCCTTGGCACCAAGAAAATCCTGGACCTGGCCCGGCTTGCCGCGTCCAACGATCAAGAAGCGGTATTTTTTGAACCGTTCGACACATTGGCCGATGTTGGTTAACGGGATACGATCTTCAACACACTTCATCTCACCGTACGGAGTAAACGTCTTCCGATAGACTCGCTCACAATGTCGGGCAAACGATGCCGGTGTGGTATCGGGCTTGATGTCGGCAAAGCAACGGGCCACAGAGACAAGATCACTCATCCGCGTGGTTGCCACACCAACGGCCGGCGTACCCTGCTGGCAGAGCTTGCTATAGCCCACCAGGAAAACACCCGAACCGCCAAGAAATTCGTCGGCAACCACCATCGGCTTGCCTATTTTCCCGATGTTTATCATTGCCTCTGTGAGATTCCAACTTAACGTGACGCAATAAACCAGGTAACCTGCAAATCGATCCTTTAGGGCCACAACCTTTTGCACATCACCCGATTCTCGAACCGCCAGAGGAACGAACTCGATTCCAGGACATCCCTTATTTAGAAGAGCAAGAATCTCCTTTTCTCGGATATGAACGTCAAACTTTGGCCAAGGCCAACTCGAACCTTTCCTCGATAGATAAATCAGACCGACGCGAACCCGCCGGCCTGACAATGTATTTGCTTTGCTGGTCACTGAAGTCAAGCCCCAGTTTGTTGCTAATGCGGCGCCGCAGCACTTTACAAATCCCCGTCTGCTAATAGCGTGACAACATTTAACACACGAACTATGGTTATTAAAATGACACATTTCAAAGCTCCTTATATATCACTGTCGCGCGAATTATAATCGACGGATCGTACGATTAGCAAATTGCTGTAGTAGTATCAGAAAACAACTGATCGGAGAGGCAGAATTTCCACAATAAAGATTAATTGATCATCACTTTCGGTTGGGGCAAGTTCAATATGGGACCAGGCCTTTATTTAAAACGACATCTAAAATGGGATTCTTGTCAGTAAATCTATTTCTCAAGAGATCATTTTCATTAATTGTTTGTTACGATAGCAACGGTTGTTTGCTGATCCTTTTTCATGGCAATTTTCCGGTTCTGACATTCGAAGCTCGTATCTCTGAAGGCGCGGAGAATCGCTTTTCCTTTACCATTGGTGATTTGGCCATCAACGGTTACGCCGAGCAAAGTACGCACGTTACCAAAGCGTACGGTCCCTTCCCAGGGGACACAGGTTGACAGATCGAGTCGGCCCCACCAGGTCGAGACAACGGTTTCAAGCATGGCTTGGGCAAACAGGGCATGGGTTGTTATGTAAAAAGGTATATGCTTGCGGCTGGATTCATAGAATTGGATCCAATCAGGATCTACACAGTCAGCGGGAAGAGCGCCGCTCCAATCTTTTTGCCAACCTTGAACATCGTGCATGCGAGCGGTAGAAAGCAGGAATTCCCCGAGGGTGTGACCGGAGAAAAGCGGCTTCTGTGCCCCGTTAGTAATCTCATAGCGCAAGGTGTGTGCTATTTTTGTCGGTTGGTTGGGATACGGATCACAGGGGATGTGAAACAAGGGCACGAGTTGCGGGGCATGTTTTTGTTTACCAAAGTCTTGTGCCCCAGAACCGGCATTGGCATAGTAAAGTCCCTGAGGGGATAACAGGGGTTTAAAGGCCAAACCATCTTTGAGTATTTGCTGCATGCGTGCGTCATTATC
>CP070790.1:1287103-1293686 GCA_020346805.1 Planctomycetota bacterium
GTGGGGCGAGGCCCAGGATGGTGGTCAGCGAGGTGAGCAGGATGGGGCGGAGCCGTTGTCGGCCGCCCCGAATGACCGATTTGTATACCGAATGTCCCTTGGCTACTTCGTGATTGATAAAGTCCACCAGAATAAGGGCGTCGTTAACCACAATCCCGGTGAGGGCCACCATCCCGGTCATGGAGAGAATGGTCATCGGGTAGCCCATAACGTAGTGTCCGACGATTACGCCGACCAGCCCGAAGGGGATAGCCAACATTACGATGAGCGGTTGAATGTAGCTTTTGAACAAACCGGCCAGCAAAACAAATATAGCCAATACCGCAATAAAGAAATCGCGTTTTAGCGAGGCGAACGACTTTATGGTCTCGTATTTTCTGCCGGCAAAAGCGATCTGCAGGCCGGGCAGTGCACGTATGAGCCAGTTGATGTCTGTTGCAGACAGCTCAGCGAGAATTTCTTCGGCATTTCCACGCCTTTGGTCGACGTCGGCGGAGACAACCACAGCACGTCGCTGATTCACCCGCCGAATGGCCGAACTGCCCCTGGTCTCCACCAATTCAGCCACCTCGCAGAAGGGGACCATGTTTCCCGAGGGGGTGGCGATTCGCATGGACTCCAGTTCGTATATTTGACGGCGTCGATCTTCGGGGAAGCGTACGCGGATATCCACGTCTTCATGGTTGCGTTGAATGGTTTGGGCTTCCAGACCGTAAAGGGCCCCGCGTACTTCAGTGGCCAGCATTTGGGTGGTCAGGCCCAGGGGGCGGGCCGAATCGAGAAGGGAAATCTGGACTTCCCGCCGGCCGTCCTCGAAATCGTCGGCAATGTCGTATACCCCATCGAACTCGGCCAGCCTGGTCTTCAGTACGTTGGCTGCGTTGCGTATGTCTTCGGTTCGCTCGCTGGTAACCTCGATTTCAATCTCGGCCCCGCCGGGTCCTCCCTGCATGGTTAAGAATTTCATGGAGTTTACCCCGGGGATATCTGCGGTTTGACTGCGGAGTTGGGCGATGATCTCTTCACTGGTTTGTTCGCGTTCTTCCAGGGTCGCCAATTCTATTATTGCCTGTCCCAGGTGCGATCGTTCGCTAAGCAGTACTCCGCCTTGGGACATATTCATTTGTGCCCCGACCAGCGTATTGATCGATTGAGTGGCGGGATTATTCATGGCCGAGTCTTCAAGTACCTGCATGGCTTTTTGTGTTTCTTGGGTGGGGGTTCCGACGGGCATTTCCAGATCGACGATGATGGTTTCGGAATCCATCTTTTGCATGAAAACGAAGGAGACCCTACCGCCGGCGTAGAAACCGAGAGAGGCAATCAGCGCCGATACGACTGCTGCCACGGTGACGTAACGATATTGAACGGCCAGGTGCAGGATTCGTTGATATTTGTCGCCCAAGATGCCCAGTACCGCACGTTGTTCGAATCTGCGGATGGGGCGGGATAATTTGGCGAAGATATGGCGAGGCGGCTCGGTACCCAAATCACGTCGGACCGGTTTTAACCAGTCGGCCAAATGGGCGGGCAGGATGGAAAGGGATTCAATCAGAGAGACGGCCAATGCACAGGAGACCACCACCGGCAGAACTCCCATGAAATCGCCAATTTGTCCTTCGATGAACAACAGGGGGAGGAAGGCGGCAATGGTGGTTACAATGGCGATAGTTACCGGCCAGGTAACCTGTTCGGTGCCTTTGATAGCCGCCAGCTTTGGATCTTCGCCTCGTTCGATGCGGGCATAGATGTTTTCGCCCACCACGATGGCATCATCGACGATCAGGCCCAATACTACGATCAGCCCGAACATGCTGATCAGGCTGAGAGTTTCGCCGATAATTTTCATCAGCATGATCGCGCCACAGATGGATAAAACCAGTCCCATCATGACCCAGAAGGCGACCCGCCAGTTTAAAAAGAACATCAGCGACACGAATACCAATAACAGACCCCATAACCCGTTACGTTTAAGCAGATTCAATCGTCCCTCGATGAAACGGGCCAGGTTGTTATGAGTGGCGATGTGAATGTTATTTGGGTAGGGATTGTTGAACGCCTGTTGATAAATATTTACCGCCGGCGTGGAGACACCGAACAGCATCTTGATATCAGTTAAGTTATCCCATTCTACGAATTTTCGGCTCTTACCGGAAACGAAAGCCTTTACTTTGGTGGCGATATCGACGGCGTCTTGTTTGACGGTCTTGTAAACGGTAATGCTCACCGCCGGTTTACCGTTGAATCTGCCATAGACTTCGGTATCTTCAAATCCATCGACGACCCGCCCCAGATCGGCGACTCGTACTACTCGGCCGTTGGGCGTGGTTTTGACAATAGTATCGCTTATCGGATCTGCTTGATCCGATTCACCGAGGGTTCTGACGGCAACATTTTGCCCCGGCGTTTTTAGCTGTCCGCCGGGCAAGTCGAGATTTGTCTGATGGATAGCCTCGGCAATTTGAGAGAGTGATAGCTTGTAGGCGATGAGTTTTTCCGGTTCGACTTCGACGGTTAACTCGTCTTTCCTTATACCGGAAATTTCCACATTGCTGATTCCCGGCAGCAATAGTAAATCGTCTTTAAGTTTTTTGCCGGCCGCCTTGAGCGTTTGTTCGTTAACATCGCCGAAAAGCGATACCTGAATAACGGGGAGATGGGGTTCGAACTTGGTGACCTGTGTTTCCTCCGCTTCTTCGGGTAGTTCATCCTTATCGATGGTGTCGATAGCGGCCTTGAAATCGTTCACCACCTGATCGATATCTTTGGCCTCGTTGGTCATGGTAACCACGAGGGTGCTGAGGCCCTCGGAGATATTTGTCTCTATTTTTTCGATGTGTTCGATGTCTTTAATGGCCTCTTCGATTTTTATAGAAATGCTTTTTTCCACTTCGGTAGGAGTTGCCCCGGGATATACGGTGTTGATTACGACTTTATTGGGACGAGACTCGGGTAGCAGTTCGCGGACCAGAGTAAAGCCGCTGTATATGCCGCCGACGATAATGGCGATCATCAGTACGCCGACTAAAACGGGATTTTCAACGCTAAATTTGGCCAGTGAGGTCATTTCATCTCAGTTATTGAATCACGTTCGGAATTGATGGCAGTTTTACCTTCTAGTTTGCCGGTTGAGCCGCCGAGGCGAACAGGTGCACCCTCGTACAGGGCATCGAGGTTGCTGGTGATGATAACCGAGCCTTGGTCAAGGCCGGCTACAATGCTTCGCTCGCGCAAGTTTCGTTTGACGATGATATTGCGGGAGTAGGCCTTGCCCTCCTGGTGTACGAAAACGTGGTTTTGTTGAATGGACCCTCGCGGTACGATCATAACATTTTCCAATGTAGGTCCTTCAATGGTTGCCCGTACGAAGTAACCGGGGATGAGTTCATGAGTCTGTTTGGTATTGTCGACTTCCACGAACAACTCAAAGGTTCGTGTAGATTCGCTGGCGCTGGGGCCGATACGTTTAACATATCCCGTCCAGGTTGCCCCTTCGATGCTGTCCACGGTAAGCATGCATTTGGTTCCAACCTTTACTCGGGGTCTGACGGAAGCGGGCAGTTCGATGGGGACTTCGATGATGCCGGGATCCAGAATGGTCAAAAGTTCCCGTCCCATGCTAACGTGTTCACCCACTTCCACATGTAGGTTATTAACTTTTCCGTTGAAAGGTGCGGCAATGGTACAGCGATTCAGATTGAGCTGGGCAAGTTTGACTTCAGCCTGGCTGTTGATGATATTGGCGGCTAACTGTGCTCTTTTTTCCGGCAGCAGGGCCTTACTGTTTTCCAATGATTGCAGCTCCCTTCGCGTCCGCTCAAATGCCAGATGTGCCAGGTCATATTCCCGTCTGGGGGCCATGTCTCGGCTGTGCAGATTCTTGACTCGTTCGTATTCGCGTTCGGCGATAGCCATTTCATTTTTTGCAATCGAGATGAGCCGATTAAGATTCTGCTCTTCAACGTCCAATTGAGCCTTTTGAGCCTTAATAGCTTCGAGCGTGCTTTTGGCCCGGGCCAGGATGTGTTCGTATTCCTTGGTATCGATATGGATAAGTGGCTGACCTTTTTTAACCTTGTCACCTATTTTTAGATTGTTTACGATTTCAACAATTTCTCCGGCAACTTGAGCGGATAACCGGGCGTATCGATCAGCCCTGGCGGTGGCGTAGCCGACAATAGGCTCGATAATCGTTTGGGGATTAACGGTGACCGCACTGACCAGCAACGGCGCATGATTCTGCTCGACCTTATGCGGTTGAGGCTTGGTGACTACCAAAAGGGTGGCCAGGCCCGCACCCAGGGTCAGGAAAGATCCGATCAGTATTATTGAAACAATAATTTTGCGTTGCATGATTTACCTTAAAACATCATCCGCTTAGGCGCACAAGTCCGGTAATTATAAGCACTATTAATTGTACGGCAAACAACGGTTAACCGATCGGTAAAAGTTTATTTTCAGGTTGATTGGCAATCCGCTGGTGGGTTTTGTGGGAATTGGAGCCCGGAAAATATTGTGATCCACCCATATTACATGGTATTAGGAAACCTCAAGGGCCCCTTGCTGTACCATATTAGTGAAATTTGCGTATTTCTGGAGACAAACCGTCCCCTTAGGCCATTTAAACAATGATGAGTGACGATATCAACGATGTGCCCGCTGCCTTGGCGGGAGACCGACAGGCGTTCGGTAGGCTCTATGATCGCCATGCGGGGGTTGTATTGTCGTTTTGCCGTCACTTTTTGTCCTTGGCGGAAGCAGAGGATGCGATGCAGGAGACGTTCCTTCGAGCCTATCGTCGGCTTGATCGACTGCATCAATCCGCAAGTTTCAGACCTTGGCTCTATGCTATCGCCAAAAGGGTTTGTTCCGAGCGTCAGCGTTCGATGAAACGTAAGAATCGTCATGAGGCCCAGGCGGCAATGAAACGTAATGAGAATGAGTCGGATATAGCTACTCCCATGGAGGTGGTGGAGCAGGCCGAACAGCTCCAACGATTATCTGGGGCCCTCGATTTGTTATCCGATAATGAACGTCTGGCTATTCACTTGTATTACCTTGATTCCAATCCTCAAGAGGCTGCCGCCGGTGTTTTGGGATTGTCGCGGAGCGGCTTCTATAAGTTGCTGGCCAGGGCCCGGAACCGTCTGGCGGGGCTAATGCGTGAGGTAGAAAAGGCATGAGCGATAAAAACGACGACATGAACGATCAAGAGAATATCGGTCCTCCTGACCGCGATGAATTGGATGCATTACTACGGGCCTGGCACCAGGCTAACGCCGACCGTGCCGCTGCCGCCCGAGATCGTCTGATGCGAACCCTTGGAGAGCAGAATCATAAAGAGGGGATGGAACCTGGGGGAAGGATCGGCGTCAAACCTGATGAGCTGTCTGAAGGTGGGGCATTCGGAGCCCGCCACGGCGGGCGAAATCTTATCAGGAGAATGATCATGAATCGTTATTCACCTATTGCAGCGTGTTTGGTTCTGTTAGCGGTACTTATTCCGTTGCTGATACCGGGGGCGACACCGCAAACCCTGGCTAAGGAGATTATTCAGGTTCCGGAAGGGGGTCGGCTTGATGCCCTTGACGATGAGGGCAACGTATTGGGACCTTGTCCGTTGAAACACACCGATGTGGACGTATCCATCTCAGGACATTTTTGCCGGGTTACGCTGGTACAACAGTATCACAATCCATATCAGGACAAAATTGAAGCGGTTTATACCTTTCCGTTGAGCCATCGTGCCGCCGTCGATCGCATGATTATGACCGTCGGTAATCGGGTAGTTGTCGGCGAAGTTCACGAGCGGGCCAAAGCCCGGGCAATATATGAAGCCGCTCGGGCACAGGGGTATGTTGCCAGTCTGCTGGAACAGGAACGACCCAATATTTTTACCCAATCGGTGGCCAATATTGAACCCGGAGCAAAGATCGACATTGAGATCAGTTATGTGGAACTGCTTCAGATCAAGGACGGTGTGTATAGCTTCGATTTTCCCATGGTGGTTGGGCCCCGTTATATCCCCGGGGCGACCAAAACCGCCAAGGTCGATTTACCTTCGGGATTAACTCGGCGATGCGGTGTGATTTTGTTGGGACCGGCCAAGTTAAGTGTCGGCCAGGAGGGCGATGTCAAGACTCTCGGTACCCTTCAGACGGGTAAGCTCCATGCCTTGCTACATAACGCGTTACCTATAAAGTATCCGAAGGTGGAATGGTTTGAATGTGATAGTAAGGAGAAGCCAACCAGTCCACCGGCCGATCAAGAACAACCACCGGTCAATCAACCCACCTTATGGTATCGTTTTGAGGCCGAATACTGCGGCGGTTCCAAGGAATTGGGCACTTTGCATGTAGACGGCACCGGCCAACTTAACGGTCGGTGGTTTTATGTCGATCCCAAAATTATCAAGGACATAGGCACCGGCTACTCACCGGACACGGATCAGGTTCCCGATGCCAGCCGAATCACCCCCGAACCGGTCAAGCCGGGTAAGCGGGCCGGCCACGATATCGCTATCCGTGTCAAAATAGATACCGGCGGCCCGGGTATTGTCGATCTAAAATCGGATCTGCATGAA
>CP070790.1:1293786-1296478 GCA_020346805.1 Planctomycetota bacterium
GAGGAAGTACCTGCCTGCTTGGGAAAAATTCTCGCAGCTTAGGCCCGCGACAAAAAAGCCGTGTCGGATATGTAGCCGAAGCGCATCAGCTCATACAAAACTATAAGGTCGGTCGGCTGGTGGCGCTGTGTAAAGACCTTTCGCGAAAGTGGAACGAGGAATTTTTTAAACACCTTATGGATACCTTTCGGCTGCCTATACAGCGTAAGGTGAAGGAACTGTCCGGCGGAATGCGCGCACAGTTGAACCTGGCTCTTGCGATGGCAATTGAGCCTGAGGTTCTAATACTTGACGATCCGACCCTTGGACTCGATACGGTCGCTCGCCATCAGTTTCTTGCCCTTGCCATTGATTTAATACAGAAAAACGGAAGGACAATTCTTTTCAGCTCCCATATCTTAAGTGACGTCGAACGAATAGCCGACCGCATAGGTATTCTTGTCGCTGGCAAGCTGGTTGTGGATTGCTCGCTTGAGGAGCTCAAGGATTGCGTCAAGAAACTCCGTGTGATTTTCCCCGAAGATGCACCGACCGACCTCCATATGACAGAGATTATACGTCAGCGAAATGCGGGACGAGAGATGGTGGTAACGGTGGCGAACTGGAATCAGCAGAAAAAGGCCATGATCGAAACATTCAATCCGACCAGTTGTGACGAGATACCGATGAGTCTCGAGGAGATATTTATCGAATGCACGCATCCTGAACCGATACCGACTTAAATATAATTCAAGGGATGATACAATGTTTGCACTTATCAAAAGAGAAATGATTGACAATATTGCAATATTGCTTCTGGCGGCAATTGTGCCCGCGGCGATTATCATCATTGTGGTTAAGGAGGTGTTGATCAGTTTGGCCTGGCCTCCGATTGGGATACCTGCGATTATGCTGAGGGTCTTGTGGCCTTATTTGCTTTGTGGTGCGTTTGTAGCAACCGGATGTGGCGCGGCACAGATGCATGGCGACAGAGAGCAGAAAATATCCACATTTTTGTCAACACTGGCCACAACGCCGGGTCGGATACTTACGGCTAGGATGATAGTTGGTCTATTCTTAATTCTCATCATGTTTACACCTCTTGCACTTACAGATGTAGTCATACTAAAAATTTTCACACGGCAGGCACCTGTGCAGATCGTTTTTCTTATGAAGTCATTTGCTACGATACTCGCAACCTTTGTTTGTTGTTATGCAATAGGCCTGCAGTCCGGATGGCGGACGAGCAAATTGATGGCGATTTTGTCGGGCATCGTATTATCAGCTGTTTTGCTGCTTGTGGTGGCGATTAAAGGATTTGGTAATGAATCTATAGCTATACTGCTGCTGTTCGCAGCGGCATCTTTGATATGGACGTGGCAAAGGTTTATTAGAATGCCTTTATGAGGGCAATAATAATGAATTCTCAAAAGGGTTATATTCTTAACGTTGTAGTTACCGGTTTCATGGTTCTCGTTATTTTATCAACGGCGTTGTTTCTCGGCCGGTTTTGTTGCCTGCAAGCCCTTTTTGAACTGATGCCGCCGGATATGGCACAAGCAGTTCAATCACCCTCGGGCCTTTTGGGTGATTGGGACAGGGAACAAAAATGGTCGCAGGACGAACCCAATGCCATATCGAGCCCTTCCAGGGTCGAGCTTGGAACAAGTAGCACCGTGATGGGAAGTCTCGGATTTGTTGATGTGGTCTTTCCCGACATTGTTTGGGAACAATTGATTTCACAGGATATTTTCTGGGTCTCGGGGAAAAGAGAAGATAGTTTATGGGATTTAATATACTTTGATGACAAACTGGATTTACTGGTCAAATGTTCCTTGGCTCGCCAGGGCCGCCGTACTAGAACTTCGTGGACAAGGAACATTGAGCTGTACGCAGGACCCGAAGGAATGTCTAAAGAACTGACCGATGAGATTGGCACCTTCACTGATCCCCTAATAAGTCAAAGATTAATACTGTTTGACCGCCGACTGTCGCGATTCATTAGGTTTGACTTCAAAAACCAAGAGGTGATTCGGGGACCGGAGGTTGAACAGAAGATAATTAAGGTTGGGCGGTTAACAAAAAATGGCAGGGCGGTTAGGGGGCCTTACTGGCAGCCGCCGAAGCGAAGAATTGCTAAAATCAGGAAGCGTTACACCGTGTTGCCACAATCTGTTCCCAGATATGAACCTGTTATTGAAGACACAGGTACCGGAGTATTACGGGATTCGGAGTTGGCTCTTGATAATTCCGGCTATATATACAAGGTGGACATGGAGACGCTTGAATTGACCGGCCCTATTGGTTCTTTACCTTGGCCGGGTGCCTTCGGGTTGCTGGCATACAATGTAGAGCCGTTTATGATCGGCCGGGAGTATAAAGGGCTAATGACAGGTGGTATAGGACCGGACGTCTTTCGGCCCAAGTTATTTGTTTTTGGCCAAGATGCAGGATTCATTGGTTGGGAGCGGGGAGATGTGGAAATCTCGAAATTTGGAGGTGGGCCCGGTCTTTCGATAGCTAACTTTATTTTGGAAACCCTACACCCGCTGGCTTTGGAATTAGTTTCTTACTTTGCGGGGATCAGGTTTAATGGAACAGGAGGATACAGGTCGATTTTTGTCTTACCCCATTCATTAGTTGGACGAATAGGAGCCCAACAAAGCCAAGAGGGTATTGTCGAATACATTCTTGGGCTGTGGGTGGTATTTCC
>CP070790.1:1296578-1303944 GCA_020346805.1 Planctomycetota bacterium
CCCGATAAATCGGGGTACGTGGTCAGCGTCATTCCCCGACTTGATCGGGGAATCTGGCAATGTGGTTAAGAGTAAACTGAATTCCCAATCAAGTTGGGAATGATTTGTTTGTGGCTGCATAACGCTTCTGGATGCTAAACACATACAAATCGGGATAGGCGGAATCTTGTTTTCTTATGCGATGCGCATGGTCAGTCCGCCGTCGATGGTAACCGTTTCGCCGGTGATGTAATCGTTGGTGATAAGTTCGCCGATCAGCTCGGTGACCTGCCGGGGAATGCCTTCGCGGTGCAGGGGGACGCGAGGCTCGAGGTTTGGCTTTTTCTGTTGGGCGGTCATATTCTTATAGTAGCCGCGGATAAGAAATCATCAGATGCTATTGACGTTTACTTATCGAAAGATTTGCATGCCTGGCCTGCATTCTTGACAATCTGAAGGCAATATGCACAAATGGGCCGGCAACGTTGTTATTCTTGTGCATTGAATTTAAACGACAAGATGGAGATTGCAGATGGTTTATCGTTATTGCAGCTTGCTTTTTGCCCTGATGGTTGTAACCGTCGTAGTCGGATGCTCCACCATATCTAAAACTTGCCGGCCGAATATCATCTACTTTCTGGCTGACGACCTGGGATATGGCGAACTTGGTTGCTATGGACAGCAGAAGATACTTACGCCGCACGCGAATCATCTGGCAGCTGAGGGGATGCGATTTACTCAGCACTATTGCGGGGCACCGGTTTGTGCGCCTTCTCGTTGCGTGTTGATGACTGGTAAGCACCTTGGCCATGCCTACATACGTAACAACAAGGAGGTTCGCCCGGAAGGACAAATTCCTATCCCAGCCGAGGAAATAACCATTGCTGAGTTGCTAAAAAACTCGGGCTATGCCACGGCCGCAATTGGTAAGTGGGGTCTCGGACCGGTCGGCTCAACGGGTGATCCGAACCGGCAGGGTTTTGATCTGTTTTTCGGCTATCACTGTCAGCGCCATGCTCACAGCTATTATCCGTCATACCTCTGGTACAACGACCGCCGCATCACGTTGAACAACAATCCGCCCATTCCCGGCCACGCTCCCTTTCCGGCAGGTGCCGACCCACACGATCCGGCTTACTACGCTCGGTTCAAGGGCCAAGACTATACCCCGGCTCGGATGATTGATCAGGCTTTGACCTTTATACGAGAGCACAAGGACGAGCCGTTCTTTCTTTATTATCCCACGCCTCTTCCCCACTTGGCTCTACATGTGCCTGATGAGGAACTTGAACAGTATCTGGGCAAGTGGAAGGAGACACCGTTTGCCGGTTACGGTTACACCCCGCACCTCACGCCGCGAGCCGCCTATGCCGCGATGATCAGCTACATGGACAAGAACCTGGGCCGAATCATGGCCCTGCTCAAGGAATTAGGCCTGGATAATAATACTCTGGTGATCTTCAGCAGCGACAACGGCACAACGCTGGTCAAGGAAGAAGTGGACACAGAGTTTTTCAACAGTGTCGGTCCGTTGCGAGGCCTTAAGGGTAGTGTGTACGAGGGAGGCATTCGTGTGCCGATGATCGCTCGCTGGCCGGGCAAAATCCCACCCGGCGCCACGTCGGACCACGTATGTACATTTTACGACGTGATGCCTACGCTGTGTGAAGTCGCTGGTATCAAACCGCCTAAAAACATCGATGGTATCAGCTTTATCACGACGTTGTTGAGGCAAGGCCGTCAGGAAGAACATGAATACCTGGTATGGGAGTTTTACGGCTATCGTGGCCAACAAGCGGTACGGATGGGCAACTGGAAAGGCGTGCGTCGCGAGTGTTACAAGAACCCTGACGGCCCGATTGAACTATATGATCTAGCTGTCGACATCGGCGAAAAGATTAATGTCGCTGATCGTCACCCGAAAATCGTGAAACGCATTGCCAGGATCATGCGGCAAGAACACAGCCCGTCGGAGATCTGGGATTTTCATAAAACCCCAACCAAGTCTAAGCCGAAAAGGTAGCGGTCTATATTTCGAAGATTACTTTGATAACCTGTTCTGCTGCACAATGAGGCTGTTCGGCAATTCAGGCGATGCGCATGGTCAGTCCGCCGTCGATGGTGACCGTTTCGCCGGTGATGTAGTCGTTGGTGATAAGTTCGCCGATCAGCTCGGCGACCTGCTGGGGAGTGCCTTCGCGGTGCAGGGGGATGCGATGGTCGAGGTTGAGTTTTTTCTGTTGGGCGGTCATGTTCTGGTGGAAGGCAGTGCGGATAATCCCCGGGGCCACACAGTTAATCCGAATGTTATGGTCGGCAAATTCACGGGCCAGCCCGCGGGTGAACTGAATTATGGCCCCCTTGACCACCTGATAGCCGATGTTGGTCGGCAGGCTGCGGATGCCGGCCACCGAAGAAATCAAAACAATGGCCCCCTCCCTTTTTTTGCGCATAATGGGAATAACCGCCCGACAGAGATGGAAAACCGCGTGCACGTGTACGTTAAATCCTTCATGCCAGGCTTCGGGCGTAACTTCCAGCAAGCCTCCGGTAACATTTCCTCCGGCACAATGAACCAGAACGTCCAGCGGACCTAACTGCTCGTTAGTCTGGTTCACACAACGAACAGCATCATCGGCGTCGGCCATGTCGGCCTTTATCATCAGGCACTTGCAGCCGGCGGATTCGATTGTGTTTTTAGTTTTAATTGCTTCACCATCTTCGTGCCGACCTGCAATAGCCACATCCGCCCCTTGCCTGGCAAGTAAGATTGCGGTCGCGGCCCCAATCCCCTTTGTACCACCGGTAATCAATGCGACTTTTCCATTTAATTGCATAATAAACCTCTCATTTCACATATTCAATTTTCTAATTGAAAGAGTGGCAACATGTCAACAGAATTCATAAATGGACAGATACCTTGAATGGTTATTCTCCCGTGCGTTTGTTGGACGTTTATTGATATTGGGTTGTTAATCTAATGAGTATTCTTGCGTCAATGTTCAGTCGGGGGGGTGGTGTCTCCTTACTACAGCCGCTCTCCGACACATGGATCTTCCTGAGAACTGCGATCCTCTGGCGGTATTGTGACAATTTCAAGACGTCTACTTGCTCGATCCGGCTTATCTGAACCGTGCCCGGCCTGTCGCTGAATATCATAAGATCGGAAACGCCTGACCGCTCGCCCGGGCACGCAACTCTGAATGGTGTACGATTATTAAGGCGCCACGCTACTGTTCGCAATCGATGCAAATCGACAGATCGCTGACAACGACTTCGCCAGAGAGGTCACCGCCAAAGCTGGTCCCTTCGCCGCTGGTGATGCCCGCCCCTACGATCACGCCGGCCTGATAAACGGTGTTGCGGTCAAATTCGAAATCGCTGATCCTGAGACTCAGGTTTTCGTCCGTGCTCAGCGGTTCGTTGCACAACACCATCGTTGCGCCGCCGGCGGTCACCACGTTGTAGCAGAAAGTGTGCGACACCGTGGCCTCGGCGGCGTACAATGCGAGGCCTGCGATATTCACGTCCACAATAACATTGTAGCCATTGGCACCGGCCGTTGTGAACTTCCCAACTATGTCCAGGATCACGTCGCCTTTGATCTTCTGGGCGTTGTTTCCCGCCCGCGGCTCCACTCTAAACGGCAGACTCCATATCCCGCACTTGGATGTGGCGTTACCGTCCGTGCCCGCCGGGGCACTGATGGAAAAGGTGATCTTACCGATTCCGTCAGCCGTCGTCTCTGTGGAGGCGTTCTCGTAAAACACCCCGGACCCGGAGGACGAGCCGCACCCCGCTGTACAGTCTTTGCCGCAGCCGAGAATCGTATCGAACCCGAAGCGCGTGTCCACTCCCTCTTTCGCCAGGATGGTGACGGTACCGTCGGGGTCGAAGATGTCGTTGGGATCGTCCGCTTGCGGTGTACAGGGCCCGCCCTGGCCGGTAACAAATAAACAAAGACCGATCAGCATTAACGTTGCATAGACTTTCGTTGAGCTTCGCATTAGCCAATCTCCTTATTTAATTAGCCGAGATTTCCCATATAACCTTGCCCGGCTACTCCGCCTGGTAATGTTCCGCCATTATCATTATACAGCGCCCCCCCCCTGTTGCGCCTACCACTTTTCGGGCTTTTTCCCCGTGCCGGGGGCTTTTATGGCTCTTTTATGGGGTAGGCAGTTTCTCAATACCTCCGGGAATCGTCACCTCATTTTACGTCGACATGAGTTTCATCTGGGCAATCCGGGCTCATAGTAGCTTAAGTTATAATAGTTCAATCGGCACAGTTCGGGTCAGCCGGAATATTGGCCCCGCTAAAACAGTCTTGAAGAATGGCATAATCCTGACGATCTACGTCACTATCGTTATCAAATTTGGCACCCATGCATTCCGGTTCGGTGACTGGAATGGCCGGGCCGGTGAAGCATGCCTGAAAACGGCCGAAGTCTTCCTGGTCCACATCCCAGTCACTGTCAAGATCGGGGAATGTCCTGGTGGTAAAGGCCCAGATGTTTCCAGCCGTGGTTGTACCATCGTGTATTGTTTCAACTTGCCAGTACCAGGTTTGCAAGGGATCGAGCCGGCCGGGATCATAGGTGGTTGTGCTTTGGGTGGCCTGAAATTCAGGCGGATTGGTGGTGCCGAGATAGATATTATACGAGGTAGCGTCCCCGTTTGTCGTCCAACTGAGTTGCGTATCCAATGAAACTTTCGTGTCTTGGTCTGCTGGATTCGGATTTAAGGGGAAATACCAATATTGTTCCCAGTTGCTTCGCCATTCCGCCAACTTCTCATCGAGATTCGGCAGCATTCTTTCCCGCAGATGAGTAACTCCCTCCCGCCGGGCAATGGTTTCGAATCGATCTAAAACCGTACCGTATTGGGCCCCTGTAAATTCCGGCCCCCTTTCGAGTTTGACGTACATTATGGGTAGGCGCTCCCGTTCCACTCGATGTAGAACCTGATCGTTCTCGGCCAAAGCCTCGGCCTCATCGAAGATTGCTGATGCGTTGGTTAGAAAATCCAGAGTCAGAAAGGAAATATCCATTGGAAAACGGATGCCGTTTGGCGGACGGAATAGGTCTTGAGCGTACAACTGCCCCTGCAATCTCAGCAATTCGTTGTACTCTGCGACCTTTGCCGCGGCATTGCCGTAGTGGCCCCAGATAAAATCCTGCATTAGTTCAAACCAGTTTCGCGACGGATCCCACAACAGCTTGGCAATCACCCAGGAACGCATCCAGTCCCTCTCACCGGTACTTTGATAAGCGCCCTGAGTCATAATCCCCTCGGCGTTGTTGGCCACCATGTATGGAATGTCAGCGGCGATCACCTCCATGTTCGGCATAGGTGCGAGATAATGATAAAAGTTGACCGTATAATCCCAGACCGTGAGTTTATCATGAGCGGCCGACCACGCTTCAAGTCTGGGCCCCCAATCGGTCTGTTGGGCCGGGATAAAAGGCTGCTCCCACGAACCATCGAGAGCGTTACAGACGCGGATGATCACATTGTGACGAGGGCGCATGGTTAACGGCACATCCCTGGTGCTGAAATAGGCCAGGGTGGAGATTAATGCGTCGGGGTGATCCGGTTCGATGGCTTTGGCCACGGGATTTACCAGGTACAACAGTGAGGCCATGGACGATCCCTCGGCATCATCCAGCGCCTTACAGGTTGGACACAAACAGGTACTTCCGTTGTCGTTCTTGGATACACTGACAATTTCCGTATCGGGATGATCGTCAAGATAATTCATAATCTTATTTGTTATTAATTGTATTACCTCCGGATTGGTGGTGCATAGTTGGCTGGTGACACGGTCTCCTCCGACGTTCATCATGTAATATTCGGGATGTTCGGCGAAATATTGCGACGGCGGCACCAGCACGTTGAATGTATGCACGAATAAATTGCCGTAATCCATGTGTCCGCCCCAGCTCTCGCGCACCGGTGCCCGCGGGGCGTTGGTTCTGTTTCGCAGCGACCAGTCTTCGTTGAAAGCCACGAAGTAGAAGGGATCCCGTAATTTCAATGGCGGTATGTAAGTTCGGACTATTGGTGCAAAGGTCAAAGTCGGCTGCAACGGGATACGATAGTGGTCGTTGCTGTACCACCGGCAGCCGAGGTCCTCCTCCAGCAGGGCGTAAACGGCATTGATTGCCGCTCGTGTCCGGCCGCCCCAAAGAAAAAGGGTCTCTCCCTGCACCGCTATGCCGTAACCTTCGTCTTGCAGATCGATGTTTGCCGCCGGCAGTCCCGATTGCTCCAGTAGCGAGGTACGGCCGATACTGATGGGTAAATTATTTCCCAGAGGTTGGTTGTCATTGATTATGCCCAGTTGTACCCCCGTAATTTGCTGTAACCAATACTGCAGATCTTCCGCCGCCTTGTTGTCTTGGGTAGTAGACGCCCTGGGTATAACAATTCGGTAATTAGTCTCGCCGTTGCCGGCCAAGGTAAGTTCGTTACCCGCCTGCCCTACAGGTGTAAGAGAATTATGCCACTCAGTCCAGATCTGGTAATCACCCGCACAGATACTTAAACTACTTAGCGATATTATTGTTGCTATCAGGGAATGCTGTAGCCGATATTTTCCTGTTGTTCCATGAAATATAGGCATATTGCCGCTCATAAAGCTTCTCGAATACCACATCATCACTTGTAGGGATCACCAATCATACTATTGTACACATATTTGGTCTAAGATTCATGTAGTTTTTTAACTGCTGGCTACTCTGTGATAAATAATGAATTAAGCAACTCATACTGATTGATACGCGTTCAACAGTGCGGCGGGATTGATGCCGGGTATACAAGGGTTTTTAATCCATATCTGCCCCCTTCCCCTCGGCCCTGTAATCGGCGATAAGGGGAGGGGAGGACGAAATGCATAAGTGCCTTAAACCTGCTGTGAATGATGGGTATGGCGCTCAATAGCAGATGATTGATTGTAATTATTCTCAAATCGCCGATTGCCGGGCTCATTGACATCAGGCATAATGTATTGGTATCTGCACGGTTGGCAGAAAAAATAAAATCCAGTTTTTAAAGATGAGGAGAAATACTATGGGTAACCTATATATCGGTCTCAACCTGGAGGCAATTCGCCGTCATGAGAAACCATTCGAGTGGGGGGTGGAGATGGCGGCAGAACTGGGCTACGAATATATCGAACCGATGGTCCACTGGGGTCGGGAATTAATGAGCGAAGCAGGTTATTACCATACCGTCTCAATGTTTGATGATCCCTATCGAATCAGGCGTGCTGCTGAAAAAGCCGGTGTCAAGCTTTCTGGCTTGCAGGCACATGGGCCGTTGGGCAGGCCGGAGGTCCATGGCGAGTATCTTAAATTGGCCATCCGCCATGCCGCCGAGTGTGGAG
>CP070790.1:1304044-1306953 GCA_020346805.1 Planctomycetota bacterium
CTCATTTCCCATTTATCCGCCTATTCACCAGCCATATTTCCATATACAATACTTGGCCGGTTTCCCGGCGATGGGTGCCATGCTCACACCCGCGTGGGCATACTGAGATACGTGATCATACAAAGCACAGCCACAAACTTGACCGAACCACGGGAGTCCCTCAATGGCCGAGAAAATCAAAGGTATTTTCACCCCCCACATGGTCCCCCTGGATCAGAACGGCCAAATCAATGAAGCCGAACTCCGTCGTTATATCGATTGGCTTATCGAGTGCGGCGTACATGGACTCTACCCCAACGGCTCAACCGGCGAATTCATCCGCTTCACCCCTGAGGAACGTCGGCGAATTGTGCAGATCGTTTGCCAACAAACGGCCGGCCGAGTACCGGTACTTGCCGGCGCCGCCGAAGCCAATGTTGAAGAAACCATCAAGGCCTGTCAGACTTATCATGAATACGGGGCCCGCGCCGTCGCCATCGTCTCACCCTTTTACTATAAACTCAGCCCCGAATCGGTTTACGCATACTTCCGCCAGATCGCCCTGAACTCTCCCATCGATATAACCCTGTACAACATCCCCATGTTCGCCAGCCCTATCGATGTGCCCACTATAAAACGCCTGGCCGAACACGAACGGATCGTCGGCATCAAGGATTCATCCGGCGATGTGGCCTTTATGATGCGCATGATCTCCGCCGTAAGACCCAACCGCCCCGACTTCGCCTTCCTCACCGGCTGGGAGGCCGTACTGGTTCCCATGCTGATGGTCGGGGCCGACGGTGGAACCAACGCCACCAGCGGTATCGTCCCCGAATTAACCCGAAAACTATACGATCTTGCCCAGGTGAGTCAGCTAAACGAAGCCATGAACCTGCAGTACCGTCTGCTGGAATTGTTCGATACCATGCTCTACTCCGCCGACTTCCCCGAAGGCTTCCGGGCCGCCGTCGAACTCCGCGGCTTCAACATGGGAATGAGCCGACAGCCCTTAAGCGAAGCGCAGCAAATCGATCGAACCGCCTTACAGAAAGTTTTGCAGTGCATCCTCGCCGACTTCGGTTACGTCGACGCCCCCCTGGAAGGCTGCCCTCCGCGCAGCGGGGATATCGAACAGGACCGCGTCACCCAAATCACCCAGGGTGTCGTGCAAAAATTACGTGAAAAAGGCATGATTTAAATACCACCAATCTCGGAGAAAACCATGAAGCTCGGCAATTGTTCAACATTAATCCTCTTTATAATTACTGGCTTTTTATATGGATCATCTTCCGCCGAACCTATCACCACCGGTTCGCTGATAAACGAAATGACCGATATGCACCGCCTCACTTACTTTCCCCAGCCCGCTTACAAAACGGTGCAGTTCTCATCCTACGACCGTCGCAGTACCCTGCCCGGCGGACCCGATTGGTTCGCCAACAGCGACGGATTCGGCAAAGAACCTATCCCCAATTTCGAAGCGGTAATCCGTGAACCCAGCCAAAACGGCATCGGAGAATACCTCATCTGCGATGTCAAAGGCCCCGGGGCCATCGTACGCACCTGGACCGCCGCCATAAACGGTACTATCCATATGTGTCTCGACGGGGTAGATCAACCTGTCTGGCAGGGAAGCGCGACAGATTTCTTTCTCAAGCCTTATGATAACTACACCAAAGATGCGGGTATTGACAATTCCATCTTGCACGGAACCTTTTACCAACGCGATGCCGCCTACTGCCCCATCCCCTTCGCCAAAAACTGTCGGATAGTCTGGACGGGAAATCTTAAAAAACTTCATTTTTACCACATACAGATCCGTCTCTATGAATCCAGCGCTGATGTTACTACCTTTAAACCGTCCGACCTAAAGACAAACGAAAATACAATTCGCCGGGTAGCCAAGGTCCTGAAATCTCCCGACTCGGCCTGGAAATATTCATCACCAAAATCGCCAATCCCCATCGACGCCACTGTCCCCGCCAGACAAATGTCCCAATCGATCCTGGAACTCAAAGGTCCGCAGGCCATCGAATGTTTAACTTTAAAAGTATCCGCACCCGATCTCGACCGCGCCCTTCGACAAACCGTACTTAACATAACTTTCGACGGCCACCCCTGGGGCCAGGTTCAAGCCCCCATCGGCGACTTCTTCGGGGCCGCCCCCGGCATAAATCCTTATGATACCATACCCTTCACCGTCAAAACCGACGGCACCATGACCTGCCGATATGTAATGCCCTTTGCCAAATCGTGTAAAATCGTTATCGACAATTATGACAAATATACCGTCCGGATCACCGGTTCCATTCTCACAACCGATTATCAATGGAACCCAAACACCTCCATGCATTTCCGCGCCAAATGGCGCGTCGACCATGACCTCGTTGGCTCCAATACTGCCGTTCAGGACCTCCCCTACCTCATCGCCAACGGTAAAGGCATTTACGTCGGATCCACGGTAATGCTCCTCAATCCCTGCCGAGTTCCCAGCTCCCACGGCAACTGGTGGGGTGAAGGCGATGAAAAAATATTCGTCGACGACGATATACGCCCCTCAACCTTCGGCACCGGTTCTGAAGACTATTACAATTACTCATGGAGCATGTCCGACATCTTTTATTACCCCTACTGCGGACAACCCAGAAATGACGGGCCCGGCAATCGAGGATTCGTCACCAACTTCCGCTGGCATATCCTCGACCCGTTGCCCTTCAAACAACGCATCGCCTTTTATATGGAACTCTACACCCATACGGAAACACCTGGAATATCCTATGCCCGTATCGGCTACCATTACGGAATACCGGGTCTAACTGACGATCATGTCACGGTCACGCGTGAGGATCTGCGCCACCTGGAATTACCCGAAGGCTGGCGGCCGGTGCCGGCCCTTGGTTCAAAAAATTCAGGTTTCTACCAGGCGGAAA
>CP070790.1:1307053-1311049 GCA_020346805.1 Planctomycetota bacterium
AGCGCTTCCGGCACATTGTCGTGGTCGAGGAACGCCGATCGTTTATTCAGGAGCAGATCTCGGATATAGCTGTTCGCTTCCAGCAGGCGAAATCAATACCCATCGCCAAAGTCTGGGGCAAACAGTTCCCCGGCAATGCTACCGCCTTCCCGGGTTCGATGGGTTTAAACGTCTCGATGGTGGCCGACCGACTCGGGAGATTCCTGCAAGCTCTCGATTCACCGCTGGCAAAAAAATCCGCCCATGATATCCGAAGGGAATTGAAGATCATCGAAGACGCAGCGAAAGTGCAGGCCCAGGTTCCCGTACGTACTCCCGCCTTCTGCCCCGGCTGCCCACACCGAGATTCGGCCATCACCTGCCTGGAGATCAAAAAACTATTCGCCGACTCCGCATACATGCGTAAAAAACATGGTTGTGAACCGATCGACCTGGTATGCCATGGAGATACCGGCTGCTACACCATGTTGTTGTTCGAGCCCAACACCGATCTGATGCACAATTACTCCGGTATGGGCCTTGGCGGGGGGACGGGCAGCGGAATCGATCCTTTCATCTGCAACAAGCAGGTAGTATTCATGGGCGACTCCACCTTCTTCCACTCCGGAATGTCGGCCATCAGTAATTCCATCGCCACCCGTCAGGACATCACCTATATCATCCTGGCCAACGATACTATTGCCATGACCGGGCATCAGCCGTTGCCCGCCAATGAGAGGGACGTTCTGAATCGGCCCATCCTCGCCCAGGACATCGATCAGATTGTTAATTCCATTACTCGGAGAAGATGCACGGTGGTGCGGGCCAATCCTGCCGATCGCAGCTCGTACAGCAAGCTGCTGGAGAGGACTTTTCTTTCTGATGGTGTCAAGATCGTCATTGCCGACAAGGAATGCGGGATTACCTTTAATCGACGAAAAATGGCCGCCGAGCGGGCCGAACAGAAAAAACGCGGCTTCGTCAGCAAAAAAACTTTCATGAACATCACGCAGGAGGTCTGCGAGTTTTGCCGCGAGTGTACCATGAACACCGGTTGCCCGGGCTTGACCATCGAACCGACGCCGTACGGACTGAAAATGGATACCGATCTTTCCTGGTGCACTAATGACGGGGCCTGCGCAAATCTCGGTTCCTGCCCCTCGTTTGAACAGGTTACGGTTACCCGAAAACAACCGCCCCGCCCCCGAGGGCAAACCATGATGCTCAAGGATATTCCTGAGCCCAAGATCGATTTCAAGGGTGATGTTTGGCGGGCCTGGCTGGCCGGGGTTGGAGGCATGGGTATTGGAACCGCTACCAGTATTCTTGTTCATGCCGGTCGCGATGACGGGTATCACGTACAGTTCAGCGACAAAAAAGGATTGGCCATACGTAATGGCGGTGTATTTTCCCAGTTGATATTCAGCAAGAGTCAAGAGTCCACCAGTATGACCATCGGATATGGAAAGGCCGACCTGCTTTTGGGTATTGATCTGCTGGAAGCAGTGCGGGCGGTTGACTCCAAAGCCCCGTTTCGTGTCGCCTCTCCCGATCGTACTGCAGTGGTGGTTAATACCGATCTGACCCCCACCATCCGCATGTTAATCGGAATCAACGATTACAAAGTCGATGGGTTGGAGGAAACCCTTCGCAAGGTCACACGTTCGGATAAGTATTTCTCAGCCCGTATCAGCGCCCTGTGTGAGAGGATCTTCGGTACCAAGCTTTATGCCAATATCACCATGCTGGGTATGGCCTATCAACGCGGATTGATCCCCGTTTCGCTTGATTCCCTGAAAAACGGTATTCGCGAAACGCTTCGCGTAGACTTCAAGAAAAACATGCGGGCCTTCGATGTGGGTCGAAAACTCGTCTCATATCCGGAATTGTTCATTGATCTATTTGGCGAATACAAACCTACACGATCGCTGGCTCGTACGGTTCGGGAAAAAGGCGCTTATCTAAACATGAGGTTGTTGGGCACAGCCAAGGCCCTGCGGAGTGAACAACCGGGTGCCGCCGGGAAACGAAGACTTCCCGACACTAAACTGGCACGAAGTTACAAACATATGGTTTACACCACCCTTCGGGCTTGTCGCGAGTTGGATCGCGAAACCATGAGGGACATTGCCGTTCGCATCTACGACCTGATTCAGTGGGGCGGCATACGACACGCTCGACGATATGTGCAGCGGATTCGGCGGGTTTTCCTGGCCGATGACCAGAAACACGGTTTCCAGGCCACCAAAGCCGTTGTTTGGAATCTGGCCAAGCTGATGCTTATTAAAGATGAATTTTATGTCGCTCAATTACTTACCAGCTATGAAAAACTCCGTCGAGACCGACAGCGATATAATGTTAACCTCTATAACGGCGATCGAATCCGTTATAAGAGGACGTTTCATCCCCGCATCTTCGGCAAACAAGTCAACATTCGCGTACCCAACTGGTCTTTATACGTACTACGGAATTTGCGATTTCTCAGGCATGTAATGTTCTGGGCTCATTATCAGGATCGCAAGTTGGTCAAGTGGTATGAGCGGGTGGTAGATAATTTTGAGTTTGACGACGACGTATCCTATGCCCAGTATGTTGAGGTTCTCAAATCAATCGAGGATATCACCGGATATGCCGAGATTCGCAGGTCCAAGATTCACGAAGTGCGCAGCCGGGCCGAACAAATCCTGACCGGCCTGGGTATTCCCCAAACCGCCAAACCTCAAAAGACCGCTGTCTAAAATATATTTTTCTTTAGAACGTGTAACAAAATCATGTAATATTGGAATGAAATTGCCAAATAATCATGTATTTAATCCGCTTACTTTCGTGCGCGGCTAGTTTTGTTAGAAGTTCTTATTAAAATCATCCTAATACTACATCCTGTGAAAAAGGTTCATTCGACGTTAAGGAGATTTTAGGTATGGGTATTGCTGCTATTTTAATCAGTGTATCGGCGGTTCTGGGCAATGCCGATTCGTCATCACCGAATGGTATATATATAGTTCCTCAATCACATATCGACCTGGATTGGGTGTGGCGATACGATCCCGAGACCATCGAGGTTGTAATACCCTGGACCTTCGGACAGGCCGCCGACAATCTGGAACTCTTCCCCGATTACAGCTTTTCCGCCAGCCAGGTTCCTCTTTACGAAGGGATGCGTAAACATCATCCTCGACTGGCGGCCCGGGTGGAAAGACTGATCAGGGATCGGCGTTTTGAGATAGTCGGCGCCCACTGGGTGGAGTTTGAAGGTTGCGGGCCCTGTGGCGAATCGCTGGTGAGGCAATGCATGTACGGTAAACGATATTTCCGGGAAGTTTACGGCCAAGACGTCCGCAACGCCTGGCTGATCGATTCCTGGACCCATCCCTGGAGCCTGCCGCAGATTTTCAAAAAATGCGAGATCGACTTCTATGTTTTTCAGCGATGCTCACGCGGCGACAACATTTTCTGGTGGGAATCGCCGGACGGCTCAAGAGTTCTCGCTTGCCGACCACTCCGCCACCCAACTAAGATCGATCTGGAGAAACTTGCCGTCGATTACCACAAAAGAATGAAACAGATGTACGGCACGGATATCACCATGTGGCGGGTCGGTTGGGGGGATCATGGCGGAGGATTCAAAGCCGACGATATCCGGAACCTGAAAAAACAGATGGAAGGTGCCTCCGTACCGGCACGGTTTTCACGAGTGGATCAATTCCTCAAAGCCGTTAAAGATGCCCGCCCCGACTGGCCGGTATTACGCAACGAACTGGATTTCCAATTCGAGGGCAATTACACCAACACCGCAAAGCTGAAGGCTGCCAATCGCCATACCGAGAACCTTCTTATCGAAGCTGAGAAATTTGCAGCCATCGCCGCTCGCTTAGTAGAAATTCCTTATCCAAAAGCCGAGTTGAAATCCGCCTGGCTGGAAGTAATGATGAATCAATTCCACGACACCATCGGCGGTTGTGTGATACAAGCGGTAACGGAAGATGCCCTGAAGCGTTACGCCCGGGCAGAAAGCAT
>CP070790.1:1311149-1318499 GCA_020346805.1 Planctomycetota bacterium
ACCTCGGTCAGGAAGGGCAGCTCGGTTCGCGAAGCATCCTCCGGCGAAAACTCGACGTCCTCCACGAAACTCTTGGCCAGCCGAACGCCTTCGACACTGAGCTTGATTATTTCCTCTTCCGCACGCTTAAGCTTGTATTGTCGGTGAATGGCCGAGGTTGCGCAGAACACATGAATCCGAGGTATCTTTGCATCTTTCACCGCCTCTGCCGCTCGCTTGATGTCCTTTTCCACGCAGCGGGCCAAGCCCGCTACCGTGCAGTGTTGAATAATGTCCGCAATCGCCCGCACCGCATCGAAATCGTCGGGCGAGCTGATGGGGAAACCGGCCTCAATAATATCAACGTTGAGCAGTTCCAACTGACGGGCAATCTCCAGCTTCTCCGAGGTATTCAAGGAGGCGCCCGGAGATTGTTCTCCGTCTCGCAGCGTGGTGTCGAAAATCCGTATCATCGGCCGATCCGAAGTTGTTTGTTCATGTTTGGCTGACATAACTTTGATTCCTTGTTCTTTGCTGAGGGCCCAAACTTTGGCCCACTTGTGGCGGCAATACCAGTTTTGGCCGCTTTTGCCCATAATAACCCAATTAAAAAAGCCCCACGCTTTCTCGCGTAGGGCTTTGTTTTCAGCTATCTGACTCTCTCGAGATCAGCCGGCCGAAGGCCCTACGCGCACGCTAAGCAACAGCAGGTCCAGCAATAAAGCAAACCTGTCTGCCTCGCGGCTCAATAGGGCTCTACGGTATTTCTCAACTGACCTCATCATGATATTAATAATATCGGCCCCTCAAAGGCTTGTCAACACAAGAATTTTCGGTAAAGCCGCCTGAATAAAACAGAAATTGGGAGAGGATCGTATTCGTACTATCGCTCGATTCTCCCTAAAAATACACTTTCCCACTCATTTTCCAGTTCTGTCAGCGATTTGCCGTATATCCGGCCCAGGGTGCTTACATTCTGCTTCTGCACCTTCTTATCTTCTGAGTTTTTCAGAATTTTGTATGCCTCGAGGAATTTTTCTTTGCCGTACTTGTCGATCAGGAATTTTACAAAAGCCCCCGACTCGGCATATGCAATAGCGGGTTGGGTCTCGGCCGGTCCGATGTCGGTGTAGGTAATGAGTTGGTCAAGATCGATCCATTGGCCTTTGTCTTTAAGTTCTCGAACGCGGGCATAGAGCGACAGATTTCCGCCGCCTTTGTACTTTAATGGCGGTGCCCCCAGTTGCTCAGATATATAACTGGCAAAACCATACATTAGTAATGCCGGCGGACTTCCGTAGCTTTCGGTTACATGGAATGTAGTCATGAAATAAGGATCTAATTTTGTCTCCTGGTTATAAACCTCGACAATTGTATCATTGTATCCCCATCCTTTACCTTGATGACCGGTTTGCATCCATTTGGTGTGTTCGTCCTCAAATAGTATCAGTCGAATCCGTTTTTCAGGTTTGGTTCCCATGAATTTACAGACGGCTTCGTAACCTTTGTCTTTCTGTTCTGAGATAATATTAATGTCATTTGCAGCCGACGAATTCTCAAAGTAGTAGATGTCATAATGATCCGTATTCTTCTTTTGCATTTGGGGTAACAATCGATTATCCCAATCAGCCCATAGAATTAGTTGGGGTACGTAACCTGAGATCCAATCGATTTTCAACTTGCCTTCAACCCGATCGTAGGTAATCGCCCAATTCTCCTCTTTGCGGGTTGCCGTCAGAATCAGTAGCCCATCTTTTTTGGAAACCTCTTTGAATTTTAACTCACCAAACTCATTTGTGTCCCACCTGAAAGCAGAATGCAAAGTCCCCGGTTTAATAGATTGTATGAACCTTTCTAATTCCTCATATTGGACTTCAGCGTCTTTATAATCCTTGGTAAATAGATCCCAGGCATCTTGATAATTTTTATTTTTGAAATAGTTTTGCAGTTTAGTAAAAAGATTTACAACCATCTCGGTTTCCGCTTTTGAAGCCGGTTGAGTAGCCGTTTCAATCTTTTTATGCTCGATGTCGGCGCTGCTATATCGTATTTGGTGAAAATACTTATCATAATCGTAATCTGAAATCGATTTGGGGTTATGAAATTTAAGTCGAATCCAGGTTGCATCCGTAATAGGCCCTTGGATCTTGAAAACGAACCTGGTCCATTTTGTCTCATCTCCTTTGATTGTCTTGAAAAAACGTGTACCCCAGCCCATACCTTTGCCGTAGTCAGGCGACCGAGTGTAGATATGCGTGGAAAAAACCTGATCCTGATTTACATGGTTATGTACTTTAATGTAAACGACGTTTTTACCCTGGTGGATGGGCTCGAATTCGACATCTAATACTTCAAGGTTGCTCCTTTGGGGGGCCGAAGCAGTTAACGCCCCGGGCAAAACCAGCAGTACGAAATAGATCAGCGACAAATTTACTATGAGCAAAGTTTTTTTGCGCGTAATATGACGAACCATAATTCTTCTCCTGTTAAATCCGGGTAATAGGTTAATCAAGTTTCAGTTCGTGCCATTTACCATTGACCCGCCATTCAAGCGTGGCCAATGATGCAGCAGGGGGCTTGGCCTTGGACTGCCCGGGCTGATCAACTTTTACATAAACGGTCCGCTCGATCGTTTCAGGCATCGGCCTGCTCCATAGAGACCAGCACAGGACAATGATCAGTAATCCGGTCGAAAACTGCCATACTCGGCTGCGATGTCGGGCCGATGATTGTCCGGCCCGGAACATCAAGAGGTCGCGATCGATCGATGTACCCGCAGGCTTGATATTTCCTAATACTTCTTCCAATTCACACTCGGGGGGTGTTAAGCGTTCTTCGTTTTGCATGATAGCTCCAACTTTCTTCGTAAGGCTGCCAGTCCCGAACGGTAGCGACTGAACAACGTCGAAACCGGTTCGCCAACAACCTCGGCTGTCTCCCTCAGGGTCATGCCGGCCCACAATCGTAACACGACGATCTCACGCTGCTCTTGGGGGAGCGATTCCAAAGCTACCTGTAATTCGCTTGCATCGATCAGGTCCTCTGTGCGATGCTCAAACAGGTTTTGTTGTCGATCTGCCGCCAGTTGCCGCTCGTGCTTTTTACGCCGTCCCTGCAAACGAAGCTGGCTGATAGCGGCATTACGCACGGATCGGAATAGCCAGGCCCTTATATTTGCCGGCTCTCTCGGTTGGGACATCAGACGAATAAATGTATCCTGAACCACGTCCTCAGCGGATTCCACCGGCAACCATTGTCGGGCATACAGCACCAACGTTGGACTGTAGTCGTCAAACCAACTGCTCAATTGTGCCGGAACAATTAATCCCATAGTATCTACCACTTTATCATTAAGACGCTAAAAGTGGGTAAATTTCCGAAGCCAGTTGGTGAAAATCATCAAAATTCAGGATTTTTATGTCGAAGTTATCTTTATATTCGTATTCGTGATCTTGTTTTATAAGGGTAATCAATGACGTCGATTCATAAGGGTTGGTCAGATTGACCTTATCGCTGATCGATTCTACAGTGTTGGTATCGTCGATCGGGAGTTATGGATATGAACAAAACCCCTGCCATGATTCAACCGGAAACCTCAGCCCTTATGGTGGTGGACGTCCAGGAAAAACTGATTCCCGCCATCCATCAATCCGATGCCTGCGTCGAAATGATGTGCCGCATGATCGAGGCGGCAAAAGTGCTCGGCGTGCCCATGATCGTCACCGAGCAGTATCCCCGGGGCATCGGCCCGACGATAGATGCGATCCGTAAAGCGGTGGGTGATATTGAAGCAATTGAGAAGGTGCGCTTCAGTGGCTGTATCGAATCGGTAATCGATCAGCTGCGAGAGGTGGCCCGGCCTTATATTGTTATTGTCGGTGTGGAAACTCACGTCTGCGTTCAGCAAACGGTGCTCGATCTGCTTCGTCTCGGATATACCCCTTACGTTTGTGCCGATGCCGTCGGTTCGCGCCGACCGTTCGATCGCGACATCGCCCTGGAGCGCATGCGTCAGGCCGGGGCCGTTATTACTACCACCGAGAGTGTTACCTTCGAACTCCTCGGCCAGGCCGCCACCGACACCTTCCGAAAAGTCTTGAAGATTGTCAAATAGCTATTTCAGGCCTTGAATACGTGTTTCTTGTTGCCCTTGACCTTGGCACACGCGTTCCGCGTGTCCACAACCAGCTTGGCATTCTTTACGATCATTTCATAGTCATAGGCCGAATGATCGGTTGAAATCAACACGCAATCGTAACGCTTGATGCTGGCCGGCGTAACCGGCACCGATTTCATGCGCAGATCGTGCTCCCGCTGCTTGTGAGTTGTTGGTATATAGGGATCGTTGTAATCAACCTTGGCACCATGCTCTTGCAACAGTTCGATCAATTCTATGGAAGGCGATTCGCGTATGTCGTCGATGTCTTTCTTGTAAGCCAATCCCAATACCAGAATCTTCGAACCGTTGATCGGCTTCTTGATTGTATTTAACGCCCGAGCTACGCGATCGATCACATACAAAGGCATGGCCGTGTTAATCTCCCCGGCCAGTTCGATAAAGCGGGTATTCAGGTCATATTGTCTGGCTTTCCAGCTCAAGTAGAAGGGATCAATCGGTATGCAGTGTCCGCCCAATCCCGGCCCCGGATAAAAGGCCTGATAACCAAAGGGCTTGGTTTTGGCCGCCTCGATCACTTCCCAAACATCTATCCCCATCCGTTCGAACAGTATCTTTAACTCGTTGACCATGGCGATGTTCACGCTTCGGTAAACATTTTCCACGATCTTGGCCGCTTCGGCTATCTCACAACTGTTAGCCGGGACAATTTTCGCGATTGCCTGGCTGTATAACGCAACCGCAACTTTCAGACTTTTTGGATCGTACCCCCCGACAATTTTGGCGGTTGTCTCGGTAGTGAAATCCTTACGCCCCGGATCCTCACGTTCCGGGGAATAGGCCAGAAAGAAATCCGTCCCCGCCTTCAAACCGCTGCTTTCGAGGATTGGTTTCATCAATTCCTGTGTTGTACCCGGATAGGTGGTGCTCTCCAGCGCTACCAGTTGACCTTTGCGAAGTTGACCCGCCGCCGTTTCACAGGTTGAGATCACATAGCTCATATCCGGGTCCCGCATTTTGGATAAGGGAGTGGGAACGCAGATTAACAGGGCGTCACATCCCTTGAGGGTCCGCGGATTGGAGGAAGCCTCAAATAACTTATCCGAACGCATCTTCTTGATCGCACTGCTGGGGATATGTTTGATATAGCTACGGCCGGCGTTCAGCTTCTCGACCTTCCGCTGATCGATATCGAATCCCAGCGTCCGAAAACCCGCGCCACAAAAAGTTCGGGCCAGCGGCAATCCGACATAACCCATCCCCAGAATGCCCACCCGGGCCGTCTTATTTTTAATCTTTTGCAACAATTCTTTATCCGACAATTGTATTCTCCTTATTGCCCTTCATGAACTTTATAATTGCTGGGACAATTATCATAAGAACCTGCTGTTCGTAGGCAAGTAAGATTATTGTAGATGCCGACTATATCGGCTATGTCCGTACCGGCCTGTAAGTTGTATAATGTTCACCGCCTTACTGGTATGGATTTGTATAAATAGTCGGAGGATCGAATGAATATTCCCCTTTCTCGGCCCGATATTACCCAGGCCGAACGTGACGCCGTTATCGAGGTCTTAAATACCCCAGATCTATCCCTCGGCCCCAAATTGGCCGAGTTCGAACGCGTATTTGCCGAATTTACCGGGGCAAAATACGTCACCGCCGTTAACAGCGGAACCAGCGGCCTGCACCTCTGTCTGCATGCTATCAGTCTCGGACCCGGCGACGAGGTCATCACTACCCCCTTTTCCTTCAGTGCCTCGGCCAACTGTGCCTTATACGAAGGGGCCAGGCCCGTTTTTGCCGACATCGATCCTGAAACCTGGAATATCGACCCGGCCAAGATCGCCCGGGCCGTTACCCCCAAAAGCCGGGTCATTGTCCCGGTTGATGTTTTCGGCCAGCCTGCCGATTTGGATCCCATCCTTCAGATAGCCAATAAAAACAACATCTGCGTCATTGAGGATTCCTGCGAGGCCCTCGGCGCCAGATACAAGGGAAAACCGGTCGGCACCCAAGCCGACGCTGCCTTATTCGCCTTTTATCCCAACAAGCAGGTTACCACCGGCGAGGGTGGAATTATCGTTACCAACGACGAGAATATTTACAAGATCGTAGTCTCCTGCCGAAACCAGGGGCGGGATGAGCACGGCGGTTGGCTCGGACACGTCCGATTGGGATTCAACTACCGAATCAGCGACATAAACTGCGCCCTGGGCATCGCCCAGATGAAACGCATTGATGAGATCCTTAATAGTCGCCGCCAGGTTGCTGAATGGTATACCCGTCGGATCAATGACGAGAAACGTCTCCGCATGCAAAAAATTCTTCCCCACTGTCAGATCAGTTGGTTTGTTATGGTGGTACGGCTAAACGATGACTATACACGCGACGATCGCGACCGCATCCTTAAACAACTGAAGGAAAAAGGCATCGGCTGCAGCAACTACTTTCCGCCCATCCACCTTCAGCCGTTCTATGTCGAAAAATTCGGCTACCAGCGCGGCGATTTCCCTGTTTGCGAGGCCCTCTCAGACCGCACCATCGCCTTACCTTTCCACGGCCGACTCACCGAGCAGGAAGTCAATACCGTCTGCAAAACGCTTGCTGATTTGTTATAACCAAAGAGAGTCGTACTAGCCGCGTACCTGAGTAAGCGGACGGTCTAATCCAGGTTACCCTAATAAATGATTTTAGTAATTCATAATGAATGCATGAACGAAGGCGAAGATTGTGGGGCTGAAAAGATACCCGACAAAAGCAATAATAATACCCACAAACCAGGCCCGCGGAAGTTGCAAATAGCACTTCAGACCGGCACTGAGGTAAATCGCCAAACAAAAGGGCAGAGATCCAAGGTAACAAATCCCCAATATTATTTCAGCCATAAGGCTGATTCGATCGTGAATGAAAACTTCGGATGTTGTTAGAGCCAGAAGAAGTGCTGCCCCGAATATGGAAAAAGGTGTGCTGGTATAGGCTACCACGCGAAGGATTTGTACGGTCCGAATGCGGCATCGCCCCAGAGTCTGCCGAAGCGAGCACAAAAAACCCAGTGATACCATTATAGGTCCAAAGTAACATATAACGGGAAGTGTGAAATAATCGGGAAAAGATGTAAAGGATATGGTTGCCATATCTTTAAAATGATGGGTGAGATCGTCGAGATAAGTTGAACCTGTCCATACTGATGTTATTGTCAAAACTTGGTCGACAACTTCCAAAACAAACCAGCCCAAGCCTGCCAGACCATG
>CP070790.1:1318599-1321108 GCA_020346805.1 Planctomycetota bacterium
ATACAAATCTTGCGGGACCACACCCGCCGCTTTACTACTCCAATACCGGCCACCAAAAGCAGAATGGCCGCACCCATCCCCAACAATCCGCTGACCATAGCCCAAACTATCGAATCCCGCATGGCCTCCTCAAACATAGTTTGACTCTGGGGCATGGGCATTATCGTGATCGGACCAAATAACGAAAAAACAGCTCCCCAAATTCCACCCAGGATGCCCAGAGCCCCCAATACAATAGCAATGATCCCCACAACCGTCGGCCAAGTCGACGTAGGCGCGGGCATAACCATCTCACCGGGAACGGTCGGTGGTACCCCGGGAGAATACGGCACATTCTCGTTCCCCGATTCACTCATGGCTGCTCCTCCATAAATAATCAGGTGAATATTTAAAACCAATTTTTCTTATTTTACTGTGACATGATGATATAGGCAGATAGAAGCAATTGCAAGATAGCAGTTACATGAGAATTCATAAGGGTAAAAACCCTGCCCTTTACTAATCGCCGTAATTATTTCCCCTCCGCTTCCACCGCATCGATTAACTGTTGCATCGCATGGAGATAACCGGCCAAGGCCTTGCGGCCGGAGGACGTTATACGATAAGTACTCCTGGGACGCCGGCCGACAAACGATTTCTTACAGGTTATATAACCAATGTCTTCAAGTTTCCGGAGATGTAATCCCATCACCCCGTCGGCTACATCCAGCTGCTTTCTGAGCGTGGTGAAATCCAACGGACCATCCATCTGCAAAGCGGTCAATACCCCCAGACGCACCGGTCCGTGAACTGCGGTATCAAGACCATTGAAATCAATCGGTGGCACGATTTCGTATAACCTCTTGTGCTCGAAGCTGCCAAGCCTGAATCGCCGCCATGGCCAACCCGCTAACAACACACGCCCCGCCAACTAAGGCGACGGCGGGTATAGATAGCAGGGGTATTGCCAGGCCACACAAAATGAAGGGCAGTGAGATTCCAAGACAGTAGATTCTACTACGATCAAGTACGGCAGGGCCAACAAGCATTAATCCAACGAAGAAAATGGCAATGCCTTGCAGGATTGATAACGGGAGGCCCAGCCTCGTCCCCCACAGACGATAAACAATGGCACAGGTGCCCACAACTGCTGCTATCACGAAACTTGCCGTGTACTCACGACGCCGAATCGAGGATCGGCCTGTACTGCGACGATACTTTATCCGTAATCGTATCCCATAAACAACAGCTACGATAAGCAACGGAATTAAGCCCAAAGAGTGTGGCAAACTATGCGGCAAAAAAGTCCAAATCACAGCCACCATCCCGCCCACACTGAGAACAAAAACGTTTAACCAGACGTCCTCCCACCCGAAGGGCAATTCCATACCGGCGGCCTGTTTCACCGTTGCCAGGTCTTCACGTACTCGATCCAAATCAACTTGACTCATGACTCATATCTCCAATCAGGGTAAAATACTCTAGTTTAATAAATACTCGTATTATTAGAGTATAAGACCCGTTGACCGCCCCGTCAAGCTTAAAAAGCCGCCTCCAGCCGGTTTTCGGAAAATTCTTTAACCGTCACCCCGAAATCACCAGTAAAATGTAATAGCGTAACGAGTTTACATGGCCGGCAGAACCGAACGAACACTTACCAAACGTTGCCGACTTCGCACGGATAAATCAAAAAGAACATTGGAAGAAAACAAAGCCACTCCCCCACCCCATTTTTTGGCCAGTTTCAGCTGCTCGATTGTCACCTGATCGTTTTCATGCAGATACATTCCAATACCGGCAGCAACCGGTTTGCCGTAAGCCGCCCGCCGCCAGGCCTCCTGACGCTGCCGGAAAGTCTCCACGTCCTTGCAATAATTCATCACAAACACCAGATCCACCAGATTCCCACGCAGCCAGATCGGACCGTCCTGAAAATGGTCTCGGCGATAACGATCAAAATCAGCACCACATGCCGCCGTCAATTTTGTTTTAGGTCGAATCCTGCGCATCATGCCTCGTATCTCGCGCACTAATTGCGTAACTTGTTCGGTCCTCCACCTGATCCAGCGCGTACGATCTTGTTGCGGGCTTTTTCCCGTCGCTTTTTTATATAGGGCAAGCGTCTTGCGGTCATAAGGATAATCGCTGCCCTTAGGCGATATTTCTGACGGAAAGCGAATGTAATCCAGGTGTAAACCGTCCACCGGATATTTCTGTACAATTTCCTCAAAAACTTTAACCAGATGACTTCGCACCTCCGGCAAACACGGATTGAGACTCACATACCAGGCTTTGCCCCGTTGTAATAAAGGTTGTCGTCGACCTTTTTGATCGTACCAGAACCACTCCGGATGGGCGTTGTACAACTGACGCGAATCCCTCGGTGGCCCTTCCCCCCGCCACGCCGGCATTACACTAACCCAGGCATGCAGCGCCATCCCCCGCTTATGTGCTTCTCGACACGCCACCTCTAACGGATCAAAACCCCGATCACCTCCGTATTCATACGCGAAAGGTTCAATCGAAGATC
>CP070790.1:1321208-1325849 GCA_020346805.1 Planctomycetota bacterium
ATGCCGATCAAACAATCCAAGAATAATTAGATACTTCAAGTCAACCTGCAGTTTGTTGGGTTTGGGCGGCACGTTCGCGCTGGGGGACCATTTCACTGATGCGGAGCCACATGGCCCATGCCCGATCGATAAGACCCATGTTCTCCAGGGCAATGGCCAGGTTCTCGCGATAATCGACGGTGTGGGGATGGGCGGCGACGGCCTTTTCAAAATGTTCGACGGCCAGCTCGAACTGTTTGCGATCGGCAAACATCAAGCCCAGCCGATAATGTAAATCCACATATTCGGGATTGAGATCCAACACCCGCTTGAGGGTTTCAATAGCCTGATCGGTCCGGCCGGTTTCATATAGCGCCAAGCCCAGCTTGATCAGGGCCTTGGTATAAACCGGATTGATGGTCACGGCCCGTTGGAAGTGCTCGATAGCCTCATCAAGGCAACCGCGCTGACGCAGCAGCAGCCCCAGCCGATAATGTACATCGGGATGGTTGGGTCGTTCCAAGGCCAACTGTCGATGTCTTTCAATTTGCCTATCGATCATGTCAGATACATTATCCGGACAAGGCGAAGCATGCTCAGGCAATCCGAGATCCAGGTATCGTTCAGCCTCGTGTTGTACTCCACATTTGAGCTGCAGCCTGGCCACCTCGGAGTACAGCAATGTACTGTTAGGCTCCACACTGGCGGCCAAATCGAAACTGGACATGGCCTCCGATTCTTTCCCTGCCTCGAACTGGCTAATACCTAATCCCACATAAGCGGTCAAAATACGGTCGTTGACATCAATGGCCCGAGTAAACCATGAAGCGGCTTCAGAGTATCGACCGGCCCGTAAATGCTGCGTACCCACCTTAACCATGGCCTCCAGATATCCGGGATGAAGTTCGATGGCCTTGAGATATGAATCCATAGCCGCCTGGTCGTTACCCACCCGCACGTAAATATCGCCGAGGCGCAAATAAGTATCGGGAAACTCGGGTCGCTTCTCGGCCATCTTGTGCAGTTGTTCGATGGCCTCCCGCAACAGGCCGGATTTTTCGAGAGTATCGGCCAGGACGTTACATGCCTGCCAGTTATCCGGCTCAATAATCAAGGCCTGCTCGAACGATTTAATAGCCTGTTCGGTATTGTTTAAGCGCAGATAGAGATTACCCAAGGTCATATGCAGATCGACGTCGTCGGGCTCGGCGGTGAGCATTTCCTGGTAATGCAAAACTGCAGCATCGAGTTGATTTTGTTTAATATGAATGGCCGCCGAACGTTCACGGGCATTGCGTAAATTCGGACAACCGCGGAGGGCGTGTTGATAATGGGTTATCGCCTCCCCTATTCGGCCCAGACGCTCATGACAATATGCCAAGCCGAACTGTACGGTGACATCATCAGGTTCAAAATCGGCGGCGGCACTCAGATGATCGGCGGCCTCAGAAAGTAAACCGCTTTCTTCCAGACAACAGGCTAAAGCGATTCGGGCCAATAGATTCTGAGGCGCCAAACGTACGACTTGTTCAAACGATTCCTTCGCCTTAGACAGAGAACCGGCATGTAAATATGAAAAACCCAGATCCAAGAAAAGGTCGGGGCATTCCGGCTCGCGTTTGATTTGGGCTAAGACAGCATCACGGTCTCTGACCGCAACCAACTGTAACCGACTCATAAAGGCGTCCGAGAGCCGGCCAACAAATCCCCGGCCGAGAGTTTCCAATAAGTACGACATTACTTCCCCCAATCAGGCAGGCAAGGCAGGCAAGGCAGCCAACGCATCTCGGGCCTGCTGATACTTCTCGTTCAATTCCAATGCACGCCGGTACGCTTCCCGGGCACGATCCTGCTGCCCGCCGGACTGATAAAGCCTTCCAATTAAATAATGCACGTCGGGATAATCACCACCTTTGCGAATAGCCTCTTGCAATCTTTCGACTCCCTCGGCCCAATTATTTGTTTGACCATACAATTGAGCCAGCAAAATCAGGGCATTCACATAACGGGGATTAATCCGGACCGCCCACTCAACATGCCTGATGGCATCGACCCTGTTACCCAGTCGATTGTAGATTTCACCACAGTGATAATGAAGGTCGGCATACTCAGGATGTTTACGCAAGGCGTGTTCCAAAGTGACGGCCAACGTAGAAAACACCTCTTCGTCGACTTCACTTGCGGGTAATGAAAGAAACGATCGAACGAAGTCGGGTTCGTCGGTGATTGCCTCGCCCAGCTTATCCACAGCCATTTCATCAAATTCGGGGCCGGATATCGGCATCCGCCATTCAATATCCGGTTGATATTCACCAGAAATCATTGACTGGGCAAGAAGATTGAGCTGTAATCCGACTCCGGCATTGGAAGGATCCAACTCATGTGCTCGTTTCAAATATCCCATGGCGCGTTCGTGCCGACAATTAAGGGCACAGCAATGGGCAAGTTTTTCAAATGCCCGTACATGTAATGGATCCAGCATGACCGTTTTTTCGAATAATTTTTCCGCCTCGGTCAGTTCATCATCGGCGGCCAGCATTACCCCGAGTTGATAATGCAACTCAGCATTATCCGGTTGTCGGTGAACACCCTGACGCAGAATGGTAACCGCTTCCACCAAACTGCCCTGCTTCCATCGGATCAAGGCAAGACGTATGCATGCACCGGCATCATCCGGCTGCCGGGCAAGAAGATTTTCCAACTCGTGACCCGCCAAATCGTAGCGTCCGGTCCCTACATGACAGGCGACCAGAAAACGAGCAAATCCACCTCCTAACGGATTAATTCTCGCTGCCGCCTGAAAGTGTTGGGTGGCTTGCGCGTACTGTTGTTCTTTGAAACAATCCAAGGCCAAGCGATAGTGAGCCTGCCCCAGATAAAATCGGCTCAACAATGCTATGGTACCTTTTTCCCCTTCGACCAAGGAGGTTAAATGCTCTATAGCCTCGCGGTAGCGACCGGCATTGTAAGCAGACATTCCCAACCGGTAACGTCGGTTTTTATTCATACCAACCTCATTGATTCGATATTAAATCCCATCGTCCCCCTTCAACCTCCCCGGCTGGCGGGACCGACAAGATATCCTCCAGTATCTCTATCGGCCAGGGGCGAGACCTCAATGAGCAGCAACTTGTCTTAGTTACGGGTGCCGTAAGCTTTTATACGGACCAATATCCATTTTTTCGGAATCAGCATTTCCAGCCTCGGGGCCTTATAAAGTTATTGGTTTCCGTTCAAAATCGTTGTATCATAGCTCTTGATACAAATGTTATTTACAACCATGCAGCATGTCCGATAAATAAGGGTACAATGTGTCATAACCGAGCGATTGGCTGAGGGCATACATAACTGAATCAGTAACAAATGCGGAGAAATATTATGTTTCATCGGGTACGGCTCGCAGGCCTATTACTGATGATAGGGATCCTCACGCCGACCGGCGGATGTGAAGAAGGGCCGGTAACCCAAGACACCACCACCAAAAACAACCAGCGCGGCTCCGACAAAGGTTTTATCGCCTTCGTCGGGGCCGGCGAAAAAAATCCCCTTTGGCCCATATTGAAAACAGGCTCCCGACGCTACACCCGCTATATGGGGGACATCGAATTTCGTTATTTTTCCCCCAAAGGTCATTCACCCAAGGATCAGATCGAACTACTAAAAACCCTCGAAGATCCCAAGATGCGCGGTCTCTGTATTCAAATTATCGATCCTGACGCCATCAGATTCATTTTGGAAAAAATGTTTACCCGAGGAATTACCATAGTCTCGATGATCAACCCGGCACCGGAACGCATTCGAGTCGGGCACGTGGGTTTTAATGACGAAAACATCGGTGAAGCAATAGCCAAGGCCACTATCGAGGTTCTCGGGGGAACCGGTTCGATAATGGTCCTACATGCTGACACAGACCACCCGACTTATGGACCGCGATTAACCGCCTTCGAAAAAAAGCTCGCCAGCCATCGCGAAATCGACATTTATGCCAAGATCAACTGCCATGCCAACCCGCTTGAGGCTCGGGACGAAATCCGTCGACGATCAGCACGATACCCCCGGCTATCGGCATGGGTTGCCCTGGATGACTGGCCGATAAGAGAAATCCAGGAAGTCAAGACACTATTCGCTCCCGGCTGCAAATTTGTGACCTTTGGAGGCCTCCCATCCCATTGGCCGCTTATAAGAAGCGGCACCTCCCCGGTTATGGTGGCCGCCCATTATCGAAACCTGGGATATGAGGCCTCCCGGTTCTGTGAAATGGAAATTCGACACGAATCTCACTTCAAACACATAGATCATGCCCAGATACGCTTCATCCGGCCCACCAATCTCAACGAGTACATTGACAATTGGAGCTACTGGTCCACAGGTTTGTATACAAAAAAAGAAATAGGGCCCGGATAAACTTGGCACATTTCACCAAACAAAAATGAACCGAACATCAAAATCATAAGAAGAAACAGCGAAGGGACAATAATGGGCTAGCCCGCATATTTCACGGATCTTACCGCCCGGCGGATGCTTTTTCCGCCCGACTTCGTCAGAGCCGACGATTTTTCCTCGACGTATTACCGAATACGCCTGTGGCAAATTGACGTCTCTTCCTTGACGGACGAAAAAATCATCGCGCCGGAAATTAGACTCCATAAATCAGCATAACAT
>CP070790.1:1325949-1335231 GCA_020346805.1 Planctomycetota bacterium
GGATTGCCGAATTGATAGAAGTAAAGTAGCCAAACTGGAAGTAGGCGTAGGTTGGCTGGAACGGGTAATTCATTTTAAAGCTGATGGAAGTAAAACAGTGGTATGCTGGAATGATGCAAACGGCACGGAGCAAATCAAGAATTTATTAATTAATAAATTTGATTGGATGAGAAGTGGCACGGTGCAGGGATTGTCTCCCCCTACTCTGGGGGCCTTCTCGGATAAGTTTGTTTTGTTGTGGTATAAGAGCATTGGCATGATTCGCCCCACTGAAGATGGCTGGGACGTTGTTAATGCCAATGAATCTAATTTCGTTCATGTTGAAGGGATTGAAGGTTATGAGGGGAGAATCAGGTCTCGCCAGTTTTGCTCAGGTGGTGGGGATGGTTTTATTACCTATCCTGGTCAAAGTTGGAGAGAATATTTGGCAAGCGCTATTAATAATGTTTTGCATAATGACCCAAGGATGGACGGCGCGTTTTTAGATGTTACCTTGAGCAAGATTCTCTCAGGGGAAAGATGGTGGCGTTTCATCGAAGGGGAAGTGCAAACGGTCGGCGATTTCGGGGTGATAACGGTCGAGGGGGAGATTCATGTCGACGAAGGTATTTATACATGCGAGGCGAAGGGTATAGATATCGTTAAGGTGATCAATGTTAGTGGTGTTGAGCTGGAAGTCGAGAGTCATGACCAGTCTTCCATAGTTCTGGTCAGCGGGCAGGCGAATTCCGGGGATAGTGTTTATGTTGATTACTATGCGGTGGTCGATATTCCCCAGCAACTCAAAGATTCGTGGAATGCCGATATGACGGAAACTTTAAAATATATAAAAAGGGAAACGCCAAATCATATATTAGTGTTTAATGAGATTTTAGAGGGGGATAGTCATCCCGAAGACGACCAATTTCCTTATATTATAGACGGTTGCATGATGGAACATTTTGTCCATACCGCATGGTACGGGCCGGATAAATTTTTCGACGAGAACAGCTGGAAACAACAGGTTGATAATTTACAGGAGGTATCTCAAACCAGGATATTTTCCGCTTATTCCGGTACGGATATGAGCCTTACCACCGAAGAGCAAATGAAGCGGATCGAGCAATTTTGTTTTGCCTCATATCTGCTGGGGACGGGGGAGTACGGCTATTACAGTTTCAATCCCAACTATTCCGACCTTAGTACCCGTTACTATTTCGACTATTGGGCAACCGATGTGGGAGAACCGTTAGAAAACTATCATTTGCGAGCGAGCATTAACGGGGCAAATATTTATGAGAGAGAATTTGAGAATGTGCTGGTCCTGGTCAATCCCAGTGAGGTCTCGGCAGCAGTTGATTTGGGGCTTAATTACAAATTATTGGATGGAACCGTGGTCCAGGTAATTAATCTGGATTCTCATCAGGGTATTATTCTGTATAAGATTTAACCGCTTCGGATTGTAATCCTTCCAAAATATGGTTGAGTCGGTGCCTGAAACAATTTCCTTTCTGCAAAAGCATTTTTGACCTATTGACCTGAATCCCGAGAACGAGCCCAGGATGTATGACGCATGCGATCCTGTTTGAAAGAATGGACGTTAGATAATAATCCTGTTGTTACCGCCACTTCAATCACTTTCCTTTTACCCCTGGCACCTTAGTATAAATCTCCTGCTCATCGGTCCAACTGCCAGCAGTAATTCAAGTCTGTGAAAAATAATAACTTAAATCCAACCCATGAAAAGATGTAGTTATATAGAACGTTATTTTTCCGTCAGGATCGGATTTAATGTTGCTGCGAATACACTATCATTTTCTAGCAGTATTGAAGTGGTATCATTGATGAAGGTAGGTCACAAATGAACTTGGAAAGGAAACCAATTTACCCTCCTTCGGTTTAATGATACTCAGTGTCTCGGGCCAGGTTAAATTCCATTATACTGATGATACCTATGCATCACAGCCTACGTGATGTACTCGCTCCCACGGTTACATGCGCGTTTGGGCCAGTTGTGTCATTACGTATATTATGTCGGAGCTGACTGTACAGCATTAGTAGCAGCTATCCATGCAGTTTGTGCAATACGGCGTACATCTTTCGGTTTCGTATGATAACCGGTTCCACCACGAGCCCACTGACGAATGATGATTACTTCGATATCTTCCTCAACGTTGTTTTCTACGGTTAACAAGGTATGTACGCCGCTGGCGATCGAATCGAAGTGATTATCTAACAATCCGAATGTTTCTTTTGCCACCAGTACAGAATACAGATACGGATATTTAGTACTCTGTACCTCGTTGAGAGCCACTTGAAATTGCAAACCAAGGAAATCCTCAGGACCGTCGGGAAAACGTATAAAGACACGGGCTCCGATCGGAGTACGCATTTCCCCTGTACCGGCTACCTCGAACATCGGTTGGATTTGGCAGGGAGGCTCTTCATAGCGCTCGATCTCCTGCATTGCTGTTTCAAGTGCCTCGATCTGCTGCTTTAGAGCTACCGGACGCCAGCCGCGTCGCGTACCAGTTATCCAATGTGGGAGTATCAATACTGCAGCATCGACAGCAAATACTTGCGCCCAATATGGTGCTCGGAATACCTCCATAAGATACATGTATAGCGCAGCTGCGCCTGCGACCAACAAAATTAAACACGCGATGCCGGTAAAGCACGTCACATCTGCAAAGGTCCGATCCCAACGGTCAATCTTTTTTTCAAGTCCACAAGCGATCTTGAATCGATCCCGTGTTGTTTTTTCCCATTTTCCCTTTTGAACACCGTAAGTTGGTCTAAGATCGTATCCCCGCAACAACAGAAATAAATTTCCAATTATTAGTAACGGGGCACTGACAAATAGTAATGGAGCAATTGAAGTAGGACGCCATAGCAGTTGTATGACTAGTCCTCCAATTATAAGAACGCTGGCCACGCCCAGTCGCATGCCATATGTTAAACGTGGTGCAAAATAGAACTGCAACAAATGTCGACGTTCGCGATCAGGCAGGATACTGACACTCATGCGATAGCCTCCCCTGTAACTCGTCTGCGCTGCATTCTCATTCCAAATAACCTTGCAACGCAGTCCAAAACTCTCTTCGCATGGGCCCGATATAATTCGCCGTAGCCCATTGCGCTCCAATACAACGTGCAGGCACCCTGACACAATTGGAAGTGTCGACATATCCGACAAATTGGGTGGGCTTGATGTTTTTTCTTGTAATACTGGGCATATTTACTGAACCACACTTTATCAAGTCCTTTCTCAAGTATGTTTCCCACGCCGTGCGCAAAACTTGAACAAGGCAGTACCTCACCCGCCGGAGATACATGCAGGAGGCCGTCACAGGCCGCGCATCCCTTATTGCCTAATCCCTGAGCAATGGGATTGAAAATACAGAAGGGCGTGGGGGAATACCAATGGAAATCAATACCCACCTGTTCGGCATATCGTTTTGCTCGTATGACGTATTTACCGATCCTGCTGTACGATACCTTAATTCTTTCGTGTCGAGAAAGATTAGGTGTACCTGTTGGAATGATATGATTCATTGAGATATGGGGTAGACTAAGCTTTTTCGCAAGGTCGATAATGCCGTTCAAATGCCTCGCATTCTCGTTACAGATCGTCGTATTGGTATGCACATGCAGTCCGGCATCACGTAAAGTCTCAACGCCTCGAATCGTCTTTGCGAATGAGCCTTGATGTTGCGTCAACCTGTCGTGAATCTCGGCAGTCGGACCTTCAAGGCTTACTTGTGCGGAAGTCAAACCCGCGGCAATCAACGATTCTACATAGACTGGATCGGCGCAGCGTATCCCATTCGTAATAATATTCACTCGCATGCCTTGGCTGCTAGCCCGGGCAATGCAGTCAGGCAGATCCAGCCGCAAGGTACATTCACCACCGGTAAAGCTCACGCTCGGTACTTTGCCGATATGCGCAATCTGATCGATAACCTGCATTACTTCATCAGTTGTCATCTCCGCAGCAATCGGATCTCTTTTAGAACAGTTGCTCTTTCGCCAGAATTTCCACCAATCTCTGTGTTTTTCTTTGGCTGGATTACCAGGAGTGGCATCACTAGTCCCGCAACCCGCATAACAGAAGGTGCATGCAAGGTTACAACGGTAGGTGATTGCAATCTCACTCAATACAGGGTATCGGGTAAAACTACCTTCAAATCGCGTCACGGTCGTTGCTCTACGATCCCGTCCATTCCCTAATCGGTTTCCCAGCAAATCACGCAAATCACAGAAGAAAGCATGGATCTGAGCTATACGCTCGCAATGGTCTGCCGAACCATTCGACAAAGCAATATCTTGTATCTTCTCGCCCTCAATCACGCGTTCCAGTATCTTTATTCCGGACGGATTAAGCTTAAAGACCTCCGTCGGCATCTTGATCAATACGCCATCCTCAGATCGTAAACATATATAAGGTCGGATTCTGGCTACATACCCATTGATCCAGTCCAGGTGCTCCAGTGTGGTGCCGAATTCTTCATGAGTATTTCTGGGAATGTCTATTTCAGAGTGAACACTCTCAGCTATTTCAGCATCATCATGAGTACAAACCGGACTCGATGCACAACGCAACATCAGTGGGCACCTCCACTCACGCATGCGCTATGGCATGCACTATGACAAGCGCTGTGGCAAGCGCTATGACAGGCGCTATGGCAAGCAGAATGGCAAGCGCTGTGGCATGCACTATGACAGGCTGATGCGGCGTATTGACTGCCCACCTCGGTTCCACCTGATAGAAAATAAGAATAGCTATGGTCAGCCAGGCCCTCAGGATCCGGAACGGATCGGGCAATTTGGTCGATTGGCTCATCATCACTTGTTCGACGTGGACCACCATATACATGTGTATGGTAATAAGGATAATAATAACTACTCCGATCGATAGTCTCTTCTTCGTAAACATCCTGTCCTGTCCAGAACTTTGCTGCCTCTGATCTTTGGCGCTTAAACTGGCGGGCAAACTCTTTTTTGTAATGCTCCTGCGTTGCTACAAGGTCGCAGTCCCATGCCTTCTCCTGTATGCCCTCGGTAACTGCCCGTATAAGTTTGGCTGGTGTATCTGGAGAGAGTGTGGCGTCGTGTTGAATACACTGCAGTAATAACAAATGGTAGGGCGTCAAATCACGCGGCAGAAAACCGTGCCGCATAAGTTTCAGTGGTTCAGTATCCAGCTGCTTGATAACATTACGGTTTAGCATCTCGCGTATCATCATGCCAACCAAAGTCTTCAATGGGACATCACACAAATAACCGGCTTCGATGGTGTTAAGTTTGGCTATCTTACCGTTACGACGAAAACTCTTCAGTTCAATCTTCGGAACCAACCAGTCGTCTCGATCCCATTGTAACTCATCTACCCGCTCGGCGGCGGTCATCATGGAACAGTGTTTAAGGATTGCAATTATAAAGACGGTAAGACCCAGTCCGATTAATAATAAAACCGGTAAGATACGCGGGAATTCCTCGGATTGTTGTGTAATCCTGACTGGATGCGATGGACGCCGCCTTTCCTGCTTGGATATTTCCGATAGCCCGATGTCTGGAAACCGATCAGCCGGTATATAGTAGGTCAGTTGAAACTTTTCCTTAGTAGAAATGTTATCCTTATGGGCTCGTACCACTAAGTAACGGGGACCCCGTTCGGGTTCAACCGGTCCACTAACTCCGGTGCCACGCAATCCGAGGTAAGAAAGCTTATAGCGCTTATTGACAAACTTCTCGGTACGAAGGCCGAGTAGGATCGCATCATCGAGACTTAATTCTTCCTTGTTTACCTTGATCGGCCATCGAACCAGGACCGTTTCGTGTTCCAAGGGCTCATCCCACTGGACCGGAGCCCAATTGAAAACTACCAGCTTACCGATTTCTGGCGAGGTTGTAGTAGCCAAATGGCCTGCGGCTGCATAATCTGTGAAGTAAGTCAGTACATATGTAATTTCACCGGGTCCGAATCTCTGACTATTAGCAAGTAGAATGTCCCAACGATTGCCCAGATTACGAGGATCAAGGTCATATCTTTTTTCCCCATTGACCACAGCACCACAACCCGGACGGTGCCAATCAATCCGGCCTTGCTCGCCCTGGAAATAGAAACCTCCCATAGTTCCACGACGGATAGCCCAGTGCACCTTGTATTGAACCATAGCTTTTTTCTGTGGGGATAAGGCCACTTCTACCTCTACCCAACGCAAATCTGCTTTTAGCGATTGCGCTGGTGCGGCATGCATCGGTAAGAGCGTCACGATTGCTATAAACAGTAACAATCTTCGGGTACGCATCAAAATGGACCTCGGGGCAAATAATTGCTTTCTATTATTACGCTCGCTACATAGCTGTTGTCTAAATTGAATATACATGCTAAACAATATAGCAAGTTTGAACAAGAATTTAGTTTATAAGAAGTTGTGAGTTCCAGTTTGACTTATCAGTCATTTTTAAGGTCCGGTAGCAGAAGCCATTTTACCCTGCCTTTGCCTAATATTCTGTACTTCTTTATATATAATGACTTACGTCTGTTTCCGTTGGTATCGCCAATACTTCAATTCATTTCATGTTGCTACTGGCAATTGGTCAAATACTTCTGCTGATAGACTCAACTGCCAGTAGTAGACATTAGTCAATATATTAAAAAATCTTTAGGCATAACTAAGGGAAATCATGTTTTTTGAATTGGACCTGAAAAGGAAAGCACTCCAGTTTTGCATGTCTCTCTTCATAAAAGGTTGTTTTTATAGGTGTAGCTTACTTACTCTGATTCTTCTTGACAGGTTCCGCTATGCAAAATCTGCGAATGTCGTTAATGGCGCGGCTCATCAAGTCCAGACCGGCCTGGGTCTTGAGGCTCGCTCCTCGTCGAGTTTGGTTGACAACTTTTTCGATCCGGCTCAGGGACTCTCGGTTTTTGACGCTTATCTTCTTGCCTGCACTTTCCCTCAGGATCTCACGCAGAACCCACAAATCGTCGCTCAAGGTCGCGGGTGCCTCTTTGCCGAAGAAACGCCTCTGAACACGTTTCTTCATTTCCTCGACCGTCTGGGCCGGAAGCCAGGTTCCTTCGCGGTATACAAAGTGGGTCAGAATGTAGGGCAGCGAGTCGGTAGGATATGGAATATCATGATAGAATGATCCGGACGAGAATCCCGGTGAAAAAGTCATTATGTAACCGTACATCCCCGACGAAGCCACCCGCATCGTGTTCCGAACCACTTGTTCCAAGGGGCGCAAGTCGATGTATTCCCAGCGCATGACCCTGGGCGAAAAGTAGGTAGCCGGAAGAGGGTCGCCACCCGGTCCTGGAAATTCCCAGCTATTGCGTGCTTCCATCCATTCAACCCGCGGATCCGCGCTCATTTGCCGAATGACCTCATAGTAGGCCGGATCATTGACGTGCGGTGAATATCCGATGGTGTAGGCAAGTCGGGCATGGGGGTGGTCCTTCCAGATCTCGTTCATCATCTCATGTATGAGTGAAAGCTGATTCTGGCCGAACATCCTGCTGCCAGATTTATCCACCGGTACCCGACAGCGCTCGCACTGACACTCGCCGTACTCGTCGGCTGATTCGATATACAGACCGTCGGCTTCCGGTAAGGCGTCAAACATCTCCTTGTAATAGTCGATAAGGGTCCGGCGGGAACGGGGGCTCGACGGACAAAGGACCCATTCGGAAACGTCGTCTCCGGTCTCAGCCACGCTACGGGTTCTCATCGTGCCCGGTTCGCGATTGGTAATTGCGTATGTGCCGCACCAACCGCCGAGAGCTCCTCCCAAATAAAATCCGATCCCGAGGTCATGCGCGTCCTGGATGAGCCGGTGTTGGTCGGCGAGCGTACCGATACCGCTGTCCTTGGTGGAGTCCCAGTTTTTATTGCTGATCTTGTATGTCTGGGGAAACTTCTTGCTAGGGAAATGACCGGAAAGCCAGAAGTACACATGGGTTGCTCCGTCGCGTGCCAGGCTGGCAAAGATGCTTCGATAGTCGTCAGCAGTGTATTCGTCCTCCTCACCCCAAATGGTAAGCAGGTAAACTGGCCTGCCAGGCATCTGGGGTGTTCGAACAACAGTATCAAGTTCAAGTTTTAGATTTCCCGGGCCTCCGTCTATGAGAAAATCGCGCAGGTAGACCGCTCCATTGTAAACACCGCGAGGCGAGCGGCTCACCACACACATCCACGTGATGCTCCCTCGGGTTACCGGGATACAAACAAAGCCCTGCTCATCAAGGAACGCTACGCGTAATAGAGTTTTGTTCGAAGTCTCAATTTCCGGCACCACCTTTTTCAGGCGTCTCCAGGTCGCCAAGACGATGGCCGGCTTATCCGGCAGTTTTCCCGAGCTTTCGCCCAATTCGAGCACGGGAAGCTTGACACCGTCCCAACGCTTAACGGTATCTGTAATCGCTTTCTCCGCCATACGCATGAGCGGTTCGGGCTTATCATCGATTACGGATACCACCTGGCAAACGGCCTCACCGTTCCTGGTAAGGCTGAGCGTTTCGTGCGGCATGTTAGCAATTGTTGCCTGATTGCAAAGCAATACCATAATCCACACACTCATCGCATTTCTCCGAGCAATTCAAGGGTAAAATCATTACTTGGACGAAAGGATTCTATGATCTCGACGCCATGATCCGCAGGCGCTTGACTCGGCGGATGATATCGTCCACCTCGGCCGTAGTGTTCATCCCGATAGTAAAGGCACTCATCCATCGTTGCTGCAGGGCGAAGCGCAGCGCTTCGTCGACTTGCTTGTCCGTCTTGGCGTATCCCTCGCCCAGGATTTTCATTCCGTACACGACTTTGCCGTTCTCGTGCATCTTCTTGAGCACCTTTGCAACATGCGGGACGCGTTCGGGCTTATCCACGTCCATTACCTTCGCGAATGGGTTGAATCGGGCCAGGCAGATATCAACCCATGGTTCCTCGACCGCTGCCTGCAGGGCACCCACCGCATGACATGACACACCAAGGGCCCGGATCCGGCGCTTCTCCTTATATTCACGGAGGACCTCCATCGGCCTTTTCATGGTCTTCGGCCAATCAGCTTTCCTCATACAATGGAGCAGGACGATATCGATATAATCTGTGTCCAGCTCCCGAAAAAACCGTTCCAGAACTTTGCCTACCTCATCTGTCTCGCGAGGCCACACCTTTGAGTTGATGACTACCTTCTCGCGCTTGATTTCCTTAAGGGCGGCCCGGGCAAAGGGATGGGTTCCATAGGTGTCGGCCAGGTCCCACCAGAAGATCCCGCGATCCAGGCCGTGCCGCA
>CP070790.1:1335331-1340364 GCA_020346805.1 Planctomycetota bacterium
ATCTATGTCGTCTTCGGGAACAGTGTGTACAGTGCAATAACGATAGCTACAGAAGTAGTACGTTCCATCATCCACGCTACTACCACCAAGTGGTGCCCCAGCCGTTCCCACAATCAATTGATGCACATCATCCCCATCTGCATATTCGAGTGAGGCGTGATTGTAACAATGATCGTGGCCGGTAAGGTACATGCGGCTGCCCAGCTCCTCCTCAAGGGTGGACCAGAACGTTTCGTCATTCGCGCTACGGCTACCAAATGCAGGTTCATGAGCAGCTACGAAGACATGCTGTCGTGAATCTTCCCCGGCGACATTCCACGTATTGTCAGCCAGAACGGAATTCAACCAGGTCTGGTTTATCATACCATAACTACCGTTATCGTCATCCCCTTTATACTGATCCAGAGCAATGAATATTGCGTTTCTATGAGTTAGATAGTAAGTGACATCCGTTTCGTCGGGAGGTCCTGCAGGTCCGTTATCGGGAATTTCCGTGCCGAATACTGCTTTCCAGTCTTCGTAGAAGCCTGCACCGGCATGAGTTCCGCTAAGCTCGTGATTGCCTCTCACTGGCACAACAGTTATTCCATTTTCGTAAACCGGCCTCATTACCTCTTTCCAAAGCTCCAACTGAGCTTTTACATTATCATACGGAGCCTCTGGTCCCGAACCCTTTACCAAATCTCCGGGGAAGAACAAAATATCTGCCTTTTCATCTACTGTCGCATTAACAATTTCCGTGAGTCTAAATTTGTTAATTCCATCATAGACCAAGTCATCAGGATCACGTTTAACTGTTGTGTCGTCCCGGCTGTCGGCGGTGACCACAAACCTCCAGTAATCGGTCTCGTCATTTAGTTTTGCCACCTCGCCGTAAGATTCGACAAAGACGTAGTTGTACACTCGGACGTCATCCATCCGACCATAGAAGCTGCCTGCAGACATCGAAGAATTAGCGTACCCTATTTTCAATACATTGTCACTATCATCATGGAACATATCCATGTCAAAAATCCCATATTTCTCGCAGTCGCCGTCTATATATAGCTTCACATCGTCATCGAGACCATAATGATAATCAACGGCCACTACAACGTGATGCCAGAGTCCGTCATCAACTCTTTTACTTGAAATCAACTCAGCACCTGTTGCCATGAACTTCAGCTTACCATAATCTTCAGACTGTGAGTCGTCCTCAACATATAAGCACTTCATGACGTCAGGAATTCCGGTATCGGGACAGTGAGCTATTATAACTCCGCCATCGGTAAGCACCTGATCATCGAGCAGCCTGATCCACGCCGACCATGTGAAATCATTATACGTGACATAGTCGCCAGCTGCGCCTATGGTGATATAATCACCTTCACCATCAAATTGAAGGGCGCCGTCGGTGACACCGCCATCTGCAGGCTTCCAAACGGGATTGCCACTAATAATGCCGACCTCACCATTACCTGAGCTGTCCTGCGCGTTACCGCTGCTTTCATTAAGCTTCCAGTGACCCTTTGTCCATTTTGCCTCGTATGCCCCCATATCCACCGTGCCAATGAAGCGGCGGTTACGGATGATGTCTACATATACACCTGTGAAATAACTATTATTTCCCGCATTTATGCAGGGGCTAATTGAACTCGGGCTGATATAGTATTTGAGGGCCAGCCCATCATCCGCTGTGGCAAATTCGAGATCGGGACCGGCCGGATCACTGTCATCAACGAATTTCGGGTCGGCATTAATATTACCGCCCTCGTCGTAGCCTAATATATTGTAGTAGGAATCTTTGACGTAACCGCCATCGACGAAAGAATCTTGTATATCACAGTTGCCAATGTGAGGTGTAGATGAGGAGTTGTAGATTTCTCTTCCGTCCCCGAGCGCGTAATCACCCCAGAAGATGCAGTTTCTCAGGTATTCATAAATACAATTGGCATTGTACAAAGCACCTCCATTGCCATAGGCGTAGTTGCCTGTAAATGTGCAGTTGGTCACTTTACCGGTCATAAAGTCGCAGTCATAGAAGTAGCAGGCACCGCCGTGAGAGTACGTTAGATTGTCAGCAAATACACAGTTTATCATCTTTATCTGGCCGGTAGTTTGAGCTATCCCCCCACCGTAACCATCAGCTTCATTGTCATAAAACACGCATCTGTCGAGGGTCAGGTTGCACGGAGCAAGGCTTCCCGAACTAAAGCCGCGTATCCCACCGCCATTACAGCCTGAATAATTATCGATGAATTGACAATCGGTTATCACTGGCGAACTTCCATAACAGTTACTCATGCCACCGCCCTCGCCGTCGTAGTCAGGGGCAGAGTTCCGTGTGAATATGCAGTATCTGATAGTCGAACTGAAAGACTTGTTAAATTCAGGATTAGTGCTGCCATAGTTGGACATTCCACCACCATCGTTGCCGGCTGCGTTAGCCCTGAAGACGCAGTTGGTCACAGTCAGGGCGCAGTTGTAGTTGTACATCCCCCCGCCGGAGCTGCCACCGGTCGCATTCCCACCTTCAATTATAAAGCCATCCAGGGTGGCACCTTCCGCACCCGTGACAACATGATAACTGTTATAGTCCCATGTTTCATCGCTGAGCAGATCTGCGAGATCGGCCACTTCTACATCGTCTTCATCAAGGTCGCCGCTCAGAATAGTTGGAAAGGCCTTGCAGTTTCTCTGAGATTCATACTCTTCATAACCTGCAAATCCTCCCAACAGCCGTCCGCCTTCTATCAGTTGGAAGGTGGCAGACTGGTCGCCGGGTGTAATTCCATCTCCCTGGTCGGGCCAATAAGTACCTTGTGCCACCCATATATCATCCTCAGTCGAAGCAACAGCCAGAGCATCCTGCAGGTAATTGTAAGCATCAGTCCAGCTTTCACCGTTATTAGCACCTGAAGCATCGGCGTCCACGTAAATTATATTCACTGCACCTCCTTGCACAGACTGAACATACATGTTGTCGATATAAATCGTATCAAGTGTTTGATTACCCGCTGACTGGTCGGTATCCATGACCCGGATATAAACCGTACCAATAGTATCACCTGGGAGCTCATAGCTTTGCGCCGTGTCATCGTCACTGGTCTTGGTAACAGTTAACATATTCGTATAATCGGAATCATTAAGAGAATACGCAAAAACAAAATCATCCCCTTCGCTGTTAGAAGTATGGTAAGCTTCCACATAAAACGTTACCGTGCTGCCACCAGTGACGTCAATGGTCCACTTATGCTCTAAATAGCTGTATCTGTCTTTAGAAGGGTTAGTATCCGACAAAATCTCCTCAATCGACTCGTAACCATTGTTACTGCTCTGCGTATCGATATAGCTTCCGCTGACTGTACCGGAAACAGCTATATCACTGTCGGCTGTATCATCAGTTGTGCTGCCGTCATTATCGGTGACATTTACTGCTACATCATCGATATTAATGCCATCGTAATTTCCGTCGCTGCTGGCCGCACTATGCGTAATGGTAGATGTGTGATTCCCTTCTCCGTCATAGTCGTCAATAGCCGTTACCGTGACAGTTTTTGGCTCATCCCAGTCCGTCGTGAGGAAAATGAAATCTATAGGGTTGTCTGCGCCGTTATTATTTATTTCTGTATCCATATCCGGGTCCACTGTTATGGTCACCGGACCAGTGGGTTGCGTATCAAGAACGATTGTATAGGTATCGGATGTAGAACCTTCTTCGTCCACATCAGTAGAACCGCCGGATTCCGTGATCGTCACGCCCGGAGTCGGCTGGGTACTGGTGCCGGTAACTTCCACATCATCAACGTAACCATATTCATTGCTGGCACTTGCATTTATACGAAACCTTATCTTAAAACTGCTATTGTCGTCTGCCCCAGAACCGCAGGTTATGTCCTTATAGTCTCCCCACGAGGTTTCGTTGGTTGACTCTAATTCATGCCAATCACTGCCATCATGCCATTCAACATAAAGATATTCGCCTGCATCTAATTTTTGGGTCATGCGGTAATACTTGACGTGAATGCTGCTATAGCCTACGGTACTGACGGCTTTTTCTATCCAGGTTGTATCAGCAAGTTTCGCGCCAAAGTCACCTGTGTAGGCCGCGCCAGAAGAAACACTGGCATAACTGTTCTGTACGGACCAGCCCCCCTGGGTAAAATCGCCGCTTTCAAAGCCATCACTGAACAGGCTTTCACCGGCTGCGTCTTTCGAAAAGGCACTAATCATCAGAATAAGACAAGCGGTAAGAATTTTTTTAGACATTGTGCTGACCTCCCATTAAAATGTTGACTTAATTTTTCCTATCTCATTATTTCCCTCTAATACAGTACTAATAAACAACAGGATTCTTTTCCCGGCTTCAACAAAATCCTGCAAAATTCTCTCGTCTGCCACAAAACCAAAGGTTCTTATATTAATGCCGCCTCTGAACCGGCGAATGTTGATTGTTTTTTTCACATTTTTTTCAAAATGTGAAATTTTTTATGAAATATTATCACTTTTGCGTATTTTTGGGGGAGAATCGAAGGTTTTCTGGTTTGTCAACTTTTTTACCAAAAAATGTTGAATAGAAATGCAGTATCCGACTTAAATCGCAATATGCAAAGATGTTATAAAAAAAGCCGCTTCGAAAAGCGGCTTTATATTTACAATCAGTTACTTTTCTTATTCGTGATGCGGTTCACTATTCTGCTGGTAGTCCGCATTTTCTCTGGGATGGGCGTTTTCGTAAACTTCCTTCAGTTTCTTCGTAGTAAGGTGCGTGTAAACCTGCGTTGTCGACAGCGACTGATGTCCGAGCAATTCCTGGACGCTCCTCAAATCGGCCCCATTGTTCAACATATGCGTTGCGAAGCTATGACGCAGCGTATGCGGGCTGATAGCCGGGTCGAGACCTGCCATCTTAAGATACTTGTCCATCTTGCGTCGGACACTGCGTGTGCTGAGCCGCCTGCCGTGCTTGTTTACAAACAACACCTTCGAGTCAAAATTCCTGTTGCTCTGCGCTCTTTTATTCCTGAATTCCATATAGTGCTGGATAACCTGCA
>CP070790.1:1340464-1345325 GCA_020346805.1 Planctomycetota bacterium
CGGAGCGATATACATATTGCAGGTGGCTGACGGACGAGGAGGAACTATATGACAATATCGAAGATCCGTATCAGATGAAGAATCTTGCAGAAGGACAAAAGGATCTGCCCACCCTTAAGAAATTGCGTGCCCGACTCAAGGACCTGCTGGCCGACGCGCATGATGAGTTTCTGCCGGGTACTGCTTATACCGACTGGTATGACCGGGAACGCAATCTGGTTAAAACAGGTTTGGGACCGGTTTAGTAGACATAATTAACAAGGAAATCATGTGTCGTCTTGGCAGGAACGGTTAATTATCAATTTGGAATGGAGCCACAAAAATGAGTGGGAAGAATAAGATAGATTCAATTACACGTCGAGATTTATTACGGACCACTGCCGGTGGGGTAGCGGCCTCGGCCTTTTCAGGCCTGGCCTCACCAAACACGGCCGCGGCCAAGAGCTGGTTCTCAAAGAAAAAGAAACCCAATGTCATTGTACTTTTTGACGATCAGCTACGGGCGGATGTATGTGGTGTATATGATGGTGGTAAGAATATAACCACACCCAACATTGGTAAGCTTGCCGGTCAGGGCATGACCTTTACTAACGCCGTTTCGACCTGCCCTCTATGCACACCTTTCAGGGGAATGTTGCAGACCGGACGTTATCCCACACATTCGGGTCTGATATGCAATTTTGTAGATGCCAATCCCGACCAGCCTACCATTGCCAAAACTTTTGCCGAAGCGGGATACCATACCGGCTTCATCGGCAAGTGGCATCTGTCGGCCGGCCGACTCACCATCGCTCCCAAGTCTGCAAAAGATTGGGAACTTGTTAAGCAAAAACGAGCCGAATATCAAAAGACAAATCCCGAGACTGAATTTACTCCTCCCGGACCGCTGCGTCTGGGCTATCAGCATTGGGAGGCCTTTAACTTTCATACCGCCTTTACTAACTATTGGTACTATAAAGATAAGCCCGAAAAGATATTTTCGGAAAAATACGAAACGGACACCCAAATAGATCAGGCGATTTCATATATCAAGCAGCATAAGGATTCAGATAAACCTTTCTTTTTAATGGTTGCCCCTCATCCGCCTCATCCACCGTTCGGAGATAAACATTGCCCCGAAGGATACGTGGAAAAAGTACAGAAGGATCTGCATTGGTCGCCGAATGTTACTGACGGTCACAAGCAGGGCAAGACATCTCAAGACGCTCGTTTTTATTATGCCATGGCCAAGAATGTCGATGACAATCTCGGGCGATTGATGCAGTACCTGGATGATTCCGGTTTGGCGGAAGACACTATCCTGGTCTTCACCTCGGACCATGGAGAGATGTTGGGTAGTCATGATCGGCGGAACAAGATGGTTCCTTATGCCGAGGCGGTTAATATACCCATGATTATTCGTTGGCCGAAGAAAATGCCGGTCGGAGAACGATCGTATGAACTTCACACTCCCATGGATCACTTCCCGACCTTGTGCGGCCTGGCCGACATAGATATTCCCGATACCGTTGATGGTTTGGATATGAGTCGGGCCGCCCGCGGTAAAAAGATGAAAGTCAATCGGGATGCCGTTCTGATGATGAATTACGTATCGAATTGGGATTTCTTTGATACCGACACAGACTGGCCCGAATGGCGCGGGATTCGGACCAGGCGCTATACCTATGTAAAATGGCTGACCGGCAAAGAGGAACTTTACGACAATGTTGATGACCCTTATCAGATGAGTAATCTGGCGGAAGGGAATAAGGATCCCCTGGCCATGCAGAAGGTGCGTGCCAGACTCAAAGATTTATTGGTCGATGCCCATGACCAGTTCTTACCCGGCACTAAATATGGCGACTGGTATGATGACCGGCGCAAACTGATTAAAACAGGTCTTGGGCCGGTATAATTGCTGTTTGAATTTGAAACACATCATATACGATAGTTGAAGATCCCGGTCGACCAGCTTATTGGTCGACCGGTTTAGTTTAGACGATTTTATTGTTGTATATTTCGTTATAGGTAGATTTTTGGTTATATTGCTTTCATGGATACCCCAAACATTGCCGAGCTCGGTTTTCACGTGATTGCCAAACCCATAGGGCCGATCTGCAATCTGGCCTGCGCGTATTGTTTCTATCTGGAAAAGGAGACTCATTACCATAAGGGCGAGCAATGGCGAATGTCGGATGAAACGCTGGAACAGTACGTTCGGCAATATATCGCCGCCCAGCCGGAGGCCATGAAGGAAATTGATTTTGCCTGGCAGGGAGGAGAACCGACCTTGATGGGTATCGAGTTTTTCGAAAGGGCCATTGAATTTCAGGCTAAATATTGCCCGGATGGCAGAACGATTAGAAATTCAATCCAAACCAACGGGACTTTGCTGGATGATGACTGGTGTAAGTTCTTAAGGGACAATGATGTGCTCGTCGGGCTGTCGATCGACGGACCTGCCGACCTGCACGATAAATATCGCTACGATAAACAGCATAAACCGACTTTTGATCGCGTCATACAGTCAATGCGCTGTATGCAAAAACACGGTGTCGATTTTAATGCCCTTACTGTGGTTAATCGTCACAACGGCGATTATCCGCGCCGTGTCTATCGTTTCTTGAAGGACGCCGGGGTTGAGTTTATTCAGTTTATCGCCATTGTTGAACGCATTGATATGGCCGAAGATCTGATCAATGTTCAACCACCAGCGGATAGGGATCTCGATAAAATTATCAGTGAGCGCAGTGTTCGCCCCGAACAATATGGCCGATTTCTCATCGGTGTATTTAATGAATGGGTTAGGAATGATGTGGGCCGAGTATTTGTTCCCCTTTTCGACCAGGCCTTGGCTGCCTGGATGGGAATCGAGCCGCCTTTGTGTATTTTTCAAAAACAGTGCGGCCGGGCTTTGGTGATCGAACATAACGGCGATTTGTATAGTTGCGATCATTTCGTCTTTCCATCCTATAAACTGGGGAACATTCACGAAAAATCCATTGCGGAGCTGGTCAATATGCCACGGCAGGTTCAATTCGGGCGAGACAAAGAGAGCAAACTTCCCAAACAATGTCTAGATTGTACGGTCCGTTTTGTCTGCAATGGCGGATGCCCGAAAAACCGTATTCTTCAAACACCTGCCGGTGAACCCGGCCTGAATTATCTCTGCCAGGGTTACAAGATGTTCTTTAATCATATCGCCCCATATATGGAGGCCATGGCCGAGGAGCTTCGCAATCAGCGAGCGGCAGCCAACGTTATGTATAGGATTAATGCGGAAAGTAAACGAATTCAGACGGAAAGGGCAATGGCCGGTGAACCAATCCGACGTAACGATCCCTGCCCTTGTGGTTCAGGTAAAAAGTACAAGAACTGTTGCATGAAAAAAATATGACAATCATCTTGCAGGGGCGTTAGTTGAAAGCACCATCATCATTCTTGCTCGACGAAAATCGGGCTCTTATCCGCGTGTAATATCAAGATGTTAAAATGGTATGGTGAAAGTTCGTTGCTTGGGAGTAACATTAGTTTCCCAGTCGGCTAAACGTTTTTCCAGTTGCGAAACCATCTCAGGATGTTGTTTCGCCAGATCTTGCGTTTCGCCGATATCTTTCTGTAAATTATAAAGGGCTGCATGCTTTGCTTTGATGTGTAATTTCCATTTCCCATGGCGTATGGCCTTTTCGAGCACCTTGTTGATTTTCTGTCCCCAATTACTCTGCCGACTTCGCCAGCAGAACATGCGGTCTTCGGTGGGTTTCCTGCCGGTTAGGTATGGAATAAGATCCACGCCGTCCAATGGTCGGTCCTGTGGAACTTCGATCCCGGCAGTTGCCAGAATTGTGGCGGTTATATCCATGGTAATGGCCATCTGATCGGTAGTTATACCGGCGGGAATAACACCCGGCAGACGCATAATCAACGGCACACGAATTCCGCCTTCGTACAAACTTGCCTTTCCGCCTCTCAGTGGATGGTTACGTGCCGCACGATGGCCTCCGTTGTCGCTGCTGAATATTACCAGGGTGTTTTTGTCCAATCCCTTCTGCTTCAGCGTTTCCAGAATTCGTCCAATCTGGTAATCCAGACGTTCGATAATCTTTATATTTGTTGGACGCATTTCGGGTTTAATGCCCTTGCCCGGCTGCGTACCTTTATCCTCCGGCCCTTGAAGAGGACCGTGAGGAGCTTGCCACGGAACATATATAAAGAACGGCCGCGTACCATCATAATTTTTGATAAACTGTACCGTTCCGTCGGCCAAAATATCGGTGGTGTAGCCTTCGATTTCAACTTGTTTGCCGTTCTCCCATAGGTCGAGTCGGCCGGTCCACTTTTCCTGCTGGAAATTCCATGTGTGATGGGTGAAATAGTCGTGATTGGTGGTCAGGCCCAGCCAGTAGTCGAAACCGTGGTGGTTGGGGTAGGTATCCTGCGTATAGCCTACGTTCCATTTTCCATAGATGACCGTTTCATATTCCGCCTCCTTCAAATACATGGCAATGGTAGGATGTTCTTGGGGGGAAAGACCGGGCACCTGCCTGCTAAGGTAGGGTTCGAAATGTTCGCCGATACGCAATTGATATCGGCCGGTGACAAAGGCCGCCCGGGTGGGCGAACACAAGCATGCTGCCGCGTAAGCGTTAGTAAACCGAGCGCCCTCACTGGCCAGGCGGTCGAGGTTCGGGGTGCGGGCATCCTTGCAGCCGTAGATTCCAAGGTCGCCATAACCCAAATCATCAGCCAGGAAGGATATGACGTTCAGAGGTTGGGTGGATTTACTTTTATTTGCAGCGAACAGATCGGACACAAAACCCGAGCATAATGAGGCTCCTATGATTGAAACAATTAAGCGTAGACGATAATCAAGTATACTACC
>CP070790.1:1345425-1355124 GCA_020346805.1 Planctomycetota bacterium
GCCCCCGAGCCACGAGCGTAGCACGAGGTCCCGGAACAAATCTCAATAACATGACGGGCAACCGGCTCCAACCTGAATTCCTGATAAAAACTGGCCACCCGAAGAATTTGTGCCAAGGGAATTTCCAAACGGGCACTCACCTGCTCCAGCATAAGACGGGGAAGATATCCATAATTCTTATTGATATCATGGAGAATCGGCATCAATCTCCCCGGATCGGATTCATACCGTGCCATTATTTCATTGAGCGCAGTTTCATCCTGCTCGTCGAGTGATTGGCTGGGCTGATAGGGATCGGGCGCTTCAGGTACATTGCGTACCGGACAATACTGCCAGCATTCGCCGCAGCCGGTGCACTTGTCGGCATTGACTCCGCGCGGCCGCTGCAGCACCGTCGCCTTGAAGTGACCGGCCTCCCCATCCAGCTTGACCACATCCGACATGGTCAAGACCTCGATGTTGAGATCGCGCATGCATTCCACCAGTTTGGGTGAAATTATACAAGTGGCGCAGTCGTTGGTCGGGAAGGTCTTGTCCAACCGAGCCATCCCCCCGCCAATGGTCGGACTTTCTTCCACCAGATAGACACGGAATCCGGCCGCCGAAAGGTCCAGAGAGGCCTGAATGCCGGCAACTCCACCGCCACAGACAAGCACCGTTCCCGACGCTCCCCAGATGTTTGTACGCGGACTATTCATCTTTATAGGTTTGTCCGAGATCATGGCCTTCCTCCCCTGCCGGCCGACACAACCATCTCACAACGCTGCAAAACACTGTCGGCGCTGACTGTCAAGGCATTAAATCCCAGCTCGCCAACAGAAAGTCCCAAAGCCAGTCCTAATAATTGCGTCACATAAAGAACCGGCGTTGGCAAAACTGCTCCATAAGCTTTGGCTGCATCCGCCTGTCGCAGATCCAGATTGAGCTGACACAAAGGGCAAGCTACTGCGATGCAATCCGCCCCGGCCTGCCTGGCCATGGACACCAATTTATGACCTAGACGATTAACCGCATCCGGTTCTGTCATCGACAAACCGGCCCCACAACACTCCGTCCGGTAAGGCCACTCCACCGCTTCAGCACCCGCCGCTTTAAAAAGATCGTCCATACAACTCGGATGCTCGGGATTATCAAAGGCCACGATCTCCGGCGGCCGCGTCAGCAGACAGCCATAATAGGATGCAACCCGAACACCGCTCAGCGATCGTTTTACTCTCGCTCGAATGTTATCCAAACCAAAATCATTCACCAGCACATCCACCACATGACGCACCTCGACACTGCCGTCATAGGGTTTGCCGGTCACGCGTTCGGCTCGTTGTCGTTCATCCGGGTCGCTGCAAACCTTGTGATTGGCGGTTCTCAATCGGGAATAACACGAGGCACAGGCGGTCATAACCGGACAACCCATATGCTTGGCTTTCTGAAGAGTCATTACCGGCAGGGCCACCGCCAGTGAAGCGTTACTGGTATGTGCCGGTGTGGAACCGCAGCAAACCCAGTCGGGTATATCTTCAAGTGTGATTCCCAATGTTCGGCAAACCGCCCGCACCGACCGATCAAAATCCCATGCGGTGGTTTCAAGGCTACAACCGGGAAAGAAGGCATACCTCATTGTTCTTTCTCCTCCTCGACCCGCTTGAAAACTTCCTTGACCTCACTTGCAGCTCCGCTTCGAATGGGCAGAAAGGCAAGTTTTTTCTTCATCAGCATCTTGGGACCCTTGTCCATATCGGTGAAAAAGTCGCGGCTGCGAAACTTGTACGCTACCAGCATCCCCATCTCGTACACTCGCCCATGGTGTCTGACACTTTGTAAAAAGGAATGGGCGAAATGTTTGGCACGCGCATCCGGAGGGGCAACCTTACGTTCCACCGCCATCATCCTCAGTGTATCCATCACCCCCGCAATATCGATCCCCATTGGGCAGCGCGTGCTGCAGGCCTCGCACGAAGCGCACATCCAGATCCCTTGAGACTCCAGTACCTCCTTTTCTTCACCAAGATGGATAAGGCGCATTATCTGGCTGGACAATACGTCCATCTCCGGACCGATCGGACAACCCGTCGAGCACTTGTGACATTGAAAGCAAGCGCTAATCGGTGTACCACTGCGTCGCTGAACTTCATCCAGGAACGAAGTGCCGGTTGATTCAAGTCTGTTTTCCATTATCAACCCCCCAGTCCTTCCATCTCAGCTTCCGCTTCTACATCCCTGCGGGGGACGACCTTGCGGTACACGTCCCGGGGATCGCGCAGGACTTCATCTACGGTTAGCAGATCGCGTTCTATCTGAATGTCGAACAACCTTTCGTTTTCCTCAAGATAGAGGACCATGAGTTTCCAATCGGCGTCTGTCAGTTGTTGATACATGCCGGCGTTGAGCTGCTCATCCACAAGCGTCTGATATGGATCGCGGACATAGATTGCCCCGCCGGAAGCCAGAGAAAGAAGATTGCTGCCTGGATATGGCAAATCCAGCGGAACCACATTCGCATTTTCATCAATGCTCACCCCATTAACTATCACGAAACCGCCGCCGTTCAGCGGATCACCGGCCATAAATGATTCCGCCAAAAAATCCAGGGCGGTACCGTTGATTACCACACGAGGTTTTCCAACCGCATTGATCAGCGGACGTCCGGCAGCGTTACCCAGAACGTAAAACTCTCCGCCCTTAGCCCCGTACAGGAACGTCTGGCCTACGTCGCCGTATATCACCAGCTTGCCGCGTTTGGTTATCTGACCGAGTTGGTCTTGAGCATTGCCATGAACGTAACATTCCAGACCGTCCATCCCCGAGGCGAGATAGTCGCCGGGATTGTCGTAACAGTCGATCCGCAAGCCATCGGTCGCCGGGCCAAAGCCCACAGCATGAAAACGCTGACCGCGGGTGTTGTAGTGAACAATATGACGCCATCCCAATTCATAAGCCTTTTTCGCCAGAAAAGCGTCGCAATCCCAGCCTTCCGGTCGAAAACCGCGGGCATCAATCAGTAATGTCATTTCACCATCTTCCGGGCCGCGCAACTCCTCGCGCGTGTCCCAGGTGATTCGTCGATACACACTCAGAGGTTTTTCATCAATAAGCGGCTGTGCTTGAAAAATCTCTTCCAGCCCGCTGCGAATGATGGTCGATAGCGAACTTGATTTTTTGACACCGATTCGATAACGCCGATCCAAGGCCAGGGTCAGGGCTTCGATACCCCATGAAGGAGCCCGCTCCTTTGTCCGATTGGCCACCTGGTGGACGAACCAACGCAGTTGATTGTAATCCCAACTTTCCAGCGAGTCTCGTATATGCATATAAATCCGCCGCGGATCGGATTCGGCAATGGCCTGGTCGATCAATTTTTCATCCAAATCCATGGCTGACGGTTGTCTGATGGCAACAGATAAATCGCAGTGCGACTGATCCGCGGGCAATTTAACCGGACGGTCGAATTTGTCGGTTACCGTCATCACACAATGTCCGTTGCCGTTGGTATCGGTGTTCACACCGTTGTTCGGTGAAATGGTGATGACAAATGCCCCCCCGTCGGTATGACTGCCACCGCGAGCATTCCAATATTTATCCGCAATGGGAGTAAAACGCTTATCTTCACTGGCCAGGCTGGCCAGTGTGGCGTCGATAGCCTGCTTCTCCGAACAGATCAAACCTATCGAAACTTCGCCTTGCTGAACGGCAAAAACCTGGGGCCGAAGCATGGCCGTATCGGTAATGCCAATCAGTTGGAATTGGCCTGTTTTTATCGCGTTGCGGGCGATGATGAAGAACCAGGGACCGTCGGGTGAGCCGTGCATATGGGTTGCCTGAATCTGGCGATAAACTCGACGCTTCTCCACAGACAATCGGTCGAAGTCCAGCTCCGTCGTGGGGGCCATGGCTTCAATAATGTACTCCAGCGGATAACCATAAACGCGATCCCACAAATCGAAAAGCAGAACCGAAACTTCCGTATCGGTTAAAAACTGCGGGAAGATATTCCGTTGAGCTAAATATTCAGTCACCGAGTGGTAATTAGCGAAGTCGCCGTTATGGACCAGGGCCTCATTCAGACCCACGAATGGGTGACATCCTCCCGGATGCCACACTCGTCCCTTGGTAGGATATCGCTGATGGGCAATCCATACGTGGGCACGCATATCCTCCATGCGATAGTACTGCACCACCCCCTCGGCATAACCCACAACCTTGGCAATCAGCAGATTGGGCGAATGCGACAAAACAAAGGCTCGTTTTTCACCGAGCGAGGAATAAAACTCCTGATTGAGCCTTACCGAATTCTGATAAACGAATTCATCCTCAACATCGCGTTGATCAAGGCCGGTTAACTTCTTGTCGGAAGCGAAGCGATCGAGGATCTTGGGCTTAACCCGCACAAAATAGCGGGCGATATCCGGTGGTTGAACCTCCAACAGTGGCACATCGCGATAATCATCTACTGTGGGAACCAGCCCGCCCTGATCGATCTCAAAATAAGGATCGATACAGGCCTTTTCAATCTGGCCACGGGCCTTGGGATCGAGCAATGCAATCTGGAGAATGTAATCCTCCTTCAAGACTTTTGATGAAACTCCAAGGTCTTTGGCCACCAAGCCGCAGGCCGCGATACCGCCGCCTTTGCCATTGCCACGATTACGCATCTGAATGGACGGTTCGTAAATATGACGTCCGCCGACCGGAATGGTGCACGCAAAACCGGTAACCCCACACCCGCCTTCCGCTTCGGACGACTTTGGGAACCATTCACCCTTCGGCCGCAAGTCCGCGCGAGATTGCCTTATGGCTTCTGCTCTTTCGAGCGACAGGTCCGGAGCCGGTGTAAAATTATCCCTCATCAAGCCGTCTCCTTCGACCCGTCATTTTCGTAATCAATATGCATCAAGAGGTCCGTCCTCCCACGTAATGCGGATACGGACTCCACACCCAATCGGTAAAGAATCTCCACAAACATTTCCCGCCAGGCGCTGTACAAATTCACCAGACGTTGGGTTCCCCATTCCAGGGTTATCTTTTGTTCGAGCCCGGGATCAGTGGTGGTGATTCCGCGAGCACAACCGCGCCCGCTCTCGCAGTTACCACAACGAACACACCCTAAACCCACCAGCTCTCCCGTACCCACTACTATACCGTCGGCACCTAATGCAATGGCTTTGACCATGTCCGCAGCAGTACGAATCCCCCCGCTGGCGATCACCGTAATTTCATCACGAATTCCTTCATCAACCAGAAACTGATGAACCCGATTGATCGCATACTCAATCGGCATGGCAATGTTCTTTTTGGCCACGTTGGGGGCCGCACCCGTTCCGCCATAGCTGCCGTCCAAATGAACGATGTGCGCTCCGGCGTAATACGAACCCACCGCCACCATGTCCACATCCACCGGCGTCGATACTTTAGCCGAGAGCAAAGCCCGCGGATTAACGTGGGCAATCCAGTCAAGATGTTTCTTGTGATCTTCCACCGAATATAGACTGTGAAACGGAAACGGCGAAAATAGCGAAGTCCCCACCACCGCCTCGCGCATGGCCGCAACCGAAGGTGTATTTTTGTCACCCAGCAGGTGGCCGCCCAAACCCGGCTTGGCACCCTGGGCATATTTGAATTCCACGATAGGAGCCCGTTGAATCGTTTCTTCGCGAACCCCAAAGAGACCGGTTGCCACCTGTGTAATTACGTAATCGGCATAAGGAATTAACCGGTCGACGTAACCACCCTCGCCGGTACACGTACAAGTATTCCACGCCTTGGCAGTTCGGGCCCGGCTTAGAATCGCATAGATACTCGTCGAGCCGAAAGACATACCCCCACCGTACCAGGGCACATCCATTTTAAGTTCGGGTCGATTGTCTTTTCGCCGATTGAGGATCACCTCAGTGGAAATATCTTCACGCCGCAAATCCGCCGGCGGCTTTACCGGAAAACGAAAACGCAGCTTATCGAAACCTCCTTCACTATCGCCGAGTTCACTTTCGAGAAATGAATGCGGCGGGCGACCGGTTTCGGCCATCTGCCAGGTGCTCACGATCAGGTCCGCCGTCCAGCGATAATCGCCCAGCGTTTCAAAACAAGGATTAGCGGCTATGGAGAGCGCCCCTTGAGGGCAGGCATCTATACAATAATGATCGCTTTTCTCACAATCAAAACCGATGCAGCGGTAATCAAACGGACGATTGAGTAAACCATAGCCTTCCGGTCGGGTATGCACGCCATAAGGACATAGCTCTGCGCATTTACCACATCGCCGGCAGTTGTTAGCACGATACACGCTGTACTTACCGATCTCATTACGATATCGCGGCGGAGCCGGTCGTACTTTACGCGTCACTTGCGCGTACTCAGGTTGCGAAAGAAATTCTTCCGGAGGTTGAACCGATGTAGCCGGCTTGGTGATTGATGTCGCGCTCATTTTCAATGGGCTCCGTCCTGATCTTTGCGCTCCCCGAAAAGTCGACTGAATGTGTCACGCTCCAGATCCTCGAAAAACATGCTGCGCCCCGTCTCCCCTCGTAGACGACGCGCCTCACGAATTCCCATAGCTCCCAACATCTCGATCAACTGCTGATGCCAGGCGCCGATCAGATTGACAATCCGATTAACCGCGTAGTCCCGATCGATCATGTCCAACTCGACCGGGCAAAGCCTGTCATGTGCACACTCATGACAAAGCCTGCATTCCAGAGCAATAAGCAACGGAATATCGATGGCTACCAGATCGGCCCCGCAAATCACCGCCTTGACCACATGCTCGGCCAATGCGATCCCCCCGGATGCGATAATCGTGATCTGGTCGCGTATGCCTTCCTTTACCAGTGCCCCGTGTATTTCGCGGAGCACATCCCGGGCGTGGCGAGGATTTGATGACACCCTTTCCCGACCATGTGCATCAAAAACCAGATGCACAACCTCAATGTCTCGGGCGGCCAGCTCCTTTATCCTCCTGGCGGACTCAGGCGAAGCAGAGATTCGAACGGCTACAATCTGGTCCGCATTTTTAGCCTTAAGGGCCGCCTGAACCGAAATAATATCCTTGCTATCCGGAACCATGACCATCCTGGCGGCAGTAAATACTTCGTCGACATCGGGGACTGAAGCATCCAATAATGGAACGATATTGTTCTGTACCGCGTAAATTCCGGCAGCAATATCTTTGCCGCGAATAACCGAAAACGTGCCGATCTTATCAGCCGCTCTTACAACTGCGGGAACCACCTGACCGCGATCCCAAATTTCCGGGATGACATCAAACATCACGGGGATGGGTACTTCGAGTAAAGGATACGGATCGCTGCTCAGTTTACCATCCTCGAATACCAGGTGATCGTATTTTCGGCCGACATCCACGCTGGTGTTGATATACTCACGTCCATGAATGCCGTCCCGAGTCGGACGAACAATCTCGGACATGTCCGTCCAGATTGAATCAAAACCAGGACCGCTAAACTGTCCCCCGTAACCCGCACCGGACACCGGGATTCGTCCGGTATCCGCCTGAAACCAGGTGGTGGTAATGATCTGGGGAGTAAAGTACTCGTCGCCAAGACGGTCGTACTCCGGGTTGGCTACACGAGTGAGAATACCTTTAGTGCAATCCTGAACACAACTCAAACACCCTTTGCATTGATAAATATAATCGAGATAACCGACATCTTCGTGTAACGTTTCGGCCTCATCACGATAGAAATCGTAAACACAGGCACGCTTCACACAATTGTGACAGCTCGAGCAGTCTTCTCTCCAGTCCACAATACCCATCTTTCCGACAGGCCGAAAACGGGGAGGTGCGGGATACGTATGTATGTGAAATTTTTCCGGCACTGCTAGTCGATCCTTAATTTCGATTTTTCAATAATGTCCAATGCAACTTCCGAATCACCGTCGGCACAGATCTCGAAACCTCGTAATCCGCTGAACGAAGATAGTCGTTCGATGGTTTCGAGCGCTATTTCTATCCCCATGCTGCGCTGGCCTCCCTTGCCGGATTTCGACGCAATACGTTCGAGCAAAGCTTCCGGCACCATGGGACACGGGGACCGGCTGGCATACGCCTCGGCCTCTGATGCGTCGATCAAAGGTCGAATACCGGCAATAATGGCCGACTGCTCATGAATGCCCCGGCGGGTAATCTCATTCCACCACGTCTCGAAGCGATCGATATCAAAAATCGGTTGTGTGATTAAAAACTTCGCTCCAGCCGATACCTTCTTGGCCAGTCGAAGAACCTGGATATCCAGCGGATCCGCATACGGCGAAGCCACCGCTCCCAGACAAAGAGGTGCAGCTCCATTTATTCCTTCTGCCCCGATTATCGAAGCATCGTTTGCCAAACCGGCATAGGTCTGAAGCAGTTGAATCGAATCTATGTCGTATACATTCCTCGCCGCCCGAAAATCGCCAAGGATCTGGTGCTTCCCACTGGTGCATAACACATTTCCGATGCCCAGCCCCTGCGCACCAAGATATGTGGATACCAATGCGATGCGATTCTGGTCCCGAGTCACAACATGCAGAATAGGCTCGATACCCTCCGAGTTTACCAGCGAGGCCGCAGCCAACGCCGACATACACACCCTCTCCTGATTGTCACTGATCCCCAAGGCATGAACCTTGCCAACCAAACACCTGGCCGCCGCAAGCAAAGGGGTAGGATCGCCGCTCTGGGGCGGCGACATTTCAACGACAAGAATCCGTTTGCCGGATTCAATTTGCTTCTGTAATTCCGTCTTCTTGTATTCCATCATTTCCTACCTGATACAACACCGACAGAAAGCCGGAAAATAACAGCTCCCTGCCTTCAACCATTATCTGACTGCTGTTTACAAAAACGTGTATGGATTGAAGTTTCTCCTAACATACAAAACCGCTCAATCACTTCGCGAATCCTTTTTTCTAACCGATCGAATGTGTCGTCCGGGGAACTATGCAGCAGCTCGATGCGCTCGGGCTCAAGACCGATCTCCGAAAGCAGTCGTTGCACGGTACGCATTCGAACTTCGGCGCGGTAGTTACCCTGGGCCAACCGACATTCCCCTTCGGGGCATGATACTATACACAAACCGGAAGCGCCCCCCTCAAACGTGTGCATCAGGTATTGGCCGTCTATCTTCCCACTGCAGGGAACTTCTCGCACCAGAACACGAGCACCGCTCTGTGTCCACTGGCTCGGCAAACGCCCCCCCTGAGGAATACAATTGCTGCAAATATGGACTACCACATCCGGTTGTATAGGCTCCGACATAATCTTTCCCTTGTCTTTGGCGCAAATACGCGGGGCGCCTAACGTGAGCCAAAACTAAAGTGATACTGATCCCGCACCGATCCTGCAAAGTTCAGAACCGCTATATCCATCATTATTACTAATAATTCCATAAGGTCTCATTTTTATAATTCATAAGCATTACTTATCTTGTTATATCGTAATATTAGTAATTATTGGAATAGATTTCAAGACTTCAAGGATAGAAAAAGACGACCTGATCACGAAGTGACCAACCAATCAGATCGGTTCCTGACCGAACCGGTATCGAAAAGTATCCTAATTAGAACATGCATTGTTAGTGCCCGAGAAACTTTTTTTAAATAATAATTTACCTCACAATAACAAAAAAACGCCTAAAATGGTTACGAAATAAAAAACGGATTTATTTCGTGATTAGGTATATAGCAAAAAGAACCGGTGCAGAAAAATTACAC
>CP070790.1:1355224-1362510 GCA_020346805.1 Planctomycetota bacterium
TGAGATAAGCAATAATTTGAGATTGGCGGTTATGATGGCACCCCGCGCTGGCGCTTGAGGCTCTGAATGTCAACTTACTCATCAATCACCACGGATACCCATTACATCCTTTTTAAATATTTTGCTTTCCACGGCCCGGACATACTCGGTCCAATCGCTGGCCGGATCGGGATCGTTTGCGATCTTGTTAAGATACATGTTCAGTTTGGCATCGAGGTTGTCCAGATGGTGTATGGCAATGGCCTCAGGGGTAGCCGGCAGCTTGGGGCTGCCGAATTCGTACTGCCCGTGATGCGACAAGATAATGTGCTGCAGTGAGTGTTTGATATCTTCGGGGAAGGGCTTGCCGGTATGTTCTTCGATGGCCTTGCATTTTTGATCGATCCATACGGTGGTCTGGACGAGATGGCCGACAAGCTGACCTTGGTTGGTGTATTGGAAGTTCGTTTGGTAGGTAAGTTCGGCGGTTTTACCCAGATCGTGGAGAAAGATGCCGGCCAGTACCAGATCAAGGCTTACCCCGGGATATCTGGGTATCACTGCCAAGGCCAGTTCGAGTACATTTCGGGTGTGTTCCAACAGGCCGCCGATATAGGCGTGGTGCAACTGGGTGGCAGCCGGCGCCTTGCGGAATTGCTCCATCAAAGTCTTGTCGGTGATGAACTGCTTGACCAGGTTGAGCAGATGCGGATTCTTGATTCTACGGAGGATCTCTTTAACCCGCTCGAACATCTCATCAACGTTTTCGGAAGTTTGGGGCATGAACTCCGAAAGATCCACGGATTTGGGATCGACGGGTCGGACGGCATCGACGATGAACTGCAGCGATCCTTTGTAGTTTTCCACCCGCCCCTTGAAGCGCAGAAAACCGCCTTCGGGCATCTGTTCGTATATAGCCTCGGTGGCCTGCCACAAGCGACCCAGCAATTGGCCGGTCTTGTCGCACAGGATGCAGTGGATATATAACGAGCCGTTGGTTGTGGTTCGCAAATCCTTGGAGCCGATGAGGAAGACCTGATCTTCGACGATTTCACCGGCATTTAACTGGTTGATATAACGTCGCGGCTTTTGAGTAGTTGATTTACCCATGCATTCCCCTAACTCGTTAAACTGCTTCGTTTATCAGGTTTACGCCCATATATCTGCTGAATCGTTTCAGATCTTTGGTAAGATCGCCGTAACAGGTTGTGCGATGCAGGCCGTGCGACCAGTTTTTCCATAGTTTTTCCGCGCAGCCGTCCACCTTTACGGTGATCTTGGTTCGACATGCCCTATCTATATCGGGAACATCGATGATCGTGCCGGTGGAGTAGAGCAGTTTGTCGGGAGTTACCAATTCTGCGGTGGTAACTTTCTGGCCTATTCGCATCTTGGCCTGTATTACCGCCCCCTGCTGGCGCTCCATGATAGTCCGGATTTTATACGGGGCGGCCTTGCCTTGGGGGCCATCCATTTTGGGACTTCCCAGGCAGTGGGCCAGGATGACGCTGTTGTTTGAGACATCCATAGTTGGATCGTTGACGAAGCCAGGCTTGCCGCACAGCCCTTGGAAGATAATATGGGTTACCGCCGATGGTATATCTGATTCGCAGATGCCGCCCAATCCAAGGTTATTCATCATGGCAAAACCTATGCAGGGGAAGGCGGGCAGTTTCTGGAACATGGTGCCGTAACAATCCACGGTCATTACCGTTGCCTTTTCCTCATCCAGCAGTCGCTTGAAGGCCAGTCCCATTCGGCAGGATCTGATAATCTCATCTTTGTTCGGTTCGACGACTTTTATCGCTCGTGCCATCCAGCGGTTTGCTTCAGCTTCAGCATCATCTTTACTGATGGCGTCATATGCTTTAAGCATGCGGTCGCGGGTTATAATCTTATAAGTAGTCCCGTATTTCTTGTTTATTTGGTTGTGATAGGGGTGTATCTTGCCTCTGGCATTAACGTCGAGAATCTTGGCTTCCCTCAAGTGGTGAATGGCCCGGAAGGGACGAATGGCGGCGGCCAACTGGTTGAAGTCGCTGGTGAGCATGCATTCCAGCAACGCTCCTTCTTCTGCTTTTTGAGTGGCCCCAAAGCGGATCCATTCATGTCCGGAATAAGGGGCGGCAAATAAAACGGTGGGCCGTTTTACGCTGAGGATTTGCTGTAAGATAGGCCACATAGTCCAGGAGGCATGGATGGCCAGTATGCCGTCGACATCATTCAGTTTATTCTTGATGCCGGCCATCTGCTGTGCCGATGTGACTGTTTCGCTGCAGACAAAATCCACATCGGCCAATTCATCTTTCATTGCGCTGGCGAAATAGTCTTCGTACTTTTGGACCTCAGCCTTTACATCCAGTTTAGGATGAGGCCACATTGGTTTCGGATTGGCCATATATATCTTGGCAACCTTTACTTTTGATCCCCTGCATCCGGGACTAACCAGACAGGGTGCCATGCCCGTCGCGGGGGCGACAAAGGCGGGCCCGAAGGAAAATAAGTTTCCGCTTCCGTTACAACCGGTGCATAGGGCTCCTCCGGCTACCGCCAATTGCAAAAAGTCTCTTCTTTTGATCCGGCTCATTTGCGGTTCCTTTCTATTTGAAATGTGTTTTCGCCATTAACTTGCTTTGTCGGAACTTTAATAAATGATTGTGTTGCGGTCAAGCTTTTTGAAGCGATTTTGTACCGGCCCGGATTTATTCCGAGATCGGGTGGGTGTTGTGGAAACAATGGTGCCATAAAACCATGCCCAGGTTGTAATTCGTTTATTATTCGAGGTAGCCCAGGTCGGCGAGCCGTCGGGTAAGGGCTTCTTTCTCTTTGTCGGTGTATACTTCTTCGTGTTCGGCGACTTCGACCACTTGCGGCGGTTCGAATTCAACACATAGCGGCTTATCAAATAGCTCGGCGAGGGCCTGTCCTTCCATGTCGGCAGGCACCCTGAGTCCGGCGGCCGCCAGTATTGTGGGAGTGATGTCGGCAATATTGGCCTGAATTGATTGGCCTTGCCGAACGTTGGGGCCGTTTACGACGAGTATTCCCTCGACACGGTGGGTTCCTTCCATACGATAACGGGATAGCCATCGAACAGGCTGAGTTCCGCGGATTTTGCGTACCACAGATAGGCCGGGTTGTGGTATTAGCAGTAAATCGGGCAGCCATGGGTGGTCCTCGCGCCGGCAATTGTACAATTCTTCGGTGCGGTGTACTTCGGGGAAAACCTGAATGGTCCGGCCGTTGCGATTATGGCATTTAACGGCCAGAAACCGCTTGCGTAAATCTTCACGAACGGCTTCATATTCTTCAGGTTTTACGATGCCTTGAGGCTGTCGGCCTTTGAGACTGATGTATAAAAAGCCGTACATGCCGGCGTGCATAACGCAAGCCCGAGTCTGCGACCAATCGAGGTCCAAATCGTGTTCAATACCGAGATTGGCGTCGAATCGTTTTGTGGTTTTTCCGCGAAGTCGATCGATGATTCGTTGGGTGCGTATACCGGCCTGCTTTACGCTGCTTTTAATTTTCAGATAGCCCCATTGTTTAAGCAGCAGATTGGGTTGGGCCTTGCCGTCGAGGCTTCCGTGGCCGTGATCGGACATGATGATCAACAGGGAATCATTATTTTTAGCGAATTCCTCCAGGTTGCCAATAGTATTATCCAAAGAGGTAAAGCAACGGGCAGACATTTCAGAGCGGGTTTGGTTAATACTTGAAGTATGAGAATCGAGGTATTTCCAGGCTTTGTGCTGGAGGTTATCCACCAACTTGAAAAGTACCATCATTACATCCCAGCCATAATGTCTTCCACAATGGGCGGCCAACTCGTATCCCTGGGTAAAGCTTTTCTCGATGTACCGCAGGTTTCGCTGGAACAATTTGTCTCCGCCGAAGGTTTTTCGTTTCCAATCCGTCTGGTAGTTATAATCAGGCCAAATTCTAAGGATTTCGTCCTTAAGATGCCGTGGGTATGTAAAGTCGGTATCGATACTTGGGGTTTCGAATCCGGAGATCATGAATCCGTTTACCTTTCGGGGGGGATATGTCATGGGGACGTTGATAGAGCCTACCCGAAAGCCTTTTTCGCTCAGGATTTCCCAAATGGTTTTCTCGCGGATTTCGAAAGTACTGTTGAATGAGAGCTTGTTTGTGGTGACGTCATATTTTTCGAAATCGATTATGCCGTGCCTCCCCGGGCCTTTTCCGGTCATGAAGGTAGTCCAGGCGGCGGGAGTTATAGGAGGTTTTGTAGATTCAAGAACACCGGAGGTACCGGTTTTGATGAGGCGTTCAAGATTTGGCATTCTACCGGCCTGGATCAAGGGGGTGAGGATGTCAAAAGTTGCCCCATCGAGCCCAACGATAAGTACTCGTTTTGCCAAGGCCGGTAATTCACGTTTCGGGCCGTTGTCATCGGGTTTAATCGCGGTTTGTGTATTGGCAAAGATAGCTGTATTTGTGGGCTTTGAGGACACCCGATCGGTATGGTTGGCATCTGTTTTCATCGATCTACACCTTGCTTATGGACGACAATAATACAGCTACGAGTATATTATTATGTCGGCTGACTGGTTGGTCCGCAACCACCTTACTTGGATGGACTGCCGGCGCAGGTCAGGTGGAGGGGATTAAAATTATACTTTGCTTATACTAGTTTTACGATATTCTGATCCACGTCAAACCTTTATTGCCTAATTTGGTCCATTATTTATAGATAATTTCCGATTTTGAAGAAAAACAGGGCAATAACAGGTAGTTCCGGCACATTTCCCGAATGGTGTGGATATACTGTGGAGAATCATGGCCATGATAAGAGGGTTGTTGAAACCGGTTCTGGTAGTACTATGGCTGTCTGCTCCTCTGGCGTATGCCCAGGGGCCGGGGGATAGGAATTGGGGACGGCTTGGGGAGTCATTTTTTGCCGATCCGGAGGTTCTGGAAAACAGAATCGATCGTAGTGTAGAGCGCTATATTGAACGTTTCACGTCGAGATACGATCTTAATGACAAGCAGGTAGAGCAGGTACGCAATCGCTTGGAAGAGCTTAAAGCCGATGAATTAATCCATGTTGAGCTTTACCGTGAAGAAAGACAGCTTCTGGGGGAGGAATTGCGTGAGTTGTGGAAGAAGCGGAATGCGGGAGAAGAGATTGATACCGAACGGATGCGTGAGATATTCGATCAGTTGAGAAAAATCTGGCGAGATTCCCCTTTGTTGAATTCGTTTCATGCGACATCGGAAGTGGAGAAGCTTTTGCCAGCCGATCAGGTAGCCAAAGGCAGGGAGCGACGGGAAAAATCAATACGGGAATTTCAAAAGCGTCAAGAGGAGCGGATGTGGTTAAGGAGGGTTGAGCAAGGGAGGCTCCAGGGTAGTGGGGACAGGGATTGGTGGGACCGACACGTAGAGATATTTATTGACAAATATCGACTTGATAGTTTTCAACAGTCATCGGCCTATTCAATACTACGCACACTTAAGCAGGAGCGTGACCGATATCGCGAGTCCAAGCTTGACGAGTATAAAGAGGCGCTAAAAATAGATAATCCGGATCAGCGCAGCGTTAGAATGAGTAAGTTGAACAAGCCGATCGATGGCTTGTTTGAAGAGTTGAATAAACGATTAAATCGAATCCCAACCGCCGCGCAGAAAGAATTGGTTTCCAAAAGTTTGTCTACCAGGCCGGCTCAAAGTCAACCGGCATCTTCGAGTTCACGTCCCTCCGGTGTAACTACCCAGCCGGCCCATGTCGATACGCAGCCCGCATCACGGGAGTGATGATTTATTTGAATTTTCTGATGGGGGTTGCACAATTATGCCAAGTTTAAGATGATTTATACCATGGCGATTAGTTTAACACATATTGTTGACGAGGCTGCCGGCGAGGACAGCGTACGTCAGTTGTCGTTACTGCTGGAACATATGCCGGCAGAACATGTCCGGCAGCGGGTGATATTGATTGGTCGGAAACCAAGTGTATTAACCTTATGCGAAGGTGTGGAATCGATCAGAATCGGTCAGCGTATGGGTTGGCCGGATCTGAAGAAGATCCTTCTTCGATGTCAGACCGATATTGTACATGCCTGGAGTGCCGACACAGCTACGGCTATGGGATCTGTCTGGTATGGCCGATCTCCGATGATGGTTACTATTTCAGATCCCGCCGATGCGAGGCGTTGCAAACTGTGGTGGTTTCATATGGTTAATGTTTTGTGTCCGTCGAAGATAGTGCAAATCAGGCTTGTTGAATCTGGTATCCCGGTTAAGGCGACGAGAGTAATTCGGCCGGGCGTTGATTTTTCCGCCCTCAAACAGGCGAAGAATGCAGTCAGCCGATCGAATCTGGGCTTGCCTGAGAAGGGTAAGGTGTTGCTGACGGTTTCGCCGCCGACGCGGGCCGGCGGCCAATACTATGCGGTTTGGGCGGCGGCGATTTTGCATAATATTTGGCCGGATGCCTGTTTGGTAATACCGGGGATTTCCAAGGAGCAGCGACGACTATTAAGGCTGATCGACAATATTTATTGCCCGGATATATATTTCCCCACTCGAGAGCGGTATGGATTTGCAGAACTGCTGGCAGTCAGTGATATGCTGATAGTACCGGCCCTGGAGGATATAGCTACGGGTTGGCTGGCCTGGGCAATGGCCGGTTCGGTGGCGATAGTCGGCTCGGCGGTGCCGGCGATTATGGAAATGATTACTGACGGGGAAAATGGTTTTCTATGCAAGCCGGGTGAGCCGCATTCGCTGGCCATCCGCATTCGGGAGGCGGCTGAAGGGCGCGGCACGCTTCGTTCCTGTGTCAGGACCGCAAAAAATCAGGCCGGGGAACTATTCCAGTTAAAACGATATATCGATGAGTATTGTGAGATGGTAAACAATCTAGTTGGCGGTGGCAGACTTGCCGCCGGCTGAATGAGTTGGTAAATTATATGCAGGGATGTGTTTTATTATGCGGTGTTGGTGAGATAATTTTCTTTTAGGGATTTATCTCGGATCGACCGCGCATATGCTGAATCGGATATTTATTATTAGTATGGGGGGCGTATAGCTCAGTTGGCTAGAGCGTACGGATCACACCCGTAAGGTCACAGGTTCGAGTCCTGTTACGCCCAGTTTTGTAAGTCACGCCGAACGCATAACTTAGCGTACCTGTCTGCGTCGGGCAGTGCGGCCCAAAGCCCCAAAATATCCAGTATATACCGTTTTATGTTTTGGAGGACCGTACCATGCCCGGAAAAAAACATTTGACCACACCATCTTATCGTTTACATAAGGCTTCAGGACAAGCCGTGGTTACA
>CP070790.1:1362610-1372323 GCA_020346805.1 Planctomycetota bacterium
GATATGCGCAGCGCAGAATTTGTGGCGTCGTTACGGCAAGTCGATCCCGAGCGGATCGGCGCAGTCGGGTTATCGATGGGAAGCCACCGAACGTGGATGCTTTCTGCCGCCACCGATCGTATTGCAGCCGGTATAGCGGTTTGTTGGCTGGGTACTACCAAGGCACTTATGGCACCCGGCAACAATCAGACCAAGGGCCATTCGGCCTATTCCATGCTGGTACCTAATCTCAGGAATTACCTCGACTATCCCGACGTGGCGGCGATTGCCTGTCCCAAGCCGATGATGTTTTACAACGGTGAAAAGGATGGATTATTTCCGGTAGCCGGTGTATTGGATGCATATAATACCATGCGCAAGATATGGGAGAGCCAAGGAGCAGGCGATCGGTTGGTAACCAAGATCTGGCCGGGCGGCCACGTGTTCAACGTGGAGATGCAAGAGGAAGCGTTTGATTGGTTGGACACCCACCTTCAAACCAAGTAGAAAATAATAGTTATATAAAACAATATCAGGAGTTCATCATGGCCTCATACCGGAACATTACTTCAGCCATCTTATTAGCAGGTTTTGTTGTCGCAGCCGCCGGACTGCCATGCCCAGCCAATGAAAACGAATTACGCCTGGTCCCAAAACCCCAGCAGGTTCAATGGTCAAGGGCGGCACCGCTGGAAGTGGAAAACGATAAAGTAGCCATCGTTACAGGAGAAAAGGCTCAGCCGCCCGAACAATATGCGGCGGAAATGCTACAGGCCCACGTTGCCAAAAGGTTCAAACAACAATGGCCGATTCTTTCTGAAAGCCGGGAGCATAAAAAGTATCAGATTTTGATCCTGCTGGGCCGGCGAACCACTCACCAGATGCTTAACCGGCTGTGTTCTGAACATCACATATCATTGGATGCGAGGACGCCCGGCCACGACGGATATATTATCGAGTTTCTGCAGGTGAAGAATCGCTCCATAATTATCATTGGGGGGAGTAATCCGCGCGGGGTCATCTACGGCCAGGATACATTGTTCCAGATGCTCACAAAAAGTAACGGTCGGTTGGTGCTGACTCAGGCATCGATTAAGGACCGGCCGAGTATTCCCTGGCGGGGGCGACCACAAACAACATTTATGAACTATCTTCGTCCCGGCGATCTGGACTGTCATATGGAGTCACGAATCAACTTCATCGATCTGCGCAACAACATATACGCTTTCGAGCCCGGAGCCGAATTGGACAAGGTCAATATCAGCAAAGTCATCAAGGAGGCCCACGGTCGTGGTTTAATTGTTTATGGAACGGTAAACTGCGGTGTCAAAGCTCATGAATACCCGGATGTGATAGGTACCTTCAAGGAGTTTATTTGCCTCGGGGTTGATGGTCTGTGGATTTCTTTCGACGACAAAGGACCTGGTGAATTCCCGGAGCTGATCGTCAACGATGTACTGGATCTCGGTCGCCAAAATGGTATCACCGGATCTCGGATCGCTATTGCCCCACCAAAAGGCTCGTACCAAAACATTATCACCGACTTCAACCGCTGCATCATGGCCATACCGGATATGGAAAATGCCTTGTGGTTCTGGACACGCTGGCCATCGGAGCGGTCATTACAAAATGCCCGAAGCATCGGATTGAAATGTAAGCCGGCCTGGTGGCACAACTGGCCCCGTCTCTACGCACACCATTCGTACATCGAACCCCCATCAATGGCGGTAGGCTGGCACGCTCCCAGTTACCAAACGCTGGCGGATGCAGGCCGGTACGCAGATGCGATCATGCCCTGGGGCGGAAACGCATGGGGACAATATTATGTTATTCCGGTAATCGGCTGGTGGGGCTGGAATCCGAAGGGACACAAATGGGAAACCACGCGTCAAAGAATCTACGACATAGTCTTCGGGCCTGGACAAGTAGTAAAAGCCATGACCTTTGATGATACACTGATCCGTACGAAATCATTGCTGCGCTATTCGTCACCGGGTGATAAGTGGCAGCCATGTTGTCCTGTTCGTCTGGCCAATTTGAAAGATCGACAGAGGGTTTCGGACCTGATCGAAAAAATGAAGGCGTTACTGGCCGATCTGGAAACAAGGGCCCCTGCCGAAACAATGCTGGAAGTAGAACAATTGGAAACATCTTACCTTCAAAGAATGAAAGCGGAATTACAGACCTTCGAGATCGCCGCCCAAATGCCTTATCCGGAATACTGGTGGGAACCGCAGCAACGCAAGGTTTTAAAGGCGATTTACGACGGTGACCTGATACGGGCTGATAGACTAATAACAGGAGTACGAGATAAGCTGCTCAATGATATGGCCAGGATATCCGATGCCGGTAAACACTTACGCCGGATCGATGATTACGTGTCCTGGTGGAACAGAAGAGCCATACTGGATGCCCGAGAGTGGCAGGCCATGCTGGCCGATCGCCGAAAAGAGCTAACCCGACGTGTGTGGGAATACGGTTATTACGTTGCATCGCCGGAAGACATGCTCGCACCGCTGAAGGATCCGCCTTTGGATTGGGGCAGCGGCCGATGGCAGGCCGGCAACCGGATACTGGCGACGGTACTGCCCACAAAAAGGGAATACGCTTGGGGAAACTGGATCGGGGGTCTGTATCGGTATAGAGATTTAGAAGCCGCCGTTTTTGCGGCCCGTCGTAAGAGCCAGGCCATGGTAGGGGAATTCAGTGAATTGGAATTGAATTTGCCGGTATCGTCGTCGGGTAAGCGCGACAAACTCGCCCTACTATTTTTTGTTAACTCGGCGAACAAGGACAAAATTGGAGCTGAATACACAACGGCCCGTTGGGCGGGATATCGCTTTCTGGAACTGCTATGGGAAGACCAGTTACTTTGGGAAGCCGATCTCGGATTATCATGGGATAAAGGTGAGTGGTTTATGGTGAATCTTCCGGAAATTCCCGAGGATATTGAAACTCTGACGCTGCGATTACGAGTGATAGACCGCAAGATGTTAACGGTTAACCATACGATTGTTTTCGTTGGGCCGATACGCCTGATCGAGCGACAAGAATAGTAACCTACATCAACTAATGTTTAGTGATTTACTTGCGGCGGAGAGCAACTTCCATTTTATCTTCCGGCAACCAACCTTGTGTTTGACCGAGTCTACATTTCCACCAGTAATTCTTCTTGGCGTAGACTCCATTGAGTTGGTGTTGGATAATCTCGCCGGTCTGTCCGGCGGTGATATTTCTTGCGATTCCGTAATTTGTGCCGGGCCCCAGCCTGAGTTCCACCTTATTTTTTGTTTTAAACCGGCTTCCCGGCGACAGGGTTTGTGACCTTTTGGAATCAGAGACAAAAACCATCATATATCCATTGGCAACACCACGTAGTTTACCGTCAGAGGGCACATTCATCACTTTCCCATCGATCCACATGGTCGAAGATCCGCCGCCATCCTGGGCGATAGCGTAAGAGGCCTTCAGATGTTCCACACAGAAGTTACCCAGTTCGGTGATAGTCATACCCACACTTTCTTTGGATCGCCCATCGGCCACGATGAAATATACGTAACTATCATTCAGGGCGACGGCGGTCCGGGGATGCCGGTTAATTGCTCCCGGCTTACCCTTTTTCTCCCATCGTTCTGCCGGCACTTTACCTTCCATTACACAATAGAAATGGCCGCCCATACTGGCACGAACGTTCCGCCAGTCTCTCGGCTTCAACTCATTGACGCCGTAATCCTTAAGCCCCAGGTCAAATCGCAGTTTTTGACCGACTTTTGCATGGTCGAGCAGCTTTTTTGCCGCACTGCCGTGGCCGGAAAGCACCACATGATCGAAAGGAAGTAAAGTTGAATCCTCATTTTGCCGCATATCCACGATCCGGCCTGTTGTCGGTCCCGGTCCGGTCGCCAAACCCAAAGGGCGGTCCATGTGGATCAAAACCTCAACACCATCGGTCGCAGTATAAGTTCTGTCGGCATAATGTTGGGTGTAAAGAATTAGCTCGTCGGGGCCCCGTTTTGCGTTGATATTCGAGATCTTCATATCCGAAGCGTCTGAGAACACAACCTTTTGAAGCTTCTTGCCGTTTCGAACGTTGCCGCCCAAAAAGGCCTGTCGATCAAAAGTCCAGATAAAACCGCTGCCTCCCGAGTACTCACCAAAACGCTTAACGAACCAGCCGGATGTTATCTGTCCGCCAGGCGGCCTGCACGTTTCAAAACTGAAGTAATCACCATTGACGGCCACCTTCACATCATAAAGTTCGCCATATAGGTTGACCGAATCGTCATACCGTTCGGCCATTTGGCTGACGGTTTCGCATCCGCTTCGCAAGGTGCCTTGGCCGATGCAGGTATCGATAATCCAGTTCTTTTTTTGACGGTCGGCCCGGGCCACATCTACATTGATAGGGCCATCAAGACGAAACTTTTGATATTCGATCCCGGGAACAACGGATTTCCATTGAGCGTGAGCGATACCGCCGGAAATACACACGCCAATAATAATCCAAACCGCAAGGATAGCTCGTGTAACTCTCATATTACGATTCTCCAAAACATAACCGGTAATACAAAGTGCGGCATGCAACCCATGCAGATCACTATACTCGTCCTCGTTACCCGATAATCGCCCGGATCCGTCAGCCTATCTGCCTTTGGTTGCGGTGCGTGAAAACTCCGAGGTGCCCGAACTTACAAGCTGTTTTCCCTTGATGATACAGTCTGCTAATTCAGTACGAAAATCATATAGCACATCGGGGGCTCGAGTATACTTGATTGTATTACGCACCACCGATTCCGGAACAGCCAGTAATTTATCTGCCCGATCAAGATAAGACTTACTTCGATCGTTTTGGGGCAATTCTTTTATCTTTTGTACCATTTCGGCCAGCAGATACAGGTATTCGTAATCCTCCAGGCCGTCCCGAATATTTTCCAGACGAATGGTTGAAAGCGGGCCGTCGGGTCCCGGACAGAGCAAGCTGCCGTCACCGTTGGCCGTCTCACCCCGCCGATTGGTCATGCTGCCGGGTTTCCATTTCGTATAGGGACCGGATGAGATTAATTTATGGTTATTGTCCCACTTGGTTATCATATAATAAAGAAAACCGTCAACCTGATAGCTGAAACTCATAGCCCCCATCAAAAGACGGGCCTCGATAGCCGGGTATTCAATGAACCAGTTGGCATAGGGATGTGGTGGAACCACACAAACATACCACCACACCTTCTTGCCTTCGGCTCGGAGTTTTCGGGCCTCCTCCGGGTCATACCAATCAGTCAGGGGAACCCAAATATCCACAACCTTCCGCAGACCCGTCTCTTTTCCGTATGAATGATCGATGGCCGTGGTCATGGTTTCCAATCCGGGAAACCGTTTATGAATCGTGCCGAAAACTTCACGCATCTCAAGAAACTTCTCTTCTTTCACCTCATCATAGCCATACGCATAAGCCAAATCGAAAAGGTCCTCCTGCTTTAGTTTTGAAACATATCGGTCGCATTCAGTCATCGCCTGACGATCAGTAATATGTCTGAATACACCACCCACATTAAAGGCATTCATTTCACGGGCAATCCCATATTTGAGAAGTTCAATATCCGGCGATTCTCTTCGATAAAGATGATCAATATTCAACCGATGATCGAGTATGAAATCATAGTATCGGTAGGCCAATTCCTGATTCCAGCGATCGCCGTAAAATCGTACGACATAAGGTTCATGATAGGTAAAGGCATTGCGAAGGTGTGTTCCATCGGGAAGTTTGAAGTCCCAGACTTTAACATCTAATTGGATCGATATCTGTTTACATCCGGCAGCGTCCACATTTATGACACCCTGGTATTGACCCGCTGGCGTATCCGGACGGGTTGATACATCAATCCAATAGGCCACGTGTTCTCCAATATTCACATCGCACTTGTTTTGAAAGCTCAAAAGGGGATCAGGCCACCAGCCGTTGTACTCCACTTCGTAAGGCTGATTATTAGTCACCTCAACATGGCCGACCAGAGATATTTCAGTCGCAATATCCCGACTGCTGGTATTGGTTCTGCCTCGAAGCGGCGAAACGGAAACCGTAACATCTTTCAAATTATGATGAAAGGGTATCACGACAACTTGTAAGGCCTCATGTTCATTCCCGGCAAGAGCCAAATGGTAACGCTTGTCAAACCGACCTTCGAATGGGAAATCCCGGATCATGACTTTTTGCATGGAGGATTCCAATCCCACAGCAAAGGCGGCATGGGGATAATTCGCCAGGGTCCGTGTATAGCACCAGACGTCATCCAGCTCCCGTTCAAGAGTGGCCGTTAACTGACTCAGACGTTCCCAGTTTGCCTTGGTGTAAAGCTTACGATCGCCAAGTGTATGAACGACTTCCTCAAGGTGAGGTCTTGAATCCTGTAATATAGTGTCGGCTTTCCTTTTTGCATCTTGCGGAAACCGTGGCAAGCCGTTTTCGACTTCCTCAAACTTTTTCTTCATGCGTGTAATTGACTCCGATACTGCAGGTGAGCTTAATGGATACCAACACGAGGCAAGTCGTTTACCATTCCGATCCAGAAGGGTCACTTCCACTCGACGGGCCCGATCCTCAGCCACAAACCAGGAAAGTTTCCCGTCGGTGGGAACCACTCCTTCGGCTACATATGCCGATCCTCCTCCCGATTCCCTCCCCTCAATGTGGTAACCAAGTCCGGAAAGAGGCTCAAATAACAAATGATTCAATCCGATCTCGACAGGATCAACTCTGCGAAAACGTACGGGTTTGGTATCTTCATCCCCGAATACCAGATGACCGAAATCGGCGGGCACAATAAAATGTCTCTGGGGTGGAGCCCAGCAACTTCTTTCAGAGGGACAGATGTTTCGACAAAAATTGACACCCCACACCGCACCTGGTTTTGGTCGTCGCACTCGTAGATTATAAAAGCCAATCCGCAGAACCGCAGTCCATCCTTTATCGTCGGTAGCGGTAGCGACACGAATCGACGCGTTCCATTCTTTCTTCTTAACCCGAGAATCGAATATTACACCGGCGGAATTAACGATGAAGTGAAAATACTCCTTATGTTCGTGAGCCGGATCGATAAGAACCTCGATGCTATCGTCCTTCCAGACCCTGCCATCACGTTCGGTTACGTCGGCCTTTAAATCGGCGCTTCCCTGCCCTTCACACCTGAAGGCCATCCAGAGAGCCGATCGGTCATAAAAAACGTATAGCCACGTTGATTCACTGACGATGGACCTCCCCTTGTTGTCCAGAAAACCGGTTATAAGGGCTGCTTGATCCCAGGGAGCACGGGTTAAATCCGTTTCCAGACGTCGATGACCCTTTATGAGAGGGATAACAAGGTTGTGTCCGAAATCATCCTCCAGAGACGCCGACGAGTCGATTGGAAAAGCGGTCAGACTTAGCGCGGGGCTGGTTAAGATGATGGCAACCAATACAAGTAACTTACTAAATGTTGTCTGATTTATTTGCATAAATATCCTCGGTTTTGCCAAGCCTCCTTAACAATTTATTTTCACCTGGGCAAACCACTGTCATCCAAAATCTGCGGGGAAAGCAGTTTGCCCAGCAGGTAATGTTTCCGATCCGGATACCAGAAGTATACTTGTCCTTCGAACTCAAAAAGGCTTGGATAAGTGCCTATTTGAGTATGTTGCGAAGGTCCGGTCGATATTCCCCTGTTGTCCGCGATCATTCGGGGCCGGGTAAACATAACAGGGTGTTGCAGATGTTCAATCTCCCGCCCAACAGCAAGGAATACCGGCCGACGGTTTCTCTTGGAATCGGTGGGACCGATTCCGCCGTTGGCGTAACCACTGTTGTTATGAAAGACGAGCACAAATCGTCCATCCTTGAGTTTGTATAAGGGGCATGATGCCAAAGGTTGAGGTACTTTGGGGCCGTCTGGAGTATACCGTAAAGGCTGAGCTTTACACCAGGAGTGGCCGCTGTCGGCCGACAATGCATAATAGATAAATCCCGTTCGCGTCCGCATTACGCAAATCAGCCGACCATCGCTGAGTTGCTGAAACGTCGGTTCCTGAGCAACGCTGATGGCGGGTATATCAGGACAAGGAACTCTTATACCATGTTCGCCGTCAGGTAAGGTGGTCACCCGAAGTTTGGTGGGATCCGGTTCGGAAAGGATATTGTCAAAACGAAGGAACCAGATTTCCGAGTCGCGTTCAAACAATCCGCCTTCAGGTTGAACCTTTCGGCTGGCCCAACGGGTAAAACCGACCATAACATCGCCACCAGGAGTAATAATGGGACACTGATAAACCACCCAGTTCTCGGGGACATCGGGATCGGGATGTGAAATTGCCGACTTGCGTATGGGCAAGGTGTGCACCTCGGACCAAGCCAGGCCATCGTCATCCGACCAGCGATACGCCAGCACACCGGTTGTATCCGCTCTGGCATCCACCACTCCAACATTCTGATTCCAGAAGAGGTACACCCGCCCTGAGTGCGGTACAACAACGGGAAATTGCCAAGAAGCCCTTCGCCCGCTTTTTCCCGACGGATCACCGGCTAACAATACCGGCTTACTCCAGTTTCTACCCCGGTCGGTGCTTCGGCTCATGACCACCCGTTGATCCGGATCATTCTCGTGGAACGCCTGGGTCCAGAAAGCCAGAAAGGTTCGTTTTACAGTAGGCACAACCAGAAAGTGTTGATTGGTGCCTTCGGAACTGCCCGCGCCGGGAGGAACAAAAACGACGAAGTCAGGATTGCTTATCAAAGCATTGCAACCCACCAGTCCCGAAAACATGAGTAATACCAGCAAAGCATATTTTCGCATGACAACTCCATATATACCTTTGAAATCAACTGGCCAATACCCACAACCGCATACCCACATAAACCATTTACAGGCTGGTCATGGTAGCCCAATAATAATTATCTTCTTGTCCTCCTTTTACTCATGTATCTTCTACTTAAGAGTTTGGTTACCTTTGTTGAGAACTGTTTTTTATAGAATTTACCAATCCGCTCGCGCAGATCCGGATTGGTAGAAGCAACAACCAACCGCGTCAGATCGATCCCATCAAGGTCGATCTGCAACTTTGTTCTCCTACACTTCCAGTCAATCTTCCTTACCCCTCTTGAATTTATTTCAAATACGTCTTTGGGTTTGAGCCAGCCCGGCAGATCGACGGAGATGGCCGCCCCCTTTTTAATCGGTCGGTAAACAGTACCATCACGATTATTGGTATACTGCTCATTGACAACTATAAATACCATGGTATCGAGTCCGGATAACAAGGCGCGTACCCAAATCATTTCTTTGGCCTGTATAGGAATTTCAACGGGGCAACCGCGGAGAATTAACGGTCCAGCGGTACGCGCCTCCGCTCCCAGTAAACCAATTTCCCGAAACAGAAGTTGGGCATCCGGATCAGAATACACACTCGCCGCCCCAACGCCATAAGCAGAAGAACCCTTTCCCTTCTTGGCCGGCGTGTACCACCAGTAGGAAATACCTTTGGCCCCGGCAGCCAAAGCATAATAAAGCTCAATACGTTTTTCCTGGGGGGTGGGGAAACGGAACTGCTTTTTGTTGTCGTGGTCGATATGGCTGACGGAATAAAGGATGATATGGAGCGGATTGGGCTCGCAGGCCGACTGGCAAACTCTGCTTACCCCATATATATAAGTCGCCTTAACATAATTCGGCAAACGCTCAGGATACTTTCGATATGCCTGTCGCAAACGA
>CP070790.1:1372423-1378116 GCA_020346805.1 Planctomycetota bacterium
ACCAGTCAGTCCCGGCTGGCAGCAGGTTACCGAGAAAACCGTTTATACAGCCGACAACGGTTACGGTTGGCTTGCCGAAGCTGACGAATCATTCGATGCCCCGGCGATCTTTATTCCCGATCATTTGGAAGAATATGTATCCTACAGGCCCAAGCCGGGCAACATGGAACGCGACGGGGTTATCGGCAAGGAAGATATGATCTTTAGGGTGGATTTGCCCGACGGGAAATACTGGATCGCAGTGACCATCGGCAGCGAACTGCGCAGCCGCGAAAATATGAGTATATACCTCGACGGCGAAGTTCTTGCCGAAAACGAGACGACCAGGACTTCCTGGGGCGGCTACGCCACCTACAAAACATTCCGCAAACCAATTCAGATAAGGGGAGGAAAGATTGAGATCACTTTCAAACACAAAGCCGAGGGTAATAGCGTCTTGGGAATGGAACTCGTCCCTTATGTACCTTATGAAATTTCGTTTGCCGACGGCCGATGGCAAAGCAAAATTCCAGATGCCAATCTGCAAAAAGGATTAAAGGCCCTCAACAATAACGAATGGGAAAAGGCCCGAGAACTTTTCGAGAAAATTTCAAATATTCCTCTTAAGGCCACTGCCCTTGCAATCCTGGCGGATTTTCTCGAGGTTCCCCCGGACAAGGCCCGGGCCATCCTTACTGAGGCGGTTCAAATTGCAGATAAAATCATACAAAGCGGACCGAAGACTCGGGAGGCCTGTTTCGCTCATGAGTTCAAGCGAGTTACCACCTGTTATCTCAAGTCCCGCCATATGTTGAATCTATCAGGTTACATGCGGGCCTTCGAAGAGACCGGATTTAATTACGCCCGACGCATGAAGATGGCCATGGTGTGGCTGGGACAAATCAACGAAGAAGAACCGTTGTATAATCGGGCTTGTCTGAATCTCGGTCGACTTCATTACTGGTTCGCCCGTGAGGGAGGTTCTGTAGAAAATCAACAGTTGGCCGACAAATACTTCGGTATTCTCAAAGAACGTCAACCAGACAATCGCCTGGTACGAATGTACACCGGGGAAGAAATACCCTGGGGCGAAGAATTTACTGTCGGTATCGAAGGCATGCCCGAATGGGCGGTTAAACAGCGTGAAGCCATGGGCCGATTGATGGCCGTTCTGCATTGGTGGATAAACAACAGACAGCTCGACAACGGTGAACTGGGCGGCGGTTTCGGCGATGACGTGGAAATGCTCCGTCAGTGGCACGTTTATTTAAGCGGAGCGGACGATGCCACCATCAAACGCGGCTGGAAAAAGATCGCCCACGGTGTTTGGTTCAGTCGAGTGATCCGGCAGTTGGGTTATGCGAAATGGGTATCCGACGTTCAACACAGTGCTGAACCTATGTCCGACTCGCACCCGGCGCTGATCGGATTGGATTACGGCAATCCGGTGTGGATTGAGAGATGCCTGGCGACCATGCGGCTGATGCGCGATTACTGGACAGGGATCAATGAGCGAGGACATCGGCACTTCAGGTGCATGTGGTTCGGAGCCAAGGAACTGGGCCAGGATAAGAAATGGGCGGTCGATGTTCCCTGCTGCGGTCGAGCAACCAGGCCGGGCCTTTGGATCGGATGGTATCAAAGAAACCCGGCAGTAATAAAACTTTTCCGTGAATGGATGGACGCCTGGGCGGAAGACATTATGCGCGAGGAGGAAGGCAAGCCGGCAGGAATTATGCCGGCGGCGGTTTCTTTCCAGGAGGACAAAATCGGCGGTTACGGCAAGAACTGGTATGACCCGGATCTGTATTGGAGTTACTTCAAGTATCCTGGCTATATGGATCTGATTTACGACCACCTGCTGGCGGTATACGACTGGACCGGCGATGAGAAATACCTCAAGCCCATCGAGGCGGCCCTGGACATGGCTATGGAAATCATGGCTGATCCACCCAAGGAATCACCAGAGGAGGGCAGCCGGGCATGGGCGGCGTCGGTACTACATGCCAGGATGCCGAGGACGGCGGCAAAGTACCGCTTGTTCACGGGTAATACCAAATACGACGAATATCTCAAAAAGAAGGGATCAAACTACGTGAAATTTTTGCTTACCGGAGACAAGAAACCCTTGATCGAAGGGTGTGAGTCGGCAGCGGCCCAAGCCCGTAACAATTTTGAATTCAAAACCACCGAAGTACTTTGGACGGATCGGGTCTCGGTATCCCAGGAGCCCATGTGGGGCATGTTCACCGGGGGAGTCGATGTGGCCTATTACTATCCTTCTTATGCAGTGACCTGGAACAACACCAGCCCCCACTTTGCCGCTCTGGTAACCAGGGGCGATAAGAAATCATTGAAAGTATTGACCTGCAACTTTGAGGAACAGACCAGGCAGGTGCAAATGAAGATGTGGCGCCTTGAGCCGGGATCTTACGAGTTAACCGCCGGTCCTGACGCAAACAACGACGATCTTATGGACGAAGTAAATGATAGAAGGCTTTTTGATATAACCGAACGTGGGATGCCGATAACCTTATCCATACCGGCCCGAAGTGTGCTGGTAGTCGAAGTTTCGCAACCAGAAGATTCGCAAAAGTGTGTAACCGAGCTGATTGATCGTCCCGATCTGGCCGTCGGCGATCAGGATATATTAGTCGGTATCAAGAAAGATCAATCGGTTGATTTAAATAATTACATCCGGCCCGACCAGGAAGTGAAAGTCGAGCTTGCCGATGTAATACCGATTACGGTTATTGTCCATAATATCGGCGGGCGCGATGTGGAGCTGGTCCGGGTCAAGTTGTTGCAATATCAACAAGATAAATATATCGATATAGCACAAACCGATATTTCGTCTTTTAAAGCCCTTAATGATCTCGATCCGCAAAAGAAGGTTGTTGAATTTAAATGGTCCCCCGGCAAAGTCGGCGAGTACAAGCTTCAGGTACTGGTTTTGCCGATACCGTTTCAAAGCGAGATTACTCGCACTAACGACACTTACACTCGGGTAGTACGGGTGGTGAAGTAAAGGCAATTCCATGGCTTAGCTTACAAAGCGAGGTTGTACGGAAGATCAGCCGGCACATGCCGGATCGGCAGGAATGTTCGCTCCACTCATGCATCCCTCAAAGATAACAAAATCTTCCTGATCGACGTCGGTGTCGGGCTCACGGTCGAAGCAGGCGCAGTCAGGATCTAGTGTGAAGTAGCCCGGCCCGGTGTGGCATCGCTGGAATCGGCCGAAGTCCTCTTGATCCACGTCATTATCGAAATCTGCGTCGCCGAAGCATGAGGGGCAGAAGTCACAGTTACTGTTGCCTGTGCCACAAACAGTGTAGTCACCGAGGTAAGTCCCGCCCTGTGTATCGCATTCACTTACTTGGATCACGCTGCAGGTTCCGGTTCCCAGTCCCGTCCTCACACAGCAGGCCCCGGTCGGGATAGGTATCTCCCGGTAACCTTGTCGCAGCTCGATCTGGTCCACATAGTTGACCATACTGCTGGTAGCCAGGGAGTTACCCATGACCATGCTCAAACGGTTAAACGGGCCCTTGTAGGTCCGAGGAACCTCGTAGGTACTGGTGTTGTCCGGAAAGCCACCCAGGTTGTCCAACTCCATGATCACCGTGTCCGTTTTGACGGTCAGCCGGAACAGGCTGGTGCCACCATCCTGCCGTTTCCACAGGCTGACCGGATTATTGTTAATATCCGTCATCATCTTCACGTAATGCCACCGTAAGCCGTCGTAGTACATCAGCGATCCCGCGCCGCCTGTGCCGGGATCGCCATAGGGTTTGTTGACTGCGGCAAATGATCCATAAGCAAGGGCGCGGTGGTTGAGGTTATCCGTCCATGGCCCCTGGTCGCCGTTACCCAGATCCGGGTCTTCGGTGATCATGCCGTTATGCGGGGCCTGGTCATCGGAGTTTCCATCGTGATACGACAGTTCCATATAGAAATTGGAGAAATTACCAAATGATTCGGTATTGAAATCAACGTAAAACTCCAACACCATCGGCTCGGCGTCTGTACCGTGCAGTATGCCGCCGGTCCCGAGGCCTTTATTTCCCTGTCCGTAGTCGACGGTCATGTCGGGCTCAAGGTCGGCGGTCATTCGGTAGTAATTTTTAGTAGTGTTCATGGCTGCCCCACACGAGGGCAGGATACCCTTTCCGGGGGTGAAAGTTCCGCCAGAGCTTCCAAAGGTCAGCGGCCAACGGGCCAGCATCGAGGCCTGATCCCACGATCCGGTCTTGTCCAGACCGCTGCAGGCTCCATCGAATTCCTCGTCCAGCCACTTATTTCCCGTAGGATCGTTGTCGCAGACGTCGCCGATACCGTCTTGATCGGTGTCGGTTTGGTCGGCGTTAGGCTCGGTTGGACAGTTGTCGCATACATCGCCTACAGTATCACTATCTCCATCAGCCTGGTCGGAGTTGGCCTCGTTCGGACAGTTATCGCAGTCATCACCAAAGCCGTCATCGTCATTGTCGACCTGATCGGGATTGCCGGTGTTCGGACAGTTATCGCAAACATCGCCTACCCCATCGGTATCCGCGTCATCCTGGTTGGGATTCGCGAGAAGCGGACAGTTATCGTTAACGTCGATAATTCCATCGTCATCGTCGTCGGGATCACAGGCGTCGCCCTGACCGTCGGAGTCCGTATCCGTCTGGTCGGAGTTGGGTGTGTTGGGGCAGTTGTCGCATGAATCACCGACGCCATCGTCGTCAGTATCCGGCGGTGAGAGGGGTACCAGGGCCTGACCATCGATGATTTTCTGGGCGAGTTGCTGTCGAAAGCTGTATAGCTCAGCCGGATCGCGGGTGTAGACGGTCATGTTGTCTACCACACTGTCAGGAATGGCCAACAGGGCCTGGGCTTCGGTAACGAAGGTCTGCTGCTCGGGAGTTTCCGGACAGCGATTAACAATACGGAGAATTGATTTCAGCAAGTTGAGGTACTCGTAATCCTCCAGGCCGTCACGAATGTTTTCCAACCGGATAGTGGGAATCGGCCCATCAGGTCCGGCGTTGAACAAGCTGCCGTCACCATTCGCCCAACCTTGTTTTGATTCGTGCCAGATTGTCCGCGGATCCCAGGCAGTGTAAGGGCCGGAGGTAATCGGGCCTGTCTGAAAATCAATCGGCCAGTTGGCCACGGCGTAATACAGGAAACCGCCGGGACTGTATTTGAAGCTCATAGTCCCCAGCAGCAACCGCGGTTCGATGCCCGAATACTCGATCAGAAAATTGGCGTAGGGATGGCGTGGACCGACGGCCACATACCACCACATATCCTTGCCCTCAGCCCGCAGGGCGGCGGCCGCCTCCTGGTTGTAGCTGGGCGTATAGGGCACCCAGATGTCAACTACCGGACGAAGATAGGACGTTGTCGACGATGTGCCGAACGACATATCCATAGCTGTGGTCATAGTTCGCAAGCCCGGATATGTGTCGTGGATGTGACTGAAAGTGTTAAACATCGCCGGGAACTTGTCCTGTTCAGCCTCGTCGTAGCCGTAAACATATAGTTGATCCAACCTTCCCTGGCCGGCGAAGCTATTGTACAGGGCGGCCAATCCCGGTTCATCATTCGTGGGGACCTTGCTGGCATTACACATAGTCTCTCCGTGAGCGAACCAGTAATCGATGTGACTACTCGGGGGCGGGGTGTTGCGGTAAAGGTAGGTGACGTTTATCCCGTGGCCCAAC
>CP070790.1:1378216-1381077 GCA_020346805.1 Planctomycetota bacterium
CCTATGAGACCATGTACCTCGGTTTCCTGTGGGTGTTTCGGGCCACCGATCATGAGGGTTACTTTGATGGTACTATTTTTATCGAGCTGGTCACCAGCCGAGACGGCGTAAACTGGCTCCGTCAGGAAGGGGATCGGCCGCCGATTCTATTCCTGGGGGCCTCCGGTGAATGGGACGATGGTATGATCTTCACTCCCCAGCATCCTCTGGTAGAGAAAGATGAGATCCGAGTTTATTACGGCGGATTTGACTGCACTCACGCCGCCAAACCTCCATGGCATGGCGCTATCGGATTGGCCACTCTGCGCAAAGACGGCTTCGCCTCGATTGATGCAACAGATGAGACCGGAACCGTTACTACCAAGCGTCTGTCGGGAACCAAGGGCGAACTCCATGTGAACTACCGCGCCACGGATGGATGGTTGAAGGTTGAGGTCCTGGACCAGCATGGGAATATATTACCAGGCTACGGCCGGGCTGACTGTAGTGTGCTCAAGGGTGATAGCGTGGATCAAAAGGTTACTTGGCACACAAAGACAATGATGCCTGCACAAACCAAGCCGATACGACTAAGATTTATTATGAAAAATGCGTCAATATACTCCTTTATGGCAGGTGATTCGGTCGACGTATTGGACGAATCCACCAAACCGATACTTGCTGCCCTCTACACCTTCGAAAACGATCAGTGGCGGCATGTAATCGACAAACTCACCAAAGACGGAACCCAGAAACTTGATCTTCCAGAAAATCTGAGGATAGACACCAAACCTGAAAATGCTGCCTTCGGGACCCATTCGATGCCGGTTGGTTCAAAATACTCACCGCTGAACGCCATGGAGATCAAGAAGACCTCCAACCTCGGCAGGCATTTTACATTAGCTGTTATGGCTAAAAGCGAAAACGATAAACACGCTCGCTTGTTCAGTTCATATGATGACATCGGTCCGATTAAGACCTCGGAACTGGTTTTTGATTATGATCCCAGCGGAAAAGTTATTGCCGGCCTTCGATTGATCTGCCAGGGTATTGCTATGGAGTCAAAACCGCTTAGCTTTGCAGACGGACGGTATCATCATCTGGCCGTGACTTACGACCAGGGACGTATAACCTTCTATCTCGATGGTGAGAATGTTGGTAATGGCCTTGTGCCCGGCGGCACTCCTATTTTGATGGAACGCAATCTTTTTGTCGGCGAAGATGCCGAACATGGCCGCGAAGAACAGTTCAGGGGTCATATCGATGATCTGCTGGTACTGGGACGAGCTTTGTCTGCTGAAGAGATCAAACAACTTGCCACCCAAGGAGCAGCATCGTTGACAGCTTTGGCTCACGACTCACATTAAATTCTTACATCAACATCCGGATAATGACAGAATTAGATCCTTGAAGATAAACAATGGAGTGGCATGGCTAAGTAAGACGCAGGCTTTTTTTAAAACCATCACGCAGTATACAGTTATACAGTTGAAAAAAACCGGCACGACGAGAAAAAGAATTCTTAATTCTTAATCGCCGTGCCGGTTTCTGTATGATATTAAAGCTCGGGTCGGTCAGTCATCACAGGTTATATCCGCCGGGATATCCGGACCGCTAGCGCAATTCTGGAACGCATCGAAATCAAAGGAGTCGATATCGCCGTCAAAATCCGGTAAACCATCACCGGTCTCGTCACCCTGATCCAGGCACGCACAATAATCCAGCGTACCAGGATACTGGATGCCGTTACCTGAATAGCATAGCTGGAACATGGCAAAGTCATCCTGGTCCACGTCTCCGTCCTCATCAACATCCGCGAAAGGATCGCTGCATGGGAGTATGCAACGAGTGACTTCCAAATCGTCGATTTGGAGCTCATCCAGTCCTGGATTGCCTAACCAATTGAAGTATAAGTAAAGATTGTCCGGCTCTGTCCCGGCACCGTTGTTCAGCGTCTCTTCATCCAGGTCTCCAGGATTGTCAACTCTTTGGCCATTGAAGTAATACACCGTCTGTTCACTCGGGATATTAAAGATGGTGTTGGCGGTCCTGTTGATATAGGCTACCACGCTATCCCAACCACCCGTGAGATTCCGTGGTTCGCCATACGCATCATCAGCTTTGCCATCGGCAGGCCCCAGCATGAATTGAATGTTATCACCGTTTAAACGGAAGGCAGCCCAGTTTTTCCCGGTTCCTCTCATATAGCCCAGCTCGGCAAAGTTTTGACTGTCGGGAGTGATCTGCTTGATTTTAAAGCTTATTTTCTGCAGGCCGGTTGTACAGGAAAGGGGGGCTTTCCAGATGTTGGTTATTCCTTCGTGCTGAGCTATGGGAGTAGGATCACCGCTTGAGATATTGACGAGATTCAAGACGCCGCTCTCCACATATAGGGTAGTTGAATGTTCACCAAAGGCTTCGGAGCCGTTTCCTTCCCAACCCGGCTGTTGCTCCAATGGGCCGTCGGGATAATCAAAGGCCTCGGTGAGCATGTTGTTCACGTTCACCTTGATCGACCGGATATAACTTCGCTCTGGGCTGCAATCGTCCTTGAACTCGATGTAGGCCACATGCTGTCCGGATGGCAGGCTGCTGGTGGAGTAAGTGACCTCGACATCCTCCGACTCGCCAACCGCCAATGCACCATTTTCAGGTGCGACTGACAACCAGGGATAATTAGTCGGAGTACCGCTGGCATCGACCTCGGCTACTGTGTAATTCAGAGGCTCCAGGCCGGTATTGGTAACCGTGTAAGTATTAGGAGCAGCTATATTCTCACCCGACAAAACATAATGTCTCAGTGTATTACGGTAGTTAGAGACTTCCATGTAGCAGGTGCCCTCGCAACCAAGGATTTGCACATTGTCAAACATTGGTGCTCC
>CP070790.1:1381177-1384402 GCA_020346805.1 Planctomycetota bacterium
AAAACAATAATCGGTATTAGCAATCTGCTTACATTCATCATCTTCGATCTCCGCTTTATTAAACTGAGATTTTCCATTTATGTTTGCGGATGAACGTCATCCGGCCTCTTGGATCCTATTTTACCTGCCCTTATCTTAAGCTCCTAACCCACAGATGTGAACATCGGTTTTATTCGTGCCGACTGTCTATCGCGAGCCTGAAGCTGAGGAAACATATTATAGCAAATTAGTATGTTTTCACAAGGTTACACGTTTGTCGGACCGAGGTGAATACGTCTGACTGATTTTAATTATTTTGGTGATATATACGGAGGTTTGGACCTGGGAATTGTAATTGGCGCGTTAACCGGTAAAACGCATAAGAAAAGGAGGGGAAACAAAGGGGATTATAACTAAACATCCAAAAATGATATCAAAGTTAGGTTAAATACTCCTGATTAAATGTTTGGGATCGGCGGTTATCGTCAGGGACGTTCCGCTGGCCTCTCGCAAACGAAGCTTAACCTGGCCCAGGCGATACAGCCTCTGACGCTCCGTCTCGCTGGATACATAAACAATTTCAGCCGAAACCTTGGAACTGCCATTAAAAAACATCGACTGGAGCCGTTTCTTCACCGGTGTCGAAATTCTGCCTCGATCGTCATCCCACTTCGACCAAGTAGGTACTTCCATCGGTTGGGATATCCGAACCTTGGTACCAGCCGCCATATGTCTGTTTAGATTAAATCCCATCGCTCAACCTCGTTTTGCAAAATTCACACACCAATATCATCTATCCCCAAGACCACCCAAACATAAACCGCTTTCGCATGTTCTGGATCGTCACACTATTTTTTCATAGTCAGATAGGAATCAAGCAATATAGCCAACACCTGCCAGTGCCGGCCTAATCAGGGGCGATATGGTGGTACACCCCATTGCCTGATAAAGATCACTATAGTATATAGTCGGTTTAATTGCAACCCCCCTTAAACAGGTATAACAAGACCACAGGAGAAACAATGCCCCCCCTTAAAGACAATGATATTCGCGGGATAATGACCCGCCATCTCCAAACTGATATGCTTCTGGGCGTGAAACTCGCCCCTCTCGCGCCTCCGGGCCGATCTGCCGGATCGTCAACCGCAAAAACCGCCTCCGTAAAGTCGGCCCCCCACCTCAGCCAAATCTCTGCTGGGGCACTCGCCAAACGGCAAGAGGCCCTCAACGACCTCGATCAACAAAATGTAAAGGTCTGTAATAATTGCAACCTCCACCAAACAAGGACTAACACCGTATTCGGTCAGGGACACCCCGCCGCCAGACTGGTATTCGTTGGCGAAGCCCCTGGGGCCGAAGAGGACCGCCAAGGTCTGGCTTTTGTAGGACGGGCCGGACAACTGCTTACCAAGATGATCGAAGCTATGGGCCTCACCCGTGATGAAGTCTTTATCTGCAATATCCTCAAATGCCGCCCCCCCAACAACCGTGATCCGGCCCCAGATGAAGTCATTTCCTGCCGACCTTACCTCGACAAACAATTGGAGATCATCAAACCGGAGGTTATCGTCGCCCTTGGAAAACCAGCCGCCCAAACTCTACTCAACACCAAAGCGGCAATCTCCGCCCTCCGCGGAAAATGGCACGATTACTACATCTCCGGCTCACCGCTTGCCGGCCAAGCGACCCCACTCATGCCCACCTTCCACCCAGCCTATCTGCTCCGCAACCCTGCCGGAAAAGCAAGGGCCTGGGCCGACCTCCAACAGGTCATGCAAAAGCTCGGTCTGCCCATCCCCAAACGAAAATGAATATGACTTGAGACACAATATGGTTTAACATAAAACCCGTAAAGCCAAACGACAGGTTGTCTTACCCAGAAAGGTCCAAAATGGCATTTTTCGAATGGCAACCCGAATTCAGCGTCAGCGTTGCCGAAATAGATCAACAACATCAGCGATTGATCGGTTTGGTCAACCAGTTGCACGAAGCCATAGAAAAAAGCAACCAATTGGCCACCATGCAATCCGTACTATCTGAAATGGACGCCATAACATCGACGATAAACGAGATGATCGACTACACCATATATCACTTTTCCACTGAAGAAAAATACATGCTTGAATACAAATACCCCCAATATCAACAACACAAGGGAGAACACCAGCTTTTTATCGACAAAGTCCAAAACTTCAAGCGCAATTTCGAAAATACCAAAACCCGTCTGTCGCTCGATATTGCTGATTTCATAATGAATTGGTGGCAGGAACATATCCTTAAAACAGATAAAAAGTGCGGGATCTTCTTACACCAAAATGGCCTGAGTTAATATCACCGTCAGAAACACCATCTCGTCAAAATCGTCCATGACCTCAAATATGAAATAAAAACCTCTGTTTTTAAAAAATCGGATCGCCTGTAATATTATAAAGGGATATATACACTAAACACAGACCGCCTCCCGCACGATCCCAGCATGTAAAATTCAACCGGGGGCCTGTATAATATCCCAATTGTGTTCCGCACGCGTCATTGCGGGCAAACTGAAGTTGAGCACTACTAATTGGACATCTGGCTTATGAGTACAACTGAATCCGAACCGACAAAAACTAACTTCATCAAAGACATCATTAATGAGGACAACCGCACCGGCAAGTGGGGCGGTAAAGTGATAACCCGCTTTCCTCCGGAGCCCAATGGCTACCTCCACATCGGCCATGCCAAGAGCATCTGCCTCAACTTTGGCCTGGCTGCTGAGTACAACGGTCGCTGCCATCTCCGCTATGACGATACCAATCCCACGAAGGAAGAGCAGGAATACGTTGACTCCATTAAAGAGGACATACGCTGGCTGGGTTTCGACTGGGGTGAACACGAATACTATGCCTCCGACTATTTCGACCAACTTTACGAATGGGCCATCCAACTCATAAAAGCCGGCAAAGCGTATGTCGACGAACTTAATCCCGATGAGATCCGTGAATATCGCGGAACCCTTACAAAACCTGGAACGGAAAGCCAGTACCGCAACCGCACCGTTGAAGAAAACCTCGACCTTTTCGAGCGAATGAAAAACGGTGAGTTCCCCGACGGCACCAAAACACTGCGGACCAAGATCGACATGGCTTCGCCCAATCTAAACATGCGCGACCCGGTCATGTACCGCATCCTGCATGAATCGCACCACAACACAGGTGACAAATGGTGTATCTATCCCATGTACGACTGGGCTCACGGCCAGGAAGA
>CP070790.1:1384502-1387847 GCA_020346805.1 Planctomycetota bacterium
TATGTGTGTGTGAAGTGGAGTGGTGTTTGGTCTATGAATATAGGCTTTTGTGCAGGTCGATTTTTTCTGCGTGACCTTAGCTTTCTTTGATCCTGAATTCTACACGTTCTTTTGAGTTGAGACCTTCTGCTACACGCTTCACCTTCCGGTTAACGGGAGCAATCGGTCCTGGCAAGCTGGGCCGCGGAATACCAGTACGCTGGATTTTATTATTCTGCTCCGTTTTGAGTTTTCAGAGAAGAGATGATATTGGACTGAAGGCTATCGATCATTGTCATTAAGCCGGCTTCGGGTTCATACAGCAGGCTGTGTTGAAGTTCCTCAAGGTAGTCGGCGAGATTTTGCCTTAAGATGGGGCGCTCGATTTTCTTTGTATGGCGGTGATCCCAAACATCCCATATGATCACACCGAGCCCCACAATTGCACCCAGGAATTTCCCGCCGACCTTTGCTCCAACTTTGGCCCCCGTTTTGGATACGACTTTTGCGGCGGCCTTGCCTGCACCTTTTGCCGCTGCTTTGGCCGTCATCTTGCTGCCGATCTTGACAATCATCGGCTTCAACATCCTGGTCAACTTGACGGCCACAACGGTACCACCCGCAGCACCCGATACCACTATGGTCTTGAGACTAAGTGCTGTTTCTCTATCGCCTTTGATATCCGACGTGAGGAAGGCCATGTCGTCCAGGTAGCGCTCCCAATCCGCTTTGGGAATCTTGTATTTTTCCGGAATGGTGGCAAGGTTCTCTTGAAGAGCGGCGACGTAGGTCTTGACCGTCCGATCAGCGATCCGCTCAATCTGCATCTGAGCAATTTGGGGGCGCAATACTCGCTTGGAAAACTCCTCCTGGATCTCTGCTGTGATTCGCTCCGCCATAGAGGGTTGCTCGCCGGTCACTTTCTCGACAATCTTACGGTCGGCAACCCAGTAACCGATGGACTTCAAGCCCGACCATTGCTGTTGCCAGTAACCGAAGTACCAGTTGAGAAAATCCTCATCTATACGTGTTTGGAGATTATCTGCCCAAACGGTTAGTCTGGCTTTGGCGAAAATCTCGGCTTGCTCGTGAGCGGATTGCAATGTCTGAGCAACTGCTTCATCGACTTCATGCCAGTCAATGGGCTCGGGAATGGGGGCCTCTTGTTTCACTTGAATGTCGGCTTCCGTGGATGGCCGAGTGGTGAAGAAAAGGTATTTACCAAGGGCGGCCAGGACGATGATGCCGATGATGGTCCACACCAGTCTCGATCCAAAGCTGCCCAGAGCGTTCAGGAATCGTGCCCAGGATGTAAGTCTATTATTGCCATCCTCAGTCATAATCCTTGACCTCCTTCGAGGTTGAAAGTTGGGGATAAGTTACGCCGATTAAGCCGCCGCTTGGCCCCATTTCATCAGGTGGCCCGTCCTCATATATATACGCGTTTAACCTTCAAAGGTTTCACCCCTGCTATTTCAATCCTGATGGCTCGATTGGTAAGAATGGACAACAAACCTTGAGTTTAAGGGGGTACGCTGACTTCAACGTATAAGGATAACCGCTGGAAGGGGGCGTGATATATCCAGAGAATCGGGTATCATGTAACTTCGAAATGGGTGGGAAGGCCGCCTTTGCGAGATGGTTTGGAAAATGTCAGCTAATTGGATGGTAAAAATGAATGATCAGATGAATCGGGACCATAATGGATGCAATCGGCGGGACTTCTTGAAGCTGGGAGCGGTCGCCGGTTTGGGATCGGCTTTGGGTGGCATCGGTTCAGGGGGCTGTGCAAGTCTGCCGAAAACAGGCTCGGCTCAGATGCCTCAGCACCGTCCTGTCGAAACGGTTCGCATCGGCTTTGTCGGGGTGGGAGGTCAGGGCACCAACCATATAAGCAATCTGTTGAAAATAGATGGAGTAGAGATTCGGGCAGTTTGCGATATCGTCGAGAAAAAAGTCGTCAATGTCCAGCAGATGGTTGAAAAGGCCGGTCAACCTAAACCGGCCGGTTACTCACGCGGCGAAACCGATTACCAGCGTATGTGCGAGGAGGAAGATCTCGATTTGGTCTACACGGCCACACCATGGAAGTGGCATGTCCCAATTTGCGTTAGGGCGATGAAGACCGGAAAGCATGCAGCCACCGAGGTGCCGGCAGCGGTAACTATCGATGGATGTTGGGAGCTAGTGGAAACTGCGGAGAAGACCGGCAAACACTGCGTTATGATGGAAAACTGCTGTTACGGGCGCAGCGAAATGATGGTCTTCAATATGGTTCGCAAGGGACTTTTGGGAGAGCTGATTCATGGCGAGGTCGGCTACCTGCACGATCTGCGTGCAGTTAAGTTCAGTTCCGGTGGGGAGGGAATCTGGCGATTGGCCCACTCAATTAAGCGGGATGGCAACCTTTATTCGACTCACGGCCTGGGACCGGTAGCTCAGTGTATGGATATTAATCGGGGTGACCGATTCGACTATCTGGTTTCGATAAGCAGCAAGTCCAGGGGATTGAATCTTTATGCCGCGAAACATTTTGGTCCGGACGATCCGCGGGCCAAACAAAAATATGCCTTAGGCGACATTAACGTAACCCTGATCCGGACGGTTAACGGCCTGACCATCACCGTTTATCATGATTGTTCTTCACCTCGCCCTTACAGCCGGATCAATCTCGTTCAGGGAACCAACGGTATTTTTATGGGCTACCCCGATCGGATTTATATCGAGGGCCGAAGCCCCGAAAGAGACACTTGGGAAACAACGGAAAAATATTTTGATGAATTCAATCATCCATTATGGAAAACACTGGGGCAGCAAGCCAAAAGTGCCGGTCACGGCGGTATGGACTACATGGAAGATTACCGCATGATCAAATGCCTGCGTACCGGGGCCCCGATGGATATGGATGTTTACGATGCGGCGGCCTGGAGTGTTGTCTCCGAACTGAGCGAACGCTCGGTAGCCCGCCGGGGGCGCTCCATGAATGTCCCTGACTTTACTCGAGGCAAATGGAAAACAAATCCTCCACTGGGCATCGTAGCAGCATAGGGTGTAGTGAATGGCCTGTAGTATAATTTACTTATGTGTCCATATAGGAGTTGCGCATGGCTTACGAGACCGAACGACGAGTAGCGATTGAGGCGGTTATTAAAGCCTGTCAACTTTGTCGGATAGTGCGAGCGATTTTGGTTACCGACCAGACGATGGCCAAAAAGGACAAGTCCCCGGTTACGGTGGCCGACTATGGCGCGCAGGCGGTAGTGAGTACCGAATTGATGAGGATATTTCCTTGTGATCCGCTGGTGGGCGAGGAAGACTCTGGGGAGTTACGAACCAAAACGGGTGCAGTAATCAAGGACAGGGTAA
>CP070790.1:1387947-1390569 GCA_020346805.1 Planctomycetota bacterium
TCGGTTGAGCCGGCGGCATTCGGTCAGCGAATGGAAGGGATATGGGAGAAACGGAGTTTTATCTTGTTGCGCGACGCGCAGGGTGAATCGTTAGAGCGATGGGTTCGGCCAAATCTGGTACCGGCTGCCAAGGAGACTAATTTGTCACAGCGCCGGCGGCGTTTCGATAGTCTGGCGGATTTCGTGGCTGACTTTCACCGAAGAGGCTTTGTGCATTGCGATCTGTATTTGAGTCATATTTTTATCTGTGATTATGGTACTTTAGCGGAAGAGGGATTCAAGTTAATCGATTTGCAACGCGTGTTTCAGCCTCGGTGCCGTAAACGGCGGTGGGTAGTTAAGGATTTGGCAGCCCTTAATTATTCGGTACCGGCTGAGTTGGTCGGAACGTGGGAACGGATGCGTTTTTTGTGCCGATATGTTCGAAGATGTGAGGATTTTGGTACTGCCCGCAAATTGGCTAAACTGGTTGCCGCCAAAACAAAGCGGATTGCCCGGCATAACCGGTAAATCGACAGGCGCCCATACGTGAGATCATGAACATAGCTTTAATTATGGAACGAATAGAGGCCTGGCGTGGTGGAGCGGAGACCTCGACCATGTCCTTTGCCGGTCATTTGGCTGACAGTGGGTGTAGAATCAGCATCTTGACCGCTTCACACACGCCTTCCACGCCCAAGATTACCATAGTGCCCATCAAAGCAAGCAGTCCCCTGCGCGCCGGCAAGACCTGGCTTTTTGCCAAGCGAGCCGCCCGATACATACGCGAAGAGGATTTCGACATTGTCCATTGTATTACGCCTTGCCTGGCGGCCGACGTGTATCAGCCGCGCGGGGGCACGCTGCCGGAAACGCGGGAGCGTAATTTGGCCACAAGGGATGACGCCATTCAACGTGGTTTCAAGCGTTTGTTTCAAAATACAAGTTTGAAATATCACGTGGTTGCGGGTTTGGAAAAGCGCCTATTGAACCGACGCCCATCACCATGGGTGATAGCGGTTTCACAATATGTCGTTGACCAGTTGCAACGGCACTACAATTTTGATTCGTCGCGTGTTCGGCAGATTTTTAACGGAGTGGATTCGGATCTAACTCCCCCTGACCAACGCAATACGCATCGGGTGCAAATCCGCCGGCAGTTCGCACTGGCGGACGATGATTTGTTTGTGCTCTGTGTAGCTCATAACTTCAGACTTAAGGGGGTATCCAAGCTAATCGAGGCGTTGGCCCGGCTTCGGGCAAGAGGTGAAAGTAAATCCGCACCCGATACCCGCCGGATCTATGCGGTTATAGTGGGACGGGATAATCCTACATTTTACATGCATTTGGCCGACCGTTTGGGAGTTGCCGATCGTATACTATTTTCGGGGCAGACGCAGAGAATTAACGCATTTTACCATGCGGCTGATTTATTGGCCCATCCGACGTTTTACGACCCCTGCAGCCGGGTGGTGTTGGAGGCTATGGCTGCCGGTTTGCCGATAATAACCACGCGTTTCAACGGTGCGGCCGAACGTATTAATAATGGGCGGGAAGGCTACGTTATAGATTCACCGGCGAATGTGGACGCATTGGCTGACGGCATCGAACGCCTGACCGACGACGAGCATCGGAAGGAATGTGGCTCCCGAGCCCTTGAGGCGGTGGCTGATGTTACCATGAAAAACCATGCCGATAGGGTGCTGGCATTGTATGAGGAGATTTTACGAAGCGGCCAGTTTAATCGCAGCAGTTACCGTTAAGTCCTTCGTATTATAAAATGCACAGTTGCCGATTATCTCATTGAAGGAAATGGACATCCAACTGTGTATTAATAAACTATACTTGCTTGGCCTTGTTTGGGCGGATGTATTGTTGAGGAATCATTATCACTGAAGTGGATCGCCTTTATGCAGGCAGGGCGTTTTGATGGAAATTGAAGTTCGGGATTTTACGATAATTGTGGGCCTGTTGTTAACCGGCTATTTGTGCGGTGCGATACCGTTCGGCCTGATAGTTGGTTTGCTAAAAGGTGTGGATATCCGCACCCAGGGAAGCAGGAACATTGGTGCAACCAACGTGGGCCGTGTAATAGGTCGGCCTTTTGGCTTACTGGTTTTCGCGCTGGATCTGCTCAAGGGATTTTTACCGACCATATTTGCCGGCTGGGTATTTCAGCGATTGAATGTGTCCTCGGCCGGGCCCGAGGCCAATTGGCAGGTGAATTTGTATTGGGTTTTAACGGGTTCGGCCTGCATACTGGGACACATATTTCCCGTTTATTTAAAGTTTAAGGGGGGTAAGGGCGTAGCCACTTCCCTTGGCGTGTTACTGGGAATATATCCTTATTTTACCTGGCCGGGCCTGATCGCTTTTGGCTTATGGGCTGTTGTGCTGCTGGCCAGCAGGTATGTGTCTTTGGCCTCAGTGACAGCTGCCATAGGATTTCCGATAATATTCGCCTGTATGGCGTACCTCAAGGGTGAGTCGTGGGGGCCGGCGGGGCAATTATGGCCCTTGTACGTGTTTGGGATTGTTCTCGCCCTACTGGTGGTGTATCGTCATCGCAGTAATATACAGAGGCTTGTTTCAGGCGTGGAGGCCAAGATAGGTAGCTCAGGGGGGCGATAGTTTTAGCCGACA
>CP070790.1:1390669-1393580 GCA_020346805.1 Planctomycetota bacterium
ACAATCCCGCCGGGGGTGGTACAGTCCACCCCCGGCAGTTTTTTCTCAGCGCAGCCATCCACAGACCGCGTTAGGGATCAGCTTCCGTTATTCCACTGTTTCCTGCGGATCTTCAACGTGGATGTTGGTGCCGAATCGGGCGACGGCATCGACCTCGCCATCACCATCTTCGTCAACATCGAGAAGGAAGGTAAAGTGGCCGTTGCCGATTTCAACAGCGTTATCCTCATCAAGATGCAATTCCGTAAACGAGAACATGATATCCACGGAATTGTCGCCGGCGCTGCCCGGATAGGTAAAGGTCGGTTCATCACCGACCGCCGGGTCTTTTTTCGACTTTGGCGTGTAGTGCCGCAGGACCGCGTCATTGTATGTGGCCATTCCGGCATCGACTGTCCAGGTAACGGTCATCGTAATCGGATCGCCCATCGTGTAATTAAGATCTTCCAGTTCAGAATCCCAGGTAATGATCGTCGCGCCCAGCGTGTCGGTGCAGGTTTCCACGACCGCCACCTGTGCGCTGGCCACACTGCTGAACAGAGCGACCAGGATACACACGGCCAGGGTGCGTAAAATATGACCCTTCATACTGCCTACTCCTTTGTGTAATGTAGGTTAGTAATGCCCGACAGGAAAATCGCCATAAACCTCCCGGAATCGACTTTCATCCTATCGGAGAACAAAGATCGCCTGGAGAATTGCCGGCCTTGAATCGACAAAACCTCGGGCAGATCCGGTGGAACAAGACCACGTCGACGGCGCCATCAACACGGCCATTGGCTCATGAACCATCGAGCAATTAAATGCTTAGCCAAAACATTTCATGAACAGTATGTACTCCACATTATCTATGACCCGATATCTCCCCAAATCTGATATGTTCATCGGCCCCGACTCAAACATAATTTATAAAAAAATCATCACGCTTGCATTTTTTGAATGCGCGATTGATACAGTCGCCTGGTTTGCCTCTTCCCCAAAAAACTTGGTCAATATATATACAGGAAACAGTCAATTAGAGTAATATTATACAATAAACTTGATTACTAATCAGAGTAATGGCAAAATGCAACTAATCTAAGCGGCTACCTGGATGAAACTTGGCGATAATCCATCGTCCGATCTTCTTTCGGCATAATAATTGTATATAACAGGCCAGCGCGTTGTATTCAAGTCAAATCTCAGGGATTTATCATGAATCATGACCGAGCAAGATCATGGTGGGTAATATGGAGCGCGTTGCTAATTTTCCCCACGGCCATCCTGCTACTTCATGACACCGCCGATCTTCCGACACCACTGGCGTCGAAAGCATATCTCCGCGATTCCCTTTCAGCGCTGCATAACCAACGGCCCATTGTAGTTGATACCCGCCGGGGACCGGACCATTCATTACCACAGAGTTCAACCGGCGGTGACGAAGCCGTTATTCTCCCACGGAATGAAGATCGAATGCCCGAGTTATTCTTCTCTATTTCCCCCGCCAGCGGCTGTGCACCATTGCCGGTTGTTTTTGCCATCGATTCCCCCTATGCGGTGACTCGCCAGGTGTGGGATTTTGGCGATGGGATACGGTCATATCAACGGAATCCCGTCCATTACTACACCACGGCTGGTGAATATCAGGTTTCGCTGCAGATACATTTACCGGGCATGACTGAAACCTGTCAATCCTAGGCTTTAATCGTGGTACATCATCGCCCCCAGGCGGCCTTTTCAGTTTCTTCAAGAAGCGGGCGCCGACCATTAACGGTAACTTTCGTTAATAAATCCACCTCTTGCAGCCGATGGGTGTGGGATTTTGGAGACCGGACAACATCAAACGACGAACATCCGCAACACGTCTATCGTGATCCCGGCTCCTACACGGTAAAACTGACGGCTATCAATCCCTGCGGGGAGCACATTATCGAAAAAACAAATTTAATCAACGTGGAGCATTGCCAACGACCTCATGCTGATTTTATTGTCTCTGTTCGGCAGGGCACGGCACCATTGGAAGTTCAATTCTCCAGCCAGGCGCACCGGGCCACCTCCTGGTCCTGGGATTTCGGTGACGGGAGCACCTCAGCGGAAGAACATCCTCGGCACATTTATCGAAAGCCGGGAAGCTACTCAGTGATCCTGGCGGTCAGTAATAACTGCGGCAGTGACCAGCAAATATCGACCAACGCAATTATCGTGACCAAAAAACCACAGCGGTTTATCCACATCCAATTTATGGAGGCTATTGTTCAGAATTGCTGGATGTTAAAGCGCCCATTGGTACGCGCGCAAATTGTAGATAACGACGGGGAACCTATTGCCGCGGCGAAAGCCCAGGGTTACTGGCATGAATCACCGAATCACTCGTTCACCACCCTGAGCGATCACCAAGGATGGGCCATATTTTGCGGCGAGTGGAGTTCCGATTTAGATGCCAGAACATTTACAATATCCAGCGTTGAGAAGAACGGTTGTTTCTATAATCGCCAATTGGATGCGCAGAATTCTGCAGAAGTGTCGGACATAAGTCCGGTTATGCAGGTCGACAAACATAATGCCGCCGCTATCCTGGCGACATTCGACCAACTCGCCATGGTCAATTACCCTAATCCGTTTAATGCCGGCACCGAGATATTGTATTTTTTGCCCCGTGAGGGACGGGTATCAGTCAAGTTATATAATTCGGCCGGACAGTTCGTCGCCACACTGATCGATGAACATCAATCTGCCGGAGTACATTCACTAAAATGGGATGGTCAGAGCAATGATTATCGCCCGCTGGCCTCGGGATTATATTTTTGCGTAATAGAAAGTCAAGGTGAACGCTTTACGCGGAAAATGGTTTTAATCAAATAAAGCAACAGCAAGTTAACCGGTCAACGCTCGATGAGTGGAATAGAATGCACCTATTCCGCGCAGGGATTGA
>CP070790.1:1393680-1397076 GCA_020346805.1 Planctomycetota bacterium
AGCGGCCTGGTAATTTTGGGGCAATATGATGGAAGGTAAATTCTGACGATCGTTTGCGAAGGCCATACTGACAGATAAACCGAAAACTGCCATGTAAACAGTAATTTTTGTCATTGCCTTATTGCTCCTTTGTAATCATGTGATTGTTTCTACACTGTTACCTACTCAAATCAGTTGCCAATAAAAAAGAGAAGAAAACTTGCAACTATGGTATGACGATCCCCCTTTATGGGCCATTTTTCAGTATGTGCCAGCCTTCACCAACACCTGATAGTGATCATGCTATTGGCCTTGATCCCGAATTCAACAGTTCTGCCCTTGGGTTGAAGCGGCTTAGTATCGTCCCCACCGTGACATTACTGTACTTGAATCAGATTTAAGTCCTCTAAATCCACGTCACCGTCCTAATCAAAGTCGTCATCTTAACAAACGGATTTTGTGATTACTTTGTCGCTATCTGATATTCAAGACATCATTAGATTTCACTTTGAAAACCTGACCATTAACGACGACTTCCCTGAGAGAGGTCAACGGTGGAACGTGAAAAAGCACCTGTTGGGGTTGATGCCTGAATTTCGGCTCGAAAGTCACCTTTAGACTTTTACCCTCATCCTGTAGTTGAAAACGCACGCTCACCGGTCCAAATTCGGTGGCTATTCTCTCGAATACCGTGGGTTTATCTGCTGTTACCCATGCCAAGGGAACCATTCGCAGTAGGTGCAACTGTTCATGATTGAGCTGGTCATCAATCACCGCCAAGCGGGCCAGGTGGATCGGCAGCGGAGCCGAGCATGGCGTTCCGCTTATCCCACCTCGATGCTCGCAGCCGATATAGGTCTGACGTGAAAGAGTGCCAACAAATAAACTATACATCCCTTCCAAATATTTATAGCGGTCGCCAGTTTGGTGCGGATGGAACACGTTCCAACTGTAACAGGGTTCACAGCTTGAAATTTCATGACGCAGGCTAATCGGCTGCCTCCAGGAGCCGTTGAGATCATACTTTTTGACATTAGGTCCTTCACGGAAATACTTTAAAGTTAATTTCATTAAGGGATCATCTGCATCCAGCAGCCCGGCATAGACTAAAAACAGCGGTCCGGTATCCAAATAAAATGGATAGCTCGTATCTCCGCCGTCCGGCAAAGCAGTAGGCGTAAAGTGATGCTTCTGTCCCGTGTCATCCGCCCATTGCGGCATATTGGGAGTTGCTTCAAGGATGGCCTTGACGAAGACTTGCTTGTAGTCCCGGGCTATCTTGGCAAACTCCACCGCCCGCGGATGCTCGATTCGCTGCAAAAAGCGAACCGCCGTGGACAATCCTTTATAGTGCCAGCCATCGTTCCAAACCGCCTGTATCTGAAGCTTACGATCCGTGGCCACTGCCGGCGGTAAAATCCCCTTGACTCCGCCATGGTCGGTCATGGCCAGATAGTCGCGGATGAACTCGCACGCTTTAATAATTGGATCCGTCCACCGGTCAATGAATTCCTTATCGTCGGTGACCAGTGCATGATTACTGGCGGCATGAAGAATCGCCCCATGATTGGAAAGCCACGGGATAGGGGCTATGAAGGCCGGTGGGGCGAAGTGACCGGGATGGGCCTTGTAAAGATCGCCGGGAGGCATCTCATTACCCTGTTCTTCACGGTATATTTCCATATATTTCTCAGCCACTGAATGATAGCCCAGAGGATCCAGAATCATGGTCATGTGCATGGAATTAGGGGAGCTGTAGAGATGTTCATAATGCCAGGAGCCCGTGTATTGAGCATATTGGCCGGTTTCAGGATACCGTAAGCCGATCACTTCCAGGAACCTGAGGGTATGCTCGATGGCTTCGTTGACGTAGGGTTCCGGTGTCTCGATGCGAGCCGCTGTGTCAGGAATCTGTTGCCAATAGCGATTAGCTTCTTCCAGTGCTTTGTCATAACCGAGATTCAACTCGGCCTCGAAGACCGGACGCTCAACGGGCAGTCTGGGGACAAGCAGATCAATGTGTGCTCCTTGTTCGGCAGGCAGTTCAACCTGCAGATACACGTCCCGGCCCTTCGGTCGTTGATCGACAAATCGCACCGAACATCCTGATACCGGGACCGTCCCCAGAAGCACCTTGTTGTCTTCCTCGATTACCTGCAATCCGGATTGGTAAGCCTTTTTAATCGATTCGGCTATCAGCTTACCCGGGTAAACCGATTTATCGGTAACAACGTAGATGTTACCTTGTCTCACCATGCTCAAACCGATGTGCGGCTTGTTGATCTTGACTAGCCAGTAGCACCGATCATGGCTGCTGCCGGCTCGGATCTTGTGAATGGAGAGCCGGATCCAGGCGTACTGCGGCTCCATCTCCTGCTGGACAGGACCGGCCCCGGCAATATGCGCGAAGATCTCTTTTCGCAGGATCAGTCCGTCTTGCTGCCATTGGGACCACAACACCGGGGCCGCACAATCACTCCATCCCTGGTTGCCCACCCCGCCGTCCTTTTTGATCAGGTAGTATCTTCTCTCTTTCGGCTTGGGTTCTGGGATAACACCGTCGACAGACGGAATGAAGGTCAACTGTACCCCCAGCTCCTTATAGAGTCCACGTTTTGTTACTGCGATAACTGTCCCGTTGTATAGAACATTGAACTGCAGATAATGATCTTTCCACCCGATTGGCGTCCAGACATTTTCAAATTCCGGCCACCAGCAGGAAGCCATTTCAACATTTGGCTCGGGTAAAGATGCGCCGGAAACCTTCTCCACTGCGAGGCCCGCGGAATACCCGAGTAATAAAACAGTAACAAAGATCGGTATCACAACAGGTTTACGCATGGCCATCATCTCCTTCATGAACTGAACAATCAAACCTTCTCCACTATACACGTATAACGATAGTATATTAAGACTGAGATGTATATATGATGTGGTCCCTCTTAAGGTCTGAAGCAGGAAAAGCGGATTTTCTTCGAGTCGCTTCGTTGTCGGGGGGATGGTTCAGTTGGGCAACACCATACTACTTGATCGACAATACATCACCGGGACCAACCTTGAAGGTCTGGTCATTCACGATCACCTGCTCAAGCTCTTTCAGCGGCGGAGTGTGCAAAAGGATTTTTTGGGGTTTATGCCTGAATTTCGGCTCGAAAGTCACCTTTAGACTTTTACCCTCGTCCTGTAGTTGAAAACGTACACTCACCGGCCCAAATTCGGTGGCTATTCGCTCGAATAATGTAGGTTTGTCTGCTGTTAACCAGGCCAAGGGAACCATTCGCAGTAGGTGCAATTGTTGATGATTAAGTTGGTCATCAATCACCGCCAGGCGGGCCAGGTGGATCGGCAGCGGAGCCGAGCATGGCGTTCCGCTTATCCCGCCTCGGTGCTCGCAGCCGATGTAAGTCTGGCGTGATA
>CP070790.1:1397176-1401571 GCA_020346805.1 Planctomycetota bacterium
GGGGGATTAAGAGGGGTTCTCCCATCTTCGGCATCACTGCCGTTATCTGCTACGGGCTGGCTATCGGCTGCCGAGAAAACGCCATTTTGTTCCCCGTGGTCTGCGTGGCCGGCGATTGGCTGTGTGGTACGTCGCGGCGAAAAGGTATCAGGTGGGAACACGCGGCCATGATCGGCATATTGGTCGCATACATGGTGATGCGATATGTCATGCTCGGTGGATTTCCCGTACCCCGTAAACCCTACTGGATGCCCATATCCGATCCGGAGTTCCCCGTCTTTATCGTGCAAAAGGTGATCCTTTATATGCTAGGATTGTTCGGGGCAGTGCCGGCCATACCGATGGGCGGGCGGGCCTTCTTTACCACTCGAACGACGGCCTTTTACGGCGGATTTGCGGCTCTCATTGCGATTCTGCTTCTGATCTTGGCCGTCTATCGCTTTCGCAAATCGCTGCTCTGGCCTTTTGTCTGGGCGGGTGTTTTAATCGCCCCCATGCTGCCGGTGTTCGCATCGGCCCATCATCTATATTTGCCGAGTTTGGGGATGGTACTGCTGTATACCGCAGGTCTGGCGGCGATCGGCGGGGTGTTACGGCCGGCAGGTTATCGAATGGGTCGGATGCGTGCCTGGATGCACAATCTGCTGCTGCTGGTTATTGCCATGGCCCTGGGGACGGCTACCTGGTGCAGCGGGTTCGCCTATGTTCGCGGCACCATGGCCGAGGACATGCTGGTCGATGACGTAATAACACGCGGTGAGCCGATCGAGGAAGGCGATCACCTGTTCTTCATCAACCTGCCGCCGGTCTGCTATTACGTGGTACCGGCCATCAAGGCCGAGCTCGGCCTGAACCAACTGAACGGCCACGTGCTTACCTGCTCGCCGGAGCTGGTGCGGATGGAATTGTCGAGCGAGGTCGAGTTAATCGACGAGCATACGCTTCGCGTCAATTCCGGACCTGATCAGCGTTACTTCGAAGGTATCACCGGCCAATCCCTGCTGGCCATGATGGGCTTCGACGGCATGCCCAAACAAGGCGAGACCGTTGATGCCGGCCTGTTTACGGTTACACCGACCATCGTCGACGATCGAGGCGTTCGCGAACTGATTTTCACCTTTACCCAACCGCTCAATTCGCCCAACTATCATTTCTACTTCGGCTCACCCCGGTTCATGGCGTATCCCTTGTCTGTGTCGAAAAGAAACGTTCATAACAACTAACACCGATTTTATCTGAAACACGTACGTCGCCCGAGATAAATTCTTAAAAAAATAGGAATTATCTCACAAACACTGCACAACAAAATACTCCCATGGGTATCACATTTTAAGTTGCGCTGGGTCTGGCTTCGACACTTCAAGTGGAAACCTTTGCCTCTCAATTCGTGGATGATCAAAACGGGATTTGAATCAGTTGATACAGTTCGGATCGGCCCAAACGTTGGGCCCACTCATGCAATCGTGGAAAACCGTAAAGTCGTCTCGATCCACGTCACTATCGCCATCCAGCATGGCTGGCAGACAATTCAAATCCGTTTGTGGAACAGAAGGGCCGGTCAGACAGATCTGGAAACGCCCAAAATCTTCCTGATCCACATCGCAGTCATTGTCAAAGTCGGCGGGAATCTCTACCAATCCGTAGAATGCCCCAGCGCCTCTTAGGCTTAGGTCCATGATCTCTTGCTGATCAAGAACACGCCCCAACACCAGGATATCATCCATGTTTCCCCAAAATTGCTCATCGCCGCCACGATTCACATCTTCGCCGACCAGAAGATTACCATTCATCAATACCGGTGCCCCTCCGGGAACTTGGCCGCCGCCGACTTCCGTTCCATCGAGGTAAAATTTTATAACACCATCGTCGTAGGTTGCCGCTATATGATGATACTGATCGTCGGCAAAGTTCAACAATCCCGACTCGATGCTGATACCTTTGCAAACCAATCGCAGCCCGGAGATCCTGATTCCCGAAGGATCAAAATCAAATACCAGCTCCGAGGTCGTTACCGCCTCATACCCGTCGTGACTGCTGAACAAACGGGTATAGTCGTTATCAATATCATTGACCATGGCCGCCAGGGTAAACTGCGTGCCCAGATTGGATGTCCCTTCAATCTCCAGGGTGCTTAGCAATGAACTTTCCGGCCCGAATAATACCGACCAATTTCCAAATGCCGCATTCGCAGGATTGGCGTCTACCTTGACCGCCCCACTGAAATTGAGGTCCTGGGCCCCGTCGTCCAACAGTTTGTCGGTAGCTATGGTAGAGGCATTTTTTTCAAACGTATAAAGAACCGCAAGAATCTGCCCCGGGGGTTCATCTAACACCTGAACCGAATCACCGGCCATAAAAGAGTATATTGAGGCATCCTGCATAACGAATTGCAGCCGCAAAGGCTCAGTTCCCGCGGGCAATTCGGTTTGTACCCCCCAGGTAACAACCTGATCGACACTATCACCCTGTAACAGATCACATTCAGACTCAGAATAACCCGGCAGCACATTTCCGTCTTCGTCCAGTACTTCCACTTTTAGCCAACCGCCTGTGGCGTCATAATTCACATGCAGCGGACCGCCCGTTCCCGTCAGTCTTTTGGTGGTGACCGTACCGATCGTGCTTCCCGCATCGAGCGATGCGAATCCATCTTTACGAAGCGTGGCCAAACCAATCGAGCAGTTCCAACTATCCGCCGGACCGGCATGGTATCCGTCACAGCCTCCGTAATAAAGCCTGATTATCTCGCCCTCAACCAAGGGATGATTAGTGGTAAATAGCATACCATCATCCCAACTGCCATATGGTCCCAAGGGCAATATAGGAGGTCGGTCACCCTCCTCGCGCAGCCAATGAACGCCGTCTTGGCTGCTGACCAGCTCCACAAAAATGGGACCATCGTAATATCCTGCAGGATCGGTTGCTCGAAAAATCCACAGGAAGCCTATATACATGGACTCATAGGCAAACGCACAAAGACCGTAGAAGTGAGTCCGTTGTGTGCCCCCCCATACAACCCACCGATCGTCAAAATCATCCGGTGCCAATACCAGCTCCGGCATCGGCCAGGTCGTCAGATCGGAAGTTGCCGTAAGGCCAACTGCTCGCCGACGCAAACCGCTCACATCGGGATTGACTTTAACATACCCTAGATATTGCCCGCTGTGTGGATCCCAAACAAAGTTACCTACATCGCCGCCCGGATCTATCAGAGGATTATTGGGCATGTCCGTCCAGTGGATGCCATCAGCGGATCTGGCCCCCCAGTATCCTCCTATATTGCCACCACCCGCTATGCCCACTGTGTCTTTGTTAATCAACAGGTAATGATGCTGGGGATCTTGTTCCCAAGGAGTGTGGATTACTGATGGGATATGGCTGATGGAGACACCAACATCATTTTCTCTTCGAATAAAAATATTGTTGTCGCCTGTACCACTCCCATCAGGCGGCCATAAAACTATGCCCAGATTGGGTTTGTTCCAATTAATACCATCCTCGCTGGTTGCGTAAAGAAGTCGGTATTTATCATAATCACCGGGAGCCGGTTGAAGGGGCAGGCAGTGATACCACATTCTGTATCCTGTTTTCGATTCGTCAGGAAGTACGTTGCCATATACATAGATATTGCTCCCTTCCCATGGCCGGTCGGCGACCAACACAGGGTTGCCGGCATATTTCTGGAAAGGATGATAAGTGCGCACTACATCAGTCTTTACCGCAACCGGATAATCGTCTACGAACAACCGCCAGGGGCCGGTCAGATCCCCCAGCGCTTCAACAGCTAAAGAGTGTTTTTGACATGACAATAGCGTTATTAATATTATAAATACTCTTATAAATACTATAGGTAAGTAACTTTTCATGCTGCTAACACCATAGTTTTAACAGATCAGGAACCGAATCGGTTGGGGAATTCAGTTATTCGCGCAATCCGGATCGGCAAGTATTCCTGCTTTACTCATACAACCGTAGAAAATGATAAAGTCCTCCTGATCTACGTCGGTGTCCCCATCCAGTTTGGCGTTCACGCACTTCGGATCGGTCTGGGGGACGGCAGGTCCCGTCAGGCAATCCTGGAAACGGCCGAAATCTTCCTGGTCAACGTCTCCATCGCCGTCCATGTCCCCCGGCATCATCGAACATCCGTCCGCATCCACCACTGTATCGGGTATAGTATTCGGGCATAGATCGCATGTGTCGCCAACACCGTCCCCATCGTCGTCGCTCTGATCGGGATTGGCACTGGCGGGGCAATTATCGCAGGCGTCACCGCGTGCATCGGCATCCGTGTCAGCTTGGTCTTGATTAACAACCGAGGGACAGTTATCACAAGCATCACCCAAGCCGTCAACATCCGTATCGTCCTGTGTGGAATTCGCCTCCATGGGGCAA
>CP070790.1:1401671-1406317 GCA_020346805.1 Planctomycetota bacterium
AGGATGTCCGGGTCGGCTCCGTGATGGTAGAGCGTTTCCAGAACGTATCGACACCGCGGATCGTTGATGCGGGTGTACAGCTTGCCGTCGCTGTACGTACCGGCCCCGCCTTCGCCGAACAGCAGGTTCGATTCGGGATTAAAATTGCCCTGCTGATAGTATTCTACCATCACGTCGCGGTGCCGAATTGTTATGTCTTGTCCGCGATCGACGATCAACGGTTGATAGCCGAGCTTTGCCAGCATCAAACCGGCAAACATGCCGGCCGGTCCGAAACCGACGATGATGGGACGTTCGGGTATCGATTCGTGGCCGGATTCAAGGTGCGGCGGATGTCGCGGCAGCAGTAGGGTAACGTCGTTGCGCCCGAGTCGACGAATCAGGTTCGCCTCTCGTTTGGCGGTTCCGGCAAGTTTCACTTCAAGATTATAGGTGAAGCAGAGTCGATCGTGTCGGCGGGCATCCAAAGATCGACGAACAATCGCCCATTGACATATGTCACCGACCAGGATGCGCAAACGTTTGGCTGCTCGCTCCGTCAGCAAATCCTCGGGCTCGTCCAGTCCCAACGTTATTCCACGAACCAAGATCGGCATATAGTGAATGTATCAGCAGTCCGGGAACCATGCCAACTATATCTGATATTTTACCTGTTTTACTTTGGATAAGGATGGAATGCTCTGGGGTTTCCTCTGCCAAAGGTAGATTCCGGGGATTACTTACGGCCAGATATCCTTCAGATCATCCGAGCAGGCGGCGGGAATGTTGTTATTGCGTAGAATTTCCGCCTGGTACTTCTCGACCCTCTTGGGATCGAGGACGATCTTTTCCTCATAGTCTTCCTCGAAACGGAATATAAGGAACTCTTCTTTGTTGTCCTTTATCAGTTGGATCAAGTGTCTGAGATTGCGCACCGGTTGATCGTTGACGTGGGTTACCACCGACATGGGCGTGATACCGTAACCCTTGGTCAACTTGTGCGGCAGGATCGGACAACAGATAACCACGACTTCATCATCAACTTTCTCCCTGAACTTGTTGACATACTGTGGCAGCAGACGGCCGGCGTACCCAAGGTAAGCAAAGGACCTGCTGCCGGCGGAAGCGGTCATTTCCGTGGTTACGGGCGAAAACACCAAACCGCCGTAGATAAAGTAGGTGGGCCGTTCATTGGCCATCTTTTGGATCATGGTATTTAGATTAGTCCGGGTCGCTACTTCGATTTCAATCTCCTTGCCGTTGCGCCAGACGCTCAGTTTGACCGAGCTGCCCGGGGCTTTACTGGAGATAAGGTGAGCCCAGTGAACCCGGATGTCCTTGTCGATGGCCACCATCCCCAGATTGTCAATGTCGGTTCCGTCGCAGGCGGTAATGACATCCCAGGGTTTTATCAAGTCAAAGTTATCCCAACGAGTAATCTTATGGATAACCACCCCGGTTATATCTTTGGTCATTTTGAGGTACTTGCGAACATCGGGATTTTCCAGGGTGGCACCGACCGCCCCGATTTTGGGAAACCCGTCATGTTTGCCATCACTCGTACAATCGTTCAGAAACTGGCGGATAACTTGGGTGGGGATGAGGTAGCCGATATTTTCGCCTTGGGGGAATTTACTGAAGACAATACCTACGATTTTGTTGTCCACGATACCAGGACCGCCGCTGTTACCCGGATTGATGGCGGCATCGACCTGAATGCGCAAAGCCCGGCCGGTGTAAGAATAGCTGGCGTACTCGATTCGAGATACTACTCCTTCGGTGACCGATAGGGTATCGCCGCCCGTGGGATATCCCAGGACGTTAATTGTGGTTTTAAGTGCCGGTAGTTTGTCGTCCAGCGGAACAGGTTTGAGGTCTTCGATTTCTTCCGGCTCGTCAAGTTTGAGTGTTGCCAGATCGCATTCCTCGGCAATGTATTCTACGGTAGCGTCGAGCTTGTTGGAGGACTCATGTGGCTGAACATATATCTGTTGGGCGTAGGCCACTACATGGGCGTTGGTTAAAATTCTCCCCTCTTCGATCAAAACCCCCGATCCCGTGGCGTCGGAAGGCGGGGTAATTTCCCAGGGACGGAACATATTGGGCGGGGATTGGGAAGAGAAAATCTTTACCACCGATGACTGGATATTAATGTCTTCACCAGCTTGAGCGGGCAGGATAAACATGGGTAAAACAAGCAAAATTGATGGTAACAGGTTTGGCAGAATTCGATACATGGGTACTTCCTTCTAAAATCTGTGCTGACAAATGTCCATTCTGGGATCATCCGATACTAAAATCCCGGATATGATCATCATAGGGTTGGAGGGGAATATCAAGGCCAACAACGTTTTTCCCTGAATATCTTCTGAGGCATCCGGATTGGGTGTGGCTGATTTGAGGGATTTTCCCACAGTTGAGACGGGATGGCCAAGGGCCCAATATGCCCGTATAATCGATCCTGGATGGCAGTCAGATCGATTAAGGGCGGGACAAATGCCTGGATTTTTGAGGATCAATGCTGATCTAGCCCGGCCGAGCCGGTGGGGGGCGGGATGGTGCGCCGTTCTATTTTGGCTGGTTCTGGCGGCGCCGATGATTGGTTGCAGACCGCCCAAAACTCCTTATCCGGCATCCCTTATCTCGGAACGTCCCGCAGAGCGAGTGGCGGCCATCAAATATGCCGCTGAAATTAAGGATCAGTCGGTTATTAACATTCTGGTGGATCGCCTGGAGGATGAGGACGAGGCAGTCCGTTTTTTTGCCATTATTGCCTTGGAGAAATTGATCGGCGACCGGCAAGGTTATGACTATCATGCCTCACCGGGAGAACGTTCCCGTGCGGTTCGACGTTGGCGTCGATATCTTGCTGAGGCGAACACCGTGTCCCAAGATTCGAATGGAGGGGCCCAATAGTGAGTTCGACTGCATCGGAACAGTTCAACAAGCCGGTGCACTTAAGTGTGACCAGCGAGACGGAAAATGTTGCCGTAATTCGCCAGGCTGTTCAAGAAGCTGTTTCTCGTGTCGGTTTTTCCGAATCGGTAGTGGCGGAAATTACCTTGGCCATCGATGAAGCAGTGACTAATGTGATCCGGCACGGATATGACGGTCAGCCGGGACAGCCCATAGAGCTGACTATCGAAAAGATTGAGAGGCAGGGTCGTAAAGGATTGCAGTTTATAATCCGTGATTCCGGCCGGCAGGTGGATCCCGAAACCATCGTGGGACGCGATTTGGCAGATATTCGTCCCGGCGGGCTGGGTACGCATATATTAAAAACAGTGATGGATGAAGTGGAGTACACCCGTCGGCAATCGGCGGGGATGCAGTTGCGATTGGTGAAAATGATCGAATCTTCTGATAGCCGGTCGTGCGGAACGGCTTCTAAAACGCAGGAGGATTCGTCGGATGGCAAGTGAAGTCGATAGCGTTAAAGAGATACGCCGGAATGAGTCGGCCATCGTCGTGGTATTGTCCGGCCAGATCGATTTGCACCATACACCGGCGGTGCACCATGCCTTCATAGACGTGTGCGAGGAAAAACCGGAGCGATTGATAATCAATCTTGGTGAAGTCGATTATATGGATTCCTCGGGGGTGGGAGCGTTGGTGGAAGTGTTCCGTCGAGTGAATGCCTACGGCGGTAAACTGAGTTTGTGCTGCATGAATGAGCGGGTACATAGCATTTTTGAAATTACCAAGCTCGATCAGTTTTTTAAGATATATGCCACTGAAGAGGAGGCCTTGGCCGGATGAGTGAGACAACCCCCCACCACAAATCTAACCGTCTTGTAGACGGTATAACCGCCCTCGGCCAGACGGCAATTGGTGCCAAGGGAGGCCTGGAGGATCGGGTTCGCTATTTTGGGGGGCTGGGCTACCTGTTATTCGATGCATTGGTTTGGCTGTGGCGGGGCTTGTTTACCCGCCAGATAAGGTTGGGTCGGACGGCACTGAGCATCCAGATGGTGCGGGTGGGGGTGCGGAGTATTCCCATCATCGTTTTAGTGCAGACATTCATCGGGATTATTTTGGCCTTACAGATGGCGCCCACCCTCGAGGCTTACGGTTCGTTGGAACGCATTGCGGATATCGTTGGCATTGCCGTGTTCCGCGAACTGGGGCCCCTGCTGTCGGCGATTGTACTCAGTGGTTTTGCCGGTGCCTCGATAGCTGCCGAGATTGGGGCCATGGTCGAGGCGGAGGAGATCAAAGCCCTTCGAGCCCATGCCCTGAATCCCATACGTTTTCTGGTGGTACCTCGCTTTTTGGCCGCGGTCATAATGTTAATGTGTCTGACTATACTGGCAGATGTAGTCGGTGTTTTGGGCGGTTTGTTTACCTCCTGGTTCGTATTGGATATCGCACCGGCAAAGTATCTTAACTTTACCCAGGCGGCCCTGGTTTATAAGGATTTCTTCACCGGCCTGATAAAGGCGGGAGTGTTCGGCATTTTGATTTCTATGATCGCCTGTTACGAAGGATTGAATGTAAGTGGCGGGGCGGAAGGTGTGGGACGGGCCACCACTTCGACGGTGGTTAAGTCGATTGTGGCTTTGATTGCCACCGATTGTATATTTACGGCGGTGTTTTATCTGTTTGAGCTTTGAGAACTGTATAAAGGTTTTTTTAATCCGTGCAAAGGAATCGAACACTGTCCGATG
>CP070790.1:1406417-1410018 GCA_020346805.1 Planctomycetota bacterium
AAGCTACAACGGACCAACCAGCCATTCGTGTTGGTGGATCGATCTCCACTCGGGATCAACGCCGATATTGTTGAATCAAACCACGAACAGGGCGCATATCTGGCTACCGAGCATCTTCTTGCACAGGGCCATTCGAAGATACTGATATTAGTTCCGCTGCCAATCATCCTGCCGGTCCAGCTTCGTATTCGTGGTTATGAGCGGGCCCTGATCAAAGCGGGCTTGGAACCGCAACCGGATTGGAACATCGGAGTCGATCCGAAGCTTAGTGTTATCGGCGCACAAGAGAATCGCCGGTGGTATGGCGGATATAGGACCATCTTACCCGTACTTAAGCAGTCCACTCCCCCCCTGGCTGTTTTTGCCCTCGACAACACCACTGGCTGGGGGGTCTACCAGGCCTGCCAGGAACTGGGCTTGCGGATTCCAGAGGACATCTCGGTCATCTGCTTCGACGACTCGGATGTTGCCCTGGGGATGGCTCCCCCCATGACTACGGTTGCTCAACAAACGGATGAGATTGGCCGCGTTGCTATCGAATTGCTGGAACGCCGCTTCCGGCGTAGCGACGATATTAAACGCAAGCATCTACAAACATTCACCCGCGTGGTCGTTGATGTCAAACTGATCGAGCGACAATCAGTAGCACGCCTTGTCGATGGTTGATCTATCAGGAATTTGGATCGGCAGTTAATTATACCACTCAGAAAGTGAATGATTCCACCAATCCTAATCCCCATAGCCATGCGCCAGGCTCGTCCCGACTGCAAATTTTCCCCGCCTCGGCCATGCATCGACTTTGTTTATCTGTTACAACGAGTGTGCCGACTGAATCTGCGGAATCAAGTTTTTTTCCGCCTGGCTCATCGCACCGCCGTGGGCCTCTTTCAGTAGATCCGCCAGTCTCTTCAATCCCGTGGCCTGTTCGTGACTCCACTCTTTGATAAATTCCCCACCCCGGATGCCTTTTAGAAATCTTTCCCGTGACTTGGACTTTATCTCATCGTTCAATATATCCCGGCAACGCGATAATGTGCCGTATTGACTGGTGGTTGAGTGAAAAGACATTTGCTTGAAGAATCCATTCTTGGCCATCAATCCCATGATCTCCGATGTTTCGCTCGAGGCGTAAAGCTCCATCACCATCAACTCGGGTGAGAAACCAAACTCCACCCCCATCTTGAAACACTCCTGAACCCAGGCGGCCAGCACCGGCCAGTATACCTGCTCGGCAAACAAATCCAGCTCCGCCTCCTCGCGGAAAGTGGACATAAAAACCCCGCCCCGCGTCAGGCCAATACCTTTACATAGAGCCAGCATCGTTTCATTCGCATGGCCCGTGGCATCCTGATGGATGGCACACTGAGCGATCGCACCCTTGCCGTGCTGGAAGAGTTCCCGAACCATGTTCCCCGTCATCCGCGGGGCAATCATGATTGCGTCCGTCTCCGTCGGCGGCTTGATCAAATTGAACCCTACGTTGTAGCCGCTGCCCCACATCAGCGTGTTACCCGGCTGGATGCCCGGGGCAATCTGATCGTCACAGATCACCGGCTGAGATTCATCGGTAGTCAGGATGTGCAGGATATCACCGGCCTCGGCCGCTTCCGCAATGGTCATCGGCTCAAAACCGTCTTTGATCGCCTGCTTCCGATATTCGTCATCGCGGTTGCCTACAATAACCTTAATCCCACTGTCGCGGAGGTTTAGCCCTTGAGCCCGTCCCTGGTTTCCATAGCCGATAATAGCCACCGTTTTCCCTTTCAGCGGCTCCAGAGATGCGTCTTTTTCCGTTAGAAGTTTCATCTTTTTCATCCTCACAAAATGGTTTCAAAAACTCACCATCCACATGAGTAAGTGGATACAAATTATCAAAATCTATACTTTCCCATTAGTAAATGGGAATATTTGTTAAACATACAAGTGATTTTGGGAACGCATATTATACTTATGCCGGGGATTAATCCAGGACAATTCCGCTATCGCACGTCTTTAGGTCAAAATGATATCCAATAAGTGAGAATCAGGAGTGCTCTAAGGCGTCGATAGTAACGATTTTAGGTGGTGTTTCAGCAGGTCAAGGCCTGCCCAAAAATAATTTATGACAATTTTCAGGAGGGTGCCGATAATCGTTCGGATTTTGTGCTGGTATTAACATCTATAATCTTCGGACTTAGATTGTGATTGGAGATTTTGTTACACTTATTTTTCTTTCCCAACTCATAATCGTGTATTGCCGATCCTATCGGACCTCTGTGATTATTTTTGGTTTAATTACCACACGCGCCAAATAAATCGTATATTATCTAGCCCGCCAATTTTAACGGGTCAATCATTTTGCCGAGTTAATTGTTTAGGGATGTTGTTAGTGTAACCTTAGTGTATATCAGTGAATGGCATAATGTCTGATAAAAAGAGTTTGGATATACCAAAGGATAACAGCTCGATCGAGCAGGCTTTGGCCGACCTCGATTCCAAGCTGGCATCCTGGACGGCTACGGTGTGCGAGTCGCAACTGCTCCAGGAACAGACATCTGAGCCCCAGGAGCAACTTATCGAATCTCCAGACCAGCAGACTGAATCTGACGTTCCGATTGATGAATCAACCCCGCCGACGCCAGCAACCACAGAAGATCTTTCAAATGATGACCTGGCAGTAAGTGAAAGTGAGGTTGAGCAGGAGGCCGTTTCTTCAAGTATCGATACGGAAGAACAAAAAGAAGAGTCTCTGGAGTCTGCACCGGATCAGGACGACGATGAAGAGATATTGGATTCATTGGATGAGGATACTGCAAAAAGGATCCGCGTATTACGTAGGATTACAAATGGCAAAAAGAGTGTTCGTGAATTGCTGCAGGAGTATCAAGTAGCTCAGCGTGAAAATAAAGTCGAAGAAAAGCCTAAAAAATCCTGGTTCCGTATGGGGAGATGAACCTATGAGTAAAACTATACAGAAGAATGATATTGATACAGAAGAAGTGCCACAGGACCTCGATGTAAGTGGTATTGAAGAGCAAAGCCAGGGAGTTCTCTCATCAATGCAGTCTCTTCGTGAGTTGTTGGCCGCCCGTGCGGAGGCTTTGGAAAACTGTCGAAACGCACTTGAAGAGCAACACACCCAATTAGTCAAAGAACGGGAGGAGCTGGCCGGTAAGGAGACGGAGTTGTGTGAGAGCCTTGAAGCCCGTGAGACGGCTATTACTGCTCGGGAAACGCAGTTCGAAAAGCGTGAGCAGGAGTTGGAGGAAACCGAGCGCCGCATCAAGGCCGAAGCTGATGAAGCGCATGCTCAAATTGAGGAATTCCGGGAAAGAGAAAAGGATTTAGAACAGGCCGAGGCGGATCTCGCTAGACAAAAAGCTCCTCTTGAAGAGCAGGCAAACAAGCTCGAAGCCGAACGCGAAGAACTGGAAACCCGGACATTGGCTTTGGAAACCGAACACAAACAAATGGAATCGTCGAAAAAGGAATTGAGCGAAGCGGTTTCGCAATTCGAACGCGAGCGTTCCGAATGGCAAACCAGTCAGGCGGAAGTATCACAAATCCAAGAACAAATAAAACAGGAAAAGGATCGAATCGAACAAGAACGGGCATCTTTGCA
>CP070790.1:1410118-1413671 GCA_020346805.1 Planctomycetota bacterium
AACACAACGGCCAAAGCTGGTCGGAACCAAAGACAATCGCCTCGGCTAAACAGATGCTCGCTCCCGCACTGGCGGTCAATAATTCGGCACAATGGATAGCCTGGTCCCAAAGAGACAACGATAATTGGGATATATATGTCCGCCAAATCGGCCCAATATTGGCAGAAAAAATCAAGGTAACTTCTTCAGCAGCGGTTGACCGGAATGTGTCGGCCGCTATCACTTCATCCGGCGAGGTATGGGTAGCCTGGCAGAGCGATCGCAACGGCAATCAAGACATCTATGCCGCCGTCACCAATAAACCAAATCTCAAGCCCATACGAATCTCGTCTTATGACGGTTCCGACTACAATCCCTCAATTTTAGCGATAGGAAATAAGCTCTATATCGCCTGGGATTCATACCGCAAGGGTAATTATGATATCTTTTTGAAATGCATCGAAGGTGAAACCGCTAACAAGCCGTTTCAGATTAGTGATTCCTCTGACACCGACAAAGACCCGCAACTATCGTCCGATGAAAAGGGGCGCGTCTGGATCGTCTACAACAACAGTAAGATCAAAGGCAACTCGTTCGGGCGAAGATATAACAAGACTTATAGAATTCGCTGCCTCGACGACGGCCTACTTTACAAACCCACCGCACCAAAAACCAACGTATGGGATACGGAAGTTCAAGGCGAAGAATTCCCGGCCCTTAATGTGTCGGAACAGTACGGCACCAGGCTGGTTAGTATGGCTACCCAGAAGAATCTGATGTGCTGGACACCGGCCGGTCGTCAACTGGAACAAGATCGATGGTCCCAGCCGATGATGATTTCAGGAAAAGCTTTTTCACCCTGTCGACGACCGGCTATCGTATCCCTGCCCGACGGCCAAGCCTGGCTGATATGGGTAAACACAAACCGCTATCGCAATCCCGACCGCAGCACTAACAAACTCGGCAGCAGCACCATAAACGCCATCAAACTTGACAAAATACCCGCCGACAAATTCTCAAGCCCGACGCTGGAGGAAATCGTCCTTAAAAGCCCCAAAATCACCACCGTTGCCAATCAGGATCGGCGGACAATCAATTATCAAGGCCGGTCCTTGAATTTTTACTTCGGCGATCTGCATGCCCATTCGTCTCTTTCCTTATGCGGCTTCCATCTCGATTCAGCGCCGGAGGATCAATATGCCTTCACACACGACAATGCCGGTAACGACTTTATGGCTTTGACCGACCACGGCATGCACATAAACGATTACGAATTCCACACCATCAAGAAGCTGGCCAACACCAACAATCAACCCCAGAAGTTCGTAGCCTTTATGGCCCAGGAATGGTCGTCGTGCCGATTCTATCACGAAGGTTACGGCCACAAGAATATCATCTATATGAAAGACGATCCGGACCGCTACTTCAGCCCGCTGCAAGCTTCCATTCTGCCGAAACCTTATGCCTGCCCTACTCCCAAGCAAATGTGGGAAACCCTGCGGGGCAAGAAGGCGATTACTATCCCCCATCAGTTGGCCGATTCGGGATGGGGTGCATACACCGACTGGTCGTACATGGACGAAGAACTGCAGCCGGTGGCCGAGATCTTCCAAGGAAGGGGCAGCTACGAATTCAAAGGCACCCCCCGACAGGCCGGGTTGTTTGAAGAAGGCTGCTCGCTGCAGGACGCCTGGGCGATGGGTCATATGCTCGGCGTAATCGCCTCGCCGGATCACGGCGGCGGTTGGGGCCGGGCCGCCATTTTGGCCGAAGACCTTACCCGCAAGTCGCTCTTTGAGGCCCTGAAAAAACGGCGCTGTTACGGCACGACCATGGCCCACATATTGCTAGACTTTCGCGTCAACGGCCACCTTATGGGCGAGAAGATTACTGTCGACTCACCTACCGCGCCGCGCAGGATCAACGTGGTTTCCAAATACAGGGACCTGGAACGATTGGTTCTCTACCGCAATAACCGGGAGATCCTTCGCCAGCCGATCACCGACGGCCGTATCGATCTGGAATTTGTCGACCCCGAACCGCTCGACGCCAACAAGGCTAACTGGTACTACGTCCGCGTCGAAGCCAAACCCGGCAAATACGGCGGACTCGAACTGGCCTGGTCCTCACCAGTATGGGTCAGTGTGAAGAAGTGATTGAGCAAAACAGGACAAATGTGGGCATAAAAGTAAAATAGCAAACCTCAATAACTGATACAGAACTGTATCCCTAGCCATATCAAATACTTATATTTATAAAAAAATGAGGATCGGGCAAACTCCGGAAAAAATCGCAAGAAAAATCTCGGATTCTATTTGACAAGGGGGATTATTGTTGTATATTTGCACAATGATGCAAATGAGCAATCAAGAACCGACAAAGTCCGAAAATTGTCAGTGCCGCCAGGACCTCGGAGAACTGTTTGATCATAGGTTCTTCAAAGCCTTATGCGATCCGGGCCGGATCGCTCTCCTGGTTCGGCTGGCAAATTGTTCTGAACCGTGCAGCGTAAGCCAGATTGCCGAATGTTGCCCTGTAGACATCTCGGTCGTGTCGCGACATCTGGCCATGCTGAGGGATGCAGGGATTCTAGATGCTCAAAAGCGTGGTAAAGAGGTGTATTACTCAGTGCGTTGTTCGGAATTGGCTAAACTACTCCAGACCATGGCGGACGCAATTAAAGCGTGCTGTCCAGACAAGGATTCAAAAACAAAGGACACAAATCATGAATGAACAAAACGATGAAATACGTAAGGCGGTATCAACGGCTTATGCCAAAGCGGTTTCAAAAGACTCGGATTGCAGTTGCTGTTGCGGGGAAGACACCCAGAAAGGTACGGTAGTCAAGCTGGCCGGTTACGGACGGGAGGAACTGGAGGCCCTACCGCCAGAGGCGGTGATAAATTCATTCGGCTGCGGCAACCCAGTGGCATTCAGTGAAGTCAAAGCCGGAGATGTAGTCTTGGACCTAGGCTCCGGTGCCGGTATCGACATCCTGATAGCGGCCAAAAAGGTTGGCTCCACCGGTCGGGCCATCGGCATCGATATGACCGACGAGATGATCGCTAAAGCTCGAGAGAACATCGCCGCTTCGGGTCTCAGAAATGCCGAAGTGCGAAAGGGAATCATCGAGGATCTACCCGTCAAGTCGTCCTCTGTGGACTGGGTAATTTCCAATTGTGTGATCAACCTTTCACCGGAAAAACCCAAAGTCTTCGCCGAAATTACCCGGGTGCTAAAACCGAGCGGTCAGATGCTGGTTTCCGAGATCGTAGTTGAGGATCTGCCCGAATGGGTACGCGAGAACCAAGCCCTACATTCCGCGTGTATCTCCGGGGCCATCAGTGAATCTGAATACCTCGACGGCCTACGGGCTGCAGGGCTTGAAAATGTGGAAGTGCGCGATCGTCTGGTCTACGACGCTTCGCAACTTAAAGAACTAATCCAATCCGAGTTGGCTGATATTGAGCCGGAGGTGGCGAATTTGGCGGCCTCCACGAATGCCGAAACGGTTAATAACATCGCCGAGTCTCTTGCCGGTAAGATTTGGAGTGCAAAATTCTACGCCCGAAAA
>CP070790.1:1413771-1418982 GCA_020346805.1 Planctomycetota bacterium
ATCCCGGTCTGCGATTCCTGGTCTGGCTCGCGGCGTAAGATTTCAGTTAATAAATGGGGTGGCGATTTATGGCGGCTTTGCCGGTACCGAAGAGAACCTCAAAGAGCGGAATCCTGATCCCGCCACCAATGGTACTGTTCTCAGCGGAGATCTTAATGGTGACGACCTGCTCGGGGTTGGCGGATCGCATGCTACGAGAGGAGACAATTGTTTTCATGTTGTAGAAGGTAGTGGTACGGATTCGGTGGCGATTCTTGATGGTTTTACCATTACCGGCGGAAGAGCCGACGGATCCCGGCAATATGATTGTGGCGGAGGATTATATAACTACCAGGGCAGCCCGACGATCACCAATTGTATTTTCAAAAATAACTCGGCTAAACGTTGTGGTGGGGCAATACATAACGACTATCATAGCAACCCGACTTTAATCAACTGTGCCTTTGTCGGTAACGCCGCCGATGAAGGTGGTGCTCTCCATAACTTTATGAATAGCAATCCAATACTTACCAACTGTATGTTCGCCGGAAACTCGGCAATTCAGGACGGTGGGGCAATGTGTAACCGCTCCTGCAAACCCATAATGATTAATTGCACCTTTGGTGGAAACTCGGCCAATGGGACGGGGGGCGGAATATACAACGTTGATAGCAATCCATCTTTATCCAATTGCATCCTCTGGGGTAATCGAGATGGCGGTGATGTGGTTACCACCGCGCAGATACACAACCAGGGTGGTATGCCGGTCTTTAAATATTGTTGTATAGAGGATGATGTTCCTGGTGATGGCAATGTGCCGGCCGGCGAGGGCAACATCGACACCGATCCGCTATTTGTCCGTGACCCCGATGACGGCGGAGACGGCTGGCATAGCGGTGATAATGATGATTTTGGTAATCTCCATCTGAAGACTGGTTCGCCGTGCATCGATGCAGCTAACACCGCATTGGTTTCTCAAGATGTCATCGACCTTGATAACGATGGAAATAGATTTGAGCCGGTTCCTCTGGATCTCGACCTTTATCCACGTTTTGTTGACGAACCCACCACGCCGGACACCGGCAAGGACTATCCTCCGATTGTCGACATCGGCGCTTATGAGTACCAGCCGGATTGCAACCGCAACGGGATTAGCGACGCGTGTGATATCGATTGTAGTAGCCATGATGGTCGGTGTGATGTGCCGGGCTGTGGGAGTAGCGGAGATTGCAATCATAATGGAATACCTGATGAGTGCGAACCCGACTCCGATAATGACAGTGTGCCGGACGTATGTGAGTTCATATATGGTGATTTCGATCTGGATGGTGATGTCGACCAGGAAGACTTCGGACAATTACAGGCTTGCTATTCCGGCTCTGGTGAAACCGCCGAGGGGGGATGCGAAAAGGCCGATCTTAATTTCGATAGCACCGTCGATATAAGTGACTATAAAATGTTCCGTAACTGTATGACGGGAGCGAATATGCCGGCTGATCCGCATTGTATAAACTGAGTTTTGTACGATGTTGTGTATATGTTTTCTTTCCAAGGCAACCCGACAGAGACAAAGTGGCGGCGGTAATTACTTATCATAAAAAAGACATGTCTTTCACCGTACTCAATCGATGAGTATGGTCCCCTTTTTCATCTGGTGATAATTACGAATTGTTCTCCACGGGGGTGCGTTATTTATACATAGAAAATGTATATAGTACCCCTTATACGCATCCGTTTAAATGCATGCGCGGCCAGCCCGAGATAAACTCTTAAAAAAGAAATTATCTCACCAACACCAAACCACAAAATATCCCATGGGTATTAAATATTGTAATCCGTTCTTGAATGGCCGGTCTGATGGGCCGACCTGTCGGTAGCCGTGACTACTTGCCCTTGCAAACCAGTTTGACCGCGTCGGCGACAACATTACCATTGGCCTTGTTGTTAAGGACAATGTTACCTTTAGTGCCCTTGGCGAACTTGTAGGTCCCCAAAGAATTCCATTTGCCGATGTTTTTTTGCTGGTCGACGGTTACCGTCTTGGAGCCTCCCGAGTAATTGATGGTAATTTGGGCGTTGTTAGCGTGGTCGTAATTGGGATCGTCTCCATGCCACATGAATACTTCGTAGTTGCCCGCGACCTTGATATCGGGGGTCCAGATGGCCTTGGCGCTTGCAGTAGTGTCCGCATAGCACCACAGCAAACCGCCTTTGTGATCCTTACCGGTCCAGGCATCATACCACGTACCTTCGGTTTTAAATGCCTTGTTGGTATTGTCGATGACGATGGGTTCGGCCTTGGCCGCTTCGGTTTCGCTGTAGGTCTCGGGGGCCTGCTCGACCGTCGCACATGGTTGCGGTTCCTGGCAACCGATCATGAAAACAAGAATGGCCAATACACATAATAGACTTGGAAAGTGCCTCATTATGTTTCTCCTTAATAACTAAAACCTATTACTTCAGATTTGCGACCTTTGACGACCAATTGCTCACTTTCCCATTCCAGCGGTGGAGTATTATAACCTGTCGCGGGCGATGGTGGTAGCCCCCTTTTTTTAAATGTACCTGACTCATATACCATCTTCACCCTTTGTCAGGAGAAAATGGGTAATTTCTGTCGTGTAAAATCACCGACTTGACATTTGTATATATCCCCAATGGCAAGAAAAGCTTTGTAGCCTTGGCATTAATCCTCGGTTGTTGTTTCGTTGTCCACATCTTCGCTGGCTGGTTGGCCATCGGTAAGATTATCATCGGTTGGTTCGATGCCGTTGCTGGTTTCGAGTTCGTCAGTTAAAGCTTCTTCAGAGGATGATGGGATTTGTGTTTCGTCGACCACCTGGCCTTCGGTTTCGCCATTGCCGTTACCGTTCGGGCCATTGTCTTCCTGAACAATCTTGGCGACTGCGACTACTTCGTCGTCCTTATCCACCCGAATGAGTCTTACTCCCTGAGTGGCCCGGCCGATTTCGCGTACCTGCGCCAAGTCGGTACGCAGTATAATACCCTTGGCGGATATCAACAGCATTTCATCGGTTTCGGTGACGCTCTTGATGGCTACTACCTTGCCGTTCCGCTCGGTAGTTTTGATATTGATCACTCCTTTGCCGCCGCGGCGGGTTTTACGATACTCGCTGACCTGGGTGCGCTTGCCGAAGCCTTTTTCACAAACGGTCAATAATGACGCCTCCGGATTGGTTACCACCATATCAACTACTTCATCGTCACTGCGAAGGGTGATCCCTTTAACCCCGCGGGCAGATCGCCCCATAGCCCGAACATCCTGCTCTTCGAAGCGCACCGCCCAACCGTCGCGCGAGCCCAAAACGATTTCATCTTTGCCGGTAGTCTGGGCCACATCGATCAATTCATCGTCAGGGTCGAGACTCATAGCAATAATTCCGGTGGATCGAGGCCGACTGAAAGCGGCCAGCGGGGTATTTTTGACGATACCTTTGGCGGTGGCGAAAAAAACGAGGCGTTCCTCGAATTCATGCACCGGCAAGACGGCCTTATGCACTTCGTTAGGTTGCATCTTGAGCAGATTGGCAATGGATCGGCCCCGACTGGTTCGCTGCATGGACGGTATGTCATAGACCTTCAGCCAGTAGACTCGGCCACGGTTGGTGAAGAACAGCAGATAATTATGGGTACTGGCGGTGAACAAATGTTCCAGCAAATCGCCAACCTTGGTATCGCTCCCTTTAACCCCCTTACCGCCCCGACCCTGCTTGCGATAGGCATCGACGGCCACCCGCTTGATGTAACCGTCCCGGGTTATGGTAACCACTACCTGCTCCTCAGGGATTAACTCCTCCAAGACAAATTCGGCTACCGGGGCTCCGATCTCCGTTCGGCGCTTGTCGCCGAATTTCTCCTTCATCTCGTAAAGATCTTCGCGGATGATGTCCAATACCAATGCTTCATCCCGCAGTACCGCTTCATAACCTTCGAGCTCGTCGGTTAGCTTGGCGTATTCCTTGGCCAGTTTTTCCATTTCCAGACCGGTGAGTCTTTGTAACTGCATGGCCAGGATAGCGTCAGCCTGAGTGCCGGTCAGCATTTGATCCTCTTCGCTTGCCCGTTTGACGAAGGCTTCTGGCAATAACTTGACGAAGGCACCCTGTTCGGCCAATCGAAGGGGCCGGGCCATCAATCTTTCTTTGGCCGTCTGCGGATCGGGTGATTCCTTGATCAGCTTAATGATCTCATCGATGTCGCCGACGGCGAGGATCAGACCTTCGACGATGTGGGCCCGCTGCCGGGCCTTGCGTAACAGGTGTGTGGTCCGCCGGCGGATAACGTCTTTACGATGATCGATATAAACGTCGATAATCTGTCGAAGATTTAAGGTTTTCGGTTGGCGGTTGACCAGGGCAATGTTCATTACGTTGAAATTGCTCTGCAGGGGGGTGTATTGATACAACTGGTTGAGTACCACATCTTCGTTGGCATCTCTTTTGAGTTCCACCACCAACCTGATGGGGTGCTTGCGGTCGGATTCGTCACGTACGTCGGCGACTTCGGGCATTTGCCCTCGTTTGATGCAATCGACAATCTTGTCCTTGATGGTGGTGCGTAGGACTTGATAGGGGATCTGGTCGATGACGATTAGAGTTTTACCTCGATGCTCTTCGGTATGAGTTCTGCCGCGGACGGTAATGGCACCTCGGCCGGTGCGATAGGCCTCCTTGATTCCCTGTTTGCCGCAGATAATCCCCCCGGTGGGAAAATCGGGGCTGGGAACTATTTCCATCAACTCGTCGATGGTTACTTCGGGTTGATCGATGACTTTGACTATCGCATCGGCGATCTCATTAAGATTATGCGGCGGCATGTTGGTGGCCATTCCAACGGCAATGCCGGTTGAGCCGTTGACCAGCAGGTTGGGGAATTTACTGGGTAAAACCATCGGTTCTTCACGGGTTTCGTCGTAGTTGGGTTCGAAATCAACGGTTTCCAATTTTATGTCGGCCAGCATCTCTGTCGCCGGTGCCGCCATCCGGGCTTCGGTATAGCGCATGGCCGCCGGCGGGTCACCGTCGATAGAGCCGAAGTTCCCTTGACCGTTGACCAGCGGGTAACGCATGTTCCACTCCTGGCCCAGGCGTACCAGGGTGGCATAAACTGCTGCGTCGCCGTGGGGGTGATAATTGCCCGTGGTATCGCCGACAATCTTGGCACATTTGCGAGTTTGGGAGCGCGGGCCGAGATTCAAATCATTCATCGCTG
>CP070790.1:1419082-1422351 GCA_020346805.1 Planctomycetota bacterium
ACTCCATACCTGTCCCATAACGACGATACGCCAGTCTTTTGATGAATTGAGCAGGGTGGCGGCCAAGTTAATGATTGAACGAATAGAGAATCCTCACATGCCGGCCCGCGAAATTCGCCTGATGGGTGATTTGATAATTCGGGAATCCTGCGGGATGGGTATAAAGGGCAGGACCAAGAGTACGATATCAATCGCTTAAATGAAAAGTTACGGCATCAAGCATTATATCAATTTGCAAAATCAGATTGGAGGGTTTTGTGCTACTCGATTTGTTTTTGGATACTATCGAGAAGCATGCGTTCGGCTTTGCGATCTCTGATCGTCTCCACCCAGTCCTCGCGTGTGTTGGCTGATGTGGCCCCCAAGCGGTCGATGGGGGTATCGGTGGGGCGGTCGTCACCGCGGTGTTCGGTGAATGCCGCCCGTTCCGTAGTATCTAACCGCTGAATCCGGACGCGGCAAACGGCTAAAACATCCGGGCCTTTTTCAACGATTCTCAACTCCGCAATGCATCGACGTCGCGAGGGGAAAGCGGTCAGGGTATCACGTAAACGCTGAGGTTGTCCGGTTTCGGTTACCTCGGTTGGGTAGGAGATCCACGCGTTCTCTGACGACTTTCGCGGGTCGACGCGGTAATATTGTCGAAATATTCGCTGGGCGATTGATCGAATGGTGTTGAAATCCTTGTTGGTAAATCGTTGTGAAGCGGAATTGGCCGGGCTTCGATCGACGTTACGCTCCACTCGTTCGCGTTCAGCGGCACATCCGGATATAATAAATATGGTTATTCCGATAACGACGATTAGTTTGTTGCTTTGGCGGTTATTGGTCATTGGATTCCTCCCGCTGCCCGAACAAGAAATTGCGGCTCAGGAACGAATTTAAACAGCGTTTCACTATGGCTGCATTATCTGATCGTATACAATTAAGTCAAGCGAACAAGACAGGTTTCCATGAGGAAGGATTTGGCCTGTCCGATTTGGCGGTTGTGCGGTTAAATGGCGGTTTCTACCGGCTAAAGCATTTATTATAGGTGCAAGTCATGGTATGGTTGTGACTGGAGCTGATGTTGATCGTGTTATATTCCTATTGCCCGCGACGGCGATAAGCTGGGGAATATATGCAAATTCTTGGAATTTGTTCGTCGGTTAATGCATAAAGCCTTTGTTCTGATAAGAAGTTAGCGATTTTGAAACATTCTTGGTGCCGGATTGAAATCCCACAACTGACGGCGGATGTTAACCGATATAATGACAAGGAATTACGACTTTATTACCCTGGATCGGCTTACTTGATGAGGGGGTAATGCAGTGGTAAAATCCAGGGCGTCCCCGAGGGCTCGCCAAGTGTTTTTACCAAGATAAATGCAATTTGCCCGGTATTCAGCAACTGGTCGATCCTATCAGCGGGCAATAAGTGGCTTATAATATGTAATGAGGTGTCTGTGAGGGGATACCGGGAAAGCACCTGCGAAATATGGCCGTTGGCAGCGGCCGGGAGAGGACGATGTTTGAGCGGTTTACCGATCGCGCCAGAAAAGTGATGGCCTTGGCCAACCAGGAGGCCCAGCGTTTCAATCACGAGTACATAGGGACCGAGCACATCCTGCTGGGTTTGGTCAAGGAGGGCTCCGGAGTCGGAGCCAATGTGCTGAAGAATCTGGATGTGGATCTGCGAAAGGTCAGGCTGGAAGTTGAAAAGCTGGTCAAGAGCGGTCCGGATATGGTTACCATGGGCAAGCTTCCCCAGACCCCGCGGGCCAAGAAGGTCATAGAGTATGCCATCGAAGAGGCGCGAAGCCTGAATCACAACTATGTTGGTACCGAGCACTGACTTTTGGGGCTGTTGCGCGAGCAGGATGGAGTTGCGGCCCAGGTACTTATGAATCTCGGTCTGAAACTGGAAGACGTGCGCGAGGAGGTGCTCAATCTCCTGGGCGCGGGTCTGGAAACTGAGGAAGGACCCGGACATCCCGGCATGGAGCCCAAGAAAGGCAAAAGCAAGACACCGGCCCTCGATTCCTTCGGCCGGGATCTGACGCTGATGGCCCGGGAAGGGAAACTGGATCCGGTGATCGGGCGTCAGCAGGAAATTCAGCGGGTTATCCGTATTCTCTGCCGGCGGCAGAAGAACAATCCCGTTCTTTTGGGTGAAGCCGGTGTGGGCAAGACGGCAATTGTCGAAGGCCTGGCCCACAAGATCGTCACCAATGAAATACCAGAGTTGCTGGCGGACCGTCGTATCGTGGTGCTCGATCTGGCCATGATGGTAGCCGGCACCAAGTATCGCGGTCAGTTTGAAGAGCGGATCAAGGCGGTGATGAACGAGGTGATCCGGGCCAAGAATGTCATTCTCTTTATTGACGAGCTGCATACATTGGTGGGAGCCGGCGGAGCCGAAGGGGCTATCGATGCCTCCAACGTACTCAAGCCGGCGTTGAGCCGAGGCGAGATCCAGTGCATCGGGGCTACCACGCTCGATGAGTATCGCAAGTACATCGAAAAGGACGGAGCATTGGAACGCCGATTCCAGCAGATCATTGTCGATCCGCCCACGCGGGATGAGACGGTCCAGATACTTCAAGGATTGCGTGATCGTTACGAGGCCCATCACCGGGTACAGATAACCGATATCGCCATCAATCAGGCGGTGGAACTTTCCAATCGATATATCTCCGGGCGAGTTCAACCCGATAAAGCCATCGATGTCATCGATGAGGCCGGTGCCAGTGTCCGTCTCAAGACCATGACCAAGCCGCCCAATCTGACGGAGATAGAGCGCGATATTGAAAAGCTACTCATGGAAAAAGACGAGGCGGTGAAAAACGCAGACTACGAACGGGCTGCGGAATTGCGGGACAAGGCGGAAGTGGCCCGGGCCAAGAAACTGGATATGCAGCGTGAATGGCGGGATCGGGCCAAGGAAGTGGACGGCGTGGTCGATGAAGAGACCATTGCCGAGGTGGTGGCGGGGATGACCGGTGTGCCGCTGACCCGTCTGGAGAAGGATGAGGTGGAGCGGCTGCTGAATCTTGAGGAGGAGCTGCACAAGCGAATTATCAGTCAGGATGAGGCCATCCAGGCGGTCGCCCGGGCGGTTCGGCGTTCGCGCAGCGGACTCAAGGATCCCAATCGACCAATGGGCAGCTTCATATTCATTGGACCTTCGGGTGTTGGTAAGACTTACCTGGCCAAGTGCCTGGCGGAATTCATGTTCGGGGATGAAGAGGCCCTGATTATCCTGGACATGTCGGAGTTTATGGAGAAGCA
>CP070790.1:1422451-1426222 GCA_020346805.1 Planctomycetota bacterium
TGTGGCACATACAGTTACACTCCAACCGCCAGATTCCATTTGATCGATTAAGACACTTGACAATCGATTGTGCCCGAACAAAGATTAACCTAAAACGATGCGACAGTTTTAAATAATTATTATGGGTTGAGCATAAAGGCCTTGATCTCACCTTTGTCAGTGGCCAGCAGGGGCATGATTTCAGCCGATGAATTCATCAGTACACCAATATGGGTTGGGCAGCCGGTTATCTTGCCCGAGCGGATAGCTTCACCCCAACCATCAAGAACCAATACTGTTCCATCTTCGCATCCGACTACAATACTGGGCTGGAGACCGGGCTTGGGGATCACGCACTTCATTACCGTCGGCGGACTGGTCAATTGTCGTGCCCAGATTTTGGCGCAGGTATGATCCAATGCCACAATCATTCCACTGGAGGTGGCTGCTAAAATTTCCTTCTTATCGTTGCCGTTAAGGTCAGCGATATCCAAGTCCCGCATATTTCTGGCGGGAATGCTTTCACCGGGTCCGAAGTTGACGTCGAAAAGGGCCTGCCCATCAGCCCGCCACACCGTAACCCGGTTCCAGGTTCCGTTGATCTCGCTGATAACTTCCTTGATCCCATCTTCATCCAAATCCTCGTAAAAAAGATGATGGCGATTCATGCTCGCCCATCCGGGAACATAGGTACTTGTTGACGGAACGGAGCAGAAACCTCGGGGACTGGGATCCAATGTTTTGTTGTTGATGATAGCTACTGTATTGACACCGTTATATTTGCGGGAAGCCAACAGGTTGAGACTTTCATCGGGACCATCCACAATCGCAAAATGCGACACCTTTCCCCAGAACTGCGGCATACGTTTGATCAAGTTGCCGTTATGATCGAGGATTTCCAATGTACATGCACTGCCCACAAAGGCCTGAGTTTTTCCATCCAGAAAAACGCCGGTGTACAAACCGTGTATCCCTTCATGCCCGGAAGCCGACTTGAACCAGTAGGTCTTGGCCGCCCTGAATACCGCGGGGTCCATGACTGAAGTAAATTCCCATTTTCGCAGACCGTCGGAACCGAAAGCGATTACCTTTTCGTCAGCACAGCCAACCAGCAATAACTGATGTTCAGGCCACCAGTGAATATTTCGTATTAGGCCGTCTACTTCCAATGTGAGCAGGTTTTGGCCGTCGGAGGTTAGGACATGGACTTTATTACTCTCGGCAACATAGATGAGATCGCCGGTAGATGACGGAACTGTAATCAGATCCACCACTTTTCCACCGACCTTAGTCGTCATTGCAGTTTGAAGTGCAGGCAGTTTCGGTTGTGTTTTTGTTACGTCGGTGGCTTTTATCTTTTCTCGACGGCTGCGGGCTTGTACGAGAAGCTTGGCCAGATAATCCTTAATCTCCCGAAGATCCTCTGCAAGCGGTTTAGCCGCTTCGACTACGTGCTTCCCTGCAGTCAACTGCAAATGCAGCCGACCATGGGCGTCTAATTTCTCTGCCAAGGGCCGTCCGTCCGACCGGATACCATTACCGGCGGCTAATGCTAATAAAACTTGCACTTCTTTGTTCGAACTCAGATGCAGCCTGCCGGTTGCAAAGTCCCAGTCGATATCGATGGGCGAACTCGCAGAGATTATTTCACGAGTGCGGGAATCTTGTTGCGAGGGTGGTGCCGCGCGTGAAAGACGGGTTAATCCTTTGCCGAACAGGTGATCTTCCGCCAGGACAGCCAACCGGGCATCTACACGCTGGTATTGTCCGACAACAGCTAGGGCCGGTTCAGGCAGTGCCAGCGCAACGGCGTTATCATTTAGCCGAACACAATGCATCGAAGGCTTTTCTATATCAGGTTGAATACCGACGAGTGAGAAGAAAATGCGTTGAGTGCCTTTCTTGGCTGGGCCGAACCATTGCATGGTACCCAGCTTAGCTTTTGTCACCGTGGTTATCGAATCGCAGATGCGTATCTGCCCACCACGTACCGTTTGCCGCGCCGGCGATTCGATCAGGGCAGTGAAATCGAGGGCCCCATCGGCCGAGGATTTCAGCGGGTACTCGGTTTCCCATTGGATTTGCACCTCGGCATTGTCGCTGTCTGCACGAAAAGTGAGTTCGTCGGCCAGTAACGCATAACGTCCGGTGCGTTGCACTAAGAATCGCCGCCAATTGCAGAACGGGGCATCGGGAACCTGGGCAACAGCAACGGCTGATGCTCCTATTACCTGGTGGTATTTCAGAGCGGCATCCATGGCAATCTTCGGCTCGACGAGTCCATCCACTTTAACCATAAGTTGATTGCGGTAGCCCTTAAGCAGCGTGTATCCCCCGATTCGTAACTCAAGGATCGCAAACGTGTGGTACGGATTGCGCGAAGCGCCGTTATAACCGTCGATAAGGATAAAATCACCGGAAGCGTCACTGGTGCTGCGGAAGCTGCCGAACATAAATGATTCCTCAAAACTAAGCCCGCTCCTGCGCACATGCCACATGAGCTTGGGTAAGTGATTGATGTTCCAATTACCCACCAGGTTTTCGGGACTTTGGGGTGCAAGATGTTCTTCCGGCCAAAATGATTGACCCAGGCGAAAGACATCAGTATTCACACCCGTTCGCTGTCGGTAATGGATGTACCGGCCGTCCTGCGTTAGATAGGCGGCCTTGTGCAGATATCCTATAGATGCATAGCGCAACGCCCAATCAGGCTGACGACCCGAAATGAGAACCTCCTGCCCACGAAGTAGCGTATCTAAAACGCCGTTTTCAACTGGTATCCTATCCCCGGATAACAGCAGATAAGTAAAGATCGGTGCTATTCCTGTGCTGTACCAGTAAAGATTATCGCTTTCACCCCAGATCCAATCGTGATAGTACAGGGATTCGAAAGCATGTCCGGCCCCATCGAGACACTGTTGCCAGACGGGATTGGGATAGTCCTTTTGGAAGTAGCGTCCCAGACAGTACAGCGAGATGGCTGACCATTGGGTATGGCGGGTTCCCACACACTGCGGTACGTTGGTCAAAGGATAAATCCCCTCGTCCTTGCGGTGCTGAAGTTGTTGGGCAAAGGAGTTGGTCACCCGAAGACGCTGCTGGTTGGTGAATACGGGGTCTTCTTCGATCAGATCCCACAACAGAATCATCATGTGGGCATTATAATGATAGGGACCACTCAACGGGGCATCCTTATTCTCTATTCGCTCGCCGTCGATCCTGGCAATTTCCTGCCTAGCCTGTTCATCAGGAAATGCCAGCCGGAGAAACTCAGCGGCATGAAATTCGTCCCCGGTCATGAAGTACATAGCCATTCGCTTGCTGATACTGTTCCAACCGAAGTATCCGGTGGATCCGTAGCCTAAGGATGCATCCCAGATCTCGAACTGATTTATGTCCGTCGGCACCTGAATCCCCTTGCCGAGCTGAATGTATGCTATCCGGCCGACGGTCAACTCGCCGGGTGAAGAGCCGGCGCTGTTCAACTTCTCCACAAAAACATCCGTTGCCCGGTTAACCCCAATCGTGTCACTGCCCCCTATGAAAATGACATTATGCCCATTACCGAACGGATTGTGCAGCGTGCGCACCACATAGCCTTCCGGCCCAGGATAGCGAAGATCGAGGAAGGTGTAATAGCGGTTGTATAGTTCGGCGATAACAGCGTTGGTTGATCGATTTCCTAAAACAATCAAATTCCCTTCAATGGGTATCACCGGTGCGGTGGATTGTCCATTGGCAAGGGGTACTTTCACTCCTGTCAGTTTCTTGATGGCTTCTTGAATGCGTAAA
>CP070790.1:1426322-1429627 GCA_020346805.1 Planctomycetota bacterium
ATCGCGTTCCTGTGGGCGCTGGGAACGATTATCGCATCCGTGATCTGGCATTTTCCCCAGTACGGCCTGGCCGGTGCCGCCGTCTGGGATCTCGCCGACATTGCTGGTGTACCTCGGGAATCCAAGGCCGCCGAGTATATTGTTAAATTCGCCGCTGGCATTCTGATTCTTGGGCTCAACATCTTTACCACCTGGAACTATGGCAGCCGGGCCAAAGGCATAAAGCTTTATGAGGGATTTATCCGCTGGGTGATCCGAATTGTCATTATTTCTTTTGCCGCTGTGGTGATTGCCACCATTCCAAGGATAGATTTCGGGGCATTGTTTCGAGGATTTTGCGTACCTCGGATTCCCGAAGGCGAAGGAACGGTGACCTTGATGCTCGGTGCTTTTGGTGCTGCCGTCGGAATTAACATGACTTTCCTCTATCCATACTCCCTGTTGGCCAAGGGCTGGGGCAAGAACCACAAGGGCCTTTCACGCTGGGATCTATTCAGCTCAATGTTTCTACCCTTTGTGTTGGTGACCTCGCTGGTAATAATCGCCATGGCCAATACCGTTTATAATCCCGATCTTGGCACGGTGCGGACCGACCTCAAACCGGTTGATGCGGCAAAGGCCCTGGCGGCCATCGAGTTTCTCGGCGGTTCCTGGGGACGGATTATCTTCGACCTGGGTTTCATGGGGATGGCCTGTGGGGCCATCAGTACCCATATGGTGGTATGTGGATTCACCTTCTGTGAGATGTTTGGTCTAGAATATACGCCCAAACGATATCGTTTGTTCACTCTGGTACCGGCCATTGGTATTCTGGGTGTCGCCTTCCCCAGTCCCCTGTGGATGCCGGTAGCTGCATCGGCCATATGCCTGACCATGCTGCCCATCGCCTACATTGCTTTTTTGATCATGAATAACAAGAAAAGCTACATCGGCGACGCTACAGGAAAGGGCCTTACAAGAGCCGTACTTAATATAGTTCTGATCATCGCCATGGCCGCTGCCACCATCGGATCGGTGGTTAAAATCAAGAAAGGCGTAATCGACCAGATTCCGAAACTATTTGCCAATTCCGCTCCAACAACCCAAATAGCGGAAGATTGAGAAAGGAACAATACGAATGGCTGATGAAAGACCACAACTCACAGATAAACCTCTGAAGTGGTACCAAGGCTTAAGTCGAACTCAATGGTTTGTACTCATCGTAGCCACTATGGGCTGGATGTTCGATACCATGGACCAGCAGTTCTTTAACCTCGGGCGCGGACCGGCAATGAAGCAGGTCTTGGGAGTGGATCCCGTAGTGTTGGGTTTGGAAGAGCTTAAAGCACAGGATTCCAAGAAGGAATACACGGTTGCCGACCTCGATGCCTTGGTAACTGCCGGTGTGATAACCGCCGACCAAAGAGAAAGGGCTCTGGTTGATCACAATGGCCAAAAGAAAAAGATCGCCACCCGCAAGGATGTGGCCAAGGCTATCGGCGAGGACATACTCGCACCTAGATATGTTGAGTTCGGACATGAAGATCTTGTCCTGAAAGAAATTACCGACGATTCTTTTGATAATGAGGCTCTTGATGATCTGGTTACTCAGGCAGTCATATCCGCTGAATCTGTAGACAAGGTACTGGCCGGTTCAACCGGCGGCACCGTATCGCGTGATGATCTGGCCAGGGTGCATGGTAAAGAAATTGCAAAAGCAAAAGCCGACGAGGCCGGTGACCATTCCACGTTTATTTTTGTTATGGGCTGGGCGATTGGTGGCCTATTCTTCGGTTGGGTCGGCGACTCTATAGGCCGGGCCAAGACCATGGCCCTGACGATTTTAACTTATGCCTTGTTTACCGGCCTGAATGGTCTGGCTCAGACTGAATTTCAGTTCAATGTCTTGCGCTTCCTTACTGCCCTGGGGGTAGGGGGTGAGTTTGCCGCCGGTGCCGCCCTGGTTGCCGAATACATGCCCGATCGTTCCCGACCCGCCGCTCTGGGTGCCCTACAGGCCTTATCCGCTTTGGGGAATATGACTGGAGCTGCTTTGGCATACTTCATCATGCCTGTTTTGGGCTGGCGTTGGCTCTTTGCCGTGGGCGCTGTGCCGGGAATTCTGGCTGTATTTGTCTTTTTGGGCCTCAAAGAACCGGAAAAATGGAAAGAAGCCCGCGCAAAATGGCTACAGGAAAAGGCTACCGGCGTTACCAAGAAACTTTCATCTTACGGCGGACTGTTCCAGGATCCACGATGGCGAAGGCGGGCCATCGTCGGTTTGTTGCTCGGAGTGGTGGGTGTTGGTGGACTATGGGGCGTGGGATTCTTTACGCCGGAACTGAACCGTTCCATCGCCAAAACCTATTCGGAAGAAGCCAAGGAAAGGCTGGTGGCCGTCGCGTTTTTCATTCAGCAGTTGGGTGCATTCTTCGGGATATGGGCTTATACTTTTCTTGCATTGCGAATGGGCCGAAAGCCGGCATTTGGTATCTTTTTTGTCCTGGCGTTTTTGCTGGTCTCATATACCTTCCTCTGTGCTGATACGATTACTGAAGCTTACGTACTGGCTCCCGTGGTGGGCTTTGTGACCTTGGGTCCCTTTGGCGGATACGCCATATACTTCCCTGAATTGTTTCCCACGCGTTTACGGGCTACTGGTACCGGATTCTGTTATAACGTTGGGCGGTTCCTGGCCGCTCTCGTGCCGTCATTTAAAGGCAAACTCAAAGGTTTGTTCATGAGCGGCTGGCTGGTGTTGCCTTTCTTGCCCTCGGCCGCAGGTGATGCCGAGTTGGCTATCCGTTATGGCTCATTCGTGATGATCTTCATTTACCTCTTCGGACTTATCGTCTTGATTTTTGCTCCCGAAACTAAGGGACAACCTTTGCCGGAGGATTGATTCACTTGTGGAGAGGGGAAGCCAGCGGTTTGATGGGTACTTTGTTTCGGTCTGGCATTTGCTGAATCGTAAATAACCAGACTATTTCTGGGACATTGGGCCGGTTACCGATATCTAATCGATACTTCTGAATGTGAAAATGTTTGCAGGTGCCATTCAAATTCGGCATCATTTTTAGTTCATAAAATAAAATAGTCCTTGACTTTGTGAACGAATTTGTTTTTAGTTAGATTGATCGGGTACTATTTATAGGAGTTCAGGCGCACAACTTCCTGATCTAGGAATTTTGGTAAAGGAGGATTAGTTTGAGTTACCAGAGCGAGGGGCGATCTGTTTACAATCCGCTCCAAGAATTATTGTTTATAATCCTTTGTTCGAATGACCGTCTGATACGAATTCCACTTCAAACATGCGCTAAGAGAGC
>CP070790.1:1429727-1434655 GCA_020346805.1 Planctomycetota bacterium
CCGAAGCAGACAGATAGATAAAATATCCACATTCTTTGCTACAACCCCGGCATATGTTTGAAGTGGAATCCGTATCAAATACTGTTTAGCTATTTTTTGTCAACCAGATTCGTTAGTGCGTCAAAGATATCATCGATACTCGGCAACACTGTCTGTTCTGCCGACTGGGATGCGGGAATGGGGCAGTTCCGGGCATGGATGCGCCGGGCTTTGAACGACGACAATCCACAATCGGACGCCAATTGAGCGATCACCTCGCTACCAAAACCGGCAAATCCCTGTCCTTCCTCAACCACCAGTAATCGGCCCGTCCGACCAACCGATTCAACAATCGGCCCCATATCCAGGGGGTATAACTGAATGGGGATCAGCAATTCGCAGGCAAGATCACGCTCATTACCAAGCTTTATCATCGCCGACTCCGCAGCTTCAACCATCCCCCCATAGGCCACAATGGTCAGCTGCGGATCTTTATATGGTGTGAGGCGAACGGTCGGGAACATAGTGTCGGTTGCCAGTAATTCATAATCCTCCGGTACTGTCGGATCAGTCTGCCGGTCATAAAGCAGCTTGTTCTCGATCACCAGCGTGGGACAATTGTTATTCGCAAACAACGTACGGTATAACCGTTCGGGACAATACCGTTTATGGATAGCCAATATCCGTATTCCGGGGACACCCAGGAAATGCTTTTCCAGGGTTTGGCTATGGGACGGCCCGTAACCTCGGTACCCCCCCATCGGGGTGCGAATCACGATCGGTACCTTGACCTGTTCGTTATACATCCAGGCGAACTTGGCGGCATGGTTAATGATCTGATCGGCGGCCAGCAGCATAAAATCGCCGAACATTATCTCCACCACCGGCCGCTTGCCGGCCAGGGCCAGTCCGTTGCCGATTCCCACTATGGCCGCCTCGCTGACCGGCGTATTACAAACACGATCGTCAAACTTTTCGCTCAGCCCTCTCGTTACCTTAAAAACGCCGCCGTAAGGATCGCGAATATCCTCCCCTAATAACACAATCCGCTCGTCCCGAGACAGGGCCTCAGACAAGGCATCACGAATCGCATCATCTACACGTTTGCTCTCAAAACCGATCGGTTTCCATTGAACAGGACACTCTATATCCGTACCGACTTTTCCAACCTCACATTCAACCGATGTATGCTCGGATGCCAATGCCTGCTCAATCCCTTTATCCAACCGCTCCTCGATCGCAGCTAATAGCTTTTGTGCCGCCGGTGAATTTTCCTGGACAAACCGACTCAACGTATCCCGTTCATCATATGAAGCCACCTCCAAATGATCGCGCTTATCTTCGTCTTTGGAATGGGCTCTAAGATGATAGGTTTTAATGTGCAGCAGCATAGGACGATTCGAGACCCGAACAAATTTCACAGCTTCGGCCGCCTGGGCAATCAATTCGGTTGGATGCCAGGTGTCAGCCTGACGTATATTGATTCCCAGGGCGTGGGCGCGGCCCCTGATAGTACCGGCTAAGGTATCAACCTGATAAGTCGATTGGGCAATACCGTTATCCTCCAGTACGATCAGCAGGGGTAAAGACCACTTGGAGGCAATGTTTAGCGTCTCATAAATTACACCCTGCCCCAAAGTGCCGTCACCAATGAATGCAACCGCGATACCGGTACCTTCAGTCAGTTGTTCGGCCAGTGCAGTACCGGCGGCTGTCGGAACCAGACCTCCTTGAATACCGTTGGAAAAGAATCTATCTCGACATAAATGTTGGCTGCCGCCTCGTCCACCGCAGGGACCAGTACTTCTGCCCATGAGTTCGGCTATAAGCCCCTCGACGTCGTCTGTCCAGGCCAGGTAATGGCCGTGGTTACGATGGTTGCTGAAGATATAGTCTCCGGGCCTCAATGCTTCAGTCACCGCCACTGCACCCCATTCCTGCCCGATACAGGTATGTAACGTGCCAAATAACTGGCCTTCATCATAGAGCGTCAGCAAACGCTCTTCCGTCTGGCGAATAGTCAGAGCTTTAGCCAATAATCGCAGATCAACTCCCGCCGATTCACTTGCCTCGTGAATCCGTCGATTAGCCCCAGTCGATAATGGATGATGAATAATCCTCGTAGATAAAGCTGGGGAATCAGAGCGGCCTGCTTCAGCCGGTGCGCGACGACGACGAGCGGCCCTTTGACGTTGCATCAATATTGAATTCATGCCTGGATTATCGGTAACTTAAAACCGCATCTGGCGAATACCAAACACTTTTTGTTCCGAACACAAAACATTACCGTCCCATAATCATAATTTCGTCTCATGAACAAAAAAATCGATTACGTAAACACACTTATAGGACCCCAATGGTAATGCGGTTTAATAAAATGGATGCTCAGGAATGATCGTAAAAAAATTATTGCCTGGAATACTCGTCAACCAGTTTTATAAACTCATCGGCACTGACAATATAGTCATAATTACAGGCTTCCATACTCGGCACTCTGGTCGATTCGCGGGCATCAAAAGTTGCATCCTTTACACAAAGTGTGCGGTAACCGCGTTGCTTGGCGGATTTGGAGGTTCTACCCAGACAGCCGCCGGTATGACCACCCACAAAAACGATGTTCTTGGCCCCGAGATTTCGTAACACATAGTCTATGTTCGATGATCCAAAGGCATTCTGGGCTGTCTTGGCGATCACATACTCACCTTTACGAACTTTGAATCCCTGGTAAGGTTTTGAATCGGACCGACTTATATGATGCGGCCATTTGTCAAAATCGGTTCCGAAATGTTTAAGAAAATGATCTCTTGTCTCAGGATCCAGGTCCATGGCATCGTGAAATTGGTAACCCCAATGAATAAAAACCATCGGTAGATTTATGCTTCGGCAGGCATCGGCGACGTTGACGGCGTTCGGTTTGGCCACATCAAACAGATAATCCACCGCAGCATTAAGATCGGCAACCGAAGCTCCAATTTCTCTATAAAAACCGGGCATATTCTTTTCGGTAAACTTATGCCGCTTGTTCGGCTGATGATCCACACTGACAAATACACAATTCTCAAAAAAAGATCCGTCGAGCTTTCTCGCTATCTTCTCCTTTGATGTTGACTCTCTCTTTGCCGGTTTAATATTTTCCTGAACCGTACTATCCGGTTCCTTCGCTGCCGGTTTAATCTCTTTATTCGCACTCTTGGCTGCCAATTTCAGAAACTCTGCCGTACTTACAATATAATCGTAGTTGCATTCCTTCATGTTAGGTATTCTGGTCGACTCACGGGCATCCCAGGTGGCGTCTCTGATACAAAGCGTACGATAACCGCGCTCTTTTGCCGACTTGGACGTCTTGCCCAAACATGCCCCGGTATGCCCCCCTACAAACACAACATTCTTGACCCCAAGGTTACGAAGCACATAGTCGATGTTAGATGACGGAAAGGCATCCTGAGCCGTCTTGGCTATCACATATTCATCCGGGCGAACCTTGAAACCTTCGTGGGGGCTGGAACTTTGATGACCGATATAATGGGGCCATTTCTCATAGTTCGTACCATGATTTTGCAGAAAGCCTTTTCTGGTTTCGGGATCGAGATCCATGCCGTCTTTAAACTGATAACCCCAGTGGACAAAAATCATCGGCATTTTCAACTGCCGGCATGCATCAGCGGTTTTGACTGCATTAGGTATGGCCACGTCATGTAAGAAATCGAGGGCGGCGTTGACATCTTCAAGCTTGAAACCGCGATCCCTCCAACCCTTGGGCATACTCTCCATGGTCATGTGATGCTTCTTGCTGGGCTGAATGTCCACGCTTATAAACACACAGTTTTCAAAGAACGAATCATCAGGCATACCCTGAGAATTCCCTTTTTGTTGTGAATTATAATCTGAAAAACGCCCTCCGTTATCACAAGCCAGGATCATAATCAAAGGAAACAGTATACAGATTTGTAATCCAGACAAAGTATAATCTCGTATCGGAGATTCCCTTGCTACCATACCAAATAATAATCGTTCGTGCGTATTCATTGGTGGTAAATCCTATTAGTCGATGGCAATTTTATGGCAAATCATTTTTGCCGCAAACTAATGGTAAGTGATATGGTAAAACAGAGTCAAGCGGCCCTATCCAAACCGGATCAATGATCATAAAATCCCTTACTAAAACCCCAATATCGCTCTGCTTTATTATTACCTCTTTTACATGCCTTCTTGATTATTATTACTGTCGGCAATATAAAGTAGGGTATCGCAAGATCACAGAAACCAGGACCGGCCGCAATTGGGAGACAGGACCGTGTTTAGAGCTATAGTTATTACCACTATTTTATTAACCATCTTGTATACCCCGGGATGTTCCGTCAATTTTTCCGTCCCCGAGACGCTGTTATCCGTCGGGACACCTTTCGTGGTCAGCGGAACGGCCACCCTGGCAGACAGCAACGGCCCCTGTCTCGTCTGGATCGATGAAAACAACATCACCTATCATTTGTTTCAGGGCCAGACTGTAGATAATGAAACCTTTGATCGTATTACTACGCCCGGTGTCACTTCCAGATTGCTGCTATCCAAGCGAACGGATTTGGAAGTTACTTGTCTCATGGGTACGATTGTGGAGGTTCAGGACGTATTGGAAATCGTGGAATAAGAAGCCATTGAAAGCGCCGGGATAATTCCCGTCGGAAACCAATTATCGATAGTGGCATTTTCATGAGCAGATTCCAAGCCATCTCATTGATCTGCCTGCTGGGCACATTGCCCTTTACCTTAGGACAAGGCTGTGATTTGAGTATGCCCTTGCGCGGTGAGGACGCCGGCCTGACAAACGTATTTATTCTTAACGTCGATATGCTAACGCCGCCCGCGGTCAAACAAACTAATCTGTACAAACCGGGATTCACATTCGCTACCGATCCATCCAATCCATCGGCCGGTGAATCCATCGGTTTTAC
>CP070790.1:1434755-1437518 GCA_020346805.1 Planctomycetota bacterium
ACCGAGTTTGAGGTGCATCACAAAACCGGCAACAACTTTCTCTATTGCGACACCCACGTCAGCTTCCATAAAGTCCTTATGAAGCCGCCTCAATACGGCCTGCCCCCTTTCCCCTGGGCCTGGGCGCCTAATTACCAGCGAGGCACCATACCCGAATGGGATAATTTTGTGCGAGAAGAGCCCATACCCAAGTGGCAGTGGTAACCGATACGATAACATCAAAGAAGCGAGTAATCCAAAATCAGTAACTATCCGATATACAGACGCTAAACACCTATAAAGTGGAAATCCACTTCACCTGTTATTCCCAACTTGATTGGGAATCCAAATCCAAATGATTGTGAAATAAAAATAACGATTTGCCTCGATGCTGGATTCCCCATCGAGACGGGGAACAACAGGGAAATGTGTTTACAGAAATAACGTTACACACGCACGTTAACCATGCACCAACATGGGAATAACGCCCCCTTTCAACAGTCATACAATGATGTCCGCACAGGGAACAATAACAACAAATTCGCTGCAAATATTACATCTAAAATTAAGGATCTCGTACAAAAAAGTGGTCGATGGGACCAAGTATGTAAGTGTAATTATCATAAACAGTTAACAAGCATTATCCGTTCGGACGCCGGCCCAAGCCCCTGTCGGTCCCGCTTACCCGACACGAGCGGGATGAGATGACAACGGTCCAAAGAAAAAGCCACAGGGTGCCTGCCAATAAGTGCCCAGTGGCCTGAACCAAACATAAATAGCTTAACAGCAATAAGTTAGTGATTATATACCCCTAAAGTTAACTACTAATTTAGATGAGAACCAACTATTTTAGTCGGAATCACTAAGGGCCGTATATATAAGCCGTATATATAATAAAATATCAATTGGGTCATACAATGTAACCGAGCATATATGCCGCCGATGAGTAAAACAAGAAGAACATTGATAGGTAGTCCTGAAGAATATTATGCTACAGAACGACGGAAAACGACTGTATATGTTGACACAATTAAGCATTATGTGTTATCATAAAAATGCCGATTAGAAACCATGTGTACTTATTAATAAGTGAGTACCTGTTATAAAATACTAAAATTGTTCGGAGCAGGGCAAAAAAATTACTACAAAAGATAGAATCCAAAACCAATTTGAACAATATGGAGGACCGAAAGATGTTACGTCGTTATACACTTCTATGTGTAATTTTTATCATAGCATCACCGGCAATGGGGCAGAACATTATTTTTGAGGACAACTTCGATGGCTATGGCGGAGGAGGCTATCTGTCTGCAATTGCCGAGTTAGTCTGGACTAAAGATGGTTGTACCGGCGGTGATCCGGCCAGAGAATGCTACGATGGTAAAGTGTCAGATGATTTATATAATAGTGAAACATATGCCGTCGAGGATTGGAAAATCGGTTGTGGCGATCCCGATGGCTGTCGAATCGGTATACGCAACCGGCACGACTTGACCACGGCAGAGATGATGAATGCAACTGTGGTTCGTACCGGCCCCGGCGGTGAAGATCCCAATTGTGTTATAGCTACCGACACCAACCCCCTGATATTAAATTTTCATTTAAATTTAGGCAGCAAACAAACCTCATATTACGAACGAGTGAATCGTTACGTAGAAGTAACCTGCGGGGCCGATCGGGCCCCCACTCCCATGAACATGGTATATTGTGGACCTGGTGCAACAGATAAACCCAGACATTTTATGAATTTGGATGGAGATGGTCTGAAACATGGCAGCATCGCCGTAGGCCAGATCGCATTTGTCGACCAGGATCCCTGCTCGGGGGCCCCAGACGCAGAACGACAGGAAAACTATCGATTGGCCGTCTATGATGGCCGGCAATGGCATTACATATCGGGTGGGGATACCTTGCACACCTGTTCCAAAGTAAACGAAGTGACTGTTGAAATCAGGGCAAACGACTTTACCGTTACCATCGAAAACAAATATGACCCCCTGTTTAGCGTATGTTGGTATGAAGGTCCTTTGACAACCAGCTCTGAAACTTATACCCGCGAATATACCGGTCCCTTTAGTTCTATTGTTATGGGCGGTATTCCCAACGAGCAAGACGGTGGATGCTGGGACAAGGAAACAGACGATGGCTACTTAAATATGCCCGGTACCAGCGCACTCGACAACCTGCGACTAGCTCAGGGAGAAGCCGAGTACCAGGCCGATCCCTGTGCAACTCCGGGGGCCTGCTGCACACAGGAAGGTCCCGGCTATGGCACGTGCAGCAGCGAGACCGAGGATTATTGTGTGAACACCATTGGTGGAACCTGGCTCGGCCCATACACCACCTGCGGCACGAATAATGCCAACTGCAACTTCCCCTGTTACGATCCTTATGCCGATTGGGATAACGATGATGACGTGGATCAGGACGACTTCGCCCAGTTCCAGGCATGCTTTACCGGGTCCGGCGGCGGTATTCCTACTAACTGTTTGTGCTTCGATAAAGTAGGCGACGGTTTGGGCACTTCGCCCGACGGCGATATAGACCAGGACGATTATGAAGCGTTCCAGCTCTGTGCCAGTGGACCGACTATACCGGCAAATACTGCGTGCGATGACTGATTAATACGCAGAGTAGATCAAAACAAGTAGATAGCCTTTGGCCTGCAAATTATTCGCAACGGCGATCGAAGCAGGCCGAAGGCTATTTGCATTTCCCAAACCGACCGATTGGGATTGAACGGTTCAACAATGATACGATCAATCATTTACATAGATCGCCTGC
>CP070790.1:1437618-1441658 GCA_020346805.1 Planctomycetota bacterium
ACCCGTCGCACCGGTATCGGCCAGGCAAAGAAGATTTTGGCAAAAATTTTGCCCCCCACCGACCTGGAGCGGGTTACTTTTATGATGGACAGACCCCGCATGTCGCGAAGGACACCATCACAACCATCGGATGTAGAAACAACCCCTCAAGGGTGATGCAATGTAACCCCGCGTGAAGCAAAGCGCAATCCTGGATATCCTTTACCTTTCCACTAAACTCAGCTATGTTAAAAACATCAGGAGACCAAACCATGAGCAAAAATATCGTAATGATCGGCGCCGGCAGCATCGTCTTTTGCAAAACCCTGATGAGCGACATCCTGGCCACCCCCGCCTTGGCCGACAGCGAGTTCGCCCTGATGGACAAAGACCAACCCCGGCTGCGAAGAATGGAAGAATTCGGCCAACAAATGCTCAAAGATAACCGCCTGCCCGGCAAAGTCTGGGCCACCCTGGACCGAAAGGAGGCCATAAAGGATGCCGACTTCGTGGTAAACATGATCCAGGTCGGTGGGGTGGAGGCCTTCAAGATCGACTATGAAGTCCCCCTCAAATACGGCGTGGATCAATGCGTTGCCGATTCCGTTGGGCCCGGCGGGGTATTCCGCGCCTTGCGCACCATCCCCGTGCTCGTCGACATCGCCCGTGACATGCAACAGCTCGCCAAACCGGAAGCCATCATGCTCCAATACGCCAATCCCATGGGCTGCAACTGCTTCGCTCTCGGAAAGGCCACCAATGTCTCCTTTACCGGCCTATGCCATGGCGTCCAGACCACATTGGATCTCATCGCCCGCTACTGTGAAGTACCCAAAGACGAAATCAGTTACGTTGCCGGCGGCATCAATCACATGGACTGGTTTATCAAACTTCAACATAACGGGCGCGACCTCTATCCCCAACTCCGCGAGGTCTTCGAAAAATCCGAGTACTACAAAAACGAAAAAGTCCGCGGCGAAGTCTTTCGCCACTTCGGTTATTTTATGACCGAAAGTACCGGGCACCTCAGCGAATATGTCCCTTGGTTCCGCAAAAACCAGAAGGCCCTCGATCTTTACTGCGATGAACCCGCCTTCGGCGGCGAGAGCGGGGCCTATTACAACTGGTGCAAAACCATCGCTGAAAAATATGCCGAACATGACCCCCTCTCTTTCGAATCCACCAAAATCGATCACCGCAGCGTCGAATACTGCTCGTACATCATTGAGGCCGTCGCCACCGGTAAGCCCTTCCGCTTTATGGGCAATGTCCGTAACGATGGATACATAACCAACCTGCCCCCCGGCTGCTGCGTGGAAGTTCCCACCTACGCCGACTCCACCGGATTACACCCCACGACTATCGGCGACCTGCCCGCTCAATGTACGGCAGCATGTCTGACCAACATCAATGTCCAGACCCTCGCCGCCCGGGCCGCCCTCGAGGGTGATATCGAAAACATCGTCCATGCCGTGGCTATGGACCCTCTGACCTCGGCCGTTTGTACCTTAAAGGAAATCCGCGAAATGTGTTGCGAAATGCTGGAGGCCCAACGTCAGTGGCTGCCCCACTTCAAGGATAAAAAAATCGAGCCCAAACCGACCATTACCATACCCAAAGATTGTAAACCCGTGGACGTCCCCATAGATCCGGCACTGGCCATCGGAAAACGTTTCTCCGAACTGATCGAACAAAAAACAGATTAATTTATACGCGTCTGATATAGAAAATGCCCTTTTCTTGGATGGGTGGCATGCCCAAGCAAAGCGCGGGATTGTTATCCGTTACGCTCGTAAAATTAAACATGCTAACCGTCCGCCTATGGCGGACAATAAAAAACGCAATCTCAAAACATAATACGAGTAGACTACTCCAACAACGAGTTTATATCTGATGCCCTTCGGACAACCATGTTATTGGTCTCTCGGCAATCATCGTTATTGAGATTGCCGTCGTCCCTTATATCCGGATCGTAAGTAATGATAACCTTGTAGAAGCCGGGCAAAAACTCATCACCCAAATCCCACTCCCGTTGATATTCGATATAGATGGTTTCATCGACGGCCAAGTCCTCGAATTGAACACTATGGACCATCGCATCGTCTTCCCAAAGCTGAATATCCTGCTGATCCGGACCCGAGTCATAATTGCTGAGCCCGATGTTTTCCACCACTCCCTTAATCTGAATATTGGCCCGGTTGGCATCGATCATACCGACCAGAGAATACTCGATAGCCTTGGCTCGCGGATCCGGTCCCTGACACCGCGAAGGTACACTGCCTCCGGGATCGACCGTGCACCCGTTGCCGTGTACCGTATCACCTGCCGGCGTATCCTCGCACTCGTCGCAGCCGTTCATCACCCCGTCATTGTCAGAGTCACTCGGACAACCAAGTGCATCAACCGTTGCACATAGCGGTGTGTTGGGACAACTGTCATCGCTATCCTTCACCCCGTCCATATCAGCATCCGGTGTACATGTCTGGCCCATGGAAAACATAACCACTACCAACATCGCAAATACTATTTTTTTACTCATTATCTAATTCTCCTTGACTTTGATTGGCCCGAAATATGTCAGCCCGTTATCGTCCCAACATCAGATCTATGGAGTATAACGGCAAACCAACAGGATTAACAGAGGAAATATCATAACCCAGCCTGGCAATCCCCCATTTGTTATTAATACAATGACCTTGTTTTTAATATGATATTTGGCTAATCTGTCATCAATAAGATTCTCAGTCCTTAAATCATTAATCTATTATGCCGGATACCGAAAGAAAAGAACTTAAACGTCATCAATCGCGAAGCGAGACAAGGACCTTCGGCTGGCCGGAGATAATCGTATTTGGAATACCCTTTGCCGCCTTTGGTCTGAGTGTGATTCTTGTAGGATTAAAGACAACCCCAACAGAACTGGAGTGTGGCAGCTCTCCGAATTGGATGATTTATTGGTTTGGAATCTTCTTCTTGTTTACAGGTATTTTTATAATTATCCTGGGAATTAAAGGTATCCGACGAAATTCCAGGAAGAAACGATTATTAGCCCACTTTCCGCATGAGCCTTGGCTCGCGGACAACCCCTGGGACTTCCATGGAATCAAAGATGATAATATATCAACCACTCTCCGCGCTTTCTCAAAGGTCGTTTTCCTCACTCTCTTTCTTATTCCCTTTAATTGGTGGGCTTTCTTTTCTTCATTTAGTGGCATTATTATCACCCTGATTACAGTCGTCTTCGACGTTGCCACAATATTGTTATATATGGCATGCCTATACCGACTTGGCCGGTTAATCAAATATGGCACCAGTCATATTCAGTTTAAAAGATTCCCCTTCTTCCTTGGTGAGAGTCTCGAGGTTATATTCAGCTATTCAAAAGGGCTTGAACGCATCCACAAACTAATTGTCACCCTCCTCTGCATCCAGGAGGTCAGAGAAAAACGCGGTGAGGACCATACTACCGTTTGCTATCAGCTTTTTGACGATTCTCATACGATCGATCTCATCGACTCCTCAAATATGATGCTTTCTCATCAAAAAATCTCTTTTCCTTTGCCCGAAGGCGATTATTTTACATCCCTGATCGATATGCCGATGCGCTATTGGGAATTGGAAATAGAAGCACAGGATATTACCAGAACCATTTTCTCTGCTACATATCTGGTTCCAGTTTATACAAGACCACAAGCCCTTAGGGCGTTGGGATTATCTCATTCATCGTGATGGACGGGAAACGATCAAGTCAATCGGGGCCTAGTCGACACACGTTATTTCGATACCAATGATCGTCGGGTCCAGCCCAACCTACAAACTTAAAAACGTGGTAAATGTTGTTTGTTGTTGATATGATATTCTTCGACAAAAAGCAATTTACAGTCATAATCATTTCCGCAAGGAGATCGAATGCGTTGCATCAATCGCCGTAAATTTCTACAGAACTCCGCAGCCACCGCTACGTCGCTGGCCCTCAGTAAACGTCGCAGCCAGGCTCTCAGTTCCGCCCGGCCACCCGTCCGCCCCGGTCGGCAACCAAACGTGGTGGTCATCATCACTGA
>CP070790.1:1441758-1454348 GCA_020346805.1 Planctomycetota bacterium
ATCCAACAAAAACCAAAAACTACCACCTGTAGGTACAGGCTGATAATCTATTCGCTAAACTTCATTTGAAATGTTCATAACCGCCAGGTTCAATAGGTCGACTCCCTTTATCCCGATCACGAATAACTATGGTAGTATCATCTCCAGGTGCCCTGGTTATTATCCGCCCTACCGGTGTCAGGCCATAGCGTTCGTGTTTTAGGGCATAGCCCCCCACAACCAACAATTCAAAATCCTCGCCATCACTGAGGGCATGTTCCAGTGACGGTTTACCGTCCCGCTCCGCGCAGGCATGGGCGGCTTTACTGATAATCTTCTCCAGTTGCTCAGAATACAACTCCGCATCACATCCGGAAGCTTCACACAACCGGTAGAGGTCCAAGGCCAAGCCGTCGGAAATATCCATCATAGCGTGGAGATCCGGCTCCAAAGCCATCCGACAGCCTAATTCAACCCGGGGAGTAAAGGTCAGATGTCTACCCTCGAGGCTCCCCCCCAGAGGCCCACTGACGTAGGTTGTATCACCAATCCGGGCACCGCTTCGCAGAATCGGCCCTTTAGGTGATATCGGTTCTGCAAGCATGGCCACATCGATGGCCAATTTTCCTGACCAACTGGTTGTATCCCCGCCAACAATCGAGCAGTCAAACTCATCGGCTACGCCAGCCATCCCCTCATAAAGATGCTTCACCTCATCAAACGACATATTCTTGCTAAGGGCTACGCTGACCGTAGCCGCCCGAGGCTTGCATCCCATGGCCGCACAATCACTCAGCGAGCAAGCGACGGCCTTCCGGCCGATCAATTTGAAACTGTGCTCCCCGGTATCGAAATGCACACCATCCAGCAGCATATCGGCGGTTATCACTATCAGCTCACTACCGAAGCGTACTGCCGCTGCATCGTCGCCCATGCCGACGGGTATAAGTTCGCTATCAACGGCAAATCGCTCACGAAGCCACGCAACAAGTTCATTCTCGCCTTCGGTCATAATCCCAGATTAACCGGCAAAAAAGCCCAGGGAAAGCTTCACCAATAGCGTTAAACGCTAATCGACCATGAAATTTGACATTTTTTTACATAAAGGCATTGACAGGTACCTTGTTATGCATTATAGTATATTTATGGAAAACCGATTTTTGGAAAACTGGACCACCCAGATTCGTAAAGGAATCCTCGAACTATGCATCTTGAATGCCATGAAGGGTGCCAGGCTATACGGCTACGACATCGTCAAGAAACTTAGCGGCATCGAGGGCCTGGTCATTGGCGAAGGAACAATATATCCCATTTTGAGCCGGTTTAAGCGAGAGGGGCTAGTCAAAACCACTATTGAGGAATCGTCTGAAGGGCCGGCCCGCAAGTACTACCAGTTGACCGGCCGGGGTGAACAATATTTGGCCCGAATGAACCAATACTGGGGAAGTATAAAAAACGGCACTGATGCACTCATTACGGAGCAATAGTCATGATCCAGTTGGATGAACAAGCACGGACCCACCTGGACGGATATCTTAACCAGGTAAAAATCCATCTGCGCGGATGCAAATCCGTCGATGCGGGAGAAGTGGTCAACGATGTACAGGAACATATCGAAAGGGAGCTTCAGGAAATACCAGAACCGATATCTTATAACGATGTTGATGCTGTGCTGACCAAGCTCGGCAGTCCTACCCAATGGGTACCGGCCGAAGGGCTTACCTGGTGGCAGCAGTTTGTAAGCAGAATGCGCAGCGGACCGGAGGACTGGCGGCTAGCCTATCTATCTTTTGGACTACTAGTATTAGGATTTATCTTGCAACCACTTCAAGAACCACAACAGATAGCTTGGGGTCTACTTCTAGCATTACCTATCCTCCTCCTGATAGGACCACCACTCACTACAACAATTTTATTAGCCAGCTTTTGCACTTCACGGGCATGTATATCAGCCACTGTTGCTCGAAATGAAGAACTTGGTGCCCAAAAATGGTTTATTTATCCGTCACTCATCCTTGTATACATCCCCCTTTTTTTGGCCTTATTATTGGTGCCAATTCCCCTCTTATTTGGATCGGCTGATGCACTAGAGCATAGTCACATAGACGCTTTCCCCTGGAATATGAAGGGTGAACTGGCCTATTGGTCAATCGCTTTCATGTTTATTATTGCATTAACCGGGCTTTGGTGGTTCTTACTAGGTTGTGTGCACAAGATCTGGCCTAAACTTTTCAACGTTGTGTTCCGACCATTCGCTGAAAACATAAAACCCGCAGCCATTAATCTGCTTATGGGAATAGCTGTAGCGATATTCATGATCTGTTCCGCCTTAGGAGTACTAATGATTATTTTCCCCGGCTGGTATGATTACCTTAAAAAATTCGAATGACAAACAAAACCAGAAATGAAAATCCCTGAGTTTTATTAACAGACTAATATCGAGCGCAGGAATATTACAATAATTTTTTCTTCCAGAACCGAAGTTGTTTTGCCACCGACTTCGGTCCCGCATTACCGACGCTTTTATAGCGTTGGACTACATTTTCAGCTCCGAGATAGTTATAAACATCCCTGCCTATCCGGTCGCAGACTTTTCGAAACTCCTCCAGCGACAAATCGGCCAGTTCCTTATCGCTTTTCTCACATCTGGCCACCAGTCGGCCGACGTATTGATGGGCTCGGCGGAAAGGAATCCCCTTACCCACCAGGTATTCAGCCAAAACCGTTGCATCCAAGAAACCCTTACGGGTGGCGGCCAACAAGCGTTTCCGGTTAAACTTCATATTGGGAACCACCGCCGCTACAACTTCCAGCGAATCTTTGAGCGTATCGTGGGCGCTGAAAAGGTGAATCTTGTCCTCCTGCAAATCGCGATTGTAAGCCTGGGGCAAACTTTTGGTCAGGGTGAGCATGCCGACCAAGGCCCCATGAATTCGACCCACCTTGCCCCGTACCAGTTCGAGCACGTCGGGATTCTTCTTCTGCGGCATCATCGAAGAACCGGTACAAAAGGCATCACCAATGGTAATAAAGTCAAATTCCTGCGAGGCGAAAAGTATCAAATCCTCCGCCAATCGCGATAAATGGCCGGCACAAATGGCAGCGGCCGACAAAAATTCGGTAATAAAGTCACGGTCACCGGCGGCATCGATGCTGTTACGCGTAATGGCAGCAAAACCCAAACGCCGGGCTACTGCCTGCCGATCTATAGAAAGTGTCGAACCGGCCAGGGCCCCCGATCCCAGTGGACAAACATCGGCTCGCTTGCGGGCATTGCTGAATCGCTCCCGATCCCGCTGAAACTGCTCGACATACGCCAGAAGGTAAGCACCAACTGCAATGGGCTGAGCCCGTTGCAAATGGGTATACGAGGGCATCACCATATCGGCATAACGTTCCGCAGATTTCACCAAAGCCCGCTGCATATCGGCAAGCAGCGGTTTAATATCCAAATCGATGGCATCGCGGACATATAACCTAAGATCCAGGGCCACCTGGTCGTTGCGCGATCGGCCGGTATGTAGGCATCTTCCGGGTTCGCCCACCAGCCTGGTTAGCGCCACCTCAATAGCCATATGAATATCCTCGCAGGCCGGATCCCATTTGAATTTGCCGGCTACGATCTGATCTTCGATCCGCCTGAGACCACGCTTGATGGCCCGGCAGTCGGCCTTGCTAATCAGCCCCACCTCAGCCAGCATTTCAGCATGGGCAATGCTGCCCACAATATCGTACTTCCACAAACGCCGATCGAATGACAAACTCTCCACGTAGGATTCCGTCAGGGCGTCAGCCGACTGCGAGAATCGCGCCTGCCAGCTCTTTTGTGCCGATTTACTCATAAGATCGACCTCCCTTCATGGCCCAATCTACGGCAGGATGGTAAGCGGAGGCGAGACAACGGTCAAACCATACACTTCCGCTCAAATTCAATTGAATTATGCCCACATTAACCAAACAACGGTATATAATAGAATGCATGTATAGAATAATTAATAAAAACAAAGCCGCATTACTGCTCGCCATCTTAACCGGACTCAATCTCGCCTGGGCCGATAGCGACGATATCCCGATCAATCAAGCCCAGGAAAATGCCTTGCTGCGGGCCACAGGTCCCGAATTTGAAATCAAACGAACTCCTCACTTCCTCATCGCCTTTGATACTGAACGCTCACTGGTTAACGATCTGGTTTCCAGACTCGAATACACCTATCATGCCGTCTATCGCTTCTGTAAGGCATGTAAAATAAACGCCCGCCAACCCAATCACAGACTAGAGGTGATTTTTTTCAATAACCGTGAAAAATACGATCGTTATTCAGCCGGATTGGCATTCGCTTCCGCAGGAACTTATGGTATGTACTATGAGCCAACAAACAGATCGGCATTCTTTAACGCTATCAACGGACCTCAAATGACTACCCTATATGCCGGCATTATTACATACCAGGACAGGCTGAATATGCTGCTTAAGTATCTAAAAAACATTAAAAACAATCATACCCCTATGGAAATTGAATTCAACAACGGCCGATGCGTCCTCATGACCAAGAAACAAGTTGAGAAAGAAATCGCCTCCGCCCAGCAATCGCTCAAAACCCTGGACAAAAAACGAAAGGTATATTCAGAGCACATCAACCAGACGGTCATACAACACGAAACCGCACACCAGGTCTTGTTTAACGCCGGAATACATATACGTGGTGCGGAGAATCCCATATGGTTGGTGGAGGGTTTAGCATGCCTCTTCGAGACCCCTCCCAGTGCTACCGGAACCGGATTTGCGGTCATCAATCAACAACGCCTCAAAGATTTCCGATCCGCCGTCGCAGGTTCCTCATCAAAACACTCGTTAAAATCGAATGATTTTCTTGAAGCCCTCCGGCACTCAAGAATTACTCCTTTGCAGGATTTAATCACCAATCCACACTTATTAAACAGGGAAGGTCAAAGCGGAGCCACTCAATATGCTTTGGCCTGGGCTTTAACCCATTACCTGCATCGGGTTAAAACAAAACAGTTCGCCGCCTATCTGCAAGACTTCCGTTCACGAAAATCCGATACCCGACTTCGACCGGCCGACCAACTCGCTTTGTTCGAAAAACACTTTGGCCCTATTGATAAAACCTTCCAAAAAAGATGGGGCAACTATATCCTGGGTCTCAAAGTCCGTTCCACAGGCCCCAAATTGTGATATCCGACCGGCAAAATCCTCGAATTCGCAATTAAAATCAATTGAAACGATTAAGGGACTGCACATGACAGATAATTTCGCGTATAATGTCGACAAAGTATTTTAAACAAACACCGCCCCGAAGCGTATTATCTGATATTGACATGGACAAATAGACCTGGGGTGTACCAGGAGACAACGATGACCATTAAGAAAACTCTCATTCGCGGATTATTCGCCTCCCTGCTGGTCGGTGGTACCGTGGTTGGTATAGGGTGCGGTGATCTGCTCGGCACTTCAATAAAAAACGGTCTATATAACTACATCACTGGAAGCGTTACAACCGGCGGGGTAGTTAACCAGTTCGGTGATTTCGTAACTGATTTCTTCACTGGAGGTTTTGTGGGCGACAATGACAACAGTATCTAATAACATACACTCCATAAATATGTCCATTGTCACAGGTAAAAACGGCCTGGCCATTACAGCAACATAAACATCCTGTGATCCGGTGCAAAAAAGTATTATTCCAATACTTCTTCCAGCGTCTCAGTACTTTCAACGACGCCGTCGCCATTCGACAATTTATGCCGCTTGGTCTGGGTCTCTACAAAAGCCTGGGTTTCTTCAAGAGGTTCAACCACCCGAATCGCCCCACCACGACGATCGAAACACTCAAAAACATATTGATCAAGGCCCATATTCCCATCCGCATGCACAATAATCCGACGCGATGTCTCCTCTTCGAGGGAACGGATTGTTGACCGCTTGCGGTTCTGCAACTGAAAAGCCACTTCCGGGGCTACACGAATCTCGACCCTCTTGACCTGGTTATGATGCACCGCCAAATGAAGCAATCGTATGATATCCAGAGTCATCGACTCCGGATTCTTGACCAGCCCCGATCCTCCGCAATGGGGGCAATCCTGATATATACTACGTTTGATCGAAGGCCGCATCCGCTGTCGAGTCATCTCAATTATCCCAAATGAACTCATACGCAAACACTTGGCCCGTTCTTTATGTTTCCTCAGTGCATCCCGCAGAGCCTTCTCAATACCCCGTCGATGCTTGTCCAGACGCATGTCGATAAAATCGCACAATATCAATCCACCGAGATCGCGCAGCCTCAACTGCCGGGCTATCTCCTCAGCCGCCTCCAAATTAATCCTGTATGCCGTCTGCTCCGCATCTTGAAGATCACGAAATCGCCCGCTATTGACGTCAATGGCCACCAAGGCCTCGGTTGAATCAATCACTAATGAACCACCTGACTTCAGAGGAACATAGCGTTCGTTGATGCGTACTATTTCCGACTCGATCTCGTATTCATGAAACAAAGGTCTGCGGCTCTCATACACTTCCACCGGGGCCGCGCTACGAGGCATCGCTATCGATAGAAAATCACGCACTTTCTTCGCGGTGGTCTCGGAATCGACGATGATCCTGTCAAAATCGGATGAATAAACATCTCGAATCGTTCGTATCACCAGGTTGGATTCCTGATAAAGTTCACACGGAGCCTGCTCGGTCTTGGTCCGCTCCGCCACCAACTTCCATAACCTCTGAAGATACATCAGGTCATTCCGAAGTTCGCGCTTGCTTTTGGCCAGACCAGCGGTGCGAAGGATAAAACCCATCCCCTGAGGAAGTTTCATCTCCTCAAGAACTTTCCGCATTTTGCGACGCGATTCGTCATCGTCAATCTTTCGCGACACACCAAGCCGATTCATACCCGGCATCATCACCAGGTAACGACCCGGAATGGATATATAAGTAGTGAGCGTCGGCCCTTTGGTGCCGATCCCTTCCTTGATAATCTGAACGATCACTTCCTGACCCCGACGCAGACACTTCTGTATGGGGGGACGTTCACGCCGAGGTGTTTTCCTCCCGACATTCTCGGGTTGACCTTTTCCCTCAGGAAAATACTGAGGCCGAAGATCGGAAATATGCAAAAATCCGTTCTTGGGCAGCCCAAAATCGACAAAAGCGGCTTGAATACTGGGTTCCACGTTGGTCACACGCCCCTTATAGATGTTACCCACGTGAGATTCGGAAGTGGAGCGTTCGATAAAAAGCTCTTCAAGCCGATTCTGATGTAAAACGGCAATACGACACTCCTCACCTTCTGTAACGTTAATCAGCATAACTCTGGCAGTGGCTAAACTCTCTTTAGAAATCGGCTTTATTTGGGGGGCCGCCATGGTTTTGCCTGCGGCCGCCACTCGGGTTCTTTTCCTCTTGCGCCTGGAAGTTAAACCACTCTTAGAAGTCGTTTTAGACGCTGATCCGCGAGCCGAACCGGATTTGACCTTTGATGCTTGATTCCCAGATTGTTTGGTAACCTTACGCCTCTTTCTTCTTCTCCGAGACTTTGCCGATCGACCGTTTTGCTCCCCGTCTGTTGACATCGGTTTATCTAATTTTGTCGCCGCAATCAGTGAATCATCCACCTTAGGTGGGGCTTCGATCCCTTTTTTCCCAGATTCTTGTCGTTTGACTCTTTTTTTCCGCGATCGTCGCGACACGACCGTTCTTTTCAAAACCTTTTTCTTGATTTTCCTCATGGATTACCTGCTCTCTGGACATCCTTGTCGATCCGAGCAGCAGTCACAATGGGGGGGGAATAATTGACCGTGCAAATACCAACCCTGACTTACAGAAATCCGATAGATATTTCATCGGCCAACCGGAAATCCTCACCTCCAATGCACCGCAGTTCTCCGAACATGATGCAAAAACACCCGGGGATCAAGCCCTACCGCCGACAGAAACTCCGCCACTCTAATCGTGCCGCTCTGGGTAATCCCAACTGTCCATCGGAGTTGGCTCGAATCAATACAGGCCTCAAGCAATAACGATCGAAGATCAATTGTTTTAGGGGGCTTGTCGCCAAAACCGGATCGTTCAATCAACCAGGTTTCGGCCTTCATTATTCGACGCACAGCCTGTGATACCACGGCAAGCAACTCCAATGAAATCTCTACCACATAATCCACGCGATCTATATATAGCCGCTGTCGCCCACTTAGCCCCCAAGCATCCTTCAGCGTAATACTGGCCGGCATCTGCTCCGCCAGTTGCGATAAAACAATCTTCGGATCAACGGGCTCGGACAATCCGACCACAACAATTTCCGCTTCCCCCGCCACCCCCACCGCTCGCGGTACGGGCAACGATAACCTAGGGCGTGGATTGTAGCCTTCGGAAAACTTGACCGGCAACTGCGCCCGCGACAACGCCCGCTCAAACAGACGCATACTATCGTGATGTGAGATGAACCTCAGATCACCATCTATCGCGAAGCGAATTGCCACATTGTGCCGCAACTCGTTTCTGACACCTCGTTTATAATATTGTTATATTTGTCTCGTTCTACACCGTATTCGCAACGCACGAACCGGCTCTATTATCGTTATGTCACCATAAGATGACTTATTTTCACTCGGGTTCCTCCATAACCATCACAGAAGTTCAGGAGAAATCTTGCGTGTTTGATCCCGCAGATAATTACTTACCTGACGGTCCGTGTCAAATCTTAACACCCTCCCGGCGACACGCACCGCCTGGGATATGGTTGTCACCCGAATTACCTTTTTAATCTCCGGGACATCGCTGGGAGCCATGGAAAAAATCCGAAGTCCAAGACCCAGCAACAACAATGTATACATCGGCTCACCGGCCATCTCTCCACACAGACTACACGGAACTTTCGCATGATCGGCCTTGCGTATGATATCTCGCAGTGTCCGCAAAACCGACGGGTGGGAAGCGGTATAGAGCGGGGCGACTCGTTCATTGCCTCGATCCACCGCCAACGTGTACTGAATCAGGTCGTTGGTTCCGATGCTGACAAAACTAACCTCACGCATTAATTCCCTGATCTGCAAGGCCGCCGCCGGCGTTTCCACCATTATACCTATCGGTATGTCCCGACGGAAAGGAATATCTTTCTCTTCAAGATCCTCCATCGCATCGCCCAGGGCCATTTTAGCCTGGCGCAGCTCCATTAACCCCGATATAAGCGGAAACATTATACGGACGTCCCCTTCCACCGAGGCCCTCAAAATTGCTCTCAACTGAACCTTAAAGGGTTCAAGATTCTGAAGGCAGTAGCGAATCGACCGCAGACCCAGAAATGGATTCCGCTCCGGTTCCCGCGATTGGGATTTGGTATATTTATCCGCCCCCAAATCCAAGGTGCGAATGGTCACGGGCTTATCACCCATCGATTTTATCACCGCATGGTATGCCTGATAATGTTCATCTTCGGTCGGCTCTTCTTCACTCCGCAAATAGAGAAACTCGGTACGATAAAGACCGATCCCTTGCGCACCTTTGTCCAGTGAGGTCTTGGACTCATACGGAAACTCTATGTTACTAAGTAGTGTCACTTCGACTCCGTCTTGAGTAACCGCAGGTTTATCACGCAAGGTGATCAAGTCGGATGCCAAATCCTGCATCCGCTTCTCTTCCACACGATATTCCGCCAGCATATCCTCGTTTGGCCGAACGATAACCAATCCCTTGGTACCGTCGAGGATCACGGTGTCGTCTTCCAAAGCAACTTGAGAAATGTTGTTCAAACCCATAACCGCCGGTATACCCATGGACCGAACTACAATCGCCGTATGGGAGGTCAGACCACCGGCATCCATGGCTACGCCCGCAACCCGAGTTTGAGCCAAATGGGCGCTCTGCGACGGGGTCAAATCATGGGCAATTAGAATCTTAGATCCCGCAAGCTCATACAGATCTTCACCGCCGTGACCAGAGAGGTGTCTAAGCAATCGCCGTTCAATATCACGAATATCCCTAACCCGTTCCCTAAGAAGCAGATCTTCCATTTGTAAAAAACGTTGTTGATATCCGTGACAAATATCACGTGTCGCATAGGCTGCCGAATAATTATTTGTCGTTATAAGGGCCGATATCTCATCGCGAAGACGATTCTGGCTAAGTATATTATGGTGAAAGTCAAAAATAGCTGCAATATCTCGTCCCAGTTGACGGGCCATCGTATCACGCAGCATATCCACCTCAGTCAGCGAAGCCTCAAAACCACGGGTCAGACGCTGTAATTCACCGGCAGTTTCATCTGCCGATACATACTTATGCTGAATGCGGTATTCCTCCGCATCGAGTACAACGGCGTTGGCTATCACCACACCCGGGGAAACACCTATACCTTGTTTGATTTCCATTATTCTATGCTTCTGATATTACTCGATCTCAATCCCCTTCGTTGGGCATGAAATATAACTATCACCGAAGAAATTAATCCTCTCCAAACTTATTCTCCACTAATTTCACCAAGGCCTCGATAGCGCGATCGGCGTCAAGACCTTCGGCCAACAGCTCAAGCTCCGTCCCCTTGGTGGCCTCCAACAACATCATAGCCATCGAATCCTTGCCGTTGGCAATATAATCACCTTTCCGGACCCGAATAAACGAATCAAATTGTTTGGCCAAATCAACAAACCGCGCCACCGGACGCATATGTAATCCGAGCGAGTTCTCTACCACTATCTTTTGCGACACGACGTTCAATGTGATCTCAGTTAGTTCCTATTAATCAACAAAAACTTTCTCTCAGACACCAGTGCTTGTTTAAATCACTCTCATATAAAATGATTGTATTGTAATTATATCTATCAGCCACCGGGAAGCTCATCGGCCTCCTGAACCAGTTCGATAATCTCACCCTTGTTCGATGCCTGACGGAGAAAACGGCGAAAATTGTCCCGCTGAAGATGTCGAAAAATATTTTCCATCGAGGCCAAATGCTGATCCGGATTATCCGGCGGACTCAAAAGAAGTACGATGATATATACCGGTGATCTATCCAATGCCGCAAAATCAACACCTGCGCTGGATCTGCCAATCGTCCCAACAATTTTGTCGATCGCAGAATGCTTGACATGGGGTACCGCGACTCCCTTGCCGAAGCCCGTGCTCCCCTGATTCTCCCGTTGAATCACCGCCTTGCTGATGGATGCGGCTTCCGATTCGCCAAGTCCTATGCCGCTGCATAGCGAATTAACCAATTCCCGAATTACTCCGTTGCGATCCGTAGCCTCTAGCTCGGGAATAATCGCATCCGACACAATTAAATCAGACAACTTCATTATTCCACACCTTAATAATCAACAAACATGAATCACAATCTACTGCATCTGACCAAATATCATCCGGTCTCAGATCTCCCTGGATGCTTACGGTTACGAAACTTCTCCTTATGTTTGGTTAATTGACGTTCTATCTTGTCAACCACCAAATCAATCCCCTCCTACGAATCTTTGGCATCAACTTGGGCTACAAACGTATTTCTGTGATCCGCACGAACCACCATCTCTACTCGCTGCTGATTCGAAATCTGATCGAAGATCACTTCGATCCTCTCAATCCGGTCATAATAACGCACCAGCTTCCCCGCCTTGTCCCGGGTATATTCCTTCACCGCTTCACTGATTTCCAGATGGCGTCCCGTAATGGAAATCTGCACGGCTGAACCTCCTCAATAATTATGCTTATAATCATACCCAGGCAAAACATATATAGATCAACCTGGGGGGTGGTATACATCATACCACCTACATATCTTAGCCCCTCCTTACGGACCCTGCATACTTCAATCCCTCGCTAAAGAATCAGTGAGACTTAACCAACGCCCGGATCTGCCCTTAATCCAGCAATAATAAACAATTACGATCTGGGCTCTAAACTGCAAAACGGAATGTACGGGATGGACTCCAGCGCGTCAATACCAACATACCACATACGTAAAACCAGGCTGGAAATAGGTTTGCAAACCACCCAAACCCGCGCTAAGATGCCCATCATGTACCAAGTTTTTTCTTTACAACGCCCCGGCAGACCGCAATGGACTTTGGCCGCCTGCCTTGTGCTGCTTTTGCTGACTGCAGGTATGGCCGCGGGTCTCATCGCATATAAAAAACGTCTACACAACATTCCTCTCGATGATACCAAGCTCTTCCACAATGCAGGCATAAAGGCCCGCCTACCGGTCAACTGGAAACGCTCTCCTATCGAACTCATTCCCGGGGCTCTGGCCTATCTTGTCGAGCCCGGTAATCCCCCTCGTTATGGTCGACAACTAATTCTATTCCAAGTTTGGCAAGAAAGACAGGTCATGGACTCAACACCCGAATTGCGGGCTATCACTACAATCATTAAATCCATCCATGCTCGTGGTCTCTTGAAAACTATAAATACTAAACCAGATCAGATCGGCCCACTACCCGGCCAGACTATTTACGCTATATGGCTCCTGGATAGAAACACCAGGTGGCACATCCTCGGACGAGTAGCAAAAACTAATTCCGGTCGGATCATCGGCTTAATAATACTGTTGCCCCGTTCACCGCTTGAACCAGATTATGACCTATTGAGCAAAATATCCAAGTATATCGAA
>CP070790.1:1454448-1458479 GCA_020346805.1 Planctomycetota bacterium
GAAAATAAGATCGCAGGCAGAATCGGATCGGATACGGCGGCAACGATTCTTCAACCTCCGGCGATCTGCGGAGATGGGGGATTAAAGACTACCAATGTCCGGGTATCGCGATACGGCCTGGTGGCCTATGGCAGCAGCCTCGACCAGATCGGCCCCTTGGCCCGCAACATCCCCGACTTGGCCTTATTGTTGAAGGTAATTGCCGGTCGAGACGATCGAGATTCCACCAGCGTCGATCGGCCCGTGCCGGATTATCTGGCCGCCTTGGATGAACCTTTAGAGGATGTGCGTATTGGTTTCGCGGAGGAGTATTTCGGTGAGGGTCTCGATCCTGAAATTAACAAGGCGGTTCAAGCTGCCCTTGATGTATATAAAACTGCCGGGGCCACCGTTGAGCCGATTCATCTGCCGCATATGAAGTATGCCATCGCCTGTTATTATCTAATTGCCACTGCCGAGGCTTCCAGCAATCTGGCCCGATACGACGGTGTGCATTACGGCCACCGCACCGCCAAACCCGAAGATTATATCGATGTCTATTGTTCCAGCCGACAGGAAGGATTCGGGGCCGAGGTCAAACGCCGGATCATGCTGGGCACTTATGCCCTCTCCAGCGGCTACTACGATGCCTACTATCTCAAGGCTCTCAAGGTCCGGACCCTGATCAAGAACGACTTTGTGGAGGCTTTCAAGGATGTGGATGTAATCGCCTGTCCGACCTCGCCGGTGCCGGCAATCAAGATAGGCGAAAAGATTAACGATCCGTTGGCCATGTATTTATTGGATATTTATACGGTGTCCGCCAATCTGGCCGGCATACCGGCCCTGAGTATGCCTTGCGGTTTTACCGATAGTGAATTGCCGATCGGCCTGCAGTTGATGGGCCCGCATTTTGCCGAGGAAAAGCTGCTCCGCATCGCCCATCAATACCAGATGCAAACTGATTGGCACACCCGCCTGCCGCCCATCGCCAACGGGCAGGGCTAATGAGTGATCTTTCATGTCGCGTATTTTATTTGACGCCCGCTGGATTATGCCTGTCTCATCGCCGCCGATAGAGAATGGCCGGTTGGTTATTGAAAACGGTCGTATTGTTTCTATTGATCGGGCTGCCGGCCGGGATAGGTCGGCGATCGATCTGGGTGATGCGATTGTTCTTCCCGGCTTGGTCAATGCCCACACCCATCTGGAATTGACCGCTTGCCGGGGCCGGGTTCCTTACCGTGGATCATTTGTCGATTGGATCGAACAGCTTACCATCATAAATCCCCATAATGGTCCTGACGATTTGCTTGAGAAATCGATTGGTGAAGGATTCAAGCAGTCGATAACTGCCGGCGTGACCACCCTTGCGGATATAGGTGCCGGCCCATATGTGTTGCGGCAATGGTCTCGGGCCCCAATCAATACGGTCGGTTTCCTCGAAGTTTTGGGCGTTGGGCCTATGCTTTGCAATGATCATCTGCGATCCTTTGGAAAAGTAACCGAACTATTTCAGAGCATTGCCGATGTTGATTCCGGTGAAAACTTGAAACGTGTCGGTATATCACCTCATGCACCTTATAGTACGGATATCTCGATCTATCGAGAAGCGGTTCATTTTGTTGGGCAAACAGGTCGGCATATCTGTACCCACCTAGCCGAGACACGTGAAGAGTTGCAGTTTCTCTCCGATGGCACCGGCCCGTTACGCGATTTGTTGGAGCGATTTGGGCTTTGGGACGGATCGTTTGAGCCTCCCGGCTGCTCGCCGGTGGAATATGTTCGGCAACTGGGCCTGCTCGAACATGATCCGCTTCTGGTCCATGTCAACTATGTTGATGATAAAGATCTTGGTCTGCTGGCAGAACATCAGTGCAGTATCGCCTTCTGTCCCCGCTCACAACGATACTTTGAGCATGAGCCTCATCGATATCGTGAGATGCTCGCCCGCGGCATCAACGTCTGCATCGGCACCGATTCGCTGGCCAGCAACGATTCCCTATCGGTTTTGGATGAGCTTCGTTTTCTGCGTTCACAAGATCAAAAGATAAGCAACCGGCAACTGTTGGAAATGGGTACCATTGCCGGTGCTGGGGCGCTGAAGTCAGATGGGCAAATCGGCACCTTGGAATCCGGCAAAAAGGCCGATCTGGCTGTCGTACCCCTCAACAATCCCGCTACCACCGATCCAGTCGATGATTTGTTGACCGGCGAATCCGTTTCATCATCCGTTTATGTTTCCGGTAAACGCATCTATCCGAATTGACAAGTTCTCTACAAATAATATTGACGCTTGGTGAGGGTATACCTATTATTCTGCAGTACGTGACAGATCTCTGTTCGATGGGAGATACGTTATGGTTCGCCTCTTTGAAAATATCACAAAAACGGTCGGGAATACCCCACTGGTGAGAATCAATCGTATTATCGACGCACCCGCGACGGTGTATGCCAAGCTGGAATTCTTCAACCCCCTCTCCAGTGTCAAGGATCGTATCGGCATATCCATGATTGAGGCCGGTGAAAGGGCCGGCACAATCAACAAGAATACGGTTTTGATCGAACCGACTTCGGGAAATACCGGCGTGGGATTGGCCTTCGTATGTGCCGCCAGGGGATATCGGCTCATTCTAACCATGCCCGAAAGCATGTCGTTGGAGCGTCGTAAGGTGCTTAAGGCCTTCGGTGCCGAAATTGAGCTTACTCCCGCAGCCGATGGAATGAAGGGGGCTATTGATCGGGCCGAGCAGCTAATTAAAGAGATACCCAACGCGGTCATGCCTCAGCAGTTCGAAAATGAGGCCAATCCTGAGATCCATCGACAAACCACCGCGGAAGAGATATGGAACGATACGGAAGGAAAAGCGGATATATTGGTTGCCGGCGTCGGTACCGGTGGGACCATCACCGGGGTGGGGGAAGTAATGAAGAAGCGCAAGCCTTCATTTCAGTGTATTGCCGTCGAGCCTACCGGTTCACCGGTCATTGCCCAAGAACGCGAGGGTAAGAAAATCGAGCCGGGCCCGCACAAAATCCAGGGTATCGGAGCCGGTTTCATTCCCAAGGTGCTCGATATGAACATCGTTGATGATGTGGTGCAGGTCAGTAATGAAGATGCCTTTTCCTGGGCCCGTCGAGCGGCCAGCCAAGAAGGTATTTTGTGCGGAATTTCTTCCGGGGCGGCCCTTTATGCCGCCAATGAAGTTGCCCATCGACCGGAAAACGAAGGCAAGATGATAATTGCCATACTGGCCAGTGCGGGCGAACGGTATCTATCTACCCCCTTATTTGAAGAAGTCTAAAACAAGCATGGGCTCTCGTTTTAACCTCTCATAAAAAAAGAATTATAAGAATTCCACTTCAAACATGCGCTAAGAGAGCGGGTCAGGCACAATATTCCTTTGTAATAATTGAGCCAGACCCGGCACATGTTTGAAGTGGAATCCGTATTAGGGGCTTGTTTTTAACATAAGATGAGGCATGCGGACTATGATTTTTTCGTTTATGGATGCTCGACATTGTCCAAACGGAGCTGGTAATCCTGCAGGTACCGGTTTTCTTGAAAGTACTGCATGGCCTGTTCGAGCGAATTGAATACTTTGTTGGCCGTCTCGGTTATGAAAGGCGACGGCTCGTCTTTGGGTTTCCAGATTACGTACACTTCTTTGGTGGCCTCAAAGGCGTGTTGTAATTCACGCTCCACCCCGCTGGATAAGCTCGGTTTGCCGCCGGCAAGTTCGGGGATGTAGCTGACAATCATGTCCGATTGATCGATCAATTTAAAATCACGGGCGTAGATCTGTCCGTCGATATCGTCGGCAACGGCATTTATTTGGTGGACGGAGAATTCGAGCTGCCGATCGTGTATCTTAACGACGATTGTGTCTTTGCCTTTTTCCATTGCCGATCGGGCCAGGTAAAGTAATCGCTTCTCGTCCATATCGCTGGGGTCGAAGGTGATAAAATGCTCGGCTAATGTTTCACGAAACATATCGATCTGGTCCAGGATCTGAGGCATATCTATCACGTGGGTCATGGGGAAGGAGGGA
>CP070790.1:1458579-1463645 GCA_020346805.1 Planctomycetota bacterium
ACGGGGGCATCGCGCCTATCTTTGGTGGCAAAGGAGACGGCCAAATAATTGGCGTTGGGAACCTGCCTGACGAAGAGATCATCTTGAAGTTCGATCAATAGTTCATCTTTGTCGGGCTCAGTTCTGTACCACATGGTTTCGAGTACGGGTGCGGCCTGCAATGTACCTGTCAGTATTTTATCATCTTTTAGCAACACCGCTTGACTGGCCACAAAACGGTCCATCACTTCCAACGGAGCCGGCGGAGCATCTAATTGCAGGGGCCACTTGGGATAAGGCGACTCCACATATACCGCACTTCTGGCCTTATATTTCGGCGGTAAAAACATCCAGATTAATACCACCGAAATCAACGACAGCAAAACCAGAGCCAACAGCAACTTCGTGCCGAATCTCATTCCCCCCTCTGCGGGCACACCTACAGATTCCGAATTTGCAGCCATTTATCTATCCTCCGATAGAGGTCCGCGAAATGACGGATTTCTTCGATGTGGGAAGATACCCATAAAAAATGCCAGTCCCACCTATATGATGACTCTACGCTCGCCATAGTTATTATGTTCGGAACAAACTCGATAATTCAATGAAAAAATACCATGAATTTCCCCCAAAATGTTCGCAGGCGGATTGAATCCCCGATAAATAAAAGGGGGCTGTGATATGGGCAGGCGAAACAAGCTTTGCCCCCTCTCTTCTGATCTACTGCTCACCTGCTCTAATGTTCTAATATGGGTGAGTGAGGGGATTCGATCCCCCGACCCCAAGGACCACAACCTTGTGCTCTAACCGACTGAGCTACACTCACCATAGACACCGGCTCAGCGAGAAAATCTCCGCCCCGGCAAGACATATACATTATCCCACTCCGACCAACTTTTCAATCCACTCCCCATTTCAAGTTTGACCTCAACGCCACCTCAATTAGAATAGCTAAATAATAAAGAACGAGGAAGTCTAACAATACTAACCGCGAACATCAGTGAGGACAAAAAAATCTCAGTTTTTGAATAACTAAAACTGACCGTTTGGATTCGAAGGATCAATAATTATGCAATCTATCGTTTGTTGACCAGTCTACAGTCCCGTAGGGACGAACGGTATTTAGCCCAGGGTGAAGTCCGCCAAAGGCGGACGTAACCCTGGGTAATATTGGAATTTAAATAGAATGTTCTTCATTTTTTCCCGCCGCGGCTAAGACCGCGGTAGGAAAAAGAGGAAAACTTATTTCAGAATAACCGGTTTCATTAGAAATCCTGCATACTGGTCATCTACAATTAGGAAAAACACATGAAAAATCAAGGTAAAACACGTCGTCATTTTCTCAAAACCGCCTCCCTGGCAGCGGCGGCAACAATGGTATCAGCCCAAAAAACCAAGAGTAAAAACCTGCCCGCAACACCTCAAGATAAGACGGCCCGGCTCCACCTCGATCCCGAACCGAAATTCCCCTTGTCCCCATATCTGTACATGCAGTTCATGGAGCCACTGGGAGTCACCGACGGCTCGGTAGCCGCCGCCTGGAACTTCAAAAACGACCATTGGCACCCTGATGTCATCAAGGCCACCCAGGAACTGGCTCCCACCCTTATTCGATGGGGTGGATTGTTTGCTTCATACTATCGATGGAAAGAGGCCGTCGGCCCCAGGGATCAACGTAAAACAATGCTAAATCTAGTCTGGGGCGGCGTCGAAACCAATCAGGTCGGCACTCATGAGTTCGTTGATTTCTGCCGCCAGGTTGGCGCCGATCCCCTGCTTTGTGTGAACTTCGAATCTGATGGTAAAAAACACTTGACCCAATCCCCCAAAGACGGCATCCGCTCCGCCGGACCCCAGGAAGCCGCCGAATGGGTCGATTACTGTAACAATCCATCTAATACCCTGAGACTATCACACGGAGTCAAAGAACCTTACAACCTCAAACTATGGCAGATCGGCAACGAAACCTCCTACGGCCGACACGACTGGAGTTGTGAAACCGCCGCCAAAAAAACCATCTCCTTTGCCAGAGCCATGCGAAAGGCCGATCCCAATATCGAACTGATCGGTTGGGGTGACAGCGGATGGGCCCGCAAAATGGCCGAAATCGCCGGCGAACATCTCCAATACCTCGCCTTCCACCACATGTTCAATCCAGACCGCGGCAAAAAAGACTCCCCCTTGAGAGGAATCGAATATCGCAAGGATCCCGACCGTACCTGGGAAAGTCTGATGCGAGCCCCTGAGGTCCATGACCAGAAGATTCGCCGAGTGCGCGAACAATTAGATGGTACCGGCATGCCCTTGGCCATGACTGAATGCCACTTCGCCCTCCCTGGCGGCCGCAACCGATGTGAAGTTCTTTCCACCTGGGCCGCGGGAGTGGCCAACGCCAGGCTGCTTAACGTCAACGAAAGGCACGGCGACGTCCTCAAAATCGCCACCCTCGCCGATTTCTGCGGCACTCGCTGGCAGGTCAACGCCATTATGATCCACGTCCCCGCAGGCCGAGCTTTCATGATGCCCGTGGCTATGGTCATGAGCCTCTATCGCAAACATACCGGCCAACAGGCCGTTAATGTGACCACAACTCCTGACGGCCTGGACGTTACCGCCAGCCGAACCGAAAACCGACTATTCCTCCACGTGGTCAATACCAACAGAACCCGCCCAATCGCAGCTAAACTGACCGTCGATGGGATGAACATCCAGTCCGGCCGCGTATTCACCTTGGCTACCGATCCCGAATATGAGGTAATCGGCCACTGCCCCGATATCTTGTCGCCCAAAGAACAGGATTTGCCCGATGACCGAAGCTGGACCTTCCCTGCCGCTTCCGTTTCAGCCGTTGAGTTGGATGTAATCTGACCAAACCAGGATTGAAAACTTATGGGAATCTCTGATCGACTAAAAATCACAAGCAATACAAACAGATAGTACATTATGAACACATCTCCATCGATAACCAGACGCAATTTGCTGCTCGCATCAACTGCCGCCTTATTACCTTCATGCACCCCAACCAGGGAGTACTCGCCTGATCTTGCAGCGCATCCGAGTGAAATCAAAGATTACCCACCCAACCTGAAAATTACTCGAATCCAGAGTTTCAACCTTCCCCTGAAACGCCCTAAGTTCATAGGCAGAAATTCGCAAAGAAACAATCACGGAGATCACACTGTCGAATATATGGTCCGCATCCATACCAACGCCGGCATCGACGGGCTCGGATTCAGCAAAGCCCCCCGGGAAAATTGGACCAAACTCATCGGCAAAAACCCATTCCATTTCTACCAACAACAAAAAAACGGGTTCGTCTCACCCATCGGAACCCACACCATGGCCTTGTGGGATTTGGCCGGCAAGGCGCTCAATAAACCCGTTTATCAACTCCTGGGCGGTAAAGGCACAAAACTCGTACCCGTTTACGACGGCTCAATCTATTTCAGTGAAATGGTACCCCTCTATGCCCAACAAGGCCTTGATCGATTCAAAGTGGAAATCGACCAGGGCCGGGCCGCAGGACACCGCGCCTTCAAAATAAAAATCGGCCGGGGTTATAAATGGATGGAGAAAAACGCCGGCTACCAGATGGACCTCGCCGTCCTCAAAACCATCCGTCGGCACGCCGGGCCAAAGATAAAACTGGGCGTCGATGCTAACAACGGGTACGACCTGGAGCAAACAAAACGACTGCTCAACGATATTCCCGACTTCAATTTCGAATTCATGGAAGAAATGTTCCCCGAATCCATCAAACAATACCGGGAATTAAAAGTATTCATGACCGAACGTAACCACAAAACCCTGATCGCCGACGGCGAAAGCCGCCAGCGACCTGATGATTTAAAACCGTTCATCGACGCCAAAGCTATCGACATCTTCCAGGGCGATATGCGAAACTTCGGCTTCGAAGGCATATTGACCGAGGCCCAATTGTGCAAAGCCGCCGGCCTCCGCGTCGCTCCCCACAATTGGGGTTCCCTGTTTGGTTTCTATATGCAATTACACGTCGGCCGCGCTATCAATAACTTCTATATGGCCGAACATGATCCCTTAACCTCCGATCTCCTGATCGCCGACGGTTACAACATTAAAGACGGCAAATGCACCGTGCCCGACGCCCCCGGATTCGGCCTAACACTTGACGAAACCAGGTTTTCTAACATCCTTAAACCAATATTCGACCTTCAAATCTAAATTCAATTCGTTTCTTCTTCCATATGTCGCTGCTAGCAACGTACCTGTTTAGCGTTATTTACAATATGCCCCCATGGTCATTCTGAGGCCGCCGTGGCGACCGAAGAATCTCCGTGTACGTATACGAGAAACCCTCTACTATGCTCCTTTTATCGGGTGGCATGCCCAAGCACAACCAGCGAAACGAGTTGAGCTTGCCCGTGGCAAAATCAGGAATTATTTGAAAACTATTATAAATTTAAACGCTAAACACATACGAATAAGCAGTAGCCCGACCGTTAGGGAGGGCCAACACAGATCAGAGCCTCAAGTGGTTTGGAAGCATGGATCACGATATGCCTCGGGATTTGCCCGTGGATCATCTTTTTGTTAGAACCCCAAGCCCCCAACAGGGACAATTTTTTTTAGCCCAGGACGCAAGTCCTGGGTAAAAAGTTAAAAATAATAAATTTTCCCCTTCCCTTCGTCGGCTGCTGCGACGAAGGGAAGGGGAATACCAACTTCAACTTGACAACTCCTCACAACACCCCTTCAATACCCACAGTTTTCCCCCCGTGTCCCCATGACACAAATTCCAGGAGCCGTACCAATGCCCACCATGCACAAAGTCGGTGATGTCTACATCGCCCAATCTGCCGTCGTCGAAGGCGACGTTATCCTCGGCCCCGAAACCAACATTTGGCATCATTGTGTACTTCGCGGCGATGTCGCCCCCATCCGCGTCGGCCGGCAAGTCAACATCCAGGAAGGTTCTATCCTTCACTGTGATACGGATGTACCCCTACAAATTGCTGACCAAGTGGTCATCGGCCACAATGTCGTGGTCCACTGCCGAAGCGTTGGCAGCAGAACCCTGATCGGCATCAGCGCCAACATACTCGACCACT
>CP070790.1:1463745-1467109 GCA_020346805.1 Planctomycetota bacterium
ATTATACCTTGGATTTTTAGGTTTTGATCCGTTTGTTTTTATTTTGCGATTGATCTTCCACCATCGATAGGGATAGTTTGGCCGGTGATATATTTACCTTCGGTTACCAGGAATCGGACCAGGGCGGCGATTTCGGGGGGGGAACCTTCCCGTTTTAAAGGCACTTTGGAAACCAGTTGGGCACGTAGTTTGTCGTCATAATGCTCGGGGAAGAGGGCTATGCCGGGGGCAACGGCGTTGACGGTGATGTTGGGGGCTAATTCGAGGGCCAGGGATTTGGTGATGCTGACCAAGGCGGCTTTGGTGGCACAGTAGATATCGTGATTGGGTGCAGGGAAATCGGCGTATATATCGGTCAGGTTGATGATGCTGCCGCCGCCGGTTTTTTGCATGTACCGGGCTGCGGTGCGGGCCAGTATCAGGGGGGCGATCATGTTTACCCTGATCATCCGATCCCATTGGGCCAGATCCACCTGATCGACAGGTGTTTTTTTAAATATTGAGGCATTGTTTACAAGGACATCAATTCGGCCAAAGGCTTCGATGGTGTCGGAGACTATGTTGTTTGCCATTTCCAGGTCGGCCAATTCACATGAAACCAGGGTGGCTCTGCGACCTCGTTTTTCTATTTCCTGGCACAGCTGGCGGGCGGCATCGGCCGAGGTTTTGAAGTGGACGGCGATGTCAAAGCCGGCATCGGCGAGTTCCAGGGCTATGGCCCGGCCCACCCGCTTTGCGGCACCGGTTATTAAGGCAGCTTTAGCTATCGATTCCATGTACTTTGCCCTTACCAGATATTTGCCACGTTATCCGCACCATTTTGATACATAATGATTAATTTTCCAGTTTATTATCGCCCCCAGGTGTCAATGTGCCTGTGGGGAAATTTTTAGAAGCGGTCATTTTTGTTAATACAGGTTGAATTATTATCGCGATGGCTACCGGCAAATAATTTATTTTTAATGTAAATGGTTATTTTACAACAGTTTGCAACACGTGACGGCCGATAATAAAAATATAAATTTTTTTGGGAAGCGACGACGTCGGTGAGTCTATGAGTTTGTTCGAGATCTTATCATGGACAGCCGATGATCGACTAGGGTATACTTAATATAGACGGATAAGCGAGAAGGGCGAGGAGCAAGCTTAGAAAGTTTGCCGCGATTAGATGGGTGCAGGTGAAGCCCCACGTGTTTATCCCCGCTTAAGATAAGGGAGTATTTATACGTTGCGATATGGTTTTTCTATGATCCGAACGGCCCAATTTGCCCTTTGTGGGATGCTGTTTCTAGCGGGTTGTACTGGGACAGTTGATTTGGGCGATAGCAGTGCGGTAGCGGGGCTGATGGTTGACGGTGTCCAGACAGGGACGAGCACATGCAATCTGCCTTCGAACAAGGATATGGTGGTGTCGCGTCTGGTTGAGTTAATTAACCGGGAACGTACCAGTCGGGGATTGCATACCCTTACACTTGATTCGGTTCTCAATGAGGTGGCGGATGCCTACTGCTGTGAGATGATCGGTAATGATTATTTTGACCACATAAATCCATTTACGCATGAGGGCCCTGGCGAGCGGGCGATTCATGGCGGCTATCTTTTTGTTGCTATCGGTGAGAATCTTGCGGGCGGCCAGCACACGCCAGAGCAGGTGGTAATTGACTGGATGAATTCAACCAAAGGTCATCGTGAAAACATTCTGGCAGCCCAATGGGAGGAATTGGGTGTTGGTGTTCGCACGGGTGGGGATTATGGGGTGTATTGGGTGGTTGAGTTCGGGAATCCGCCGTAGTAAAATTCGAAACATCAAAATGCCGAAACGTCGAAATGGTGAAAGCGGTGAGCTGTTTCGACGTTTTTCTTTTTATCTCATATGTAGACATCAAGGTTTGATCCCCAGGGGGGTATCTGGTTGTGTGTTGTTGGTGAGATAATTTCTTTTTAAGCGTTTATCTCGGGATAGCCGTGCATGTATTAAATCGGATGCGTATGAGAGTTATTTTGCCGGCGAGCCATTATGTGTGATTATTGGTATTGATTTATCAGTATGCCCCGCGGCAGGAGAGTACGGCGGGTATTGTTTTAATTAGAATTTCCAGATCCAGCATTAGACTGCGGTGCTTGATGTAGTAGAGATCGAGGAGCATCCACTCGTGATAAGGGATTTCTGTTCTTCCGCTAATTTGCCAGAGGCAGCTGATGCCGGGCCTTACGCAGAGTCGTGCGCGTTCGGCGTAAGAGCTGGTTTCCACTTCGAGCAGCGGTAGAGGTCTAGGGCCCACAAGAGACATTTCCCCTTTGAGTACGTTGTATAGTTGAGGCAACTCATCGATACTGGAACGTCGGAGGAATCGGCCTATCAAGGTGAGGCGCGGGTCTTGGCGCACTTTGAAGCATGGGCCCTCATCAATGTCGTTGTAACCACTGAGTTCGAATCGGTCTTTTTCCGCACCGTTATACATGGAGCGGAACTTGTATATGGTGAATGGTATTCCGTTTATTCCGGCGCGTGGCTGACGGAAGAGGACAGGTCCTCGGCTAGTGCATTTGATGATAATTGCGGCCAGCAATATGATGGGGGAGGTAATTATCAACAGGAACAGGCTGAGAAGTATATCGATGCCCCGTTTGGTATGGAGATACAGTCGCATGCGCCAGTGAGGAGAGATCAATTCTTTCGACTGGATAACGATAGTATCAAGAACGGTTTGGGACAGGGCCCATTCACCCAGTCCTACGTTCATCTGAGATAATTGCTTCTTTACTCCTTCTTTATACTTATGCATAATACGGTTTAGCCTGGGCATGCGCCGTTGGGCTTCTCCTGTAAAAGTCGCCACACAAATTTAATATTACCTACCAGGTAGCGTTTCCAGCGTTGGGTAGGATTCTGCATTAGTCGGTATATCCATTCACCTCCACATCGGCAAAGCCATTGGGGGGCCCTTGGCTCGTGTCTGGCAAAGTAATCGAACAGAGCCCCGACGGTCCATATGACTGGCGCCTCAATTTCGTTTGTATGCCTGTTCACCCACGATTCCTGAAGCGGGCTCCCCATACCCACTACCAGGATGTCGGGGCAGACATCATTGATACGGTTAACCAGGCTGGTAGAGTTTTCTTCCTTGAAATACCCGTGGTGCGTACCGGTAATTTTCAGAGCAGGCACGCTGGCCGCCAGGACGTTAGCGGCTGTTTGAGATATGCCATCCCAACTCCCCAGCAAATATAACGATACATTTTCCTTTGCGCAGCGCCGACAAAAGGTTTCGAAGTAGTCGGCGGCAGTCAGTCTTTCGGGAATTCGGTAGCCAAGCCACCGGCCCGCCCAAACGACACTCATTCCATCGGCATATAACAGATC
>CP070790.1:1467209-1469801 GCA_020346805.1 Planctomycetota bacterium
AACCGATATCCCATTTCCCGATCATACCCGTAACAAAACCTGCGTCGCGCATGAACTCGGCCATAGTGGGGTGGTCATCGGGGATGGGCAAACCGCGTGCCATACCATACTTTCCGAACTTCTGGGTATACATGCCGGTCATGAGGCAGCATCGAGACGGGCTGCACGGGGGATTGGTGATATAAGAATTCGTACATTTGACGCCGTTGGCCGCCAGCGAATCCATATGAGGCGTGGGGATGTCCGGGCAGCCAAAGGCCCCCAGCTCGCCGTACGCCAGGTCATCTATAAAAAGAACAATAACGTTGGGCCTGGTGGATCTATTTGCAAAGGCCGGAATAACCGATGCCGATGCAGCGATGGCCAGGCCTTTCATAAAATCTCGTCTGCTCATACTTTTCATATTCTTCTATCCTTTTTAGATCATTACCTGACATTTCCCATTTGCTTTCATAAACGGTGCTCCTGCACACTATGCTCTCTATAAAACCTTAAAACGCGACCGAATCTCAACGCTTCTAACTATCATTCTTGTCGGAATAGCCGAAAACCGTGCCAAATTGCTGACGATCAAAGATTGAACCTCTGTTTCGACTTGCCTTAACCAGTTATCTCTCATACACCAATGTTCACGGCCATAGTTGCGTACGCCCCATATCGGCGTCCAATAGGTCACGGTCCTCTTGATCCACCGTACCGTCTCCATTGATATCCGCAGGGGTTACGGGAGCCTGTTCCAATGTTACCACACCAGCCAATGATAGAATGGCCGATTGCGGCAGCGCCGAACCATAGAAGCGCAAATCATCCAGCATGCCATGATACGGACGTTGCGGTAATGGTTGGTTTGTTGCCCCGATCCGCATGTCATCGAGTGACAATGTCGCCTGGAAGGCCTGGGAATTCTCCGCCACCAGCATACCATTGTGGTAAATCCGCTGGGTTCCTTCGTTCGCATCTTTTACCAGGGCATAGTGATTCCACTCTCCTACCCAGTCTGCCGAGGTTGCTTCGCCCCAGATCACAATATCCCTGGGTTGGAGCCCATGAGTGAAGACGACACGTCCCTGAGAGTCCGGGCACTCGAACCGCAGCATGGATCCAGCCTCTCCGGCGTCGAACACAACGTCGTTGAAGGGCTGGAAAGCAGGATCGCCGTTTACCCAGAGTGAGATTGTCAGTTCACCTCCGGCCAGGCTGCTAACACCGGCATTATTGAGATTGATATGACTTTCACCCTGGCCCACAACCGCCGGATCGTCATCGCCCGGAAAGACCGCCGCACCTGCTCCGTCAAAACCACCAGTTTCGTCCACACTTACGTTGAGGGATACAGTTGCGAGTACGATAGGGAAATTCGGATCAGTGGGATCATCCATCTGATCGATAAAAGCCATATGCCAGGTATTGATCTGTTCGAAGGGGAACCAGTTGTTGGGTTCCGGGGGTTCGGCAGCCGTGACTTGAACCGTGCCTTCCAACCAGTGATCCGACAAGATCTCGAGGTCGGCGGCATCGATCACACAATCACCATTGAGATCGCTCGCCAGACTCCGCTCGGGCACACAGCGTTGTGGCAAAAGACGCAATTGATCGAAGTAGGCCGATACCGTTTGGTCCGAATCCGGGGCGACACTAACACCCATGGCCAGGCTTTTGATCTGTGATAAATCGACGCCCGTGAAGCGGGCCAAATCGATGTCCACTAATCCCCACGCTCGATTTTGAACGATGACAGGATCGTCGATTGTTACCCGCGCCGTGGTCGTTCCGTCACTCAGCTCAATGAAAATATCCTGAACGAAACCATGATTCATATCACTCGCAAAGTCAAAGGCCAATGCCCGTATGCCGTACTTTGTAAAGTCCATATCGCGTCGTAGGATAAGGCTTCCGTGGGATCCTCTTTGTTCAGGTGTCTGATCCGGGTGGTTTAGCCATATCCAGATAGAATTTCCGGCAGCAGCAAAATCAGTGGATACATAGTTCCATGCAGAGCCTTGTTCTTCCCAAACCAACAGGACATCTTCCCAATTCGCGTAGTCATTGAAGTTGTCGATTATCAATGCCGCCTGCGCAGTGAAGCTCCACACATCGCCCGGGTAGATTGCGCCGGATTCGCCATCAATCTGATCCACGCGCCAAAAGTAGGTTTGAGCCAATATGAGTTCACCGGGATCCCAACTGTTGGAATCCTGCCGTCCTTTGTACACATCCAGGGGATTGTCTACCGTAGCCTCAGCCACGGTGTTGGCATCCGTTCCGAAGTAAACATCATGCCCCGAAGTAGCTGCTGTATTATTACCGGGATTCCACGTCAGGGCATTCACATCCACCGGAATTCCTCCACCCACCGGCGCAGGTCCCCAGGCACCGGTCAGATTCACTAAACTCGTATCAACAGCAACTGTGGTCTGATCCAGGTCCGTGTCATATGTAACCACGAGCCCTCCGCGCGTGGCATGCTCACCAAAAACCGTCAGATAACCCGCCTGGGCATATCCCTCTATAGCAGCGGTTTGATCTCCGTTGCCGGCCAGAATGAGCGTTCCATTGCTGATATCCAGGGAAACCAGGTCATTGAGTGTCAGA
>CP070790.1:1469901-1475660 GCA_020346805.1 Planctomycetota bacterium
ATTGAGGTATACGAAATTGATCTGGGCCTTACAACTATCCTGAACATGTATACCGGCCCCACTGCAACCAAGCCTCATGTTACCCTTGACATCAATCCCGACAATGGGACTTTGTATGTGACCAGCGAACTCCTGAACAATGATGGGAATCTTAACAAAGGTGACTTAATCGCCTTCGATACCTCCGGTGGGTCGACATCATCATATACAACGCTGATTGAGGCTACCTCGCTGGCTGATCCCAGTTGGCAGGCACCCTACGGCCTCATCTATCGCGGCCTGAACAACCCGGATCGCAGGCCGACAATTTTGATTTTGATGATGGGACTGACTAATGACACGCCTGAGCCCCAGTTGGAGTTTTACCTGGATCAGACGGACGGAAACGGCAATCTGGTCAAACGCGGCGAGCCTTTCAATCTTAGAAGGGGCAGCGGCGGTGATCTTGACCTGGCCAGCAGGATTTGCTGGGTGACTGACGCCAAAGGTGGCGGAAGCATACAGGGCTTGCTGCCTAATGATAGCTACTTCCATCCGACGACAAGCGGTTCCGGAACGGACTCGGCCAGCCCGCCGGGTACACCAGTTTGTAACATGGACGGTGTTTGGGCGGACGCAGATAAGGACGGCGATTTGGATCAGGATGATTTTGCCATGTTTCAGGCATGTTATACCGGTGTGGATGGTGGGATTCTATCAAACCCGGTTTATTGTCAGTGCTTCAATCGTGATGGTGATACCGATATAGATAATGATGACTTCACTCCGTTCCAGGATTGTGCTACCGGGCCGGCGATACCTTTTGATCTGAATAATCCGCCTGTAGGCTGCATTCCCTGAGAAGGCGAATGATTCGGGGTAAGGGAGACTATTTTTACTTTTTTCTTTTGAGGCATCGTACACTTCGTCGATGTATTTGATCCGTGCTTCTTGAGGCGTGGGTCACCCGGGGGTGGTGAGGGCAAAGTTGAGTTCTCATGTTCAAGACATTGTCTGTAAAAAATGGCAGTGTCATATTCCCTAAAAAACGCGGATATCGCGGTTCGAGTAATAATTATACAGGTATGGTTTACAATCTTTCAAAAAGGCCTCCTCAGCGTGTTTTTATACCGTTTTCTATCTTGCAGTGGGCCTGGGCTAAGGTAATTATATAAGGATATCGCGCGCGATACATATTTCAGAAAATATTTAATAATGTGGGTAATTATGCGTTTTTAAAATTGCATTTAATTGTCATGCGTGATAGTTTAGTATTTATTAGGGCTGTTTGTGTTGGTATTATATGTGATGTGGGAAGGAGTATCCGGAGTTGGCGAAGTCTGCAGCGCCCATCGTTGATGTGATGTTATCAACGGCAGAAACGTACACTGGGCGGACACCGAAACGTGATGTGTAATATGCAGGAGCTGGACTTTGCCGGTGATTATGTGCTGTATGAGTGAATACCCTTACGAGGAGTAATAACCATTATGTTACTGAACCAAAGCTCTCCTGATCCTGATTCTTACTCTTTAGGCATTCCGGTACCGAGAAGAGATTTTCGGTATGGAATATGCCGCGCATTCACATTGATCGAGGTCCTGGTGGTGGTAGCCATTATTGCCTTGCTGATTTCCATACTGCTGCCCTCATTAAAAAAGGCCCGCGAACAAGCCCTGATAGCTTCATGCCAGGCCAACTGCAAGCAAATCGGAACAGTAACTAGCACGTATCGGGCTGAGTTTAAGGGTTATCTGCCTGTCCTGTTCAACTATCACCACGCTGCATACGCCCCCGCGAGATGTAGCTATTTATCCATTGCCTTTCGTTCCTACAACAAAGCGACTGCCAATATGAGCAGAATTGAAGCAAAAACCGGAGGAATGTTTGATCCCAATGAAGATTGGATAAGCACGGTTGGAGAAGAAAAATATCAAGAATACGAGGAACGTTTGCTTCCCGACTACTATGTATGTCCATTTGAACAGGGAAAGGGCGCTGGAGAGGTGATTAGTGGAAAAGTGTCCTCAGAGTATTTCTTTAAAGAGTATAAGGGCCGGATTGAATATTACCATACCTGGATGTGGGATGGTACGGTCAAGGGGATGACGCATGGAGGGCGAACTGTAGCGCACACCAGCTTTACATGGAACAAGCTCGTACTAAAAGAGAGACCAAAGTTCCCACCTCCGCTTGGTGGTACTGTTCCACCGAAATCGGGAGCCGTACTTTACACCGGACCCTCCTCCATAGAAACTGCGAGTAACTCCCACTGCAGGTGGGATATCGGCGAAGCCCGTCGCATGAGGTTGGAAAGTCCTAACAAGGCCGCAGTGGTGTGGTGTGCCAAGGGAGAATGGACAGGTTGGACGGACAAGACAATTGGTAAAGTCAAATGGTACAACCATAACAGTCATCGTAGGAGCACGGGCGGCGGCACAAACGCCATCTTTGCCGACAGTCATGTCGAATGGGTCATAGGGACCGGTATCGGCTGGCCGTAACCGTTCTTTAACTAACCCTCGTATTAAATCATATCTGAGATATACTGTTTCGGCAGGTGTTGTATGAGTCGAAAACAAAACGCTTCTGGCATGATGCGCAAAGTTATTTGTTGCGCTATCTCTGTAAATCTGGCAATCATGTTATACCATCCTGTGCCGCGGACTGCCTGGGCGGCGGAAGGCAAAGCCAGACCCAACATTATCTTTTTTCTGGCGGATGATATGCGCTGGGATGCGATGGGTTGTGCGGGCAACAGGATCATCCAAACGCCCCATCTCGACCGGCTTGCAGAGCGGGGCGTACGTTTTACAAATGGTTTCGTTACCACGTCAATTTGTGCGGTGTCCAGGGCCAGCCTGCTCACCGGCCAGTACGAAAGTCGGCACCAGATCCATGACTTTGTCACTTCGCTTTCGCCGACGGCATTCGCCGGGACTTTTCCTGCCCTGCTGCGGCAAAGCGGTTATCGAACCGGTTTCGTCGGCAAATGGGGAGTGGGCATGGATAAGCCGGTTCCACAAGATCGATTTGATTATTGGGCCGGCTGGAATGACTGGGGTATGTACTTTGAAAAAGGGGATCCGGAACACCGTACGCAGAAGACGCGCAAGCAGGCGTTGAGCTTTATCCGGCAATTTGCCGCTCAGGAACCTTTTATGCTGTGGGTGAGTTTCAAGGCCCCACACTCACAGGATCACCATCCCAAACAGTTTCTGCCGGAACCGCGGTTGGATGATTTGTATAAGGGCGTAACGATTCCGGTGCCCAAGACGGCCAATCAGGAATCGTTCGAGAAGATGCCGCCGTTCGTACAGACTTCAGAAAATCGACTGCGGTGGCTGCTCCGCTTTACCACGCCTCAAATGTTCCAGGAATCAGTCAAGAATTATTATCGCCTGATTAGCGGAATTGATTATACGGTGGGCGAAGTTCTGGGCCTGATCGATGAGCTGAAAATCAGCGAAAATACTGTGGTTATCTTCTCATCAGACAACGGATTCTTTTTGGGCGAGCACGGGATGGCGGGTAAGTGGCTCATGCATGAAGAATCCATTCGGATACCGCTGGTGATTTACGACCCGAAGTTACCGAAGGCACGATGCGGCCGACTTGCCGATCAGATGGTATTGAATCTCGATGTAGCTCCGACGATCCTGGACATAGCGGGCGTGGCCATCCCCGAAGTCATGCAGGGGCGCAGCTTAAAGCCGCTTATGCTCGGCCCCGCGAGCGAATGGCGCAAAGAGTGGTTTTACGAGCATAGCCACCGGCATCCCTGGCCCATTTACGGAAGTCAAGGCGTTCGCACCGAGCGCTGGAAATATATCCGGTACCTTGACACGGAACCGCTTTACGAGGAATTGTTCGATCTCAAGAATGATCCACTGGAAGAACATAATCTGGCTTCCGACAAGCAGCATGTCAAGGTGCTCAACAAGATGCGGCAACGATTCGAAGCGATGCGGGAAAGTGCCAAATAGTTTTATTAAAGCTGCCGCTGGTATGAGTATGGCAGGCTTGCGGAATAATCTAATCCTTTATGGTTTTTGTCCTCCTTTTTAAATACCAAAGTTTTACAATCAGCATGCCTGTAAAACATTAGTATGAGAACGTTTTTGCCCAGGGAGGTTTTATCCGCTGCTGGAGATTGGGTATCATAATGCTGGAAAAGAGTAAGGGATGTTGATAACAATGTCCCGTGAGAAAATGTCGGAGTATTCAACGCCTACAGGCTGATCCGCAATACAGGAGACCTGCGATGCCTCGATCTTTTGTTGCCATTTTCTGTGTCCTCTTTTTCATCTGGTGCATTCTGGATGAGCCGTTGTCCGCTCAGGATTCTACCCCACAACCCGGTCGTGAGGAACCTTCCCGGCAAAACGACAAAGACAGAAACCGGCTCTTGAAGAAATACGATAAGGATGGGGATGGGAAAATCAGTTCCGCAGAAATCCAGGCGGTAAGGAGAGAGCGTAGGAGATCACGTCCACCGCTTCCACCGGCGAACTTTGCTGACGTTAGTTACGGCAAGCATCCACACCAGAAACTCGATCTTTGGCTGGCCAAATCGAGTAAGCCCACACCGTTGGTGGTTCATTTTCATGGGGGCGGATTTGCCGGCCATTCGGGCAGCCGACATTCGCTCAACAGAGAACTGCTGGCCGCCTGTTTGAAGGCGGGCATCTCGGTGGCAACTGCTGATTATCGTGTTACGGAGGATGCAACGTTACCGATTCCCATGCACGATGCCGCGAGGTCCATACAGTTTTTGCGCTACCATGCCAAGAAGTATAAGCTTGATCCGCGCAAAGTGGCGGCCCATGGCGGATCAGGGGGTGGGGGCATCTCGTTATGGTTGGCCTATCATGACGATTTGGCCGATTCGGCCAGTGACGATCCGATTAAACGCCAATCGAGCCGATTGACCTGTGCGGTAGTGAGGGGTGCTCAGACCTCCTACGATCCACGATTTATCGATAAGCTTTTCAGTAAGCGCGATCTCTGGTCAGATACGGAGAACCTCGGCCGACTCAGCCGATTCTACGGCCTGGCGAAAGATGAGATCAAGACGGAAAGAGCATACAAACTTTATGAGGAAGCGGCACCTATTACACATGTTTCCGTCGGCGATCCACCGGTCTACATGTTTTATGGAGTTCCGGACGGCCCGGTTACAGAGGATACCCCGCAAGGGATCTGGGTACATCATCCTCGTTTCGCCGAACCGCTTAAACAGAAGGCTGAATCGCTGAAGCTGGAATTAGTGGTTAAACTGGCGAAAGACTATCCCAAGGGTGGCAGTAAAGTTGTTACCGCAGATATGATTGCCTTTTTAAAAAGGCACTTCGATGCTGTAGACTTGCCGACAACTATGCCCCGAACCGAAGGCAACTGACATGCCGAAAGATATTCGGTAACGAGATTTAATCTGACAGGAGCAGTGAGGATCCTGGAGGTAGTTAGGACAAATAATATGCCCTTGTGAAGTGTAGATGGCAAATCCCGAGTTACTACTGGCAAAGCAATTGCCTTTGCCGATCTTATACTATTTTTCTATTATTGTTAGGTGTATGACTTTTGGAGGATAGGTTGGTGTCCTGGCGAATGATAGGCATGATATTGTTGGTCATCCCATTAATACTAGGTGCTTTATGTGTGCCGTTACCATGGCTGGTGGATTATAATAACGAGTCAGTAGTGCATATCGAATTTGTCAATGAAAGCGCCGGCTATTTCGTATCACCGAGTCTGAAAGTCTGCCCCCAAGGTATGAC
>CP070790.1:1475760-1479230 GCA_020346805.1 Planctomycetota bacterium
CGTCGGAAAACCTTGGATACATGCCAACAATTACACCATCGGTCTTCTTGATATTGTTGAAGGCGTATTTGAATGCAGATTCGACCGAGTTGGATGTCCAGCAATTTCGGCCCGCCGCCAGGATCTTAAAACCAAGGCACGGCCGCTTCACCTGTTGTATCACTTTAGTCATTTCGTCCGGATCGGATTCCAGGAAAAGCTCTCCCAGCGGGATGGTGCCAAGTTTTTCGCGGATCTCCTGCTTGGGCCTCGAAACATGGTAGAAACAGCCCATAAAGAAATCATTCTCCCAACCCTTCTCCTCGATATAGGCAATGTTGGCCGGATTGTGCGCCGAGATACCTGCCATTACCCCTGCATCATGAACCATCTTTACAAAGTCATGCACCTTCTGCATTTTACCGGCTCGGAAGATGGCATCGGTGGCGCCGCCGTGATGAATGATAGCTATAGGCTTGAGGGCCAGAATATCTTTTATCGACTTCTGTACCGGCGACTTCTCTAAATACAAACACATCCAATGGATTTTGGAACCCTGTTCCCGCAGTTTTTCTAAAGCACCTGTAACCTTTTTGACAGGACCGTGACCGCTCTGCCAGGTGTTAATGCCCAGTTTCTCGCAGCGACTGATGAACTTAACCGTCTGCTCCACAGTGAAGTATTCGTTCATATGGGAGGCGAGATTGCGCGTGGAATGGGAAAAGCCCTCAACTGGATTGCTGCCGGCGATCAGGCGGGTCAGATGATAATTGCCGATCTTAATGGTCGGTAATTTAGCAGGAGTAGCCTCATTGCTTCCCTCGCCACCTTGGGCTGAGTACGCATTGCGTAGTACCGCCTGCGAACTTATAGCACCCATTGTCCCCCAACAGAGTTTCTGTAAAAACCGCCTGCGGTCATGCCGGCAGTTCGAGAAAACATTTGGACAAAACTCATTATTGTCGCCTGCCTTGTTGGCCATGGTTATCGCTCCTTTGCTGAACCTTTACTTTCTGGAGAACCGAATTTTCCAGTTTATATCTTAATTATAAGAGATTGATTGCTCCAAACAACAGTCATCCTTAAACCGTTCCACCTCTAATAAATCCTTCGATTTCCACTTGTAGTCGTGCCCCAACTATGTTAGCGTGATAATCGATCAAGTTTGATAAATACAGTTTAATTTCGAGGCATTTATGGCGGCCCACATCGGAATTGTAGCTTGCAGTGCGGAAGGAGCGGCCCTCTGTTATCGAACCATCTGCAAACAAGCGGCACATCAAATGGGAGAACATTGCCATCCGGAAATTACCATGCACACCCACCCCCTTTCCGAATACATGGCTCATATCCGCACCGACAACTGGAAAGGGGTCGCCCAACTTATGCTTTCCTCTGCTGACAAGCTTGCGGCGGCGGGAGCGGAATTCGCCATTTGCCCCGACAACACGATTCATCAGGCATTCGAAATGGTAGCCCCTCAATCCCCCATTCCCTGGCTGCATATCGCCGGAACTGTGGCCGAGCAAGCGAAGCGCTGCGGATACAAACGTCTCGGTATTCTTGGAACCAAATATCTGATGACCGGACCGGTCTACCCCCAGGCCCTTCAAATACATAACATCGCCTGCCACATACCCGATGAAAACATTCGGGCACAAATTGATGAGATTATCTTTACCGAACTTGTGAATAGTATATTCCGGGAACAATCCAGGCATTACTTCAAGCAGGTTATCGAACAACTTAAAGATCAAGGCTGTGATGCTGTCGTTTTGGGCTGTACGGAGATTCCTCTGATCGTTGATCCAAAGGACAGTCCTTTGCCCACCTTGGACTCCACCCGCTTGCTGGCAAGGGCCGCCCTTACAAAAGCTCTGAAAAAGAACCAATAAACATAATGGTTGCTGTTTGAAAAGCTGTACCCCTTACTTATTGTTACCTCTGGGTAAACATATTCCATATGCTCGAGAACCGCATTATAATAAACGCATCCTGTTGAAAACATGCGCGACCGACCCGAGATAAATCCTCTAAAGAAAAGATTTTTATCTCACCAAAACCGCGCAATCGAATACCCCAGGGTATAACATGATCCCCGACACCCTCCACACCTTGAACGACTTTGCTCCAAAGAATGACTCCGATTCTGCTGTCGGGATTTGTCTGGGTGATCTACTCGCGAAAAACGAAACATGTACCATAAGAGTTTTCACAGAACTCTGACCCCGGCAGCCCGGAAAATCCGGGCCGCCAACCGGATGGTGAGGTGAATCATGTTGAGAACTTATACCTGGACGCTGTTGTGGATCTGTACCCTGGCTGCAATCCTGAACCGGATCGAAAGTGCAACAGCTCAGCAAGCAGCCCTCGGCAAACGCCCCAATATCCTGTTCATTTACACCGACGATCAGAGCTGGCGAACGGTAAGCTGTTATAAAGGCCGACCGTGGGTGCAGACCCCTAACATCGATCGTCTCGCCGACGAAGGAGTGCGCTTCACCTACGCCTACGCGGCTTCCTGGTGTGCCCCCAGCCGGGCCTGTGTAATGACCGGCCTGTTGCCTCACGGAATCCGCGGTTTGCACTTTACAGGAATTCTCAAAGGCCGCTACAACCCGGATATCTGCCGCTTCTGGCCGGCCGAACTTCGCAAGGCCGGATATCGCACCGTCATGATCGGCAAGTGGCACATCGGCCCCGACAGCGGACACGGACGCGACTGGGACCACTCGGTAGTCTGGGACCAGGCCGACATCAAAGGCGACTGGTACAACGATCAACTGATCAGCATCGACGGTGCCCCGAAAAATGTGATGCCGGGTTATTCGACCGACGTCTATACTCGATTTGCCGTCGAGGAAATCAATCGCGATCACGACCGGCCCTGGTTTATGTGGCTCTGCTACAACGCCCCCCATTTGCCGAATACGGTGCACCCCCGACACCGGGATCGTTATCAGGGAGTCGAGGTCCCGATCCCTTCCGACGTCTTCGGCCCTCGGCCGGGCAAGCCCGCCTACATGAAGATGTTCGCCATGTGTAAGCGAAAAAAAGATCCCTCGGGATCGTATACCATCATGGCCGGCGGCCAGACCCTTCCCCAATTCGTGCGGGACTACAACCGTCTTATTTGTGCCGTCGACGAGGGCGTGGGGCAAATCCTTGACGCCCTTGCCAGGATCGGTCAACTCGATAACACCCTGATCGTCTTCACCTCCGACCAGGGATTCGCCATCGGCGAGCACGGTTATGTCTGGAAGGTGGGCCCCTACGAGGCCTGCATGCGTATACCATTGATCGTGCGGCTGCCCGGTCGGGTCGCCAAGGGAGGAGTTTGTGACCATCCCGTGGCCCTGGTCGATCTGCCCCCCACATTCTTTGCCTTGGCCGGCTTACCTTTGCCGTGGAAGATGCACGGCCACGATCTGCAACCGCTGCTGAAAAATCCCCAGGCCGACTGGGATCACCCGGTTCTGCTGGAGCATTTC
>CP070790.1:1479330-1483700 GCA_020346805.1 Planctomycetota bacterium
AAATTAGTCTTTGTCCCAACCATGTTTCCAATACCAGGCATTAAATGAGTTGTAGAGCATTTCTGTGTACTCTGGAATATCGGAATCGCGCAGGGGACGCAGCAGAAAGGATAGTTTATTACTCATGGATCAATCCATCTTCCCGGCTAATATTTAACAATGGTTTATATGGTTTCTATACAAATCTGATTTCCGGTTTTACTTCTGCATAATAATTCATCCTTAAATCAAGGACAACCAAGTTGTTTTCAATGGATTAAGGTACTTTATATATGTAGCTGATTATCTAATCGCTGGCGGAGCTGGGCGAATTTGTCGGGTGGGAAAAGTACCTCGTCGAAGATTCTTTGGACGACGGCCTCATCAAGCCGATCGAAGTCCGCGGGCCGGGGTACGATCACGATCCCTCCCAGATCGACGGCTCCGGGACTAATGAGGAAATTATCGGGATCGGTGCCATAACAGGATGGTCGATGGGCGGCACGGGGGAAAAGCCAGATTATCCAGCGATCATTAATAAATAATAGATAAAGATTCAACATGGGCTCAGGATCTGCAGGATGAACGTCAACCAAGGCGACCATAACCTGGTTGAGATATGCAATCATTTGACCCTTAGATTGGCCGGTCAGGATAATCGCGGGCCGATGGCCGGTTCGGGTAACGCCGAGCAGGGTCGAACCTGCTCGAATCCAGTCAATCCAACCGGTATTTTTGTTCCGGTTGCTATCGGCAAGTTGCTGAACCAACTCGGTCTCAAAAGGCATGGCCCCGGCAGGAGCGGCCTGAAGATGCATGTGGTCGGGGGCCGACGCACCCGACTTCGGGCCGTTGTAGAAAACCGTATATGCACCTTCAAAGTCGCGGGCCATGTCAAACATGGTATCGAATCCCAGGCTGACAAGTTGCGGATCATGGGCGATGGTGGCAATGGTGAAATGTGGTTCGAACAGCGGTGCCGGGTTGGAAAGAATCAACCAATGGTTGTGGTAATGAACTGCTTTCTGATCAGCCGGCAGATTGGCTTCGCATAAAAAACAAGGGCGTTTGGCCAGGGATTCGGGATCGACTTTAGCCGAGGCGCTGGTAATCCGGGCGGGATTGCATTGGGCCACGACTTGCGACGGACCGACCTTAAAGGAGCGGGTACGTGCCTGGGTTAAGCTGGTTATTCCCTGGCATAACATTGGCCAATCATGGGCCTGTCGCCGCCAAAGTTCTTCCACTTGTTGTGACAAGTTACCCGGTACTGTCAAACAACGATCATTATTCATTTGTCAGTTAATCCACCTTTTAAGTTCAGTTTTTGTCTGTCGAGGATTTCGTCGGTACGCAGGCTATCTTTGTAAGAATGATAGCGGTTGAGCGTCTCGATGGGCAGATCCGCATCGGAGTTGCCTTCCCATCGCCGACAAAGATAGATGGGCTGGTAAATCCGCCCTATCTCATATTCTCTAGAGAACCGCAGACCGACGGCATAATCTTCGCCGTAACTCACGTTAGGCATAGGGTATCGGCGAAGGATAGCGGTATTAAAGGCCCGTGGGGCTCCCAGGCCGTTGACCCGCAACAGGTTATTGCGTCCGTTGTCGCGGGTCCATTCGCGATGATCGATGATTCCCGGCGGAATTTCCTGCAGATCAAAATCGACCATACGGTAGGCGCCGACTACCATGGCGTAAGGGCCGCGGTTCGTTTCATCCACGATTTTCTGCAAGGTATCCGGACCGGCATACAAATCATCGGAATCGAGTTGAACGGCAATTCGCCCGCAGGAGGGGGAACTTACGGCCAGGTTCCAGCATCCACCGATTTGAAGGTCACTTTCAGCAGGTACCATATGTATGAGCTGCCGATGCCCGGCTGACAATTCTTCCAATATTTTCGTGGTACCATCAGTGGAATGGTTGTCGACGACTATGACGTTGAAGTCAAAGGAAGTTTTTTGTTCAAGGGCTGACCGTACCGCGTCGGTTATGGTTTTCTCACGATTACGAACGGGGATAATAACGCCGGCCTCGACGGGGAATTTTTCATCGGTGGTAGCGGGAGGCGTAAACACCGGCGGCAGGTAAGCCCCGATCCGACGAAGATGCTCGGTGGCTACCTGCTCCATTTGTTGTTGGGCGGATTTGTGCTGTGGATCGAGATAGTCAAACTGCCGGGCGCCGGTAAGGCGAGGATCAATTCGGCGAGAGCGATATAGCGTTTCCGGTATGCGCAGGGGCCGGGAGATTTCAGAAACTCTCAATCGCAAATCGTAGAGAGCGGCACAAGCGGTATCGGCCAAGGGCCCACCACGGGCCTGGGCGTGGCGAATTGCTTCCATCGACCAAGCTGTTATCGGTCCGAAATCAAAATCGTCCCGGATGCTTCCGATTTGATAATCAATGGTCGGATGCTCAACAAAACCGGCAGGTGTATCCTCAACATAATCAGAATAGACCATCGAGCGGTCAGATTCACCGGCCAAGGTCACCAATCGTTGAATTTCATCCCGGCTGATGGACACGTTAGTGTTCACCCAGATGGTTACCATGGTGGGGGTCAAGATCCGCTCAAGCAGGTCGTTCCAGACCAATCCGCCCAATGGCCGGTCGGTACATACCTGCTCCAGATGGGCGGTATCGGAGTTTGCGGGCGCGCCGCCACCGGCGGGGCCGACAAAAATCGCCTGTCTGGCGGCCAATTGGGTCGCCAAATGCAAGGTTTGCTGTCGCCGATCATGCTCAGCACCGTCGAGATCAATAAATACAAGCGTACAGTTCAACATTCTATCACCACCCACCGACTATCATATGAAACCAAAAACAATCAATTTCCCGACCGGTTCATTGCATAATCATGTCTGATCCGGCAGGCAGCGGCAAGTAAATTCGAACCACTCGACCCCGGCGCTTGTTGGAATGCGATTTTTCCGCTAATCTTCAAGGTATTGGTAACGTGTGAATAGTGTATCAATCCCGGTAGAGCGGCTATGCCGCCCGTCGATGGGGAGAAAATCTGATGAAAGCGATCCTACAACCCACCAAACCGGCCCTGGGGAGTTTTCGCCCGGTTCTGGAGGGGGGAATGGAAAATCGGCCCAGCAGCCGCAGATTATGTTGGCTGGTGGCCGGCCTGGCGACAATCGGACTCCTTGGCGGCTGCGGCAACGGAAAAAGCAGCGGGATGAAACCGCTTAAGGCCCGTGAGCTGCCTTATCTCGATGATGTGGCTGTACCCCAGGGCTTCAAGCTGGTTGACAAGATGACCGAAGATTATGAATCCGGCGGACAGCGAATGGCCCGCCATGAATATCGAGGGTTTGCCGACACACATCGGGTTCGCCAGTTTTACAAGGAACAGATGCCGTTGTTGGGATGGAACCTGGTCAGCGATCAAAACGTGAAAGGTGTTATTACCCAGAGGTTTGAGAACAAATATGAAACCTGTTCGGTACAGATCAAACCCAGTGGCATGTTCAATCGAACCACCATACGGGTGATTGTGAATCCATTTAATCGAACACCGACAGAACCACCGAAACGAACGAAACCATGAAAAAAACAAGAAGACAAGAACTGAAAACCAACGAGCTGAGCATTATGCTCAAGCAAATGTACGAGGCGATTCTACGCTACTCCAATTATATGATAGGGGGGGCACTGGTTGTGGTACTGGTGCTGGTAATCGGAATGATCTACAACCAGAATCGCCGCAACGCTCGGCGGAACGCCTGGAACGAGTACCGGGAGATCCAGCAACTGGACATTACCGTCGATCCGGGCCTGATCGACCGGGCCCGCATCCTGGCCGGCGAATTCAGTTCGGATCGCAACCTAGGCCCGGCAACATTGGAATTAGAAGCTTCATTACACTACAAGTTGGCCATGAGTTTGACCTCTCCCAGCGACCGGGCCGACCGGATCGATCACTACAACGAGGCCAAGAGTATGTATCAACAATTGATTGAGAAGTACAACACCCGACCGGAAGTGGTCAATCGGGCCCACATGAGCCTGGCGGCTATTGAAGAGTCGCTATTGATAATGGGAGAAAGTACCATCGATATGGTCCGCGAGCATTACCAATATCTGGCCGCCGCCGACAAATCAACGTTTAAATCGGTAGCCGAGGATCTATTGGACAGTTTGGAAGAACGAATCGCAAAAGTTGAAATTGTGGCTACGCGACCGGCGGAAACCCCAACAACTCAAGCCCGGGCACCGGCAACCCAACCCCAAAAGCCAAAACAACGTATTGAAGTCAAAATGGTTGATATACCGAGCACTGCACCGGCAACCAGCACGACACCGGCTGATTAAGACACAGGATACTCGAACTACCCAGACAATAAACGTGTATATCGTTTATTAAGAATGTCTTAT
>CP070790.1:1483800-1487291 GCA_020346805.1 Planctomycetota bacterium
CGGGGAATGACACTAATACGAATTCCACTTCAAACATGCGCTAAGAAAGCGGGTCAGGCACAATATTCCTTTGGAATAATTGAGCCAGACCCGGCACACGTTTGAAGTGGTATCCGTATAAGACACGTATAAGGAACGTTTTTCGCAAAACAAGAATGGGAGACCTGGTTTTGGGTTGACGGTCGCATTTTTCAGTTTGAGCGGGCGTAATCGGTGAGGGCCTGCACGTTTTGCTCGGGAGTATCGCGGACGACTTCGCAGCCCGCACTGACGATGTAACGCGAGCCCGCCTGGCGGTGACATTCGGCGATAGTTTTGTATACAGAATCGGGTGTGCCGTTGTGTAAGACTGCGACCGGATCGATGTTGCCCAGAAGCACCTGGTCTGGACCCATCTTCCGGCGGGCCTCGTCTATGGGGGCCATCCAGTCCAAATCCACAATATCACATCCCAGCCGACCTATGCCCTCGAAGATTTGTTTGGTGTGGCCGCAAATGTGCAGACGCACCCGGTTGCCCATCTCATGCAGGCCGTCGATCAGCTTCTTTTCGTAAGGCCAGACCAACTCTTCATAGTAAACCGGTCCGATTAGTGAAGCGGCAGCGTCGCCCATGCCGATCAGGTCCGCACCGGCATCGACCTGGGCCCTGGCGAATCGCAGCTCCATTTCCACCACAAACTCGAACAGGTCTCGCACGAACGTCGGATCATCAACCAGATCAAGCATCAGGGTATTGATTCCCCGCAGATCGGCGGCCTGGGCACACGGCCCTTCGATCCAACCTTCAATCAATTTGTCGTCACCTACCCGCCGCTTGAAAAGCTCGGCCGCCTTAACACGGTCGTGCATGCGTCCGCCGCCAAGGGGATCGGGGATCTTCAAGCCGGCCAACTCAGTTTTGTCGGACAATCGGGCCCGGTTCTCCACGATTGCCGGCGGCTGGTCTTCGAAATATTCGATCTCCGCCCCGCAGTCGGCGGCTTCCCTGGTCGGATCGGATATCGCCGAGACAAAATCAAAATCAAACTCATCTGCGGTGCAAAGCTGGGCCTCGACCAGTTCGCGATAGTCGGTCGCATAATCGTAATACTTAACGCCCACTCGATCGGCGGCGAACATCATAGTGATAGGCATGAGGGGTAAACAATCAGTTTCTTTACCTTCGATACAAGCGAGTACACGGTCGCGAGATGTCATAGTCTTTTCTTTCATGCTGAACACCGGCAGCAGTTACGGGCTGTTTCAGGCTGTCCATTAACATATCCGGACAGCCACAACTAATATTTTCGACCTTACAAGATAAGACAATTGTCTAGTTTGCACAATGATCTGAGAGCGCATAACAAAAATGATTGCGAGAAACCTGTAACAATTACTATTCATCATCCCCCTCTATCCTCCCTCAGCGAGAGAAAATAGATGGTGGTGATTTTCCTTGGTAAGGGGGGCCACTTTGTTAAACGCCTGCTCTAATTTTGATTCATTCCTCATCCTCATTTATTCTCGAAGCTAAAATCCAGAATCCGCAGGGGGGTTGGCTCTTGAGATTTCTTCGGTGTTTCCTGCACCATGATCGAGAGTATGGCGTCCCTCTTCCAGCGGTATCGGTCACCAAGCATTTCATTGTGAAAGGAATCCTTTTCCGTATGGATTACTCTCCAGTCCATCCATCGGGAATCGGCAGTGGCTGCGGCAATCTCCAGATTGCCTGCGCAGATTCTCCCATAATCCATACCGGCGGATTCAGGTTTGGCCAGATAGATCAGGTAAGCGTTATCGTTTTTGTCCATGAACAGCTTGGGGCGATTTCCTGCCACCCAGGGAAGTTCCCTATGCTGCCACGCTCCATTCTTGTCCCGCCAGTAGTGATGGTAGCGATGTGCCTCCAGAGGACCCCAGCGATGCTCGCCGGGCTTGCTGCCGGCTGCTTGAAGCGATTGGTCCGTACAATGCCACATCACGACGTGAATGCGCCCTTGGGAATCAACAGCCTGTCCGTGCGTGTTCATCAATCCATAAGCTCGGCTTATATTGACTACGGTGATGTCGGGTGAGTTGACGTGGGCCGGCTCGGCCAACACCTCCCCTTGATTATTGCGCCAGGTTTTGCCCCGATCCTCACTATAGGAATACATCAGATCATGATTGGCTCCTTGACTGTGCTCTCGCCAGACCCATGTGGTGTGCAATCTGCCGTTGGGACCGTAATCGTATCCGTTGGGGTAGGAACATCTGGATTTGCTCTCACCCTTAGCGTCTACGAACAGTCCCCGCCTGGAGTCGACCTGCCGAGTGTTGATCCATTTACCGGTTTTAGCGTTGTAATCGACAAGCATACGATCGCCAGCTCCGGACCCGCCTATCCGGTAGCAGAACTGCAGGCCGCCATCGGGTGTTTGCCAGAAACGAGGATAGGTAATGCGGAGGCTCTTGCCCTTCTCCAACTCCGATGTAACGGCACTAAAACGTGAAGCTTGCCATGGGATGCCTTCATGATCGGCAGCCATACCTTTTGGGGAAACGCGGTAGTGGAGTGGATGGCCGTGGTGGTCGAAGGCCAGATGTATGGTTCCGTCCCGGGGACAAATCCCCATAGAGATGGTGTTGTGTGCGTCATTGCTTTTGAAGTGATAGTCTGTGAATCTTACAATAGCCCAGTCTCCGTCAGGCAGTTTGCGCCTGGCTATGCATACATATCTGTTGGCGTCATAATATCCCACATATTGATATTTTCCATGAGTTACCACCGCATCCTGCTGGAAAGACTTGCCGTTGATGGCCCGGCCGAAGTTTCCTTCGATGGTCAGGGCTTGGGAATCGACTAAACTATCCCGGACCTTAATCACTTTAAACTCAGCCCAACTGTCGGCTGACGATGCGATCAGTACGATAAACAACAAAACAAAAAAGGGATTAATAGTCAGTCTCATGTGTACCCCCATGAATAACTGATGTTAACCCGAATTATTCACAGGTCTTTCCGCCCGACGGATGCTTTTTCCGTCCGTCTTCGTCAGAGCCGACGATCTTTCCTCAACGTATTACCGAATACGCCTGCGGCAAATTGCCGTCTCTTCCTCGTCGGACGAGAATAATCATCGCGCCGGAAAATGCACTCTGTATATCTGTAATTACTCTGTATGGGAACATAACTCCTGTTAACCAATAATATTACAAAAACCAGCTAAAACTCCCGTGAACAATCCGAGTTAATATAGTTCTCGTATAAAACGCCCTACTTATAATATAAATTCATATGAATTTATGCAGACGCGATTTATTGGAGGCGACGGCAATCTCGGCACATGGGCCTTCGACACAAGCAATTGCGCGGTCATGTGATGTCATGTTTTTTTCTTTTGTCCTTGCTTACTTTCCTTAAGAATATTCAACAGCAGATCCGGGCGATTGGAAATGATGCCGTCGACTCCGATACGAACCAGAAAACGCATATCGGCCGGTTCGTCCACCGTCCAGACGAAAACCTGA
>CP070790.1:1487391-1493926 GCA_020346805.1 Planctomycetota bacterium
CATGCCGTCATCCGACATGGTCGTAACCCGCGTGAGGTTAGTCCAGACGCTGAGGTCTCCCCCGAGAGTGGCCAACAGATCCGAAACCAGCTTGGGCTGACCGGTATTGTCCCACGTACCAGTAGTATCCCAGATCACCGCCCGCTCATTGGCGCCGTCGGACGAGTAGCCGGCTGTGATGTAGTCGCTACCGATAAGGTTGACAGTAATGGCATTGCTCTGTGTATCTCCCGGCAAAGTGTCGAGCAGCGTCATTGCGGCATCGCCAACCTTCCAGACAAATGCCTGGTTGTTTGTGGCATCCGAGGCGTCATAGCCCGAAAGTACCGTACCGGCGGCCGATATACCGAGGGCTTCACTTAGATAGCTGCTGCCGCCCGGAATCACGACCTGAACATCTCCGTTGTTATAGTTCATGAATAGGGCGCGGTGCTGGCCCCCTGGATTGCCGTGGTCATAGCCGGCCGTCCACTTTTCGCCGCTGACGGAATGACTAACACACTCGCCGCCGCCTGTGTTCTTGTGGTCTAAGCTCGCAGGGCCATCCACTCCCTGGACATAGTCCTTCAGGCTACCGCTGTAATCGCCCCCGATGAACCATCCTTCTGTAGCCGGGTAATCTACCCCCAATCGAGCTGTGTTATATGGGCCGATGAGTCCACGCTCAGAACGACCGTTTTCGGTCCACGATCCACTGGCCAGATTGTCCGGTGGGGCCTGGTAATAATACATCCGGTTATTAATATTCCCGGCAATGCCGATCATGCCGGCATTCGGGCGAACCACCACGCCCCTGGCCTGGCCGTCGATGTCGACCGGATTAGGCAACTGCACCAGGCCCGTTGCCTGCGACCAGATGATCGGCTGCTGGATCGTGGCCGTGCCTGCGCTGTCCGGTCCGTCACTGTATCCCACAGCATAAGTACCTTCCGGCGATGTGGCATAAACACCGCTGGCTACGGTACCGTCCGGCGCCGGGTTCAAGACCCCAATCGACATAAGGTTGGTACCACCGACGGCTTGCGTTGTCACCACTAAGACTGCTGCGACAGCAGCCGCTATCCCCACACCTTTTACTCTTTGCATTGCATCTATTCTCCTTTGGACTTTACAATTGGCTGCCCGATCACCCTTTATCTATTCTCTTTTTTTCGTTTGCGCCGTTACCCCTATAGCTAACAGCCGCGTCCGATACTTCGTTCTCGCCGGAGAATACTGAGAATATGCAACAATTGTTTTCATTTAAATCCGCAAACGTTGGATGTAACTCTAAGTATTTGATGTCGTGAACGGTCGACAATGTGGATCCCACCTCCTGAAGATTATTCAATTTTTTGGGTTGTTCTAAGCATCGATTCTGACAGCATGCACGAAATTGATACGTTTAGTTTACAATAAGACGAATCTACTGTCAATAATTTTTGCTGTTTTATGTCGACCATATAAACAAAAAAATTGTCGACCATGTTCTGTCTTACTTTAATTCGATATTTCCATTTGTTCTCGTTTGCCGCTGTTCGGCCATGAATGATGAGAAGCTAGCGATTACCGATAAAATCTTATTTTCATAATCAAATCCGCTTTTCAATGCCTGATTTACGATATCGCCGAGCTCATATGCCTGGCAAATTAGGCTTGTGTTAGGTTTTGTTTGATTTTGTATGCAATAATGCCCTCCGAACATGATTACCATGCATCGCCGGGCACTAGCGAGCGCTTTGCAGGGCGTATGAAGAAAAGGTTACCGGTTTGCATCCGGTAACCCTTTCTATCTTCTTAAGGTGATTTTTGCCCCTAAAAAAATGGGCTTCTTCACCGATTATAATCACTACCTTCTTCGCCGAGGCAGTATCCAGGGCAAGCCAAGACCCATCAGGGCCAATGCCGCCGGCTCGGGTACGATATTGCCACCGGTAACGTAGACATCATCAATCCAGCTAGGAGCTGTTGAACTTCCAAGCGAGCGGATCCTGAGGGTGTCAAACCCGCTGCCGTTGTGAACACCGTAGAAGGTTTTGGTATAGCCTGCCACGTCCACCGTAACGCTGCCGTTGGAATTAATCGTCATAAAAGGATTATTCCAGGCACTGCCGATAAAGTTCAGATAGCATCTTATCCAAAAAGCTCCGTTAAAGCTGAAGTAACAGCTATTGTTCCCCTCGGGATTCACTCTCTGGTTGGCGATGCCCAGATAGTTACCTCCTCCGGTAATCTCCAGGATAAAGCTGTTTTTTTGCCGTTCCGGTGAAAGCGGATTCCACCACAGGCCCACAACTAAGGGGCTGGTACTAGTAGCCTCAAGATAGCCTCCGACCGGCATCTCGTCCCCGTCGGCCAGATCGTTCTCGATCCCATAGTTCGTACGATCGTACTGCATCAGGCCGTAGTTTCCAGTGTGGCCCGTAGTGTAAAGTCTGGGGTACTTTGTCAGGCCGGAAACAGCGGCCCAATCCGACACGTAGGTAGCGGAAGACTCGAAACTGTCGCTGTAATTGATCGGTTTGGTCGCTGTTGCCATCGCAGGATAGCTAATGGCCGTCACAATAACCAACATTATTACATTTCTCATCATCTCTCACTCCCTCTTGGCTTTTGCCAGAATTGAAACTGTTTTTTCTCCCGTTCTCGCCCTTGGCCCAATTGAGAACGTTCACATTTGATAGTTATCTTTTTGCCTGCCGCGCAGACTATTTACACAACTAACAATCTCATTTAAGTCGGCAACCATTTAAAGTGGCACTCGGCACCTGATGCCGTGCCAAGGCGACATGTGGATTCCACCTCCTATAGATTAGATTTTTCGAAGCTTCAGGCGGTTTTCCGCCTTGATACTGACACAGATACACGAAACTGTACAGACATTTTATACTAAACGGAAACCACTGTCAATGGTTTTTGTGTATATATGTCGACTATATATTATGATTCAGTCGACTATATTCTGCTGCACTTTAAATCGGTTTTTTCAACGGTTATGTCATAGTGCTAAGCGTTGCCCAGACAACTGTATAGATAATAAATGAAAGGCCCGCGGCAAAATCATGTCGCGGGCCTTTCCATTCACAAACGGGTCAGATTTTAATCCTCACGCGCCTGAAGCGTGATGCAGTCTTTGGCTTCAATTACATCGCCACCTATGTCACCTTTCACTATGACCTCTACCTCGGTGCCGACTTCGAGCAGATCCAGCCCTAGAGCCCCGATCAGGTCGCGCCTGGAGAAGTGGACGACCAAGTCATCATAACCATCAGGCACACCGGTCCCGCAAGCACAAGGATCACCCATAGGCCCGGATACGTCCTCGATAGAAGGGGTTTTAACGGGGAATATGACTTCGCCGATGGAGATGGAGTCGATGTTGATATCGGCTACGTTGAGGTCCTCCGAACCAAGGATGGCCATGGGTATCCGGCCCTTACTCTTCATGTTAACGGTAAAGAGGTTAGGGCAATCGTGTGGTGTAATATCAAGAGGAGCAGTCACGATCTTATAACCGCCAACCAGGTAGACGTCATCGCCGGTGCAATCACCACTCCATTGTGACCCTGAGTTAATGTCCCGCCAGCTTATGGTGTCGAAACCAAGGATGCTGGGATCGAAAGCCAGATTGTACGTACCCACCAAGCCCTGCTTATCCTCGCGGATCCTGGCCTTCCAAGTGCTGTCTCCTGAGTCGTAGTAGATCTGGGCCCACATACGGTTCCACCCACTGGTTGTACCGGGGGACGTCCGAACCCACTGCTGGCCGTCGAAGAAGTACACGGCGACATTCTCGCCATTGATGCCGGTACCAGTGAAGAGCCCGTTTAGTGATCCTATAGCCACCACGGGAATGGGATTGGGTAAAGGATCCAGTGCGCCGGCACCCCAAGGGGCATGCAAACCGCCCGAGGAGATCTCCACGTAACTAGCTGCGAACTTGCGCATTTTCTTGTTTTTATATAACAAATAGTACCCCAGACTCAGATTGCGTGAGTTGTCGAGATCGCCGCCGGGAAACACGCTCTGACCGGGCTTCAATTCTGCCCCATCAGACGTACCATTGGTTATGCCGTCCGCTAGGTCGTTGTCAATGGCCCGATTTCGGCTGTCGATTAATATAGCATTAGGGATCGTGTAATATCTGTCTGTAAAGTTCCAGATACGGGGCCACCCCGGATTGACCGTGGCATCCGGCGTCCAGACGGCTGTATACGTGGGATCATGCCACGGTGGCCAGACGCTCCAGTCGCTATCGTCATAACTATCCCAATGCTCGTGGTAATAGATACCTGCTGCCATTGCCGAGGAGGCAAAGGTCAACACACCCATTACGATAAGGATTTTTTTCATAGCGCACCTCCTAACATGATTTGATGAAAAGAAATGTGACTTCAGCACCGTTGCTGAAATATGTTTAAAAATCCAGACCTTCCCGCCTCCGAACAAAAACAGATCAAATAATCATTATGGTATTGATTTGTTTTTAGCATCCTCCTGGCTTTTACCAGAACTTGAAACTGCTTTTCCTCCCCTTCGTGCCAATCACTCAATACACAAAGTCCTCTTTTAAGACCTATTTCTTGTCGCCCAGACTACTTTCATGACAAGCAATTTCGATTCGGTCGGCAACCATCGGAAGTCGCCATCGTTAATTAATGATGTGCCCGGCAGAAAATGTGGATTCCACCTCCTACAGACTATTTGACACTTAAGGCGGTTATCCACTTAGATTCTGGTAAAGATGCACGGAACTGATGCAGTCAGTTTATGTTATGACTAAAAAGCTGTCAATTGTTTTTTGAGCATATATGTCGACTATATTCTGCTGTACTTTAATTCGTTTTTTTTGCCACGGTTAGGTCATAGCGCTAAGCGTTGACCCTGCCGATTGTAAAGATAATAGAGCAGTTTAAGATTGACTGTGCGGGATCCTTTAGGGCCCAAAGTATCCGCTAATCGCAATTTCAACCGGTACACTCCAAATAAAACTACCTTAAAAGAAAGGCCCACGGCAAAATCATGTCGCGGGCCTTCCATTCACAAACGGGTCAGAATTTTAATCCTCACGCTCCTGAACTATTATGGTGTCAGTAGCTTCAAGACTATCGCAACCCAACTCGCCAATTACAGTAATGGGCACAACCGTACCGGTTTCCATCAGGTCCAGACCCAGAGTAATGATTACCTCACGTCTGGAGAAGTGTAATTTCAAGTCGTCAAGACCATCACCGTTTTCATCAGAGACCTTAGGCGTCTTGACCGGGAATATGGTTCCGCCGATCGAAATCGAATCAAGTTCGATCTGGGTTACGTCGACGTCTTCCGTGCTGAGCAAGGCTATCGGCAACCTGCTCTTGTCACCCGTGTGATTGGTCAGGTAATTGGGATCATCCTCGGGCAGGATGTCAAGGTCGGCGATTAAAGTGGTATAGCCACCTTCGACGGACACGTCATCGAGGGACACCCACTGGTCGTGTTCATATTTAACCGTATAAAGACTAATACGATCGAAGCCACCCTGATAAGCTCGGCCCAATTCCACATTATTGGGCATTCCGTCATTAAATCTCATTCTGCAATCTTCTGTTTCTATTGTAATATGCGAAAACTCAGCCTTGCCGTCTTTGGGATGACAATTACCGGGACTGGTCCATTGTTTGCCATCGAAGTACCATCCTCTCCTACTCCTCTCAAAGTAGGGTTTGCAAAAGGCGATGCAAGGCATGGGTTGGGGGAGCACAACGCTACTACTCGCTGGCGGATGTACGTCGCCCAGTGAAATTACCACGTAAAAGTCGGCCGTCGCCACTTTGCCATACCACGCAAAGTACGACATTTCGAGAGGACATTTATCTGAACCGTTGTACTCCTTGCCATCGGCCAAGAGGGCCTGTACCCCGTTGAGCCAGCGCTGATCCCGTTGGTTGATTAACAGGTTATTGGGTTTCGAAACTGACTTTCCTCGTTTAGGTCCGCCCCAGGGCGGGCGCTCGTAATGCCCCCAAACATACGGCGCCTCATAATTAAAGTGGTGACAAGGAGCCCAGGGACCGTCATTCAGCTTCTTATACGCTTGATAGGAGTTGAAATTATCGAAGAAATCGAGCTGGCCAAAGGCGGCCGAGGCCATGGTGAGCACCACGGCTGCACAAATACATTTTACAAGTGTTTTCATCATTTTCTTGCCTCCTGTAAAGTGAAGATAACGTGATTTTTAACTGTACAATTAGACGTGCCTGGTAAATTCAGACAATACCTGCGTCTAATATGACGAGTATTAAATTGCTTATCTTGCACCTCCTCTCCTTAAATCGTAAGGTGAGAATTGTTTCATAATCACATCATTGGTGCCCAAGGCCGACGGAAAACCAAGCACGTGCTTCGGCCTTCGCCGACAGGACAGCTCAAGGTCTATCTTTAACGAGTAATTTGGACTGAAGCGTTTGAAAATGTTGTAAAGGTCAGTCATGAGCTTTCTCTACTGTCTCGCCTGGAAAAAATCCTCGCGGCTCAAAATCAAGTCTGTTTGATTAATTTTCTTGCTTTAAGTTGA
>CP070790.1:1494026-1499185 GCA_020346805.1 Planctomycetota bacterium
CTGTACCGAGGTCACACTGAGCGAATGCAACACCCTCGGAGGCACTTACCATGGTGCATATACCTCGTGCAGCGATCCATCCATTATCTGCTGCCCCACTCCGTTCGCAGACGCTGACGGTGACGGCGACGTCGACCAAGACGATTTCGCTGAATTCCAGCAATGTTTCACAGGTGATGAAGGTGGGATTCCTGCCGGTTGCGAATGTTTCAACAGGGATGACTTCGAAGACACAATCAAAGACATCGACATCGACGATTATGCCCAGTTCCAGAATTGTGCGACCGGCCCATCTGTTCCCTTTGAAGCGGGTAATCCACCCGCGGGTTGCACCCCCTAAAGTTGGAGGGATTGGATCGCGATAGCGACAACAATGTGGATGCCTGGGGGCCTCATGGTGTGCGGTAACTGCCGGATCGGTCCGAACATGCTGTGTAGCCCGTGCCTAGCGTTGAGCTGCTTGCCGTAGGTGCAGAGGTGAAGCAGTTCAAGGTCTTGGTACAATGTATAGATGCATAATTGTATAATAGATGAATAAGGCCGGGCGGTGCATTCCGCCAAGGCTATCAGAAATTTTTGTCAAAAGGAGAATGGGATCATGATTGGTAGAACTCGGTTCTGCGGGTTTGTAGTGTGTGTCGTTGTTCTGGCGGCGCTGATTCCAACCGAGAGGATTGCGGCACAGTTCAGCGATATGCAGGATTTTGAGAATACCTCGCTCAATGTTTACTTTGCCGTACCGCCATATTATGTTCCCTATTGGAGTCTCGATGGCGGATGTTCTCCGGCAATAATCGTTCGGGAAGGAACCCGCGCGGATAAACAATGTCTCAGAACCCTGCTGCCTGTAGGTATCGGTACCCGCATGATCAAGGATCTCAATCCCGGGCCCGGCAGCTCGACCATCGGTGAGATGGCGGTCAGTGGGCACGATGTCATTTGGCGCCTCTGGGTATCCGCCGATGACGGCTCGGGGATCAATGGGCAGGAATTCTACCGGATCTTAGAACCCCTTTATCCTCTCATGGCACTTGAAATGGATATCAATCCCGGGGCCGATAGCTCCAACCCTACCAATATATTCCAACAGGATCCCGGTGAGTCCGGTATTATTTTCTTCAGCGCAGATGACGGCACCAACGGCCGCGAACTCTGGAGGTCCTACACGCCTCTGGACCTGAATACCACCACGGCCATGTTAGCGGACATCAATCCCGGTGCCGACAACTCCGATCCGAGCGGATTCGCGATATTTGGAAAAGAATTAACCAAAGGTGTCATTTTCTCCGCAGATGACGGCACCAACGGCCGTGAACTCTGGATGAACGACGGTACCTCGACAAGCATGATAATGGATATCAACACCTCTGCGGGTGCCTCGTCTGATCCGCAGCTTCTGACTACCCTCTACTACAAAACCTGGCACTGGGCTGGACCTTACGATGCCAAAGTTTTTTTTACCGCTGATAATGGCGTCAACGGCCGCGAGCTTTGGAGGACCGACGGGACCGTAGCGGGAACGGGACTGGTCATGGACATTGTGTCAGGATCGACGGGGTCCAACCCGACTAACCTGTTGGGGGTGACTCTCCTGTCCGGCTACAACACGTATACGCCGACCGCGCTCTTTACCGTGAACAGCGATGGCGTAGACGGCATGGAACTCTGGAAGAGTTGCGGTGCACTCGACGGCTCGGACACGGATCTGCTCCACGATCCCGGCGCCGTCGGAAGCCCGGCGAACGTGATCACCGCCGGCTTACTTTACAAGGCCTTCTTCACCGCCGGCAATGACCTGTGGAAGACCGACGGCACGGTTAGCGGTACAGTCAAGGTCAAAACCTTTGCCTCTCCTCCCACGAACTTCGTGCCCGTTGGACACAGGATATACTTCATAGCGGACGACGGCACCGGTAGTGGAATGGAGGTGTGGTGGAGCGAGGGCTATACTACCACCCTGACCAAAGACATCAAAGTCGGTCCCGATAGCTCCAACCCGACCAACATGACGGCAGTCGGCAGCACCTTGTACTTCTCGGCCGACGACGGCACTGGCACGAGCGGCCGCGAACTGTGGCGTACGGACAGCACGGCAGGCGCGGTGCTGGTAATGGATATCAATCCCGGTGCGGCCAGCTCCAATCCGTCCAACTTGCATAACTTTGACGGGACCGTCGTTTTCACCGCGGATGACGGCACTAGCGGCGTCGAGCTATGGCAGAGCGACGGCTTCCCCGTGCCGGACCACCTTGGTATGAGTTACAAGTGGGATATATCCTCGCTTCTTCAGGCAAAGTACGATCCCAGCAAGGTAGCGGTTGCAGCCACGGACACCGATGTCTTGAGTATTTACGTGTATTATGACTTCCCGGCCATAGGGGGGTACGAAGGGATGTCAGAGGCGGCCCATCAGGTCAACACATACGTGGAATTAACGGATGGCACTGATCGCGCTCCGCTTTCCATCACGAATGTAAAATGTGGCGATGGGCCACTTACCCGTCCTATGGCCTCTTTGACTGATGACAGCAATCATAATGCGATCGCTTTCGGCATGATGGCGGCACTGGACCAGGATCCGTGCGACACCGATCCCCGGGGTGGAAACCACCCAGGGGTGCCGTTCGCCTATGTACCCGCGGTGTACGATGGCCACGACTGGATCCCGATGAGACTCACTAACTTCCCTGCCGACGTCCCGACCACCCCCCCAACCGGCACGGTCATGGGGCAAGCAGGGCCGCCGTGGCCAGGGTATATATTGGCCGGTCCTACCCTTCCTGCCGGTCTTGTAGCCGCGATGGAGGACCCATGGCAACAGAAGCGGTATGCGTGGGCGCGGATCGATGTCTGGACCGACTACATCACTGTGCTTTGGGGTAACAAGCAATACGAAACTGTCTGGGTAGCGACTTTACAACGACATTATAAGGGGGCTTTCAAGGCCGCCTATATCGGTAATAAGGCCTGCCTGCAGCCGGCCTACCCATTTTACACCGACAATGTGTACTTACACGGGGGGATCTTCACGGAAAGTGTTGATCCCTTTGGTGCATGCTGCATTGACGGCGTTTGCGAGAATGTCCAATCGGCAGACCAATGCTCGGAGGGAACATACACGGCATGGTTGACCTGCAGCGATCCGGCAACACCGCCATGCTGTGCGATCCCCTTCGCCGACGTCGATAACGACGACGATGTAGATCAGGACGACTTCGCCGAGTTCCAGCAGTGTTTCACGGGTGATGAAGGTGGGGTGCCGGCCGGTTGCGAGTGCTTCAACAGGGATAACACCGCTGACACAAACCAAGATATCGACCTCGACGATTATGACCATTTCCAGAATTGTGCGACGGGTCCGGCAATACTGCTCGACATAAACAATCTGCCCGCGGGTTGCACCCCTTAAGATTGGAGGGGATTTTATTGGAGGAAGTATAGCGGTAAATGAATTGAGGGAAAGGATAAGATATTTTTTGATACTTGGGGAGATTAACTGTCCTTATGAATCACTATGGTTGGAATGTGGAATAGAGGGATCGTCAAAGAAAGCTACATATTCATATAGGGACAATCAATGAAGATATCACAAATTATAATTGTACTGGAAACTGTTATGGTGATCTGCGGGAACACTATGGCCGAAACTTGGTGCAGCAGCACTTACCCGACTGATCCGCCGGCGTGTATTTGCGCAGCGCTTTACTGCCAAGATGTAGACCGGCTGTGTAATGGGGCACCAGCGTGCCCACCACCGCCGCCTATGCCGTGCCCATATCCATGCGGAACGGATCTTTGTTGGAGTTGGATGCTGATCCGTCAGGCGTTTCCCCGCACCTCCAGAGTTAATGACACTGGGAACCTGACCGGCGTGGAATTTAAAGTTGATGAGGGACCGGATGAGGGATACCCGGGACACTTGGAATCGTGGGTAAGTTCTCCACCATTCGCCACCAGGTATCCTAAGGGCGATCTTGGCCAGGCCACGGTAAACTTAATCGATGAAATACAGTACAAATTTGGCCCAGAATACAATACGGTTATGGGCACGGACGCCCACCCTCTTATTCTGAGTTTCGATATGTGCGGGGGCGACAGCGTTACTGGTGGTGTACACATACAATGGGATAACGGTGTCTTTGAGTTGTTCCTGGATACTGGGATACCTAATAGTAATCGTTCGCGGTGGGAATATATCATGGTGGGGGAAGATGATGGGACTGGAACTTGTACTAACTGTAGTTCCTTGTGCTCACCAAGAACCAGCTCGTATGCAGCGTGGCCGCATGTATGTCAATCTTACGATGCCCGGACCGCATCGTCCCTCTGTCCGGATCCCAATAATCCGGGAGGTCCGCCGATCCCGTGCGGTCCTCCCTACTGCCCGCCGTTGCAAACTAACGTGCGGACCGCTATCGCGATCGGGGCAAATGCCCTGCTGGATCATAATCCCTGCCACTGCGAGGAATCAGACCCGGATTACCAGAGGCCCACTAATCGCTATTTGTCGTTCTACGACGGTCTCAAGTGGCGGATCATTAATCCTGACTTCAATGGGCCGGGCGGCGAGACATTGATATGGTGGACGGACCACCCCAATCCCACAAATAGTGTTTATTTTGCCCTTGGAGATATTACCAATAATGTATCGCTGACTATCAAGGCCAAAACGGTGGAGATTTATCACCGGTCGAATGTTGAAGTGTCACCGGGCGTTTGGGACTGGGTGCAAAGCACGGTGACGGGAATTAAGCGCCTGTACCCTGGTCCATTCAACAAGATGCATGGAGGGGCCTCTATTGCCTGCAACATGGATAGCAACGGCAATTGTATAGGCAATAGGACAAGCATCAAGAATGCGTATGAACAATGTGGTGGTGCAACGGGAAAAATCATGTGGGGCGGCAGGTGGATCAATTTTGATAACTTAGCCGTTGACGGCGGAGTGCCCGGCGATGAGGCGACTGGGGCGTGTTGTTACGGGAACGGGCAGTGCGGGATTATGACAATGAGCGAATGCGTGGATCCGCCCCCGGCCGGATTGGGCGGGCGTTACGACGGTCATATTTCCCAATGCGGTGATGTGCTTTGCTGCCCGACGCCGTTCGCCGATGACGACCGCGACGGCGATGTGGATCAGGATGACTTCGCCGAGTTCC
>CP070790.1:1499285-1502251 GCA_020346805.1 Planctomycetota bacterium
ATGCGTGTTGGGGGCAAGGTAGATCAGGCTTCTCCATTTTGACCGACCAACTATTCGGAAACCCGGAATGGAAATCCAATGAAATTACCGAAGCCTGGTTCCAGATATGGCACTTGCTGACCCGCGGTACCGTGGCCAAAGATGGTATCAGTTGGTTTTGCACAAGTTATAAGAATCGTCCATACCAGGTATTTTGCCCGCTTGACGGCGTAGTGGTTTTCGATCACCACGTAGGCTTCAAGCATCTCGATGGTGTGGAAGTGATTTTTCTGACCGGCCTTGGCGTGACGCCTGAGACAATCAGGGCCGTCGAGCGATGTGTTTTAAATGGGGCTACTTGTGTTGGCCTGCCGCATCTGTTGCCCAGACGTGTTATTACACAGTGCGGATCTCGTGGTATCCTGAGCGATGGCCGAGGTCTTTGGATTGTAACTGATGATTTTCTGGCAGATCGTGTTCGCAGGCATGTACGGCATGTGATTCCCAAACAAGATGTCATTCGTTACCAATTCGGGAAATATGTTGTTAATATAAAGCCCGTCGACTCAGACATGAATCGGCTTACAGTAAATGTAAGCGTATCAGATAATACGACATCGAAATCGGCCCCTTAATGAAAGGATGTGTTATGCGTTCGTTTGCATGTATACTTGGTACCGCTTGTATTGTATTAGCTTTCCTGATGGCCGTTTCCTCTGCGGTATTTGCCAATCCTAACCAGCCTCCGCCTTTTACCTGGGCTCGCGATAATGTCAAAGTCGTTTTTACCGGTGACGGCAATCCCATCGCCAAAACCGTCGACGGCAAACAGTGCATTGAAACTGCTAATACCAACCGGAATCGCTTTTTGTATTTTGATATCGACAACGATTATGTTTTCGATAGCGACGTTGAGGCCCAGATTGAAATCGTATACGATTCAACCGTTTCCGGGCCGATTCTTTTCGAATATGATTCCAATTATTTAAAAGAAAAACACGAGGGGACTTTCCATCAATATCACCAGATCGCCCAGCCGGATAAGTCTACCCGTTGGGCCAGGCACCTGTTCAAACTCACCCGAGCCCGTTTTGCCGATCGTCAGCACCGCAGTGCCGACTTTCGAATCTCCTCACCCAAGGGCATGCTTCGTATTTCGGATCTAAAGGTTAGTCTGGATAAAAGTTTTGCGGCACCTGAACAGAATGGCAAACTCAAACTCCGCGTTGTCGATGAAACAACCGGAAAGATCACACCGGCCCGTATCGGAATATACGATACAAAGCAGCGGTTTAAGCCGCCCGCAGAGGATTCCAATGCCGTCCCCATCAATGTCTTTTATCGCACGTTGAAGATGTTTAACTGCCGACAAGATACCACCTGGCCCATCGCCAATACCTATGCCTTCTGGACCTACGGCGAGTATGAATGCGAGCTGCCGGCCGGCAAATATCAAATCATCGTTCGTAAGGGAATCGAATACTACCTGGTCGAGGAATGGATTACTATCGAGGCCGGCAAGACTCTGGAACACACCGTGAAGCTTAAGCAATGGGTAAACATGGCCGAAAAAGGTTGGTACTCCGGCGACTGCCACGTGCACATCGGCCGTACCCCTGAACAAAATTCCGCCGTCATGGCCCAGTGCCGGGGTGAGGACCTCAACGTCTCCAACCTCGCCCAGATGGGCAACATCGAAACCTACTACTTCCGCCAATATGCCTTCGGCGAAGCCGGCAAATACCGACTGGGAAAATATGTCCTGATTCCCTCACAAGAAGAACCGCGAACGCCTCATCGGGGCCATTCACTCCTGCTCAATATGAAAAGTATGGTTCGTGACGACGAGACCTACTATCTCTATCACAAGGCCTATCAACGAACCCGCGAGCAGGGGGGCCTGGTTGGCTACGCCCATATGGGTCTCGGGTTTTTCGCCGAGCGGGGTATGGCCCTGGATATGCCTTTCGGCCTCATCGATTTTGTAGAAATGTTACAGGTCAACAACATCGAGGATCGTGTGTTTTATGAATTCCTCAACTTGGGTTACAAATTGGTGCCTACCGCAGGATCGGATTATCCCTATATCGATCCCCCCGGCTCAGTGCGCAATTATGTTTATCTTGACGGCCCCTACAGCGACCAGGGATGGTTCGATGCCCTGGCGGAAGGCCGGACTTTTGTAACCACCGGTCCCATCCTGACTTTTACCGTTAATGGGGCAAATATGGGTGAGGAGTTAGGAATTGAACAAGGTGCCCCCCTCAACATCGAGGCCACCGCCGTCATCAATCCCACCATGGATAAGCTCAAACAAATCCAGCTCATTATCCATGGCGATACGGTTACAACCGTTGACCTGCCGGAAGGTGAACAATCTCTCAAACTTTCCTACCAGATGGCTGCCGAGCAAAGCGTGTGGATGGCCGTCAAAGTTACCTGTGAAGGCAAGCTCCTGGCCCATACCGCGCCTATTTACGTCACCGTCGACGGCCGGCGATTCTGGAAGAAGCAAGCAGTTCGCAAGATAGTAGCCACACAGCGGCAGCGCCTTCGTGATCTGATCGAAAAACCGGTTAAACCGATCTTTGAAACATGGATAAACGATACCCTGCAAACCGAATGGAACAAACAAAAGAGTTTCCTCGAGCAACGTGTCGAACAAGCCAATGCCAAATACGAAGAACTGCTAAAACTATTACGCTCCGAGGAATAGTGCATCCGTAAGTCCTTCAATTTAAAACGATTATAAAAAAAACACTATCTACGGTTTTTGCCGTTGACAATCTACGGTTTATGCAGTAGATTATGAAATTTTTAAAAAATTCCCCGTTTCCCGCCCGGAATGTCACTTTTCAACCTGAAACCGTTCCAGAAGTTCGTCATACTTGGTATTGGCCAGCTTGACCCGTTCTGCTACATGGGTTTTTTGCTCAACCCATTTACGTTTCAAGGTATCATCAACCCAAGTCTCATGGATCGCCCCC
>CP070790.1:1502351-1505920 GCA_020346805.1 Planctomycetota bacterium
AACAGGAATTATATGGCCGTTCGCGTCACTAGCGCCAAACGGGCATTTTCCCTTCTCTATCGAAATTTGGCGGAAGTTGTACATATCGAAGACGGGCAATATTTATCATATGATTTTGATGGCTGGCGGGAAATCAGCCAGTTGAAACATCGTTTCGAACCACATAAACATGACTGGGTCCGTACAGTTAAATTCAGCATAGCAGTACCAAGAATAATCAGACTTACCTTGTATGACCGTCTGCCAAGAAAGGAAGTAAAATTCAACAGGCGAAATATTTTTGCCCGCGACGGAAATCGTTGTCAATATTGTGGCAAGAAGTATCCTACCAGCGAATTGAGCATCGACCATGTTATTCCAAGAAGCCAAAACGGCAAAGCCGCCTGGGATAATGTAGTCTGTTGTTGCTTATCATGTAACGTTCAAAAAGGCGGAAAAACACCAAAACAGGCCAATATGAGCTTAATCGCCAAACCGGTTAAACCCCGCCGTTCGCCAACTATCGACATCAAGTTTTCTAACTCACGATACCGATCCTGGAAGCAATTCCTCGACCACGCCTACTGGAGCGTGGAGCTGAAATAGCTCATTTATCCCTCAAAACCTTTACCTATTTCGACAATCCCAAATCGCAGTCATACCGCACCAGGTAAGGCCATTTGTTACGAACTTTCAACGAAATGCCCCATGTTACTCCACTACCATGCTTGCTATCCAAAAACGCGTCCGGACGATAGGCCCCGGGAGCCCAAGGTTGATTCTTCAACTGTCCCATGACTGAAAAATTTAAACCGTTCGGGGCATACTGAATAGTGTTAGATTCCGGGCCGGTTCGGATAAGAGTCACCACCCCCCCACCATCAGGCCATACCAGAACCTCGTGCCCGCTTTTTATTAAAGGATTGTTTTCATACTTGATATACGGCCCGGTCGGCCGGTCGGCAATGGCCACCCCCATCTTGGTCTCCCTGGGACTTAAGCCCATCTGCCGACCCTTGTAATAGAGCCAATATTTACCATCCCGTACCAGCAGACATGCATCATCCACCCGGTGGCTGTCCCAGGCACCTTTAGGTTCGGCTTTGGTACCGGAATTCCCAATCCATTTCCCGGATTTCCCGGTTATCAGAATGGGATTGCCCTTGAATTTCTTCCAGGGACCGTCCGGTGACTCTGCTTGGGCTATCCCAATCGCGGTCTTGCTCCTGTCGCTGAACGGTTTCGAAACGGCAGTGAAAAAGAGATAGAATCGCTCTTCAGCTACCAGTATGTTCGGCGTAAAGACACTTTGCTCATCCCAACTGCCCGGTCCACCTCGCGGCAGCGCCTCCGCCCTTTCCGTCCACAATCTTCCATCCTCTGAGGTCGCATACCATATTGTTGCGTCGTAGCCGTGATATTGATTACCCTTCGTGTACCATACGTAGTATAAGGGCCCTGCTTTGATTACATCGCTTGGATCCCGCCGCATCACTTTGTTGTCAAACTCAAGCCCGACCAGCGGACTATAATGAAATTCGGTCTTAAACTCTTCGCTATTTAATGATTGGGCGCCTGCATTTTTCTCCCCGGAAAAACTCGAACAACCTCCTAATATTAAACATACCGCTGCAATAATGACCGCCTGTCTGTTCATGCCAATTGTCTCACAATACTTTGATTTGCCGATCTAAATCAACGAAATAAATAACGCAAATCGCCCCGCGTCTTTACCATCCCGTCGATAACTCCAGAATTGCTCATTACATATACTGCACATGCCGGCAACCTCGATATTCGCCGAGGCAATACCGGAATTTATTAATTGCCGGCGATTTGCCGTCCACAGGTTGAACATATAACGCTCGCCTTTGGCCACAAAGCAGGCATCGGCATCATCCAGCCTGGTTCGGGCCACCCGGTAAACCTGCCGATCAACTTCATAACAACAAGGCCCCGCCGACGGTGAAATACAGACCAACAGCCGCCCCGGATCGCTGCCAAACTCCCCTGCCATCTGCCGAACCATCTGCCCGGCTAGCCCCGCCACCGTCCCCCGCCAACTGGCATGCACCGCCCCCACCGCCGGTAACTGCGGATCGTACGCACAAATCAACGGACAATCGGCCGACAACAAAATGATCGGCACACCAGGCTTATCGCATATCAATCCATCAACAAAGCGGATTGCCGATCCTCGACCATCCCGCCCGCAGCCCGTATCCTCATCTTCAATCCGAACAACTTCACCCCCATGTACCTGTTCGGGTGCCGTCAAATTATCAAACGGCACATTAAGGATCTCACACACCTTCTGCCGCCAATAAACAGCTCGATCGCGATTATCCCCATGATGTGGTGCGAAATTCTGCGGCCTGGTGGTAACCGCATGCACTACCCCGGGCTCTCGGCTCAATCGCTCAAAATGAAGTAGCTTAAGATCGCCAACGGTATGCTCAATCATGCTCAAGACCCGACTTTCAGCAGTATCTTGATGTAACGTGGATCGGCCGCCATTTCAAAAGCCTCAACCCCTCTGCTCAGCGGCAACTGCCGGGAAATCATCGATTCAACGTCAACCTGCTCATACGCCAAGGCATCGATCGCCTCATTAAACGGCCCGCACCGACTACCCAGCAGATTTATTTCGTTTACCACAATCGACGACAAGTTCAACGACGCCGGCTCGGCATAGGTACTCTTCAGAATCAATGTCCCCCGCGGACGAATCAACTGCATGGCCATCTCAAATCCCTCCGCCGCCCCGCTGCATTCAACCACCACATCGTTATCCCCGCGCGGAACCAGCTCCGATATGCGCCTGGCCTGAATCCGTTTCTTCTCACAAAAGTTCAGCGTCAGCTCGTTTCGCCCCACCACTTGCAGATGGCAACCTGTGTTACGCAATATCTGGGCCACTAACAAACCCAAACGTCCCGACCCTACAACCGCAACCCGCATATGCTTTTCAATCGGGCACTGTTTGATCACCTGAAAAGCGGCGGCCAAAGGCTCGACAAAAACCGCCTGCTCATCGCTCACCCCATCCGGAACCTCATGCAGGTTCCGCTCCGGCACGACAATCAAATCGGCAAACACCCCGTCACGACCGCTGATCCCGATCACCGTTCGTCGTCGGCAGTGATTCGACAAACCCTGCTGACACATGGCGCATTGGCCGCATATACAATTGATCTGGGCGACCACACGCTTCTGCTTCCACTTGCGCGGGCCCTTGACCACCATCCCCACAAACTCGTGCCCCAATACCCCGGTAAAATCCATATACCCCTTGGCAATCTCCAGATCCGTGGCACAGATCCCCCCCATTCTGACCTCGATCAATACCTCATCGCCCTCCGGTTTCGGCTCGGGGTAGTTGTCGTCAAAACGAAGTACCTTGTCGAAACAAAGGGCATTCACGATTCAAAAGACTCCTGTAACAGCACTACATGAATTCCGAATATCTAGTATCGACCATCACCCCCGAAGCGTCCAACAGACGGCGGCTGGATAAGATCCGGCTACCCCGGGCTCATCCTCATATAACCCGAGTTCTTATGGTCGTGGGTCCCCCCCACCGGTGTTGG
>CP070790.1:1506020-1509848 GCA_020346805.1 Planctomycetota bacterium
CAAGACCTGGCGGCCGGGTGAGATTGAACTGGTGAAGTGACCTCAATACCTCAATCGGGTGAATTCCTGGTTGACGACTAACGGGACTTGGAATGGCTGATGGTACAGCAGTAAATTTGCCAGTGATCGTGAATATCTGTAACGGATACGGGCGGGGAATCGCCTATGGTGCAGGCCAGGGTGGGGAATACACCCCCAGTTAGCTTGCCCCGGGCCGCTATCCTTACCTTCATCAATAGGAGTAAAAATAATGTTTACAGAGATACTGCAAACCGTAATCATCCCTGTCGGGTTGCGTGTTCTGTTGGCCTTACTGGTTTTATTGATTGGCCGCTGGCTGGCCGGGCATACCCGGCGCTGGTTAAATACATCGCTGCAAAAAGCCGGTTTGACAGATTCTTTCGTTACCCTTATCACCACACTGGCCTATTACGGCATATTGATCCTCACGGGTTTAGTGATCCTGGGTATTATGGGCGTTCCAACTGCAACTTTGGTAGCCGTTGTGGGCGTTGTTGTGGTCATCTTGGCGATTTCTCTGCAACAGTCATTGGGTAATCTGGCCGCGACGATTATCTTTTTGTTGTTCAAACCCTTTGAAGTAGGAGACGTTATTGAGACGGGGGGCACGTTTGGTGCGGTACAGGAAATACAGATGTTCAATACGATTTTAATCGCACCTGATCGCAAAACACACATTCTACCCAACGGCAAAATTCAGGGGAATGGCCTGACGAACTACAGCAAAACAGACAGGCTTCGCCTCAATCTTACCTTTGGTATCAGTTACAGCAGTGATATTGACCAGGCCAAAGAGATATTAATGAACCTGTTAACGGCTGATGAACGGGTCCTGACTGAACCAGCGGCCCGCGTCTTTGTGCAGCAGTTGGCCGATAGCAGTGTTCAGCTCGTGGCCTGGCCATTTGTGCAGAATGAGGATTATTTGACCTTTCAAACATATTTTGTCGAACAGGTCAAGAAAGCATTTGATCAGGCCGGTATTGACATTCCCTTTCCCCAACGGGATGTTCACCTGTTTACCCACAATTGAGTGGATCACCGTACCCCCAAAGGGTGCGAACCAGTGGCTTGTTTTGAACAAGATCACACAAATATCAAATATCAATTTAAGTGAAAGGAGCAATAAAAATGAGAGGTAGAAGGCAAGACAGGCGTGAAGAACGCCAACAAGATCGCAGTTTTGGCCGGCGGGGGAGTGGAAATACGCGCTACCAGATGCGCCAAAAAATGGTGACCATCGGCGATGACTTCTGGATTGAAAATGAGGCCGGCCAGAAAGTATTCAAAGTAGACGGCAAAGCCCTGCGGGTGCGCGACACCCTCAAATTTGAGGACGCTCACGGCAACGAGTTGTGCAAAATCCAGGAGCGCAAGCTGCGGGTCAAAGATAGCATGGAAATTGAAGGCCCCGCTGGCGAGCGACTGGCTATGGTCAAAAAAGCCCTGATCACGCCCGTGCGCGACCGCTGGGTGGCCAAAATCGGAAACGGGCCGGACCTGGATGTGCAGGGTAATGTCCTTAACCACGAGTACACCATAGAAGAAGGGCGCAACAAAATCGCCGAGGTCTCCAAGAAGTGGTTCCGCCTGCGAGATACGTACGGCGTTGAGGTTGAGCCAGGCCAGAATGATATCCTGATTCTAGCCATTACCGTAGCCATTGATATGATGGCACACGAGGGCCGATAACCGAGAATATTGAGCCTGGGCCTGATGGAAAGGGAAATCACGGTGCAAAGAGTATCAAACGAATTAAAAGATACAACTTACGAGTTGTTCATCGGCGCTTTGTCGGTACTCTCCATTATCAACCTGCTCCTCTACTATTTGATTGAAAGTCCGATAGTGTCCGGCGTGATTGCCATTATTGACGCATTTCTCAGCCTCATCTTCCTGGCCGACTTTCTATATCGCCTTTTTACCGCCGACTCTAAAACGCGCTATTTCTTTGTCCAGTTTGGCTGGGCCGACCTGCTGGCCAGTCTTCCCTTTCCGCAGGCCAAAATCCTGCGTGTCTTTCGCATTTTCCGCGCCGGGCGATTGATGGGTAAACGGGGTGCCCGGCATATGGTGCGCGAATTTCTCGGTAATCGCGCCCAAAGCGCCTTGCTCACCTTGCTCTTCCTCATCATTGTGGTGCTCGAGTTTGGCGGTATGGGTATGGTTGCTGTTGAGGGTAGCTCACCAGAGGCCAATATTCGCGCCCCGTCCGACGCGCTCTGGTATACCTATGTGACCATCACCACCGTGGGCTATGGCGACCGCTATCCGGTGACCACCGAGGGACGGCTGATTGGAATTGTAATTATGACCGCCGGGGTGGGCCTGTTTGGCACGCTGACCGGTTATCTGGCCAACGCCTTTCTGGCGCCGCCCAGGAGAAAGGAGGAGCAAACAGCAGACGCTGACAATCCCAAAGCCAAATTGGCCGAGCTAAAGCAATTGCTGGATGAGCAGAAGCAAGTGCAGGCTGTGCTGGAAACCAAAATCAGCGAGATTGAAGCGTTACTATAGTATTCTATTCAATTAATCAAAAAAATTAGTGTACAAGGAGAGAACATTATGTGTTGTTTATTTACTACGTTGGTACTGTTTGGCCCGCGTCTGGGCATTCTGGTCTGGTGGCTGATCCAGCCGGCGCGCTGGAACTTAGCCTTTGAAACCTTTATCTGGCCTTTCCTGGGCTTCTTGTTTTTGCCCTGGACGACACTGATGTATGTAATTGTCTTTACCGGCGGCGTAAACGGTTTTGATTGGGTCTGGTTGGGGTTGGGCCTGTTGGCTGATATCGCCAGCTATTCCGGCGGCGCCTATGGCAATCGTAACCGGATACCGGGCTACGGGAACGCGCCCTAATCATTTCTTGAATTTCACAAGGTATCGGTCGTCTTGACCAACACCTACCATGAAAATGTCATGCTGAGCCGATAGCGAAGAATCTCCTTCGCAGCGCCGCATGGAGACTCTTCGCTATCGCTCCGTGACACATACCCAGTAGTTTTTTGGAGAGAAACAATGACCCTTGAACTGCTACTCAACATAGGCTCTGTTCTATTAACAATTTACATTATTGGAGTGGCCATCTTTATTATTTCAGAGAACCGGACTCCTCAATCCACCTTTGCCTGGCTGCTGCTGCTCATCGCCTTGCCGCTGGTTGGGCTGGTCATCTACATTTTTCTGGGGCGCGGTTCGCACGCCTTTAGCAATGAAACTGAGTTGGCCCGTCAAGAGATGGGCGGCGATCTTATGCGTGATGCAGGAGAAATGGTTGAACGGCGGCAGGAATACGTTGACCGTATCGCCAAAGAAAAGCCGGCTTCATATCGCCAGAAATTACTTAATCTGGTCAGCCAAAATTCCAGCTCTATGCTGACCGGTTATAACGACATTGAGATTTTGCAGGACGCTACCATGAAATATCCGCGCCTGCTGGAAGATATAAAAGTAGCCCAGAGTAGCGTTCACCTCAACTACTACATCTGGACTGAAGATAAATTCACCTTGCAAATCAAAGAAGCTCTCATTGAGCGGGCCAAAGCCGGCTTGGAGGTGCGCTGCCTGTACGACGAGTCTGGCGGGATGATGAGCAAGCAGTATCTGCAAGATTTGAAAGACGCCGGGGTAGAAATCCATCCTTACCTGCAATTCCGCAAGGTTGGTAAATTGCACACCGTCAACTATCGCAGTCATCGCAAGATTGCCGTCATCGACGGCAAAATCGGCTACGTGGGCGGGCTGAACCTGGACGTCGAACAAATTGAGCCACCGGCCTTTGATCGCTGGCGCGATACCCACCTGCGC
>CP070790.1:1509948-1516211 GCA_020346805.1 Planctomycetota bacterium
GAGTATAGCAAAGTCGTATCAAAACAAACCGGACGCTTAGTCTTCCCCCCGCAGTTTCAGAAAGACATCGAACTGATTAGGCGACTTTCCTACAAAAGAGTAACACCTTTCTTCAGTGCCCATCCGGAATTGCTGGATTCCGGTCCATCATCCGGTAGAGGTGAATGGGATGTTTCCAGGGCCAAAGGGAAATACACCTTACAGATCGCGGTTTTCTATAATACCGCCACCTTTGACAAACGAAAGGAAGCGGCCGAGCAGTATGTGGAAATATTGCGTGAACAGGGATACAGCGCTTACTACCGGCACGAGATCGTGAAGAGCCATGTTTTTGTAGGCGACTTCGACGAATCAGATATAGTACAAATGCCTGATGGAAGAAAACGGTATGGTCCGAGAGTTGAGAAGTTTATCGCCGGTAACAAAGAGGAATTTCAATACCTTCACGAAAACGGATATCTCTTGAAAGAGGTTGTTCCGGACGGCAAGGCAATTGCACCGCAATCATATTTAGTACCCGTCCCCCGCCATGAACGTTATAACGAATTGGCTTACTGAGGGCGAATAGACATTCTGAGTCACACCCTGGAACAGACTTATGCGTGAGATTCTGTTAGCCACCAATAATCCCGGTAAAGCCAAAGAGATGTTCGAAATTCTGAGTAGCTCAGCATCGCCATTATCCACGTTGATATGGTGGCGATTTCTGAGTGATTTCCCCACCTGGCCACAACCGATTGAGGATGGCGACACTTTTGAAGCCAATGCGGTGCTAAAGGCCCATCATTATGCGAGGTTAAGCGGTTTGTGGACGATTGCCGATGATTCCGGCCTGGAGGTGGATGCCCTTGACGGCGAGCCGGGGGTTCGTTCCTCGCGTTACGCCGGTGACAGCGCTGATACCGTCGCCAACAACACCCTGTTGGTGAAACGCTTGGCCGGCGTACCGGCAGAGCGTCGGACGGCCCGTTTTCGGTGCGTGTGTGTGCTTAGCGACGGGGATAACATCCTGGCCCGGGCCAGGGGGACCATCGAGGGACGAATCATCGATGAGCCTCGGGGGAGTAAGGGATTCGGATACGATCCACATTTTTGGGTGGAACAGTCCGGTCTGACCGCGGCTGAGATGAGTCCCGAGCAAAAACACGCTATCAGCCATCGGGGTCAAGCCCTCCGCCGCCTGAAAGATAAATTGCTCGAACTGTTGAGGCCCGAAGCCGTCGAGTGAAATTTAAAGCTTGCCTCTTGACCTTGCCTGATAAAAAGACACAATATTCACTTCTAAGGAGATATCCGTTTTGCCGACAACCAGGAAGGTGGGTCGGCATTTTTGCATCACGGTGCCTGAGGCGCGGATGGCAAACGACGGGGAGGTTTCAAATGGGAAAAATACACCATCCTGCATACTCCAAGCCGGATACCATGCAGACCTGGACGGTCAACGATGCCATGGAACTGTACAACGTCCGCAATTGGGGTAAACCTTTCTTTTCGATCAACGCTACCGGTAATGTTTGTGTCCATCCCCAAGGTCCAAACGGGCCCACCGTCGATTTGAAAAAAATTGTCGACGAGCTGCAGCGGCGGGGCATCAGCATGCCTATCCTCATCCGCTTTTCCGATATTCTTCGAGCACGGGTGGAGGCCCTCAATGAAGCCTTCCAACAGGCCATCGAGGAATATGGTTACAAAGGTCAATATCTGGGTGTCTATCCGATAAAGGTCAATCAGCAGAGGCAGGTGGTTGAAGAGATCGTGACCTACGGTCAACCTTATCGGTTCGGTTTGGAGGCGGGTTCAAAACCCGAGTTGCTGGCGGTGCTGGCCCTGCTGGATTCGACCGAATCGCTAATTATCTGCAACGGATACAAAGATCGAGAGTTCGTGGAGATGGCCTTGCTGGCTACCAAGCTGGGCAAACGTGTGGTCATCGTGGTAGAAAAATTCAGCGAATTGCCTTTGATTGTGGATTTGTCACAACAGCTTAACGTGGTTCCGATTATCGGGGTGCGGGCCAAACTGACCACCCGGGGTGCAGGCAAGTGGGAATCCTCCGGAGGCGATCGATCCAAGTTCGGGCTCAACGTCACCGAACTGGTCAAGGCCATCTATTTCCTGCGGCAACATAAGATGCTGGACAGCCTGGAATTGCTGCACTTCCATCTGGGCAGCCAGATCACCAATATCCGTTCGATCCGTGAAGGGCTGGAGGAAGCCTGCCGAATTTATGTGGAGATGTTCAAGCTGGGGGCGCCGCTGCGTTTCTTTGACGTGGGCGGTGGTCTGGCAGTGGATTACGATGGGTCGCGAACCAATTTCGTTAGCAGTACCAACTACTCGATGCAGGAATATGCCAACGATGTGGTGGGGGCCGTATTGGATATCTGCGATAACGCGGAGATAGCTCATCCGATTATCGTTTCCGAATCGGGCCGGGCGGTGACCGCCCATCATTCGGTACTGGTTTTCAATGTGCTGGGGACCAGTTCGTTCGATGATACTACCGTGCCGGATGTTATTCCCGATGAAAAACCCGATCCGCTGCATAACCTGCTGGAGGTATACAAGAACATCAACCGTAAGAACTTCCAGGAAAGTTATCATGATGCGGTTCACTATCGCGACGAATGTATGAGTCTGTTTCGCCACAGTTATCTGTCGCTGCAGGATCGAAGTATGGCGGAAAACATATTCTGGGCCTGCATTCAAAAGATCCTGCGTATTATTCGTGAAAAGGAATATGTGCCCGATGATCTGGAGGGTTTGGAACGGTCGCTGGCCGACACCTACTTTTGCAATTTTTCCTGCTTTCAGTCGCTGCCGGATTTCTGGGCGGTGAATCACCTGTTTCCCATTCTGCCCATTCATCGGCTCAATGAGAAACCGATCCGACGGGCCATACTGGCGGATATCACCTGCGATTCGGACGGGAAGATCGATCGCTTTATCGACCTGCGCGATGTCAAGGATGTTTTGGAGCTGCATACGGTGGGCGATGAGGATTACATCCTTGGCGTGTTCATTACCGGTGCGTATCAGGAAATCCTGGGGGACATGCACAACCTCTTCGGCGATACCAATGCCGTTCACGTACGTCTCGATGCTGAGGGCAACTACCACATCGAACACGTAGTCAAGGGAGATACTATCGGAGAAGTTCTTCACTTTGTGCAGTATTCGGCGGAAGATCTGATCCACCGTCTGCGAAGGACGGTTGAATCGGCGGTTCGGGCGGGGACCATTTCCTTCGAAGAGGCCGGTCACTTCCTCGACAAATACGAACGGGGATTGGAAGGTTATACCTACCTGGAACGCAAGAACGGAACGTAAAAGGAAATTCTATTTTTTCTTTTTTCTCCACCTATCCAATCTTCGCTTGGCTCTAATCTGATATTTTAATCTTAGCGACAGTTTCCAACCACATTCGGGACATTTTCCCGATATGTTTTCAGTTAAATTATAGCCGCAGACTCTACAGGTTGGGATTTCATTTCTGAAGGGCCTGCTTCTGATACGTTTTACAGAAAACCTGACACGGCAAGTGCTGCATCGATGAGAAAGGGCCAAACATAGTTTGTAATGGATTTCGACAAATTCGCCGAAGCACAAAACTGTATCTATGATAGCGGCAATCAGCGAAGTAATCACATTTATGGCAATGCGGAATAATGTAGAGGGACACCACATGATTTTAATGCCGCTGGTGGCCCCGCAGTTCGGGCATTGAAGTTTAATAGCCATCACATCATCAACCACAGTGTGCCGCGGCGATCTCAGAATGACGCTGATTTTATAGCTCATATAAATGGTTATACATCTTTAATAATCGACGTAACCTTCTGGTGCCATTTTATGTCCTGCCAATAGCCGCGGAAATGGGGATGGGTGAAGTTTGAGGTGCAGTTGAACATGTAGCCGTACCTGGCCCCCAGACGGGCACAGATTTCGGCCGATTCCTTGACCCAATCCCAGTCCAGCAGGGGATGGTCCATCCAGCGAACCGGGCCCCAGCCTTCGGTGTTGCCGTAGGGGATACCATATTTTTTACCCACCTCGGCGACGGTGCGGATCTTGTCTTCCATCCACTCGATCAGTTCGGCCTTGTGGTTCTTGAAGTATTGGCGGATGGCGGCATAGCCTTTCTCGAAGCCGAGATCGTTCTCGACCTTGCCGAAGTTTTTCCGGTAACCGACCTGTTTGCTGAATTGTTTGTTAAAGACGAACCATAAATGGACATCCAAGGCATCAAAGCGATCCAGTCCCATCTGCTGCCATCGGCCGTAGTTGCCGACCAGACTGGCGAAGAAATCCAATTTCGGCCACCTAGTTTTCAGTTGTGTGAGAGAATTGGTCATAAATGTCTGGTGGAATCCCCGCTGATCCTGGTCAAGCCGGACATCTTCAAGCTGCGGATTGTCGGCTTCCAGATCGGTCTGGGCGTTCTTATTGCCGGATTCTTTTTTGGTACTCTTTTGGGTTTGTTGCCCATTTTTGAGCCAACTGAAACCATGATAAAGCGGATACTCATTTAACACATCAACATATAGGGCAACATCCAACAAATTATTATCATTCAGAAACTGTAAGGTTTCATCCCAAACACGAACGAATCCTTCCACTCCCTCAATAGAATCGTTACGTTTAGAGGCATCGCTTCCAAACCAGGTAGCCAATCCAACGGCTATTCCCCGCTTGCGGCACTTGGGCAGGAATTCCAATAATCCTTCCCGCGGATGAGCGTATACCGAATATTTGTTGCTCCATAAAGAGGGTTTCCAGTCGTTCTTGGGGAAGAAAAATCTTTGCTTGATGTTCCCGTCCGGATCGGCGGCTACCAGGTGGGGAAATACGTCGATGCGAATGGCGTTGTAGCCGCGTTCGGCCAATTCGTCCAAGGCCCTGTCCCAATCCTCGAAGCCTCCGCCTTTCTGATGACGAAGCAACCAGGCCAGATCCCACATGGCAATGGCCAGGGGTTTGTTCAGCTTGCTTAGGGTTTTAGCGGTTACAGTCGGGCTGCCGATCGGTGGTTTCGCATATGCTCCCGGATTACCCGATGTCAATCCGGCGGCTCCGACGGCCACGGTTTTTAAGAAGTCGCGACGATGCATCGATATCTCCCGTTAATTTTTCCTGCCGGTCAGCTTGAGCAGCTCATCACGGAGTTTTTTCTTAGTTTCTGCATATTCAGGATAGCCGGCCAGATTGGTCCATTCTTGCGGATCTTTTCGTTGATCGTAAAGTTCCTCTTCGCCGTTATTGCAGAGCACGTAGCGCCACTGCTTGGAACGGGCGGTATAGTGTTGACGTTTGGGTTTGGCCGGTTCGTTGATTTTGAGTCTGTCGATACTGGCAATGGCGGTAACCGTTACGGAAGGGCCGTCCCAGGTGCCGTTATTCGGTTCTTCGATAAACGGCCTGATGCTGTGCCCGTCCAATGGTACGTTGTTACCGTCCTTATTTGGATTAAGTGTCAGGCCACATAAATCAATAAGCGTCGGATACATATCTACCAGCGAAACGGGGTGATCGCATTCGGAATTCGCTTTGCTCACACCGGGCGCGGCGATCACCAAAGGTACACGGGCACTTTCCTCCCAAACCGAATTTTTAAAGAGGTAATCTTTTTCGCCCATGTGATAGCCGTGGTCGCTGGTAAAGATAACGATGGTATTGTCGGCATAGGGTCTGGCTTGGAGGTCATCGAGGATCTTGCCAACCTGATGATCCACAAAAGCCACACAGGCCAGATATGCCTGTATCCAGCGTCTCCACATCTCAATCCCGCCCGCCTCCATTACCAGCTTGTATCGTTGCCAACCATACGGGTTTGGTCGCTCGGGATGACCCGGATCCCACAAGATCCTGGCACAATCCCGGGCATCATTCATTTTGTAAGGCGGAAGCCGGAGTTTTTCCGGTGGGAACATATCGAAGTACTTCTTGGGGGCGTACAAGGGTGTATGGGGACGGTTGAAACCGACGGCCAAGAAGAAAGGTTTATCATGTTTCTGTTGTAGTATTTTGATCACCCATTCGGCGTTCAGTTCGTCGGGCATTAGATCGCGATCGTTGTCGCTGAGGTAGCGAAAGGGTTTGCGATACATAATCCAACCTTTATAGCCGGGAATATTTTCCCCCGGATTTGGTTTCCATTCGGGCACGCGCGAGAGCGGGCCGAAACTATGCCATTTGAGTGCACTACGTATTGGTTCAGGCATTGCCGGATGAGCCGACATTCCTCCCTGTCCGGGAATTTTTCC
>CP070790.1:1516311-1519727 GCA_020346805.1 Planctomycetota bacterium
AATCCGGGTCCAAAAAAGCTGATCTTTTGTTTTCGGGGCTGTTATTTGTACGTCGATGATACCGACCAATGGTCGCCGGGCTGATCCGGTTTGGATTCCGCGGACAGCCAACACTAAGCGATAGTCTATAGGATGTTCGGGATCACGGTCGGCGTTCATTTCATTAAGCGATTCTGCGGCCCTCATCTCCTTGACACATTGCCTCTGAAATTCGTCAAGGATGGGATATACCGTTCCGCCCGACTGCATAACTCTACTCAGGAGTATTTGTACAGCATTGGCTAGGCGAAGTCGGAATCCGTCGGGCAACCGACGCCAGGTACCAGCGGTTAACCTTATGGTTTCCGAAGACAGGGCACATTTGCCCACCCTAACCAAAAATTTGTCCAGCGGCGTTTCGGTCAATTTCAACCATTTCATTCGCCGGGGCCTGTTTATCTCGGATATGGTGGCGGGTGGAAGCCAAACTAAAGTAGGTTTGGTATCGGGTAATTTCAGGTCCTTGGCGTGGTCTTCCCACCATCGATTCAACAAGTCCTGCTGTTTTTGCCAATCGGTGGTCGATGGATCAATGCGGGCCCGAGCCAACATGGCCAAGCGACGAGCCTCTCGACGATTGAGGTCGTGGACGAAGGTTTCCATGAAATAGCCCGGCACAAACAGGGCCGCCGCCAGGATCAGCAGTACCGCCAATCCGAACAGCAATTGGCACTTTCTTGCCAGGGAGATCTGAAATAGTCCTTGCTTGGCCATAGACAAGTATTTTAACCGCAGTCATGACAAATGGTATGGGCTCGATCCGAATACCGGTCCCGGTTAAACTCTGGGCCATGTCGAATCGATGCAAATTGACGTTTGGGAGCGTTATCCTGCTCATTACTGCCGCACTGTGCGGGTTGATCGGCCACGAGGTCTATTTTCGCAGTGACTACTATCGGCGGGGTGTAGAAAGCGGGCTGACCGAGTTTTTCGGCCTGCCGGTGGATGTGAATAAGATCGCGCCTTCCGGTATATCGGCCCGTAAACTGAGCGATGTCCAAATCTGGCTTCCGCAGCGGCGGGCACGCATATTCCAATGCCCTAAGGCTATTTGGGATACTTCCGGATCCGAAGTACAGGATGGAACAATCATACACGTTCACAACGCCGACCTGTCCATCGGCTCACAAGAATGGGAATCGGGGGATTATATGAGGGTCCTGCAGGCGTCCCTGGCCCACAACTTCCAACAACTGGATATTCGTCAAGTTCGTTTCCATAACACCCGGATCACCTGGCCTCGAAAGGAACTTACACTCAGTGCCGACGGTGTTGAGGGCAACGTACTGTTTGATAATAATTGCAACGGTGGCGGACATGCGGAATTGACTTCCCGATCGCTCAATGGAGTGACCGTTCGGGAGCCAATCCGTATTCAAGCCATTCTCGATCCACTCGATCCGGAGGCTCTGATACCTGAAGTCACATTGACTGTTCCCGCACTGTCCATCGGCATGTTGGGGCTGGGCCAGGTATTGCAGTCCACGATAACCCAGGGAACCTTTGCCGGCGAGATCACATTACGCCAGTCGGCACAAGGTGATGAGATTGAGGCAACCGGCTTCGTCAAAAACATACGTCTCAGTGAGTTCACCAAACTGGTTCCTGGTGGAGCGGTGCCGGCTATTATCGATTTCAAGATCGACCAAGCCCACATACGAGATCAACTTTTGATAAAGCTTGCATTCAGCGGCCGGATACGCAAACTTCAGGTTGATGCATTACTACACCGATTCGGTTTACCGAAGATCCACGGAACCGTTGAGCTTACCGTGGACCATGGGCTGATTACGAAGAACACCATTCAACAGTTCAATGCATCCGGCCAATGGGTTGGAGGTTCGCTGGAGACATTAACCGGTGTACTACTGGATGGTGTCAGTTTGCAGGGAACATTGCTGGTACAGGTCAATTCCTTGGTCATCGAGAACAATAAACTCATCGGCGGGAATATCGATCTGATGGCGACTCTTCCAAAAGGCAAGACCGGAAAGATCGAACGAAAAGTGCTTATTGATCTGGTGAATAATCAATTGGGATTGACACTCCCCGAAAATCTTTTACCGGAGGTTGTCGAATACGTTCAACTGGGGGCTAAACTAACAATCGAAGGGCACAAAATTCGACTTACCAGTGCCGAGGGACCGGTGGGGCCGGCACTAATCACTATTCGGTTATCCGGCCTGAACGTACCCCTGTTGGGACAAATCGATAAAACTTTTGATGTTGACCGACTGCTGCAGCAGGCGGGCAAACGGGCGAAAGATAAGGTACGTGCCTTAAAAGACTCTTTGACAAATTAATTACTCTAACTGCCGCCAGGCCCACCCTCAAAAGACCGGCTCATAGACATTCGCCGGTCCCAATTTCACAAAATATAACAAGTACTTAAAATATAAGATTAACTGCTACCTCCCATACCGTATATCACTAGACACATTATATCCGTGCTCGGATATCAATGATCTTACACCGAGGATGTCAATCAGGTACTGGTAAAAAAACCGCTTATAACTAAACCGACCACGTCGTTTGCAAAATCTCCAATACTGTCTGCCAGCACATTCTTGAGTTGATCGGTATTGGGACAACCCGTGCCCAACAAACAACCGCCCGAAGCAATAACAAATAACCACCAACGAATAACCGCTATACGCATTTAGTAAGCCTCCAAAGTTCCGGTGTAAAACATATCCCTATTCTGCTGATAAATAAGACTATTAACCAAGTTTATAACATATAGGGTATCGATCAATAGCACAAGGGCGGAATAATAAATTGCCGACCGATCGGCTATCAAACACCCAATTCAAGCACAACTCCAATCCCACTTGCATACTTGTCCATCTCCCGTAAAATTGCCGATTCTCAGTCGCGGTACGGAGTCAATGGTTGCTCCACCAGTGAACTGATGGTCCTGATTTTCTACAACCGGAGTACTAAATAGATGGCCCAACAACAAGTCGGACTGATCGGATTGGCGGTAATGGGTGAAAACCTGGTTCTTAACATCGAGAGCCGGGGATATTCGGTGGCGGTCTTCAATCGCACCACGGAAAAAATGATCAGGTTCGTTAACGGCCGAGCCAAAGGCAAAAATATTGCCGGCTACGAGACCCTCGAAGAATTTATCGCCGCCCTGGAAAAACCTCGCAAGATTATCCTTATGGTTAAGGCAGGCCGGGCGGTAGACGATTTCATCGGCATGCTCATACCCCTGCTGGACAAGGGTGATCTGATTATCGACGGCGGGAACAGCCACTTTCCCGATACCATTCGTCGAAACCAGGAACTCAGCGATAAAGGTCTGCTTTTCATCGGTACGGGGGTTTCCGGCGGCGAGGAGGGAGCCTTGAAGGGGCCGAGTATCATGCCCG
>CP070790.1:1519827-1522774 GCA_020346805.1 Planctomycetota bacterium
ACCTCCTCTTGGCACGGTGGATCTATTGGCTGGGTCTACTTCATGGGGACGATGATAACCCTTGACTGGTGTGTCCGAAGACAGCTGATTAACCGGTTCATTAGCGGTGGGAGGTTTTACTTTTTTTTTTGCCGGTCCGCCCCCACTATCCGCCTCACCGATCTGGTCCAGTATGGATTGAATCGATCGATAAGGTACCGCATTGGCCAGCCGAACGATTCCCGCTTCCATTAAAGCCCGTCCCAGGGTGCTGAAACGTATATTCCGACGAAGTTCCTCAAGAACCGCTATCATGAATACATAAGCATCGGCGTCCAAACGCTTGGATAACTCTACCATGGATTCACGGGCCGATGTCGGCAAGTCAACCAATGACGTATCAGGCCCGCAAATATTCAACATCATAAGCGTGCGCACCTGCTCAGCCAAAGCCTCCGCAAAGCGTTCCAGGCTATATCCACTCGAAAGGCATTTATCCAATGAGAATAATGCCCCCGACGCGTTACGGTCCGCAAGTTGGCCGATCAACTCTTGCAATAACTCATCGTGGGGGGCTGGCAAAACATCGTCGATCATTTCCATGGTCAATTTGTCGCTGCCCATAGACAGCAATTGATCCAATAATGATAGACCGTCACGCATCGAACCGTTGCCTAACCTAGCCACCCGGCGAATGACCGCTTCATCGGCTTCAACCTTTTCCTGTTCTAATATCCATTTGAAGTGTTTTGCAATCTTGTCAACGCTGATAGAGTGGAAATCAAACCGCAAGCATCGGCTTTGGATAGTGGCCGGCACCTTCTGCGGCTCAGTAGTAGCCAGGATAAATTTTATGTGAGGAGGCGGTTCCTCCAACGTCTTCAACAGGGCGTTAAACGCACCTGTGCTGAGCATATGCACTTCATCGATGATATATATCTTGAACCGCGCTCGAGCGGGCCGATAGTTGGCATTGCTCCGCAACTCCCGAATATTGTCTACCCCCGTGTTGCTGGCCGCGTCTATCTCAATCACGTCTATGTCCTGGCCTTCCGATATAGCCGTACAGGACTCGCACTTACAGCACGGTTTGATGGTCGGTTCGTCCGCTTCCAGGCAGTTCAAAGAACGGGCCAATATACGAGCAGCAGATGTTTTACCTACACCACGAGTACCGCAAAATAAATGCCCGTGATGTATACGCCGACTCGAAATAGCATTTTTGAGTGTGGTTGCAATCGCTTCCTGCCCAATAAGCTCATCGAAGGTCCAACTTCTGTATTTTCTGGCCAGAACCGTGTACGCCATTTCCCAGCAAGCTCCTTATTGTCGCCCGAGCTAAGTCATGCCCTGATCAAGGGCATATATTCCTCCATGAACTCCGAACGCGATATAGGGACCGCTGTCATTTACACCCACCCTATATCGTCCTGTAATTTGTAATCCTGGCAAACAACCAACCACATTGAGGGCCAGGTGGGCCACGGCACCTGAGACACGTTGGTTGGGCTGCTACCTCTCGGTCCTGACCCGTTGTCCATCGGCCCCATTGCATGGGACCCGGCCCTCAATGCGATTGGCTGGTGCGTAAATTTTCCTTAATGGTGCGTAACCCGACTATTGACCAATTGTACTCGCCGGCTTGGTGGCTGTTATCGATGGGGCAACCGCCGGCAGGCCCGAAACCTGATGTCTCCTGGATATATGTCGGGCCTTACCGAACCTGCTAGGGTCATTCTTCTTTTCGCCCACCCCCTTTTTCCGGGAACCACCCGCTAACGGCACAACCGGACCGGTACGCTCGCTAGGAGGGATATTCTCTAGGGAAATGCTCCGAATGTAAACCGGTTTGTCCGGTTTATTTTGTGAATTGGTGGGAACTTCTGATATTTTACGAATTGTCTCTAAAGATGCATCCCCCACCACATAGCCGAATGCCGTCTGTTTTCCGTCAAATGAAGGTTGCCGGCTCAGGCTGATAAAAAACTGACAACTGGCTGAATCCGGATCGCTGGGGGTTCGGGCCATGCCCACTGTACCCTCCACGAACGGAATATCGCTGAATTCCGCTTTGAGACGCTTTTCATCCTTCCGAATCCCAAATCCGTCACCCCGCGGACAACCACCTTGAATGATCCCACCAGGAACCACTCTATGAAAAGTCAGTTCATCATAAAATCTTTCTTTAATCAGCTCAATGAAGTTGTGCACGTGGTTGGGGGCCTTGTCATAATAAAAACGTATTACAATTTTGCCGTAGTCTGTCAGCAATACAGCCTGGCGTTCAGCCATAACCTCAATCGTCAAGGGGGCAGATTCCAAGATTCCCTCGTAGGGCCGCCAAATCAACTGATAGGTACCCGACTGGATCAACATTTTATAATACTGCGTCAACTCAACACGTAATCCTACGCTACCATAGGGCGATAATATTACTTCCGGTACGGGATTTTCGTGCTTGAGCAATATTTTGCCATCTATTTGCTCGCCGCTACTGCTTTTTATCGAGACCGCCGAATTGCCTATTCCGCTGAATACATGGGCCAAGGGCAATCCCATCTCTATCTGGTTTAGTCGCCCTTGCTGACCGCTTTGATTGTCGTGAATTAGTGAAGCAATTTCCGGCACCACCAAACTGAGTGATTCCGACGTTAAATTGGTAAGTATAAAATCCACCCATATTGGTTCACCGGTCTGGACGATTGCCCGGTCGGTGCGCATACTGGCCTTGACCAGATTGGCCGGTTCATCCGGATCTGAGGCTTCTTCCGCCCGGACAACAGGGCACAATATACCAATGCTCATTAAAACAATTAAAAAAATCATAGGATAATTATGCATTAAACCACTCTCTCGAAAACTTATCGTACCCCGAACCATAGGCCACCAAAAACCCACCTACAAACGTAACTCTCCTTTTATTAAATACTTATGTTTCCATTCGCAGCCTTTGTTATATGCCGTCAAT
>CP070790.1:1522874-1527165 GCA_020346805.1 Planctomycetota bacterium
GGGTATCGACTTCGAGCCGAACAGGCCCGAGAACAAGCTGGTGAACTGCGTACTGCGCAACTGCGTGCTCGAGAACAACGCCGGGCCGGGGATTCTCGTGTATCCGAAGCCCCTTTCGCAAGACAGCGATCCGATCTTGATCCGTGTGGAAAACTGCCTCGTGCGTGGCGGGAAAGGAGCAGGGATCGAGGTCGGGGCAGTGCTGGATAACGGCCCAGAGGGGACTATCGAATTTGACAATTGCACGATCGAGCGGACGGCGCTGGCAGGAATTGCCGTTTATGATAAGTCCGCGGATCGAGCTCAGGTTCGTTTCGTCAACTGCCGGTGTAAAGATGTAGGCCTCAAAAAAGATAGGGCAGGAACAGGGAAAAAAGACAGTGCTGTTCCACTGCGGCTGACTTTGCGCCGGCCCCAATTGACCAAGAGGCATGGTGGCATCGACTTCCTGAACTGCTGGGTGTATGACTCGGCGGACCGCCCAACACTGGTGCTGGAGGACAAAGGAAGCGGATTGGGAGTGCACGACTTGACAGGAAACATCACCGTGTGTAATCCGCACGGGGCCCGCGTGGACTATCGCTGCAACACCTCAAAAATAAAGTTACGGGTAACCGAGAGGTAAGGGAAGGATGACTTCGGCCGTCTCGACGGCCTGCCGTTCGATGAGGCCGCCCGCCAGGCCCTTGAGGTTGTACAAATGGTAATGGTTATTGTGTTGTACACCAGACTTTAGTTTGGTGCTTTGTAAAAGGGAGATAAGTATGGATCGTATTGATGACCGAAGTTTTATGAGAATCGTGGTATGGGTTGGGGTATCTTTTTTGCTTTTGCCGATGGTCCGTGCCGATGGGCCTAAGGCAAAGCACCCCAATATTGTTTTCATTCTGGCCGATGACATGGGGTATGGAGACCTGGCCTGCCAGAATCCTGAGACCAAGATCCCGACGCCTAATCTGGATCGGCTGGCCGACGAGGGAATGCGCTTTACCGATTCCCATTCGCCGTCGGCGGTATGTTCGCCGACGCGCTACGGCATCCTGACCGGCCGATACTGCTGGCGGACTCGCCTCAAGAGGGGGGTACTGTGGTGCTGGGACAAACCCCTGATTAAACCAAATCGTTTGACCGTGGGGCGGATGCTTAAAGATTCAGGTTATCAAACTGCCTGCATAGGCAAGTGGCATCTTGGATGGGACTGGCCTCTCAAGAAGGGGAAAACGATAAACAAAAAAAGCAGCGGCGAGTCTGTCGATTTCACCAAGCCGGTCGGCGGCGGGCCGACGGCCGTTGGTTTCGACTACTATTTTGGCGACGATGTGCCCAATTTCCCGCCGTATTGCTATATCGAAAATGACCGGACGCTAGGGAGTCCCACGATAATGAAACCCGATTCCATGTACGGAATTCCCGGCATCATGTTGAAGGGCTGGCAGCTTGATGCGGTTATGCCCGCCATAACCAAAAAGGCGGTTGCCTACATCGAAGGCCGGGCCAAAGATTCGAAAGGCAAGCCGTTTTTCCTTTACTTTCCACTTACTGCACCACACACCCCGATAGCACCGGCCAAAGAGTTTCAAGGCAAGAGCCGGGCCGGGGCCTATGGTGATTATGTCTTTCAAGTCGATCATACCGTCGGTGAGGTGCTTGGGGCGTTGAAACGAACCGGTGTGGTCGACAACACATTGGTCATTTTCACCAGCGATAATGGATCACCCGGACGGGACGGTACCGAGATGGGCGGAAAGACAAATTCCGTTCGCAGATATGATCACAATCCTTCCCGGCCGTGGCGGGGTATCAAAGCGGATGCCTGGGATGGCGGACACCGTGTGCCGTTTCTCGCCCGCTGGCCCGGTCGAATACCTGCCGGGCGGATCAGTGATGAACTCATCTGTCACGTCGACTTCATGGCTACGGTGGCGGCCATTATCGGCAAGAAGCTACCTGCCGATGCGGGTGAGGACAGCTACAATCTGCTTTCCGTTCTGGAAGGGAAGTGGCTCGACAAACCGCTTCGCGAGGCGGTGGTGCATCATTCCAGTGCCGGCCTTTTCTGTGTTCGTCAGGGTAAGTGGAAACTGATCCTCGGACTCGGCCCCGGCGGATTCTCCGGCCCAATTCGGAAACCCAAACCCGGTGAGCCGATGGGGCAGTTGTATGATCTAAGTACCGATCCCGGAGAACAGAATAACCTCTATGACGCCCATCCGCAGGTGGTCAAGAAACTGACCGACTTACTTGAGGGCTATAAGAAAACCGGACGCAGCGCACCTGCAAGATGAGTTACCTGTCGTGTTGTAGCATGACCAGGTGGAGCGCGGGCATATAACGCGTTAATCCGAAAACAATATTTCGACTCTCCTGTATACTTTTCTGTTTTTCAAACGCTCTGTTTATTTTCCTTGCTTCATAGGTGGAGACTGTGGGGAGAGAAAGATTTTAAAAATTATTTCAACCGGGTTCTGGACATAAGGTATGGAACCCACCACAATACACGGGTACGAGCGGATGCCCTATTCAAATCATGGCAGGAGATTTTCAATGATGCATGAAAAGTCTACTAGAAGAGTTTTTCTGTACCGAACAGCCCCGGCAGCGATTGGTACCAGCCTGATTGGATCTCGGATACTGGCTGCAGAAAAGTCGGGCAGGCTGGGAGCCAATGAGGTGATAAATGTTGCGGTAATCGGCTGTGGAATCCGCGGCCCGCATCACATACGTGAGATGAAGAAGATCGAAGGAGTGAGGATTGTGGCTTTGTGTGATTTACACAAGGGGCGGTTGGCGGAGGCATTGAAGAAAGCCGAAGGGGCCAAGCCCTACCATGACTATCGAAGGATCATTGATGACAAAGATATCGATGCAGTATTGGTGGCGACTAACGACCACTGGCATGTCTTGCCCGCGATCCACGCCTGCCAGGCGGGCAAGGATGTGTATATTGAAAAGCCGGTAGGTACGGCGGTTAATGAAGGCCAGGCCCTGATCAATGCCGCTGATAAGTACGATCGAGTAGTGGTGCACGGCACTCAACAGCGAAGCACAAAACATTATCAGGAGGCGGTGAAGATTATACGATCGGGTGTGTTGGGCGAAATCTCCGAGGTACATTGCTACGATTTTGAGAACTTCTATCCCGGATTCGGCTGCCCTCCAGATGGCCCGCCTCCTCCGGAGCTGGACTGGGAATTTTACGTCGGACCTTGCCCGAGGGCACCTTACAATCCGAATCGGTACGCTCACCATTATTGGTTTTTTCATTATGGCGGGGGTTGGCAATTGGATTGGGCGGTGCATCATTATGACATCGTACATTGGGCGATGGGGGTTGATGCTCCAATAACGGCGATGGGCTTGGGCGACAAATTTGCCTTCGAGTCGAACACCCAGTGGCCGGATACTTTTAACGGTGCTTGTGAATATCCTCCGGGACCGGTGGCCAAGAGGGGATTCCTGATGACTTATATATACCGTGGAAACAACTATTATTCGCCGATGGGGAGTAATCACGGCAAAGTTTTTTATGGAGACAATGCGGCTCTGATTCTCAGCCGGCGGGGGTATCAAATTAAATCGCAGACACGTAACGGCAAGCAGGTGGTTGAGGAGAAAGCACTTGCCGCCAGCCATGATTATGAAACTTCCACTGCCTCACATCTCAGGCACTTTTTTGATTGCGTGCGTACGCGGGAAAAATCGTATAGCAACATTGAGATCGGGCATCGGGCCAGCAATCCGGGACATCTGATGAATATTGCCTGGCGGGTGGGCAGAAAAATCCGGTGGGATGCGGCCAAAGAACTGGTAATTGATGATGCCCAAGCCAATACCTGGTTAACCAAGCATTATCGCAAGCCGTGGACTTTGCCAACTTAAGATAGCCCATATTTATTGGCAAAGGCTGGCAAATGGGCGTACAAAACTTGCCCGGTTATTGGAAGTTGAAGGCAGGTCAAATACCTATTCTGAAATGACGGTTAAAAAAGGAAAAGTTGGATGATTATCATGCGTTTCGTCATGTGTATTAGTGTTAGTTTATCGGTAATTTATGTCAGTGCATGCGGGACTGCGTATCATAGAGACTCGGCCGACACACAACGTACATCCTGTAAGGTCGGCAGACGGTTGCCGTCGGAGATGCCGGCCCGTGATTACCAATCGGGTGGACCGATCATTACCGTCGAACCGACGGTTATCAATGCCGACGATCGACCATGGGAGCAGGTTGGCGATGGCGTACGGCGAAAAGTCTATTTTAACGATCGTTTAACGGTAGTTTATTTGGAGA
>CP070790.1:1527265-1530158 GCA_020346805.1 Planctomycetota bacterium
CATACCCGGAATCCGGCGTAAATTGAAAGTCGTCTTGGATACAATGGGCGGCGCCTTCTCGGAGATTGCACCACATGTACTTTCATCGGTCGGCTATGACATCATCCCAATAAGATCTACCATCGATCCTGATTTCGAAGAATATACACCAAATCCGGCCATCGATACCAACTTGCAGATGCTCAGGGAACGAGTTATCGAGGAACAAGCCGACCTAGGGATAGCCCTGGATGGTGATGGTGACCGGGTGATATTTATGGACGGCACCGGTCGCATTGTTCGACCGGAACAGATCGGCGTCCTGCTTATCCAAAGATGCTTCGATCGTCCGTTAGTTGTATACGATCAGAAATGTGCCTCCGTGTTGGCCGACGCGGCAGAAGCTGCGGGCGGATCGATAATCATTCAACCCAGCGGTCACGGTTTTATCAAAACCACCATGATTGAAAAAGAGGCCGATCTGGGGATTGAGATAAGCGGTCATCATTTTTATAAAGCCCTCGGCGGTGGTGACGATGGACTTTTAACTGCCCTTTTAGTGACATATATTGTTACCGTATCAGGGTCTCCGCTTGCCGATTTAATCGAGCCTATCGGCTGGCCGGACATCACGCCGGATTTGCGAATAGCAATTGCCGACGACGTTAATAGTGTATTGGAAAGGATAGCCTCGCGGTGCGGTGGCCGGATCTCCCGGATTGATGGGATACGAGTCCAGTATGAGGACGGTTGGGCCCTGGCCAGGGCCTCCATAACCGAACCGGTAATAACCTTGCGCTTCGAGGGACGAGACAGCGGCAAAGTTAAAGAAATTGCCTCGCGATTTCTGGTGGCCGTCCCCGAACTGGCCGACAAGGTCATGGAGATGATTGATGGGTAATGTACTCGACGAACTGATAACCATGTCCAAGGCACTTGGCGATCCCAACCATGATTATGCTATTCTCGGCGAGGGTAACACCTCCGCTGTTGCCGACCATGATAGCTTCTGGGTGAAGGCCTCGGGCACGCAACTGGTCCAGGCGTGCAGGGAAAGTTTTGTCCGGGTTCGTTCGTTGCCTATTCTGGCCGCGCTCAACGAATCAGATCTCGACGACAAGGCAATCAAAGAGTTGTTAAAGTCTTCCACCGTCGAAGGAGCCAGATCGCCTTCGATCGAAACGTTTCTGCACGCCCTTTGTCTTCAACTTGAGGATGTACAATTTGTCGGGCATACTCACCCCTCATTAACGGTCGGTTTACTAAGCAGCATCAATAGCCGGAAGCTGTTTGCCGGTTCGATATTTCCCGATCAGATCGTTGTCCTCGGCCCAAGAAATGCTTATGTACCATATGCCGATCCCGGACTACCTCTGGCGTTGGCCGTTCGGGAATCAATACAGGAATTTCTCGACCGCGAGCACCGTGTGCCCAAAGTGGTATTGATGGAAAATCACGGGATTATCGCCCTCGGCAATACCGCCCAGGAAGTGCTCAACATTACGCAGATGCTGGTCAAAACATGTCGGATTATTTCGGGAACGCTTGCCGCCGGCGGCCCGAGGTTTCTCTCGTCTACCCAAGTCGATCGTATCGACAAACGTCCCGACGAACTGGCCCGCCGCAAGGATTTCAAATAACAACGCCGATTAAAATACACATCACAGATTATTGGCAGGTGAACGTCTTAAAGAATCGGTACCACCACACACTCTGCCGATCTATCGGATGCTTCCATCCGGATTTACATTGATCTCTTGTTCGAAGCCAAATTCCAGCCATTCAATTTCGTAAAACACCTCGGGCTTCTCAAGCTTCTGAAGCCCACCCAAGGTTTGCCTGGCCAACAACTGTACCTTCTCCACCTCCTTCAGTTCCTTACCTTTGGTTTTCTCGGTCACGGTGTTCATAACCGGCTCAGGAAGATCGCTTGCATCAATAATGGTCTCAATTTCGATAATTGTACCGTCCTGATGTAACTTGACTTCGAGAGACTCCTTATCCTGCAACAATTCTATTTCGTAGAGGCCGCCAAGCCTGGCCTGTACTTCTCGGACATCGGCCTTGGGAAACTTTGTCTCGATCGCGGTTCTGGCTTCGGGGGTAATGCTGCTCATATCCATGGTGCAGCCCACACCAGCGAGCAAAAACGCCAAAGCAAACCAACTGATGATATTGCATAAACTATTTGCCATGGCAAATCTCCTTTTTTGTATACAAGTACTCAAGCGCATACTTTCAGTCCCGAGGCTTCGGCGATCAATCTTTATCGCGTCATTTGCCGCCGGGCTTTCTGCCACTGTGCTTTTTATGGTCCAGCACCTTGCCGACGGGAGTAATCATTATCTCCTTTTCCTTGCCGTCGACCTTGGCCTCAACCTCGTACATGACGATCATCTTCTTTTCATATTCCAATTTTACACCCGGAGGAAAATTCTTAGCAGCGGCAGCCTTCACCGCGGCGGGTACATCCTTGGCATCGAGTTCCTGTTCCAACTCGACGAGTACTCCGTCAGCGGTTACCGTGGCCTCGCTTTCATGCCCGTTGGCCCCCCATTCGGCCTGATAGAGCACGATTCCGTGTTTCTGCTCCCGCTCGACTTCGGTAATCTGAGCGTTTCCGGCCAGCTTCAAAAGGGCCTCACGGACCTCGGCGGGAAGCTGATCCAATGAAATATTCTCTTCTTCCTCGTCGTCCCCCATCTCTCTTTTGAGCAAAGTGCCGTCTTCGGCCACCTTGATCTCGATCTCCTTTCCGTCAAGATTCCATTCGGCCTCGTAGACGGTCTTGCCGTTTTTGGTTTCGCGCTCGATCTCTTGAATGTCGGCCCCTTGGGCTTCGGCAAGAATGGTGGCCTTGACTGCCGCCGGCACCTGATCGATTGAGACATTTTCTTCATTTTCTTCGCCGCCG
>CP070790.1:1530258-1533186 GCA_020346805.1 Planctomycetota bacterium
AGGGGCATGGCTGCTGACCCCGTTGAATAAGTAAACGCCGATCGCGCCGTTGGCCAGTTCGGCCATTAGGTTTACCGATTCGGGCAATTCGACGGGGGTGGGTTGTTCCGTGTCGGGATGGATGCGGGTCTTGGTCCAAACCCTGTTGACGGCGGTGACGGCAGTTGTTGGTCCCAGCCAACGATCCAGCACCTCGAAATAGATTCCCATGGTCAATACGTTTTGGCCGGACTGTTCGGGCTGCAGCCGCCAGCCGAGTTGGGCGTCGGGATCGAGTAGTACGCCGTTGGCGCTGCTGAGAAAAACCTGACGAATCTCGCCGACGTATTTTTCATCTTTAAGCAGCCGCTGCATGGTCCGATCACCGGCCAGGCCCATCGGCGGCGGGCAGAAACTCACCACACGATCGGGATGTTTCTTGCCGGCCTCCACCATTTGCCTGGCCTCGTCGAGGTTCATGCACATCCGCGATTGGCAGAAGACATGTTTGCCGGCCTCCAGGGCAGCGATGGTGATCTCGCAATGCATGTAAGGTGTGGTGCCGATCCAGATGATATCCAGATCGTCCATCTCGACGATCTCTTTCCAGTCGTAGGCGGTTCGGGGGATGTTGTACTCCTCGGCAAACTGGCGGGTAGATTCCGGTCGGCGGTTGCAGACCGCCACCACTTCAACTCCATCAACCTTGGCCAGCCCCGGCATATGCCGCTGCCGAACTATCGATCCGCCACCGATCACTCCAATGCGTAAGGTATCGTTTGACATAGCCTTTACCCATAAAAGTATTTGTTAACCTGTACAATGTTCGCATAGCATAACCGGATAAGGCGGGGAAGTTCAAATATTGATTTTTTTGCCGAGGGCGAAATCATTTACTCTCATTACCTACACTGGACAACTTTGTTATTTACCTACGAGCTATCCAACGATGATATACTTTGTTATTGTTATCTAATAAAACATTGCCCAAAAGATCATCGACCAGTTGCCGGGGCAGGAAGAGCCTGGCACAGTTCAGGAAGATCTCGATGGTAACTCTCTGTGGATGTCTGACATTTATTTCCGGAGCGATGGTTGCTTTTCAAGTCGAGCCCGCCTCCCGGACGGCCGATCCGTCCTTTTTCTGGATTCGCGTCAACCAGATCGGTTATTTCCTCGACGATCCCAAGATTGCCATTCTATCCAGCGAGGTACCGCTCAGCGGCAGCTTCTCGGTGGGCGGCTTCCGCCAGAATATCGGCGAAGATCAAGGCACATGGGGACCTTTCCGACACAACTATCGCCTCGATTTCACCAGGGTGAGGACACCCGGGCGTTACCGAGTAAAATTCGGCGAGGTGTTCTCACCGCCATTTACTATCGGAAGCGACGTGTATCATGAAGTTTCCAACAAACTAATGACATTCATGCGGCTTCAACGGTGCGGGTACAATCCCGTGACCGGTAAGAAATGCCACCAGCGGGACGCAATCGATACGACCACCGGTAATCGGATCGACCTGGTTGGCGGCTGGCACGATGCTGCCGATCACATCAAGCATATGATCACCACTACCTATTGTGTTGCCGCCTTGTTTCTGGCCGGAGCTGATAAGGAAGCGCGGTACGGGGCGGCGCTGGTCGAAAAAATCCACCCCGATTCCGACACAATTTACGTGCAGATCGGTGACGACCGGGATCACCTGCCTCCGGCAAAGCTCCCGCACGAGGACCGGACGGATTATGGATGGGGTTCAGGCGGACCGCGACCCGCCTGGCGGGCGACAGGCAAACCCGATGGCCCCAAGTACCAGAACCGATCTTCGGGACTGGCCAGCCTGGCCGGCCGAGCCGCGGCGGCTATGGCCCTGGCTGAAAACCTCAAAATTGCCAAATCGATGTACCGTCTGGCTCGGAGACACCCAGGCAACGCCATGTCCGTGCCCGTGAGAGCGCCGTACTATTATGGCGAGCGCACTTTCCACGATGACCTGGAGTGGGCGGCGATCGAGCTATATATCGCAACAAAGGAACGTGTTTACCTCGAACAAGCCATCAAGTACGCACACTTGGCAGGGGAAAGCCGATGGATGGGTAAACAGAGACACGGCCACTATGAGTTCTTCCCGTATATCAACCTGGCCCACTGGCGGTTATACCCGCATGTGGATGCGGATACCAAGAAAACACTCGCGGCATATTACCGTGCCGGACTGGAGCGCGTACAGGAGCTGGTGATTCAGAATCCCTATCGCCTGGGCACGCCGCTGGTGTGGTGCTCAAATAACGACGTGATCGCTCTCGCCACACAGGCTGTGCTCTTTGAGCGTATGACTGGCGACACACGTTACCGAACTCTGGCAGCGGAGGCACGAGACTGGATCTTCGGCAGGAATCCATGGGGCGTATCGATGATCGTCGGGGTACCGGCGACGGGGACCGCTGCTAGCCGGCCGCACCATCTCTTCCACAAGATCGCAAACATCCTACCCGTGGGCGGGCTGGTAGACGGTCCGGTCTATAAGGACATCAATGACAGTTTGAAGTTCGAAGCCTTCGGCTACGATCCGTACCACCGCTTTCAGTCAGAGATTGGTGTCTACCACGATACCTTCAGCGACTTCTCCACCAACGAACCGATTATCGACGGAACTGTGTCGCTGATGCTACTGTTGAAATTATGGGACCAAGCAGAATAGCCTCGAATCCAATACTCCAGACAGGTATATGCCGGCATAAATCCCTGTTTTCTTTTCAAGGTGCATTAAATCAGTCGGTGGAGTATGTCAATTACTCAAATAAGACACGTCGGTTAGGGCAAAACCGCCGTTTCGTGGTAGAATAGGACCGTAAGAGGCGGGCAACCTTGCCCGGAAGATGTAAAGGGAACACATTGTCCTAATGGACGAAGGCGGGAGGTTTCGAATGACAACCACAATCCGATATTCG
>CP070790.1:1533286-1541289 GCA_020346805.1 Planctomycetota bacterium
CCTCGAACGTAACAGCGACCAATGGAGATCACGTATTCGATCAGGCCGTATTGAGATAGATCACTGTGAAGCCCCCAATCAGGTTCACCGCTTAGCGAGGTGAGACGATGACTTTTTCTGGTTATTTTAAAACAGCGGACTCGATGTGCTCCAAAATATTTATTCATTGTCTCACGAATCCAGCGATCAAAGGCCGGCCAGAGAGGCTCCTCGGCTTCCTGTTGATCGAACCAACGGATAAAGTCTGCGGTCATTTCCCCTGTATCAAAAGATCCCAGGTTTCGTCCAATAATCGGATTGTTGGGATTGATTGTCGATTCCTGTTTTATATTGCAGTTTGTTGAACGGTCGTTGCCTTTAATAATCCCCGAACCGGATTCATGCGTATAGATAGTACTAACGGTTGTGAACAGGCCCGCTAGCAGTATTCCTGCCCCAAACCAGACGGCAGGGGCGGACGATGGATTCAGGCTTAGCACAATTACCCCGATAACGATGGTAATGATGCCCGGGATCACCAGTGATGAGCCGATTTCTTTTCGCCGACTCATGTTTTGGTCTCCTTTGCCAATCCAAACCATCTCTCGTATTCCTCGGGATGAGTGTTAGGTAACTGCGACCATACCTCTATAAAGCTGGTAACGATCTCTGCATCCAGTTTGATACCCGCATCTTTTTTGAGGATCTCGACGGCCTGATCAAAGTTGTAGGATTGACGATATGACCGAGTTGATGTTAGGGCGTCAAAAACGTCGACCACGTGGATGATTCGAGCCAGCAATGGTATTTCATCGCCTTTCAATTCCGTGGGATAACCTGTACCGTCCGGAGATTCGTGATGATACAAAACCACTTCCAAGACTGGTTCCAAGGAGGCCACGGGTTTTAGTACTTCATAACCGCGCGAACTGTGTTCCTTGATCAGGGCGAACTCCTCTGGACTTAGCGATCCTGGTTTATTAAGTACTTCTTCGGGGATACCTATTTTACCCACGTCATGCAGCAGGCCCGCCCACTCCAGCGTTTGCAGTTGAGTTATCGACAAATTCATATGCTGTCCGGTTACTTTGGCCAGGAAACCGACGCGTTCGGCATGACCGCATGTATAACTATCTTTCTGATCCAGGGCATTGACCAGAGCCCGCACGGATTCGAAACTTGTTTGTTTTAGTTGTTCGATAAGATGCAGGTTGCTGAGAATGTTTCCGCCGAAAGTCAACGCTGAATCAAATAATAGCATATCGCCGGCCACAAATGACGTCTCCCGGCGGGTGATTCCGATAATAGCGAATCGGTCGTCGTTTTCTTTTAAAGGCCCCCACATGGAGGTTCCGTGGCCTGACTGTTCGTATAGCGGATCAGTAGCGCAGACCAATACCTGTTGTGATTCTCGTAGCTGCTTCTTGGCACGATTGAATTCAGGGGGGAGTTCGATGGAATCAACCGAATCACCTAGTTTATTATTGTTTATTATATTCAAACTGGTTGTATTGAACTTCAGCAAATCTGTTTCTGGTGGTTTGTGTGGAATATTTGTTTGGTGGGTAAATCCACCTTCTTTGGTAACCTTGATGATAGTTCGTTCATCCGCCGATATCAGGAATACCGCCTCGGCGTTGAACAAGTGCCGGAGTTTGGTAAGTAAGATACGTCGTACATCATTGGTATCGCTTAACGTGGCAATTTCAGCACTCACATCGAAGATAAGGTTGATCTGTTCGTAGCTTCGCAGCACTTCTTCCGCCAGACCGTTGTTTTCCCTGTTGAGCTTCCATGACCGAGTCAAAGTCGATTGTAAAAATCTGATTGCCGATAAGTCGCTGTCTGCGATAGTGCTTGCCTGATATGATGGACATAGTATAAGTGTGTCCGGATTACTTTCATCCTCTGATTCACATAGAGTTACAGCATATCCTTGCCCACAGACTTTGGGGGCATCGTGCTCTTGGGAATTGAAGGTCTTTTTAGATTTCTTTTTCTTGTCCACTCGTCTGACCAGCTGCTTGATCATTGCGCAACCATGGGTTGCCGCCTTATCCGGATCACCTTCGAGACAGTTAACCAGGCATGCCTCCGGCAACAGGATATCTTCTGCGGAAAATATGCCGGCTGACCAGTGTCTTCGAGACGCAGTAGTGTCTTTTTGTGTGGTTGGGCACTCTGTCAGGTTATTAATCATTCTCAGAGCTCCTTCCGGCGGCTATGGTTGCAGATTTTCTATCCCTCTTTTCGTCTGCAGCTGCTAAAGAGGACTCGATCGCTTCAGTGAGGTGTAGTGGACTGAATGGTTTGGGATAAACCTCTGCATTCAGTTCCTTCACTCGCGTCTTGATTTCCACCTGATCACACCGAGAAGTGAGAACAATAGAGCGATGGCTTATAAGTGATTCCTCCTTCACCGTTTTCAGTAAATTAAGTCCGTCTATGCCCGGCATGTTGATGTCCGTGAGCAGCAAATCGGGCCGATGCTCTCGAATTAATTGCAAAGCTTCTTTTCCGTTTTCAGCGGCGATTACTTCATGTCCGTTTCGGGTAAGCCACATGGTAATCACCCGGCAGATGTGCCGATCATCCTCGGCAACAAGAATCTTAGCCATCACAATTCCTCCGCTGAAGTATTTTCTGCAGGAGACGATTTTCCCGAACCGCTTTCGTCGAGCGGTATGGTTTGTAGAACGATAGTGAAGGTGGTTCCTTTTCCCGGGGTACTTTCAACAAAAACCGATCCCCCGTGTAATCGAATCGTTTCCTTGACAATTGCCAGTCCCAGACCGGTCCCCGGGATTTTTGTTACTTGCTCGTTATCCACGCGGTAGAATTTCTCGAAAATCTTCTCCTGATCTTGGGGAGTAATTCCTATTCCCGTATCACTCACTGAAATTTTCAGACGTCCATTCTCGTCGATGCAGCGAACGTCCACCTGTCCGTTTTCGGGAGTGTATTTGATTGCATTGCCGATGAGGTTGTTAATTACCACTGCCAGCCGTTCCCGGTCTCCTCGAACCTTGGGTAACTTGGCCGGCAAATTCAATAACAATTCGATGTTTTTGGCGTCGGCGTTGCCCTGCGAATTCTGCACCACCTTGCGTAACAGTTCATCAATCAAAACTTCGCCGATATTCAATCGAGCGGTTCCCACTTCCAATTGTGATACGTTCAATATGTCTTCCACCAGTCGATTGAGCCGTTGCGTCTCTCCCATAATCACGTTGTAGCACTCGCGTATGGTTTGTTCGTCTTCGATTACACCTTGGGAGAGTGTTTCCGCATAGGCCCGGATGTTGGTCAGGGGAGTCCGCAGTTCGTGGGTAACGTGGTACAAGAATTGGTCGCGGGCGCGTTCGGCCTCCTTCATCTGGGTAATGTCCTGTATGAAAATAATGTGTTCGTTCCAGCCCACATCGGAAGGGATTGACCAGAATCGCAAGGTTACTTCGCCGTGTGGTTTCTGGAATGTATGGTCAACCCATCGGCTGGCCGCCGATTGTCCCGAGCGCTCGTTGCCTTGACGGGAAAGTAGGATCATCAGCAGTGATTCATCGAGTACCGAAGAGGTGGGAGTATGATCCAGGGTTTCCCCCGCGGATGCCAGCATCCCTACGGCCGCCCGATTAGCAAATGAAATTGTCTCATCCCCCTCAACCATCATTACGCCGAAGGGGATCTGCATCAGAATATTGCTCAGCCGCTCCGAACGATAACCGTCCATTGCCGCCGAGACATCGGAAACCACCTTACTTTGACGAAGCTGCTCTTGTGTCTGGCTTACGAACTCAATCAATTCATTCCAGGAACTTGATATTTGATCGAAGGAATCATTTAAACGGAGGGCGGCCAGACGTTCGGCTACCGGTTCTTTGCATTCCATCAATCGATCTCGGATGACCGCCAGGGGTTGAATCGATCGGCGGAATATCCGGTAAGTCAAGAGGTAAAGTCCAAGAACGGCCAGCAGAATGTAACCGGTCCAGAAGTACAAATCGGAGTGTTTCCAACTGGACCGTAAAACGAGCAATCCGACATGCAGTTGATCAGTATTTCTTTTGCCCTTGGCGGAGATGATTCTGCCGACGATTACAGTCTGTGTGGGATTGTCTTTCTCACGGGCGGTGCATACCCGTGATAGCATGGAATCATCGAATTGGAGTTTGGCTGCCGGCTTACCGACCTGTTTGGGATCCGAATGGTTTTTTATAATGCCCTGGCTGGTGACTATGGCGGTATAATTAACTCCTTCCTCGCGGGCCATTGCCCGCAGTTCCCGATTGATGGTTTCAGGATCTTGATCTTGCATTTGGGCGAGGTAGTGGCTCAGCCAATAGGTCCACTGTTTGGCGTCGACCAGACGTTGATCGGATAATTCCTTACGTTGTACGTGGATTGCTGCAACGCCAATCCCGATTACCGAGGCCAGATATAGGCCGCCGAAGGCCAGCCCCACCCATAACGAGATCTCCTCGTTTCTTCTCTTTTTCCAGAGCTCCAGAAGCATCCGCATCAAATACACCCCATACCATAGCAACGCGACAATTAATTTAATTGACGCGCGCATGTAGACCGATATTCCCCTGTTCGCTTGATATCGTTTGTATGACGTCTTGACTTAACCGTTGAACAATAAAGAAAATAATCAATTTTGCCGGCGTCGATTGACTGTTAAAATACCTGCCCGATAAGTTTTGGCCTTTAGTAGTTGTCCAAAGGTATGGACGGTTATCGGTAGGTTTTGTTGGTTTTAGCGGATACTTGCAGACACATCGCATGATATTTTAGAATACTGCCGAGTTTTCGGACGTCAGTTTTGATGGTAGTGAGAGAAAGTCATGGCTCGTATTGCAGTATGTTTGTCGGGATGTGGTTTTAAGGATGGGGCGGAGATTCACGAATCGGTATTAACTCTGCTGGCCCTCGATCAGGCCGGTGCGGAAATTCTGTGTTGTGCACCGAATATTCAGCAGGTCGCCGTTGTAAATCACCTTGAAATGAGACCGGTCGAGGGGGAAAAACGAAACGTTCTGGTCGAGTCCGCCCGCATCGCCCGCGGCGATATTGTCGATATGAGTATCGTCCAGGCAGATGACATTGACGGATTGATATTTCCTGGAGGATTCGGTGCCGCCCAGAATCTATGCAGTTTTGCCTCGGATGGCCCGGCCTGTACTGTTCATCCGGAGGTAGAGCGTTTGACCGGACAAATGCTTGATGCCAAAAAGCCCATAGGGGCCGTTTGTATCGCACCTGCAATGTTGGCCCGAATTGTCGGCAAACGAAACATTAATCCCCGTCTGACTATCGGTAATGATAAGCAAACCGCGGCGGCGGTTGAGAAAATGGGGTCCCAACACGTCGAATGCGAATCTGAATCTTGTGTAGTTGACGAAACGAATAGAATCGTTAGTACCCCGGCGTATATGTTGGCCGATGGGCCGGCCCAGGTATTCGAGGGTATTCAGCGGCTGGTGAATGAAGTTTTGAGACTCTCCCAGGCTTAATTTGCCGAGTTTCTGTTTGCCTGTACGATTGCTGTGTATAAGAGCCATGTATTTTGGGACCGGGTCTTATAAGACGGTATCGGCTGGCAACAGCATAGTGCAAATCAAGAGGCATTTGGGAGTGGATTTGGAAATTTCGAGTGAACATTTTTTCAGAAAAATGAGGTATTTATTTTCTGTAACGTAAACTCGGCCTGTAAATTCTCCGAAAGAATAATATGTTTCCATAGGCAGCGGCGGGGTTTGTAATTATTACATTTATTTCGATCATCGGCTTTGGCGTTCTCGCTTTTGTCAAAGCATTAGATAACAATTCAACTGTTAACCGAGTTCCAGGGTAGGAGCGATAATAGGATGCGCACAACAACATCTCCCCGATTGGATCATTTGCGTCGGCTTACTGACAGTCATGGAGTTATTCATTCAGCACAAGAGGACTTCCCCAATCGTTTTGCCGGATATGATACAATCGAAAACGCAGACGCATTGAGATTGTGCGCTTTGGCCAGTGATACCGTCGATGCCGACAAACTTCACAATTTGGCGGAAACATATTATGCATTTCTTAATCGTGCCCGTCGCGAAGACGCAGGGCTGCTGCATCATTGTGATGCCATGGGGCAATGGAGTAATCATGCTAACGACGTGTTGGTACAATCAACTTTGGCACGTGCTTTGTCGGCTGTGATTGTCTCTGAGTTGCCTATAAAAATGCGCTTGTCCGCCGCCGATTGGTGGCGTGAGTTACTTGCACATGCGGACCATGCCCGATCTCCAGTTGCCGCCGCCAACTGGTTGATGGCTATTGGACTGCTACGTGATGCCGATCCCGGTAAGGATCTTGATCGTGCGGAAACCCTGGCCTCTTGGCTGGTGGAAGATTGTTACTATCCGATTAGATCCAGCGATTGGGAATGGTTTGAGTCTCGATGGGCGCCAATGGCCGCTTATATTCCCGCGGCATTATGGCATGCTTATACCATGCTGGGCGAACGACGATATGCCGGCGTTGCCGAAGTAACCACCAGTTTCATCATCGATCATCTTTTTGAAGGTGAAACGCTTGTTCCAGTCGGAAACCGCGGCGGCTGGTCTCGGAATACCAGCAAAGCACTTTTCGATCAATTGCCCTGTGAAGTATGCAGTATGGTTGAGATGTTATGTATTGCCGAACATAGCAGCGGGAACTCTGTGTATCAGGGGTATGCAAATAATGCGTCACGGTGGTTCACCGGCGAGAATATACAAGGCGAGTTGATGATCGATGACCAGGAGTGTGGTTGTTATGATGCCCTTACCGTCACCGGTCCCGATCACAACCAAGGAGCGGCGGCAACCATCTCGTACTTGTTGACCCTGGCCGCACTTTCCGTTGGTTCGCAAATCACCAATGCATCAGTCAACTGTGTCGCTCCTGTGGGTTAATTATTAATCATACCACCCGTTATTTCAACGCAAGATCCGTACTTGATTTGCCGTATGGCATGATCCGTGCAGCATTGACCCGGGTTAATGAATTGTCTGGGATTGGCTGCCTATGGTTGTTTCAATAACCTGGGTTAACTGGCCTATGGTGAATGGTTTGCTCAGTGTGTCGTGGTAATTGTGTTGAAGAAGTGTTTGGCGATCTGTTTTGGTCATTGATGCACTCATGCCAATGAGGCGGATCTCCTGCAGTTCCGCATGGCTGCAAAGACATTGTCTTAATAGGGCGGCATCAATTCCCGGTAGATCCATATCGACTAATATAATGTTTGGGTGAAACTGCTCGGTGAGCATACCCGCCTCGAACACCGACCGGGCCACCTGGACTTCGTAATCACCGTTTTCAGTCAGGGCTTTCTGTATCAGGTTGCTCAATTCCGTCTCCGTGTCCACGATTAAAATCCGTGTATGTCTGATTTCCAGGCCGTCCATCGGTATTTTGTGAGCCTTCATGAAGCGGATAAGTTGTTGAAGAGGGATTCGGCGGTCTTTGCTGCCCGGGATACGGTAACCGCGAAGCTGTCCGTTATCGAACCACTTGGATACGGTACGTGGGGCTACGTTGCAAATCTTTGCTACTTGTCCGGTGGTGAGGACGTCTTTATTCTTGGTCACGATATCGCCTTTAATGTTTTGTGCGTATCCTTTATGTCCTGCGGTGCGGTAATCGCTTTTTACCGGACCGGCTGTCTCGGTTCCGATATCTCCGACCTGCCCCTTGCCCTTATCTGCTAATTCGGCCGTAACTCACTGCTGGTTTTACAAAAAACCATTAATACCTCCTCAAAATGGAGCACATATATGGTAATAATTTCGCAGTGCCAGATTACATATTGACTGCTTATAATATTAGGGATGCCGGAGGCCGGAGATTAAGTTTGCTATTCTTAATTTTTAAGATTATCCATTTTTTGTCGGCTGGCAGGATATTCAAACCGTCCGGCTTGACTTGGCAGACAACGCCCGATATTGTGTACTTTTAACGTCGAAGTCTTTACAAAAGGTAGTCGATCGACGTGGACTCCC
>CP070790.1:1541389-1545141 GCA_020346805.1 Planctomycetota bacterium
CTGGTCCACGTCGCCGTCGCCATTAAAATCAGGCGATACAGTCTCTACCGTCAGATTTACTGTTATAGTCTGTGGACTGTTGTTGGCTTCAGCCGAAGCTACGGAAATCAGGGCCGCGTGCTGGCCCTTCGGCAGCGCGGTTACGCCGCCGTAGATCACATTAATAATATCGGCTTCACCGCTCGAAGCTCCGCTTGGCGGATCGACACTTAGCCAATCCGCATCATCAGTGATCGTATAATTAATGGTATCCGGCCCCCCATTGGTCACGGTGAAAGTGTCATTAGGCAGGGGATCACCGAGATAAATCGTATGATCGAGGCTGGTTTTGTTGAGATCGATACGCGGCCCGCCCGTCCAATACGCCGTCCATGAGTCAGTCAGGGCAAAAACCCCGCCGGTAAGAGATCTATAAGTGTGATATATCAACTGGTTTGTTCCCACAAATACCCTTATAAATGTGTCGTATTGTCCGTTCCCTCTGGCTTGGGCGGCGTCAACCTGCCAAACGTCATTTTGCAGATAACGTGAGTAGCGGTGTGTATGGCCGACGAAAAAGGCCGCTACATCATAAGTATCAAGTTGAGCCCAAAAGGCATTACGGTTTGACGGGTACTTATCCAGACTGTCCCCAATGTGCCGGGAATCACCCCAATCGACATCAGGTTGCGGATAGGCCGGTTCGTGACCGGCTACAAAAACCCATTTCTTGGTGTTGGCCGCCAGATCCGCATCCAACCAGTTGCGCATCTCCAGTACCATGTTGCCATCCAGACAATCATCACAGTTTGTGCCGTTGGCGTATTCATTGATCATCACAAAGTGGGTGTCTCCATACTCGAACGAATAGTTGGTCGTCTCGCTGCCGGGTGGCCCTGTGTTTACCACATAGGGCAGGGTGGGGACTTCATTACGAATCCATGCCATATCCGATGCCGTTTCCTCTTCATGATTACCTACTACCGGGTACCAGGGAAAGTCTGTACCAAACTCCTCGTCGAGCTTAGCATCAACCACGTCTGGTGGATCGATATCTCCGGGACAGACCATGAATTCCCCCGGTCCACCTGTAGCCGTAATGGCATCCAATACCAATGGAAATCCGGTGGGCCCCGTATAACTTCTCATGTCACAGGTGACCGTAAATTCGAAGCTTTGCATAACCTCGAGCGGCAAGGCGGTATTGTCTAGTCCACTATCGTTATCGGTTATGATGGAAGTTCGACCTTCCTGTTTGCTCTCAATCACCACGATTTGTTCGGCAGGTCCACCTTTAACGAAGTTTAACACCCGCTTTTGCCCTACCGCACGCGCCGGACCTGCAATAGCAGGTTTCCCGGTGGTCAGGGTAACCCTTACATTACGTGTGTCATTGCCGCCCGGTGAAATAGCAACCTTTATTGGTATTTTGTAACCTATACCGGCGGCCAACATGCCCGGTTTGAATTTTACTGCACCTTTTCCAACCTTCACTGCCAATGAATCGTTACTCAATTCCGCATCATTAGTAGAAGTTATGACTGCGTTGCCTATTTGACCTATGTCGATATTTACATCCTGTTGTGTTATCCCGCCCTGTGAGAATATGATTACGAAAGAATTGTTCGTCGCCGCTACGGGCACCGCCACATCAGCATTATTTGTTGTCAGAGTGACTCTAACGGGTCTGTTATCGTTACTACCGATAGGAATACTTACCGAAACAGGTATATCCGCACTTCCGATAACCGTATCAATTGTATCAGGGTATATTCTTACACCCGTGGGAGGCGGTAAATACTCGACGACTAGTCGAGGACGCTTGGCCAACGTCGGATTCTCGCTGCTGCCGAGTTCGGCCACGCGTTTTTTGGTTGGCCGAAAAATCCAACCCTTGTTCGCTGAGGGATTTATCAACCACGACCTGATACTGCTTGTAACATCAACTGAAAAGTAACCTTTACCCGCGCTGGATATGGCACCGCCGATATCGGGACCATACTCGTCTGACTGAACACCTGCATCTTCGCCAAACGTGTTGTAAGTAACATCCTCATTCCAATCCATATGTAACTCATTAACCACCGCAGCAAAACCGCATTCCATCACGTTGTAGCTTATCGCAGCCGATATGATGGTTGCCCCGGGAGGAATCTGGCCTGGATCACTGCCAAAAACATCATCAAATCGAATCAGGCCGAATACCTGCCTATTGCTTTTTTCTTTGCCCCATTTAAATTCAGTTAGGTCACCGTGACTGACATCCAGGGCAGCTTCGTTCAGAAAAGTATCAACCGTTCCGCTGTAGCCGTTGACACCCTGCTGAAAAATTGCCGTATCGGCAAAAGCATTATGTGGCGGACTAAGAATGAGCACCACCAAGACCGCCGATAATACTAACCACCTGAAAAGATGATTAACTGACATGGATCCCACCTCCGAGGAAAGAAATGACACGGCTCTAAGAAAACGACAATCAGTCGCTCCTATCAAATGTTATTCCTGCCCATACAGGCTTTTGAGAATCGCTCCATCAATCCCCATATTTTAGTGTAAAAACCAAGATTTTCCAAACATATTTTGGGCCTTACACTAATCACCCAAACACATTTGGAGGGTTTATGGGCAGATTCACAATATTAATTTATCCCAGTGTTGGTAATTTCTGTACACCGGCTCAATAATACCGACTAAAATTGAAGGAGAACCGAAATACGGTGTGAATAATGACGAATTTCCTGGTCGAATGGATAACCCATACCTGGGACATGGTGCTAGAAGCCGCTCCCTGGCTGCTGGCCGGTTTTATTTTTGCCGGTGTGGTCTATATACTCCTTCCCACCAACAAAGTAGTCTCACATCTTGGCAAACCGGGATTGGCCGGGGTCATAAAGGCCTCCCTGGTTGGAGTCCCCTTGCCGCTTTGTTCCTGCAGCGTTATTCCGGTCGCCTCATCGATTCGTAAACAGGGGGCCAGCCGGGGAGCAACCGCCAGTTTTCTGATTAGTACACCTGAAAGCGGAATCGACTCGATTGCCATATCGTATGCACTGCTTGGCCCATTTTTAGCTATAGTCCGTCCGCTGGCCGCTTTTGTCTCAGCCCTGGTTGCCGGTTGTTTAATCAGTAGGTTTGAAAAACAAACACCGGTAAGTCAAAACGAAAATCATTCAACAGCGGCAGATACCTGCGAAACGTGTTCCTGCGAAAGCACCAATACCAACCGATCCACTTTCGCCGGCAGCATTGTCACGGCCATACGTTATGGGTTGGGCGATATGTTTTCCGACTTGGCCCATTGGCTGGTTCTGGGATTTGTGCTGGCCGGTCTGGTTTCCGCCATAGTACCGGCCCAGTTTTTTGAGCAAACCACCGGTTCCGGACTGATAACCATGCTGCTCATGATCCTGGTGGGTCTGCCCCTTTATATATGTGCAACCTCTTCCACACCGATCGCTGCCGCTCTTATTGCCAAAGGCCTGAGTCCGGGGGCGGCCCTGGTACTTCTACTGGTAGGACCGGCCACCAATATCGCCACCATGGTCGTGGTAGCCAAAGATTTGGGCCGGGGAAGCCTGTTTTTATATCTGCTGTCCATCGTGGTTATTGCTTTACTTATGGGCATGGGCACAGATGCACTGGTAACTTCATCCCCTATCCTCTCGACCGTGACTCATAATCCCCCTCATTCACATACGAATATCGTGTCCTGGATCTGTGCATTCGGATTAACATTGCTGATACTTAACGGGCTGAGACTTCGTATTCTGAGA
>CP070790.1:1545241-1549872 GCA_020346805.1 Planctomycetota bacterium
AAACCACCCTGTTCCGGTTGATACTCGGGGAGCTGAAGCCTCAAATCGGCACGGTGACACGATCGCGAGGATTGCAACTGGCCTACCTTCCCCAGGAACCGCAGCTCGACACCCAAAACACCCTATTCAACGAAATCGTCGGCACCTTCGACAACCTCCGCAAACTCGAAGAACGTCTGGCCGACGCCGCCCAGCAAATCGCCGACCACCATCAAACCGACCGAGCGGAAGAACTGATGGCCGAATATGACGAACTGCATCATCGGCTCGAAGCGGCAGGCGGATATCAATATGAAACCCTGGTCAAGGAAGTGTTGGGCGGCTTGGGATTTTCTATCGACGATTATGGATTGCCGATATCGGTACTATCCGGCGGGCAAAAGTGCCGGGCCGCCCTGGCCAAACTGCTGCTGCAGGAGGCCGACCTCCTCCTGCTCGACGAGCCCACCAACCATCTGGACATCGAAGCCACCCAATATCTGGAAAAATTCCTCGCCGGGTATCACGGAGCGGCTATCGTCGTCTCACATGACCGCTACCTGCTCGACCGGGTGGCGGATAAAATCGCCGATCTCGACCAAAAGCGAACCACCATCTATCCCTGTTCCTACTCCGACTACGCGGAAAGCAAACGCATCAGACAACAAACCGATCAACGCGAATTCGAAAAGCAACAGGAATGGATTCGGCATCAGCGCGAGTATGCCGAGCGGGTAAAAGCGGACAAATCGCGGGCCAAACAGGCCCGGGGCAGACTGCGTTTTCTGGAACGCATGGAACGCGAGGGTAAAGTGTTGCATAAACCCGGCCATGTAAAACGAAAAATGGCTATCGACTTCACCCCTTCACGCCGGGCCGGCGATATGGTCCTTAGATGTGAAAACGTGTATAAGGCCTTCGGCGACATCGTACTCTTCGAAGATTTCAATCTGGAAATCTACCGCGGCGAAAAAATCGGTATCATCGGACCCAACGGGGTCGGCAAAACAACCCTCATAAGGATGGCTATGCGCAACCTCGAACCTGACACGGGCCAGGTACGACTCTTCAAAAACCTCGACGTGGGGTACTACGATCAGGAACACGCCGACCTTAACCTGAACCACACCGTCATCGACGAAATTCAACCGGAGCGCACCGGCCCACAGGAAGCCGAAATCCGATCCTTTCTCGCCAGATTCCTGTTTGTCGGTGACAACGTATTCAAACGCATTGCCGATCTGTCCGGTGGCGAACAGAGCCGGGTTACCCTCGCCAAGCTGGTCTGGTCCAGACCCCAGGTGCTGGTCCTCGACGAGCCGACCAACCATCTCGATATCCCCGGCAAAGAAGCGCTGGAGGAAGCCCTTATAGCCTTTGAAGGGGCCATTCTGATTATCAGCCATGATCGTTACTTCCTCGACCGGGTGATAAACAAAATGCTGGTCCTCCCCCAACGAACCAAGTATGAGTTAATCCCCGGCAACTGGAGCACATACGAGCAAATACTCACCAAGCGCCAGATCGAGCTGCGCCGCGCCCAGGAACAGGCCCGGGCCGATGCACGTCGTAAAATCAAATCCTCAGGCGAAAAAAACGCTGCCACAAAACTACTGGAAGATGATTCACCCTATGCTACATGGTCGCTGGATGAAATCGAGGAAGCGATTATGAAACGTGAAGATCAACTGGCCGAAACCGAACAACAATTTGCCGATCCCGATATTTTTCGGGATCCCCAACGGGCCCGCTCCCTGCGAATGGAAGCCAACAACCTTCGGGATGAACTTACCGACCTCAACAAGGCATGGGAAACCATGGTTGATGAGAAATCCTAATCGCTACACTCACTTCCCAAACCTCACTCAGATCGGCGAAGACCAAGCCAAATCCGTCTTTCCGTAATCATGCGAGCAGTGGACGCGGCATCTACCATGACCCCCTCCTCCATCAGGTGGCCGCTGACCCGGAAGTCCAGCAATATCCGCTCCATGGTCGTCCCTTCACAGCAGTGCTTCTTCTAAGCGTCAAATATCGCTTCCCGGGGCACCGGCTTGGCAAATAAACGCCGCTTAAACCACAAGGCCACGTTCACCAGGCTGATCAGCACAGGCACTTCCACCAGGGGACCGATAACCGCCGCAAAGGCCGCCCCGGAATTGATTCCAAAGACCGCTACGGCCACGGCAATTGCCAGTTCGAAGTTATTGCTGGCAGCAGTAAAGGCAATTGTCGTGGTTTTTGCGTAGTCCGCACCGGCTTTTCTACCCATCCAGAAAGACACCAGGAACATGACCACAAAATAGATGCACAGCGGGATGGCGATCCGCACTACATCCAGCGGCAGGCGCACGATGTACTCACCCTTCAAAGAAAACATCACGATAATGGTAAACAGCAGGGCAATCAGAGTAATGGGTGAAATTTTGGGAATGAACTTCTTCTCATACCATTCCCGGCCCTTCACTTTTAGCATCATAAACCGCGTGATTAATCCCGCCAGGAAAGGAATGCCCAGATAGATGAAGACGCTTTCAGCAATCTGCCCAATCGTGACCTGCACCACCACTCCGCTCAGGCCGAAAACCGGCGGCAGTACAGTAATGAAAAACCAGGCATAGACCGAATAGAACAGCACTTGAAACAAGGAGTTGAACGCCACCAGTCCAGCGGCATACTCCGTGTCTCCTTTGGCCAGATCGTTCCATACAATAACCATAGCAATACAACGAGCAAGACCGATCATGATCAGACCGACCATGTATTCTGGGTAACTGCGTAGAAAAAGCACCGCCAAGGCAAACATAAGAATCGGGCCGATGACCCAGTTTTGAATCAGCGAAAGGCCGAGCACCCTGACGTTGCGAAATACGTCGCCGATCTCCTCGTACTTCACCTTAGCCAGCGGCGGATACATCATCAGGATCAAGCCGATGGCAATCGGAATGTTGGTGGTGCCCACCTGGAAACGATTGATGAAACCCTCGATTTCGGGAATCAGATAACCGCCGACCACACCGACCGCCATGGCCAGAAATATCCACAAGGTCAAAAATCGGTCGAGAAATGATAACCCGCCCGTAAACCGACCTTCCATAACCCGAATCCTCTCACTCATGACAATAACAAGATGATGCCGACAAAAACGATCAATGCCCCTGCTAACCTGCGCAAAACATTAATTAGGCGATTCCAGCCTTTGGAGTCAGCCATCCGTTGGACCAGCCCCATCGACGTGCCGCCCACCAGGATGAGCCCACAGTGGCCAAGGCTGTAAGCGATCAATAAGGTTCCCCCGAAGACTGCTCCTTTGAGCGGTATCACCGCCAACAAGGCCATAAGTATCGGGCCGGCACAAGGCAGCGATACCAGACCAAACAGCATCCCCAATAAAAACGCCCCAACAAAACCACGCTGCGACGGCTTTATCCCCTTGGGAGCGGGAATCTGGAAACTCAACACACCCAACAGGTGCAAACCCATGAGCAGACAAACCGCCGACGCCACATACGTCCACCATGCCGCCCGCAGTACGGAACTGGCCGCCCAGGTAGCCATGAACAAGATCGCAAACGTTATGGTCAGACCAATAGAAAAGGTCAGCGATAACAAAAACGAGCGCCACACACCGCGAACGTTTTGCCCGGCCACATAACCGACCATCAAAGGCACCATCGCCAGCACACAGGGATTGGCGGCGGTCAATAATCCCCCGGCCAACGCCGCCAAAGGGGCAAGCCAAACATTGTTTTGCATCGTATCAGTCAGGCTTTCGGTCAGAGCTTCCAACATCGATTAAAGCCCCATCTCCTTAAACTTGGCCACGATTTGGCTCCTTGAAAGGAATCCCTCATGCCGCCAGACTTCTTTGCCGGTACGATCGTAGAATATCTGTGTCGGGATGGTACGAATTCCATATTTCCGACCGGCACTCGGATTTTTCCATGCGTCGATAAACTCGATCTCGGCCCGGCCGGCATACTCCCTCTTGAGCTCCTTGAGAATAGGGGCCATCATCTTGCAGGGAATACATTTGTCGGCACCGATATCCACCATCCGCGGAAGCTTGACCGGTACCGCCAATTTTGGCGGCGGCACATTTTCCGGCGCCGAAGTTGTGGTTAAAACCGAATGCGGCAATGTCGATACCGTGGTCGGGGTATCGGGTATCGACATGTCCGATATTCCTTGTGTAGCAACCGGGAATGGCTGGCTTTTACCATCGTCATCTACTGTTTGCAACGGCACTGCCGGAGGCTGTTCTGTTTCTGTGGTAGATGACCCTTTACGGACAGTCCTGAACCAGGCAACACCCACTACCAGGGCAACAACTGCAAATATGACAAGAACATTGATTACATCACGACTATTCATGATTACAGCTTCTCAAATGAGAGATTCCATACTTAAATTCCAATAAATTCAGAGACTTCTTTGGAAATATATTTCTGAAAGGCCTCTTTGTTATCTAAAAGATCCCATACCTTTGCCAGATTCTTCCAACCTGTAGTTTTATGGTTGGCGATCTTAACCAACACTACAGACTGGTGTTGAAGCTTAAAGTCCTCTTCAAAATGCTCATTACCGGCCAGATCTATGTTAACCGCACGCCATTCAAGCCGGCCTTCCTGCAGGGCAGCAACAAAATCGTT
>CP070790.1:1549972-1552947 GCA_020346805.1 Planctomycetota bacterium
AGGATTGGTCCCTCGACGTAAGTCTGTTCCGGCTCCAGATCCGCCTGTTGCGCGATCACCTGACACGACATTTGTATCTTTTTGGCACTGCGGGGGAGGGCTATGCCGTAAGCGACAGGCAGTTCGATCAGATCGTCCGAGTGTTTCGAGATGAGATGAGCGGTCCTGATAATCACCCAGCAATCGGCGTAATCAGTCTATCGCTTTCCACCATCATCGAACGAATCGCACGCTGCGGCCAAATGGGATTCAGGACTTTTTTCATCTCGTTGCCAAGCTGGGGGGCGCTGAGCGATAAGGAGGTCGATACCTTTTTCCGTGAGGTATGTGGCCGCTTTGGGGACTATCAGTTTCTGCACTACAACCTCTCCCGGACCAAACGCGTGCTGCTGGGTCGGGATTATGCCCGGCTATCAAAAGCCCATCGGAACCTGGTGGCGGTAAAGTATGGCGGTGGGTCCGATACGGACGTCCGGCGCGATATGCTGAAGCAGGCACCATCGCTCCAGTTCTTCTTCGGTGAGCGAGGTTATATGGACCTGAGGGAAGAGTCTGAGTGTGGCTTGCTGATCTCCCTGGCCTCATGTAATTTCACGATGGCAAAAGCCCTGTTCAACGCCCGCGGTGATGAGTTGCGACAGTTAGGTGCTGAAACCAACCAGATTTATCAGGCCCTCCGCGCGGCCGTTGGAGAGGCCGGGCATATCGATGGTGTCTTCGACAAGATGCTGATCAAGGCCCATATCCCCCTGTTCCCGTTGCGGCTTCTGCCACCTTATTGTTATGCGGAAGATTCGCGCCTTCTGGTTTTTCTGGATCGCCTTCCAAGTCGCTGGAGACCGGCGGAGGGCTTGATGCCGTGAGACGCAGGGAAGTGAATGATCAATGGTTCACAGAACTCGAGATATGGAATCCCAGATCCACTTTGATTTCGCGTGTGTCATAAAATACGCTCTCTCGATGGGCATCGGGATCGCGGTTAAAAGTAATAATTGACGCACGCGGCACAAACATGATTAGTAATATTGTGGGGACGTAACTCTGGTTAACCAATAATATTACAAAACCATCAATAATTCCCGTGAATAATCCGGGTTAATGAAGTATTGTACATTTTTAAGCAAAATATCCAAGTCAGGCAAGGTATTAGATTGATAGTAGGTGTTTAGCGTTTGAAATGTCTTTTAATCAAGTGATCTTCGATGTAGTCGGGGATAACCACGGGCAAACTCAATTCCGGCAGAAAGACACTGGAATTGAGCCTGCCCCCTCCTTCGGCGGATCCCGCCACAGGCGGATCTAAGACTTCGACATGCCACCCACCGTTACCTGAAGCTATCGCGGGTGAAATGGTATTATCTTGACAACATGATGCCCCTTTGGTTTACAATGCAGGACTTATACGCCGCATCTCGAAGAATAAGGAGCTTCTTCATGAAAAGTGAATCGTTGACTCGCAGGGAATTTTTGAATCGTACGGCGGGCACCGCCACCGGAGCGGCAACCGCGAGCGCCATTATTACATCCAAGGCCCCAGCCGCCGGTGGGAGTGGTAAATTTGTTATCGGAATGATGGGAACCGGGGGGCGGGGAAACTGGCTGCTGGGCATGGAATTAGCCAAGAGGCCGGAGGTTGAGATCGCTTATGTATGCGACGTTGATTCACGAGCAGATCGACTGGGCAGGGCGGTCAAAATTGTTGAAGATGGCAAAGGCAGGAAACCCAAAGCGGTTACCGACTTTCGTCGTATCCTCGACGACAAGAACGTTGATGCTTTGTTTATTTGTACGCCGGATCATTGGCACGCGTTGCCGACGGTATTGGCCTGTCAGGCGGGCAAGGATGTTTTTGTAGAAAAGCCGGCTTCACATAATGTTTGGGAGGGCCGCAAGATGGTGGAAGCGGCCCGCAAGCATAAGCGGATTGTTCAACTAGGCACCCAGTGCCGCAGCGCCCCCTATATCCATAAGGCCATTGAATATATACGGTCGGGGAAATTAGGAGACATACATTTGGTACGGGTGCTGAACATGAAAAGGCGGTACACTATCGGGCGTGAAGCAGACGGACCTGTTCCAGAGGGGGTAAACTACGACTGGTGGTTGGGTCCAGCACCGAAGCGCCCATTCAATCCCAACCGTTTCCACTATCGCTGGCATTGGTGCTGGGATTATTCGGGGGGAGACATCATTAACGACGGAGTGCACCAGATCGATCTGGCCCGCTGGCTGGTAAACAAGGGTCATCCCAAGTCAGTTACATCCGGTGGGGGGATGCACTTTTATGATGACGATCATGAAACACCGGATACACAGATAGTCACCTGGGAATACGATAAGCTGACGATGGTATTCGAGCTTACCCTCTGGACGCCTTACATGAAGAAGACACAGTGGAATTTTCGTGATACGGATCAATTCCCCAATTGGAGGTACAGCGCGACCAAGGTTGAGGTATATGGCACGAAGGGTCTGATGATGATGAGTCGGCATGGCGGGGGCTGGCAGGTTTTTGACGCTGACGGCAAGGAGGTTGCTTCGGCCCCGGGTCGTCATCCGCACAGTCCGCACCTGGATAACTTCTTTGAGTGTGTCGAATCACGGAAGCAACCCAGCGCGGATATTGAAGATGGTCATATCTCCACGGTACTCTGTCATTTAGGCAATATATCCTATCGGCTTGGCGGTCGGAAGTTGCTTTTCGACGGCAAGAGCGAGAAGTTCATCAATGATAATGAAGCGAATATGTATCTCAAGCGTGTGCCTCGTAAGCCGTGGGTTATTCCGGAGAAGGTATGACGGGCTATAGGAATTACGTTTCAATTTCTCCAAGAGAGAATTAGGCAACATTTTTTCATGCGTAAAAGTACGTGTTCATCGTCCAGAAGATCCATGCAAACCACTTTATTCCATGGTCACCCGCTACGGTGGGCAAACACCAGTGGGAGTTATGGATTCCCCGATCAAGTCGGGGA
>CP070790.1:1553047-1557172 GCA_020346805.1 Planctomycetota bacterium
ACTGGACTTTCACGCGGGTACACAATGGCCTAACCAAGATTGGCGGAGCCCAGGGGGCTTCTGAAGGTGATTACGATAACGACGGAGACCTGGACCTGTTGATTTGCAGTTGGCAAGGCGAAAAGAAAAGCTTGAGGCTTTATCGAAATGAGGGAGGAAAATCCTTTATCGACGCCACAAATAATATGTTTGAGATCACCAAGAGATACGGAAAGCAGGATGGCGTAACCTGGGCAGATATTAATAACGATGGGTGGCTGGATATTCATATCCTGGAAGGAGACATCGGCGGGGAAGGTAATGGATTGCTTTTTATAAACAATCAAGACGGCACTTTCAGCCAGAAATCCATTCCCCAAGGGCCTGGTTTCATGGCCGGCTTCGAAGACCTGGACCACGACGGCGACTGGGATATGGTCTATGCCGGCGACAACAGGATTTACCTTAACGACGGGGAGGGAAACTTCACGGCCTCAAGCACATTTAGCACCGGCAAGATTCACGACCCGCGTGCCGTCGCTTTTGCCGACATTGATAACGACGGAGATGCGGACTTCTTTTATGCCCAGAAACGCTCCTACAACATGCTGATACGAAACGATTTGACCGGTACGGGAACGAACTGGCTTAAGATTCGGCTGGTTTCACCTTCGGGCCAGGCCGGCGCCTTCGGAGCAAAAGTCAAGACTTACGAGGCGGGGCATGTGGGAGAATCCGCATCGATGATCTGTTTCCGCGAAGCGCGCAGTCAGGAAGGTTACCTGGGGCAAAACGATCCGGTCCTGCATTTTGGTTTGGGCAACCGCAGTAAAGTGGATGTTGAGGTTACTTTCCTGGACGGCACGGTCACTAAAAGAAACAAAGTAACAGCTAACCAGACGATTATTATTGATGGTCGGAGGCCGACAGGAGGGTAAAATAATATATGGAGGGTATTTGAAGGTTATGAGGTTTACACGATTTTCATTTTTGTTCCCCATCACCCTCGCCATCGGGTCTTCAGTACCGGCGGCAACGGCCCAGTTGATCTTCGACGATCCACTGACCAACGGGACGACAATTGGTGTACGGGATAACGGTCAGGGACAGTTTATCATCAGTGAGGGTTGGAAGGTTACCTCTTATTCGGACAATATCCGTTATACCCCGACCTATCCCATCGAAGACGGGGCCGTCGAGTTCGATGTCAAAGGCTTGATATCCAGCGATGACCTCAATCCGGACGGCCAGCTCATGAGCATGTACGATGCCTCATGGGGCAATCCCCGCCATGTCTATGCACCCGATCTGAGAGTGAATCCATTTAAGTTTGTCTGGCACCGGTACGGGGACGACGGTCAGCAGTATCACGAAGACGAGTTCAAGTTGATTATGAACACCGAGGGTATTAATCCCAGCACCGGGGCGGTAGAAGCAGTCAATCAATATGAGGATTATTCCAGCATCGGAAAAGTGCCCTGGAACCCGGCCAATACCTATCATTTCAAGGTTCGTTGGAAAGACGGAATTGTCCGTTATTACCTCAACGGGGTGGATACCGATCGATGGCCTTTTGTGTACCGCGGCGTACACAGGCCTGGAATCCACGACATCCGTATCGGTACCAACACCCGAAACAACGCCATCATTAACGCCATTTATTCGAATGTGAAGATTTATGATTACGGCACAGTTCCCAGCTCGCCCTATATAAACAATCCTGAAGGTGTTACCAGGACTTTGAATCCTGTCGTCGACTGGGTTGGTGATCGCCACGACAAATATGAGGTTCATATCACCTCCGGCACCGATCCAAACTCGGGTATCATCCGGGATTCTGGCCAGGTAACCAGCTCCAACAGCTATCACTCGGTTACCAATACTTTGTCGAACAGCACCACTTATTATGCGCACGTTCGGCTGCACAACGATAAGGGCTGGGGTACCTGGAGTAATCCGATCCAGTTCCAGACCGATACCGGCGCTATACCCACCGCCCCGAAATACGGTGAGTACGAGGTGGTCTTATTGGCCGACACCGATTATCCCAATCCCTATATGGATGTAACACTGTCGGCAACATTTACCGGCCCCAGCAAGACCATAACCATCAACGGCTTCTGGGATGGCGGCAGACTCTACAAGCTTCGTATGCTGCCCACGGAGACGGGGACCTGGACCTGGACTACCAGCTCCAATCGAAGCTCGCTGAATAACAAAAACGGCACCTTCGTTTGCCAGAACTCGGCCAACAAAGGATATGTTCGGGTATCCAGTGCATATCCTTATACCTTCGAATGGGCCGGTGACGGCGCGCCCTTTTTCCTGCTGGGCGATACTATCTGGCATATGTACTACAACCTCCGCTATGCCGACGGCACCTTCCAGAGCCTGATCGACGATCGGGTGGATCAGCATTTCAATTATGCCCATGGGGTAGTCCACGATTTCCTGCATAACGAGGGAGGAGGCATCTATAGTGAACAGGATACGGTTCTCGAAACATTTAATTGCGACAAACTCAATCCCGACTATTTCAAATGGCTGGACAAGAAGATCGACTACATGAATTCCAAAGGCATGGTGGCGAGTATGTTTTTCGCCTGGGGTAATGAAGGCTACCAGGAATACACCAGTGCCAATCAGTATATGAGATATGAAAGATATCTGGTGGCTCGCTATGCCTCCAAGAATGTTATCTGGATAATTGTCGGCGAATTCGAAGAAGCCGGCGAGCCGAGTTCGCGGTGGATCGACTACATGAACGAGGTCTATAACAACGATCCCTACAAGCACCCCATTTCAATGCATACGGTGGCGACCACCAACCAATTTGGAAATCAAATCGCACATTCATTTGTAAGTCAGCAACGGATGGGAACGCCGGAGGAATTGCGGGGGCTTATTGCCAGTTCGAGAGTCTATAACAAGCCGGTGGTTAATCTGGAGTATGGTTATGAGGGTGATCCGGCACACTATTCGAGTAACCAGTTCCCGGACGATGTACGCAAAGACCATTACGCGATCGTGCTGGCAGGCGGTTACGCTGTATACGGCAACCATACGCCCTGGTACACCACTTATCATCGGGTGGCCGATTTTGTTTTGGAAGCGACGGATACGCTGGGGGCGCAATACATGAAAATTCTGTACGAATTTTTTGATCAAACCAGTTTTCATCGGCTTGCACCTTCGCAGGGATTGGTCAACAACGGCATTTGTGCCGCCTGGACAAACAATGAATATATCGTGCAGTTGCCCTCTGGTGGCAGTGTGGATGTTAATCTTTCCGGAGCAACCGGGATCCTTTACGCCGATTGGTTCAATCCCCGAACCGGGGATCGGAATCCGATCGGTACCACCACCGGCGGAGGGACAAGATCGTTCACCGCCCCGAATGCCAACGACTGGATTCTGCACATCCACAAGCAGGAGATTAATCCCGGCGCCCCGGTGGCCATCATCGATGCCCAGCCGACCTCTGGTCTGCCGCCCTTAACGGTCAACTTTGATGCCTCCGGATCCTACGATTCGGACGGATCAATTGTCAGCTATCAATGGGATTTTGAAGACGATGGCGTTGTCGACAGCACCAGTGTTACCGACAGTCATACCTATACCACGCTTTCCACCTACATGGCCAGACTAACGGTCACTGATAATGAGGGCAAGACGGGAACCGCAACCGTTGAGATAAACGTCGGTTTGCCGGGTCTCTCCATCGATCTGGGCACGATAAACATTCAAGACGGTATCATCCACTACTCAAGCGGTGACGGCGATACGGTTGCCACTACCATCGGTGGACGCGAGTGCCGACGAAATATCGATCCCAATCAGGATCACTATTTCATGTTTGGAGTGGACGATGGTTACGCCTATCAGGGAAACAATCCCGAACAGTACATCACTATTGAGTATTACGATACCGGTACGGGAAGCCTTACCCTGCAATATGACTCCATTGGCGACGAGTTTTCCGACCGGTACAAGGATGGCGGCAGTGTGGCGCTGACGGACAGCAACACCTGGAAATCGTACTTGTTTCATATAACCGATGCCTATTTCAGCAACCGCCAGAACTCGGCTGCCGACTTCCGTATCTACGGTGGCCCAAGCGATATCTTCTATCTGGATATAATCCGC
>CP070790.1:1557272-1560383 GCA_020346805.1 Planctomycetota bacterium
GCAAGGGATCGTCGGAGTGGACGACATCGTTAATGGTACCGGCATGTTTTTCGAACATCTGACGCAGGTATTCTTTGACATTAGTGGGATGGGCAACGGCCTTGAGTTGATCTATAAATCGCTGAAACTGTTGGCGTTTTTTTTCAGCGGCGGGAATACGCTTGAATTCCTCCATGACCGATTTCAGTTCGGCCAACTTCGTTTCATCGTTGGCGATTTCTTCGAGGGTGGCCAGCAGCCCGACGATCGGTGTTTCGGTTCGCTTTTCATAATCGATTTCCGGTTGGTCATTGAGGGGCTCGCCGACGGCGATCTGGTACAACAGATAAGGATAATCGACATTTGCAGCGACACTCTGAGGCAAGCCGCCGAAGAATCGGGGATTGACTTCAATAAGATACGGCGGCCCGCCATCGGGCATGCGGAAATCCACCTGGGCTATGCCGTGCCACCGCAACGGGGTCAGTAATTTGACGGCTGCTTCCTCTGCCTCGGGATTGTGAACGGTTTCGCGCAAAGCGCCGGCCCCGGTTCCGCGTGGAAACGAGCGGATGTTGCGGTAGGTCATGCCGGCCACGCATTTACCCTGGTTGAACAGGGTGGTAACGCAATAGTCGGAGCCGGGGATAAACTCCTGGATCAGGGGGTACTGATCGGGTGCCAGCCCGTAGCCGTCCACGAACTCGCGAAAGGTGGCCACCATTTCCTCAGGAGTATTAACTTTTTTCAGGCCCACGCCGGCGGCGGCCTTGCGCACCTTGACGAATACGGGCATGGGTAATTCCGGGACCCGGCGATAAAGATCGTCGATGTTGTCGAACTGCCAGGTTCGGGGGATACGAATGCCCTGGTCTTGTGCCAGTTTGGCCAACCGGCCCTTGTCATCGGTCAGGCGGATGTTTTCGATAGTGGTGACGGGCAGTTTGATGTACGGCTCAAGCCGCCGGCGGTGTTCGGCCAATAGGAAAGTCTCTTTGTGAACGGGCATAAGTACGTAAGGTTCATCGCCGCCGGGGGCGAGTTCTTTGACTTTTTCGACCATGAAGTCAATGAAGGCTTCAGGTTCGCTGCTGGGTGAAGGATATTGAAAATGGCCTTGGCAGTATTTTGAGAAAAAGCAGGGGGCAAAGGCCGCTTCTTCGCAACAAAATACCTCGATACCTCGCCGGCCAAGGCTGCGTACAATGGCCAGCGAATTCCAACCCCTACCATAAGTAACAATTACCCGAGCCATGGATCCCCCTATTGCCGTTCGTAAAGTCTTCTGAATACCGACTGTTCCAGCTTTACAGATTTCTACGCACCATCCAACACATAATTGGTATCGTGAGGCATTATATAACAATACAGTCTATGTGGTATAGGTAGTCACAGGCGAGAATTGTAGATCCACAGATTAAAATCGGTGGGATCAACAACCCGACGGCTGGTTTGGGCCGGCCATGCATGACTGGAATATGGTGAAATCATTCAAGTCGACGTCAGAGTCTTTATCCAAATCAGCATCCGCACAACCGGGAGCATAAAGGCTACCGCTACCGGATATGCAGGCCTGGAAAATACCAAAATCCTCTTGATCCACGTCACCATCATGATTGAAATCGCCGGGAGTATGCAACGGACTTATAAACTCGTATGCACCCATATCCGTGATCGGTGATCCTGGCGCACCAGGATTACCGGAATCAATCGTGTTCGGATCATCCCAAAAACGCTGGTTATCTTCGAGATCGAACGGAGTTTGTTCTATAGTATTACCATCGCCATCAAGGTCAGCTTCATCCGGAGGTAACGAGGTGTTATCGCCGGCGTCGATACAGGGTGAACCATCGGACAAATGATAGTCGTTGTCCCCCCAGGTATTGGGATCATTATCAATTCCATCGGGATCAACGAATATTGGGTCATCGCCAATATTACCGACTCCTCCCCATAATCCAGTCAAACCCTGGACACAGCAATAGTTGGCCACGGGCGCATAGCCACCACACTGTGCGGACTCATCGGAAACACCGCCAGCGACATTGTTCCATAAAATACAGCTGGTCAGGAGCGGGTGACAATTATATGAATAATTGCATATTCCACCTCCCCTGATCTGGGCGGAATTTCCATACAAGGTGCAATTGGTAAGAATTGAATTGCTGTCTGATGAATTACATACTCCGCCTCCCTCGGACTGAGCAGAGTTTACGACAAAGGCGCAGTTAGTAAACTTGGGATTGCATTCGAAGTTATATATTGCTCCGCCACGTTGGCTTGCTGAGTTCCCCTGGAATTTACAGTTGATAACGGTCGTGTCGCTTAATGTATTACCCATCGCCCCCCCATCGTCCGCGGAGTTATCATAGAAAACACATTTAATAACCGTAGCATTACTTCTAATACTGTGCAAGCCGCCACCGTCTCCCCTAGCTAAGTTACCAACAAACATACAATTAGAAAGTATGGGACTGCACTCATAGTTATATATTCCACCACCTTCGGACCAAGCATAGTTATCCTTGAATATGCAGTTGGCAATCATTGGACTGCTTTGCCGGCAGTACATTCCACCACCGGACGTCGCTCCAGAGCCGTCTGCGTTCCCACCGGTTATGGTAAATCCATCAAGAATAGTTGAGGGAACGAATATCGAGGTTACCACATGACAACTATTCTCGTCGTTGTTACTGAAGTCAGGGCCATCGTCGCCGTTCAAATCTCCACTCAATATAGAGACATTGCTGGTTGGGTTTCGCTGCTCAAGTTCGGTTTCCGTACCGGCAAAACCGCCATAGATGGCTAGATTATTGAGAAGATTAAAACTCTTGAAACGATCGCCTCCTGGTCCATCAGGCTTGTAGGTGCCGGCAGCAACCCAGATCTCGGTAACGGAGTTCATAGTTTCGAAGGAAGACAATGCATGAGCGAGAGCATCCTGTAGATTATTGTGGGCATCGGTCCAGCTTGATCCATCATTTGCACCAGCGGCGTCGTCATCAACGTAAATTCTGGTTTCACACTCGTCGGGAACTCCGTTGTAGTTAATATCGGGACTCGTTCCGTTGGTAATGTCCTCGTGGTCATAGACACCATTGCCATTACAATCATGCACATGTGAAGGTCGCC
>CP070790.1:1560483-1564191 GCA_020346805.1 Planctomycetota bacterium
GACTTTACTGCGAACACTTCCTGGAACAGTGGCGGGGGGATGTATAACAATAATTCTGATCCCTGCATTATCGATTGCCGATTCACGGCCAATATAGTCTTGGGTATGGGAACCACTATCGAAGGAGGGGCAGGGATGGTGATTATGGGCTCAAATCCTACGATAACGGGTTGTAGATTTGTCGATAATGAGGCCGTAAATCCTGAACCGGATAAAGTGCCGGTTGGCGGAGGGATGTTGATCAATAGTTCTTCATCACCTACGGTGACAGAATGCGTATTTAGCGGCAATTCGGCGGAAACAGGAGGCGGGATGCAGATTGAAAGTTCTTCATCACCTACGGTGACAGACTGCGCATTTACCGGTAATTCGGCGGCAATAGGAGGCGGGATGGCGATTGGATCCGGTTGTAGTCCGACAATAACCGATTGTACATTCACTGCTAACCAGGTGCATGGCGGTACCCTTCCGATTGGAGGCATTCCAGCAAATGGCGGTGGGATGGTAAACGCAGGGACTCCGATAATGACCGGCTGCGTATTCAGTAACAATACGGCCGGCGACGATGGTGGAGGACTATATTCCGGTGTTGCCGGCTGGACGTTGAATCGGTGCACATTTTTGAATAATTCTGCGGGTAATAACGGCGGGGGAATTTTCCTGTGGAATTCTACAACCGTGACCAACTGTATACTTGCCTACAACTCTGCCAGTCATAGGGGCGGTGGGATATACATCAACAGCGACATAACGGCGATTGTCACCAACTGCACCTTCTACGACAACATGGCCGGGGACGAAGGCGGCGGAATATTTAGCGGTAACTATGCCACCCTGACTTTAACCAACAGCATACTATGGGCGGACATGCCGGATGAAGTCGGCAAGACGGTGCTGGCTACAGTTACTGTAAGTTATTGCGATATTCAAGATACCTCTTATGCGGGATCCAGCGGCAACTTTGTGTCTGATCCTTTGTTTGTCGATGTTCTGACCGATAACTTCCATTTGAAAACTGAGTCTCCCTGCATCAATGCCGGCAACAATTCCGCACCCGGTATTCCTGCCGAGGATATAGACGGTAATTATCGCATCATGTATGGCCAAGTGGAAATAGGCGCCGATGAAATTGCCCCGATTTATGTTAATGCCAGTGCTTCGGGTAAAAATGACGGCTCGAAGTGGCCTGATGCATTCACCGATTTTCAGGATGCGGTGGATTCGGCCCTGGGTGGTGTCGATATTTGGGTGGCGGCCGGAACTTACAAACCAGGAAACGAAAGAACCGATTCATTTAGTCTCAAAGGCGGCGAAGTCATTTATGGTGGATTTCCCGATTCGGGCGATTCCAATTGGGATGACCGGGACGCGCGAATTTATCCAACCATCCTTAGCGGTGATATCGGTGTTGAAGGTATCATCGCAGACAATTGCTATCATGTTCTGCAAAACGAGGGGCGGGCCGGGCAATCGGTCAGTTACCTTGATGGCTTTATCATCACCGGCGGCAATGCCGATGGCAGCGATGAGTTTGGTCGGGGCGGCGGGATCTACAATTTCTTCTTCGATCTGTACCTGACCAATTGCCTGTTAGTGGATAACTCAGCCGAAATTGGGGGCGGAGTTTGCAGCCTGGGATCTTTTGTGTCATTGATAAACTGTTTGCTATCCGGCAACACGGCCTTAGAAGGGGGCGGGATGTATAATTTTCTATCTTTCACGGATTTGATCAATTGTACAATTTCAGGTAATGCCGCCGGCGTCGGAGGAGGCGCTTTAAACGGTGGTTATTCAGAAATGTCGGCGAGTAACTGTATTTTCTGGAGCAATAATATTTACGACAGGGAGATTTATAACGGTCCCGATTCCATCGCCATGGTCAGCTACAGTGACGTGCAGGGAGGCTACATCGGCACCGGAAACATTAATTCCGATCCGCGCTTTGTCAATCCGGACAGAGGTGATTTTCGGCTGCAACCGGATTCGCCGTGTATAGAAACCGGCGACAACGCGGTGACAGATCTGCCGGCCACAGACCTGGACGGGCACCCGAGGATTGTCGATGGTGATTGTAACGATATCGACGTAGTTGACATGGGCGCATATGAATTTAATTGGCATGGTGCAGGTGATTTCGATAATGATTGTTTCATCAACTTTTTCGACTTCTCGATATCAGCGCGCCACTGGATGACCAATGAGTCTTTCGTCGATATTGCACCACCCGGCGGCGATGGTATTGTGGATTTTAAGGAGGTCGCCATAATCGCCGATAACTGGCTGGTAGGCATCGAGCCAAAGTGATAAGAAACTACAGTTTTATAACACATCAGAGGGCCCTGAGGATTAAACCAGCGGCCCTTTCTATTACAGAAAACAAGTGCTTGAAGAGACTGTATTACAGAGACTATGAACGATGCGGGTCAGGTGCTTATAAATTTTTACCCTTTACCACTGGGCTTCTTCGTATGGGCCGATGTAGCCTTTCGGTATGGCTTTAGCCCGGGATTTTAGGATGGCCTGGGCGATAGCAACATCATTTTTTTGCGTTATTTTGATATTGGAAGAATCGGTTTCCACGATTGATACTTTTTGACCGAGGGCCTCGATGAGCTGGGAATCATCACTTATTTTGGAGGCATCCAGATCTTTGAGGTTTTCATAGGCTTTTTTGAGCAGTGAGGCCTCGAAGACCTGTGGGGTTTGGGCTTCGTAGAGGCCGGACCTATCGACGGTTTCCGTGATGATATTGTCCTTGACCTTTTTTATGGTAGCCGAGACGGGACAGGCCAGCATTGCCGCGCCCGTTTTGGCGGCAAGGGCGAAGCAATCGTTAATCCATTCTTTTGTTACGCAGCATCGCACGGCATCGTGGACGGCTATCAGGTCGATGTTGTCCTTGATAAGCTCCAGCGCCTTTGTAACGGTGTCGAAACGCTCATCGCCTCCAAAGCAGATTTGCACGTTGTAAAACTGTAGATTGGGACCCCACTTGACTTCAACCAGTTCCTGGTCTTCGGGCGCAATGGCCAACAGCACCTGTTTTACATCGTCACGACTTGTGAAAAGCTCGACGCTTCGCAGGAATGCGGCCCTGCCGCCCACGTCGACAAACGGTTTTTTTCTGTTTCCGCCGAACCGGCTGCTGGCTCCTGCAGCACAGATAATTACTCCAACGTTTTTACTCATAGCGAAAGTTCTTACTCCTTGTTTTTTTACTAATCCTGTGCTAAAACTCGATGCCCCGCCGGGCGGATATCCCCTTTTCAAATGGATGTTTTATGTTTTTCATCTCTGTAACCAAATCCGCCAGCGCCATCAATTCATCGGTTGCACCTCTGCCGGTCAGGACAATTTCGACGGCAGGGTCTTTTCTGTCAATGATATCTTTGATATCTTCGATTTTTGCCAGTCCTTTCGAGAGGCAAAATATAATCTCATCGAGTATGACACAATCGTAAAATCTTTTTTCGGCGGTCTGTGCGATTCGCTCGAGGACCTCTTTAATTGCTTTCTGCATCTGCGAGACGGTCTTTTCGTCTTTGAAGGATTCGGCCATGTCCCAGGGGACATCGAGGGATTCGACCCTGATTCTGACGGCACCCAATTGCAGGGCGAAGCGCTCGCCGATGTCCTGCGTCGGCGGTTTTAGGAACTGGTAAATCAGGACCTTGTTTCCCTGGCCTGCCGCACGAAGGGCCAGGCCAA
>CP070790.1:1564291-1567742 GCA_020346805.1 Planctomycetota bacterium
AAAGGCCCCCGGCGCAAAACGAACGAAGCACCCGGCGGTGAGCCGATGGAGCCATGGCAAAATCGCCGATCAGAGGTAACAGATTCACTCGATCATTTAGAGCCCGTGCGTGCCAGCGCTTACGAAAATCTTCTACCCGATGGGCCTCATCGTCCCCACCAATTGCGGCAAGGGCTTTGGGTAATCCTTCGGCAGCCAAGAGGGTTACGTCAGGCAACGGTGAATCATCGATCAGATCAACCATCAAACGTATTACCGCAAGAAAAGCAATCCTTGCATCATCGGCCCGGCCCGACTCCCGCCAGATTGTTCCTCTTTCCATCAATCGATCCGCCAGCTCACGCAATACCGGGCGATGTTTTTCAACCAAATAACCAAATCTGTATCGAGCCCGATCCGCCTCGAACGCCGATCGTCTCACAGATAATCCCGCCTTGCGATAAGCCGCCTGGGCGATTTTCCTTTGACGGGAAAGATAAATTCGTGCCGGCGGTGCAATCTGCAATCGGTGTAACCGTTCCAACACTTCGCCATCACCGGCTGTCGGTTGAGATGCGGCCGATTCCCGGGCTCGAAGCAAAGTCAACAAATCCAGATACCAATACAAACCGTTGTCGGGATCCATGCTGCGAAACGATTCAAAATCCGGACGGTCACCTTTTGTGTCAGCTGATAATTGAAAGGCCCTGCGAACAGGCAGTATTTTGCCGTTCGCATGAAGGGCACGTAAAACCGACTGGTCAATGTGCACCTCAACCTGTGTAACCATCGCAGCCATATCCTGAACCTGTAAAACTACCGTATCAAACCAGGGCATACTGAATCCCGCCAACACAATCGACAACCCCAGGCATAAAAATATCACTCGCCACCGCATACCCGGCAGATTCACGGTTTGCTGATCGTGTTTTTTGAGACGTTTCACTTGTGCGATGGGGTGTTCCCTCAAATATAATTATGACTCTGACCTGCTTGACCTGATCGTTTACTGACCTGTGCGGTCATCTCGATCTCGACCGGCGAATCCAGCGGCAGCTCACCGGCTCCAACGGCGGCCCGGACATGTCGGCCCGCGTCAGCAAATATCTGCACCAGCAAATCACTGGCGGCATTGGCTACTTTGGCCTGATCGGTGAAACCCTTACTGCTATTGACATATACGCCGAGTCGAACGATCCGGACTATATTATTCAACCCGCCGGCAGCGGACGCCGTATGAGCCAGGGCATTCAACACTGCCACCCGGGCGGCCTCGCCCGCCTGTTCGATCGACAAGGTTGAACCTACTTTACCGCTGGCCACCAGTTTGCCACCGCGCATGGGTATTTGACCGCTGGTATAAACCAAATCCCCTACCTGTATCACCGGCACATAAGAACCCACCGGTGCCGGCGCCGGCGGCAATTCAAGTCCCAAAGTTTTCAAACGATCCTCAGGCGTCATGTCGGATTCTCTTCCTTATCAGGATCAGTCGTATCAACATCGTCATCCGGAATCTCTGCATCATCCTCCGACCGCCCCATGTCCACCTCCCCCACCTGCACGGCATCGATCTGCCGACTGTATTCGTCCTCTTCCTCCCCCTCATCCCAATAATCATCATCCGGGGCAACCGCCGACGTTTTCTCTTCCTCAAACGGTGCGTCGGCGTATTCATCTTCCTCCCGCTCATCCTCAACTGCTTTGGTATCAGCTATACCGGTGATCGGCGTCGGATCGAGTAGATGAATCTTTATGTTGCCCAACGGATCGGCTTGCTCCACCCGAATACGGTATTGGCGAATCAATTCCAGCAAAGCCAGGAACAATCCGATCATTTCGCTGCGGGTTCTACCCTCGAAGATCTGCTCGAAGCCCATCACCGGACCATCGCGTTCCAGGCGATCGAGGATATCGGCCGCATGCAAAGTTACCGGGGTATCGTCATAAATGATATCATGGGTGGTTCGTTGCTGACCGATTGACGCCAACAATTTATTGAAAGCGGTCAGCAGGTCCCAGATCTGGGCATCTTCTATATCGACTTGCTCCTCATCATCCGGTACATCCACCGGCGGTCGGCTAAATCGCCGACTATGCAGATCTTTGCGGAGACGTAACTGATCCGCCGCCTCCCGATAAGCCCTATAAGCCAATAACTGCCGAACCAGGTCGGCACGGGGATCGAGCAAGTCCTCGTCACCCTCGTCCGGCGGCGGTTTGGGTAAGAGCATTCGCGACTTGATTTCCATCAACGTTGCCGCCAACACCAGGAAATCGCCCACCGTGTCCGGGTCCAACATTTCCAATAACCGCACATATTCGAGGTACTGCCCCAGAATGTGGGCGATAGGGATGTCGTAAATATCCACCTCTTCCCGACGGATCAGATACAACAAGAGATCCATCGGCCCACTGTAGGTATCGAGTTGGACCTTGTAATCCTGCATCAGCGGACCATTTTAACCCAAAACCCAATGACCCGCTAAATAGTAATTTCCCCGACCGTATGCTCAACGCTGGGCCACGGAAATACCGTTAACCGTCATCTGTTTATCATACTCAAGGCGAAACTGGTATTCGATGCTTTCGGCCGCCGGCCCAACCGCATGGCCCGGCACCTCGACCTCCCAGCGAAGAATGCCCTTTTTGTGCCGATCATGCCGGTAGTCAGCGTCTTCGCTCAGTTCCTTACCCGGTGAGACCAGGGTCAACTTGATATCAGATTTCTTGGCCTGGGGTAGACGATCGAGCAGGCGGACGGCCATTGGCTCGCTGCCGAAATTCTCCAAATCCAATCGGTAGGTAAAGTCTACAACCCGGTTTCCGCCCTGGACGTCCTCTTTTTTCTCCACTAGTTCGCGGGACGCCCGCAAGGCCGAATCGATACCGAATCCCACATTGAAGCTCTCACCAACTGAGACGGTCGGGATCGAACCGTGCCCCACAAACTGACCGGCCGAATAAGTCGAAACCGGACCCGCCAGCAGGACCATATCGCTTCCGTTTGCAACCTTGGCCTCCTCGTAGACGTAACTGGTCAGCACCGGCGTGGCCACCTTGTAAAACTGTCCTTTCATCGGCAAAGAGGCAATCTGGATCAACTGGCGATCCGATCGGCTGGGTAACGACGTTCGTCCCGAAACGGCATAGGTAACGGTTATACCCTCGTCGGCCTTGGGTTTACTTACAGGACTGCGGCTTACACTGCCCCGAGCCACCAATTCCAGGTTCTGCAATTCTTTGGCAATTTCATTCAATGCTATGTCGGCAAATAAACCGCCGGCTTTTGCTGCCATACCTTCGGCAAAATCAACCTTCCCCTCCTGCGAAACGCCCTTCGCAGGGGAAACCGACACCCCCGCCCGTCGCTGCTCGGCTGCGTGTTTCTTTTTTTCGATGAGATTTTCCCGAGCCTGGCTATAAGTTGCTCCACCATAGCGACTCAATGTATCAGTCTGCTGTGATGGTA
>CP070790.1:1567842-1570744 GCA_020346805.1 Planctomycetota bacterium
AACCAAAATTTGAAATACCGATTGATTCCCTGGTGTGTTTCGTGTACCCAGATACCATCGGGGCCGGGTTCTATGGTCCGATAAGTATGGCCCATGTCAACCAACAACGGTTCACACAGGAACCGCACTGACCTTGGATAATAGCAATTCTGAATCCAACATAAATGGGGGAGAAAAGATGAAGCGAGAAAAAATTAGAGAATGGATGATATTATCTTTAACGATAATATTTAGCGTCTTCTTTTTAGCAGGTATTGCTAAGGCAAAAATGAAAGCCCCATCATCCCGCTATATGGGCGGGCCGGCGGAACTTGTTACGGCTCCCAACGGTGCGATTGTTAACAAGGAAGTCCTGGAAAATCTGCCTAAGGTCTTATGGACCGAGGGGCCGGAAATCGAAAACCCGGTGGAAGGTGTGTACGTCCTTGGCGGTTACCTGATCTCGGCATGCATTGTATTGGAGGCCAAAGATAGCCTGATCGTTTTTGATACTGGGGATACCAAAAAAGATGGCGAAAATTTACTTAAGGCAATACGGACGTTCAGCAAAAAGCCGATTAAAGCTATTGTTTATGGCCACAGCCATTATGTTTTTGGCGCCGATGTCCTGGCCGAGGGAAATAAAGATGTTATGGTATTCGGACACCCTGGCCTAAATGATATTGTTCTGAAAAATATGGCGTCGGGCGGTGCGCCAGCCTATTTTCCGGAAATCAGTCCGTATTTGACAGCGCGTGCCTTGCAGCAGTTTAACTATTTTTTGCCGGACAAAGGCCCCGATGCCTGGTATAGCCCGACTAATTTATCAATCGCTGAGATGGCTTTCCTTCCCGTCAACCGCCCGATAGAAGACGGTAAGATCTTGGACGTACTTGGCATTAAAATGCAGTTTTTCACCAAATATGGAACTGACGACAAAGTCCATACGACGGTGTGGCTGCCGGAACGCAAAATCTGCATCCAGAACGCTCTGTGGTCAACACCCCCGAACATGTATTCCATCCGGGGGGATCTGTTCCGGGATGCACGGGAATGGGCTAAGCTGGTAAAGATTGTCCGCGACCTGGAGCCGGAAACCCTAATTGGATATGGGCATCGGCCTATCGTCGGAAAAGAAAAAATCAAAAAAACCCTTAATGCCTATTTGGACGGCATTGCCTTCACCCTGGACCAGACACTGCGGCACATTCTGGGGGGCTACGGCCCTGAAGACCTCCGGCATATGATTAAGATGCCCGAGTACCTTGAAGAAGATCCTCATAATTTCCAAAGCTACGGAGAGTTGTCCTTCCAGGCGCCTGCTATCTACTACTACGCGGTAGGTTGGTACGATGGCGACGCGGCGAGGATATTTCGTCCATCCCCAAAGGAGGAGGCTGAGCGAATCGTCAAGCTTGTCGGCGGCCGGGAAAAGGTGCTAAAAGAAGCTCAAGCAGCCTATGATAAAAAGGAATATGCCTGGGCGGCTCAGCTGGTCAACTATATACACAAATTAGATCCACAAGACAAAGAGGCGCGATTGTTTAAAGCTAAGGTGGTGAGAATGTTGGCGTATCTTTCTACAGGCGCCAATGCCCGTTCGCATCTTTTGACCCTCGCGCTTGCACTTGAGGGTAAGATTGTTGTTCCCCGTCTGGTTCCTCCGCGGCCGGAGAATATCGCTGCAGGCCCGGAGGCTACTGTGGACTACTTCCGGGTTCGCATTGATCCGAAAAAAAGCGGCAAGACGGATAAGGTCATACGTCTTGAATTTACCGACGGCAAAAAGCCGGTTGTGGGATTGCATGTTCGCCGCGCGGTAACCGAATTTCTGCCAGCACCTGATGAGCATTACAAACCCGCTGATGTAACGATTGCGCTGACCGGGGAAGCCTGGGCCAAAATCTTCCTAAGCAAGGCGACATTGAAAGAACTGGTAAATAGCGGCGAAATCAAAGTTACGCAAGGCAGTGTGGATGAGGCATCGCAACTCATCGATCTTTTCGATCGATATAAGCCCCACAAAGCAGTTGTTGTTGCACCGCACCTGCATGACTAATGGACGAAAACACAAACGTGAAATTTCAAAACTAGAATTCGAAATGGTGTAAAGTACTGCAAATTTGTGATTGAAAAGGCAAGAGATATGAATAAGTGGGTTGATATTAGATCTGTTATATGTGCTTTCATAGCCACTGTATTGGGGATTTTCATGTTGCTTCCCAATTCGGCTCTGGGAGCAGGGCTTTGGCTTTATGAAATGGCAACTCCCGATATGGGTACGGCTTCCGCCGGTCGTGGTGCGTCCGCCGCTGATGCTTCGGTGGTCATGTTTAATCCAGCAGGCATGACAAAGCTTGATCGCTCCCAATTGTTTACAGGCATTCAGGGCGGCTTTCTCAACACCCAGTTTGATGTGGATGAATCCACCTTCGGTGGAGGAGACGGTGGCAATGCCGGTGATTTCATACCGGCGGGCAGTTTAGCGTATGTTTACAGTGTGAACCCCAAACTCAAACTGGGTATATCCGCCGCGTCTTTTTTTGGACTGGGAATCGAGTATGATGATGATTGGGCCGGACGCTATTTTGTTAAAGAAACCTCATTTCTGACATTTAACATCAGTCCCGGAATCGGCTACCGGATAAATAAGTGGCTGTCCTTAGGCGGCGGTGCTACCGTTTTGTACGCTAAGCTGGAACAAAAAACTGCCATCAACAACCAGCTGACGGATCCCGGAGTTCCGGACGGCGAAATCAAAATTGATGATGACGATGTGGCCTATGGTTTTAACCTGGGAACCCTCTTCGAGCCCCGGGAGGATTTGCGCTTCAGCATCACCTCTCGCTCGGAAGTGTAGGTGGATTTCGATGACGCGGCCGAAGTAAAGGGGGTGGGGCCGAATCTTGAGGGTTTATAGGGT
>CP070790.1:1570844-1575001 GCA_020346805.1 Planctomycetota bacterium
CATAACCGATGCCGCACAGAAGGTCCTTTCAAATTACGATTGGCCCGGCAACCTTCGCCAGCTTCGAAACTGTATCAGGACGATGGTTGTCATGGGCGACCCCGACCGGCTCGATGTGCAGGACATTCCGCCTGAGATAGCCCAACGACGGCAGTTGATTACCGGCAGCGGATCGGCGCCCGGCTTAGGGGCCGTCTCACTAAACGAGCTGGAAAAACAGGCCATCGAAGAAACGCTGACTAAGACAAAAGGCAACCGCGAAAAAGCTGCAAAAATCCTGGGTATCGGCGAAAGAACGCTCTACCGAAAGATAAAGGAGTACAACCTGTAACATTTCGGATTGCGCAGCGGCGTTTGCTTCGTCTGCTGACGGCAATAATAATTATAAACCCGGCCAGCATAAACTTAGCCGCACATCACGCACATTACTATCAGCGCAGAAAAAGCGACAATGCCAAGAAAAAAGTAATTAACCTCATCCATTATATTGGCCCCCCAATGTGTTCATGAATGTATTATAGTATTATACAATTTCCGCCATTCAAAGTCAAGAGAATTCCCGGCTTCAACGCCTTGCTCGGTGCGTTTTTCTTAAACGACCGAAAATATCGCTCGTCGATTTGCGATGATAGGGCGGTTCGCGAACCGCCCCTACATATTTTTGCGTGTAATACGCCCTTTTTAGGCCTTTATATGGTTTTTTGCAAAAAAATATGGCTTTTTCGGACTTTTTTCTTGACCTTTATCATTTTCAGGCGTATAATTATTTACTAATGGAGCGGCGGTGGCGAAGAGCTTCCCTTTTTTCATGCTAAGCTTTTCCCAGTCAATGGATTGAGTTTTGTGGGCACGAGCGCGCATAGGCGCAGCCTTCGAAGGCTGTTGGTCTGTGCGGGCATGTGAGAATAATTTGGCCAAATAACAATATTCACAAACAAAATAGCGGAAGGAAAGGAGGTTAATATAAAAGACCGAATGTAAGGCAATCAAACGGATTTAATTGAGTAGCATAGGACCAGGGATTAGCCGTATTGTTAAAAAGCTTAAGGTCCGCAGCAAATAAAAAAAAACCATTTTTTTGAAAGGGTAAATAAAATGAAAAGGATAATGATGGCTACGATAGGTGCTATTATGTGTCTATCCGTGGTTACTCTCGGACAGCCGAACTTGCTTGTCAATGGGGACTTTGAGACTCCAGTCGTAGGAACTACGGCGGGTTACAGAGACTGGCCCATTATCATCACGCACAGTGATTGGGACGCCTTCATTCCTGCACAGGTTCCTGGATGGACAATAGAGATTTCTGGTAATGACGGCGGGCCTCCTGGCCCGGACCTCGAATTTTGGAGCGATTTAGGTCCTATGCCGGCGGGTGCATCGGCCCACTCCGGCATCCAATGCGTGGAACTGGACGGCTGGGATCCCACAAAGATATCTCAGGTGGTCACTACAACGGCGGGCTTCCCGTATGAGCTCAGCTATGCTTGGCGGCCGCGTTCAGGAGCGAGTTGTGACATGGACGTATCGGTTGATGGCTCGGTAGTGGCCTCTCACAGTGTTTCTGGTAATTTCTGGACAGTGGAAACATACGTGTTCACCGCAGCAAGCACCTCGACAACCATTGCCTTTGCTGAGGTTGGTCCGGATGACCAGTTGGGTATGTTGCTTGATGCCACCAGCCTCATACAGTTATCGGCTACCATAGAAAAAGATATGGTTGATGAGGGCGAACTGGGCGACCAAATAACGATTACACTGAATGTGGATAATCCCTACAGTGAAGCCATTACAGTCGAAGATGTGCTACCGGATGGACTTACATATATCCCGGACATTGACGCAGCACCCGGTAACCAAAACTTGAAGATTGACGGTTCATACGTGGATCCCACGGCGGTGACGATAGAGGACAATACAATCTCTGTCGAGGTGGACCCGGGTCCTCACACAATCACGTTCGTCGTCCAGGTCGTGGAAGTACAATGTGAAGAAGTTGACGTCACTAACGTCGCCAACGTCTACAATCCTGAAGATGATCTGGATGACTCTGATGAAGTCGAAATCACCCTGTATCCATACGAGGGTTTCGTAAAAGAGGCGGTAATTGTGTATGAAGATGTCGTTGATGGTGTAATAACCGTGGGTGAGTTAGTCCAGTGGGATATGACTATTACGCTGCCAAACAACTTTGCCTGGGCCATCACTAACGCGGTTCTTAAGGACAACTTAGGTGGTAACCTCGGTATGGCTGACGACGATGTTGACAACGACAAGGATGATCTGATTGATGAAGGAGGTCCTGGGGACTTGCCTGCTGGCTATAACACAATTCCGAGCGGAACGCTTAGCTACGAAACAAAAGGCAAGACGAAAAAAGTGCAGCTCGAGATTACCGGTATTAGTGTCGGCATTGGTGGATCGCTTGACTTCGTGCTGGGCATATTCACCGACTGTAATCCTGGAAAAGGTAAAAATGCTCCGCATCAAGAGTATACGTCGCCTGGAGATTATGAGCTGAATTCTGGTGCTACGGTCAAGTTCATTGATCCGGCCACGGGATTGCAGCTAAGTGCTCATACCTGCCCGATTACAGTTACGGCTTATCCGCCGCCTGTGCTACCATAGCAAGGGCTAATGGCGAAGAATTAATTGAAGGGAGGTCTTTCGGGGCCTCCCTTTTAATTTTTGGGAGTTTGGGGGGTGTTATTCCGATTTTTTAGCTAAAAAATGGATTTTCAGGTCTTTTTTGGTTGACGTTCGTTTTTTTAAATCTTATAATAGCATAGTTATGGAGCAATGGTGTTGAAGAGCTTCTGATTTTCATGTCGGGCTTTTCCCAATCAATGGATTGTATTGACAGGATATTGGTGCGCAGAGGCGCAGCCGCGTAGGCTGTTGGTCTGTGTGTGCATGTAAAAATAATGTGGCCACATAATGATATTTTCGAAAGGAGGAAATATGAAAACCAAAAATAAGGCCAAAAAGCATTCGTTAATATTGCTGCTGTCGGTAACATTAGTGCTTTTGATGACATCTGTGCTAATAGCAGACAAACCAATTCCCGGGAGCACAACCCTTGTGTTTTCAGTCAACCCGGCTACATTGTCGGGAGACAGCGCCCCCGATGTCACCATTACCACTACGACGACATCAGCAGCCTCCCAACCTGTAATAGACGCTGGAAAGGTCATGATTGAATTAGCTACGGATGGCCTTCCTTTCTACAATCCCGTGCCGGCGGCATCTGTCGTTACTTGGGTCGCTTTGAATGCTCCAGGACAAAATCCGGCAACCGGCATTACCACGCTCGATGTTGACCTTGACGCTCTGGGATTTGTCGGCGGAACCGTGGGAGGCTTCCGCGCTCACTATGTCACCGGCGGAGGCGGTGGAGATAAGGTCGCCACACACACTTCGGACCCGGTTGACTTAACGGCAATCGTCCCCTTAGGCTCAATCAGCGGAGCGAAGTTCTATGACCTTGATACAGATGGGCTGTGGGATGTAGGCGAACCTGCAATCGAAGGCTGGATGGTTCATTTGACAGGTGATATAGTGGACGAGTACGCATTCACCGATGCCGACGGTGAATTCATCTTCGAGGACCTCGAACCCGGAAGCTACACCGTAGAGGAAATCTTGCCGCCTGCACCCCCAACGTGGGTGCCAACAACGGATACATCATTTAGCCATGACCTGGGGGCCGGGGAAAATTACGTCGGCCCTGATTTCGGAAACGTCTGCTTAGGCCCCGGCGGGGGACATACCAAGGGATACTGGGGGAATCCGAACGGCGAGACTACAATGAGCAAGATTCCGACTGCACTTAGTGCACTGACAGCTTTGAACCTGGTCGATGCCGATGGAAATCCCTTCAATCCGGGAACCTATAATGATCTCGATATCTGGCTTCAGGGCGCGAACGCAACAAACATGGCTTACATGCTGTCCGCCCAGCTTGCAGCAATGAAACTCAACGTAATGGCAGAAGAAGAACCCGCCATCGTAGAGATATTCGTGGATGGCGATGCCCTTGTTTATGCACCGGGAGTGCCGGGCGCCAACGCGGCTGGATTCATCTCCGTCAACGATTTGATAACAGCGGCGGATGTTCAACTGGGACTTGATTCTTACACCCCTGATGGCGATCCTAATCG
>CP070790.1:1575101-1578913 GCA_020346805.1 Planctomycetota bacterium
GAGTCCTACAGGTGAACCGGTGGACGAGATCGATCAGCCGGCCACTGAGGCGAAGTTAACTCAAGACAAATCGGCAGTAGCGGATGCTATCATGTTTGAACGAATGAACAAAACGGAAATACCGTCTTCGCACTCCGATGCTGTTGTGACAGAATCCATCGACCAGGAGACGAATCAAATTCTTATTGAAATGCAGGGGCAAAGCAGCACCGCGGAGGCACTGGCCCGGGGTAACACAGAAAATCTTCGTGAACAGAATCAATGGGACGACGACGTGTCCCCAACAGGCGATACACTGGAATTTCAAACAATACCAAATAATATCAATGAGTCATCAATACTTCGAGGTGAGCCCGAATCGCAATATGAGGAAAGTGAAGAAATTACTTTACCCAATCATGACGAGAATGCTACATTGAGGAGTGGACCCGTCCCGATCGACACGACGGAGGCCACCTTCGATGAGGTTTTTGAGGAATCAACAGAAAACCTTATGCTTGGCAAGACCAGTGGTTTGCCAACCTTGGATGGACTTGGTCACGGTGGATTTTTAGCAAAAATTTGGGGTCTGATAACCTCCAGTGGTGGAGTAATGAAGAATACCGATAATACACACAATGTTGTCGAAAAGAGAGGTCATCGTTAAAAATAAATCTATATAGACAAGATCACAAAATTTACCGCACTTTTCACTAAATTGCACCCCCAATATGCCGATGGCTGGACTATCCTGTTTTGTTATTTGGTTTAAACGGGAGTACGCCAACAAACCAGGAAACGGTTTAGTTATCGGATGGAAAGATGTACCAAAGTATACCAGCGTGGTATATTAACTCCACGTCTAAAATCCTGTTTGTCTTAAATGCACTCCTCAGTTTGAGTGCATTCGGACAATCACCACCATCATTGACAAAAAGTGCCTACAAACACACCAGGCAAACATCTACCGAGGTGATTACCGGGATTACCATACCCCAAATGGAAGCTACCATGGCGGCCCTGCAACCAGGGCGTATTGAGCGTATTGAGGTAAAGGAGGGAATCCTCGTTAAAAAAGATGATTTGCTGGTCGCCCTCGATGACGGACTTCAGCGAATTCGAACGGAGATAGCCAAGGCACGTTCGCAATTTACCTTGGATATCAAACGAGCCCAGACCCGCATGGAAGAAGCTCAACGCGAGTTGGAACGCTTTATCGATCTGGCCAGCAGGGACATCGCCTCCAAAAAGGAGTTAAACCAGACGAAGTTAATCTCAGATATCACGAGTATTGAATACAAGATTGCCGAGTTTGAACACGAGCAGGCGATTCGTGAATATCAGCAACAAAAGTTATTGTTGGAACAACGCTATATTCGAGCTCCCTTTAACGGTTATGTCTCCAAACTACTCAGGCATTTGGGTGAAAACGTCGAGGAACATGAAGATATTCTAACTCTGGTTCAATTAAATCCGCTGGTAGTCTTGATCGATTGCCCCCTAAAACTGGCTTATCAGATCCGGATTGGGGACAAGGTGCCGGTCCGGCCGGTAGACAGTCACTGGTTGCCGCGTATTGGCGAGGTCATTCTGGTCGATCGTGTGGCAAATCCTGGCAGCCAGACTTTCAAGGTGAAGCTACTTGTAGACAACGAGGATAGCAGTTGGATAGCCGGATTAAAGGTCGAGGTGGATTTCTCGAAAAGACTGGCCCGACAGGCAACTTCACAACCTTCCGTTTCTTACAGGGTATCGGCTGCGAATCATGCTTCCGCCGATGCAGTGAAAGCAATCAACACTCAGGATTAAGACATGGGGGATAACATAGGATGTTCAATGATATAGACGATGAAAATGGGCCGATCAATCAGGATGAAGCTTTCGACATCCTTGAGGAACTGGAACAGAACACATCAGCGGAGCTTCGCCGAAAACGAGCCCACGTTCGTATCGCGGTCAAGGTAGGTCTTACTCTACAACCGGGAAATTCCAGCGAACAACACGATTTTAAGGTGCGGGGAGTCACGGGCGACATCTCAGACGGTGGTCTTCGGGCCCTGCTGCCAATCCCTATCAATGTCGGAGACATTTACCGGATACAACTTGACAAGACAAGTATCGATATGCCTTTAATTTTTGCCCGATGTGTACGTTGCCAACTGATACGTGAAGATGCTTATGAAAGCGGATTTAAGTTATTCTCTCCGATCAGTTTGCCGGAGAACATCAAAGCCGGTAGTGAAGAGGCAAAAGTTTAGCTGAATATCACGAATAAAGCCATGGGTAAAGAATGCATTCAACCAAAGCCACACAATCGAACGGACAATCAACGGGCTCTATTGATGAAGTCGTCAAAAGCGATGCTTGCGCTGAGATTCTGGAACTGGCCAATACTGCCTCCACCCGCCAGGAATTCTACGTCAAGGCCCTGAAGGTACTCGCCCATGCGTTCGCCAGTCCCTATGCCGCCTTATATGTTAGTTTTAGTTGTGAGGTGATCGAGGACGACTGCCACTTCGGACCGACCGATCCGCAGTTCTGGAAACCTGCTCTGCAGCAATTCATGAATGAATCGTTGACGGAATCCAGTGCCCGGGCCAAAAAATTGACACCCAAAGAAGGAACTATCAAGGCTGCGTTTCTATCCGCGCCCATAACCGATTTCTCGAAAAAAAGTATCGGTGCTATCGCACTAGTGGATATCTTTTCCGACAAAGATGAGATCATCCAGCACCTGTCTTTGCTGGAATCCCTCACCCGCCTGATTTCCCAGGCCGCTGAGCTAATTGGTGCCACAAGCGGGAGCCAAGAAAACTTCCCTACACCCAATAAAGCCTTGATCCATTCCGCCTCAGCGGAGACTCCTGAAGAACTGGCCTTTAGCATCACCAACAATCTGCGCAACAAACTAGATTGCGAACAGGTCTCTTTGGGAATGGTTTGGGGGAGTCGGATCAAGATCCTCTCTGTCTCCGGACTTAACCAAGTGGCTAATCAGAGTGCCGAGGTCGCGCATCTGCGATCCGCCATGGAAGAGTGTTACGATGCCGACACCCCCATCATTACGCAGAGCCATAAGGAAGGTTTCGGAGAACATGCGAACTCCGGATACCGTTTACATAAACAATGGCAAGCATCAGCCAAGGGTGATGCAGTGGCTTCAATCCCCCTGCACACCGCCGGTAAACCTGTGGCCGTGCTCAGTCTCCGATGTCGGCCCAACGAGTCCTTCACCGACGAACAGATCAAGGAAATTCAGACCCTTGTCGAGCCGTTTGCAGAGGCCTTGTTCGTGGTGCGGAAAGCAAACAGAGGAGTTTTACAACATGTACACGATTCCTGGCGCGATACGGTCAAGCTATTTACCAGCCACGGACACCGCTCCACCAAGATCATTACGGTTGTTACCGTCGCCGCTATAGCCTGGTTTGTATTTGGAACTATAAACTATCGATTGACCGTGCCCTGCCAGTTCGTCCCCGGAGAGAGGCGGCATATTACCGCTCCTTTCGACGGCGTCCTACAGGCTGCCAAAGTAATCGAAGGCACCCACGTCCGAAAGGGTGATATTCTTTGTCAGTTCGATACACGCGAGCTCGATCAGCAGCGAGCCCAAATATTAGCGCAGATTGCTGTCTGCGAACGCGAAAAGGATCTGGCCATGGCTGAAGATGATCCAGTCCGCGCCCAGCTTAGCCTGGCTAACCAAAAACTCTCTCGTACCCAACTGGAAATTATTGAAACCCGGATTCAGCAATCTACCATTCGTGTTTCCTTCGATGGGGTTATCATTGTGGGAGATTTGCGTAAGGCCGTAGGTGCCGTTGTCTCCC
>CP070790.1:1579013-1582149 GCA_020346805.1 Planctomycetota bacterium
ATCTTGATCAGAATACGACCCAGAGGCCGGCCTCTAAGTTGGCTGATGGGGGGCATCCTGCTCTCGGGTCGGCGAAGTTTTGACTTGGGCTTATCGGCCTTTTTATCAGTCGTCTCGGTTATTGAGTTTTTTTGTGTTTCTGCCATGATTATTGCTTCTATCTGCCGTACCCGTTTGTTTCATTTTATAACACTAAGCTCTTGGCAATGGAGGCATATCGGGTTCACCCTCGTCCTTGTCCTTTTCCTCCTCGCCGGGCTGGGCTAATACGATGCCCTTTTCGGCGGCTTCAATTTTATCCTGCATATCGCCCGGATTTCGGGCTTTGTCGATCGCTTCTTCGGGAGCAATGGTCTGATTTTTGTATAAGTTGTACAAGTGTTCATCAAGCAACTGCATTCCATACTTTTTGCCGGTCTGAATACTTGAATCGATACGGAATGTTTTATTTTCGCGTATGAGGTTGGCGATAGCCGGTGTTACTACCATAAACTCGAACGCCGCTACCATGCCCTTGTCCAACCTTGGACATAAGGCCTGGGATAGTGATGCGATCAGGTTGGTGGACAATTGGACTCGTATTTGCTCCTGCTGCTCTACGGGAAAGGCATCGATGATTCGGTTTACGGTTCCCTGGCATCCGGTAGTGTGTACGGTGGAGAAGACCAGGTGCCCGGTTTCGGCGGCGCGAATGGCGGCCTCCATGGTTTCCAGGTCGCGCAACTCGCCGACCAGAATAACGTCGGGGTCCATTCGAAGTACGCGTCGCAGGGCTTCGGAGAAACTAGGCACGTCGATACCCACTTCACGTTGATTAATTATCGATTTTTTATGTGGGTGGTAGTATTCGATGGGTTCTTCGACGGTAACAATGTGTCGATCGAAATTTTCGTTGATGTAATTCAGCATCGATGCCAGGGTGGTGGTTTTGCCGCAGCCGGTGGGTCCGGTCACCAGGAACAGGCCACGGGGCCGACGGCACAGGGCCTGAACGATAGTCGGTAATCCTATCTCCTGAAAGGAGAGTAGTTTGTTGGGGATCAGACGCAGACAAACGGTTATATTCCCTTTTTGGCGAAAGATGCTGACCCGGAAACGCCCCAACTCGCCGAAGGCGAACCCGAAGTCGGTGCCGCCTTCCTCCTGGATTTCCTGTTGATTGCGGTCGGGGGTGATCGATTTCATCAGGGCCACGGTATCCTCCGGTTCAAGCACCTTTGTTTCCAGGGATCGGAGTCTACTATTTAATCTCAGTACCGGGGGCCGACCGACGGTCAGGTGAATATCCGACGCTCCGCGTTTAACGCAGGTTTCCAAAATACGATCGATATGCAGGGTAGCCATTTTTGTTTGTTTCTCGCTATATTAGTCCTTAACCGTATTTTATTATAAGCCATACGTCTAGGGGCAATAAACCTTCTTTAATCAAAGACTTTTCATATTGTCATCTACTCATCAATAAGGATACCTTCAGCTTGTGCGTGTCGGGCCACATCCTCCAAGGTAGTTATACCTCTGAGAATCTTGATCTTTCCATCCTCCAGTAAGTTTCGCATACCGGCAGCGCGGGCCGCTTTGCGGATCTGGCTGGTTGCCGCTCGGTTAAAGGACAATTCACGCAGCTCGTTGGTCATGCTCAGCATCTCGAAGATGCCCAATCGTCCTCGATAACCGGTATTATTACAACGCTTGCATCCTCTTCCCAGTTTGATTTTGTTGCCTTCCAGTTCCTCATCCGTGAAGCGCAGTAATTTTAACATATTTTGATCGGGGCTGAGGTTATCTTCTTTGCAATCTTCACATATAACGCGGATCAATCGTTGGGCCATGATGGCCTGGATGGAACTGGCCACCAGGAAGGGCTTGATGCCCATATCGATCAAACGGGTAATGGCGCTTGGTGCGTCGTTGGTGTGCAGCGTGCTGAATACCAGGTGCCCGGTAAGGGCGGCCTGGATGGCTACTTCGCCGACGTCGAGGTCCCGAATCTCGCCGACCAGAATAATGTTGGGTGCCTGACGCAACATTGAGCGGAGGATCCTGGGGAAGGTCATGCCGATTTCTTCACGTACTGCGCATTGATTCATGCCGGGAAAGTTATATTCCACCGGATCCTCGGCGGTTATGATTTTTTTGTCCGGGCGATTCAGCTCCTGCAGGGCCGCATAAAGGGTTGTGGTTTTTCCCGAACCGGTAGGTCCGGTGACCAGGAAGATGCCGTTAGGTCGTTTGATGATCTTTATAAAGGTTTGGTAGTCGTCTTCCTCGAATCCCAGGGAGCGGATACCGACCCGAACCGAGTCGGGGCGCAGGATACGCAATACGACGCTTTCCCCATGATAAGCGGGACAGGAGCTGACCCTAAAGTCGATATCCTTGCCGGCGAATTTCATTTTGATTCTGCCATCCTGGGGGATGCGTCGTTCGGCAATATCTATTCCGGACATAAGTTTCAGGCGGGCCAACACCGCCCCTTGTATGCCTTTGGGGATTCTTTCCTGTTCGATGCAGGCTCCGTCGACTCGGTAACGGAGGCGGACGCGGTCGGCCATGGGTTCGACGTGGATGTCGCTGGCCCGCATGCGGACGGCGTCGCCGATAATTTTGTTGATCAGTTTGATAATTGGGGCATCTGCATCTTCGCCCGCCAGAGCGGCGGCGGCGCTCTCGGCCTCCTCGTCTTCAGGCATTTCCTGGTCGATGCTGTCCATGGTCTGCTTGATTTCGCTACCCACCCCGGAGAGGAAAGTATCTATGAAGCGTTTAATTTTGGCCGGCGGGGCCAGTGAAACGTCAATGTCCGGATTGAGGCGAAAACGCAGCATGTCCAGGGTTTCAAGATCGAGAGGATCGCTGACAATCACCTTCAGTCGGCCGTCATCTTCACCCAAGGGCAATACCAGATTTTCTTTGATGATTTTTTGCGGGATCAGGTGAAGGTTGGCGCTTACCGCCGATGTTTTGTCCAGATCGACATAAGCCATATCGAATTGAGCGGCCAGGGCCTTGGTGACTATCTCTTCAGTACATAATTCCAGTTCGACCAGGGCTTCACCGATTCGCTTGTTATGCTTTTGCGCGTAAGCCAGGGCATCTTTAAGGGATTTTTTCCCTATGACTTTCCAGCTTATCAGTA
>CP070790.1:1582249-1584842 GCA_020346805.1 Planctomycetota bacterium
AAGAGGACCCATCCCCATGTGACGGGGATGGTCACACGGTGCAGCCAGATGTAAGCCGCCAGAAGCATGACGGCCATCACCACGACGATCAGGCCAAGCTGCCAGGCGATTCCGACCATCAGCATCTTGAGGGGGATCATCAGCAGCACAGTATCCAAGTCGTCGAAGATCGCCAGGATGCGAGCCTTTCTGAACAGCCAAGTCGCGCCGAGTCCCGCGGCAGCAAGCATGCTGAACAACACTCCCGCAGAAGTCGGGGCGGCAAAGCGGCCGGCCAGCAGTGTTTCCCTCCAGGCGGCCAGGTTTCCCCAGACCTCCGGTGGAAGCATCACGAACGTGAAGTACCCCGTCACAAACACCCAGGGGAATGATGCCGCCGTAAAGGCAACGACGTAGTCCCACCCGTACCGCGTGAGATTAGACTTGTCGATGTGAAACTCAAAGCCGACGCGGATCATGATGAAAGCCAGGCCCGTCATCGTCAGCACACGGATGGTGTCAGCAACTGAGTCGTGGGCGTCGCCCAAAAGACCGGGCAGTGCCTGCGACAGCCCGAGTCCGACGAAAAGAAGAATGGAGTAGACGATGACCTTGTGCATCAGAGTGTTTGTCCAGTTTAGAACTCGACTTGTCGGACGTGTATCGCTCCGGCCGCTGTTCCAGGCCGTATGAGCTCGCGTTCAGCGTAACCGTACGCGTGCATCCATGATACTTCTTTTTCCAAGCGAGCCTTGCGCCCCGGCTCGAGCTGGGCATGAACCGCTCTTTCTTGGAAACGGATCTCATGTCACCGCCCGCTCGAACCGACGTATCGTCTCGACTTGGTACTCGTCAAGGTATAACAAGAAAGTTGTCACTTTGTCCCGTTGGGGACGCCATTTCTTCTTAACTAGTTGTCATATCATCGTTTGTTAAGCTGGGTCTGTGTTGCTGCATTCGGATTTGTGGAGAGCTGTCTTTACAGGTTACTCCGATTCCTTCGGCCGCAAATCTTCAATGAATGTCGCAGAGACCCAGTAGATATCGCTTTTCCCTTGTGCACCACCTGTGAAGAAAAGGAATTTGCCGTCGGGCGATACAAACGGTAGTCCCGCATTCATTCCAATATCCACTGCTTTAGGTTCATGCCAGCTTCCATCCGGTTTCTTATACGAGATGGTCAGTACATTGTCGATCTTTGCCGACGGCTTTCTGGAAATGTAGACGATATAGCTCTCGTCTGGCGCAATGTATGGATACATGCTTTGTGTCTCGGCGTTTATGGGTTCGCCCAGTCTCTTCAATTCCGTGTACTTGCCGTCAACCGGTTTTGAAACCGCAATGGCCTCCTTGCCCGGCCCTTCGGATATATCCGTCGTATAAATTATCCCATCCAAAGTGGACGAAATAAACATCGCCTTTGCCGGATTGAAAGGAGCTCCCGGATTTTTGGGAGTGCTCCATCCATCTGCTTCACGTTCGACAAACAGAACGTTCATCGGCGGGCCGGCTTGCCCGGGGATAGGTTTTCCGGACATGAAGTAGAGTCTTTTGTTGTCGGGTGTGATCAGTGGCTCAAATGAGAATTGGTTTTCGACAAACGGAACGACCACGGGCTCAGTCCATACTCCATCACGCAATCTGGTTACCATAATGACTTTCTCGTTGAGCTCGGTCACATTTCGTGTGAAGTAGAATTCCTTTCCATCCGGTGAGAAGCAGCAGGAAAATTCATGAGCCGGCGTGGATATCACGCCGGGTGCGAAAATCTCCGGCGTGGTTCCAGGGAGTCTCTGGCCGAGATATGGGCCCCGGAGAACTGGAAAGTCGTTTTTTTGCGACATCGTGTTGCCCGCCAAAAAGGCAAGTAACCCAACCGCAAGAATCAAGATTTCAGCTAACATATTGCGGTCCATGACGTGCCTCCTTTTCAAAACATGATGTGTGAACACCGATTCAACTAGTTCTTGTTCCTCTTGAGCGCCAACGACTCAATCGAGACCAGCTGGGCCGAGTTCCCGTCCGCCTCACGCCGCCTGCCTGATTCGGCCGCCGCCGTTTCGCTGAACGGCACCATCACGATACAAGTGATCGTTGTTTTTCTGATCGAAATCCTCCTGGGCAAAGGAACATAACGATTACCAGGAAGATAGCGAGGCGCTGGTATTCCGCAATTACACAAAAGTTGTATTTTAACCTGAATTCTACTTTTGGGGTAGCATTGTATTCACACGGGTTAATCCGTCTGTTATATAGTATCGGGCAGGAGGACCACCATGGCGCTTTTTCTGATTGCGGGCATCTTTGATCTGATAGTAGCGGTTGCGCTCATTGCCGGTGTGGTCCGGCTGGTGCGGGAACAAGGATCGCCAGCCCTGTTCTCCTACCTCTTCTATGTTATATTCTGGTATGCGCTGGTCTTCTATACGTTGGTCCTTCTCTTTTCGCCTCGGGTCCTGCCGGTTGGATTCCGGCGCGGCTACTTGTTGTACAACGCCATATTTATCGGACCCTTCCACGGGCTGGTCGCATACTTCTTTGCCGATTTGATGTTTAAGCTGCTGGGGCGTACGATACCGATGTTACTCAAGCTGGCGACACCTGTCTGTTTCCT
>CP070790.1:1584942-1588901 GCA_020346805.1 Planctomycetota bacterium
CGGATCCCCCCCATCAATACACGGACTGCTTACATCATCCTCCACCCAACTCCCGCTGACAGGGTCCCAGCGACCCGCCTGAGACCTGAGATGGTAGTCGCCATGATTCGGATCAGAAAAACACGGGTCAGCATCAATGTTACCTTCTCCAGGCCAACCGCCCTGCACATCACGGTGCGTTACAACTAACGCACCATCCTCATTGATCTCTTCAGGTACATCACCCCACAGAATACAGTTCGTGAGAGTCAAGCTGCTGCCGCAGCAGTTAGACACCCCGCCGCCGTACATGCCCGCCACGTTTGCGCTGAACGTGCAGTTGCTCAACTCCGCCCCGCCCGAATGGTTGTACATCCCGGCGCCCATCCAGGCCTCATTCTGCCAGAATGTGCAGTTAGCCAGCGTTGGATTGCTTTGCCGATTATACATTCCGCCACCACCGTGGCCGGAGTTCCCACTGAAGACACAGTTCGTCACCGTCACGTTACCCGTGTTGCAATTGTACATCCCGCCCCCGTGTGTCGCTGAATTGTCACGGAAGGTGCAGTTGATCACCGTCCCCATACCCGCATCGTTGTACATGCCGCCGCCGTTGCACGCTGGGTCAGGCCCGTCGGCATTTCCGCCGGCAATAGTGAAACCATCCAGAACTGCTGTTTCGTCCGTCCCGCTGGTGGTCACCACATGATAGCTGTTCTCGAGCCTATCCCAATGCGGCCCGGTCCCGTCGTCACCGTTCAGGTCACCGCTCAGTATCGCCTCGTACATCTCAATGTCTCGGGCGTTAGGATCCGGCTCGCCAAACCCGGCATACCCGCCCTTGATAGCCACACCGTTCTTGAGCTGGAAAGTCTCCATCCGACCCAAATTAGGCCTGAGGCTCAACACGAAGTCATCCGGCCTATAGAACCCCTGTGCCACCCGAATCTCGTCCCCTTCAGAAGCAATCATCAGTGCATCCTGAAGATAGTTGAGCGCATCCGTCCAGCTTGAGCCGTTATTTGCACCACTCGCGTCTGCATCGACGTAGATAATTGACTGCACAACGACAAATTCTGCGACCAACGCGTATTCTGTGTCGTGTACCGGACAGAACGGAAAGTCAGGGAGATTAGGGCACCCGTCCAGGCGCGCGTAAACATCATATGTCCCAGCCGCCAGTGGACCAACAGATTCTGTGCGCTGCCATCTCATAGGAATTGCCGCACACATGGTAAATGGATCATAATCCCACATCACGTCGACGTAGATATCGCAACCTGTCACCAACACGTGAGAATCGTTAGGTACGCAGGTATCGCCCCACCCACCCCTGATTGTTATGGCTACTGTATCGGCGGTAGTAGGAGTTGCCGGGACAATCTCTACCTCCGTCGGCGGCCAACCCCAGGCATCCCTGAGCGCCTGCCCTGCCATCATCAACAGAACCGCAAAACCGATTTGACTTGCCCTTGTCATTTTTCCACTCCTTTCGGAACCTCGCTGTCGCCAAACACCCGCCGCGGATAGTCGTCTCTGAGCAGTACCGCGAAAGGGCGCCTGCGGAACCATCTCATTTCACTACTCGAACGCTCTCACACACATGCAGAATCTAATTATCAGTATACTCCTTCCAGGCTGCATGTCAAGCAGAAAGGAGACAAATCGCCGAATCGGGATTATGCCCTGCTATTAGATAGTGCCACTTAACACCCAACACATAACGGGTCATTTTTGGATTATGTGGAAATTTGGTGAAAATTTTGGCCGAATGCCCATATTTGGGCCGTTTAGGGGCTGGGTATGGCCGGGATGGTAATCTGTTTTTCAAATCCCTTGTTTGAGGTGAAGCGGTATTCGTCCGCGGCTTTTAGCATGACTGCGCTGTTAGCTGCGAGTATTTGAATGTCCTGCTGAGGGTGTCTTTGACGGATGATATTGGCTAAAAGAAATGCCTTTTCGATTCCGTCGCCGGTATTGTAGTTGGCCACTTCGTCCGGCTGGGCCAGGCGCTTGCCGTCATATATGGAGACGCCGTCCATTTGCTCCAGCCGGGCGGCAATTTGCTCGGTGGACATGGAGTCCATCATCCCAATGGAGACAGGATTACGCTGCACGGCCGCTTTGATAAAGGGGGCCCAGTCGCAGGTTTCCATATCGCGATATGCATAAAAGGCAAGGTCTGCGGTTGTGTTGTTTTGCCGGATGTGCCGCAGATAATCTGTTATCTGTTCGCGAGTCTGGCCGACCGATATTTCAATAGGGTTGGGGGGCAGGAAGTTCTTGTCCAGAGCCGGGAGCTTGGCGTCAGTGTGCACGAAGTCGGCCAGTTTCTGAACAAATTGCTGGGCATCCGGTATGACCGGCTGAAGGAATTTCTGCAAAGCCGTGCGACCTTCGGTTCTCTGCAGGTCGAGTTTCTGTTTTTCCATGAGTTGCTCAAGCTCATCGCAGCGGATTCTGTCCGGCAGTTGATAGGGGACAAAATCCTCGTCTGAAACTTCGGCGAGCAACTTGTCGTAGGTATTATCAGCTATCCTGAAGTTACTGCTGTGCTCGTAATGGAACAGAACCTCCGCCTTTAGAAACTGCGGATGTCCATGGCAATCGCGACAAACCTGAAAGAACTTTTGATAACCCTGGTTAGATCGTAGAAAACTGGCGAAGAGCTGAATAGACAGGCCGGCTGTCAGATAGGAGCCGAGGCGTCGAGTGAAGTGCTCGTAAGCTTTTTTGTCGATGGTTGCATCATCATACAGACAATGTATGCACCCGGATGAATGGGCTACGATGGTGACTCTTTCGTTGCGCAGCGCCCGCTGGGCCTTGTTGGAGATGGCGGTGCCGTTGAACCACATCGTTTTTGTGATCAGTCTTCTGTTGTTTGTCAGAATGCCGTCCTGCAGGTCGATGAAGTTTTGTGAGTGGAGCGGCGTAAGTACCATGTAGATGTCTTCGAGCGGAATATCGCAGACGACAAAGGCGGCGGCGGCATATAGAGCGGCGAGCGATACGCATTCGCCGGCTGCCGTATTGTAACCTTCTTTGAGACGAAAAGCGTCCATCGCCTCGACGGTTTCGGTTTTCCAATAGGGAATGATGTCACTATTGTACTTGTCGAGGCCGAAATGCTTACGGATGTCCACATCAAAGTAATACTTATCGCCTTCGTAGCCGAACAGAGCATTGCTTTTGGCAATATCGGCGGGCGAAATGAACTTTTCGAATCGCTTAAGCTCTTTGGCCTGGCTGGTAAGGCCCCAGGTTTCAAGGTCGAGATTGAATTCATACTCGTCAATTATGAATTGCTTGAGCCGCATCAATTTTCGGTAGCTGGTCTTGGTCTCGAGCTTTTTGAAACAATCAATCTCTCGCCATCTCCAGATAATGGGACTCATAATGTTGGCCAGAACCAGGCTGTACATCAGCTCCGGAAACACGAAAATTTCCATGTCTGAAAGCGTTATCGCGGAACTGTATTTTTCGAGCTGCTCAGCATCCATAGTGCAATGGCCTGTACTACCGTGCTGCTGGCATAAGCCTTTGACGTCCGTCGCAACCGCCTCGAAATTGGGGACAGCAGCTACCTTGTGTACGAAGATCAGCATATTCTACCAGCAAGCGCCGAACCTTTCCAGAGATTTGCCTCGCTTCGGATAGAGCGGGTGACGGGCGGATATGACAGAGGCAGGCCGGTCACGGTTGCACGGGACGTTTTGCAGGGGGAAGGCCAATTTTCAGGAAAAAGTAAAGGACTTCTGCGGCCATCTTGTCCTTGACTTTGAGCGGAGTTGTGGATACTCTGTTGCTATGAAAAAAGTCAGCAAGTTAGAAGAGCATATCGAGGATATGCGTATTCTTGACGAGCTCAAGAATTCGTACTTGAACTACGCAATGAGCGTCATCGTCTCGCGTGCGCTGCCGGACGTTCGCGATGGACTGAAGCCGTCGCAAAGGCGAATACTGGTGGCGATGAATGA
>CP070790.1:1589001-1592482 GCA_020346805.1 Planctomycetota bacterium
GACTCTTCGTTCAAATGCTTCATCTGATTCAATATGCCCCTTCTCCTGGAGCACCTTGCAGCCAATAGGATACTTCGATTTAGCGAACACCCAGGGCATTCCGGTGATCTTGTCAATATGGATAAACGTCTCGCCATATCCAAAAGAATCTTTGCGAACGACGCGCGGCGTAGAAAGACTTGAGCCTGTGATGACGTGTACGAATCCGAAACCAATGACTATTAGAATAGCCGCCACCGATAGCGTTGCGGCTGCTATTTGATGCCATGTTTTGTGTCGTTTAGGCCGAGTATTTAGTGTTGGAGCCCCGCAATTGGGGCACGTGTCCGCTCTGCTGCTTATATCCTTGCCGCAGTCTCCGCAGGGTGCAAGTAATTCCTGCAAGACTTCTTTCCGGCTCACTTGACCTTTCGGTCTTGAAGATGCTGTGACAAACTTAGCACCACACTTGCGACATTGCAGTGTTCTGGAAATAATGGGTGAATAGTCAACAGACTGGACTGATTTGCACTTTGGACAGCAGTATTTTACCTTCTTCATCTGAGATTCCCCAACCTTATATCCGTTCTCCTCGATAGGAATGGTGGTCCTTACATCTTCGTTCCTGAAGCACTGACTTTACAATTATCGGACGATTTTCCGTGAAACTTTACTGTTTTTTTAAAAACTTTTCGGCTTGGTATGCAACAGGATAACACTCTTGCGAACTTGCCTTGCGAATTGACATATTTTCCGTAACTCCCGCCGTAATAAACTTTTATAGAGTGTTTCCGGTCAATGGACTGCGTTGAAAAGTGTTACTCTGGGACATATCGTATCGAACCGGACCGCGAAAACTGAGAAAATTCCTGCAATGAAATCTACTACCTGGCGTTATAATAGACAAGAGGTGCCGTGTACCTGTACCGGCGTAGTCTAATGTTGTACTTTTTCGAAAGGCCAGAGAAATGAAGAAACAAGCTGTTGTTGTGTTGGTAATGATGGGGGTTATCGCAGGTCCGACGTGGGCAATCCGGCCCGAGAAACCACTCGACTCTGTTCGTTTGCTGAGCACTCCGGGCGTTTATACTGCTCCCTTCGGTGCGGCCGGGCATATTGGTGTGACCGCTCATCCGGCGAGGAAGGATGGCCTGAGAGGGACAATAACAGGCAACAGCAATAAGATATGGCAGCAGTTTACTGCCCGGGCAGGTCGGGGATGGTCCGTTCGATGGAACCCGATCACGGGTACGCCTCATCTGGTTACCGGCAAGGCTATGGCCTTACCTGGTGTAAAACGGCTGACGAAGGAGAATATCGAGGCCGCCTGTCTCGGCTTCGTGGCCGCCAACGCGGATTTGCTGAAGGTCCGGCCCGGTCAATTGGAGTTGGCCAACAAGACGAAAGCGGGCGGACGTTGGTTTGTGAGCTTCCGACAGGTACACGAAGGTGTGCCGATTCTCGGCGGCGGATTGACTATGTCCTTTACCAGGGACGATCGCGTGATTATGTTCGGTTCGGATGTAGTTTCTGATGTAGCGGTCCAAACACAGCCCAAGGTGGCTGGGACCGAAGCGCTACGGTTGGCGCTGGCCGACTGCCAGGGAACGTCCGGTAAAGACCGGGTCAGTGAGGTGCAACTGTGCATTCTGCCGCTGAGCCGGCCGGAAGGCCTCGACTACCTGCTGTGCTGGAAGCTGGATATATTCCAGCCGATGGTACACAAGAAATGGCAATACCTTATCGATGCCGTCAACGGCAATATCGTCGGCAAACAGAATGTTCTTGTATATGGAAATATTACCGGCACTTCCAGCGGTGAATACAAGCCCGAATTCGCCAGCGATGCCACAGAAGTTTCTCTTTTCCCGCACGAACACGTCGGTGCCCGTGGGCCCGAGGTGGTCATTGCGTCATGGAATTTCTGGGTGCGCAGCGGCGATCCGGGCTGGACCACCGAAGGTCAGTGGGCCTTGGGGACTCCGACCGGCAGCGGGTCGATGTGGTCTGGGTGCGGTGATCCCAGCTCAGGTTACACCGGGAACACCGTGTACGGATATAACCTGGAAGGTGATTACGAAGATGGCATGCCGGCTTACTACCTGACGACAACACCCATCGATTGTTCCGGCCATGATAACGTGTATCTGGAGTTTATGCGCATGCTGGGCGTGGAATCTTCGTATTTTGACAACGCCAGTATCGAAGTGTCAAACGACGGGTCCAACTGGACTACCATCTGGGCCAATCCTACGAACTCGATGTGTGATGAGCAGTGGGTCCCCGTCTCTTATGAGATTTCTGATGTTGCCGGCCTGCAGCCTGTGGTGTACAGTCGCTGGGTTATGGGACCTACCGACTGGAGCGTAAGTTATCCGGGCTGGAACATCGACGACGTGAAGGTCGTGTCGTACCTGGGCGGGATCAACGCGGTTGAAACGCAAGCAGACGGGTCATATAGTGTGCAGCCGCCCTGGGAGCCGTCCACTATTATCTCTGAGCTCGAGGGATTGTACTGTAACGTCAACTATGAGTGTGGCCCGGATGCTCTATTCGAACAGTCACAAGTTCATCCTAACAGTGTGGTGGATTTCACGTGGAATAGCAGCTTCTACAACGAAATCGTGGAATCGAGCATGTATTGGCACGCCAATCACATACACGACTACTACCTTGCCTTGGACCCAAGTCTGTCAGATTCTTCTGTTAACTTCCCATTAGGTCTGGACTATCCGATGCAGGTCAATGTACAAGCGGGTTGCTCGGATGGATTTTGTAATGCTTATTGGGACGGCGAAGGTATGACGTTCGGAGCCGGTGATGGAGACTTTTGTGACGACTTCGGGCTTTATTCAGAGATAGTCTATCATGAATACACGCACGGGGTGACGGATAAAATCTACGACGGGGTCTACTTTCCCTATTCTCTGGAATCCGGAGCCATGAACGAAGGCTGGAGCGACTACTTCGGATGTTTACTCAGCCCCAGCCAGAGTCCGCTGGTGGGGGAAGGCGGTGCGTTGCTGGACTCTCCGGAAGGTTTTCGCAGCTTAGCCAATACAAATCGGCGGGAAACGGATTGGTACGATCAGGTGCATGCCGACAGTCAGATGTTCAGCGGCGCCCTCTGGGAGGTGCGGCAGGCAGTCGAGAACGTAATCGGTATGGCTGCGTGGGATGAGATGGTGCACTTTGCTCGATACGCCCACGCCCAGACTTTTGAAGAATACCTCCTGGCTATTCTTATCGAGGATGATATACGCTATGGGGACAGGAATCTGACCAACGGGACCCCTCACGGAGAGATCATTTACACGGCCTTCGGCGACCATGGGATTGGAGGGATACAGTGTCTGGCTTCAAGCGTTGTGTTTGACGACACCTACCATATCGGCAGGAGGCCGAACGGGAAAATGGATCCTGGTGAGACGGGAAATCTGTCGCTTTCCTTGATCAACGGCTGGGCGAACGCGACTAATGTCCGGGCCACGCTGACCAGTGC
>CP070790.1:1592582-1595300 GCA_020346805.1 Planctomycetota bacterium
CCACATGCAATGTCAATAACGGTTTGGCTATTTTCCATTATATTGATGACAATGTTGTTAAATGGCATTTGGGGCCTGCTACTCTACTTGTTTGCGATTATCTCGTACTTTATAGATCGCGAGTCCGAGTCGCCAGTCCTGATGATGGAATGGGGGACAGCTTGTATATGGATTTGCACGTTTCCTCTGTATGCCTATTTCTTTGTATCACTACTTGTGAAAGTCAGTATTGCAAGTATGGCAAACTTGGCAGAAATCATATGGCGTATGGGATCGAAAAGTAAACACTGTTAGTTTTTGACGGCCGGCGCCGGACGGGCGGGTGAACTGCGAAGTCTGACCCGAGCATTATTTAACCTGGATAGCAATCCGCCGACAGTAACGGTATCGGCGGCATATTCCAAGCGGCGACGTGAAGATAAACAGTACCTTAGGGCTGGCTTGGCTGAATCATTGAAGGCACACCTTGTTAATAAATTGCCCGATGCCAAGGCGTTCAATGTGCCACCGTCCTATGATACCGCTGATATGTTGCGGGCGGACCTTGAGGCGGCAGGAATACCCTATATGGATGACGCTGGCCGGTATGCTGATTTTCATGCCCTGCGTCATTCGTTCATTACCCATTTGGGGCGTGCGGGTGTGCATCCCAAAACCCATCAGGAATTAGCCCGACATTCTACGCCGACACTAACCGCAAGATACACGCACGGATTCAAGGGCGATGACGTGGCGGCCATAAATGCCCTGCCTGATTTGTCCCGCCCACCCAGAGAGGCGGCAAAGGCAACGGGCACGGATGATGCAAAACCCCTAGTAAAAAACTCGGCGGAAAACTTGGCGCCAAACGGTGGATTTAGGTCATCTTCAGTAGGCGCAAATAGACGGACAGACCAAACAACACAGAGACCCGATTCGCCTGAAAACATTGAAGAAAACACAGTTTTATATGGGGAAAACAAAAAGCCACCGAGCGGACTCGAACCGCTGACCTGCGGTTTACAAAACCGCTGCTCTACCGACTGAGCTACGGTGGCATATCCATAAGTATATCTTTTACCATTCGTTACGCAATACTTCCCGCTTTTTGACACAGGGAAAATGCGGTCGTTGAAACTGCGGTATATCAGACCGCTGCTACTTGATCAGGCAGCTCCCGCTGCGGGCCCAAGGGAAAATCGTTCCCCCCTTTCCAACCAAGCCTCTCATCGAAGATCGAATTACTCAAGGCCTCGAATCGGCGTCGACTTTCGTGCACCCAACGATTTCGCTTTATCCGGCCACATAACGGTGGCCAGTTGACAAGTGCATAATCTCACATTTATTTTGATACTCAAAAGGGAAGTACTCCGCCATTATTGACATAGTTGAATCAAACGTGATCCATTGAAAGGAAATGTAGACGATAGCCTATTTCCATGCTAATTGTTAACTGTTCTTCCGGCTCATCCGGCAGATTGTTTTTTTTCACATTGGTAGTTAATATGTGCTTACCGCTGAGTATGGATATTTGTGGTTCTTCAGCAGGTATTTACATAGTGAACTGGATTTATGGAGTTTCTTTAATGAATGTAAGTTCGTCACGATTTTTATTTGCTGTACTAGTTCTCAGTTTAATCATTCCACTCCCGGTTGCCCGGGTTAATGCGAATGGTCTGATTACGATTATCGCGAATCCCGGTACCTTCGGAACAATTGAGACAGCAGCAGTTAGTGAAGAACAAGTCAACTGGTGGGACGACGATCAAACGGATGACAATGCCTGCACGGAGTCCTTTGCTGCGATTGAGTTACAGAATTTACTCCCTCATTGCAGTGATTATCAGAAACAGGATATCCAACTCGCCAAAATCCAGCACATCCCTTCTACCGGTCACGTGTTCCTCCTGGGTACCAGCGTATCGAATCCCTTGATCAATTCACCACACATCTCCCAGGACAGAAAGGCTGAGCTTGACAGTAAGGAGTCATTTCATATTCGTTCATTTCAGCAGGACCAAAGAGTAATAACGATCATCACGGGAGGCGGACGGGTCGGCGTGCTGTATGGAATATATGCGTACCTGGAACAACTCGGTATGCGTTTTTTCGGCCTCGATCGACAGGGTACCGTCTATCCCGAAAAGTCTGGAAACCTACCCGCCGACTTGAATTTGATTGAAAGTCCCCACTATCTTACCCGCGGCTTCTTCATCTCGGAGGACCTGGGCGACGAGCCCTTCTTTTTGTGGATGGCCCGCAATCGCTTGAACTTTTGGACCGCCGACGTGAAGAAATATCATTTCCTTAAGAAACTCGGGATGAAACTCACCGCCGGCCACCACGACATACAAAAACGATTCATCAATTTCAGTGACGAATATCCTTACAACTACCCTCAATACCAGGGCGATGAAACTAAACCCCGGGATCCCTATTCCCCCAGCCCTGAATACCTCGGCGATGTCAATAATGACGACAAACTCACCTATGCCGAAGCCCATCCGGAATGGTACATCATGCTCGGTGGCAAAAGGGAAGCTCACAAACATAAAAGATTTCGCGGCAACTACTGTACCTCAAATCTTGACGCTACTCATGAATTGGCCAAGAATTTGATTCAATGCCTGATCGATGGCCAATGGTCTCATGTTGATACGATCAACTTTTATATGTTAGACGGCGGCGCGTGGTGTCAATGTCAGAATTGCCGGAAATTAGGAACTCCCACCGATCGTC
>CP070790.1:1595400-1597975 GCA_020346805.1 Planctomycetota bacterium
CGATTGGCACGAAGGGGTGTCTCTTTCACTGAATCATATTCCACAGATCCGGTGTGTTGTCCGGCCCGTTCCAGTCTATTTACCGGGCGGATGTCCAGCGAAACGGCTGTGGTTTCCAACAGCTTCCCCATGCGCAAGGATATCCCTGATCTGGGGCAGTGGCTTGATCGGTCCGGTTATGAAACTGTTTATGTGGGCAAGTGGCACATACCGAACAGAAACTACGAAGAAAGTTTCAGAGTTTTACCCGGAGCCTATGGGGTAGGTGAACATTGTGATCCAGCCATAGCACGGAATTGTGAATCGTATTTGCTGAACCGAACGGGCGGTAAGCCGTTTTTGCTGGTGGGTAGTTTTTTGAATCCGCACGATATTTGTTATTGGGTTATGCGTAACTGGGGTATCCCTGACGGGATGCGCTATAAGGAAATCGAAAATGAATTGCCGCCGCTCCCGCCCAACTTTAAATACGATCCTCGTGAGCCGGAGCACCTGCAAAAAAGACGAAAGCTTGCGGAGTCAAAACGCACCGGTGTGTGGACTGAACGAATGTGGCAATATTACATCTGGTCTTATTATCGGCAGATCGAAATGGTCGATGCGTGCATCGGCCGGATCCTTGATGCCTTGGAGGATTCCGGCCACGCTGACAATACGATCATCCTGTTTACTGCCGATCACGGTGATGGCCATGCCCGGCATAAGATGCCGAGCAAATCATTTTTGTACGATGAAGCAGCTAAGGTGCCTATGATGGTATCCTGTCCGGGCAGGGTATTGGAAGATAAACTCGACAAGGAACATCTGGTCTCAGGGGCGGATATGGTGCCCACGTTGTGCGATTATGCGGGTGTCAAGCCGCCGGCGGGTGTGGTTGGCCGGAGCCTGAGGCCCTTGCTGGAAGGCAAGTCTGTCGAGTGGCGCGAGTTTGTGGCGGCTGAAAGCAATATCACCGGACGAATGATTCGCACGTCTCAATATAAATACATCACTTACAAAGACGATCCTGTCGAACAATTGTTTGACATGAAGAACGATCCCTGGGAAACGAAGAACATCGTCGGCGAATCGAAATATGCATCCGTAGTTGGAGATCATCGCAAACTGCTGCAGGAATGGTCGTCAAAGTTAGACCCGGCCCCCGAACCGCCTCAAGGGTGGCAAGCGCTTTTTAAAAACATCAACAAAAGACAAAATAAAAGAAAAAAGGAACAACAACTCAAGAAAAGAAAACAGTAATTTTTTAAATTTTACCTGCCGGGCAAGTTTAGTTTATTAATCCACAGTCTGATGATCATTTTATTCGCCGAGAGAACAGGCATCTGTATACTTTCTGCTATGAAGGACTTGGAGTACCGATAAAAATTGCATAATCCATTCGTGAAAAGATTATCTCAATGCGGGCGGGGCATGGGATTTGGCTATACCCGGCTGATATTTTGATAATTTCGGAATGTAATTATACGCCGAAGATACTTAGCAAGTTGTGTGCCAGTAAACAAACAAGGTTGTTTATTGGGCGAATAATGAGGAAAAGTTATCGGCAAACGGGTACGCTCAAAAACGAAAGCCAAATAATTGAAAAATACTTGGGATTGGGCTTGGAAAATGCCGTTCAAGATGATATACCAAATGGTATAAGAGAATTGTGTCTGCCATGTTTGACAGGGAGCTATATTTGATTGAACCGTAACAAGAACCCAGGGAGGCCACTGATTCTGATGGAGGAGCGGACCCGCCTTTGAGCGGGAGGTTCCTGAAAGATCAAGCCGCCCACCTAGAATAAGGGTTCTATCAAATTCCTCCCATCGGCATAGTTGCGGATGCCATTCTCTTTTTTTATAAGCCGGCCTTAATATTCAAAAATAGCAACTTGACATTGGCCGGGAAAAACCCTATACTTACGCGACTGTACTGATGATGTTTCTTGTTGTCATATATGAACTTATGTCTTTTTAAGGTTAGGAACTAACAGACGTGGCCAAACAAACTAAAACAAGCCGGCCGGGACGAAAAAAGCGTATAACTACGTCCGGTGCTTCTGCCAAGGCTAAATCTGCCGATGGTGGAGGGGGAACCAAGGCCGGCCGGTCCGGTTCTTCAAGCAGAAAAACCACCCGGACAAGTGCCAAGCCGGCCGCTTCGGGCGTTAAGAAACGATCGGTATCAAAGAAGCCGGGCGACAACGGACTGCTGCCCAAGGTACCAGTAAAACCGATCAAACTGCGCCGCTCCGGCAAATTGCGAAAGACACACCTGAAACCTGAGGAGCTGGAAGAATTCCGCCAGATGCTCGTTGAGAAACGCCTGGAGGCTGTCGGCGATGTCAACCACTTGCATAGCGAAGCAACGCATCAGGGCAGTTCAGGCGAAACCAACAGTGGGACGGCCATGCCCATTCACATGGCTGATATTGGTAGCGACACCTGGGAACAGGAACTTACCATGGGGTTGATTGAGAACGAACAGATATTGATTCGGGAGATTGACGAGGCCCTGCAACGAATCGAGGACAAGACTTACGGCATATGTCTGGCCACCAATCGGCCCATTACGAAAGCCCGGTTGCGGGCCC
>CP070790.1:1598075-1605304 GCA_020346805.1 Planctomycetota bacterium
GGATCAAGGTGGTAATAGACTTCTGGTCGGGTTTGGGTGTTTCCCACGGCGTTCCCCAATCCCAGTGGATCTTTCCCGAGTCAGCTAAAACAATGGTGAACATATCGCCGGCAATAAATGAATAAGCTATGCGCTGATGCAGATTTAAAGGAGATTTGTCGATATCGACCACGGTACAGGTGTTATTCTGATTACCCATAAAATTATTGACGTACTCATGATAAACATAAGCATATGCCGGCACCGGATTTCCCATCCACAGATTAATCTCGAAACGAAGATCGTTGTACAACAAATAACGGATAAACGGTTCGGCGGCAGCGGCCTCGCACCCTATTAACACCTTTCGCCCCGCACTTTCCACCTCTTGCTGCAAACTTCGGTAAATTTTAACCATAGCCTCTTTCATCCATAGTCCCGGTGCCCGAGAGTGGCCGTGTTTCCTGCCGTAGCAGAAATAACAGGCGCCGCCCAGATTCTGATCAAAATATTGAATATAATCGCATCCGCTCTTTATGATCTTATTGACTTCGCCGACTACTACCTCTTCAACAAACTGATTTGCCGGGCACATATCATAGCTCCACCGCTGGGCGCGGGGTCCGCTGCAAATTTTCGAAAATTGCACTTCACCCTCAGGAGAAACATTCATGATTTCTTTGAGGTTCTCACGTTCGAATTTCTCCTCCTGACTGTAATCCCAAAGATTACTTTTCATCGTCCAGGCAATACCGCTACAGTAAACACCGGCCAGATTTCCCTGGGCATGCAAACCGTTAACAAATTTGAGAAAGTCATCCTCACCACCATACGGCGGCCAAACATAGGGCGGCGCCCAGGGCGCGGTCCCTTCCCAATGCATCAGCAGTACCATCACCTTGCTGGACAACTGATTCGATAACCTCTCCATATGGGGCAGGGCTTTGGTATAGGGATAATACTCATTCGGAGACATGTCCCCCAGATCCCTGGTGCCTCGAACCGGATAGGTGACCACAATCGGTGAATGTTCGAACCATTCCGGCAGCCGGTTATTTTTATGGAGTTTGGGAGGCAGGGGCATCTTGGAACCTTCCACCCAACTGCGATATATATCCGCAGCATCGTGCCAATCACCATTAAACACCCCTAGCACCATATCGTATGGCATGGTATATGATCCCCTCCCCACGCCTCCGGGGAAAAGCCGGTATTCGAGTTGGATTCCCTGCCCTTGTTTGTACCACTCGATGCCTTTGATGTGGCAAAGCTCGTCGTGGGCAGCCAAATACAGACCTCCAGCTTTGCCGTAATAGGCCATGAACTGCATGGGGCATGGGCCGGGGTAGTACCCCTGCCATCCCTTATTGGGATAACCTATGGGAGTGTACTTCAGCCACGATTTCTCCCGCAGGTCGGCATCTTCAATTAAAACACCTTCCATCGCCGGCCAAAATAGACGGGCATCACCGTCGGCGGCAAGCAGATCGTTGGGAACAACTACGTTTGGGAAATCTATGTAATCGATATAATAATCCGTGTCGTGCTCAACGGATATGTTCCAATAAGTCATTGGTTCATCATCAGGACAAGTAACGCGAACGGTAACATCAATTGATAGATCCCCCAGCGACTTGAAATGATTACACACCACCAGTGCCCTATCGATTTTTTCATGAGTCTGGGAATAAGTTTTTGCATCAAGAGCGGACAGGTCTACAGGTTTACCTTTGGCATCGCGTAATCGTATGACAAACAAAGGTGCCGGCCGCTTACCTAGGTGAATAAGCTCTCGCCCATTCGTTCGAAAAGATTCAATAGTTCCATTTTGATCGTTAATGGTCAGTTTATAATAATTGTTTTTTATAATCATTGATGATCCCTCATACATAAAACCTGCGGTAGATAAATTTATTTCATTACTGCGATTAATGTGTTTTACAGATTGAGTTGACCGGTCGCTTTGAGAGCCCCGTGCAGCTTGACAAACATCACACCATATTACGACCCCCATAATGGCAAAAACTATGACTATATTGAATATTTGCCTGCCACCGATTCCAATATGTTTACACATAGGTTACTCCCGTATGGTGATTGTCCGTGCTTGAACACAAATTCAAATAAAGGATTGACAATTATAACGCCATTCACCCGCCCCACAATAAACTGAATATAACAATACGAAACCGGGCATGTGCCAATGTCAACGCATCTGTGTAACACGATATGTTTTGCCGGGGCGGGCGATAAACGTAATCTTATTGTTGTTGATGGTTACTTGATCAACGGCTAACTCTTTGCCGTCACAACTGATTTGTGCCTTAATAGCGCCTTTTGTCTTGGGAAATACGACGTTAAAGGTACGTTGAAAGGCCGATTTCAGTTCGACGACGTTGTTTTCAGGATATTTAACTTGGAGCTTGCCGCACAGAAGATCGCGGCCTTTGGCCTCGGAAGGCACAATAATAGTGCGGAAGTCCTCCTGTATGCCGTAGATACTCTGAAGGATCATGCCCCATATCGAACAGGACATGGGTAGATTGGGGATACCCAGCGGCTTGCCGGTTGAACCATCATAACGTTCATTAATTCCATGTCTGGTATATAAATCAATCATTCGTCGCGTTAATTTATGGGCAAGATCGTGGTAACCGTAGCGATTTAATCCCAGCGATACCAGATAGGTAGTAGCCGGCCACATATCGCCTCCCCAATAACCGTCGGATTTGTATGTCTTATCTTTCATACACACGGTCGGTACGGGATATTTACACCACCATAGTTCGGGATCCTTTAACTGCTCGACCAGCATCGCCGCCTGTTCGGGTGTAGCCGCACCACAAGTCATGGTAAAGAATCCCTGAATAGTGCGTATGTGAATTTGGGCATCAGAATCGCGGTCGAGAGTGAAGAAGTATCGTCCCTGAGGATCCCACATTTTTTCCTGCAAAGCCTTGATTCGTTGCTCGATAGTCTTCTCATATTTTTTTGCCAATTCTTCCTTGCCCAATTGACGAGCTATTTCAACTATGGCCCGTTCACTCATCAACACAAAGCAGGTCAATTCGACACCCTCGCGGTTGCCGTACCATGCCCCGCCGCTATCCCGCCTGGGATGTCTGGTTAACTTCATGGTCTTGGTTGTGGGATGAAGATCGAAGGCCTCATAGCGGGCGGTTTGCTGGAGGCTGACTTCCCTTATCTCTTTGACATTTTTGTAGGCTCCAAATTCGATGAGCCCGTCGCCATCGACATCGCGTTCGGTGGAGTGCCATTTGTCAAAACTCACCAGGTAAGGCAAGGCCCGCTCGATAAGTTCGCGATCGTCGCTTTGCCTTTCAACCATCCGGCAACCCCAGGCCAGGATGGGGATTTGGGAAAAACCAACGGGCGGCCATTTTTTGAGAAAGTTGGGCACCATACCGTAGCGATATGATCCCTTGGGGGCTTCGGGATTGTTGTCGATGGTATGCCAGTAATTCGCAAATACCTCATGAATAAGTTGATCGTCATCAACCGCGGCCAAGGTCATAACCATAAACATGGTGTCCCAGAGCCACTGTCCCACGTACATACCCTCCTGACTTAACCAGCGATAAGGTAGAGCCGGGGGCAAAGGTTCGGCTATCTTGCCAAACAAAGCTTTTTCAAAAAAAGTATCCATTATGGTATTGATCTGGGGATCTTCGGTGCGGATATAGTTATGGAGGTCAGCCATACCGGCCTTTACATAAGGCTGGGCCTGCTGCCGGATTTTCTTGGCCAATTGATGCCTCTGCCATCTCTCCTGCTCGGTCTCTGCTCGCAAGGCCTGAGGTATGGCCACTAATACAAGCAGCAAACACAAAATATGAAGGCGGGTAAAATGCACCCTGCCAATTTTTGGCTTTGTTTTGCGCATTTTGATTTGTTACCTCAAACACGAGAATTTCACCCAACATGCCCACTCAAAGCAGTGGGCATGCCACCCAACACCCAACATGACCACCCAATTATACCGCCCGGAATAATAACACAACGGGTGATCCGGACAACCGAGTGTTAGCGGAACAGTAATGATGGCAGATTTAATATAGCTTATTGTTTGCCCGGCAGGTTATGTATTCAACCGGACAGGATAAAATTCTAACGCTTAAGAAGTGACAAATTATTCCCACCCTGCCTGTGTTCCTTTTACCCATTCAACGTGGCTGTCGGCAAAAACAACGTTGGTCCCCCCACCCGACCCGGTTCGATGGCTTTGAGGATTGTTCAGATTGTCGTCCAGCCCCATAGTCTCACCCTGGATACAGAAAATGACCGTGGAATCAGACAGACTCGATGAATCTACCTGCTGAGCGGTACTATCCGTCCACAGACGATGACGATTATTTCCGTCTTTAGTTCCCAAATCTTCTTTAGCAATAAATCCCGGGGGTACTTCGTAGACATTATTATCACGTCTTGGCATTACAAAACTCCAACTGAGTACCGAATACTTTGGGCGGCCATCGGTCATGCAGAATTCCACAGCGGGTCCGCACCGGTCATTCGGCCATAATTGCCCAGCCGGATGTGAGGAACAATGCGGCAATCTGCCGCGCCGGATATTACCTTCCCACTTCCAGGTGTGATAGGTAATATGACTACCCGTCCATTGACGAATATCGAAATGGGCAACATACGGTTGTCGTCCGGTTATTCTCACATCTTCTCTGATAACAATCCAACCACCTCCCCCACCTCTTGAGAAAGGACAAATGTAATAATCGGATAGAAGTTTATCCTCGAATTCCTGCCTCTGTGGATGTAACCAATTTGCTTCCGGGTTAAAAAAGTTGCCATTGCTATCCTGAATCTTCGACATGTTCTTTAAACTTTCATCGTATCCCCTGAAAGCCACGGGCAACCAACATGTTCTGGCCGGCGCCGGGGGATTATGTACAGTTAAACCGTTGCTCGCGTAATTGTAAATAACCGGCACATAGCCTTTGTACTCGGACTGGTAGGTGGCCATGATGGTGCCGAGCTGTTTACTGTTAGCCGCACAGGAAGCGATCTTTGCCGCTTCGCGGGCCCTGGCCAGCGAAGGCAATAATATCGCCGCCAGCAAGGCGATAATGGCAACTACTACCAGGACCTCGATTAAGGTAAACGCTGTTTTCTTTCGAATTGGCCGATCTAACTCTTTATATGACCGAAGGAGCAGTGCGGACATTGCTATATCTCCTACGCCCCGCGACAAATATCACCACAATCCCGTTTACCATTATTTTACCAATGCATCGGAAAATTTCTACCGTAAAATTAATAGAATATCCGTTATCCGCTCCTGCTCGGGGAAAACAGGAGTTGGAATCCGACACCATCAACTGTTTATCAATTGGTACTAGGAAAAAAGGTTACAATTATTAACAGTCGAATCAAAGCAGACATGTAATTTGCACAATTCGAAAGGATTGAAGATTTCTAAAATTGGCAGGCCCATGATGTCCACCGCGCCATATTACTAACCCACTTTTACGGCCAGCCGATCCGGGTACCCCTAACCCATTCCACATGGGAGTCGGCGAATACGGCATTGGTACCGCCGCCAATGCTGGTGCGATGGCTATTGGGATTAACTATACTCTTACTCAAAGCCATGAATTTTCCCATACTACAATAGGCAATGGTCAGTTCAGACAAACTTCCACTTCTAAGACGATGGGCATCTCTAGCCTTCCACTGGCGGTGTTTGAAGCTCAGAACGTTAATTCCGGTAGCAGGATCTCTTTTAGCATCATGTAATATCTCAGCACCGGGTGGTATAAGGTTATGTCTTTCTTCATCCGCTGCGGCATTATTCAATATTGATGTTGCCGTGGCAAAATTAAAACTAAGGGTCGAGTACTGGGGCCGACCCTCTCTGGGATCGGTGGGATAAAAGATAGCTTCACCCGCCCTAATGGGAGCCAAGTTTCGTACGGTATCCCCTTCCCAAAGCCAGGTTACGTAACTCTCTAATCTGCCGTTGCGTTCTTGAATTTTATTATAATCACGCAAGGGGGGAGTCAACGGGCGCGAAACAGAAGTAACATCCCCTTTATCCCGACCGAAAGGACAAATGTGATGATCGGGGGCCATTTTGGTTCTATAGTACTGATGTTTTTCAGACGGCCAGATAGTATCAGGAATGTAATAGGTGCCATCGGCGGCTTGAATCTTGTGTAAGTTTACCAATTCCTTGTTATAGCGGCGTAAGGCCAGGGAAAGCAACGTGGTCCTGGCCGGGACATCATAAACCGGACCTGCCCCCACATAAAAAACGACGGGGAGGTATCCTTTAAATTCTGACTGATACATGGCGACCATTTTTCCTATCTGGTCTCCGTTGGCCTTGCACATAGCGATTTGGGCCTGTTCGCGGGCCCTGGAGAGTGAGGGGAGCAATATGGCGGCCAGCAAAGCGATAATGGCGACTACCACCAATACTTCAATCAGGGTAAAGGCCGTTCTCCGGTTTCGCCCGAGCTGACTAAATTGTGTCTGTGACGAAATTTTGGCAGACATTAATTCCATCTCCAATAACCCCTGAAAGTTATAGCGTGTTGCCCACCACCACAATAAATTCTACCAATATGTACAAATTTTATCTACCACTTGAAAGATAAAATTGATATATAATATCTATATGAGTTAATATCGTCGTTCAATATTCGGCGGGTTAGAACTTAGGACACAAATTTATTGTCAGTTTATTTTTTTGCACCAAATGAATGAACCAAATGCTACCCTAAACCAGATTCTGATTGAAAAAAACATGATTTTTGTATGGTCAATTTGCTAACTTATATATGTGTATTATGTTAACATTATATAATTCCAGAGGCCCCTAACCATGCGCATTTCAAGCTATAATCATGTGTTTTTGTTCATTTTTACTATATATTTGGTTTGTCATCCGACCTGGGCCCAGGAGCGACCGAACTTTATATTATTTTATCTCGACCAACTACGGGCCCAGAGTGTGGGTTCCTACGGTGATTCCCTGGCCCAAACTCCCAACATGGATTCATTGGCCGCCGATGGGGTTCGGTTTAATTATTGTTTTCCCGGTCTGCCGAGTTGTACCCCGGCCCGGGCCTGTGTTCTGACCGGGCGGATGCCGTTCGCCGTCCGCTCGACCACCACCGGCCAGGATTGGATGGTGATAAACAGCATCGAGATGGACACCAATGAAATCACCATAGCCGAAGAGCTTAACCCGCTGGGGTACTCGTGCGGCC
>CP070790.1:1605404-1608419 GCA_020346805.1 Planctomycetota bacterium
CGCTGACCCGTCTGGAGAAGGATGAGGTGGAGCGGCTGCTGAATCTTGAGGAGGAGCTGCACAAGCGAATTATCAGTCAGGACGAAGCCATCCAGGCGGTCGCCCGGGCGGTTCGGCGTTCGCGCAGCGGACTCAAGGATCCCAATCGGCCGATGGGCAGCTTCATATTCATCGGACCTTCGGGTGTAGGTAAGACTTACCTGGCCAAGTGCCTGGCGGAGTTCATGTTCGGCGATGAAGAGGCCCTGATTATCCTGGACATGTCGGAGTTTATGGAGAAGCACAATGTCAGCCGACTGGTCGGGGCCCCTCCGGGTTACGTGGGATACGAAGAGGGCGGTCAGCTTACCGAACGGATCAGACGCCGTCCCTATTCGGTGGTGCTGCTGGATGAGATCGAGAAGGCCCATCCCGATGTGTTCAATATGCTGCTGCAGATAATGGAAGAGGGTCGTTTGACCGATTCGTTCGGCCGGCACGTTGATTTCAAGAACACCATCATGATCATGACCAGCAATATTGGTGCGGATCGGATCACCAGCCAGGGAGATTTCGGATTCGGCAAGCGCGATGAAGAAGTCGGCTACGAGAAGATGAAGGAGATGCTCAAGACCGAGGTGGATCGCTACTTCCGGCCGGAATTCCTTAACCGGGTGGATGAACTGGTCGTATTCCACAAGCTTACCCACAAGGATCTGTTACAGATTGTGGATCTGGAGGTGGGCAAGGTTGCCGAGCGCTTGTCCGAACGGGGTTTGATCCTCGAACTCGATCAGGCAGCCAAAGATTACATTATCGAGGAAGGGACGGACGAAAAATTCGGTGCCCGTCCGCTTCGCCGGGCCATCGAGAACAAGATCGAAGATCCGCTGAGTGAGGCCATTCTCCGCGGCGAATACAAGGAGAGAAACAAGATCCTGGTTTCGGCCAAGGAGAACGAAGAAGGCGAAAGTCAGTTGACCTTTGAAGCCTCCGCCGAGCCGGTGTCTGCGGACGCATCGGAAACTCCGGTGGGTGCGGGCAGCGGAGGTGAGGAAACCTGACGTACAGGCCCATATTTGCGAACAATCAATCAAGCGGGATGATATTGAATTGTCCCGCTTTTTTATTTTACGGTCATTCTGAATATGGCAAAATTAGGCAAAGTCCTGATTTGTCGGGAACGCTGGGAGACGGAGACGGCAGGTCTCATCCGCAACGATCCCCCACAGGCGGATTTAAATCCTCGACACTACTCTGTATTTGATTCGTATTTTCCGATGTAGTTGGTGAAGGGTTGGTTGGAGTAGTAGGCGAGTTGGCGGGTGTGCCAGGTTCCGAGGATGGATTGCAGGGTGGAGGCGAGTTGAGGTTCTTTTTCCACGAGGTTTATCTTTTCATCAGGGTCGGTGTTCAAGTCGAACAGAAGTGATTGGACGTCGGTTAAATCGTAAATGTATTTATATTTATTGAGACAAACCAATTCCTGCCAGCGGGTTAACTGCAAGATGGAAAAGATGGGGCGATCTTTGTCGGTGTAGCCGGGGGCGAGAACATTTACGCCCTGCCAACTGGGATGTGGTTTGAAGCCGACCAGGGCGGCGACGGTGGGGGCGATGTCTATGCCGGAGACAGTGTCGGGTACGCGGGAAGGAAGCTGATGAGGGAGGGCCTGGCGGAGGGCAGGGCCGACATAAACAATCAGCGGCACATGGATCATCTCCTCCCAGACATGCACGCCGTGACGGGCCAGGCCGTGTTCCATAAAGGCCTCGCCGTGATCGGAGGTGATCACGATGATGGAATTATCGAGCTTGCTGGCCTGGGCCAATGAATCGCGGATTCGCCCGATCCAATAGTCGGCATAGCGCATGGCATTGTCGTATTGGTTTTTCAACAAGGGCAGGACGTCGGCAGGAATATGGATTATGCCGTCGCCGTTGGAATACAAAGGCGGGACGGGTTGATAGTATGAGAACCAGGGTTCGGGCACTTGGTAGTTGAAGTGGGTCGATTGCAGGTAGAAACTGCAGTAGAACGGCCGGGGATCGTTGCGTTGCGATAACCATTTTTCGAAGGCCCCGACGGCATACTTGTCGTCCATCCGCATACAATCAGACTTGGGGATATCGCAGGTATCGTGGGAAAAGTAGGTATCGAAGTCGCTCGGCGGATAGAAGTGATTGATTTTGTCGAACGATTCGTTACCGCTGCTGAATAAAGCGAGTTCATAACCTGCCAGTTTCAAGGTCCGCGGCATGCCCATGAAAGGAAACGATTTGTCGGCAAAATGGTCGTTGGTCTGGTCGCGGAGCATGTAGAGGGAGGTCATCAGCGAGACGATGCAGTAGCTGGAGAATGAGGCCGGCGACAGGCAGTGTTCGAACAGTACGCCCTCATCGGCCAAGGTATCTATATTGGGGGTGATATCGCTGCGATGATAACCGTAACAATGCAGGGCCTTGGCCGACACCGATTCCAACATGATGAATATAATGTTGGGTGCGGGAGTTCGAGGTGAGCCCATTGTAGCCTGGTATTGTTCGTCGGAGATGACGGGTAGTCCGAAATGTTCGGGCGCCGGGCCGGTAAGTTCGATTCCGACCAGGGCACGGGTAAGATTAAAGGCCCTAAGCGGCGGGGCCGACCTGAACACCACAGTTAATGCTTCGCTCGGCTCGCTGGTAAACTGCCAAACCAATAGTCCGGCGAGGATGGCCATGTATCCGGTTATGGAGCCGACCAGTCGAATGTGACGTTTGCCTGGGTGAATGCGGGGACGGTCCGCTTGCTGGTGCGGGCGGTTCGTACGGTTATACGATTTGAGAGATAAGCAATAGATCACGGTAACGGCAGCGATGGTTATTATGGCCGTCATTATGAGCTGCCAGGCACCCATCTCCCAGGCGGCTTCAAAAACGGCAGCGGGATTGTGCCAGATCAGGGCCAGCGTTTCGGGGCCGACGACTTCAGAGGTGTTGGAATAAACGACTTCGTTTAGAATGAGCCACAGTACCAGGGGGGCGAACAGCACCG
>CP070790.1:1608519-1619426 GCA_020346805.1 Planctomycetota bacterium
AGTACCGGTTGGGAAACATTGAATGCGATCAAAAATGAAGGACTACTCATATTGATTGACGCAGCAGAAGAAAATGAGCTATTTCCCGCCGGCCAATGGTGCAGGCTTGATTATCCCCATACAAACGAGGTTATTATAAACTACAAACTGCGTGACACACATTCTATGAGTATAGATTCAATGCTTCGTATGGGGCATGCCCTGGGCTGGCTTCCCCCCGAGGTCTGGATTTATGTTATTGCCGGGAAATGTTTTCAGCCAGAAGCCGGTATTTCTCCTTCGGTTGCAAAAGCGATAAATCAAATCGCCGGACAAATTGAATCAGACATCCGTATCTGGTCGCAGAAAAACAACCCAGCACCAGACTCCATCTGTATATAAAGGTGATATTTTGAAATGTATCATGAGTTAAATAGTGGAAAATTCGGCATCGACGTATGAATAAAATATACATAGAATAATAGTACTATCCGACGATAATTATTTAATATAGAGCTGACATAGGCGAAACAAATAATGACAGTTCGGTTTAAATTAACCATGGCTTTTATTGCGGTAATACTGGTGGCCAACTCAGTATTATCCCTGGTAACTGTCAAACACGTTGGACGGGTATGGTTAGAGGAAGTACAAACCCGCGTTCGGCTGGATCTTAATTCGGCTCGGGCATCATATAACAACCATCTCGATGGCATCGTACGTTTTCTTCAAGCAGCATCACTACATCGAGTAATTGCCGCCGGAGCAGCAAAGAGCAATCGAGAAGAAATGGTGGATCGTCTACAAAAGGTTTATCGCAATGGAGGTATGGATATTGTATCACTGATCGGGCCTGATGGTCGTGTGCTTTATCGGGCGCAGAATCCTCAAATATCTGGCGATGATCTATCAGCAAATCCGCTAATAGAAATTGCGCTTAAAAAAAGAAGTACTGTTGCCGGTACTGTTATTCTGTCGGCAGAAGACTTGGAAAAGGAAGGATACGACTTGGTTAAGCGAGCCCGCTTTAAGCTCTTACTCACTCCCAAAGCCCGGCCCACTACCGATGAATACCGAACCGATGGTATGGTTGTGGCGGCGGCGATACCGATTCTGGATTCTCAGGGTGAGCTATTAGGTGTTTTATACGGGGGAGATTTACTGAATCGTCGGTATACAATTGTGGATGCCATTAAAGATGAAGTATTCGCTCATGAAATCTTTGAAGGCAAAGATATTGGTACCGTAACTATCTTTCAAGGTGATCTGCGTATCTCCACCAACGTTACCAAGCAAGATGGAACGCGGGCGGTAGGAACCCGGCTCAGCGATGTAGTTTATAAGAAGGTGCTAGATCAGGGGGGCATCTGGGCCGATCGGGCCTTTGTGGTTAATGACTGGTACATAACCGCCTATGAACCGATTCGCGATCCGACAGAAAAAATCATCGGTGCCCTTTATGTCGGGCTGCTTGAAGCACCATTTGCCCATAAACAGACAATCATTATTGGTGTATTCCTGGTGATTGTCTTGGCAACAACACTAGCAAGCCTGGTACTGTTATTTTTTGTTACCAAACTGGTACTACGTCCCATTGGTCAAATTACCACCATGTCCCGGAAGGTGGTCGATGGTGATTTACGTGCCCGGGTGGGGATTCGCCCACCAGGCGAAATGGGAGTCTTGTGCCAAGCTATTGATGCGATGGCTGATGCCGTCGAACAACGTGAGGAACAATTGAAGCTGGCCACCCGTCAACAAATTGGACGAAGCGAAAAACTGGCATCTATAGGACGGTTAGCTGCGGGCATTGCTCACGAAATTAACAATCCTCTAACCGGCGTGTTGACCTTCGCTCATCTGCTTCGACAAAAAGAGAATATGGATGAGCAGGACAAACAAGATCTAGACTTGATTATTAATGAAACAACCCGTGCAGGTGAGATCGTACGCGGTCTGTTAGATTTCGCCCGGGAAAGACCGGCGGTTAAAGAACCATTGGAAATCAACGAGGTAATAACACAAACCCTTCGACTCATTCGCGGCCAAAAGCAATTCGAGCAGATCATTATTGAAGAGAAGCTTAATGATAATGTACCTAGAATAAACGGCGACATGAATCAACTGCAACAAGTGCTGCTTAATCTTTCATTAAATGCCTGTGAGGCCATGTCTGATGGTGGTACCCTGACGATAAGTACGGAAAGTCAAAACAACAAAGCTTTTGTTAAAGTAACCGATAACGGTTCAGGTATCAAAAAAGAACATCTTGATCAGATATTTGAGCCATTTTTCAGCACTAAACCTGCCGGCAAGGGTACCGGTTTGGGATTGAGTGTTTCATATGGTATTATTCAACAGCACGGCGGCAACCTTGAAGTCGAGAGCCAGGAAGGCAAGGGAACCACCTTTACCATTATCTTACCTTGCGTTTCTGAATCTCAAACAGACCATCACAGTTGAAAGGTAATTTCATGAGTGAATCAGGATTTGAGCAACAAAATGGAATCAACAATCAGAGAATCCTGGTCATTGATGACGAAGCGGTCATCGGCCTGAGCTGCAAACGAACTCTCTGCCCCGAAGGGTATGAAGTTGAAGTTTGCCAGAATGCACATGATGGGCAGCAGGTGGCATTATCAGGTAAGTTTGATATGATCCTGCTGGACCTTATGATGCCGGACATTAACGGCATGGAGATACTCAAACGTATTAAAGCAGAAGGTGTAATGTCTGAGGTGATAATTATCACCGGACATTCAACGGTGGAATCGGCAGTGGAAGCAATGAAGTTGGGGGCGGCTGACTATATAAGTAAACCCTTTTCGCCTGATCAGCTCAAAATGGCCCTTCAAAAAGTATGGGAACACTCCCGCCTGCTCCGTGAAAACGTAGCCCTGCGACGTGAATTGGAGGTAAATCAGGGATTCGAAGGGATCATTGGTGAAAGCAAACCGATGCAACAGGTATTTTCACTTATCAAACGTGTTGCCCCTACCGACGGTACGATTTTGATCACCGGCGAAAGCGGAACGGGAAAGGAAATGGTCGTCCGGGTTATACATCGGCTCAGCAATCGCAAAGACCATCCCTTATTGGCTTGTGATTGTAGTGCGCTGGTCCCTACTTTGCTCGAAAGTGAGCTGTTTGGCCATGTCAAAGGTTCGTTTTCAGGGGCCATCGCCACCAAGCAGGGTCTTTTCGAGGTTGCACATAAGGGAACCTTGTTTCTTGATGAAGTAGCAAACCTCAGTATGGAAATCCAGAGCAAACTGTTGAGGGTACTGGAAACCAAGCAGTTGAAAAAGGTCGGCGATACCACAGAACGTGAAATTGATATCCGCCTCATAACCGCTACCAATCGCGACTTGGCGGAGATGGTCAATGAAGGAGCTTTTCGTGAGGATCTTTATTATCGTCTCAATGTAGTGCCCGTTTATCTGCCACCGTTGCGTGAGCGTCAAGGTGATATTCCGCTGCTTGCCGTTTTGTTTCTGGAAAACTTCTGCAAAAAACATAATCTTAAACTGGAAGGCTTTACGCCCGAGGCCATGGCCAAGATGGAAAGCTATCATTGGCCCGGTAACGTACGCGAACTCAGAAACATCGTGGAAAGAATCGCTATTCTCTGTGACTCCAGCCGTATTGAACCTAGGCACCTGCCAACGGAAATATGCCAGGCCCCCATTCGCCCCACCATCACTCAGCTTCCTCATAACTGGGAACAATTCAAGAAACTTAAGCAGGAGGTAAGAGATGCGGCAGTGCAGGAACTTGAACGGCGCTTTTTAATTGAAGCCCTGCAACAAAGTGAGGGGAATGTCAGCAAGGCCGCTGAAGAGGTAGGTATGCAGCGGACTAACCTTCATGCCCTGCTGCGAAAATATGGGATGTCATCTGAGATCTCCTCATAAATCGATAATATCAATCCACGTTAAAGCACTGATATCAATCTTCAACGAATTACACAACAGGCATACTGATTGCGGCATACACTGTATGATTGATTCATACACAAGTGACATACCACTATTTGTATAACCACAAAGGAAGCACAAATTCAAGTAATTATCGCCTATTTTTGTAATCCCTCGAACGATATTTGCCTATTTTATCAGCATCATCCTTATATATCTGGCACAGATGTTGCATAAATATGTTTACCGGGATGCGTAAGCGTTTGGCACGGAAATCGATTTATGTTTGATGATCCAAGGTTACTGGTTATCGATGACGAGCAGACAATCTGCCAGGGTTGTCAACGTATCTTTTCCTCACAGGGATTCAGGGTAGAGACAAGTGACGATGCACCTGAAGGATTAAGGCTGGCAGAAGCAAACAATTATGCGGTTATTTTACTCGATATCAAAATGCCATCCATGAGTGGGATAGAGTTTCTCGCTGAGTTACGAAAAGTCAAACCGGATGTTCCCGTAATCATTATCACCGGCTATCCCAATACATCCGATGTGTTATCGGCAATGCGTCTAGGCGCTGTGGATTACATTACCAAGCCCTTTGTACCTGAGAAAATTACTGAAACAGTTCAAAGATTATTGCGGCAACAAAGATTTGAACTGCAGGTACCGGCAAATGGAGAATTTAACTCTGGGGAGACTTCGTGGTCGGCAAAAAATGACTCTTTACCAGCCGGGCTTTCTTTGATGTATCCGCAGACAGAATCGGTAGCGGAATTGGGCATCTGGGAAAAATCACTGATTTATGGTCTTATTGCTGTAATCGGGGCTCTTATCGGTTCAATGTCTGGTGGAATCGTGACTCACTTTTTTCTCATGCCATTTGGAATAGCAACCTTCGGCCCCCAATTTGGATTTGATTTGGCAGAAACACTGATTGGGATAATAGGCGTTTTTGGCGGTATGACCATTGGAATCGCTTGCAGCTTTCTATTAGTCAAAATGCGCCTTATTTACCGCGATCCCCCAGGTCACTGTAATGAATGCGGCTACAATTTATCGGGAAATGTAAGTGGGATTTGTCCTGAATGCGGCGTTTCCTGGTTAACTAACATGAGCGAAACATTAGCACGTTTAAATGTTCCGGTATGCTCGGGGATTTATTCTCGTGGCAGCACCACAGATAACAGTAACGATGAACATGAAGGTCCACAAAACAGGAAGGTTGGAAAAAATCCGCCTTCATATAGACCAGATAATCAATTTTACACGTCTTCAGATAGACGTCACAGAATCACATTGACAGGTAAATCAAAAACATGCTACGGGAATAAAGTCATGGTCGATGATCCAAGATTACTGGTAGTCGATGACGAGGAATCAATCTGCCAGGGATGTCAGCGTATTTTTTCGCGCCAGGGATTCATGGTTGAGACAAGCCGGGATGCCTGTGAGGGGCTGAGCCTGGCTTCAGAAAAAAATTATGATGCCATTCTGCTCGATATCAAGATGCCGACCATGGATGGCATAATGTTTCTACAGGAGCTACGAAAAGCCAAGCCTGATGTCCCTGTAATAATTATCACCGGTTACCCCAATATCCCCAATGCGGTATCAGCGATGCGTTTAGGGGCATCGGATTTCATAACTAAACCCTTTACGCCGGAACAGATCACACAGACGGTTAAAAGACTGTTGAAACACCAACGCCCAAACATCAATTCAACAGAAAAATCCAACAATATATCGACAAAAGTTGCTACGGCTGACCAAACGACCAGCGAGTTCCGTTTTTGGGATGAATCATGGATTCAAGTGGGGAATGATGGATTAGTTCGTGTTGGGGCCATGCTGACCAGCCCACTAACGTCGACCTTTGAAGGTATTTATCTGCCAAAGGTTGGGGAAGAAGTTTACCAGGGATTGCCATTGGCGGCCCTGATAATTAAGGGTAAAGCCCAATGCATTATTCCTGCCCCTGTTTCGGGCGCAGTTGCCGATGTTAATTCTTCACTAAGGGAAGACCCCTCAACATTATGGAATGATCCATTTGGTAGAGGCTGGATTGCCCGCATATCTGCAAAAAGTTTTGAAGAAGAAGTCAATAATTGCACACTGCGTCAAGTGATTCTAGCTAATAGCAATAAAGTCACCGCCCTTGAGCAGAGCAAGCGATTGACATCTCTGGGATGTTGCGTCTGTATCATATCAGATTCAGAGACGCTACAAACATATTTGCACGACAATAAATATAAAATATTGTTTATAGACGCAGCTTCATTCGGTGAAAATGGTCCGCAGCTGATACAACTCATCAACGAAGCAGCGCCTTCATCAAAAATCGTGGTGTTTGCTTCTCCAAGCTCCCAGTGGGAAGCGGCTTATAGGGAGGGCGGAATCTTTTATTATGCGGTAGAGCCCTTTACAGACAACGAGATTATCGATGTACTAGATGCGGCATTTTGTCCCATGTCACCTGGATCGGTCCGAGGGCCGCAACAAACAATCTCCTCACAATCCGTCAATAAAATCGACATAACCAACCGTAATGGCACAAATGTATGCCTTATGGCTACCGGTGGATGGTTACGCAAAGACGATGGTCTCGGTTGGCAAATAAGGCACAAGCTGCTTGATCGAGGCTATCCCATTGAAACAACTTTGGGGAATTCATGCATTAACACGGTAAGAATAATGAAAGCGGTCGGCACCTGTGACCACCTGTTTATTCTAACCGCCAAAGATATGGACCGTATTCCAGGCAGCCTATTTTGCGATACCGATGGTAAGTATCTTTCGTTACCACCGGAAAGTATTAAACGAGTGACAGCTTTAATGGTGCAAACTGATTCTTCCGGAAGCAGTCATCCTGAATTAGACGGTCAGATCACTGCAGCACTGGCTGAACATATCGCAAGGGAGTTGGAATCGTGCTAGAAACCAATTTGATACAACTAAATAACAAGATCGGCACATCATTACAGACTCTATTGATGTCAAAAACGTACATATTTCATGTGAATAACAATAAAGTCAAGGATTAAGGCGACTTAGATTGTGACCTACTTATCATAATGAATCTAGGCAATATGTCAGGACTCACGTGTATCCAGATCTGTAAAAGAGGTCAAATGATAAGGCGTACCAGTACATATTAGACGATTTTACCAAACTCATAAAAGGTGAAATACATATAACTATTAATAAAAGTGCCACCGCGATTTATTAGGATCTTTTCAATGGAAGATTAATATTGGACTACTATGAGGCCTAAAGCATGGGTTGGGAAGCTTGGTTCACATTAGCAATTATCGCTCTGATTTTTTTGGTCTCTTTCTTAATCTGGGACCTCCTGATGTCCTTCTGCTTGGAGGGCTTGTTGCCGTCGGCCTTGCCGGTGTTATTACGTGTAAAGAAATGTTTGCCGGTTTTGCCAACCAAGGTATGCTGACTGTAGCTGCATTATATGTCGTTGTAGCAGCTATGAGAGAGACGGGGGCACTCGATAGAGTTGGCGGTCAATTACTAGGGAAAGCAAAGACAGAACTATCTGCAATACTTCGAATCAGCCCGCCTGTTATAGGTATGTCGGCATTTCTAAACAATACCCCTGTAGTCGCCATGCTTGTTCCGGTTATAACAGATTGGTGTCGAAAGCACCGCATTTCTCCTTCTCGGCTGTTGATCCCATTGTCCTATCTAGCCATCCTGGGGGGCACATGTACTTTAATTGGAACCAGTACGAACCTAGTAGTCAATGGCCTTATGTTGGAAAATGATATGCCACCGATGAAATTCTTCGAACTTGGGCATGTTGGATTACCATATGCCATCGCGGGTGTAATTTATCTATTGATAGTCGGTCGCTGGCTTCTTCCTGATCGCAAAGATCTGCTTGAACAGCTAGATGAAACTTCTCGGGAATATCTGGTAGAAATGATGATCGAGGCGGGGTGCCGATTAATCGGACAACGAATAGAGGAAGCTGGACTTCGACACTTACCTGGACTGTTTCTTATTGAGATTACTCGTGATGATCATGTTATTTCCCCCGTCGGCCCTGAGGAGATTCTTCAGAAGGGAGATCGTCTGACTTTTACGGGTATTGTTACAACAGTTGTTGATTTGGAACGTATTCCCGGATTAGTGCCTGTTGCCGATGAAACTTACGAAATACAAGCATCAAAACGCCGTGATCGGCGTCTTTGCGAAGCAGTGATTTCAACAACATCACCACTGATCGGCAAAAACATCCGCGACGTTAACTTCCGTGCCTTGTATAACGCTGCAGTTGTGGCGGTCCATCGCGGGGGAGAACGTTTGAAGGGACGTGTCGGCGATGTAATTTTGCGTGCTGGCGATACTTTATTGCTTCAGACCGCCGCTCATTTTGCTCAAGCTCACCGCGACAATCCCCATTTTTTTTTAGTCAGCAGTGTTGAGGACTCGCGCCTTGTTTGTCACGAACGATTGATACTATCTATAGTATTATTGGGATTGTTAGTAATTTTGATGACGACTGGTGTTCTATCTACCGTATATGCTGCTTTTCTCATAGCGGGTCTGATGGTGGCAACGAGATGCATATCTGCCTCGGATGCTCGTCAAAGCATTGACTGGCAGACACTATTGACCATTGCAACAGCGTTTGGGTTGGGAAAGGCTTTGCAGAATTCAGGTGCGGCCGAATCGATTGCTAGCATAATCTTCAATGTGATTCATTCCTTTGGTCCAGTCGCTGCTTTAGCTGGAATGTATCTGCTTACTACGTTCTTTACAGAATTAATCACAAATAATGCTGCAGCCGCTCTTGTCTTTCCCTTTTCAACAGCAGTTGCCGAAGCATTCGGAGTGGACTCCCGTCCATTCGCTATGGTTGTAGCCTTTGCAGCGTCAGCAAGCCTGAGCACACCTATAGGATATCAGACAAATATGATGATCTATGGCCCCGGCGGGTACCGCTTTAGCGATTTCTTGAGAGTCGGTTTGCCACTGAATCTGATTTTATGTACCGTAGCCACTTTTCTCATACCCATCTTTTGGCCGTTCAATCCATAATAATACTCCTACAACGATTTCATGCAAAAACAAATAACTCGAACCGACAATCTTGAAAAATCAACTATTGCCCCAAAGATATAATTATTTATGGAATCAGACTCATGCATGATGATAAAAATAATTTTTCTCAGCTATGACCAAATGATACACTGTATGTTCTGTCGATACACTGCTCTCGGCTTTGTAATAAGACCCACTTTTAATGTGTACTTCCTGCATTTTATAGGAAACAATTATTTAATCAAAGACGTATATATTCTTTGACGATGGTGTTAACGAACTAAATTTTAGTCATGTCAGGTAAAATATATTTTATCTAATGACTAAATTTTATAGTAAAATATAATATAAAAGGAAGGAAAGGCATCAACATGAACGGTGAAGCTAAGCAATATACAACTCTTAATCGATCACCATATTACAAGAGTCGTCGCATTCGTATTTGGTCTGCAGCAATTGTAGCAATAGTAGCGGTATTATGTGTCCAGTCTGTTCTTCCGGAATTGAAACTATTACCCGCATTTGCCAGTGGAACCGGTGCAGCGATAGTATTGGCGATTTTCCTGACCGCTTTACTTTGTGAGTACATAGATTCCAGCATGGGAATGGGTTACGGAACTACACTTACACCGCTTTTATTGCTGGTCGGTTACGATCCCCTTCAAATTGTTCCTGCGGTGCTGATTAGTGAATTTGTAACCGGGATTGCTGCAAGTTTCATGCATCACTGTGATGGAAACATGAATTTACTGAACAATCGGCGAGAACGTGGAACAGCAATCTTACTATCAAGTTTGAGCATATTGGGTGCAGTTACTGCGGTAATTATAGCATTACACATACCCCAATGGTGGCTCGGTGCTATTATTGGAGTGATAATCCTTTCCGTTGGGGTAGTAATTCTAGCAACATTCAAGAAACGTTTCAGGTATCGTCGAAGTCATATCATTGCCTTGGGAACGATAGCAGCGTTCAACAAGGGTCTTAGCGGAGGTGGGTATGGGCCATTGGTCACTGCCGGGCAAGTCGTATCTGGTATATCGCCTAAACAGGCTGTTGGTATTACCTCACTTGCAGAAGGGGTGACATGTTTTGTCGGATTGACTGCTTACATTCTAATGTACGGGCAACTTGACTGGGCATTAACAATCCCCCTTACCTTAGGGGCATTATTCTCGGTACCAATTGCAACATTAACAGTTCGTCACATGCCAGAGTATATCATGCGAGCAGGCATTGGTGTATGTACTTGCTCGTTAGGAATGCTTTCGCTAATTAAGCTCGTGTGGTGAAAATTGACTGCCTGAGGAATAAATATACATTTGCAATACGACAGACAAATGTTTGCAAACAGTGACCTGCCCCCGCAAAACCGGCAAACAGCGCCGCCACAGCAAAGCATTTCGGCTGAAGCGGAATACCGAGTCATTTCAGGCGGCCAAGCAGGCTGAACTGGACAAGGCAGGCAGGCGGGACAAGCCCGAGGAGATTACGCTAGGTGAATTCTGTAAAAAGTTCGTTCAGACCTGCCTGCGGAATCAAAGTTATAGCGATCAGCAGTGTTATAACAACACGATTCGCCAGCTCAAGGATTACTTTGGTTCAGAGCTTTTATTGCGGCGAATTGACCGGCAGCAGACGGAAGTGTTTGTCTCTTCCAGGGTGCGAGTGACCAAAAAGAGCAAAGGTGAAAAGTTGTCTGGCTGGTCGAGAGCGCAGCACCTGAAACACTGCCGGGCCTTATGGCGTCGGGCCAAGATTTGGGAATTTGTGCAGGAGAACGTGTTCGACTCGATTAAGCCACCGGACAAGAGCACTCGGCCATGGCATCACTTGAAACCAGCGGAGTTTAAAAAGTTGCTTTCAGTTGCCCCAGATGCTCAATGGCGGTCCATCGAAATCGCCATTTGCCAGAATATTTATGTGGTTTGGAGACTCTACCCACGGCCG
>CP070790.1:1619526-1625801 GCA_020346805.1 Planctomycetota bacterium
ATTGGTCATTGAAATGCTGTCAGGACCTGCAAGCCCCGATGATGATAACCTGCACTGGTAACGTTCAGCCCAAGCTGTCGAAGGAGGTTCAGCGGCAAAGCATCATCGACAGCTTAAAGGCCGCCGGCGATTTGGCCGCCAAGGCTAACGTTATCCTGGTACTGGAACCGCTCAACTCGCTGGTCGATCATGAGGGGTATTTTCTTGACGATCCCGACGAAGGGGCGGCCATTGTCCGCGAGGTCGGACATCCCAACATGGCCCTGCTCTTCGACGTCTATCACATGCAGATTATGCGCGGCTATGTTATCGAAACCATCAGGGCCAACCTCGACGTGATCAAACATTTTCATTCGGCCGGCGTGCCCGGTCGGCACGAACTGGATAACGGCGAACTCGATTATCCGCGGATCGTCCAGGCCGTCGCAGACATGGGATACAAAGGCTGTTTCGGACTGGAATACTTTCCGGCGGAGGAATCGGCCCAATCTTTGGCCCGTATGCGAAAACTATTACCGGATCGCAAATAATGACAGGAGGTAATCAATGGCTTTCCCTCAACTGCGCTGTACCGACTATAAAGTGCTCGATGACGATCAAATGTATCAGGTCCATCTCGCCGTCCTGCGAGTTCTCGAAGAGGTGGGCGTTTTTATCGAACACGAGCAGGCTTTGAAAATATTCGCGGACTGTGGCTGTAAGGTGGATTTCGACAAACGCCGGGTGTGCATTCCCGAGTATGTACTCAATGAGGCCCTGTCTTCGGCACCTTCGCGCTTTACCTTCTACGGCCTGAAGCCGGAGTTCGACGTGCTGGTCGACACCACCTCGATCTATACCATCGGCGGTTCCAGCGCCTTGTTCGTAATCGATCTGGACGGCAATCGGCGATCGGCTACCATGCAGGACCTGGAGGACCTTACCCGTTTGCAGGATGCCCTGCCCAACCTGCACATCATGCACGGCATCGTCAATCCGCAGGACATCCCGCAGGAGGCCTTCGACCGCCGGCTGTTTCCCGCGGTGATGAAGAACACGGCCCGTAATTATTACTCGCAAGGTACCGGCGGCGACAGTGTGAAAGATCAAATCGATCAGGCGGCCGTTATCCTCGGCAGCACTGAAGCGGTAAAGCAGCGCCCGCCGTTCACTATCGTCCTCTGTATGACCAGCCCGCTGGAGCAGGCCCGGCTGCGGGTCGAGGAACTGCTGGCCTGTGCGGAAAACGATATTCCTATCTACGTCGAAGTCGATTCCCAACCGGGTGCGACTACGCCGATTACTTTGGCCGGTACATTGGTGGAAGAATGTGCTAACGTTTTGTGCGGCATTACCCTGGCCCAATTGATTCGACCCGGTCTGCCCTGCGTGTTTGCCATCGCTTCCGGTATACTGGATATGGCCACCACCACCTATTCCGGTGCCGATCCGCGAGCCAACCTGTTACACGTGGCCACCGCCCAGATGGCCCGTTACTACAACCTGCCCTTCCAGGGCGGGACGGGTATCGATGCGGTTATCTCTGACGTGCAGGCCGGTTACGAACGTGGCATGCAGGTGTTGGCCAACGCCCTCGGCGGAACCAACTTCATCCACCTGTCTATCGGCCTGATGGAACAGATGCTTACCGCCAGCTACGAGCAGTGCGTGATTGATAACGAGATTCTAGACGCAGCCTTCGTGATGGCCCGAGGTATGGAAGTCAACGATGAGACTTTGGCCGTCGATGTGCTCAAGGATGTCGGTCCGGGGGGGAACTTTTTGAGCCACGAGCATACGGTCAAGCACTTTCGCAACTTATGCTGGTTTCCCAAGATCACGGTGCGCGACAAATACCAGACCTGGCAGGCCACCGGGGCCAAGGACATGCGTCAACGGGCCAATGAGATGGCCCGCAAGATATTAGCCGAGCATCACCCGACTTACATCGATGAAAAGACCAAGGTGGAACTAGAAAAACTGGCGGTCGCCCAACAAAACGCGGTCATCAAGAAAACCAAAAAAGGCAAGACATAAATTGGGATGGAGAGGGTGCCATCAAATTGGCAGGGTGCCCCATCCTTTCCGCAGGAAAGGGTGGGGGACGGAAATATTTAATGATATACTCTAAACATGCCAGGCAGATTAAAACGTCACGATGAATATGGTCACACACATTTCCTGACGATATCCTGTTATCGTCGTTTACAGTTCTTCCGTCATGATTCTGTCAAAAAAGTATTTATCGAAGGTATTCACCACACTCGAGAAAAACTCGGAATCCGCTGGATCGGTTACGTGATCATGCCGGAGCATATACATTTGCTTATATTTCCGCAACCTAACGGTTCTGATACCCCGATTCCTGTTTCTCAGGTTTTGCACGAGCTAAAACAGTATGTTGGTAGACACGGCAAGAAAGCGCTGCGTAAGATTTGGTCTGTCAATCGAAGCCTGGGAACTCCACCTTTGGATGCCTGGGCGTTGGGTCAAGGTCCCAAGCCGTTTTGGAAACCGCGGGGATATGACTTCAATACTACCCGCGAAGACACTATCCATGAAAAACTTGATTATATGCACAAAAATCCGATAACCCGAGGCTTGGTTGACCGAGCGGAGTTGTGGCCTTGGAGTAGTTATCGTTATTATGAACTTTCGGATTATTCTCTAATCGAAATGGATTGGGACGGTTCCTGGCCAATTGCTTAATAGATCCGTCCCCCACCTTTCGCCGAAGCGAAGGATGGGGCACCCAACAAAGCGTCAAACTCAACCGAGGTAAAACCATGAATACCCCAAACTTCATCGACTGGGACAAAATATTGTCTTACGAGATGGCCCCCGGGGTGCGGATCCGCACGCCGTACGGCCAAAACATCATGCTGTCCATGCTGGAGATGGACGAAGGGGCTGAGGTACCGATACACCAACATCCGCACGAACAGGCCGGCATATTACTGGAAGGGAAGATGAACCTGGCCATCGGCAGCGAGACCCGGGTGGTCGAGCCGGGCATGTCATATATAATCCCCCCCGATACCCCTCACGGGGCCTCGCCGATCGGCGGGTCGATCAGAACCCTGGATATCTTCAGTCCCATCCGCCAAGACTATGCCGATAAACAAGACCAAACATAAGTCGGATTATTGACATTGCTCATGGACGCATTTATGTTAACCTGGATGCGTATAAGTCGGTGTTATTAATTCATTTCCCTATCATTATATACATCGGGATGAGCTACCCGACCAAAACCTTTTATCTATTGCGAGTATCCCTACCGGCATATAGTCAGCAGCTAAAAAACGTCGAATTGGGCACAGGAACAACATTTTGTTATCATCGCCCCCCAGCATATGCCAATAACTCACATTTGATATAAAAGCAGGAGATTTCGATTATGACCTCACGCGAAAGAGTCCTCAGTGCATTAAATCGTTCGGGCTACGATCGCATCCCGATCAAGCACGAGGGTACCCCCGAAGTCAACCACATGCTGATGGATCACTTCGGCCTGTCCAACATGGAACAGCTTTTACGCGTTCTGGGGGACGACTTCCGCTATGTGGAAGCCGATTACATCGGGCCCGAGCTGCGCACCTTCCCCGACGGCAGCGTCGAGGGTTACTGGGGCGAACGTTATAAATATGCCGAGTACGAAGACGGCAAATATCTGGAATCGGTATATCAACCTTATGCGGATGTCCACTCACTGGACGATCTTGATCGCTCCCACTTCCCAAAAGCCGACTGGTTCGATTACTCCAAAATCAAGCGGCGCTGCCGGGCCATTCACGACCAATATGCCGTCTGTTTCGGCACCGCCGGCGACATGGATTTCATCAACTCCATTGCCCGGGCCCGTGGCTGCGAACAGGTCCTGCTCGATCTGGCCACCGAAGATCCCGTCTACCTTGAAATCATGGATGCTCGCTTTGAATTCTACTATCAGATGCACGAACGGGCCTTACAGGCCGCCGATGGTTTAATCGATATCGTCCATGCCGGTGAAGACCTCGGCCATCAGCAGGGCCCGACCATCAGCATGAAAACTTTCGAAAAACTCTTCGCCCCCAAGTTCAAGAAATACTTCGAAATGGCCCACAGCTACGGGGCCAAAACCATGATGCATATGTGCGGATGCGTCGGCGCCTTCCTGCCCCGGATGATCGAATTGGGCCTCGACATCTATGACGTCGTTCAACCCACCACACCGAAAATGGACATTGCTGAACTTCACAAAAAATACGGCGACAAGCTCACTTTTTGCGGCTCGATTTGCGTCCAGACCACTCTGCCCTTCGGCACACAGCAGGAGGTCGAAAATGAAGTTAAAAGGCGGCTTCAGTTATTCCCCAAAGGCGGATTGTTCCTCGGCCCCACCCACGCCATCCAGGTCAGAACCCCTATTGAAAACATCAAGGCCATGTACCGAACCGCCGGCAGCCTCACCGAAACCATCGACGATTCAATCCTCGGCATCGCCAGCGACGAGGATGAAGTGGATAAAATTAATATGTCAAAACTGTATTAAGAGCGTGCGGCAAAATCAGTCGTCTCGATGTGTATCGGGATAAGGGAGCGATTAAAAAAAATGTTTTCAAGCAAATGGAGACCATTAGACATGAGACTGTTATCAACTATCCTATTGGGCGTAATGGTCCTGACTTTTACCGGCAATGCATTTTCAACGGATAGCGAAGTGATCATCAAAGACTTACGCTGCGAATACCGCGTCGATCCGCTGGGAATTGATGTGGTCAAGCCTCGTCTCAGTTGGATTCTGGAATCGAATCAACGGGGCCAGAAACAAACCGCCTACCAGATCCTGGTGGCCGGCGACACGAATAAACTAAACGCCGAGCAGGTAGACCTCTGGGATTCAGGCAAGGTCGAATCCAATCAATCAATCCACGTGGAATACTCCGGCAAGAAACTCGGCTCTCAAGACCAGTGTTATTGGAAAGTCCGCGTGTGGGACAAGGACGGCAAGGTCTCGGCCTGGAGCGAACCGGCCCGATGGTCCATAGGATTACTCAAACCTTCGGACTTCAAGGGCAAATGGATCGGAAAAGATGAAATCATTCCCAAAAACGATAGAGACATAAAAAATGCAAACTGGATCTGGTTTCCCGAAGGCGATCCTACTAAAGGCGTGCACCCCGGTAACCGCTATTTCCGGCGTCAAGTGATAATCCCGGAAAATCGGCAGATCAAAAATGCTGTCGCTGTCGTCTCCGCCGACAACAGATTCAATCTATACATCAATGATAAAAAACCTGGCAACGGCAGCGATTTCAAAAACGCCGTACAGCTTGACGTTACCGAATGTTTTCACCCGGGGACCAACACCATCGGCGTACATGCTGTTAATCAACCACCCGGCAAAAATCCCGCCGGCCTTATCGCCGCTATACGAATCGAATTCGAGCAAGGTAATCCCCTGATCATACTAACCGACAAACAATGGCGAGTATTTAATAAACCAACTGAAAACCGGCAAGATCCCGAATTCGATGACTCGAAATGGCCGGCGGCAAAAGAAGTCGGTCCTTATGGCATCGAACCATGGGGCAATATCAGCGTCAACCGCTCGGAAAACATGCAGCTCCCCGCCCGCATGCTGCGCCGTGAATTCAAGATTGACAAAAAGGTCAAAAAGGCAATGGTATATATATGCGGCCTGGGTTACTACGAACTACATCTTAACGGCAGCAAGGTCGGCGACCATGTGCTGGACCCCGGCCTCACCGATTACTCAAAACGCGCACCGTATATCACCTATGACGTTACCGAACAATTAAAACAGGGGAGTAATGCCATCGGCGTGATGCTTGGCAACTCACGCTATTTCGCCCCCAGGATAGCCATCCCCATTCACACTGTAACCTACGGTTTCCCCAAACTACTCCTGCAAATGCACGTCGAGTATGAGGACGGCACAACAACCGATATAGTCAGCGACGAAACCTGGAAGCTGACCACCGATGGGCCGATTCGAGCCAACAACGATTACGACGGTGAAATCTACGACGCCCGGATGGAACAAGACGGTTGGAGTGAGCCGGGATTCGATGACAACACTTGGCAAAAAGCAAATCTGGTAACCGAATCCGGCGGAATCCTCGCCCCCCAGATGGCCGAACCCATACGCGTAACCAAAATCATAAAACCGGTAGCTATCAACAATCCCAAACCCGGCATCTACATCTACGACATGGGGCAGAATATGGTCGGTTGGGTCAGGCTCACCGTCAAAGGCCCAAAGGGCACGCAGGTTCAACTTCGTTTCGCCG
>CP070790.1:1625901-1629320 GCA_020346805.1 Planctomycetota bacterium
ACTCGTAAGCACCCATGTCGATTCGGCCGCCGATTACGCGGGGCTTTCCGTCCAAATCCGTCTCGCCTGAATGCGCTAAGTAATCCGGGTCGCCGGCATTTATGCACGGCGAATCCGGAAGCAGGTGATAATCACTATGTCCACTTAAAGCATTCTGATATTGCTGGTGGATTTCGTCATCAAATAAAGCTCTATCATAGATTGCAACTTCGTCAATTGTGCCACCAAAATGACCCAATAATAAACCGTGCCCCTCTTCCTGGGCTCCTATTTTGAAGTTCTGGTAGCCACCGGAATAATCAACGGACCCCGTGACACTTGTATCTGTTCCATCCTCTACACCGTTTACGTATATTCTGGCAGATGAACCGTCATAGGTCGCAGCTATGTGGTACCATATACCTGCTTGTATCTCTGTATTGCTTATCGGATAAGCGTTACATCCGTTGTTAATCGTAACACACAAACTGGCACTGTTAGGATAACTGCTGGAAGAATCAAAGATTTTAAAAAGGTACCCGTTTCTGTCGTCATGAGAATGTGTGCTCCCTTTTTGTAGAATGACATGCTGACTGAAGGTACTTTCTCTATACACCCATGCAGATACAGTAAGATTTTGTGGCTCTAATGTAATATCATCCTCAATGTCAACATAATCATCCACACCATCAAAGTTCAATGCCTCGTTGATTTGGCCGGTCGTCCGATGTGCTCCTCCATAGACAGTTCCGTGATTTTGGCCTACCGAATCATATACTGTTTTTCCGCCGGCTTCGTCGAACTTCCAATACGAAACCGGGTCGAAATATTCGGGTTCAACAAAACAGGGGTCGGCTCCGATGGTCCCGGTTCCACCTTAATCGCCCGTCCAACCCTGAATGCAGCAATAGTTGACGACTAGCGTACCACCATCGTCCGCGTGAATTTGCGCAGATTCAGCCACGTTGCCGCCATCCTGGTTCCCCCACAAGATGCAGTTGGTCAATACTGAACTGCAGTCGCTCATATTTGCAATTCCGCCACCATCCAACCTTGCCGTGTTTTCGTTGAATGTGCAGTTGTTTAGTATCGGTTTGCTGGTGGAATGGTTGAGGATACCGCCACCGTCCTGGCCAGCCGAGTTTTTGCTGAACAAGCAGTTAATAAGTATGGGATTGCCGGAGTTGTTGAACATTCCACCACCGAAGCCGTTGACCGAATTCTCACTGATCGTGCAGTTGGCAAGCGTTGGGTTACTCCCCTTCCAGTTGTATATTCCGCCACCACTGACTGCTGAGTTCGCGCTAAACATGCAGTTGACCACAGTAGGGCTACCGCTATCATTGAGCATCCCGCCACCGATTCTTCCTGGATCAAGGCCGTGTGCGTTTCCGGCAGTGATGGTGAATCCATCGAGGACGGCGCTTTCATTACAACCACTGCCGGTTACCACATGGTAGCTGTTATCCGATTTATAGCCATGAATTCCAATGTCGCCGCTCAGGACAGTCTCATACACGTCGATGTCCCGTGCATTCGGTTCCGGTTCACTAAAGCCGGCGTAGCCGCCCTTAATAACCAAACCATTTTTCAATTGGAACGTGGCTTCACGGTCGATGACCTCTGATGCAGCTTCGTTACTATCCCCCACTGGTGCTGATGACGAAGGACCGGGCCCAATAGTTGTGAAACTCCAGACTATACCTGTGGTTTTGCCCCACTTATTGACCTCATCGATACGCCAGAAGTAAGTAGTATTATAAGCCATTGTGCCGGGATCAAAAGTTGTGGAAATCTGGTTGCCTATGAACGGCGGTGGATTGCTCATTCCGAAATATACATCGTGTGATATGGCATCAGCGCCGGCCGTCCAGCTCAAGTCAGCCGTTACACTGACGCTTCTTGCACCATTGGCTGGATTCGGATTGCTCGCCTGACGTCTATCCGGCAGCGGACCCTCGGGAGTGTAAACACCCTGTGCCACACGGATTTCATCGCTGCTTTCGGCAACAACCAGAGCGTCCTGAAGGTCATTGTAGGCATGATCCCAACTGGAGCCGTTATTTGCACCAGTGGCATCCGCATCGACATAGTAGATTGCTGGCAATTTGGGCAGAGCCACGGCACCGGGAACGGGTTCAACCAGGAGGATTAAATTTGTTCCAGACGGATTCCAATCGGACGGGTCAAACAGCCAAACTAAAATACCGAGCAGAGAGGTTCGATCCGTCTTAACCGATGTAGACGAAATCGCAGTCGAATCATATGGTGTGCCGGAGACAAGGTCAATCCATGCGGGGCGATATGCACTTGTGCTGCCATCATATGGGCCGATAACAGAACCAACCGATATCAGGCCTCCAATATCAGGTGTGCTGATACCATCAATAGACACAATAGTAAATTTCAGTTCAAATGCATCGTATATGCTTACGTCAAGCCCAGACAGTAAGCCAGCACCGCCGGATTCGCAAGAAAGGTATCGAAATACAGAATCAGGTTGTTCATTATCCGGGAAATAGATGTGGAACAACACCCCGGGGCCCGGTACATCGGTTCGGTCTATGAGAGTAGCGGCACTGGATCCGGAAGACCAGTCCAGCGACATCAAGCCGTCGTCAGACAGGGTGAAATTCTGTCCGTTCGCTGGAGCAGCAGATAAGCCTACCGCGAATATTATCAGTAAGATTCTTAGCTTTTTCATTTTAGTCTCCCTCTTGCAAATGGTTTGAACCGAAGTGGTACACGCCGGTTCCATAAAAAATACCGGCATTTTCGGCGGCGTTTTTAGGCTTGTTTTGCTCCGCATTTTTTGCCCTCCTGAAAAAATATACCTATTTTTCCGCTTTTGCGCATTGTAAAACCTCGCTGGCTGTAAGACCATTCAGGAGAAGTGCTAAAAGAGACGCATTTTAGCTATCCCCTCCCGGATAGCCGAAAAATACATAAAACATTATAGCAGCTTGTTTCTATGTTTCAAGAAAAAAAATCTGATTTTTCAGCCTACTTGGCGGCCAGCCTCTGCAATTGCTCTTTAGCGTTCTGGACGTATTTAATAAGCCGTTGAGCGTGATTTGTGGTTTGGTCTTTCCACAGCCAACGGATAATCTTTTCAATTCTTAGCTTGTCTAATTTATGCCAATCACCAAAACGCAAATCAGCGGGCAGATTGTAATCTTTTGCTTTCTCCAGCAGCACAGCAATACCGGCCATCGCACCAATGGCCATATTCTTCGGCTCAATACCATACTCCAATGCCAGATACATCGTTCCGAATATTCGGCCTTTAATTGAGAGCTTGCGGACCGAGTCCCTGCCGGCCCGTGCAACCGTATCGCCAAGATATGGATTGGTAATACGTTCGAGAAGGTCATCGGCGTAGTCTCTAAAACCAGAATCGGTGAAAAGTTCATCCCCTGTGCGAGCGTGCTTTTTTACAA
>CP070790.1:1629420-1634774 GCA_020346805.1 Planctomycetota bacterium
AACTATTGTGGAGAAGAATGTTGACTGCGCGGCTTGCCACGCCGACCTGGTTCACGGAAGCGGAGGCGTGTCCCGGCGCGACTGTCAAAACTGCCACGACCAGCAGCGCTACCTGAAGGATTATGACGACCGCACCACCGAAATCATCCGCGATTACCATCAAATTCATGCCGCCGGACAACATGCCCGCTGCAATGATTGCCATTTGCTTATCCAACATAATCTTACTCCAGTTATTGAAACTTCTGATATGTCATCATTGCTCAAACCTGTCCAGCAGGATTGCCAACACTGTCATCCTGATCATCATCGCGAGCAAATTGAATTACTTCTGGGGCAGGGAGGATTAATCGCCGATGTCAGCGATACCCCCAATCAGATGATGGGATCACGGGTAAATTGCCGCGGCTGCCACATCGAAGGCGGCGCCGACGACAAAGGTGATGCAGTGATTATCAGCACTGCCGAATCTTGTCGGGGATGTCATAGCCAGGAGTACCAGGAGCTCTTTGTTCGTTGGCAGCGAACCATCGAAGCCCGGCTCACCGAATCCCATAAACTGCTGGCGGCAGTGCAGCAAAGGTTAACGTCACTAACCACCCAACCCGACCGGGATCTGACCGAAGCCAACCGTTTAGCCGAACGAGCCAGGCATAATATTAATCTGGTCTACACTGCTAATGGAATTCACAATAAAAACTACGCCCTGGTTCTGCTGGACCAGGCCGTCGCCGACCTTGAAAAAGTAATGGGTATGCTGCCCCGTTAAGCAAAGCATAAACTTGGGCTGGTGGGTAAATTATTCACCTGTCTTATCAGAATGTGTTCTTCGTCCGGTGTTCCTGATCGTGCATACCTTTTTCAGGATGGTCCGTTTCTTCACCCACTTGCACTGCCGTTTCCCTGTCGATCCGATGCGGCACACCATAAACATCGATCTCGTACGTCTGCCCCAATAAAGTCAAATGTGACTCGGAGAAATGCCCCAGCACTCCAAAGAATAACGCCAAAATAAGAGCCGCTACACCGATGGTGGTCGAGATCGGACGCTGTTTCGGGTGGCGCGGCTTACTCCGGTCCAGGTAAGGCCATACCAACAACAGCACAAAAGGTACCATGGATACACCGATGCCCAAAATCTTACCCATAGGGCCTGTGAAGTACTTCAGCAATTGATAAGTTGGCAGAAAATACCACTCCGGCTTGATCGCTTCGGGAGTTTGCAACGGATCGGCTGGCTCGCCTATCTCCCAGGGCGACAATACCGATAGGGTTACCAATATCCCTAGAACAATCAGCGTCACGCACCCTTCCTTGGCGAGATGCACCGGCCAGAAGGGAATTCCGCATTCCGGCGGAGTTGGCCTTTCCTCGCCCACCGGTTCCATGGTCGCAAGATTCTGACTCCGCATCAGGACCAAATGGATAGCAACCAGAAAGAACAGAATCCACGGCAAAATAATCACGTGGACGGTGAAGAATCTGGATAGCGTCTCCCCGCTGACATTTTCACTGCCAAGGATGAATGTTTTCATCCATGGGCCAACAATGGGAATCGCCCCCGAAATTTCCGTACCAACCGTGGTAGCCCAATAAGACAACTGATTCCAAGGCAAAAGGTAGCCAGTGAACCCGAAAACAATGGTAACTATAAAAATTATCACCCCTATCACCCAGGTAAGCTCGCGAGGCTTTTTATACGTTCCCATGAAGAAGGTTCTTGCCATATGCAGGATCACCGCCAATATCATTAAAGTTGCACCCCAGGCGTGAACTTGTCGATACAGCCACCCAAAATGTACATCGGCGGTTATGTATTGAATCGATTTGTGCGCTTCTTCAGGAGTCGGACGGTAATAAATCAAAAGCAGAATACCGGTGATAATCTGGCTCAGGAATAAAATTAATGAGAGGCTGCCGAATACATGCGGCCAGCCGGTGTGTGGCGGGAGACGCTTGTGCATCTGTTTGTCGATGAAATCCCGAGCGACGGGCATATTGTAACGTTCATCGAGATAATGATTGAAGTAGTTGATAATACGTTCTTTGCGTCCGGGCATAAGCAATTCCTGTTCCGTTTTTTTCCCTCTATGTCGACACAAAAACCTTGCCCTGAACCTCCGAGACCTTATAGGCGGCCAGGGGACGAGGCGGTGGACCTCCCTCCACTTTCCCTTCAATATCGAATGAGGCCGCATGGCAGGGGCAGATTATATTCTGCTTAACCGGATTAAATTCCACCAGGCAACCCAAATGGGTACAAACCGCCGAAAAAGCGACAAATCCTTTATCCGTCCTGATCACCAGAACCGGTTTGTTTCCTACCGATACTTTTTTCGCTCCCCATATATTCCAGTTTGCCGCCTCTCCAATTTCCTCGCGGACCTTGACCGGACCGCTCTTGGTCACCGGCCACAAATAGGCCACTGCCGGTAATATTATCGTACCCCCAAGTATCGTACTGCAAGAGTAGATGATCCAGTCCAGAAATCCCCGTCGTGTGGCGGTCGATTCTTCGGGTGATAAAGGCACGGTAAATCTCCTCAATCATTCAGGCAAGGGCGTCACCCACTTGGTTTTGAGTCGCTTGTATTTGATCCAAAGTGCAATGGTAAAAATTATCAGAAAGGCCCAGATGGGTATCAAAGCCCAATGGCGCCACCAAAGGTGTCGAAGTTTTTTATCCAGCGATTGATCGATTTGATCCGCGAGTGCTACAAATTCGTCTATTTCTTTCTTTAGATTCTCCAGGTTAAGGGTATGCTGCATTGTTCCCAGCCCTACCAGCTTCGTTCGCAGATCCTCGGCCATCAGCGCTTCATCCTGAACCAGAATTATTCCTCGCCCTACCTCCTCGACTCGGGTGGCGACGGCGGCATAACCAATCTCTGCGTAGCGGACAAGTTGGTACAACTCCTTCCCCTCTTGCATGGCTTTTTCGTCGAGTTCGGCAAACCAGGTTCTGTGGCCAACCTGTTTGGAAGGATCGTGGCAATGTCGACAATACCTTTCGTAGTGTTGTACCGGTGGTTCTCGCCGGATGACAAATTCTTCTTGAAATGTCGAATCATCAATAGTCGTGTCGGGCAGAGTCCGGCGAACGGCCAAGTACGTTTTTTTATTCGCCTCGGGTGATGCAACCACCTTGGAAATAAGATGGTCGCGCTTGTCTACGCTCCGCGTATGACAACCCACACAACGCGGAAAAAGAGGAAACTTGGCGTGAGGACTTTCCATAAAATACTGCTCCTCCTGCTGATGGCATCTGCCGCAAACGTGGCCCACATCCCGATATCCGGGAGGAATTGCCGAATGGCTTCCGTGGCAGGTCGAACAAGTCGGCATACCCATATCCCCCTCTTCAAGCAGCCCCTGGCCATGCACGCTTGCAATATATTCCTCTACCACCCGGATGCTTAAGTTGGACGCATCCATAATCGACGGGTCACTATGACACCGCTCACATGTGGCGGGTATATTCTTGGGGCACACAGAGCTGTCCGGATCTTTCGATTCCAGAACCGCATGCGTGTCGTGACAGTCTGTACAAACCGCAACTCGATCATTATTCTTTGTGAAAAGCGACTGACCGTGTCCGCTTAGCCGGTATTGTGCCAGTTGATCGGTAGGTAATCCATATGGGTTCATTTTGGCCACATCGGAGTGACAGTTTCCACACCGCTCGGGTATCTCCTTACGCAAAGGCTTACCCTGAAACGTTTCTCCATGATCGAATGATGTCACAATCTTGTTACTGGACGAATTTTCTGGTTCGGAGGCGGCCTGACGGTATGATTCCAAATCGGTACGCTCAACAGAATATATTTTCTCACCGCCGTGACACGTACGACAATCGATTCCCGCCGCTGCATGGACCGACTTGGCCATTTCTGCGTCTTCTTTATCATGGCAATCGGCACACAAGACTTTCTGAGAATCTGCCATTTCGCCCCAGGTAATACCCACACACAAGATCAGGGTCAGGAGTCCACTGACATATAACATACAATATTTTACAATTTTAAATGACAAACCACTTCTCCGGCCATCTTAAACGGCAGTGCCAATATAATTCTCCATTGATTGTACATATGTAAGCAATCCACTCGGAATAAGATAGGTCAACTTTCTTAGCTGTATTATATCAAGTTGGCCGCGAGTACCAATACTGTCGTCCTAATTTTTCGGTCGGTATTCCACTAAATATTTTGGCCGGCCATAAATTTACCTGCTTTACGAAACCATACATCTTGGGGTTTCATGGCATAATTTAATGACATGTTAACTAATTTTGTCGGATATATATTTGTTTCACTTCCCGATTAATTGACTATCAAATGGATCGGCGATGCCGAACAAGCCCTGGATGAATCCGAATAAGTTAATATCTCTGCAGCAAAAGAAGCGGCCTATTGTTGGAATAACATGGAGATGTGGCTTATAACAACCACCGAACGGACTCGAACAGCTGACCTGCTTTTATGTAACCGAAACGCCAGCCCCGCTCGTCGCGTATCCCGAATCGGACAGTACCGACACAAACTAGGGCTTATCATTGGGGACATTAATGACTGCTGAAGCACCTGCCGTACGTCCCTTGTCGACTACAGGAGCGTGACTCTTGTGGATATCCACCGCCAGGCTGTCCGTAACCAACGCGCCTGGTGTTGGCTGATTGGTGTTATCCTCCTCCAGCAGCCAACGGAATCCCGAAACCGGATTGCCAGCGGGATCCTCAACATTTACCATAAATGCGTCAAGGTTTGCAGTTATTGCCGCACATAAAAATAATGTGACAATAATCCCAGAAAACCTTATAACTCGATTTTGATGACTTTTTATAGCCATACTCATATCAACACCAGCCTTTCTCCAGTCATATCAGGCTGTAAAATTGGCGACCTTAAGCGGAGAATCTAAACTAGGTTCCCGACTTCTATGTCCGTTGTTTGATAAACCTTTCCATTTGTTGGACCGGTAGTATCTTCTATTTCTATAGAGGATTGGTTTGGCAATATGCAGACCTTTGTTTTCCGGAGGATCGACCTTGACTAATGAATTAAATCCATAGGGACCTTGTTCCAGGCCAAAGGCCGCATAATCCGTGTGCCATTTCCCGTCGACCAGATAACGAAACTGATAACACCCGGGAGCGAGTCTGAGTCGATATCGCCACCAGCCGTCAGGCCCCTTGGTCATGGGCAGGCTTTTAGTATGCCAGCCGTTAAAATCGCCGACGAGCGTGACGCAAATGGCATAGGGGCGAAAAAATGAAAATTCGACTATTCCATCCCGCACTTGTCTGACCATGATCTCTTCCTTGGTTGGTCTCCCATTAATCCGGGAGTTTTTAT
>CP070790.1:1634874-1641716 GCA_020346805.1 Planctomycetota bacterium
TCCGCCCTTGATGACATAAAATCCTCATATTACAAAGATATACGCATTACCGGGACGGGTAACACCCTGGCATCCATAGCCGATCAGGTGAACGATCCCCAAAGATTCAAGTACGATCCCGTAATGCAGACCGCAACCAGCCGCGCCAATCTAATCATAGAAGGCGAATTGCAATTAGGACGCAAAGACGACCCTGATTCCGGAGAGTACCTTGAGATGGCATCCAAATATTGCGGGAACCTGCGGATTGAGGTGCGCCCAGATGGAGTACTGAGGCTCTACCATTCAACGATTCGTACAGTCAGCAAAATACTTAGCAATACCGCGTGTTCAAGCGGCTATTCCTTGTTCGTGGACGGTACGCTAACCATGGATCACAGTCGCATCAGCTATATCTCCGGGAGTACCAGCCAGTGCATCCGCAAGGGAGCGCAGGCGACCATCCGGCAATCGATCTTTTCCCAATGCGACGGCAGCGCTTTAAGTTGTGTTAATGTGGACGGAAGTCGAGTGACCATCGACAACTGCGAGATCATCGGCAGCGGCAATTGGGGCCTGGTGGTACACGGCACAGGCGGGGCGCCGATAGAAGTCCGCAATTCCGTGCTCGACGCCCAACTAGGTGCAATATTTTTAAGCGGCGAGTCAGCCAGCGTGCGGTTGGTAGACTGTGTATTTGATCCTTCAAAAATCGAGTTTAATCGACCCAGCGGTCAGGTGATTATCGCATGGACCCGGCGTTTCAAAGTAATCGATGCAAAAAAGAAGATACCGCGGGCCGATGTGCTGGTGCGGGCCGAGAACGCCAGTGGTAACCAGATGAACGATATCGTCGAGGCCCGAACTAATGCCGAAGGTGATGCGGAAATGGTCTTGACCGAGCGGATCGTCCGGCCGGGAACAATAACCAATGCAGAAGTCCAAAAAACGACTACGGTATATCAAATCTCGGTCATCAGTGAAGACGGCAAGATACTAGGGACGATTGCAGAATTGGCCGTACGAGCCAAAGACCGCAATCCGATTGTAATTACACTGGAATAACAAGCGGCCTTTTGCCGAATTGATAAAAAAGCGTTGAGAAGTGAGAATCATTATACAATTAATTAGATAATGCGTATCTTTCTCACCTCGCGTATCTAAATTCTTTCGACGTTTATCCGGATACTGATCAGACACTAGTCCGCTGAAGACGAATTTATAGTTTCATACAAGTTGTGTTATAGCTCAGTTTCCAATAATAGGTATTTGTAATGATTTCAAGGCGAATCAGATTAGGTTCTATTGGTCTGGTAATTTGTTCGTTGCTGGGACCGGGTTGCAGGGACAAGGAGGGAAAAAACCAACTGCGGGTATTTATGGCAGACAGCCTTTCCCGTCCTTTTAATGTCCTGGCCCGGGCTTTTGAACAGTCCAATCCTAATGTAGAACTGGTTCAGATCCCCAGTGGCAGTGTACTGGCAGCGCGAAAGCTTACTGATGGTAAAGACCAGGCGGACGTCCTGGCAGTAGCAGACTACCTGGTAATCGACAAACTGCTACGGCCCAAGCACGCGGATTGGTACATATGCTTTGCTACCAACGAAATTGGAATCGTCCACACGGATGCGAGCGAGGGAGTAGCAGAGTTGATCCCGGATAACTGGTTCCAGATTTTATCCCGCAAGGGAGTGAAAGTAGCGGCCGCTAATCCCTTTCACGACCCGTGCGGGTATTGGACGGAATTGTGCTGGCAGTTAGCCGACTTATACTATTCTGCAGATAAGGGTGGAGGAACAATTGTCGAAACCATGACCGCCAAATGTGGTGAGCCCGATTCTCGCCGGAGCGACTCCCAGCAACTTCTGCAACTGGTCGAGTCGGCAGGGGGCATCGATTACGCCTTCGTGTACCGGTCCCAAGCCTTGCAACACAATTTGCCGTTTCTTCGCCTGCCCCCCCAAATCAACCTCAGTGATGTAAATTACGTGGATTTTTATCGTCAGGCCGAGATTGAGTTACCCGGCAAGACGGAAGATTCAACTTTCAAAAAGAAAGGCGAGGCAATCATCTTTGCCATCACTATTCCCAAGGAAGCCAAATACCCGGATCTTGCCGCCAGGTATATCAAGTTTCTTTTGAGTGCTACCGGAAGAGAATTGTTAACTGCCGAATATCTAACGCTGGCCGATGAACCCTGGACTTACGATCTTGAGAAGGTTCCCACATCGCTGCGCACGAATATTACGGCACGTGACAGATCTCTAACCACCACAACCGCTCGAGGTGATTTCAATGGATGATGAAGTCGAGCGCAGTTTCAGCTCGAAAGAGATTTCTACCGATGCGGGAATCCCTTTAACCGGACATTCCGGCAGGCGGGTGATGCTGTTTATTTTAGCAGCGGCTCTGTTGACAGCAGCGCATATAGTTTTGGCCATGGCCTGGCCCAGACTTGCTCAAATCATACTAAGCCCACCCGAACCGACTTCATCACTACCTACTCCTGTAAAATTAAATCCCAATATCAACCTCGCTTTATACGTTGGGAATCTATTTCTTTTAGGAAGCGTATTGCTCAGTCGGCGTGCACTGCGCTTTCGCAATCTATTGGCCTACGCCGTCGGGTATGCAGTGATTGTCTGGCTACTCTGGCCGCTAATCTGGGTCATGACCGAGAATCTGCTCCTGTTGGTACTGGCGGTCCTGGTTTACGGCAGCCTGTTACACTATCCCCATCTGCTGGGTTATCTCTATCTTTTCCTGGTATGCCAACGCTTTCTACCGGCCTACCTCTATCCGTCATTCATATTAACATCGTTGTTGTATACGACAATTTTGCCATTCGTTCGCGCCTGGCGTCGAGAGCGGCAGCGTTTCATTCCACTCTGCCACCTGGCGGGTCTGATCCTGCTAACGGTTCTGCTGATTCCGATTGTCTTCTTCTGCACGCAAAGCTCCCCCCAAGACATACACCAACGATTGGAGGAGGCGGAGGTACTTTCAGCCCTGGGGATAAGTCTCAAAACCTCAGCTCTGGCTACCCTTATGGTACTGCTCCTGGGTGTGCCCTTTGCTTATGCCATGGTAAGAAGGTCATTCCCCGCCCGAGGCCTGATCGACACCTTGATCGATCTACCCATCGTCATCCCCCCTCCCATCGTGGGTATCACGCTGTTGGCGTTTCTGGGGCCAAAGTCGCCCTTGGGTGCATTTTTCGAGCAGCGGTTCGGAGTAAGTTTTTTTGACAGCCAATGGGGTATTATTCTCGCCCAGATATTTGTTGGGTCACCATATTTGATTCGGGCCAGCATGGTTGCCTTCGCGGCGGTGGATGTGCGATTCGAAAACGTGGCCCGTACCCTGGGTGCCTCAAGCTTGTCTGCTTTTATTCGAATTACCTTACCGATGTCTCTACGTGGGATCCTGATTGGTGTTATTCTCACCTGGTTCCGGGCAATGGCGGAATTCGGGGCGCTGCGAATTATGGCCAACCGCCCACGTACCATACCGATTCTGGCTTACGAACGATTTATCGATTTTCGACAGATGGAATCACAATCGGTAGGCGTGCTGATTTTATTGATGTGCCTGTGCGTAATTGTAGGCATGTGGATTATCCGTTTGATGCCTAATATATTGGGCAAATCTATAGGAGTCTCTGATGCTGCGCGTTGAGGGCCTGCGGCGACAAGTTGGTGTTTTTCATCTGCGAATCGACGAGTGGGCGATCGAGCCGGGGCAGTATCTTGTCCTGGTCGGCCCTAGCGGGGCAGGCAAAACCATGTTATTGGAGACGATAGCAGGTCTTCATCGGCCGGATGCGGGGCGCATCTGGATCGATGGTCGCGAGGTCACCTCTGAGCCGCCCGAAGCCCTGGGTATTGGTTTCGTGTATCAAGATTGTTGGTTGTTTCCTCACCTGACGGTTCGCCAAAACATCGATTTCGGACGGCGATACCACCAAAAGAGCGGTGCATCACCCGCTCCCAAGACCGATGAACTTACCGACATGTTGCATATTACTGACTTACTGGATCGCAATCCGCAGACTTTAAGTGGTGGAGAACGGCAACGGGTGGCTTTGGCCCGGGCCCTGGCCATCCAGCCCCGTTTGCTGTTTCTCGATGAGCCTCTGGGCACGCTGGATCCGGTAACCCGCGAACACGTAGGCACCGAATTGCAAAATTGTCATCGCTCGTTTGGCATAACAACCATCCATGTTACCCACGATCACAGCGAAGCTCGCACTTACGGCGACTCGATCGCGGTCATTCTTGACGGCAAATTGGAACAGATGGGACCAACCGATGAAGTTTTTCGGCGACCGAGGACTGCAAAACTTGGCGGATTCCTGGGATGCGAAAACATGTACGAGGCCCAGGCCGTGCCGACTGCTGAACCAGATATGATTAAAATAGATCTCCACCAGACTACCTTTACGGTTCGATCACACAAGGTGGGAAGGGTATCTCTTTGCGTCCGGGCGGAGGATGTGCTGGTAGAACGCGCTGCCGGCAAAGAAGGCAAAGATGAGAGAGACGACTATAATATAGCGGCTGCTTTCACCGGTCGTATTGTCACGGTATCACAGCCCGGGGCAATGGTCCGTCTGGTTATTGATGTTAGCGGGCGCCGCTGGGTTAGCATCGTCAGCCATTCCCAGCAGCGCCAACATCGTTTCTGTGAAGGTAATATGGTAACGCTGCGCATCCCGAACGATGCCTTGCACCTGATTTCGTTGGAGTAATACCTGATGTATCCGCTGGCCGCTATAAGCTTTAAGTTTTTACAAGAGCCGCTCATTCCGGTTGCCGGAACCGTCGATCTTGCTCCCTTTCTAATTATGATTGGATTGTTGAGTGTGGGTGGGATCCTGGTCCGCATGGGGTGGATACGACAGCGTCAGTGGCTGCGACGCGGAACCCAGGTGGCGGCTACGCTTGCCTTCGTCATCGGACTTCATCCTTGTGCCTGCATGGTTCGCGATCTGCTCCAGGGAGCCTTGAAGATCAACTACGACAATGTGCGTGCCTTCCAACTCATGATGCTGATCGTACCCTTGGCGACCTTCACCATCATATGGGGTCGTGTATTTTGCGGATGGGTATGCCCCATTGGATTTATCCAGGAGGTGGCCACCAAGTCAACCAACTGGATGCGCTTCTCGCCACATCAAAAAGTCATGCGGCAAATTCGTTTCATCCTTGCGGCCGTACTGCTGCTGGGAACGGTGGTGATCTATACGTACATCCGGCCCGCCAATGAGCCGATCCTGCAGGGGATGGCCGCGGGCTATCTGATAGTGCTGGCAATCCTGATCATACTCGGCGTGGCGGACAAACGTTGGGAATTAAGGCTGCGAAACGTTCGATACGCAGCCCTGTCGTTTTTTGTGGTAAGCACGGTATTGGGCATTTATCTCCACGCTGCTTTTTGTGTGTTGTTCACCAATGACTGGCGGAGATCGCCGGTTATGTTGCTGGCCGGCGTGTTGTTTGCGTCACTAATCCTTTCCCAGGCCTGGTGCCGATTTCTCTGTCCCGAAGGTGCTCTGCTGGGTCTGCTTACGCGACTCAGCGGGTTGAAAATCAGACTCAACCGCAGCAAGTGCACCGCCTGCAACACGTGCAATAAAGCCTGCCCGGTTGAAGCTATTGAAGTCGGTCAGGTGGACGAGCGCTCGTGCCTTTACTGTTGCCGGTGTGTCGACTCTTGTCCAACCAAGGCGATCGATATGACCGACGAAGAACTGGTTTCTGAGTCACTTTCAGAGTTGCCGGTAATGCCGAGTACGGACAATTGATCATGCGGAGGCGATCGTTCATCGTTGCTGTCCTGTTTTTTGTGGCTACAGCTTCTTGTAGCAGAGATACACCGGTCCGAGACAAACCGTTAACCGACAAGGAACTCGATCAGTTCAAGCATCCGCTCCAACTGGGATGTTGGCACGAGCCGGGCAGTTGGCCGCAATTCGCCCATGATCCCATGCATACCGGATATGCCGATGTAGATATCGAAACGACCGACCTGGAACTCGCCTGGCAATTCCGCCCCACTACACATATCTGGAACTACCAGCCCGGCTTTTCGGTGTGGTCATGCCCCGTAGTAGGCACAGTCGCAGGCCAATGTCTGGTGATAGCCGGTTACTATGACCGTAATGTTTACGCCATCGACGGTGAAACCGGTGAGAAAGTATGGGAATTCCGCCCGGGAGCTCCTGTTTTTGCATCACCGGTTCTGGCCGAAGTGAACGGCCGTCCATTAGTTTTTGTCGCATCGCTGAACCGCTCGATCTACGGCCTCGACGCAATAAACGGTGAGCAAGTTTGGAGATACGAAACCATGCCTTGGTCATTTACCCAGGCCAGGAGCTTTATGTCATCGCCGACAGTAATTCATGACGGTCAATCAGCGGTACTCATTGTCGGGGTGTGGAACAGCGATCGATCCGCCAGCCGGAATATACAATCCGGTGAGGTCGTAGTGTTGAACGCCGCCGACGGTACACTTCGATGGAGAAAACATCTGAGCAGTGTACCACTCACCTCCCCCGCCGCCGCCCGTCTAAATGGCGAACTAGCTGTTTTTATAGCATCGCAACATGGTGTTGTTCACATGTTGAGTTTATCCGATAGCTCAACGTGGTGGACATCGGTCCTGAACGAAGAAACCCGCTCCTCTCCCAGTCTAGGGGTAGTGGAGGGCACGGCCCGCTTATTTATCGGCAGCCGTTTACACAGTATTTTCGCCCTGGATTATCGCACCGGAGCAAGACGCTGGCGACAACAGGCGGGCTATTGGATCGACGCTACCCCAGCATGGTTCGCTACGCCAGGAACGGACGAACACCCGGATCA
>CP070790.1:1641816-1651334 GCA_020346805.1 Planctomycetota bacterium
ATGATTGGCAATCTTGGCCTAGAATGTAGATATCCTATTTCAATGCCACCTCCTCATACTCCAGATCCGTTGTGGCCATTATCCGGATGCAGTCCGGTTTCATGCGGATGACCACATATTCCGGGTCGGCGGGATCCTCAATGTAATTCTTCAGCAGGGGAACGGCCTTAAAGAGCTTCAGCTTGTCATCGTTATCCGTACTCACCGAACATTCGCCGGCAATGCGAGCATGCTTGCCTTCCTGGTTGCAGAAACAGTACTCGGCATGGGTAACTTTCATCAACTGATTGATCTTATCTGAGGTCTTCCCACTGGCGCACCACAATTCATCATCCATCCACGCCCAACCGGCCATCGGCCTGACCCCCACCGTCTCACCGTCCGTCGTGGCCAACGTCCCCCAACCCGTCTCTTTCATCAGCGCTTTGACATCGTCTATATTCATTGCCGATCTCCCAAGTTAGGGCAGGTTCTCCCTGCCGAACAATGTAGGGCATGTCGATGGCATGCCGTTAGTAGCTTACACTATCAATTTGCCTGGGTCATGCGGAAGTAATTATACTGCCAAATAAAACGCATCGGGAGAGCCTGTTCAAATAGTTTTCAGATTTCAGCTAAAAAGGCCTCTTTTCAAGGAGGATCCCAGTGTCTAAAAATCGCTATCAAGGGCATATTGCAGCCGCTACTGCCTTTCTGATCGCCTTATGTTTGCTCGCCGTAACCGCGCTTCAGGCCCGGGACAAGCCGCCCCTGCCGCGGGTTCTGATCATCGGCGATTCCATCTCCATCGGCTACACCGACCACGTTCGCGAAATGCTCGCCGGTAAAGCGGAGGTCCAGCGCATTCCCCAAAACGGTGGCCACACCTGGAGAGGCCTGAAGCGGCTGGAAGCATGGCTCGGCTCGGAAAAATGGGATGTGATCCACTTCAACTGGGGCATATGGGATCTCGTTCATTTCCGAGAGGGAAAATATGACGTAACCGGCAAACGTGTCTCCACCCGGAAACAGTACGCAGAGAACCTGGGCCGACTGGTTGCCCGGCTCAAGGCCACCGGGGCCAGGCTGATCTGGGCCGACACCACTCCCGTACCTGACAAGGTCGTCGGATGCATCATGGGCCAGGAGATCGAGTTCAACACAGTCGCCCGAGAGGTGATGGACAAACATGGCGTTACCGTCAACGACCTGCATACCTATGTCGCCCCACACCTTGGCAAATACCAGCAACCCAATGACGTCCATTTCAAGCCGGAGGGTTCCATATTTCTGGCCCACAAGGTCGCCCGCACTATTTTGAACGCTTTGCGCAATCCCACATCACCCTTTGACATGCCTGAGATCAAACCGCCCATATTTCCGCAGCGGATCGTCGACATTCGTAACTACGGTGCCGTTGACGACGGCAAAACGCTGAACACCCAAGCAATCGCCAAAGCAATTACGACCTGCGCTTGGGAGGGCGGGGGGCGTGTTTTGGTTCCACCGGGTATATGGCTTACGGGCGCAATCCATCTCAAGAGCAACATCGATTTGCACCTCGCCCAAGGAGCTGAACTGCGTTTCAGCACCAACCCCGAGGACTACCTCCCCGCCGTCTTCGTACGATGGGCCGGGTTTGAATGCTACAACTATTCGCCGCTGATCTACGCCAACGGCTGCACCAACATTGCCATCACCGGCCCAGGCACACTCGAAGGGCAGGGAAAACCCTGGTGGAATTGGACCAAACATCAGGACCGCGTCGCGCAGAAACTTTACGACATGGTACTCTCCGACATAGCGGTTCAAGACCGTGTTTTCGGCAACCGGAAGGATCCTCTCCGTCCTCAGTTCTTCCAACCGATCAACTGTAAAAACGTTTTCATTGAAGGTGTCACCATTACCAGCGGACCCTTTTGGACTATTCAATGCGTCTACTGCCAAAATGTTCTCATACGCAAGATCGCCATTATTAACCACGGGCCCAACAACGATGGTATCAACCTCGATTCATCCCGGAACGTACTCATTGAGCATTGCACCTTCGCTACCGGCGACGACTGTATCGCACTGAAGTCGGGATTGAACGAGGATGGTTGGCGTGTCGGCCGACCCACCGAGAACGTCGTCGTACGCCACTGCCGAATGAAAAAAGGCCACGGCGGCGTGGTCATCGGCAGCGATATGTCGGGCAATGTGCGCAATCTGTTTGTGCACGACTGCGACTTCCATGGCTCATCAACGGGTATCCGAATCAAGTCGTCGCGCGGCCGGGGCGGTGTGGTCGAAAATCTCTGGTATCAGGACATTAATCTGGGTGATATCTTTCGCCAGGGAATCGTAATGCATACCGACTATAAAGCCTGGTTCGGCTCCGATCATGGCAAGGCCCCAACTTTCCGGAACATCCATATCGAGAATGTGACCTGTCAGCACGTCGCCCAAGCGGCCCGCATCGCCGGCCTTCCCGAGCAGGCCATCGAAAATATTACCCTTAAAAACGTCACCATTAACGCTAAGGACGGCCTCACCTGTACCAATACCAAAGGCCTAAATCTGGTCAATGTTGCCATCACCCCGAAAACCGGAAACGTTATGCACATAAAAGATATTCAGGATGTGATCATTCGGCAGGGTCACTGCCCCAAGGGGGCAAATCCCTTCTTGCGTGTCGAAGGCAGCACAAGTAAAAATGTAAAAATAATAGATACGGATATTTCAAAAGCGAAGGTTCCGATCGAATTGGGCAAAGATGTCAAGCCCACTGTAGTGATACAAAAATAATCTTGGTCAACGTCAAATCGTTGACTGGAAAAGAATAAGAACTTAAAACCTGGATCAAAAATGGTCACTATAATCTACCCCTGTAGCAGAATTTGCTATAAATGACTTGGGAGCTTTCAATGAAGACTATGAATTCACGCGAGCGTTGGCTGGCCATTCTTAACGGCAGACAGCCTGATCGTATTCCCACCGATCTCTGGTGCACCGATGAGGTCAGTGACAGATTGAAAGCTGATTTGAGCTGCCCGGATAATGAATCGCTTTGCCGCCGCCTCCACATAGATCGGCCGCACCATATTGAAGAACCCTCCGGGCCCCTTGTGCGTTGCAGATTGTCCCACCACCCAAACGATCCCCAGGCGAATATCTGGGGCGTGCGCCTAAAGGATGTGAATTACGGCACCGGAATTTATAGTGAGACCGTTTATCATCCGCTGGCTAATGTCACCAGTGTGGCCGAAGTCGAGGCGTTTCGCTGGCCCCGCGTGGAAGACTTTGACTATTCGTCCATCGAGTCGGAATTCGCCAAAATAGACGGCTCTCGAATTGTCCAGGCCGGACGTTTTGAACCGTTTCTGCTTGCCTGTCAGATGCGAGGAATGGAGCAGGCCTATATGGATTTGCTGGTCGAACCGGCCATTATCCAGGCTATTCTCGAACACATCTTTGAGTTCCACTATCAGCACAACCGCCGTGTCTTCGAGGTTGGGGCGGGTCGGATCGATTTATTTTACCTAGCAGAGGATCTCGGTTCCCAGACCGGACCGCTCATCAAACTGGAAACCTATCGGCAATTCCTGAAACCCAATCAGATTCGGATGGCGGACCTGGTACGCAAGTTTGGCATCAAGATACTCTACCATACCGACGGCGCCGCTCGAATATTCCTTAACGACCTGATCGACGATGTGGGAATCGATGTGCTCAATCCCATACAGTGGCGGTGTCCGGGCATGGAGCGGGATAGCCTGGTAAAAGAATTCGGCCGGCGGGTCGCCTTTCATGGGGCAGTTGATAATCAATACACGCTGCCCTTTGGGTCCGTGCAAGAAGTTGTTGAGGAGGTCAAACAAAACATCGAATTGTTCGCCGAAGCCCGTTGGATCTGTGCTCCCTGTCACCGGATTCAACCCAATACACCCACTGCCAACATAGTTGCAATGTATGAAACTATACACGAGTTGGGTAGGCTCTAAACGGGAATGCTCTAAAGTGTGTAGGGCTGGTCGTGTCCGCCGATATCCTGGCCCATAGGAACTTGACCACGTTCTATTTTGTTCTCGTGCCCTGGTCCCAGGTCCCCCATCCTCGCCGCGGTGAGGGTAGGGGGATGGATATCCTATTATTTCTTAGCTTGCCCCTTGGCGATCTTGGTAAAGCATGCCATTACTCTCTCGTTTGATTCTCGCGGCGGTACTGAATAAACTCTCTCAGGGCAACACTGACCGTTCCAAATGCCAACATGGCGAAGACAATGAGCATCGGCCCGAACCAATAGACTACACCGACCCCGCCGGCACATCCGACCAGGGGCCATATGTAGATATGAAGAAATTTGGTTTTACTGGTATCGGTAAGACGCTCAAATATCACGACGCCGATGGCAAAACCTAAAGCGGTTACCACTGGAGCCAGCGGCCAGAGAATTATTAGTAACCAGTGGGTATCCGATTTAAATGTTGTAATAGCGGCAGCCATCCAAAAAAAATAGAAAATACCGCCGAATAAAAGTGATACGCTCGTCTTAATCAACACTTTCCAGAGTTGTTTGATATCCACAACACTCTCTCCAGTAGATGTAGGGCATGACCCGATGACTTGCTGTTAATAACTCTCCGTCTCTCAGTAGATGTAGGGCGGGCCGTGCCCGCCGATATCCTATCGGATAATTATTCACATTCAATATCGGGTAATTCAACAGGACTTGCCACCGGCCGATGTGGATAGAGGAGGTGCCCCATCCTCGCTGCGGCGAGGGTGGGGGACGGACATCCTATTATTTCTTCTTTTGCCCCTTGGCGATCTTGGCCCAGGTATCTTTCAAGGTAACCGTGCGGTTGAAGACCGGTTTTTCATTTGACGAATCGGTATCGACACAGAAATAACCCAAACGTTCGAATTGATAGCGCGTACCAGGGGCGGCACCTTTCACGCTGGGTTCTATGTAACACTTGGGCAGCACCTCCAGCGAGTCTGGATTAAAATTCGATTTCCAATCCTGGCCGACTTCGACAATATCGGGATTTTCTTTGCTGAACAGATGATCGTACAGTCGCACTTCCGCCTCCAACGCGTGTTCGGCCGATACCCAGTGCAGCGTAGCCTTGACCTTCCTGCCATCCGGCGAATCGCCGCCGCGAGTGGCCGGGTCGTAAGTGCAGTGCAACTCCACCACCTCGCCGTTTTTATCTTTAATTACCTCAGTGCAGGTAATGTAATACGCATAACGCAGCCGAACCTCGCGGCCCGGGGCCAGACGGAAAAACTTCTTCGGCGGTTCCTCCATGAAATCGTCCCGCTCGATATATAACACCCTGGAAAAGGGCACTTTACGCGTCCCCGCACCGGCATCTTCCGGATTATTGATCGCCTCCAGCTCCTCCATCTGGCCTTCCGGATAATTGTCAATCACCACCTTCAACGGTCGAAGCACTCCCATCACCCGCGGGGCGACTTTATTGAGGTGTTCCCGCAGGCAAAATTCCAACAGGGCGATATCTGCCGTACTGTTAAACTTGTTGAAGCCGGTGCGCTGGCTGAAATTGTGAATGGCCTCGGGAGTATAGCCTCGCCGCCGTAGACCGCATATCGTTGGCATGCGGGGATCATCCCAGCCGCTCACCAACCCTTCCTGCACCAACTGCAGCAATCTGCGCTTGCTCATTACCGTGTAGGTAATATTCAAACGGGCATATTCGATCTGCTGCGGATGATAGATACCCAGTTCCTCGCAAAACCAGTCGTACAACGGCCGATGGTTTTCGAACTCCAGCGTGCAGATCGAATGGGTAATTTTTTCGATGGCGTCGGATTGTCCGTGAGCCCAGTCGTACATCGCATAAATGCACCACTTGTCTCCCGAGCGTGGGTGGCTTTCATGCAAAATGCGATACATGACCGGATCGCGCATGTTCAAATTGGGTGAGGCCATGTCGATCTTGGCCCGTAGAGTTTTGGTGCCGTCGGGAAATTCCCCCTTTTTCATTCGCTCGAATAAATCCAGGTTTTCCTCCATGCTGCGATTGCGGCAGGGACTTTCTTTGCCCGGTTTAGTCAAGGTCCCACGATATTCCCGGATCTCGTCGGGACTGAGATCGTCAACATAGGCCTTGCCCTCTTTGATCAGCTGCACTGCCCATTCGTAGAGCTGACCGAAATAGTCCGAGGCGTAATATTCATGCTTGCCCCAATCGAAACCCAGCCAGCGTATATCCTCTTTGATGGCGTCAATGTATTCCTGTTCTTCCTTGACCGGATTGGTATCGTCGAAACGCAGATGGCAGGTACCGTTGTTCTCACGGGCCAGGTTGAAGTTCAGATAAATGTGTTTGGCATGCCCGATGTGCAGGTAACCGTTGGGCTCCGGTGGAAACCGCGTCACCACCCGGCCGTCCCATTTGCCGCTGCGGTTGTCCTCGGCAATGATGTCCTGAATAAAATTCGTTCGCTTAGGTTCGGATTCAGTGATACTCATGCTCTAAATATCCTTTTATTTTCATCCCTTTTATTTAATCTTCTTCTCCATGCCTCCCGGTCTCAGGAGTGAGATTTCTTATTAACTTCGGGTATTATACATACTCCTGTCCTTGATTCACGTATCTGTTCTGGGGCGTTGTACGGTACGCGTCTGCCAGGATGATGATAGATTCATATGCTTACTTGGCTGCATCCATCACACAGCGAAAACCGATCGTCGCACATCGGTCCAGTCCCGGCCACATCAGGATCATTTTGGCGTGGTGGTCGCACGGTTGAGGTCCGCCGTCGAAATACCAGATGCTGCCGGGAGCCTGGTAATAACTGCCTCCTCGAATGATGGCAAAGCGCGTGTGTCCATCGTCCCGGTAGCTTTCCGTCCACTCCCAAACATTGCCGGACATATGGTAGCAGCCGTAAGGGCTTCGGCCGTTGGGATGGGAACGTGCCGGTATGGTTTTGTTGCCGGTCGTATTACAACACTCGGCCTTGAACTCGTTTCCCCATGGCCACTTGCGCCCGTCGGTCCCCTGAGCGGCCAGGTGCCATTCCGCCTCAGTAGGCAGGCGTTTGCCCGCCCAATTCGCATAGGCCCGGGCATCTTCCAAATCGACATAAACCACCGGATGATCGGCTAACTCTGCCGGCATTTCGCCGTTGGGCCAATGCTTCAAAAAGTTTTCCGGATGCCTCGGCCGATAGTTGGTCTCATCAAGAAAACGTTTGAAGTCGCCATTGGATACCTCGGCCTCATCGATGAAAAACGCTTTGATCTCCAGCGGGCCGATGTCGTGCCGAATTATTTCGCGGTGAGGATTACCCCACAGATAATTCACCCACTTATCCGACGGCGTCCCCGGATCGGGATAACAGCCGCACTCCCGGCGCCGATGTTCGATCTTCATTCCAATCGTCGCCCCGGGTACATAAACCGTACCTGCGGGCGGACGGTTACGGGCCACCGGAACGGTCGGAGCAACCGGCTGAGCATCGATTACCGACCGGGCAATATTGCGCCGATCCTCTTTATTTATAATTGCAGCCGCGTTCCTCCGTTGTCGATTCAACAAATCCTTCAACGACCGATCGACCTTGTTCTTGTCGATGGCCAATATACAACCCAGTCGCTCAACCGAACCTATTTGGTGAACTTTATCCTCGCCGATCTTCTTGTATTCCAGTGGTTGACCGTTCCATAGATCGTAGTAATCCATTCGACCGTTCGCCGGTAACTCCAGTAAACATTTATTTCTGATGGGTTCACCCTCGTTATGCAAGGAAAAGATAATCACGTCACCCCCCGGCCAGCGATTGGCGTGCAGTCTGTCAACTAAAGTAGGATAGAAAGGATCCCATGCTTCGCTGATAAAATGTTTTGCGAAGTGTTTAAGGATAGAAGCCGCCCGACGCCAGGCTAACCGATCGGTCATCGGCCACGGATTATAAGTCCCGAAAATATTTTCCCACACCAGCATGCCGCTGCCGTTAAAGAAGGCTTTTTCAATCTCGGTCCGGTGATTGCGGTCCCATCTCCATATCTGATGTTGCAGGTGACGGGGCTCGATCCATTTATAAACCAATAGTCCCGGGGGCACACGATCGTTCAACCACTGGGCCCATGACATGCTCAAACGTGAGAGTTGATTTACACTCGGATAACCCTCCGGAGCCAGAACCACCCCCGGACGGGCTTCATCCAGCAGCTTCCGCAGTCTGGGTGAACAACCCGACATGGTATCGAGAAAAATACCGTCCGCCTCGATGGCCGATACCAAATCGGCCAGTAGTTCATCATCGGATTTATTTTCCCGACGAGTGCCCCGATCCCACGGATTATAGTCGATGAATATTTTTACGCCGCGTTTGTGGGCTTGTCGAACCAGATCACGAATTCCGGTTAATCCGCCGGGCATGTCGCGGTACATGTCAAATTGATTGCGATCATCCAGCCCCAGACGCGGATATCCCTGCCACAGCAAAATGGCGTCATATCCTCCGAACTCGTGAATCCCATCGTCCAGGAATTTATACAAGGTGTATCGACCGGCAACGGGATCGTAGAACGAAAGGTCGTACATGAATGTAAAATGACAAGTGAATACATGAGAAGCCCAAGCCAGATCCTTGCGGTCATATAAACTTCGATCCAGGCTGCCGATTTGTCTATATAAAACGGCCATGGTATCCAAGGCGGCTTTCATTCGGTCGGTATCGTCGATGTGTAATTGGATGTTGCGGATTTCTAATCGACTGTCAACGGAATCGCGACTTTTATCCATGCCCAATCGGGGACGTAACCATTGCTGTTTGTAATCAAATGGCGGTATTTCAATTTCAGTTTGGATACGTTGCCATTGCTGTTTCTTCGGGATAGACAACACTCCACAAAGAGGCGTTGACTTGAGCCATCTGTTGTTTTCTCTGCTCATAACGTCGAAGGTCACACCTAAATCATTGCGGCCTACAAGCCAACGAGCATCGATAACAACTTGTAGTTTCTCGCCGGTTTTAACATTCATAGCCAAAGCGATTTCGGAGGAAAGAATGACCCACCCCCCCTTGCCGTCAAAGTTCATCTCGATCATCCACTCGCAATTCCCCTCGCGGACGCATCGGCGATACTCATGCATCGCCGCCAGCCATTCATCTCGATCCTGCCCCTTGGCCGGACCGGCAATATAGTGGCCGTTCATCCGCAAAGCTGATGTACCCACCGGCTTCCATATACTTTTATGATCCGGCACAAACGTCGTCGGACAAAAAACAATTGAATCATTCTCCGGCGTGCCCGCTCCCCAACCAACTGACTGCGGCATAGCGATAACCTGCGCCACGTATAAAAAAACCAAAAACATGATAGGTTTAGTATAAGATAACATCGATCGCTCCATGTGGTGGGCGCCTGGCATGCTTCATCCCAATGTACATCGGGACGTGAGCATGAGTAAGAGAATCATAACCATTGGTACAGTTTATCAGGTATCGATTCAAAGTCGATTATTGATAAACCAGCTTGATAGGACAGGTTTCACCCACCACTTGAAATATATATTTTG
>CP070790.1:1651434-1658483 GCA_020346805.1 Planctomycetota bacterium
AAGAGTCGCTCCGTCGGGTATCAGCCGGGCAATATGACGGGCTATCTGTTGAATGGTCTCGTCGGGTTCATCCATCGGCCATTCAAATAAAGATTCGTCATGTTCAACTAGGTAGTTGATCTGATCGACGTGCAGGAAACTATCTCCCAGGATTCGGGGCATGTGGGAATTTACCTGAGCGATTACCATTTTGGCCGATTCCACTGCCGACTTGGTGATGTCCACCGATACCCCGAGGCTGCAGTAGCCGTGTTCGTCCGGCGGGCTGATCATGATCAAGGCCACGTCAATGGCTACTCGCCGGGATTTGAACAAACCCGGCACCTGGGAGAGAAAGATCGGTGTATAATCCGCCCGGGCTTCGTTGACCGCCCCTCGTACGCTGTTGCCGATGAAGAACGCGTTGGTTCTAAAGCGCGGGGCGTATTTGGGATCGGTATATGGCGCGACACCAAGGGTTAATACCTGCATCAGCTCGGCATCGGCGACCTTTTCGCAGGACTCCACCATGGCCCTGACCAGGGCCTGGGGTTCACCGCAAGCCGATCCGATAAACACCCGATCGCCCGGACCAATCTTCTTTAATGCCGCGGCGGCCGGTACCATCTTGTCGGCACATCTTTCTCGCCATTGTTGGGGCATCACTCAGTCTCCGAAAGAATAATCCTGGCATCGGCAATCACCGCACCTCGACCTTGGGGATAAACAATCAGCGGGTTGATATCCAGTTCCTTGATTTGCGGATGATCGGTTACCAGTTGTGACAGTCGTAACAAACATTCGGCAATAGCCTTGACATCTGAGGCCGGCTCGCCGCGTACCCCGCCGAGCAGCCGATACGACCGAATATCCTTGATCATTTCGTCGGCAACGTTATTCCGTATGGGGGCCAGACGGAAGGAAACATCGCGGAGGGCCTCGGTATAGATGCCGCCCAGACCGAACATCAACAGCGGCCCGAAACGTTCGTTTCTGCTCATACCGATTATGATCTCCTTGCCCGGCGGCAGCATCTTCTGCACCACCACACCCCAAATCTCCACTTTGTCGTCCATCTTTTCGCGAACGGAATGAATCATCTCGTCGAATGCGGTGCGCACGGATGATTCGTCGGTCAGGTTCAGCCGCACGCCTCCGATATCTGTCTTGTGCAGCAGCGTAGGACCGGAAATCTTCATCACCACCGGGTAACCGATTTCGCTGGCCGCCTCGACCGCCTCATCGACAGACTCGGCCAACTTATAAGGCACGATAGGAAAGCCGTAATGATTGACGACTTGAAGGGCACGTATCTCAACCAATTGGTTTCGCCCGGCTACTGATTCATCGGCGAATATCTTGTCGACCGCTTTTCTATCGACTTCAAACTGACGGTAGTCGCTGATCGGCGAGCGTACCCACTCGGCAAATCGGCATTTGGCCGACATGGCCCGCATGGCGTTCTCAGGAAACTGATAGGCCGGTATCCCATGCTCTTTCAACACCCTCACGCCGGGGGCCACATCAACGTCGCCCATCAAGCAGGCAACAATCGGTTTTTCGCAGAAACCCTTCGTCTCACATACCACCCCGGCAATTTCCTTTACATCGGTCATCGCCTGAGGCGTAACCAGAATCATGACCTGATCCACACCTTCGTCGGCGGTAACCGCATCCAGAGCAGCACGGTACCGGTCATGTTTGGCATCGCCGATAACATCGACCGGATTCTTCAGGCTGCCGGTCGGCGGCATCTGAAACCTGAGCGATTTGAGGGTGTATTCCTGGAACTTGGAAAGTTGTAACCCGTTTCGGATGCAGGCATCGGTGGCCATTATCCCCGGGCCGCCGGCATTGGTAATAATGGCCGTTCGTCGACCGCTGCTTAGCGACGGCTCGGCAAACACCTCAGCCAGATCGAACAGCTCTTCGACAGATTCGATTCGCAATACGCCGGCCTGCGAAAAAATGGCGTCATAAACTTCATCGGAGCCGGTCAACGACCCGGTGTGCGAGGCCGCCGCCGCCGCTCCTTCCTGGGTGCGCCCGGTCTTGATGGCCAGAATCGGTTTGGGATCGGCCCCGCGGGTTATGGCGAATGCAGTTTCCACAAACTGCTGCCCACTGGACAAGTCCTCGACATACATAAGAATGACTTTGGTTTTATTATCGGCGGCCAACGAACGCAGCAAATCGATCTCATTGATATCCGCCTTGTTGCCGAAGCTGACGAATCGGGAAAAACCGATCCCCCGGCCGTGAGCATAATCCAGCAGAGCGGCGGCCAACGCTCCACTTTGTGAAATCAATCCCATACAACCGGCCTGAGGTATGTCGCCGCCGAAGGCCGCATTCATACTCATCGCCGGGTCGGTGTTGATTATACCCAGGCAATTCGGGCCCAGAATGGAAAGACCTCGTTCGGCAGCGACGGCCTGTAATCGCTTTTCCCGTTTGATCCCTTCGCCGCCGATCTCCTTGAATCCTGCCGATATGACCACAAAGTGCCGGGTTCCCCGGTCGGCACATTCCACGATGGCCTTCTCGACCGCCGGTGCGGGCACGATAATCACCGCCAGGTCAACGCATTCATCGATGGCCGAAATATTTGGCACACACCGCATTCCCAGAATGCTTTTGGCTTTGGGATTGACCGGATAGATAACGCCGGCGTATTCGCCGAAAATCAGGTTACGCATAATTTCGTTACCTGCGGTACCGGCCCGCCGAGAGGCCCCCACAACGGCAATCGAGGAAGGACAAAATAATGGTTCCAGATCACGAACCGCCGATTCTTCAGCACTTTCTATCTTGTTAGTTCGGCTCATAAAGCAAAACTCCTGCGAGATTACAAGCGGCCACTCACAGGTCTACCCGACCGGGTATGGATAAAAGTCCGCTAATTATTAAAAGCTATCTTACTATAGCACGCAATACAGTGATATGAAATAATAACAGTTCCATTGATTATCGAAATGCGTTATCCAGGCCTCGCGGCGTGCTATACCGGCAGACTGTTTCTAGGAGAGGTGGTACGCAGTTTGGGTCACTCTTCGAAGAGATTTTCGTAACGACAGATCTTTTCTTCCAGCTTTTCGGAGATAGCAACAACGTCTTCTATTTGCAAGTTCAACCACTGCAGTGCCTGAATGGGCGTACTTATAAATACCATTCCCACCGATGTGTAGCCTTTTAAGGCGGAAATATGATTGGCCACCTCAACACAACGAACGATACCACTCCCCTCACCCTGATATTCCTGCGCTGCATGATGATGCCGAATGGCGGCACAAAACACGGGTGGGAAATTCCACTTTTCGGCAATTCGTGCCCCCAGTTGGGTGTGATCGAACCCCAGGATCTTTCTTTCCGTCTCCGTAAGTTTTGTTTTTTGATCCAGGCTTTCTATGACCTGACAAAACTTCGAGTGGGCGTACTGATCTTCAAGAATGATGCCTATATCGTGCAGAAGGCCGGCCAAGTAGCAATCCTCGATACCTTTGAATCCCAAATGTTTGGCAATTATTCGTGCGCATATACCCACAGATATCATGTGCCGCCAGAGCCCTTCCCGCCGATAGGTGCCGACAGTTTTATGTTCGCGGAAAATCCGAGCCACCAAGGCCGTAAAGGCCAGGTTGCGCACTTCAACAAATCCCAGAAGGCTTATGGCGTGATGCAGGTTTGTGACCTTCGAACTGAGGGCGTAAGCGGCGGAATTTACCGTTCGAAGTATACGCCCGCTAAGGGCGGGATCCGACTCGATGATTGATTTTAGGTCATCTATTCCCGCATTGGGATCGCCGGCAATTCCCTCAACCTTCATGGCTATCTCCGGTAGAGTGGATATATCCCTGATATCCTCCACCAGAGATTCCAAGGGGATTAATTGGTAATCAGTCGACCGAGTGTTTGAGATAACTTCGGGAATAACTTCTTTCATTCAATTACTCTCGTTCGTTTGGTCACAACACCAGGCGATAATTTTCATACCCTGCTTTTTAAAAAATCGGCCCCCGGCGGGCTGCTTCAAGGTCGATATAAACGGCTTGGTATGGTCCACCAATCGTCCAAAGCCGCAAGGTTAAAATCGTGAACTCACTGCAATCCCGGACTAAGCCTCCCGAAACGATTTAATTAACTGATTAATCGACATCCTGGACAAATATATTGAACTAAGTTTGCAAAAATTAACGAATCATGGATAATTGTGGTGGATTGCAGACAACCATGCCAATTAGAAATATGATGTAGCAATTAAGGCTGTAATGAACAATTGTCATTTATGGGCCGAGTATCGAATATTGTAACACATACAAAGTCTGGTTCCATAACTTATTTTGGAAAGCCGGATGGCGGATTACATTCTAATTGAATCGTGATTATATCGCGCGGTTTGTTGACAAAATTATTCAGCCATTGTCGACTTTGTGCCAGTCTGATATTTGGCAACGATCTCGCGGACCTGGGTCAGTTCAAATCCGTATTGTCTTTTCAGGCGTCCGAGCCGTTCGTGCCGGGAAACTGTTTCAGGTAATCCAAGTTCCGAAAGTATGACATGTATTGGCACACCGGTAGTCGATTCGACCTCTCCCAAGGTCATTGACCCTCTGATAATATGATCATCCCCGTGGTGTCCGGGCTGGGGTAATGGAACTTTTGATGCCGGTTGAGTCTCTTGCCCGACGACGTGGCCAACGGCCCCATGCGGGCCCTGTATCATTTCCACATTTTCAACAGCCAGCCAGAAAAAACCACCGAAGATAACGATTAGACCGATAACAAAACCCGCACCATAAAGATTTTGGCTATGGCCTGAAGTTCCATCCGTCTTTTTTGCCGACAGGAGACGGCGGACGATAACACATACCCACGACCAGTGGAGAATAAGGTGAACAAGCAACAAAATCCCCAGGATGGTGGCCAACCAGAAGTGAATATCACCCCAATCGTGCCGGCCCATCCCCCATAATAAAAGCTGCCTGCCCTGACCGGGTCCATGACGATGTAACCCGCCGGTGCCGGGCGGCAGGATAAACCGGATCACCAAACCGGTGGCGATCATGCCCATCATGACCAGCAGGCTCACCAAATCTACCAGAAAATTGAGAGTACTTCGTCGCATTGGATCCGCCCTTAGTGTACTTAGATATAAACGTGTATCAACAGAGATTATTGCCCCCCGGGCGCGAAGAAAAGAAATTATCTCACCCACACCAAACCACAAAATACCCTCAGGGTCTAAATATATTCAAAATGACCAATTGGCAATCGGTGATTCAATAATAACCGCAAGGCAATCTCGTCTTAAATACCCGGCAGAAGATCTGCAGCAGGTAACTGTCCTCCAGGGAGGACTTAAGGTGTTTTGCTTTGGCTCCGACTCTGACGAACTTATCTTGCCGAAGGGGGTTCAAAGCCAACCGACGAATGTGAGACAAGGTCTCGGCTGAGTGCCCCATTTTCTGTCGCAGATCGTTCTCGCGAAACGTCGCATCCAGCGATCAATGCAGCTTGGTTCGATCCATGCCCGGGGCGTCCTATTCGTTAAAAAAGCGCAACAGGCCACGCGGGTCTTCAATATCCATGTCGCTGCTAACGGTTTGCGTTGAATGTGAGGCCCCACGACATAACAGATAGCCAACTTAACAACATGACGCGCAGCGCGCAACACTAACCGGCACCGAATTGGACAAATCCCCGTAAAATAACTCACTCAACAAGATGATTTAGATACGATTGCCCTGTGCCGGAGTTGAGCCTGGATCCTGCCCTTGCGTTGAGCCAAATTTTGATGCCTACACTTATTCACTTGAAATGCCTCCTTGCATATAAGAGTCATGGTTTATCAATATCTCTATATGCGCAAAAAAAAAGGCATTTCGAGTACTTATTTTTTTAGACAACTATGCGAAAATCTTACCAAGTTCGCTTGTTCAAGGGCCAGTGCAAAAGCGATTATCAAACATTAAATCTAAATGTGATAACGTCCCCGTCCTCTACGATATAGTGTTTTCCTTCCAGACGAACCTTAGCGCCGGCCTTGGCTGCTTTCATGTCACCGGCGGCTTCAAGATCCTCATAGGCCACGGTCTCGGCCCGGATAAAACCCCGGGCCATATCGGTATGAATCTTTCCTGCTGCCTCAACTGCTTCCGTCCCCTGCTTGATCGACCAGGCCCGCACTTCCTCCTGGTTATGGGTCATGAACGAAATCAAGCCTACAGCACCATAACACGCTTGTATCAGTCGATCATGTGCCGACTCGCCTACCCCAAGATCTTCCATAAATGCCTGTCGATCTTGGGGGTCCAATTTGGCAATCTGCTCTTCCGTGTCGGCACAAAGGGCAATGGTGGTATGTGCATGCGGATAATCAAAGGGAACCGGTGCCGACGCCTCTGCTTCATTTACGTTTATCACTACAACCAGCGGAAGTTCCGTGAGGAATGCGAAACTGGAAACCATCTTCCGCTCCTCGTCGCTCTGTATAACCTTCGAAAGCGGCTGCTCGTTCTCCAAGGCGTTCTGGCACCTCTGCAGCAGCTCCAATTGATGTTTTTCCTCATCGTGCGACTTGGGTTTTTTGAGTTCCTTTTGAAGTTTCTCAATTCGGCCGGTGACCGATTCCAAATCGCAAAACATCAACTCAGATTCCAACTCTTCCAGATCGGCCCGGGCATCCACCCGATTGCGATAGGCCGGTACTGTGGGATTATCGAATCCCCGTACAACCGCCACCAGAGCATCGCACTGACGAATATGCGGCAAACTCTTGCGAAACTCACTCTGCGATTGTGCCGTTTCATGGCTGAAGCCGGGAACGTCGAGACACTCAATCGTCGCTTCCACCACCTTTTTGGTCTTGAACAGTCTCTGCAGAAATTCGAGCCTCGGATCCGGCACTTTTACGACCGCTATATGTTCGCCCATAAGATGCTGATCCGAAGCTGCTTGTCCTGTCACCGCTCTAAAGAGGGTGGATTTGCCACTTTGCAGCGGTCCGACAAATGCTATTCGCATAGCAATTATGCTCCTGGTAATAGATCGACATGCTCTGTCACTCAACC
>CP070790.1:1658583-1666270 GCA_020346805.1 Planctomycetota bacterium
ATGTAGCGGGCAAAGATCCGACGGAAATCGTCACCCAAACGCACCCGCAAACCTTCGTCATCGAGACCGAGAGCACCCTTGGCCTTTTCCCAGAACTCCACCGAAGCCCCACACCAGGCGGGCACACGATCGGGCTCATCGTGATCGAAAGCCGTCAAGACTCTTTCTCTGGAGCTCATTTCCATGATTATTTACCACCATCTGGGGTACTGTTTATCGCACCCGTCCCTTTCCTGCAAGATCAACCGAGGACTTAGCCACAATTCCCGATTAACATCGCATAAAAAACGTAATTACAGCGATGGTTCGTTGAAGGCCATTGTCTACTTCGACTTGCGATTGAGGGATTTCTTTATCCGTTTCAACCAATCTTCTTCCGGCAGGGCATAAGGGCGGAATTTTTCCATCAAGCCCTGTTCTTCACTGTAAAACAGGGCCCGATAGTAGCCGAGCTTGTTGGCTACCGGGGAGTCGATCAGGTTACTCGAATCGGAGGCACTCATCTGAAACAAAATACGGTTGTCGAATTCGCGCAGGGATTGCCGATCCAGGGTCCGTTCTAGGGCGGCCAAGGTATCCGACCAGGTAAGAGTATGGATGCCCAGCGGCGGACCTTCCCGCAACAACTCGGCAAACTGCTTGTCCGGACTCGGCGGCTTATCCGCATCATCCATTGAAAAACTGAAGTCATCCTCACTGCGCCTCAGTATCCGGTATCGCTGCAAACCATAAATCAATAAATAAATGCTTGGAGTATCGGTGCGGTCGGATTGTAGCCTTTGTCGCATCTCGTCAGTTAGTTCGGTAATTGCCTCAGGCACTTCGCGCCACTTGACAATTCGGACTGAATGCGGCAGCACAGAGGCGACGCGTTGCAAAACACCGGCCAGTGACGAATCAGCCGGTGTGCCGTCCAGGATATAAAACCTGGCGGACTTGCGACGTTGCTGTGCCGCCAGGCAAAGCATGGCCGCAGTCATAATGGCCATCGCCGCATCTTCGCGCTGCCCCACCATGAGCAGATGGGCCCCGCTCAGGCGCCGAAAAGTCGCGCAGGTCGGATCCTTGATGGCTACCGCTTCACCCAGCCATATGCGGGGGGCGGTACAAGATTCAGGCCAATCAAATGCTTCAAGCAGCTCAGATAAGGCACGATTCTTTCTGATATCTGAAAGGGCATTGCCTTCAAAAACAATAGTCGGTTCCCGTCGATCGGGGAGCTTATGCACCAGGTTGCTGACGCGATTCAAGTATTCATCCCGACTTTCGTCAGATAACCAGGCGGTCTGGAACGGGCTGTTACCTTCGACCAGCCCACCGGCATCGTTATAAATCGCCTCCCCCGGCCGGGAAAGAAGTCGGGCGGCGGTGTTGTGATCGTCGAGAATGAGTTGGGAATCGTCTTCGGAACACTGCAGGGCGATACGAACCGCCATCTGTCCGATGGTGGTGCGGGCCAGACTATAAGCACCTCCTAGAGTTTGCGAACCAAGCAGCACGTGAATGCCGAATGCCCGGCCCTGGCGTACCAGTCGGTCCAACAACATGGCCGCGTCCTGGGCCGGCTTGTCATCCTCAGAGAAAAATACCTGGAATTCATCAACAATAAGTAATATCCGCGGTAGTTTAGAATCCGATGTTTGCCGGTATGCAGGCAAGTCCTGCGCCCCCAAGCGGCGGAAGAGATCGCCTCTTCGAGCCAACTCGGCATCCAGCCTGTGCAGTACGCTCAGGCCGAATTCACGATCGCTTTCGATGGCCACCACCCGAGCATGAGCCAGTTCGTGGGTGGCATAGGTTTTGAATTCGACACCTTTCTTGAAATCAACCAGATAAAACTCCACCTCATCGGGATGATACCACAGGGCAAGGTTAGTGATGATTACGTGCAGCATGGTCGACTTTCCCGAACCGGTCTTACCGGCAATCAAACCATGTTGGGCAACGCCCCGCCCCAATCTCAGATGTTGCAGCCTGACGGCCCCGGTGCGGCCGATAGGTACGCACAGATCCTCACCGCTGTCGCTGGTCCAGCACTTATCGCCAGATGGGGCAATGGTGCCGAACGGTACCTCGACGCGATTTGAATCCTTGGCCCCCTGTCCGACCACATGCATGATACGGGTCAGGGATTCCTCTGCCGGCGTCGTGTCCAAAGTCAATGGGAATTGCCGAAATATTTCATCCTGCCATATGAACCGATCGTCTTTATACATCAGGTGAATGCCGCCTTTCTCAAGATCCTCCATTTGAACACCGGTAGGCAGTTCCTGTCGGGTGTCGTGGGCAATCAGGGTATAGACCCCGCAACGGGCCCCGCTGCTGATAATGCTGCACAGTCGACGGGCGGCCTCTTCATTGAAATTCACCGGGAAGTTTGCCACCACCAGAAAACGATAGGGCTCGGCCAGCTCCCCCGCCTGCAGGTTATACTCGTCGATGGTTTCAAACTCGTTGCGTAAATACTTTTGAATGACGTTTTCCATATGATCGGTCAAGTCGGTGAGCCGCTGCTCGATGTGCGCGCTATCGGTCCAGATTCTGCCCCCGACCAGCGATTCCTGATAGTCGGCCAAATGCATGAAGCCGGCAAAATTTTCTCCCAAGCCGACGGGGTCGATAATGGTGAAGCGTACGCGACCGGGCTTAAGCGAGGTAAGCAAGCGCAGCATTACCGCCCGCAGGGTCTCAATGGCCCGGTCGCGACCTTCCAAACCGGTTCGCAAAAGTAACGAACACCGATCGGGAAAGGCCAACAGTGCCGGTACCTTAACTATTGCCGAACGATCGGTCTGGAATGGTGCGTGTTTGAGAACGCGATCGGCAAGCTGTTTAAAATCCACCTGCCAGTAACCGAAAGGTACAACGGTGGCGGACTCTCTGGGCGGCATCCATTCGGGCCAGCGAGGATCGTTCCAGCCAAAGAACGGTTGGCGGTTAAGATCGGCAGTATCTTCAAGGAGATTTTTAATACAACTCAGACCGTCTTTCCATCGCTGTTCCAGCGCGGTCCGGGCGGATTGGTATTGGCTTTGACATTCGTTCATCCGCTGTTCGTAATGCCGGCGAGCATTGGTCATGTCCTGATCGTAGCGCTGCTGCAGATCCGAATAATGTTTTTCTTGCATCTCCTCGGCCTGCCGCAGACCCTCGTTTCGACGATGCTCAATTTCATTGTGTAATTTAGTATGGCTTTCTTCGAGCTGCTGGAGTAGCGAAGAGCGCCGTTGTTCGGTTTCGGTTCTGACGGCATTGAAGCGATCCTGAGACTTTTTTACTTCATCATCCCGTTTCTGAATCGCATCCGCCTCCCCCTGCTTTAACTGCCGGGCGGCCAACTCCAAATACCGATCGAGTGTTACATGGGCTGCAGCGATTGTCTGCTGTAACGGCAGGTAGATTAATCTAACCTGAGACTGAGTCAGTCGCCACAGTGTTTTACGTGCCGTCAACGCAATCACCAATGCGATCAGTAACGCAATCGGCCCGGTCACAAAGAAAGAGGGCCAGTGAGGCACGCTCAGGACGATGGGTAATCCCATCAATCCTACCGAGCCAATACAAAAAAGCGTTATATATATATAACACCGGATTCCTATGAATAGCTGCGGGACCGTTAAATTCTCAAGGGCATCAAGGTATTCCTCAGCCGAGGCGTACTGTTGGTCAAATGCCGCCTTGGGATCGTCCGTCGCCAGCGATTTCTCATCGACCGGAGGAATTTCTTCGGTTATCTCTTGCCGATACTGCTGTAGTAACCACTGTGCCTGCTCTTGCAGCGATTCCAGTTGTTCTCTATCAGCGGGTATTTTTTTCTGGATTCGCTTGAATTCCTTTTGCAGCTCTTTTTTGGTGGCGGTTACAACCGTTTCGGCCAGCCAGACATCGTTATCAAATACCTTTTTCGCATTTCGCAAAGTGGTGTCGCTATCACCAACGATACGTTCGCGGGTTGTTTTGGTATTTGTTTCGAGGGTGTTCGAATCCGATGCGAACAGGTCCTGAGTCTGCTTGACCTGCTCATCGTACGTTTGCCGGCTTTTATCCTTGAGTTCCCGGAATCGCTGCTCGATTTTTCCGCTCTCGTCCTGAAATTTTTCCTGGGCAAGCTGTTTGGCCTTACCGAATCGCTGCTCGACCTGCGATTCCGCGGGTTTAACCGCCTCAGCCGACAACCTGATCATCTCCCTTAGGGCGGCACGTTGAAGATCCCGGTGATCGCCATCGTGCTTTAAAGGACGATCATGAATGTACTGTTGAAGATGATCCTGCATTAACTGCACTCCAGGCCTGGAAAATGCTTACCGGCGTTTCGCGCCGGCCGATCTCCAGGTTATGTACAATCATGGCGAACGCGGTTCAGGACCGCATCCATATGCTCCATCACTCCCTCAGCCTTCCGAAGTTTCGCCAACAACTCAGTTAAAAATTTTTCTTCGAACTGCCTGCTGTTCTCATCGCGCCACATCATTTTGGTGCTGTTCCAACGGGCCAGAAACTTTTTCGAAGCGTCTTTAATTATCGCCCGGCCTGCGCTGACACTCATTATATTCTCCATAAAGCCGACCAATAAACATACCGGCAAGCGGTAAAGTCTATACGGATCCAATCGCATCCACTATTTTCCGCCGGATTCATTACTACTCTGCTTCGGACCGGCGGGGTGCAGGATTTCTCCTCGTTCGTCAATCACCGCCTCAACCGTGCCGCCATCAACCACTACCAGATATCCTTTCGGCAGTTTTAAAATCTCATCCCAATCGGGACGCAGAGCAAGAAGATCATCGATCCGCAGGGCTCGGTAACCCTTTGCCTTCCGGCCGTCAGAAAAACCGACGTACCAACCGCTATCGCTCGGAGAGGAGGGTTCGACTCGTTCGAGATAGACGCGAGATTGATGCCAAACATCGCGGGCAATCACAACCTTCCGGCCGGGATCGATCGAAATGGAGTCAACATCAAGACCGGCGACCGCTTCCCGTTGAGATTTACTAATTTCACAATCTTTAATCCAACTGAACTTTGGTTTTTTAATACGTGTTTTGTTACGAACAAGCTGAGGCGGGGTCATATTTCTGAGCAGCTGGTAATTCTCGGTTGAAAAGGCTGCCGATGTCGTGTCGCTGCGAGCCATGGACGGGATTTGACTTTCCCGACCAACTTCCGAAACAGGACCGCCGGCTATTGCCGGTTCTTCACTCGGCGGTCCCGCGGAAACATAGGATTCAAGGGAACCAATCATATTATCCAATTGAGTAATAGCTTTGGGAATATCCGCGGCCAGCGCATTATTCAGTCCTTGAACCACGCCCCGATAGTTGAAGGCCTCCTCATCAAATCGCCGCAGCCATCGACAGACATTGGCGAGCTTTTGCTCGGATTCTTCAAATCGCCTTTGGGCGGCGGCCAAGGCCTTTTTTTCATCGACACACGAATACCTGCCTCCAAGCGGCGTCTTTTGCTGCTGCTTCTGTTTCAAGGCAATCTTGGCACGGGTAACCAGTTCAGAGTATTTACGGACCTGTGCTTTCCAGTAAGCGTGCTGATCCTGTTTCAACCAATTTGCCGTTTGCCGTATTTCCGCTTCCGCCTCATCTAGACCGACCTGCACATCTTCAGCAAAGATACAGAGGGATGCCCTCAATTCCTTTACTGCATCGACCGAATCTACTCTGGCAAATCGGCTCATTCGATAATCCTAGCGCTGCTGCAGGTAATCCTCAATATGGCCGGCTTTTTTCACCAGGATGGATACATGCCGATTCGATGATTCGATAAACCGGCTGATCGCTTTCATGGTCACTTCGAATTCTTCGATGAATTTCTTCTGTTCCTGATCGCGCCAAGTTTTTTCAAGATTGAGCATTCGGGCATGGAGCCCGGACAGCAGACTTTGCAATTCGGAATTAAATCGGCTCAGGTCTTTAGCGAAGCGTCTCAACTCTTCGGGATTAACATGGGCTTTGGCCATAGCCGTCTCCCTGCGCTTAAATGGCGGCGGATATAAATTACCGGCCGGGTCTCAAGAGATAGTAACATTATACGAGGTAACATATTCGGGGCCAGTTCAATTCGAGGCAAACTATGGTTGCTCTATTAAATTATAGGCACGCCAAGACGTTGTTCGTCAATATATCGGGATTTTATCGCCGCTGTCAGGAATGATTACATCGGTGAAACCATTCTTTCGCATCACCTCAGCCAGGGCCTGGGCCTGATCCAATTCCCCATGAACCAAAAAGACTTTTCGAACCTCACCGGCCAGGGGTGCGGTCATTTCGGTCAGCTCGGCGGCATCGGCGTGGGCACTGAATCCGTTAAGCGCCTTGACCTTGGCCCTGACCTTGTACATTTCGCCGAATATGCGGACCTGCTTGCTTTTTTCGACCAGTCGCCGCCCTAACGTGTGGGCGGCCTGGTAGCCGACAATCAGGACGGTATTGCGGGGATCCTCGATGTTGTTCTTGAGATGGTGTAGGATTCGACCCACTTCGCACATGCCGCTGGCCGAGATGATAATCATCGGTTCGTCCCGCCCGTGCAGGGCCTTACTCTGTGCGACATCCTGGATGTATTCGCACTTGTCGCATTCGAGCATGTCGCCGGTCAACTTGTTGAAGGCGAAAGCTTCACGATCGTAGATTTCCGGATGATCCTTAAAAATTTCCGTAGCCCGTACTGCCAGGGGGCTATCCACAATCAGCGGAACGTGTTCGGGAATGCGTCCTTCAAGAACCAGTAAATGAAAGTCGTAAACAATCACCTGGGTTCGGCCGACGGCAAAGGAGGGGATGATCACCTTCCCGCCACGTTCGATGGTCTTGTTGATAACCTCGGCCAATTGATCGCGCATATTCTCGGCATCGGGGGTTTCACGCCCGCCGTACGTACTCTCGCAAATAAGATAATCGCAGGGCGGTAATGGCACCGGGTCGCGCAGGATTTCCATATTCGGCCGACCCAGATCGCCGGTATAAACGATTCGAACAGGTCGATCCGCCCCGTTGGCAATCTCCAGTCCTATACCGGCTGATCCGAGCATATGACCGGCCTCGTGCAGCGTCGCCCGCATACCCGGTACCACGTCGAAAATTTCGCCCAGTCGTTGGGGCTGAAGCAGCTTGACGGTGGCCGCCACGTCGTCGGCGTTATATAAAGGCTCGATGGCCGCGTCGCCGCGCCTGACACGCTTTTTGTTCCAGTATTCGGTATCTTCCTCTTGTATATGGGCGGAGTCGGCCAGCATAATCCTGGCCAGGTCGCAGGTTGCCGGCGTAGCATAAACCGGACCGGAAAATCCCTCGCGCACCAGCCGCGGCAACCTGCCGCAATGATCGATGTGGGCGTGGGAGAGGATAACCGTATTAATCTTCTTCGGATCGTATGGAAAAGTACGGTTCTTGGTGTTGGCCTCCGACCGTTTACCTTGAAAGAGCCCGCAATCCATGGCCACCATGTGCCCGTCGATTTCGACCAGGTGCATCGATCCGGTAACTTCTCTGACGGCCCCATAAAACTGCAATTGTGCATTCATTCATCGACCTCATAAATATGTTCTGAAATCTTCATCAGCCATAACCTTGAGGCTGCAGATAATGTATATAATTTAATCATACCAGATTTTTGGATTGATCCGAAGTTTCGTCGCCCTGAGCGCCTATATAAACATAATACACTATTAGATTCG
>CP070790.1:1666370-1669058 GCA_020346805.1 Planctomycetota bacterium
AGATATGATATTGAATCTGCTGGCCGGTGGAGCGTTATTGGTATCGGCAGCCATGGTGTGGAAGCTGGGGCAACCGGGGAATCAATCTGCTATGGATTAAATTATGCCAATCATGAATATACCTCGCGCGTCAATTATTATTTTTAAATGGGGATTGATGCGCTCTCCCAATGGGCATCGTGATCGCGGCTAACACAAAGGGATCATAGCGGATCAATTCTGCCACGGCGGACTAGACAATACCCTACAGTGCCATGTTTTCGAATGTTTTGGTCCTCTTTGACAGATCGGGCTACTGCATTTTTTAGCTACACATTACTTACAATTCAATCATCCCATTTGATTTTTATTATGTCCCGGTAGCCGGGGGTGAGAGTCATTTTTTTGCGGTCGGCTTGGAGTACCTTGGTGCGAATGGAGTGTTGGCCGATTTCCCATAGTTTGATTTGGCCGGGGTAGCGGAGGTTGATGTAACCGGTTTGTTTTTCATCGAGCAAAACCAGTTGGGGAGCAGGATTTATGGGTGATTGATATTCCAACGCCAAATAAAATGCTTCGGAGCGGTGGCCGGTAGTGAGAATGTGGGGGTAGACCTCTAGCTCGGTATCGCCGGGCGAGCCCCAGAGTTGTTCGTACTGATTACGGATGGACTGGCCGATGTCGGAAGGCCGGGTTAAGGGTTGCGCCGGGTCGCACCAGTTCAGCCAACCGATGAATGATTTTCTGGGGAATTGGGGGCTGGTTTGGGACCAGCGCACGCCGTAACCGGAATCGCTGAGCCAGTTGAGTTTGAAATCGAAGAGGGGAAAAGTCTGGCCGTAGCTTACGTAGCCGGAGACGTTTCGATCTTTCAACCACTGGAGCATACTTTTCATGTGTTGCATGACGATGGGATTTTTGGTTTGCAGTCCCCAGACTTCCTGAACGAAGTGTGGTTTTTTGTTATCGGTGAAGGTTTTTTCGATTTGTCCGCGCAGCCCGCCGAAGGCGGCCTTGACGATATCATTATCAGTGCCCATTACCGGGCGGGTGGTGTCGGATTGATGAACGGCACCCGGATGGTCGAGGAGTCTGAGCATTTTATCCAAAGGCATTTGTTCAGTTGGGCCCGGCGTACCGCAGATCAGCGACCACATGACCACGCTGGGGTGGTTGCCGATGATCTTGGCCCAGTCGGTGAAGGTTTGGTGCATGAAGGTCGGCCAATCGGGGTGGCATTCAGTGCGGGCGGCTTTCCAGCGCGGGCCGGCACAAAAACAGCCGGGGATGATCAGAAAGCCGAGTTCGTCGGCGACGTCGTATAGTGCGGTGCCGAAGGTATCGAAGTGGTTGTGCATACCGTTCCAGCCGTGCTGTCTGAGGGCCTGGATGTGGCGGACGATCTGGTTGCGTTCGAAAAGGGCGTAGTTGTGGTGGTAGACAACGTCGTATGATTTATGAAGGGGGACGACGGCGGCGGAAATGAATAGCGGTTTGCCGTTAAGCATCAGGGTCTGCCCGTTGTACCAGACCTCGCGGAAGCCGAAGCGTGAGGTAACGGTGTCAAGATGTCCTCGGCCAGAATCATGAAGTTCCAGGCGCAGGCCGTAGAGGTGCGGTTCACCATATTTGCCGAAGCCCCACAGGGTGGGATTCGTCCAGGATATGGTTTTATCGAATTGGGATTTCGATCCTGGTGAGATAGCAAGTGGGATGGTGGCTTCAAGTACGAGCTTGCCCGAGTGAAGATCGAATACCTGGGCGTGTATTTGCTGGTCGGTCAGTCTCCAAGCGGGGGAGAACGTGGAGATGGTTCCTTTAATTCGCAGCTCTTTTTTTATGAAAGAAGTTTCGACGCGATGGAAATCAATGTGATATGCCGGCCGTTTTTGAATGGTGACGTCACCTTTGATTTGGGCCCAGTTAATGTTCAGGCGTCCGCCGGAGCGGAAGCTCATAGCCTGGCGGAGGCTGTTGATTTCTTTGCCGGGCAGGACGTATTTACCGGCGGCGACATGAAGGAAGACTTTTAGTTCGTTTTGCCCGTCGAATTGGATGTCGTTGGTGATATCGAATTCGAAGGGCACGTATGAGCCGAAGTTTTCGCCGACCGATCGGCCGTTGAGATAAGCCCTGGTATACCAGCCGGCTTTTTCGAAGCGCAGTAACCATCGGGCTTTGGGATCTTTAAATCCGCCGGGCATGTGAAAAGATTTTCGATACCAGACGGCGACCTCCTGGGTGAGGTCGTCCCGCTGGCAGGCGCCGGGGACGCGAACCTGGTCGAGCATGTACCATTTGTCGCCGTCGTTTTCGCCACCGGCCTGCCATTGCCAAGTCCCATTGAGGCAGATTTCCATGCGAGGGTAGAGTTGGGGGATGTGTTCTTCGGTGGTCTGCATCAATACGGGATCGGCCAAGCATGTTGAAGCGGCAATAGTAGCAAAGATTAATGTCAAACTCAGGTGGGAACTTAAAGAAGCTCGCATCAAAAAATCTCCATTGTTGTAGTAAATTGAGATCGGTCGCTTCCGACTTCGCCGATTCACCCTTCATAATAATCTGCTATGGAGAACGAGGGCTACACCGGATACATGCGCTCGCGGCTCCGAGTATGAGTATTTTTTATTCCGCTTTTATTATTTTTACTCGCATTCCAGCAACGATTTCGCTTGAGGGTCGGGCGATTACCAGATCTTCTTGGGTTAG
>CP070790.1:1669158-1673671 GCA_020346805.1 Planctomycetota bacterium
GATCCCCCCTGCCCCGACCGACACATCTCTTTCCATAACGGCAACCGCTTTTATACCGCAAAGAATTTTTTTAAGTTCATGATCAGGAAAGGGTCTAACGGTCCGCAGTTTGATCAAACCGATTGGAATACCCGCTTCTCCTCTCAAGGTTTTGACGACTTCTCTGGCGGCCGAGGTCAAACTTCCTAGAGTTAATATCGCAACTTCGGCGTTTTCCATGCCCTCGGCCGATAGAAGTCCGCCATAGCTCCGGCCGAAGGCAGCATCAAAGGCGTCATCCACTTCCTGAATCACCTTTTTTGCATTGTCCATGGCCTCTTGCTGTTGATATCGATACTCCGTGTAATAGGAATCATCCATCACGATCTGGCCAATAGCCATGGGCTTGGCCGGGTTGAGGACAACATGCTCCGGCTCATAAGGACTTAAGAATTTATCCACTTTCTGCTGATCAAGGACCTCAACCGGTTCCATGTAATGCGAAATGATGATCCCTTCAAAACAAATCGCCACGGGTAAAAGGACCTGCTTATCTTCGGCCACACGATAGGCTTGGACGATCATATCGTGTGCTTCCTGAGCGTTTTCAACATACATTTGAATCCAGCCCGTATCCCGTTGGTCCAATGAATCGGAAAGATCCGGCCAGATGGTATTAGGAGCGCCCAGTGCTCGATTGACGATTGTCATGACGATAGGCAGCCGCAGGCCCGAGGCCACAAAAAGATTTTCATGCATATATACCAGCCCCTGGGCCGAGGTTGCCGTAAAGGTTCGCGCCCCGGTCGCCTGGGCTGCAATGGCGACCGCCATGGCAGTATGTTCGGACTCAACCGGCACAAATTCGGCATCCAACTCGCCCTTTTCGATAAACTCCGCCATTTTTTCCATAATGTGGGTTTGGGGAGTAATCGGATACACTGGTACAACCTCCGCACGGGCCAAGCGTGCCCCATGAGCGGCAGCATAGTTTCCTGTTAACATCTTACGTTCCAAAGCCATCACCCCTCCTCTTCAGCGCGAACACAAATCATGCCCACAGGGCATTCTCTAAAGCAGATCCCGCAGCCTTTGCAATACTCGTAATTGATGATATATTGCTGCGCTGCCGGATCAAACTCAACGGCACCGTCCGGACAGAAAAGATAGCAATTCCCGCACATTTTGCAGACACCGCAGCTCAGGCAGCGTTGGGCCTCTTCCACAGCCGCCGCCTCATCCAGGCCGCAATCAACTTCGCTAAAGTCACAAATGCGCTCGTCAACCGGCAATTTTTCAGATGTATGGCCGGCTGAGGTGAACGCATAGGTTAAATTTAAATCCTGGAAGGTTGCAACCTCCTGATCATCCAGCAATGGCATCTCCTCTTTTCCGAAATGAACTCGCATGGTCTTGGCCATTGCACCACGCTCCGTAAGTTTCTGAAGATCATCACCCCTTAAATAGTAATCCATGGCGATCGCCGCTTGTTTGGCTGAGCCAATGGCCTCGGCAACAGTCCACCGCTGCCCAGCAATGTCTCCGCCAGCGAAAACTTTCTCAATGCTCGTTTGCCCGGAAGATTTGACTTGAACCAGGCCATCTGACAACTCGATATCCCGGGGCAAATAGGAAAGGTCTGGAATTTCTCCCGTGGCTAAAATAATTTGATCCGCTTCAAATGATTCGTACTCACCTTCCAGTGCAACAACCTGCGGTCGCCCATCCGGACCGGTGCTTTCTAAAGCCATTTTGGCGCATTTAAGGGAAACCCTGCCTTTGCCGGCGGATCCGATTGAATTTGGTGCCAGAAGATATTTAAGCTGCAAGCCTTCGTCTTCGGCATCACAGATTTCTTCGTGATGGGCAGGCATTTCGTTGCGAGTTCTTCTGTAAAGGAGCGCGGGGGCGCAATCCCGGCGAATTAGTGTCCTGCAGACATCAATGGCGACATTGCCGCCACCGATTACTATTACATTCTTTCCGAGGATCGGTGGCCGACCCAGATTATGCAAGGCCAGAAAATCGAGCCCCTCATAAATGTTATCCTGAACCTCGATCGGTATATTTAGCTGAGTTCTCTGATGTGCGCCCGTTGCGATAAAAACGGCATCATAGGCGAGTAATTCCGAAAACGGCAAATCTTTTCCAACACGGCAGCCTTTATAAACCTCAACCCCTAAGGCGAGAATGTCCCCAACCTCTTTGTCCACAATCTTTTTAGGAAGTCGATATCTTGGAATCCCAATCCTCAGCATGCCGCCCAGCTCGTGGTACGCCTCGAAAACAGCCGTCTCATATCCCATCATGATCAGGAAGTAGACGCAGGCCAGTCCGGCCGGTCCGGAGCCTACCACAGCGACCTTCTTGTTTTGTTTTTCCATGGTTACCGGCGGTGCGAGGGGTTGCTGAAAAAAATGGTCGGCCAAAAATCTTTCCGCAGAGTGAATGGACGTGGCCTTATCCATATCCTTACGATTGCATGATAATTCACAGGGATGGTAACAAACCCGTCCGCAAACTCCCGGGAATGGATTCTCAAGAATTAGCGCATTCCATGCGTCATCCAGGTTCTCGGAACCTGAATCAGCAATAAACTTTTGAATCCAGTTCCCGGCCGGACATGCATTCTGGCAGGGAGGGACTTTCACCTGAAAGACCGGTTTTGTGTAACGCCACAAGCCGGTGAAGCGACCCGGCGGCAGGCCTATTGCAGTGGCACCGATAGGCAACTCAAGGTAAGAATACAATTTCTGGATATCCGGACCCAATGCCTTTGGTTTGGCCATAATTCGCCTCTAATGAAGATATAATTGGTTGGCAGAAAGTTGGTACATTGGTATTACCATATTGCCGACTTGTCAAGAAAAAAAAGCATAGATTTCAATACGCTCCTTATTTTTTCCGATATTTTTGCTTTTGAGAGCGATTTTGCCGACTTCACCGGTGCGTTTAAGGAGTGTTCCAACGCATGGAACACGTGCAAAACCCGGAACTTCCCAGCAGCGCTGCTGAGCGCTTTCATCAGAGTAAGCGCTGATGACCTCCATATCTAAATCAACCAAGTGCTGGGCCTAAGCGGTAAGCTGCGGAAAGAATGTTGTGATATATTCTCTCGCCAAATAAAGTCTATTCTTGCCTTGTCTGGAGAGATGTGTGCACCTATTTTCTTTACCTTGTCCAGTTCACTGTAAACAAGTTCTATAATAAGCTCCGCAGCAAAATGAAGGCGCATTAACCGGTAGCGACGATTCCAGTCGATGTCGATTCGCAATCGATCGCCAGACTTTAATTCATGACCTTCGGGTAATAAATATTGTATATCGAGACCAGAATTTATAGCCTCAAGGACGGGGTAACCACCAATAGTTCCTGCATCACTTTCTTGTCCACCAGAGAAGGCGTAAAAGATCGTTTCCAACAATGTGATCGAGTTGCCGACGACAGATTTAATGACCGTCTCAAGCGTAGTTAAATAGGGATTTTCCCAAAACAGTTTCTTCGTCATCGTATGCTTCCATAGTGGCTACTTAACTATAGTTGCCTACCAACCGTCACCTTTTCTTCAATAATAACAACCAAACAGGAGTTCATCAATGCCCTGGATTTCACCTGATCTGGGCGCGACGGCCACGGTCGGTATTACCCGGGGGGACCAGGCATCATCTTCTTTTTGTGAAGAAAAATGCAGGGTTGCCTCCAAGGTACGCAGCGCAACATCGGCACCGTCCAGGTCGGCTTTATTGAGCACGATCAGATCTGAAATTTCCATAATGCCAGCCTTCATGGCCTGGATATCATCACCCATCCCGGGTGTCAGGACCAGTATACAGGTTTGGGCAATGTGGATGATGTCAAATTCATCCTGGCCTACACCGAGGGTTTTGATGATGATAACGTCATTTCCCATGGCCTCCATGATTCTGACAACGTCCGTGGTTGCCCGCGCCAGCCCGCCCAGATACCCCCGTGACCCCATAGATCGGATGTAAACTCCGCTGTCCGTGGTGTGTTTTTGGAATCGAATTCTATCTCCCAGAAGCGCACCCCCCGAAAACGGGCTGCTGGGATCAACGGCGAGGACGGCAACCTTTCGCTGCCTGTGACGGAAGCGGTCGATTAGTTGATTGATCAGACTTGATTTGCCGCTGCCGCCAGCACCGGTTATACCTAAAATCATGGACTTACCCGTATGGGGATAAACGAGTTTCATCACATCACCGGCTTCATCGGACTGGTTTTCTACCAGTGAAATGAGTCGGGACGCCGCCCGGCGATCGCCGCTGAGCAATTTTTGAACCAATTCCTGCGGACTGCTTTTTTTCTTGACACCCATTTGATAACCCTAAGGCCGCACGTTCTCGTGAATATAGTTAACAATAGTCTCCGTCAGGGAGCCTCCTCGGAATACCTCATCGGCCCCCATTTCCTTCATGACCGGTATGTCTTCAGCCGGAAACGATCCCCCGACAATAAACAGGACATCATCCAGATCATTTTTTTTCATCTCCTCGACGACCAGCGGTGTAAAGAC
>CP070790.1:1673771-1676769 GCA_020346805.1 Planctomycetota bacterium
ATTATATAATATCTTGTATATTCCACCGATTAATCATTTTTCGTAAAAAGCCCTCGGAATCCTTGGAAGGGAGAGATTTTTATGAGACTTGAGCTCGAAATCGTGCATACCAAGGATATTCAGTTTTCCGATAGGACTGAAATCGTCGATGGGGAGCTACGCATAAATCGTGGTGAACTTCAGGAGCTTTTAGAAAGGGATATCAGATTCAGCAAGGTTGATATAGCCCGGGCACGTCCCGGGGAAAGCTGCAGAATCGTTCAGGTCCACGACGTCATCGAACCCCGGGCAAAGACTGGCGGTAGTGGTGAAGACTTTCCCGGCGCCCTGGGCAAACAGCGGATGGCCGGCCAGGGCAGTACCCGTGTGCTGCGTGGTGCTGCGGTCGTATTGAGTGACTGTAATAAGAAAGGACTTTATCCGACCAGGGAGCCGAACGGGGAAATCATCGACATGATCGGGCCTGCGGCGGAACAAGGGACCTACGGAAAGACTTACAACCTCGTGCTGATGCCCCGCCCGGCAGATCGGGTTAACCCGATGGATTACAGGGTTGCCCTCAAGATCGCCGGCCTCAAAGCGGCCGCTGATCTTGCCGGGGCCAATCTGGATTCGGCGCCGGATGAAGTGGAGGTCTATGAACTGCCTTCAGTGAACGATCCTGCCAAAGGCCCGGAGCATTTGCCAAGGGTCGTGTACATCTTTCAAATGCTTAGCATGCAGTGGGAGCCCATACCTGGAGAACCGGTCCTGTACGGCACCAATATCGAGGGTCTTGTACCGACGATTTTGCATCCAAACGAGGTTTTAGACGGGGCCGTATTGAATTCCTATCGAAGCATTTGCATGGAGACCTACGTCATTCAAAACCACCCCATGATCAAGGCACTTTATAGGCAACATGGAAAGGAGATCCATTTTGCCGGTACCATTATTACTACGGCCCACAACAATCCCCCCGAATTTGAAAGAACTGCAAATATGGCAGCCAATTTGGCCAAATGGGTCCTTTCGGCGGACGGTGCGATTCTGACCAAAGCCGGTGGCGGGGCCCCTGAGGTGACCTTGTCGCAGACCGCAAAGAGGTGTGAGGAACTGGGAATAAAGACAACCATCGCCTTGGTTCCTATGACGGCGGATGTCAGAGATCCGCAATCTGAAGCGAGCATTATTTTCAATATGCCTGAACTCAATGCGATCGTGAGTATGGGAAATCCGTCGGTCGCGCCCTTGGAATTACCGGCCGTGGGAAAGGTTGTCGGACGGGCCGTTCCTATGCCTAATGGATCTCCGATAAGCGATGCGCATATAAGAAGATCGGCTTCTATTAAAGGAATACTGTGCCAGATGGGGAGTTCAAAATTCAAAGCGGTCCGATATTAAATTCACGGGATATAGACACAACAGGGCGACCATTTGCCTTCTGAAATATCTTTCCAACGATCTGTTGTAATGGCATATTGGTATACCGGGGCACCGAGTCGACAAATACTTCCAAACATAAAAAGACCTATTTGGGATATTAAACAGGGGGGACCATGCAAAAAAAATCTTTAAGAATCGTTCATTATCTCAATCAATTTTTCGGTGGAGTGGGCGGTGAGGACAAAGCCCACATCGAACCACAAGTGATTGGAGGCGCTCTCGGGCCGGGCATCGCTGTTCAAAATGTCTTGGGGGAACAAGGAAAAGTAGTGGCGACGGTTATCTGCGGCGATAACACTTTTGCAGAGAAAATAGAAGAAACCTCGGAGAAAGTGCTTGAATTAATTCGTCCTTTCCAACCGGACGCGGTCATTGCCGGTCCCGCCTTCGGCGCAGGCCGGTACGGGATCGCCTGTGGCGCCGTTTGCAAGGCCGTTCAGGAACGGTTCAGTATCCCGACGGCTACCGGTATGAATAAGGAGAACCCGGGTATTGACCTGTTTCGCCAATATACATACATTGTAAAGACGCCAAAAACCGGGATCGGTATGGCCGGTGCAGTTTCCAAAATGGTAAGCATCGTTACTCGCCTTGCCGCCGGTCAAAGGGTTGGGAAACCGTCCGAGGAAGGTTATTTTTCTCGTGGGCTTATGACGAATGAGGTATCAGCGCAAACTGGTGCCGAAAGGGCCGTTGCCATGTTGTTAAACAAGCTGAAGGGGAAACCCTTTGACTCCGAGATATCTCTTCCGCAATATGACCGGGTAAAGCCTGCCCCAAGGATTCAGGATATGGGTTCGGCGACAGTGGCCTTGATTACAGACGGTGGGTTAGTTCCCACGGGCAATCCCGACAAAATCGAGTCTGTAGGCGCTACGAGGTTTGGGGCATACTCCATAGAGGGAGTTGACGGACTTCATTCTGATGATTTTGAGGTCTATCACATTGGTTATGATCCGATTTTCGTCCATGAGGACCCTAATCGTCTTGTTCCAGTTGATGTTTTGAGGGATATGGAAAAGGAGGGCATTATTGGGAAACTTCACAATAAATTTTATAGTACCTCCGGTGCCGTTTGCATTGTGGAGAATATCAGGAGAATAGGACAGGCCATCGCCGAGGAACTCAAGGCCGAAGGTGTGTCATGTGCCGTTCTTACCTCTACATGAGGTACGAGTACGCGTGGGGGCGCCACGCTAAGTAAGGAACTGGAGCGGGGGGGGATCCCTACGGCACATATGTGCTCGATTATACCCGTCGCTCAAATGGTGGGTTCGAACCGGATTGTAAAGGCTCATAAAATTGTTACCCCGGTGGGAAATCCGAATCTTGATCCTGGGGCTGAAAAAGTCTTTCGACGCTCACTCATAGAAAAGGCCCTTGATGCTTTGAATGAGGATGCCAAAGGTGAATAGATGGAATAGCCGTTCCATAACGAGGGCACTTGAGAATCAATTATTTAGCGCCTACAATGCGATCTGTAGAAATAAGTTTGCCATCTTCAAAGGTAAACTTTGTCGCGTAGATCTCGTAACTCTTTCGAAAAGCCCTCCCTGAGCCGCAGATAAAACAG
>CP070790.1:1676869-1679756 GCA_020346805.1 Planctomycetota bacterium
CAGGCAGATGCCCTCTATCTCGGTGGTGCTGAGAGGGTGCGGCTCCTGAGAAGATGATAGAGGCAATGCGCTAAGGGCCGGTGTTTCGATCTCGGCGAAATGCTTGCGGGCCACGCGGACTTTGGCCCGCCGAGATTCTGGGCGAATTCGCAAATGTTTCGCCAGGGCCACACCAGCCGGCTTGGTCTTGGCTACGCGTATGCCTGTAGAAACAAATTCATTTTTATCAGGCGACAATCGGGCGTAACAAATTTTTCCGTTACCCGGATGCCGAATCAGCGTGTAACCATCCAGTGACTCGACTACCTCATAAAATTCATCACCCCAGATGCGGACCTCGACCATCTCGCCATCAGGCTGACGCCGTGTGGATTTCTCCCCCCAGACCGGCGCTGCTTGTACTGAAGCGGCCAAGAGCAGCGGGGGGATCGACAAAAAGAGAGTATAAACGTATGTTCGGCATGCGGCCGTCATGTCGGCTCCTTTTGGCTTGCCTGTCGGGCGCCGAACTTCTGCCTTGCTGGGAAAGTACCTGTTTTTGGGTGTTTAACAATACCCGTTTGGTGTCATTAATCGCGACCAATCCCTATATATAGTTTATCGAAATGCTCATTTGAAATCCATCTGCAGTGTTTTGCCAGGAGCTGTAAGTACATGCCTGTAATGATGATTCTGACGCTGATAATACAGTGCTTAAAAGTCGGTCTTGATGGTTGGAGTCCTGAATGTAGGAATTAATTTATTAGCAAGGAAGGTTAATGCACGGTAATATACGTAAATTATCTTAGAGAAAGTCCAGCAAAGCGGGCAAACACAGAGTATGCGAGGAATCTTTATTGACCGGCAATCTTTCGTGGATAGATTATCTGATCCTGGCCGGTTACCTGGCCGGTATCCTGGGATTGGGACTGGCGGTGGGGCGTCGTATTACCACCGGCAAAGACTACTTCCTGGCCGGCAGGCGTTTGCCCTGGTGGATCATCGGTACATCGCTGGTCGCCACCGATATCGGCGGTACGGATATCATCGGGGTCGGTGGGGCGGCCTATAGCTACGGCATGGCCGTCGGCAATTTCGAATGGATCGGCTGCATACCGGCCATGATCGTGGCCGCCTTCGTTTTCATCCCCTTCTTCTGGCGGGCCGGGGTTTATACCATCCCCGAGTTCATGGAAAAACGCTTCAATGCCGGTGTTCGCTCGTCGCTGGCCTTTTGCTGGTTGGTATTTATGGCCTGCAATATCGGAGTCATGCTCTTCGCCTCGGCCAAGATGGCAATTCATGCCTTTGGATTGGACGTTTCCGAAGGATTTCTCCATGGACGGGAGTCGGAATTATGCATACTGGTCATGGCTGTAATTGTGGGGATCTATACCCTGGCGGGGGGGTTGACGGCCGTTGTCTATACGGATGTGATTCAATGTCTGGTGATGATCGGTGGTTGTCTGATTATTGTCGTGATGGGGGTAGGAGAGCTTGGCGGTATCAGCGGTTTATTTGCCAAAGTTCAAGCGGTAGAACAAGCGCAGGGAGGGCAGATCGGGAATACCGGGCAAATCTGCGAACATACGGCCCTCATCCTGCCCGTGGATACCAGGACACCTTTTCCCTGGACGGGTATATTCTTCGGCCTGGCCCTGATACTTTCGCCCGCCTATTGGATCGGTAACCAGGCCATCGTGCAGCGGTCTTTCGGGGCCCGAAGTGAGTTTGAGGCCAAGGCCGCCTATATCTGGGGGGCACTGTTGAAGAACCTGATACCGGTGGTCATTGCCGTTCCCGGTCTGATTGCCTTTGCAAAATTTCCCGATCTGGTCGATGGTGATAATGCATTTCCCGTGTTGGTCTCGACCATGCTGCCCATCGGACTGAAGGGATTATTCCTGGCCGCTTTCGTGGCGGCGCTGATGTCCAGTGTCGACTCTTATCTTAATTCGGCTGCCACCATACTTACCAACGATTTGTACAAACGTTTCATCCACCCCCAGGCTGACGAAAGGCGACTATTGTTTATCGGCCGGTTGACCACCGTCATACTTATCATATGGGCTGTGGGTTTTGCCATATATATAAGCAAAATCGAAGGATCTGGAATATATAATATCTTCCAGACCCTTATGGCCTTTTTTCAGGGTCCTGCACTGGCAATGCTGCTGGCCGGTTTACTTTGGCCTCGGGCCAATGGCATGGGAGCACTAGTCGGTTTTGTCGGTGGGATACTGACCTGTATAAGTCTCTTTACTCTCAGTCAGCAATCCGTTTGCCGTCTGTTGAACCTGGAACCGCTGTTCAAGATCGAATCGCCGTTTTTATATTTTTCGATTTGGGGTTTCCTGGTGGCCATGGTACTTATCATAGTGGTTAGTCTGAGTACTCGGCCCGAACCTGATGATAAGATTCGTCATTTTGTCTATCGACGAGGGAGCCCAATTAAATGACACCACTGCATTATATCGGAGAGTATCTGCGCGAGCTGCTGATGAGTGTGCCCTTGTCGGCGGTGCGTATATTGTTTCTATTAGTTTTCGTTGCCTTGATTATTTGGGTACTTACCCTGCCGAGAAGCGAAACTACAGATCCTTCCCGTAAATATAGGCTCGCGGAAAATCTGAAGCTCTGGGGTGTCCTGGCCCTGTTGATCCAGGTAGTCATTTACAGCGTGTTGTGAGACGGACCCAATAAGATATATAACATACATCAAGTAAATCGCGGGCCTGTATCAATCCTACTTCGATAACTCCTTGATATAGATGTTCTTGAACTGCACCACACTTGATGATCGTTGGTACTGGCCGTTCTTGAATCCACCGTGATGCTGCAAAGCAATCGGCCCTTTAGGGGATACGCCCGGCAATCGTGCCTTATCGATCACCTTCTTGCCGTTCAG
>CP070790.1:1679856-1683564 GCA_020346805.1 Planctomycetota bacterium
AATTTCCTTCGTATTGAATCAACTTCTTTGCCCCTTCAGAATAGTTAAGCTTAGCACCGTCCGCCGGGCTGACAGGTATATAAAAGTCGGTCGGTTTATGGCTCGTCCACGCTTTCAAAAGCTCAGGATTGTTTCCTTCGTAGAAATCAATATGATTCTGTATATACTGCTGCAACACTGCCTCAGAAGAATAATCCAACCATCCTTTCCATCGATTTTTGCCATAATTCCAGGGCCATCTCGGGTCGTCAGGGGCATAAAGCTGGCGACTTCCATCTTTATTGATGCCGAAGTATTCCGGGTGTGTGTCATGGTACAATTGCGGCCAGTGATAGGTTGTGTGAACCACAAACATCCCTCCAAAGGCGTTGTACTCCCGGGTACGCAGAATATATTTGCTGGTATCTTCAGGAATCTTCAGTTCCCTGGCCCGCGCTGGATACCATTTTGGATGTCGGATATTCTGTGTGGTCCTCAGTGGAAAAGCAGGGGCATCTTTAACATCGACAGACACGACCACATCCAAGGATTTGGGAATAGTGGTTCCCAGGGGACCGGGCATGTACCAGCGGATTCCCAGGACTTCTTCCAGTAAATGATAGACCGACCACAGGTTACCTTCTGTTTTCTGCTGGTAGCCGTCAATATCATGAACAGTGTCTCCTACCATTACCAGTTTTCCTGGAAAAGTCCTGATCACAAAACCTTCAGAAGGAAGATCTGCTTCCTTTAATCCAAGCACTTTGGTATGTCTGGATTCCCCTAAGTATAATATATTACCAGTGACCTCATCCTCTTCCGTTTTTACGGGTAGTTTGCACCCGGCTGCGGCTTGCAGGTGATGGTTCAGTTCCTGCAGAGCAAAATCCAGGTGCTCATGCCGAGTGGGTAAGACAATGGTTGCTACGGGTTTGCCATTCTTGACAAGGTAGACAGAAGGTACGCTTGCTGTGGGTGGGCCCGCAGCTTGGGATTTAGTTGACGGAACAAACAATATCATAAATATCAAGTACATACTCATGTTACGAGAGAAGAATGCATGTCTATTTTTTGTACAATGAGTGTAAAATTTCATGTGATTGTCTCCGATTAAGATTAATCTCATAATATATCGCTAAGACATCATTAGAAGATGAATCAGATATCTAGACATGGCACATAGTATGGGATTAATCATGGAAATGTGAAAGAGTAGCCGGTGGCGCGACCTTATCCTATCTCATCCTATCTTGCCCTATCTTGTCCAGGCAAAAAATGACAGATGCATTTAATCATAGTAATAATAAACACTTGTGACCTTTTGCCGATAATACTGGGGGTCAATAGGCTGAGTGCGACTGAATAAGGAGCACGAAGGGGTTTAAATCCACTCACCCCGATGAAAAAAGCCAGTCGTTTGACGGGCTTTTTTAATAGAGCAGGCGAGCAGGAGAACAGGTGATCAGTAGAGCAAAGAAAAAGATTATGCTATCCCGTCGTGTTATCGACGTAGATTAAATCCCGCCTGTGGTCTACTATCTCCTATCTACTCTCAAAATAAACAACCCTGCCAATCGAACGACTGACACCTTCGACCCTTCGACGCATTCGGGGCAAGCAAGCTCAGTGCAAACAGGGTATTTAATATTCTATTCAATAAGATTTATCTTGTTTTTCGCCGCCCAAGAGGCTGTGCGCATCAACGGGTGTTTGCGGGTTATCGGCCATGGACTCCCTATTACATTCAATCAGATCGTTCTTGCGAGTTCCCTTCTCAGTTATGCAGTCATTTTTTCGGGCAGTCCAGTGCGGCGCGGGCGTTGGTTGCCGCCTCGATCAAAGGCTGGGCCTCATTTTCCGTCAGAATGTTGTCTTCATACGTCATGCTTGTAACGTGGTTGATGAAAGCGAGAAGCTGGTTGCATGCGGCCTTGGTCCGGCCTCGCTCTATCTTGTTGATAATGGCATTGAGTTTGGCCAGCAGCGAGTTGGCCTGCCCATGGTTGATTACTTCATCATCCAGAAGTTGCTCGACATCGTCGATAAGTAATTCGGTCTGTTCTTCGGCGGGCCTTTGGGCCACAAATACGCTGGTGGTGCGTGCCGGTATGCTGAACGTTCCTATCGCGCTATGGAACGATGAGGTCCGCACTACCGGGTCCATGGATTCCACTTGGATGGGATGCAACTCTAGCGACGCTCCGACAAGGGCGGGTTCCATAAAGTCCACCGGCTCGTCGCTCGCATTGCACAAAACAACGATGCGCTGAAGGTTACGATCAATGTCGCCTTGGTCGTCTGTAAGACTCATGACGATCAGTCCGGGAATCTGGGCGGGGCCGGTATTATGGAAGGTAATTCGGCCTGAGACTTCTGTTTCTGTGGGCAAGCGGAACAATCCCGAGCTCTTGCGGATCTGGAGCACATCGCGGAAGTGGTGTATGGAGTCGACGATATCGGTTGGGGCCGGCGTTAGTGCCGGGTTTGCAAGTAGAGGCTGCATGATTGGCCATTGATCCTGATTCTTTGACGCCAGCGGCAGGCCTACGCCCCAGTTGTTCGCTTGGTAGGTGAAGTCGAGCTTGTTGAACCAGTCACCGGAGTTGAAGCTGTCACGGTCCATCGACTTGGAACGCAGCATGTCCATTCCGGCGTGGACGAAGGGGATACCTTGTCCAAGGGCGACGATGCTCAAGCCCAAGTTCTGTATTCGCACACGATCTGCCATGGTGGTTGCTGCCGGCGTCTTGAGCTGCGCGGCATCGAAGAGGGTTCGGTAATCATGTGAGGCGACGTAGTTGATGGCCTCCTGTGGATCCAGCGTATAGCCAGCCTGCTGGCCAAAGTAGTCGACCTGTTCGCCGGTAACCATGTTGCCGTTCTGATCCATAAAAGTGTAGTTTTTCAGGTTGCCGGTCAGACTTATACGGATCCAATCGGAAAGATGCAGCAGCGTGTCCAGTTGACCTGGCGGTGCCGAGTTGTTGGGATCGTAGTGGAGTCCGGTTATGAAGCCCTGTTCTCGTATGTCACTATACGGGTTGCCACCGCGTACGCCATCTCTCAGGCGGTCGTTGAAGGTGCCGATACCGGTTCCCGCCATGTTGGCCTGGGTGGCTTGGACGAAGCGTGCATTATTGGCGACCTCGCCGAAGTTCCATCCTTCGCCGTAGAGGGAGATTTTCGAACCGTCCATACCGTCGCTTGCCTCGGTCAAGGCGTCAAGTTGGGCGCGGATGTTGAGCATGTTGGCCTTGGAGTGGTGGCCCATTAGGTCGAAGCGGAAGCCGTCGACCTTGTAGGCTCTGGCCCAGGTGAGAAGTGAATCGGTCATCAGTTTTTCCATCATGGTGTGCTCTGAGGCGGTATTGGGGCAGCAACTGCTAGTCTCGATGTTGCCGTCGGCGTCCAGCCGGTGGTAGTAACCGGGTACGATCTTGTCTAGTACCGAGTTTTCGTTCTGCCCCGCTGAGTTGGTGTGGTTGTAGACCACATCCATGACGACCCGCAGTCCTCGCTGGTTGAGTTCCTTAATCATCGCCCGGAATTCCAGGATCCGCGTGGAGCCGTCCGGATCGGTTGCATAGCTGCCCTCGGGCACCGTGTAATGTACGGGGTCGTAGCCCCAGTTGTAGCCGTCCTGGTCTTGAATTGCTATCACTGCCGACTGTTGCATGTCTGAATCGGGCGGATAGGTGGCGAGTAAGTCCGCATCGACCTCAAGCTGGT
>CP070790.1:1683664-1686937 GCA_020346805.1 Planctomycetota bacterium
AGGGGGATCGGGTTTGGTTATTTCAAGCGGTGGTACCGTATCTATGGAGTACCGCCCATATTGAGATGCGAGTATCGAACGATCGCGGTCAAACCTGGTCATCGCCGGCTGTTGTAAGTCATCAAATTGGTTCAAATACTCGATACCCACCTGTACAAACAATGGATGGCGGATACCTTTTGCCCGCTTATGATGACCTGTTTCAGAGGCTCTTATTTTTCTATTCCCCGGATGGTCAGCAATGGAATTTACAGTCTCATGTATCTTGTATCCCGCCGTATAATTGTATCCAGGCATCGGTGGTGTGCCTGGCGGACGGACGATTGTTGGCAGTAATGCGGAACACGGGCCGCGGATGGCTTTGGGTAATGGCTTCGGACGATGACGGTAAGAGCTGGTCGCTGCCCAAAGACAGCCATTTTCCTAATCCCGACAGTCCTGCGGTATTGCTCCAGCTGAACAGCGGAAACCTTATTCTTGTCTACAATGACAGCGTAACCGATAGGCAGAGATTATCAGTTGCCATTTCCGGCGATGAGGGATTGACTTGGCCTCACCATCGCATTATTGCCGATGGTAGTTCCAGTTACAGCTATCCTGCAGCTGTTCAGACGCCGGATGGTTTAATACATGTGTTGTACTCGTTGGGTCGGCATACTATCCAACACATTGTTCTTAACGAGGCCTGGATTGCCTCAAGTGGGTGATTAATGGTGATATTTAGCATGAAACGACTGATTGCGGGTAGCCTGTTGGCCTTTGCCATTAACATGCTAACGGCCTGTAATGCACCTGTTTTGCTTTGGCCTGAGACGACTTTTAAAACCAGCAGTCCCCAGATACTCCGTATCGGAGCGTCGCGAGTGAACATCACGCCTCAGGAGCAAGTGTTCTTGGCCGGCAGCATACCCTATCGGCTGAGTTTTGATGTCCACGATGAAATCTGGGCAAGGGTGGTGGCGGTAGATGACGGCAGTCACCGTATCGCAATCGTATCATTGGATCTGATCGGACTTTTCTATGATGATGTAGTGCGTATCCGAAATTACATAGCCCAAAATATTAATGTGGATTATGTCTTGATAGCCTCCACTCATACTCATAATGGGCCGGATCTTCTCGGTGCCTGGTCGCCTCGCCCTTTTGCTATCGATGATCCATATCGTGATTATCTATGCCAGCGTGTTGTTCAAGCGGTAATTGAAGCGCTGGATAGCCTCAAGCCGGCTCACATTCGTATCGCCGTCGGGGACAGTGGCGACCCCCCTCTTAGCCGAGATTCCAGAGAGCCCATTTTTATCGATGACACCTTGGCCGTCTGGCAGGCTGTTGATATTGAGACCGGAGCAGTTATTGCAACCGCCGTTCATTATGCCAGCCACCCTATTCTCATACCGTCATTCAATTTCAGTATCTCTTCCGATTTTGTGCATACTCTTCGCGAGTCCATGGAATCCGGAATGATCGCAGATCAAGGGGTAGTCAATGCCCAGGGTGGAGTATGTGTGTATTTTAATGGGGCCTTGGGAGGGCGGATTACACCGGCCAGCGCTGCCCCGCTGACCAATACGCCTTCTGTGGGGGCCCCTTATGCCTTGGCTCAGGGGTACGGTTTTTCCTTGGCCAGACGGGCTGAGCAGCTACTAAATGAAAATGCGGAACTGCTGGATGGACCTATGGGGATATCGGTGACTACGCGTCGGCTACAAATTCCCGTTGACAATGTTTTGCTTGGCAGCGCTATGAGTTTTTCTTTAGTCGCGCGGGCGGTTGTTGACGGCAAAATCAACACCGAAGTCGGTATAATAGGGATCGGACCGATTCGATTTTTTGCCGTGCCGGGGATGATTTTTCCCGAGTTGATTTGTGGGGAGGTGACCTCAATTCCCGGTAGCGATTTCCCCGACGCACCGCCGGAACAACCGGTACTGGCGGATTTAGCCGATAGCGAATATTTCATAGTGATCGGCATTGCCAATGATATACTTGGTAACATTATCCCCAAAGTATTGTGGGATGCCGGTCCGCCGTTTACCACAGATGATAACACCGCTCCATATGGTGAAGTTATCTCCGCCGGACCGGAGACAGCCGGCCTGATTATTGATGCATTCGCAGATATTTACAGGGGCACCTGAGCATATCCGTAGCCGAACGGCTTTCTTATCAAGGATTAGACTTCTTCTGCCGCGATCAGATCATCATAAGTTTCCCGGCGGCGAATGGTCCGGAAGGTTGTGCCTTCGACCAGGACTTCTGCCGCGTTGGGCCTCGAGTTGTAATGGCTGGCCATGGCAAAACCATAAGCCCCTGCCGTAAAAATTGCTATAAGATCGCCTCGTTTAATAGGCGGCAGAGGCCTGTCCTTGGCCAGAAAATCGGCGGTTTCGCAGACCGGTCCGACGATATCAACCTCGATGGTGCCGGGGAAGGTCAAATCGCGCCGTCTTTCTGTTGGTATGAACCCTATACCTGGTGCGACGGGCCAGACGAAATGATAGGCGTCGTACAATGCCGGCCGGATAAGTTCGGTCATGGCCCCATCGACGATGATGAACTGTTTATCACCGCTGCTCTTAACGTAGCTGGTACGGGTCAAAAGAATACCGGCATTAGCGGAAATAGAGCGTCCCGGTTCAAGAATAACCTGCAATCCCTTACTGCGAAGTAGGGGCACGATCTGTTCGGCATAGTCCGCAGCAAGGGGGGCCTCATTGGTTTCATAGTCGGCGCCGTAACCACCGCCGATATTTAGCGTATCGATGGTCATGCCCTTGCCTCGCAACTGATCGATTAGCTCGAGGGCCTTGCTGATGGCTTCAACGTAAGGTTCCACGGTATTAACCGGTGAACCGATATGCAGATGTATACCGCAGAGTTTGACGTATTGGTTGCGGCCAAACTCTTTGAATACTCGCTGGGCCCTTTCGATGTCCACGCCGAATTTGGTTTCCTTCTTACCTGTGGCTGTGTGTCGATGTGTTTTGGGATCCACATCGGGATTGACCCGGAGAGCCGCTCGAACCTCGGTCTGGCGCCGGCTGGCGATTTCTATGAGATTGGCTAACTCCGCTTCCGATTCGATATTGAACCATCCGATCTTCGCGTCGATGGCTTCTTTGATTTCCTGGTTGGTCTTGCCCACGCCGGCATAGACGATTTTTGCCGGATCGGCCCTGCCCTTGAGAGCCCGATACAATTCCCCTCCACTAACTACATCCATGCCGGCTCCCTGTTCGGCCAGTAGTCGTGCGATATGCACGTTTTGGCAGG
>CP070790.1:1687037-1690872 GCA_020346805.1 Planctomycetota bacterium
AATGGATTTGATAACATCAGCTTTATCGGTGAATATCCGATCGCGACCATCAAATATGGTCTAAAGGACCAATCGCAATTACCGGTGTCCGTCAGCGCCGAAGTCTTCTCACCTTTCATTCCTCTCAACACCCGTGACTCGGCTAACCCCGCCACTGTACTGCGTTTTACGGTAGCCAATACTTCAGAGGAGACGGTTAACGTTTCGTTAGCCGCCTGGCTTCAAAATGCCGTTTGTCTGGGATTACAGGATGAGGCGCCATCGCACAGCCGTAACCGAGTCGTGCAGCATAAGGGAATGACATCGCTGATCTTGGACACAGCTCAATCACCGGAGCTGGCCCGGCGGGCAGAATTCGGCAACATGGCCCTGACCAGTTTGTATACCGAGGTTACCGCAACAGCAACTTTCCCCTCATTAAAATCCCTGTTAGATGATCTAGACGATGACGGACAACTTAACGGTCCCTTAAACGTGGAATTTCCCCTTGGCCAAAAACACTGTGGTGCTCTGGCAACAGATTTTCAACTTAAACCGGGGAAAACAGAAGAGGTTCCATTTATTTTGACGTGGTACTTTCCCAATCGCCGTCAGGGCAATAAGGGAGTCAGGATAGGCGATCGGTGCTGCGTCGGGCCGCGAGTGGGTAACATGTACGCTAACTGGTTCAAGTCATCGCTGGAAGTAGCTGAGTACATAAGCGGCAACTTTCCTCGATTGAATCACGAAACTCATCTGTTTCGAGATACATACTTCGACACGACACTGCCATATTGGTTCGTTCACCGCATCGCCATGCCGGTCTCGAATCTGGCTACGGAAACATGCCAGTGGTGGGCCAACGGTCGATTCTGGGGTTGGGAAGGTGTTGGGTGCTGCTTCGGCACATGTGGTCATGTGTGGCACTACGATCAGGCCACGGGTCGGCTTTTCCCCGAGCTGATGCGATCCGTGCGCGAGATGCAGGATTTCAATCCTGAGGAAGGCTTTGATGCTGATAAGGGCAGAATAGCCTTCCGCGGGCGGGGCGGCAAACCTGCCGGCGATTCGCAGGCCGCTTATGTTCTGATGGCCTATCGCGAACATCTTATGTCGGCCAACGATGACTTTTTACAACGCAACTGGCCCAAGATACGAAAAGCCCTCGAATGCATGATCCGCTGGGACGATAACCGCGACGGTTTGATCGAAGGTATTCAACACAACACCTACGACATCAATTTCCACGGTGCCAATACGATGATTGGCTCACTCTATCTGGCAGCGTTGCGGGCGGGGGAAGAGATGGCTGTGCGAATGGACGATACGGCATTTGCTGATGATTGCAGAAAGATCTGTGAATCAGGAGGTAAGCTTTCCGTGGGGGAATTATTCAACGGCCAATATTTTATTCAAAAGGTCGATCTGAAGAGGTATCCCAAATATCAATATGGCGATGGGTGCCTGTCGGATCAGTTGATCGGGCAGGGCTGGGCCCATCAGCTTGGTTTGGGTTATGTCTATCCTAAAGAGCATGTGGTCAAGGCCCTGCAATCGGTATGGACGTACAACTGGGCCCCTGATGTGGGTCCGCATAATCGAGTGCACAAGCCGGAGATTATCTTTGCCGACCCCGGTGAGGCCGGTCTTTTCCTGTGCACTTGGCCGAGGGGTAATCATCCCGGCTATAATGGAGTGCGTTATCGAAACACAATATGGACGGGTATAGAAGCGCAAGTTGCCGGGCATATGTTATATGAAGGTATGCTCACCGAGGGGCTGGCCATTATGCGTGGGATTCACGAGCGTTACGACGGCGTCAAGCACAATCCATGGAATCAGATACTGTGCGGCGATCATTACGCCCGGGCCATGGCCTCCTGGGGTTGTTTGATAGCAGTCAGCGCTTATATCTATGATGGTCCTGCCGGCAAGATCGGTTTTGCCCCGCGATTCAAACCAGAGGATTTCAAAGCATTCTTTACCGCTGCTGAAGGCTGGGGCAGCCTGGTACAGAAACGGAACGGTAACTCACAGACAAACCGCATAGAGCTGAAGTGGGGTAAGTTACGCGTCAAAACTATGGTTTTTGAGGTGCCGGGAGGAGTACAACCTGTTAAGGTAACCATCACTGTTGGGAGTGAACAATTTGGATTCGATTGGACGGTCGACGATCAAGTGATAATGCTAGAACTCGAGCAGCCGGTAATAGTAACCAGTGGTTCTTCAGTTGAGGTTGTATTAACCTGGTAATAGTTATTTAGAAAAAAGGTGGTCATACGTTATCGGTATTGCAGATATCATGTTTAATAAAAGAAAGGCCCACGGCAACAATTCGTCGTGGGCCTTTTGTTCTTCCAATAAATGTTAGTTGTTGCGGGCGTTAGTCTTCTCGTGCCTGCAACACAACCTCGTCAGTTCCAACAATGAGTGGACTGCCACCCATCATTGCTCCATCTATGGTAATGGGTACCACTGTGCCGGGTTCCATCATATCCAGACCCAGGGCCAGAATCAGTTCCCGCTTGGAAACGTGGATCATAAGTGTGTCACCTGTCGCTTTGGGCTCTTTGACGGGGAATACAAGGCCGGCTATTGAGATCGAATTGACATCGATCTGGTTTATGTCATATTCCTCCGAACTGCGGATGGCAATGGGCAATCTACTCTTGGTATCCGCATTTTGGCTCAACAGATTGGGATCGTCATCGGGCAGAATGTCGACATTGACCACGAGAGCCACGTTAACGTGGGTACCGTCTTCATCCTGGGATACTTTCAAAACCAAGTCGGGATCCGTGGTCCACCAGCCATCGTTGATGGCTTCATTAACCCGAGCCAGAACCAGATCCTGATCATCCCCATCAAAGAGGAACTCACCGCCAGTCTGATGAATAGTGCCACGAATAATTGGGCTTCCCTGTGCTTTGGACTCGGTATTGATATCAAAATATACGTATGGGGCTTCGATTAATCCGCCGGACATCTCCACGTGACCTTCGCATTCATCGGTCCAGACACGTACCCCACCCACTTCATCGGTGTCGGTGATTTTAAGCAGGCCGGTTACACGAATATATCCGCCGTCAATGTTGATGGTGCCTTTTCCATAATTACCAACCCTGAGTTCCCGGTTGTTAGTAAGATTGCGAACAACGGCACCATCATGGACATTCAGTGTACCAACGCCGGTTTTTTCTTCCCCGAGCCTGAAAGATCTGCCGGATGTAAAATCGCCCCAGACATTAACCGTGCCGGTACCTGCGTCGCCAATAAAGACTTCCCTGTCACCGTATCCATTATTGGCTAAATTGCAATCACCGCCGGCCTCAACAGTCAATACGCCGGTGCGACCAGCCACTTCACCAATGTAAGATCCAGCCCTGGAATCGATATCGCCGCCGGCCACGACAACTACACCGCCGTCGCGGATAGTCAATCCCCAAAGGTTGGGCGAGTTATAATCTACGGTTGCTGTCTGACCGGGTTCGTAAGCCGCATCCCCGATCACCGCCCAATGGTTACCGCCGGCGCTGCCCGGCACGTAATAATTACCGAGTCCATAAGGACCCCATGTGCCGCCAGGATCGGTATCAAACCAGTTCGTATCGGTACCCCAGAGACCGTCTCCACCGCCTCCCTCCATATTGTTGGTAAAATGAAAAGTCGCAGCCAGGGTCGGACTGACCATAGCCAGCATCAAAACAACAGACGTCAGACAAATAATCTTCTTGTACATGAGTACTCCTCCTATTAACTTAAACTTTCTTTTTCCACATCCTTATATTAAAACCGTTTTTCACCAAACGGGTTTACTTTTCCTCAAGGATTGAAACCCGTCACAATATATATAACT
>CP070790.1:1690972-1694050 GCA_020346805.1 Planctomycetota bacterium
ATCTGGGCCACACGAATTTTTCCGGTCAGCCTGGTTGATTCTGATTTATTCTCTGCCTTGCGGGATTCGGCATAACCGGCAACAGTAGTAGAAGCGGCACCGACTACGAATGTTCGTCGAGTTATCTTCATGGCGTCACCTTTATCCTAAGAAACAAATTGGTATCAAACGACTCTGCGGAATTGTATCACGGATCTGACTTCTTGTCCGCCCCCTGAGCCCGATGTGCATCAGGACGGTTTGAATTCTCATCTCCTGTCTGCTACTTTCTGCTTTCTGTCTTCTGTCTACATCTTGCTTTACGTGGCTATTATTCGTATTCTTGCTTTCAACAAGATGAAATTGGAAGCAACTACAAAGATCGAGACCTTACGTGATTGGCTGCACCGCCACCGCTGGCGGAACCGCCTGATTATTACCATCATCATTGCCCCGTTTCTCGGCCACTTCGTCTATACCCGCCTCACCGTCAGCCCCCCGGAAAATTTATCAACTTTCTATGGTCCCAGGCAAATCCCGCCGGCCATGTATCAGAATGAAGCGACCATCGAGTTTGAAAAACAAATCAGCCGGATCCCGGCCCTGCCTACGGTTACCGTGCCCAGCGGGATAATAGGCGGAAAACAGTGGGTGCATATAGCTGAAATAAAAGATCAACAACAGACCCCAGACAGAGGGAGGATAAGTCGGCCGACTTCAAGACCAACAACATTCCAACTTGATGAAAGTGAAGCACTATTTGGCGAATGGAAACCGGAAACGCATTTTCAGTTGCGGGAAATCATAAAATATCTGGAAACGCCGGAGGTTCGGGATAGACTCAATAAAAGCGCCGCGCTGTGCAGCGGCGAGATCTCAGCTACCCCTGAATCCATGCCGCCTGGTTGGATCCTTCCTTCATTGTCGCCTTACAGACATTTCGCTCGATTGTTAACCGTCCGGGCCAGATATTACCTGGCCCGGAAAAACGATTTTGACAAAGCGGCAAGCGACATCGAAGCCATTTTGCAGTTGGCTGCCAACCTGGAGGATGATTACACCCTTATCACCATTCTGGTGGGAATGGCCATTCGTTCACTGGCCGAGTCTGAAGTCGTTATCTGGCCGGGGGAATATGAAATAAACCGAGACCAGATTGAGAGTCTAATGCAGTTATTCCAGAAATACCCTTGCTCATACCAACAGTCATGGGAGAGAGCGGTATGCAGCGAGCATCGATATTCAGAGCACCTCCTGAATTGTCTTTATACAAAACAGGAGGATGGCAACGGCTGGCTTATCTGGCATAATTGGCCATCTGGCAAGAGGGTCTTTTGTCTCTATAACCTCCTGTCACCGATATTCGATGATCGCAATACCGTTTATAACCGATGGCTCAGCCTGTACGAAAAGTTTGGGCATATTGCGGACCTTTCGTACCCTCAAGCAAAACGGACCTTTGAAGCGTTGGATATCGCCGTCAAGCGCCCAACCGATCTATTTGGCAACCGGTTTCTAGGATTGGAAAATGGGCGATACTATTATATATGTGTCCGACAACAGGCAGATAACGACGGCAGGAAGATAGCTTTAGCCTTGTCTGCATACCATCGCGACCATAATCATTACCCGGATTCATTGGCCGATCTTGTACCTCTATATATTTCAACCCTGCCCGACGATCCCTTTGCCGATCAACCCTTCCGCTATCGTTTGGACGACAAGGGAACATATATACTCTATTCCGTCGGCACAAATGGAGTAGACGATGGCGGAAATTCACATGTTGATAAAGGGAGTCTGTCCTGGATAGGCCCAAAAGATTGTGTTATTGAGAGTACGCGCAGTGAACCTTACGATGAATGGATGTTAGTTCCCGCAACCCCTACTACACAACAAGGTAACAATGAACGATCAGGGTACAATCGCTATTAATGATCATCCATCCGGCGAAATTCTGCCGGAATATTGGCCGGCGCCAGAAAAACCTCAACCGATGCACGCGGTCTGGCTGCCCTGGCCTATTGCCGTAGTACTTGCTCCGCTGTTCTGGCTTTTTCCCAAGCGCATGGGCCCACATTTTGCCGAATCGCGCTGGACGGGAGCCGTCGTCGCCCATGTTTGTTGGGTCGTTTATGGCATCGGCTGCATCGCCAATGCATTTTATTACACACATTACTCATGGATCGCTTATCTAACCGGACAGTGCCCCGGACAGCAGGATCCCTCGGTATGGTCACCTCCAACCTTGTCACAGATATTCCGCACCCCGCTGGCAGTGTTGGCTAATGAACTATACACGAATACTAACCATGCCCAGCTTATGCTTGTCGGCATATCAACGATTTTGGGTTGTGTGCTGGCCTTGGTACTATTGTCATTGTTACTGATGCCTTACGCCGCTACCGGTGAACGGAATCTTCGCCTATTTGCCCGCTGTGTGAAATTAACCTTATGGTCGACGACGTCGCTGGTAGTATTGGGGCCGGTCTTACAGGTCACTGAACTATTCGGCGGGAACCGATACCACCGCGAGCTTTATTCCATGATCGTAATTTCCGCTTATGTAACGTGGTTCATGTGGATCTGGATTCGCTCGGGAATGCGTTATGCCGGCCCGGTCGAGGGACCGGGATGGAAACCGCGTCGCCCGCTTTGCGAGAAGTGCGGCTACATACTGACCGGCCTGACTGCAAAGGATAATTGCCCGGAATGCGGGCAGCCGATCGTTGAATCGCTGCCCGAAAGCCGGCAACCGTCACCCTTTGCCCCGGCAAACAATATCGTCGGTAGAATCAGGGGATTCTGTAAGACCTTTATCGGGGCATTGATGGGACGGGGCTTCTATCAACGCCTGGCCGTTCACGACTCCCATGCCGTTGCCCGCCGTTTCGCTGTTTGGACAAGCATTATCTGCGGGCCGGTGTTTTTCTTTGTGGGCCTTTCGGTATTGAAGCTATTAACAGACGATCCTCGTAGATATCATTTTCACTCCCAATGGGAATTCAGTGCCGTCTTTATAACAACATGCGTTTCGGTAACCGTTTCCCTGCTGATCTTGCTGAGTCTAATAGTATTTTTTATTGCCCAACTTCGCTC
>CP070790.1:1694150-1698847 GCA_020346805.1 Planctomycetota bacterium
CGAATTAAGGATGGGGCACCCGAGCCGAAACCATACCTGCGCTATGCCTGGGCCCTCCCTCGGCGGATCTGCGACATGCCAGCCAGGAAAAGTGCATGTTCTAAACATGATTCGTGTTAGATGATTTTAGTCCGTCAAGTTAAATTTACGGGTAGCGGTCCGTTTTTTTCCCTGGTGCTCGACTTGCACAGTAACCTTGGGGTGGCCGTCATGCAGGGTATGGAATTGTGTAAAGTAGCCGCTGGGTCGAATGTTCCTGACAGGTTTACCGTTGACGCTGACGCTGGCCGCGGGAGGTACCAAGCCGCGGATGTTGATCAGGCGGGGACCTGCTGGAACGGTTGTCCCTTCCGGGGGTGAGGTTTGCACCAGCAGCAGGGGCAGTGTTTGCAGGGCCTCGATCTCTTCGGCGATTGCCCGCCGGGTGTCGAGCATGACCTGCGGATCGCGGGTGTACTCATCAAATGACCGGACGACCCGTCGGCACAATTCCAAGGATCGCCGGCGGGGATCAAGCCAGAATGCTTCGTTGCCCAGACGTTCTTTGATCTTGCGTAATTCGTTCTCCAATACCCAAAGGTATTCATAGTCTTCAAGCCCGTCGCGCAGGGCGCTGAATCTCAATGAGCCGACGAGGCGGTTTTTGCCCGGGTAGGCGATGGCCCGGTCGCCGGCCGGCCAGCGACCGCCGATCGCTTTTTCGCTGTAAGGATCTCCTTTATCGAATTGGTTCAAACCCCAATGGAGATAGCCGTCCAGATCGTATAAATAGTTGATCCAGTGCAGTACCCGGACCTTGAGCAGCGACTGATCCAAAAAGCGATTGGGGTAGCGACCCCTGGGATCGCAGCAAGTATAAAACCAAAGCTCTGCACCATTGCGGCGGGCCTGTTCGAAACTGGGATACCAGAGGTTCAAATGGCTGATCTTGGGTACATATATATCGAGATTACCCAGGTATTCGGTTTCGACGGCCTCAATGATCCGCACGCTCGGTGCAATTTCATGTGCACGATCGATGAGTGGTATATAACTTTGCTCGTGGTGGATGAGAGGTTCATCGCAGATCTGGGCGACAAATCTGCCTTTCCAGTTTCGTTTCCGGATCACCTTTTCCAGGGCGGCCAATCGGCGAAGATTGGATTCCATCAGTTCGATACGACCGGCAGGGTTTCCACGCTCTGCGGTTCGCCGACCCAGAGAATGTAATTGGATTTGCCGGATGCCTGCCTGAAAGGCGATCTCAGCATAGCGTTCGAGCAGGCTTGTGTCGTATTTATAGCCCTTTGCATCGTCCCCGCTCTCTTTAATTAATCCGATTGAGGTGTTCACATCTGTCTGGCGGTGCTCGACCAGGAAGGCACAGAATTTATCGAGCAGTTGCCAATATTGATCGCTGTACGGCTTGACCCGATCTTTAAAACCGGTACCGGGAAATTGCCACCAGTTCACTACCGAGAGATGCCGTTGCCTGGGTACTTCAAAATTCCAGACGTGCAGCTTGATGGGGAGGGTAGTGGTTGTTGTTTTGTCGGTTATGCTAAGCTCACCGATGTAGTCTCCCGCATTGGCCGACGAAGGGACGTGGATTTCGATCCAGATGGGTTGGGCCTGCCTGGCGGATACATGTATAGTTGCGTCTTCCCAGTAGGGATCGGGGATGCTTATGGGAGCTTGGGCCACCAACTCGTCGCGAGGTATACCCTTGGTGTTTTGAGTGATGTCAATGTATCGAAGCCACTGCAGCCTGATTTGTTGCGAAGGGATAACCGAGTCTGACGTTTGGTGGCGTAAGTCGGTTATTGCGGCGCCGGCGCTTGCCATATGGTCGGCAGTCCGAAACACCGCCTGGGCGCTGACAATTTCCCCGCGAGCGCCTTGAATATCAAGCACGCGGTCAGTCTCTGCGGGTTTGGCGTTGCGCAGTACCTTGGTCAGTGAGTTGCTTGGCCACAGGGTACGCGTTTCATCCGCCCGGCTTACTTGGGCCGGGGATAAACAGACGATCGAGGCCATGTAGATACTTATATAAACCAGTATTTTCTTCATGTGATATATCCCCTTGAATCGTGGTTATCAGTTATGCAATTTATATCCTTATATCCCCGCTTATCTGTGCTTTCAATTATCCTGATTATGCGGACTGGTAAGGTAGAGTGTTTGCTGGTCCGGGATACCCGCGGTGGTGTATGGTCAAGTGATCAGTAGCTATCGACCTGCTTTTTGGTGGATTGGGATTATAATAGGCCGGTGGTTAATTATGATGGAGTGATAAATTCATGCAGTATCGTCGGTTTGGCAAGACAGAGATGAATTTGTCGGTGTTTACGCTGGGATTGATGCGGTACATGTCCGACGATCCCGAGGCCAGCGCCCGGGTGGTTCAGCGGGCGGTGGAACTAGGGATCAACCACCTGGAGACGGCCCGAGGTTACGATAACAGCGAAGAGCTTCTGGGCTACGCGCTTAAGACCATCGACCGCAGCAAGGTCTACGTCAGTACCAAGATCCGCCCGCGGGAGACTTACGATCGGTTCATGAAGGATTTTGAGACCTCGATGTCCAATATGGAGATCGACGAGCTGGATTACTTTGCCCTGCACGGCATCAATAACGAAAAATATTTCCGCATGGCGGTGGACGAGAAACAAACCTGGCGGGCGGTGCGCAAGCTGATGGATGCGGGCACCATCAAACACATCGGTTTTTCGACGCACGGCAAAACACCGGTGTTGCTGAAAACCGTCAATACGGGGATGTTCGAGGCGATCAATTTACATTATTACTGGTTTTACCAGGTCCATGAGCCGGTGGTGGCCCGAGCGTCAGAGCTGGACATGGGGGTGTTTATCATCAGTCCCAACGATAAAGGGGGGATGCTGTATAAGCCGCCCGAGGCGCTTTGCAAAGTCAGTAAGCCTTTCCATCCCATGAATCTGAACAACCGATGGCTATTGAGCGATCCGCGGATATCTACTCTTTCGTTGGGGGCGGCGGTACCGGGTGAGCTGGATCGGCATATGGAGGTGGCCAGCGATGCCGGTCCCTTGACGGCAGGGGAGCAGGCGGCACTCGATCGCTGGGCCGGCGTTTTGCGAGACAAACTGGGGAGGGATTATTGCACGGTATGTCAAAAATGTTTGCCTTGCCCGCAACTTATTGACATACCTGAGGTTTTACGATGGCGTAATCTGGCGGTGGGGCTGGAGATGACAGAATTCGGTAATTTTCGCTATAACCTGCTGGATGGGACGGAGGATTGGTTTTTCGGTCCCACCGCCGACTGCTGCACGGAATGCGGGGAATGTTTACCTCGCTGCCCGGAGAAGCTGGAAATTCCCCGGTTGTTGTTCGACGCCCATGATTTGCTGAAAAGCGGCACCGGCCAACGATTATGGGGCTAAATGGAATAATGGGGGGGCACCTCAGCAGCTATCGCAGACTACTATTATGTCTGATTGGATTCATAGGCGGACGTTATTTGGGGCGATATGCTATAATAGCGGTACCAGGCGAAAACGATGATTATTTGCCGCTGTGGGCCGAACGAAGGTGCGTCATGGATCGGAAGAGTATGTGGATTTTGATTTCATCGCTCCTGCTGTGGGTGGCAGGAGCGGCGCAGGGGCAAATGTATCAGCCTCAGCAAAGAGTGATATCCAATCCGTACCCGCGACAGCCTTGGATTGTCTATCCTTTGGATCGGCGGATGTATTATCCGGCCAACAGCAACTTAATGGGCAGCCCCATGTTGCGTGGTTATTCGACGATGCGTTATCCGACCCGGATTTATAGTTCCACTCCGTTGATAGCTCGTCAACTGCAGCGGACTTATGACTCCTTGGATCCCATGACGCAGTTGTATGAAAGGTCTTCTCAACGTTTATTTGGGGGATCGAACAGTTACTCAACCGGTTCGTCAAGCAACCAAAGCCTAACCGGTCGGCGGCGTTCAATATATGACCCAACCCCCTATAGTACGCCGACTTTGACGGCGCCCAATAGTGCAAGTTTTTTGGGTAGTACTTATCAGCAGCAGCAATTTAGTGTTGTACCCAAGACATCCCAATTTGAATTAAATGAACGGCAATTGAAGGGATTGGAAACTGCAATTTCTTCGGTGGGAGGGACATCCCCGCAACAGAGGCAAAGATACATTCGTCTCGATACCGGTGATATCATTACCGGCCCGGTTAACGAGCGTTTGTTGAGGAGCACACTTTTCAGTGTTATGAGGCCGCTGACTGCCCAAGAGATGCAAAAGCTTGGTGATTCTACCGATCATCCGAGTTCGCAACGCAGATCAACGGCTGCCGGATCGTTTCGCAGGCCCATCGGTAGAGATATTTATGCTTCCGACAGTCGGAGTGCGGGACAGACGGAGAAGGAGATGATCGGCAGTTCGTGGTCGACGTCGAGCGATGTGTTTACTCGAATGCGCAAGATAAGTTCACAGTTTCTTAAGCCGCCGGGCACACCTATAGGCGGGCAGTTGGCACCCGAGATGGAAACGGCTGAGGTAGAAGGATCAAGGAGTCAATTAGTGCGGTCCATGGCGCCACCGGTCGGTGGAGTGGATAGTGGATCGACGGAGGGGGCCGGGGCTGTCGAATTTCAACAGCCATTTACGGCAATCGAAGCCGCCGCCGGTGAAGAATTGAGAACTTTTGTAGGGACCGCCAAGTCGCGAGTCAACC
>CP070790.1:1698947-1703410 GCA_020346805.1 Planctomycetota bacterium
GCGGAATTGGACAAATGGATTGGGACGGGTGAGAAAGCGGGATTGCTAAACGAACAACCGTTTGGTTTTGGACGTGAACTGAATATTAAACGGGCCGAACCGCCCACAACCACCTCTGCTCCGACAAACGCTTAAGGCGAACTTATCAAAGTTTCAACCATCGATCCGGTGAGGTACTTTGCATAAAATGACGGTGATAGAAAAGTATTGTTTTTGAATGCATAATTTTTTGACGGAGCCTTGCAGGACATGCCATTGCCCGTGGTAGCCATTGTGGGTCGCCCCAATGTGGGTAAAAGCTCGCTATTGAACATGCTGGCGGGCAGACGGATCAGTATTGTTGATCCCATGGCCGGCGTGACCAGGGACCGCGTGCAGGCTCTGTGCGAATACGATGATGTTTACTTCGAACTGGTAGATACCGGCGGCTACGGAATAGTGGATCGCGACCATTTGAACGAACAGGTCGAACAACAAATACGATACGCAGTAAGTGAGGCGTCATTGATTCTGTTTGTGGTCGATGCCCAGGAGGGTCTGCTGCCATTGGACCAATCGGTGGCGGATTGGCTTCGAGGCAGCGATCGTCCGGTTATATTGCTGGCCAATAAAGTTGATTCAGCGGAGATGATCACGGAATTGGGAGAGTTTCATCGCCTGGGATTTGGCGAACCGCTATCGGTTTCAGCGATTCACCGTCGGGGGGAAAAGGAATTAAAAAAACTTATTGTCGAACACCTTGCCCCATTCAGTGAAGCTGATGCGCCGGGCGAACCAATCATGAAGATCGCCATCGTAGGCAAACGTAACGTAGGCAAAAGTACATTTATCAATGCTCTGACGGGTCAGGAGCGTGTTATTGTATCCGAAGTTCCGGGCACTACCCGAGATGCGGTTGACGTTCGTTTTGAGCGTGACGGCCACAGCTATATAGCCATCGATACCGCCGGCGTTCGCAAAAAGAGTAAAATCACAGACGATATCGAGTTTTACAGTTTTCACCGGGCCCAGCTTTCGGTTCGCCGCGCGGATGTGGTACTGCTGCTGATCGATTCGACGGCAGATGTGGGGGCGGTGGATAAAAAACTGGCCCGCTATGTTGCCGATCAATACAAACCTTGTATTATCGTAGTCAATAAATGGGATTTGGCGAAAGAAAGAGCCACCACCGAGGCTTACGGCGAATATCTGCTGACAACCCTACCCGGTTTGAATTACGCACCGATAGTTTTCGTTACCGCAACCAGCGGCAGGAACGTCCAGACGGCAATCGATCTGTCGGCTACATTGTTTAAACAGGCCCAAACCCGAATTTCCACCGCCATACTAAATACAGTAGTGGCCGATGCAACACTGCAGAATGCGCCGAAGCCCAAGCACGGAACCCGGGAACTGAAAATTTACTATGCAACCCAGGCGGCGACCTGTCCTCCTACTATAATACTTTTTGTCAATCATTTGTCTCGTATCAGTCAATCGTATGAACGTTTTTTGTTAAACAAAATGCGCGATGTGCTGCCGTTTTCGGAGGTGCCGATCCGCCTGTTGTTCAGAAGCCATCGAACGATGAAAAATGCAAACAAGAATATATCGTAAATACCAAATATATAGTTCAGACTATTATTTCAGATATTGACAGCCATGACTTATTCTGAGTCCATCGTTATTCGCTTACCCGACAATTACGAATCGTACGCTCGTTTATGGATGCCCGATTCCTCCCGCGGGGCCATTCTTTATCTGCATGGCATTCAGTCACACGGCGGGTGGTTTGAAATGTCGGCCCAGCGGCTGGCGGAGGCGGGCTTTGCAGTGCTACTGCCCGATCGCCGGGGCAGCGGAAGAAACGATAAGCAACGAGGACATATACCATCGCTACGGCAAATCTTACGTGATACCTCCGAATATCTTGACGAGCTTCACGTTCGTACCGGCAATAATCAATTTCATGTGATTGGAGTGAGCTGGGGTGGCAAACTGGCAGCAGCAATGATGCAATATGCCCCCGCCCGCATAAAAAGCCTGACTCTTGTTGGGCCGGGATTGTTTCCAAAGATCGATCTAAAATTCACGCAAAAATTGCGTGTAGGTCTTACGGCGTTGATAGCGAAAAAATCACTGTTCGACATTCCGCTAAACGACCCGAAATTATTCACGGAGAATCGTCTTCGACAGGAGTTTATAGCTAACGATCCACTGACTCTGCATCAGGTTACCACCAGTTTTTTATTAGCTTCGCGCAAAATGGATCGTTACCTCCGGGGAATATTGAGAAATAGGCAGGGATGTCCTTTGCGCGTATTTCTGGCGGGAAAGGATCGCATTATCGACAATAATAAAACCAAGGATTTTATTCGTCGCTTGAGCTGGCCTTCGCGCGAAATCACCGAATACGACGAAGCCCATCATACCCTTGAATTTGAACCCGATCCCGAACCTTTCTTTAAGGATCTGGTATCGTGGATCAAGCAATGCTGATTTCGCGATCGATCAGTATCAGTCAGCACAGTTAGGATCGGCAGGCACATTGGCTCTGCTCATACAGCCCAGGAAGATGCTGCAATCAGCCTGGTCCACATCTTCGTCTCCATCCAACAAAGAGTCCAGGCAATCAGGATCGTCCTGTATAATACCCAGCCCTGAGATGCAAAGCTGAAAGTGACCGAAATCTTCCTGATCGACATCGCTGTCGCCGTCGAAATCGCCGACTTGCCCCGGCTGAACCGTTATCAACACCGTTTCATCATCCGTATAACCTTCGTCGTCGGTAACCGTCAGCTTTGCCGTTATGTATCTGGTTCTACTGCTGCGATAAAGGTAACTGGTTGTTACCCCGCTTCCCGTCTCAGCCCCATCGTTAAAATAGTCCCAATCATAACTGACGATGGTACCTCCGCTTTTATCGTAGGAAGCGGAGCCATCGAAGTTGACCGTCAACGGTGAGGTACCCATAACGGGAATGGCATTGATGATCGCTACCGGCCCGGCATTTTCCGTCAGATACAGACCCGCCGCTGCGGTACTGAAGGGAGGAGTAAAGCTGCGGCTGCCGCCGGCCCAGGTAAATGAGCCGGTATTGGTAATTACACCGGTACTGGTATTGAACCATTCGTAGTTGTAACTGCCGCCGGGCAGGTTGACGGTAAAGGATGCACCGGCAGTCGGTTGATAAACAAAGTATTCCATGCCTGGATCGGCCAGGCAATAACCGGTGGTGGACAATGAATTTTGCGGGGTGGCCGCCACCAGGTTCATTTTCTCGGCATAGATGCGCGTAAAACCCATCGATTTACGGATATCCTCGTAGGAAGGAATATCACCTTCCCACGGATTACCCCAATAGGGATCCATAAAGATAGGATGGTAACCACGAGTAAAGCTTCGCCATACCCAGCCTCCATAACCTCCAATACCCCATATATGATCGGTATCCAGGACGATTATCTTATTGCCGGTGGTGGCCGGTGGATTATTTCTATAATCCGTGCCGTCTTTGCGGTTGGGAGAAATCACTTCGGCCGGACTGCCGAACAGGTATGTATTATCAAAGTGCCAACCATTCATCCATACCAGGTGCTGTTTGGACTTGTTGGCGGCTTCATAACTCTTGATAAAGTCGATCATATGATACTGCCAAGAAACAGAACCTGCGGGTAGCTCATTCCCGATTTCCCAGATAATGTTGTCTAGATCGTTCAACTTATCGATCACCGCCGCGATGTAGTTCTCTTGTATATCAATACATGCTTGGCTGATACCAGTCTGGTGGGGAAGCGAATGAATTTCCTCACCGTCACCGTCGTTGTCCACATCACCATCGATACCGTTGATATTGTTATCGATATTGAATGGGTACCAAGGCCAACTAGGTGAGTCGCCCGACCTTGTACCAATAAACATCATGATGCTGATGTATGTACCTTGGTTTCCGGCAGCGATAGCCCGGTTACGAATCTGATCAAGATAGGTATTCGAAATCCGGCTCAGATCGTGCCTTAAACCGCCGTCGTTGGCCGTTCCCGGGCCGGTACGCTCAAACACATCGGGCGAAAAGTACCATACGGGGGTACCAGACCAAATCGCTTGGGGTAATTCCCATACCCAGCCCCGAATGAGGTTATGATCATAACCCTCGTGCCATGCCAGAAAAGCGGCATGATCCAAGGGTGCTGGAGGACTGGTAGTACCCCAATCGACAAAATTGTTCCAGATGTGTGAGCCGGTAAGGTATATCGCTTTGCCCGAACCGGTTCCGTCGTCGAAGTAGCGCGGATTGATAGGGTGAACTTTCAACGGTCCCGGCGCTGGAGAAGTGGCGAACACAGCGGAGGTAACGGCCAAAACAATTACCAAGGACATGGATGTATATTTACACTTATCATACCCCATCATAGCTACAACTCCAAATCAATCGTATAATTATTTCCGCTCCGCTCTGCCGATATAAAAAGCAGATATCAACC
>CP070790.1:1703510-1707361 GCA_020346805.1 Planctomycetota bacterium
ATTCAGAGCATATCGGTTCGGTGATACCCTTTAATATATACCCGCACTTTCGGCAGCGGGTTTCGCCATCGAGGAAATGCTTCTTAGGATGGAAGCGGCGTGTCAGAATGCCATAAATGACAACGGGGATGATGAGGAAACTTGCCATGCCACCGACCGTTATCATACCCTGCAAGGGGCGGAAGTTCTGGGGAAGCTTCCAAATCCCCATCATCACAAGGCAAAACAGTCCGTAACAGAGCAAGCCTGCCCCGACCGCAATCGTCGCTCGCCAGAACCAGTGCATCAGATTTCCTTTCAGTGATGTAATTCAGATTATGACTAAATTAAGGGGTTGTCAATTCTATATGCTGGCGGTGAAATTGGCACGGCAAATCAGCGTTGAAGATAAGGAGAAATAAAAATGGATATGAAGAAATTGAAAGCATCCTCAGAGTCAGTTTGGTTCTGAGGATGTTTTTTATTCATACTACAATCACCTATATTCCAATTCTTAGCAACGATCAGGCCTAATGTGTAGTCTAGGATGGGCAGTGGCTTAAATTGGAATTATGAAATGGCTGTAATAAGACATCCAAAAATTCTATAGAGCAAGATGGTCGGCAAAATCTGTCGGCCATTTTGCCATCCAACCGCTGGCCCGCAACCTCAAGGCCGATTTAGATAAGGAATTAAGCCAGTTAAGACCTAACCGCGATAACTGATCGTGATGTTCACCCGCCTATTTTATTTCTTTCAGGAGCCTGCGGAGGAAAGCCGCTTCCCGCGCCAGAATTGATTGGTGCTGTTCTTTGGGAAAACGACTGAGGGATTCGTTTTCGATGCAGAGATCGCCTGTATAACTGTTCTTGTTCAGGACGGCTACCAGCCGTTTGAAATCAATGTCCCCTTCATAGATCGGACATGCATATTTGCCGTACTCCCAGCCCATCTGGCGCCGCTTCTGCTGTTCGGCCTTGGGATATTGAATACTTTTACAATGAGTATGGCATACCCAGGGTGCAAATTCGCTATAAATTTCATATAACTTTGATAATGGATGGCCGAACCAGTAGAAATTGGCGGTATCCAGCGTCAATCCAAAACGCTTCGATCCTACCCCCTTGAAAAGCTTTCGTAAAAACTCTGGTTTGTTGGTGGTTCCGCCGTGGTTTTCGATGCCGAAGCGAACCTTAGTATCATTTGTCTCCTTGATGATCCGTCGACCGGTTTCAACGGCAAACTTGAGAAATTCATCCTCCTTGTCTTTCAATCGTCGAGGGACTATGTCGAGTCGAATTGCCGGCACGCCAAGGGCCACCGCCGCCCTGGCCGTTTTGGCGACAAAATCAACTTCTTCCTCGGTCCGTTCGTCGAAGCGGTTAGCCAGGCAGAATGCGGTAATTTTCTTTTTGTGCCTTCTTAGAGCGTCGCCGAGTATTTTGATATTTTTCTTATTGGCAATTGAGTACTTTTTGTCGGCTTCAAAAAGATTGGGGCAGCTTCCATCGAGCTCAACCTGGACTTCCACCCCATCGACATCGATCGCTTCCATGGCCGAGAAGATATTCGCCTTTGCTAATGTTCGAAGATTAGCATCGCGGCACGCTATCGTCCATTTGGGCCTGGACGCAGCTGGTTTGGATTCGGCTTGAGAAGTCGCACGCAGCCAACTCGCCGCCACAACCGATGCTATCGAACCCTTGAATAACTGTCGTCTGGAATGCTCTTTGCTTTGGTACATCTTTTAATCTCCGTAGGCTGTCTTGCCGGTAAAGATGGTTTTCCCTTCAAACTGGTTAATCCGTCATTGCCGATTATTTTATAACTCGTTGTTAATATACTCAAACTGAATGATTTTACATAGCCGATTCAATATATAATTTTCTACTCAGCATTGAATCCATTTTGATCAGAGGTTTAAAAGGGGACCAATTTTATAAGAATTCCTTTACCCGCTGCCGATCTTCGCCTTGGTCAATGGAGTACTTTGTTATGTAATACCTCATATCATACTCATATCTCTTGACTCTGTGATTCGATTTTACTAAGTTCGCTCAGAGTTGAGGATTTGAAATATGCATAAACAACTGTGGCGGTTATCTAGTTTGGCCGTCTTTTTGAACCGGCCTTTGAAATTGTTCTTGGTGATCTTTATCGTGGCATGCATGTTTGTCCAATCATTTCTGCAACCGACAGAAGCCGCCGAAACTGGGGAAAGGCTTCTCGTCGGGGCGGCCGCCGGGAATATCACACCTTGGCTAGGGATTTCTATCAACGGAAGTATGCGGGATAGGAAGGCAACCCATATCCATGACCAACTCTATGCCCGGTGCCTGGTGCTGGACAACGGCTCGACACGAGTGGCGATTGTGGTGTGTGATAGTTGCCTGATTCCCAGGGAAATCTTTGATCAGGCCAAGCAAATGGTGCAGGAACACACTGGGCTGCAAACAAATCACATGTTAATGGCGGCCACCCACACCCACTTTGCACCGACGGCGGCGCCGGCATTCCAGAGTATGCCGGATCCTGAGTACCGGCATTTCCTGACCGTACGCATCGCGGACACGGTTCGCTGTGCCATCGACAATCTTGTACCGGGAAGAATTGGATGGGGCGTTGGTCGGGAATCCAAACAGGTCTTTAACCGTCGATGGCACATGAAGCCAGGTACCATACCTCCTGATCCCTTTGGCCGGACCATCGACCAGGTAAAAATGAATCCGAAACGCGGCGATCCCAACCTCGTCAAACCGGCTGGACCCACTGATCCGGACGTGACGGTGATCTCCCTGCAATCTGTCGAAGGTCGTCCCCTGGCCCTGCTGGCTAATTATACACTGCACTATGTCGGTGGAACCGATCCCGGACATGTCAGCGCAGACTACTTCGGCATGTTCGCCAACCGGATCCGGAAACTGCTAGGTGCCGACCTCCTGGATCCGCCTTTTGTTGGAATCCTTACCAATGGTGCCAGTGCCGACGTTAATAACATCGATTTTCGTGCTAAACCCAAACGCCGGCATCCCTACGAGCAGATGGGTATGGTTACTGATGCAGTCGCCTCGGAAGCTTTTCGAGTCGTTCAAAAGATTCAATATCACCAGCGTATTCCGCTTACCATCCGCCAGGCGGAGATTCAACTGTCTGTACGCCGCCCCGGCGAAACCGAAGTTCGACAGGCCGAGAATATCGTTGCCAACCTGAAGGGGAAATCGGCACGGACGCTCGAAGAAATCTATGCCAAAGAAACAATCGACTTGAGCAAGTATCCTGACCGGGTCGAATTGATCATCCAGGCCATGCGGATCGGTGAGGTGGGTATGGTGGCTATCCCCTGCGAGGTCTTCGTGGAAATCGGTCTGGAACTCAAAAAGAAAAGCCCCTTCAAGACCACCTTTGTCGTTGAACTGGCTAATGGATACAACGGATACCTGCCCACGCTCGCACAGCATAAGCTCGGCGGATATGAAACCTGGAGGGCCAAATCCAGTTATCTTGAGGTAGATGCCGCACCCAAGATCGTTGATTTAGCACTTGAACTGCTGAACCATATCAAGTAGACAACTGCATACTGCCATCTGCCAAACTCTAAAATTCCAGATCTCCCCCTTGCCGGATAATCCTTTTGTATAGCAATGATACAAACCCGCCGCGAGACTAGCCCGTATATTTCACGGGTGTTTTCGCTGATATTCGTAAGGTTCACCAAAAGAATCAGTTATATCGCACAACGATGTTATGCTAATTTACAGAGTGTAATTGCCTGCACGATGATTTTTTCGTACTGCAAGGAAGAGGCGTCGATTTCCCACAGGCGTATTAGATAATACGTCGAGGACAAATCGACGGCTCTGACGAAGTCGGGC
>CP070790.1:1707461-1710550 GCA_020346805.1 Planctomycetota bacterium
GGTTTTGGGCATACTCTCTCCATAAACACCACCAGTTGGGTCCGTGACGTGAACAAGTATTGGTTGTACGACTGGGTAGCCGACACCGTCCATGCTCAGGGCGGCCTCTTTGGCTACGCACACGCCCTGTTGACCCATCCATACATCCGGCGAGGCATGAGTCTCAGTTCCCCCAGGCACAAGGTCGACTTTGCCGAGATTCTTCAATACGGAGAGATGGGAACCGACTTTTTCTACGATTTCCATAACATGGGATTCAAGTTGGCCGCGTCGGCCGGTACTGACGTTCCCTGGCAGGGCACTATCGGTGAAGTACGAATGTATGCGTATATCGGCGACCAACCGTTCTCGGCGGATGCCTGGTTCGATGCGGTCAGGAAGGGGAGAACATTCGTTACCAATGGCCCAATGATTGATCTACGTGTCGATCAAGCTATCCCCGGTGACGAAATTGTGTTGAAAGAAAATCGCAAACTCCGGATCAAAGTTCGCGCATGGGGTGATCCCGAACGCATGGTGCCAAGTAAATTGGAAATTGTTCGGCACGGCGAAGTGATCCGTAGTACCGAATCCTCAGATAAAAGCCAAAAGGAGCTTTCACTTGATTTCAAATTGGAATCGGGCTACGGCTGCTGGATTGCCGCCCGGGCGGAGGGCAGCGACGGTTCACTGGCTCACACCACACCCGTTTATGTTATTCGTGAGCCGTTTCGGTTCTGGAAAATCGAAGCGATTGATGATTTGGTTGCCGATCGTCTGGCCAATCTGGAGGATATCGAAAAGCTCGTGGACAGGGCCAAAGAAATCCACGAGCAGTCGAAAACACATGAGAGATTGGGATTGAAGTTAATGACCCGCCAGGCCCCCGAACTACAAAAACGCGTCTCTGAGGCGAGGAAGTTCTTCCAGAGCTTGAAACAAGAGGCCGAGCGTGAACGGATTTTACGGAAGAATACCTACTGATCGGTACAATGTTTTTACTGTTATCATTTCTGAATTGAATTATGCTGTTGTTCCCCAGTCTATTTAACACCGGCCGGCCTTGAGGTGTAGGAACGTTCCGCACGGCGCGGATCGGTACCATTCAGATATTCCTCGATATTTGTGTAACCGTCCCCATCAACGTCGCGGTTATTATCTGAAGGGTTATCCGGGTTGAAACTATGAATTTTTTCCCATGTATCAGGCATTCCATCGAGATCGGAATCCACCGGCGGCGTTCCCCGCTCGAGTTTGGGCCAGCCGCCCACTTGTGAGGGATCATCAATAACCCTGCCGGTTCCCCTTCGCACCTCATCGACAATCCGATTATCAACGGCGTCACGCTTCGGCAACGTAGCCCCGGCCCTTGCCAATACTGTTTTCAAAGCATTCCTTGCAGACATGGTAGTTACCGGTGGGGCTTTATGCCGGGTGCCGGTTATGTATTTTCTGTCCCGTGGATCTACCACCGCCGACTCTTGAATATCCTCACTCGGCCGATGTGGACCGAGGTTACCCTTCACATAGATCGAAAATCCGAAGTCTGCTTTTTCCCGGGCGAACAGCTCGTAGCGGCTCCATTTCTCGGAAGGGGGCTCCGTTCTGCTGTTTGGTCCGCGCTTGATATAATTCCCAACGTAATTGAGTAACTGTTTTCCATGATCGTCGGTCAGTTGTCCCATCGCGTCCGGGTTATAGATCACGTTGTTTACAAAATCCAAAATTCCCTCCATCCCGATTCGGGGATTGCGATCGATATTGTGGGCAAGCAGGCAATGATGTATGGAAATCCGGGTGCACCCTTTGGTACCAATTAATACGCCTTTGCTGTGAGCTCCAAGCGGATGGGTACTGTGATGAAGGGCTTCAGTAACGAAGCTCCATTGAAGGGTGATGTCATGTGGATCGCCCCAGAGTTGAAAAGTCTCATCGGTAGACCAGCTCAGCGAGCAATGGTCGAGGATAACATTCCAGGCCCCATGTTCGATCCCAACCCCATCAACACATGGTGAAGGTTTCTTCGGAGGTCCCGGTCGGATACGTAAATGCCGGATTATTACATTATGCGTAGTAATCACCAGGGGTGAATATTCGTTGGATGGGTCATTACGTATGCATATTCCCCCGCTGGGTGCGGATTGACCGGCGATAGTAATATAGGGATGCGTCAACTTGATACTTTTGCTGAGAACGATGGTACCGCCGGTACGGAAAACCACGATGCGCGGCCCTTGGGTCTCACAAGCAGCCCGGAAACTTCCCAGACCGGAATCCTTCAAATTGTTTACGAAAATCACTCGCCCTCCACGACCCCCCGGTGTTGTGCTCCCAAAACCTTCGGCTCCGGGAAAGGCCGGACGATCGCCACCTAAAACAATTGACGGTGAACACACCGATAAAAGTAACGCTGCCATTAGCAAAAGAACGATCGATCTCACTGGCCTCTCCCGGTTATCGATAAGGAATTAGAAGGACTGAATCACGCCTCGTTTGCAAGCCGAATGAACTTTTGTGCCCTTTTTCCATTGATGTCGCCCACATAAAGATTACCTTTGGAATCCACCGCAAGGCCATGGGCCATGTTGCATTCGCCGGGTTTTTCCCGACCGTCAACGCCTTTGGGTACCGTCCACAATTGAAGCACTTTACCGTCGGGGTTAAACTTCATGAAAATCTGATCCTTGGGCGGCCCGCCGAGTTGATCCTGGTCATCTTCCCAACGCATCGGCGTAGAGCCGACCATCCAAATCTCATCGGCGGGAGTAACGCAAATTCCCCAAGGCACGATCAGATTACGCCATTCATCGAGGAAGTTTCCATCGGCATCGAAAACCTGAACGCGTACATTGTTTCGTCCCCCCACGTAGACATGGCCTTGTGAATCTACCCCTATACAATGCGGCAAACTGAACTGGCCTCGCTCAACTCCCAGTTCACCCCACGCCTTAATGAACCGGCCGTTGGAATCGAAATGCACCACTCGGTTGTTGCCATAGCCGTCGGAAACGAAGATATCGTGCTGCGGACCAAAAGCGATATCGGTAGGTCCGTTGAGATGTGTCTCATCACAGCCGGGTTTGTCCAAACACCCCAAGGTCATCAGCAAC
>CP070790.1:1710650-1714147 GCA_020346805.1 Planctomycetota bacterium
GGTTTAGATGAGCTTTGGGGACTCTTTTTATTAATCTAAGTGCCCAAAGACTCGTATCTTATTGTAACTACCACAGAGTATATCTACTGTTTTCTTTTTCGGTCTAACCAGTAAATATATTGAGTCCTCCCGTGGAAAAAAATCTGATAATTCGTAGAATATTAAAACATTGTTGATCATCACCCAAAATGCCACGCGAGATATTTGACCTTGAGACCCATTTATCTACTTATATTGCTGACCATTCCTTTACAAGTTGGCTGCGCTGGTATGTGGGCGGGTGTCGACAATATTCGTGTTTGGGCGGTTCCCGATTCGGTTATGGTCTTTCCAGACACATCTGAAGAGGCTGAAAATGAGGTTTATAGCGATTCAGATCGGACTATCCGGCTAAATTCAGCCATTAACGAGGTGGTTTCTTTCCAGTTAGTGTTCGCCAGTAGCCTGGCTCCCACCAGCGTCTGGGGTGTAACTGTGGCGGATTTGCGTCATCAGGAGCAGGTTATTCCCGCCGAGAGAGTCCGACTTTATCGCCAGGAGCGTATTCCGGTAAATGACTACCCAGTATGGTATCTCAGGCACACGCCTAACTTACGTGAGGCCAGAGAGTTCCCCGATCCGCTCATACCGTTTACTGCCCCGCGGGGGTCTTTGCCAATTGAAGTTGAGCCGGGACGTTGTCAGGCCGTCTGGATTGAAATACACGTACCCATGGGTACAGAACCGGGTGTTTATCGTTCAAAATTGCGTGTGACCACACAAAGCGGCTTAATACATGAGAAGAAGCTCTTGCTTAATGTTTGGCCTTTTGCTCTACCTCAAACCCGTCATTTGGCTGTGATAGCGGGGATTGAAACCTCTAAAGTTCTTCGTCATTGTCTGGAGGTTGAAGGTATGCCTTATGTACCTTCGCAACTTGATTTTCAGGATCCAGCCTATCAGCGGGCGGCGGATATTCTTGATGGAACATGCCGATTGCTGCACGAACACCGGCTTAATCCGATTATGCTCGATATTTATCCAATTCGGCGAGTGGGGGCAGGGGTTGAACTTGAGCTTGATTGGGCTGACTTCGATCGGATTGTTGCCAGCGTCCTGGACGGATCGGCTTATCCGAATCGAGAAGCGGCATCGGCCTGGCCTATGCCGATTTCCAATCGTCAGCCATCACCTGAAGCTTATGGCGGATGGGGGTCGTCGGTTTATGAGAATATGTTGATTGATTATCTTGGTCAGTGTGTGACTCATTTTGAACAGAAGGGTTGGTTGGATGCTCATTTTGTAAATATTCCTGTTCCCGGTCCATCGCGCGGTGAACAATATCAACAGTTCCAGAGGCTCGGCCAATTGGTAGGGCGGGTGGATAAGCGACTTAATTTACTATGTCAACTGGCCCCTCATTCTATGGAGCCGTACGGTTATCTAAAAGATCCTTTTATCGATGTTTCACCGTTAGTGGATATATGGTGTCCTCCTGCCAGCATGATGGATATTGATGAGATATCCCGTCAGAGTGCAGCAGGCAAACGGTGCTGGTTTTGGCCGGATCGTCCACCTTATGCCGGTTCGCTTTCAATAATTGCTCCGTCCGACCATGCTGTCAGTCTTGCATGGCAGGCCTATCGCTTTGCTTGTGATGGCATCATGCTGCGTAAGATTAATGATTGGCCGGATGATGGGCGAGTCGGAAACGCCGGCAGCGAGGGGGCCTTAATATGGCCGGGGAAAGATTACGGACTCGATCGACCCATACCTTCCATTCGGCTTAAACGTTTGATGAGGGGGATTCAGGATTACGAATATCTTTGGTTGTTGGAGCGAAACCGCCGTCCGGGGATTGCCAAGCTTATTGCCACCGATCTTTTTTCATACGGCGGCACGGGCTGCATCGGCGAACATTTTCTGGATGGGCGATCCGGAGGCTGGGTGACTGATACAGGCCCGTGGTCTTTGGCGCGTAAGTTGATAGGGCAGGAAGTGGTTGAAGCTATACAGGAACGGGGAAGCGAATCTGATGAAGGGATGCCTGAAAGTGTGTCCCGATTCGAACAACAGATAGAGTGGGCCAGACTCATAAAGTCGGTTCGGCAAATGCGGATACAAGTAGAGGGCATTCGGGTTAGTATTGCCCCGGAGGATGCAATGACTCCGCTTAGTATTGAAGCCGCCGTTGCATTGTTTAACACTACTCGTCAACCGTTTAATGGCCGGCTGGCGTTTGCCAGTACAGAGGAAGAGTGGTCTGTTGACGAGTCTACCGTCCAAATTGATGGGCTTGAACCGCTACGAGGCAGTCGGCATGTTGTTCGTGCCAAGGCAAGAAGTGTCCAGGCCAATCTTGAAGGAGTTGTGCCAATTCGGATAATCCTATCCGACAAAAGCGGTTCCGTGGATCGGGTCGACGGTCGGTTGTGTGTACTGAGCTCATATCGGGTAAATACACCAATGGTAATCGACGGCCGGCTAAACGATTGGCCGCTAGGCACGACAAATGTGGCTGGTGATTTTGTGCTGGTCGGCGCTCTCGACGTCCCCAAACATCATCGGGCAAGTCCCGATCGGGCGTCGCAAATGACGACGGTTTTTGTCTGCAACGATGATAATAATTTATATATTGCGTTTAACTGCGAAGACGACCGGATGCAGGATCGTGAAATTTTACGCACCAATTATGTGAGATATGAAGACCTTTGGCCGGTGGGTGAGGATTTGGTTGAGGTGGTTCTCGATCCTGTCAATGCGGCGGCCGATGCCGGCGACCTGTTGCATATCGTAGTCAAGGCCAATGGGGCGGTGGTTACCGAACGGGGTGCCCCCTGCCTGAGTAAAGTAGCGGATCACGGTGAATGGCCGGCAGATGTCATAGCCGCCATCGACGACAAATCACATCCCAACCGCTGGACGGTGGAGATACGTATTCCGCTGGAATCGCTGGGTGAAAAAGCGATGGTTTTGGGTATCAATTTTGCCCGATTGAACGCGAGGCTCGGCGAATATTCCTCATGGTCCGGGGCGCGGCGTTATCTATATAGTCCGGTTTCGCTGGGTAACATGCGGCTTGGACAGTAAGAAAATATCTTATAGCGCGTAACAAAACCATGTAGTAGTACCGCTAAAATACAACAAAATCATGTTTTGTAATCCGCTTATCCCGATCTGTCGGAGTGCGCAGCAATTTTGTCACATGCTCTTAATTAAATTTTTCAAAATTGTTGCTTTACTTATCGGCCTCAGGGTAATACTATTTTTTAACAGCGATGTAAGAAGGGCGTTCATACATAATTTAATAACCTCAACGCTTGTATCAAACCAATTGAGTTAATTACCAACAGCATGGCATCACTGAACAATCTAAGTGTGCTTATATTTATTAGTGACGAATAATAGTCTGTAATCGAAGATCTACGGCGGTTTTAATTGTATCTTGGTTGGGGATCGGTTGGTGCGGGCGGCAACTATCAACTAACCGACACCGGCGTCCAAGGGGGATGCAATTA
>CP070790.1:1714247-1722020 GCA_020346805.1 Planctomycetota bacterium
AAAAAGACCGCAAGTCAATAAGGTATACCATATTTGGCAGTTGATCCAGTGGAATCATGAGCACTGTAACTGAGCCGAATTATGTTTATACGCTCAAAAGTACACTTGACACAATTCATAGGGATGAATTGTTTGGTTGTTGCTGCATTGTGCGCGATGGCGATGGCTCAAACAGCAACGTCAACTACGAGGCCTTCTCAGGAAAAGACGGACAAAATGATCTTTCTTTTCCATTATGACCCCGCTTTTATTGAAGGGCTTCGTCGACACGATTTATTGCACAACTACGGTTTTAGGCTGCTCAATACAGGTTTTGATCGCCGGTCTTTTAGAGAGAGGTGGACTCAGAATCCCGCATTGGAAGGCGCTCGCACGTCAAATCTCTTTTATTACATCGATCGCATAACCGGCGGAATGCCTTACCAGAATCTGGATGGCATTGAGGCAGTTGCCGGGAAGTTGAAGGGAGATCCGCGTTTTCTGGGTTTTCAGGTACACGAGTGGGGTAATTCGCCGATACATGATTACCATAGAATTTACAAGCTCCTGCTCGATAAAGAATTACCATTTGACTACGAACATTTCGCAGTTTACCAAGGACGCACCGTACCGCCTTACTTCAGCAGCGGAGATTACCATACATATCAACGGCTATTTGAGCCTTTGCATACCCTAGAAGATGTTGTTGGTTATCATGAGGGCTATTTTCGGCAGATTATAAAGCGTACTTGGGGTCAAGTGGTGGCGGTTAACGGTTATATTCAGTTATACCACACGGCCCTGAGGCTGGGGGCCAAGAATGTCATGGCCGAGATCGGCAATCAGGTACCTCTGACGGCTTTGCAAATAGCCTGCGTTCGGGGGGCGGCGAGGGAATTTGGCAAGCCTTTCGGAGTTTATTATGAACCCTGGGGGGGTAAGCCTTTCGGGTGTCCTTGTGCTTTGGGTTATTCGCCCTGGTTTGGCAATAAAAAGGATCCTGACGGTCAGGATGGGGTACATCGAATACGTCCCGGCTTGGGAAGCAGCCGATCGCTTCAACGTCGGTTGTTATTTTTTGCCTGGCTTTCCGGGGCAACATATTGGGCAGAAGAATGGGGTGCCGAGAACTATTTTGGCAACTGGCAAGACTACCCGTTGACCCAATATGGCCAGATCGTCAAAGAATTTCTTGAAGTCAGTTCCCCATACAACCGGCCGGAGCCTATGGTACCTGCGGTTATAATTATGCCCCCAGGTGCCGGCGGAATTGATCTAAGATATCTTTTTGGTGAACGCGAACAGCTTTACGGCCTGGTAGGCCCGGATCAGTTTCATGTACGGTTGCGACAATTTGCCAAAGATGTTTTTGCCGCTCGCTCCAGGCGCTACGGGGCCGATGATTTCAATTTAACCCCGTCACCCTGGATCGGCTGTTTCGATGTTCTGTCTGTGGAGGCACCTGAGGCACTTCTTTCCCAATACGGTCTGGTGATTTATTTCGATCAGGAACAGGCGGAAAGATCGACTGTTGAGAGACAACGCGTATTTGTTTATCAGGGGAATAAGCAAGATAGCGAACGATGTATGAAACTGGTAAGTAAACTACTGCCGGTTCTGGTTGAAGGGGAAGTAGGTTGCGTCCAGGCTCGAGGGGACGGAAAATACTTTGTGGGTGTCTTTAATAATCTGGGAGTCATCAAGACGGAAGGTAATGAGACGACCGATAGCAAAGCCGTCAGGTCTGTAATTATTCATCTTCCTGAAGTTCAGGTCGATTATCTGGTTGGTGCGGAGTATGTAGCGGGCCAGAAACCGGGTATGGTAGAAATGAGTGTGCCGAGTGGGTCTCTTGCGATAATTGCTTTTCCCGATCATATAATCCCGTCATGGAGAACAAGCAATGCAGACCGGTGATCGATTCAGGTCTTTGGACTTATTACCGGGCGTTTTGTCGGTTACTTCGTTGCTTATCTTACTACTGGCGACGGGTTGCGCGAGCTTGGAGGTGCGTGAATTCGAGGTTGTGGTTTATGGAGGAACGGCCGGCGGGGAGATGGCGGCTATTGCAGCGGGGCAAGATGGGGCCTCGGTGGCGTTGTTGGAGCCGGGTCGGCACATAGGCGGGATGGTTTCCGGCGGCCTGGGCAGAACGGATTTGGGAAACAAGACGGTAATCGGCGGCATGTCGCGGGAGTTCTTTGTCCGGCTGGGAAAATATTACGGAAAACCTATAGCCTGGAATTTTGAGCCGCATGTGGCCGAGAATGCTTTCAATGAATGGCTCAAGGATGCAAAAGTTCGGGTATTTCTGGGGCACCGACTTGAACGCGTAGCCAAACGGGGAAATCGGATAATTAGCATCCGTACAGAAAACGGGGTCATATTCGCGTCGAAGATATTTATTGACTGTTCGTATGAGGGTGACCTGATGGCCCGGGCGGGGATTTCATATACCTGGGGACGGGAGGGAGAAGAGGTATATGGTGAATCACTTGCCGGCGTGCGCGAGTATAGTAAGTATCATCAATTTGATGTTCCTGTATCGGCTTATGATGAAAATGGGGCGAGGTTGCCGTGCGTATATGGAGGCGATCGGGGAAGGCCCGGACAGGGAGACAATAAAATTCAGGCGTACAACTTTCGGGTGTGCTTATGCAATCGCAAGGATAACCGGGTTCCGTTCCCGCTCCCTCCAAATTATAATCCACACCGATATGAAATCCTGCGTCGTTACCTGGCCAAGCGGGGTCAAGATCTCAAGCTGAATCAAATTATGATAGTTTCCATGATGCCGAATGGAAAAACGGACATCAATAATCGCGGTCCATTCTCGACGGATCATATTGGGGCGAACTGGGATTATCCCGAGGCCGATTATGCGCGCCGGCGAGAGATCTGGGATGATCACGTCAATTACGTGCAGGGTTTATTTTATTTCCTGGCTAACGATCCGTCGGTTCCCAGACATTTGCAGGATGGAATAAATCAGTTTGGTCTGGCCAAAGATGAGTTTGCCGATACCGGTCACTGGCCGCATCAGATGTATGTTCGTGAAGCCCGCCGCATGATTGGTGAATATGTATTGATACAAAAAGACCTGCAAACGGAGGGCAGCAAGCCCGATTCGATTGGTATGGGATCATATAACATCGACTCTCATCACGTCCAGCGGGTAATTAAACCTGACGGCACGTTGGAAAACGAGGGTGATATGCAGATAGGGGTTCAGCCTTATGAGATTCCCTATCGCTCGCTGACACCGAAGCGGCATGAATGCGCAAATCTTATGGTGCCGGTTTGTATTTCCGCGTCACACGTGGCGTATTCATCGGTCCGTATGGAGCCGCAATACATGATTATGGGCCATTCGGCAGGGGTGGCGGCGAGCCATGCGGTTAAACAAAACGTATCGGTACAAGACGTGGATATATCCCGGCTTCAGAAAAGGCTTCGTGATACAGGGCAGATTTTGTGTATGGAGGATGCTTTGCCGCCTTATGTAGCACTGAACTCGCTTGATGGAATTGTGGTTGACAATTGTACTGCGGTAACCACCGGCTCCTGGAAAACATCGACGTCTATAGGATCCTTCGTTGGAACCGATTACATTCATGATGATAACGCTGACAAAGGTACAAAGATTGCCAGATTTGTGCCGATTCTTCCAGCCGACGGAGAGTATGAAGTACGCATCGCTTATACCACCAGTCCCAACCGGGCAACGAATGTTTCCATAAGGATTAATACCGCAGATGGCATAAAGCACCTTACTTTGAATCAGAGAAAAAAGTTGACCTCGCCGCCGTTTACCTCGCTCGGCACATTCCGGTTTGTAGCGGGCAAATCCGGCTATGTAGAGATAGCTACGATAAACACCAATGGTTATGTTGTCGCCGATGCAGTGCAATGGCTTGCTAAGAAACATTAGGATGTTTATTTTTTTTGTACCGAAACAGTTGGATGATGTATATTTGCATCATACCATCATGACGGTTGATAGGTTTTGTGGGGCTGGAACAATGAACGCACATTCAAGATCATTTTTTATAACATGGATTTTTGTCATATCGGCTTGTATTCCAACTGCTGTATGCCAGGGGGATCTTAATGGCTTATGTGGCAGGGTGATTGATAAAGGCAGCGGACGGCCAGTGGAAGGTATTAAAGTCGGTATGGTGCGCTGGGGGAAACTGGACGCCACTGTTCAAAGAGGACGAGTTAAGCCTGAGCAGGTTGTCATTACCGATGGCGAGGGGCGATTCAAGTTTAGTATTGCCGGTGATACAAAAGGGATTGAGGCGGTAGTAGTATTCACCTGTGCCGAAGATCGTCCCAATCTGATCCATAAGGATGTTCAATTCAATAGTCAAATACCTCGCATGAGGGATTTGCGTAGGAAAAAGATAACTCGTATTGACCTGACCAAAGGTGCAGCCACAGTTGATTTTGCCCTTCCCAGCGCGCCATCGCTGTTACGTAATGTGATGATGCCGGTGCAGGACGGCACACGCCTGGCTACCGACATCTTTTTTCCCGATGGGTTAGGACCGTGGCCGGTGCTGTTGTTTCGCACGCCTTACAACAAGATCGGCAATCTGCCTATGAATTATCTGGAGCGTGGATATGCAGTAGTCATGCAGGATTTTCGCGGGCGGTTCGCTTCCGAGGGCGCCAATGATATGCCATTCGAACCCGACGGTTGGGGAAAGCTAAGAGATGGTTACGACGCCATAGAATGGATTGCTTCCCAACCGTGGTGCAATGGCAAGGTTGGAACATGCGGCGGCTCGGCATTAGGAATCACCCAGGTCATGACCGCCGGGGCAAGCCCCCCACACCTTAAATGCCAATTGATCCAGGTAGCATGTGGGAGCATGTATCACCATGCGGTATATCAAGGTGGAGCGTTTCGTAAGGCCCTGGTCGAGGATTGGCTTTCCAACAATAGATTTTCCCCCGTGTGTATGGAGACGTTGCTGGCCCATCCCTGCTACGACGATTACTGGCGGATGATGGATGCCGGGACTCGCAGCTCGGAGATTGATGTGCCGGGATTATTTATTGGCGGGTGGTATGATGTATTCTGTCAAGGCACTATCGATGCATTTGTGTGGCGGCAATACGAGGGTGGGGAAGGTGCTCGGGGCAAACAGAAACTGATCATGGGACCCTGGATCCACGGCGTGACCAGGCAGATCGGGGAGTTCACATTACCCGAACACGCGATCAAAATTCCGCCGGAAGGGCAGGGGGAATCCTGGCTGGATTATTGGCTTAAGGGTGTGGGTAGTAGTGTTATCAAATCGTTGCCCGTAGTTTATTATGTGATGGGGGCTTTTGATGAGCCCGATGCCCCCGGCCATGTATGGCGACGGTCGGAGAAATGGCCGGTGCCCTGCAAACCCACACCTTTTTATCTGCATGCCAACGGTTGTCTTGATGCCGTTCCATCTTCTGCCGAATCTGATGCGTCGAGCTATATGTACGATCCCAAGAATCCGGTACCGACGCGCGGCGGATGTAACCTTAACATTGCCCGCGGTCCCTTTGACCAGAGGCCGGTGGAAAATCGCCCTGACGTATTATTGTATACATCGGAACCGCTGGCCGAACCGCTCGAAGTTACCGGGCGGATAAAGGCGTATTTGTGGGCCTCTTCGTCATGTCGAGATACCGACTTCACCGTGAAATTGACGGACGTATACCCCGACGGTCGGTCGGTTCTGTTGCAGGATGGTATTATCCGTGCCCGCTATAGAGAATCGTTTGAACGGGAGGAGCTGATGGAGCCCGGAGAAATTTACCGCTTCGAAGTGGATCTATGGTCGTCCAGTATTATCTTCAATAAGGGCCACCGGATCCGTGTGGCCGTTTCCAGCAGCAATGCTCCTCGCTTTGAACCCAATCCCAATACCGGCGATCCTTTCCGGGCCAACGACAAGGTAATTGTGGCAAAGAACACCATCTATCATGAGGCGAAACATGCTTCGCACATTTTGTTGCCGGTTATACCATAATGTTTGTCATTAAACATTACCTTGCGGGATTCTTTTATGTTTTCAAACGGATAAGCAATAACCCATACGTATTATGTTTTTATATTATGTTTTTTTTTTCCACTTACTGATCCGTCAGAAACGGACGGCTGGGATAATTAACAATTCTGAGATGTAACGAGTAGGCGTTTGAAGTAGAATCCTTATAACGCGCGAGATGCAATCATGGCCGCCGACGTTTCCTCGTTAATGCCCAGCCGCCGAGGACAAGTAGCGGGAGAGTGCTTGGTTCGGGGAGGTGAACGATCCAGGCCTCATAGTTACCGTCGGGATTGTAACCGGATCCCACGATGGTAGCACCATCGGCGGAGATGCCAGTGGCGTTTTCGAGTTTCCAACCGGTCAGGTCCAGACCGTAGGTGTTAACCAGCAGATCCTGCAGGCTTACCATGCCGCTTGAAGCCGTCCAGATAAATGCTTCATATCCATTATCTGAAGCACTGTTGCCGACGATTACCGAGCCATCCCCAGAGACGGCATAAGCAAAGCTGGAGGTATGTCCGCCGGGCAGATCGCCCAAGCCAACCATGCCACTCTCTTGTGTCCAACGGAAGGCCTCGTAGCCCGATACGTTAGTTCCGTATCCGACGACTACCGATCCGTCGGCAGAAACGCCGTATGCCAAGCTGGTAAATGTCCCGCCTTCCAGATCCCCCAATCCCACCATGCCGCTCTGCTGTGTCCATCGAAAAGCCTCATAGCCCGATGCTGAATAACCTTGGCCGACAATGACGGACCCGTCGGCTGAAATGTCCCGGGCGTCACTATGAAACGATCCGCCGGAAAGATCACCCAACCCGATCATTCCATTTGTCTGGGTCCAATAGAAGGCCTCGTTGCCGGAGGCAGATCGACCTCGCCCGACAATCGTATTGCCGTCGCTGGAAACTGCATAAGCATCACAATCGAATGGTCCATCCGGGAGATCACCCAGGCCTGCCATCCCGCTTTGTTGTGTCCAGCGGAAGGCTTCGTTGCCGGAGTCAGATATACTCATGCCGACAATCACCGAACCGTTGGCAGACACCCCGCGGGCCTCGCTGATAAACTGCCATCCGGTTAGGTCGCCTAGTCCGACCATTCCGGTTGTCTGGGTCCAGCGGAAGGCCTCACCGCCCGAGGCGGAATAGCTCCAGCCCACGACTGTCGAGCCGTCGGCTGAGATGTCCATAGCCCCGCTGGCGAATTGGCCGCCTGGAAGATCGCCCAAGCCTTGGAAACTGGCTGGGATTCCCCATGCCGATGGTAAGCTTGTTAAGCCGAGTATGACACAAACAACGGTTAATGCATTAGTTTTATGTATGAATCTTTTTTGAATCACAGTGTAATCCATCTGCAATAAGAACTTGTTTCCCCAAAAAATACATTCTCCAATATTTCAACCTGCGCAGTTCGGGTCAGCCGGTATATTGGCTCCATTCATACATGATTCGAAAATAGTGTAATCATCCTGATCCACGTCAATGTCATCATCCAAATTGGCATCCTGGCAATTCGGATCGGTAATGGGAACCGACGGTCCCGTCAGGCACTCCTGGAAACGGCCGAAGTCTTCCTGGTCAACGTCGCCATCACCGTCCATGTCCCCCGGTACCATGGAACATCCGTCTGTATCCACTACCGTACCGAGTATAGTATTGGGGCATAGATCGCATGTATCGCCGACACTATCGCCATCGTCATCACTCTGATCGGGATTGGCACTGGCGGGGCAATTATCGCAGGCGTCACCGCG
>CP070790.1:1722120-1724981 GCA_020346805.1 Planctomycetota bacterium
ATCCTATGAATGATATGGCGACAATACGCCAAGTGATTCAACAATACATCAACGAGTTTAAGTCTAAAGATATCATTATTTACATAAAGGAAGCGAACAACAGGAAAGTTGTTCGTTGTGCGGTAGGGCCGGATTTTGTGACCAATGGGTTGAATTTGTGGGATGAAGGATCGTTGGTATGGCTGGGTTTCTGTTATAGCGGTTTGGGTAGCTGGCAGGAGAAGTTTATCGTGAACGCGGGGGCCTCGGCGTGTTTATATTGGGATGCTGCGTCCTACGGAGTTATTGATATAGCTTTAGCCAGGGAGATGTATGAGGACATGTGCGATACGACGAGGTGGACGCCGGTGACGGTTGGTTTTTGGTATGATAATACTGAGAAATCTGTTAAATATTTTTTTGAAGAAGGTAAAACATTCAACCTGCTCATGAGAGGTACGCCGAATCTGACTTTCTGGGAGGAAGAAGAGACCGCCCAAGACGTTATTGACTTGGGTATGTATAAGTGGTGTCTGATTGAATTGATGGTAAATGCTTCGCTGAATGATTCAGAGCAGGGAAGCCAAGAAATGACTCAGACATATTTTTGGTCTGGAACTGGGAGTTTTTCCGGTCGAACCTTTACCAGCACATGGGATACACCGGGGGATCCTGTTTTGGGATTTGATGCGTCCAGAGGAAGTATTCATGTAACGGTAGATGAAACCGGGTGGAACGTGATCAATTTTAGTGCCACAGAAACTGAAGTCACACCTGAAGCGTATGCAGGGAATCACTATACTACAATACAGACAGTCCATGGATCTCATGTTGCTTTAACCAGCCCCTCACCACCACTGGTATATTCTTTTTCTGGTAAGGACATTACGGAAGTAGTTCAATCGCTGGAATATCGGCACGAAATGAAAGAATACGGGAGTGGTCAAACAAGCACAATTGAACTGACTGACTACTTTTGCGGTGCCAATATGAATTGTTACTTTCGGATCAAGTTTTCCGTGAATTAGTCTGACCTGCTACCATCAATGATACTACTTCAGAAGTTAGTCCGAAATACGCTGAAGTTCTCCCCCTTTTAGGTCCAATTAAAAATGGAATAAACTGCTTAAGAATCTATAACAAAACTGGCCGCGACCATAAGGGAGAGGAAATATAAATTTCAAGTTTTGAATATTTTGTATCACAATAACTGCTTTTGTTATAATTCATAAGTCTTTGATATCAAAACATTTAGTTTTGTTACTGGGGTGGTAAAGAAGATAATCTTCATAGTAGAATGACAAAACATTATTCTCTGTCAGTCTTCGGTTTGACAGGGTTTTTTTTATGCCGCAGATTTATTGTTGCCCCCACATTTTTGTCATGGTTGTTCTTCAGTATCGTGGATTGTCTGTAAATTGCTCATCACTGATAAGTACGTGGAGATCTGGATGCCGGAGTACATCGGCGACGGACATGATGTTACCGTTGACGGTCATATAGCCCTTGACCAGGCGTATGCCGTGGCTGTAATCGACGTATGAGTCAATGTGGCCGAGGTACAAAGGTTGAATCGGCGCGCCGTTAACCTGATGCCAGCCGTAGATCGCGACTTTGTTGGGGTGGGTGGCGAGTTGCGGAGTAATGACTACATCTTTCTTGATGCCGCCGGTGAGCCGTCTGAGTGGTTTGCCGACGCGTTGGGCTTCAATGGTAAGGTGGTGTTGGTAGAAAGTTGAGACGGCCGTGATATCCGTGGTTTTGGGATTTATTGGTGCAGGTGCGAGCTTGACAGACGCCTGATGGTAGATGTCGTCTACCATTTTGCGTGTGGGCAGAATGCACTCGAACCTGTCTGCGATAACTTGGGCGGTGGCAGGTATCATCGGCATCCGCACAAAGTCAGAGTTGGCCCCAACACACAGATAGTCTGACATTACCTCATAGGTGGCGGTGTGGAGAATGCCGTTAATGGTCATCCTGATATTAACCGGAATGAATATACGCAGGAAATCGGGAAGATTGCCGCTGCTAATCTCTTCGAGGATGCGAGCCTCACGGTCGTGCAATACCAGGTCCGTTACTTCGCTGACAAACTGGCTGCCGACGATTGCGTCGGGTGGTCTTGATGGTATCGGATCGCCGGATAATTGTTTTAGTAGAGCAAATACGGACTTGCGGATCTTCGACTCCGCCCCAATTTCCAGGTAACTGCTTCGAGCAGGCCAGGTTGTATAGCCGCCGAGTCTGTGCTGTTCTACCGATGGTAGGTAGCCGGTGTAACCATTGGCTAGCGAGATCGTGAATGTGGACGGGAAGGGACTCGATCTCTTAATGGCCAGTCCGGTTTCAGCAAAAACCTCACAGGGAATCGCTACGATGGCCAGGTCGCCAATTCGAATGGCCTGGATAGGAAGCGACACGCTGCTGGGAAATCGACTCAGATGAATCGTTTCGCGGGCGTAGACTTCGGAGCGAGTCAGCTGTTTACCCGCCGCAACCTTTTCCTTCGCCTTGCTCCACGTGGCATTAGCCCATCGCATGCGCTCTTGGTTCGGACGCCGTACGGCCAGTTCGACATCCGCCCGGATCATCGACAACGACACCCCCGTATGATAAGAGATCCCCCGGCAGAGCCGGTGTGCCTCCTCGGCGAGGTCATGTCCGACTTTTTTCATCCTTTCGAACGGGTCGCCGCGAATACTGCTTACGTTCGTATCACCGCTGGTACCGTTGGACATGATACCAACAAAAGGAGGCCGTCCGGGTGTCGGTTGCAGTAACTCTTCGATCCGCCTGGCAAAGTACCCGAAGTAGTCAGCGCTCACTATGCCACGCTTGAAGGCGACATAGTGGATGCTGAAATTGCCCAGCAGGCCAAG
>CP070790.1:1725081-1729942 GCA_020346805.1 Planctomycetota bacterium
CAACTGTCTCGATGATCTGTGCTAATTCGGCGGGTGTGAATCGGAAATGATTCTCTGCGGCAAGTTTGATATCATAAGCATGAAGTTTATCGCTCAAAGACTGAATCATCTCGATCGTCTGAGCTATGGGCTCGTTACCATCGAGCACAGCTCGCATCAGATTTGAACCAATCTGATGGCAAACTTCGATGTTCCGCTCGAAATATGACAGATCGTTACCTCTCACTCCCAGTTCAAGATCCAGCCCCAATTCAGCGGCTTTTTGCTTGATCATTTCCAGATCAGGATTTGACACTCCATCCAATGGTACGTTTTCACAGATCTGAACAACCTGAGCGCCACACGCCGCAGATTTCTCCAGTAAAGTCAGCGGAGTCAACGGTGCCGAGGGGACAAAATCCTTCGTCCCAACCGACCAGCGAAACGCATAGCTACCCACACCGATTTTCATGAACCAGCCTCATTTGTTGTTTGCAGTTTTATTGTTTCCAATATCATGTTTTCGATCCTCCAAAGTACTTCTTTTTGACATATCGGACAAGACCCAACTGATTAAGAATGGTGATGACGCATGCGAGAAAGAAGAAAAAGGCGATAGGCCGGCTAATTAATCCCAGCATCCTTCCATCATTCAACAGCAATGCCCGGCGAAAGAATGCATCGGCTAAATTTCCGAGAATCAGTCCTAAAATCAAGGGGGCGGGCGCATAACCCATCTTGTCCATAAAGTAGCCCGCCACACCGAAGACAAAGACAAGTTTAAGATGGAAGGGGTTATTATTGTAAGCAAAAACACCGATTACACACAGCACGGCAATAATAGGCATCAGGATTCTAAGAGAAACATTAAGTACTTTCACCATGAACTTGGAAAGCACGAGTCCGCACAAAAACAGAAAGACGGCACCCCATAAAATGATGGCCGCCAATCGGGGGATAAACCCGGGATTTTCCACTGTCAGCATCGGTCCCGGTCGAATGCCATGCAGCACTAATGCGGCCAGCAGCATCGCGGTGGGTGGACTGCCCGGCAATCCCAGACTGACCAATGGGATGACTGATCCTCCAATGGCTGCATTATTGGCTGTCTCCGGTGCCATCACGCCTTCGTACACACCTGTCCCGAACTTCTGGCCCAGTTTGTCTCGTCGCTTTGCGTCATCATAGGCCACCCAGGCAGCGATATTTTCCCCAACTCCTGGCACGGCTCCAATCCCGACGCCGATAGAACCCCACCGAAGGATGCCGATCAGATTCCGGCGTACCAAAGGCCAGACTTGAAGCCGGCTCCGGCCGGACATAGCCTGCACTTTGGTTGTTGCTCCCTTCATGGACTTTACAATTTGGGGGATTCCGAAAAAGGCAATCGTCATAGGAACAAAGGGGATCCCGGTGATCAGATTGGCATTGCCGAAGGTAAGTCGATCCCAGCCATGTATATCTTCCTGTCCGACCATGGCCATGAGGATACCCAGTAGACCGGCAATCCACCCCTTGATCGGCAGATCCGGCGAAGCCAGAGAGCCACAAATCAGGATACCGAATATCGCCAGCCAAAAAAATTCCGGAGAGGTAAACTGCAGGGCCAGTTTGGACATGAGCGGGGTGAATAACAGGAAGATCAACATCCCGAATACGGTGCCGATAAACGAAGAAATTCGGGCCAGAATGTTGGCGTTGCCAGCCTCACCGCGTAGAGCCAGAGGATGTCCGTCAAGGCAAGTTGCCGCTGCGGAGCCCGTTCCAGGAATGTTGACGAGAATCGCTGAAACGGATCCTCCGTAGATGGCCCCAATATAAACACCAAACAAGACAAGCAGTGCTCGATCAAGGGGCATACCATAGGTCAATCCGGTGAATAGAGCGATCCCAATGGTTGCCGACAAACCAGGCAATACACCGAAGAATATCCCTATGAGAACAGCCAGGCATATAATCAGGATACTCTCTGGATGTGCCAACTGGCCGAAGTGCCGGCAGAACTCGATGTTTGAATTTAGAATGTCACGAAATATGTCCATCATGGAAGAGGAATTTTCACAAAGTAACCGAAAATGAGATACGTCATCAGTGTGCACAGACCGCTCATAACAACAATATACCCTATGGATGCGGCCTTAAACGTTAACATCATCAGGACCAAAAATACGAACGTTGTCAACCAGAAGGGGATAACCACATGAGTCCCAGGAATCGTTTGTCCAAAGCCTGTCATATAGAGAAAAAGATAAACAAAAACCGCCAATGTCTTGAGAGTTGACCGATTCCAAAGTGCGGCACGGATTTGTCTCGGTGCCAACCATTGCAAAGTCCCGCCTTGCTTCAAGGCGACCACCAACAGCGCCACGCTTAACACGAGAAGCCCTGTACTTATGACCAACATCGAAAAACCCGGTGCGTCATAGAAGGTAGCGTTGACGGTCCTCATCGCCCTGATAGATAAATTCAGTGAATAGACGATCAGGCTCACACTGGACAGGATGAGGATCAATGCGAAAAGCACATCTTTATCTCGCATTCTTGAATCGGAACGCTGATCTGTTGTTTGCATTAAGACCTTCTCAGTAAATATGGATCTTCTTAATGATTCGAAGATCTGGGGATGCCAAGTTCTTCCGGATCTTTTCTTGCGATACCTAATTCTTTAGCTGTCCAGGAGGCGATTCGTTGCATGCGGTCCACTAATTGATCTGCCTGCTTCCCGCACATTGCAATTTTCCGGGCCATTTGTGATTGCAAAAATCGATCGAATTCCGGACTCTCAACAGATCGTTTAAAGGCCTCTTCGAACGTTTTCAACTTCTCGTTCTCGACATCGTGAGGAAGCATGAAACCGAGCCACTGAAAAAGGTTCTGCAATTCCGTTTCCATATCGGGATAGATCTCGATCGCCGAACGAACCGGGCCAAATCCCTCGAAATTTATGGATTTGACATCCGTGACAACTAGTGGCCTTACCAGTTCCGCCTTCACGTATTCGGCAATTTCCGCGCACGAACAGCTTACGGCATCGACCTCTTTGCTCAGCAGTGCCGTAATGGCCGGACCGCTGCCATTGTAGGGAATATGCTTCAACGATCCTCCCCTGGCGCGTTCCAATTGGACTGCCTTGATATGCCATAGCTTTCCCTGGCCGGAATTACCTACTTTAATCTTCCCTTGCTGTTCTTTTGCTTGTGCGGCCAATTCTTCGATTCTTGTATAGGGTGAATCCGTCCGCACCGCAAAAATGCCCTGCGATCCACCAGCTATGAAGAATCGCCATTTGTCGACCATCGGCGCCACGTCATTGACCCCGAAGAACACAGAAGTCTCTGAAGCCCCCAATATCGAATACCCGTCGTGAGGGCTGCTCCATACTTGCATCGCACCGGTTCCTCCCTTGGCGCCGGGTAGGTTCGTACAAACCATATTGACCTTGAGGTCTTTGGCCATCAAAGCTGAGAGCTGCCTGATCCAGGTGTCCGTGCCGCCCCCCTGACTAGAAAAGATGCAAACAAAAACGTCTCTTTGCGGATACGGCCCATCTTCCTTCTTGCAGCCACCCGACAGAGTCATCACGACAATGGCCATCACGGCGAACAACTCAATGAGTATCAATCCCTTTTTTATCATCATGTGTTGTTTTCCTTACCCTATGCCCGGGAATTTAAGATCATTATGATACATGTCTGATGCATTGTAAACCTCTGTCCGCATGCATCACGAAATATCAGGCCTGCCCCGCCTGTCCGATTGGCAGGGCAAGCCTTGGGATGCTGATCGAGTTCTGCGACGATCAGCATCGTTGAATGAGTGCCTTTCATCAATTCGTCAACAGCCTGATATCGTCAATATACACTGTCCCCGATCCGCCGGCTGACGTCATGCCGGACTGGCTGCCCAGGCCAATTGCGATCTTGTCCACGTTGGTTAAATTTATGTCATGATCAGCAAAGGCCTGCAACGGAATAATCCACTGGATCCACCTTCTTTCTGCTACTGCAGCCGTATCATCGTAAGCCATGACCGCAGGAGCGCCGGCGGTATCGGAAGTTGCAGCATAAATCAGTTCTGTTGCGTTAGCCGAATCGCCGCGGAACCAAGGTGACAAATCTGTAATACCTGCCTGTGCCCAATCACGGAGCTTCGCTAAGGTCAACGAAGCTTCAGAATTTGTCACGCCGGCTTCATTGACGTACATGAGCGGTATCGATTGTAAGCCGCCGTGCACAATCGATTGTTCGGCATATGGCGGGAGTAAATAACCGACCTGTGCGCCATTGTCGGCGGCGCCGAAGCCATCAATCCAAGTTTGCCATATAGCCTTACCGGCCGCGTCGTCATCTGTATAACTCTCAAAATCATCAACCAGAAGGAAATTACCTACCGTGAAGCTCCAGATCGGATCTTTGACGGTCTTGCCGGTATAGACCTCATCCACTCGCCAATAGTACGAGGTGTCCGCTTCCAGTAAACCGGGATCATAGCTTTCAGCGCCTAATGCTCTGGAGCCTTTGTATTCGGTCGAAGTAGTATCGGCGCTTTGTACGGAATTCTTCTTCAATCCGAGGTACACTTCATGCGACGTGGCGTTTCCCAGTGATTGTCGAACTGTTTCAGCAATCTCTCTAACTGAGCGGGATAGCAGTTGTATGCTCGATCGGGGAGGCCAGCACCGTAGGTGTCACTATCACCCACACAGGCCACAAGCTTCGCACCAGCGACACTTGGGCTTAAGCCAATAATAAGTACCAAAACTAAGGTGAGTGAAACGGTCGTTTTCATTTTTTTGCCTTTCAAAAAGGATTACATAATATAACACTCTCCCCATCTTATCTTTGCTCAGCACCGCGTCAAAAGTGTGAGTACCCTTAAGAGA
>CP070790.1:1730042-1738138 GCA_020346805.1 Planctomycetota bacterium
GTCGCCATCGCCCTCATGATCGGCGGCGCCGTGCTCATCCTCATCGAGCGTGTCGGTCACCGCGATTCCATTGCCACCGTCCACGACATCGACTTCAAGCACGCCCTGGCCATCGGCCTGTTCCAATGCCTGGCCATGTTCCCCGGCACGTCGCGATCCGCGGCCACCATCATCGGCGCCATGATCCTGGGAGCGAGCCGGCCCGCCGCGGCCGAGTTCTCTTTCTTCCTCGCCATCCCCACCATGTATGCCGCCGGTATTTATTCGCTCCTAAAACACCTCGACCAAATCCAATCTACCCAGTTGCTCACCCTTGCCGTAGGCTTTGCCGTCGCCTTCATCGTCGCCTGGGTAGTCGTCGCCGCCTTCATGCGCTTCATCCAAACCCACAAATTCACCTCCTTCGCCATTTACCGCATCATCATCGGGGCAATTGTCCTATTTGTTATTCTCCGTCCTCTCTAATAAAAAACTTCTGTAATAACCACCTTTGATATAATTTCGCGGTACCCCTCATACAATCAAACATCGACCGTCCCGGCTTTCCCCGCATCATTTCGTCGTCTAAAAATCGCATACTTGAATCTGGTGGGAATCAAAGCTAAGTTAATCAACCTAAACGCCGGTTGATAATAACGCCGCCGGCAAATGGCTGCCGTAATAACCTCATATATTGCAAATGGAAAGGCACAAAAGATGACCAAGCAAAAACGGAAAATACCACGACGCACCTTCCTGAAGTCGGCGAGTGCGGTGGCGGGAACAACCATCGGTTTCCCTTATGTAATGTCCTCGCGTGTCCTTGCCGCTCCGGGACGAGCCGGTGCCAACGATCGTTTGACTATGGCCCACATCGGCGTGGGAGGCATGGGCGGCCACCATCTCCGCGACATGGTGCAACGCATGAAAAAAGGCGAGGTAAACATAGCCGCCGTTTGTGACGTCGATGAAAAACGACTGAAAAGAGCGTCCGAGATGGCCGGCCCCCAGGCCGACGTCTATCACGACTACCGCTATATCCTCCAACGAAAAGACATCGACGCGGTGGTCATTTCCACCCCCGACCATTGGCACGGCGTTCAAACGGTACATGCCGCCGAATCCGGTAAGCACGTCTATGTGGAAAAACCCGCCTGCTGTACCATTGAAGAAGGAAAAGCCATGGTCCGGGCCGCCAAAGAAAACAAGGTATCGGTTCAGGTCGGCTCCCAGGGCCGATCCCAAACCGACGCCTATCTGGCACATCGATACCTAGTCAATGGCGCAATCGGACATATCGACAGAGTAACCTGCTTTCACTATCCCAGTCCGGTCGACAACAAACCCGTACCCGACAGCGATCCTCCAGCCGAGTTGGACTGGGATTTCTGGCTGGGCCCGTTACGCTGGCGGCCCTACAACCAAAGATATTGTCATGGAACCTTCCGCTGGGTGCTTGAATCCGGCGGGGGACAAATCCGCGACCGCGGGGCACACGTTATGAGTTGTGCCATGTGGTGGATGGGCGCCGACGGAACCGGCCCCGTCACCGTCGAAGCCACCGGCACCTCACCTCCCCAGGGTCTCTGGGACAGCGCCGTCGAAATGGATGTAACCTACACCTTTAAAAATCCGGATTGGATTCTGACCTGGAATCAACACCCCGACTTTGGCGTACCACCCGAAGAAAGAAAACCAGGCGAGGACAAAATCATCCGGCCCGGCTACGGCGCTGTATACCACGGCACCAAGGGCACATTTGTACATTGGGGCGGTGACGGCGGTACCTGGGCCGAGAGAAAGGCCCGCGAATGGGTACCACCCCCCGGCGCCAAGGAAGTCTACAAAAGCCCCGGACACAAGGAAGACTGGTTCGAGGGCATAAAGACTGGCAAGAAAACCATCATGAACATCGAAGCCGGGGTTGGCGTGGCTAACCTTTGCATCCTGGGCAATATCTCATTCATACTCAAGCGAAAGATTGTCTGGGACCAGAACAAACAGGAAATCGTCGGCGACGAACAGGCCCGGCGAATGATGAGTCGGCCGCAGCGACATCCCTATCACCTATAAGAAAAAGGATACAAACATGGATACCCATGATCTGATAAAAAACATCAAAAGCAAGAAAGAAAATGTGCGGGCCTCTGCCTGGCAGAACGCCTATACCATAGGAGCCCCGGCGATTAAACCCATGGCGACTTTCATGAGGAACGTTGACCTCGAAGTTGCCCGCGCCGCCAAGCGAGCTTTATGGAACATTGTCCGCTATGCATGTCGCCCGGGATGTGAAAGCATAGCTAAAGCAGTGGTGGCTGAATTGATCGCATTGTGTGGTGATGACCAGCCGGCCGCCGTTCGCCGCGAAGTATTATGGATGCTCTCCGAGATCGGCGGCGATGAGGTCGTCGATCCAATTGCGGCACTGCTAACCAACCAGGATCTGCGTGAAGATGCCCGAATGGTGCTGCAGCGGATTCCGGGAAACAAATCGCTCGCCGCCCTGAAGGCCGGTTTGACCGCCGCTCCCCAGGATTTCAAGCTAAACATAGCCCAGTCGCTGCGGCAGCGAGGCGTAAAAGTTCCCGGATTACCCTGCCAAAAGCTGGTACCAACAAAAGAAACCAAAGTTGAACCCGTCGGCAGGTAAACACCGCCGGAAAGAACAAAGGCAACATAAAACGCGCACCATCAGTTATCTTCCACCCGCTCCAAGAGGGGCGTGGCGTAGTTACCGGATATTCCGACATCGGTACCCTGGGCTGGAATCTTATCCTCTTTACCCAACGCCCAGTAGATGCCGTTTATCAACAACCGGCGTACCGACTCCTTATCCAAATCCATGGGATGACCCAAGCTGGTATAGAAAACCCGCGCCCCCTTATAGCTCTTCGTCCAGGCCACCGGACTGGGTATGCCAAATATATCCTTACCCGGATTGCGATCCTTCAGCGCCGATCCGATAAGCAGCGACCGGCAATCCCCATGCAAAGGTACCACGTTATAAAGCCATGACCGGCAATGAAATTCCGGATCGACCCCCCGCGTAATCGGATGATCCTTGACCGCCACATACACATTGGTACTCGATTTATGACCGTGGTGGCGGATCCATTTCTGGCCGAATACAGAGATGCCGAAATCATCATTCCATTTGATATGAGGACCGTCCGGGTAGCGAAACGCATGCGTACTGGTCCGCAATCCCACTATCGGCCGGCCCGAATTTACATAATCCAAAATCATCTTTAGCTGATCGTCCGGCAACTGGCGAAAACGCATAAAAAACACCGCCAGATCCGCCGTCTTCAAAGCCTCCAGACCCTCAATATTTTTCTGGTACTTCGGATTCTTTTGGCCCGTCTTCTCGTCGATCGCATAACAAACCGTACACTTCATGTTGTGTCTGGTTTCGAGAATCCTGGCAACCATCGGCATGGTCGCCTCCGAACGATACTCATCATCGCCCGTAACAAATACGACGTGTGGCTTTTTCTTCTCGACGCCTTTCTCTTCAGCAATACCGGGTACCGAAACAACCAGCAAAAGAATCCCTGTCATGGCAAACATAAATATTCTTTTCATGGCAAATCCTTTCATCAATATCAGCGGCCCATATCCAGCGGTCGTGCAGATCGTTTTCGCCAACGAAGTTTACCATCAGACCGCCGCCCAAGCGAGGCAGTTCTACTATTTTGTAATTCCACCCAAAATTCACAACCTGCACCAAATCAAATCTCACAGCCTCTTCCCGGCTGCTTTTATCGGATTTCAAGAATTCCCGCCCACCATCCGATAACCAACTAATACCCTTTTCAAAGGTGTATTACCGAGCGAGAAGGAGCAAAAAATGATATATCCAATCGTCGACATCGCCACCGCCGGAAAACCTGCAACCCTGACCATTGACCACATCGCCTGGCTTGCCAATACCTATGAGCGTATACCCCGGCCCATATGGATACACGACCTGTCGGCAAAATGCCTCTACCGAAATCCGCCGGCAAGATCCGTATCCCTCTCCCAAGCTAAGGTAACCAGATTCGAAATACTCGACCACGACGACCGAATCATAGGCCACTTGACCACCATCAAAAATTAGAACCGCACTTCAAAACTTGGCCGGGTAGCGCGGGTAGGCGGACACGACCCATATCGATGTTAAGCGCCGATATGAGAGTTTATTAATACTATCACTCTGTAACTATAGCCAAAATTACCCCCATTCCTTATAATCTGCCCCCTTAAGTAAGCAGTATTAATAGGTTGGATATATTAACTTGGATTCACCATCATGCCCAAGATACGTATCATAAACAGTACTGAAACCGACGCATCTGCCGAACTGGCCGAACTGCGGAAACCCTTATCCCTCGACCGTCTTATCCTCGATGAAGTTCCCGAAGCCAAAATTGTCCGGCAGATCATCTCCGACGTTCGGCAGCGCGGCGACCAGGCCGTCGCTGAAATCACCGCCCGCGTCGACAAAGTCGATATCCCCCCGGACAGCATCCGAGTGCCTCCGGAGCTGATCATCAAAGCCCACGACCAGATGCCCCAGGATCTGCACAAGGCTGTTCAACACTCCATCGAATCCGTCCGGCGTTTTCAGGAATCGCTGTTGACCGCCCACCATGTGCCGTTACAGATCAACGGTCGAATCCTGTCTTCAAGAACCAGGCCTGTCGCCCGCGTCGGTGTCTGCGTACCCGGCGCTGCCGCTCCCCTGCCATCATCTGCCGTACACAGTGCCGTACCCGCCCAGGTCGCAGGCGTAAAGGAAGTCGCCATAATTGCCCCACCTCTGCACAACGGTGATATACACCCAACTATACTGGGAGTCGCCGGCGAGTTGGGTATCCACGAAGTTTACCGCATGGGCGGAGCCCACGGCGTAGCCGCATTGGCCATCGGCACCGAACGCGTCAATAAAGTAGACAAAATCGTCGGGCCCGGAGGACCGTACGTCCAATTGGCCAAACGATACCTCTACGGTGTGGTCGACATCGACATGTATGCCGCCACTACCGAAGTCGTGGTCATCGCCGACGCATCCGCAAAACCCGATTTCATCGCTGCCGACATGATCGCCCAAGCCGAACACAATCCCGGTTCGTCAATCGTGATCACCGATCAATCCGATCTGCCCGACAAAATTCTGGCCGAACTCGATAAACAATTAGCCGAACTGCCCGCAGCAGAGGCCACCGCCCGTTGGCTCAATGAGCTCGGGGCCATCGTCATCGTCAAAAACATGGACGAAGCCGCCAAACTCACCGACGAAATCGCACCCGAGCACCTCCAGATCGAAACCGAAAACGCCAACCAACTCGCCGACAAAATCGACTCCGCCGGCGCCATCTTCCTCGGGCATTACACCCCCGAATCCGTCGGCGATTACGTTGCCGGCCCGTCGCACGTACTCCCCACCGGCGGAACCGCCCACTTCTGGTCCGGCGTATCCGCCCTCAGCTTCCTCAGACACACCAGCATTATGGAGTACACCCCCGGCGGACTGGCCCACGACGCCAATTCCATCGAAACCCTGGCCCGGGCTGAAGGACTCAACGGCCACGCCCTCGCGATTACCGTCAGAACGCGACGCAGATAATATAAATAAACGGAATCGGAAACCATGACATACTTTCGAAACAACATTGAACGGATGGAAGGATACACCCCCGGCGAACAACCCGAAGATCCGGCCATCATCAAACTGAACACCAACGAAAATCCTTACTCCCCTTCACCCAAGGTTATGGAAATGGTTGCCTCTATTACCCCCGACCAACTCCGCCGCTACCCCGATCCCCTCGGCAATCAGTTCCGCGACGCCGCCGCCAAGGTCTTCGACGTAACCCGAGATCATATTATCTGCGGCAACGGAATGGACGACATCCTCAACATGAGTGTACGCGCCTTCAGCGGTCCTGATGCGGCCCTGGTATACCCCAAACCCACATACACCTTATATGCCGTCCTGGCCAACATCCAGGCCTCCGTGGTTCGCGAAGTACCATTCCCACCCGATTACTCGCTGCCCCTCGGCGAACTCGTCGCCGCTCGCGGGCGGGTTACCTACCTGGCCAACCCCAACTCACCCACCGGCACCTTCGTACCCTACAGACAGGTCGCTGAACTGGCCGACAAACTCGCAGGAGTTCTTTGCGTCGATGAAGCCTACGTCGACTTCGCCCGTGAACACTGCATGGAACTGGCCAAGATTCGACCCAATGTTTTAGTCATGCGAACCATGTCCAAAGGATACTCATTGGCAGGCCTGCGCTTTGGCTTCGCCGTCGGACACCCCGATCTTATTGAAGGCCTGATGAAAGTTAAAGACAGTTATAACGTGGACGCCATTGGCACCGCCGCCGCCACCGCCGCTTTGGTCGACCAGGACTATTACGAACAAACCCGAAAAAAAGTCATCGCCGAACGCGACCGCCTTGCCGCCGCCCTGGAAAAGCTCGGCCTGCCATGCCTGCCCAGCGAATCAAACTTCCTGCTGGCCCGGGCCAAAAAGCCCTCTGCCGCCCAGCTTTACGAATCGCTCAAGGATCGCCGAATCCTCGTCCGATACTTCGATAGCCCGGGTGTGAGTGACACCCTGCGAATTACCGTGGGCACACACGAACAAAACAACGCCCTTATCAACGCCCTCACGGAGCTGACCAGTGGCTAAGAAAACAGCAAAATCACGCACCACCAGACGATCCACCAAACAACGCAAAGCTACCGTCAACCGATCCACCAAGGAAACCGAAATCACCCTTACCCTCACCCTCGACGGCCAGGGCAAGGTCTCGGCCGAGACCGGCGTCGGATTCTTCGATCACATGCTCGACCACATCGGTCGGCACGGCTTGTTCGATCTGGCCGTAAAGGCCAAGGGCGATCTCTACGTTGACGGCCACCACACCGTTGAGGATGTTGGTATCTGCCTCGGCCAGGCCATCGCCAGGACCGTCGGCGACAAAAAGGGGATTCGCCGATATGGCTTCTTTATCGTCCCCATGGAAGAGACCGCCGCCCAGGTGGTCATCGATCTCTCCGGTCGGCCCGCTACCGTATATAAGGTAAAATACAAAGGCTCAAAGATCGGCAGCTTCGACGTCCAGCTCGTCGAGGAATTCCTGCGGGCCGTCGCCTTGAATGCCAAGATGAACTTGCATGTGGTCGTGCCCTACGGTACCAACAATCACCACATTGCCGAAGCCATCTTCAAGGCCCTCGGCAAGGCCCTCCGCATGGCCACCGAACCCGATCCCCGTGAAAAAGCCATCCCCTCAACCAAAGGCATCCTCTAGAGCAGTTACAGTTTTTCTGTAGCGGTTTCGTTGATGAAAAATTGTTGATTTATTCCGAAAATCAACTATTTGACCGCTACACTCATTGTGTAGTTGCTCTAGGATAGCATGAATATGCAGTAACCCGAGTGTAAACGAGGGCCAGTCAGCTTTGCTCTTATGCTCAACTTTCTCCTGCTCAAACGCTCTATATCCTCTTCCCCCTGAAGTAGAGTAATCCATCATCCCAAGCCCCCCGAAGTTGAGTCCCGATTTATCGGGGATTTATCGGAAAACCATCCTCATCGAAAAATAAGACCTTTGGTCACTCTGAGGTTGACTATATTTGGAGCACTTCCCCAAAAAAGCAATCCCGATCTCGATTAATAGGGAACTTATCGGTATTTATCTGGATCGGCATGGCTCCCTGCTTTTGATTCGACCTGATTTTATCACCCCTTGCCCTTCCGCCCCCCGGGGTGAGGGAAATTACCTGTCGGCAGGTCGTTGATCCCGCCCTATAATTCTTTGCCTGAAGCAACTCACTCAGCAGCTCCTCAGATTTTAAATTTCAACTTTCAATTTTTTTAAGTTTTTCCCCTTTATAACCCGCCTTAGATGCCCGATATTCAGACTATAATATAAACTTTTTCATGAAGACTTAGTGCCAATTGGAAGATAATCAATGCTGTACCAATCAGTACTTATGGTTCGGTCCATCGAGGACACAACCATCGTCAACTTCATAGACAAAGAAATTCGCCACCTGCATCAGATTGAACAGATCTGCCAGGAGCTTTACGATCTTACCGATAATCAAAACACAAA
>CP070790.1:1738238-1741296 GCA_020346805.1 Planctomycetota bacterium
AAAAAGTAGATATTCCTAATAGCGGCTTTAAAGATTTAAGGTAAGACGTGGATAAAGCAATCGGCTGGTTTGACTGGTTAATCGTGGCGGTTTACCTGGGTATTGTTGTTCTGGTTGCCGCCTGGTTTGCCCGCCGGCAAAAATCGACTGAGGAATATTTCGTTGGCGGGCGAACCATTCCGGGTTGGGCGGCGGGTTTATCACTATTCGGCAGCGCTATCAGTACCACTACTTTTCTGGCTTACCCCGGGGATGGATTCGGCGGAAACTGGATTAATCTACTGCCCGGCATCATGCTTCCCATCGCCATCGTTCTGGTCGCCTTTGTAATCCTGCCCTTTTACCGCAACATTGTGAAGATGACCGCCTATGAATACCTCGAAAAACGCTTTGGATACGGGGCCAGAGGTTACGCAGCTTTTATCTATCTCCTTTTCAACTTTTTCCGAATGGCTTTTATCCTCTTTCTGGCTTCCAAAGCCATTCATGCCATGACCGACTGGGATATTCAGGCCATTATTATCGTGGCCGGCATTGCCACTATTATCTACACGGTTATCGGCGGTGTGGAAGCGGTTATCTGGACCGATGTACTGCAGTCCATCGTCTTGCTGGGCGGCGGAGTGCTATGTGCAGGCATATTACTATTTACACCGGAAGACGGTCCCGGCCGGGTGTTTGAAATTGCCATCGACGCCAATAAGTTCAAACTGGCTGATTTATCTCTTGACCTGACCAGGCCCACGATATTGGTGATGGTATTGTTCGGCCTGAGTTCTTATCTTGACGCTTACGTCGGCCATCAACATTGTGTCCAGCGCTACCTGACCGTGCCTACAACCCGTAAGGCACAAAAGGGATTATGGCTGGGAACCATAATCTGTTTGCTGACCTGGACGCTGTTTATCTTCATAGGTACCCTGCTCTATTGCTATTACAATATATACCCCGATCAGTTACCCGCCGACATCGCGGATCAGCAGGACAAAGTGTTTCCATATTTCGTTATGACCCGTTTGCCCATGGGAGTTGTCGGACTGATTCTGGCGGCCATGATAGCCGCTGCCATGTCCAGTCTGGATACCACCATCAACACCACCTCCATGGTCTCGGTCTATGACTTTTATGTTTATTTCCGGCCTCAAACATCAGATTATCAACGTTTGGTTTTAGCCAAAGTGGCAACCTGTGTTTGGGGAATTGCGGGAACGGCTCTTGCTTTATCGATGATAGGCGTCAAGGAGGCGTTGGATTTCAGTTATCACGTGTTTAATGTTCTCGGCGGAGGATTGTTGGGTATCTTCCTGCTGGCCTTTTTTGCTCGCCGGGCCCATGCCCGCGGGATTTATGTCGGTTTGGTTTGTGGAATTCTGATGAGCACATGGGGTGTGCTCAACAAACTTGGCGAGCTTGGCCTGCCACTGCCCGAGTTTTATGAAAACATTAAATATCCCTGGCATAACTATACCCTCATGGCGGTGTCCAATTTGATTTCGTTTACCGTCGGCTATATCGCCAGTCTGATTCTGCCCGACACATCGGGGCGGGATCCTGCCGGTTTAACGGTATGGGATATGCGTAAAGGTCGATCGATAGGGATTCGTGTATGACACAGTCGATGAGATGGTTGTCGTCAATTACGTCTCTGGCGGTTATGCTGGGTTTAACGGCTAACCTCCGCGCTCAGCAGACGAGGTCGGCTTCTGACGAGATTTCGAAGCTGCTTTCCAAGCTCAAGCAAAATCGGGTATACCTGTTCGACACCCAAGCACGCTCCGGATTTGACGAAATCGATAATCAAATTCGTGAGGCAATCTCTGGGGAGAACAAAGCAACGGATGAAAAGACAAAGACTGAACATGTCACCAGACGTAAAGCTGCGGAAAAGGAATTAATTGAGTTATTAAAGAAACAGCACAAGCTTATCGAGTTTTCATTAAAAGGTAATCAAGCCATTGCCTTGGGGAACAGTCGGCTGGTATTGCCCGGTGATACGGGCATAGCACTACTTCGCATTGGTAACAAAGATGAAACAATAAAGTTTATTGAAAAAAGTTATGACTTATCACAAAGTAGAGATCGAATCGCGGTGGACATTAAGCCCAAAGGTATAACCTGGGTGGCGCTTGATCTGGCGAATGTGCCCGACGGTACCAGTTCACTTATGATGGATCTCAAGAAGCCCAACGGGCAGTCCTTGATATTAATCGTCGATGTAATAGCTCCGGAACCGGCCAAGCTGCGAGTTAGTATTCTATCAGCGGAGGCCGGCAAAGTAGTGCCGGCCATGATCAAGCTGGTTTGGAAGCTGGATGGAAAGGAACGGAGACCTAGTAATGTAGTCGATTTCGAATCGCAATTCGACAATCTTGGACGGGCGGACTGTCAGCGCCATGCCAAGCTGCCGGGCCGACTAGGCGGCCATCTTTGGTGGTGTGTGCCGGGCCCGTTTGATATGCCGATTCCGCCGGGTGGATGGGAGATCATCATTCGCCGAGGCGTCGAGCACATTCCCATATTCGATTCATTCGTGGCGAAGCCGGGACAGGCCATCGAGAAAACATATACCCCGCGTCACTGGGCCGATATGCCAAAGCTCGGCTGGTATTCGGGTGACGACCACGTGCATTGCCGGATTGCCAGTGATAAGGATGCCAGGCGGCTTATGTCGTGGGCGCAGGCTGAGGATGTGCATGTGGTCAATGTGATGGCTATGGGTGATGTGTACCGTACCTGGTTTCAACAGCGAGGTTTCGGACCGGCGCATCGAGTGACCGATGGGGATTACGTGCTGGTCCCCGGTCAGGAATGTCCACGAACTCACTCTGCCGGTTTTGGGCATACTCTCTCCATAAACACCACCAGTTGGGTTCGCGACGTGAACAAGTATTGGTTGTACGACTGGGTTGCAGACACCGTACATGCTCAGGGCGGCCTCTTCGGCTACGCACATGCCCTGTTGACCCATCCATATATCCGGCGAGGCATGAGTCTCAGTGCTTACAGGCACAAGGTCGACTTTGCCGAGATTCTTCAATACGGAGAGATGGGAACCGAC
>CP070790.1:1741396-1744856 GCA_020346805.1 Planctomycetota bacterium
GCCAAATAGGCGGCCCGGTGGGTGATGACCCGGGTTTTTCCGCTGCCCGGACCGGCCAATACCAGCAATGGGCCGTCAACGTGGATTACCGCTTCGCGCTGCGGCTCGGTCAATGATTCAAGCAATTGATCCTTCGGCATCCGGCCTCCTCGTAAATCCTGATTTATAACGCGATAATGTCCAAAAATCGAGAATACGGCCCTGAGATGCCATAATGGAGAATTTATCTACAACCGTTTTCAAAACAGTGTATTCGCTTTTGGTCATTCTGAGGTCGCTTTGCGACCGAAGAATCTCCGATTTTAAAAGGATTGAAATCCTTCGACAGGCTGAGCGTGACAAAATGTATGGGTTTTAAAAAGGTTTTAGACAAAAATCGTAATTTTGTTGGTCTGTTAATATGAAGTTGTTAGCGATTGGCCGGGAAAAGAAAGGGCGGGCAGCGTGAGTGATGGTCAAACGGGTGCCGGGCCGGGCGAGCTTCTGGCGGCGGCGTATGATGCCTATGCCGGGAGTCTATATCGCTACGCCCTGTTGATTCTGGCCGATCACGGGGCGGCAGAGGATGCGATTCATGACGCCTTTACCAGGTTGGCGAGAATGGGCCGGCGACTTCGGAAAATTGATTCCTACGATGGCTACCTGCGAACCGCGGTTCGAAATGAGTGCTACCGGATTCTTCGCCGCCGGCAGCGACGCGGCCGGAAGATTGATGTTGTTTCCGTCGATTCGATGTTAGAGGCAACCGAATCCGGGAATATTTACCAGGATGAACGTGTGGCGGTGGAATCGGCTTTACGCTCTTTGCCCGCCGATCAACGCGAGGTGGTTTACCTTAAGATTTACCGGCAGATGACTTTTCAACAGATTGCCGATGAGTTGGATGTTTCAATCAATACGATCACCAGTCGGTACCGTTATGCCATGGACAAGCTGCGAAGAATTCTTGCTTCGGACCATGTTTAGGAAGACAGTCATGAGCGATGAATATTCCAGAATCGAAGAAATCTTGACTCGTTACCGGCCCGTCGGCCCGCCGGTGCGATTACGGGAGCGGATTGTTCAATCGGTTGAATACCGTCCTTCGTCGTGGCCCAAGGCTGTGGGATGGGCGTTGACGGCTATGTTGGTTTTGAGCATCGGATTGAATATTGCGGCTGAGTCTATTACCAAACAGACGATCAACATGCTGCAGGTATATCAGATTGAATGGACGTCAGAGGCCCAGGAAGCGGCCGATCTACTCAACGGCGATGGTTGGGGTCGGCAATATGTGGCCCTTGTCTTGGCGACAAGTGATTACCAGTCAGAAACTTATTCTCCACGAGTTGGTTTGACGGATATTTCAGGAGACTTGCGGTGAGCGATCAGATGGTAATAAAAAAGAAACCGTTATGGCGGCGGATTCTGCGCTGGATTGTATTTACGGGGGTTGGCTTGTTTGTATTGGTGTTGGTGGCCCGCTCGGTATGGAATTACGTAGCCACCAAACAATTGAAGCAGGAGATCGCCAGGATTCGTGCTGCCGGCGAACCGTTGACTTTTAAAGAAATGGATGCGGATTTGTCAAAAGTTGACGAGGCCGACGATGCCGGGCGGTATTATGCGGCCGGCCTTGCCTTACACATTGGTAGAAAATCGGATGAATTAAGGAATCCCTGGGATGCGTATTTTGATGCCGCCAGGGCCTCTCCCACCAGCCGGCCGTCCGAAGATATGATTTTAAACGCCGACAAAATAGTAGAGGCTAATAAACCGGCCCTTGAGATGTTCGATAGGGCGGCTGATCGTGCTTCATATTACTTCGATATGAGCGTTGATTTGAACCTTGGTGCCCGTCTGGAACACTTGGCTCGCATACGGTCGATGGTCAGGTTACTTTCACTTCGAACCCATCGTCAGATCGATAAGGGTGATGCCGATGCTGCAGTTGATTCGATAGTCTGCGCATTGCGGGCCGGGCGAATTTGTGATCGGCGACCGGTATCGATTGTGTATTTAGTAAAAGTGGCCTGCGTTTCGGTGGCTTGTGAGGATGTTAGAACCCTGTTGGAGCGAAGTCGTCCTAATGATGAATCGCTGATCGGTTTGCAGCAGGAACTGGCCGGGATTAATTTGTTGGATGATATGTCACGGATGATGATGGGCGAACGAATTTATATGCTGAAGTGCATGAATAATGTCGTTGCCGGTAGCCTTAAACAACAATGGATACAGGATGAAGGCACGCCGGCTTACCCGCAATGGCCGGTTAGTTTTGAGACCATGCCGTGGCTTCGACACTATACTGTTAAATACCTGCGTGAGTTTCCCAAGTTTTTAGATGCTATGCGAAGGCCCTGGCCGCAGTTGGTTGATACCATAGCTAAAGATGATTTTACCCCTGAGAATATCTTGGCTATACCTAATCCATTACACTCCTTACGTCTGTCGATAGTCTTGACCGGACGCGCTGTAGCCCAGATTCGCAGTGCTCAGGTGGCGGTTATGATCGAGCGCTATCGACGGGCCCGCGGCAAAATACCGGCTGCCCTGGAGGATCTGGTGCCGGCCTACGCCGAGTCCCTGCCCCTCGATCCGTTTACGGAGAAGGATTTGCTGTACAGTCTTGAAGATACGGGCTATGTGGTTTACAGCGTGGGGGATGATCTCAAAGATGACGGCGGCCGACTGGAACGCCTGCAACGCGATGGCGATAGTAAGCAGCAGCCCGATTGGGGTATTCGGATTCGCCGGTTGCCGAAACCATAAATCCCAATACTTGCCACAACCGCCCATATGAGGTTACGCTAACCGGTGTTATGGATATAGTGGCTACCGGTATTGATTTGATCGAATGTAAGCGGATTCGTGATATCTGGCAGCGGCACGGGGATCGTCTTACCGATCGGCTGCTCACCGAAGCGGAATTTCAATATGTTCGTCGTCACAAGGACCCGGTTCCCCGGCTGGCGGGTCGGTTTGCCGCCAAGGAGGCCGTCTTGAAGGTACTGGGTACCGGCTGGCGGGGGAAGATTGCCTGGCGGGACGTGGAAATTCTCAACGCGGGCAACGGACGGCCCCATGTTAAACTCACCGGCGAATGCAAGCGTATCGCCGACCAAATGGGCATCACCGATATTTTCATCTCCATTACCCACACCGAAAACTATGCCGTCGCCAACGCTATCGGCATAGGTAAGTGAGCAAATATAATACGCATCTGATGTAAAACATGCGCGACCAGTCCGAGATAAACTGTTCAAAAAAAAGAAATTATCTCACCAACACCAAACCATAAAATACCCCATGGGTGTAAGACGGATTGAGAGCTAGAGGGCGGATGTTTTATTTACTGCCGGCCTGGTTGTAACAGCAGGTTGTGTTGTCGTGATGGGTTGAGTTGACGGTGTTTTCGTTACAGTTTTATCCTCTTTTATATTATCAGAGTGGATAATTAGTTCGGCGGTTACGATGGCAA
>CP070790.1:1744956-1748087 GCA_020346805.1 Planctomycetota bacterium
GAGGAATGCGAGACCGCAGGATTCGCGACCTACGGATTGTCGCAAAATGGTTGCGCCAAAACGGGCAACCGGGACTGGATGAGAGTAAAGACCGAAGGGAGGATACCGGTTTGACCGAACTTACGTTGGACAAACTGCCCGAGAAGGTTCTTGCCAGGATAGACCTTCAAACCGCCTTCATGATATCGAGATGCGTTGTGGCCGCCGAGAGACTACAAGTATTCCGTAAACTACACGGCAGGAAACTGTCCGCCGCAGCAATTGGCAGGATGATCGGAGTCCGCGGTTGGCGTCTGGAAGCATTCCTGGCCGCGCTCGTTTCGGTTGGGTTGTTGAAGAAAACAGGCAAACTTTACAGTAATACTGCCTTGACCAGCAAATACTATGTTCGTGAACGATCTATTTTCTGGACCAGACTGTTCTCGGAGGAGTGTCGGCGAGACTACCAGGCTTTTTCTGTCTTGGAGGAAATGCTGACTACCGAAAAGAGCTATGCGTCGATTCTCGGGATAGAGAGCCGGGATTACATTAAGGAGATGAAGAGAAACCCCCAGTGGGCACATGACTTCACGCACATGCTCTACCACTATCATCTGCCGCACGCAAGATCGCTGGCCGAAAACCTGGATCTGTCAAATCACCGTTCAGTGCTGGATGTTGGGGGCGGCTCGGGCGTGATGTCAATGGCTCTGGTGCGAAGGTATAAACATCTGAAGGCGTGTGTGCTGGACATAGAGCCCGTAATCCACGTCGCAAAGAAGATCATCCGGAGAGAGAGACTGACCAGACGTATTGATACGATGATCGGTGACATGACCAGACATATCCCCGACGGGTATGATGTCGTTATGTTTTGTGATGCGGAGCTCGGCGGCGTAAGCACGCTGAAGATGGCTTATGACAGCCTACCTGGAGGCGGTTTAGTGGTTCTTGTTGAAGACTTCAGTTCGGAGGACTGGACTGTACCGCTGTACAGGTTAATGTGGCAACTCAGGTCAAACACATTCTGGCTGCACAGTAAACAACAGATGGTCACGATGCTTCGAAAGAGCGGCTTTGTAGCTGTCAGAAGCCGCCGAATCTACAAGGACACATGGCTGATCACCGGCCGCAAAGGTCTGGCACGCAGGCGCCGCGCGTCGAGGACATGATTCAAAGCGCGGAACAATCGCACAGACGAGCGGAATCGACACAATCGGATGAAGGACCATAGGAGGCCAATCTGATGAGAGAACTGACACTTGACAAACTGCCCAACAAGTTATTGGCAAAACTGGACCTGGAAACCGTTTTCGCGGCATCTCGCTGTGTCATAGCGGCGGAACGATTTTTGGTTTTTCGTAAGCTCCATGGAAGAGAATTGTCTGCGGCTGCTGTTGGCCGACGCGTGGGGATTCATCCCAAACATTGTGAGGCCTTCCTCGACTTTTTGGTTTTCCTGGGGCTTTTGAAGAAAAGAGATAACCTGTACCGTAACTCCGCGCTTGCCAACAGGCACTTCATACAGGCGCGATCAATCGACTGGACCAAGTTCTGGTCACACGAATGCACCCAAGAGTATGAGGCCCTCTCGGTCATGGAGGATACAATATCAAGCGGCAGGGATTGGCGGCAGATACTGGGCAAAGAGCGGAAACCCGATTACGAACTTGTGCAGGAAGACCCTCGGTGGGCGAGAGGATTCACCCATGCACTTTACGATCTACACAAGCCGGCAGCCGAAACCCTGGCGAAGAATCTGGACTTGTCGGATTATCAATCGCTGTTAGACGTAGGCGGCGGGTCGGGTGTTATGTCTATCGCTCTGGCGCGGGCGCATCCACACCTAAGGGCTTGTATTCTTGACTTTGAGTTCGTGTGCCAAGCCGCCAAGAGGATTATTCGAAGAGAGCGTATGTCTCGCCGGATCAAAACTCTTGTCGGCGATATGAACCGGGCTATTCCCATAGGGTTCGATGTCATAATGTTCTGGGACATCGGCCATGTAGATACCCGTGTGATGAGGATGGCTTACCAGAGCCTGCCCGAGGGCGGTATGGTGGTGCGGGACTGCGCCCCCCGGTCAAAGCCGAAGGCGCCGTCGCCGAGTGCGTTTCTACACGAATATCTGTCGGTTTTGCCCATGGGGCAAACCAAGCCCAGCATACTAAGTTCGCTCAAGGAGGCAGGATTCAGGTCGGTGAAATATCGCCGAATCGGCCGGAAGATTGGCCTGATAACCGGTCTCAAGGGTAAAGCGCGTAAGCAAATGAGCCGCCGCAACTGAAACGTGCCTGAATATCGCGCCGTTCACCACTGTTGTTTCATGGCCGACTACCTGCAAAAGTACTTGCGTCTTCAGACGCGCTTTCAATCGCTTGGCTGCCTCAACACAACGACTTCTAAAATATCTCCCCGGTTTATGATTTGTATTTGGCCTCCACAATTCCGCCTCTGAGAACCTCTTGCGTTTTGCATTCCGCTTTGTTAGATTGTCGGCGTGTCGAAGAGAGGGGATTGAGCCAATCTACCAGGAACAGTCCAAGAGGCAACTTGGCTGAATTGATAAGGAGGTGGCTATGGATTTATCCGCGGTTCTTAACGCAGTAGGCGAGTGGTTTGTCTCCACCGGGCTGAGGCTGTTTGTTATCGTCATCCTAACGCTCATCGTGATCAAGGCGGTTAGAGTACTTGCGGAGAGGTTGACCACTTTGTTCAGCAGGCAGCAGGTTGACGTTGAATCCAAGAAGCGGGCAAAGACTCTCAGCTCAGTGATCCGACACCTGTTGACTGTGGTCATCCTGGCGGTGGCCTTCATGACGATCCTGGGGGAGCTCGGAGTGGAGATTGGGCCGGTGCTGGCCGCCGCTGGAATCGTGGGTCTGGCCGTGGGCTTCGGGGCTCAGAGCTTGGTCAAGGACGTGATCAACGGCTTCTTCATCCTGCTGGAGGATCAGATCCGGGTGGGTGACGTTGTCAAGGTTGCGGGTCAGGGTGGAGTGGTGGAGAAGGTCAATCTGAAGATGACCATCCTTCGCGATTTCTCCGGAAACGTTCATTACGTGCCCAACGGAAGCATCGATTTGGTCACCAATATGACCAAGGAGTACTCCCGCTATGTATTCGACATCGGGGTGGCCTATCGAGAGGAC
>CP070790.1:1748187-1750923 GCA_020346805.1 Planctomycetota bacterium
AGACGGGATTCTATTAAATAGGGCATGCCGGTTAAGTAGGCCGATCGCCGCAGTTGGGCTAGCCCGCATATTTCACGAGTCTTAGCGCCCGGCGGATGCTTTTTCCGCCCGACTTCGTCAGGGCCGACGATTTTTCCTCGACGTATCACCAAATACGCCTGTGGCAAATCGCCGCCTCTTGGTCGCCGGGACGAAAAAATCATCGCCCCGGCAATTACCCTCTGTAAATCAGCATAACATCGTTATGCAATGTAACTGATTTTCTCGGCGAACCTTGCGAATATCAGCGAAAACACTCGTGAAATATGCGGGCTAGTCCAGCCATTGTTTTTTGTTCCTTATCTTCATGGGTGTATATTGTTCCGTCAGGTAGGCCAGAGACTTGTTGATCATTGCTTCCACTTCCATCTTGAAGCCGTTGCGGATCATTTTTTTGATTTCCTTTTCCCAAGGTTTTTTTCCTTTAAACCAGGGATAGGCGAGAATTTGCTTGGCTCGGCGAATATCGGAATCGTCCAAGCCGATCTTAACATCATCGCTGAGACCACAACGTTCATAGTCGAAACTCGATACTCCGATAAACTTGGCGTTGGGAACCGCCATTCGCCGACTTTCATACGCCAGATTGATAGAGCCCTGCTTGATTACCGAGTAGATATAATAACCCCAGGGATCATTATCCAGCAGGCAAAAGACCGGGAGCTTTAACTCTTCGTGCATTCGCCGTAGCAGACGGCGCATCCCCCGGGCCGGCTGACCACCGCCGTGGGTTACGATACATTTGTGTCTCTGGTGGAATCGATCCTCGTAAAAACGCCGCCAAACCGTGTCTTTTTCTACATGGAGGATATATCTGGCCTTGCATTTTTTGAACTGGATAATCTCCGGCTCCACAATACTGGGCACCGCATAACCGGCTGAACCCATCTTCATACAGTCAAGCGTATTACCGTCGTCAACCAGCGTTATCGGTCCGGCCATTGCCCCTTTATTACTGGCGTAAACATGCAATTCCTCACGCAGAGAATCGATACCTACTTCAAGGTCTTCAATTATGGGATCGGATTCATTCTGATCGTTGAAGGTTTTCTCCTTTGTACCGGCTACATCGTGTTTGCATAGATAGTACATTTGACGAATTGAAGCCGTTTTACCCGCGTCAATAAGCTGCTTGCACTGAGATGCAATCAATGTGGTTTGCATGAATTTTTTGGCCATCCCCAAATCGAAGAATTGACGACTCTGTTTCTTTGATCCCATTTCAATGATGGCCTTTTTGGGATCGAATCTGATGTTGGATAAAGCTCGGATGGGTATTTCAAAATGGGGGTTGGCCCGTTTTTTCGCAGAATCGACAATCATATCGGCGATCGATTCTATTTTTTTAGACGTATCCTTTGCCCGGGCTCGCGTTGACACCTTTCGTTTCATCGCCACAGTGGATCTTGTCTTTCTGCTCGCCGATTTTATTACCGCCTTCTTCGATCTCTTTTTCTTTGCCATCATGAACCTCCTGAGAAATCAATTTTCGGTGAAGTACTTTGTGGAAATGTACTTTTCGATCAACCGGCTTTTTGAAACAATTCGCCTGCCGGTTCATCATCGGGATCGACAACCACGGTGTTTTCACCCAACTCATCGTCTATCTTTTTGGCTTTGGACTTCTTGATCGGCCTGCCCTTGTCATCCAGCAGTTCGTCGGCTTGGGCGGTTGTTTTCCTGGCTACCCTGACCAGATCCTTGGTTAATTTTTCACGATTAATTCTTTTGATCGAAGCACAAGCGTTAACCACTTCCCGGATATACCTTTCAAATACCCCCCGCCGTTCGCCTTCGTATTTCTGTCGGCGTCGACGATTAAGATAGGCCGATAGTTTCCGCCCGCACTCCTGTAACGCAAGCTTTATTTCCTGCCGTATTTCGTCATAGTCGGCAATGGCTTCTTTCGACTCCGAGGTAAATGGCACCCATACGCTGCCCATATGTATCATGATTACCAAAGGTCCTTGAGGCAGCGCTCCACTGCTTTGTGAAACGCTGTAACGTCGCCAATCCACGTCTATAATCGACTTAGATATGCAGCATGCCGATTGTTGATACAAAAGAGGTACCCGATTGGCGAATCGTATAATTCTCGCTAGTTGAGTAGTACGGCTGCCATTTCCGTTCCGCCTTTTGCCACGTCCTTTCGGTGTCGATTCTAGATCGTCGTTACTTTTGGGATCGGGTCCCAGTGAACCGCCGTATGCCAATCCCGCCTCAATTTGGAAAGGATTACCCCTATAAACGGCCGGTGGGCGTGTGGCCGCGGTAAAAAATTCAGCCTTCACCCCTTGCAACAGGCCGGTTAGAATCTGTTCGGCCCCTATGGGGGATAAACAGTTAGTAGGTGGGGACATCAACTTGGTTTCCTGAATAGCCCGAAATAATTTCTCCGCTTCCTGACGAGCGATTCGTTTGGGATGGGCTCGTGGATTAAGTTTGGCACGTTTGCATATACCTACCGCTGTCTGATGTCCCACACGGCAAAACTCGCTTTGCATAAAGGCACTCAACCAATGTGACTTGCTGTCGTGAAGCATCTTTATCAGCATCCCCAGCTCCACTCCGTATGGATGTGGCTTTATGGCTTGGGTTTGCAGTGGCATAACGTTCGTGCCGCGCTTATATTTTTTTGGCTCCCCAGCCGGTGGACTGTATACAAATCCTGCGTGTGGATTGGCAATCGCTGTTTGC
>CP070790.1:1751023-1763282 GCA_020346805.1 Planctomycetota bacterium
GTTATTGTAGAGATTGAGTCAGAGCTCCCCTCGGTTGTTCCTGTACAGCCCGATTTGGAAGTAGGGGCGGATGTTGAACATGCCGAGCTGAGTGCACTGGAATCTACGCTCGCAAGTAAAACCATGCCCCGTGAAAAAAAGCCGGTACCTGCCGAAGCGGTCAAGGCTGTCGAATTCAAGGAGATTGGTTCGTTCAAAGATCTGAGAGTTGATGAGGTTCGGCGGGCCATTGTTTTGAACGAGATACTTGGTCCGCCGCTGGCCCTGCGCGATTACGATCGGCCTTGGGAGCGGTAGAAGAAGTTTTTGTTTTCGTGTGTCATTTCAAGCTTGGTAAAATAGGGACACCGGTTTTATAAGTTCTCGAGAGCACGCTGAGACCACGCGGATGACGGGGAAATCTAGGGGGAAAATGGATGAAACAAACAAAATATAGCCCGAAAAGATTCCTGATATCTTTTCCCTTCTTGGATATGGTCTTTTGCAAGAAGGTGAGATTTTGCCATATGCCCGTAAAAGCCAAATCGAAAGCATTCACTTTAATTGAATTACTGATTATTATCTTAATAATCTCTTTATTGATGGCAATCTTATTGCCCGCATTGTCAAGTGCCAGAGAGAAAGCCAGACGCACGCTTTGCCGCAGCCATATTCATCAGTTTATTATTGGTATTCATGTATATTCCGACAAATCAGATGGTAAGCTGCCCAGTGGCCTCTCTGATAGGGGGACTGATGAGCATACCCCAGTTATTTCGACAGTTACAAGAAAGTTGCTCATCGACAATATAGGGGACGAGCGGATTCTTATTTGTCCTTCAATGAGAGAGCCTTTTACAATGCCCGGTGGCTGGTATCATAATGAATACGGTAACTATGGATTTATAATTGGGTATAATTATCTTGGCGGCCATAGCGAAACGCCCTGGCCTCTTGTTGGTAGGGCAAATGCGAAATGGTATTCCCCCCATAAAGTCAGCACAAGCAAGGCATCTATACCGCTTGTTACCGAGCTTAATGCCTGGACAACGGGAGGTAATATGACATTCGCACCGCATGGCAAAACAGGTGCTATACATATAGCTGACGATTTTAGTAACAGCGGATTAAATGGCATACCGTCACAAGAAATCGGTGCTGTCGGAGGAAACATAGGGCTTATAGATGGTTCCGTGACATGGAAGCCGATGGAGGATATGAAAATATATCGAGGTTCCCGTTTGCATGGTATGCGAGGCTGTTTCGCTGCGTGGTAAAGATAATGTTGGGACCATGCTAATTTATTGGCGTGCGACATGGTGTCATGCAGGATACAGCTATGCCGCCAATACAAGGAATTGATGCCGACCCGGACGTAATCATGTACAAATACGATTACAGCCGGGGCGACGGATATAACGCCCTTGGGCGTCGGACTTCAATAACCCCCCCTGGGGCCTCGCTGGCGCCCCACGCGGAATCAAATTTCCTTTCAGTTAAATATCGATACCGAATTTTACGAGCATGGTTTTCAGCATTTCCATAGGTAGTCCGACGATGTTGGAGAAACTGCCGTCGGTGTGATCGATGAATTTATCTGCATTATCCTGGATGCCATAGGCACCGGCCTTGCCCTCCCATTCGCGAGAGGCGAGGTAGGTGTTAAATTCGTGGTCGGACATTTTTCTCATGGTTACTCTCGTACAATCGTGACTGATGAGTCGCCGACCGGAGGCGGGTTCGTATAAGGTTACACCGGTGATTACCTGATGGGTGGTGCCCATAAGGGAGGAAAGGATTCGGCGGGCATCGTTTTCATCGTCCGGTTTGCCAAACATTTTACCTTTCAAGGCCACCACGGTATCGGCGGCGAGAATCAGTCGATCCGGATGGTCGTCGGCGACGCTTCGGGCCTTGAAATAACTGGCGGCTTCGGCGTACTCTTCGGGGGAGAGTCGCCAGCCGTGAGGATCTGGTTCTTGGTGTTTGGGCCTGGCGATTTCAAAATCGATCCCTGCCTTGCGCAATAGATCGGCGCGCCGTGGACTTTGCGAAGCGAGGATAATCGGTTTTTTATTGCTTTCCTGAGTCATAATGGTCTCAATTATACTCAGCAGGATTACAAAATTTTAGTAGCCGATATATCAAATAACTACCAAATGAAGCTCGAGCGCCAGGCATCGGCCAAGGTTTGTACGTTGATTTCAAATTCCTGCCCGTTTGGTGCTGCCTCAGGGGTGTCAGATTGCCCCCAGCTAAACTTTTTGTTTGGCTGGGACTGTGCTATTTGGCGGACTGCTACACCTTCGAGTTTTTCGGTAAGTTTTGTAATTTGCTGACCACATTTCTGTGTTGTCTGGAGGATATAGCCTACCGGTATAGGGGCGAAGGGATCGGATAAATCACCTTTGGGGTCGAGCCAGCTTTTGAGGCCGCATTGACCGGCCAAGGCCATCTCGGCCAACGCCGGCAGGATGCCCTCGGGTCCGCAATCGTGAGCGGCAAGAATAATGCCGGAAGCGATCAATTCGCTGATGCCGATATGTAACGCCGCCGCCTGGTTGATATCGACATCGGGCCATTGTTTGGCTGGTAAGCCGACGAAGAAGAAATGCGTGGTTGTGTTATCGATTTGTTTGGCATCCATGGTTACACATTTGTTCACGTCATCGATGATACTTACGGCACTGATGAGCAGGGTTTCTGGGATACGAATACGATTGTTGTATAGTTTGATTCTATCGGCCAATTGCCGGGCGTCGTCGGCATCGAGAGCGAATTCGTTATTGAGCGAATCCTTGCCCGATATAAAAGGAGTACCGTAGGTGACGGCGGCGTCATAACAACCCTGGCAGGCCCGCACCAAGGCCCCCATGGTTTTCAGATCTTCGCAGTTTCCCCAGCAGAAGTTGTCGAGGATGGCGGTTCTTTTGGGATTGCCCCCCACACATACCACATTACGGATGGCCTCATCGATGCCGGCTACGGCCATCCAATAGGGATCGACTTCGCTTAGTTCCGGGCTGATGCCGTTGGAGATGGCGGTTCCCTGGTTACTTTCCAGAAGGGGTCGAATGACGGCGGCATCGGAGGGCCCTTCACCCGTACCGCATAAGGGTTTTATGACGCTGGCCCCCTGGACCTCGTGATCGTATTGACGAATCACCCATTCCTTGCTGGCAGTATTCAGTTCCGCGAGCTTGGCCAGGAGGGTATTACATACATCTAAAGAAGATTCCTGTTGGCGTGAACTTGAAACGGCAGGCGGAGTCCAGGCGGCCTCTTTTTGTGTTTTAGGGATGGCGTTGTGCAGAAAGTGTGTGTCAATGTCGCCAACTATGTGGCTTTGGTAACGAATTATCAGTCGGCCGTCGTCGCGGAAGTGCCCGATGACGGTAGCTTCGACGTTTTCCGCCTTGCAGATTTCAGCAAAGCTCTCCCAGTTTTGGGGCGGGACGCTGAAAACCATTCTTTCCTGGGCCTCACTGATCCAGATTTCGTCGTAGCGCAGGCCGGCATATTTAAGGGGGACGTTTTCTAGCTCGACATCGGCCCCGAGTTTGGAGCCCATTTCCCCGACGGCACTACTCAAACCGCCGGCCCCGCAATCGGTGGTAGCGTTGTACAGGCAGCCTTTTTGATGATCGCGGGCCTTGAGTTGTGTATCGAGGACTTTCTTTTCGGTGATGGCGTTGCCTATTTGTACGGCGTGGGAGAACTCGTCGGCGTGGGTATCGGTTAGTTCCGCCGACGAGAAGGTGGCTCCATGAATTCCGTCACGTCCGGTTCTTCCGCCGATGACTACAATCAGATCGCCCGGCCTGGGTTGCTTGTGAACACAATCGCGGGGGATCAAACCCACACACCCGCAAAATACCAGCGGATTACCCAGGTATCGGTTGTCGAAGACGATGGCCCCATTGATAGTGGGAATGCCCATTCGATTGCCGTAATCGCGTACGCCGGTAACCACGCCTTTGAGGATGCGCCGCGGATGCAGAACCCCCTTGGGCAGCAGTTTCATGGGGAAATCGGGTTGGCCGACGCAAAAGATGTCGGTATTGGCTATAGGTTTTGCCCCGAGTCCGCAACCCATGACGTCTCTTATGCATCCGCCAACGCCGGTAGCCGCCCCACCGTAGGGTTCGATAGCCGACGGATGGTTGTGTGTTTCCACCTTGAAGGCAATGCCGAATTTATTATCAAGGGCGATGACACCCGCATTATCTTCGAATACGGATAGACACCAATCCACCCGCCCGCTTTCCATCAACTCCATAGTGGCCCGGGCGATGGTATCCTTGAGTAGGTTATCGTAGGTCACCTCGACCGTACCCGCTTTGAGTATTTTTTGTTCTACCTGGGAATTTTGGGGCAGGGGTGCTCCGCGGTATCGTACTGCACTTTTCAGCGTTTTATGTACGCAGTGTTCGCTCCAGGTCTGGGCGAACATTTCGAGTTCCAGGTCGGTGGGGTCGCGTTGTTGTTGACGATAGTGATCCTGGATGGCCCTCATTTCCGGCAGGGATAAAAACAGGTGCCCGTCACGTGAGAGGTTATTAAGCTGGTCATCAGAAAGATTGCGAATGGGTACATGCTTGAGTTCAAAAGGGCGAGTGGGTGCGATGGGCAGGTGGTCGGGGAGTAAGTCGTTTCGACCGAAGCCGGTCAGATAAACGTCTTCGATACAGTCGTTATACAGCAACTGCCGGGCGATGTATTCCAGCTCGGCGAGCGATGCAACACCGGCGAGTTTGTACAATCGTGCGGTGGATAGTTCGAGTTCTTGGGTATCTACTCCCATGTCGGTCAGAGCGGCCAGGGTTGAAGCGGCCACCGTATCCATCACTCCACCTTTGAGGTGAACTTCCGCGCATGCGTTGTATTTTTCGTCTGATCTACTGTAGGCATTTTGACCGTTGCCGATCCCGAATATTTCGGTGATCGGATCGGTAAGCAGCCCGGTAGCGATGCTTTCCAGAGTTTCTTGCGAGAGATTGCCTTGCAGCAGGAAAAGTCGGCTGAAGGTTACTTGTTTAATGTGGGGTAGGCCAAGTTCGTGGATATCATGGAGTATGGCCATCCCACGTGCATCGAGTTCGGGTTGTTTGGGTGAAATGGTGATGCGAAAAAGCGTGGAGCACTTTTGATTAGCAAGACTCATGGCGGTAATACTTTCATTTTATGGCGTTTGGCGATCCAACGATCACGTATTTGTTTACTCTTGGCCAGCCAGTCGTGAATAGCTTTAGAGTCGTCACGATCGAGTTGTCCGCGGAAGCGGGTCAACTCGGCAATTAACTGATCGAGGGCTTTGATCATGGCTTTACGGTTGGTACCGAAGATGTCCATCCATAGTTGGGGATCGCCGCTGGCGATTCTGGTTGTGTCGGCGAAACCGGGACCGGCCAAGTCGATAGCCGAATCCTTTTTTGACATGTTGACCAAAGCGGTGGCGATAGCATGGGGTAGATGGCTGACTCTGGCCAGCAGGGTATCATGTTTTTCCGGGGTCATGGTCAGGGTGTAGCTGCCGATAGTTTCCCAGAATTTGCGCATCCAACGGGTGGTGGCCTGAGGTGTTTTGGTTGTGGGGGTGACAATGCAGAGGGAGTGCTCAAAGAGGTCGGCCCGGGCGAATTCCACACCGGTCTTTTCCGAACCGGCCATGGGATGCGAACCGACGAATTTTACTGACGCCGGCAGAATACGGCCGCAGAGTTTTACTACCTCGACTTTGGTGCTGGCCACGTCGGTGATATAGGTGCCGGCATTTAGGGCAGCAGCCATTTTCTGCAATATGGGCTCGAATCGGCCGATGGGGGTGCATATGATTATCAGTTGGGCCCGAGACACTCCGGCGGCCACATCCAGTGTAATTTCGTCAACCGCCTCATAAGCCAGGGCCTTGTTGAGCGAGGATTCTCGCCGCCCGATGCCGATACGCGTACCGTTGAAACCGGCGGCCCGCAAGGCCAAACCGATGGATCCGCCCAATAAACCCACGCCAATGACGGAAATAGTATCTAAGTTATTGATATCAAAGTTGTTATGCACTTTTTAGCCCACCTTAATTTAGTTGTAATTTAGCCGGTAATTGGTGCTGGCGTCAAATATTTCTTGCTTCGCTCCAGTAAATTGGTACTCTATTACGAAATAAACAGCAATAGCCTGGCGCGGGCTGTGAGTTAAAAATGTTGTAGCGAAGGGCCTTATCCTCATTGGATAGAGTGGTACGCGTATGAGTAGCCAACCTGATGTACGTCCGTTTAGCTTCGGTTCGGCCGGAGTAGGTGGGATTCTGGAATTTGAAAAGCCCCTGGTCCGGATCGAGCGTGAGATTGCGGAATTGGAGGCGGTGCAGTCCGACACCAAGCGCGATATGTCCGTCCACATTCGAGAGCTGCGTTCGACTCTGGTAAGCATGACCAAGCGGACTTATTCGAAATTGACCCCCTGGGAGACGGTGTTGGTCGCCCGTCATCCGCGTCGTCCGGTATTGCGGGATTATATCGATGGTTGTGTGAAAGATTTTTGCGAGCTTCACGGGGACCGTTGTTTTGGGGACGATAAGGCGATAGTTACCGGATTTGGGAGAATCGGGGGCCAGAAGGTTTTACTGGTTGGGCACGACAAGGGCCGGAATACCAAGGAGAAGGTGGAACGCCATTTCGGCTGCGCCCATCCGGAAGGATTTCGCAAGGCCCTGCTGAAGATGGGGCTGGCGGAGAAGTTCAGGCTACCGGTGGTAGCGGTTATTGATACCCAGGGGGCCTATCCGGGCGATAAGGCGGAGGAACGGGGCATTGCCCAGGCGATCGCCACCAATTTGATGGAGATGTCTCGTTTACGGGTGCCGATCTGCTGTGTGGTGGTTGGCGAAGGGGGCAGCGGGGGAGCGCTGGGGATCGGAGTGGGTGATCGGGTGGCGATGTTCGAACATGCTTATTATTCGGTTATTTCTCCTGAGGGTTGTGCTGCTATTTTATTCAAGAGTGCCGATCGTGCGTCGGAAGCCGCCGAGTCCTTGAAGTTGACGGCCAGGGATCTGAAAAAACTCAATTTGGTCGATGACGTATTGAACGAACCATTAGGCGGGGGGCATCGTGATCCGGCAAGCATGATGACGACTTTTGAACGATACGTGGCGGATACTTTGAGGGAATTAAAGCGGGTAAGAATCGACACTCTGTTGAGGCGTCGATATGAACGTCTTCGCAACATGGGTAATTACTTTGATAGTATATCGAACAGCAAGAGTAACGGCAGAACCAAATCAGGTAACGGTTCAAGGGCACGGGGGAACGGTTCAAACGAGCGATCGCGGATTCGAGGGCGAAAGGCCAATCCGATCGCTTCGCCTGCCAAATAATATGGGGTAATCAAGTCAATATTTTGGGGATTATGTATTGGTTTTTTAGCGGTACGCATTATTGATTGGTCTGACAAAAGCCGGACCATCAGCCGGCGAGATTAGAATTCCTTATATTGTTGTTTTTCCCCTGACGTGTATTAAGGCAGATACTACAGGTGCCGGGGGCCCGAACAGCAGCTATCATTGAGCATCGAGTTTGTTTATTTGCCATATACCGGTGGGACGCGTTGCAAAAAGTACTTTGGTGTATACGGCAAACCATAGATGGATTTGGTATTATTAAGGTAGTTCAAGTCTATGGCTGGCTGAGGAGATGGTAATGGCGGCGATTGATACCCAGGTCGGTACCGGCCTACCCGGTTTGGACCTTGTTTTTAAAGGTCTGATGCCGGGGGATAACATTGTCTGGCAGGTGGAATCGGTCGATGATTATTTACCATTAGTTAAGCCCTATTGTGAATACGCGCGGTCCAAGGGTCGGAGGCTGATATATTTTCGCTTTGCCAGACATGAGCCGCTGGTTCCCGATTCGGCGGGGGCGGAGGTTCATACCCTTAATCCGGAGGCGGGTTTTGAGACTTTTCTTACCGATATCCATAACACAATCGAAGCTGCGGGGCGGGGTGCCTATTATGTGTTCGATTGCCTTTCGGATCTGGCCGCCGACTGGTATAGCGATCAGATGCTGGGCAATTTTTTCATGCTGACCTGTCCTTATCTGTACGATCTTGAAACCATCGCTTATTTTGCTCTGCTGCGCAGGCATCACTCTGCGCACGCCACCGGCCCGATCATGGAAACCACCCAGATTTTCTCCGATATCTATCGTCATCGGGGTGAACCTTATGTTCATCCGCTGAAAGTCCAGCAGCGCTATTCGCCTACCATGCATATGCTGCATGTATGGCGGGGAGACGATTTCATACCGGTAACCGACAGCGCTACCATTTCCGAGATTATGGCCTCGGTTCCCTGGTCGGGATTGGAAGCCATGGATTCGCGTTTGAATATTTGGGATCGTTTGTTTCAAGAGGCCGAGGAGGTGATGGAGACGGAGCAGGAAAGCGGGCGCTGTTCTCTTGATGACAAGGAGACCTTTTGCCGGGCGTTGAAGATGGTGGTTTCCCGCGACGAGCGGGTAGTCCGGCTGGCCGAAAAGCATCTTACCCTGGCCGATATAGTTGCGATCAAAAGACGGATGATCGGAACCGGCTTGATCGGTGGTAAATCGGTGGGAGTGCTGGTGGCTCGGGCCATTTTGCGAGAGGCGGATCCGCGCTGGAATGAGTTGCTGGAAATTCACGATTCGTTTTTTATAGGTTCCGATGTTTTTTACACATTTCTAGTTCGCAACGGCTGTTGGTGGGTGCGTCAGAAGCAGAAGAATCCGCAGACTTTTCTGGAAGGGGCGGAAACGGCCCGCCGACGTATTTTGCGTGGTGACTTTCCGGATTATATTCTTCAACAATTCACCGATATGCTGGATTATTTCGGCCAATCGCCAATCATCGTCCGTTCCAGCAGGCTGCTGGAAGACAACTTCGGTAATGCATTCTCGGGCAAATATGAAAGTGTGTTTTGTGTAAATCAGGCACCGCGCGATAAACGCCTGGAAGACTTTATCTCTGCGGTTCGAACGATATATGCCAGTACGATGAGCGAAAAGGCTCTCAGGTATCGTGCCAGTCGGGGAGTGCTGGACCGTGACGAGCAGATGGGGCTGCTGGTGCAGCGGGTCTCGGGCTCCCAGTACAGTAATTTATTCTATCCGCAAATTGCGGGTGTCGGTTTTTCCTTTAATCCCTACGTTTGGAACGAGCAGATTGATCCCTCTTCCGGCGTGCTGCGTCTGGTTTTGGGTTTGGGAACCCGTGCGGTGGATCGTTCCGACGACGATTACACGCGGTTGATCTCCCTCAGCGCGCCGGACAAACGGCCGGAAGCCAATATTGACGATGTTCGTCAATATGCCCAGCGCAAGATTGACATATTGGACATGGGCTCGGACCAGTTGACCTCCCGCGCTTTTGCAGATGTAGCCCAGCAGAGTCCGGACCTGCCGATTAATTTGTTCGCCTCTGAAGACTCCGAACTTAAGGAACTGGCCAGGGAGAGAGGCATGCGCGAAGTATTCCCTTATATATTGACATTTGACGATCTGCTCAAGAAGACGTCTTTTGTCGGGGATATGAAGGAAATGCTTGCCGTTCTACAGGAGGCCTACGATTATCCGGTGGATATTGAATTTGCCGCCAACTTTTTTGATGAAAAAGATTTCAAGATCAACCTGCTTCAGTGTCGGCCGTTTCAGGTTAAAGAGGGAGGTATAATTGCCGATCCGCCGGAGGATATCGAGGGGAAAGACCTTATTTTACAGGCCCATGGGGCGGTGATCGGTCAGAGCCGAATCGACTCTATCGATCGTTTGATCTATGTGGCACCGTCGGAATATGGGCAGCTTCCGGTCAGCGACCGTTATTCGGTGGCGCGGGTGATCGGTAAAGTGGCCCACCTGAAGGACTCCGATCGATCGAGAACCGTGATGCTGTTGGGTCCCGGTCGATGGGGGACCACTACACCGTCGCTGGGGGTACCGGTTAACTTCGCTGAGATCAATACCGTCTCCATTCTTTGTGAGATTGTGGCCATGAGGGAAGACCTGGTTCCGGACGTTTCGCTGGGGACCCACTTTTTCAATGACATGGTGGAAATGGATATCCTTTACCTTGCCCTCTTTGTTCATAAAGAAAACAACTTGCTGAATGAGGGCTTCTTCGAGAGCCAACCCAACAAACTTTCCGAACTTGTTCCCAGTGCATCCAATTGGGCTCAGGTGGTAAAGGTTATCGATCTACCCACCTCCGGAGACGGTAATAGTCTGTGGATAAATGCCAATACACTAAAACAGAAGGTGGTATGTTATTTAGGCGGTGCCGAATCCCCACCGGTGCCACAAAATACATCTTCCTCGCGGGGTTAGGATATGAAAAAAGAAGGCCTGGCTTTGGCACAGAAAACCAGGCCATAGGCTTCTTCTGTTGTATATTTATTGCGGATCAAGACATCGCAATAACTATACCAGTCCCTGGTCGATCATGGCATCGGCGACTTTAACGAAGCCGGCGATGTTGGCCCCCACTACGTAGTTTCCGGGTTGGCCGTACTCTTCGGCGGTATCACGGGCATTTTTATGGATGGCGTGCATGATATCCCGCAGCCGCTGATCGACCTCTTCCCGCGCCCAGTTCATGAACTGTGAGTTCTGGGCCATTTCCAGGCCGGAAACCGCTACTCCACCGGCGTTGGCGGCTTTACCGGGGCCGTAGAGAATTTTCTTTTTGAGGAAAATGTCAATGGCGTCGGGTTCGGAGGGCATGTTGGCCCCTTCACTGACTACGAAACAGCCGTTGTCCACCAGGGTCTTGGCGTCTTCGGCACTGATCTCGTTTTGGGTGGCGCTGGGGAAAGCGCATTGGCAGGGGATGGACCAGGGTCGCTGTCCTTCCATGTATTGGGCGTTAAGATATTTTTCGGTATATTCCTTGATCCGCCCGCGGCGCACGTTTTTCAATTCCATAACGAATGCCAGTTTCTCTTCATCAATTCCATCGGGATCGTAGATGGTACCGTTGGAGTCGGAAAGGCTGACGGCTTTGCCGCCGAATTGGTTAATTTTCTCAATGGTATACTGGGCCACATTTCCGGAACCGGAGACGGTGCAAACCCTGCCGGCGAGTGAATCTTCGCGGGTGTTGAGCATTTCTTGGGCGAAATATGTAGCTCCGTATCCGGTGGCCTCCGGCCGAATCAGAGAGCCGCCCCAATTCAGGGCCTTGCCGGTGAGGACGCCGGTAAACTCATTTCGGATTCGCTTATACTGGCCGAACATATAACCGATCTCCCGTCCGCCGACACCGATGTCTCCGGCAGGCACGTCGGTTGCCGGTCCGATATGTTTGCATAATTCGGTCATGAAGGATTGGCAGAAGCGCATGACCTCGTTGTCGGACTTGCCCTTGGGATCGAAGTCCGAACCTCCCTTACCCCCGCCCATAGGCAAGGTGGTTAGAGAGTTCTTGAAGATCTGTTCGAATGCCAGGAATTTCAGGATGCCGAGGTAAACGCTGGCATGGAATCTCAGCCCGCCTTTGTAGGGCCCCAGGGCGCTGTTGAATTCGATGCGGAATCCACGGTTGACCTGAATTTCTCCTTTATCGTCGAACCAGGGGACGCGGAACATCACTACCCGTTCGGGTTCGGTGATACGCTCAAGGATCTTATGCTTTTGATATTTTGGGTGTTTTTTAATTACCGGATCCAGGCAGTCGAGGACCTCTTTTACCGCCTGGTGAAACTCCAGTTCTCCGGGATTTCGTTTTACCACCAGGTTCATGATATCATTTACGTATGACATTCTTGCTCCTTTGTGATTCAATTTATTTCCTATAGTAGTCACGGTTTATGACTGACAAAAGATCCTGATAGTAATTGTGCGGGATAATTTGTTCAAATTTTCACAAATTCAACGCACCTGCAGTATTAGATATACTAATATATGAGAGGGGCTTATTTTAAATGATATTATTATTGTAAAGTCTGTATTACACAAGCTTTAAGTTGCCGTAGAGATGCCGGTGGTTATTAAGGGATTGTCCTTTTCTTATTCCCTCGGATGTTTAAAAGAAAAGAATATTGTCCGGTCAAGTAAAAGGCTCTTTTTTGGCAATTACTTTGCTTGTTGTTGTAATGCCTGCCAGCGTTGGCGCATTTTCTCTAATGTTCCGGTGTACTTGGGACTGGGGGCCAGATTATTTTCCTCCATCGGATCGTTGGCCAAGTCATATAATTCCTCAAGGGGTGGTTGGGTATCCAGGTAGCGTATGTATTTCCATCTTTCGGTGCGGA
>CP070790.1:1763382-1767226 GCA_020346805.1 Planctomycetota bacterium
ACATGGAGGCAAAGTCGATGGAATTACCACGTCGCCCAGCGAGTGATGTTTACCTGCCCGATGGTACGCTGCAGATGGCCTTGGATGATTTGCAACGAGGCAGCGTCGCCCATGACCTGCGTATTGGTATCGTCTACGCGTTTGATTTTCGCACTCGGATGCTCCCTTACTGGTACGCCGATAAGAGAATGGTTCCCTGTTCAGTCCGTACCCTCGGTGACGTTCTCTATGCAGCCGGATTCAGGCATGTACGGATTGTACTCCAACAATGGACGCCGAACTTCAATCCCAGCGCAGCCCGACTCGATGGCAAGCCACTGGATGTCCTACTCGTCTCAGCCATGCAGGTCCATGCGGAAAGTGCCTACGATCTGATCAGGAATGCCCACCACATGGATCGGTCAAGACCCCTCATTCTGGCAGGTGGTCCGAAGGCCACATACGAACCGACGGATTTCTTCGATCTCGGCCAGGATCGGGGAATTGGTGCCGACTGCGTTGTAACGGGGGAAGCGTTTGTCCTGCTCCAGTTCTTGCAGACGGTTCTGGCATACCGAAATGACGGCGAACATATACGGATCGCATTCAAGCGAGCAACTGAACAGAAAGCATTGAGCCAGGTACCCGGCCTCGTATATCTGGCACCCGAGGGGTTCGACGATAAATCTGTTGCCGTCAACACAGGCGTCCAGCGTCTCCTGCGAGACCTCGATGAGATGCCAATGCCCGACGCTGGCTACCGCATGCTCGAACCGCCGCATCGCGGAACAGGCATACGGGCTAAGCCCCTATCAGCCCACAAAGTTCGTTTCCGTTCGCCCATAGCGTCGATTATCACCACCCAAGGCTGCAAATTTAAGTGCTCGTTTTGCTCAATCCCGGCAGCCAACCAGAAGACATGGAGACACAAGAGCCCCGAACGACTCACCGCTGAGATCAAGCATATTTACGAGAATTTCGGTATCCGCTCGTTTTTTGGAACTGATGATAACTTCTTCAATAAACGCAACACGGTCGTCAGCCTGATGACTGAAATAGCCCAAGCCAAGACGGGGGGCGTACACTTGGCCCCAAAGATCCAGTTTTACACGCAGGCAACACAATTTGACGTACACAAAAACCAAGACCTCCTGCCGCTGTGCCGTCAAGGGGGCCTTCGGGGTATCTGGTTCGGCATTGAGGACATCACCGGCGAATTGGTCAACAAAGGTCAGAGTGCTGGTAATACCGCCGAATTATTCACCTTTATGAGTAAGCTTGGGATTCAGCCCATGGCCATGATGATCCACAACGACAACCAGTCGCTGCGCAGCAAACCGAATAACCTTTCGGGTCTGCTTAATCAAGCTCGCTACATGTTTGAAATAGGAGCGGTTTCCTATCAATGTACCTATCTAGGCCCGGCAGTCGGGACGCGCGATTTTGAGCCCGCCGCCGAGTCACGTAATATTTTCCGGGCCGTCGGCGGGAAACTGATCCCTCAAGCATTTCAGGGTGGCAACCATGTGATGGCCTCCGGGCATCCGCGGCCGTGGGAGCGCCAGATCAACCTCCTGCGAGCTTACGCCGGCTTCTATAATCCCCTGAACATGTTGAGGGCATTGTTGGGCCTTCGCAAAAACCCTGTGACCGCCAAGCGTTTGCTTTTCCAGGTGATTGGGCAGTTCGGACTGGCGATGACCATTCCTAAGATGCTTCATTGGGCGTGGCGGCTGAAACGCGGCCCTATTGAAGTGTGGGACGGCTTGCAGCCTGCGCGAATCCCCATGATCGATGCCCAGACGGGAAAGGAGATGAATTGGGCGATCGAGCGTCCACCCAGTCCACACTTGACACCCTCCGTCAAAAACTTGACTGCTGTGGAATCAGATTGCAGACAAATACCAAACTTGGAATCACTTGCTGAAGTGGGGTGATAAAGACCACTTGCCCGACATCACATTGGAAAATAGAATTCCGACCCTAATTCTTCGCCAAAAAACACGACATCTGAAACAAAAACCATTTAGTATTGCCTAAAGCCTGTCCAGAAATGTATCGTGACAATGGCAAGAGTAGTGACATATTTATGGCAGTAATGTTAAATCCATTAACCTATTTCAGTTTATATAAGAGGTGTCAGTAATTTCTGAATGGCCCGCGCGGTTCGGCTTCATCCATCTGCTTTTTCCAGGCCGCCCAGCGAGCTTTTACGTCTTCTAAAACTTCCGGTTTGTCGGTGGAAAGATCCTGTTTTTCGCCGATATCGGTGGAAAGATCGAACAATCCGCTTCCTCTACGAGAGTCGACCCACTTCCAATGCCCCACGCGTGCTGCTCGATCATAATGTGATTGCCAGAATAGATCCTGGCGTTTGGACTTTGCCGATTTGGTTATCAGGGGCAACATGTTGAATCCGTCGAGAATGACTCCCGGCGGTGGCGGAACTCCAGCAGCGGCAAGGAAAGTCGGAAACAACTCGAGTGTGCTGCAAAACTCATGGCTGGTTTTGCCCTTGGGAATATGCCCCGGCCATCTGGCGATAAACGGCACTCTTACCCCACCCTCGAACATACGGGTTTTCCCACCGCGAAGGGGGCTGTTATCCGCGCTGCCCCCGCCGCCATTGTCGCTGGTAAATACGATAAAGGTGTTATCATCGAGACCCAGCGATTTAAGCAGAGCCCACATCTCGCCGATAGCGGAGTCCATGCAGGTGGTTGCGGCCATGAATCTTGTTCTATTGTTGCCCGGGGGTGTTCCATACAACCGAATGTAGTCTTCGGGAGCCTGGACTCCCGGGCGTCTAAGACTTGAGGCGGTATGTGGGGCGTTAAATGAGGCGTAGAGAAAGAAGGGGCGGTCTTTGTTTTTACGAATGAATTGCAGGGCCTCTCGTTTAAACAGGTCGGTGGCGTAGCCCTTTTCCTTGATGCGTTCGTTGCCCCGGAACATGGAGGGTATTCCATAGCGCTCATGGGTGTAATAGTCGATTCCGTTATTGGGAAATCCATAATAGAAATCGAAACCTCGCTGCAGGGGAAGGAAACGCCGGGCCCGACCCCCGTTCCATTTGCCAACAATCCCGGTGGCGTATCCGCCCTTTTTGAGTTGCTGGGCAATGGTCACTTCACGAAGGTCCAATCCCAGTGTCATCTCCGGAGAGATGGCATAATCAATTTCATTGTATTTGTGCTTATATTTAATCCCCATGTTGTTCCGGATCATAGAGTACAGACCGTTGCGCTGAGGATATCGGCCGGTGTGGATACTGCCGCGTGAAGGGGTGCACACTGGGGAGGTCACGTAGAAATTGGTCAGACGTATTCCTTCAGCAGCTATCCGATCGAGTACGGGGGTCTTGATCTCCGGCCCGCCAAAACAACCCAGATCCCGATAACCCAGATCGTCAGACATGATGAGTATGATATTGGGTTTACCGTTGCCGTTCTTTTCACTGGCATGTAGCTCAACGGCTGCATTATGCAAACATGCAATAAAAATCGTGATTATTAAAACATAAGTTCGCAAGGAAGGACCTCTTTTTATTATGCACGTACCTTGCGGCTCGGCTAAGCAGGCAGCTTCCATGGCGGGCGGTATTCGTAAGACAACAGCTTGTTGGCCTCCGGATCGTTGGTTACCCGCTCGCGCTGAGCGTCCCAGATGATATGGCGTTTCCGATCGTAAGCGATATTGGCCAGTAGCGCGGTCGAAGTCGAACGATGACCGACCTCAATCGGGCAATTGCACGGCTTTCGGTTCTTGACACCATCGAGAAAGTTCCTGGCGTGAAAAGCTCCATCGTCGCGTTTGCCGGTTTCTATAATCGGTTTGTCGAAGGCTTTTTTAACGGCCTTTTGCT
>CP070790.1:1767326-1769986 GCA_020346805.1 Planctomycetota bacterium
TAACTGCCTCGGGTACGCCCGCTCCTGGCCCGATTATGGTAACCGGCCTCCTCCAATTCCTCGGGTAAATTTTCAGGATATTGTCCGACTCCCCTGAATTTGCTATGAGGTCTTCAACCGGCGTCTCTTTGAACATCACGTTGTAGACATCGTTTTCAAGGTCTGCGTAACCCATGTACCATAAAGCATTATTGCCGATCCTCGCGCTCTCCATCCTTTTCGTTATAATCTCATCCAGGTATGGGAGCTTCTCGAGGAAGACCCTGATGGAAACTTCCTTGAGCTCGGGGGGGACGATGTCCTCGACATTGATATCCCCTCGTTCAAGCTCCTTCCCACATAGCCTCGCAATTATTGTTAGCTTTCTGGCGAAGTCGACCCCCCCTAGATCTAATCGGGGATCAGGCTCCGTGTAATATCGGGGTGGATTCATGGCCTCTATTAGGGCTGATGATAGCGAGGTTCCCTCATTTATTCTCTTGGAGATGTAGTTCATTGTCCCGCTGAGACAGCCCTATAAGAAACGCACTCCACGGGTCCACGGCCGTTCGGCTGAGATTGAAGCCCTGGAAAACCGGTTGCGGCAGTATCTTGGTACGGCGGTCCGGATCAGCGAGCGCCGACAAAAAGGGAAAATAAAGATCGACTATTATTCCCATGATGATTTAAATCGTATTTTAGACTTGATCGGCCTGCATTAACGAAAGCGGGGGTCAGTCATGCCGCGCGGTGGGCGAATCAATATCCTAGTCGTTCACGACCAGGCGGGAAAAAGCTACCAGTGGTCGATCTCGCCTTTGTTGTTGCGAATTTTGCTTTGGGCGGCTGTGCTGGTCTGCATTATGGCCCTGAGCGCGATTATTCTCACCTGGCTGTTAATCAGTAAAAGCGACCGAATCGGCGAGTTGACCACTGAAAACATGCGGCTGACCGTGTACTCGATGGAGATCAGTCAGTTGCGTGAGGAATTGAATTACCATCGCCGGTTCACCCGGCGGTTATGCGGGATGATGGGCATTGATTTTCCCGATACACCGGCGGTATCCACGGATGAATTGACTGCGACCCAGTTGCCCGAAATGGCGGGTGATTCAATGATGCCCGTCAGCGGACCGCCCGATCCGCTTCTCTCCGCGGTGGCGACCGCCCCTTTACCCAGTGAGTTATCTCCGCACCCGAATAACTACCCGATCGGGGTGCCGATGCGCGGCCGGCCCTCCCGCGGATTTTCACCCGATCAGGCCAATGTCTCCTTGCGTCACTTCGGCTTGGATATCGCCGGCCGGGAAGGATCCCCTGTCTTTGTTACCGCCGCAGGCATTGTAAAATTCGCTGGCTGGGATGATGCACTGGGTAATTTGATGATCGTTGATCATGAAAATGGTTACGAAACCGTATACGGGCACAATAATGCGATGATGTTCGATCAGGGTGACCGGGTGAATTTCGGCGATATTATTGCCTTATCCGGTAACTCAGGCATATCCTCGGCACCGCATTTACATTATGAGATCCGTCTCGATGCCCAGCCGATCGATCCGGTGCAACTTATCCGTCCCGATTCTTTGAGAGTCGCTGTCGAGAACGGCACGAGCCGCTGACGGTCAATCTTGACCCTTATGCCCACGTTTTGATTATAAGCCTTGCTCCAGGTTGTAATGCACGAACGATGACCTAAAACGCCACGAACGTGCAGGGATCACACGGTCCGTCACCCACTTGCTGGTAAACATAGGCCACGTAAAATGCGACATCCACCGGATCGACGGCGCCAACACAATCCCAGTTGCCGTTTTCCAGTGGGCAGCCGAGAAGTTGCTCGCGAGCATCCAGTTGCTGATAGACGTAAGCAACTAAAATCGCGACATCAAGGGGATCGATCGCATTATTCAGATCCAGATCGCAGAAATTCGTACAGTCACAGTCGACGAGGCGTTGCGCACCGACCAGCGAATAATATTGGGGGGTGGCGAGTGTTCCCTTATGCGATACCGTCACGATATAAGTACCCGCCGGTGGCGCTTCGAGATAAATCAGTTCGCAATTATCGCGGAAGTTATCGCCGGTGGTGGCCGCGTTGGCGGGATTGGCAGGATCAAGAATATAAGGTTCGTAGACGGCCGCCGTTGTTTGATGTTCCAGCCGCAGGTCCAGATCGTTAACCAACATTAGATTCGCAGGATTAAGCGAAACCGGCGGTGATGTTCCCGGAGGATCGGTCCAGGCCAGGGCAATCCGTATCGCTTCGATACCGTCACTTTCCAGCTCGTACTCATGCAATTCACCATCGGCCAGGGCCTTTTCGTGGATTAGCCGCGTTTCCACCGAATCACGTAGAATGAGTTCTGCCGCCTTTAAAGTGTTCATTAAGCCCCAACCGAACATATAATCGGGTCCGGGATCGGGTCCGGCTTCATCGGCAGTGTGCATCAGCAATGCTTTAATCGTCGAGGATAACGGTGTCAGACCATCGTGCGTGGCTTCGAAGTACCTGACGAGGAGGTTTATCGATCCCGAGGCGCTGGGCGTACTCATTGAAGTACCGCTAGCGTAGCCATAAGCGGCATCACCGGTATGGATGGACGAGCGCAGTGTTTGGCCATTGGCAACAATATCGGGTTTGATCCGGCCATCGTCGGTGGGCCCCCAACTGCTGAAGA
>CP070790.1:1770086-1776061 GCA_020346805.1 Planctomycetota bacterium
AGCCGCCGCTGCGGTGCTGAAGGGAGGAGTAAAGCTGCGGCTGCCGCCGGAGAAGGTAAATGAGCCGGTATTGGTAATTACACCGGTACTGGTATTGAACCATTCGTAGTTGTAACTGCCGCCGGACAGGTTGACGGTAAAGGATGCACCGGCAGTCGGTTGATAAACAAAATATTCCACTCCGGGATTGGCCAGACAATAATTGGTCGAGGATAATGAATTTTGTGGGGTCATGGAGGCCAAATCCATTTTGTCGGCGTAGCTCCGTGCGTATCCCATGGCCTCGCGAATTACTACCCATTGAGGGTCCATAGGATCAATAGTCGGACTGGTGGTAACTATCGGATCCATGAATATGGGATGATAGCCCCGGGTAAAGCTCTTGAAGACCCAAGGAGCGTTCCCTCCCACACCCCAGATATGATCGGTATCCAGGACGATTATCTTGTTGCCGGTGGTGGCTGGTGGATTGTTTCTATAATCCGTGCCGTCTTTGCGGTTAGGCGAAATGACGTCGGCCGGACTGCCGAACAGGTATGTATTATCAAAGTTCCAACCATTCATCCACACCAGGTGTTGCTTGGATTTATATGCAGATTCATAGCTTTTAATGAAATCAATCATATGGTATTGCCACTGTACGGAATCGGCATGACTTTCATTGCTGATTTCCCAGATGATATTGTCCAGATCATTTAACTCATCGATAACTTTGACGACATAGTCCTCCTGAATCGCGGTAATGGCGGGAATCTGCAAGGTATGAATTTCAAGCCCTTCGCCATCATTATTGGGATCGCCGTCGATTCCATTGATATTATTATCGATATTGAAGGGATGCCCGAACATGGGATCGCGGCCGGTTATACCTTTGGTGTCGATACTCCAACCTTGAAAGAGCATAATCCCCATGTATATGCCTTGACTGGCGGCGTCTGCCGCCCGTTCGTATATGCGATCAAAATAGGCCTGATTGTACTGATTGATGTCGAACTTAAGCTTTCCATCAAGGGCATATCCGGGACCGGTTCGCATGAAGGGCATGGGATAGACGTAAAATCCGAGAGAGATGCCATTACAGTCGGGTGCCCCGTAATCCATGGCCGTTTCGTTATGCCATCCACGGGTGAAGCTGTGGTTATGGTTTTGCAGGAAATCCATATGGCCGGGCCAGTCAAATACTGCGGGTGGATCAGAACAACTCTGGTCCTGCATATTGAACCAATTGTGTGAACCGGTACAGTAGACGGCCCTTCCGGTGCCATCGTTGAAGTAGCGGGGATTAGATGAATGAACGGTTAACGGTCCCGGCGTTACCGCCAATAACGTGTTTACCGACATAAGCGCACAAAGTATCCCGTGCACCAGATTTTGATACGGCCCAAAACTCATCTTTCACCTTCTTGCCTGTATCATCAAAATTCTAACACCCCGGCGATTGATTGGCCCCGTTCATGCAGCCTTGAAAAATACCGAAATCGACCAGGTCCACATCGTCATCGGTGTCCAACAAGGTGTCGAGGCAATCCCATCCATTCTGCTGATTGCCGGTTCCGGTCATGCATGCCTGGAAGTGGCCGAAGTCTTCCTGATCCACATCGCCGTCGCCGTCGAAATCGCCGATTTGCCCCGGCTGAACGGTAATGATAACGGTTTCGCTATCGCTGTAGGTATCGTCATCCGTAACCGTAAGTTTGGCGGTGAAATTTCTGGTGATGCTGCTGCGGTAAGTATAACCAGCGGTGACACCTGTAGCCGTTCTGGAACCATCGTTGAAGAAGTCCCAGGCGTAGTTAATGATGCTTCCACCACTTTGGTCGTAGGAAGCGGAACCGTCGAAATTAACGGCCAAGGGTGAGGTTCCCGATTGAGGAACAGCACTAATTAACGCAACCGGCCCCTCACCTTCCTGTAGGTATAAAACGGAAGGGGCATTGAAAGGCGGGGTAAAACTCATATTGCCTCCTCCCCAGGCAAAAGAGCCGGTTTCCGCGACGGAGCCGGTACTGACGTTGAACCACTCGTAGTCGTAACCACCGCTTTGCAGATCTACATTAAATGAAGACCCGGGATTGGGTTGATAAACCAGATATTCCATACCGGGATCGGCCAGGCAGTTAGTGGTGGTGGCGATGGTGGTACTGGGGAGCGCTGTGGCAAGGTTTAATTTGTCGGCATAGATCATTATATGTCCCAAAGCCTGACGAAGGGCTACATAGGTGGGATCGTTAGGATTGGTAACCTTACCGGCCGGTGTTTCGGTTAAGGGGTAAGGATCCATAAAGATCACATGGTAGCCTCGGGTGAAACACTTCCACACCCAATCAGCATTGCCGCCCAGACCCCAGAGATGATCGGTATCCAGCATGACAATCTTGCTACCGTCAGATACGGGCGGATTGGTACGATAGGAAGGGGTATCGAATCGGCTGGGTGAGATAACATCAGCCGGGCTGTCAAACAGATATGAATCATGAAAATCTTCGCCCCACCCATTCATGCACACCAGGTGCTGTTTGGGCTTGTATGCGGCTTCATAACTTTTTATGTGATTTATAATGTGGTACTGCCAGGAGACGGAGCCGGCGTGGCTTTCATTGCTGATCTCCCACAAGATGTTGTCCAGATCGTTCAATTGGTCGATGGTATACTCGACATAATCCTCCTGTATGGCGGTAATAGCCGGCACCTGTAAGGTGTGCGTTTCCTTGCCTTGGCCGTCGCCATTGGGATCACCGTTGAGTCCGTTGACGTTATTAGTTTGATTCAGCGGATGACTCCACCAGGGATTATCGGTGCCGGTCCTTCCCTTATCTTCGATGCTGAATCCCTCAAAGAGCATAATACTTATATACAATCCATGATTTCCGGCTTCGATAGCCCGGGCCCGTATGCGATCGAAATAGGGCTGATAGTATTTAGTCACGTCGAATCTTAGCTTGCCGTCCTGGGCGGTACCCGGACCGGTGCGGAGAAAGGGAACGGGATCAATGTAGTAATCCGTGGTCCTGCCGGAAAAATATTTAGGCTGCTCCCAATGCCACCCGCGCATAAAACTGTGATTCAGACCCTGCAGGAAATCCAAATAGCTGGCATAATCGAAAGCGGCCGGCGGATCGGTGGGGCCATAATCCTGCATGTTGATCCAGATATGCGATCCGGAGAGTAAAATGGCCTTACCCGAACCGTCGTCACAATAACGAGGGTTGATCGAATGAACCTGTAAAGGGCCCGGGGGTGAAACGGCAAAAAGCGAGGCTGTAATTGCGACAACCGTAACAGATACTGCACATATAAAAAATAACTGCCTGCAAACGCCCATAATTCAAACTCCGCCAATCTAACAAGTTATATTCACTCCGCATCGATGTTACTGTACTTAATAATCATTATATTGAAAAGACTATACAATACCAACATATAACAAATCCGCTTCAAGGCGGATCAACCTTAAATGATGGTTCGTCAAGTCGACACACACAAACACTTATTATGTGGACGAGTACTTCGTACTCTGGATCGGTTATTCCCGAGTATTTTGTTGCCGCGAACAATCCCCTTCAACATCGGGGAGTTTTATGTAATTGCCCACCGACCGTGAGATGGGAAACACCTTTAAAGAAAGATCGGCCATTGACTAATTCAACGGAACACAGGCGGGATTGTTTTGGGGCACATCCGCCCCGCTCATGCAACCTATAAAGGTAACAACATCATTCAGATCCACGTCTTCGTCGCTATCGAGTCGCGCTTTTTGGCATTCAGGATTATTCTGGGGATTGCCCGTTCCGGTCATGCATTGCTGAAAATTTCCGAAGTCCTCCTGGTCCACGTCATAATCACTGTCAAAATCGCCCAGAGGATAGACCACCGAGATATTTACCGTAGCAGTATCCTCCATCCCATCGTTATCGGTAACTTTCAAAGCAGCAATATAATCGTTGACCTCGGTATATTGATGGCTGGCAGTCACCCCGGTAGCATCAGTATTTCCATCATTATCGAAATCCCATTGGTAGCTAACGATTCTGCCATTAGGATCGTAGGAACCGGAACCGTCAAAATTAACAGTCAGCGGTTTTAATCCGATTGTGGGATTGGCATCAATTACCGCCACCGGTTCTTCTCTAATGAAAAGAAATAAGGCAACTTTTCCGCTGAAAGGCGGAGTAAAGGTTCGGCTGCCCCCTCCCCAGATCAAGATATCGGTCTGATAGGTTCCGTTTAGGGGATGAATCCAATCATACCTGTAGCTGCCGGCGGAGAGGGAAAGATTGAACGAACCAGTACCAGGCTGATAGACCATATATTGTCTGGTGGTTTGGTATAGGCAGTATCCGGTAGTGGATGGACTGGTTCCGCCGTTTTGAGGTATCACCTGTTCCAGGTCCATTTGATTGGCATAAGTACGCGTGACGCCTAAAGCATCGCGCATTTGTTGCCATTTGGGATTGGTGGGATCAAGGTTAAACGTAGACCAGGTAAGACCATCGTAGCTGCAATCCATAAGAATGGGATGATTGCCCCGGGTAAAGTTTTTCCAGGCCCAATCATAAGTAACCTTCAGCGGTCCGGTATGATCACTGTCGGCAATAACAATTTTCTGGCCGCTGGCTGCGGGAGGATCGGTGCGGAATATAGTCGAACCACTCGGTGAAACTATATCGGCATGGTTGGCTGAATGATAGATTTCGGATTCGCCGACATTAATCCACACCAAATGCTGTTTGGGCTTGTAAGCGGCCTCATAACTATGAATGTGGTCGACCATGTAGTATTGCCACGATTCGGAGCCCGAATGACTTTCGTTGCTTATTTCCCAGATTATGTTGTCATAGGCGTTCAATTCATCTATGAAATGTTCGACATAGTCTTCCTGTAAAGCGGTTACGGCCGGAATTTGAAGGGTATGCACTTCAAGCCCTTCACCATCACCATTGGTATCGCCGTCGATATTGTTATTGTTATTGCTTAACTTGTACGGATGATGGGGCCAGGGATCAGGAATTCTGGACCCGCCTTTATCCTGAACACTCCAACCCTGGAACAACATGATACTGAGGTAGAGGTTATTATCGGCGGCCTCCTGGATGCGGGATTTATAACGTTCAAAGAAAGTGGCGTTATAAGTATCGAGATTGTATTTGCCGCCGGACTGAGTAAAGGGCATGGGCAGATAATAATCATCTTCCCAGGTCCAGCCGCGCATGAAATTGTGGTTCCAACCTACCAGTTGGCCTAACCAGTCGGAGTAGGTGAAAGGTGTATCCACGTAATAATCCTGGAACTCCGCCCAGGTATGGGCCCCAGTCAAATAAAGAGCTTTGCCGGTACTATCGTCGAAATAGCGCGGATTGCCGGAATGGACGCCCAAGGGCCCGGGAGGAACGGCAAACAACCGATTGATAGAAGCAGCAATAACAATTACTGAAACAACGGTTACAAAACGCAAATAATCTGCTTTCATATTCCCCAAACTCCGCGAATCTAAACTGCATTATACCTCTCTACATATTCTATAAACTGCACCACTGATAATCAATTGTGTAATTTTCAATCCCAATTATTGGCCGACCGTATCATACCGTTGTCTGATAATTTAATTATGGCAATTGGGATCGGGGGGCAGGTTGGCACCGCTCATGCATCCTTGGAAGATAGCAAAATCATTGAAGTCGACATCGTCATCACCATCGAGTCGTGCATCGATACAATCAGGATTATTCTGAGGATTTCCGGTTCCGGTCATTCATTGCTGCAATTGTCCGAAATCCTCCTGATCAACATCACCGTCTTTATTAAAGTCGCCGGATACAATTGCAGCCACCAGGGAAGCTTCGATCCAGTTGAGGTTCCAGCCGGCCGAGTCGATAGCCATCCGTAAAATCTGGGGACCAGCGTTTAATATAACATCGGGGATGGTAACGTTATCCCAGATTTGCCATCCACCGGTTGGGCCGAAGCTCACCGGGCCG
>CP070790.1:1776161-1780244 GCA_020346805.1 Planctomycetota bacterium
ATCGTTTCGAACGTACCTCTTATCAACAAGATGGCGGCAGCCCAAAAACAATGGGCCAGAATTGCGCGTGAAGGGGTCCGAAACTTCGGATGTACAAAATTGAGCCACTTAAAAAACAGGCCATCCCTCGCCATAGCATAATACGCTCGTGTTGCTGTCATCATGGTCCCGTTAATGCTCCCAGTGGTCGATATCATAACGAGCACTGCAATAAAGCCAGCACCGATAGGGCCAATTAAATGTGTAGCTACATCGGAAGCGACGATAGTGCTTTCGCGCAAACCTTCCATACCAAGGATTCGGTGGTATATCAAATTAGTTGAGATATAAATCAGAATGATAGCAGCCATACCGACAAACATACTTAACGGGATGGTTCGACGCGGATTCTTCATTTCACCCGCTGCGTATCCAACACGGTCCCACCCGATGTGGGTAAAGACAACTAGCATCAGGGCCGCAATCGTGTTCCCGAACGGGCTCAGAGTACTGGTGGGCGGCGCACTGGTAGAAAGCAGGTTTTCATGGCCTCGCATCAGTATCAATCCCAGTACCACAAGAGCAGTAAGACCGCCAACCTTGAGCACTGTCGAAAGCTTCTGATAGACGCTTGCCCTCTGAACGCCAACGTAGTTAAGTGCACCTAGCAACGCAATGACGGAAAGGGCCACCACGGTATGCTCGAATCTGTCTAATTCGACAAAGTATCCCAGGTAGTTAGCGGTAATGATCGCAAGCCCGGCCGCCGGGCTCGTCCGTATAATGAAAAGTTGTGCCCAGCCGAACATGAAGCCAGCGAAAGGACCAAAGCATCGGTTGATGTATACGTATTCTCCACCCGTATTAGGCAGCCGGCTTCCCAACTCAGCATAGATCAGACCGCCGAGGAAAACAAAAAGCCCGACCAGTATCCAGAGTGCAATAATGGGGTAAAAGGACGCTTGATAGCCCGCAATAATCTGCGGTGTCGAATAGATGCCCGCACCAATAGTGATACCGATCAGGATGGCGACGCCGTCGAAAACACCCAGCGTTTTGCGTAGTGTGGGCCGTTGCGGCTTAGTGAGGCTGTTTTGTCGCTGGTATGTTTTATTCCCCATCTTTAAAGGTCACCCGTAAGGTACAAACACGAAAGTATAGCGAAGTGCACTTCGTCTAGGTAGTATGAGCTACTTGTGCTTAAAACTAAGAGACGCATTTCGCGTTTCCAAGGTTTAGCTGACGCCTCGTAAAAAACGTCTCACTCTTGATCATTCCATTTCGTCAGCAGTTAAATTGGTCAGGGGTGGGCACCATAGGGCAAATGTCCGCCGCAATGGATACGGCAGTTTGCCCCATTTTCCTGCCCTGAAGTATTATCTAGCGACGGGAGTCACCAAACTCACTTCAATACTGTCCGTTTATTGCACAATTGGCCTTTTCCCCCCTCGGAGAGCAAGGCACTGAATCCCGCCAATGGCGGGATCTAAGCCGTAGGTCGCCAGTTCAAATCTGGCACGGGGTACTCCTGTTCCAGCCGAAATGCAGGGATTTCTACTTCTTCTTTCGTCGCGTCGGTATCATTCAGATATCACTTTGGTTTCAGGCCGGTACGGCTTTGAGCTCACCTTCTCGACTGAAAAAGCGAACCACCCCCCCAGGGGGGTGCCCTCTTTTCTGACTGCGTATATGACAAAGATCCATCAACTTACAGCGAAAGATACGGCATAGAGGTCGGATTGTCGTTCGCCTGGTGCGCGAGGGCCTCGTGCACGAGGTGCGCGAAAACCAGGAGATTTGGGATTATAATGTTATGAGATTTAGATTACGAGGCGAGTAAAGAAACGGGAATTCGGGTTTTATGTGGATTTTTGAGATTACTAAAGCACGACTACCCGCAATCAAAGAAGGGAAATGAAGAGATGAAAGATCGACCTACTTTTACAACTGTTACGTTACGGTCAATCTTTCACTCCAGATTCAGTACCCACCCTTTGAGACATACCTTTCTAGCGCAAGTTTTTATTCTACTTACCCCCTTCAACCTCCCCGCTCAGGAAGATGTAGATCATGCGGTTATCGCCCGTATTAAGGAGGAGGGTTTCCAGCACTCTCAAGTAATGAGCACACTCTCGTATCTGACCGACGTTCATGGACCTCGTTTGTCCGGATCACCAGCCTACTATGAAGCTGCCCAGTGGGCCAAGGCCGAGATGGAAAGTTGGGATCTGTCGAATGTCAGGTTCGATCAGTTGACCGAAGAATTACGGGGCTGGTCGGCACAATCCTATTCCATGACCATCATAAAACCGCATTATGAGACACTATTTGCATACCCTTATGCCTGGACATCGGGCACTAAGGGGACGGTTACCGGGGTACCGTTCATCATGGATGGTGAGCACTGGCAAATCGATTCGCTTGCCCGATATAGTGGTAAGCTCGAGGGGAGGATCATATTTTTTGATAAAAGCAGGGAGTATGGTCCTCGATTTGACGCATTCGCGCGACGCTTCACTGACGACGATCTAGAGAGTGCTGTGGCCCTTATAGATCCAGCCATGGAATCGAAGATAGAGGGTGAAACCACCAAAACGGTGACGGAGGCCATTGAGAGCTGGGCAGACTGGCGCCAGAAAGAGACAGAAGTGGAGCAGTTCTTCCTGGACGAGGGGGCCAGTGCAATCGTGTTCCCAAGCAGCTTCAACCACGGTATTATACGCGTCGGGGGAAAGTATTTTGATGCGATTGGCGAGATTAAACCGGTGGCGCAATTCGTCATATCGAACGAGCAGTTTGGGCGCATTGCTCGCAGGGCAGAGAAAGGCATAGAGACGGAAATAGAATTGCACCTGGAAGCACAATTCCATGAAGATCCACGCTACAGGATAAATGTGCTAGCGGAGATTCCCGGCGTTGATCGCAGTTTAAAATCGGAAATAGTAATGGCGGGAGCGCACTTTGACACGTGGCACACGGGGACCGGAGCTACCGATAATAGCGCCGGAGTGGCTGTGATGATGGAGGCGCTACGCATACTAAAAAGCATAGGTATTAAGCCGAAACGGACCCTACGATTGGGGCTCTGGTATGGCGAGGAGCAGGCATATTGGGGTTCTCGGGACTATGTCGATAAATATATTGGCGATATCTTTACAGGAGAGAGCAAGAGTGAGAAGAAAAAAATGTCGGCATACCTGAATGTCGATAATGGCAGCGGAAAGATTCGAGGGATTTATTTACAGGGCAACGAAGCCGTCCGTCCAATCTTCAGTGATCTCCTCGAGCCGTTCCACTATCTGGATGCCAATGTCTTGACAGTCCAGAATACATCGGGTACCGATCACCTAATTTTCGATGCCAGTAATATTCCGGCATTTCAGTTCATCCAGGATCCCCTCAATTACGGAACTGTGACTCATCACTCAAATATGGATGTGGCGGATTATGTTATCGAAGACGATATGAAACACAACGCGGTAATTGTGGCATCATTCCTCTACCACCTCGCTATGAGAGACGAGATGTTGCCCAGAAAAACAGTAAAATAAGGCTCGCCGGATTGCTCATTTACTACACCCTTGCCATCCGCTCCAGTCTAAATGCCTAAATACTTCGAAGCCGGCTTGCGGAACCTGCTGATCCAGATTGAGGGCCTGGTACAGGTGCTGTCTCTCAATGAGCAACATATTGAGTCGGCGTGTTTTAAGACGGTGGAAGAGCTAAAGCGGTACAATCAAGGGCGTGGTGATCTGGTTTTTGTGATTCAAAGCCGGGACAATGAAGAGCGGGCAAAACTGTCCTACGCGCTAAACGCGGATTTGTAGCATGGTCATCATCTCAGGCTGAAGGCTGTTCTTGATGAGCCTATTCCTGAATAAAAAATGGATATGACTTCATAAAGGAGTTTTAAAAAGGAGAGAGATCCATGAAATCCTTCTTCAAATTCTTCGCTGAGCGTCGCCTGCTGGCGACTTTGATCACCATCATGATTATCCTGATGGGGCTGATGACGTTAACGCACATAAAACGCGACAGCTATCCGAGCGTATCCTACGGTATCATATTGGTCATTACGAAATTCCCCGGCGCTTCTCCGGAAGA
>CP070790.1:1780344-1794639 GCA_020346805.1 Planctomycetota bacterium
AGTCGTTAGCGCTGCCATCGTTGAACTTGATGTTATTGGGCAATGGAACCGAAGGCTTGTCAATTAGAGTGGTGGCACCGTGCGTTATTTTGATGCTGAATGATCCCCAGGGTCCGCCAGGCAGGGCGCCCCGGATTTCTCCAACGTCGGCCATTGCCGGCTGGGCTAGAACTACTGCTAAAATTAATGATGCGCATACCCCAAAACTCGAAGTGTACTCTCTCCCGCTCATTTTCTCTCTCCCAATTTAAAAGGTTAACTATTTAAAAGTGCAGTTCTCAAACTGCTCCTTTACTCTCTCTAGCCGTCCATTATAACAAATATGGCTTACTGATTCTTGACCTGACCGGTCGAAAAATCGACTGTTTATTATATTTTTTATAAATATTTAAAGCAAGGGTTATAGGGCGTTAGGCAATTATATTGATTAATTTATTTAGTTAACATCTTATTTCCATTAGGTTTATGTTGATAATTAGTGTTTACTTAGGTATAGTCCTAATACTTACTTTATCGAATTGTTACATTTATTCGCTTTTATATCTGGGCCAAGGTTTTTGAGTTCATGTCTTTGACGGGAAAACGTGTTAGCTCGTCTTTGCTGCTTGTTAGCCACTAAACATTTTCAGTTTTAAGCATCCCTCTATAACGTACCGACCGATACCATCTCCGGTAGGCATGGAAGCTATTATTGCGGCCTCCCCGGATGGGGAATACGGGCATATCAGGAAGAGGCCCATAACCAAGCGATTATCAACAAAGGTTTGTATTATCCGTATTCTGCGGAACACAGGGGGGAAGTCATCGTATGCAGTTATCAATCCGTTTGGGGCGGACCTGTGTAGAAATTCTATCGGGGTTACTGCTGATCAGCATGGTTATATCAGCGCAATCGGCAGGGGCGCATGGTCCGTCTACACACCTGAATTCGGATCAGAATAAAATTCTTCGCATCATAGTTAATAGCAAACTAGGGCGGGTGTCCGATAATCCTACGGTGATCACTCTTGCCGATGCGTTGGCTCAGGCGGCAAATGACTCGGGAATTAACGTGATCGAGTTTGATCCGTTGGTTTTTCGTAACCGACCGGCAATTATTAAGTTTGTCGAGCCTATTGTGGTGGAGGGTAATATAGCCGGCCACGATCGCATTGATGGTGGTAATGCCAAGGTCCCGATAATTCTTGATATGTCTGGCTGTAACGACGCCGGTATTGTGGTTGCTGGGCAGCAACATTTAACTTTATCCCGATTAACCGTTCGTGGGGGGCGACAACGAGCCATACTGGTCAAGGCTCACGGTCAAGTCAACCTTGAGCATGTGACTGTCTGTGACGCTGGCGGGCCGGGATTGGCTTTGTTCGATGAGGCAAGGGCTTCAATTCAAGTAAGTAAGTTCACTAGTAATCGGACGCACGGCTTAGAACTACATGGGGAATCGAATGTTTTACTTAACAACGTTGACCTTCTAAGCAACGGACAATCAGGGATAGCGGAATTTGACCGCTCGTCTGTTTTAGCGGTTGGTTGTCGGTTCGATGCCAATGGTCAATGGGATGTTGTCCTGGCCGAGGACAGTCGGGCCCAACTGACTGATTGTCTGCTGCGCTCTTCGCAATTTGCCGGTGTCGACGTTTGTGGTTCAGCTTCGCTTCGGCTGGAGGATTGCAGGATTGAAAAGGGCCGGCGTTTCGGCGTCTTTGCGACGGGACAGGCAAATATCGAATTGAGCAAGACGCATATTCAGGGACATGGCAGCAGGGCGATAGAACTGCAGGATCGGGCGGTATTGAAATTATCCGAATCGCGCATTGAAAACAACGATGACTACGGTGTCATCCTTTTTGGAGAATCGCAGATTGATGCCGTCAAAACCGTTGTAGTCGGCAATGCCGCCCATGGGATCAGCTTACGCAATCGATCGAGTGGGCGGTTTGTTGAATGTCTGTTTGCGGGCAATCGTTATAGCGGTATCGGGTGTCTGGACGCTGACGAGGGAGGGGAGGTCAGCGCCACCCGATGTTTATTTAGGCAAAACGGCATGAGGCCGATTTATCGCGGGCCTTTGCATATCAATCCGTTGGTACCAACCCCGCTGAGGATTAATGGAACAATGGTCATTTGTCGGGCCGATATCGGTGCAGCCATAGAGTTATATTTGGATCGTGCCGGTGAGGCGGCTGGATATCTCAAGACCGTTCGAGCCGATGGGCAAGGTGAGTTCCGGATTGATTGCCGGGATGTTCCCGCCGGATTGGTGATGACTGCTGCAGCCACTGTTAACGGTTCGACCAGTGAGTTCAATGTAGTGGCCGGCAATTCAACCGGTCCAGTGGTCGGTGCATTGCTGGGCAAAACAGGTCGGCTATCGGATGAGGGGGGCGAAGCGAATCTTGATGTATTGTTGCGGCGATGGAAGCCGGGCACACATATCATTTTTAATGTTACTAGTATTCCCAGTACGGATGTCGAACGGTATATGCGGTATCTTATCGAACGAATTAATGACTGGACGGCGGGTTCGATCACTGCGGAGATCAGGTTCGGAAAACTTCAAAAAAATCCCCAAGGTTCGGTAATTATTCCCATTCAATACTTGTCGGCCGACTCACCACAGTTGATGGGCCGTGGAGGGGTGACCTATATGAGGTGGGATGCCGCCGGTTTCTTTATGCGGCCGATGGAGATCATGTTGGCGGTGAGTGCAGATCGGGGCGATGTCTGCCCACGTGTTTTCGCTCATGAGGTGGGTCATACCCTGGGCCTGAGCCACGCCCGGGTAGGTCTGCTTTCCCGTATGCAGGGTTCTATTGCTTCGGATGAAAAGTTTGTTAATGATTTTTCGCCAATGCTGACCTATTATGATGTTTTGGCTTTGCAGATTTTATATGGTCCGCGAAACAAGTTGCGGACCACATTACGAGACTTGGTTGAGCAAGGAGCCATTGCCTATGGTCGCGTCACTAAAGTAGCTACCGTCGAAAATGAATCTACTCAATCCGTTTTCGGTTCTGCGACCGATGAAGCGGCAGCACCAAAATCTGGAAACTAAGACTTTAAGAGGTTAACGAATTAATCAATTATCCGGCCAGTGGCCGGTGAAGATTTCTTCGGCCGGTCCGGTCAGGTAAACGTGGTTATCGTCCACTCGCCATTCGAGTTGCAAATCGCCGCCCGGTAGATGGGCGGTTATTTCTCGCTCGGTGCGGTCGGTTAATACGCCGGCCACACACACGGCCGCCGCCCCTGTGCCACAGGCTTGTGTTGGCCCACTGCCCCGTTCCCAGATCAACATAGTAATTTCCTTGGGATTATGCACTTTGACGAAATGGACATTGGTTCGTTCGGGGAACATGGGATCATTTTCCAATCGCGCTCCCTCGCTGGCCAGTATTATGGGGGTGAATATGTTTAGCGGCGCGCCGTAAATTACCGCATGGGGATTACCCATCGAGACACAAGTCATTTGTGCTTCGTGTCCAAGGATCCGTATTGCATGATCAACCATCTGTTCCGGCGATAAAGTGGTCGGCAGATCCTCCGGTTTCAGGCCGGGCTCGCCCATATCCACTCGGGCCAGCTTCATGGTCCCGTTTTCAATAGTCATGTCGATGGTGAGCACGCCGGCGTCGGTTTCAATTTTCAACGGATTTTTTTTGGCCAGCCCGCGATCGTAAATGTATTTGGCCAGGCAGCGGATTCCATTGCCGCACGTCTGGGCCCGCGAGCCGTCCAGGTTGTACATTTCCATACGGGCATCCGCTACCTGCGACGGACAGATCAGAATCAACCCGTCACTGCCCACGCCGGTGTTGCGGTCGCTGATTGCCCGAGCCACGGATGGAGCGTCCCCGACCCGCTCCTCGAAGCAGTTGATGTAGATATAACAGTTGCCGATACCATGCATTTTCGTAAATTTCATGATTTACGATTATACTACCGGCAGTGATAGCTGTCACGGTTTGCCGGAGTTCTGTTGATTAAAGGGTATATGCGATGACTTCTCCATTTGGCGTCTTGGACCATCTTTGGCAGTACAAGAATTTCAGAGCAGCGCGCGAAAGCAGCTACGACCGTCGCGGGCGCAATGATGATTTTGTAACCATTGAACCGGGCGAGACCAAGACTATTGCCGACATTAACGGCCCGGGTGTTATCAGCCACATCTGGTTTACCGTCAACTGCCGGGACGAACAGTATTTGCGCAAGCTTCTGCTACGCATTTATTGGGATGGACAACCAAAGCCGTCGATTGAAACACCACTCGGTGATTTTTTTGGCTTGGGGCATGCCTATAGTACGAGTTATCAGTGTGCGTTTTTCAGTACCAGTGCTGCGGAAACCATCCGTGGCGGATCGGTGGCCATGAACTGTTGGTTACCCATGCCTTTTAATAAACATGCCCGAGTTGACATAGTTAATGAATGTGAGACCGAATCCGTCCGTAGGTTTTATTATTACATTGATTACCAAACCTACCCGTCGGTATTAGGCGAAGTTCCTTATTTACAGGCCCATTGGCGGCGGGAAATGCCCACCGACGGTTGGACCGGTAAGGGCAGCGTTTGGGGTACGCGCGAGCATATAAGCCGCTCGGACGGTCCGGATGGTGCCAACCTGAGCGATGCAGGGAACTATAAGATCTTGCAAACAACGGGTCGTGGACATTATATCGGCTGTAATTTGTCGATTCGCAGTCTCTCTCACGGTTGGTGGGGCGAGGGGGACGACATGATATTTGTAGATGGTGAGCCCTGGCCGCCTTCGCTGCACGGGACGGGTACGGAGGATTATTTTTGCCATGCCTGGGGGATGCAGGACAATGCCTATTTATACCACGGTGTAAGTCTTTGGGTTCCTGCTTTTGCCGGGGTGCCTTTTCCTGCCGACTATCGTGGTCTGTGGACGGTTTATCGTTATCACATTGTCGATCCAATTCCGTTTACCAAGAGTATCCGGGTGTCAATCGAGCATGGCCATGCCAACGACCGCTCCGACGACTTATCGAGTGTGGCCTATTGGTATCAGTCTTTCCCCGCTCCTGAACAGCCGCCCATGCCGCCGGTTAAGGAGCGTCTGGGTTACGATGGTTAACCTGTTGGCCGACTCGCTTGCGGTTGATATCAGGTCTTTCGATCGGAATCGGCTTTTCTGTCGAAGCTGGGTACTTTCATCTGCTCGCCGCCGGCTAAGGCGCTCTTGTGGGCAACAATCCCGGGAACGGTCATGGCCAGAGATTCATATACGTCGACAACCGGCTCTCGATCTTCGATAAGCGCGGAGATGAATTCGTGGGTTATGAATGTATGTGAGCCGCCATGTCCGCTTTCGTGACGTAATGATTCGGGCAATCGCTCCCAGTAGCTGGGTACCTCTTTCCACTTTGGTGCTTTCCGGCCTTGAATTCGGAATGGCTGTCCTCCCGAACCAGGCATGTAGAAGGCCATTTTGGTTCCAAACCACTGGGCCCGCTCCCCGTGGGCCACGCCGTCCCAAATAACGTTACATCTACATATGTGTCCCTTGTCGGTCTTGAAAAGTGCGCACTGGGAACTGAAGGGATTCTGGTATACGTTATTCCTGTTAAGATAATCGAGCTTGTCAGGGGCGCTCCATCCCAAACAGGAAACTTCAGTAAATCGTTCCTCCGTGACACCCACAACATATCCGGTTGAGTGGGTAGGGTAATGCATTGGTGGAAAACCATATCGCCAAGTACGTTTTCCTTTGTAGAACAGCAGACTATTGCTTAGCTTGGTTGTAAATGGGTGGTAATATTCCACTTCGCTATAAAACAACTCGCCGAACTTGCCTTGCCGAAATAGTTCGCGGGCCGCAATGGCATAAGATCGGTAATAACTGGTTTCCGCCATCATGTATTTACGGTCGGTACGTTCCTTTATTTCCCGCAGCTGCTGGGCATCTTCCAGGCTCGTGGCTGCAGGAACGGCGGAGATTACGTGTTTGCCCGCTTTCATGGCCAGCACACAATGATGAACGTGATCGGGGGCGCCGGTAAAGACGGCGACGGCTTCAATATCTTTGTCCAAAATGAGTTTTTCGAGCGATTCATATGACCGGTCACATATATATACTTTCATCAATTTGTCGCGCCGATCGGATCGTAGATCGCTGACCGCATGAACGATGCAATTGGGGTGTTTGTGCCATTGAAATGAAGCACCGAATCCGCCGCCGACCACTCCGATTTTTATCTTACGATCTGATGGTAAAGCTTGGCCGGTTGATATTGAGTTCTGCGAGCCGATCATTGCACCGGCCATGACAGCCTGTCCGGTTTTCCCCATGAAAGAGCGTCGAGATAATGTCTTGGATTGGTCCATATTCAGATCCTTTATAGAATGTAAACAGGGCATTTTATTTATAGACAGTATCGTTTATTGTCTTTTGGTCAAGCATTGTGAATAATTATGCTGTACGGTCAAAACCAAGGAGTATATTTTGAGTGATTCTTTGTTGAATATTGAAACGTTTGTTGAACCGAATTTTGGCGAAAATGCATTTGTGATTAGCACTACTGATGAGAGAGGGGGAAAAGTAGGCTGGGTGATTGATCCCAGTTTTCCACCTCAGGTGAATCAGTTGTTGGAGTATATCTACCAACAGGCCATTGGGATTGAGAAGATAATCTTGACCCACGGTCATGCCGATCACATTGCGGGACTGGATTACGTTTATCAGGCTCATCGGGAGGCCGGGGTTTTGATAGGCAAAGGCGACAAATCGATGCTGGCCGATGCGAATAAAAATCTTTCCGGCCCTTTTGGGATGCCTTTGGTTCTGCAAACCGAGGCTGACGAGGATCTGGAACCTTCCATGTCGTTAATCCTTGGCCAGACTACATGGAAGGTACTGGATACCTCAGGACACTCGCCCGGCGGCCGATCGCTATACTGTGCCGATGCCGGTGTGGTTATTGTGGGGGACGCCTTATTTGCCGGTAGTATCGGCAGAACCGATTTCCCGGGTTCCGATCACCAGCAATTGATTGCTAATATCCGCAACCATCTACTGACCCTCCCTGATGAAATTAGGGTATATACCGGCCATGGTCCCGTAACTTTTATTGGAAATGAACGAAAGTCGAATCCATATCTATCCGACGGGTAAAAAGTAGGCTTTGAGCGTGGCTGCTGGTTTGCGCATAGGCATTTCCCTAGGTAAATCAGCTATCAAATCATTTCCGGACGTTGTAGAAAACAGCCACGCAGGGTGCATAGAATTTAATGCAGGCATCGGCTAAAGGCCTTCAGGACATATGGGCCTAAAAAGCGGACTGATAATAGTCATAAGTACGTTCTCTGATATTTAATGCCGCACTCGGGAAGAGAATCTCGTATGTAGTCGCGGCAACTCGGATGCGGCGGGCAAACAAGCCGCGAGGGGGGCCGGGAAGCGGGCGGAAGTGATGATGTCTGCCAATAACAAAATCAAGACGCGTTGTCCTGTTTGTAATGCCAAGTATCGGGTACCGGTAAGTGTTGCCGGACACCGAGCCCATTGCGGCAAATGCGATACCACATTTCGAGTAGCGAAGTTAGATCCACCCAAACCAGAGAGTAGTTATATCCCTACCGAAGATGATATTCTTAAGTGGTTGAATGAGGATAGGGATGAATATGATATGCCGGTTCGTCCTCGTATTATCGATGATGTTCCCGCCGAGCCGGCGGCAGTTGATAGCGAGAACCAGGAAGAAGGGTCTGAGGATATACATAACAAAGCGATTCCTTCAGCGCTATCGGACAGATTCCAGGATAGTGAAGCCGATGTTCACACCAAAGTTATGACCTTTCGCAAAACCGGTTGATTAGGTATTAACTCCCAATAATGGAGTTGTTGGGCTCCTTTCTCAGCCGCGCACCTTTCATAAAATTATTTGCCTTAGTTGGCGATAAGACGACAAACGTACTAATTTAAATGACATATTATGAGTGTACATCCACTTGTTTTTAAGCTGGTTTATAAAACCGGGATTTGAGGCGGCGAATCAAATTTTACCTATTGTAATCGGCCTCCGATTACCCGTAAAATTATTGGAGAATCTGCGGAGTTGGCCGATTTGTTTAAGGTTTGATTTTCCCTGTTAATCACATTTTTCGATGCCCGGGAATTGTTGGGTGTTCAGGTGCACCCCATAGTTCAGGTACCACGCAAACTGGGGGGAATTTCCGGGTAAAGTTTACATCGGTCGCAAAGTGGTTTGCTGTTACCGTGTCCGTCAGGAGTAGTTCGGCCTCTGCCGGACGTCCCAAGTGCCAATAGTATTTTGGTCTTAACATGTATTCCCGGCTCGGCCGAATTGCTTAGGCAACACCGCTGGGTAATTGTTATAGAAAGTCGTTCTGTTTGTTAACTCAAGTCGTTTATTTTACTTTCCGAAATATCAATTGTCATAGTAAGGGGATGCCTTGTTGGACCGCGCCAATAAGTGATCACATTTGTAGGTTGTGATCTCTTGTTGGCGCCGGTTTCGTTTTTACTCGCTTGTTGTCTACGGCAGATGATTCCAGCAAGCGCGGGGTGTGGGTAATCGGTGAGTAAAATGCGAGCGGTCGGTAGGGCAATATCGGACCTTATCCCGATCATACCACTGGAGATTGTTGGTTTAGCACAATTGTGATCTGTTTATGCCCCAGGTTGTCCTTGCCTGCCAACGCCGGTTCTCTCTTTTGATCATGCCATTCTGACAGCCGATAATGCTTTGAATCCGGATATGGCAGCACAGGCCCATTAAATCAGACCCATAAGCTGATTTTAACAAAATTGTTTAACCTGTTATAAATAATAGCTTTATAAGATTTTTTCTCGGGGCTGTTCTTGCTTAGGGGGCCTTGGCATCCACTTTGCTGTTACCAGATATGTCGTTTTTATACTGTGAGGTCTGCGCTTTAAACGGCCGACGTGCTGTTTCAAAGGCTCTGGAATTAAAGAATTAAATACCACTCGATGTTGAGTAATCGAAAGGAGATAACGCAATGGCCAAATTGAAAATTCGTCCGTTGGGTGACAAGGTTTTGGTAAAGCGCCTGGAGGCTGAGGAAAAGACCGCGGGGGGTATTGTGCTCCCCGATACCGCCAAGGAGAAGCCCAAACGCGGGATCGTGCAGGCGGTGGGCGATGGTAAGTTGCTTGACTCGGGCGAACGCAGCAAGTTGCAGGTGGCCAAGGGTAACGAGGTAATATTCAGCAGCTATGCCGGTACCGAGATCAAAGTCAGTGGTGAAGAACTGTTGATTATCGATGAGAACGATATTCTGGCAATTGTCGAGTAGTATTTGTATAACCCCGAAAATTAAAGGGCGATGACAAATAAAGATAACAAGTTATTTTAATACTAGGGAGCTAGATACCTATGGCAGCGAAGAAAATAGCGTTTGATATGGAGGCCCGTGAGGCCATTCGTCGGGGCGTTAAGCAGTTATCCCGAGCGGTCAAAGTTACGCTGGGGCCCTGTGGTCGCAATGTAGTATTGGAGAAATCATTTGGCTCGCCTACGGTAACCAAAGATGGGGTTACCGTGGCTAAAGAGATCGAGCTGGAGGAGGCCTACGAGAATATGGGGGCCCAGATGGTAAAAGAGGTGGCCAGTAAGACCTCGACGGTTGCCGGGGATGGTACCACCACTGCCACCATCTACGCCGAAGCCATTTATGACGAAGGACTGAAGAACGTAACCGCCGGTGCCAATGCCATGGAACTGAAGCGGGGCGTTGAGGCTGCGGTCGATACGGTGGTCGAAGAGCTCGATAAGATGAGTACCGAGGTTAAGGACAGCCAGCAGATTGCCCAGGTTGGTACCTGTGCCGCCAATCAGGATACCGAGATTGGCGAGCAGATTGCCAATGCGATGAGCAAGGTGGGCAAGGATGGGGTAATTACCGTGGAAGAGGGCAAAGGCCTCGACACTACAGTCGAATTGGTTGAAGGTATGCAATTTGACAAAGGTTACCTCTCGCCGCATTTCATCAACAATTTCGAATCGATGGAAGTTGTGTTCGAGAAACCCTATATCCTCATCCACGAGAAGAAGATATCGGCCATCAAGGATCTGATCCCCTTGCTGGAGAAAATAGCCAAGGCCGGTCGGCCGCTGTTGATTATCGCCGAGGATATTGAAGGTGAGGCGTTGGCGACTTTGGTTGTGAACAAACTTCGCGGCACCTTGCAGTGTGCTGCGGTGAAGGCCCCGGGTTTCGGTGATCGCCGCAAGGCCATGCTCGAAGATATTGCCATTTTGACTGGTGGAAGAGCGATCTTTGAGGATCTGGGTATTAATCTCGAGTCCGTGGATCTTAAAGATCTCGGTCAAGCCAAAAAAGTCACCATCGATAAAGAATATACAACGATTATCGAGGGGGCCGGTTCTACGGATGCCATTAAGGGGCGTATCCAGCAGATCAAGAATGAAATTGAAACCACAACCAGCGATTATGATCGCGAGAAGCTCGAGGAGCGTTTGGCTAAATTGGCCGGCGGGGTTGCCCAGATAAACGTTGGTGCTGCCACTGAAGTGGAAATGAAGGAAAAGAAGGCCCGCGTAGAGGATGCCATGCATGCCTGCCGGGCCGCCGTTGAGGAGGGCATACTACCCGGGGGGGGAGTTGCGCCAATACGCTGCCTTAAGGCACTCGATGCCCTGGCCAAGAAGCTTAAAGGCGATCAGCGGACGGGTGTGGATATCGTTCGACGAGTTCTTTCCGCCCCGCTTAAACAGATTGCTGAAAATGCGGGTGTTGATGGATCGATTGCCTGTCAAAAGGTTACAGAGAGCCAGGATATGAACTTCGGTTACAACGCCTTGACCGATGAATACGGCGACTTGGTTGAAATGGGTGTAATTGTTCCGACGAAGGTGGAACGTGTGGCTCTGCAGAATGCATCTTCTATAGCCTCGCTGCTTCTGACTACCGATGCGGTAGTCAGTGAGATCAAGGAAGAGAAGCCGCCCGTTCCTGCAGGACCACCTGGCGGCGGCGGTATGGGTGGCATGGGTGGTATGGGCGGTATGGGCGGCATGATGTAAGCTCAGAACCAATGAAGGATGATATATATCGGATTGAATAACCACTACTCCTTTTTAATTAAGATAGGCGTTCGACAATCAGGCAACGGTTGTCGGACGCCTGCTTTTTTTGTTAAGAATAATATTCTGCGAGGCGGTAGAACTAATTAACTGTCCAAATCGGGGCCGGTCATACAGGTAAGTAAACGGACGTTTTGCGCAGCAACAGTTGCTTGTAATATTCGTGAAGGTTGACGATAAATGTAGGGTTGCTAAACTCGGACCTGGATTGTTTTAGAATGATGTGGCGTTTTCTAACCATATTGATGTTACCGGCAGTATTGGTCGGTTGTAATGGGTCGAAGCGGGTAATTACCAGGCTTCCTCCGCCGGCGGTGCCCATGGTTTCGAGCCCCAAGGCGCCGGTTACGCCGGCGCAACCCCCCAAAGTGCCGAGTCGATCTGTTAGTGGGACAGTTATCGTAGTTGATGCCGGTCACGGCGGGAAAGATCCGGGGGCCGGGGAGAGAACAAAATCGAGGCTTCCCGAGAAAACCATCAACCTTGATATCGCCAGGAAGGTCGGACGCATGCTTTCCGATCGGGGTGCCCGAGTTGTTTATACCCGTACATCTGACGTATTTATCGAACTGGCCGATCGGGCGGCCCTGGCTGAGCGCAACAGGGCAGACTTGTTTGTGTCCATCCATGCCGATTCTCATCACAATCCCGATATCTCGGGCACGAAAGTATTTATTTATGAGAGGGCATCTATGCAGAGTCGACGTGCGGGTCTTTGTATGGTGGATGCATTTAAGGAGGCGGGTATCGCGTGTCGCGGACTCAATTCGGATAACTTTCATGTTCTCAGGGAGCATTCGCGGCCGGCGGTACTCATCGAATGTGGTTATCTGACCAACGGTCGTGATGCCGGCATGCTTAACACATCTTCGTATCGGTCCAGGATCGCCGGTACTATTGTTGAGGGGATTGTTGATTATTTCAGTCGATACGGATCCTAAACTACTTTTTAAGAAATACTTTTGTGTTTGCTGTCAAATAAATACGCATAGCGCTATATGTGTCGACGGATGTAAATTTTTGAAGGAAGATCATCATGTATCGTGTTCTTATTACCGGAGCCATTCATAAGACGGGTGTGGAACGGCTATCTGAAGAACCTGATCTGGAGGTGAACTTCCAACCGGATTTACCCATAGCCGAAATCCTGAAGATTATTGCTCCCTACCATTGCATAATTACTCGTTCAGAGACCCCGATACAAAAAGAGCTTATCGATTGTGCCCCTGAGTTGAAAGTGATCGCCCGGGCGGGAGTCGGTATAGCCAATATCGACGTGGATTATGCGACCAGGAAAGGTATTCTGGTGATGAACACGCCCGGGAAAAACACCAATTCCGCCGCCGAGTTGGCCATGGGTTTGTTGTTGGCCGTGGTTCGCAAAATTACGTCGGCTCATCAGACTATGCAGCAGAAAGGATGGGATCGTCATCGTTATGCCGGTGTGGAACTGATGGGTAAGACGATAGGGATTATCGGTTTGGGCAACGTCGGGCACCGCATGGCCCGTTTCTGTCGGGGTTTTGAAATGCGCGTCCTGGCCTATGATCCGTATATCCCGGACGAAGTTTTTGAACGTCACAATGTTGAAAAGAGCGATTGGGATACCTTGATCCGGGAGTCCGACATCATCTCCGTGCACGTCCCCAAAAACGAGGAAACCACGGGTATGATTAACGTGGATGCTATAACCGAGATGAAACAGGGTGTGATTTTAATTAATGCTGCTCGTGGTGGGATTGTCGATGAGGCGGCCCTGCTTGCGGCCCTCAAGAGCGGTCAGGTTGCCGGTGCGGGAATCGATACCTGGGATACCGAACCGCCTCCAGATAATCCTTTTAGTGATATACCTCAGGTGGTCATGACGCCGCACATCGGGGCATCCACCCCGGAGGCCCAGATACGTATTGCCGAGGCAATCGCCGTTCAGGTGCCCAGGGCCCTGCGGGGCGGCATCGTTGATTGTCCGGTTAACATGCCGCAAATCAGGGTCCTGGAAGGCGACCTGATGACTTCATATACCGTGTTGGCTGAAAAGCTTGGCGCCTTTGCGTTTCAGTTAATGAACATTACGCTGACTCACCTGGAGATTCTTTACCGCGGTTACATCGCCAAGCATGACTGCACGCTGTTAAGGCTGGCATTCTTAAAGGGTTATCTCAAGGACATGCTCGATTATGTAAGTTATGTCAATGCCGAGCAGAGGGCCCAGAGTATAGGCTTGCATATTAATAGTTTGGACGATCCGGGCTTTACCGATTATGAAAGTGCAGTTGAGTATGTATTCTCGGACAAGGATCACAATTTTCGAATTGGCGGGGTAGTCTTCAAAGGCCCGCATCCGCGCATATCTCTGGTCGATGATTTTGAATATGAAATTGAGCCGGAGGGCACCTTCCTGGCCATAAGGAGCAAGGATCGGCTGGGGGTTGTGGGGGCCATCGCCTCTACCCTGGATAGAAACAACATTCTGATCAACAGTTTCGAGTTTTCCCACCATCAGCAGAGAAAACGTTCCATGTTTCTGATCCGGGTGGTTAAAGATGTTTCCGATGAGGTGATCGAGGAACTGGAGAGTCAGGAACATATCATCTTCGCTAGAAAAATACGGATTTGAGATATGGGATAATGGTTGTTTTATACGAATTCTACTTCAAACATGCGCTACGAGAGCGGGTCAGGCACAATATTCCTTTAAAATAATTGAGCCAGACCCGGCAAACGTTTGAAGTAGAATCCGTATTATTTCTTCCCTTCCAACCTAGCTTGGGCTTCGGCCATTTGTTCGGCGGAGGGTGCTTGGTTGCAGTTCATCATGTCGATGAAGCAGTCGAACAGGTAGGTGGCATCGTGGGGGCCGGGGCTGGCTTCGGGGTGGTATTGCACGGAAAAGATCGGCAAATCCTTATGGGTGAAACCTTCCAGGGTTTTATCGTTTAGGTTTTCATGGGTGGGAATTCCGCCGACTTTGATCAGCGATTCGGTATCGACGGCGAAGCCGTGGTTCTGGGCGGTGATCTCCACCCGCCGAGTGGCCAGGTTCATCACCGGCTGGTTGCCGCCGCGGTGGCCGAACTTGAGCTTGTAGGATCTGGCCCCGAGGGCCAGGCTCAGCATCTGATGACCCAGGCAGATGCCGAAGAGGGGGCGCTCCCCGAGAAGTCCCCCCACCGTCTCGATGACGTAGG
>CP070790.1:1794739-1798967 GCA_020346805.1 Planctomycetota bacterium
CAAGATAGTGCTTTCATCCACACCCGGTTTTTTGAAGAAGTATGGCTTATGGATCGGTATTGCCGGTCTTGTTGTAATCGTTTGGGCCGAGCATTCCACTCATATGTTCAGTCACGCTCGGGCAACTGGTTGGCTGTTGCTTGCTATTCTTGCCGGAGCGGTGGTCAGCGGTTTTCTTTTCGGCAAACGCATTTGGTGCCAATATATTTGTCCGCTGGGGAAATTGATAGGACAGTATGCGACTATTTCGTCGGTGGTATTAAGGAGCAATAGCAATGTCTGTTTGAGCCAATGCCAGACTCATGATTGTATCAAAGATGCGGGTTGTCCCATGGATTTGCATCCGTCAGCATCCAAGACTACTAATGAGTGTATACTTTGTCTTTCCTGTGCCAGAAATTGTCCCCATAAAGCTGTGCGGCTGGACGCCCGTTTTCCATGGCAGGGACTATTTACGCAGAGAAACTGGGAATTTTCCCGCGCATTCTTTGCCATTTTGCTGGTGGCACTTATTCTGGCGGTGAAACTTCCTGCCTGGATCGCAACTAATGATTTCCTGCCCCACCGTGTCCGAAATTTATCACTCTTCGATATTCCGGGATCAAACCTGCTCATTTTTGCCGCGATTATCATTGGATATTTTGTCCTGGTATCGGTTGTTTCATTGTTGTCAAACGCTAAAGATTTCAAGAAATCCTTTGTTTACACGGGTTACGCTTATTTGCCCTTGGCTTTTGTCGGCTGGTTTAATATTTATTTCCGAGAATTTGTCGACCATGGCCATGAGATACTACCCTTAGCCGCAAGCATAGTCGGATTAAGCGAGTATATACGGATGAGTTGGGTGACTCCCAATCTGGCTACTCTTAAGGGACTTATTCCCATAATCACTCTGGTTGGAGCGACGATTTCATTGTTCATGCTGGCTAAAATCGTGGAGGATTTCTCGATTCGGCGAGTTGTCCATAGACTTCATCAATTAATTATGGCATGTACAACATTGTTATTTCTTTTTATTATGTAATCTGATTAATATCGCCGGTAAAATCTGTTCAACGTTAATTTGGTCTTTTCCTGTTTATATGTGGATATTGCCAAGGAGTAAATATAATGACGCAGAAGTACTTGTTCTCGCCGTTGGCATGGTCCATGTTGGTGTTGCCATTTCAGGTTTTTGGATTTGTGGGTCTTGCTGACGGTGCTCAAGATAAATCCACCCGACCGACCAATATAGTCTGGTTGATAACCGACCAACAGTACTACGGAGTGCTCGGCTGTTCCGGTAACCGCGTAGTCAAAACACCATATCTCGATAGACTGGCCGAAGAAGGGACTCGTTTTACTCGGGCTATTTGTGCCACCCCTTTCTGTTCACCGACCCGCGCCTCATTTATTACCGGCCAGTGGCCTCACACGCATGGCATTATAAAAAATGTGAAAGTCGACAGATCGAAAAAAGAACCCAAACGTCAATTCACAAAGCCTAAAATCACCGATAAACAGGTTACTCTCGATAATTTGCTTTTCGACAGCGGATATAAACTCCGACACTTGGGCAAGTGGCATCTTGGTGATGTAAGCCAACTGCGCGCTTATCGTAATCAGCAGGGACTCTTCGGCCAGAGAGCTGATTATAACAAATGGTTCAAGCGGCAGGCCGAATCGGTTGTTGACCGAAAGGCTCAGCCTTCAGAAATATATTACAATCTCGTTGGCGGCGTATTTATGACCAGGTCTATGGCCTCAGTGTATGAGATCTGGAAAGACGACCCTCGTCGTTCGCCACAGAATCTCTCGATAATTGGCCGATCGGCCATCGCCCCGCGGGCCCAATACGAGACCCGGCTTACCGATCTGGCTCTCCAATGGCTCGAACGCAATGCCGATAAATCCTTCATGCTTACCTTATCCGTAAGTCCTCCTCACGCTTATTGGATTGCACCCGAACCTTATTACAGTATGTACGATCCGGCAAAAATACCTTTCCCCCCCTCGTTTAATAATCGACCGGATACCTATAAGGATGATCTACCCACACGCATGGGAAACTTATTCGGAGAAGCCAACATTCGGGAGTATCTGCGTTGCTACTATGCTCAGGTTACCATGATGGACAGACAATTCGGCCGGGTATTGGACAAGCTCCGCGAGCTCGGCCTGGAAAAAAACACCCTGGTTTTCTTCACCAGCGATCATGGTGATATGCAGGCCGCACATGGAATGGTGGGGAAGGCCGTGCATGCTTATTTCGAAGAGCTTGTTCGTGTCCCATTGATTGTTCGTTACCCCCGATCAATTTCACCCGGCCTGGTACTCGATATGCACGCTAACTCAGTGGATATCATGCCCACCGTACTCGATTATGTTGGTATGCCTATCCCCAAAACCGTTCAGGGACGCAGCTTGCGACCTTTCCTGGATGGTGTGGCCGAACCTGACGACCAACCGGGTTTCTGCGAACGACTTATTGACCATGAGCATGTCTCGCGCATGATCCGAACCACAAAATGGAAGTACGTCATTTATGGCGTGGGGCGACGTGAACTGTTTAATCTCGCCGACGATCCGGGCGAAATGAAGAATCTGGCCGATGACCCAGCCTATAGCTCGCAGCGAAACAAATTGGAAAATCAAATGCGCGACTGGATGAAACGCACAAATGACCCGGCAATGAAAACGCTGTTTCCTTTAATAAATTGATAAACTTTTGTTACACAGGTGGACTTGGATGAAAACAAGTTGGTTATGGATAAAAGTATTTTCTTTGTGTACAGTCGGCATGCTTATGTTTTGCGGTATGGATTTGTCTGAAGCCGAAGCGAATTCGGCCTCTATACTTAAAGGTAGTCGACCGAACATTCTGGTCATCTTGTCGGATGATCACGGCATACTGGATTCAGGTTGTTACGGCAATAAAATCTGTCGAACCCCCGACATCGATCGACTGGCGTCAGGCGGCCTGCGCTTTACACGTGCCTTTACCGCAACCGCCATGTGTACTCCCAGTCGCTCTACTCTGTACACCGGTCTTTACCCTCACCGTCACGGTGCTCATGCCAACCATAGTAAGACGCGAGCAGGTATCAAATCTATGCCGCATTACCTGAAACCATTGGACTATCGCGTCGGGTTGGCCGGTAAGACTCACATCAAACCACGAGAAGCCTATCCTTTTGAGTACATGAAACGAGACAAGATCGAAGAATTCATCGCCGAAAATACAAATGAACACTTCTGCCTGATATTTGCCACCAATGATCCGCACACCCCATTCAAGCAACCCGAACCCGGCAAGGGACATGATCACGCGAAAATAAAATTACCTCCTTATCTGGTCGATACCCTGTTGACCAGAATCCTCTTTGACAATTATTACACCTCCGTCGAAGCCCTAGATGGTCAAGTGGGGGAAGTAATGCGGTTACTCAAGCGGCTCAGATTAATCGAATCCACTCTTGTGATATATGTAAGCGACCATGGAGCCGGCGTGCCCTTTGCCAAATGGACGCTTTATGATGCCGGCTTGAACGTGCCTTTTATCGTAAGTTGGTCGGGGAAAATTCGAGCTGGTGTCACTGACGCAATGATAAGCTTCGTGGACCTGCTTCCAACCTGTATCGAACTGGCCGGCGGCAAAGTTCCCGACACAATCGATGGCCGAAGCTTCATAGGCATAATTGAGGGAACAAGCCAAGCCCATCGGGACACTGTTTTCGGAACGCATACGACCAAGGGCATTATCAAGGGTTCGCATTATCCCATCCGTGACGTTCGCACCTCAACCCATAAATATATCCGTAATTTCAATCCTGACGGTACATTCGAGAACCTGATTACTCGCGGACTTCCCAACAAGGGTAAACACAGTAAGAAAAGTCAGACCAATGCGGTCGATCGGTCATCGGCAATATGGCCCGAGTGGCTCAAAGTCGCCGAGGTTGATTCCAAAGCGGCCCGACGAGTCGAACTCTATCGCAAACGACCGGCTGAGGAATTATACGATTTACGTACCGATCCCTTCGAGTTAAATAATTTAGCCGCCGATCCCAAATACAAAGACGTCTTGAACGATCTGCGGATACGCCTTGCCAAATGGATGAAACAGCAGGGCGATTTACTGGTCATGAACAAAGTCGGAGATTCAATTACACAATAATAATGTGTTGAAGGATATGGATCTGCAGCGAGATATTTATGTTAGCAAAGGTTGACGACTACGCCGGCAAGG
>CP070790.1:1799067-1801916 GCA_020346805.1 Planctomycetota bacterium
TGAATGCGGTTTACGATGGGGATTTAAAACTGGCAAATGAATTGACGGCAGATGTGCATGAACGATTGCTGGCCGATGTATCGCAAATTGGCGAGCAGCTGGGCCACCTGAGGAATGTTGCCGGATACGTTGATTGGTGGAAGGGGCGGGCAAAATTGGACGGCAACGGCTGGCGGCGCCTGATGGCAAATCGCCATCAGGATTTGGCCAGGCGGGTTTGGCATTATGATTATTACGTGGTACAGAGGGCCACCATGCTGGCGGAGGCGAATAATCCGTCGCTGGACTGGGGTACCGGCAGGTGGGTGCGGCGAAACAAGGTGCTGGCGACTTTCCTGCCCACGGAACGGGAGATATTCTGGGGTGAATGGATGGGAGGGCTTTTCAAGAGAGGCGGCACGGAGGCGGCGGCCTTCGCTTTCAATCCCCACATTTACAGTATACCAGGCATGTTTTCCGAGCTTGAAGTGCGGATTCCCGTATCAGGTAAACGGGATCGTCTGGGACTGATGCTATTTTTAAGCAATGTGGACAAAGAAGCGATTGGACTGCATTATGCCCGTTCCCGGTGGGCGGGACATCGTTCGATTCGACTGCTTTGGGATGATAAGGTACTTTGGGAGGCGGACCTGGGATTGCGGAGGGAACAAGGTGAATGGTTCGTGATCAAACTGCCGACGATTTCCGCGGACGTTGAGGAATTAAAACTTCGATTACGGGTGGACGAGATACGAGAAACACATTCAGCCGCGGCGATTGCTTTTGTCGGGCCGATACGGCTTATTCAGTTTCCTAAATAGGATTGGATTAATGACCGACACAAAAAAATGCGACTCGGGAACATCAGACATTACGTCCCGACAGGGAAATCAGCGATTGTCTCTGGACAGGCTTCGATGGTGGGAAGGCCTGGGCTATGGCATGTTCATTCACTTCGGGATGAGCACCTATGTAAATCTTGAAGGTAAAGTTTTCTTCAAACCCGACGGCAGCGACCCCCCTGCCCGATACGCACCCGACCGTCTCGACGTTAACCAATGGGTATCGGCCGCCCGGGACGCGGGCATGAAATATGCGGTACTTACCGCCAAGCACATATCCGGTTTCTGCCTTTGGCCGAGTAAACATACCGACTACAGTGTGACCAATAGCGGAAACACCACCAACGTGGTTGAGGAATTCGTGGATTCCTGCCGACGGTGTGAGGTTTTACCGGCATTATATTACTCCGCCTACGACAATCATCATCGTTACGGCAGTCGAACCCGTAGCGACTTTGCCAGCAAGAAAGCGTACTTTGAACAGGCAAAAAAAAGGATAGCATTCGGCGGCCGTGAAGTCGGCCGGCAAGACGACGATGAACGAATGCCCTATACAACTTCTCACTATCAATCGTTTATGACGGCACAAATCAAGGAATTATTAACAGAGTACGGATCGTTACTGGAGATCTGGATCGATCATCCCGACGCCGTGGGAAGAGGGTATCGAACGTTTTTATACAATTACATGGCCGAGTTGCAGTCCGAGATTATGGTGATGATGAATAATGGCACACCTTCCAGTGAAGGTTATGACATCGATTATGCCTGGCCGTCCGATCTGATCGCCATGGAGGAAGGTGCGCGAAGCGGAGCAATCCATGAGAAGTGGCGTACGATTGAAGGTAAGGAATATTATTTGCCGGGCGAAGTGTGCGATTCGATCGCCGCCATCCGGCAAGACTGGTTTTACCTGGAAGACGATGAACCCCGGCCGACGGCGGAACTGGCGGAACAATTTCAGGCCTGTCGAAAGGCGGGCGTCAATTACCTGCTGAATGTTCCGCCCGTCAAACATGGTTTGATTCCGTCGAGTTTTATCGAATGGTTAAACGAACTTAGAAAAGAGGCTGGGATATAGCAGGAAAAGATATATGGTTTTAGGTGGTGATAAAGAGCGAATAACAAAACCAAATTCCAAAATCCGCTTACTAATCCGCCACGGGCGTACGGCTGGTATTCGACGCCCTGAATACAATATAACGCTTTAAATAAGATCGGGCTTTTTAAGGATTGCTGATGTTTGGACTCGAGATCGTTGATCTGGTTGCACTGGTCGCCTATCTGGTGGGCATCACGGTGCTCGGTTTATGGATGGGGAAAACCATCAAGAGTTCCGCAGATTACTTCATTGCCGGCCGCCGCTTCGGGAAGGTAATGGCGATTTTCAGCGTTTTCGGGGCGGGCACCCACGCCGACCAGGCGGTCAGCGTCGTCGCCAAAACCTATACCTCGGGCATGTCGGGCATCTGGTATCAGTGGTTGTGGCTGTTCGTGACACCTTTCAACTGGTGGATCGCGCCGATTATGCGGCGGTGCCGGGCCATCACCACCGGCGACTACTTCGAGGCCCGCTACAACCGCAGCGTCGCGACGCTTTACGTCATCGTCGGCATCCTGATCATGATGTTCGGTATCGGCGTGATGCTCAAGGGCTCAGGTGCCATCATTCGGGCGGCCACCGGCGGCCAGGTCAGCGAGGGACTGGCCATTACCGTGATCACCATCATATTCGTGGTGTACGGCGTGGCCGGCGGTCTGGCGGCGGCGATCGTCACCGATTTCGTACAGGGCTGTTTGACGATCGTTTTCTCCTTCCTCCTGCTGCCGTTTGCCCTCTACAAGATCGGCGGATTCAGCGGCCTGCACCAGGGCGTCGCCAATACGGTCCACATGCTCCAGCAGAGCGATCCCGCAGGTGAGGTCCCGGTTGCCGGTAACTGGTGGATTCTGGTCGCCCCCGGCGAAATCGGATTTTTCTACATTGCGATGATCGTGATCAATGCCCTGGTCGGGATCGTAACCCAA
>CP070790.1:1802016-1806274 GCA_020346805.1 Planctomycetota bacterium
AAACTGGATTCCCAATCAAGTTGGGAATGACATCGCACCTACCCGGATTGCCCGATCAAGTCGAGAAACGACATTATACCTACACGGATTCCCCCATCGGATCGGGGAATAACGCAATCCGCATATGTCCGTTATTGGGACGGGCCGAATGTTCTTTATTTTTTTTATCCCGCAATGCCGGCTTATAACCCGTCGTCACAGGCGGTATCTGCCGGTATACCGGGTCCTGAGGCACAATTCTGGAACAGGCTAAAGTCATTTTCATCGATATCGTCGTCGCCGCCTAAGGGCTCCTTGTCGAAGCAGTCACAGTTGTCCTTGTCGAATACACCGCCCGGATCACCGGGACCGGTATAGCAGACCTGGAATACGGCAAAGTCGTCCTGATCGACATCGCCGTCACCGTCGGGAACGCCGTCACCGTTAGTATCCGGACCGTCTATATCGGCAAAGGGATCGTTACATCTGACAAAAGCCGGTAGCAGGCTGCCGATGCAGTCATCCTCTTCGCCGGGTGCGTACATGCCCATGTTGGTAAACGACATCCAGTCGACGTAAAGCTTGGTCTGTGAACCGGTGTTCCAGGTACCGAAGCCGAAGCCGTCGAATTTATGATAGTAAATTCCGGGGTGGGGCGGTCCATGGATCTCCAGCACCGGGTTGGTGTAGCCCGATCTCAATCGGCCGTTATTACCCTCCTCGAAATAGACGAGGATAGTGCGATTGCCGTATTTGCCGTAACCGCTGAGCACCCGGATGGTCCAGTACTCCTGTCTGGGTTGACCGGTGGGGACGATGTTGGTGTTACTGATATCGAGCCACCGTTCCCTGATATCCCTGGTGGATGTTGCTCCGCAACCGCCCCATTCGATTCTGGCGCTAGCGTGGGGTTGCGAATCGAATCCGCCATTAGAACCGTCGTCAAATAGATGCAGGTTTCCACCGGTGTTGGAATTCTTGACTACTTTGATGCGGGCTACCATGGTCGAACCGATATTTCCATAGAGGTCGTTTTTGTCGGGTATATCGGTGCGGTACATATGCCTTCCGATCGGATCCGGCCCGGTAGTGCAATCAGTGCCGCAATCAGAACCGCAGGAATCCAAGAGGAAGGCCGTCCCGTTATCGGCGGCAAGGTTAGGATCGATGTTGAGGTCGGGAACCACGGTGCCAACAATACCGCCACCTTCCACGTGAACCAGATGGCATTCATCCGTCAACGAAGGATTACCTTCCGGCGGTATATGGTTGCAGGAGTTAGCGGTTGTTGGATGGACGTCACCGAGATAAGAGAACTTGTAACCGGCATCGGTCATATCGATGAGCATAATTTCCCGAATCTGCTCGGTTAGACCGGAGCCGCAACCGGAAGGTGTGAACTTGACATAGCCGGTGGTGCCGCCGGGTACCGAGGTCACGCTGGCCACCAACGTATCGCTGTCGCCCGGGGCAATCGGTCCGCCGCTGGTCTTGCTCAAGGTTAACCAGGTATGGTCTAGCGAATTTCCGCCGGCGTCGCATTCCTCGACGGTGTAGTTCAGGCTGCCGATACTGCCGGGATCGTTGGTAACAGTGAAATCGAAGTTTTGGGCAGTTGAGCAGGTGGCCAGAATATGGACATCGCCGCATACATTGTCTTCACAGAGGTTGTCGGCTCTGTCGGCGTTGTAGGGTGTAACAGACCATTCACACTCGGTTACCTCCAGGTTGATGGTCCGGGTGTGCGTGCTGGTCGATGTTGCGCAATCATCGGTAAATACCAGATCCACACTGTAATTACCTGCGGTCATCCCTGCGGTATTGATGGTAGCAGTGACTATATTGCTGCCCCCCGAGGGATCAAGCGGGCCGCCGCTGGTCTTATCCAGGGTCAGCCAGGGCTGATCCGGATTCTCGGTTACCGTTTAGTTGAATGATTCCGACTCGCCATAATTCATTATTGTGTATTCAATATTCGTCGTCTCATTGGTTTTCAAAGTTACATTTTCTTCATAAGGATAGAGATTGGGAAAGACTCTCGACTCACAGGCAGGTATGGGGTACTGGACCATATAGGTCTTGTCGCCGAAAGGATTTTCCGAATCCTGCTCGACACGAATTCTGAAATTAGACGGGTCGGTATCGGTGTCGGCACCTTTGATCTGGCCGGCGGTGATCATGCTTTCTATCACCGATGGCCCGCCCAGGTCTTGTATCTTGTAAAAATTCATATGCAGCTTACCGCCGTCGATATTGACCCAGCCCATGTTGACTAATGGGGGAGCCCAGGAATACGTCTCACCACCCAGGAGATTGACTTCGGCTGATTGAGCGGGAGTTGCACCATCGATTTCACCTAAGATGAGACTACTATTATTGGAATATATACCGATGAGCCCACCGGTCTGATTGAGAATACCATGTCCACCTCCAGCACCATCAGTTGCCTCACCGATCACCAGACTAGAGCTGCCGCAGGCCACATGTCCTCCGGAGACATTTAGAGTACCCGTGCCGCCGACACCGGCGCTCTGAATACTGCCCAGTGCAATCCAGTTGTTAGTCCATAACTCGCCACCGTTCACATTGATGATACCGTTTCCATCCAGACCTGCGGTAATATATTTGGGATTCACTCTTCCGGCGGAGATGGTGAGCGTACCTGTAACACCCGGTTCATCACCTAAAAGCAATGAGCCGGCGGTAATATTCAGTTGGCCTCCGGTAACAATAAGCTGGCCGTCGTTAAAAACGCCGACGTCCAGGTATGTTCCTCCTAAAATGTCGAATGAGCCGCCTTCAATATTAAGAGTGCCGGTACCTTGATTACCGATCCAGATATCTCCCCAGGTTTCATGCCTGGCGTTATCGGAGAGGGTGAATATGCCTGTACCGCCAGCGGTTTGCCCGATACGCATACCCCTGTGGAAGAGGTATGAATTGCCGGAGGCATTGAAGACCGCGGTCCCGGTACCCTGAAGATACAATCTTCGGTCACCGGCGGATCCCATTCCTATTTTTAAATCACCGGAATTGAGATTGGTTGTACTGGTGTAGCCGGGGCTGGAACCGATGACGTACTGTTTGGATGTTCCAAAATGTTGCCCAGCAGATTCGGGGCCTAAATTGAATTCAATTGTGGTATCAGTGGTATCACAGGCCTCCCAGAGGTATTGAGCCCAACCTGCGGAACCTAACGAAGTGTCACAGTTGACAGTTCCGGCATTTGACACAACAATCCAGCCGTCACCCCAATCAGGTACGTGGCCGAGACTCCAGTTGCCGGGGGTGGTCCATTCATTACTTTCGTCACCCTCCCACAAGTTGTCGGCCAGCGATGAACTCACCATAAAAAATGTCACAACGGCCGATAGAAAAACGATCGTTGACCATTTCGATTCATTGCTCTTCTTTCTCATTGGCATATCTCCGTTTTTAAAGATTCCTGCCCTTGAGAACAGACATAATTGTTTATGCCTGTGGGTATACGTATTTTGTTAACGCTATCACATCGCGGCCATCCGCGATCGAAACCATCATAAATGTCGGTAGTTATGGGATTCCTCTTTCCTGTTCTTGTTATCGGGATGTACTTCTTTCCCGGTAGTTTAGTATTGTTACATATGTCGCACAATTTGTATATTCACGACATTACCATTATAAATCTTCACAAATATTTTTCAACTTAATTTTAATAAATATAGAATCTTGGACTTATCTAATTGCATTATATCGATTTACGGTACACCGGGCCGCCTTTTCGTATGTCTTGTAATTAAAGACGTTTGGAACTATTTTTGCTGGACACAATGCCGGCACAGGGCCTGGATAAGACCTGGAATTGGCCTTTTATTATGGTTATGTGAAGTCTTTTAAATTAGATAAAGGAGGCGATTATTATGTCCAACCAGCAGAGCCGCAGGATTTTTCTGCGTAATTCCGGATTGGCCATTGTGGGATCGGTTGGTACTGTGGGCCTTGCCTCAGCCGCTCCTGCCAGGGTGGGAAACGCAGATAAGATCCGACTGGGCCTGATCGGTTGCGGTAGCCGGGGATCGCGAAATCTGTTGATGATGCTGAAGGAAAATGCCGAATGTGCGGCCCTGGCCGATCCCGACGATCAGCATACCGCCGATACCGCGGATAAGGCAGCAGATCTACAGAACAAAAGGCCGGCCCACTATCGGGATTTCAGAAAAGTGCTCGATCGTAATGATATCGATGCGGTGCTGGTCAGCACGCCCGATCATTGGCATGCAATTTGCGCCATAGAGGCATG
>CP070790.1:1806374-1812005 GCA_020346805.1 Planctomycetota bacterium
ATTTGTACGGGTTTGTTCAGTCCCGACATTAACAAGGCGCCGACCGATTCGAATGATTCGCCGCCAATGCGTTCGATTTCTTGATTGCGGAAAGTAATGAGGTGCGTGGGATCGGCGTAAACGCTGGATTTTTCCGGCCAAGTCAAATCCTGATCCGGGGGGCTTCTATAAGTCAGCCAGATCCAAAGAACCGGCTCCAGGTTCACGTCGTCGGCCAGGGCGGTTTGCTTGAGAATATTAATATCGTCGCGGCCGAAGTGACAATGCATATCCGCCGAGTACCATCCTTCTTTGGCCATGTTCACCCAACGCTTCATGATGATATCGACCTGGGTAGTTCGATTTTCACTTACCACCACCTTTTGATCGACGGGGAAATATTCCTTGCCGCGTTCTATATGAACAATACCCCTGGAAGCCGGCACCTCGATGAGGAATTTTCCGTCGCAGGAAAAGCTGCGGTCCCTAAGGTAAATGGTGCAGGATTTGGTGAGGGGTTTGTAATAGCGAGTTCCATCAATTTGAACCCAGGCACGAGAGGGTTGGGGGGTATTACTGCCCTGCTCGTGTACGGTAACGGATATTTTCCCCATAAGGGCCTGGGCCGATGTGGTCCAGCCAAACAGCGGCAGCAAAAACATTATTGCAGTTTGTATATAGGGCAATTTACGCATTTTGGTCACCGTATGTAAAACCAACCAACCCATAATATGATAGCGATAATTATATTTGTATAGTGTTGAAAAACAAGTTGGCATCTTTAGGTAAAACACTACAATATAGCGTGAGTAATAAGACACGGTTTTGACTAATAGTGAGACAAAGATATGCGAAACGTAGCACCCGAAAAGATCGGCGAATGGACCGGCAAGTTTATCGATGTACGTAATTTTGACGAGTTTACTTCCGAACGATTGGATAAGGCTCGGTGTGTTCCCCTCGATCGTGTGATGACGGAAGCGAGTAAGTGGGACACATCCGAGCAGATATTGTTGATCTGTAAAAGCGGGATGCGGTCGTCCAAGGCCGGCGAGCAACTTGAGCAGGCGGGATTTACGCAGGTTTATACAGTTCCCGGCGGTCTTGATGCCTGCAAAAATGCGGGGCTGAATATTATTGTCGAACGAAAAACCATTCCTGTGTATAGGCAGGTTATGATAGGGGCAGGAATCGTCCTGTTAATAGGATTGGGATTATCCTTTATCAATCCGTGGTTCATCCTGATAGATTGGTTTGCAGCGGCTATGCTGTTTATAGCCGGGGTAACCGGTTTTTGTCCGATGATGAAGATTCTCAGTAAGATGCCGTGGAATGCGCAGGCGGTTTGTCCGCCAAACACTACCAATGCAAAAGGATAAACAATGTCAGTACCCAAAATTGTGATCGTAGGTGGCGTTGCCGGCGGGGCCAGTGCGGCAACTCGCGCCCGGCGAATGAATGAGTCGGCTGAAATCGTAATCTTCGAGAGGGGGCGGGACGTTTCATTCGCCAACTGTGGCTTACCATACCACATCTGTGAAAAGATCAAGGATCGCAAGAAACTGTTGCTTGCCACCCCGGAGTATTTCAAAAATACCTTTCGAATTCGCGTATGCACACAACACGAAGTAACCAGGATAGATCGTAAAGCAAAGCGGGTTGAAGTAGTCGAGCTTACTACAGGAAGGAATTTCCATGAATCTTACGACAAATTAATCCTGGCCCCGGGTGCCGATCCGATTGTGCCGCCTTGGAAGGGAATAAATTGCGACAATGTGTTTACGCTGCGCGATCTGACGGACATGGATCGGATCAAGGCATACGTTAGCACCGGCCAAGCCAAACAGGCAGTGGTTATCGGTGCAGGATACATCGGCCTGGAAATGGTTGAAGTCCTCAGTGAACTCGGTTTAAACGTCTCGCTGGTGGAACTTGAACCACAAGTTATGCCGCTACTCGATCCGGAGATGGCCAGAGAAATTCAAATTATTCTGCGAAACAACGATGTCGAGTTGTACTTGGGAAGCCAGGTTGAGAATCTGGTGGTAGAAAGTGATAGTGTTAAAGCGGTCAAATTCGCCAACGGCAAAGAGCTGGCGGCGGACATGGTACTTATTTCCATCGGTGTCCGGCCTAATACGAAACTTGCCGTCGAATCCGGATTGACCATCGGATCAAGCGGTGCTATCTCGGTTAACGAATTCATGCAAACCAACGATCCGGATATTTATGCGGCCGGCGATGCGGTGGAGGTGGTGCATGGAGTTACGGGCCAACCAATGCTGATTCCGTTGGCCGGCCCGGCTAATCGAAACGGTCGTTTGGCCGGCAAACACGCCGCCACCGGACGAGTTCGAAGTGCGACTCCGGCTTTGGGAACAGCCACCGTCGGCATATTCGGCAAACAGGCGGCTATGACCGGATTGAGTTCCAAGGAAGCTCGCAAGTCAGGCATACCTTATGATGTCTCATACGCTATTCGTCCCCATCACGCTGGCTATTATCCCGGGGCCGAACAGATGATTTTGAAATTAATTTATGATCCTGAGAGCGGCAGGATTCTTGGCGCCCAGTCCGTCGGTGGGGCGGGGGTAGATAAAAGAATCGATGTTATGTCCACGACGATACACTTTCGAGGCACTATCGATGATCTTGCAGGATTGGACCTGGCCTATGCCCCCCAGTTCGGGTCGGCCAAGGATCCGATACATATCGCAGCGTTCGTAGCCCAAAATCAAAGCGACGGTCTTATTGAGCAGCGACTACCGGGTGATGTACCTGATATTGGCCAATTGATAGATGTTCGCAGCGAAGCGGAATTTGCCGCCGGATCACTTCAGGGAGCAAGAAATATCCCGCTATCAAATATAAGAGACAACCTCTCAAAGCTGAACAAGGATGAGCCGGTATATGTGTACTGCGGCGTGGGTCAGCGTTCGTACAACGCCGCCCGAATACTGATGCAATCCGGATTCAAAGAGGTTTGGAATCTGGCAGGGGGGTATCGCTTAAATAAACAAAAATAGATATCGTCTCCAATCCCATCCAAAACTTTATGGACATATCGGCTGTTGGTTCGGCCCACCCATACGTGCCTGGAACAGAGTGAAGTCGTTCAGGTCCACATCGTTGTCGTTGTCCAGATCCGTAGGAGCGCAAAGCGGTTCTTGCTGATTTCCGGTGCCGGACAAACAGGCCTGGAAAAATCCGAAATCCTCCTGGTCAACATCATTATCATTATCAAAGTCGGCCATTGAGCGAACGGTAACGCCCCAGCTTTCGGTATCCGAACCTGCGGTATTGGTCGCTTGGATTTCAATAGTAATAGGGTCGCAGACGTCGGATGCCCCGGGCGTCCATCCGGATACCAGACCGTCATTGGTTACCTGTAAATCGTATGGTCCCTGCAAGACATGCCAAATAGGAGAAGGATCACCCTGTTGAAGAGTTAGTTGCTTGACATATTCCTGGCCCTCCAAGGCTTGGTCGGGATCGAGAATAACCTCGGCAATCACCGGTGACTCTAACGAAGCCCCTTCCATAGCCAACTGTATCCAATCGCATTTGATGTAGGCCTGATCCAGCCAATAGGTGCGGAGCTCCAGATCCTGTTGTCCGGTGCTGGTAAAGTTCAAGACAAAAAGCTGCCAGGTATTGGAAGCTGTAAAATCGTGACGATATACCTGTTGGGAAGCCAATGTGCCACTGCTGTAAACGTCAATTGTAAGTACATGATCGTTGTTGCCGGTGTTGTCGTCAATCATCAGGCACCAGGCCACTTTGTGATTGCCGGCAGAAACGGTATCGATGCCCGGCCCTCTGGTTAAATACCCTGCCCCATCCAGACTAACAGTCGCCGACCAGACAAATCCTTCCTTCCGGCCAATATCATGGGTCAATTGCTCCTCATATTCCGCCTGATATCGGCGAATCTTGACATCTGTTGAGCCGATCTGGCTATAAATGTTATGGGCAACGGTCAATTCTTCAGGAGGAATGATTGGGGCAAACTGATCGTAAAGCCTCCCCTCGGAATTGCTCATATCGAAACTTCGCCGAGGCCGATAGTCTCCAGCATCTCGATTACTGCCGTTATGCAGACACCAGCCGGCCGCTTCGGCAATCTTTCCGCCCGTACAGTCGCGATAAAAATCCTCTATGGTTGGATCGAAGGTGCTGGTGTTCCAATCTTCACGAAAGGGCTCCTGCAGATGGAAAGGAATGCGGAACCCGAGGTTATTCATCCAGGTAACACATTTCTGCACGGTGCCCACCGTCAGGGAAGGGACATCTTCATAACGGCCGAGATGCGGGGCAAAAAACTGGCAATGGGTAGTGGTGTAAAAGGTGTTCAATTCAGCTTGTGTATCAAAAGCACCATGTCCGGTTTTCGAGACGGTGCACAAACGATCGGGATCGATAGCATGAACGGCATCGATAAGCTGGCCACATTCGGAAAGACTTACGAACCTGTTACGGGTAGTTACGTTATGCTCGTTGGCCAGATCGAAATAAACATTCCGATAGGGTAACAGTTCATTGGTCAAGGTATTGACCTGTGCCAGATGTTCGGTTTGATTGGTTGGTGCACTGGGCCATTCTGAACCATCAGAGCGTTGCCAGGTACAGTCCACGATCATTCCCCGGTTGTTGCACTCGGTGATTAACGTTTTGAGCCGGGACATATAAGGTTCGCGGATGGCGCCGCTTCGGGTCATGCAAGCATAATCGTTACCGCCCGATCCATACGGGAATGCCCAAATCACCCATACGCGTATCCAGTTGAAACCGTCGGCTTGCATATCATCCAAATCAGCGGTGACCCAGCTTGGCGTGGAAATGGAACAACCCCCGTAATAACTGACCCCATTTAAAAAAGTGGGCTCACCGTCAATGGTGAAGAATCTACCGTCGGGCGTAATCCCAATTTCCACGCCCTGGACGGCCACAAGCGGTACCAGCGATGCGAAGGCGAAAATAACGACCAGAAGGCAGCACAGGGGATATCTCATGATTGCTCCTTTCCACGAACGATCAATATAAATACTTACCATACAAGTACTATTATACCCAAATTGCATATTAATAGCTTGGTCAGGTTTATTCAAAATAAATACAGCAGGCAGCCTCTATACACTTGCCCCATTTTTTATCGGATATATAATACTTCTGTTACATTTTCAAAGATGTGGCGACCGTTCCGACGGTAGTACGACATTTCAATCGTCGGGGTAAGCCAATTCACATGGGCTTAAGGAGGCACATTAATGAAAGTAATTCTGGTATCCACCTATACTTATCCGGTTGCCCTGGGACTCCGCTTTATTTCCTCCTATCTCAAATCGGCGGGTCATCAGGTGACAACGATCTTCATGAGTTCCAAACGTGACACTGCCGAAGCTGATTTTCCCGCAGGGGCCCTAGAGGATTTTATTGATCGCTGTCGAGATGCAGATTTGATCGGCTTGAGTCTGATGACCAATACGTACCATCGGGCCTGCTACCTGACCGAAGCGCTGCGCGAGTCCGGGAATAAAGTCCCGATTATCTGGGGCGGTGTCCATCCAACGGTATCACCTGACGAATCACTCGAAGTTGCCGACATGGTATGTGTAGGAGAGGGGGAAGAGCCGATGCGTCTTCTGGTCGAAG
>CP070790.1:1812105-1815559 GCA_020346805.1 Planctomycetota bacterium
GAGGCGGAAGCAAAAGTCCAGACCTCCAGCTCAACCTGGCAAACACCATGTCCACATTGCAATGCCATGAAACCGTCTGATGCCGATATATGTTCCATCTGTGGTTACGACAGCAAAGCGCGGCGTATACGCAAGAAAACCAACTCCGTAGAGTCGGGGGCCGTAACCTCGACCGCCAAGGTTACCAAGGCAGTTAAGACGGTGGGACCAATTGTGCGGGGTTGCATATTTAGCGGTATTGGCGCTCTGCTGGGTGGAGCGGCATGGTTTATTATTGCGATTCTGACGGAATACGAATTAGGAATTATTGCATGGGCAGTGGGCGGCTTGGCTGGTTTTGGCATGCATCTTGGGTACGGCCAGCCCAGCGGACGGGCGGGAATAGCGGCTGCGGGTATTGCATTTTTAGGTATTGTCGCCGCCAAGGCAATGATTTTTGTATTTATAGTGTATTCCATGATTATGGCGGTGGTTACAGGTGATACTGATAACATTGAAATTCAGCGGGCAGTGTTGGCATCATTTATAGCTAATGAAATACTCGATGAACGCGGTATTCATTCAGAATCCGAGCGCGAAGCCCAATGGGAATCCGTGTATAAAGAGGCGGACCAGCGGGTGGCAAAAATGAGTGACCAGGAGGTAAGAACGAAATTCAAGGAGTATCGAGACGAACTGGTCGAAGCAGCCGATCCGAGAACACTACGTTTGGCTTCATATTACTCCAATATGCGCGCCAATCAAAAGGGACTCGCTTACGACAGCCAGGCACGTGAAACCATGTATGAAGAAGAATTGGGTAAATATAAATCCATGTCGGATGATGAACTGGATAAGGCTGTTTCCGATCTTGAGGCTTGGGAGTCAGGTGGAAAATGGGACGATACCGAGTATGTGCGAACTTTTCTGATTTACGAACATATCAACGAAGCTATTGCGAATATGGAATCTGAAGAAGAGGGGGAAGATATTACAAGTCAGAAATGGAAGCAGATGTATGATCAGGCGATGGCGGAAGTTGATGATATTTCTCCCGCAGAGAGACTCAGTCGGGCAAAACAGATTGAAATGGAGCGAGAGCGTAAAATCGAGGAGGCAATGGCCAAGTGGAAAGATCAAGCCGACATTTCCGATTCGGATGCCGATGTTGGCGGGGTGCTTGGATTGTTTGCTTCAAGCATGTTCGGTTTTTTCGATCTTGTTTTTATGTTTCTGGCTCTGGGAACCGCATACCGAGTGGCAAGCGGCGGAGTCGGTGAAACGGAATAACTGCTTCATGTTATTAAATTCTGTATCCGAACTACATTTTTCATGTTTGTCATATAATAATTAGTTTAGTTAAGCATTTATAGCAGAGTGTATGTTTTAAACATCTAACAAAATCAACGGTAAGAAGTATAAATAAATTGATAACCAGTACCTCCCTTAATCCCCTCTTAGTAAAGGGGGGACTTAGACGCTCTTAGTCTCTTCGTTGTAGTTATTAATACTTATTATTTGTATCCATTGGGCAGCGCTGCTTGCCAGCCGGCATGAAGCATCTTGCTTAGTTTGGCTACCAGTTCCTTGTTTTCCGGCCGATTGGCGATATTGACGTTTTCGTCGGGATCGTTTTGGTGATCGTATAGTTCGATGCCGACGGGTTCCTTGCCTTTTTCGGCCCACTCGGTGTAACGATAACGGTCGGTCTTCATTGAATATCCCATGTGCGGCCCGCGGGGGTATTGGCTGAAGGCCGCTTTTTTCCATGGTCGGCCGGGATCATTCATGACCGGTACGAGACTTGTTCCTTCAAGTCCTTCGGGAATCGGCAGGTTGCAAAGTTCACATAACGTCGGGTAGATGTCGACGAATTCCGACAGAGCGTCAGTTTTGGCGCCTTTGTTTTTCTGGTTTGGGACGCTGAAAATCATTGGGGAATGGGTGGCCAACTCGAAGTTGGTGTGTTTGCACCACAGGCCGTGCTCGCCTAACTGCCAGCCGTGATCGCCCCAAAGCACGATTACCGTTCTGTCCCGCAGGCCCAAACGTTCAAGTTCATCAATAACCCGCCCAATCTGGGTATCGGTAAAAGTTGTGGCCGCATAGTATGCGCGTCTGAGTTCGAGGGTTTTTTCGTCAGACAGCGGTCCCTTTTTGGGAATGTCGGTATAGGCCCGCAGTTCGCCCCAGGTCATGAGGGCTATTGGAGGTACGTCTTTGGGGGGGAAGGGATTATCGGGCAGCTTGAACTTTTCCGGAGGATACAGGTCGAAGTATTTTTTGGGGGCGACAAAGGGTAGGTGCGGTTTTAGAAAGCCGACGGCCAGGAAAAATGGCTTATCCTTGATTTCTCGCAGCACCTCGATTGCCTGGTCGGCGATTTTGCCGTCAGGCAATTTATTATCCGGCACATCGGGATCTTCCCATGATGGTCCGCGCGGGAAGGTCCCCCTTCTTTTGAGTTTGAGTATGGCACCGGTTTTCGAATCCTGCTGAGTAATTACGTTTTTACGGAGCCGTCCCGCGGCTTTTAAACGCTCGCGTTCTTTTTCGTATATGGCCAGAGTTTCCGGTTTGGCATAGGTGGGGCCGGGAGAATGCCACGACTTGACACTCCATGATTCCGGATCATCGAAGGTGGTGCCGTGATATATTTTTCCCAAAGCCTGGCTATGATATCCGTGTTGTTTGAAGTATTGGGGCAAGGTAACCACCTCAGGGATAAACAGGCGGAAATGCGTGCTCAGGTCGTAAATCTTGGTGGTGTCAGGACGCCGGCCGGTCAACAGTGATGTCCGCGAAGGGCTGCAGACCGCTTGTTGGCAGTAGGCACGTTTGAATAAAGTTCCCTCCCGGGCAAGCTTATCGATATTTGGAGATTTAATGCCGGTTACACCATAACAACCCAGTTCCGGTCGTAGATCGTCGACGGCAATAAACAAGACATTAAATTTGCCGTCGGCGGTTGCGGCATCAGTCTGTTGCAATGAATCAGCCAAGATGCAGGTAGAGACTAATACAAATACCGGATAAGCGATTCGAGAGATAATGCCCATGATCTAACTCCTAATTCAGCGGCGAGATTAGTGAAGGAGTATTATAACGAATTTATTTTGTTCTGCCCGGCTCAAAATCCTGCCGGGAATTTGCCGGTTGGGCCGGTAGGGCATACCAGTAAGCGGTGCTGCCCCATACCGGTTGTTCTTTGACCCACGTTTCTTCTGCAACCCGGATGTTTTTGCGAAATTGGAAGGCGTCATTAAGATGGAAAGAATAGACGCAGACATCACCGGGCCGCATCTTGATGTAGCCGGAGATCGCCTTGCGATCGAAGTTGCCCCATCCGGAATTGAAGTATTCTTCGCTGCCGGTACCGTGATAACTCGGCGGCCAATCATTTTCGTCCGTCCAGATCAGCCAATCGCCCTCTCCCCACCAATTATTGCTGTTCCAATGGACTTGCAGATAAACA
>CP070790.1:1815659-1818608 GCA_020346805.1 Planctomycetota bacterium
ATTTTACCGTCCTGTTCGAGGATCTGACCTTCCGGGTTCGTCAAAAAACGCGGGAAAAGGCGTTCGAGGTATCTCACTCCTCGTGAATCGGTAACCCGAATTTGGGGAAATACATCCTTGGGATGAACGGCATTGGTGTCGGCCCCAAAACCGCCGATGCGGTCGGCGAGTATTCCAAGGTTTCCTGTCTGGTAGGCAGGACGCAGCAAATAAAGCATATTGCCGAGAAACTTCACGTCCGTTTGAGCAAATCGGGCAACCGCACCCGATGGTATACGGCCGGCAACTGATTTCGATTTCAATGAACGGGGAAACTTTTTCGCGTTGGCAAAAAATGGATTGTCAGCCTCGATGCGAACGATGAAATCACCCGGCCCGGTACAGGAATCGACATAGTGCATCACAAAACTATTACTACGATAGAACACCGAGGGTTGCCCCAGACCATAACGCTGACGACCACGTCTTTTATTTTCAATGGGGGCACGAACAATCGGTTGAGGTTCATCATCATTGGGATATCTTTTCCAGTTCCTGCCATCTTCTGATATGGCGACAAAGATCTGGTTATGGTATTCATTACCCACTGTCACCTGACCATCAGGCTTGAGAGTTACAACAAACTCGGAAGCTGCTTCGTAATACAGGTAATATTTGCCGTCGACCTTAATCACCGAGGGGCAACCAATATGGTTTCTTTCCTGATCGGTTTCCGCCGGCCCCAGCACCATCAGAGGCCCTTCGGTATCAGGACCATATTCTTCATTGGAACCAATATAGTCTTTTCCACTTATTCGCCATTTATGGCCGTCACGACTCTCAGCGTAATATATACGGTCCCCCCAATCCGGATAGGTAAACTCAAATCGCTGACCGTTGGGCAACGTTGTGGCGTAAGGAAACCGCTTTTGGTTTGTGCCGCCCAGGCGAACCCACCACATCCTGTAAAGACCTCCGTCGTACATCACCGAAGGTCCCCAGTCATATCTTCCCCTTTTCTTGTCTTCAGATTCATGTTTCAGGGCTTTTGTGTTGTGTACTTCCAGAATAGTGCCCGGCGTTTTTTGAATTCGATCGTCTCCAAAGCATGGTATAAAACAGAGGCCGCCGAAAAACAAGGTTTTGGCAAATCGACTGCAAACACACACTACTGAATCCTCAATACGCACACCATTTTAAAAAACTACCCACTATTATTTCATGTCATAATACCGCCTTTCCGACAGAAACTGAATCCCGTGCTCTACTGAATTCATTATCTTGAGGTCCTTTTTGACACATATAATTTTGGCAATTAATGGAGAGATTAACACTTGGTCAGTATAATTTGGTAAAATAGATTAAGAAAGAGAGTCCGGTGATGCCCCGAGCAATCATTCAAAAGAGATTTTTTTCCTGAGGACGTTTAATGAAACACCTAAGGTACGTATGGCTGTTGTTTTTGCCGATCCTTATCCTCGGCCGGAGCACCTACGGTTGGACCTCGGTGGGGCCCGGTATTGAATATCAGGAATTTCACCTGGACGACCCGAACAATCTGTTTGTCGCCAGAATGGATCGCAGCAATAAAAACTGCATTATAGAAAGCAGCATCGGCCAGGGAAGGCTATCGGGAGGTACAGAAAGAGTAAGCAGCCAGGCAAATCGATATGACGATGCCATCAGCTATTGGGGGCAAGACTGGGGTAAACGCAATGATGTTATCGTAGCAATCAATGGAGATTTCTACGATACCAGTACGGGCGTACCCCACGACGGGCAAATTAATTCCGGGTGGCTTGCTAAAAGATTCTTCAGTGGATCATTTGAATGGACCCTGAACAGAGATGCCTATATCAGCTGGGGCACTTTCCTGGATCAGTATGTGACATATTCTGATTCGGGTACTAAACAACTTTGCAATGATATCAACCGTCTCAGGGAAGCTAATGAAATGATTCTTTATACTCCGCAATTCGACAGCGATACCAACACCGATAACTCGGGAGTCGAGGTGCTTGTTCAGATGACGCGTCCGACCCTGGTTCTGCCTTCATCCGATCCTGCCATTGGCCACGTTAAACAAATTTTTGTGAATCAGGGTTCAACCCCAATTCCCTTCGACCATATTGTCCTCTCCGCAAACGGTACGGCCGCTACAACTCTGCTAAACAATATAAGTATCGGAGCAAAAGTGGGCTTTTCACTATCAGGCAGCTACATCGGCAACTGGGCCAAGGCTTATGCCAGTGTAGGCGGAGGAGAAATATTTTTGAGTAACGGCTCTGTAGTAGGTGGGCAAAATGTGCGTCACCCTCGGACGGCTATTGCCCTCAACAACGACTACATCTTCTACGTGGTTTGCGACGGCCGATCCACGCAAAGCGTCGGTATGACCATGACCGAAATGGGCTATTTCTGCCATGACTACTTAGGCGCCACTTGGGGCATCAACCAGGACGGGGGCGGTTCCTCGACCATGGTGGTCAATGGGGTGGTAAAGAATAATCCTTCGGACGGAAGTGAAAGATATGTATCCAACGGCATGATGATGGTTGCTCTGCAACCAAAAACCCAATCCACCACCTTCGAGACAAGCGATCAGATCCAGACTACCGGGCGATCCGATGTCCGACTCGGCCCCGGCACCAACTACGCTACTTCCACCACCGTGGGAAACAATACCCCGGGCATCATTCTCGACCATTCCCTCAGGGGTATTTACGCAAAAGGATACTATTGGTGGAAATGTGATTTCAGCGGCACGGTCGGATGGGTGGCGGAAAGTCAGCTTTCCCTGGTTGCGAGCGGAAATTATCCTCATATCACACAGCACCCGGCGGATCAGGAAGTCTGTACCGGCGCCACCGCTACATTCGATGTGCAGGCCACCGGCCAAGGCACACTAAATTATCAATGGCAAAAACATGGCGCCGATCTTAGTGATGGAGATAACTATTCCGGCGTAAC
>CP070790.1:1818708-1822204 GCA_020346805.1 Planctomycetota bacterium
ATTCAAAGGCCAGCTCAGGCTTTTGACTTTGGAGCTTTTTCCATAACGCGTCCAGGTAATCTGCCAATAGTTGCCCCAGTTTCTGGCCTTTTCGTTGTGTAGCACGACCTTACAATTTTTGGCGAAGGGGATGGGAAAGAGTGTGCCCGGATAGGTTTTGTGAAAAACAAGGGGGTAGGGGATCGGCCCTTTTTCATAATCAAAGAACCGATTGACCGGCAGGTCAAAGACGGGTTTTGATTGATTGTCCAGAATAATCTGGATTTTAGTGCCTTCTACATCTTTTCCAAGTCGGCCGGTGAATATGCGATGGATGCAACCGGGACCGTCTGCGTCGAAAAGAATATTGCTGGTGCCTTCTATTCGCTTGAAGTCTGTTCCATCCCGGTTGCCACCGGTTCGATCCCAGGTGCTGGACATGGCGGTATGTGAATCATCGAGTTCAACAAGGTGGCCGACATTATGCAAACGGTTTACGAAGTAAGTGAAATCCATCACCTTCCGGGTGCCGGCAGCAGAACCTACGAGGCAAGATGTAAGTACGACAGATATAGTTATTTTCATGATCAGGTTGGATGTGCAGCGGAATTTGGGTACAGGTTTGAGAGCAATCATATAATGTACCTCCTATGGTCGCTACAGTAAGGAACTCTAATATGGTCGATAGTATATTAACCTTATATTTACTGATAAGAAATGTGTCGGCGACAAGGGAGGGATGAAAATCTGCTGGACGATGCCTTAAAACCACCCAACCCGCGTGCCCTTGACCCATTCGGCGTGGGTGTCGGCGAAGATTACGTTTGTGCCCGGGCCCTGGCCGGCACGATGACTGTTGGGATTGGACATCCCATAATTCAATCGCAGGAAGTTGCCCTTGGCACAGAATGATATGGTCATTTCAGAAAGGCTGCTTGTTTTAAGTCGATGGGCATCAGCGGTATCCCAATTGCGATGACGATAAGTGAGTATGTTGATCCCATTGATTCGGCGGGCATCTCTGATAAGTTGAGTACCGGGAGGCACGAGGCGTGCTCTTTCTTCCGGATCGCCCTTTTCTAAAATTGAGATAGCAGTAGCATAGTTAAAACTGAAAGTTGAATACTTGGGCCGGCCTTCTCTAGGATCGTTGGGATGTGTTTCCTCGCCTGCCGAACTAATCGGCTTCATATTTCGGACGGTATCGCCTTCCCATAGCCAGGTCCAGTAGCTTTCAAATCGGCCTTTGTATTCTCTTACCGAACTGTAGTAACGTTGTCTTGGTAATTCGATGAAATCAAATTCTCCTTTACCCTCGGCAAAAGGACAGACATGATGGGCGGGAGCAAACCTGGTTTCGTATTCGTACCTTTTGTCCTGACGTTCCCATGGTTTTGTAACTTCCGGATCCCATACTATTTCCGGATCGAAAAGTGTGCCGTCGTGATTTGCCGGAACTTTATTGATGTTTTCCAGACCCCTGTTGTATTGGCGTAGTGCCAAAGACAGAAATACGGTACGGGCCGGTACGTCGTATATGGGACCGGCCAGGGGATTGAAGAGGACGGGGACAAAACCTTTATATTCAGCCTGGTAGGTGGCGATCATATTTCCGATTTGATTACAATTGGCCTTGCAGGCTGCGATCTGGGCCTGCTCGCGAGCCCTGGATAACGAAGGCAGCAATATTGCCGCCAACAGGGCAATGATGGCCACCACTACCAGAACTTCAATCAATGTAAATGCATGCTTGAGATTTTTCCTAAAATCCCGATCATCTGAAGTAATATTATATTGTTTATGCATGTTTCAACACTCAATTATGTCGGTTACTTCATTATACCGCAGGTTTCTTGAAATCGGGCATGTTTTTTATTGAAATTTTCATTGTTATTTAAGAGCGTCAATTACCATCCAATCTGTGTTCCCTTCACCCACTCTACATGGCTATCAGCGAAGATGGCATTGGAACCGGCCCCCAAACTGGTTCTATGACTATCGATGTTATACATTCGTCGGCGCGTAGTTCCGTCATCGAGCCTGGCCAGTCTTCCCATATACATGCCTTCAGCACAATGAAGTACAGTTACGTCGGCTAAACTGCCACTCTTAAGCCGTTGAGCATCTTTAGCATTCCACTTCCGATGAAGATTGATGGATTTCAATGCCACCCTTTCCACGAATGAAGGCGAAACAGTCTTTACGATATCAGGTGGACTCCCTGGGCTGTAAACTTTACACCAACTCAGGGTAGAATACTTGGCCCGGCCGTCGCGGGGATCATTAGGATGGATTTCATACTCATTGTGCCCATATATCGGGGGTTCATTTCGTACCACCAATCCTTCCCAAAGCCAGGTATGATAGGCCTCATGCTTGCCCGTCCAATCGAGAACCTGGAAGTCAACCGTACCGTTTGGTCCGCGTATGGTTAAGCTTCCACGGGACTGGTATCCTTCTCCATCGTCTCGGGCAAATGGGCATGTATAGTGTTTGGGCAGATTCTGCCTTTCATATATGCCGTGCACCACATCATTGAAGATACCGGAACCGTAATCAGACAGGTAGTCATCTGGATCGAAGATTCTTTTGCCCGAGGTATCGGTTATGTGGGACAGTTTTATAGTACTCTTGTCATATGCACGTAAAGCAACGGATAGGTAGGATGTTCGAGCCGGTGGGAACCAGGTTATGTTACTTTCCGGATCGTTAAATCCCCCGATTGAAAGAAGCACATTTCGGCTTGAGTAGTTGAACATAACCGGTACGTATCCTTTATATTCGGATTTGTATGTGCTTACTAATGTGCCAATCTGTTTGCAGTTGGCCATACAGGAGGCGATGTATGCCTGCTCGCGGGCACGGGATAGTGAGGGCAACAATATCGCGGCCAGCAGGGCGATGATGGCCACTACCACCAGTACCTCGATGAGAGTAAACGCTCTTGATTCAGAGGTATTATATGTGGATTTTGTTAGACTAATGCCCGGGGTGCTAAACATGAACTATCACTCCTCATTTGTTTAGCCATTTTATATACATTTAGTAAGTCAAATTTCCGTATATGATATATATAAATAAAATTCCACCTAAATTGTCAAGCGGCATAAGCTTATAAAGACTTTAATAAATATAATTGTCTATATCACACGTTTGGGGATGTATTGAGTTTATGTATTCATTTAGCCTGTTTGTGAGTTTTTAAGTGGGATCTCTTGATTGAGTATTTGTATAATTGGTTAATTTGTATACTTGTGACCATAAAATTTGTATACTTGTGAAGACATAAAAAATCTTGTCGGTTTATACCGGCCCAACACCTGAAGCAGATGTTGGCCAACTCCGAAATCTTCCGGGCATGTTTGTTAGCAACAGTTGATAGTTCCTTCGTAGTTTGATTTTTTGGGATTTCGGTTTGAGGCGCCCGAAGTAATTTGTCGCCGGTAGAATTGCCGATCTTGGTAATTCGCCGGTGGTAAAGGCATTATAATTGCCTCACTTGGTTCCGGAAGCCTGA
>CP070790.1:1822304-1824815 GCA_020346805.1 Planctomycetota bacterium
ACCTTTCCTGGATAAAGCGATAACGGTCCGTAATTGGTTTCACTGATCGTTATCGCATCGACGGTGCCATCTCGGACGACCAGCGCGTCAGAACTGAAATACAGCTTGTGCTGAGTCGCTTGCCGTCCGGCAATCCAACGGAGTGTCGTATCCAGAGCCGCATTTCTTGCTCCATTCTTAGGATTGGGGCTTCTGGCATCAAACGGCATGACAAGGAAAAGGATCTCGCTCAAACCGTATTTATTAACAAAGCTGCTGGTACCCCAATTAGTGTTCGCGGTAATCCTAACCGACTTAATGATAACACCAGCGAAATCAACAGTCGTATTCGCGGCATATCCATTTTTCCCGGTCGCCTTCGAAAACTCAGGAACACCATTAAGCACCGTCCATGTATCTCCATCGGACGAATACTCAACTGTGACATCTTTAAAACCGTATCCGGTAAGAAACAGCGGTCCATTGTAATTCCATACATGCATTTCATGCAGCGTGTAAAGTTTGTCAAAATCGTATTGAATCCAGGCCGAACCCGGGTCTCCAGACTTACTTACCCACATGCCCGAGGTTGCATTCGAATGCAAACCATCAACTACACCTGAGCTGTTTATTGTATTCTCTGGCTCCTGACCTTCTGTCTGGCTGGAAGCTGTGACCGTAATGTTTTCACTGGGAATGGGGAAAAGGAGTGGTTCGAGGGTAAAACTCCATATGTCACCTTTGAAGATGGTTAGGTCCGGGGGTGAATTGACCTCGTCAATCCGCCAGTAATATTTCTTACCGTATTCAAGAACACCGGGATCATAATTGTTGGCATCATGATCCTGAAAAGCAAGAACATCCAATGGATTGGTTCTCGTAGCATTATTGACATCCTCAAACACCGTACCGAAATAAACATCATGTTTATCAGCGTATGCTCCCGGCTTCCAGTTAAGGATAACATCCTGGGGCACATACGTGGAACGATTTGCAGGGTGTGGTAAAGAACTGTAGCTGATCACATCCCCTACAATACCCTTTATCTCTTCCGCCGCCAGAGCCCTTTCGTAAATGCGAATATCATCCATCAAACCCGTGTAATAATGCAAATGTATGGTGTTGGCTCCGAAGGTAATCGTGGGATTCTGAGTCAGTGGATTATTATTATTCAACCCGCCTGTTATATCGAGAACACCGTCGATAAATATCGAAACATCCCCTGACTCAACCGATCGGGTCAAAGCGATATGCACCCAATCCCCTGTTACTACGCTCTGGTCTGTCGGGCCAACCGAATTGTTCCCCGATCCGAATACCAACTCCGTACCCATTAATGCCAATATGAAATCATTGTTTGTGGCCCCCCCCAACACGCCGGCAAAAAACAATCCGTCTCCACCGGTTGCCGGATAATCCCCCACTGCCTCGTCACCGGGAAGACTTGTCTTGATCCAAGCCATCAAGGTGAAATCGGTCCCGACCATACGTGGAACAACAACATAGTCGTTAATACCATCAAACTCAAGGGCCAGGTCTTTTATTCCAAACTCCCACAGGGGATCGCCATGGATAGTACCATTGTAAGCATTACCACTTGAATCAAGAGCGATCTCGCCGGAACCATCGTCAAGCTTCCACCAACCAACAAGGCTTGGATCTTGAGCACCAAACACATATGCATTACTCAGATTGAATGCAACAACCAAACAAGCTATATAGACCAACCTTCTATACATAACAATCCTCCTTTTAGGTTAAAGGGCTATTAACAGCTCGCTCTATAATCTCATAGAAAAGCGTATATAAAGAATGATACGATTTGACCAGATCTCCTTCCTTCCATTGGTGGAAAGTCTAATTTCCGCATTTTTATCCATCTCATACCTATCTATCTCGGCGAGCATTCGTTCTACATCTTTATCGTTGTCGACGCTCAATCCGTAGGTACCAACATGGGCCAAAATGATATCAGGCGGGTTCTACTCCAGCCATCCATATACGTTCGAGGCAATCTGCCTGGCAGACCACCCGGGGTGTCCTTCATGATCACAATCGAAGGACGGAACTATATCGAATCCCCAGTTTAAACTGCCTACAAAATTCACATCGTATGCGTTTGCTATCAGAAGTTCATAGAGGGGCTTTCTGTATCCCGCTCTTTCACCGAAAGTCGGGTATCCGTAATGTTCGCCTGTGGTGATCGAATCTCCCAGCGGCATTATTCTGATCACCTGGGCAATAGTTGTTGAAGATATCAGTATACTTAATAATATAACAATTATTACGACCAACTTCTTAGATAGCTGTCTCCTAAATATCATGTTTAAATAAACCTTCTTCATGTTGTTCCTTAATTGATAAAAAATTTGATTTCCACCGACAGGAATGATTATACCAACCGTAATCCGATAAATCAAGGTCTAACTTGCCCTTAAGCAGGAAAACATCCCTTTAAAACCGTTTATACATGGGCAATCCGACCTATGTAAGTCGTCTGGTATACAAGGAAAACAGGCGGCCAAAGACATG
>CP070790.1:1824915-1828325 GCA_020346805.1 Planctomycetota bacterium
ACAAAACTGCCCACATCAATCCCAATGTAATTTTTCTGTTAATCATGATTTGTCCTTTCATAATCATTAACGATCCATATTGAATAACCAAACGCTATTACTTTTGCTTCTTTCGTAATAAGTAAGTAATCACTTACATAACCCGCAAAAAAATACGTTGGTGACTCAACGCACCGTCCCATCCAGCATTACCCGGCCGATATTTGCAATCAAATTACGTCGCTTGCGGTCGGTAATAAGATCCAGTTCGCGGCTGATATTAGCCACCGTTCCCAGGCCTACTATCGCCCATGCGCTCAAGGCCGGGTCGGGCAATGATGATTTTCGTCCCTTCCGGTGTGCGGTAATCTGCTGTTGGATAAACTTTTGAAACAGCTGGTACATGCTTGCCATCGCCTCTCGAATATCCGGATCATCAAATTCGCTGATACCGGCAAAAACGATTCGATACAAACCAAATTCGCCGTGATGCTTTGATTCATAGGCCAAAAGAACCTCTGCGGAACTGCCCCCTTTATCTCCTTCCCGCAAAAGCTGTCCCCAAATCTCGGCCGATCGCTCATATACGTATTCAATAGCTGCTATAAACATAGCTTTCTTGTCCATCCATAACCGATAGAGGATGTTTTCCTGTACCTTGCAGCGCCGGGCCAATTCCGCCGTCGTGGTACGCCGGTAACCTAATTCCGCAAATGTACGGGCAACGACCGGCATCAACTTCCGGCGGCGTTCGCGTGTTTGGCTGGGCCTGGGCATCCGATATCCTCGCTAATCGTCTTTGTGGGATTACGTAAGTATATACTTACAATATAATACAGGAATTATCATGAGTCAAATAATTTCCTGGAAACAATTTCAAAACCGGCAAAATCCACTTTCTTAAGGCTTAAACAAGGCTTTTCGAGGTCTCGAAATAGCTGATAGATCTTAAGATTCGATTACAAAACCATATCTTGATAGACGCAGATTAGCCCTTGCTGTGCGATTTGCGAAGCCCTGCTAACCCTATTCGAGGCGCCATACGCGGAAATTATCAACGGTCATGTGGTTGCGCACGGTCCTCAGGCCGAACCAGCCCTGGTGATAGGGCCGGTCATCGCGGATATCAAAGATAATCTCACCATCGCGGATGTATTGGATGATGTTGCCGAAGGTTACCAGTTGAATTTTTATTGGGCGATTAGGCTGGAGGAGATACTTTTGATCCCGCAGATCGTGCCCGGGCAGCAAAGGCCTTCCACCGCCGCCGGGATATCGGCGAAAGCGGGTGGTGGTATTGTCGTTGCCGCCGCAACCAACGTAATACAAACGAAGGGGATGATAATTACGGAATATGCCGCCACGTTTACCGCTGGAGACAAAGATGTCATCGGGGTTTTTGGGATCGACGGCCATCCAGAAACAATTGAGGTCGGAAACGCGGTCGTATGATCCGTCGGCTTTGATCATGGTGGCTTCGTACTCGATCATAACCGGGGCGGTCAGTTTCTGATTGAACCAGATAGTGCAGCCCTGGGCATCCTCGATTTCCAGTTTGCCGTTTCGTATCAATGCCTTGCCGCCCTCGGCCTGCTCGACCGTCCATTGCCCCAAGTCCTTATCGAAATCTTCCTGGTAAAGGAGTTGACCGAGTCGGTAAGGTTGGGTCGGTTTACTTTCCGTCGCATCAAAACCTAAAGGCTGTCGGGCTGCCAGGGACCTGATCTGCTCGCGGGTTAATTCACCATCGAAGATCATCACCTCGTCGATCAGGCCGGTGAAGGGTGGTAACTGCTGCGGGTAAACCTGGATATCCGAATCGGCGGCGATCTCCAGGGGATTGTTGGGATTGGCAACTACGAATAAATCGGAATCGAGAGATCCGGTCAATTGACCGTCGACGTAAATTTGAAGAACACGCTCAGCAGTAATCATGCCCACCAAATGCACCCAATCGGTATCCAGAACCTTGAAAGATACCGGGCTTAAAAAATCGCCGTTTTTCCGAATGCCGAACTCGACGGTGTTTTTCAACAGGGTCAGGGCGTAACCATGTTTCGACCCGCCATGGGCAAGGACTACGCCGGTTGGTGTTTCGGGTTTGATCCAGACCGAGACAGCCCAGGGTTTGTTTGACGGATCGAGCAAGGGAGATCGGGCTACGGTGAGGTATGCGCTGCCGTCGCATTTGAGGGCCTTGCCTTTGGCCGTATTGATTCTTTTCAGTGCACCAATGTCGGCGTGATAGTTGTGGCCGGTGCGGTCGATGATTTGTTTTCCTTCGCCTTCAAAGTTGTAATGGAAAACCGGTTTTCCGGGTCGGTGAACCGGCGTAACTTTCTTGTATAAGGTGTAACCGGTTTCTTTAACCAGCCGATCCAGTTCGGCCTTCATACTAGTCAATTGTCCTGCGGCCCTGGAATCGCAGGCCAGATTCTTCATTTCGTAAGGATCATTTTTCAGATCGTAAAGTTCATCCAGGTCCTCGATTCCCGGATAACGCACAAATTTAAAATCGTTTGTCCGGACGGCCAGGATGCTGGGTATGCCGGGATACTGAGGTTCGATGAAATATTCATACAAAAACGACTCCCGCCATTTTGGTTTTTCGCCGGCCAGCAGCGGCTTAAACGATCGGCCCTGCATCACTTCCGGAACCTTCACCCCTGCCAGATCGAGTATAGTCGGGGCCACGTCGATATTGAGTACCATCATATCCGATGTAGTATTCGGCCGGCCTATTCCGGGACCGCAAACCAGCAATGGAATACGCAAGGCCTCATCATAAGCGAGGCGTTTATCGCCGCGCTGATGTTCGCCATGGAAAAATCCGTTATCGCTGGTAAAGATCACCACGGTATTGTCGGCGGCTCCGATCTGATTCAAGGTATCGAGTACCCGGCCCACACTTTCGTCCACCGCCGCCAGGCTGCGATACCAGTTGAGTTTGCCCCTGGAGCGCGGGTTCCACCGTCTGGGCTTTAGCTTTTTCGGCACCGGCTCTGCCTTGGCCTTTCGTCGCCATTCCCGAACCTCTCCCAGCTTGATGCCGGCACGTATCCACTCCGGCTTGCCCTCAAAGGTATCTTTAAAGTTGGGCGGTTCGGGCAAATCAATGTTTTTAAAAAGATCTTTGTGCCGCTCGGCCGGGGTGAATGGGCCGTGCACCGCTTTATGGCCCAGACAGAGGCAGAAGGGTTTGTTGCGCGGGCGTTTTAGATAGTCAACCGCGTATTGGGTAAGCAGATCGGTCATGTAGCCTTTGGCCTTGAAGTTGCGCCCGTTTTCGTTCAGCTCGGGATTGTTGTACTTGCCCTGGCCAAGGAAACTGAGCCAATAATCGTATCCGGGGCGGGGTTCCGGCGAAGGTCCCATGTGCCATTTGCCGATATACGCGGTTTGGTAGCCGGCTTTTTGTAACAATTGAGGGA
>CP070790.1:1828425-1832011 GCA_020346805.1 Planctomycetota bacterium
GAAACTAAATCGACGTGGTAGTCCCTAAGCTCGTCAAAGAACTGACATAAACCTTTAGCGGTACGACCCAGACGATCCAATCGCCAAACCACAATGCTTTTCAGTTTGCCGGTTCGCAGTGCTAATCCCAATTTCTGCATACCAGGTCTATCCATAGTCTTGCCGGTGTACTTATCCCGGTACCATTGAACCGGACCATTATGATTTTCCGCCCAATGTTCAAGATCAGGCAGCTGGGAGGCATGATCCTGTCCGTTGCTGCTCACCCGTATATATATGGCGGTATGTTTGCCGTTTTTCATGATTCGTGCTCCTTGATAAAAAATATTTCACGATTGCTAATCCCAATTTCGGATTACTGACCTGCCCACTGGTGGTGGTATTGGAGCAATGAATGTTTAGGTATCCCAGACCGATGTACAAACCACCTCTACCGGCCGGCATCAAACCGTGTCACCTATTGGGCTTCGTGGAATCGATGGGCCGGATGAGCAGACCTGGAATATGTCGAAGTCATACTGATCAACATCCCAGTCTTCATTGAAATCAGCGGGAGCAAATGGAACTGTAACAGTATGTTCCGTAACCCATGGTGACCCAGCAAAGGCTGTGCCCACGGCTTGAACGCTTCAGTAATACGTTCCAGAATCCAAATCATTCAATGTTCAGGAAAATCACTTTTGTGCGTTTCCAGTTGCTGGGATTCTTCGATAGCCCGTTGCCAAGTCAGCCATCCAATAGGTTTAACGCCGACCAGAAGTGTCTCTGGCACTTGGTCCTAAGCTCCTGATGATCGGACCAAGTATAGGTAGCAGGTTAGTTAGTATTTTCCCAATACTTTAGGGCATCATCAACGGAATCTTGCATTTGAATTGCTCATTAGAGGTTGGACACCGGCACATCTGTGATCTTATTGCCAGAAATCGCACCTGATGAGGTATTCGGGATTGACAATCATTTGCGGGGTCAGGTCAATAGGTCGGTCTTGTCAGTCTGCGTCGTGGGTTAATGTCATTTTTCCCAAAACGGCATGTGCGGCATGAGTTCGCAGATCGTGGGCGTATTCGATGCTTTTTCGATCGTCAGTCGCAAACGGCGCGTGGTGACTATTTCCGGTAGAACGACTTTGTGCCGGAGCCCCACCCCCTCACCGCGTGCGACCTCTTTTAATGACTTATTGCCAATTTCCAGCCGCCAGGCTTGGATCCGCTGTTTCCCGAATTCATCGATCGTTACGCGGTTAAACTGAACTGGCTTATTCCAACACAGTTCCACCCACGCACCATTGACGTCGCCCCATGCACTGTTCCATCGCGTCGAAAAATCGCAATCGCTAACTCGATCGGCGGCATACGATGCGCCCCATTTGGATGATGCCTTGGCTGTCGCTTGGCTCGACAACGCAAACAGGTAGCGACCTTCAATTGTGCGCGGTCCATCCGTACAATCGTTGAATCTGCTCAGGTCGTCGGCGAATAGGAACTCACGTGCGACCTGGTACTCGACGTTGCCATCGTGTCCACCGATTGACGGGAAGAATCGCACATGGCAAGGCAGATTGTGATCGGTGGCATATTTTTTCACCTCCGTGAAAAACTGCTCTGCATGATCGAGGTGACCGGCCGAATCCTGTGACCCCACAACAAGGGCAAGATGACTCTGTACCAATTTGCCGAAATCGAGCATCCCCAGATCCGGCGCATAGGGCGATACGCCTATCCCTGTCGGAAATGCTTGGCTTGGATCAGGCTTCACGTACCATGCCGCCGCACATGCCGCCGCACGTTCGATGCGATCCGGATGGGCAAGCACAAACCGGTGCACAAACTGCCCGCCCTCGGAATGACCGAACAGGCGTATGCGATCCGTTCGCACCTTCATCGCATGCGACAGCTCATCGATCATCTCAAGCAAGCGTAAATCCGCCCGAACCTTTGAATTTTTGTCGATGTTCAGCCCACCGAAACCAGGAAACCGGCCGAATTCGAAATGTGGCGCCAGTAGCACGATGTCAAACCTGTCCGCATCTGCCTGACAGATCTTGATGTAACCGACCGCCCAACTGTATGTCCCATGTACAGCGACCATCAGAGGGTAAGTCTTTGACGGATTGTAATTGCTCGGAACATAGACCACATAGCGCGTGCCCTTGCAGTAACCTTCGGCAATCTGTCCCGGCTGTATCACCACTCTGCGGTGATTGCGATATGCCGGATTCACTACGAGATACTTCATATGGTCTCGGGCCAGACTGGCTTTTTCTGTGGCGTGGGCCATTTTGATCGCCCGCAGCGCCACCGGTGTGCCTATTTTGTTCAACGCCTCTGCCGACCACCAACGTACACTTCGATCCTTGTCCCGCCGCATTGCCCAAATGAGCTTTTTCACCGCGCGAGATGAACCGATTTCCCCCAAGGCAAAAGCGGCATTCCGGCGAACTTTCCAATAATCATCATTTATCAATGTCTCAAGCAGCGTGTCCACCGACGCTTCGGCACAGATATGCGCCAGCACCCAGGTCATGGCTCGCCGGGCTCTGAAATTCGGATGATTAATAAGTACATCATGTAAAAGCGGTAGGTCATCTTCGGAAGTGATCGTCTTGAGACGTATGACACCATCTCTGAAATGCTCGCTGGATGTGCAACTCTCAACAATCTGTTTGATTTCCTGTTGATGTGCCGACTTACCTGGTTCAACGGTGTCCTCACTGGCCCCGTAAGCACTGCCACTGCCAACCGATGTCAACACCATCAGCAACCCAGTAGTCAGAATGACTTTGCATAAGCGGCCACATGCCATCATTTATCCCCGTGATTGCACGAACGCATACAGCTTTGACCTCTATAAACCCTCCACTCCCGGGAGCCTAGCTGATGCCCCGCTCGAAATCAAATTTCCTATCATTTATCATTATCATTGAACCGCTTGCGGCTGACCTCGGTAGTCCCGATGTGTGTGTCGCCAGGTGAAATAGATTGATGTCCTTGTGTGTTCTGGCCCGTACGCCCAGGAGCTTGTTGACGGGATCATGCAGCTGCAGTTCATTCCTAACAGTCATGTCCGCCAACAATGTTGCCGTAAACACCTTGGTAACAGAGCAAAGCTCAAATATCGAATCTCCGTTAGCGTTTCCATGATAGAATGTGTTCATGCCGCTTCTCGTTATGATCCCGACGGCAGCGCTACCTTGGTCTTGGTCAAGCCTCTGCTTAAGAATACTTTTGATTTTGGTTATCTCAGATCCGAATGTAACCAATTGCAGACTAAGGATCACACTTGTAAACAAACTTGTTTTTCGCATTGACATAGCAGCCTCCTTACGTTGAGTCGTAATGCTTCTCATTAATCACTCATTACCATCTGGCCTTCGGTGGAGGTGGCGGTAACATTTCTTATCTGTTGTTTCTCGCATCTGTCGAACTATTGATGAAAAGATTTTCGCATAATACTCTAAGCGGTCTTACGTAAGTTCGTATCGGTCCTGTGGACCGGAAAAGGGTTATTCATCGGAAAACCGGTTACCGCCGCTACAGACTTTCGTAAGACCGCTTAGGATCGTGCCGGACAACAAGTAGTAGCGGTC
>CP070790.1:1832111-1835596 GCA_020346805.1 Planctomycetota bacterium
ATGCAATCATAGACCACCTATATAATCCTGTTTATTTTATGTCTGCAGCAATTCGGTTAAGAGCGTCTAAAAAACTTATCGGGCATCCAGATGGATCGGGATAAGCGGATCAAAGTCGTATGCCCGGCACCTCCGCGCCTATTCAAATGTTTATTTCCAGCGGACGCTCTGGTTTTTGTTCCGGCTGAATTATCGTTGATGATGTAATGATGGGCAAGCCTGCTCAGAAATGTCGGATTATACAGGTTGTGATATTTTATCTTTTGTTGTTACGGAGTATTGAAACAGGTTGTTCGCTCATCATACTTAGTGTTTCTCGCTGATAATCTGGGCGCTGAACAAATAAACCTTGGTATCGTGTTCTTTCCAGGCATTCGGCGGTAGGCCGGCCTTGCCCGAGCAGCAATATGATAAAAACTGCTCTTTATCCCATTTCTGCTCGGTGGCTACCTGGGGCAGGAAACAACCGCCTTTAAGTCCCTTACGAATGTATATGCCGTGTACACCGATTTCCAAGGATAGCGGATCGTCCGTTTCTTTCATCGGCGATAAAACGGAGATCTCGATATCCAGGTCGGTCATTTCGTCTGCGGTAATGGGATTATTTTGGAATCTTATATCCTGCAGTGAGCTGACGGCCACTTTCTGGGCGGTTTCGAACATACCGGTATCGGGATTAAATTGGCCCATGCATCCGCGAAGTTGTCCCTTGTTTTTCAGGGTCACGAACATTCCACCGAAATCCCGCACCTCGACCCTTGTTTCCGGCAAAGGCGGTAATGGCTGACCGGTCAAATAATTTCTGACGGTTTCGCGGACGAAGATCAGCAATGCTTGTTGTTGGTTTTCGTCCATTTGTTAAGCGCTCCGATGTGCCTGAAAAGGTTGTTTTAATCTGTGATAGTCTACCCGATATACTTGATTACTGCGAATCCACCGATAAGCAGAAGAACAAAGACAATGCAGAGCAAATTAAAGTATTTGTCGATAAATGGTTTGATGGTGGCCCCATAGCGTCCCATCAGACCCGCTACCAGAAAAAAGCGGGCGGTCCTGCTGGTAGTTGAAGCAATAGCGAAAACCAGGAACATGGGCATGCTTTTGCCGAAAAACATACCTGCGGATATGGTGGCCACCTTATATGGCAGGGGGGTAAAGCCGGCGGCAAAGATAATCCAGAAGTTATACTTTTCATACCACGAGGTGGCTTTGGCAAAATTCTGGGGCGTGATACCCGGGATATTCCAGGAAAAAACAGTCTGATCGATCGCCCCCCATACAGTCATGCCGATCAGGTAACCCAGGGCTCCTCCGAGTACCGAAGCCAGAGAACACCAGAAGGCAAATCGAAGCCACTTCCGCCGATTTCCCAGCACCAGCGGGGCCAATAGAACATCGGGGGGAACCGGAAAGAAGCTGGACTCGGCGAAGCTCATTAAAAACAGGGCCAGCCCGCCGTAAGGTGTATCCGCCCAGTGGAGCACCCAGTCATAGAGTCGCCGGTGAAGGTGCCACCAGGAAACTTTCGTGCGATTAGCCGTGGATTTTTCCTTGATTGTCCGGTCTCCCTTGTTTTCTCCAGATATAAGCGGTCCGGTCTGGTTCATCGATTCTCTCAGTGAATAACCTATTTTTCTCCAGCTTTATAGATGTAACTTAAGCGATTATTTAAACGGTGAGAATAACCAGATACCGCGCCGGCTGCAAATAATCCTGGGAAATAAAGCTTGCTGTTTAATAATGGCAGCTGATCGCTGACGATTCATATATTATTCGTTATATAACGACGGTTGCTTTCAAAACATACTTTTTTCTGACTCTATAAAAAGAGTCAAAGATAAATACCGAAAATTTGTTGTGAATTTTTTGTTGTGTTGTAATAAGTGACGAAAAAAACCGGAATCCATCTCACGGTCGGGGTACGTGAATCAGACAGATTCCGGTAAACGAGAGTAACCGCTTGTATCTTTTATCGTTTAAGTGTCAAAAATAAGCCATAGGGAAGTTTCCCTATTTTTGCCTTTGGATTTAATAATCTATTTGTGACTTTTAGGGCAGCATATTGCTCAAGGAGATTAATACTAGGTATAGTTAAATAGTCGAAGTCACATTGGCAAGATAGGCAAAATATGACCAGTATGATGTCGTATAGCACGTGAAGTTAGTGTCCTGATTGAGGCAAACTGACAGACTTAATCTGGATAGTCATCAAACGTTTATACGAATTCCATTTCGAGTCTGCGTGGGCTTTGGCTTGATTTTCAGTCGAAATTTGTATTTACTTATTTTTTAGTGTGAAGTTTGTATAATATTCGTGTTATTGGTTGCGTTCTCCCCATACCTTGGGTGCTTTAAAGTTGCCCCGCCGTCTACTTTTGGCTTTGTTCTTCGGTGGAAGGGCTTGTTTTTCGTAGAATTTCAGCCGTTCCATGAGTTCTTTGACTTTTACCGGATAGTTGTCGGCCAAATTAGTTGTTTCCCCGGGATCTTTGGTGATATCAAAAAGTTCGATAAGACCAGCCGACTTCTTCTTTTTACCTTCTATCCGGGTTCCAGCCTGTTCTCTTTGAATAACCAGTTTCCAGTCTCCTCGGCGGATGGCCCCACGAGTCAGGCCGGGATGCACGTTGTGCAGAATCTCGGTGTGGGGTGAGGGGCTGCCTTGGGCTATTGTCGGCCAAGCATCCAGGCCATCGAGCGGCATCCGCTGTTTGAGTGATGCACCGGCTAATTTCAGTAGGGTGGGGTACAGATCTACGATATGCAGAGGCTCATTGACTACCGATCCTGCTTTCAGATGTCCGGGCCACCTGGCCACTGCCGGCACTCGAATCCCACCTTCGTAAACGCTACCTTTGCCGTCGCGTAGAGGATCATTGTTGGCCCCGTTTCTGTTCGGCCCGCCGTTATCGCTGGCAAAGAATACCAGCGTATCTTTTGCCATTCCGCGTTTTTCCAGGGCTTCAAGAGTGCGACCGATAGCATCGTCCATACAGGTGGTCATGGCCGCATAGATACTTCGTTTCTTGTTCTCAATGTGTTTATAGCGATCGATGTATTGCTGAGGAGCCTGCAGCGGGGCATGTACGGCGTTAAAAGGCACGTATAGAAACAATGGTTGTGCGGGATCGTGTTTTGTAATTATTTTGACCGCCTCGGCGGCCAGTAGATTGGTAGTATACCCTTCTTCGCGTACCGGTTGACCATTGCGGTGCCAATCGAGGCCTCCCATTCTTGAATGAGTGTAATAATCGATGGCTCCCAGGTAGTGGCCGTAATGATAATCGAAACCTCGCTGTAACGGCAGATATTCCGGTTTGTATTCTCCGAGATGCCATTTGCCGAGGATTATTGTTCGATAACCGACTTTTTTCAAAGCCTGAGAAAGGGTGCGTTCTTCCAACGGCAGGCCGAATTGGGCAGATGGCCAGACTACCCCAACTTGTAATCCCTGGCGAATAGGATATCGCCCGGTCATTAAACTG
>CP070790.1:1835696-1838372 GCA_020346805.1 Planctomycetota bacterium
GAACTGGTCCGACCCGGTCTTTTGATAGCCCGGTGGTGGGTCCAGGTGGGCGGATAGGTCCGTTCCGGATCGAGCGGGAATTAGGCCGTGGGGGCGCGGGAGTCGTTTACTTAGCACACGACACCAAACTCGACCGCTCAGTTGCTATAAAAAGCGTGCCGGCCGAATTAGCGGACGACCCCGCCGCGCAATCGCGTTTCCTGAGAGAGGCAAAACTGCTGGCATCGCTTAATCACCCCAACATTGCAGCTATCCATGAAGAACTCGAAGAAGCCAAGGGCGCAATCTACCTGGTCCTGGAATACGTTCCTGGTGAAACACTAGGCGAGCGAATAGCCGGCGTCGGGCTTACGTTCAAAGAAGCTCTCTCAATCGCATGCGAGATTGCCGAAGCCATCTCGTATGCTCACGACAAGGGAGTGATTCACCGGGACCTTAAACCCGGCACTATCAAGATCACCCCGGAGGGAAGAATCAAGGTGCTGGATCTGGGTATAGCCAAGATGATCGGTGCACCGAGTTCGGCGGCTGTGACGATTACCGAGCCCGGTCAGGTCATCGGCACCCCCGGCTACATGAGTCCCGAGCAGGCCCGCGGCAATCCTGCGGACCACCGTACCGACATCTGGTCATTTGGTTGCATTCTGTATGAGATGCTTACGGGGATATGTCCGTTCCCGGGGGCGACCGCATCGGAAGCCTTGGCGTCGATCCTGAAGACTGAGCCTGACTGGCAACGGCTACCAGCAAAAGCCGGGGCAGATGTGCGTGAGATCATTCACAAATGCCTGGAAAAGGAGCCCGCGCAACGGTACCAGTCGGCGGCCGGACTTTGCGAGGACCTGCGGAAATCCAGGGAGGCGACAGCCCGGCCTCCCAAACCCGTAGACCTCAAAGCCTTATTGGGACTGCTGCGAAAGCCTCGGATTGCTGCGTGCAGCGTGTTGGTGTTTCTGGTTCTTTGTCTTGCCGTCATGTGGCTAATCCATCGAAGCGCTAAAATCCGCTGGGCCAGAGACGAAGCACTGCCAGAAATCGAGCGTCTTATCGACCAGGAAAGATATTTGGATGCTTTCTTGCTGGCGCGCAAAGCTGAGAAGTACATCCCCGAGAATGCAATGCTCCGCAAGCTCTGGCCGGAAATGTCTCGCAGACTTTCGATCATTACGATTCCTCCCGGTGTAGACATCTCCTACAAGGAGTATTCGGATACGGACGGCCCGTGGCTGTATCTCGGTCGGTCTCCACAACAGAATATCACTTTTCCACTTGGGCTCTACCGCTGCAAGTTTGCCAAGGAAGGAGTTGAAAGCAGAGAGTCGATTGTCAGATACGAAGTGGAGCATCGCACGCTCAAGATCACCCTGCAGGCAGCAGGCAGCAATCCCGGGATGGTATTGATACAGATGACACCCTCGCGGTGGATACAGTCGGGATCTGAGATTGATTATTTGATCGATAAGTACGAAGTCACAAATGAACAGTTTAAGAAGTTCGTCGATGCCGGGGGCTACACAAGCCAGGAATATTGGAAGCACACGTTCCTGAAGGACGGCCACATACTCAGTTGGAAGCAAGCCACGACGGGGTTCCAAGACACAACAGGACGGCCTGGCCCTTCAACGTGGGCGGGTGGAACATATCCGGGCGACCAGGGCGATTATCCGGTTTCCGGGGTCAGTTGGTATGAGGCTGCCGCCTACGCTGAATTTGTCGGCAAAGACCTGCCGCCGGTGGCCTGCTGGTCATATGCGGCTGGACCGGACAAGTTCTCGGGCGGCGCCAGTTTCAGCAATTTCGGAGATGGGCCAGTTCCCGTTGGAAGCTATCAGGGAGTCGGAGTTCACGGCTTGTATGACATGGCCGGCAACGTCAGGGAATGGTGCTGGAATGCAACCGATGATTCTGGGAACAAGCGGTATATCCGCGGAGGTTCCTGGGAAGATCCGGACTACATGTTCGTTCTGAGAGATGTTCGATCCCCGTGGGATCGGGACCATGGCAATGGATTCCGCTGTGTGCAGTTTCTCAGTGGGAGACAGTCGATCCCAAGCGGCTACCTCGAGCCAAAAGAGCGATCAATCGTCAGAGATTATTCCGGCGTTACTCCGCTTTCGGAGGAAGAATTCCGGAATTTCCAGACATCTTGTGCGTATGATCCGAGCGAACTGGATCCCAATGTTGAGTCGTCCGATGATAGTCCCCGGTACTGGCGTAAAGAGAAAATCACATTCGAGGCTGCCTACGGCGGTGAGCGCGTAATTGCGTACCTGTTTCTGCCGAAAGGAGTTAAGACGCCTTATCAGCCTGTTGTCTTCTTTCCCATCCTGAGCGCTGTTTGGGAAGACACGTTTGTGGAATCCCATATGCGCAAGCACGATTTTGTCATAAAGAGCGGGCGTGCCGCCCTCTATCCTATCTACAAGGGAACCTATGATCGTCGCTTCGACGGGGGGCCGCCGTCGTCTAGACGTGAACCAAATGCCTATCGAGATTGGCATATACAAATGGTGAAAGATCTCTCCAGATCGATCGACTATTTAGAGACCAGAACGGATATCGACATAGAAAAACTCACCTATTATGGCGTTAGCTGGGGAGCAAGGCAAGGACCGCTTATGTTGGCGATGGAAGATCGAATCAGACTCGGCATCCTTGAGGCAGGGGGATTTCCAC
>CP070790.1:1838472-1841391 GCA_020346805.1 Planctomycetota bacterium
ACCTGGAACGAATTGTAAACGGCCTGGACCCGGACATTTATATCAGACCCGGAGACGTAATAAATGTCGGAACCCATGCCATCGCACAGTTGTTGCAGGCTATTAGAAATGGACTTCGTGTCTCATATGGATTCAGTTTCTCTTACGATCGAAACTTTGCGGATATCGATTCCTTCTCCGGACAACAAAACCCCACCGATCGTCGAAGAACTGAAGCCGCGGTCAGGTTCCCGGGGCTGTTTCCATAAAAATAAGGTGAAACAGAAAATTCAAAGAGCGTGACCAACGCCGTATGTTTTATTTATTGGTGAGCGGGATAGCTGAATGGCCGATTTGCATCAGAAACCTCTGGAGCTTGAAACAATGGTTGCTCCCCCCCAAAAAAGGTGGTGGATATGGATTACGGTCATACAGGCCCTGATCCTGACGGCAGTAATGGCCTTTCATTATCAACACATGCTCTATCGATTGTTTTATATCTGGAGCAATAGCGGAGATTGGTCTCACGGGTTTATTATCCCTCTGTTCAGTGTCTACTATCTTTATCTGCAACGCGATCGCATGCCCGGTAAGTCGCTGGATCGGGAAATGACTGCCCGAATTGTTGGGGCATTGCTCTTGACTATGGCCTTCGCAATTTATGTGGGCGGCATAATATATGGGATCGAATATCCTAAAAACTTGTCCCTGATCGCCAGTATCATGGGTGTTGTGTTGATGGTGTGTGGATGGCCAATAGCTCGATGGAGTTGGTTTGCCATCGCATTCCTGGTCTTCGCCATGCCTTTACCACAACGAATCTATCAACAAATGACCATGCCTTTCCAACAGGTGGCTGCTAATATATCCGCCGCGGTCCTGACACTTGTCCTCAGCCCCGACATGCTCGCCGAAGCGTGGGGTACGGTTGTCGAATATATCTATAAAGGTGTTACCGGAACCCTGAATATCGAGAGGGCATGCGGCGGCATGCGCTTGATGATGACTATGGTCGCCCTCGGGGTGGCCATGGCTTTTATACATCAAAGACCGTTGTGGCAGAGATTAATCATGATATTGGCCTGCATCCCCATCGCTATTTTCTGCAATATCATCCGCGTCACCACCACCGGTTTTTTCGTCGTCTTTGGTAAACAGGAATTGGCCCGCGGCTTTTGGCATATGATGCTTGGTTTGGGAATGCTTTTTATCGCCTTTTCATTGTATGGGGCAATCTCATACGTGCTCAACCATATCTTCGTCGAACAGGAATATCTGCCGGATGATCCGCAGACGACGACAGCAGAAGAGGAGCGACCATGACTTCGGTACCCGTTACTATTCAAGAACGCATTCCTATGCCCGTCAACGTTGCAGCCCGACCCGCCGGACCTGCCGGCGGCATGAACGTCGGTGATGTAATTAGAATCCTTAAACAACGAATCTTTCTCATTATGTTCCTCTGGATCTTTATGACCGCATCGGCGGCAGGAATCTCGTTCTATCTCCAAGCAAAACACCCCCTGTTCACTGCCCGTTCGGCTATCTACGTCGAGTCACCTATCCCCAAAAATCCTTTGCAATTGACCGAACGTACCGTCCAGGTGGAGCTGATGGATCGTTTCGTGGCCGATCAGGCGGTGTTGTTAAAAGACGATCAAATACTGGCAGAAACATTGCAGGCCGCACGCGTACTCGAAACCGCGTGGTACAGAGCTCAGCCCGACAAAGATGAACTATTGATCGAACTCAAAGATGATCTCTTCGTCAGGCAGGTCTCCAACACCAATTATTTGGCCGTCTCCTTTGCCACCAGAGATAGGGAAGATGCTCCCGTCATCGTCAATACCGTAATCGAAAAATATTTGACTAAGGTCCAACAAGCATCGTTTGCACAGTATCAAGAAGAATTAGATGATGCCGATACCGAAGAGAAACGACTGGTCAATGAGCTGGAAGACGTTCGGGCCCAAAAAAGACGCTTCCTCAGCGAAGAATTGGGAAGTGCCGGTGCCACCGAAGGACTCAACGTGGTGGGGGAAACCTGGCGAACCCTCGCTGCTGAAGTGACCCGCCTGGAAGCGGAAAAACTGCAAAATCAGGCCGCATATGAAAATCTCGTTGGCGTCGATCCCTCTCAGATTGTCATCAGCCCACAGATGACCTTGATGATTGAGCAGGATACTCAGGTCGCAGGACTGAAAAACCAGGAACTCGCCCTAAATCAGGAAATTGCCACCGCTTTACAACGATTGGGCCAAAATCATCGAGCCGTCCAGGATCTCAAGGCCAAGCTGCTCGTAGTAGATGAAACTTTACAAAAAATAATGGCCCAGAAGGAAAATGAAATCCGCGAATACCAGGTTAATGTGGCCCATACCTCATTCTTGAATGCCATGCAGGCCGAACTGCAACTCCGTGAAAGAATGCTCGAGGCCGAAGACAAGCAGCGCGATTTGGACCAGGCCCTTATTCGTTACCGACAACTCGAAGAGGATCAGTTATTACTCGAACATCAGCTTACCCAGATACGTGAACACATGAACCTCTTGAAAATGATTATCAAAGACCGCGGCATGGTTCGCGTCAGACAGATTGGACAGGCTTTGCCCCCCAAATTACGCAGTTTCCCCAACCATTTATTGAATATACCCGCGGGAAGTATATTGGGCCTGCTCTTGGGAATCGGTCTGGCGTTTTTACTCGAGTTTATCGATACCTCGGTGAAAACCTCGCAGGACATAGTGCGACACGTACATATCCCCCTCCTGGGAACCGTCCCCGATCTGGACGATGAAGAACTGGCTATTAAACAAATGGAACTGGCCGCACATACCGCACCACACTCTATGATTGCCGAAGCCTTTAGGGCCATACGCGCAAATCTGCAATTAAGCGCACCGGCCGAAAAACAAAAAACCGTTTTGATTACTAGTGCCA
>CP070790.1:1841491-1847174 GCA_020346805.1 Planctomycetota bacterium
CGATGCGGGGAAGCTGGTTTGGGGATTGGGGGGCAACTGCCTTTTGCTACTGGCGTTGTTGTTTTCCGCCAAGAGGACAAATAAACCGACCCTGGCCTGGCTGATGCTATTTGCATTACTCCTCACCGCAGGATTTATATGGGTGCGTACCCCCGACTGGACAGTCAGTCAATGGTTGGCGTTAAACTGGCCGATAGCGGTGTCGGCGGCGGGGGTTCCGGTTATTCTATTGAATATTACCACCACCAAGATCAAGGGATGGCATGCATTTACAGAACCGCTGTATTTAACCGGGATGTTCGTTTGCCCAATTATTGCCATTTCGGGGCTTACCTTTATCGAGCAACTTAAGTTGCCTTCCTGGATACCCTCCACGACCTTTGCCATACTGAGTGGGGTGTGTTTTTTGACGGCCCTTGGCCCCGGGCCGAAATCGTTATCTGCGGTAGGGGCCCTATGTATGGTGATAGGAATTTGGCACTTGCGAGAATTAACCGGATTAGTTATTATCCCCACAATGTACTTCTACGGAGTCCTTGCCGGAGTAGTGGTGTCGGCCATGTCTTTTGTCTTTCAAGAGCGGGGCCGAGGCAACACCGTTATTATTCTCAAGTGGGGAGGTGTTTTGTGGGCCCTGACATTTGTTATCGCCGGACTTCTCGCCCCCCACTTCTGAAATAATCTCCCGCGCCAAGAGGTAGAACAAGGTGAAAGTCAGCCGGATATACCGTCTGTTGAAACTGATTACCACGCTTCAAACGGGCAAGCAGTACAGCGTTCGGGATTTGGCCGGCATGCTTGAGATCAGCCGGCGGACGTTGTTTCGCGATCTCAATTTACTCAAGCATGCGGGGGTTCCGGTGAGCTACGACAACGAGTCCCGGCGTTACAGAATTGCCAAGAGTTTCTTTCTGCCGCCGGTTAATTTTACACATGAGGAAGCACTGGGATTATTGGTATTAACGCGAAAGTATAGTACACGTGCCGCCCTTCCTAACTTCAAAGCCATTGCCAGCGCAATGATGAAAATTGAAAGCTCCCTGCCATCCGAGATCCGGGAATACTGCGGGAATTTACTGGAAAACATTGAATGTCGTTTTTCTCCCATGGCCGACGTCAGTCGGGCATCGGGGATATTCGAACGTCTACTGCAATCCACCCGCACGCAAGAAATGTTGAAGATCAAATATGACTCATACTATGAAAAACAAGAGATCCAAACCAGGATCAATCCATATCGACTGGTTTTCATCACCCGGGCCTGGTACGTTCTAGGCTACAGCGGTATGCACCGAGAAATTCGGACGTTCAAAGTGGAACGGATTTTAGAGGCGATCCCAACGGGCAGGCAGTTCCGTCCGGATCCGAAATTCGATCTCAACACCTATTTTGGTAACGCCTGGCAGATGATACGAGGGGATCGTCGATACCACGTGCGTATTCGTTTTTCGCCCAAGGTGGCTGGTAATGTTGAAGAAGTATTGTGGCATGCAACGCAACAAACCAAACGCCTGGACGACGGATCCCTACTCTATGAAGCGGATGTGGATGGAGTGTGTGAGATTTCCTGGTGGGTGCTTGGTTACGGTAAAGAGGCGATGGTGGAGGGGCCGGCAGCTTTGAAAAAGATTATACGGACTCACATCGATTCGATGGCGGAAATGTACGGCATTTCGTGATAGAATGTTGCTATGCGAGCAACGGTTCAAAGAGTTTCTGAAGCCAAAGTTACGGTGGAGGGGCAAGTTGTGGGGTTGATCGGTCCAGGACTGCTAGTCTACCTTGGGGTTGGAAAAGACGACGGGCCGGAGGACGTGCGTTATATAGTAGATAAGATCTCGGGACTTCGCATTTTCAACGATGCCGACGGCAAGATGAATTTGAGTATCACGGATATCAAAGGGGGTATTCTTCTGATCAGCGCTTTTGCTTTACAGGCCGACGCCCGCAAGGGACGTCGTCCCTCATTTGATCCCGCCGCCGATCCCGAATCAGCCAATTCACTATACGAGCAGGTATGCGATGAATTAGAACGCACCGGCCTGAGTGTGGCGCGGGGCATTTTCCGGGCCCACATGGACGTAATCAGTACCAATGACGGACCAGTCTGTATACTACTAGATTCCAAACGTACCTTTTAAAACGAAACAAACGACGAGAACAATCATGTTGTTGACAGCATCGAGCGGGGACATTAGATTCCCTGATCCGCCCCGCGCCGGGGCACAAGAGGTCTAACTTTAATTATTACAAGAGGTTGGAGATAAAGAAGTATGGCAGAAAAATCGGTTCATCCAAGCACAACCAAGATGATCAACAACACCTTCCTGGTAGGAACCCAGTACTACCGTTCACCCACCCCGCTTCCGGAAGACTGGGAACGAGATCTGGAAAATATTCGCGACTGCGGGATGAACATTATTAGGCTGTGGCTGGTATGGTCGTGGATGAATTCCGCACCCGATAAATACGACTTCGAGGATGTGGAGAAGATTCTGGAGCTATGCAAGCAGAACGATATCAGGGCCGTTTTACTGACCAGTCTGGAAGCGGCACCGGCATGGATGATCCGCGAGAATTCGGATTGTCACTATATTTCCAGAAAAGGCCTGCCGCGTTATACGAGCTCCGGGGCCAATCTGACGCCCGGCGGATTTCCGGGCCTATGCATGGACCACAAGATCGTGCAGGAAAAAGGTGCGGAGTGGATTGCGGCCACCGCCAAACATTTCAGTAATAATGATGTGATCTACGGCTGGGAACCGCAAAACGAACCCATGATGGAAGGGGCCCGTTATCACGACGAAGTATATTGTTACTGCGATGCGACACTGATGCGCTTCCGCGATTGGCTGCAGCGTAAATATAAGACATTAGAGGCCCTTGATGCGAGCTGGCGTCAGAAACACAGTTGTTGGGAAGACGTGCTCCCGCCACGGGAGGGGGGCAGTTGGCCGGATTGGATCGATTGGCGTAATTTTGCCCTGGATAACATCAACGATCATCTGAACTGGCGCAAAAAAGCCATTGAAGATAATGCCCCCAACCACGCGATTTTAATGCACGGTCGGGCCAATACCGGCGGTCTGCTGGATACCAATACCCAGGTTATCGATGACTGGCGGCTGGCCAAGCTGGTCGATCTTTACGGACAGGCGGCCTTTCCGGGAAGGATGGGCGACGTCGATTATCCCTTGAGTATGGAAGTCACCCGGTGTTCTTGTCCCGGCAAGGTCTGGTGGCAGGCGGAATTGCAGGGGGGCGGTCATGGCATGGGAACCGGTCGGCACTTCGTACTGAGAGGCGACAAGCTGGCTTACTGGTCCTGGGTAGCGGTAGCTATGGGGGCCAAGGCGGTTCTATACTGGCAGTATCGGCCGGAGCGGATGGGTTATGAGTACGGGTTCGGCCTGACCGACCTGGATGGGAGTGGTACCGATCGCACCGAGGCGGTCAAGAAGCTCAGCGTGGTGCTGAACAAACATGCCGACTTGTTTAATGCCGCCAAGGAACAGACAAATGAGGTGGCCCTGACCTGCGGGCCTAACAGCTACATCATCCACGGGGTCAGTGAATTCATGGCCACCGCCCCCATCGATTCGATCAAAGGTATATATGCGGTTCTTATGGAAGGCGACCTTGGGGCGGATGTCATTCGGGCCGACGAAGAGGCGGTGGATGATGATTACAGCAAATACAAGATGATCGTTATGCCCTGCCCCACCTGGATCAGCCCCAGGACGGCAGAGAAACTCCGCGAATTTGTCTCCAACGGGGGAATCCTGATATCCGAAGCGTCGTTCGGCCAATACGACGAAAGATTTCTGGCCTCGACCATGGTGCCGGGGATGGGCATGGATGAGGTGTTCGGGGTGCGACGGGCGGAAAGCGAAATTTTGTCGGTAGAGGAGACGAAACTCAAATACAAGAACGTCGAGATACCCAGCCGATACTATCGCGAGGTCCTGGTACCCAGGGGTGCTGAGGTCATCGGTACCCACGACGACGGCACGCCGGCGATTACGGTCAATAAATTCGGCAAGGGTAAGGCCGTCTACATGGGCTCCAACCCTTTTATGGAATACTTCCACAATCGCAATGCCGAATTATGGACCTTTATGCAGGATATGACCGCAGAACTGAAACGAGCGGTATATACCGACAGTCGCAAAACCCAAGGGCGGCAACTAAGCTGCGGCGATAAGCGGATCGTGTTTTTGTTCAATCACAAGGAGGAGCCGGTCGAGACAACACTGACCATAACCAACGAGCAGCGTACGCCGACCGAACTGATCGACGAGCAGAAGGTTGATTACCAACAGAAAGGTCCGGATATCAGGATCACCCTGAATCTGGAGCCTTTCGACGTCAAGTGTTACTTGTTTGGCTAAGCACGTCGACATTTAACAGTCACTTTAAAGCAAACCTAGCTCAGCATATCCCACAGGATAGGTTGAGTTTGTTTTTCCCCTGAAATATTAATTACCAACAGTGAATGTACGTAAAGTAGTAATTTAGCGCGCTTTATACAGGTCCTGAGGAAATCTAATATATTTTCTGAACAGGTTCGGGCCACGAGAATGAAGATAACAGGGCACTATCGGGAACACCGAACATCCAAGTCAAATATTATTTTCACAAAGTTCTATGGGCAACTATTTTTACTATGAATTTATTTGTGCTTATAGTATAATATCAGGGTAGGATAACCGGGTTGGGAAGTAATGACTTCCTTTTAAGGTAACGCATCTTTATAAATCAAGGTTTGGTCATCCCATTCCGGTACAGGAATACGCTCACGGGATTAAGTCCAAACAACACCCACTTAACCTTTGGGGAAAGGGAAGGTTTAACATAAGGAGGAGTTTGAAATGAAGTCACACCGCAGACAATTATTTCCGCGATTGATCGTTGTCCTATTTGCCATCGGCCCTGTTGTACATTCGTACGGGCAACCTGTGCTCCACTACGGTTTTGACAGGAACAACTACGACAACAGAGATGCGCGAGATGTAGGAACGCCGCCGGCCGCGGACGGCATCTTTACCGGCGATGCTATTCGCATGGCCGATCCCCCGGCAAATTTCTCCTGCGCGGCTTTGGATCTGACTCCCAACGGCGCGATTAACAATTACGTTATCACCGGGGCTGATGTGAATAAAATCGACGCCTTGACGGAAATGACGGTTGCCATGTGGGTCAACCTTCAGGCCAATCCTGATAATGAAGACTCACTAGTCAGTAAAGTTCCTCAAGGCTTTCCCGTTCCCCCGGTCGGCGTGGGCGGTTGGGCGCTGTGGATCGGCGAAGTGGGAGGCAATCCTCCAACGGCAAGTAACTTCAGTCTTAACTTTGGCATTTATAAATCCCTAGGCACATACTGGCAGATCCAGGGATCGTATTCGCCGGCTGTTAACGCCGATCATAAGTGGGTATTTCTGGCCATTACTTACGACGCAACCAAACGTCAGAGGTTTTATGTGGGCGATGAAAATACGGTGGTTTCTCAGATCGGATTGACGCAGATTTATACGTACGACTTGTTAGACAACAGCTCGGAGTTTCGGGTGGGCAGTGACGGCTTTTACCCAGGTACCGATTACACACCGCCGGCCTGGATCGACGATGTTCGCATCTACGATAGCGCACTAAGTGCGGCCGAACTGGATCAAGTCCGTTTAGA
>CP070790.1:1847274-1851761 GCA_020346805.1 Planctomycetota bacterium
AAAGCTTAAGTGAGTACGCGCACTAAACATTTCGCTTTTTTGATGCTTAGTCAAACCGGGTGTGTAGCAGCGGGCCTGTGGATACAACATTTTTTATGTAATATTTTCTGTGCAAAGTAAGACTGAGGAACAAGCGCGGAACTAGCGGTTTCGGCACTTCCTGCTGAATCACAATAAAAAACGCTTCGAATCGGTTTACTGTTAAGGAGATAGATAATGCGTGAAATGACTACCAAAGAAAAACGTATTCTTGAAATTATGCTCATCATAGTAGTTGTGGGGACAGCATGTCTTTTTTCTCAAATGGGCGGTTATAAAATGATTGTCCTCAATCTCTTTTATTTGCCCATTGTGCTGAGTGGTTACTATTGGGGCCGAAACAGTGCCGGTGTTTTGGCCCTATTGTGTGTGCTTTCAGTTACTATCATCACCACCATGAATATGACCGGTTTTGCCGGTTATACTTCCCCGGCCATGATCTACTTGTGCTTAACCGTCTGGGGGGGGGTATTGGGACTGACTGCTCTGCTGGTTGGGACACTTTGCGATGAGCGTGCCGCCAAGCTGGATGAACTGCACGAAGCCTACGTTGGTGTGGCGGAAGTCCTGCACAACTATCTGCAGATGGGTACTGGGGCAGGAAAAACTCTATCCAACCGGATCGCAGATTTGAGCCAGATGGTCGCCGAGAGGATGGGACTTTCCCGTAAGGATACTGATGATATCAGGGTGGGAGTGTTGCTCTGCGATCTTGGAAATATTGAGGTCACCACTCAGTTGATCAGTAAGGCAGTCAGCGCCTTGGAAGCCAATCCGGCCATCGTTGCTAAACATACATTTCTTGGAACGGAATTGGTCCACTCATTAAGTTCGGTACTCAACAGTACTGTACCATTGCTGGCTAACCAGGACCAGGCGGTGAGTAACGGACTATGTACTAATGAAGATATGCTGTTGGATGATATGCCGCTCGCTGTACAAATTATCCGTACCGTCCGAACTTATGATACCCTGGTCAAAAGAGATTCCGGCGATCCGAAAACGGCATTGCAAAGGGCCATTGAGGAACTTCGCCATGATACAGAGAACGGCTACAACCAAAAGATTGTTAAGGAACTGGAGCAGGCAGTACTCCAATCCGACTTGGTTGCCCAAGCTGAAGGAGCTTCTGTCTAAGAAGATCTTGAGGTTTTTTGCACGCTGATATTGACCTTGCCCGGTATAAGCAAAGGCTTATGCCTTCTTTGTCGGTACTGCTAAATACCATACTATAGGTATGGCTTTATTGTTGATAAAAAGTGATTCATATTCGATGATGGTTGCTTATGTAGTGATCCGAAATTTGCGGCTTAAGTATTGGATAAGTCCATCTGATTTTTGCCATGCCACTTTTTGATTCGCCACCCGCCTCAGAATCAGTTTCCTCAACCAATTTATGAAATATTTCTTGCCCGGCTGCGACTACCGCAATGTGGCCAGAGTATGGCCGGGGATAAAAAAGTTGTAAGTCCTTGTAATAAGGAGACATACCATGATTTTTAAGTCGATAAAACTAGGATTATTGGCGGTTGGAGGCCTGGCGGTGGTTGGGGGATTGGTATTTGGGACCGAGCTGGTCAGCTATGTTACCAGTTCCACCAAATTGGTTCGTACCAAGGTCAGGGATGCGGTACCCATTGAGTTTGAACTGCGGAGGGCCCGGGACCTTCTGGAGGATATCATTCCCGAAATCCAGACCAACGTCCGGTTGATCGCACAGGAGGAAGTGGAAATCAACAGGCTCAAGGCCGACATCAATCAAAGCCGGGATTCGCTGAACGACGAACAGGCGAGAATTGTAAAATTCCGCGAGGCCCTCAATACCCAGCGGGCAAATTACACTTTCGGTGGTTATGATTACACACGCCCTCAAGTAAAGGGGGAACTTGCCAGGCGTTTCGATCGATTCAAAGAGGCCAATATCGTCTTTGCCGCCAAACAGCGGTTATTGTCCACCCGGGAAAAGTCTCTCCAGGCAGCCATGCAAATGCTGGAGCGGACCCGATCGCAAAAATCGCAACTGGAAAATCGCATAGCGGCTTTGGAAAGCCAGTATCGTCTGGTCAAGGCGGCCTCCGCCAACTCAAAGATTCAATTGGATAACAGCAAGCTGGCCCAGACCGAAAAATTGATCGACGATATCAAGAAAAGACTCGACGTGGCCGAACGCGTGTTGGCCCACGAAGCAAACTTCGTCCAGCCGATTTCCGTTGACGTCATCGACGAAAAGGACCTTCTGGTTGAAGTTGACCAGTATTTAGATAAAGACCGGGAATCACCAACTCAAGCGTCCGAAGAAGCGCTTGCTCTTAATCGAACCGAACCAAACAAATAATGTTCAATGGTTGGGTGAACGAATGTTCGGCAATGGATGTCATGTTTTATATTGTATCGTCGGTGAATATTTCCCCAGGCATAGCGGTTATCGGTGGGAGTCAAGCCGTTGTTGATCTTGAGAATCAAACAAGCTGAGACTGCTCTTTCCGACGGGCGACTGGACGAGGCTTTCGAGCTTGTTCGATCCACGGATGTTCGAGCCCATCGTCGTGGTCAGTCGTTGGTCGGCCGACTTGTGCGGGCCCTGGTTTCCAGAGGGTCAGAGCATCTTCAAGCCGATCGCTTTACTCAGGCTTCTGCCGACTGCGATAAGGCGATCCAACTGGGCGGCAATATAACTGAAGTTATACAACTGCGTGAGGCCATTACCCAAGCGGTTTCGGATCGGCATGGTTCGGATCGCCGAAAGGGGGATGCAATCGCCAGGGCCCGCGACTATATCGATGAAGGCCGGCTTTCTGTGGGCGAGCAACTATTGGAGAATGCGCATACTGACACGCGAAGAGTTCAGGCTCTGAAAGCTGATGTCGCCGCCCGGCGGGTATCGGTGGAAGATGCCCTGGCCAGGGCCCGCAAGGCCCTGGAATATGAGGACTGGGATACCGCAGTCATGAACTTGCTGGAAATCAAGCGATCCCATGCCGCCAACAAACATTTGACCGAATTGATTGCCCAGGTAACCGATCGCGTGATTGCCCAGGCCAAATCCGCCATTAATGAGGGACGGGTGGATATAGCAGAATCGCTGTTGCATCGGCTGGTTCCCCTGGGGCACGATACCATACAAACGCGCGATCTGAACAGGATCGTGCATCAATGCCGTCTGGCCGCTCGATATATTGCCCGTGCTCAGCCGAGGCAGGCAAGCGAGATTCTCCGACTGGTGGCCGCGATTCAGCCCGGGGCGGCTTGGGTCAAAAAGGCCCTTGCCCAATCACAACAGGAGGCCGAGATGCTGGAAGAATTGCGCGGGGGGCCGCTCGGACTGCTGATGGATATTCATGGCGTGAACCACGATAATAGAAGTGTATCGACAATGCCTTATCCCGATACCGGGTCCAAACTGATGACCGAAGAACCGCAAAATAATACCGCTGGGGAGGGCATAACTTCGCGATTTGTCATGCACATCGATGGGGTAGGTAGTTTTTTAGTGCTTGCCGGGCAATCTATCACCATCGGTTCGGCAAGGTCCTCACATAATCCCGATTTGGGTCTGATGTTAGACACCGGCGTTCCGGCCATACGCATCGAGCGTGACGAGGCCGATTACTTTTTGGAATCCGATCAAAACATCTGCGTCAACGATATACCGATCAAACGAAAACTATTGGCCGATGAAGATGCTGTCGCCTTGTCGTCCAGGTGCCGGTTGAAGTTTGCCCTGCCCAATGCCGCCAGCGCATCGGCGGTGTTGCAGATTCAGGGTACGAGAATACCGGGCAGCGAGGCAAGGCGAGTTATATTGATGGACCGGGAAATAATCCTGGCCCCGGGCGGCAGCGCCCATATACGTTGCGATCAACTGGAAAAAGCGGCGGTATTCCATCTGCGTAACGGCCGACTGTTTTGCCGGTCTGAGACGGAGGTGTTGGTCAACGGTCGTCCGATGGACCGTAACTTGGGTATTACCCTTGGTGCCAACGTAAGAATCGGTGATGTATCTTTGGTAGTTACGAAAATGTAATATAGATATGGGAACTCTTTAGAATCAGTATATCCCGGAGGACACGCTGCGATGGCTGAATTCCAATACCAATATGGTGACGGACCGCTGGAGGGTTACACCATACAACGGGCCATCGGCCGGGGCGGCTTCGGGGAGGTTTACTACGCCCAAAGCGACAGCGGGCGGGAAGTGGCCTTGAAGGCGGTCCAGGGTTATGAGCAGATCGAGCTTCGCGGCGTCGGCCAGTGCATGAATCTAAAGAGCCCATACCTGGTTACCATCTTTGATGTCAAACACAACCAACAGGGCAAACCCTTTGTAATCATGGAGTATGTGTCCGGTCCGTCGCTTCGTGATTTGCTGGAAGAATCGCCATCCGGCCTGGGTACTCAGAAAGCGGCGTTCTTTCTTCGTGAAATCGCCAAGGGCCTCACCTATCTGC
>CP070790.1:1851861-1858175 GCA_020346805.1 Planctomycetota bacterium
GATTTGATCGGGCATACGCAGGCCGACCCTGTGGAATACACCGCGTACCCCACCGTTTTGAGTGTAGGCAATGAAACGGTTGCGGCCTTTACGCAGAGGGAATTTCAGATCGACCGGCGATTTATGTTGCTGTCCGAGGTGGGTATCGTTGATCCAGACATGGGTCCAGCCGCTGAGCCAGGCCCGGGCCTCGATTTCCATATCTTGTGGTGCCTCCAGATCGACGGCGGCATACATGCGGGCGGCGGAGGGCACTGTGGGCTTGCCGCTGGTCATTTCCATAAAGATGTTTTCGCCCGAGTAGTAATATTTCCAGGATTTGCCGATGGGGCTCGCCCCTCCGAGTTCAACATGGTCAGGCTTTACCGGCACCCACTTCTCGACCTGTTTGTCGGGTATGTCGCCCGATGGGGTGCTTTCACGGAAGTGGGGTCTGACTTGGGGTTTGACGATCAGCCAGTTCCTGACGTAACCAGACGCATCGAGATCAAAACGCCCGTCCACTATTTGTTGTTGATTGATTGTGCTGCAGCCGGTGGCGGCAACCAACACAAATGCGGTAACAATCCCCGCGCGGTTTATGAATCGTGGTTTCATTCACGGCTCCTATGTCCATACTACTATTGGGGGAATCAGAGTATACCGTGTGTGGGCATGCATATGAAGTAGATCATGCTTTCAATAAGATAGGCGGCGGCATACAATGACGATCGTGATTGAGAAACAGACAGTTCTTAAGCCATTTTTACAGTGAGGCTCTGAAAAAAGATGTTAATAGTATCGCAAATAAGAAGTTGGTGGATTGCCGGTTTGTGTGTAGCGGTTTTGGGCGCGATTGGTTGTGGGGAGAAGTATACCGGCCCGTGGGATCTTGGGTCTTTATATAAGGTACCGCAGGTTGAGTGGGTTGATTCGGCCGGGCCGATTCGCGGTCTTTACTATGCCGGTGAACCTTATGGGGGCAAAGCGACGCGGGTGTTTGCCTACTATGCAAAACCGCTAAAGGTAAGCGGCAAGGCGCCGGCTATGGTGCTGGTGCATGGCGGGGGCGGTAAGGCCTTTAAGGAGTGGACTGAACTTTGGGCAAAACGGGGTTATGCAGCCATAGCTATGGATCTGGCAGGGCGAGACCCGGATGGTAATCGTTTACCCGACGGTGGTCCGGATCAGACTGTGAAGGAAAAGTTCAACGACGTTTCTCGCGGTTTGAGAGAGGCATGGCCTTATCATGCGGTGGCCAATGTAATCCGGGCCCATTCTCTGCTGCGGAGTTTTCCCGAAGTCGATCCCGACCGTATTGGCATCACCGGAATTTCGTGGGGTGGATATTTGACATGTATTGTTGCGGGACTGGACGATCGATTTAAGGCGGCGGTGCCGGTTTACGCGTGTGGATTTCTCTATGAAGACAGCATGTGGATCAGGATTCTCGACCGTTTGTCGTCCAGTGACCGACGGCTGTGGATAGACAATTACGATCCCTCGCCAGATTTGCCGGATTGCCGGATGCCGATTTTGTTTGTCAACGGTACTAATGATAAGGCGTTTCCGTTAAACATTTATCAAAAAAGCTATCGGCTGATACGTAGTCCACGAACGTTATGTGTTACCGTAGGCATGTTGCACAGCCATCAGCATGGTTGGGCGCCGAAAGAGATCGGCATATCCATTGATTCCGTGTTACGAAAAGGCGAGCCGTTGGCACGATTCAAAAAAGTATTGCCCAAAGGGCAGGAGGTGGTGACGGGTTTTGAGGCTGCGGTTACTGTTAAAGAGGCGGCCCTGCATTACACTACGGATAGCGGCTTGTGGCAGGAGCGTAAGTGGCATACGGCCCCGGCTGCAGTTGATGGTGATCGGATTTATGCCAAATTGCCTGCCGACAAGGGTATTGTTTACTTTTTGACGGTCACCGATGAACGGGGAGCGGTGGTATCAACCGAACATGAAGAATTATTGGCGGAAAATAAAGAGAAGAGGGCATTAAAGTGAAAAGAGGATCCCGATTGATCGGGACTTCGCTTTACTGAGCCGACTTCCTTTTAATTTTTGTCTAAATTTAACGTCAGAAGCTCTTGAGTTAGGTCTGGGTAAATATAAGATCCAGGTATTTTCTGGTTAGACCCCTTCAATTTTTGTATAATAAAGCAGGAGGTCAAATTAGGAGGTTGGGGAACATGTGGTGCAAGCAAATCTCACAAGGCAAGCGATTTTTTGTTTACATCGTCTTAATGGTAATAGGTATAGTTTTCTTGACTGTGCCAGAGACGGTAGCCCAGCCGCCCAATTTCATCATATTTTTCCCCGATCAGTTGCGGGCCCGGGAAGTTAACGTCTATGGCAACCCTACGATAACCGATCCGGTAACTACCCCGAACATGGATATGTTGGCATCTTCGGGTATACGGTTTAATTATGCGTTTCCCGGCCTGCCGGTGTGCACCCCGAGTCGGGCCTGCATAATGACCGGGCGGATGCCCTTTGCCGTCAGATCCTCCACAGAAGGCAAGGATTGGATGGTGGAAAACAAGATCACCATGCACACCGAAGAAATTACGTTCGCCGAGCAGCTAAACGAGTTGGGTTATTCATGCAGTCATGTTGGCAAGTGGCACCTCGATGAATCCCCCAATTTGAGTTGGATTCCACCCGAGGGCCGACAGGGTTTTGATTGGTGGGAGGGTTTCAATTCCTACGGCAAACTGACCGACGCCATGTACTTCAACAATGCCGGCGACCTTATCGAACCCGAACCCAGTCCCTGGCTGCCGGATTTGATCAATGAGCGAGCCATTAATTTCATCAACATGCATCCTAACGATCCCTTCTGTTTGATGGTTTCACTGGGCCCGCCACATGCCCCCGGTGGACAATCGTGGAGAGAAGAACACGAACTTGACACGGTTTTTACCGCCGACCGCATGTATCTGTGGAGCCTTTTTGAGTTTGCCACCGTGACCTTGCCGCCCAACGTTCCGATTGTGCCGGATCCCTACCCGGACCCCGAGCGTCAACTGCGCGAGTATCACGCCATGACCAAGGGGATTGACGAACTGTTGGGCGATATTCTGACCCGGCTGGCGGAGCTCAACATCGACGATAATACCATTATCATCGTGTGCAGCGATCACGGCAGCCAGATGGGCAGTCACGGCGAGTGGGAAAAGAATGTGATTTATGAAGAATCGATTCACGTGCCCCTGATAATCTACGATCCGCGTCAGTTGGTTTCACCCACAGTGTACGATCACTTGACCCACCTTATTGATATTTTGCCGACCATCGTGGAATTGGCGGGCGGTACGCCGACGCCCCGTGCTCAGGGGATGTCGTTGGCCCCGCTTATTACCGGGCAGGGAACGTATACCCCCCGCGATGCAGCCATGGTGCAGTTCAGAACCACCTCTCTTGAAGGGGTAGGTTACGGATGGTCGCGAGCCCTGCGTACCGATCAATGGAAGTATGCCCTTATGGAAGTGGGCGGAGTTGGTACGGGCGATATACAACCCAAGGCCCTTTTTGATCTTGATGCCGATCCTTACGAGTTAAACAATTTGATTGATAATCCCGCTTATGACGGCATTCGTGACCAACTGCACAATCGTATTATTCAGGAGATGATTGCGGTCGAGGACCCGATGCTGGATTACATATTCCCCGGGATCGGGCTCAGTATCTCATCGATCAATCACCTGGTGCACATGGGCACCGATTTGCCGAATGACACTTTCACCGTGGCCAACACCGGCAGCGGTACGTTGAACTATACTATCAGCGACAATGGTTCTTGGCTAAGTGAATCTCCGGATAACGGCTCGAGTACCGGCGAAGAGGATACCATTAACATTATTTACGGCACGTCCGGCCTGACGGTTGGTGATTATTCGGCAGTTATTGAGGTTGAGGATGCCAACGCCCACAATTCGCCGCAAACCATTGCGGTGGATATTCACGTATATATTCCCGGTGACTTTGATGAAGATGGTGACGTGGATATGGAGGATTTTGGTCGTTTCCAGGCTTGTTTTTCGGGATCTGGCAATCCGTATTCTTACGGTTGTGCCGATGCCAGCCTGGACTTTGACTTGGACGTGGATTCTACCGATTTCAACATATTTGCCGGTTGTCTGGGCGGGGCCAATCAACCGCCGGGCTGCTGAGTTAAAATGTGATGATTCAATGTGAAGTTACTGGTTGGGGTAGTTTGTCGCTTCAAATATTCTTGTCGGTTTGGGATAGCCAGTAAAGAATTATCAATAGAAGACCAGAAAAAGGCCAAGACGGTTGAGCGGTTAGTTTTCGAATTTGGCAACCATATGGTTGGAGATGTTATACCGAAAGGAGATATGGTGAAAAAATTGTAGATAGATGGTAATAACATTACAATAAAGATATCTAAACTGTTTATCCGTAATGTTCGGGCGCAAATTATATAAGGGATAGGTATGTTGTTATTCGGTACTTCGCAACAGCGAGGTAGACAGGGTTTGGCTTGGGGTTTTACGCTCATTGAAGTCCTGGTTGTAGTGGCGATTATTGCACTATTGGTCGCTATTCTTCTGCCTGGCCTGGCAAGGGTGCGTGAGACGGCAAGGTTAGCCACCTGTGCCGTCAACATGCGAACGTCGGGTACGGGAGTAATCTATTATACACAGAAGTATCAAGGCTATTATCCTATGGATCGGTATTGGGCTGAATTGTCGAGGCCTCTGATGCAAAAACTGAATACCACCAGGCAGAACGTCGATCAAAAGGCTATAGGCTCCGGTATCGATCAGAGCGTTGAATATTACAACTGTCCCAGTGATCCGATTCGGGCACGTACAAACATGGCCCAGATCCACGTGAATGGACAGATGAAAGTGGTTGACGTCAACTATCGCGTAAGTTTCGGTATGAACGGCTTCCTCACCCAGCAACTTGCCAATTCTACCGGAAGGCAAAACGGCACGAACTACCAGGTCGATAACGATCGCCAACGCAAGACTGCCGAGGTGAAGCGAGCCTCAGAGGTGATCATGCTGGCCGAATCGGGTAATGACAATCTTTTCAAAAAAGAGCAATTGGCGTGGGATTTCGACGTGGCAGAAGACAGTTCGGGTCCGCGAATCGAGGTGCATCACAAGACGGGCAATAATTTCCTGTATGCCGACATGCATACCCAATACGTTAAGGTTATCAAGGGTTCAACCGTTCCCCAGCAAGGTATACCCCGTTTTCCCTGGCGGTGGTTGCCACTGAGCCGTTTTTAGAATTTCCCCGTCAGCTAACCGAAGAATACTTTGCCACCTGATAATACATACAACTTTATGATCTGGCAGATGGGGATGTTTTATGCATCGTTACTAATTTCGCATAATACGTATTTCACTTCAGACCTGCGCCGGTTCTGGCTCAACCATTTCAAAGGAATATTGTGCCTGAACCTCTCTCTTAGCGCACTTTTGAAGTGAAATTTGTGTAATAGCGTCTATGTGTCACTTATATTCTTTTTTTATGAGTTCCGATAAGGTGAGGAGTGTGGAACAACATCTGGGTACGCGGGGATCATGGTTGCGTACCAGGATTGAACGAATGCCTAACGATTCGGGGGCCAGGACGTCGGTTTCGACATTGTCACCGACCATCAATAACCAATCCGGATTGGCGGCCAAGCAAACGACGGCATTCTGGTAAGCCTTGGGATTGGGTTTTTCGATGCCGGTTTCGGCCGAGTTGAAAATGGCATGAATATGTGGCGTCAGCCCCAGCTTTTTAACAATCATGGACAACTCGGGGACATGGTTGGAAAGGATAACGTGCTTCCATCCGAGGTTTGACAATATATCGAGGGCCTCAACCGTGTCTTCAAATAATCGCCAATGTGTTGGATCTACATATCTAGAGCGAACCTGTCCGGCCAGGTTTTGGGCTTCGTGTTCGGAGAAACCGACCTCTATGAAAGCCTTGACAAACAACGGTGATAATGCCGACCACCAATTATCCGGATCGGAAAGATGGTGATGTTCGCACTGAGCTTTGTCCCAGAAGAATTTTTTTTTGATAAGGGGATGAAAGTCGTCATATGTAAAGTTGGCATCGTGTTTGTATTCATTGGCGATGTCGGCAAGGGCCCCGCTCCACTTGCCGGGGCGGTAGGCAAGTGTTCCATCGAAATCCCAGAAGATGTATTTTTGGCCGGCCATTGGTAATGGTACCTGATGTAACATTTTCGATTATTTGCAGCCTGAGACGCTAATGGTTCTTCCATATGGCACTTGCCCGAGCGGCGATGTCATCGAGGGTGGTGTTCTTGCAGATGAAGGCCCGGTGCA
>CP070790.1:1858275-1862086 GCA_020346805.1 Planctomycetota bacterium
AATATCCGGGCCATTTATGGTCAACCCGATCGGTGGGCAGTCGGCGGCGGTATCTGATAAAGAACTGCTATCTCATAGAACGAGGGCCTGTTAACCACAGGCCCTTGTTTTCTATATTCCGAATGGTGGTGGCGCTGCGGGCTGGTGGGGTGTGTTAACAATCCGGTGGTACATTCGCCCCGTTCATACAATCATTAAACTGATTGAAATCGGACAGATCCACGTCTCCATCAAGGTTAAAGTCTGCATCGCTGCATCCGGTTTGATATGGATTACCCGTTCCCGATAAGCACTGCTGAAAGTGACCGAAATCTTCCTGGTCGACATCGTTATCGTTGTTAAAATCTCCCAGTTTCGTTGTCTTGAAATTCCAGACTGTACCTTCGATCACAATACCCTCATATATCGCGTCGATATGCCAGAAGTAATCGGTATCCCAATCCAAAACGCCGGGATCGAACGTCGTTTCCTGCTGATTGCCCTGGAAGGTACCCGGACTGCCGGTTCCGAAGTAAACATCGTATGAGGTCGCCCCGTCCGAGGCTGCCCAACTCAAATCGGCGGTTATGGCCACACCGGTGGCCAAATGGGGGGGACTTGGATTACTTGCCTGCTGAGGCGCCAAAACTACCTTGACCAAATCCAGATAGAAGGTGTTTCCCACACCCCCGCCTATGCGGAAGTCGGCCCCGCCGTTCTGGCGATTGCCGAAGTAAGCATCGCTAATGTGATAGGTGTGTTCCTTCCAGGTATCCGTTCCGGTTAGCGAAACACTCCCGCCATTTTTATAAATGTCGTCAGGAGGGGGGGCGGGGTCGGACGAGTCATATTGTAACTTCAGATTTCCGCTCCCCGTATCGTAGTATTCGATAGTGATGTAAAATTCGGATCTATTGCCTTGGTAGGCAAACGAATCATCCACGTCGAAGTAGAAGTAATAATCCTGACCCGCGTTGAGGTTCTTGCGTGCGTCCCGGCTGCCGATTCCCGATGGTTCGGTATCCCCGTCACCCACATTATCAATATGGTCTAATCCTTCATTACTATCCGTCCTTCCCATATCCACCAGTACGTGATATGGATGGTAACTCACGAAAACCGGACTCGACCAAAGCATTTCCGGCCGATCCCCACTGGTCCCCGTCTGCAAAGCGCGAACGTAGTATGCACAATTGACTTGTGGGGGGGAAGAATCGGTATAGTTAAATTCTACTTCCGAGGTGTTGGGATATTGAGTATATATGATAGCGCTGTTGCCCACGTCTCCCCCTTTGTCGATCCGGAACAAATCTACCTGGTAGATGTTGCCAAATCCCAAACCCGCTTTCAAATGTACGTAGATCTGGACCGGACTCCCCGTGCCTTGATATTCCTCGCCCATCAGATGACCGTCGACCCTGAAATCACAGAAATACTTGGAATTGGTTACCGCATATGTCCGCCGCGTCAGCATGGCATCCATTAGATCGTCTCTGTTGTTGGCCGGAGCCAGCACCGCCGCCTCCCCCATATATCCCTGGTGATCGGGACTGGCGATAAGACCGAACCGATGCCCGCGGGCCAAGGCGGGATGAATATATTCCGGTGGACAGGGCTCGCCCGCTTCCGGTTGGATTGAGTCCGGACCCACCCGTGGGGCGTTGTAATATTCATGATTTTGACGAACCTGAAAGACTTCAACCAATGTCTGGAAATCTTTATTATGGTAGTCCCAGTCCATGGGATGTACTTTACTTGCCGGGTGATGGGGGATGGTGATGGCATCCCCGATGGTTAAAAGGCCCCACAATATATCAGGATAGACGGCCTGATATCTACTGTAGAAGGTATTGCCCGATCCGCGGTATATGACGTTACGATGACCGTGTCCGGCGGGAATCTCTTCATCTATCGCCGTCCATTCATAAGCTTCAAAGGCGGTAAAGCCGTCAAGTTGGTGGTAAATGTCTATCCACTTCCGGCTTTCATTCCAGTCGTGGTAGTTCATCAGGAAACCATGATCGGTCAGGGCCACAAAGTCCATATTGACTAAATCGCGAACGCGCCGCAGGTTGGTATCGTACATGCCGTTGCGCGATTGGCCATCCAGGGAATTGTCGCTGTGAAGGTGGATGTCGCCAAAGTAGACGTTGTAATCGATGCCCTGGTAATTAATCGTGTGTCTTGGACCTCCGTGGTGACTATCATAATGTGGCCAATTATTGTTAGCTCGTGGGCTGAGGCTGCTTTGCGTGCAGGGCGGCAGCGAGGCCACGGTTTGTGTTTCCATTGAAATATCACTAGCGGCGATAAACAAATCCGCCTTGTCCCGATTATCCGTCTGCCACACTACCGATATCTCAGATTGATCGGCACTTGGTACCGCACACATGGGTTGGTGGTAACCCATAGTTACCGACGACATGGGAAATGCATTGCTCCACAGCGACCCGTCGAAAACCAAACCTCGAATCGCCCATTGCCATGCCTCGGCTCCCTGGTTTTCGGTGTCCGGCTGGCGGACGTAGAGCACATTTTTGCTGCCGGCACGAATTAATTCAAAGGGTGTCGGCCCATTGTACTGGGGCTCGATCAGTAGGTCGGTCTCGGGAACCTGGATTACGCCAGTCATCGATGTGGCATCTATCCGCCGAATGAAAGTCTCCTTGTACCAGGTCATGCCGTACATATCGTAGCGGGCTGAAGCCATCTCGCCGTTTCGCCAGGCAACCCATACCCCGCCTTGAGGGGCTGAGGCCACTACCGGATATTCATCGAAACCATTAGTCGATGAAACCTGTTTGATTGCTGAAAGTGTGTCGTTTTCTATGTAACGTGCGTACACGTCGTAGCTGCTGTTACGGAAGGTGTACCACACGATCCAGATCCGACCGTTATCATCGACAGCAATGTCCGGACTATAGCCGTTGGAGTCGGTATGCGAGATGTCGTAGGTGGGCCCCCAACTGCTCCCATCTCTCATCTTGGCGCGGATTGTTACCTGTGTGCCATTAAAGTCTTCCCAGACTATCCAGAGGCGGCCTGATTGATCAAGGGCTAGGGCGGAATGGTATTCGGGTTTAGTACCAGTAGTTACCTGGATGGGGGCGTGTAGATTCAGGTAAAAAGATCGAGCCCAGATATCCCAAGTGCCGTTTTCCTTTCCAGACCAGACAAACCATACCGCTCCCTGGCCGTCGACAGCAACTTTAAGGCCGAGGTACTGACCCCATTGAGATGTTAATTCGATAGTGTTTCCTGGTACACCACCAGTCACCGGCCGTGTAAATAATTTGTTCGCATCCTGGCCTGCATTGAATTCCTGCCAGGCTACCCAATGTGTCCCGTCGGCTTTGATTCCCACCGAAGGCCAGGTCGCATAATCGCTTCGGTCGGACGTGATATTTACTGCCCAGCTGGTATTAAAGGCGGTTAGCGGGACAAACAACCATGCCAATAACCTTGCCGGTTTCCCCAACAGTTTCGCCTTCTTCATACTTACGCTCCTTGTGACTCTAACTTATTATATCATATTAGGTTGGAATTCTTAAGTAAAATAGGTGACAGCTGGGTTATGTATGATTACCCATATAATTGGGGAGTGTTTGGGATCGGGAAGGGTTAGCCTATTGAAAACGTGCGTAAAGATACAGACTACTTATGTTTTGGTGAAATTAAACACTTCCCCGTTGGTATCTATTTTGATAGTATCCCCGTCGGTGAATTTACCGTCCAGGAGTCGTCGGGCCAGCGGGTTTTCCAGTTCCCGACGGATCAATCGTTTTAACGGCCGGGCCCCAAAAGTAGGATCGTAACCGTCTTTGGCCAGATG
>CP070790.1:1862186-1865377 GCA_020346805.1 Planctomycetota bacterium
AACAACGCGGCTGAATCCGGGGGCGGTATGTACAATGACTCGTGGGATGAACCGGCTGCGGGAAACCGCGTGATACTCACTGATTGCACATTTAGTGGAAACTCGAGTCTTGTGGCTGGTGGTGGAATATACAACTTTTACTGCGATTCGATTCTCACTACCTGCACCTTCGAAGATAACTCAACGATCCCAGGCACAACCGGCGGTGGTGGAATATGCAATGACCGAAGCCTTACAACACTGACAAACTGCACCTTCAGCGGAAATTCGACCTCGAATGGTGCTGGTGGAGGATTATTCAATCGGGAGAATAGCGACGCGAATGTGGTTGACTGCGTCTTTACCGGCAACTCAGCCTATTATCATGGGGGCGGGATGTACAACCGCGGCAAAGCGATGGTGGTCAACTGCACATTCAGTGGCAATTCGGGTCACCTCTACAGCCACAGTTCAGGCGGCGGGATAGCCGATTATTACGGCGATTGGTTAACTTTGGTCAACTGCGTCTTCTCCGGCAACTCAGCGGGCTTCGGCGGGGGTATGTTCAACCGAAGAAGCGATTATGTAAACGTGGTCAACTGCACATTCAGCTCAAACTCAGCTACTTACTCTGCCGAAGGAGGCGGGATATACAACAGAGACTGTGATCCGATCATTACAAATTGCATAATATGGGGCAACATCGGGGAACAAATCTACAACTACTACAGTACCGCTGATCCCAACATAACCTATAGTTGCATCCAGGGCGGTTACCCCGGTACCGGTAATATCAGCAGCAACCCCATGTTCAGTTCTTTCGATCTGCGAATCGAGTCGCCCTCACCCTGTATCGATGCCGGCAACAATGACGCCCTGCCGCCTGACACGTTAGACCTGGACGATGACAGCGACACCACTGAACTGATTCCCTGGGATAGGGCCTCCAAACTCCGGCGTGCGGATGATCCGGCCGTCGACCCGGATCCCGGTAATGCCGGAACTATCGGGCCACCGATAGTGGATATGGGTGCGTATGAAGTGAGTCCAATCTTCGTGGATGACAATGCTTCATCCTGGGGAGACGGCAGAAGCTGGACAACAGCATATAAGTATCTTCAGGATGCCCTCTTTACCGCGGCCGATCCTTTGGGTGGCAGGGGCGAGATTCGCGTGGCCCAAGGTACATATTATCCGGATCAAAGTGAATGGGGATACGTAGCACCCGCCGACCGCGAGGCAACATTCGAGATGCATAACAACCTGGCTATCCGTGGCGGCTATCGTGGGCCGGCAGGCGGGGGTAATCCCGATGATCGCGATATCACAGTTTTTGAAACCATCCTCAGTGGTGATTACGCCAACGACGATGACCCTAATGACCCGAACTCGTACGATGAAAACAGCTACCACGTTGTTCATAGCCGGGATACGGACGCCACGGCCATAATCAAGGGATTCACAATAACCGGGGGCAATGCCAACGGGCCACGCTTATCCGAAGAAACCAGCGGCGCCGGATTGTATAACGTCGGCGGCAGTCCGTTCGTGAGCAAATGTACATTTGTACGGAACAAAGCCGATGGTAACGGTGGAGGGATGTGTAATACAGACGGCGAGCCAACGGTGAGCAACTGTGTATTCCGGGCAAATACGGCGGAATATGGTGGTGCAGTGCAAAGCGACAGCTATGGCAGAGACCTGCTGAAACTTGTTGGATGTGTACTTAGCGAGAATTCAGCCACGAGCGGCGGCGGCTTTTATGTCTCCGGTGGAGCGATTTTGACTGATTGCGTCTTTCACAGAAACACGGTGTCTCACTCCGGGGGTGGTTTGACGGATTTTTCGACGTCCGAGCTGGTTTTGGCCAACTGCATCTTCCGCGAGAATACGGCCAAAAACGGCGGCGGGATGTACAGTTACGACGGCAGGGCGAAGTTGAGCAACTGTACGTTCAGTGGGAATACGGCTGTCGCCGACGGCGGAGGAATCAGCATTGATTCGTCCATACCGTCACTTGTAAATTGCGTTTTCAACGGGAATACGGCCAACAGGGGCGGGGCCTTCAGGAATTTCCATAGCCCAATGACGGCGGTCAATTGCACTATCAGTAAGAACCATGCGGATGACAGCGGCGGGGGCATATATGACATCTACATTGATCCATATTATGCCAAGACCCTGACGAACTGCATTCTGTGGAGCAACAGCGACAGCAACGGAGTCGGTGAGTGGTCCCAGATTCGGAACGAGAGTTTTGTCGGGGAAGTCATTACATACTGCTGTATACAGGGCGGCACGACTTATTGCAGTGATCCGAACAACCACAACATCGGAGCTGATCCCAACGATAATCCGCAGTTTGTGCGCGACCCGAACAATGGCGGTGACGGCTGGGCAGATGACCCGAACACGCCTGAGGATGAGAGTGCCAATGATGATTATGGTGATCTGCGTCTGAGAGCCGGCTCACCTTGTATCGACGTAGGTAATAACGATGCCGATATATATCTACTCACACCGGAAATCGACCCGATCCCCGGAACCGACCTTGACGGCCGGCCCAGATTTGCAGACGGTGATTGTAACGACACCAACAACATAGATATGGGCGCGTATGAGTTTACATCCACATACTTTGGCGATTTCGATGTCGATTGTGACGTCGACTTTACAGACTATTCTATCTTTGCTGGTTACTGGTTGACAGACGAGCTTTTAGTCGATATTGCTCCTACACCTGCCGGTGATGGTATCATTGATAAGAAAGATTTGAATATACTTTGCAACAACTGGCTATTGGGTAAATAGACATATCGCCAAGGTGATATGGCAATAAGACCAGATACAATATTTACGACCTTTTAATTGAAATAGATTTATCCCAAGTATTTCAAATCTATGAACTGAGAGTAGAGCTACTCGATTGCGCCAATTCCCGCGATTTTCTTCTTCGACTCGATATGTAGCTTAACAGTATGCCCAATTCAAAAAGAATGTATAACGGCACCGCCAGCGTTACCTGCGAGATCACATCAGGCGGCGTGGCTATAGCCGCTACTACAACAATCGCCAGCACGACAAATTTTCTCGATTTATTCAGCGCAGCAATAGAAACCATACCCGTCCTGTTCAAAAAGAAAATGGCAGAAGGCGTTTGAAAAGCTAAACCGAATACCAACATAAGGTGGCTCATAAAAGAAATATAATGC
>CP070790.1:1865477-1868985 GCA_020346805.1 Planctomycetota bacterium
CCAATATTTTGAAAAATGTAACCTGGAACACCTGAATCCCAATTTCTTACATATCCTGATTGGTACCGTATCATCCATTCATATACCTGTTTTCATGTTAACCGCCGGTATTGTCCTGGCTATGTCCGGTAGCCAAATACGGACTCTTGCTGACTATTATCGATTTGAGTATAAAAAGTTCTTACGTTTGATGTTGCCATACATATCCATATCAGTTATGCAATTGGCTATCGAAACCGCTGCACCTATCGGGGGATTCCCTCAAACACGAGTTGCTCTGGCCAATATGGTTCTCATACCCATGCAGGCGCCGGCCGGCCATTTATGGTTCCTCTATTGCCTGATGTGTATCTTCCTGATCTGGCCGATCTTCAGCAGCATTAAGACAAAATTTCTTCACCCAATACTTCTAGCCGGCATGGTCATGCTGGCCATTCTTCCTATACCTTGGCCGAAAAGTGAAGCGGGGACATTTTTATTCGGATTAAGAGAGTTGACCTGGTTCCTGCCTATGTTCGCTGTGGGCTATTGGTATGGCCTATGGCTAGTAAATCCCAATCGTCGAAACCTACTACCGGCTATACTGGCCGGATGCGCATGTGCCGCCGCTATGTGTTATCGTCAGCTTGTCCCACTGCCGGAGGACTTCGTCGGCGCAACCTTGTGGCTATCCATTCGATTAGCCGGCTATATCGGCGGCGGATTGTGCATCTTATGGCTGTGTGACATTATCAACACCTGGACGGGCCGGATCTGCGAATACTTGGCTGGAATCGGCCTCCGCTCATACGACATTTACCTGTTACACGTGGGATTAGTCGGTCAGCCGTTGGTGTTTGCCCTCAGTATGTTGCATCCGGGTATGGTAACAACATATATTCTGTTCATACTGGCAACTATTGCAACCCTGCTGGTTCCAATGTTGATCGGAGAAATAATTCGACGCATCCCAAGCTTGGCATTCATCATGTTGGGCATACCGATAAGAAAAAATCCGAAGTTATAAGGCAAGCGGCAAACCAAAGTGAATGATTTATGAGTCATCCGTCTAAACGTATGCACATATTGATACTCGATCAAGGCCGACAGGCCTTGCCCATTATGCGGGCCTTGAAACAGGCTCGCCATCATGTGACTATTGTATGCGGGCATAAACTCTCGGAAGGATATTTTTCGCGCTACGCGGATTGCCGACTTATATGGCCCGACTACTTCCATGATCCCGGCGGTTTCACCGAGCGGCTGTTCGACTATGTCAAACGTAACAGCCCGGATGCCACCCTGGCCCTGGGCGATATCAGCGTGGGTATTGTGGCGCGTAACAAACCGGCGTTGACCAGGTACACCAAAGTTGCCGTCCCCGACGAGGATATCTGGGAGCAAGCCGCTGACAAGGGAAAGACCATGGGTTTCTGCATGGCCCATGATATCCCTTGCCCGATATCGTACTTGCCCGACGAAGAAGACCTGGAAAATATAATCGCCAAAGCGTCCTTCCCTGTTATGGTCAAACCTCGCCGTGGGATCGGCGCCATCGGTTTACACAAAATAGATACTCCTCAAGATCTACGCCGACATTATCGCACTCTTAAAGAACGTTTCGGCGAGTTGATCATCCAGGAATTCATACCGCTGGAAGGAGGTCAATATCAGGCCGAGGCCTTTCTGGATACCGACAGCCGCATGAAAGTCTGCATGGTTATCTCCAAACCGCGCTTCTTCCCCGTAACCGGCGGCACCAGTACCGCCAACATGACCATACACCGGCCCGATATTCAGGAAAACGTACGAAGATTGCTGGAAGGCATCCATTGGATGGGGGCTGCCGACGTGGATCTGATTCACGATCCCCGCGATAACACGCCGAAAATCCTGGAGATAAATCCACGTGTTACCGCCGGTATAAAAATTGGTTTTGCTGCAGGCATCAACTATGCCGACCTCCAGATCCGTCTGATAAACGGCCAACCGATCCCCGAGGTTAAATCCTACAAAATAGGCGTGTACTCGCGCAATATGTGTATGGATATCCTTTGGTATTTGTTCTCCGACCAACAAACAAGAAAATCGACTCCCTTGCCGTTTTTCAAATTCATCGGTAAGGATGTTTGTTATCAGAATTATTGTGTTGACGACCCCCTGCCGCTGATTGGATTTACCTTGGGCATGATGAAAAAATATGTCAATCCTAAGGTATGGAAGACTAAACTCGGAAGGGATTTATAGCCAACCTTGGAATGATTTCAAAACCATGATTAACGCCCTGACTATAGACGTTGAAGATTATTACAACCTCCTGCATCGGCATCAGTTGAAACGTTCATTTCCTCCAACCGAGGCCGTGGTCAAAAACACCTATCGACTTATGGAGCACTTTACCGCCTACAATGTGCACGGAACATTTTTTGTACTTGGCGAAGTTGCGGAAGCGTTCCCCCAATTAATTCGAGATATTGCTGCTGCCGGCCACGAGTTGGGCGTGCACGGTTACTCCCATCGACAAGTTTTCAATTTAACGCCCGAATCATTCCGCCAGGAGATCGGCAAGGCTAAAACGCTAATCGAAGATATCACCGGTACTAAAGTTCAGGGCCATCGGGCACCAATCTTTTCCATTACACCCCAAACCGACTGGGCGCTAGAAGTGCTGGCAGAGGCGGGCTTCCGCTACGATTCTAGTATATTCCCCATTAAACGTCGGGGATATGGTTGGCCGGGATTCCCCTTGAACATACACAAGATCAAGCTGGACAACAGATTTACCATTATTGAGGCCCCACTTTCTACCATAACCGTGTTGGGCAAAAAAATACCCGTTTGCGGGGGTGGTTACCTTCGTCACCTTCCTTTGGCCTTCACCCGATGGGCCATGCGCCGCATCCAGCAGGAACGACCGGTCATTCTCTATATGCATCCTTACGAAATCGAAATAACTAGTAAATCGTTGGATACTTCCGGTGTAAATCGGGCCGCAGCACTTCGAACGCTGCTCTTTCATACCCTTCAAAAGAAAAACCGACATACCGTCGAGGGCAAACTCATTCGTCTGCTGAACGAATTCAGTTTCGCTCCCTTAAACCAAGTTATCGATTCCGTTATCAATAAACAAATATAATAGATAAGGTTATCCGGAAATTCGTAACAGGTAACTATTTGTCATTAGTTAATTTAACCCTGGAACCAAAACCAGTTGCATATAAAAATGTTACTGAATCCCGGAGTCATACGTAAAGGTTAAGAGTTTCAAATATACCAAGACGGAATATTCGGAAAATGTCAACCAACTAAAAAAATATATTTAGGCTTTAATGGATGGAAGCTCTAACTTCTCGAGTGCTATTTTTATCTCTTTGTCTATCCTGCCATCATCATTCATATAATTGAAGTCCTCTTCCAGTTCTTCTTTTGAAACAATTCCCGCCTGGATGAACCAGTTGAAAAGAAGAGCGTGCTCGCTCGCTCCGGTGATTCTCTTGAACGACTTATCAATCATGGACGAAAAATGGCA
>CP070790.1:1869085-1872531 GCA_020346805.1 Planctomycetota bacterium
CATTCGGGTCCGAGATGAACGGATTGAAGGTTGAAATTCATTGTGCAGCAACTGGAGATGAAAAAACTGGTATTATTGAGTTTGTGAGATCCTCGGCGGCAGATCTTGTCATCCTTGCCACCAGCGGCCGCACAGAGCTGAAAGGTATTCCCAAGGCGACGACCACGGAACGGATCATACGTGAAACGTCCTGTACAGTCCTGTCTATCAAGCCAGCGGATTTTAACTACGACGTTGGAGGAGTGACCAGAAAGCGATAGAGAAAAACACGGGTATGGTAATCGAGGTATAAGTGGTGTAATGTATGAATAAGTATCTGAAGTAAATCGGCCGTTACTTTCGCAACCGAATTGAGAAGCGCGGCATCCGCAGCCGAGTGAAAGCGAGGCATGTATGAAACGGTATCAAAAAATCCTAGTTTGCATCGAAAAACCTGAACGGGATTGCCGGCTGCTGGATTATGTCGGCGCTATCTGCAGGTTAGCTGAAACAAAGGAGATACATCTCTTACATGTGGCATCGGGGAAACAATCCAAACCGGATGAAGCAGCATTGGATAAAATGGAACCATATGATGTTACTCCCGATACGTTAAGAATCCTCGCGGAAGAACACCTCAAAGGTCACGGCAATGAAGAAGTAATATGCCAAGTGATTACCGATACACCGTTGATCGGAATACTGCGATATGGACTCGAAAATGACATTGACTTGATTATTATCGGCCGTCATGCCAGTGGCGGACAGAGAAGAGGACAAGAAACGGTCCTAAGTCGGCGTCTTACCCGTAAGGCCACCTGTTCGGTGCTTGTCTTACCGCGGGATGCGCGGACCAAGGCAGACAAGATTCTCGTTCCTGTACGCGATTCCCCATGTTCAGCCAACGCCGTGGATAGTGCTTGTGCCATTTCCCGTGCCATAGATAGTGTCGTCTGTTGCCTGAACGTGTTTCACGTTGGTAGCGGGTATTCTAAAGTGGGTTCCACGCTCGAAGAGCACATGGCCTTGCTGCAGAAACACGCCAAGCACGAATGCGAGAGACTCTTGATTGGAGTGGAAACTGGTGGGGCCAACGTCGTGACCAAATGCGTTCCCGATCTCTATTCACAGCCGGCGTCGATAATCCTGAATGAGATTGAGAACGAGTCGGCGGATCTGGTGGTAATCGGCGCGCGGGGACGTACCGGGGCAGCGGGCGTCCTGCTGGGTAAAGTAACCGCAAAACTCATTCGCCAGAGTCCCATACCAGTGCTGGCGGTGAAGAAGAAGGGTGAATGTATCGGTATTCTCCGGGCCTTGCTGATCATGGCCAGTGGAGAAGAATAGCCAAATAGTATAAATATCGAGTTGCGGCATGGCTTTTTCACGTAATCCGGCACTGAAAAGGATGGTCGAACAGCGGATTCAGAAGTGGGAGCTTGCTCATTCTTGGCCTCCGGACCCATCTACGCCGGCACTTGAAAAGGGAGCGGATTTCGTTACCACCGCCGACAACGTAGGCGGGGCTGACGTTGAAATCGCAAACCAAGTGGAAAAGCGGCTAATCTGACTGGTCTTTGACCGCCGGATCCGTAATTTCACCGAACGCGCCGGTCTAAACGCGAAAAAGGCTGCCAAACAAGTAACTTACACCGATCGAGAGCGGGCGGACTTTATCCGCAAGCACTTCAACCTTAATATTAATGAGACAGCCCGGTTTGATCTGCTGATCAACGTGGAATGTTTTTCGATTGAGCAGGTAGCGGAAATAATATGGTCGGCACTTAAATTGCTTGGGATAACAGCTTGAGGCCGGCGGGTGCCGATTACTGACCTGCACCTGTTTTTCAAGTTCTGACCAGCAATAAGCGGTAAGTTTACTGCGTCGAGACGATCATTGATTGCAGTTTAATGTCCAAGAAGCTATTTTACGCTATATTAGATATATTCGCAGGAGCCCTGTTATGAGTGAGACCATAGAATCTTTCATCAACAAGCTTCAGGCCGATGGCGTTCAAGCCGGGCGTGAGATGGCGGAGAAGATTCGTGCCGAAGCCGATCAGCGCGCCCAGCAGTTAATCCAGGAAGCCCAGACACGGGCAAAAGAGATTATTGACCGCGTCGAGGCCGAAAGTGAGAGAGTCCGGACCAAGACAAAAACAGAACTGGAACTGGCCGCCAGGGATACTATTATGCGGTTGCGGGAGGTTCTGAACCGGGCAATACAAGGGATACTGACCACAGTGGCAACCGAGAAGCTCCGTGACGTGCAATTCATTCAAGAACTGCTGCACGATATCGTGATGCAATACGTCCGGGCCGATATAAAAGGAAACGGTGTTTTCACGATCAATATTTCCGAGGAGATGCGCAGTCAGTTGGCCCACTGGGCTATACAAGCAATGCACAAAGATCTTATGAATTCGGGAATGGTCGTGGATCTACATGGATCCCTGTCAGAGGCGGGCTTCGAATATAAGATTTCCGAGGGGACGGTTGAGATTACTGTCGAATCGGTAGTTGAATTACTCTCCGAATTAGTCGGCCCTGAAGTGCATAAAATTATTGGCAGGACAATGACTGAGGCTGATAACTCGGATAGTGACATATAGAATGAAGACTATGAAGGGCGAGAGTTGTTATTACATCACCGCCTTGCCGGCACTGGGAGAACTGGGCAGCGAACCGCCTTTGACGCCTTCGCAGTTGCTGGAACATGTGGCCGATAATTCCGACTTGCGTGTGCTAGTTGAGGTACTTTTTCTGTTCGATGACTTGTGTCAACGTGAGGCATTCTTAGCCGGCGAGATCAAGGATGTTGACACGACCGTCCTGAAAAAAGATCAGGCGCGCAATGCGGCCCCATTGCCCAGGTACCTGGTTTCTGTTGCAAGAGTAGTGCCTGGAGCCCTTCAAATTGACGGCTTATGGGATAACTGTTTCCGTCACGCTAAGGATGTTGCCCAGCGGCACAGAAGCATTTTCCTGGCTGATTGGGTCGGTCATGAAGTCGCCCTGCGAAACGCACTGGCGGCAACCAGAGCCCGGCGGCTGGGACTCGAGGCAAGTAATTATCTGGTGGCGACGGATTTGGCCGACAGCGGGGAAGATCTTACTGGTATTGTAAGTGAATGGGAAACGGCACCAACCCCACTGACAGGGCTTCAGGTGCTGATCAAAGCTCGTTGGACCTGGCTTGTCGAACATGACGCCTGGTTTACTTTCAACAATGATGAGTTAGCCGCGTATGCTGCAAAGTTAATGCTGCTGCACCAATGGCGTCGCTTGAGCGAAGCCGGCAGGGATGTTTCAGCTAACCAGGAGATCAATAATTCCTCAGCATCTCTCGAAAGGACGGCCCAGTGATTGGAAAGATAATAGCCGTTTATGGGAACTTGGTGATCGCCGAGGCAGAAGGTCGAGTTGTTCAAAACTCAGTGGGTTACTGCGTCCAGTCCAACGGGATA
>CP070790.1:1872631-1877331 GCA_020346805.1 Planctomycetota bacterium
GAAATACTCTGCAAATTGGCAAAGGGCTAGTCGCTTTCAACCCTCCAGCCGGCCAGTCCAATTTGGCATGTTAAAAGATGGTATGGATCCCGTTAATCTGGATTAATCCTCAGGCCGAATACCGGTCGAGGTGGAGAGTCCGGTATATCGACGAGTACCAATGGCGGCCTGTGGGGCCCCTTCCGGCCACATTGAAAGTCCCACACCGAAGTCATCCTCAATGCGGTCCATGGCAAAGGTCAAGGCCAGATACCAGCGTGGGAACTTGCGAACGATGGTAATATCAAACTGCTCGGTTTGGCCCCGTTCCAGATCGTAATAGCTCCGCACCGCCACGCGATGCTTGGTATTGATTTCATAGTTCATACCGGCCCCGAGAAGGTTGGAGTCTGTGTCTCCGATGCGACGATACCCGACAAAATATGAAAACCTCGGCGTTCGCTCGACGGCATACGACAGGTTCAACAAATCCATATTGCCGTCGTTGAGATCGAAATTGCCGTCGGAGAGGATGGCGGTCGTATCACTGATTCGATACATAAAATCGGTACGAATATGACTTTTAGCCATACTGTTTTCCGGACGAGACTCGTAAAAACGCCCGATGGGCAACATGTCCCTTGGTGCATCACCAAACAGGTTCAGTTCGATATCAAGCGTGATCCAATCAACCTGACGTAGATCGCCTGGGGCCCCGCGTTTGGTCTGCCAACGCTGGCGAAGGGCTAAGGATGTACCGTAAAAATCGTCGATATCCTCGATACCCTCGTCGAAGGGGTGTAACCTGAGACTCTCTCGATTACTGCCGCTGAACCAGGCCGTCATTTCCGGTTTGATTATGTGGCGAATACCACTCACGTCCAGCAACTTGGATTTCATCGACTCAAACACCCGCCACAATTGCGAACCCGCACGCATACCTATACTTCCAAACATACGATCCACAGAACCTTCAAACGGACTTGAGTCCCAATAACCCGCTCGGCCGACTGCATAAGGCACAATATTCACCTGCCCATTGGCAATCTTGAAAGGCAGGGCCACCTCATTCCGCGTATCGCCTCTGAAGGTGATATCACTTTCACCCGTGTTATCCAGAACTCGCTTATCGATACCCAAATCGATAAACCTTCGGTTATCCGGTTTGTAACGGGCAAAACCGATGTGCGATTCATTAAAGTAATTCGCAATTCCCCCTAACGGCTCTCCAATCCAATGAAAACCAAGATCGGGGAAATGCTCGGTTTGAGTCAGGAAATCAAGAACCCTCCATTGGGTCAAGGCGGTAAAGGCCCAGTTATCCCGCTGCTTCTTAAGATAGATTAGCGTCTCTTGTTCCTTGCCTTCTTCGAATTCGGCATTGAAATACTCTTCGAGGAAATTGGGATCGCTTATATATGAACCTTCCAGCGTCAACTCCCAATCTTTAGGCAAATATTGGCGATGCCGCAGTGTGATCCGGCCACGATTTTCCGTATCCAAGCTCCCGTCACGGTAAGGCCCTAAATTGTCTTCGCCCGTATCGTGAATGTAGTAACCGCGGAATAAACCGTAATAGTTTTCCCGCTCATAATCGATATCCATCCCCACCCCGGGGCCGCGCTCACTGAAGTAGTCGAGTCTCAATATACCTTCCGTGCCCTCCGGTTCCTGCAGGCCCATCAGGTTAAAAAGGTACCATTTGGATTGGAGGGTTGCTCCGTAGTCGTCGCTATATGCCATGCGGATACTGCGAATGGAGGTCTCACTACGTCGAAAATCTCCGGCCGTGTAAGGCCAATAGGCAATGGGAAGGCCTTCAAGATTCAATGTTGCATCGTGCATCCGATATTGGCCGGCTTCTAATCCGATTATCTGCCCGGCCTCATCACGGGGCGTGACATCCGTCAGATGTATCCGCGATGCTCCTATGTGAACATGCGGAGTATGAAATTCGCTGGTACTTATTGCCGCCCCCTGGGCCATATATTCCGTTGTCGACAGTTGCCGGACATGTCTGGCACGAACATAAATCGGAACATTACGATCCGGAACCATAGCCCGCATTACCGCATCCAAAATCAACGCCCGGTCGTGCTCAAAATCATAATACAATTCCGAAGCACGAATCATCCGCTCACCACGAGTCAGAACTACATCTCCTCGAAGATAGGTGCCGGCCACCGCCGTCTGCAAACCTTCACCGAGATCAAAAGTGTCGGATGGTTCGCTAATCTCTTCCTTGGATTCCTCAGATGGGAATGGCGCGGTTGGCGACACATCGGATTTTTCCGAAGGACCTTTATCGCGCTCTTGCTCGGATGATTCACGTTTGATTAAAAAAAGAACCGCCGCATCCGCACGTATTTCAAGAAAGGTACCGCTATCAAGAAGTCCCTGAGATATGTAAACATCGCCTATGGCTGTAATAATTCCTTCTTTTTCGTTAATTTCCTCTTGATTAGCACGGTGCCTAACCAAGGGACGAACTTTAGGTTGTTTAGGCACCATCTGTTTGTCAAAATCGATAACTTCTATATCCCCAGGACCACGGACAGGACCGCGACCGGAACCAACCAAATGACGAATCTTCGACGCCTCTTGAAATAATGTGGTATCTGCGGAGGAAACATCTGTTGTTATATCCGCTTCCACCGCAGCAGGTTTTACACTATTGAATGTCACGAAAAGCATGGGCCCGGTAGTTACCGTTCCCGCGCTATCACGAACCCATGCCTGCCGGGAAAGAAAAACTTCAAAATGATAATAATCACTGTCTTCCCAGACGCTTTTTTGCATCCATATTACGGCATCCTGACTTCTTAGCCGCCGTTCACCCAAATGCATGGCAAAGTCGCCATAATATTGGATAACACTTGTATCGTTATCGAAGGTCCATAGATGGGCATAATTACCGAATAGCTCAGGTGCATCCCGGCTAATACCCGCCGGTAATAGTGGAACAGTGGCCTCAAAATCGTCCAGTGGTACGAGGGATTGCTGCTGGGCGACGGTATCAGCGCATATTAACATCACTAATAACAGGCCACCCGCAATAAACAGAGCCCTATATGGCAAGAAATTTGACCTTTCTGGAAATAAATAAGTCTGATATTAATCTCGACTTCGGCATGGTCCGCCGCGCCTGCAAACCAGCCTGTAACAACAGTTTGAGTGAAAATTATATATTACCTCTCCAACAAGTCAATAATTAGCATTTAACGATCAGAAATGGGTAGACAAACCATCGATTTTCTTTCATAATAATCCCCGTAATGCATGCTTGACGGCGCTGGGCATAAAGCTTGTATTATGGAGCAGCCGGCTGGTTTTAAGGAGGTGTTGCCGGTATAAATTAGTCATTGGTTATCTGGTAAATTGGCCACATATAACAAAATTTACTATTAGGTCTTTTTGCACCCGATATCTGCGAAAAACTGGCCTTTACCATATCCCAGCTTATAATAAGATTGAGAAATATCTAATCCCCAATCAGACGGTGATCGTTGCTGTCTGCTGAGTTCTTGGTAATTCGCCTCTATCGTATAACTGAGGCGTCTAATGAGGAGAGCAATAGTCATGGAAAAACCCAAACGTTCTTATTACCTGCCGGGCAAGTTAGTATCTGCTTTTGACAAGGAGTGTTCAAAGTCAGGATATGTCAAGGAAAAAGTTGTTGCCGCCGCGATGCTTTCATTCCTTGACAGTAACCCAGACACCAGAAGTAAAATGTTTGATCGCCTGGATAGCTTCCTGAGAGGCAAAAAGAAATCCTAAGGTTTGACTCAAACATAATTACTGCACTGGCTGCGCATGATTAGAACATGTAGATGTTTTACATGTTTCACTCCGTATTAGTATGACATTCAAAGTGAGTCATTTATTATTTGGTCAACATAGTATTATTTAATGAAAGAGTCACAACCATGTATAAACCAAAACGCTCATATTATTTACCGGGCAAATTAGTCACCGCCTTCGACAAGGAATGCTCGAAGTCGGGATACGTCAGGGAAAAAGTTGTTGCCGCTGCAATGCTTTCTTTCCTCGACAGCAATCCTAATACACGAAACGCTATGTTTGAACGATTGCACAGCTTCCTGACCGGCAAAAAATCCTAAGGCTATAGAGCGAAACATTATACTACCTCAACCAAAATAGGTGATCCGAGTTCACACTCGGATCACCTTGTTCAAAATAATTCATTGCGCCAATTACTACAATTTAAAGACAACCATCCAGCCGACTCTATTGAATTCCCTGGTCTTGATAAAATAAGGTTATTGGTCTCGACTGGGTCAGTATTCGTATTCGTACACCTTCTTTAATCGCTTCTTTACTAAGGGCTTCTTTCAGTTCACTGCCAGACTTTATGCGCTTTCCTTGTACGCCTATGATCAGATAACCCGGCCTGATAAGTAGGGTCTGTGCTTCGCCCAAGGATTCAACTTCGGTAACCATTAACATATACCGGATATCCTCATCATCATAATCCCAACCATAACGTTTGGCTAATTCGGCAGACATCGGTTCAACAGTCATACCCATGGTTTCAATAGTGGTCGGCCCCTCCTCTTCTGGTGTATCCCAACGGAATCCTTTTTCTCGAGTTCTTCTCTGATCGAAGAAATTCTTCGGCTGTTTCTCGATGGTTACCTTAATGGTAATCTCCTTCCCATCCCGCCAAACCAGCAAATCCACCTCGGTATCCGGTTTGGTAC
>CP070790.1:1877431-1880194 GCA_020346805.1 Planctomycetota bacterium
CCCGCCGACCCGTGTACCGCCGTTTCCACGGTCAGGGAGGTTCCACCAGCCTCAAGGGCTTCGGGACCGTTATCCGCAGTGAAAATAAAGATCGTGTTTTTCCCAATGCCGAGGTCATCGATCGCATCGAGCAAGTCGCCGACATAGCTGTCGATCTGCATCAACATATCCCCCCAAAGGCCATTGCCGGACTTCCCTTCGAACTTAGGATGAGGAAGAGTCGGGAAATGAGTGGCCGTGTAGGGGAGGTAGATGAAGAATGGCTTCTCGGACTTTACCTGGCGTTTCATGAAGGTGATCGCCCGGTCTGTGAGATCGCGATCGATCAGCGGTCGGTAGTCGAGATTGTAGGGCCGCACCTTCTTCGGTACTTCTCTCTTCTTGGCGTCCAGTACGAAGGTCTGGGGTAGACCGCTCTCGGCGAATCCGGGCAGTGAGGAGTATACGGACTCATCGGTGGTGTTCGGAATACCGTACCATTCTTCGAAGCCCTGATCTGTCGGAAACCTCCCCGGAGTGCGACTGAGGTGCCACTTTCCATACATCCCAGTCGCATAGCCAGCCTCGGAAAGCAACTCCGCCATAGTGATTTCCCACTGCACCAAGCCTTAAACCCCCTCGCCCAGGGGAACCGTACCGTTACCGCTACGGATCGCATATCGGCCCGTCATGAGAGCCGAACGCGATGGCGTGCACTGCACCTCCACGTTGAAGTTCGTCAGTCGAAGACCTTCATCGGCCAATTTGTCCAACCGTGGTGTCGCCGCGCCTCGAACGATCCCGCCACCGTTAAATCCAGGCTCCCCCCAGCCGAAGTTATCCATAAACACCAAAATAATATTAGGCTTGGCCTGTGCTACTGCTAATCCTGGTACACACGCAAGAATTGTAATAACTAACAAGGCAAGTAGTGATTGATTAACTCTGTTCATTTAGTTTTAACTCCTTTGTATGTTTGTCAGGTCACATTGATATTCAGTAGGCGTCTCGTTTACATCCAAAATGGGAAAGAGTGAAGATGAAATCCATTCTTTTTGGTAACTGGCAGCGATGGCGTTACAATATCTTTTTTCATTACAGTAATCCTTTACCGCTACTCGATATTTAAGTACTCCACGCTTCGGTCCCGCCAAGGACTGCTTCTCGGTTAAAAGCTGACGTTTAGCCGTGCACCAATGATCGTGGAATTATCGATAGATTGGAATGCACTTTTATTCCACTGTACATCGAGGGTCAGAAAAGCCCACCCGAAGAGGGAAATGTCGTAATAAACTTCAAGGCCCATGGTGGAATTATCGAGCTTGAGCAAAATACGATCCAGATCCTGCAGATCGCTGTAAAAATAGCCCAAGCCCCAGGTGTCGGCATCACGTCCCGGAATCGTTCCGCGGCCGGAGAGGCCGATGGAAAAGGACCAGCTGATGGGATTCGTGTCTTCGTCCGCGATGCCGACCTGGGCGAACAGGCCCAGTCCCTCGAGATCCTGTCGGCCGTTGCCAGGATCCACTGCATCGGAATTGTTTTCAACGTAAATGTACTGCCAGCCGTTCCAGGTCAGGGCCCACGACTCTAAAGTGGTTTCCCTGGAAACCCCACCATTGCCCGGATCTATGTTGAGGCCGCGGATCTTGGCGAAATCGGCGTCAAAGCCATAGTAGAAACTGATGGACCCGCCGCCTGGCAACTTGTTCAAACTGGCCCGATAGTCGGCGGTGGTCGCCCAGGTTGTGCCATCTCCGATGTCGTCGAAACCGGAGGTGGTCGAGGCGTCTTCAAGGTTCATTAACGTAGTCGTAACACTCCAACTCGGACTCGGCATCCAGATGGCACTAACGGCGAGAGTGCTGTAAGGTGCGAGCTGCGCGATAGCCGCGGAGAAGCTGAGCTGGAAATTCATGAACTGGCTGCGCCCTTCGCCGCCGATGAACTCGTTGGTGGTGGCCAAGGTCGTGATCTTACCAGCTAAAAGGCCAAACTGATCGGACAGGAATTGAAGCCAGTAAAGTTCGGTGATCGTGAAGTTGACATCCTCATCGCCGTCCGAACTAAAGGGGAAAGCGGAATACATATTGACGGGTAGCAAGACTCCTGAGTTGCCGTTCACTGTGTCACCAAAGCGTGACTGGCCCCGAACCTTGACCAATGCGCCGGGAACGAGGCCCATGCGCATGAGATCGAGAGTGAGGCGGTAGTCCAGGTTTGTCGAATTTGCAGAGCCTTCATCGAAACCGCCGTCAATGATGTCTTGGTAGGCCTGATACCAGTCGAATTCCATCGTTACCCCGCGGTCTGCCCAGTTCTGCCGCACGCCTCCCCAGTCTCCGGTTAGTTTTGCGCGGGCCCCTATCTCTCCCGAGTAATCTGGAACCGGCAGAATTCCCTGATCTGCCGTGGATGCTGCCGGGTCATCCGCAAAACAAACCGCCCAGGTCATGACTGAAATGAGCAGAGCGATCAAAATATAAACGAAACACCTACCATTTGTTTTAATAATCATTGGACCTCCCTATGTCGAATTATTATATATCAATAACCTTATAATTATTTCGCTGCGAACCAATTTCCGGTAATAGCTTAAGAAGTGTATACTTGATAACTCCAGTTTCAGCTAATGGCGTTCACACGCCGCCGCTGAAACCGTCTATTGCTGAAACACTTTGACGTCACTTCACCAGCTCAATATCTCCCGGCCGCCAGGACTTATCGAAGAAAGACTGCAACGGACTGTAGAGGCGCAGGATGGTAAACCAGCCTTTGTCCGGG
>CP070790.1:1880294-1884399 GCA_020346805.1 Planctomycetota bacterium
ACATAAGAACAATGAGGCAGCGAGCCAGTGAAGGGGCAAAGGCCTTCAAGAAAAAGTATCCCTCTGCTCGCATAGAAAAGGTAAAGATATTCGGATTAGGAGGAAGTGCCGCTCCCCATGATATTGCCAGAGGGATCATCGACTGTTATCAGAAATCGGGCGTCGAGATCGAAGTGGTACGTTCCGATACGCCCAACCCCGACTATATAGATAAGAACACATTGGTCGTGCTTGCCAGTTTTTCAGGAAATACCGAAGAAACCATCAATTCCTATAAGATCATAAAGCATAAGGCGAAATTATCTGCCGCAATAACCAAAGGAGGGGAACTAACTGGTATCGCTGATCAAAACGATATCCCTTTGATTCAATTGCCGAAGAATGAAGATCATCCCGCATATGTTTTACAGCCGCGGGAGAGTGTCTGCCTACAACTGACTGCGATACTGACGTTTCTCGCATCAATCGGCCTGAAAGCAGGCGGTAATGGCAGGTATTCCAGATCGGATATAGATTTTAAAAGAATCAGTGAACTGATAAGGAAATGGCGGAACCGGTTTGGCCCACGCCAGCCGTTTAAAAGGAATTCTGCCAAACAATTAGCCTTTTTTGTATTATTTGGCATCAAATACAAGGGGGGTAGACCGCGTCCGAAATTCGAACCTTGGAGCAAAAGGATTCCCTATATCATTGGAGATCTTAATCTGCGGGCCCTGGTTCACGAAGTTGCCACTCAGTTCAGAGAACGGTCAAAGCTAAACGTAGCGGAGGGTATAACTCCTGAGGATTTACACAATACCGTTGAATCGATACGAGCCAGGATTGAATCCGCCCAGGCAGGGGTGGATGACGATCCTTATGTGTACATGTTTATCGACTCACCGGACTCGGAAAGAAGAATTGATTTCCGCGTTAAAAAGACGAGAGAATTAGTAATGGGGAGAAAGGCAAGATATGCGGTTCTTACCACTGAGGGCGATACATCATTTGAGCGGGCGTTGTTTTTAACTTATTTTAATGCTCACATGACCACCTACGCAGCCTTGCTAAACGGTTTTGATCCCCTGCCGGTGCCGACTATGAGCTGGATGAAAGAGGTTATGAAAGGCTACAAACGGGGCAGTAAAGCAGAGACAGAAGTCATAAATAAGAGACAGAATTCGCTGCAAATTTGCGAAAAGTGAGCCAGGCCCCGCGCTGTTTTGACGTATAATCCGTTTTAAGTGGGATCTGATGATCGATGGCTACCCACAGATTCTACGGAAGAGGTTGATTTTGTTTATTGGAGCGAGTCTTAATTATGAGAACAAAAAGGACATATGGCTTTAACAAACGGTGTTTATCACTGTTTGTTTTTTCAGGTTTGATTCTGTTGGCAAGTACCAGTCAGGTATGGGCTGCCGAGACGGGTAAGCGACTTATTTTCAACTCGAGTTTTGAGCCGAACCAACCGCAAGTACGGTCCGAGGGTCTGCGGGTAGTGAAAGGCACGGCACGGACCGGTGACTATTGTCTGGTTGGCAGGGTAGACAAACCTGATCGTTTTGAGTCTATTGAGATACCATTTGAGGCCAAGAAAAACAGTTTGGTCAATATTTCATTCTGGGTTCGGAGTGACAATCATTCGGCTTGTGCGGTAATGCTTAAAAAAGCCAAAAAAAGGGAGCACATCGGGGAGATAAAACGTGTTGCTACCGCGGACTGGGAGCGTATGCTGTGTTCATTTAGAACCTATGCCGATACCGTTGCGATTATTCAGATCTGTGGCCCCTCTTCATTCAATGCCCCAGCGGGCAGGATGTGGCTGGACGATCTGCGTATTTTGGAAATACCTTCAGAACTCAACTGGCCCGACAGTGTCCAGACTTTTCCCTCCATCGATTTCGACAGAAAAGGTAATCTCTGGCTTGCTGCTGCGGAGGCACGGTTGCCTGAAAGGCGCATTTGTGTTTACAAAGGGGTCAGCAAGCCCCGGCGCGTTTGCACCCTGGTTGTTGAAGGACTCACCGGTGTTTCCGCACCGGCGGTAGCGGGGGTAGATAGCGGTTGTCTTGTCGCCTTTGGGGCTGAAGTTGATGACAAGTGGCGGATGGCCTATGCCTTTGTGTCAGATGCTGACCCGCAGAAAACGTCGTGTAAGTTTATTGACTGCGGTGGCTCGGCCAATATTTCCCCGGCCATAGCAGTTGTGGGCAGACGAGCATGTATGGTGTGGGAATCCAATGCCGGCGGCAATCGGAGTATTTATGCGTGCTGGGTCGACAGAAACAGCTGCAGTCAACCGCAGCGTATCTCCTCATCTGACTCTAACAGTTACAATCCCGACATTGTCGCCTTGGCCAATGGTGATTTGTTTGCGGCCTGGGATTCGGTACGTAACCAGAGTGCCGATATTTACGGGGCGTGGTTTAAGAGCGGCCGATGGCAGGATGAAATCAGGATTACATCCGGCAAGCGTATTGAGCGTCACCCGGCTCTAGCGGCCAAGGGAAATGAACTGTGGCTCGCCTGGCAGGCCCAGAGTTACAAAGAATTACGGATCGATAATGTTAGCGAACAGAGAATTGCGGTGGCCAGGCTCGACGGGAATGAGCTGCTTGCGCCATTAGGTTTGTATGAGAATGTTTCAAAGAAAAAGGAAAGATTGATTCGCCCGCGAATAGCTTTCGATGGAAAAGGGCGTCTATGGCTTACGGTGCGAAGGACCACAGACCGAGTCGGCTGGCAGCCGGTCGCCTATTGCTATGCCGGCAACCAATGGTCCGAGTTTCAGTCACTTTGTGAACAGATAGGACGATGGTATCCGGTTAAACTTGCCGGGGGCGGTGGAACTCTTGGTGCGGGTATCCAGTATGATGATCTGGATAGACCCGGTGGTCATCATGGTATAGCAGATGATTTCAAATCGGGTGTTATGGCTGTACCGGTCGCTAATGATCGTATGACTCCCGGCAAACTGAAGACTGAGCCCTTGAAGATGCCCGATACGGATTTTTCGTTAAAGGAACAAATTGAGCTTTGCGGTGCCGATTTTCCCCGACAGAAATGGAATCGTAACGGTAAGAAACTCAAGTTGTTCTGGGGCACGTTGCATAACCATACGGACATCTCCATTTGCGGCCGAACCACTAATCCTCCCGGACATGATTTGTTGGCCAACGCTCGCGACATTGAACTGCAGGATTTTTGCGCCCTGACCGACCACGGTTTCAACTTTGATAATCCAATGTGGATTTATAACGGCGAGCAGACCAGGAACAACCACGATCCCGGAAGGTTTATTACCTTTCTGGGGCTGGAATGGACATCGAAAGATAATCCTCCTGCCGTGCCGGGTGAGCCCAATCGATATGGGCATCGCAATTTTATATATTTGAATACGTACTACGACCAATTTCACGATGCTATGGATGGCGATATCACTCCGTTTGATGTTTGGCGCCAGATCAGAAAAACCGAATTCGTCAGCATTCCGCATCAGTTGGCTGACTGGAGACACAAGGGCAAGGGCAATCCCCCTACGGACTGGAACTACGTAGATGAAAAGCTTCAGCCGGTGGCGGAGATTCATCAAGCCCGCGCCTCGTATGAATATCTGGGATGTCCGAGGCAGTCAAAGTCCGCTACACCCTTTAAAGGTTATTTCTTACAGGATGCCTGGGCCAAGGGCATTATCATCGGCGTGATCGCCAGCCCGGATCATGGAGGCGGCTTGGGTAAGGCCGGTGTTTGGGCTGAGGAATTGACCCGTGAGAGTATATTCAGGGCGATACAGGCCCGCCATACTTTTGGTACATCGGCACCGAAGATGGCCTTGTGGTTTGGTGCCGGCGATGCGATGATGGGTGATAAAGTAAGGCGTTTATCAGGTTCTGTAACTTTTTTAGTTAAGGCCTTGGCGATGCAGGATATAAAGGAGGTTGTCATATTTCGCAATAATAAAATTGTTTATCGGGTCGAGCCGGGGGTGAATGAGTTTAAAGCGCGTTGGACAGATGAATCTCCCCCTGATGAAAAGAAGCTGTGGTATTACGCGCGGATTCACACGGTTGACGATCATCTGGCCTGGTCAAGCCCTATTTGGTTTGTGAGATAATTTTTTTGA
>CP070790.1:1884499-1894389 GCA_020346805.1 Planctomycetota bacterium
CACCGATATGCCGTAGACCAGATCAATTTTCCAAATAATGTAAAACCTGAAATATCTGAATCACTTAGTAATTCGTCATTATCACCTTTAAATAAATGGCAGAATTACTCTATAAATTTCTGCTTGCTGCGATTCTGCTGCTATGATAGGATAAAATTTCAGTTGCTATGGCGTCTTACCTGGAAACCATATCAACATAAGTCAGGTGATCCTGCTGTGGATTAAGAGCTGAGGGATTTTCATGGCAATCGCAGATATAATCCGAAAATGTAAAACAGCCCTTGAAGATTATTACGGCTCTCGGTTCACGGGTTTGATTCTATATGGTTCGCTGGCGCGTGACCAAGATAGTCCCGCCAGTGATATCGATTTGCTTGTCTTGTTGAACCAACCCTTCAATTACTTTGACGAATTACGTCAGATCATCGAACTGCTTTATCCCATTCAATTAGAATCCGACCGACTGATTTCGGCCAAACCAGTTCCGCTGGACGAATTCGAGCGTGGCCGCATTCAGCTTTATCGAAACGCCAAGAGAGAAGGAGTGTCTGTGTGACTTTGCCACACTTTGATGAGATAGCAGCCTAACAAAACATAATTCAGCGTTCGAGGTACTGATAGATTCCCTGTTTGCAGCACGGACAGTTACCTTCATCGTATGCCTTCTGCATTTTGTGTTGGGAGTAGGTTCCGTTCCAGGCGTCGAAGCGCACCAGATTGCGGTTCAGGACATCAAAGCGTCCGGTGAGGATTTTTATGACCTCCAGAGCCTGATGGCTGGCCACCATATTCACTACCGGGCCGAGCACGCCGACGGTAGCACACTTGGGAGTCATTTCGGGGGGCGGCAATTGCTCGAATATGCAGCGCAGGCAGGGTGTATCATGGGGTAATATGGGCATGGACATCCCGGCGGCGCGGATACAGGCCCCATAGACCCAGGGACGATTAGTCTTGACGGCCAAATCGTTGATCAAAAATCTGGTCTCCACGTTGTCGGTGCCGTCAAGCAATAAATCCGAACCTTCGGCGAGCTTTTCGATATTACGATGATTCACATCCGCGACGAAGGCCTCGACTTTTATGGTTGAGTTGATGCGGCGGATCTTTCGGCAGGCGGCTTTGGCTTTGGGAAGATCGGCAGCAACATCGTCTTCGTCATACAATCCCTGCCGATGCAGATTGTTAAGTTCAATGAAGTCACGATCGACGATACGCAGGAATCCCACCCCCGCCCGGGACAGCATGCTGGCCAAGGCGGTACCCAGCCCGCCGCAACCGATCAAGGTCAGCCGAGATTTAAAGAGCTTGCGCTGGCCTTCCCGTCCGAAGGGTTCGAAGAATATCTGCCGGGAATAGCGCGACAATTCAGGATCTCTTTCGATTTCAAGTAATTCTTCGCTTTCGGTCATGATATTCCCTAGATTTTTGTCTGTTCGTTATCTCGGCCCAATTCAGAAAGGTAACCTTCCGGCGCGGAATCACCAGTTGATTCTTCAGCGTCGGTTTTTTCCTTAAAGTCAGTTTTCGATTCGACCACCGCCTCTTTTTGTTTTTTGGCCAGCAGCCGTTTCAGGGCCTGTTCCTTGGCCTGGGGATCCTGCGGTGCGGATGAAGAGGGAGCCTGCCGCTCATCGGGCTGTTTGGCCCATACTGTTTTGGTGCCGACAGCAAGAATTCCACTATAAGCAGTCCAGGTACCTTTAGCAGAATATGCAAAAAAAATGCCCACGATCAACAAGAGAATGCCCTCGCCATCGCCATGCACCAGCCAGGTCAGTCCCTCAACCAAGATCAACCCGCCGATGATGGCGGTAAGAACAGTATCTATTAACAAAGCCTGAGGCCGACCCGTCCAACAAATCGCTGCAGAAAGCAGCATAAGTATGCCACCGATCTGCAGTGTGCCCACAAAAAGTTTAACTGAAAGGTTGTAGATCCACGAATCAAGCGACCCTTCAAGGCCCCGATACCAGAAAAACCCGAAGAACAACATCAGGGCGGCGGCAATCAAGGGTGAAAACGCCGCTTGCCGGACCTGGTCTCGGACGGCGGAATTCTTCCACACCGACTCGTTCTGCGTCTGCATGGCTGTAGCTCCCCGCTTAGAAAAGGATGCTTGTTATTAACCCGTCACCCAGACAATGATATACGCTTTTTATTATATATGGAGAGTTCCTAATGATACTTTTGATACTTTACGGCGTTAGCGGGTAAAAAATCGCGAAAAAATGCCCTTTATTGGGCAAAAATTGGGATTTCTGCCATTTCGGCATTAAATTATTTGAGCATGATCCATCAGGGCGAACTCACAATAACAGCCATTATAGACAAACGTATCGACGTTTCTCTGACCTATTTGGTGAGTTTAATACAAATGAATTGTGTGATATTGAGCTTTTGAAATAAGTTTACCCAGGTGTGGGGGGCAGGGCTGGTTTGGGATTTGGTGCGGTTATAACCATCTCCGGTTGCTGAATGGGCTGCGTCTGTCAGCGGCCCAGGAAATTAATAAAGATGTAAAAAAAGCAATGTTTTCAGGGATTTTCTCTAGACGCGGGGGTTTTGAATCTTTAAGATTCCAGTCAATGGGCTAGCGGTCAGCCCGACGTTTATCACAAGGAGGTTGTTATGGCCAAGTCAAAATCATTGTCCAAATCGGCAACTGCATCAGCGTTGGCTGAGAAAGTCGACATTCCCAAGAAACAAGCGGTTCTGTTTTTGGAAGAACTGGCAGATCTTGCCTACAAGGAGGCCAAAAACAGTTTTACTCTCCCGGGTCTGGGTAAGCTTGTGCTGGTACATCGTAAGGCGCGGATGGGCCGCAACCCCGCCACTGGCGAAGCGATAAAGATTCCCGCCAAGAAAGTGGTTAAGTTCCGGGTTGCCAAGGCATGCAAGGATGCGATATTAGGTCCCGGCGGGGGCAAGAAGAAAAAGAAAGCCAAGAAGCGCTAAGACAGATTGCCTGACCAACCAACTATAATCAGGCAAGCAACAGAACAAAGACGATATTTCCGGAATTGTTTTGATCGCAGATCGCCGTAAAGATCGGGGCGGATGAGTTTTTGATAATTCAAGGCCTTGATCTTTGCGGTGATTTTTTTGCCCCGACAATTGTAGAAAGTTAAGGATTATTGTCAGGCTACGGGGGACGAAGCATTTCCGTTACTCGGGAAGAAGATTCTTCACTGCGTTCAGAATGACAATAATGGTTTAGAATGATTAAGATGAATTGTTCTTAAAACTTACGTTTTCTATTTTCCGCTTACCAAGGTGCGCGGCTGGTATAATTGTTACTATCTTCCGCTCACTGATCCGCCAGAGACGGACGGCTAGAGCAAGCTCTATTCATTTTTAGCGGCAACGCAACCTCAAGTGGCTACAGTACAGAAAGTTAATCTCATTAACCCGCTACGCTTGAGTTGAACGCGCTATAGCATAATTGACAATTATAAGATTTGACGAACGTCTGTTTAAAATATAATTCATATATCAATATGAAAAGGGGTTATTTTCCTGCGTAATCGATGATTCGTGCGATTTCGGTTCGTAGTTTTTTTCGATTCACGATTCGATCGACAAACCCGTGTTCGAGCATGAATTCAGCGGATTGGAATTCATCGGGCAGTTTGGCCTTTATGGTATTTTCGATTACGCGTGGACCGGCGAAGCCGACCATGGCCCCGGGTTCTGCGATATGCACATCTCCGAGGGAAGCAAAACTTGCGGCCACCCCAGCAGTAGTTGGGTCGGTCATGACCACGATGTACAAACCGCCGGCTTCATCCAAGCGGGCCACCGCGGCGGCGGTTTTTGCCATCTGGACAAGCGAGACCATTCCCTCCTGCATTCGGGCTCCCCCCGAAGCGGTAACAATAACAAAGGGTATGTTTTCATCGGTGGCACGTTCGATGGCGGCGGTTACTTTTTCTCCGACGACGGCCCCCATAGAGGCCATTATAAAAAAGGGATCCATGACTGCGAGGATGACGGGGCGGCCTCTAATAAAGGTTTTTCCGACGACCACCGCCTCGTTTTCGCCGCTGATTTCCTGGGCCTGTCTTACGCGTTCCTTGTATTTGAGGCGTTCGCGGAACTTAAGGGGATCGGTGGTGACCAGGTCCGACAAAAACTCTTCAAAGGTGCCTTCGTCGGCAAGCTGCTTAATTCGAGTACGGGCGGATATGCGATGGTGATAATCGCACTCGGGACAGACGTGGAGATTATCTTCGACGGCTTTTTTATATACCATTGCCTGGCAAGCGGTGCACTGGTCCCAAAGTCCCTTTGGGACATCGACTTTGGTTCTGGGGCCGTTAGCCGTACTGCCGGTATCTGACGATATTGAGTTTTCCTTAGCCAAAACAGGTTTCTCCGCGCGAAACATCCTACCCAGAATACTCCAAACTCAAATTCTCGGATCAACAACCAATTTTACGTGCTTTAGGCAAAAAGTCCACTATACACGTTTTCCCTTTTTCTCGCTTCCGCTAACACGTGATTAGCGTTGAACTTGGCAACCTTTCCAAATAATTGTCAAATTCAGCACGGGCAAACTCAACACGCTTTGCCAGCTCGCACATTTCACGAGTCTTACCGCCCGGCGGATCCCTCTACTGGCGGGCCATGCTTAAAAAACAGGCGTTGTAAATGCGTATAAGACATTGCGTGATTAAGTTATCTATAAATCTAAATGCCGGCGAATTGCCTCGATTAGACTATCGCAGCCGTTGCGAATGGGATCGGCGGTGGGCAGGTTAGTCTGGTCGGCAATTGATTTGATGGATCGATCGGCGGCGTCGGGAGTCATGCCTGCAGTATGTAATGCAACGGCCACCACCTTTCCCGGATGGACGGGGGCAACGATTCGCTCATGGATGTCGATCTGCTGAGTTATGGGTGCGATGGGACATTCGGGCCATTCGCTATGCAGATTTCGTCCGGGTCGATGACACATAATCATTGCATCGGGGCACGTGCCGTGGAGCAGCGATAAGGTGACGCCGGAATATCCGGGATGCTCGATAGAGCCCTGGCCCTCGACAAAGCAGATTTGCCGATCAGCGACGTGTTCGACGAGCAACTCGGCGGCGCCGGCAGTAAAATCGGACAAAACGTGATCGACGGCTATTCCCCAGCCTTCGATCATGATGCCGGTCTGGCCGGTAGCGACAAAAGCGGCATCGAGACCCAGTTTGAGGGCGGCCCGCTGTAATTCCAATGCGGTTACCATCTTGCCCACCCCGCAGTCGGTGCCGACGGTGAGGACGCGTTTGACACGGGTTTTGCGGGCGAGGCCCTGGGCGATACGGTGAATTGGACCTGGATCTCGGACGTCGTGAATGCGGGTGTTGTTTCGCTCGGCGAGCTCGGCCAATTCAGGATCTTCGCCAAGCAGGGTATGCAAACCACTGATAACGGCCAAGCCCTTAGATAATGCATCGATCAGGTGCTGCCTCATTGGCTGGGGCAAAGCCCCGCCGACGGGGGCGATGCCGACAAGGACGGCATCCGGTTTATGGGGCAGGGCATCGGGGACACCAGCGAAGATTGGCACATCGCTGACGTCCTGCAGCAGAGATTTAATGGGTTTGCCGGCGTTTTGCGAATCGAGTATCCCGACGACATGGGGGCGACGATAACGGAGCAGGCAGACGGCGGTTTTGGACGAGAACATACCCAAGAGCCCCTCGGTCAAAAGCAGCAATCGGCGATAGGGCAGGTCATAAATCATAGACAAATCCGGTGAAGGTCACCTACAGATATCGAAATAGTGTTTGAAAAACGCGTCAGAGTTTACATCGACAGCTACCTGGTGCGGCTTTTGCTTTTGCCGGGGATTGAAACTTGTTCTGCCGATCTTTTGTCCGTCCTGTAACTCTACCCGAACCAATCCCGACTCAAAGGTGCAAAGAAGGGGTTCAAAGATGCAGGCGGCGGCCAAGGGATCATGGAAAGTGATTTCGGATCGCCGGTCGAACCACACCTCTGCCATTTCGCCGATGATTTGGTACGGTTCTTTGCTGAACCTTTTCCGACATTCATCTGCCGACATTTTACAGCAGGTGGTTACGTCTAGACCGATGCAATAGACCTTTGGTACGGCGTGAGAAAATACAAAATCGGTGGCATGGGGATCGCCGCTGGTATTCCATTCGGTCTGACCGTAGCCAAGGGCTTTGTCGAAATAGAGACCGCCCATCATGACATGTTGCTTCAGTAACTCAGGGATTTGAGGATCAAGGTTGAACAAGTGGGCGATGTTGGTTAATGGGCCGATGGTCAGCAGGGTTATTTCACCAGGCCTGGCTCGGATTGTTTGTTGCAGGAAATCGACTGCGGTATTCGGTTTGAAATCTTCTTTATGTGGGTATTTTGCCAATACGGTTCTTTGCGGGGCTTCGGTTTGTCGTTGAGGCACTTTCAAGGGATTGTCGGTGCCGCTGTGAATGGGCAGGTCGTTGTATCCCAAGGCCCGGCAGACGGCGTCGGCCAACTGAGCGCGGATTTGGGGTTGTCCGGTAACGGTGGTTATACCCAGTAACTCACACTCAGGCTGTTTCAGCATATAGGCCAAGGCAAGGGCGTCGTCGATATCGGTACCTATATCGGTATCCAATAGAACCGGTATTTTCATTCACTCACACTCGAGTAATACGCGCTCCCCGTTGGGCAGCGGCTGAAACAAAGATCTCCATAAACTTCCATACGAATCGCTCCGTCCCCCACCCTTTGGTCCCTTCGCATATCACTCAGGGCCCATAGGATGGGGCACCCGTTTGTAAACGCTTCCCGTTGGGCAGCGGCTGAAAATTCAGACGGAAAATAACATAAACTCTACAGTTACACCCTACCTGGTCGCATCTAAAATGGCGTTGATTACCTGCTTTTTGGTTATGGTTCCCAGCATGACGATCGGTTCATCCGGTCGGCCGGCGGGGAATATGGCACATACGGGAATGCTTCCTCCAGGGGCCAGTTTCTGGATCAATTGGGTTATGTTCTCACCGTATGCCGTCCAATCGGCCAGTAAGGGTACCACGTTATACCTGGCCACCACGTCGGCAACATCAGACGTATTAAAAACAACTCCCAGGTTATATTTGCAGTTGGGACACCAGTCGGCGGTGATATCGAGCAATACGGTCTTGCCCTCTGCGGTCAGTTGGTTAAGACGTTCAAGGGAAAACTCCTGCCAGGGCAATTCGACGCTGGATTCGCCCATGCCGACGGCGAAGGCCAACCAGGCGCTGGCGGCGACTATCAGCAAGGCGACCAGGAGAACGGTAATCCGCCCTCTGGGTGAGGTGTTGGCGGTCAGCCATGTGCCGATCGTCCAACAGGCCAATCCGGTCCCGGTGAGGAATACAAGGGCCCAAACCAGGGCGTTGCCTCCTAACTGCCCTTCCAGGATATATAGGAGGTATATAACGGTTCCCATAAGCAGGAAGGCCATGGCCTGCTTAAAGGTTATTAGCCAGGGTCCGGGTTTGGGTACGAATCGGAGCCAATTGGGATTGGCGGTCAGCAGGATATAAGGCAGGGCCATTCCGACGCCTATGGTATTAAAGATGAGGAATATCATGGGCACGGTTTGGCCGGAGGCCCACAAGAGCACGGGTCCGAGGAAGGGTCCCAGACAAGGGGTACCCATTACGGTGGCCAATCCTCCCTTGGCAATGGAGCCGACGTATCCTTCTTTTTCGGCGTATACGGCAGCGTCCCCGACGGTCTTGGGCACACCGAGGGTAAATACGCCGAAGAGACTCAAAGCAAAGGCAAAAACGACGGTGGCCATGGCAATAGTGAATACAGGGCTCTGGAAATGCTGGCCCCATACCAATCCCAATCCAGTGGCCAATATGGCGAGGATATTAAAGACGATCATCATGCCCAGGCAGAAGGCCAATCCAAGTTTGAATACCTTGGCGGGGGATTCAGCGGCCTGCTGTACAAAGCTCAGGACCTTGATGGATATGACGGGCAAGACGCAGGGGGTGACGTTGAGAATCAAGCCGGCCAGCAAGGCGAGGGCCAACCATCCCCATAAGGAATGGTGGGTTTGGTAAGTAGCGGTTTTTATATCACTGTCGAGGGTAAATCCGCCGGGAGCGCTTCCGGTATCGGATGAGCCGAAGAGTTCAGTATTGACCGCCTTGACGTTTTGGTCGGGGCCGGCGACAGGCAAAGTCAAGGACCATTCGACGGCGGTGGGGAAGAAACAAGTTTTGTCCTTGTCGCTACAGGCCTGGTATGTGACCACGCCGCTGATACGGAGATTGGGGCCGGTGACGGTTTTGTCGGCTTCGATGGGCAGAACAATCACGGTTTTTCCGCGGTATACGGACTGCCGTTGACCGGGGATGAGGCTGGGTTCTAGGTGTCCCTTGGGAAATTTAGGCCGATTGATAGACAAACCGTCGGTCTGGTCGTGGAACAGATCGGTAGCTATCAGGAAATCCTGTAAAGGCCGATGTGAATTGATGTGGTGTTTATCTTTTATTTCCAGTACCACGGCAACTTGAAATTTGGAACCAGGTTTGACCTTATCGACACTGGCGGCGGTCGATATGCGTTTCATGTATTCGGCCTTGTCGGTGGGCAGGGGCAATCGTCTATGTGCCGCCATAAAGACGAGTTCATTGGCGTGTTTGATGTCTGAGTTATCAGCAACGACGGGGAGTTTTAAGGTCAGAGTTTCATTGTCCTTGTAACAGAGGTCCTTGCATATGAACCATTCGACATCGAGGATTATGTTTACCGATTGGCCGGGCTTGAGGTCTGGGGGGGCTTTCAAATAGGTTAGGATGGTAGGATTTCCGGCGAGAATAAAGGTATGTATGCCGGCTTTATCGACGTGACGTTCGGGGGCGGGGAATTTCATAGGTCCGACGGTGAATCCTTTCGGCAGGTTCCATTTGAAGGCTGGCTCCATTCCCCCTTCGCCGCGGTTTCGCCAATAGATATGCCAGCCTTCGGGGAGCTTGAATGCGACGGCCAGTTGTGCCGATTTGCCGGGCAGGATGGCGGAGGCATCGGCCAGCAACTCAACCTCAACGTTCGGTGGTTGGGCCTTTTCTTCGGCACGGGCGATCGGCAGCAGCACGGTTAGTATTACGACGGCAACAAGGGTTCTGCTGGAAACGCTCATTTTACAGACCTCCACGTTCAGCTCCCTGGTATATACGGTTATTTTAGTGGTACTTCAGCAGCTTTTCGAAATACAGACGGATGGGGGAAGGGAAACCACTCAACCAGTGGATTCCCCGATCAAGTCCCTTCGATAGTTGGACAAGCTCACTACAAGATAACTCAGGGCAAGCGAGGCGGGGAATGACAGGCTTAATGAGTCGGGGAGTGACAGGAGGAAAATGTGCCAGAAACGGCACTAAACATTTATTCAACCCATGGCGGATTAAAGAGGATACTTGTTCAGTGGCACTTTTTGGTTAGTGGTTACTAGTATACGTAAGTCTTTGTTATCATGTTACTTATGTTAAATTTTCTTGTTTTTGGGTTTGTTTGGTAAAATTGTGTGTAAGCTCAGATCTGCCTCCGCCCCGCCTCCGCCAAAGGCTATAGCGGGCCATGGCGGACTCCGGCGTTGTTCGACCGCGGATCCGCCGCGGCTGACTCATGCCACCCAGCCTGGTGTGTTTCCGCTCTAGTCAAGACTTCGGTCCGCAAGGGGCGGATTTCACTCCTCTTCGCTCAACCTGGTTTCGCTTCGACGTTTGGGGCATTTGCGTTTTGGTACGAAAACGCAAATGCAATTGAGAATTCAGTGTTTTGAGTTGAGAATGAATCATCCTCGCCTGGGTGTCCGGCTTGGGGTTTAACCCGCATATTTCACGAGTCTTACCGCCCGGCGGATGCTTTTTCCGCCC
>CP070790.1:1894489-1900769 GCA_020346805.1 Planctomycetota bacterium
ACCTCTGCCGTAAAGTACAGCCAGGTAAGGATCGTTTATTTCTTCTGGATTGATACCCAGACTCCAAAGCAGGACATTCTCTTGGGCGAGATTGTCGGAATTGATAACCACCAAACGGGGAGGGGCCTCAATTGGTTTGGTTATTTGACCCATGTGTTGTTTGATCTGTTCGGTCGCATTCAATGCCGTTTCCCGAACCTTTTTGTTGGTCGAAGCTTCCTTCCCTTCAACCAAAACTATCACACAATATGATTTGACGATATGCGCCAGCATCTCGTCCCTTTTTGGAGATTCAACAATCTGCTCCAGCTTGGTCCAAAGTTGTTCTTTGAAGGATTTGTCTGTAGTGGTAATTGATAACGGTAAAGAACGACCGTCCGGTGCGACCAGGATTAGACCGGGCAGTGAATTAATCTCCCAGCGGCGAAGGTATTCCATTGCCCGATGGCCCTTATCCTGATCGATGTTGATTAGAGAGAATTCGACGTTGCTGTCCATCAAGACCACGGCAGATATTTGTTTTAGTGTCGATACAACATCTCGGGGGGTGTCCTTTCCGATATATCCGAACAAACGATAAGGAGTATCGTAAATCTGGACAAAACCGGTGTCGCGAACGGTGTACTCACAAGTATAAGCCGTCGAAGATAGGCAGCAATTTACCAGCAATATTATTAGCGGTGCCCTGAATTTGCTCACCATTCAAACCTTTTTATATCCATAGCGGCATATGCGATAATACCTGGATTTATTATAGATTGGCAGGCTGGTAAGGGCGAACTTGAATCCACCCCATCTTTACCTGCCGACGCTTGGCTTTACAATGCCCGCTGGAACCCATAATTATTTAAAATTGGCTCGCGGCTGACCGAACATCCAGTCGGCATGACCGTCAAGGTAGAGTACGTTTAGTCCGCTCTTATGCTTGCGGTGATGGGGAAAGGTTGCTTTCTTGCGGAAAAAATCACTCAAAACCCAGTAACCGCCTGGGCCGCCCGGACGCTCTTTTTGCAGGGCGCACGGGGTTTGGGGATCGCTGGGCTGCAGGGGGATGGGTAGTCCGCCATTGCGAAGCCAGCGGGGACGAAACGAATCCATCGGCTCATCCCACTTCTTGTGGTTGGTGCTGCGCCAACTGCTGCGATCTTTCATGCTCCAGTAAAAATAGCTGACATTGCCCAACTCACGATTTTCAGGGGTATCGGTTACCGATGTGCTCTTTCCCTTGGGTGGATAATCCGTTGTATTCTGGGCAACGGGTTCCATCACCTTATACTGCGGACAGTAAAAAGCGTCCATCAGGCCGGTCTTATCAGCCCGAAGGGCATCTATCAGTTTGCGATGGGGATTTATCTCAAAGTCGGCCAGCGGATAAAATCCCTTGCTGTCATGAGCGTAAGCTTCGATCGCTACGTGAATCTGATGATGATTGCTTCGGCAGACCACCTCATGGGCCTGAGCCCGGGCCTGTTTCATCGCCGGCACCATGATGGCAATCAATAATGAGATGATCGCAACCACTGCCAGTAACTCAATAAGGGCGAAACCAATTCGTCGCATTTATATAAATTCCTCTTTCGACGGAAAAGGATAAACATCTATTAATAAGAGTCATCCAGCGGCGCAAAATATTTTATCGATTTCCTATCTTACCCGCTTTGTTCAATTCGTGCAAAAATAGAACTGCCGGGTTCCTCGGGCGCAGTAAGAAGGCTCAATCGATAGTGTTTTGATTTGTTTTGGAATAAATTGTCGAAAATCAGCGATGCGTGAGACATTGTTTCCAGAATTAGCCGCGCTGTTTAAGGTTCTCCACCAACTCTGTAAACTCCTCCGTCTCCTTGCGAATCTGTTTGACGAAGCTGACTCCCTCGGCCGTGCCCAGGACCGCCTCCATCTCCGCCGTCGACTCATAGCACATTTGACGGAAGGGGCTGTCGAAATCCTTCTTTCGCGACTGATACGTTTCCTCTGCTATAAAACGCTGAATTTCCACCGCGCCATCCAGACTCTGGAGCCAACGTTCCGGCGTCAGTTCCTTAATCTCCAGCAGATCCAGCAGGGTCGCAAATGCATGACGCTGTTTATCCAGAGGGTATTTTTCCCAAAGCCGATCGTACGCCTCATGAATCGCGTGCCAGGTATCCAGCTTGCCCGACCCGATGTCAGCCTTTAATGCCTCAAGGTCTTTGTCACCCACCAGTTGTCCGCCCAGATTGATCCATCTGCGACAGCGCTCGCCGGCCAAGGCCTTACTCATCGAGGCAAGCTTCGCTTCCGGATTAGCTTTCATGTAATTGATTAAATTATTTACCGCATAATGATGCAGCATTGCCCGATATGCCTGGTAACCTTGTTGGGCTTTCAGGATGACGGTCTTTCGGTGGGACTTTTCCGCGCCTTCCCCGAGGATTTCCAAATCGTCAACTTTATTTGACGGCCCGTTCAGTAATTCACGGCCCAGTTTGGCCAGTTCGTCGGCCGACTTGTTCTCCGCTGATTCACCCTGCTTCCGCAAATAGGCCTTGGCCGTCCACTCTTCCAGCAACGCCATGCCTTCGAACAATTCCTCTGCTGTGTCCGGGGCCAGCGAATCAAACTCGATGTTCTGGACCTTGACTATACGCTTATCTCGGGTGTTGAACTTCCAGGTGTTCCGCGCCAGGGCGTACATGTTGTAATTCCACCAGTACGCCGGCATGATTTGTAACTGATCCTTGCTTACGTCATTGTTCACCAGACTGAAGGGCAGTCGAATATCCATTTCCGCCGGGAAATCGCCCTTGGCCAGCAGGGTAAACGAGGCAAAACGACAATTATGTTTGACGCTCACACACAAACCCGGCCAGAATCCCCGGCCGGCATGAATCTCCCCGTCCGGAGCCCGGCTGTTATGGTTAGAGCCGATCGTCGCGCAGGCTGCTATATTGCTCTGACCCATTACCAGTGCCGCAATAAGAAATGAATTATTATGATGCTGTTCGTGGGCGGGAAAAATCAGATTGTTCAGAATCTCGCAGCAGGAAACCGTCGAGTTGTCACCCAGATAAGAGTTAATCAGTCGGGCCCCGTATTTGAGATTGCTGTTTTGCCCCATGACGAAGCGCACCGCCTTGCAACCGTAGAATATATGGCAGCCCGGGCCGATGATCCCATTGACCAATTCTACCCCTTCACCGATCTGAGAGGGTTCTTCTTCCGTGGAATTGATCGTCAAATTTTTCAGTTTATTGGCCCCCTTGATATAACAACAGTCCCCGATCTTGACGTCCTTGATAATTCGGCTGTTCTTGATGAAACAGCGCTTGCCTATGGTACCGTAAAATCCTCGACGCGAATCGAACATTCGCTGGGTAATCTCCCCCAGTCGACTCTTAAGTTTTTTGTCGTTTGGGTACTTGGCCCACAGGTAAGCGTCGGCCGCTATCATGCCGTCGAAAGGCATTACTTCTCGTCCCCCCGCTTCGTTGATCAACTCCAGCCAGATCCGCACCTCTTCATCCTCGCCCTGCTTGACGATACCGTTACCGAACTTGGCATGATTTGATGTATGCATCTCGTCGAGGTTCATCAGGATTGTGTTTTCCCCGATTATGTAATGGGCCAGATAGCGTACGTCATGGATGGCCGCGTCGTCGCCGATATCGCAGGAAATGATCAGGCTGTTGGTGATACCCACCGGCACGGTCAGGTCGTGATATTCCAGCATTACCTGATCGAGACGGCCGATCCTTACTAAACCGTAAAATTCACTGTTCTTGATCTGATGCGGTAAAAAGTGATCGGTAACCAGAATGTTGTCCCAATTGTCGGCGGTGTTGCCGTTCTTGACCAGGGTTTCGATTTCATCCGCCCGCAGTCCGCGATAACCGTCTGCCGGCAAAGGGGACTGTTCGTTGCGCAGATAATACTCATCCCTGCCTTCGGGAATATACGGGCCTTCGATAAAATTATGCCCCAGTGATTCTATGGGAAGGACGTGTAGTTCGCTCATTATTGTTTTCCTTTAATCCGGAAACCGACTATCGTTGTTTGACGATTTTTCAAATCTGCCGCCGGCGGTTTGCCTGTGATTATAATTGCCCGCCGTTCGCGACTTGACAACCGTCGGTTAGACCAATAGCCGAGAGCCTTTACCTCTCACAGACCTTGCTGAGTTGCTCGGCTTTCAGTTTTTGTACCCAATTATAATAATCGCGCATCTTCAACTGCGACGCCGCTTCCTCGTCCGCAAAAACAATCGAGTCCGGATGCAATTGCAGGGCACTGGCCGTACAAATGCATGTGACCGGACCTTCCAGGGCATCGGCCAGTGCCGAGGCCTTGTTTTTGCCGTTGACCACCATCAGCAGCTTCCGCGCCTCCAGAATCGTGCCCACTCCCATTGAAATGGCATGGACCGGTACGTCTTCTTTCTTATCGAAAAACCGGGCATTATCCTCGATCGTCTGTTCCGCCAGCGTCACCAATCGCGTCCGCGAGGCCAGCGAGCTGCCCGGCTCGTTAAAGGCGATGTGACCGTCTGAGCCCAGACCCAGAATCTGAATGTCGATCCCGCCCGCTTCTTTGATCTGCTGTTCGTACCGTGCACAAAACGCTTCGTGATCTTCTGAAATACCCGAAGGTACGTGGACGTTTTCGGGCGGCACATTTATGTGGCCGAACAGTTGATCGAACATGAAGTAATGATAGCTCTGCGGATGGTCCGGGGCCAGAGACACATACTCGTCAAGGTTGAACGTGGTAACCTTGGAAAAATCCAGACCCTCCTCTTTGTGCATGCGGATCAGTTCCTTATATAGGCCGACAGGCGACGAGCCCGTCGCACCGCCCAACACCGCATTAGGTTTGGCCCGCACCAGATCGGCTATCGCCTTTGCCGCCTTCTTGCTTAGATCTTCATACGTGGAACAAATCACAACTTCCATTCTTTATCTCCTTAATAACCCGGTTTATTATTTGACTATCAGCTATCCTTATTTTGAGGGAATACACTATTTTTATTAGGTGTGATAACCCAACCCATTTAATCCGTTACATTATCAAATTAACTGCTGTTTTAACTCGGAAAAGTATAATACAAATGTTTGTTATAACATAAAAAATGATTAAAAAAACAAGGTTATGATTTCCAAACTATATTAGCCATAATAATATGCCACCGTAGTCGTTGGTTCCGAATATACCCATTCTTGCCTGTTTTGAATACATATTTCAAAAATTATATGGGTAAAAGTAATGGTTCGAAATCCTGTACTATAAGTATTATTGAATTCGGTATAGCAATTTTGAACAATTCTAGCTTATATTTGAGAGGTCAAAAATGGTCTATTATATGTATCCGATTTCATACGTGAGCGACCGGCCCGTGATAAACACTAAAAAGAAAAGAAATTATCTCACCAACACCGCACCACAAAATATCCCCTTGGGTATTATCGGTATTTATTACCTGCAAATCTCAGTATGCACAAGCCCTGATTTCCATGTAATCCATATGTTGTTGGGTCGTTTTTTTCGAGGCAGGACATGTTTTATCTAATAATATTTGTCATTTATAGGCCCCAAAAAGGTATCGTTCCGTCTACCCCACGAAGATTATGTTCGTCCTTTATCAACCCGATATAAACAAACGACCGTTGAGACAGCGTAAAAACTGCTTGGCCTCCTTGTTCTATGGATGTTGATGCCCTCTGGGCGAAGGATATTGTCGTGAAGTGCATGTTTTGTGCTGAAGAAATCCAGGACGCCGCCATTTTGTGCCGATTCTGCGGGGCCCAAAAAAAAGATGACCAATGGTTCCCCCCCGGCCCCCAAACCACGGCGGTAGCGGCGGCTCCCCCCAAAGGCAGCTTTACCATCAAAACTGCCGGTTGGTTCTTCGCCATCTCCGGCATAGTCTCGTTTGCTTCACTTACTTCCGAGGTACCCATCTTCGGGGCCGTACGCGGCGGAACCTTGGCCGTCGGCTACAACCTCTTCTTTGCTCTGCTTTTTATGGCCATCGCCGTCGGTTTACTGGTTCCCAAACATTGGACCTGTCGCCTGATCCTCACCGGCACCGCCGTATACACCCTGGATAGATTGATTTTCCTTCTCGACAGTGGGGCCCGCGAAGCCTATCTGGCCAAAAGCGGCGTGACCGGGGAAGTGGCCGCCTTTATCGATGTAAGCATCTTCCATCAGGGCATCGTTCTTGCCATTCTGGTTTCCGTGCTCTGCTGGTGGGGATTCGCCCTCTATATCTACCTCCGACGTGATTATTTCCAACAAGCCGTCT
>CP070790.1:1900869-1905264 GCA_020346805.1 Planctomycetota bacterium
ACCTTGACCGGTCTGCTGGTTCGTAAGGCAGTATATGAAAATCGCCGGGTCCAGATGAAGGAGATTCTAGCTTAGTCATATTAACCCGCTATTTCTTTACGCACCCAAGCCCACGGATTGTAATCCGTGGGCTTTTTATTGAAATATTGTGAAGGTAAATTGATCAACAAGACATCCGCAGCGAATACTGTTACAATTCCTCGTTCAGTCGTAACATGGTACCTGTAGATACATAAACGCCGCTCAAACAAGGAGTATACAAATGGAGGACAATTCTCATACTTCCCGACGTGATTTTTTGACCCAATCGGCAAAGGTGGCGGCCATTGCCGGGCTGGTGAGCAGGCAGGGATTTTCAGCGGAAAAATGTGAGCATGAAAAACTCGAGGTTGTAGCCGGCCCAACGCCCAAACCCATCAGGCCCGACCAGACCATCGGCCTGGGTATTGTCGGAGCCGGCGTCCGCACCGGAAGTCTGCTGGGTCATATACTCGGCCAAAAGAATATGGTTATTAAAGCCGTTGCCGATCCACATGAAGGGAACCGCAACGGTTTGTTGAATAAACTCAAGAAGGCCAACATCCCGACCCCCGACGTTTACACCGGATCGGAGGATTACAGGGACAAACTCCTGGCCCGCGACGATATTCAGGTGGTGTTCCTGGCAACTCCCTGTTACACACACGGCAAAATGTACCTGGATTGTTTCGCCGCCGGCAAACATTTCTATGGGGAAAAACCGATGTGCATCCGGGTCGATGAAGCCAACGCACTGGTTGAGGCCCAGAAGAAAAATCCCAAGGTCATCGCCCAGATTGGCTTTCAGCGCAGGGCAAGTGAGCGTTACAACAAAGGCATTCAAGCTATCCGTGATGGGGCGATCGGCAAGCCGCTTGCCGGTCGGGCCCAATGGGCCATGGGGCGAACTTATGGTCTGCCCAGTCAAGGCACTCGAGTCTGGATGGGACGGGCCAGGCTGAGCGGGGACTGGATGCTCGAACAGGCCTGCCACACCTGGGACGTGCTCTGCTGGGTGGCGGGCGAAAAGACGCCGGTGGCGATTTCAGGGATGGGCAATCGCGAAGTCTTCAAGCACATGGATCCCGAACGCGACGTTACCGACTATTATATCGCTAACCTGGAATTCCCCGACGGCCTGCTGGTCAATTACGAACACATCTGGTTCGTTCCGCCCAGAGACGAGAGACGATGGTCCGGTGTTTATGAACGTTTTGCCGGTCTGGATGGCGGCATTGCCCTGGACGAAGGTAAAATCTTCCCGCGAAACAAGAAGAAGAAACCCGTCGATCTCGGCGGCCCCAGCGGCGGGGGGCAGAATGCCGAGTCGATGAAGGCCTTCTTTAATTGCCTGCGCAGCGGTACCAAACCGCCCAGTGGGGTGGAAAACGGACGAAGAGCGACCTTGACCGGCCTGCTGGTCCGCAAGGCGGTATATGAAAAACGCCGAGTTACCATGAAAGAGCTTTTAGGATAATCATCCCCTATATGGTTGAACAAACGAGAGCCCGCGACATTGTATGCCGCGGGCTTTTTTATCCTTGCGTATGGATTTTATTTTAACTCTATTGACTTTTTGATTTGGCACCCGATGGTTTGCTGGTGGTAGTGGAAGATTTCGGTCGGGTACTCGAACTTTGCGGTGGTTTTTTCTTGGGAGGAGGCAAACGCATAATCTGATACCAGGTCTTGGGATGCCGAGGGCTGTACAGACGTTTGCCGTCAACGAAAATTGCGGGCGTGCTGTTTACTTTTATAAACTCCAGCTCATCCTTTTTGATCCTGCCCGCTTTTACCAAATCCTCACCCAGATGCATTCCTTCTTCAACCGAGGATCTGATCCGTTCCTTGACCTCTTTACTGTGCATCGCATTGGTGAAGGCTTCAGTATCCAAACCTATTTGCTTGGCCAATTCTACGAATGACAACCCCTTCTTTATATCTTCTTGCCGATCCCACAGCAGGTCATACATTTTCCAGAAAGCTTTATCACCCCCCACAATCAGGGCTGCCTCAGCCGCGTAAGCCGCTTCGCAGGCACGGGGATGAACGTTTATCTTGGCCGTCGGATTGCAATCCATGCAAATCGGCCAATTTTTGAAAAACACTTTTATGCCGCCATATTTTGCGCACATGGGCATTATTTTACTTTCAAATGACTTCTCGAACTTGGCACAAGACGGGCAAAGAAAATCGCTGAATATAACCACTGTGTGTCGGGCATTCTCCGCACCGCGAAACGGTAAGCCTGCGGTCGATATATTAACTGCAGGGGACATGCTCCATGCGGTAAAGGTGTGGTACCATTTTCCGTCGTAACGCTCAAAATTCTTCTTGTACAATTCCTTTCTATAGGTCTCGTTACGGATTTTCTGTTTCTGCCCCAGCAAACCCAAATAAAGATGTTCAATATTGACCGCGAACAAAATGATAATCGCTGCATATACCAGCACACGGGCATTCGGCCAATGGCGCGGTGGAACCGGGGGCTCTGCTGTTGGAGTAACTTCTGTTTGATCGCCGGCAGATTCCGGTGACTCGGAGGATTCCGCAACCACTACCGGTATGGGCACGCGAGGCCAGAGCAAAGCCGCACATACAAATATAAGCAAACTTGCAACATGGGCCGTCAGGCAAAGCGGACACCAAAAATCCAACTCGAAAAACATCACATAATCGAGATAGGCGCAGGCCCCCAAACCAACGGCGGTAGTGCAGGTAAAAAACAAATGCACCCAGCGGCGTGACTTAGTCACCGAACCGATCAAAAAGGACCAGCAAAAAACAAAGGTGAAATAATACAATCCCAGTTGGGCGGTGGGGATGCTGAACTCATCTTTTGACGCTCCGAACGGATACCTGCCCCAGTCGCTATTGCTTACTTCTGCGCAACTGGAATTCTCAAATGCTGAACAGGCCCATTCCAGAGCCGTCTGGTCCGAGATTTTAATTTTCAAGTGCTGGAGGGTTAGATCGTAGCTGATAAACATACCGGCCACGCTGAATAGAATGACCAAAAACCAGATAATCTTTCGACTAAGAGACGATCTCAAGCTTCTGCTCCTGTTCGGCTTGATCCGATTCTCCCCGGCACTTGTCTTTTCTAGTGGATATTGACCTGTATGTAAACCCGGACTCCCCGTATGGCCTTTACCGGCACGTAAGATCCTTGTGTATTTAGTTTGATTATATAAGTTAATTTCTGTTTTAGAAACGATTTATGCCTGCTTGTCCGCGCAGGCTTTTAACGAGAAGCTTACGGTTCAGACTCGCGCGCTTTTGGAGGATCGTCCGCGTCCATTTGAAATATATGTTAATTCAGTTGTTGGATGCTTTCTTTCCTGCCTGGATTACTGCCCATTCGTTAAGGGATTCTGCAAACCTTGCCGATAGCGCATCGTTGTTGTTCTGCACGATAGTCCGGAATTCCGCGAATGAAATAATGTTGGGACCGTGGCCGTTAGGCTGTACGTACACGATGAGGCATTGTTTGGTCCGGCACGTAACTCTTACCTCGTGGGAAGCCTCATTAGCTCCTTGAAGGTTGGATCGCGTCATAATTTCCCTCAACTTGGCGGGGACCTGAATGAGCCCCAAGTGGTCGAGTTGCTCAAGCAGACAATAATACTTGGCTTTGGCATTGGTCACTCTGAAGATATCAAGCAGACCTTTTAGCAGGCGTGTTAGTCCGATATCTCTGGCAGCAGCGAGATATTTGTCCTGCTTTATACGTCGGGATCGTTCTTCTGTCTTGAGTTCCACGAAAATTGCTTTGTCGGACTCCGACGAGAGGGCGAGGTAATCGATCTTAAATGATTTGTTGATAGGTTTGTTGGGACAGACGGTACCGATACGAACAGGGAACTCAGGTACAAGTTCTGAACGGACTGGGAATCCAAGCTTGGTTTCGAGAGCTTCCGGAAGGTACAGGGAGAAGAAGAGGTCGGCGCGTCGCTCGAGTTGATAGTTTGGCAGCTGTCGCCATAAATCCATCCGATCGAAGAGTTCAGTAATTAAGCTCATTTTTTCTCTCCATCTAGTGATTGATTATGTGATTTCCAGAGAAAATAGTTTCCGCGTTTGCTTTTGTGTAAAAGCCAGTTGTTCTCTTTTCACTGCATGTTCTCCGGCGGATCAGTTTTCATCAACTCGGTACTGGTATAGACTACCCAGAGGTGCTTATAGCAGCAATATCAAGCGAATATCCGGTGTTTGTGTTAGCGGCAATGGGACCGCGCACACAAATTCCTGAAGGCAATAGTCAGTTTGCAGACTGGATAGCTATGCCCTAAACTTCCCTGCTTATGATTCAGCCTAAAGTTGTCATTCTGCGGACCGCCGGCACAAACTGCGATGAAGAAACCGCCCACGCCTGGG
>CP070790.1:1905364-1909632 GCA_020346805.1 Planctomycetota bacterium
ACGCATGCCGTTATTGAAGCCTCCAGCCATGCATTGGATCAAGGCCGGTGTGAGGGAATACGTTTTTCGGTCGGGGTGTTCAGTAACTTGACAGGCGATCACTTGGATTACCATAACAATATGGATGCTTATAAACAATCCAAAAAGCGTCTATTCGATGGCTTGGATTGTGATGCGGCGGCGGTGGTTAATATTGACGATCCGGTTGGCGAGGAGATGCTGGCGGATTGTTGCGCAGGGAGGGTGCTTCGCTGCAGTCTGACGCAAGATGGTTCGAGATTCAGTTCTCATACGCCCGATGTGTTTGCTGATATTGATGAGTGTTCGGCCAAGGGAACACGATTCGATGTGATAATCAGAAGGAGTGGAGCGGATTCCGACGGTGCGGATATAGAGTCTGGCCGAGTGGATTCGCCTCTGATAGGCGAGCACAACGTACAGAATTCGGTTTTGGCAGCGGCGGCGGCATCGGCGTTGGGTATTCCACCGGAGGTTATTGCCAAGGGTTTGGCGTTGGTACACTTTATACCGGGCCGATTGGAGCGGGTTACCCCTGATAACGATCCGGGTTTCAGCGTTTTGGTCGATTATGCTCACACGGATGATGCGTTGGCAAACGTTTGTTCGGCACTGAGAGGATTGGTCGATAGTCGATTGATCGTGATGTTCGGGTGCGGAGGCGATCGCGATTGCAGCAAGCGGCCCCGAATGGCCAGAGTGGCAGCGAAATTTGCGGATGTGTTGGTGGTTACCAGCGATAATCCCAGAACGGAAGATCCTCAACGAATTATTGATGATATATTGGCCGGTTTTGAGCCGGATCAGATGTCGCGGGTTTGTGTTGAACCGGATCGTCGCCGGGCTATTGCCCAGGCTATTGCTTTGGCCGAACCCGGTGATATGGTTTTATTGGCCGGTAAGGGACACGAGACCTATCAGGAAATCGGTCGTGAGCGGGTACCTTTTGATGATGTTGCAGTGGCCAACGAGATACTCAGCTTTAAATGATCAATTTTAATACTTGGATCTGAATATTAGGAAAAGCCGTGAAGCCTTTTACTCTTGATGAAGCGATAACCGCCTTGGAAGGGACTTGCGATCGTCAGGTTTCCTTGGGTAGCGTTTCCCGGGTAATTACCGATTCTCGCCAAATCGGTCCCGGCGATCTATTTATAGCTATTGGTGGCGAGCGTTTCGACGGACATGATTTTGTGGGGCAGGCATTTGCCGCGGGGGCGATTGGGGCGGTAGTGAAGAATGATTTCGATTTGACTCGCCGTTCGGGGAGGCGTAAACGGTCGAAGGATATGATATTGCCGGCGGAGGCGGTTTTGATTCGTGTGGACGATCCGGTAACGGCCATGGGGCGCTTGGCCCGCTATTACCGGCGATCGATCCTTGGTGGAGCGGTGACGGTAGTGGCGGTGACCGGCAGTAACGGTAAAACCACGACTAAGGCCATGATTGCCCACGTGTTGGGGGCTCGATGGAAGGGTAATGCTTCGATAAAAAGCTACAACAATGCCATCGGGGTACCTTTAACCCTGCTGTCGGCGGATCAGTCGGATTCGTTCCTGGTTTGCGAGTTAGGAACCAATGCCCCGGGTGAAATAGCGGCGTTGGCCAAAATTGTTGAACCGGAGGTAGGGGTAATTACCGGTGTTGCCGAGGTACACCTGGCGGGTCTGGGCAGCCTGGAAAAGATTGCCGATGAAAAATTGTCGATGCTGAGCCGGCTTAAGCCTGATGGTTGTGTGGTGGTAAACTTCGATCAGGATTTTCTTCGCTGTGCTTTCCAGCGCGATCGCGAGCTGAACAAGATCAAGCGCGTAACCTTCGGTGAATATCCTGAAGTAGATCTGAGGCTTAGCGATGTTCGGATTATATCAGCGACCCCTGATGCTCAAGGCCGGTCCCCCCGAATGTTTGGCGGTGGTTTGTCATTCAAAGTGAACGATCGTTTTGAGTATAGGTTGAAGGTTCCGGGTCGTCATAATATTCATAATGCTTTGGCGGCCATTGGAGTAGCTCGGCGGTTCGGTATGGACCATGATGAGATCATCGAACGATTGGCGTCGTTCAAACTGCCGCCGATGCGGCTCGAACACGAAAGTATCGGCGATTTGACGCTGATCAACGATGCCTATAATGCCAATCCTGCTTCTTTGCGGGCAGCGGTGGATGTATTGGCCGATATGCCGGTGGCGGCTCGAAGAGTATTGGTGGTGGGTGATATGCGCGAGTTGGGCCGGGCTTCACAGCGGCTGCATGTTGAAGCGGCTGAGTATATTGCCCGTTGCAGGATAGGACTGGTTATAGCGGTAGGGGAGAATTCCAGGCTGATGGCCAAGACCATTCGCCAAATCGGTGGCCAATCGATGGAGACTCATGCCTATACTTCGACGACATTGGCCAAACGTCGTATTGTTTCTCACTTGCGTGCGGATGATACGATTTTGGTTAAAGGCTCGCGGGCTCTGTCATTGGAAATTCTGATCGATACTATTCGCGATTGGGTGAGGTCGGTGAGCCCGAAGAGATTGTCCAGGCCTACCAGACGAGCCTCTGCGTGATTATAGTATTGATATTAATATCCAGGATGGATGTTGGTTAATTGGGCAAAATTTTAGGCGGATGGATTAGATGTGCTTTACCACCTGTTTGACTTCCTGTTAGGTTCGCCGACCGGCCCTTATGCTTACAAGGATGCATTGTTTCGGGGTACGTGCGCAATTCTTTTGGGATTCATGATAGTTTGGTTGATAGGGCCTCGGATTATTCGTGAATTGGTACGGCGCAAGATCGGCGACCAACCCGAATTCGATCATACAGATCTGAACAAAATCGCCCGGGACAAAGAAAATACGCCCACCATGGGGGGGGTGCTGATCATTGCCGCCATTTTGATCTGTACCTTACTGCTGGCGGACCTGGGTAATTATTACATTCGTGTGGGATTGTTCTGTATGTTATGGCTGGGGATTCTAGGGGGTGTTGACGATTGGTTGAAACTGACGGTAAAGACGCGCAGCGGATCCCGTGACGGCCTGAAGATGTATGAAAAACTATTGTTTCAAATCGGTCTGGGAGTGCTGTTGGGGATTTTTATATTTCGTTTCGGTCAACAGAATGTAGAGACCATCGATGGTCAAATCGTACCGGCCTTTCGCGTTTTGAATGTGCCTTTCTATAAGCATGGGATAGTGTTGAGTTTGTCGGTGTTTTTAATGATAACCGTGCTGGTGATTGCGGGCACCTCTAATGCAGTCAATCTGACCGATGGGATGGACGGTCTGGCTGCCGGTTGTATGGCCCTTTGCAGCATTGTATTCATGGTGTTTTCCTATATGGGGGGGGATAAGTCGCTGGCGCCCAGATTACTTTTTCCTTACATCCCCTACACTGCCGAGTTGGCGGTCCTGTGCGGGGCGATGATGGGGGCATGCCTGGGATTTCTTTGGTACAACTGTCATCCGGCCCAGGTGTTTATGGGGGATACCGGCTCGTTGCCGCTAGGCGGGATGATCGGTTATGTGGCCATCGTGACCCGGCAAGAGCTGATGCTGTTTATTGTCGGCGGGGTGTTTGTGATTGAGGCCCTTTCGGTGCTGTTGCAGGTAGGATACTTTAAGCTCAGCGGGGGCAAAAGAGTTTTTCGAGTTGCCCCCATCCACCATCACTTTCATCTCGGGGGCTGGACGGAAACCCAGACGGTTACGAGGTTTTGGTTATTGGCGGCGGTATTTGCCGGTGTTGCGCTGGCCACACTGAAGGTACGATGATTGTCTGGATCGATGAAAACCAAACCGCCGATAAACCTAAAGTCAAAACTGTAATATATCTATGGGCAGAGTTTTCATTGGACTATTTGATACGAAAGGTATGTGTAATCCCGGACTATGAGCGGATCTGTCTCGGCAAAAATTGAAATTCCGCACCTGGTTGATTCGGAGGATGGGGGCGTTATTGGTGCTTGGGAACAAGGGCGGTCATCTTCGATTACGATTGTGGCCATTGCCGCCGGTCTGATGGGGATTGGAGCGGTGATGACCTTTTCGGCCGGTGCTACAGTGGATCGGCCCATGCTGGGTTGGGAATTTTGGAAGTTTCCCGCCCTTCGTCAAATGGTTTTTGTGGGCGGCGGTTTGTTGGCTTTATTGGTGATGTCGCGGGTGCCTTATGGTATCTGGTTGGCTGATGATGGATTAATGGCCAAATTACTGTTGCTTACGGGGCTGGTACTGCTGGGTTTGGTATACGTTCCGGGG
>CP070790.1:1909732-1919983 GCA_020346805.1 Planctomycetota bacterium
ACCTTCAAGCTCGAAAGATCGCGCTTAAGGGCATGCTCCTCGCCTTCACGCATCAAGGCCCGAATTGCCGTCGGCGCCGTATAGAACTGAGTAATTTTATATTTGTCCACTACATCCCAGAATCGACCCGCATCGGGATATACGGGCACCCCTTCAAACATCACCGAAATAGCCCCTTCAGCCAGCGGACCATAAACAATGTACGAGTGTCCGGTGACCCATCCGATGTCCGCTGTGCACCACCAGATGTCTCCGTCATGATAATCAAAGATATACTTGAAGGAGATTGCAGTATAAACCATGTACCCACCGATAGTGTGCAACACGCCTTTTGGCTTACCGGTCGAGCCGGAGGTATACAAGATAAACAGTGGTTCTTCCGAATCCATCCACTCCGGCTCGCAATCGGCCGAGGCCTTACCCATCAAATCCTCCCACCACAGATCCCGGCCATCCTTCATCGGCACTTCATGACCTGTACGCTTGACCACCACCACCTTTTCGATGCTGGGACATTCTTCAACGGCCAGGTCGGCCTTGCTCTTCATCGGAATGTCGGTCTTCTTGCCCCGCAACGCCGTATCCTGGGTTACCAGAATCTTGCATGCCGAATCCTGAATCCGATCCCGCAGCGAATCCTCCGAAAACGCTCCAAACACCACCGAGTGAATCGCGCCAATGCGGGCGCAGGCCAGCATGGCTATCGGCAATTGCGGAATCATCTGCAGGAATAAACAAATCCGATCGCCTTTCTTTACACCCAGCGACTTCAACGCGTTAGCAAATTTGCACACCTGCTCGTGCAGTTCCCTATAAGTCAGTTTGGCGTCTTCGCCCGGCTCGTTACCTTCCCAGATAAGTGCCGTTTGATCGCCACGCGTCGCCAGATGCCGATCCAGGCAGTTATATGAGATGTTAGTCTTGGCCCCGATATACCATTTGATATCGATGCTGCCGTCGAAGTCGTAATCGCGGACCTTGGTCCATTTCTCTTTCCAGTAAAAGTCCTCCGCCACTTCACCCCAGAATCCTTCCGGGTCCTCAATCGATTGCTTGTACATCTTCTGATAGGTATCCATCGATTTGATATGCGCCTTTTGCACAAAATCATCCGATGGATGAAAAAGAGAATCAGCATTTTGAGTAGTAGTGTCAGGCTCTGTCGCACACATTATCTTAAGCTCCTTTGTTTATTCCCGCAGTCACGCGACTGCTCATTCGATTTACATCACTTAACTTTCTACAGAGGTCCACGTCGGCATAAAAAGTTGCAGGTTTTTCTTGTTCTGCTCTTTCCCATGCACGCCTCTATAACAAAAATCATACTCCTGATTAAAAGGTAACCCGCATTCGCACACCGGCCACAATCGTATGGGCCAGTGTATTATCACCGCCGGGATTATCTATGTATTGTATATCGGGCAGGATGGCCAGCCACGGGGTTGCCTGCCACGAATAGTAAAGCTCGTAAATAGTTTCACTGCCCGCCCGATCATTTATTCGCGATCGGTACTGCCTGGAGTGAATCTTCTGGGCGATGGCCGCCCCCATATGATCCTTGTCCCGCGTGGGTATCAACCCCGTATATACCAGGCCGGTGGACCAGAACTGGTTGAAGCGGAACGATTCGCCATGCCTGAATCCGTAACGGAAAAACCATCCCAATCCCTGGTTGTCATCGGGATTCTCGCGGTAAAACATCTGATCGAAACTGGTATAGAAACCCAGATCGTTACCGTTTCGTTGCGGCGAGGCCCCCGGCCGCCTGAACTCATCCCGCACCGTCGGATCGTATAATAAACCGAACCGATAATTACCCGTCAAAGGTCCGTTACCGCTTGGTATTTTGGTGTGCAGGGTCTGTTCTATATAAGTAAGAAACCACGCCTCGTCATGAAAGGCGGTGGAAAAGCCCGGTTTGTAAAGCGGCAAACGCTGAGCGTCACCAACCCCCAATATCATGGTGTACCACTCGCAGGGCCTGACGTACAAGGTCGCACCCAAGCCGGTCATCGCTGCCGTCGGAATCAATGGGTTATTGTCCAACGCCGCGTTCATAAACTGTTTGTCTTCGCTATTGGCATATACGTTGCGATCCACAATCGTCTGATAGTCCAGGTACCCGAGTTCCAAGGCCAGCTTGCGATCCCAAAAGTGCTGCCGATACCACAGCATGTCCACGTAGATGCCGCGATTCCCGTCCGCATCGTCGATTACCTGTTCGGAAGAACCGGTCCAGGGATTGACACTTCGGCCCCACTGTCCCCTCGCATCGAACAGCACCTCGGCATCGGGAATCAAACCCATCTTGTCCAGATCGAAGGTAACGATCCAGTCATAGGTTGCACTATGTTTGCCGCTGTCCGTCCGCCGCCCCCCCTTGATCACCGAGGTATAGTGGCTGTTCCAGTAATATTTCATACCGATACCGATATCTTCCAACGGCTTGCCCAGCCCGAACCAGTTGTCGGTCAGGGTTGGCCGGTCCAGACTGAACGGCCTAGGTCCCGACTCTTCGACTTTGGGTGTCGGCTTGGTCGCCGCTGCCGGTTGGGTGGCCGGTGCCCTCGTCTTCTCTGCTGCCACTAATTGCTGGCGAGGAAACAGCCCCGCCCCGGCAAAAAGTAAAATCACCATCCCTAGCAAAATTTTCCGCAGCATATATTCCTCATTACTGGAAGCTTGGGGTTTGCTCGGCCGAATATCCCTTTTTCACGACCCCCAAGGGCCTAATAAGGGCGACGGGTATCCCGGTGGTTCTCAGATCTAGCCCCGCGGCCGAAGATTAAAAACTAATATCATACAGCAAAACGAGGGCCACAGCAAAATAAAAGCCGATCGGAATCTCATTCCCCTACAATATCACCGAAGCCGCTCCAATCGGCTTAATTTGACCGGTAAATCGCCTTGGGATATGTAATAGCCGTCACAGATAAGCTGAATCCTGCCCCATTTGGAGTATATCAAATGCATATATCCATATTACCAAGAACCCTGATATCGGCAATTTGCCCCCTGCTGATACTGGCGATCTCGTCCTGTCGGCCCTCACCCACCAAAGATTATCAACAGCGGCTGGCCCAGACCGCCGAACCGGCCCGCCACGCCATCCATACCGACCGACTCCACGCCATAATGGCTGACCTGGGCCGACAGGTAGCCAAGACCTGGCCGCAGGAGATGGAGGCCGAGGCCAAGGCCGATGCCGATCGGACCCGTGCCGAGAGCTTCGAGAATGCCCGCAAATTGGGCCGGGCCCTGGCCGAGACGGCCGAGAAGATCCCCCACGCCGTCGCCGATGTCGATATGCCCGACGCCGACCGGGAGGCCTTCCTGGCCAGTGCCCGTATGCTCCGCGGGCAAGCCTCTTCATTGGCCAGGTTTGCCAGAGAGCAGAACACCAAGCGCATGCGGCATACCCTGAACACCATCCAAACCACGTGCTACGGTTGTCACTCACAGTTCAGCAAATACACCGGCCCCCTGAAATTCGGGCAGTAAACATCACCTGCCCAAATTTGTGTGAAGGAAGAACGCACTAGCCGCATGCAGTAACCCGAGTGTCAACCAGGGCCAACTTATACGCATTCTGATTGAACTTTGCGCGCATGTTTGGCGCCTGTTAGGGTTGCGCGCTGTAGACAACTATGTCATGATGATCTTTTTGCTAAGACAAGGAGGTCATTATGCATGTTGCCAACCATCATACCATTGCGGAATTAAAACGTCTGATCCAAAGCGCAAGTGATGCTCGCCAACTCTTACGTTTGCAGGTGGTATTGTTAGCCAAACAAGGACGAACCGCGCCCCAGATTGCGGAATCTTTGTTCGTCAGCCGGCGCAACTTGCAGGATTGGGTTTATCGTTACAATGCCCATGGTCTGGAAGGATTGAAGGATCGACGGCAGGGTGGTAATCAGCGTAAAATCGGCGATGAACAGGAACAGCAAGTGAGGGATTACCTTGACCAGGGACAACTTCCCTCAGGGGGTGTACGTCGTGGGGAGGATCTGCGGGCGTGGATTCACAAACGTTTTGGTGTTCTCTATAGCCTGCCGGGCACCTATGATTTGTTGCATCGCCTGGGATATAGTTGCCTCGTACCCCGGCCACGCCACAAGGACGCAGATCCTCAAGTGCAAAGTACTTTTAAAAAAACGCCACGGCTAAGGTCCAGCAAATCGCTCAAGAACACACCAAGAAACGCATCGAAGTCTGGTTCCAGGACGAAGCCCGATTCGGTCAACAAGGGACCATAACTCGAAAGTGGGGCCGTACCGGTTCGAGGCCCCCGGCGATTAAACAAACGCAATATGACTGGTTGTATGTGCTCGGTGCGGCCTGTCCGGAAACCGGCCAGACCGTAGGCCTCATCTCCCCACACGTCAACACGGAAGTGATGAACACCTTCCTTGATCAATTCGCCAAACAGATTGATCCTGAGGTACATGCGGTCATGATCTGGGATCAGGCTGGTTACCACGGAGGCAGAAACCTAAAAATCCCTGATAACATAGATATCATACCCCTACCACCATATTCCCCGGAACTCAATCCTGTCGAAAATCTATGGCATTACTTGCGGAGTCACTACTGGTCCAATCGGATATACGAGGATTACAACGAATTGGCCGATGCAGTTTGCGAGTCATGGCAAGCAACCTGTTTGGAACCCGAACTGGTTAAAACTGTTTGCCGGGCATCTTATATCAAAACGCGCGAGGTGTAATCATGATTGGTATAATTGAGCCAGACCCGGCACACGTTTGAAGTGGAATTCGTATTAGTGCTTTGTCCACATTTTTCAATGATTCCTCTTGCTCCATTGAACAACAATTGGCCTGATTGTGTACCATTAGGTAAAGTACAAACGTATCGGCCATCGGGCCGTTTTAAGGATAACCGCATGCGCGTTTTATTTATCTATCCCAACCTCAACGCTGAAGAGGGTTTCAATCACGGCATCGCCTCACTTTCGGGTTGTCTTAAGGCCCGCGGGCACACCACCGGCCTGATCAATATCAACGAAGCCCTATACAGAGTCCCCGACGATGGGCAGATCGTCGAACAGATCCGGGCCTGGAAACCCGACTTTGTTGCTTTCAGCGTAATGACCCAGCAGTACAGGTTCGCCCTGCGCCTGGGTCGGCTCATAAAACAATCCCTGCCTCAGGTACCCCTGGCTGTCGGCGGTGTGCATGTTTTGATGTGTACTGAACAAATCAAAGGCGACGCCCTGTGGGATTTCATCGGCATCGGCGAATGCGACGATGCCCTGCCCGAATTAATCGATAAACTTGAAGCCAACGACTCCGAATACCTGAAGGTTAACAATTTCTGCATTCGCCAACCGGACGGCACCTACCAAAATAATCCCCTGGGGCCCTACCCCGACCTGAATGCCCTGCCCCCCAAGGATTATGAGATCTTCGACCTATCCCGCATGCTACGCCGAAAAAATGGATGGCAAAGCCTGCTGACCTCGAGAGGCTGCCCCTACCGCTGCACCTATTGCTTCAATCATGAAGTAACCGACCGGTATCTGCAAGACGGCCACTCTCGAAAATCTTATCTACGCCATTACTCCACCGACCGAATGATCCGCGAAATCAAGGGGTTAAAGCAACGACATCCTTACATTGAAACATTTATTATCGACGATGATCTTTTCACTTTGAACAAGGATCACTGCATCGACTTCGTCAAGGCCTATTCCGATGCCGACATCAACGTTCCCTTTGTATTAAACGCCCACGTCCAGGCCTTCAATGAGCCCATCGCCGAGGCCCTGGCCGATTCACCATGCATGATTGTGAAGTTCGGCGTGGAGTGCGGCAGTTATAAATTACGTAAGGAGGTACTGGAAAGGCACATGAGCAATCAGGCCATCGTTAACGCTTTCGACCTCTGCCATCAATACGGCCTGCACTCATCGGCATTTATTATGTTCGGCCTGCCCTACGAAACCCGGGCCATGATGGAAGAAACCATCGATCTGATGGCCAAAATCCAACCTGGTAGAATGCGCTGGGCCATCTTTTTCCCCTTCGCTGGCACCCAAAGCTACACCATCTGCGAACAAGGCGATCTCATCGATTATCGCAAGATGGATAGCATGGACAATTATTTCTGCGCTTCCTGCCTGAAATTCGACAAGGCTACGGATTTGTTTATCCGAAAACTTCAGCGGATATTCCATTGGTATGTAAACGCCCGTGCTTCATTGCCCTTATCCAGTGACTACCTCAAGCTGGTGGATGAAGTCGAAAAAATGAACGCCGACCAGTGGCACGAAGCCAGCGAGCAAATACTCGCCCGCGACCGGCAAATATCCAACGATTATCTGGCCCGCGTTAAATCGGGGGACATGGCGGCCTTGAAAAAAAACAAACATTATTCAATCCGTTATACCGAGGTAATGGCCGTCGACAGCAACTTCGTATTGGCTGAAAAAGGCGACTACAAAAATCTGGCCGCCCGGCGATGGAAGGCCTTCCGCGAACAGATCGATCAGTCTCGCATTGCTGCAGAGTCAACCATGGATAACGACTACAAAAAAATCATGGCAACCGATTCGAAATCAATACCCCACCTACGCATAATTCAATGCCCGGCTTCGGCTCCCGCCGACACAACCACACATTAATTTTACAAAACAAGGAGATTATCCAACGTGCATTGTGTTTATTACTTGTTTTCGTCCTCGTCGGCTTCAGTAAACGATTCATCAACATCGATAGCCGATGTGTCGTCGGTGCCGGCAAGGGCTTCGAGGGCGCTGATGGGATCTTCTTCAGTGGAAAGGATGTCTTTGGTTTCGATGGTATCCGACTCGCCAGGGCCGGTTTCCTCGATACTGACGGCATTGGCTACCGGAGAGCGGGCTTCCATACGAGTATGAACCGGTTTGATGTCGGAGGGTTCACCATCGATCTGTACGGTCAGGACCACCGGGCCGACCACAATATGGTCGCCGGCGGAGATTTCCTGCTCGCTGATTTTCTGATTGTTGACGTAAGTCCCGTTGGAACTGCCCATATCACGAATAGTTACCGAATTCTCATCGATCATGATCATGGCATGTTTACGGGAAACCTCGGCCAGGGGAATACGAAGATCGCACTCTTCCTTTCGACCAATTATGGTCTTACCGGGATTGAGGGGGAAATCCTTGCGTTCCCCGGTTTCCTTGAACAGGATCAGCAATACGTCCATCTGATCATAAAACCTCACCGTAAGCCCAGGGCACCATGTCATCGTGAAATGACCACCATACTGCTGAATGCAGTCAGGCTGCCTCCTCGCACTCCTAGTACAATTGAGTCTACAAATTCCGGCCAATTATCGCAAGAGGACATTTAATATCCATCTTACCGGGCCGAAAACAAGGTTTTAGCACCAAAGATTATATAATTTCGGCCACCAAATCAGCCCCCGGATTCGGTAGATTCTCGACATACAGGTCAATGTATAAGTCTGGCGTTCAAATTGATAAATTTTCCATATAATTGTCAATTATACCATGGGCCAACTCACAGGGGGGCAATAAATAAAGACAATTCTTTTTTGCATCATCGGATGCGGTCTATATAATGATAATACCTGAAAACCACAAGCAGGGCACGAGGCCCGGCAGGCCGATGGAGCCAAGACCATACGGTTAAGCCGGCATATCTCAGGCAGAGTCGGCTCCCATCGGGAAAGGAGGTCCGATGCGACGCATTACCATCATCAACCAAAAAGGTGGCGTAGGTAAAACCACCACCGCAGTCAACGTGGGCATGGCATTGGCTCGGCTGGGTCAGCGGGTCCTGTTGATCGATCTGGATCCCCAGGCCCATCTGACCATGCACCTGGGGCTGGACCCCGCCGATGACACGCCGGGCACCTACGAGATGCTCACCGCATCGGCGACTATCGCCAAGGTTCGCCGCAAAGTCAGCGACAACCTTTGGGTGGTAGGTTCCAGTATCGATCTGGCGGCGGCGGAAATTGAACTGGTCAGCGTGGTTGGTCGGGAAGTCATTCTCCGCGACGCCCTCGATCAGCATTTAGGCCAGGACAATAAAAACCACCGACAAAAATACGATTATATCCTGATAGATTGCCCGCCCTCACTGGGGGTTCTGACTTTGAATGGACTTTGTGCCGCCCATGAAGTTTTTATACCCCTTCAGCCTCACTATCTGGCCCTGCAGGGATTGGGTAAGTTAGTGGAAACCGTTTTGTTGGTAACTAAGCGTATCAATCCCTCGTTGAAAGTAAGCGGAGTGATGGTGTGTATGCATGACACAGGTACCAGGTTGGCGGCCGAGGTAATCGAGGACGTGCGTTCGTTTTTCGAAAAAGCACGTGGGACTAATGTTCCCTGGGCGTCGGCCCAGCTATTTGAAACACTTATTCGCAGGAATATCAAGTTGGCCGAGGCCCCGAGCCACGGCAAAACCATCTTCGATTATGCCCCGGACAGCAACGGGGCAAAAGATTACGAACGACTAAGTCTGGAAATACACGATCCGATTGTTTTTCATGAACGAATAAGCGAACCCAACGTCCCGGCAAAGAAAGACGACAAAATCGAAAGCGAGAAATCAAGCAACGAGGTGCAAACCGATAATGAGATAGATTCAGCACTTGCCGAACCGATAAAGGCCGAACCGGCCAAGGTTGCCGCCGACAAGCACCTAAAGAGCATAAATAAAACCAAACAACATCGTGATAAAAAACAAACCAAGGCACCGGCGGCAAATAAAGAACCTGAAGCAAGACCGTCAACTGAACCTCTTACCTCGACCACGCCAACACCAGTACCAGAATCGACACCAAAAAACGTTGTCGAGCCGCCAATAATTCAATCAGTTTAACGCACCCAACGCCAGCGAACCGTTAACCCGAATTATACCTGGGATATTTTGTTGTTCGGTGCTGGTGAGATAATTTCTTTTCTTTTAAGAGTGCATCTCGGGCCGGCCGCACATGTGCCCAATTGGATGCGTATTATACGAATTCCACTTCAAACATACGCTAAGAGAGCGGGTCAGGCACAATATTCCTTTGGAATAATTGAGCCAGACCCAGCACACGTTTGAATTGGAATCCTTATTATTCATTGGCCGTTGGAGCCCGGCGGATGCTTTTTTCGACCGTGAATAATCCGCTTCAAACCATAAGATTGTCCTGGCGGATTTTTATGAAGGCGAGCGATCAGTTGTAACTTCGGTCTATTGCCGGTCGGCATGGGTAACCGACTCGGGCCTCTCATCCAAGGCTTTTCTGATAGCCTTGGCCAGGATCATCATCGAGAAAGGCTTATTAACATACCCCACCGCACCCTTTTCAATTAGTCTGGTAAAGGCCGCCCGATCATCGAAGCCGCTGGCCAACAACACCGGGGCGTGCGGACAGCGCTGCTTGATTCTCTCCAGCATTTCATCGCTGGAACATTTGGGAATATTCAAGTTCATCAGGACCAGATTGATGTCCTCGAAATTAGTATCCATAAAAGCGGTGGCATCATCCGCATCGGTATGTGAAACCACACAGTAACCCAGCGAGGACAAAATCTGTTCCACGGTCCGTGCCACTGCTTCATCATCATCGATAACTAAAACGGTTTCGGAACCTTGCGGCGGCTCTTCCCATTCGGTCTGGGGACGAGCGGAACGAAAAACGGCCTCTTCCTTGGCTGCGGGCAGCCACACAGACATGGTAGTACCACCCCCCGGTGTGCTTTCAGCGCGAATTTGACCGTTGTGGCTATGGACAATCCCCAAGGCGGCCGCCAGTCCCATACCACGTCCCATGATCTTGGTGGAGAAAAACGGCTCGAATATGCGCTCGACGGTCTCGGTATCCATCCCGCAACCGTGATCCTCAACCCGAATACAAATAAATCGTCCTTTCTCCAATTCCAGGAGTTTGGCCCGTCGGTGCTTCAAAATCTCTTCAGCGGTGCTGATTTTGATCTCGCTGGGCGGCAGAGAAGCCTGAATGGCGTTAAGACAGAGATTCATCACTACATGTTCAATCTGCGTGGGATCGGCAATGATAGCAGGCAAATCCTCACCCAAAACGGTGACCATCTCGATCTGTGGAGGGGTAGTGCGCCTGAGCATACGCAACACGGAACGGATTATTTCGTTTAAATTCACAGGTTCAGGCTTTTGCAGGCCACCTCGCGCATAGGCAAGCAATTGATTGGTCAAAGCCGACCCGCGTTCCGATGCACTAACAATATCGTGCAAGGAGTCA
>CP070790.1:1920083-1923738 GCA_020346805.1 Planctomycetota bacterium
ACCCGTCAACCAGCGCGGGTGCTCATTGCCATATGTAAGGTCCAGCACGGATGAATATCTTTTCTGAAACCGAATGTCCAGGCGTTCAATCATGGTATCCCAGAAAGCCGCCCGCTCGCTAATCGACCACTTATACAGATCGTGGTATCTTTTCTTACCCGCCATTCGCATCAGCCATGCTCTGTTAGTCGAATCTGTATGGTCAGGAATCCAGGCGGGTACGGGACCCATGGTCGGATCCCAATCGGCAAAAACAGCCGCATGTACATATTGATGGACATCAAAAGGGATGCTGGGTTTCAGGATATGACGGCTGATCTGCTGCCAAAATTCCGTCGCCGACAAGGAGGGATCCAATTCTTTGAGTTTCGCGATAAATTTTTCTGCATCCGGTGCGTCCAGGCCGCGCTCAATCAACTCATTAACCGTAATTTGAACAGTCATAAATTACATTCACCAATACTAAAAGGATTTTGTTAACAGCCGATCAGCATTCAACTCTCAAAAACTTTTGACAACTCAAACAGCTTTCCGTCATACCTTACTTGACCTGCTCATGTTTCATGTATTACCTGGAACCAGAGCTTGCCGGATATCATAGCATTTTCTCCGGCAGGTTCCTACAGAGCGCTTATGTTAGCAGCCCATCGGCCGCTCATGCCCATGGTACGCATCGATAACAATCTCCATCGAGATGCGATGCTCACGCTCTTTATCGCGATTTGATTTTCGCTCCGCCACAAATATGCTCCGGCTCATTATGAGTCACCCGTCGGAACAGGCAGCATACCCACGATCATTCGCCAGCGGCCTCATTGACCAGGGCCTTAACCTGTTCATGAAGCACTGGCAAACTATGTTCAATGGCATCCCATACTCTGCGGTGGTCGATGGCATTATAGCCGTGAATCAGGACATTACGGAAGGCAATAATCTGGGCGTGGTCCTCTATGCCCCCGGCCACAGCGGGATCCCGCTTTAGCAGTCGGTTCAGGGCCTCGCCGATTATCTCGAAGTGCCTTTCTACTGCGGGACGAAGCAGTTCGTCTTCCAGGTAATCGGACAGCTCTTTACCGCTGGTGACTCTCATAATGTACTCGGCGGAAACCCGGATGTCCTCAAGCAACTTCGGAGAATCAGGCTGCATAGAGTAACTCCCGACTCTGATTTACCGATTTGATGAAATACGGATTCTTCATGGCACCGGCTTCGACAAGATCCACTTCCCGGCCAAGCAGAACCCTGAGTTCAGCCAGAAAGTCAAAGTACTGGTGGAACGGACCCATCGGACTGTCCGGCTGAAACTCAACCAAAAAGTCCAGGTCACTGGCTGAGGAGTCAAACTGACCGCTGGTGGCCGATCCGAATACATCGAGCCGGGCCACGCAATAGCGACGGCACAAGATCTCGATTTCTTGACGATTTTGTTCAAGAAGAGGAATCATCATCAATTCCCTGAATCACTTTACCCTGCGGATGCCGCGGTCGCCGCCGACGAACCTGACGATTAGGATTTCATGAGTTGATCTCACATACTGACCGTACGACTTTTATCTTTTGTCATGGCATACGCAAAGGTCCAAATATTTTGGGGTATTATGCGCACAGGTGCTGAAGATGTCAATTTAAGATTTGGGGCAATGTAGTATTAACTCGCCGACTTGTGAACGAATCTTTCAATTTCGATCCGATCGCCAACTCCCATATCCACAATCCAGGCGTTTCGGCCGTCTGATTCGGAGTTTGGGGGAACGAATGGAGCAAGAACGGCATCGGGGGGCAAGCGGATCACGCCCTTGTCCATCGAGACCACAGGCACGGCATGCTTCAGATCTTCGGTGACCAGATGCATGCCGGCCAAATGATATGGATAAAGAATCGAAGTTGGAGTGGTAATCGTACCCGCTTCCCGATCGACGGACCGGACCTTGATTCGGCCGGTGAAGATATCTGAACCGGTCAGCTCGAGCGTTAATGTCCGGTTATCCAGGCGAGCCGATGCGATCTTATACACACAGGAGTGATCGGCATTAAAGATACGTACCATGCGTCCCAACAATGTTGCGGGCGTTATTAAACCACTATCAATCCGGACATCGATCCGCTTGGCGGCGTAGTCCACAGCCCTAATTGTCCCCGAGATAGTCGATGGAATGTCAATACTATCACCGCTCTTATTTGTCGAAAGCTTCGTTCCGCCGGCGGCGAAGGTACGAATGCGTCGACCTTTTTGTTCACTGATTACAACAACGGCTGCATCAGATGTTAAACCAGACCCGATTGGATATTGTTGACCTTGTTCGGGTGCGATAGCGATCATATCAATCGTGTCACCTCGATGCACCGACATTACCACAATGCGATTACACCCCCTACCGAGCGAAGCAACCTCGTGCAGCTTGACTCGTTCGATCATCGGTTCGCTGGATACCGGTTCCCAGACCGTCACCAAGGTGTTGCCTAGTTGATCGCCGGACCGCCGCAAGAGCATATACTTCAATATCGTAGGTATCTTACGAGTCGGGGATACATATGCGTCGGCAACAATCAGCTCTTGGCCGGTATGGGGCGGAACGTGAACCCGAAGCTGTGCCGCTGAATCGCCTCCAATTTTCCAGCAACCCATCACAGGCTCATCCGGAATAACTCGCTGCCAATTGAAGAAGTGCTGGTATCCGCTGCCTTTGTAACTTGAAAAACTGCCCTTGTATCCGGGTTTCCCCAGTATCGGATTATCATAGAGCCGGCCGTAATCCACAGCCCGCCCTGCCAAAGTGCCCTCGGTCACGGCGGGGGACAAAGACGCACCTACCAGACTGAACTCACCCTCCGGGCCGTGGATGCTCAACGCATGATCCTTACCCCCTCGTACGCGAAAAATATCCACCAGATAGGAATCATTTTCGCCAACATCAACAAGTACAAGGGTGCGGCGATAGACATCAGCTTTTGAATAGGAGCCTTGGGCATCCACATCCACCACATGTACCGTAGGGCTATCGTGAAAGCGAAGAACCACACCTGAAGCATTACCCTGTTGAATTGTTTGGTCTATAACGAGACAGTTATGGCTGACGGTGTTCTTCGACCAACTGTAGATTCCGGGGACAAAGGCATTCATGAAATCCGGGTATCCCAGATCGGGCGAGAGTCGCTTATCATAAGCAAACAACTCGATGTTCAATCGATCAAAGTGGCCATGTCCGCCTTTTATACCGTAATACATGGATACGGCTACGGAATCATTCGGATTGTTCAACACTGCCAGTCCGTACCCGTCCATCAGTCGGCTATTTGGCTTATGCTGATACTTTTGTGCATCAGATCGCGCCTTCTCCAAGATCTGCACCGTAAATAAGTCTTCAAAACTCTGAACATTTTTGTCCTTGACCGCACCCAGTTGATCCAGCACCCAGGCATATCTCGATAGACGCAGGTTTCGGTACGCGGCTTCATAAGTTGTGACATCCGGCCCAATCCATCCGCTATCGATACTACCCGCATCACCGATGGCCGGCGTAAAGGCACCTGTGCAAAGCATATCGATCTGAGCGTCAAACATTAGCCGAATTTTCGGCTGCTCGTATAAATCGATGCCTGCTAAAGAAAGAGGCTTGGCCATCTCAACGAAGTTGCCGATCCAACCGGAACAATA
>CP070790.1:1923838-1930673 GCA_020346805.1 Planctomycetota bacterium
CTTTTGGCATCATCTTATGCGAGAACGCGCTTGGAACATAAGTCATCCTGTGGTTGAGAGTAAAACGTAGATTTATAAAGAGTTATGATCTAAAATACTCTTCCAAATGATAGTCGAGTTGAGAAATTCCAACAATAACAACCCACCCGACGGGGGATCCTCTGGGCCATTCGGTAAGCGATCCATATCGTCCATTTTGTTGCTCATGTTGGCAGCGTGCATGGCTTGGGGAATCAGCATCGTGCTACCCTGCGAACATCCGTTTGGACGTATAGCTACTCTGGATAATTGGTTCGCCTTTGGTTTCCGTATACTGCGTGACACACTACAGGCTATATCCATACTGGCCCTGGCGATATCTGTGTCAGTATTTTTACCCCGCATCGGCCTGGTAATCGAACGGGTAATATTAAAATCCAGACGTTGGCAATTCCTTACCGTTACTATGCTCTTGACGTTTCTAACTTCCGTTCTGTTCAATTACATCGTTTTTGAGAGCTTTCCAAATGTTATCGATGAGATTGCTATGTTGTTTCAGGCGAAGCTGTTGGCCACAGGTCGGCTGTTTGCCGAAACACCGAAGCTGATTGATTTCTTTGATACGGAATTCATCGTTGCCGATGGGCCGCGCTGGTATGGGAAATACTTTATCGGGTCATCGCTGATCCTTATTCCCGGTGTATGGTTAGGTGTGCCTTGGATCATTAATCCAATTCTCAGTACAGCTGCCATCTATTTGACCTACATAATCGGCTTCAACCTGTTTAACGACAAAATTGCCAGAGTTGCGACATTATTGATGCTGATATCACCATTCCGAGTGGTCATATTTGCATCCATGATGTCCCATCCGGTGTGCCTGGTAACCATGACTTTGTTTGCATTGTCGGCCATCAAAGCAGTCAAGGATCCTACCCGGTTCGGGTGGGCATTGGTTGCCGGTTCGAGTTTAGGCTTTGCCCTGAACTGTCGGCCGTTGACTGCGGTGGCCATGGGTTCGGTTATCGGCCTGGCTGCACTATATAACATGCCCTGGCGGCAATTTCGCTGGCAGACGGTGGCAGCATTTGTAGCTCCTTTATTGTTATTTGCTTTTGTGTTTTTCAGCTACAACAAGGCACTGACCGGTGATATTTTTGTCACCCCGTTCAATAAATGGTCGCCAAATGATCATTTGGGCTTCGGTCCGGATGTGGGATTGGAATACTGGCCTGAAGTCGATCGTGGATATAGTCTTGAAAAGGCCTTATTCAAAAATACTTATTTCAATCTCGAAGGTTTGGGGATTAATCTTTTGGGGTGGGGGCACGTGACATTTTTATTGCTGCTCTGGCCAATCCTCTTTTCATCTTGGCCCAAGCGGACCTGGGCATTGGCTGCGATAGTTGCAGGTCTTATGTTGGCATATTTCTTCTACATAACCCATGCCGTATTAGCCGGATTGCCGCGTTATTGGTCAGAGGTAATGCCCATGATGTTTATGATAGTCGCAATTGCCCTGGTTGGTATACGCCGAAAATTACCCTTAATTTGTCAGAGATTTGATATCAGGCCGGCAGTCCGAACAGGTAGGGCCGCCTGCTGGTTGGCAGGATTGATGATCACCATCTGGGGTGTACCATATGGCTATGGGATGATAATTAATGAGTGGTGTTTTGACTGGAAAACACGGGGCGACAGAGATCGTGTTTATCGACTGGTAAAAGAGACCAACCTTGGTAATGCCTTGGTTTTTATAGAGACCGGATACTATCGCGATCCCAAACAAAATAATATTGATGAATACAGGCTCCTCTTGATACGCAACGATCCTGATCTTAACGGTTCGATTATATATGCCCGCGACCTGGGAGCCCGCAATACGGAATTGATAAACCAATATCCACAGCGAAAAGCTTACCGATTTGTCCGCGACCAATATGGCCTGGAGGACCAATTAGTCCTGATCTCATCTCCTGATATTAGGGAGGAAGAAATTAACTCAGCTTCGAAACCGCCATAAAATACATTGATCCAAACAGCGCAACCAAATACCCCACCGTTATTATTCAAACTTGAAGCTGAAACCTTCATTAATGTCGGTAAATGTGCGATAAATCTGCGGAGCGCCTGCAGCTACATAGACCACATCATCGATCACCCCTGCCTGAGTACTGTGGCGCGGCGTTATCATGGGCGATAACGTACGCCATGTGTTGGTTGCAGGGTTGTATTCCTCGTTTTCCGCGAAGACTCCCGTGGGATTCGCCGCCCCTTCGCCGCCCATGATTAGTATTTTGCCTAATAAGACCGCTGCTGAAAAACCGGCACGAGCCGTAGGTAGAGAAGCCATGGTTTCCCAGCTTCGAGACGCGGGATCGAATGCCTCGTGAACGTTCAGGATTGAAAAGACGTCTGTCTGGCGTCCGCCGATCATGTGGATCTTGCCATTCAATGCGGCGGCAACGCAGTGGTCCCGCGCGGTCGGCATGGGGCAGACTAACGTCAGATCGGTCCATTGATCGGTGGCCGGATCGTATTCGAAGACGAAGTTGGTCGCCTGATAATTGGATAATCCGCCAAGACAGTAAATCTTGCCATTAACAACACCTACCCCCATTATGCCTAAAGGAGCGGGCATTGAAGCCTTTGCCGTCCATTGATTGGTGGCCGGATTGTATGCATAAACTTCGCTAACGGACGGGCCGGGGAATTCTATGGTTCCCCCTATGGCATATAAAATTCCGTCGACAACTGCCGCCCCCATGTGGTCCACTTGTGTGCCCGGATGAGAAGCAAGCTGGGTCCAGGCATCGACCGGGGGCGGATCGTAGCGATAGAGTGAATTGATCGGGCCGTTCTCCAGCCGTCCGCCTACATAATAAAGCTTTCCATCAATCACAGCAGCCGCCGATTCATGAAACGGTACCGGAGCACGGGCAAAGGATAACCAACGTCCACCGCCCGGAATAGGTTCTGTGTTTGGTCCAGCTGGCGAACCAAGGCAACCTTGCATTACGACTGGCGGAAACGCCAAAAACGCACATAACAGTGGGATGGCCGCTATCGAATAACCACAGCGAAATTTCTGTAATGATATCTTTTTCATAAGGATAATTCTCCTATTCTAAACATGGAGCTTTTTAAGTGATCAATAGTGTATCTCAAAGTGTGTAACCTTTTTTAAGCGTTTTATTTAGAATATGTTTGCATGCATCCTTGGACAACATGAAAAGTGCAGATATTTTATATAATAGACCTGTCTGGGCCACAAGAGAAGGCTAACTTGTAAAATTATGGCCAAAATGAGCCGCCGTGACTAATACATGTAGATAGTTGACATATTAAGGTGGTATTCATAAGCTGCTCGTAGCTAAATAGTGACATATTGAGGAGATAACATCATCAGCATGTGGAGGGGTATTGCAGTATCAATGTAATCCTGTATAGTTCTTTTTGACACATGAATTTTTTAATTCCTGATTTTTTCATGGGTTGTGAAAATTAATTAATAAATTTCTTTATAGATTACAAGAGTTGAACATGGATGTGGTGCGTGAGTTATTGATGTTTTCTGTTGTAGTTTTGTGTGTGGTTTTTATTTTTGCCGCACAGTGTTTACCGGTTAATACAATCGAACGGCCTGTGGGAAATGCCACTAATGGTGCAACATTATTTGCCACAGGCGACGGTCAAGGTCCCGGATGTCAGAGTTGCCATTGCCCCGATGCCTCCGGTGGTTGCCGGCTTAGTCCCCCCAACATTCGGGGCAAAGCTAACGATGTTATTGATGCCCGCACTCGGGATACGAGTATCCAACACCCCGGCGGTAAATATAGTTTTACCGATCAGGATGTTGCCGATCTCGAAGCCTATTTGGCTACGTTTGATTCCGGATGATAAGTATCCAGGAGTCTCAGGTCATCACATGAAGCCACGGGCCGGGAGCAATGATCATGTTTCGCATAAGCTCGATTAAAATGCTTAGCTGTTTGTTCATGATGTTTGTCGGTCTGGTTGCCTGCCCATTGGCTTGTGTTCTATCTTTTCCCCCCGATGATACTTCTGAACAGACCGTCCCGACCTCGTTCGGAGAGTTCAACCGCAAGACGATTCTAGTTGGCGGGCAAGAACCGGCGACATCATTTGAGCAGCCGGCGTTCATCATCTTTGGTCCGGACGGTCGGCTCTATGTATCTACTTATACCGGTCTTCTGTTTGCCATCTCGCTGAATGAGAGTCACGATGTTACTAACGTCGAGACCTATAAGCCGGTGGGAGGACGGATGTTGACCGGCTTGGCTTTCGATCCGGCGGCCACAGCGGAAAACCTCGTGTTGTATGTGGCGAGCAACAATCCACCGATGTTGGGGGTGGAGGATTTTACCGGTAAGGTGTCTCGCCTGGACGGCTTCGGGAGCGGCGCTGTGACTGATGTGATCGTCGGATTACCGCGGTCAGCGGAGAATCATATGACCTTCGATCTGGCCTTCGGGCCGGATGGCCGATTGTATATCGCCCAGGGAGGAAATACGAACAACGGAGCACCGGCCCCGGGTCTGTTCGATAATCGTCCGGAACGCGAATTGTCTGCTGCGGTTCTGGTAGCGGACGTCAAGAGCCCTGGTTTTTCCGGAGTGGGCGATGTCGAAGTCTTCGCCCCCGGATTGCGTAACGCATATGGGATGACTTGGCACAGTAACGGCTACTTGTATGCAGTTGAGCAAGGTTCCAATGCTGGGTTAGGAGACCGGCCGACACCCGACGGTGGTGTGATTCCCGTTCCTTCGATGAAGGATACGCTCGAAGTCCTGCTGCCTGATCACTACTTTGGCCATCCCAATCCCGCCCGCGGTCAGTTTGCCTTCAATGAAAACCTGGCCGATGGAACCCCTTATCAGCCACCGTTGAAGACCTTCGCGACGGGGTCCGTGGTGACGGGCGTTGCTGAATACACTCATTCTGCCAACGGCGGGAACCTGCAGGGAAGTCTGCTTATTACCGGCTTTGTCGATCACAACCTCCATTATGTGATACTCTCGGATGACGGTTTGAGTCTGGTCGGCGAGGGAATCCTCGAGCACAACTTCGCCAATCCGGTCGACGTGGCCGTGGGGTCTGATGGCACCATCTATGTTCTGGAAGCGGGAGCGACGTTGGCTTTCGGGGGGACGGGCTCTTCAAAGATTGCCGTTTTGGAGCCACTAGGTGCGGACAGCGGCCAGGAGGAATCCCTGGCCCTGTTTAGTCTGTCGAGTAACTGTACAACTTGCCATATGTCCTTGTTCGACGAGGCGGGAAATGATGTTTCTATCGACGCCCACTGGCGTCCGACCATGATGGCCAATTCTGCCCGTGACCCGCTTTGGCAGGCCAAAGTCAGTTCGGAAGTGTCCCGCAATCCTGCATTGAAAGAACTCATCGAGGACAAATGTACTACCTGTCACATGCCCATGGCCCGTACGCAGGCCGTCTTTGACGGCGCCTCCGGGGTGATATTCGGCGACGGCTTTCTTGATTCCGAAAATGCACTTAATCAACTATCCATCGATGGCGTATCCTGTACAGTTTGTCATCAATTTGAGGATGTGGCCTTGGGCGAAGAGGTCAGTTTCAGCGGTGGATACACCATAGAGACCTTGACCGCCTTACCGGATCGACTGGTCTACGGCCCGTTCTTCAATCCCCTGCAGGATCTTATGCGCACCGCCTCCGGCTTTGTTCCAGTTTGGGGTCCTCAGATCAGGGACGCTGGCCTGTGCGCTACCTGCCACACTTTGTACACGCCGGTGTTCGATGACCAGGGGAATGTGGTGGATGAGTTTCCCGAGCAAACCCCATACCTGGAATGGGAACATAGCGAGTTCGGAGACGTTTTTGGCCAGAATATAACCTGCCAGGACTGCCATATGCCTGAGGCAGTCGGGTCGGTGGCTATTTCATTTTTCCCGCAGGGGTTGCTGGGGCGTAGTCCCTTCGGCCAACATCACTTTGTGGGAGGGAACACCTTTATGCTGGAGATTCATAAGTCTAATATGCAAACCCTTGATCTGATGACCAGCGCTTCTGAGCTTGATGCCACCCTGGCCCTTACCCTCACTCAACTACAAAGCGACACAGCCGATTTAGCCCTGGTATACACGCAAGCTGGTGAGGATACACTGACTGTTGAACTGAGTGTGACCAACAAGGCCGGGCATAAGTTCCCTACCGGTTATCCTGCCCGTCGGGCATGGATTCATCTGACCATTACCGATGCCAATCAAGAGGTGATCTTTGAGTCAGGTGCTGTTCAATCTGATGGTCGTATTGTGGGTGATGATGCCAATAGCGATTCCCTGGCATTTGAGCAGCATTATGACCTTATCACCAGTCCCGATCAGGTGCAGATATACCAGGCGATAATGGCGGATAACAGCAACCGAGTTACATACACGCTGCTAAATGCAGAGAGCTACGTTCAGGATAACCGCCTACTTCCCAGCGGTTTTGACAAAAGTACAGCCGATTCAGATATCGCGGTTCGAGGCGCTGCCGCCGATGACGATGACTTCATCGGCGGTTCGGATCGGGTAACCTATCAGGTTAACGTAGCGGGATATTCGGGTCCGTTTACGGTTGAGGCTGATTTGTTATATCAAAGTGTGCCGCCGGTTTTCGTGGACGACCTTAGGCAGAGCAACACCGAGCAGGTTAATAGCTTCGTTGGCCTTTATGATAGTGCTGATCGTCAGCCGATTACTGTTGCTTCTGCGCAAACGACGGTACCATAGCCCAGTTGATATTCATGTCGGAATTGCTATTCCGGTGTCTGGTAATATTATTATGGATCTCTCCTTAAGGATTCCATTGGACC
>CP070790.1:1930773-1933311 GCA_020346805.1 Planctomycetota bacterium
GAAGACGACTTCTCGGCGTTTCAGAATTGTGCCTCTGGACCATCTGTACCAGCGAATCCGACTTGTGATGATCCGTTATGATTGTCTATGGTGTTGTTGAATTAAAGATAAAGGATAACTCTGCTCCGCTCATCAATCGATAGAGCGGAGCAGAACGAATATCTGTATGAAATAGTATAGATGTTGATATTTATGGATACAGTTCATGTTATGTAATATTAAATCACGAAGGTCTTATAGTGGTTTTACCCTGATCGAGGTATTGGTGGTGGTTGCGATCATTGCATTGCTCGCCGCCATTCTCCTTCCTTCTCTGTCCCAGGCGCGTGATCAGGCACGTATTGCCGCATGTTTGGGAAATATGTCGAACCTGCCCAAAGGCGTATTTATGTTCGCCGAGGATCATAGAGGATACGCCCAGGCATATGGTGAACACTTTAATTTTTATAACCGCCAACCCTGGGCGGGATTACCACTTGCCAGCGACGGCAGCCCAACCTGGCATAACATCGATCCGTCTAATAACCGGTATGACTATCAAAGTGGCTTTTTCGGTCAACCCGGGACCTGGCTGAAACCCTGGCCCATCGCATATGCCAAATACCTTGGCTACAAAAGCTACCGAAGAGCGGAAAATTATTTCGAACATCAGTTCGGGACAATGGATAACTGCACTTTCCCTGACGATCCAGGATATTATTTGGGAAAGTTCGGCAAATATGAAGTTTTAACATGCCCCTCGGACAAGCAATTGGTTACCAACATATACGCACCGCGACCAACCACCCTCGGCATAATATCCTACGGGCTTAGTGGAGACGTATTCGGCGTAACCACGCCCAGATGGAATAACAAGGGATTTGTGTGTTGGAAAGATGGTGGCCCGATATATGGAGGAGGTACTGTCGAGCGAGACTGGTCAAAGGGAGGGCCGCGATTGCGTGGGAAACTTGACAAGATCGTTCGGCCAAGTGAGGTTGCCTTTTTTTCTGATGCCGGCAATGAAGAATGTAATATCACCAATGAAAGAGAGAAATACCGACCCGACTCTCAATTAACCACTGTTCCCCATCCCCCCATAGGAATCAACGGCCCCTACCTGGAAAACGTCCTCCGATCGTGGCCGGCTGGATTTCCCTTGTTTCGTCATAGCAAGTTCGGTGGAATATGTGTTTCCATGGCCGATGGATCGAGTGTATATGCCAAGCCTCTCGAGTGGATAACCCAGTATGATCAAAAAGTCTACGGGAGAGAACGACGCTATGTGAAACGTTTCGCCCAGCGCATTCGTGTCTCACCCTATAATGTCGGAGAATTACCACCGGAGCAGCCATAATCATCAGACAATTCACATCGATATGTCTATCGAATAAAAATAACAGTACAGATGTTCCATTTTATGCCAAATCATTGTCTCGAAAGGTTATTCCAGATTGACGGTCTCCCGTTCCATATCCAACAAACGCTGGTTAGAAATGTCGATCAGCTGTTTAATCAAATTGGCTTCCGCAGGCGTTTCTATATCCATCGCCGCATAGGAACCAACCAATTTTTCCAACAAGTCGGCATCCGCTGTTTTAACCCGATCAAGGTCTTCACAAATCGCTGCAATGCGGGGAAGTGCATCCAGCGGCGCATCTGCACATACCTTGGATGTAAGATGGATAATTTCGGCAAGTCGATTCTGGTTCCACCAGCGCTGCAGTAACTTAAACCATGTCTCAAAAAGCCCCGCAAAACATGGCAGTTCTGAATCTGCTCGCCATAACTTAATATTCCGCTCGGCAACAACCCGCGGTTTTATATCCTTATCTACCGGCAACAGTATCAACTGCGTCTGCCGATTTGATGAGAATTTTATTCCGACAGAAATATCGATCCGCCTTCGTAAACAAAGAGGCAGACTCAGCAAAGCCCATTGTAATAAAGGCAGGGGCTCGGTCGCCCCCACCAGCATAATTTTCTGATTCTCAAGCAATCCGTTGGCAACAGCCCAAATCCATTCCGTCCGGGCGGATAAACCCATGGGTAACGTCTCAAATCCATTCAGGGGAAGAGATAATGGTTCAAGCCGCCGCGGAGCTTTAAGCAGGGGGCCTTGCTGGGTGAATAAACTGGATAAGAGTGCATGAATGCGAACCGGATCATAATCAAAATGTTGATAGTCCTCGCGATTGAGCAGAACCATATGAGTATAGACGCGTTGGCCACCACGGGAAGACTGTTCGCGACCGGCGTGACAGCTATAGGCGATACAATATCGACCACTGCTCAACTCATATACTAATAGTCCGCAAGGGTCACCTTCGCAGGAAAACAAACTCTCATGGGAGGGTGAGCGTCGGGTGATTTCATCCTTTTCGTCGTGGCGCACTGAGGGACTGGCGGCGACAATACGATACCCCTGAGAAGTAGAGGAACGCAGGGAGGTGAATATAACTTGGTCGCAAATAAGATTATGAGTAGTATCTATATCAACCGTTTTTGCGGCATTGATTACAACTGATCGATCACCCATTGAAAAGGCTCCAGTACACC
>CP070790.1:1933411-1936266 GCA_020346805.1 Planctomycetota bacterium
GCCGCCTTAACCATCTGGCGACCTTCTTCGATTACCAGAGCCAGGGGTTTCTCTACGTAAACATCCTTACCGGCGGCGCAGGCCTCGATAAACTGTAGGGCGTGCCAATGGTCGGGCGTAGAGATTACCACCGCATCGATATCCTTGCGCTCCAGCAGGCGGCGGTAGTCTTTGGTGATGAATGGATTACCGCCGACCTTTTGTTTGGCAAACTCGATGTAGGGATCATATACATCGCAGAGGGCAGCAAATTCGACATCATCATGGACCTTGAAGGCGTCGATCAATTGATCGCCGCGATTACCCAGGCCGATGAAACCAAGTCGAACCCGATCATTGGCGGCAAAGGCGGCAAGGGTCGACCGTTTGGTTGCAGCCACTACCCCGGCAGCCATTACATTGGCTGAGAATCGCCGGCGCGAGATTCTACCGTCCATTGATTGCTCCTTAATTGTCAAATTAACGCATAGACCAAAACAGTATTTATCCAACGAAATGGTAAGGGCTGGGCAGTTTCTGGACAAGCTTGGTCAATTGTCGGCACGTCCACATGGTCATATTATTCAAATAAGACGGTAGTGATTTTGAACAAGTTGGTGGAGGGTGGCTAGATTGATTTTCCGCAGGGTTTTATCGCCAGCCGATGCGGGTGCCTATAACCCACTCCACATGGGTATCACCGAAGATGGCATTGGTTCCGCCGCCCAGGGTAGTGCGATGACTGCCAACGTTGTATCTAAGATTGCCAAGGGCCAGATGTTCGCCCTGGGCACACCAGGAGATGGTGACGGAAGCGAGGTTAGAAGCCCCAACTACGCGGGCTTCGCCTTTATCCCATCGGCGATGGAAAGTGTGGAAAAAAGGATTGTCAGGTCTATCATCGTCCCATCTTCTATAGCCGGGAGGAAGATTGTTTTTCTTCTGCTCAACCTGGTTCCAGGTGAGCACCGAATACTTGGCGATGCCGAACTTGGTATCCCAGTCGTAGGCTTCGTTCAGCACCGGCTCTCCACCGTAAATTCTTTCCCATAGCCAGTTGTGGTAGCTATCGAACCTGCCTCGCCATTGATGTATTTCTACCCCGCGGGGACCAGTGGTAATATAGTCGCGCCCCTCCCCACCGCCGCGCTCAAAGGGACAGGCATAATAGTCAGGCATAATCCGGTCCTCAAATTCATCCCTGAGGTCGATGCCGTCTTGCCCTCTCCAGACTTCTTCCGGATTGAAGTATCTGCTCGGCACGGTCCGCGATGGAGTATTTTTCAAATTGACCGTACCCTTGTCGTAACGTCGCAGTGCTACGGATAACCAACATCCCTTGGCGGGTACGTTGTGCCCATTGGGATTGACGGTGTGCTCCGGATCTCCGTTGGAATAGTAATTGAACATGATGGGAACGTATCCATTGTATTCTGATCGGTATATGGTGATGAGCGTTCCGATCTGTTTGCAGTTTGCCTGGCAGGTGGCGATTTTGGCCTGCTCACGAGCCTGTCGCAAGGAAGGCAACAGTATGGCCGCCAAGAGGGCGATAATGGCAACCACCACTAGTACCTCGATAAGGGTGAAGCCTCGGTTTAGTTGATGTTTAGTATAATTACGGGGAGACATTTTTCTATTACACACTCTGACCATGTTTAGATTATACACGAAATCCCCAATCATTTGCTAGCCAAAATGGTTTCGGTAAGCCTGAAAATATAGTCCAGGCCAATCCCGTGTATCATCCTTCGGTCGATTCTTTTGTCCGAGGCGGTAGGGTTGGTTTACACGAAAGGTTTGGGTGGGGTTTTCATCTGCCCGCGGAATTGTGTACCATTACGCCTCCCGAAGAGGCTTGCGCTCGGCAGTACCGTATGCAAGGTTAAAATAGATAATTTTGGGTTAACCTGGAAATAGCAAAAGGAGCGAATAATGAGATTTATTATGGTATTTATCGTTGGTTTTACAACTTTTATCAGTCATGCCACCGGTGGTGAGACATTAACCTATGTCGATCTTGTCGGCCGACTCACCGACCTTGAGCATTTGGCCGTCCTGCCGGAGGCGGGCGAAAAGTGTGCCCAATGGTCGAGTTACGACCGGAAGAGTAAATATGACGGATCAACGGGTAAGTATGTGGTGTGGGGGGCTAATGGTGACGGCGATGGTTTTATCCGCACCGAAGACGGCAAACTGGTTCTGGCGGAGATGGACGGCCCCGGAGTTCTCTGGCGGATCTGGTCGGCGGCGCCGCGAAAGGGCCATGTAAGAATCTATCTGGATGGTGAGGATAAACCTGCGGTCGATCTGCCTTTTGCTGGTTATTTCAATGGAAAAAATGAACCGTTCACGCGGGAAGGATTGGGTTATTTTGCCTCCGGGGGTGCGAATAGCTATGTGCCAATTCCTTATCAGAAATCGTGCAAGGTAGTAGCGGATGAAGGGTGGGGTAGGTATTTTCACTTTACTTATACCACCTACCCCAAAGGGATGCGTCTGCCGACTTTCAAGCGGAATCTTTCTGCGGCGGAATCGGCAGCCTTGGATAAAGCCAACCAGGTTCTTACCAACTGCGGGTCGGACCCGGCCGGCAAACGTCCCGGCGAAATTACTGAACAAAAAACAGTGACCGCAGCGCCGGGTAAAACGGTAACTATTGCCGACCTGAAAGGAGCCCGGGCCATTACCGCCCTCAAGGTCAAAATGGATGTACACAAGACTGCTAATGAATTCGGCGTACTCCGCGAACTGGCCTTGCGTATTTTGTGGGATGACGAATCACAACCCAGCGTCTCATCGCCGTTGGGAGACTTCTTCGGCACCGCCCCGGGGGTGAGTATGTATAAATCCCTGACCATGGGAATGACGGAGGA
>CP070790.1:1936366-1940712 GCA_020346805.1 Planctomycetota bacterium
ATCAAAGGGCAGGATATCTATTCTTATCCCCCTCACCCCAACCCTCTCCCGCGATGGGGAGAGGGAGTTAACGACCCCCCGCCTTGGTTAATGCCATATGGCCCAAACATAGGCGGAGTATCGGCCATAGGCCGATAATGCAAAAGCACATCAGCGCTTTAAACGTTGCGGTTGTAATCCCGCCGCGGCGGGGAGAGGGAATTAAAGGCAGCCCTGCAGCGAGCTACAGGGAATTATCAAGTTAAAGTATGCCAGTTAGATGCCGATATACGAATTGTGTAAAGCTATCATTTAAAAAGGGTAATTTATGAACTAAAGTAAATGATGATTAAAGTCGGCGAGTATAGCATGCCGCGCAATAAAGCATTCTTCTTTTCGATGGCTGGCGCTGCCATCATTGGTTTGTACAGTTCAATTTATCCTCCTGTTGTTTTAACCCTGGATGCCGGCCTGTTGTTGTTGCTTGCGGTGGCTTTCACAACAATTATTATCCTGCATGAAGCCATTCATGCTATTGCTGCATTATTATTTGGTTTCAAACCCTCATTTGGGCATAAGTTTCCGACGGTCTATGTCACCTTTGAAGAAAAAATACCCCGGGAACAATTTATGATAACCGCGATGGCCCCTCTTGTTGTCCTGGATGTGGTGCTTGCATTTCTTTTTGCGGCGGGCATTTTTAAGGTATTCTGCTTCATGGGTTTGATTCTCAACACCATCGGATCGGTCGGTGACCTCTGGCTGGCCTTCAAACTCTGCTCCCATGAGAGTGGAACGGTTGTAAAAGATTTGAAAACCGGCATCGAAGTATACAGGTTAGATCGACACCTGATGCCGGTTTAGAAACAGGTACATCCTGAAAACAACTTCCCCAACATGCTTTTCTATCATGGTTTGCCTGCCTGTGGACCCTTATTTGCACTTTCCCCTGTGACAGCGGTTCGAGCAACATTCGCTATCAAGCAAACAGGGTTCGTCTCTTTGGAGACAGACGCAATCCGGATCATCCTCGTCGATCGAACCGTCGCAATCATTATCGATCCCATCAAAGCAATCAGATTCGGGAGGGGGAGGCGTATCAGGACAATCGGCCAGGCAGTTGCACCAGTCCTCTCCTGGGTCGCAGTTTGTGTCACCACATTCCGGCGGCGAGCCACAATCGATCGCGCAGTTGAAAACATCCTCGCTCCCTTCGCAGACGCCATCTCCGCAACAGTAACGTGCACTGGGTTTGCCAACCAGCTTGCCAATACAGTCATCAGGGCAAGATATGCAATCCTCGTCTTCCTCGCATGTGCCATTGGGGTTGCAGGCAAGCGGCACACATACGTTGTTTAATTCGTCACAGTCTTGCCCCGGGCAAGGATCGGCGCCTGTCTGACAATCCTCTATGGGGTCACATGTCTCTGCTCCGTTGCAGAACAAACCGTCGTCACATAGAGTGTCCTCGGGAATGTTGTCGCACGAACCGGTCCCCTCATTGCACGAGTCTTCGGTACAGCCGACACCATCATCGCAGTCGACCAGCGTGCCGGGTTGACAGTCGCCGTAAGCATCGCAGCTTTCCATTCCATTGCAGTACAAGCCGTCAATGTAATTGCACTCAATGTCCGACAGGCACTCACATGAGTCGCACGGTCCACCACAGTCGATGCGATCCTCACCCTGGTTTTGAATCCCGTCACTGCAAGTGGGCTCGCCGCAGGATTCCATGGCTGACAGGTCACTTTCGTAGAAGTCGGCCGCCACACCACTGCCCTCCGAGAGACCGGCAAGGCCATCGGGGGCATCAATATCGAGGTAGCTGATGACGATGGTTCCGTCAAAGCGCATTTCAACCTGGAACGTGTTATAGTCAGATGTTCCGTACTGGGGTATGTCCTCCCAGGTCACCACCGCACGGTCGGCGAGTTGCTTCCAGCTGACCGTTCCGCCCGAAGCTGGATTGAAATCATCGAACAGGGCCGAGATCCGCGGCAGGTCAAAGTGGTCTGCCACCGTTTCGCTGTAATCGCTATCGCCGAGAGTGAAGGTAATGTATCCGTTACTGCCCACATGGAAGCTGCCATAGCTAGTGCCGTAGAGCGACACCGTCTCTCCGCCGCTAAGGGTTACCAAGGCAGATGAGTCATCTGAAAGGGATAAAGGCGTGCCGCCGCCGGGATCAACCGGCAGGGCGGCGATGGGCTCGGCGCAGCCCGAGTAGAAATCATAGGAGCCATCGGGATTGAACCTCAGACTCAAATTGTCAAGGTCGTTGTCGGCGGAGTCGAAGTGCTCGGTAAAGTAGTCAGGGATATCCGGCGTGGTGAACGTGTAGCAGGCGCCGCCGTTATCGTTGGTGCTTGTATTACCTGCTTCGTCGCCTGCATCGACCGCATAGTAGTATGTCGTATTTTCTGTCAAATCCGTGAGTTTAATCAAATGGGAGGTTTCGTATCCGCCTCCGGTCATAGTCTCCCACGGCGAGCTACAAGACAATCCATATCTTACCGTGCCATCAGCCGGTTCATCCGTACCAAACGTCACCGTGGCACGAAACGGCTCGATGTCGGTGGTCTGGACGTTAGAGATCTCCGGTGGGGTACAATCCACAAAGGCCGTGGTGGTGACAGGCAGGTTTGTACCTCCCTGTCCGTCGTCCGCATCGGTATAGGTGGCCGTGACTGTATCACCATTGGCTACCTGGAGGACGCCTGCATCGTTGGTGGTGCTTAGCGCGATCGATCCGCGGAAATCGGCGGTCTCGGCGCCAGTCTCGGTTAGCAACATTGACTCACCGCCAGGTTCAGAAGTGGATGAGATCTTAACCGTAACCGTTTCGACCAAACCGTTGTCGGTGTTCAGATCGCAGTCGATCACCTGGATCTCGGCCGTCGCACTGCACGCGTATTTGGCTGAGTCCAGCGCAATGGTGCCCTGCGATGAGCAGGCAATCAGAGTGGGGAACGCGCACAAAGAAAAGGACTGCGGGCCTTGCGGTACGCTGAGGCCATAGACTTCAATCCGCCAGACACCGGCCGCCGGGCTGTTAACGAACACTTGCTCGATGTTGTCGACGTGATTTGCCTGGGTTTGGACGGCCGGCGCGCTGGGATTTAATGGATCCAAAGTCCAGGGATAGTGCTGTTGCGAATCTGGATCGAAGACCCTCAGGTCCAGATCGTTGACCAGGGCGGGGTCGACATTGGGGGTGCCCGGCACGTCGTCCCAGGCCAGCGTGACTTTCAACTCGGGGGCGCCAGGATCCACAACCACCAACACTGAGAAAATACCATCCTGGTCAACCTGATCTTCCAGGAAGTTTCCGGTCCGCATAAAATCAATGGTCTGCCGGATCCTGACCGACCCGTATCCGTATTGATAGTCCGGACCAATATTTCCCAGGTCCACGGCATTGTGGGCGAGCAGGATTTTGAGGGTCGAGTTTCGCGGATCAGGACGGTTGGGAAACTGGACCCGAAAGTCCTGCAGCAGCAGTGCGGACAGCCCGCAAACCGTGGGCGAGGCCAACGACCTACCGCATTTCGTGGTATACGCCGTGTCGCCAGCCGACGAAGTGGAGGTAACCCCCCCGTCCCCGCCGCTTTGACATCCCGGTGCTGAGACATCCGGCTTCATGCGCCCATCGTCGACGGGTCCCCAGCTGCTGAAATAGGTCATGGAGTCGTCGTTCGAGTTGAGCGCCCCGACGGTGATATGGTTCTTGGCACCGGCCGGCGGTGCAGTGCTGTAATAGTCGCCATAGCCCTCGACGTCGCAGCGGCTGCCCTGCCTTTCGTTGCCGTTGGCCCACACGATCCGAAAGGGTGCGCCCAGCGAGCCACCAACGATCGCATCGATCAGCGCCGAGGTCACGCCGTAATCACCCTGCCATGCGCAGTCGAATCCATTGCTCTCGACGTTGCTGCCGATAGAGTTGTTGGAAATATCGGCGCCGTACGTGTTAATGGCCTCAGCGTAATCGGCCTCGAGGTCACCCGGGTCGGTGTACAGGAAGCCCGCCTGCAGGCCGCCTTCGACCTCGAAGCCGTAGGACTCGATTGTGACATTTGGAGCCATCCCTTTGTAAGCCGGATTAGCAACACCGGCTCCGCCAATGGTTCCGGAAACGTGGGTGGCATGATCCGACAGCCCGGATGTATCGCCCACGGTCAAGCGTCCCTGGAAATCCACATGCCCGGCCCGCGCATAGCCTCCGTCATAAACGAGAACGGTGACGCCGGAGCCATCAAGGTTGTACGGCGCCGCCTGGACAATGTCGGCCTCGGTGATTGCTCGGTTGCTGTCGTTGATCTCGCTCATCGGCGGCAGCGGCCACTCGATCCACTGAACCACGTCCTCGG
>CP070790.1:1940812-1944789 GCA_020346805.1 Planctomycetota bacterium
ACTTGGAATCGCTCCCCTGCTGCGTTCTAGGTGGTGATCGTCATACCCCAGGAGACCCACTCAACCTTGTTTTGGTAGGAAAAGGCCCACATATGCTAGCGACCTTTGTTCGCAGAGGCTGGGATTTGACGGAGACTCTCTCATCACACTCCGCTTGGCGCACTGCAATGTCGTCGCTTTTTGGATCTCGCTACCGAACTTCTCCTGTGTCCCCCCTGTATCTTTTCGATCGTTCACAAGACGTGGCTTTTCAGAAGGCAAGAGCGACCGTTGACGAGCGAAACCATCTGCGGCTTTGGCGCCCGCCGGTTAATTTCGAGGGCACACCCGTGTGGGTCGGGCAGATTAGCCGGGACATCGGCGTGAAGCTCTCCAGCAAAACGGTCGTGACCCACAAAATAGACCCGATGGTGGACGAGGCCCGGCTTTACGTGTTACTGGACATTGCTTCCTCAGGGCACCTGGGGCAGGCAGGGTACACGAAAGGCGTCGGCCACTCGTCTCCCAAAACGCCTCGATACAACTACACCGAAGACCCATACTATACGGACGGCTTGCGGTTGGTGCTCTTCCTCACTGACCACCACATAACTTATGACAAGATCCATTGGTACGACTGGGAGGTGCCTGTGGTAGATACGGGAATCTCGGAGGGCGATACAAAGTAAGGGAACAGCAGCCTCTTTTCGTTCAAATTCTACTACCACATATATTGTGATCTTGGAGACCTTCTAGCCCAGCGCGGTTCTTAACCATTCATGGAGCGGAGACATCTTTTTGTAATGTGACAATGCATAGTCAACAATACGATTAGAAAACAACGCTTCAGGGATTTCAGCTGCAAACATTGCAGCTAAGCCGTTATGGAGAAGAAACTCCGCATTCTCATGGGCATCATCATATCCGCGGGGTATGCGAGATCGCTGAATACGTGATGTTCGTTCTACATTTGGCTGCTGCCTTCGGAATTGGATTTCAAGTGCCGGTGGTGGTTGCATTTCTGGCATCGTTGGGAATTGCCACTGCTGGTGACATGGCCCGATTACGACGTTATGTATGGTTTGGCATGGCAATACTTTCTGCCTTCATTACTCCACCTGATGTTACCAGTATGCTGTTTCTACTCTTGCCCATGGCCCTTCTTTTTGAAGTCGGTCTTATCGTTGCCAAGTTTATAGAAAAGTCACGATCTGTAGAATAGTTGTTATTACATATCATACTCATTACAGATTAAGTACATATTTTATTATTGGTTGTTTACATGTGATGCGGGCAACCATAACTATTATATGAATATAATCTGCTTCCCACCATAATATTTCTACAACTTTTCATGATACGATATCAAACACTATGTCAGTATTGATTTCAATCACAATCACCGAACAGTTAATACATTCTAATCACCCCCACCACTATTCCCTGAATATGTACATCATTAACATAAATGGGTGAAAAATTCTGATTTGCCGGTTGCAAACGAATGCGATCCTGCTCCCTGTAAAATTTCTTCAAGGTTGCTTCACCATCATCCAGTAAAGCAACAACTGTTTCACCATCTTGAGCAACTTCCCGGCGTTCCACAACCACCAGATCTCCATCCCGTATCTGCTCATCAATCATGCTGTCTCCTCTGACCTTGAGTACAAAGGCATCCTGCTGTGTGTTGAATAGTTGCTCGATATTGATTATTTCATTGCTTTCAATTGCCTCAATTGGAGCGCCGGCTGCTATATGTCCAACCAGTGGAAGGATGTTAAGCGATTCATCCGGGAATACCGCCTGCTGGGTAAGCTCCAAAGAACGTGCCCTGTGCTTGGATCGACGCAACAGTCCTTTCTTTTCGAGACCTACGACGTGTTCGAATATGGTTACTTTTGTTACGCCTAAAACGTCGGCCAATTCTTGCATAGTCGGGGAATAACCATGCCTGCGCTGATAATCCCTTATTAATGTTAGAAGTCGAAGCTGTTTGGGGGTTAAGCGGTAAAATGTTTCGCCTGACATTTCTACACTCCTTAATATTTATTAAGCCCTCGGGACCGAGGACAACAATAGGCCAATCATTCACCTCCATCCCGGTCTTTTTTACAGAACCTCCGTAATCTTTATCTATAGCATTAATTTCTGAATCAAATCTTTCCCATACCTTAATCTGAGGAACGCTACCAACTTGTTTACCAACATAACAACTATCCATTCTCAGCGTTGCTGAATTCACATCACAATGGTTGTAATGACCGGTTGTTTCATTTTTGTCAGTCCATAGACCTAAAGATAATGATGTCATACTATTTTTAGTACGCAGACAGAGTTTATTTTCTCGACCGATTTTCCACCATCCATTTTCCATCCATATATTGTACTTATAAATAATCGTTCGCGCGAATTTCGTAAGCCACCGCCAATAAGACAAAGCTTCCAGGCATATCGCTTTGCCTAATAGATAAAGCTGAAATCGCCAGCTTTGTAATTGTTGATATAAATATTCATAACCTACCAACTGTTTTTTAAGATTTGCATCATTATTCTTCGATCCCATATGTTTTTGATAAAGCACTTCTTCCGCAATTGTGTGTTCTGCTTTGTTCCTCTCACATATTTGCATCCTTGCTGTTTTGGGCCCCAACCACGCTGAACGAAATAATCCTCCAGGTCCTATTACACATAAGGGTAGATCATCATCAACATCACATTTAGTCACTTTTGCCGTCTCCTTACGGCAATGATTCTTCTGTATCGGATATCCCTTTATTTTCTCAGAGCATCCAAACCATAGGGTCTCCGTACCCAGATAACAAAAATCTTTGCTCATCTCAATGTTCACCTTTTGTATGGTAAATATACCCTAACTCCTACCAAACGTCAAGTAGAATTAATTTTTTATTGTCTATTTTTAATTGACACTAATTTATCGGACGAACAACTATATATAGTATGCTTTTGCATAAGATGCCCAACAGGTTGTGTTTATCGGCATTGTCGTCCTGTAATCCACAGCAATAATCGCTATTTCTATATTTGATCAGAGATATTGTTGAAACATTACCTTAAAGCACGAATAATGTGGCTTGCGTGAACATATTCCATCTATAGAATGACGATCGGCAGCTATTATTATTTTTGATGCTGGCTATCCAAAAATTCACGATTACTAATATGAATGGATTTACGAATTATGGCTATTCACCCTACCGCAATCATTGATTCAATGGCGAAGATTGATAGTACTGCAAATATAGGCCCCTATACGGTCATAGAAGGACCGGTCACAATCGGTGCCAATACCCAAATTAGAGCTCATGCTTACATAAACGGAACCACAGAGATCGGTAATAACTGTGATATTCATCCTTTTGCGGTTGTAGGAAATTATCCACAGGACTTTCACTACCAGGACAAGCCCAGCTACTGCAAAATTGGCAACAATGTAGTCATTCGTGAAGGTGCTACAATTCATCGGGGTACCCAGCCCGAATCTTCAACTATCATCAACGATGAATGTTTTTTAATGGCTTATTCACATGTTGGACATAATTGTATCTTGGGGAAAGGAGTAAAGATTTACAATATGGCAGCCCTCAGCGGCCATGTTGAGGTTGGCGATAATGCTATTGTCAGTGGTTATTCAGTAATTCATCAATTTGTTCGCATTGGTAGCCTGGCATTTATAGCAGCCGCCGCACGTGTTGGAATGGACGTTCCACCATTTTTCATGTGCTATGGTGAATCCACCATAGTCCAGCACAATGCGATTGGGATGAAACGCTCTGGTTACGACAACAACTCAATTACTGAAATTCGTCAGGCTTACCGCACACTCTACCGTTCAGGCCTGACATTCAGAAAAGCCGTTGCTCAACTGGGCCAAACGGCTAAAACAGAAGCAGGCAGACAACTTCTCGAATTTATCAGCGCCGAAAGCAAGCGCGGTTATTGTGCGGGCGGTGTGCATTCACGCGATCGAATGGGCAAAA
>CP070790.1:1944889-1947786 GCA_020346805.1 Planctomycetota bacterium
AGTTCAAGGCAACCTGCCGACTCGACACCCCCGTCGAAATCGACTACTACCGCAACGGCGGAATACTACAGACGGTTTTGAGGAAGATGCTACGCACAACTAAGTAAAACCGGCTTTAGTTGGCAAAAACCACGTCTTCGGTCATAGATTAAGCAAATTAGTATAATAATTGCATTCTAGCTTTATTTCAATATTAATACCTTGTATTATCTTAAGCTTTCGTCGATAATTGCCTTGTATTTTGTAACTAACCGTTGATCTTAATACGAGATTGAGTCCTGTGAAACGATTCATGACTGAAAAACTGTTGATTTGGAAGAACCAGAAACACCGCAAGCCCCTTATCGTTCGAGGTGCCCGGCAGGTGGGCAAAACCTGGGCGGTTACCGACTTTGGCAAGAACCACTTTGATGGTGCGGTTCATATTGTGGACTTGGAAAAGCGACCCGACTGGCATCGGATTTTCGAGGGTGACCTGGAGGTCAAGCGGGTACTCTCAGAACTGGAGATTCTCTTAAATACACGGATCGTTCCGGGAAAGGATCTGCTTTTTCTGGACGAAATTCAAAGCTGCCATCGTGCCATCATGGCCTTGCGTTATTTATACGAAGATTGTCCGGACCTTCATGTAATTGCCGCCGGCTCGCTTCTCGAATTTGCCATGCAGGATATTTCATTCCCTGTCGGCAGAGTGCAATTTCTGGATATGTATCCGATAAGTTTCCCCGAATTCCTGTTGGCCATTGGAAAGGAAATGGCCGCTGAGGTAGCTTTGGGGACTCCCGGCAAACAACCGGAGACCGTTCATAACATGCTTCTCGACGAACTTCGGCGCTATCTGTTCGTAGGTGGTATGCCGGAGTGCGTCCTGGTCTATATCGATAAGGGAAGCATACGCGATGCTCTTGAGGTGCAGGCAGAGTTAGCAAATGCTTATCGTCAGGATTTTTCCAAATACGCACCCTATGCCGACAAACGCTGTCTGAACACGGTTTTCTCATCAGTGTCCCGTTCCGTCAGTCGCCAGATCAAATATTCGCGTCTGGCCGAGGACTACACGTATTCGACGATCAAGAAAGCCTTTGATCTGCTTTGTCTTGCTAAAGTGGTGCGCAAGGTGCCCGCAGCCATACCTGCCGGACTACCGCTAGGCGCCTCGGCCTCAGCCAGAAAGTTCAAGGCCCTCATGGTGGATATCGGCCTTATGCAGCATCTATGCGGTCTACCTATTGATACTGAATACGCACGGACTGACTTGATGGATATTCACGAGGGCGCCCTGGCGGAACAATTTGTCGGCCAGGAATTGGTGGCCGCCGGGCAGGATGAACTCCATTATTGGGCCCGAGAAGCTAAAAGCAGCAGCGCGGAGGTGGATTTTCTTATCGTTATTGACGGCCGGATCTGCCCTATTGAGGTTAAAAGCAAAGCTCCCGGCCGCCTGCGGAGCCTGCACATGCTGCTGCAAAAATATCCCCAATGCGAATATGGACATGTATTTTCCTGCGCCCCTTATTCGGAGCTGCCCGAGCAGAAACTCAAATTTCTACCTTTGTATTATGCATACCACACAGGCTTGTCGGAATCTCGAAGTGAAGGTTACGAGCCATGCTGATTCTTCCAGACGAAGTAAAACTTTTTTCCCGGCTCTATCCTTGCCTGATCGATTAGGTCAACCGGCGTGACTATGGCAAAACCATCAAGTTTACCGCTACCTGCCGACTCAATACCCCCGTCGAAATCGACTACTACCGCAACGGGGGAATACTACAGACGTTTTTGAGGAAGATGTTGAAATAACTCGTGGGAAGATAATATACTTCATTTATGGAAAGTTTACAGAACAACGTAATAGTACGTTGGACCGTCGGAATTATAGGCGGTTTGCTTGTTTTCTTCATCGTTACGTTAATTCTCTCATTCCCACTCGTCAAAATGTTCGAAGGTATATACCCTTTAGATATCATCGTTGGCACCTTTATACCATGCCTTATTGGACTCATAGCCGGCATTCACTCATTCCGTAGATCGGTTTGGCCTAAGGATACAAAATATAAAACTGGACACTGTGAGAAATGTGGTTACAACCTCACTGGTAATGTAAGCGGAATATGCCCTGAATGTGGAGAAACAATATCACATGGAAACATAGTCCCTTAGACCAGGATAGTATATTGAAAACTGTTTTTTACAACGATGTTGAAAGGATTGACTGTAGTCGCCAGCGATATTTACACATCATGTGTCATCAGATCCTTTCCCGGCCGCAGTTCCTTCATATAGACATCCGATTGCCGTTTGATGTGCATGCCCGCTTTTTCATATAGACGATTCGCCCCGGTAAGGCTGCCGGCATCAACGTCCAGGCATACGCCCTTTTTGCCCCGCCGGTAAAATTCACAAAATGCATATCGCAGTATTGCCAATCCTATGCCGCGCCTCCGCCACCGGCGCCGAACCCCCAGACTCCAGACAAAACCAAACTCCGGATCTTCCTCAAACTCAGGATTACAGCGACAAATTCCCACCACTTCCTCATCATCCATGGCCAGGAACCACAGACTGGGATCGGATTTCTTATCGCTTTCGATAAAATGGCGCAATTGTTCGATCCCTACTTCCTCACTCTCGGCTACATGCCCCCAGTGGTCTCTGAATGCCTCGTGTTCGACCAGAAAAACAGCCCTCAAATCCTCATCGTGTCTGTAAGTGCGGCAAATTATTCCCGCAGGCCATTGAGGTGCTGCAGGCGGTCCACTGAATTCGATCTCCATTCGCCGGCCGTGCCGAATCAACTCCATACCCAGGCTTTCAAATAATGCCTTGGCACTTGCATTGCTACTTAAACACCAATTGCTGATAACCACCCGGGCCCCTTCCGGACAACGGGGAATGGC
>CP070790.1:1947886-1952249 GCA_020346805.1 Planctomycetota bacterium
ACATGTATGCATGAATAAAGGACAAAGGAAAGTTAAGTAAAATTTAAGTGACATCTTGGAGAAAGGATGATGATTATGATTAGAAGAGGAGTATTTCTAAAGTCTATTGTAATGATGGCGATTACTGTTGTTTTGCTATCTGCAGGAACAATTAAGGCAGACATAACAGGAGTAGGAATAGAGGGGATAGCTTATCATGAACAAGGCGGTAATTTGTCAAGCGCCCCTAACTACGACTGGTGGTATGGGTGTTCGCCCACCTCAGCCGGGATGATGATGGGCTACTATGACCGCAACGGTTATTTTGATCTCGTTCTGGGAGGAACAGCCGAACTCAGTACTTATGGCGCAGGTACATATATAGCAAATGATACCATTGCCAGTTCCGGACATATTGCTGATTTTTATAGAGATAATGATGGCGATGGTGATCCATACGGGGATTCTGGGGATGATGTAAGTCCTCCGTTCCACAGCTTCAACAGTCTTGCTGATTTTATGGGTACTAGTCAGGATGGTGTTCGTGCAGGTACAGTAGCCCCGACTCCTGACAATACTAATGGTTCTACTACATTTTGGAACTTTACTGACGGGAGTCAATTATCCTATACAACAATCGCGGGCTGGGGCGCAAACTATATGGCGTCAAGCGGTATGTACGGCATTTATGAATACATAGTTTATGCCGGATATGATGTTTCCACCTTGTACAACCAATATATCTATGGTTGGGGAGGCAATACGCTTGGCTTTACATTGGCTCAATATCAGGCTGAAATAGATGCCGGCAGGCCGGTTATGATTCACATTGAAGGCCACTCCATGTTTGGGTATGGATATGTCGATGGAACAACCACTATCAACGTCTACGACACCTGGAATGATCTTGATGGGGGTGGCTCATGGCTGGATGGTCAAAATCCGGGCACGCTGACCTGGGGTGGTACATACGGCACCACCGGATGGTCTCACTACGGCGTTACGGTCCTGACAGTAGTTCCCGTACCAGGCGCTGTTTTGCTTGGCATTCTCGGCATGGGTGTAGTTGGTATAAAATTACGCAAGTATGCGTAACTTAGTATAATAGGAGAAAACGTTATGAAAAGAACGATATTCTTATTGACTTTCTGTTTTGCGGCTCTTTGCCTTAGCCGAGCGCCAGCGTCGGCGGCCATGTACACCCTTTCCCAGAGCTATGCGCTGACACTTGATGATATTTATTACAGCGATGATGGATATATGTCGTCGAATAGCCCGACTACCAGCAACTTAATATATAATAATAACGGTCCTATGCAGGGAATCGTCGGATTCTACGGTACTCTTGATGATATAGATATCGACGGCAATGCATTGGCGTTAGTCAAGCTGGGTGCCGGTTACGACCTGGGCCTCAACTTGGGCGGCAGTGGGTACACTGACTACACTTTGTTCGTCGCGAACGACAATCAAAGCATTTGGGATGTACGGCTGTTCATAACGATAGGCGGCACTGAGTACACATCGGATTGGGTGAGTTTGAGTGCACATGATTCCACGAATTTGACGCTTAATTTTGCTGGTAAAGGGATAACGGATGCCATGCTGGCTGACGTCGAGGACATCGGCTTTTATATCCAAGGTGACCTCAAATACGTAGAGGGCGTTTATGACGACTACCCGACCGATCCCGACGGCTACCATATCTCCATCTTAGTTCCGACCCCGACGGCGGTTATCCTCGGTATTCTCGGTCTGGGTGTAGTTGGTGTCAAATTGCGCAAATATGCGTGATTGAGCCTTATCGAAGGCAATTGATAGATTAAAGGTTTTAGTTGACCTTGCAGGGTATCGCTTTTGATACCTTGTATAGGAAAGAAAATAGTGTTTAAGAGAACAATATTCTTTTCGATTATTTGTTTCGCGACTCTTTGCCTGAGTAGTGCGCCTGCATTAGGTAATTTGTTCCATTTCAATGTCAATCTCCTTGATATGACGTTCGATGGGACCAGATTCGATGCAACGCTCTACTATTATAGTGAATTCGCATTGACCCGTGATGTGGCTCCGGTAGAAACAGTTGATTTAGATCCCTGGAGAGGCGGCCTGGGTCTGGGCGGTCTTTCCCTCTGGATGGATCTCGACAATATTACCTCGGATACAGCAACCGCGATTGGCCAGTTTACTATTACGGACATCGATGGTGATACTATCACCGGAGATTTAACAGGTAACTGGGAGCGGATTGGATATTACCCATACTTTTCCGGCGGGATGTCGGATATACAGTGGACCAGCGACGACGGATTTTTCGATGGTAATTTCGGCTCTGACGACTCATCCATGCCGCTGGATTTAGTTTCGGGTCCCCCATGGGATGGAACCATTATAGAGTTAACTACTGGCCACACCCTCTGGTTCACCTATCCCTGGACGGGTAAGTATGCGAGAAAAGTAGGTGGCAGTTTTGAAGGAGTGGTCACTCCCACACCGACAGCGGTTATTCTTGGTATTCTCGGTCTGGGTGTAGTTGGCTATAAATTGCGTAAATATGCTTGATGAAATTCCTGAGCAAACGACCTGGATTAATCGCCGGGTTCTTTGCTGGGTGGAAGTTGTGAAATTATGTAGGATGATATACGGGGTAATGTTTGATGTTACCCGTGATGATGGGATTGTGTCTGGCATTGCTAAGGATTAGATTTATTTACTATACTATTAAAGGATTTTGTAAATGAAACAGAGATATATGAAATTGATTGTTGTGGTTATCGGGATTTTGTATCTATTCGCTCAAACCGCTTATGCTGATATATTCACTTGGACAGGCCTTTCCGCATCAGGGCATACTGTTAGCCTTGAGGCCAAGCTGACGATAACTGATGAATATACAGATGGTCAATTCGACACTCTTACTGTGATAGTAAAGAACGCCACTGAGTCATTTGGTGGGGATGCACAAGTACCTTCTGATGTTATAGGCAGCTTCTATTTTGACATTTATGATCCAACCGTCGACCCGTCCGACCCGTCCTATCGTCCCACGTTGACGTACGACAGTGCAACTGGAGATGTGTACTATGACGGTGTAACGACAACCGATGTAGCTATAAGGTCGCCGGAGGATATTACCGGTGGATGGAACTTTCATCCAACGGATCCAACATCGTTTCCATATTTTGGTTTTGGCATTGGCACAGTCGGCAACAACACCAGCGGATTGATAACAGATCCGGATAACCAATTCAATGGCAGTATAGTGGAAGGTATGAACTATTCGATCTATAGCGATGCTAATCCGCTAAATCCAGGATTGCAAAAGGTCAATCTTGTCAATGGAGAAGCCACCTTCATATTTAAGGGCGACCTTGATGGGTTTTTTATTGGACCCGCGGTTGGATGGGGATTAGGCACCGGGCCGGATAGTTTCGTTCCCATCCCCGGAGCCGTTCTGCTTGGCATGCTCGGTTTGGGTGTAGCTGGTTTGAAATTACGGAAATATGCATGATAAAACTATAATAGTTGATTACATAATTTTTTAATTTTATTTAATTTGTAGGCTTAGCCCTTTAATAGGGGTAAGCTTATTGTCACATAGAAAATATTGCTCCATGCCTATAGTACAACATCCGGGGGGGTAACTTTCGCATATAACCGGTTTGTATTAGCTTAAGAAAAGCGTACATGCCGGATTAAGAGTTTTACAGCTTCTCTATATACCATATTATCCAAAGAGAAGCTGATTCTATCATCTTCTTTCAGATTAAACGGCAGTAACATGTCAAAAGAGAGTAAATCAATGATATTCTAATGGAGATATTTCATGATTAACAAAAACAAATGTGCGAAGGTTAATGTAAAGGTTCTCGTCATTCTTATCCTTGTTACGGCAGCAATTGGAACCTCTTTATTTACTGCTCGTCATGTCCGAAGAAGACTTCTTTCGAAAATGGATCTTGAAGCAGGACCTGCTGCCTTTGAAAAACAGGACTGGCCCACTGCAAGCAGCAAGTACAGGGCCTACCTCAGCTTTTTGCCAAATGAATGAAATACCAACCACAGAATAGTCTTATGCAACGAGGTTTGGACAAATGACAAAACTAGTTGTGTCAATGTTAATTCCGATCATGTGGATCTGGTTCTTATGGTATTGGGCTTGCTCCTGGGACTCAGGCAACAGCAGGTTCTGTTTCGTTGTATCTATGTCGAGAATTAGTCTTCAAAGAGTTACTTTATGTCCAGAACAACGCGAAATCCCACATAGTCTCGTATGTAAACTGGCTCGCAACTGCTGCGATTTGCAGATCGGCAATACCTCGCGCTGCGGAACCAACCACCGCCTCGAAGAACCCTTGACTTGCCAATCAGCGGACCAGGTGGATCC
>CP070790.1:1952349-1955415 GCA_020346805.1 Planctomycetota bacterium
CTGGTAATGCATTTTCCACCGCTCAGAATGGCAATGTCCTGAAGCATGGCCTTGCGGCGATCGCCGTAACCGGGGGCCTTGACTGCACAAACATCGACGATACCTCGCAGCTTGTTAACCACCAGGGTAGCCAGGGCCTCGCCCTCGATATCCTCAGATATGATCAGCAAGGGACATTTGGCTTTGGCTGCCTTCTCCAGCAAAGGAACCAGCTTGGTTACGCTGGAGATCTTTTCCTCGTGAATAAGGATATAGGGTTTGTCGAGAACCGCTTCCATATCATCCTGGTCGGTAATGAAATGGGGGCTGAGGTAGCCGCGATCGAATTGCATACCTTCGACCAGGTCGTAGTAGGTCTCGGCACTCTTGCCTTCTTCAACCGTAATCACCCCGTCCTTGCCGACTTTCTCGAAACATTCGGCCAGCAGGACGCCTATGCCGCGATCGTTGTTTGCGGAGATTGAGCCTACATTAATCAGGTCCTCTCGGGCCGATACCTTGACAGGTTTGGCTTGTTTGGCCAACTGTTCGATTACAACATCGACTCCTTTGGCGATCCCTCGACAGAGGGCCATTGCATCCGCGCCGGCAGCTACGTTCTTAAGACCTTCCTTATAGATTGCTTCGGCAATAACCGTGGCCGTCGTCGTACCGTCGCCAGCAGTATCGCTCGTTTTGGTAGCCGCCTCCTTTACCAACTGGGCGCCCATGTTTTCGTATTTGTCGGATAGCTCTACTTCTTCTGCTACCGTGACCCCATCCTTGGTTACGTTCGGTGAGCCCCAGCCTTTGTCGATGACCGCATTGCGACCCCGGGGTCCCAGAGTGCTCTTCACCGCCCGGGCCAGCTTTTCAACGCCGGTAAGCAGCTTGGCACGGGCCTCTTCCTCGAAAGACAATTGTTTAACTGCCATCTCTGTTGATCTCCTTAATGTGTCATTGGCCCTGACAAATTCGAGCAGGGCCTGGCTCTGCAATTATGACAGGGAATCTCCTACGTCACCTGATAACACGGCAATCGCAATGCCAGAACCAAACCTTTGTTGAATAATGCATATAAGTATTTGTTAATTAGCTACTTATGATTGGAAGTGCCGAGGGTGTATGGTGTTATTTTTAATGCCAGCCTGGCAGTAGACCACACAATCATGCCATTGTGACAGGTGTTGTGTGTAATACTTTTGAGTCTCGAAGGATCGATTTGAGTAAGCGTGAATACCCGAAAAAGAGAAAGAGCCGCTGGTTGAAACCCACGGCTCTTTATTAAATAAGTTTAATCTTTTGTTCTCCCCTACAGTTTCATATTTACCCTCACCCCGCCGACCAGGGAAACATCATGATCGTCGGTCCCGCCGGGATTCATGATAATCTGGAAGTCCGGCGAAACATGCAGCCAGGGGCAAATCTCTATGTTGTAATAAAGCTCGATACCCTGCTCGGAATGGAACATGGCGGGAAACTGGTTGCTGAGGTCGGCGTAGTAGTAGCCGAGTCCGCAGGTGTCGTTGTCCCGGGTAGGAATAACACCCTTGCCGCCCATGCCGATGCTATAAAAATGGCAGACGGGACTGACGTCCTGGCGGGCCCATCCGAACCTGCCGAATAAGCCGATACCTTGGGAGGGATCGTCCGCCTCGGTGTAGAGGTACTGGTCGAAGTTGTAATAGATTGCGATGTTATCACCGGCTTCCTTATAGCTTGCCAGCAGACCCAGTACATTGAGGGCGTTTTTCATGCCTAACATGTTGATGGCCAGCTCACCGGTCGAATCGAATGGTTCCATGGGATCGATGCGGTCGAAATCTTTGGAACTCCAGATGAAGCCTATGCGCTGGTTGCCCGGCAGATTGCATGGTTTGACTTTGAAAGCCCATTCATGAATAACTGTGGTATTGGTATCACCATGGAAAGCGGTCTCAAACCCGGTGGTCTTGGCACGCCCGTCCGAGTCGGCGACGGCAGTCAAAATCGACAGCCAATCCGTCGGATTGACAATAACGCCCACGCCCATTGTGGTGTACGGCAGAAACTGGGGGATCAGGACGTTGTTACGCAGGGCCACGTTCATGAACTGCTCGCGATGATTGTTGGCGAATACATTGGTATCGAAGGCCCGGGCTCCCCATAACTTACCGCCGAGCAGGATCAACTTACATTCACAGAGTACCTGCGTGTAAAAGAATTCCGACAGCAGGAATCGGCAGCCTTCGTTGAGTCCGAAACCGGGTTCGGCAGATCCGGGCAGAGCTGCGTTGAGGTTTGTGGGAAGAAGAGCTCCAACCTTGCGGTCGATTCCGCCACCCCATACACCATCCGCCAGGAAGGTAAACGACCCGCCGGGCCACAGGCCCATCTTGCCGGTATCAAGTTTTAGCTCAAGCACGGTGGAACCGGAATACTTGGCTGCACTTCTCGTGCTCCTGCCGCCATGCATGTTGTGCTGAAAAACCTGGGTGACATCAATGTCCAACGTGATGCCTTTCTCCGCCAGGTCGGTACGCACTCCACACCAATCGCCGGTCATTGTCGGCCAGGTACACCAATTACCAGAACAGGCGGAAGCGGGTTGGGCAGCCTCCTGAGCGACGACAGTAGACGCACAAACCAATAGCGTCACAATACAAAATGTTCGCCATAGAGTCATGAGATATGCCTCCTGTTATGAATGGACTGATTTAGTATTTGCACTTTATCTAAAATGTCATCCCGACGACCGCGACGTCGGTATGAACATTTATAACCAATTCCATGCGTATTTATACCACCTATCCGTTAAGGTGTACACCCTAATTTCGGTTGTTAGCCGTATTTATCTGTAATCTGATCAGTTCGCACCCTTGGGATTGAACCGCTATGCGGTGTGTTTGATGTGGCGGAAGTCCGTCGCCAACGGTTATCAATAGCTCGCGCAATCCTTTGACAGCGGATTAATGTTATTGTGAATTGAATAGAATTGATGCAGTTAGTCTAACAAGGCGGTTAAGGCAGTTCTCTTTAATATAAAACCGCAGTTTGACGGGAAGCTTAACGACATCGACATTAACGTTAATTAAAATTCGCCTTCCA
>CP070790.1:1955515-1959038 GCA_020346805.1 Planctomycetota bacterium
CTTACCAACCTCCAATACGCAGAGTAAAGACGTACTTCTTAAGGCTGTAGTTGCCTATTGATGGTCAGAAGGTACTACCGATCGTGTCGCTTTTATTTTGCGACATTTTCGGATTTTTTATATCCCGCCAATGGCCTCGGTAATCTCGACAAGTCAAAAAACTTGATATTTATTGGCCGGGGACCTACAGTGGTACTGTTCGCTGGGGGTGGTCGGCGCGATCGGCCGACCTGAGATAAGCGGTACGATCGACCACTGCACCCTTGGAACCTGATCAGTGTAACCCGGCCCGGATATTCGTTTCCAGGTGCCGGCGGGAGCTGCGTAGGGAAGGCGACGCCACTCCTAATTCACGCCGCTGCGTAATTACTCGTAACGTTGCTTTCTCGACGCCTGTCGCAATGATGCACTTGTTCCGGATCGATTTGGATACGAGCGCTAATAGCTTCACAGGATAAAAAGTATGAGTCTGACAGATACAACCAAGCCGGTGGTTCGCGATGAAGTTATTACCCGCGGACCGATTCAGGGATCAAGAAAAATATATGTCGCCGGCAAATTGCATAAGGACATTCGTGTACCCATGCGCGAAATCAAATTGCAATCGGTCAAACCGCAGGAAGCTGGCGAGACCGATACAACCGATTTTGCCGTCACCTTATACGACACCACCGGTCCATACACCGATCCGGAGGTAACCATTGACGTTCAGCGGGGATTGGAGCCGGTGCGTTTGAAATGGATCATGGCTCGCGGCGAGGTAGAGGAATTACCGAACCTTACCTCTGAATTCGGCCGGCAGCGATTGACCGACCGGAGTTTGGATCACGTGCGCTTTAAAAATATTCGCAAACCCTTGCGGGCCAAAGCGGGCAAATGCGTGACCCAGATGTACCATGCCCGCCAAGGAATCATTACTCCCGAGATGGAATACATCGCCATCCGTGAAAACCAGCGGCGGGACACCATCGATAAGGAATTGGGTCGGCAACATGCCGGCCAAGCCTGGGGAGCCGATATTCCTGGTGTCATAACCCCCGAATTCGTCCGCGACGAAGTGGCCCGCGGTCGAGCTATCATCCCCTGTAACATCAATCATCCCGAGCTTGAGCCAATGATCATCGGGCGCAACTTCCTGATCAAAATCAACGCCAACATCGGCAACTCCGCGATTTCCTCGTCGATCGAAGAAGAAGTCGAAAAGATGGTGTGGGCTACGCGCTGGGGATCGGATACGGTGATGGATCTCTCGACGGGGCCCAATATCCATGAAACCCGGGAATGGATTATTCGCAACTCGCCGGTACCCATCGGTACCGTACCCATCTATCAGGCATTGGAAAAAGTGGAAGGCAAAATTGAGGAACTAAGCTGGGAAGTTTATCGCGACACCTTGATCGAGCAGGCCGACCAGGGAGTCGATTACTTCACCATTCATGCCGGCGTGCTGCGTGAATACATACCTTTAACCGCCAAACGTCTTACCGGCATCATATCACGCGGCGGTTCGATCCACGCGAAATGGTGCCTGATCCACCAGAAGGAAAATTTCGCTTACCAGCATTGGGATGAGATATGCGAGATAATGGCAGCTTACGATATATGTTTTTCCATCGGCGACGGGCTTCGTCCCGGTTCGCAGGCCGACGCCAACGATGAGGCCCAGTTCGCGGAGCTGAAGACCCAGGGCGAGTTAACCAGGCGTGCCTGGGCTCATAATGTGCAGGTTATGAATGAGGGGCCGGGGCATGTTCCGCTCCACATGATCCAGGAGAACATGACCAAACAACTTGAATGGTGCGATGAGGCACCGTTCTATACGTTGGGTCCGCTGCCTACGGATATAGCCCCCGGTTACGATCATATAACCAGTGCAATCGGTGCGGCCATGATCGGATGGTATGGCTGCGCGATGCTGTGCTATGTTACGCCGAAGGAGCATCTGGGCCTGCCCGACAAGAACGATGTCCGCCAGGGAGTAGTGGCCCACAAGATCGCCGCCCATTCTGCCGACGTTGCCAAGGGGCATCCGGGGGCCCAGTATTGGGACAACCTGATGAGCAAGGCCCGGTTTGATTTCCGCTGGGAGGATCAGTTCAACTTATCGCTGGATCCCGATCGGGCCCGCGAATTTCACGATGAGACTTTGCCGCAGACCGAAGCCAAGGGGGCGCATTTCTGCAGCATGTGCGGACCACAATTCTGTTCAATGATGATTACCCGGAAACTGCGCGAGATGCCGACTCAATAGAATGCCTACTTGTAATTGGCAATACGCTCGGATAGGAATGTCTCAAACGCAGCGAGATCCTTCCACTTCATGGCCACGTGGGTCAGTTTGCCCCGCGGGTCGGGTATGGTAAATCCCTTGTCGTCGACCCGCAGATGAATATCCCGCATCTCGCAAAGCTCGTTAGTAAAGGCCAGGTAAATTGCGACGGTGTCGAAAAGGGTGGAACTGTGTTTATTCGGATTGGGCCATTTCTTACCCTTACACCAAATGCGGTAATTCTCCATCAGGGCCCTGGCCAATGGATTGTCGGCGTCGCGGACACGGGCATAATCCTCACCGTCGAGAATGACAAAATCGGCGGTATCCAGCGGGGTCATGGTCACATCCCAGTCGGCCCCGTAAGCCACCTGGGCGGCCTTGGGTTTGTGCCTGACGTTATACTCGGCGCAGCGACCTTTTTTTCTTCCATATTTGAACTCGATACTTCCTCCCATAACCACCAGACGTGCCCGTTGGGCAATCTTCGGTTCTCGCTTGAGGGCCTCTGGCAGATTGGGGACCGGCCCGACGGCAATCAAGGTGATCGGCTCGGGCGATTTCATGATGGTGTCAATCATGGCCTGGATGCCGTCCTTATGAACCTTGCCCGGATATTTATCGAGATCGTAATCTTTAACCCAGCCCGCCTGCCGACCGATGTCGTCGTCAAATTTCAAGCCAATCCCTACCGGCACGTCAGTCCTGCCGACCCGTTCCAATAATTTGGCCACGATCTTGGCCTTGCCTTCGGCGTCGTGGGAATCGGTAACCACCAGCTTGAGATCCAGTTCGGGGCTGGCCAACAAAAAGGCCAGGGCCCAGGTATCGTCAATGTCGCCCCCGATATCCGTATCATAGATAACCGGAATTCGATGTGATCGGGCACAACCAAACTGGCTAACTATTCCAACAATAATCAACAAAAATATCAGCATCCTGATTCGCATTTTGCCATTCCTCATAAACCAGACCAATAAACGCAGAGACGCAAATACTTCCCCTGCTTTTGTGTTAATTTACTCAGAAAATGAACTTGTGACCAGAGGTCAGTTTACAAAAAATAGGCGCGGTCTTCTAAAGATCGCGCCTAAAAAGATTTGACAAGTATTAAACAACTATGCCGCCTCTGCGGATTCTTCACCGGTATGCGGCCCGACTATAGGCAGTGTCTGGTTCATGATGGTCAGCACCAGGAGCCCGCCCGCCACAATACCGGCGGATATCAGGATCTCCATATAACTCGGGAAATAA
>CP070790.1:1959138-1962664 GCA_020346805.1 Planctomycetota bacterium
ATACAATCCCTTATGGCGATACGATAAAGCGGCTACCGCTCAGGCTATAGATGAAGCGGTAAAAAGAGTTCCCGATTACACGATACCCTATGAGGTGGGCGATCTGCTGGTGCGTCGCGGCACAGTACTTCTGGACGCGGAAATCAAACTACTCAAACGCGAGCATGAAGAGTATCTGAAGGCGGAAAAGGATAATCCCCGTTTCTTTACGGAATGGCGGCTCAAACAATTTGGTGTGGCAATTGTTGTATTGTTGTTGACTATGGGTTTGGTGACGTATATAGCCTCTTACCAGGATCGTGTTTTCCAGAAACCCGCCCGAGCCTTTGGTTTAGCAGCGTTGATGGCATTGATGATAGGGTTGAGCCGGTTGATTGGATGGATCGACTATCCCTCGAAGATTCCGCCGGGATCGACGGTATTTTTGGTGGTAATTGCAGCGGCATTATTGACTATTGCCTATGACCAAAGATTTGCCTTTGGAATTGGGGGGACATTGGCAATACTGATTACCCTTGCTTCAGATAGTAATTTTGGATTGTTTTTAACTTTAATGGTTGCGATGGGAGTGACGGTATTTTCCCTCAAGGAGATTCGTTCGCGGAGTAAGATTATAGTGGTGGGGATGTTGGCAGCGGTGGGGGCGATGATTACATCTTTTGTCAGTGATTTGATAGCGGGGCAGGAATTATTTTACGTATGTGTTAATGCCATGGTGGCCGCCGTTGCGGCGGTTGCTGCAGGTTTTATTGTGCAGGGAATTCTGCCGAATTTTGAGAAGCTATTCGGGGTAGCGACCAGTATGACATTGTTGGAATGGTGCGATGCCGGTCGTCCTTTGCTGCGCCGGTTGGCCCAGGAAGCGCCGGGCACCTACAGCCATTCGCTGATCATCGGCCAGATGTGTGAGGAGGCCTGCGAATCCATAGGGTCTCGTGGCTTGCTGGGGCGGGTGGGGGCTTTGTACCACGATGTAGGCAAGATGCAGAAGTCGGCTTATTTTGTGGAGAATCAGGAAGCGCGGATGAGCCGACACGATCAGCTTTCTCCGACGATGAGTTTATTGATTATCATCGGTCACGTGAAAGACGGCATCGAGATGGCTCGGGCCTACGGTCTGCCACGGATATTGCATCAATTTATTGCCGAGCATCACGGTACGACGGTGGTTAAATATTTCCATCATGCGGCCAGTGAGGCGGCGGCCAAGAATAGCAAGACTAAAGGCAAACACGATCGCGAGGTTCCGGAGAGCGAGTTTAGATACCCGGGTCCCAAGCCGCGATCCAAAGAATCGGCCATTCTTATGCTTTGTGATACTTGTGAAGGTGCGGTTCGGGCATTGACCGAGCCCACCCCGGGACGGGTTGAGAGTACGGTTCACAATATGGTTATGGATCGTCTTAACGATGGTCAATTCGATGATTGCGATATTACCTTGCGTGAACTTAAGATAGTGGAACAATCGATGGTTAAGAGTCTCTGTGCGATCCATCATGGCCGGATCAAGTATCCGAAGGGTGATGTTGAGTCGGTAGAGGCAAAACTGCCACAGGGCAGCTCAGAGTCCAAACAGGCCGATGTCGACCGAGAATCATCGGCCGACAGTACGGATGAAACACCGGAGGTAGCACGCCAAGCGTGACCGAACAAACCGATACATCCGAAGATGAGGGAGGCGGCCAAGGTATTACGGTTAGCCGTCTGATTCCGGCGAACAAGATCACAACGCGCCAAATTGTACAAGCGGCACGTGCGACTCTTAAAGGTCATGCCGTGCGTGCGCTTAATATTGCCATTGTCGATGATGCCACCATAACATCACTTAATCAGCGCTATATGTGTGAGGCGAAACCTACGGATGTACTCAGTTTTGATCTGCGTGACGATTATGATGACAACACAATTGAAGGAGAAGTTGTAGTATCGGCGGAAGCTGCCGGCCGGCAAGCGGCTGATTGGGGAGTTGAGGTCAGGGAGGAAATACTACGCTACGTGATTCACGGCACGTTACACCTGATGGGTTATGAGGACCAAAGCCCGGCGGATAAGCGGAAGATGAGGCTCGCTGAGGATCGGATTCTGGGCGGTTTACAATTGACAGACGATCAAATGGAGGGGAGCAATAAACGACGGAGGATTATGGGCGGTGGATAATTCCGAACTGTTTATAGGGTTGGTGTTGCTGATCATTGTTGTTTTGTTTACGACGGCAAATATGGCCATCAGGCATTTTTCCCGGGCCCGTTTGTCGGAGCGGCTGGAACGACGAGGGAAGGCGGAGCTGCTGGGCCGACTTCTGGACTGTCAAAATGATTTGTTGTTTGTTACCGCGCTGGTTCGTATGGGAGCGATTCTGGCACTTGTACTTTTGATCGCTCATTTTTTGGGAGTAAGTTCTTCGTCGGAATCCGAGGTCACCTCCAAGTATGTGGTTATCTTTCTGGTGTCGATAGTCCTGATCGCTGTTTTCGGTGTAGCCGTCCCTAATGCCTGGGCGCGATATAACGGGGATACTTTTTTGGCGTTTGCCCTTCCGACTCTGTTAGGTATACGATTTATTCTCTATCCTTTGCTGGCTTTTTATCATCTGGTTGATGGGCTGGTGCGGCGTTTGGCGGGTGTTCCCAATAATAACGAGGAGGAAACGGAGGCGGACCAGATTGAAAAGGAGATTCTGGATGTAGTCAGCGAGGGGGAGGCTGCCGGTGCGGTTCATGAGGAAGATGCGGATATGATCGAGTCGGTGATGGAATTTCGGGATACCGACGTGGGCGAGATCATGACTCCGCGGACGGAAGTCAGTGCTTTGCCGGCTACAGTGACCTTGGCTGAGGCCAAGGACTTTATTGAGCAGGAGGGACATTCCCGCATTCCCATATACGGAGAAAACATCGATGAAATAAAAGGAGTGCTTTATGCCAAGGATTTGTTGAGTCTTGATGAAGCCGGTTTTGATCCGCTCAGGATAATGCGGAAAGTGCCCTTTGTGCCGGAGACCAAACGGGTTCCGGATTTACTTCAAGAGTTGCGGGAAAAGAAGGTACACTTGGCCGTGGTACTTGACGAGTATGGGGGGACGGCGGGTCTGGTGACCATCGAAGATATTCTGGAGGAGATTGTGGGGGAGATAGCGGACGAGTACGAGGCCCCGGAGCCCGAGCCCATGCGTCAAATTGATTCCAATACCATTGAGGTCGATGCCCGGGTACATATCGATGAAATCAATGATGCCCTGAAGATCGAATTGCCGGAGGATGAGGATTATGACACGGTGGGCGGGTTTGTTTTCAGCACCATGGGGAAAATTCCAGTGGTTGGCGAGGAGCTAAGTTATAGCAATATCAAGTTCCGGGTTCTGGATGCCGAGGAGCGGAAGATCAATCGGCTGAGGGTTGAAGTGGCGCGGGAAGAGGCCGATGATTAAAGAAATTCGACGGTCAGTTGACAAAATTGGCCCTTTGCGGTTTTAATATTGTTAATAGCGGGGAGATTAGCTCAGTTGGCTAGAGTGCCTGCTCGACAT
>CP070790.1:1962764-1965857 GCA_020346805.1 Planctomycetota bacterium
CCTTTTTCGGAGAACAGATCAACTTTAGTCATGGATAGTCCGGTTTATATTTGACGATCATATATATCCTATGTAAATTCCGGCTGAAAAGAACCGCTCGCTCGAAAATATAATGGAGGTAAACAATGTCCGATACTACTAATCGTAAATCCATACCTAACAGACGCGCTGTTTTGAAGGGAATGGTTGGCGGAGCATTAGGGGCGAATCTAACTGCTCAACAGGCCGATGCTTCAACATTTCAGAGTCCGTACAAGCCAAAAGACAACATATCACGCGTACCACGATTAATATGGAAACTCGAACGTCCCAAACCCGCACTGCCCTACTCTTATTTCTGGACCTGGGACCATAGCACCAACTGGATGCTGGATGATCCCGGGATGCTGAATTTCGGCTGCAGTAATGCATATCTGAAGAATCCTGAAACATATGTGGAGGATTACCGTCGATTAACGGATCTCTCGGCGGGATTGGGGGTGAAGGGGATATTGATCTGGGGATTCCTGCGGGATGAACATGGCGGTGTTGATTTCGGCAAGCGAGTAGCGGATTATGCAGCGAGCAAAGGTGTGGCCATCAAGCCGGGTGTGGGGACCAATGCTTACGGGGGGATCTATTATCGAGGTAATCATAAGTACAACATTCAAACCTTTACGGCAAAGTATCCTGAAGCCAGCAGGGTAACTAAGAATGGTGTGCGGCTCAGGGGCGGGACTTGTCCGACCTCTCCGATTTTTGTCGAATGGTTGCAGGAAGGGCTTCAGTGGCTGTTTCGTGAATTTAACGTCGGAGGTGCTAATTTGGAGAATGGCGATTTCGTCGTATGCCACTGTCCGCGATGTAAGGAATTACATGCTAGTTGGAAAAAGGGTGAGCCGGCATTTTGGATGCACCAGTACTATGGTTATAACACAGCCCTTGGTGCGATTGATAATCAATTGGCCGATAAGTTTGTAACTTGGGCTACATATTAAGTATTCAATACGGGTTTCCCCAGAGACAAAGAAACTCAACATCCGGGTGGGTATATGGCGTGCGATCGGCCGGCGTTGGCCGATAAGCTGCCGAAGAAACTGGCGGCAAAGTCGTTCGCTCAATGGACCTTATCGCATATGATACGCTATGAACCCGTATCGCTGATCGACTACCTGGATGACGGCGTACCAAAAACAGTTTACGATAATATTAATTGGCGGGAAGGGCTTAAACCACCGACGGTTCGCAGTGTCGGGTTTATGCATCAGGGCAGTCAATGGAGCGGGGATCGCTACGATCTGATCGTTAATAACATTAAGGAAGCATGCTTGCGCGCGTATCAAAATGGAATGGAGGGCGTGAGCATAGTTGGCGAAGTTTCCAGCATGAACGTGACCTCGGCCTTGAATTACCTGGCCTTTTCGCACTTTATTCATTGGCCGGAGGATTCGCTGCGAGCCTTCGGCCGAAAGACATTGGGGCAGGTTTTGGAATCGGAGGATGAGGGCGAGGCCTTTGCCGAGTTGCTGACCCATTGCGATAGCGGGAAGTTGAGTGAGAAGCAACTGAATGATATTGGCAAACGTGCTAAAGATCTGAAATGGAAGGTTCGGGCAGGAAAGGATTTGACGCGTTGGCGGTTTTGGAATTGGATGGATTACATAGCTAAGGACATGAAGGAACGATACACGGTAAGCATTTTTTGACTCGCCGGCGATCGACATAAAAATATTTTACTTATGATTCAGTAGTTATAACATAAACGTTGCCGAAAAAAGTGTGTCTTTGGTCCAAATGTTTTTGCCGTCCGAGAAACGTATAAACTCGTCGGGGCAAGAGTAGCCGCTGTCGATGCAGTCAATTCTTCCTTCAATCTGGCGGTTATCTGGCGACTGATGTATAAATAATCCTCCATAGGCGAATCTACGGTAGTTGCCAAAAAGATCCACATACTTCGCTGCTAATATACAGTCACTGCACTGCGTATGCCGCCACTGCCGTCGTAGTACATCCGCAATCGTCCATCCAGGGTTCGTACGATGCTGGGATTTCTGGCATTAATCGGTTTGCCATCCGTCCCGTAAAGGCGTACGCCCGATTCGCGCTGCCACTTCAGACCATCCTTTGAAACGGCGCTAAACAAAAACGACGCACCATACGGCTCCTGCTCGCCGCCGGGTCGCGCCGCGAAGTACATCCGCCAGCGCCCGTCCGTGAGTCGAACAACTTGTGGCTTGGTCATCGCCACAGGACCGTGTTGCGGGTCCGCACCGGGATCGGCATCCATCCGAATACCCGGCTCCTTGGTGAAGCGTAGGCCATCCTCCGAAATCGCTGATAGGATACGCCATCGCTGCCCGGATTCTCGTTTCCTGGAATAAGGCCCGGATGGTCCGTTCCACCCGATATAGTAGATCCGCGTTCGTCCATCGCTCAAACCCACAGCCTCCGGGGAACGTGCAGCCGTGTGATCCATGTCACCAAGTTTACCAGAGTCGATTCGCTTGCCCTTCTCCCACTTCCAGTCGGCCGCCTCTGGGCTGCCAATGTAACTGTCGATGCAATACCAAGGATCGCCGCCGCCAACCAATGTGTATGCCCGCCAACACCCATCAGGCAACCGAATAAGATCCCGGTCGGTTCTATTGGTGAACGGGCCGTTGCGGAATTCCGGACCTCGCTGGTAGCGAAAGTTAAGTCCGTCGGTCGAAATCGATACGTGGCTCGACCAGCGCGTCTCATTGAGTTTAAGCTGTGCATTATACCGGCGCGTTGTCCACCAGAGGCGGTAGACAACCTTGCCGTTCTCGTGGAATACCTGGCAATCCGGCTCGTTGGGTGAATGGAAACCCGGATGAGAAATTCGAATGCCGGATTCCTGCAAGAACTCAAGCCCCTCGGCAGGTTTAAGGACTAGGTCGTTTGCCCCCGCCGGAGGGCCCGGTCCGACGTTTGTTTCCGTATTCAGTGCGGATTGCGATATCTGCAACGGCAGATCACGACTGGGTTCATTGCCAAATCCAATTTCCCTGATCTTGTCCGGATGAAGCTCAATCAGAGCATAGGCGTTCTTGACCGGCGCTTCGACCATCCCCTTGACCGTTACGTGATGAA
>CP070790.1:1965957-1970448 GCA_020346805.1 Planctomycetota bacterium
CATGATGGCGGTGTTGATATTAGCAGTTACCGTATCTGTATTTCCGGGGGTGATAGAACCTGAGGTTTTATCGAGGGTCAGCCAGGGCACATCGGGATTTTCCACCGCCGTATAGTTGATGGTGTAGTTTACGTTGGAATCAGAGCAAGTATAGCCTTTGTTTCGGATATAGAATTCCACGGGGTCTGCCGGCAGGCCAATCTGTACCAAGCGCTGCTGCTGGTCGATAGGTATGACACCGCTGATGCGGAAACCAGGACTGGCGACGTCGAGCCAGCCATGCTGACGGTAGATATAATTCGCAGGTAGCGGTCGGAGGCTTACGTCATCCGGCCTAAGCTGATCGATGCCGCCCTGCTTTCCACAGCCGGATCCACCATTGCGGCGAACGGACATGACGTAGCCGTTGTATTCATCAAGTTGTCCCCGCCAAGCCATTTGGTTGGCGGTATAATGATCGGCCTTTTTCACGAGGTTGCCGTCGGGGGGGAAGTTGCCGTCATTGGCATCCAAGTAGTATTCCATAGCGGCTACCAAAACGGCGGGAGTTTCTTTTATTTGCACGATGGTTGGCCGATCGTTATCCGGATGGTTGTTTCCACGATAAACGGGGCATGTTGGCCGCAGCCATTGGGAGTCACCGGCATTCATGGTCGTCCCATCAATAATGGTTTTTGATGCACTGGTGGTTGTGTCTATAGCCAACAGATCGCCCAGGCCGGTGTTGGTAGCCTCACCCAGGTTTTGACCGCTGAGGTACAGGGTTCCATCGTTAGGATTCAGCGAAATAAAAGGCCGATCAACGGCTGGATCTCCGCTACCAAGGCAGGTGGGACCAGTGTAGGTTTTCAATACGGTGGTCAAAGCAAGGTCGATCTCGTACACCTTGGACGCAACCGGCGTCAACAATTCATCGGCCTCGGGGGTCAGGGAAAGAAATAAAGTGCCATGGTAGATGCTATAGCGCAGGTTCCCAAGCTGAACACCAACGGTACTTGATTTGGGGTAAATGTTATCGGTTGGATTTACCCAGGTTAGTGCGCTTAAAAGTTTTACAGTTCCTACCACATTTCCGGCCGAATCAAGCTCGGCGAGTTCGATGTCCGAGGAAGGATCATTAGGGAGTGCGTTCCCTCGGGCAACGAATAATCGGGCGTCATTGGTGCCGGTGCCGGCAAAAGTCAGGGTAACCCATTCCTCGCCGACCTGGAATGCCTGCTGTAGCTCCATGTTTACATCATCAAAAGCACAGATAGCCCCAATATACTGCCCGGTGCAGGCCTTTTTTGCCCGGTTGGTGGCATAAACCCAAGCGGTCTCGAAACCGTTATTAAGCACCGCCCATGCGGGGGCTACCGAGCCGAAGATTATCAGCCCGACCAGGACATGGGCCCAACTTACTCTATTAATCTTCTTTCGCATTTTTGATATCTCCGTTAAAGGATTTCTATAACATCAATTATTTAATTTCATTCAACTTTTTGACCATCAATATCGACTCACCGATTTGTCCCCAAATCGGTCAAAAGTAAGACAATATTGAGACGGCAGTTACTATTTAAGCGGCTAAATTACAGAAGCGCAAACAAAATGGCTCCTATCCGCCTCCTGATCATTTACCAAAAACAATATAAGCTAAATCATTAAAATATAATTGCGATCCGCCTTAATTACCTTATCTTATCAACAAACAATCAAAATTAACATTATTTTTGTATAAAACAGGTAAACGACAATTTTTATATCAACAGCGCCTGACAGTGTTACTGCCAGCCGACTTGTGTACCTTTGATCCATTCCACGTGGGTGTCGGCAAAAGCGGCATTGCTTCCGCCACCCCGTCCGGTGCGATGGCTGCCCAAGTTACGAATCTTCTGGGGGCCGGGTTCGCGATTGCCGTCTTGATCCCGGCCGGTCCAGCCCATGGTCTGCCCCAACTGGCAGAAAAATACGGTCACGTCAGACAGGCCGGAGGCTTTTTGCCGCTGGGCATCGTTGGCTTTCCACTTGCGGTGGCGATATAAAACTACTGATTTTTCAAAGTTAACCATACTGCCTTCCGGCTTCGCCTTACTAATAAAACCCGGTGGAAAACCTCGGGGATAGTACGCATCCTCCGGCGGATACTTTCGGTAGTTCCAGCTCAGGGCCGAGTATTTCGGCCGGCCGTCTGTGGGGCCGCCAACCACCCCACCCGGATCGGTGGGATATCTAACCTCCGCCCAGCGGGTGGGGCCGGCGGGAATCTCACCCTTTACCACCATCCCTTCCCAGTGGGAGGTGACATAGGCATTCACCCGACCATCCAGTTTGCTTTTCGGAAGTACCTGACCATTAATCGTAATATAGCCATCGCTTCTGTATTCGGCATTGCCTTTATCGCGTCCGAAAGGGCAGGAGTAATAGTCGGGCATAAAGTTACTCTCAAAATCCTTACGCCGATCCTTGTACCACAGCTCAGTCGGTATGAAGAAGGGTGATTCTTCGCCCGGTTGGAGGAAGGTGCCGGGGCTAACGTGTATCTTACTGAGATTCCTGGTTCCTTTGTAATAGGCACGAAAAGCGACGGGAAGCATAGCATTCAGAGCAAACTTGGTAGGGGCATCCAAGTGATGGCCCATTTCCTGGGCCCCGTAGTTGAAAATAATAGGAACGTAACCTTGATACTCGGCCTGATAGGTGGCCATTATACCTGCGATCTGCTTGGCATTGGCCTGGCAGGAGGCGATCTTGGCCTGATCACGGGCCCGCTGCAAAGAAGGTATGAGTATGGCGGCCAGCAGGGCTATGATGGCGACAACCACCAGTACTTCGATTAAGGTAAAGGCTCTTGATACTGTAAGATAGTACGAGAATTTCTTATGATCCAGCTTTCCCATGCCTGGGGATCTCCATATTAAATATCCTTATATTATAGCGACGACCACGTCACCTCTTGAGCGGTTAGTAAGTTAATGTCGGGGCCAAGACGCGTTCTCATTATCCAGTAAACAATGCGCATGAAAGCGGTGGCCAGTAATCGTACAATCAACTAAATATCAAATATCGGCGAATATATCAACAACTTTTTTAAAATAATCAAATTTGTTCAATTGAGTTGTATGCTCGTATAGCATTTGCTTGTCTATTATAAAATAGCAAAAAATGATGAATAGAATAATTATCAGACTATAAAATCACCATTTTGTATAACTAGTTTTTACAAGTTGTATAACTCAATTATTATTGACATAATTAATTGTATATGATATATATAATAATTTGTGTAATCATAATCGGATGATACCGATGTCCAAAAGAAAAGATGAAAAACTCAAGTACCAACAAATATACGAACACATCCGGGATGGGATAGTTTCAGGCCGATACGGTGAAGGGGATAAGCTGCCCACCCAAATGGAACTGGCCTCTCGTTTTAATGTTTCGCGTTTGACGGTGATTCATGCCCTGAGAGAACTGGAACGTGAAGGGATTCTGGAGCTTCGGCAAGGGTCGGGTTGTTACGTAGGTCAGAAGCGCAAGACGCAAACCAGATTATTAGGGCTGGTAGCGGTTTATACCCCGGGATCCATCGAACTGATGGCCGATGAGATCGGGCAGATAGTTCGTCAGAACGGTTATGAGCTGCTTTGGAGGGCCAAATTGCCGGAAAACATGGAGGATTTACCAAGCCACGCAGAGGAACAATGTGCCCTGTACAAATCACTGGGCATTGCCGGTGTTTTCTTTATGCCTCTGTTAGGAGCGATAGCCCCCGACTACTATTCGATCAACCGGGAAATTGTTGATAATTTCATAAAAGCAGGGATCCAAGTAGTGCTGCTGGATCGCGACATACATCCGTATCCCCGCCATTCAGAATTTGACATTATAGGTATCGACAGTTTCGAGACCGGGTACGTAATGACCAATTATCTACTAGATTTGGGTTACACAAAAATCGCCTTCATTCTGGATCATCCAGGCGTTCCCACGATTTCAGCCCGGATAGCCGGTTACAAGCAAGCCCTCACTGAAAGAGGCATCAAACCCAACAATAACGAGATCCATCATACTCTCTTCGGAGAGCGAGAGGAAGTCCGTGCGCTGATGCAAAAAACCCAGGCGGAGGCACTGTTTTGCGTCAATGATCTTGCGGCCGGTTTTTTGATGGACCATCTTTCAGCCATGGGGGTGAAGGTACCTGAGGATATTGCGGTAGTTGGAGTTGACGATCTGGAATTGCCCAAAGGGCTCAACATCTGTCCCCTTACCACCATTCGTCAACCTATGGCTCAGCTAAGCAGACTGGCGGCCAGAGTCATGGTTGAAAGGCTCGAAAATCCCAGTTTAGCGCCTGTTCACATAGGCATTAAAGGACAATTGGTAGTTCGCGAGTCCTGCGGTGCGTTACTTCACAAGCAATCCATGGTTAAGGTAAGTTAACCCGCATATTTCACGGATCTTACCGCCCGGCGGATGCTTTTTCCGCCCGCCTTCGTCAGAGCCGGC
>CP070790.1:1970548-1977912 GCA_020346805.1 Planctomycetota bacterium
CCGGTTCCACCTGCCCGAACTGATGCTCCAGATTTTGCGGTGCGATCTGCTCGACGTTCAGCTCGACCGTCACCGGATTATTCAGGTATTTCTGCGCGAGTTTCTTGACCGGCCCCGGCATCGTTGCCGAGAACAACAGCGTTTGATGTTCGTGCACCAGGCAGGAAAAGATGAATTCCACGTCATCGATGAAACCCATCTTGAGCATCTCGTCCGCCTCGTCCAGCACAAAGGTGCGGACCTCCGACAGTCTCAAGGTACTCCTGTGCAGCAGGTCGATCAGCCGGCCGGGCGTAGCTACCAGAATATGCACACCGTGCTCCAGCTTGGCCTTTTGAATATCCATGGAGAAGCCCCCGTAAACGGCGAAGGGGGCCACGTTGGTTTTTCGAGCGATGCCGGCCAGCTCCTGGACATACTGCAGGGCCAGCTCGCGGGTGGGCACAATAATCAGGGCCTGCACGGCAGTGAGTGACTCATCGACCGCCTGGACCAGCGGTATGCCGCAGGCGCTGGTCTTGCCCGAACCCGTCTCCGCCCGGGCCAGCAGGTCCCTACCCGCCAGAATGTGCGGGAAGGTCTGCTCCTGGACCGGAGTCAGCTCGGTATAACCCATGTCCTCCAATCCCACCTGGATCTGGGATCTCAGTTTCAGTTCGGAAAACTTCATATTCACCCGCTTGCTCGTTTTCGACTTCAAAATTCCCTGGATTTCCTTCAGTCACATATAGCTATTCATGTTGATCCCCTTCGGGGATTGTTGTATTCACATTTTCCTGGTTGAACGGCCAAGCATTATGTACGACATAATCTTGTATACCAGCTTGGCGGCAAGGAAGTCGGGGGCGATGAGACCGGGGATGGGGGCCAGCTCCACCACGTCAAAGATCGGCACATGGGCCGACTCCTTACAGACGACCTGCGCTATCTCAAGTATTCGCTCCCAGGAAATCCCGCCCGGCTCAGGGGTACCGACGGCCGGCATGATTGACGGATCGAGGCCGTCCAGATCGACGGTGAAATAGACCTGTTTGCCGCGGACGAAGGCTCCCAGGTCTTTTAAGAATCCGCGGTCCGCGGCCGCCGACTCATCGGCAAAGACGGTCCGCACCCGATCGCAGCCGCGGCGGAAAGAATCTCCCTCGGCCGATATATTGCGAATCCCGATCTGGAAGACCGGACAAACCTCCAGCATGCGCCGGGCGATGCAGGCATGGCTGAACGGCGAATCTTCGTACTCGTTCCGCAGGTCGGCATGGGCATCCACCTGGACCGCGACCACTTCCCGGGATGAAACCGCCCGGGCCAATCCGCGTACCGCACCGGCGGAGATAGTGTGTTCCCCGCCGAGCAGGGCCAATACTTCCGGGCGGGGCTTGCCCGACAGGATTCCGGCGACCGTTTCTTCGATGACCTCGATCATCGCCTGCGGCGAACTGAGTATCGCAATGAGGGAATCCATGGTATATACACCATATTGGACGGCTGATTCGCTACCGAATTCGTGATAGAAAAGCTCCACCTGCTGCGAGGCGGCGATGATCGCCGCCGGGCCATTGCGGGTTCCTTTACCGTAGGTGGCGGAGGCCTCATAAGGCACCGGCAGCACCCAGGCCCGGGCCCGTTCCGCTGAGGCCTCCTCATCGGAAAGGCCCAGAAAGTTGCACGGCGATTGAAAAGGGCATTCCTCACTCATACCCCGAGTCTCCCATATGACATAAAAAAGTCATAATCATCAGACATGTGGAAACTCCACTCGCTTTGCTCGCTGCGTTTGCCCATGCCACTCGCTGTTTTCGGCGGAGAACGGTAAATCATTAAAGTATCAGAGTAGTGGATCCAATCCGGCCCTCGTTTACACTCGGGCTACTGTATTCTATGCCCGCGCCGGACATGGGCATGCCACGCACCACACATCCCGCGCCGGTGCTTTAAATTCTGAAAGTTATGACATAACCAACTTGCCGGCGTCGGCGCCTTCCCAGCGATGTTTTCTGGATTCGGCCATGATCCGCTCGGCCAACTCCACCGCGGCCACGCCGTCCTCGGCACTGACTACCGGTTTTTCGCCGGTCTGCAAGGCCTGGAGGAAGGACTGCAGCTCGGCCCGCAAGGGCTCGGTATCGTCGATCTGCAATGGCTCCACCTTGACCATGGAGCCGAAGCTCACGCCGGAAAGTTGCGACAGATTGTCGGCATGCTGCTCGCGGGCCATCTTGAGCAGATCGATGTTGGCGTCTTTCTTGATAGCAATGCCGCTCTTCTTCTGGTAATCCAGCGACAGGTAAGCCTCCTCACTGAAGACGCGGATCTTACGCTCGGTCTTGAGGGCCAGCCGCGAGGCGGTCAGATTGGCCACGCAACCGTCTTCGAAGGTCACCCGGGCGTTGGCAATATCCTCGTACTGGGCCAGGACACTCACCCCCACTCCTTCCACCTTGACCGGCTTGGACTGCACCATGTGCAGCACGATATCTATATCGTGGATCATCATATCCATGACCACACTGATGTCGGCCGATCGGAAGGTAAAGGGGCTGATGCGGTGGGTCTCGATGAATCGGGGCACCACCTGCATGCGGGTCATGGCTCGCACCACGGGATTGAAACGTTCGGTATGCCCGACCTGAACCAGGCTGTTGTGGCGATTGGCCAATTCCAATAGCAATCGGGCCGATGCGGAGTCCGGTGCGATCGGCTTTTCGATCAACACCGCAATCCCGTTCTCCAGCAAGGGTCGGGCGATCTCGACGTGGGCGGTGGTAGGAACCGCAATACTGACCGCCTTGATCTTATCCAGCAAAGGATCGATCGATTTATAGGCTTGAGTCTGGTATTCCTTGGCCATTGAGGCGGCACGATCGGAATCGATATCCACCACCCCGACCAAATCCGCTTCGGGCATCTCATGATAAATCCGCACGTGGTGTCGGCCCATGTGCCCGGTGCCGACCACTGCCACCGGAATCGGCTTGCTCACTACTAATCCTCCTTGTTACTTATGTTGTTTTTGTAATAGGATCTTCTATCCTCATCCGTATCCTGACGGCGCACCTCGCGCTGGCGGCCGAAAATCCCATCCTGCAAACTTCGGCGAACAGACTCGCAGAGATAACGAACGTCACCGTTAACATCCGGGCGCTTCTCGAGCGTCATCAAACGATCCACCAGCGACGAGCCGTGTTCCTCGCCGCGCGGGCTGAATAATATTCGGTAGGCATCTCGCACCCCTTTGATCTGCTCCTGATCATATCCCCAGCGCCGCATACCCACTTCATTGAAACCCCTTATCCGCGAGGGATTTCCTTCCACGATCATAAAAGGCGGGACGTCGGCCACCACCCGGGTAAGGCCGCCGATATAGGACAGTTTCCCGAGGGTGGTGAAGTGGTGGACGCCGATAATCCCCCCCATGGTTACCTTATCTTCTATATATACATGGCCGGCCAGTTGAACGTAGTTGGACAAAATACAATCATTGCCGATGAACACATCGTGGGCGATATGCGTCCCCACCAGGAATCGGTTATGGGAGCCGATACGGGTAACCTGTTCCGATATTTCGGTACCGGCATGGACGGTGACGTTTTCCCGGAAGATGTTATCTTCACCGATCTCGACCCGTGTTTCACCGCCCTTGTATTTCAGGTCCTGGGGCGGAACCCCGATGACCACCCCGGGGAAAAACTCGTTACCCTTACCGCAGGTCGTATTGCCGGTGACGGTAACGTTATTACGCAGTACACAGTTATCGCCCAGGACCACACCGGGGCCGACATAACAATTGGGCCCGATGGAAACGTTCTGTCCGATCTCGGCCTTCGGATCGATATATGCACCCTTGTGAATCATGCTGGTAACTATCACCTCTGTAACACGAACATCGAATCAAAGTGGGTCGGCATCGACCATCATAAACTTGATGTCGGCCTCAGCCGCCAGATCATCACCCACGCGGGCGATGGAATAAACATGTCCGGTACGCGATTTTACGCGTCGGGCAAAGGCCTCCAGTATTAACTGATCGCCGGGCACCACCGGCCGGCGGAATTTAACCTTATCCAGGCTCAGCAGCACGGCCACTTTGCCGGTGTGTTCCAACTCCTGGGAAAGCAGCAAACCGCCGAGCTGGGCCATGGCCTCTATAATCAAGGCCCCCGGCATAATCGGCTGACCGGGATAATGGCCGCTGAAAAACTCTTCATTAACGGTAACGTTCTTGACTCCCACCGCGAGCTTACCGGGTTCCATCTCCACCACTCGATCGACCATCAGGAAGGGATAGCGATGAGGTAATACTCTTTGAATCCTGCGGGTATCAAAAACAGGCTCGGCCTTCATTCGGCTCTGGAGTTTGTCGGACTGCTCAATTTCACGCAGTTGGCGAACCAATTCGTGATTCAATGCATGACCCGATTGCCGGGCATAAATATTGCCGACCATAAATTTGCCCAACAAGAACAGATCGCCGATCAAATCCTGAATCTTATGTCTGACACACTCGTCAGGAAAACGCAGGGTATTCTCGATCGGCCCATCATCCCCGAAGACCAGAATATCTTCATAGGTCAGATGCGAGCCCAGGCCGGCAGCCCGAAACTGTTCCGCCTCTTCCTGCAGAACAAAGGTGCGGGCCGATGCAATCTGTTGCTCAAAAGCCTCGGGGGTTAATCGGAAGTTAAAAATCTGCCGATCGATCGAACTGTCCGGGCCGTAATTCAGATCGTAGATGATATCCAGGACATCCTCGTCCTCGTTGCCCGGGGTGGCCAACACATAGCTCGGCCCGTCGTTCACTCGCACCGTATCCGGGATGCGGAAGATCTGTCGGGGCTTGTCCAACTCGACGATCTGGGCCTCCTTGATTTTTTCCACAAAGGGCAGACAACTGCCGTCAAACGCCGGTACCTCGTTGGCACTCATTTCGATATAAATATTATCGATCTCCAATCCCGCCAACGCCGACAAGCAATGTTCGACGGTCTCAATCTGCACCGTCCCGTTGCGGATCGAGGTTCGGCGGAGGCGCTTGGCCACATTTTCGACAATTGCGGGAACCTCAACTTGTGGATTCTGGTCTTGACGGATAAAAACAATCCCCGTGTCGGCCTCGGCGGGCTTGAAACGCATCACCGCCTGCTCGCCGGTAAACAAGCCTCGGCCGGACAACTCCACCGGATTACGAATCGTCTGCTGTTGCTTCAAGCTGTTCGACACGTTTCATCAATGCCTTGATCTGCTCTGCCATTCGCGGTAATTGACGTATCAGGGCCTTTTCACGCAAAAATTGTTGATTATCCACGGCAGGGTTCCCATTAATCTTAGCTCCTGCCGGTATATCCTTGGATATACCACTCAAGGCTGCCGCCCGCACACCGTCATTGATTCTTACATGATCACGCACCCCCACCTGACCACCGAGTACCACACCGGTACCCAATTGGGTGCTGCCTGCTATGCCACATTGGGCCACTATCAGGCAGTGGGGGCCAATCTGAACATTATGTGCCACCTGGACCAGGTTATCAATCTTTGTCCCTTCCCCGATACGGGTAATCCCGAATTTCGCCCTGTCAACGGCACAATTTGCCCCAATTTCCACATCATCGGCTATTTCAACACTCCCAATTTGAGGAATCTTCCTATGTTTACCCTCTACGAACTGATATCCGTAGCCGTCGGAGCCTATGGTGGTATTGGGATGAATAGCGACCCGGTTGCCTAATATACATCGCTCGCGTATCACCACTCCGGGCCACAGTTCGCAATCATCACCAATTTTAACATCGTTCCCAACGAAGACATTGGCATGCAGCACCACCCGGTCGCCGATCCGGGTACCGTCACCGACCACTACATTTGGACCGACGGCAACCTCTTTACCGAGCCCGGCCGTCCGGGCCACTTGGGCCGACGGATGAACACCCACCTTGGGCCGGGGAATGGGAGGGGCAAACCGCTCCAAAATAACCGCGACGGCCAACATGGGATCGGCAACCAATATTGCCGGCATGGGCGTCTCACCAAACTGTTCCGACACCACCACGGCACCGGCCTTTGAGGTTTTGAGCTGCGGAATATACTTTTCGTGGGCCAGCCAGGTAATATGCGACGGGCCCGCTTCGGCAACCCCGGAAACACCGGTAATTCTGGTACCGGCCTCACCCCGTACCGCACCGCCTACCCACTTGGCAATCTCAACCAACGTATAGCCTTTGCTCATACCCATACTCTCTAATTAAAACCCGCGATTTCAATCCTGGGGATCGGCCTGAATCAATCAAATCAGCAAAAGCGCCACCGCAAACAAAGTATCACTTACTCAAGTCAACCGAGGAGGCGCCGCCGGCCCTCTCAAAAGCGGCATTCATACTGGTTAACACTTCTTCCGTCAGATCGATAACCGGATCCGAATAGACCACCTTACGGGCCATAATCTGTTGATAAAGAGTATTGCTGTCCACCTTACTCATATCCAATTCTTCTCGGGTTACCACCAACACAATCCCCTTGGTTTTGGCCACCTTGGCAATCTCAGCGGTTACCGTATCATAAGTTCGCTTGAGCCAGCGCAGATGGTTGGCAACCCTTATTTCCCGCTGCTTAAATTCCCAACTCCGGGCCTCAATAAGCTTTTCCTGGAATTCTTTTTCACGTTTGGCATAATCCTCGCTGGCCGGATCAAATGCTTTCAATGCCGATGCCTCCACATTGAGTTCCTGCATCTTCTGAGCCATTTCCTCCCTGATCTTATTCTCTCTATCCTTCATCAATGCATTGAGAGTCTTGGTCTGCTCAAATTCGTTAAAGACATAAACCAGATCCACAACCCCGACCTCTGACTGTTTTGCCGGCGCTATCGAGGTCTGAGCTTGATTGATGGTGGTCGAAACCGTCCATACCGCCAGGGCCACCAAAACAACCGTCAGCCAACTCACTCTTCTAGTCATCTGTTCACTCCTGTTTACTCGTATTTATTCGCAAATCGAGACTTATCCTGACTTCCTATTTGGTCAACTACTCAGACCATTAGACCCCCCCTATTACAATACTGCAAGGGGTAATTTGCCATATCGTCAACACCCCCGGAGTTGCCCCTGGATAAGCGTATTGTCCCCATTAGAAGAAAGGCAAGCCGATATAGAAGCTGAAGATTCGCTGATCGTCATCCCCATCCTTGGATACCGGAAGGGCAAAATCAAATTCCATCGGGACCGGGCCGAAGAAATCCAACATTATCCTAACCCCCGCACCAATCGACGCCCGCCAGGAAGAAATTCCAAAATCCCTTTCCACCGTTCCCATATCGGTGAACAGCACACCACGAATGTTCTTGGCATATAAAGGAAAGGAATACTCCGCCC
>CP070790.1:1978012-1981627 GCA_020346805.1 Planctomycetota bacterium
CAAGAGAACAGTAGCATGTGTAGTATGAAAAGGTGTAGAAGGCAGACCTTGCCACATTCACGCCCCCTTCAATAGTGGTACGCCCGAGTCCGTTCGTGGAGGCAGATGCTCCCCATTGCGGTCAATGCCAGCGCCTGTAGAATACTGAGGAGAATCAGACCATAGAACATGGCCCAAGAGTTACGAGTTTAGAGAATTGGTAATGCCAGACAAGATTTCTTGAAGGAATGAAGAAATGCGAATAATGACAGCGATCATAAGCTACGTCAGACTGACGGCGATGGTATGTATGTTCTTCATGTGCATCGCCTCGCCGAGTGTTTCAGCCGATGTTCTCCCGACACGCGGCCTGCGGGAGGTAAACCATAGCAGTGTTGAATTGCAGGGCGGTTTCTGGGGATTGCATCAGGACATCCACCATAAGGTGACCGTCCCGCACGCTCTGGATTGTCTGGAGAAAGCCGGCCACGTTACCAATTTCGACAAGGCCGCCGGCACATTCGACGGTCCTCTCCGCGGCAATCATGCGTTTGACTCTGACATCCACAAGGCACTTGAAGGCGCGCTGTATTCCCTGCAGCATTATGATAACAAACCGTTGGCCGGCCGGGTCGAAAGCATAATCGACCGCATCGTCGCCGCTCAGCAGCCCGACGGTTTCCTGATCTCTTGCTTCATCGTCAAGGATCAGGCCAAGCGCTGGGAAAATCTCCGCATGCAGCATCAGATGTATAATGCCGGGCACTTTTTCGAGATGGCCATCGAGCACCATCAACTCACTGGCGATGATAAGGTGCTTAACGCGGCGAAAAGATTCGCCAACCACATTGACGGTATCTTCGGACCGGGCAAGCGATATGACGTCGGTGGTCACCAGGAAATAGAACTTGCTCTCATAAAACTGTATCGTGTGACGGGCGATCGCAGGTATCTCGAACTTTCAAAGTTCTTCCTCGATGAGCGTGGTCATATACATGGTAAGGAGCGCAAACGTTTCGACCCGAATACATTGCCACCTCATCCGCCGAAAGTCGATCATCTACCGAAATCGGAAAGACGCCGTGCCCTGTTTCTCGCAAAGTGGTCCAGGCGGTCCGGCAGGATGCAGGACCACAAACCGCTGGTAGAGCAGGATGCTACAGGCCATGCTGTGCGCGCAGGGTATACATATTCGGCCATGGCGGACATCGTTCGCTACATGGGCGCACCCGATTACGCACATGCCCTCGACCGGATATGGGAAGATGTGGTTTACCGCAAAATGTATATCACCGGCGGCGTGGGAACCGCCCAGTACCACGACGAAGGATATGGCGATCCGTATCTTTTGCCTAATAATACCTATTGCGAATCCTGCGCAGGCATTGCTCACGTACTCTGGCAGCACCGTATGGCCACCTTGAAAGGCCACACCAAATACGCCGACGTCATGGAACTGGCCCTGTACAACGGCGCCATCTCCGGTCTGTCGATCGAAGGCGACGCATTCTTTTACCAGAACCCTCTTCAGAGCAAAGGGGGTAAACGTTCTTCATGGATAGGCCTTGCCTGCTGTCCGACCAACTTTACGCGATTTACTCCTCAGGTTGGCGGTTTCATGTACGCCGTCGGCAAAGAGAGTATCTATGTCAACCTTTACGCCGCGGGTACCGCCTCGACTAAAACCGAAAAAGGCATAACAGTTAAGATCGACCAGCAGACCGACTATCCGTGGGACGGCAATATTAAACTCACCGTAACTACGGACACCTCTTAAGAGTTTTAGCTTCGCCTGCGCGTACCCGGCTGGGCACAGGGGCGCCCCGTACAGAGCGATCTTTTTCGTTTTGAAAATGACAGTGTGAAACCGGTAACGCTCAAGGTCAACGGTAGACCTGTTGACGCAAACGCCGGGTCTGATGGTTATGCCCACCTTAAAAGGAAATGGCGAAAGGGCGATGTGGTCACACTCGATCTTCCCATGCCAGTAAACAGCGTGTACGCACACGAAAAGATCGAACCAGACAAGGGCAAGGTTTCGCTGATGAGGGGCCCGATCGTCTACTGTCTCGAAGCGGTTGATAACACTGGTGTTGATTTTTCAAAACTTCAACTGCCGCGTGAATCTGCTCTAAAAGCAAGTCACCGTCCGAACCTTCTTAGAGGCGTAACCGTTCTGCAGGGCGAAGGTATTTCAGACGGCAAAGAGGTTGATATCACCGCGGTCCCATACTACGCATGGGCCAACAGGGAAAAGGGAGCAATGACAGTATGGGTGAATGAAGCTGCGTCAGTATCCACATCAACTGCTGAAGAAATAACCGGCAATGCCCCGACCAAGGTCTTCATCCTTGCAGGCCAATCCAATATGGAAGGACAGGGTGTTGTCTCTATGGATCATCCCCAGCATTACAACGGCGGCAAGGGCAACCTGGTCTGGTCCATGAAGAATTCAGCAAGTGCCGAAAAAATGAAGCATCTGAAGAATGAAAAGGGTCACTGGGTGGTTCGGGACGATGTTCAGATATCATTCAAGGCACGCGGAGAAGTGCGCAAGGGAGGGCTCACGATTGGTTATACAGGATATGGCGGCAGCACCCATATCGGCCCGGAACTCCAGTTCGGCCATGTGATCGGCGACTACTTTGAAGAGCCCGTTCTGCTGATCAAGACGGCCTGGGGCGGCAAGAGTCTGTATGTGGATTTCCGTCCCCCAAGTTCAGGCGGCAAGGTCGGCCCGTACTATAAGAAGATGATCGAAGAAATCTACGCCGCACTGGCAGAACTTAAGTACGATAATTACGAGCTCGCCAGCTTCGTCTGGATGCAGGGCTGGAACGACATGTGCACCAAGCCTGCGATCCCCGAATACGCCGATAACCTGGTCAACCTGGCAAAGGATATTCGCAAAGAGTTCAACGCGCCCAACCTGCCGTTTATTGTTGGTGAACTGGGTAACGGCGGACCGGTTAAAAAGCCCGGTAGCATGGCAGATTTCAGGAAAGCTCAGCGTAAAGGAGCCGCCCGTATCAAAAACGCAGTCTTCGTTGAAACCGCCGGCTTTGCCCGTCCAAAGGAACTGTCACCCAATACCGGCCACGGACACCACTGGTTCGGCAACGCGGAAAGCTATTTCTTGGTAGGAGACGCACTGGCAAGGGAAGCCATCAAGCTCATTGAGAGAGAATCCCTGCCCAATGTAAGAAGAGATATAGCGGCTAAGATGGATTTGGCCTGGAAGCCGTTGACGTCATCCGGTTTCTCGTGCGTCAGGGTTCCGACGGCATCGGGGGGCCAGACCTTGCCGGTTGACGAGCGGCTTACTTGTGATTAGGCCAATTCCTCTGCCCTTGTTGCCGACGGCGCAGTAGAACATGTAGTAGGTTTTGTTCGCGGGATTCCAGACCAGCGAGATCTTGTGGGCGTATCTTTTGTCCAGCCCGGACGGGTTGCCGCCGGCCTTGTAGAGCGGCTCCGGATCGACGGTCCAGTGGATCAGATCGCGTGAAAAGGCCGCCATGATGTGCGCGCCGCCCTTGCCGACGCCAAAGAAGAAACAGATCCAGTGATCCCCGTCCCGGAAGATTTTGCCGTCGGAGGAAAACTTCTCATTGAAGCTGCCTTTCGGCCCGTTGG
>CP070790.1:1981727-1984336 GCA_020346805.1 Planctomycetota bacterium
CCGAGGGGGATAATTCAGTTTTCCATGATTAAAGTAACGATGATTGAATAATATTAGAATTGAATCCTAGCTGTAGTTAAGCTCAATTGTTTTTTGCACCCCGGAAATGGGCAACCGGGTAGGATGGGTAAATAGATTAACCTGCATCAGAATTCTTTTATGCGGTACGCTTGATCAGAACCGCCGTTAGATCGTCGCGTTGCGGCGACTTCTCGCTGAAACGTAACACGTCCTGATATAGGGTTTGTATCAAATCGGCAGAAGGTAACTTATGATTATTCATGATAACTTCAATGAGTCGATCTTCACCGTATTGGGTGCCGTCATTTCGACTCCATTCACTAAAACCGTCGGTTAACATGATAAACATATCTCCCGGCTGCAAATCGATTGGTTCGGCTAGAGATATGTCATCCTCGGGGAGGATGCCCATAGGCAACCCGGTAGCATTGAATTGTTTCACCTTACCGCTTTTGGCACGGAAAAGCATTAGGGGGCCATGACCGGCACTTACGTAGTTAAATCGACAGGTATCCGGATCTATGACCCCAAAACATATGGTCACAAAGCGGTTTTCCGGCAAATCCTCACACAAAAGTCGGTTGATGGTGCCGGCAACTTGTGAAAGATCTTCACCTTTGTTAATCACGGCCCGAAACAAGGCCCGGCACTGGCTGATGATCAGAGCTGGACCTATACCGTGACCGGTGGCGTCCGCAATCATTGCCGCCAATCGATTTTCACCCAGGTCGTGGAAATCATAACAATCCCCCCCCGTTTGATCCGCCGGCTGATTCCAACCCGCAATATCAAACCCATTAAGTTCAGGATTCTGTTTGGGCAGCAACTGCTGTTGAATATCCCGGGCGATGTTTAATTCGCGTTCCAGTCGTTGCTTTTCCGCCGCCTCATCCAGCAGCATTTGTCTTTTAATGGCTATCCCGGTCAATGATCCTAAGGCATCTGCCAGTATCTCATCTTCCTTCTTGAATTCCCCGTCGAGTTTGTTAAGAACCTGCAGTACCCCTACCACTTCACCGTCCGGAGCGATCAAAGGCAGGGTCAGCATGTTGCGTGTTCGGTAACCGGTTTGCTGGTCAATCTGGCGGTTGAAACGCGGATCGGCATAGGCGTCCGGGACCAGAATAATCGACTTGGTTCGGGCCGCCTCGCCGGCAATACCCAGCTTGGAGGAAAAGCGAATTTCCTTGGTCCCGGTCGCCACCATGCTGTACAGTTCTTCTGCCTCAAGGTCGTAAAGGAAGATGGTTGCCCGGTCGCAACCCAGGGCGGACCGGCCCGCCTGCTCGATGGTCTTGAGCAGCGGCACCAGCTCGAAGGTCTTGCCCATTTGCCGGGCCACCTCCACCAGCACCTGCAGATGATACTGGGTTGCGCCTTTGGAAGCCTTCATAATCACTTAACCCTACACAAGTGGGCCAGAAACTCAAGAGGCCCGGACTCCCTGGGCCGATCTTGGCTTTATTTCTCCATGCCGATCATTATTAATCGCCAACAGAGGCCATCCTCTTGTAAAAAATCCTTCTCTGAGCTAAATTTGTTTTTCATGATCCGCGTCCTTAGCTCAACTGGCAGAGCAGCTGGCTCTTAACCAGCGGGTTCGGGGTTCGAGTCCCTGAGGACGCAGTTGGTTAATGGTTCTCAGTATTTATCTTACCCTTGTTTTTTTAGTCTTTCCTGCTTAATCACCATAGTAAAATTACGAACATGATACCCGATGAAGCAAATCGGTTTTACTATCTTTAAAAGGCCGACGTTAATTACTCCATCGGTATTGACGTCGACTACATGTTTGTCTGAGTTAGATTATAGTAACACAAAGGAACCCAGGCACTCTACAAACTCACTGAAATGATCATCGAAGTATGCAGCTTCTGCCTGGTAAGTGATAATGTATGCATTACCACTTTCCACCATTATTATTTCACGTGCTTTTATGGTGCTTTGCATTTGGTAGGTGTAGTCAATAAATAATGCATTGTAGCTGTTTACCTGTGTCGGCCCCTCCTGAATAATGACCGTATTTACCCAAAGGGTTGATCGTACAAGCCGGTCCTTTTCTTTATCTCGATATTGCGGCAGCGTATCAGTTGTTGTTTCGGCAGAGGTGACAATATTCACAAAGTAGCTATATGGGGCCAAAAAGGAAACACCACCCGTGCTTTCAGCCTCGGCGGCGAGCCACCCCTCAGGGCCGGTAATACGGTAGCCGTAAACAGTATTGATATAAATGTTGTCGCCTGTCTGATTGCAGCTACATACGTTAAGTAAGCATGTTAGGATAAGAGTTAGTGTAATGCATGTTTGTAAAGGTTGCATAAACAAGGTCCTCATATTTTGGTTTATTATATCGGTATTTTCCTATAAATGTAGCTATTCTTCCCGCATACCGATCCAGGGAATTGTATTCGTCAACCTGACATCAAAGAAGTTGATAAATCCGGAATTCGCTGACCTTCGCAACGTTGGCACATAGCTCGCCTTTTAATATATACATTCTACGCCCAGATCGATTTAGTGGTGGCATACATGACGACGGAACGAGGCGGGCCGTAGGAATGTTTATGATTATGGGCGCTGTTTACGGC
>CP070790.1:1984436-1987494 GCA_020346805.1 Planctomycetota bacterium
CGGGGTTTGGCACTTTTTCAACTTTATGCCACGAGTGCACAAACCGAGGCAGATAAAGAGTGGCAAGCGTTAGCGATTAAAACCGGTGAGATTCGGAGAATTGGTGATGAGACACAAATTCATGCTCCATCTCCAGGCGAGAAATCCGCAGCTGAGCAAATCGTACCCATGATTCGGGCGGAAGATGCTTTCAAGTTGTACGACACCTACGGTTTTCCCTTGGATCTGACGGTGCAGATGGCCGATGAGCGGGGGATGACGGTAGATGAGACGGGCTTTGATAAGTTGATGGAACAGGCGAAGGCCAAGGCCCGGGCGTCGGCCAAACAGCACGTGGAGATTGCGATTGAAGGTGAACTGCCGGCGACGGATGATAAGTACAAGTACAAAGGACGAACTGCGGAGGCCAAGGTTGTTGGATGGATAACAGGTAATACTTTGGTGGATACAGGCCGTCTTAGCAAAGATAATAATGAAACGGCACTGGTATTGGATCGGACCTGTTTTTATGCGGAACAGGGGGGTCAGGTTGGAGATAGGGGTGTTATTAGGACGGATACTGGCGCATTCGCCGTAACAGCAACACAGCTGCTTGGCGACGGTGTTTTGCATATCGGTAATGTTACTGAGGGTGAGATTATACCCGGTCAAAAGGCTGCATTGGAGGTTGATGCGGGTCGGGATTTGACACGAAAGAACCATACGGCGACGCATGTATGTCATTGGGCGCTGCGTACGGTACTGGGCGAGCATGTGAAGCAGCATGGATCGGTGGTTGAGCCGGAGCGTTTGCGTTTTGATTTCGATCATAATGCGCCGGTGACGGTGGATGAGATAGCCGATGTGGAGCGTTTGGTTAATGAGAAGATTTGTGCTGACCTGGAAGTGAAGACACAGGAACTGCCGGCGGAAGAGGCCAAGAAAATTCCCGGGGTGCGGGCATTTTTCGGGGAGAAATATGGTGATGTAGTTCGGGTGGTATCGATTGGGGATGCGGGTTTTTCGGTGGAATTCTGCGGGGGGACGCATTTGTCGCGGACGGGGGAGATAGGATTGTTCAAGATCATCAGTGAAGAGGCGGTAGCCAAGGGGGTACGGCGGATAACGGCAGTAACGGGGCCGCGGGCCGTGCAGGCGGTGCAGCAGATAGAACAAACGGCACGACGAGCAGCGGGGATGCTTAATACCGGAATTGAAGATCTGCCGGAGCGGGTAGCCGGTCTGCAAGATGAGATCAAGAAGCTGCGGAAGCAGTTACAAAAGGGTGCGGCGGCGGATATCAAGGGTGTGCGACAGAAGCTGCTGGATGGGGCGGAGAAGATTGGTGGAACGGCGGTTATTGTTGGCGAAATGCCAGATGTCCCGGTGGAGCAGATTCGAGAAGCGGCGGACTGGCTGCGCACGGAAGCGGGGTCGGCGGCAGCGTGTCTGGCGGCTAATGCGGGGGGTAAGCCGTTGTTGATCGCAGCGATGACCAAGGATCTGATTAAAAAGGGGCTCAAGTCGGGTGATCTGATCAAACATATTGTGCCGGCGATTGACGGTCGAGGTGGGGGTAAGCCGGATCTGGCGCAGGCGGGGGGAAAGAAAGTGGAAGGGATTGCTGAGGCGCTGGCGTTGGCGAGAGAGTGGATTAAGGAAAAGTTGGGGAAATAAGTATTGACGGGTCGCACGCGACCAGGCTAAATATTCGTGTTATTGTATTTGTACCACTTAGAATATGTGTTTGTTAGATGGTGCGTTTCTCCTTGGGTTTGCGATTAAAAATAAATTAATAGCTTGCCTTTGGTAAGGTCTGTCCCCCACCCTTCAATTGTGAAAGTATTTCACCATTGAAGGATGGGGCACCCACCGAGAGAATGGGTCAAGCAGAAACTCAGTTGAATTGAGAGTTGAGAATTTGCGAAGAGTCGAAACCTGCCATGGGCGGGCAGGCTCCAAACGTTAAAAAGTCAAAATGCAGGATGTGGAAACAACAATATATTTGAAACCGTAGCTCCGTCCACCGCGGCGGGCTGCGGCAGACAAGTAGGGGCAAATGGCAGGACTTTCTTACGAGTTTGGAAGAAAGATTGGGGGTCTCTTCCGTAAGGGCAAATGGATGGCCCGGTCGCTTTCGGGCAGCGAATCAGTGACGATTCGGGCTGAATTTGAAGCGGGCCGCGACCTTGCCCGTCGCTTCGAAAAAGATATCGATTCCGATCCCTCGGCCCAGCAAGTAGTCGGCGAGATTGGCAGCCGACTTGTGGCTCGCTTGATTCATTCCAAGCGGCGTTTCTGCTTTAGAGTTTTGAGCTCGGCCGAAACCAATGCTTTTGCTCTGCCGGGCGGATTCATTTTCGTGACCAGGGCATTGCTGGAACTCTGTCAGTGGGATCGCGACGAAGTTGCCTGTATTCTCGGCCATGAAATTGGGCATGTGGTAAAGGGTCACGCCATAGATCGGCTCTGGAATGAAGTTGCTATTGGTGTTGCCACCCATGTGGTGTCAGGCCGAGGATTACTGAATAAAGTTGTAAAACAAGCGGGGACACAATTGCTGCAGAGCGCCTATTCACAAGATCAGGAGTTGAAGGCCGATGAATATGGTTACGATCTCAGTGAGAGTGCCGGGTTTAACCAGCAGGCCGCCTTTGGCATGTTAAGGCGACTGCAAAATAAAAAAGGGATGCTCGGTAATTCGGTTCTATCAATTTATTTTTCCTCACATCCGCCCATCGATTTACGCATCAGTAACTTGAATCGTCATTTGCAGGGAAAACGTTTATGGGATCATTAATAATGCTGGGAGGAGCTATATGGATTCCACTTCAAACTTGTGCTTTTATATTCCGCTTACTAATCTACCAGAGGCGGACGGCTGGTATTTTAATCAATATCCATAATTCATGAGCGATGGTTTCAGTTGTAATCCGTATTAATCCCCGAGTTGTGCTGCACTTCACGCGGGGCTTTATTCCGTATCCCTTTCGACGAAAACCTTAATTGTCTTTACTGTATCATTTTTTGGTTTTGGTAATTAATTTTTTGACCTGGTTAACGATGTCGGGACCGCGGA
>CP070790.1:1987594-1995887 GCA_020346805.1 Planctomycetota bacterium
ATGGAGCATCTGGAAGCCAGCCTGCGAAGATTACAGACCGACCACATCGACCTTTGGCAGTTCCACGAAGTCATCTATGACCAGGATCCGGATATGATCTTCGCTCCCGGCGGCGGGATAGAAGCCGCCGACCTGGCCAGGAAACAAGGCAAGGTTCGGTACATAGGATTTACCAGTCATAAACATCCTTGGATACAACTCAAAATGTTGGCTTATGGGTATCCATGGGATGCGGTGCAGATACCGTTGAATGTCTTTGACGCCCATTTCGACAGCTTTCAGCGTAAAGTTCTTCCCGTTCTGACCAAGCGCGGCATAGCCGTATTGGCCATGAAAACTCGCGGGGGAGGCCGAATTCTCAAAACCAAGACTTGTACGGTCGAAGAACTCTGGCGTTATGTCACCGCCCTGCCGATCACAACCGTGATCAGCGGCATGAATTCAATAGATTTGTTGCGCGACAACCTCAGGATGGCCCGCGAGCTAAAACCCATGACGCCGCAGGAAATGGATGAACTCCGCAAACGTACTGCAAAAGCGGCCGCCAGCGGCAAACATGAACCCTACAAAACCACCTGGGCATACGACAGTCGCCATGGCAAAGAGCTCCATGGCATATCCACAAAAAAACGATCATAACCAATACAAAAATTGGATAGTAATATTTTCCTGAAATAATAACCAAAGGGACTACCATGAATTGTGAAGATGCAAACAAAAGCAAATCAACCAATCGCCGACATTTTCTCAAGAAGCTGGCCCATGGGGCCGCCCTTGGGGTGGCCGGCTCAATGATGGCCGAGGCGACTCATGCAGAAGAAAAACCGGCAGCAACTCCGAACATCAACACCGCTCCTAAAAAGAAGATGAAAACCATCCACGACCTGATCGATAAGGTGGTGCTGCAGCGAGATGATATCGACGGATTCCTTGATCCCAACGCACCTAATTGGGCGGCCTTCGATCCGGAACTGGGCTACGTACTCCACGACTCCGTGCAGAAAGACGGGCTCGACGGTTCCTGGACCATCTACCGTTACGGAAAAAAATACGGCGAGCGAAAGGTGATCAACTTTGCGGACATGTCCTGTCGGCTTAATACCTACGGCGACAGCTTTACCCAGTGCCATCAGGTCAGCGATGGGGAGACCTGGCAGGAATATCTGGCCGCCCATCTGGGAGAGCCGATACGAAACTTCGGTGTCGGCGGATACGGTGTTTATCAGGCTTATCGCCGATTGCTGCGAACGGAAAAGACCCAGATCGGCACACCCTACGTGATCCTCAATATATGGGGGACCGATGATCACTACCGCAGTCTCGATTCCTGGCGTTATCCTCGCTGCTATACTTTCTTCAGCAGGCGCCGCGATGCCCACATATTCCACGCCAATCCCTGGGATCACATCGGCTTTGACCTGCAAACCGGCAAAGTGGTTGAAAAGAAAAACGTCTGCCCCACACCCGCATCGCTATATAATCTGTGCGATAAGGAATTTATCTATGAAACCTTCAAGGACGATCCGGCAATTAACATTCATCTTGGCAGCCGGATGGATTATGAAGTCAACACCGGCCTACTCAAACAATTGGCCGAGGCCCTGGGGCTCAGCCTGGACTTCAGTACGCCGGCAAAACGTGCCGCCTCAACTCGCACCCTCTACTGGGAATGCGCCCGCCGATCGACTATGTGGATTCTCGACAAGGTGCAGGAATTTACCAATAAGCAGAATAAGAAATTTCTGCTTTTACTCAGCTACCAACAAAATCTTGTCCTTGATGCCTGTGCCGGCAAACCCCGCCAGGACCGGCAGTTTATCGATGAGCTGAACAACACCAGGATCCGGTACGTGGATATACTCCCCAAGCATGTTGAGGACTTCAAGAAATTTAATCTGACGCCCAAACAGTACGGACGCCACTATTACATCGGCCATTACAAACCCAGCGGGAATCACTTCTTCGCTTTTGCCATTAAAAACGAAATCGTTGATTGGCTGAATCCCAAGCCGCCGGCCTATCAGAATAAGGGTCGAACCGTGCGTTTTGAGGGATACCTACCATCGTAAAAAATGATATAAAATACGATAATACGTGAAATGCTCTAACTGTGTTGTGGATAATAATCTATACTGAAAATATCGGCTTCGGATTTTCGTTTGCCCTCTTCGAGCGGATGAATCAAGTTTTTCTCAGCGGGATAGCCCAGAGGGGTCATGGCTACTATTTTGACCTGCTCGGGCACCTTGAGCAGCTTTTTGACCTGCGGTTCGGAAAAAGCGCCGATCCAGCAGGTACCCAGTCCCTCAACTACTGCCGCCAGGGTAAGATGATCCAGGGCAATGGCCGCGTCAAGGTCGGCACTGTTGCCGTAACCGCCCATATACTTGTATGCATGCTCGGGATAAGCGCAGGCGACAACGATTACCGGAGCATCGGCCATCCACATCTGATCTCTTGAAGCCTGAGCCACTTTTCGGCGAAGATCGGAATCGGTAACCAGAATAAAATGCCAGGGTTGGATATTGCAGGCCGACGGTGCATAGCGAAGTGCCTGCCTCATCCGTTGCATAACATCGGTCGGTATGGGCTTGGAAGAATAAGCACGAACACTGCGCCGGGTTTTGATGGCTTGCATAACATCCATAGTTATTCCTCTCTTCTCGTTTTATGCCGTTGGCCTGACTATCGATTGCGGTCGCAGGTAGTCAAAGTAGGTATCCGGCCCCAGAACCCCGCCACCGAATCCGGAAAGGTTAACACCGGCATAGGGTACACCGTGGGGGAATACGTTGTGGGCGTTTATCCAACTATTACCGGCCACCATGGCCTCGGCCACTCGATTGGCCCGCTCCAGATCATCGGTCCAGACGCTGTTGGCCAGGCCGTAGTTCGATCGATTGACCAACTCGACAACTTCATCCTCGTCCTTGAATTTTATCAGATAGGCCACCGGCCCGAAGATTTCTTCCTCGCAGCAAATATTATCCGGATCGCCGGTCAGCAAGGTTGGCTTTACATAGAAACCTTGGGGATATTCCTTGACCTCGGCCTTTCCGCCGGGAAGAATCGCGTCGGCACCCTGTGCCTGCCCTTTTTCGAGATAACCGAGGATTCGCTGCTGCTGTTTTTCGCTGACCGCCGGTCCCATTTCGGTATCCGAAGCAAAACCGTGACCGATTCTAATGGCCTGCATTTTTTCTTTGGCCGCCGGTACAAATTTATCCCAGATTTTTTCATGCAGCATCCATCTTGTGGCGGTGCAACACACCTGGCCGGTGTTGAAGGAAACGGCGGCGACCAGTTGCTGGGCCACGTTATCGACATCGACGTCATCGAAGACAACGGCAGCACCTTTACCGCCCAATTCGAGCTTAACGGGGACGAGATTTTTCCCGCAGGCCGATGCTATCAGGCGTCCAACCTCCGGCGAGCCGGTGAATCCCATGCGATTGATCCGGGGATGTTCGGAAAGCGCTTTACCCGCCGTCTCACCATAACCGGGCACCACATTGACCACGCCGGCCGGAATACCCGCCTCTTGGACGAGCTTGCAGAAATAAAGCGTGCTCAACGGCGTATCTTCCGCCGGTTTGATTACCGCGGTATTGCCGGCAGCCAGGGCGGGGGAAAGATTCCAGCCCACCAGCAACATGGGGAAATTCCAGGGAAGGACCAAAGCCGCCACCCCGTAAGGGAAACGCACCTGTCGAGCTTCATGCCCGCTGACCGGAATCGGTTCACGCAGACGGGTATGGACGGCAAAATCGGCATACCATCGAAGGGTCTGAGCGACGTTGGGTATATCAATAGTCTTGGCGCAAGCCAGCGGTTTGCCGACGTCCAAAGATTCGAGTTGGGCCAGTTCATCACAATGTTTATCCACCAGATCGGCCAAACGGTGCAGCAAGACAGCGCGATCATTAACCGGCATACTCGCCCAACCGCTGGTTCTGAAAGCATCCCGAGCGGCGGCTACTGCCTTGTCGATATCGTCGGTTTTACCTTGGGCAACGGTAGCCAATGGCGATCCACCACCGGGATCCAGAGTCTGAAAGGTGCTCTTATCGGCAGAACCGAGCCACTGGCCGCCGATATACATCTTCACCGGACTTTGAGACATGAATTCCTTTACCGCAGGGTGTAAATCTTTTTGTTTAGACATGACATAATCCTTTCCGAATCACAAACCGTCCATTCCCTTTATCACAGCAGACATTAAATACCCGGGGGTAAACCGGCATATATGGGTTTAACCCATATATTTCGGCTATCCAAGTTATCCGTTTCGGATGAGGTTGTCTAACTCGATTTGCGTCGTGTCCGATCGGAAGCTGGAGCGTTTTCGGGCCGGCCGAAAACCATCCGACCGGCACTGGTCTGCAGCATACTGGTAACGATCACCGGTATGGTTTGACCCATCCTTTCACGAGCGGCCTCGACGACCACCATGGTGCCGTCTTCCAGATACCCGACCCCCTGGCCCTGCTCTTCGCCGGATTTGAGAATTTTGACGACCATGGATTCGCCGGGAAGGAATACCGGCTTTAAGGCGTTGGCCAAATCGTTGACATTAATCACTTCGACGCCTCGAATCTGGGCTAATTTGTTCAGATTGTAATCGTTGGTGATGATTCGGCCGCCGATTTTACCCGCTACTATAACCAGCCTTTGGTCGACGGGTTCCAAGCTCTCCTCGCGTGTCATGCTGACATCCTGAAACTGGATATCCAGATTTTCAATGCTCTGCAACTTGTTTACGATATCCAAACCACGTCGGCCCCGATTGCGTTTTAGCTTTTCGCTGCTGTCTGCGATGGCATGAAGCTCCTGAAGCACAAAACGCGGAACGATCAAGGGAGCATCGTTAGGCCAGGTTTGTAGCACCTCAACAATTCGACCATCGATGATAGTCGACGTGTCCAGGATCATGGGCCGCTGGCCTTTTCGTTCCTTGGCAAATTCCACATAGGGAATTACGAAACGAATATCGTCCTTGGTTTGCAGGATAAAACTTATCGCCACATAGCAGGAAATAATCCCAATAAGCAGCTTGGTCGTACTGACTATTTTGGGATCAATGATCTTGGGACGGGAAGCTTCCACCAACAAATCGATTATCAGGCCGGCGCCGAAGGCTATTAACAGTCCGACAACCAAACCAAAAAACACGCCCGACATAGCCAATAATGATTTCTGAGGTATGAAAACGTCAAGACCCAAAATAAAAACCGCTAATCCGATTGAGATTGAAAGGATGGCTTCGGCCGGTAAAGATTCCCATAATAAGTTTGCATAGTTCATTCCAATACTGGCGACAAGCAATATAAAAACGGCACGTAGAATTGTTAACAACATAATCGGGCTCCTTATTTATGAGTTATGTATGAAAAATATGAATCGAACATATACAGATTTTATCAAAATAATTAAACCACTTATATATTCAGCCAATAATATCAATCTTCGATATAAAACACGAAGATATGAAATCTGATTTATAGTTCTTGTTTTAAGCCCGAGGACCAAGAACCACAGATCAGTTCTGGTTAGTATAACCTGCACGCTGATATAGGCAACCATCGGCCGAATGGACATTTCAAACCGTATATAATCCATCGAGGATCGGCCGATAAGGTTGTCCCATTCTTAGTTGAAATTCGAGCGGTTCATTTTTAGCATTTAACTTTACCTTAAGCAGCCTTGGGCTGTTTAGCAAGTAATGATTTACAATTAACCAATGCGGTCAGCAACTTAAGCATCATTCTGTAACCACGTATTCTGTGAAATTGATTTTCTGCTGCCAGCAGACCCGAGGCGGCCCAACGCATTCGCATATCACCATGTTGCCAGCGTTTGACTCGCCTGGTCGGGCTTCGCGTCACACTCAAAGTACTCTCGATCAGATTGGTGCTCTGCATACTCTTACGCAATTGCTCCGTAAGACCCGACCGATGAATGGTAAGAGTTTCTTCTAGCCCCTCTCGCAACCAGGCCGCTGCCAAGGATTGATCCGCTTCAACCAATCCACGGTCTTAAGCAGCTGGGCCTTAGCTTTACCATAGTCGGTCATGGCGTAGGCGGTTCGTATTCGCTGATCAGCTCTGGATCGATACTCCGACGGTTCCGGGCAATACTCTTCTGGCGACGGGGCGACGATTGGAAATGTTCATAGCTGGCCAAGGGTAATTCGTGATTCCCATGGTGGCGAACTCGACCGCGTTGGATCTTGACCTTCTTGCCCCGCCAGAACCACATAGTCACCCTGATGACCCTGGTGATACACCTGGCCATACAACTCGTGTTTGTCTTTGGGACCAACTATTGATTCGATTTCCGCCTCCATCATCGCCTTCATGATCGGCAAACCCGCTTGTCCGGATAATTGCTCAATCTCTTCTTTTACGCCCTCAATGATCTTAGCCAACGAAACCGGTAATTCCATTGATGCCCTGCCGGCCAAAATGTCGGCTCGATCTGCTATTTGCAGATCTGAATCCCTGGATACTTTATGTGTTTTCTTGCATCTTCCTGTCATGCGGGTCTCTCTTCGATAAAAGCTTGTTTTTCCGGAGTTTACCACGTCGATAAAGTCCGTGGGAGAACCGCTCTTTTTTAACTAAATTCAGGACATGCGCCAGCCGATAGCGCACTATCAACATTAATAGGATAGTATATGTATAGGATGGGTCGGATAGTGTAGCCAGAGGAGATTAATGATTAGTGCTTGAGTCGTTATCCACTATCGCAGCTTGGAAATCTTCTGTAGCATCAGCTTTGGCAGAAGGCCAGAATGAAGATGGCGGTTGGGGCTACTACACGAGTCAGACCTCCAGTACCGAACCGACGTCTTTGGCCCTGCTCGCCTTATCCCTGATCGAACCTGATTCCGACTCACTTGACGAGGCTGAGAATTGGCTGATCGCCTCACAGCGCCAGGACGGTTTTTTTATAACCTCGCCTACACACTCGGACATAAGTTGGCTCACACCGCTGGCGGGGCTGGCCCTGAATCAACGGGCGAGAACTTCGGCGGTGCAGGCCGCTTCCCAAGCCCTGTTGTCAGAGCCGGTTTATACATTTGTGCCGCTGGTTCCGAATGTTTACGGCTACGACACCAGCATCCCGGGTTGGCCGTGGACGGCAGGTGCTTTCAGCTTTGTCGTACCCACCTCTCTGGCCGTTATTTTTCTTAAAAAGACCGGTTACTGGAATGAGTCACGCGTTCGGCAAGGGATCCAGCTATTAAATAACCGAGTTTTGGCCGACGGCGGCTGGAATTACGGCGAACCCAAGGTACTCGGCGGCGATTTATATCCTGCGGTTTTGCCAACGGCCTTGGTATTACTGGCTTTGGCTGGCGAACAAAATGACCAGACAGAAGTTGCACTGAATTGGCTGCTTTCTCAACGCGGACAGATCTCTTCGTTGATGTCTCTTGGATGGGCAACAATTACGCTCAATGTTTTAGGCTTGCTGGATGATAACTGGCGGAACAATGTAATGAACCGTTGGAATGAGCTGCCGGCGAATCGTCGAGGGCCGATGGAGGCATCTCTCTGTCTGCTTGGTTTGGCGGACAATAGTGATCATCTGTTTGCAGTAACATGATAGACCTCCATAAGAGACGACGTAATGCATGATTGTAGTCGACACAAATCCAGGTTTAATCGCCGAGAATTTATCAAGGTGACGGCCGGGGCGGGGGCAACCCTGATACTGCCTAGCTGCGTTTCAGATTTCTCCTCGGATAATGGGATGACGGCAGCGACCGCCATTTTACGGGCAGACTACGACAATAATCTGGTTAATGTAATCCAAGCCGGTTTCGAGTTGGTTCCGCCACCCGACGTTGCTGGTAAAAGCGTGCTGTTAAAACCGAACCTGGTGGATCTGCCCCGAGACGGCAAACCGATAGTAACAAATCCTGCGGTGGTGATAGCGGTGGCAGAAGCATTTCGGCGGCGTGGAGCTGCGGAGGTCATCGTGGGGGATGGACCGGGATTGCAGCGCGATGCCTGGCAGATCGTCGACGCCATAGGATTGACTCCACTGCTGGCGGAAAACGCACTAGATTTTGTGGATCTGAATATGTCTGAGATTCATCCGCAATCCAATACCGGGGGATTAAACGGCCTGGATCCGCTTTACTTTTCGCGTACGGTATTTGAGGCGGATGTAATGGTTTCCTTGCCCAAAATGAAAACGCACCATTGGGCCGGGGCCACTTTGTCGATGAAAAATCTTTTCGGTACATCGTCGGGGTTAGTCTATGGCTGTCCCCGCAACCAAT
>CP070790.1:1995987-1998785 GCA_020346805.1 Planctomycetota bacterium
ATTTTGTGATTGGAGTAGCAGGCGGCCCCGCTGTGAACACCTTCCCCCTGGCCTTTCAGCGCCGGATAGGCCTCATATACACCCTTGCCGCCCATATGTTCCAGGTGAACGATTGCCGGCACCGGATTGATGCCGTAGATGGGTCCGTCATCGACCATGCGGCGCTTCTGCCCCGCCAGAAGACAGACGGAGCGTTTGTTCTCGTCGATTACGCTATGTGCGATCTGTTCCATGTGGTTGTACTTGCGATCCGACAGCCACTGAACATGCAGAAAGGCATCGACGCCCCACAGCCCACGGGTGGCCATATCCGGCCAGTCGGTGACCTTGACGATCGGTATGGCCACCTTGCCGTCGGCGTGGTTGGCTTTGAGCAACTGTTGCAACGTCTTGGCGGCGTAGTAGAGCCCGTGCGGCGCCAATGCGACAAGGCGCAAGGTGTTATTTGAAACATCAGGGATAATCCGGTAGGCCTGGTCGGCGTTAGCCAGGCTTTTCAGCTTAGCGGAGCCCTGGCCTTCCAATTGAAGGAGAATGGTAAACTGCGAACCGTTTTCTCTTGCGTTTTGCGTGGCACCAATCGTTTCGCGCAACTCCTGTGCCGCTTGATTCGCCAGCGCGTCCGAGCTGCCGGTTAAACGCACCGTGATCCGGTCGGCTGGCAGCACTACCTTTCCCGTAATCTCTATCTGCTTGGGCAGCGGCACCGTATGACGTACCCAGCCGGCGGCCTCATCTTTCGATACGGGCGTGGTGCGGGCTGCCTGTGCGGAAACGGCTCCGAACATGGATATTACTATCAGCATTATCGTCGTTCTTGTTTTCATGCGTTTTCTCCAAGGAAGATCCTGTTATAAAAAAAAGTTTTCACGATAGTCAAGCTCGTCAGGCAATCTATTTCGAAGAATAATCGAACTCCGCCACCACAAAGTCTACATGGTTATCTTTAAATGTACAATCGGCTGGCGTCGGGCAGGAAATAATGTTAATATCCTGCCAGCAGGCCAAGCTATTAAGATTACTGGATTAACATAAATAAAGCTCAATGTGCATGGTGATCCGATTATTCCAAGGGCATATCAGAAAGGAAGCTTAGTCATGAACTACCGCGTCACTCTATTAACTGTTGCTGTATCATTGTGCAGTACGATCGCGTGGGGAGTTGGAATGCCTGACACATCTAAGATGAACATCCTGTTTATAAATATCGAGGATTGCGCCGCCAAGGCTCTGGGTTGTTACGGCAACAAGATATGCAAGACACCGAACCTTGACCGACTGGCCGCCAGTAGTGTACGGTTCGAGACGGCGTACTGCCAGGGTGTCTGTTGCAATCCGTCGCGGGTATCTTTCCTGACCGGCTTGCGCCCATCGACAACGCGCATTTTCATGAACAGTCATCCGCTCATGGAATACCTGCCGCCGGGAACACCAACCTTGCCGGAGCTCATCAAAAAGAAAGGCCTCTATGCGGCCAATATTGCAAAGTTTTTTCACGGCCGACACGAGACACCACAATTGAGGGTTTTCGATCGTCTGGAACTGACCTCCAAACCAAAAGGCTGGAAGGGGCCCGATCCGATCCTGGAGTTTGAGCCGATACCCAAGGAACTTCGTTTTCGGCCGGCTCCCAAGTTTAATTGGGCGAATCCCGAGTACCGCAAATGGCACCGTGAATTTTCGAACCGATGGGGTGTCTCAGGTCTCACCGACGAACAAGAGCATGATGGGAAAGTGTCAAGGATCGCCTCGGCGTTATTGCAGGAGTTTGCCCGGACCAAAAAGCATTTTTTTCTTTCGGTTGGATCATCCCGGCCGCACACACCTTTAATCTGTCCGAAGAAATACATTGACATGTATGATCCGCAGCAGATTCCCTGGCCGCCGGCACCTCCGGAGAAGGACAAGAATATCCCGCCGGTGGCTACTAACTTCGGCAAGAGCCACGACATCCATCCAAAACCGGAGCAGGCCCGGGAAGTGATCGCCGCCTATTACGCCTGTGTAACCTTTCTCGATGCGCAACTCGGTTTAGTAATGGATACGCTTGAAGAGACGGGACTGGCGGATAACACCATCGTAGTATTCTTTGCCGACCACGGTTTTCACCTCGGCGAGCACAGCCTATGGTCGAAGTATACCCTGTTTGAGCCAACCACCCGGGTACCATTGATAGTACGCGTACCCGGGGCACCGGCTAATGGGAAGACGTGCCGCGAGTTGGTTGAGCTGGTGGATCTGGTACAGACACTCGGCGAGCTGGTGGGACTCGATTTACCCGGTAACCTGGAGGGCAGCAGTCTGGTGCCGCTACTCGTTGATCCGAATCGGCCATGGAAGAAAGCTGCATTCACTGAATGGGGCAATAAGGGGGAACTACGTTCGATGCGAACCAAGAGATATCGATACAATGAACGGCTTGTTAAGGGAGAACTTGTTGTCGAGCTTTACGATCACCAGACGGATCCGTGGGAAACGGTGAACCTGGCGGATGATCCCGCACATGCAACGATCCGCAAGCAACTAGCGGATCTGCTCCACGCCGGTTGGAAAGCCGCCCTGCCCCCTGGAACCACCAGCGGCTAATGCATAAAAACGCCAAGTAACTATTTCCACCGGTGATTTGTCTGTCACCTAATAACAGAGCTTCGATAAATTATTAATCCCGTGACAGCCAAACCACATAACCGTACGCAAAATGATTGTAGGACATAATGTGCAATATGAATTTATTTTCGAACTAAGTCAGGAAGTGGTACCATTACAGATGATAGATCACTCGGTATCGTCGTGAATTG
>CP070790.1:1998885-2002019 GCA_020346805.1 Planctomycetota bacterium
CTAAGAGAGCGGGGCAGGCACAATATTCCTTTGGAATAATTGAGCCAGATCCGGCACACGTTTGAAGTGGAATCCGTATTATAATGATTCCGCCTTCAAGGCGAATCATCTTAGCTGACGGCTGCTTCCGCCATTTCCTGCCCCACTTCGGCTCCCTTGGCAAGCATGCCTACAAAGTTATCCAAAGCCGACTGAAAACAGGATTCCGCCCATTGCTGATCGGCATTGCGCAAACCACTGCCGGTGCGCTGCCCGGCAATACGGCCCTTACCGCCTACACAGCATTCGTAATCAGACTCGACGGTGTCGACCCCCTCAAAACGGAAGAGTACCAGCAAGTAGTCATTCTCATTTAAGGCAAATTTGAAGGATCTCTGGCCTTCATTGGATCGATTCATGGATGTCTGAAAATTCCACTTGGCAACGAAGTCCGCAACCCGCCGGAAGGCGGGTTCGATTACCTCGTCGGCCAACCTGTCAAAGTATACAAATGACTGCTCGCGAATTGCTTCCATTTTTCTGCCGAACGCTTGTTCCCATTCGTTCATCTGATCCCCCTTGGTACTCTGAAAATCTGCTTTGTTCTGTCCTACTCGCCAATTGAACAAGGCAGTACCCCCTTTGTTTAACTCTCTTAAAATCTCATCTTCACAAAACCATAATTTACGATATTACCCTGCAATCAGGCAAAAAATCAGCAGGTCATCTTCTTTATTATTTTCTAGTATCGGTTGGTTTATGGGGTTGGTTAACAGCTATAATCTATAATCACACTATAACCTATTTGGTCCTATATCACCGCCGGTATATAGATGCCGACTGAATCTATCGGACATAGAGAAATTGCCCTGAGTTTACGATAGCCGCTGCTTCTCATACTGCAGAAACAGAGATCATTCGCTCGCCGCGGCGACCTCAGGGTGGCTGAAATATAGTTTCAAGGCGGGTCAACGTCCCGAAATATCGAAACAACAACCTGCCCCACTTTTAGTTATCGCCCTGTCATTGTCTGATTGGCAGCGCTCTTTGGGAGTCGGTTAATGTAACCATGTTTTACAAAATCATGAGTAGCTGGTTTAATTCCAGATAATGTCGCCAGGTCAATCGACCTGCCCTCGAACCACGATGTTTAACCACCTATTCAGGAGTAGGCCGTGATTCGAATGTTGTTATCGATGGTTTTATTGGGGGTATGGGGGTGCGGCGCGGGAAGCACCCAAACCTTCCGCATAGATCAGATTCTCCATCGAACGGATTTTCGGCATGGCACGTTAGGTCCGACAGGCAAGCGCCTCTTCACCGAACGGCTGGATAAAGGACTGGGGCTTCGAGGGCGGTTCTGCTATATCCACCACAGTAATATTGGCGATCCGCTTAGACTGAAATTGATACAGGACGACAGGGAGTTAACTCTGGCGGTTGAGCAGGTTGATTGGTATCCCAGTCACCTGGCGGTGCGTTGGTCGGCTGGACCGATTGGAGTTCAGGAATATAAGTACATTACCGATGATGATACGCTGATCGACCAGGTAACCTTAACAAATAATGGAATCGGTCCGATCGAATGCATATTGGAATTGAGCAGCAGTTTTGCCGCAAAACCCAAGAGCGTCCAGGAATTATCCAATCATTGCCTGGTGGGTTCGGATGAATTTTACGGCGTGCGTGCTTACGGTATGGTGGTGGGTGAAGGCTTTACTTATGGTGAGAATGACGCCGTTCTAATGCGTTCGCTAAGGCTGGAAAGGGGGAAACCCGTTAACATTCCGGTGGCAATGAGTATGGCTGAAAACGCTATCTCTGCCGAACGAACAGCGAAGGCCTGGATCAAGCGGCCGAACGCTCTTCAAGAACATCGGGCGGTCTATCAGCAATGGTTTAACCGTAACTGTCCGCAATTCGAATGCGATGATCCATATATTACGAAGTTATACTGGTATCGGTGGTTTGTAGCCCGTCACTGCCTGAGTCGGGCGGCAACCGGTAACCTGCCCGAGCCGTACTTTTTTGAAGGGACGCATCAGTCTCATTTTCCGAGGTTGATCGCATTCAGCTCGCCGCACATCATTTCCGAGGTCCGCTGGCTGCGTGATCCGCGATACGCTTTCGGACAGGTAATCAGTCATTGCCGTAACGCCGACGATGAGTACGGATTTTTCATTTCCACACGTATCAACCGTAAAGGCGGCGAGTACAACAACTGGATCGCCAAGTCGGCATGGGAGGCTTTCTGGATCCATCCGGATCGAGGCCGGCTGGAGGAGATCATCGACAAACTTGCCAGGGACGTGCTGGGCACCCTGGCCAAGTTTGACACAGACGGCGACAAGCTTCCAACGCCAAAGAATCACTGGACGACGGGTATGGAATTTCAACCGGCATTCTTTTTCTTCAACGATTACGACAATACCAAACCGGACGCCCCACTGGAGCGGGGAGATTTTGCGGCCTATATCCACGGTAACGCCAAGGCAGTGGCTGAGGCTTATCGTTTTCTCGGCAAGAGAAAGCAGACCGATCGATTTGAGCAAATCGCTGACGAAATACGTCGATCCTGTTTAGCAAAGATGTGGGACAAGAACGATAGTTTCTGTTATGCGATACGAGAATCGGACGATGCCATTGCCCGATGTAAGGAAATTGTCGGTTTTTATCCATTCGTCACCGGTCTGTTTCCAAACCGGCCGTCTTATACGGCAGCGATGAGGTATTTGATCGATCCGAACGAATTCTGGGTGCCCTTCCCGCCGGCAACGGTAACCCGTAAGTGCCCGGCCTATACGCCGAAGATCGAAACCTGGCCGGCGGCTGGTGGCCGGACGCACGGCTGCATGTGGAACGGCCCTAATTGGCCGCACGCCACCAGCCTGATGCTCGACGTGGTGGCAACGGTGATTCAGAATTATGATCAGCCGTACGTCAAACCGGAGCACTTCTGGCATATGCTGGAAAGGTACACCCACCTGCAATTCGAAGACGACGATTTGAATCGCCCCTACATTACCGAGTACTACAACTCGGATACCGGAGAGCCGGACCCCAACGGTTGCCCGGATTACTTCCACAGCACCTACTGCGATCTGATAATCAAGTACGTGGTGGGATTGCAGCCGACTAACTCGGAGGAGCTGGTC
>CP070790.1:2002119-2005242 GCA_020346805.1 Planctomycetota bacterium
AGCTTAATATCGCTGTTATCGGAGTCGGCGGCCGAGGCGGGGCTAATATGGGCAGGGTCAGCAGCGAGAATATCGTTGCTCTTTGCGATGTGGATCAAAATTATGCAGCTCGCGCGTTCAAGACTTATCCGAAGGCGAAAAAGTATCGTGATTTTCGCAGGATGCTGGATAAGGAAGACAAGCACATCGATGCTGTAGTAATAGCTACACCCGACCACACACATGCTGTAATTGCTATGAAGGCGATTAAAATGGGCAAGCATGTGTTTTGTGAAAAGCCTCTGGCACATTCTATATATGAAGTTCGCAAGCTTACCGAAGCTGCCCGGGAGATCGGGGTTGCCACTCAATTGGGTAATCAGGGACAGGCCTCCGAATAGACTCGTCTGGTATGCGAATTTATATGGAGTGATGCGATCGGCCCTGTTCGCGAAATACATTCGTGGTGCAACAGGCCAATATCACCACGAGGTATCGACAGGCCTAAAGAAACTCCGCCTGTACCTGAGTGGCTGGACTGGGACTTATGGCTTGGTCCGGCGCCTCAGCGACCTTATCATCCCTGCTATCTTCCTTTTAGTTGGCGGGGCTGGTGGGACTTCGGTACTGGAGTTTTAGGTGATATCGGTTGTCATCAGTTTGCACCGATTTTCAAGGCGTTGAAGCTGGGGTACCCGAGGTGTGTTGATGCCTGTTCGAGCGGTGTGAATTCCGAAACGGCTCCGCTGGCCTCGATTGTTCGTTATGAATTTCCTTCGAGATACGATTTTCCTGAACTGGAATTGACCTGGTATGATGGTGGACTGATGCCTGCCCGGCCAAAGGAGCTTAAGGAAGGTTTGCGTTTCGGTAATGCTGATGACAATCTGTTTGTGGGCGATAAGGGCAAGATGTTAGGTCACAGACTACTACCGGAATCAAGGAGTAAGGAGTATGGCAAACCCCCGAGGATTCTTCCTCGTTCACCGGGACATCATAAAGAATGGCTGGATGCGTGTAAGGGCGGCCCACCGGCCGGTTCGAATTTCGATATATCAGGACCGATGACCGAGGTGGTTTTGTTAGGTAATATCGCCCTGCGCATGGGACAGAAATTATATGAGAAGGGCCTTAAGCTATATTATGACGGCCCAAATATGAAGATTACCAACCTGCCTGAAGCAAATAAATACATTCAAACCGAATATCGTGAAGGGTGGACTTTATAGCTTATATCGGGTAGGTGATAATGTACTCACCGGTTTTGTGAGCGATGGGTAAGAATCAATTTTAAATAAGATGAGGAATGTTCTTATGAAAAACCACAAAAAGCCAGAAGAAAAACAAAACAAACGAATATCTCGACGTGATTTTATGGGTGCGGCCGCTGCAGTAACGGCGTTTACTATTATCCCCCGGTCGGTTCTGGGAGGAAGGGGCAATGTCGCTCCAAGTGAGAAGCTAAATATTGCCGGTATTGGCGTAGGGGGACGAGGTGGTGGTGATATCAGCGCGGTAAGCAGTGAAAACATCGTGGCTTTGTGCGATGTCGATTGGAGAACTGCAAACAGGACATTCAAGCGCTATCCTGATGCGAAAAAGTATAAAGACTTCCGCGTAATGTTAGATAAAGAGGATAAGAACATTGATGCGGTCGTAGTCGCCACACCTGATCACGTTCACGCTGTGGCATCAATGGCAGCTATGAAGAGAGGCAAGCATGTTTATTGTGAAAAACCGTTGACGCATTCAGTGTATGAAGCCCGGTTGATGGCCGAAACGGCCCGTAAGTATAAAGTTGCGACCCAGATGGGCAACCAGGGGCAGGCTTCTGAAGAGACTCGTCTGATTTGTGAGACAATCTGGGACGGTGCGATCGGTCAGGTTCATGAAGTGCACGTATGGACTGACCGACCGATGCGTGGGATTAACGATGTTTATTGGCCGCAGGGAGTCGAACGCCCGAAGGAAAGGCCTGCTGTACCGGACCACATTGACTGGGACTTATGGCTTGGCCCGGCTCCGTATCGTCCTTACCATCCTGCTTATGCGCCTTTTAAGTGGCGCGGCTGGTGGGATTTCGGCACCGGTGCATTGGGTGACATCGGTTGTCATCGGATTGATCCGATCTTCCGTGCCCTGAAACTCGGGCATCCGACGACTGTCTCGGCTTGTTGCACTCGCGTTAATAACGAAACTTATCCTGTAGCTTCGCGAGTCTCATATGAGTTTCCTGAACGTGGTGATCTTTGCCCGGTACGACTGCACTGGTACGATGGCGGAATGAAGCCGCCCCGGCCCAAAGAGCTGGAAGAGGGCCGAGACTGGGGTACGAACGGATTATTATTCATTGGCGATAAGGGCAAGATGGTCGAAAATCGTATCATTCCTGAGAAGCTTCAGAGGGAATATGGCAAGCCGCCGAAGAAGCTGGAACGTTCTCCAGGTCACCACAAGGAATGGATTAATGCCTGCAAGGGTGGCAGACCGGCCGGTTCGAACTTTCCGAATCATGCCGGTACACTGGCACAAGTCGTGCTACTTGGTAATTTATGCCTGCGTCCGATGATCAAGGAGAAAATGGGTCGGATAAAGCTACACTGGGATGGTGAAGCAATGAAAGTTACGAATCTTCCTGAGGCCAATCAATACCTGCATCGTGAGTATAGGGAAGGTTGGAGTCTTTAATTTCAGTTAGAAGATAAATGATACATACTCAAGTTCTGTAATAACAGAGTAATAGAGGAATTTTGTTATGAAAAAAGGTAGCAGGTTGAATAAAGATAAGAGGAAGCTTTCTCGGCGTGAATTTATGGGTACCGCAGCGGCGGCAGCGGCTTTTGCTTTTGTTCCCCGGCATGTGCTGGGAGGTGCCCGGTATATTTCACCAAGTGAGAAGCTGAATATTGCCTGTATCGGTGTCGGCGGTATGGGCGGTAGTGACGTCAGGCAGGTAAGCACGGAAAATCTGGTAGCATTTTGCGATGTAGACTGGAAACATGCAGCAGGCACTTTCAAGGATTATCCAAATGTCAAGAGATACCGCGATTTCCGCAGGATGCTGGATAAAGAAGGCAAAAATATCGATGCGGTTACAGTATCGACACCGGACAATATCCACGCGGTTGCGGCTATGACGGCCAT
>CP070790.1:2005342-2008004 GCA_020346805.1 Planctomycetota bacterium
CACCAAATGTTAAAGGTGTACCTCCAGTGAAAAAAGCCCCCTACCTTGACGCAGTCGCCCTGACCGATGCCGACCGCTCGTTGATAACAATTATGATCGCTAACACACATCCTGAAAAAGCCATTCCGACAATAATAGAATTGTCCAGTTGGCCGATACCCAAAATCCTGGTCGGCCGGCAAATCAGCGGAGATTCATTCATGACCAGGAATTCCCTGGATGATCCGGATCGAGTAACCATCCGGGAAATCAACCAACCTGCGACCATCGACGCGGGTCAGTTAAAATACACAGTACCGCCCCATTCGGTTACCGAACTGGTCTTTCGGAAATAAGCTTATAGGAATAAACGAAAACCATTAATTGAACCTGTGCCCTTTGTTATCCCAAGGAAGATATTCATCATGACCATTGATGGCTTGAAAAAAGTATTATTAGCGGCCGGTGTGTTGTTGGCCGGCAACTGTGTTTCGGTCAAGAAGACCGACCAGCCCGTAACGGCAGAGGCCGAACCGGCGGTGGACCTCCGCGCCTTACAGGAAGATTTCCTGAAACTTCGTTTCGGTCTGTTCCTCCACTTCAATATGGCTACCTTTATCGATCGCCCATGGGCTACCGGCTATGAGGATCCCAGGCTCTTCGCACCCAAGAAACTGGACTGCAATCAGTGGGCCGAAGCCGCCCAGGCGGCCGGCATGAAATATGCGGTACTGACCGTAAAGCACACCGGTGGTTGGTGCCTGTGGGACAGTGTTCATACCAAGCACGATATCACCCGGTTCGTCAATTACAGGAATGGCAAAGGCGACATCGTCCGCGAGTTTGTGGACGCCTTCCGTAAGCGGGACATTAAGGTTGGATTCTACTATTGTTTTCCCGGCAACTTTGCGGGCACTGAGTACAGTACCAAGGTTCCGCCAGGCAAGCCGGACCTGCACGGATTACCCCCCGAGGCGGCTGGAGATTATGTAGGATTTATCAAAAAGCAGTTGAAAGAGCTGCTTACCAGCTATGGGCCGATCGATATCATGTGGATTGACCAAGCGGGCAACAAGTATACCGGGCGGCGCTGGCTGGAGATAAAGGCCTATATCAAATCTTTGCAACCACGGTGTCTGGTCATCGCCAACAACGCACACGACCTGAAAAATTCTGACATCTATGGCTGCGAGTTTCCCTTCGATCCCAACAGCATGCCGCCGGAGGGGAACACCATACCCGCAGAAGTCTGTGATAAGCTCACACCTCATTGGTTTTGGACCTCGACGGACGATCCCGAGAACATGAAAAGCACGCAGCAAATTATCAAGATGTTCAAAATCTGTAACCAACGAAGGGCCAATTATCTGCTGAATGTGCCGCCCAACAAAGATGGCCTGATTGACGATACTTGTGTAAACCGCATGCGCGAGATCGGCAGGACCTTGAGGCTAAAACCCAGACAGAAAGATACTAGCGGTGGGGAATAAAAACAGGGCGAATCCAAGTATTGACTCCGCACCATTCGCTAAACGAGTTGGTTTTTCTAAAATGATTAATCAGACCGATCCCGTTTAATACTTCCTGCGCCGGTAGATCAATAATCCGCCTAGGGCCAGCAATGAAAGAGTTGTGGATTCAGGAACGATAGTGGCAAAGACACCCAAACCGTCGGCGTCTCCCCCTTCCCAGGCCACGATAAATCGGCCGCTGCCGTCTCTGGCCATGGCAACTACCATATCGTTACCACCACCAGGATGCAGGTTTAAGATTCCTAACGGATTTCCCAGGCTGTCGTACTGTTGGGCCATAAGATCACCTGAATTCCAGACCAGGGTGGACAGACCATTTTGATCCATGGCCACATCAATATCGCAGTAAGACAAAATAATCTCACTAATATAATTACCGTTAGAATCAAATCGTTGTGCGTGTGATGTACTATCCCCGTAATTTTTCCACGTCACTATATAATTACCGCTGCCGTCCATTGCGATTGACGTTCTATCAGTATTGCCACCCATGTCTTGCGTAATCTGACAGGCGTTTTCCTTGGGAATCCCGTTGGCGTTGTAGCGTCGCGTACGGATATAGTAGCCAAGAGGAAGATCGTCTGAATCACCTGATCTCATCCATGCCCCCACAGAATCTCCGCTATTATTTGTGGCCACAGACGGATTATGTCCGTGTGGCAACTGGGTCATATCGAATTCCGAGCCTTTCGGTGTTCCATTAGCATTGAATTGACGAGCCGTGGCCCTCCAATTCTGTGTGGGATGGTTCCATCTTTCCCAACCGACCACAAAATCCCCATTGTCATTCATGGCTATTTTAGGATTTAGTTGCCTGCCATCAGTAATATTATTTACCGGCAATTCACCGGTTGTCGGTTGGCCATTGGCATTGTAATGCCTAGCCCATATCCCTTCATCAGTTCCATTATCATAGGAAGCCCAAACCACAACGAAGTTACCCATGGCATCCATAGCTACCGAAGGCATTTTTTGAGAAAGATATGTCGTTTGATTGACTTGAAACTCGTTACCAATTGGATTGCCGCCGGCATTGTACCGTTGACCGTAAATACCACTAAAACTGCCGTCCTGTTTATAGCTTCGCCAGACAATTACGGAATTGCCCGCGGCATCCATAGCCACACTGGGATTGTCCTGATCGTCAATCG
>CP070790.1:2008104-2010906 GCA_020346805.1 Planctomycetota bacterium
AACCGTCAACCAGAAAGAGTTGCTGTGCGGGGGTATTGACGGCAGCGGGATTCACGCCGCGCTCGTTATTCCAGTAGAACAGTTCCACGCCGTCGATATCGGCCTGTGTGTCAGGACCTTCCAGTTGCAAACATGCCGCCAATCGTTTAGTCCCCTCCGGCACCTTGCCTCCGGCGATGATCTTATGCCAACGGCCGGCCCACCACGCTCTGCGCTGCCCGGTTTGCTCAAGAGCAGCGCCAAGTTGCCCATCTTTCTCGACCGTAATTGTCGAAAGGCTTAACTTATCAGGTTTGTCGGTGCGAACCCATGCCGATACAGACACACTGTTGGCTTTGGTTTTCTTCCAATCAAACCGCTGAAATATCCTGGCGGTTCCCCTGGCTTGCTTGTCCGTGGCGATAAGGAGACCCATTTTATGGCGTCCTGCCTCTTTGAGCGTTTCAAATCGGGCTTTGTAGCCTGCAGGCGTGGTTTCCGTTTGCCATCCTTCCGTATCTTTCTCGAACTCAAGATTTTTTATTCCCGGTATCGATTTTTTCATCTCTCCCCAACACTTGGCATTCCATTCGGTTATTTCAATGGGCATTTCGAATGCCAGATCCTGGTCGCGGTAACCGCCCAGCAGTGGATTGGATACTCCCCGCCGGGCATAAAAAATGTTCTGCAAATTAAAATACGACCAGATCAAATAGTCGTAACCAAGATTGCTATAGGGATAAAAGTGGTCCTGCACGGCATCGATAATACCCGCTTGATGAAGCATGTTGATTTCCTGTGTCCAGCGGACGTTGACGTCATGATTGGTCGCTTGTTTTGGATCCTGGTTATTGCCCACAAGTGGATAACCGACGGCAACAATATACAGCTTTAAATCCTTAAGCGGCTCGTATTTTGATCGGGCATTAGCCACAACCTCGCGGATGGCGCGGGCGTATTTACCGATAGTTGCAGCGTAGACTTCCGGTGGCCAATCAGTCACCGCCTGCCCCCAGTTTTCGTTGCCCATTTCGTAACAGAGGATCGGGCGTTTTGATGCTAAAGCTCTTTGGACAGTGTATTTCTCCACCAGCTCGACGGCCTCGGCCAAAGTGCCGAAGTGATAATTGGTCCAGCCGCACGGATTGGGTGCGGTGTGCCGATATTTGATTACCTCATCGATATCAGTTCCTTCAGGCGGCGCACCTTCTTTATTTTCTGTACCTCCCTGAAGATTCAGGGTGTAATACGGCTCGGCGTCGATGGCCTCGCAGAAGTCCAGAAACTGATCGACCGAGATCTGTTTCTGGCCATCGGCCGCCTTGAAATTATACAAGTCGGCTACGCATCCATTGGGAAATCGAACGGACTTGATGCCGATTTTCTTAACCGCGTTAATGTTTTGGGGATTGGCAATGGCCTTTGGCCCCGCTCCGGGATTAAGGTTGATGCCTATGATCTCGGGCCATACGCATATTTGCCGTTGCTTGACAAACAACTCAACCGTCGCATGCGAGGATTCTGCAAGGTTTAATCCGGTTAATCCCAGGACCACAAACAGGAACATGGAAAAATACGTAAGTCTTTGTCTGACAGATAACAGAAACATAATTAATATTCCCCATATCAAGTTACCTGTTATAACTTTTGACTAACCATCGGGTTTTCTGCTAAATTCTCCTGACTATTGTAAGAACCACTTTGGTAATACTATAATGCTTATCGCCGCAAAAATAACCACCGTCTCCAAATATCGAATATACGTGTCCAAGACACATAGGCAAAACAAAAACGTGCAGTAACATAAACCAAACCGAATTTATAGAGGAGATTTGAAATGCACCCGATGAATTTATTTTCCATCAAATGGATCAATGGTACACTGTTAATCGCATTATGACTATATGTTCCAATCGTGGCAAACGCACAGGCAGATACCAATATGCAAGTGGTGAATACCCTGCCAATGGCAGGAAAAAATGATTTTTATGTGGGCAATCGCGATCCATTATTACCCAGTCCATTGATCAAGCTGCCGTGCGGGCAAATCAAGCCTGCCGGCTGGCTCCATCGCCAATTGGAATTGGAAGCCGACGGATTCACCGGCCGGCTGACTGAACTCAGCAAGTTCTGCCAGTTCGATACCAATGCCTGGACCAATCCCAACGGCAAAGGTGAGAACGGGTGGGAGGAAGTCCCATACTGGCTTAAGGGATTTATTTCGCTCGGCCATATCTTGAAAAATGAGCGCATTATCAAAGAAGCTCAACGTTGGGTCGAAGCCGTACTGAGCAACCAGTGGGACAACGGCTATTTTGGATGGGATCAAAACTATAAAAACCACGACTATTGGCCCAACATGATCATGCTCTACGTGCTGCGCACCCATTATGAGGCTACAGGCGATGAGCGCATTATTCCCTTCATGACAAAATATTTCCGCTACCAGAGCAAGCTTCCATTGGACAAACTTTTCCCTCGTGACGCCAAGGGGCGAACCTGGTGGCAGGGTATTCGGGCCGCCGACAATCTCGACAGCATCTATTGGTTATATAATCGCTCGGGCGAAAAATGGTTGCTGGATTTAGCGCGGGTAAACCACGAAAGAACCCAGGATTGGACGCGTGGTTTTCCAAGCTGGCACGGAGTGAACATCACCGAATGTTTTCGCGGACCGGCTCAGTATTATCAGCAGACCCATGATATCCGGTATCTTGACGCAACCAAACTGCGATACGACACGGTAATGGGGATCTACGGCCAGGTTCCGGGGGGCATGTTTGGTGCGGACGAAAACAGCCGGGAGGGCTACACCGGCCCGCG
>CP070790.1:2011006-2014794 GCA_020346805.1 Planctomycetota bacterium
AGGAAATAAACTTCTAACTTTGCTGTCCAACGCCTTGACCAATTTGAATTTAACGGACATGGAAACCTGTTACAAGGTATTTCGTGCAGATGTTATCAAGAACATCAAGATTACCAGCGATCGATTTGAATTTGAGCCGGAGATTACCGCGAAAGTCGCCCGGACCGGCTGCCGGGTTTATGAAGTGGGCATCAGCTATGCGGGTCGAGATTATACCGAGGGTAAGAAGATAACCTGGTTGGATGGTTTAAAGGCGATGATTGCTATTTTTAGATTTCGTTTTTTTGATTGAGTTATGGTTTATTGCCTTTCGTATTTTTCGAGATGTTTTGTTATCATTCCGTTCTATTTAAATTCTTAATGAATCACCTTGAATTAGCGGGGAATGCCTTGATAGATCATTTAATACTTGCGATTCCCGGAGCCACCTCGGCGGTCCCATGCTACTCTGAAATACGGGATTTCAACAGAGCATAATTCCTGCAAAGGGGGTAGCTGAATTGGCCGACTTGATGCATTTTTTTGTAACATGCTCGTTCTCGAAGAAATTGCTGGAGTTGTTAATCGCCGTCTTTACTCTGGAGAATCAGTGTCAATCCATTCTGGACCGGTTTCAGCTCATTAAAAAAACCTACCGATCCATGCTGGTCCATAATCGGTTGGACAATGCAATATCTGTATACTGTCGAAACGAATATCGTCTATCCGAGCGTTTTTGGGGTAGCCACTGCGACCTGTTATCAACAAGAGACATGTAGAGGCATCCAAATAGGACCAATTTTATCCTAAATTAACTATGATCATATAGATTTATTTCATTTTCGGGACATTACCCCCTATCCATAAGTTCTTTTAATTATGTGACTTAAGTTGTTTGACATGGTTATGGTTGTGTCTTTGCAATAGGGCGCGCTTGTCTACGATAGGAGGCGACCTACCATCTCTTAGGATTACGACAGCCCCCGAGTTGAGCCGGAGAGATAACCATGGACCCGCATAACACATCGGAAAGCATAATTCTGGGTAGATTATTATCCCATACCCAAGACGGATTTTTCGTATTGGATAAGGATCGTCGGGTTGTATTGTTTAATGCCGCTTGTGAACGATTGACCGGCTACAGTGCTGTCGAGGTTGTTGGCAAAGAAAGTCGGTGCCCGGATCTGTTGAACTGCCATGACGAACATGGTCGGCTTTTGCCGGAGCGGATGTGTCCGGCATTGGCGGTATTAAACGGCGAAGAACCCTCTACCCGCCAGCGAATCCGCATTACCACCAAGAGTGGAGAGAATCAGTGGATTGAAAATATTTATACGGCCATTAATTCCGGCGAAGGGAGGCCCGAGTACGTCCTTGGAGTAATGCGTGACATCAATGAGTACAAAGCCAAAGAGGAACAGTGGCGCCAAGCGACTGAGAATCTTCGCCAGGAGGTCGAACACTTACGTGACCACTTGCGGGAACGGTACGGTTTTGCCAGTATCATCAGCCGTTCGGCACGGATGCAGCTGGTTCTGGAAAAGATCAAATCGGCCTGCAACAACAGCAGTTCGGTTTTGATCAGCGGCGAGAGCGGTAGTGGAAAAGAAATGATCGCCAGGACGATTCATTTCAATGGTCTGCAGAAGAACGGTCCTTTTGTTCCGGTTACGGTAACCGCATTTGCTAATAATCCGGAGAGATTGGAAGGCGAATTGTTCGGGTACGCACGTGGTAGTTTGGCAGGTGCCAGCCGGGATTATGACGGTTTATTCAGTGCGGCCGATGGGGGTACACTTTACCTGGCCAACATCGATGCTATGTCATTAGGTACCCAGGACAAACTGCTGCGAGCCATTCAAGACCGCAGTATTCGTTCGCTGGGTAAGACCACACCTACGCCGGTAAACGTTAGGGTGATAGTCGCCACCAGTAGACCCATACAGGAACTGCTATCGCGCGGCAAGATACGCGAGGAGCTGTATTATCGCCTCAGTGTGATTGCCATTGAGGTACCCCCATTGCGTTTGCGGAAAGAAGATATACCTTTCCTGGTCGAGCATTTTATCGGTCAGTTTAACCAGCACAGCACCCGTCAGGTTAACGAGGTTCATCCTGCTGTTTGGGCGGCGTTGGACGAGCACGACTGGCCTGGGAATGTGAGAGAATTGCAGTCGGTTATCGAGTCGACGTTTGCGGCGGGTGATCTGCCATGTCTGATGTTGGAAGAACTTTCCATATCCAAAGGGGGTGAGGATTATCCCGAGCGGATTGAGAGCTATGGAGGTCGCGATACCATTCCCCTCGATGACATGCTGGCAGAGATCGAACGTAAAGCCATCCTGGACACATTGCGGAAAACACGAGGCCAGCGCAGTTTGGCAGCCAAACTGATGGGTATTTCCCGCAGTCGGCTCTATCGAAGGATGGATGCCTTAGGTATTTCGCCCAGGGAGCAACAATATTAAAATCAGGGTATGTCCCGGAGGCATGGTAAACAATGTGATTACGATTGGCTTGAGTGTGGGGATAATTTGCAGTTGATGGTCCGCATGCCGGATTCGTGTTGCGATCTGGTTTATGCGGACCCTCCTTTTTTTACGGGAAAGCGGCAAAGCCAATCAAAGGGTGGTCATAAATTCGGCGACAATTGGCCGGGGGGCCTGGACAGCTATCTGGAATTTCTCAAGCCGCGGTTGGAACAAATGCATCGTTTGCTTAAGCCGACGGGTTCTCTGTATGTACACCTTGATTGGCATGCGGTTCATTATGTCAAGGTTTTGCTGGACGAGATTTTCGGCGATCGGAATTTTCTTAATGAGGTGATATGGTCCTACCGCACGGGGGGAAGGAGCAGGCGATGGTTTGCCCGCAAGCACGACAGCATACTGGTTTATGTCAAACAAATGGGTAAGCATAAGTTTCACGTTCTGCGGGACGGCGAATTTCGTACGGAGGGGATGAATTACGACGAAAAGGGCCGCCCCTATAAATCGACGAAAAAGGGGCGTTTGTATTTTCATCCTGACGGCCCGGCCCTCACCGATGTATGGGAGATGCCATTTCTTTCCACCGTATCCAGCGAACGGGTGGGTTACCCGGCCCAGAAGCCGGAGGCGTTGCTGGAACGGATCATTAAGTCGGGCACCGATCCCGGCGATCTGGTGGCCGACTTTTTCTGCGGCAGTGGGACGACACTAGTGGTTGCCCAGCGACTTGGCCGGCAGTGGATCGGCTGCGATGTGTCGAAAGAGGCCGTCGGTTTGGCCCGGAAGAGATTGAGGGGCGCAGCCTCGAGCAAGAAGCGGTCATAGCAAAGCAAGCGATAAGGACGGTGTCAATAAAGTATGAGATGACGTAATATGTCACCTGGGAGGCTATTTTTTCAGGATGGTTGTGTTCACCAACACTTTATGGCCAGTGGCCGCAAGCTTATGTAAGTCTTTTATTTGCAATAACTTAAGTAGATTTATCGGCAGTTTGGGTTTCCGCCTACGGCGGACTTCCACTGCGTTCCAGCGTTTGGCGCCGCTTCGCGGAGGGAGTAGATAGGGGAGGGGAGAAAGGAGTTTAAAGGGTTGTCTGTGGGTTCGTTTTGCGCCGTGGGATTGGGGTAGTTTGATCCCGTCCCTCAACTAAGTCCTGCCTGACGGTCGGGCTACTGCGTGATGTGCCCTGCCTGACGGTCGGGCTACTGCGTGATGTGCCCTCCCTGACGGTCGGGCTACTGCATGACATGCCCTCCCTAACGGTCGGGCTACTGCATGATGTGCCCACTCAGGATGCGCTTGAGGATTGGGGAGCGTCAG
>CP070790.1:2014894-2017411 GCA_020346805.1 Planctomycetota bacterium
GATCTCACTTCTCGGCCCGATAAATACAACTTCAATGTCTATATCAAGATAGTTACCTTGTTCCCCGTACCCCGCCGGTTGAATAAAGGTTAACTCAAATACTTCATAACGGGGAACGTTGCTGGGATCTGCCAAGCCGGGAGAGGTGTGATAGACAGCTACATTGGTTAACAATACAGCATTAACTGTGTGCCAGCGGGCTAACGATGTTAAAAATCCACTTATCAGAATAATTCGATAATGATAACGCGCTATGCACACTTTCTTACCCTGAGCCATACTTGTCTACGAAATCAGTTAAGCAATGTCTGCCACTGAGGGAGACGAACCAGAAGCATTTCGTATGGTGTTAGCTGGGTTTCTTCCGGTGCGCCTTCCAATCTTACTGCCAAGATGTGTTCGGCCCGTTTCGGATCGGCCACCTCAACCCACGCCACACAATAAATATAACCATCGGGATCTATGGCGATACTCTCGGCGAACATGACCCGCCGTTTACCAGCGGAAAGGATCGGTCCGTGATTGGTGTATTTAGCCCGGTCGATGTCGTATGTGATCAGGTACAAGTTCGATTGAATATCTGTCCGGTCTTTGATTTTGACCGCTGGACCGTGGGCCAGATAAAAGAGCGTATTCTTTGGCCCGAGGGTAAATCCAAGCTGGCTGATTTCCGGATTTCTGGGCATCCCCCAATAGGCCTCATGCCCCAAATTCGCTATCGCCCTTATATAATTCTGTGAGGGTACAAATTCAAATAAGGTCGAGGTCTCAAAGTGCAAGCCCCAGAAACTTTCGGTTTTCGGATTCCATTCGATGGTCCGCCAGTTATTACGAAACTCCCCTTTTAGCGTCTCTTCTGCCGATTGAGCAAAAGGTACGCGCTTGAGGTCGAGGCCTTCGATAAAGTTCAGCCTCGAATACCCGGCCGGATCATACTTCCAAATCTTCCCATGCATGGTGGAACCATAGAGAAAACCGTTGGGTTCGAGAGCCAGGGTGCGGCAGATCATTTGCCATTCGAAGGGTTTGGCCCCCCATCCTCCACGTCCCTGTACGGCCCCCCAGCAACGAAAGTCTTTGTTTTTGATGTCGTATGACAACAATAATCCAGTTGGCCAGGTAAGGCCGTAAAGAACCTCCGCCCCTTTGTCCATGGTCATTGAGATGATGCCCTCATTGGGAACCGTGCAAACCAGGCTGGTGAACTTACCGCTGGCCAGATCATAGTTCATAAAATGGGCGCCCCGGTAAGGGGTTTTACCCTTATATTCGGTGCCCGGCACCCAATTGTTGCCCACCGGATCTAACTTATAAAAGCCGGTGTGTGTGGCGAACCAGAGTTTTTGCTTATGTTCGAAGATACGGGTATGAATTTTACCCTGCGAATGTGCTTTCTTTGCATCTTCCCCGGTCGCCACATCCATCTTGGCTAGCTCGGTAACTTTCTTTTTCGCGGGATCGAAACAAAAAAACCGGCTGGCATAATCATTATTATGCGAACCGATAGAAAAATATATTTTACCGTCTGAAGCCGATGTCAAGGCGGTATAAGCACAGTCACCATGTAAAAAAGCAGGATCGAAGAGCTCACATGTTATGTAACCATCCAGCGACTCGAAGGCGACCGTCTTTTTCTCAACTTTATAAGCCCCCCCCGTCGCCACCGAAACAACTGCTAACCACATCCAGACTGCCATAAATTTGTGTCTTACTTTCACCTTGTATCTCCTGTAATCTTTTCTTCAAAAATCCGTGTGTTCAAACTACATCACTGGAGAACATCATAACACTATAGCTACTACTGCGCAAATGCCCTTCCTGTGTGCGCAAAATATTGTCTCCATCCAGCCCCAACAGCTGACGAAACGCCGCTCTGAACTTGCCGTCACGATCCTATATTATTTCTGGCAATGGGATGGCTTCGCTTGACCAATCAGCATCCCGGCGGATTATTCGCCCCACCTAAACATCCGTGAAAAATGTCGAAATCTTGTTGGTCCACGACATTGTCGTCATTCAGATCGGCTTCTTCACAACCCTGTGGGTAGGCAATACCGGGACCAGAATAGCAAACCTGAAAAAAACCAAAGTCCTCCTGATCCACGTCATGATCATCGTCAAAATCGGAGAGGTATTTAACGTAGACCGTCCAAGACTCGTAATCTTCATAGCTCATATAGCCGGTGGCCTTTATCTCTAACGTACGCAACAGACCCAAATCACCAACGCTCGGCACCCAATCACCTACCAGCCCAGTACTATCTACTGTGGTTCCGGCCGGTGCTTGCGATACCGACCAGGTGATAGGCGGATCGCCCTGGACCAGAGTCAACTGCTTAGTATACTCATAATTCACATATGCTATGTCCGGATCAGGGGTGACTTCAGTAATAATCGGCGGCATCGCGGCCACTCGAATGGCATAAATCCGGGCTCCGTACCATTCGCAATTGTCGTCGAAGGCATCGCAATCTTCGGGGTTGCCGGTTCCCTGTGTGGTACCGACGTAAATATACC
>CP070790.1:2017511-2020478 GCA_020346805.1 Planctomycetota bacterium
AGGTACTGCCACCCAACCATCCGAAGAGGTAGATGATCGAGCTGTTATCCTGAGAATCAGCGAGACGAAGGATATGGTGTCGGTTGATGCAGCAAGCAAATCAGGTACTCCCAACGAAGTATCGAAAAGCGTCCACGTATCGGCTGATCAGAAGCCGGCAAAGCTTGCGCTTTCCAAACGTGATGAGAAGGTTGAAATATCGGCCGATGGGATCGAAGTGTCCAAACCGGATGAGCGGGTGGAAATATCCGCCGGCGATGGGGCGTTTAAGTTAGAGGTTGAAAAGCCGGGCAAAAGCGTGAATATTTCTATCGGTAAATCACTAGTACCCAAGGTCAGCGTTTTCGAGGAAAACAAGCGAGGTATTAGCAAGATAGATAAGGTGGAACAGGGCGGCACGGTGGAGGCGGTCCTGATCGGCGGGGCAGGCGAACTAAGAAAAAGCATACGATATATTGACAAACCGTGGGTGGATAATCTGGCCGAGTTCATCAATCGCAATCCCCAAGGTCAATGGATTGTTGCCCACTCGACACAGCCCATGCCCAGCCGGGAGGAAGCGGAACGGTCGGCCGCCAAATCCGCAGTGGATCAACTTATACCGCGGGTTCAAAGCCGTGTTTCATCTCGCGTGCAGGATGCTTTACGACCGGCTCTGATTGAAAAAGACATTTACGGTATGGGGATGATTGCCGACCGTTTCGTCCAGAGTTTCAAACGTCCCTATGGCCGGGTTTGGCAGGAGTATCTACTGGTTGACGCCTCGACGGATAAACTTACATTCATGGCTGCCCGCCAGAGATCGGCCCATACCAGAGATTCCTATAACACATTAATCAAACAATATTTGCCTATTGTCGGTATGATCCTTCTGGTGCTGGTCGTCTACGGTTTCCTCAATGTGGCCACCAGAGGGTATTATACCTGGTCGTTGAGAATTGCGGGTATTGTTTGTGTGGCGACCGTTGTACTTTTAATTCTGAATTATGCTTAGCGTCATTCCCAACTTGATTGGGAATCCAGCCACCCAACAAACTGGTAAATATATCCCCGCTGGAGTTTACCCGTCACGGCGGGCGGGAATGACGTTAAGGATCTATAACAAAACTAACCGCGACCATAAGGGAGCGGAAATATAAATCTCAAGTTTTGAATATTTTGTATCACAATAACTGGTTTTGTTAGAGTGCCTAATTGATTATAGATACTAAGAGCATCTAACAATACTAGCCGCGCACGTTAGTAAGCGGTTTAAAAACATGGTTTTATGGTACTTTGGCGGTAATACTGCATGGTTTTGTTATACGCTCTAAATACGTTCGTTAAGGGAAACAGAATGTAATTAAAAAAGGAGTTGGGCATAACGTAACTATGGCTGAATTAACCCGGGCCGATAAATACCTGCTGGATGCGATTCGGCAGGGCAGCAGTGAAGGATGGTCGCAACTGGTAGAACGCCATCAGGGGCGATTGCTCGCCTTTGCCCGCTCCAAACTCGGTCAGGCCGCTGAGGCCGAGGACCTGGTCCAGGAAACATTTATCAGCTTCCTCAAGGCCCTGCCCAACTTTCGCGGGGAATCCAGTATCGAAACCTACCTGTTCTCGATACTTCGTCACAAAATCATCAACTGGTTCCGCGGCCGACAGGTCAATGTCTGCCAACTGCAGAGCCTGACCAAAGCCGGCAATGATGAGCAGCCGCGTCAAGCAGCCGATCAGCTTTTGTCCCCCGCACCAACCGCCAGTTGGTATGCCAGACGTGATGAAGACCACCGTTTGCAACACGATGTTTTAACCGAGGCCCTGCGCGAGCTTATCGACGCCTATAAAAAATCCCTCAACTTCCGCAACCTTCAGATTATCGAGATGATCTTCTATTGCCAACTGCGCAACCGGGAAATTGCCCGCATAATCAACGTGGAAGAAAATCACGTAGCTCTCATCAAGCACCGCTGCCTGAAACAAATCCGCAGCAGCGTTTCTGAGAAACTTCAAATCCAATCTTCCCGTGCCAACCTGTCCCAGCACCCAATCGATCCTTCATCGGACCCTCCCGATGCCTTATTAACCGAAATCTGGCAGCAACAGCGGCTCAGTTGTCTGAAACGCAATACCATCGGGGCCTATCCGCTGGGCACGCTGGATGAGGCCTGGCGGGATTATGTCGCTTTTCATCTCGATCGGCTCGGTTGCGAATTTTGCCGGGCCAATCTTGAAGACCTGCAGCAAAAAAGCACCCGGGACGATACGGGCAGTCTTCGCCGGCGCATCATGGAATCCACCGTCGGTTTTCTTAACAAGCCCTAGTATTATTGGTTGAGTCGATCTTGTCCGGACTGGATAAAAAAAAGAAGTTTTATGATTAATGGTTATGACCTTTTGAAGATTCGCGCCGTACGAGCTCTCATCCTATGGTGGGGATTCCCTTATCTGTTTCAGATTCTCTTACTGATCATATTTACCTTGCTGGCTATTATTTCATGGGGCCATTTTACACCTGAAGGCGTTGACGGCAAATTATATGCCAAGACCAATCTGGTCACTCTCCTGATTTGGGGGATATGGTGGCCGGCCATGGTTTGGCTTGCGGTGCTGTTGGGGAGGGCCTGGTGTATGGTCTGCCCGCTGGAATTGGTAAGCAACATCAGCGAGCGAATCGGAAGACGTCTCGGCCTGCCTCAAGCCAATCTGGGATCATGGATAGTTGCCGGCTATATAATCCTGATATTTTATGTTGTCATTCAGTTCCTGGTGGCGGGAGCACAGATTCACCGCGTCCCCCACTATACTTCCTGGTTTCTGATCGGACTCTTTGGGATCACCATTTTAACCGGCTTGTTCCTCAAAGACCGGGCCTTTTGCCGAGGATTCTGTCCGGTCGGATTGCTGCTGGGAACATATGGACGAGGCAGCATGCTGGTGGTGCGTTCCGGAATCCAGGCAATCTGTCAGTTATGCAACGACAAA
>CP070790.1:2020578-2026404 GCA_020346805.1 Planctomycetota bacterium
CGCTATATCGAACCCATGGTCCATTGGGGGCGGGAATTGCTGAGCGAGGCGGGCTACTTCCACTCCGTTTCGATGATGGAAGATCCGCGGGATATTCTGTCGATCTGCGACAAGTATGGTGTGCGTTGTTCGAGTCTGAGCGGCCACACACCATTATGCAAGCCGGACATCAGCGTTAACTACCTTCGATCGGCGATTCGTTTTGCCCACGAGTTGAAGGCGCCGATCGTCAATACCGACGAGGGTCCCAAGCCCGACTTCACCAGCGAACAAACCGATCATGAGTTGATGAAATATACCCTCACGCTGGCAGCGCGATCGGCCGAGGCGAGGGGGATAAAAATCGGCCTGGAACAGCATCAGCAGTACAGCAAGACCCCTGCCGGCCTGGATCGCATATATGGTTTGGTCGCTTCGGAGGCCCTGGGAATAAATTTCGATACCGGTAATTCGTATTTGGCCGGTGAGGACCCGTATGATTGGTTGGAGCACGTGCGCGATCGACTGGTTCACGTTCACGCCAAGGATATCAGTATACAACAAAGCGAGGATGAACGGGGGAAGGTAACCGGTACACCGGTGGGGTGTGCCTGTGGTGAGGGGGTGATCGATTGGGCACGGGTGATCGAGATACTCAAACCGCTGAATCGGACGATTTGTTTCAGCGTGGAATGCGGAACTATCGAACAGGCGGCGGCGAGTATAGATCATCTCAAATCGCTTATTTAACCTGATCGGGAGGCGGATGCATTGAACTCTCAGTTCGCCACGCTTAAACGATGCCCGTTTTTTATTACATGTTGCATGGCCCTTGCATGTGTACCCCTGTTAATGTGGCCGGCGTCAGTAAACGGCCAGCAAGTTACCGGCCAGGAAGTACGTGTTTCGATAAAGGCGGCGGTTTCCTGGCTGCGAGATCAGCAGCGTGCCGATGGGGAATGGGCAGATTATCCCCGCTTCGAGGGTGGGGTGACGGCCTTGGTGACATTGGCCTTACTTAATGCCGGTGTTTCGCCCGAGGAAGATTGGATAAAATCAGCGCTTAATAACATACGCGATTATCCTTTGAAACGTACCTACGTGGTGGGTTTGAAGATTCAATCGTTGGCGGCGGCAGACGCGGATCGCTATCGTGATCAGATCCAGGCGGGGGCCGATTGGCTGATTCGGGCCCAGCACAAAAACGGGATGTGGGGCTACGACTTAAAGAGCGTGCATACCGACTTTTCAAATTCACAATACGCCCTGATGGGCTTGCATGATGCCGCCAGGGCGGGGATTAAGATTCCCGATGAAGTCTGGCGAAAAGCGGAGCGTTCGTGGATCAAGGCCCAGTTGTCCGACGGCGGCTGGGGTTATGTGCCCAATGTTCGCAGGAGTACGGGGAGCATGACCACTGCCGGGGTATCGAGTTTATATATCACCGGCAACTCATTGATGACCGGCAAAGAAAAAGGTTTTACGGAGGAAGGGGAAGCCCCGCACTGTGGGAGGTATTCGGCTTATCGACCGCTGGCCCGTGGTTTGGCGTGGTTGGGTGAGAATTTCAGTGCCCGACACAATCCCGGCAGCGACACCTGGTACTATTATTATCTTTACGGGGTTGAGCGGGTGGGGATTATGTCAGGGTTGAGATATTTCGGGAAACATGACTGGTACCGAGCGGCGGCGGCCCGGCTGGTCAGGACGCAGCACCCCTTGGGTTACTGGGAAGAGAACAATGCGGTTGTCGACACTTCCTTTGCCTTGCTGTTTTTAGCCAAGGGTTATAAGCCAGTGCTTTTTAACAAACTACAGTGGTCCAAAGGCAACAAGTGGAATCTGGACCGCAACGATGTTGCCCATCTGGTGGATTTTATAGGCGACCGTCTTGGCGGGCCGATGGGTTGGGAGGTTGTTTCGCTGGAGAGTGATGTTGAAAACTGGCTGACGGCGCCGATTTTGTATTTCAACGGCCATGAGTTTCCGCAATTTGACAAGGGTCAGGTGTCCAAGCTGGTTGATTATGTCAATCAAGGGGGAAATATTTTGGCTGAGGCCTGCTGCGGTCAACAGGATTTCCGCGACGGATTTCGAACGTTTATCAAGCAAACCTTTCCGGATTATGAGTTGATCCGATTGCCGGTGGAACATCCGGTTTTCGAGATGATATTTAAACTGGACGGTTCGCAAACTGAGTTGTATGGAGTTGCCGCCGGTTGCCGAACCAGTGTTATCTTCAGTCCGCACGACTTGTCTTGCCTTTGGGAGCAGGGGAACATCCCCATCAAGAGCCGACAGGCCTTTGAATTGGGAACCAACATTGCCGCCTATTTGACGGGACTTGAGCCTTTGCCGGATAAACTTGACGCGGCACGGATAATTGCCAAATCCAAACTGCGGATGGAATCAGTCACACCTCCGCGGGGAGCGGTTTATATCGCCCAGTTGATGCATAACGGCGATTGGCGGCCGGACCCCAAAGCGATACTCAATCTGGCTGAATATTTGCACGAGAAAATGGGTGTTGATGTGATTCATGCGTATAAGCCGTTGCGAGCCACCGATCCAATGTTGGCCCATCACCCGATTGTCTTTATGACCGGTCATTATACTTTTGAGTTATCGCCGCAGGAAATCGAAGCTTTGGGCAGGCATGTTAAGCGCGGCGGATTTTTGTTTGCCGATGCCTGTTGCGGGCGTAAGCCGTTCGATACCGCATTCCGCGAGTTGGCGAACAAACTGTTTCCGGACAAGACATTGGAACGGTTGCCGGCAAGCCATCCGATTATTGCGGGTAAACCCGGCATAGCGCTGGATAAGGTAGAATATAAACCGGCGGTCAAGGCGGAGCAGCCGGATTTGAAAGCGGTTTGGCTGGAGGGGATTACGATTGAGGGTCGAACGGCGGTTGTTTACAGTCCTTATGGTATCGGGTGCGGACTGGACGGCCATGTCTGTGTGGCCTGCCGAGGGATTGTGCCGGATGACGCCAAAAAACTGGCAGCCAATATTATTCTCTATGCATTGTCGTATTAAGATGCGATTGCGTTGTGGTATAGAGGAATTTGATTATTCGATGTGTTTTGTGGTCAATATTTTACAGACGTCCTACAATTGATACGCTTATAGTGCAATATAGGTAAAACCACTAGGTAATGGAGGTATAAAAATGAGCGATGAATGTTGTCCCGTTCTGCAAGTAGGTCTATCCGCCCCACCGTTCAGCGGCACAGCCGTCGTGGGATCGGAGTTTGTGGATCTGTCGTATGAAAATGGAACTTTGACCGTTGGTAAGGAGAAGGCAAAGGGCAAATATATCGTCTTGTTCTTCTATCCGCTTGATTTTACTTTCGTCTGTCCGACGGAGATCATTGCCTTCAGCGATCGGATCGATGAGTTCGAGAAGATCGGGGCCAAGGTAATCGGAGCATCCATTGACAGCCAGTTTACACATCTGGCCTGGAAGAGTACGCCTCGCAAACAGGGTGGTCTGGGAGAGATCAAGTATCCACTGCTGTCGGACCTCAACAAACAGGCGTCCTGCTCCTACCGGGTACTATTGGGCGGCGGCGTGGCGGCGCGAGGGATTTTCATCATCGATGACAAGGGCATACTCCAGAGCTATACGGTTAATAATCTGGCGGTAGGTCGCAGTGTCGATGAAGCCTTGCGGCTGATCCAGGCCTATCAATTTGTGGCCGAACACGGAGAGGTATGTCCGGCCAACTGGAAGCCGGGGGAAAAGACCATGAAGCCCGATCCGCAAGGTTCGCAGGAATACTTTCAGGACGTCAAGTAGTTTGCAGATCAACCAGGTAATAAGCGAATCCTCGCGTTTGTAATGAGGATGGCGTAAGATACCGGCCATTATGAAGCGACGTGTTAGTCTTAACGATCGCCTGATGTTTCTTATTGCCCGGGGGCATGCCCAGCGGGTTTATAAACAGTTTGTAGCTTCGACCGAGCGGGCGGTTGCCGTTCAGGAAAAGGTACTGCTGGACAAGATTCGCCGCAATGCCAACAGCGCCTTCGGGCGCGACTATCATTTCGATAGGATTCATTCTTCCGACGATTTTATTCGCCGGGTTCCGATCCTTCGCTACGAAGACCACCAGCCTTATATCGAGCGGGTCAAAGCCGGTGAGACGGGGGCCATGTTCGGCCGCGGGCAGCGGGTACGCATGTTCGCCCTAACCAGCGGCACCACCTGTGAGCCTAAATACATTCCGGTGACCGACCATTTTTTACGTGAATACAAGCGGGGATGGAATGCCTTCGGGATCAAGGCCCTGTTGGACCATCCGGAGGCTTTTTTGCGCAACATCGTACAGGTGACCTCTCGCATGGATGAATCGCAAACATCGGCCGGCACTCCCTGTGGAGCGATTACCGGGCTGATGGCGATGACGCAAAAGAGACTGGTTCGAAAGTACTATGTTACTCCGCGTTGCATCGCCGAGATCGACGATCCGGAGGCCAAGTATTACACGATTATGCGGTTGGCGGTACCGGTGGACGTGGCCTTTCTGATTACCGCCAATCCGGCTACCCAGCTCAAACTGGCCCGCACGGCAGACGAGCATCGCGAGCGGCTCATTCGTGATATTCATAACGGTACTTTGTGTAAGAATTTTGCCATCCCGACTCCAGTACGGGAGGCATTACGATCGAGAATCACCGCCAACCGAGACGCCGCTTACAGACTTGAAGCCCTGGTGAGCGAATATGATCGTCTGCTGCCCAGGCACTATTGGGATCTGGCTTTCATCGCCAATTGGACGGGGGGGACCATGGGATTGTATCTGCAGGACTTTCCGGAATATTTCGGGGAGGTTCCGGTTCGTGATATAGGATTGTTGGCCAGTGAGGGACGGTTGTCGATCCCAGTCGAAGATATCACGCCGGCGGGGATTCTGGATGTCGCCAGCCATTTCTTCGAGTTTGGTCCTCGCGATCGGATTGATGAAACCTCCCCCTTGACCTTAAAATGTCATCAAGTTGAGGTGGGATCCGAGTACTTTGTTATGCTGACTACCTCATCCGGTTTATATCGTTATCATATAAGCGATTTAGTGCGAGTAGTTGATTTTGCCGGCCAGGCGCCGGTTATCGAGTTTCTCAATAAGGGGGCTAATATTTGTTCGTTGACAGGTGAAAAGCTGACGGAGCGCCAGGTAATTCTGGCCATGGAACAGGTATCCCGGCAATTAGGAATTAATGTGGTCAATTTTGTTTTGGCTCCGCGCTGGGATGAACCGCCACACTATCTGCTGCACGTTGAGCGGACATTGACAGATCGGTTAGAAAAAACAAATGACCTGGCATCCAGGATGGACACCCAGCTTCAGGCAGTTAATCTTGAATATGCATCCAAGCGGAAAAGTGATCGCCTGGGACCGGTTCGGTTGAATCTGTTACCGGAGGGTTTTCTGGCTCAAGTTGATCGCGACCGAGCGGAACGTTATCGTCGGGGCAACGAACAATACAAGCATCAATATTTATATTACCAGCCGGGACAGGATGAAGGCTTTCCGGTTTGTGCTGATTGTTACAGTCCGCTTACCGATGTGCGCGGCTAATTAACACCCCCCTCAATCCCCCCTTGCTAAGGGGGGAAGAAAAGGGGGGTATTCTTGATTATGCTATTCAAATCGCTGATGGCCTGCAGGCGGCTCATGAAAAAGGGATTGTGCACCGTGATATTAAATCTGCCAATATCATGGTTACAGATAAAGGTAAAATTAAAATCATGGATTTTGGGTTGGCCAAATTTAGCGGATCGGTACAACTGACTCAGGTTGGTACAACCGTTGGCACGGCAGCTTATATGTCTCCGGAACAAGC
>CP070790.1:2026504-2029151 GCA_020346805.1 Planctomycetota bacterium
TATTTCGTCGGTATCGGCTCCACCAGCTTCAGTGCAAGAGCAAATCACCAAACTCAAAACGGTAACCGGTATTAGTAATCGGCTTACATTCATCATCTTTGATCTCCGTTTCATTAAACCACATCTACCCTATCCATATGTTTCCCTCTTACGGATTAACACGGACAATTTTTTCCCTTCTCATTATAACAATAAACACATAGTCTCACACCCTCAATAATCCTCTAAAACCCCTTCGATGCTAGCCGGCGTTGTCTATCAGGCCGACAACGCCCGGTCAGAATCTCGTCTATGACGGACTGTAATTATTTACGCATCCACCCGAACAACGTATTTTACCCAATCAAGTTCTTGATGACAAACCAGTATAAACCACCTAAATTAAACTACAAAATGTCTCTCCATCTTTTATGTAAAAACATCCCAAGGACACACCTAAAACATAGTGCCATCTTCAGTATTTATCTCCCATACGCTTAAGAACAGCTTTCCAGACGGAATCCAGCCCCAATCGTAGTACCCAGTCAGCTATGTAAGTATGATCCACCCGATCACCACTGATTTTTAATACACCTGTAATATCCCGCAAATGTTTTTCCGATCCGCCATCACGATAAAACTCCATTTTTTTAATAATAACATCTTCGATTGATGCAAATGATGCCTCATAATCCTCCCCCGGTTTTACCCGCATCGCTCGTGAAAAACGACTACGATTGTAAGTTGTATCTTCAGGAATGATAATGTCTATTTTAAACCCTGATGCTGGATGAATAATATTAAATTGACCACAATGCCTTACAGCCTCTCTTATAGCTTCTTCATTTAAATAAAACTCAGAAGCAGGAAACGCTTGACAAAACTCCTTAATTTTTTCCATCGGCAAGTCAACAACGATATCTATATCATTAGTGAACCTGGGCTCCCCAAAATAGATGGTGACCATTGAGCCGGTTACCAGGTAACGGAATCCAAAATTTTCAATTGTAGAAGTCACAAAACGCAGCAGCTCAGATTGATCCATGGGACAACCTCCGCGCCACCTCCTGGTTGATTTGCTGCTCATCCCAATCCGGATGTTCCGTCCGCAACTGACTGATAATCATACGCCTTGCCGATGAAAACATTTCACAGGCAATGGCCAATCGCTCGGCCCCCGTTTTGTGCCGAAGCATTTCAGCCACCTCCTCACTTACCACCTCAATTTGTCCGCGGTCCAAACGCATGGCATCCCTCAAATCCACCGCCGTCCAGTATAACGATTTTCGGCAAACTGATAAATGCCTAAACATCATCCACAATCGACTTGCTTTAACCATTATACATAGGTTATGTTTCGCACTTAATAAACCGAGGTTCCAGATGAAGATCCTGGTAATTAACTGCGGCAGTTCTTCCATCAAATACCGGCTCTTTGACATGCGCGACGAGTCGGAGCTGGCCCGCGGTCTCATCGACCGCATCGGCGAGCCCACCGCCAGTATCCACCACGTCAGCGGCGAGATGGAAGTCAAGGTAACCGAACCGATAGCCGACTACGAAGCCGGCGTTCGATGTCTGCTGCGTCTGCTGCAAGCGGGGGAACACCCACCACTCGCCGACATATCCGAAATCGACGGGGTGGGTCATCGGGTAGTCCACGGCGGCGAACAATTCTACGACTCGGTCATCATAGACCGGCAGGCCATCAAGGCCATCAACAGCTACAGCGAATTGGCCCCTTTGCACAATCCCGCCAACCTTGCGGGCATCGAAGCCGCCATGCACAACATTACCGATCGCTCCCACGTTGCCGTCTTCGACACCGCCTTTTTCCAAACCATGCCCCAGCATGCATATATCTACGCCCTACCCTATGAGTGGTACACCGAAAAGCGTATTCGCCGTTACGGCTTTCACGGGACCAGCCATCGATACGTCTCACTCATTGCTGCCGAATTGATGGGAAATCCGGAACCAAACCTGGTTACCATGCACCTGGGCAACGGCTGCAGCACAACCTGTATTCGGAAAGGCAAAGCTATCGACCAGAGCATGGGCCTCACTCCCCTGGAAGGCCTGGTCATGGGTACCCGCTGCGGCGACGTGGACCCCGCTATTGTCTTCCATCTCACCCGCCTGGGCATGGAGCTCGACGAAATCCACGAGGCCATGGAAAACCGAGGCGGATTGCTGGGTATCAGCGGAATATCACGCGACATACGTGATGTTTACCAGGCCGCCCAAAAAGGTAACCAGCGTGCGGAACTGGCCCTCGAGGTATTCGCCTACCGGGCCAAAAAGTACCTCGGCGCCTTCATCGCCCAGTTGGGACAATGCCATGCAATCGTCTTCACCGGCGGTATCGGCGAAAAAGCGTCTTTTATGCGGGCAAAGATCATCAACGGACTGGAACCGATGGGCATTGAACTCGATCCGGTGCGCAACGATCAACAAGTAACCGGACCATTCCGTATTTCCACCGATACCAGTAAAACCGAAGTCTGGGTTATTCCTACCAACGAGGAATTAATGATCGCCCGCGATACCTGGCGGCTTATCAGGGGCAATATCAGCTGAAACGAGGCCCTACCGGAATAAATTCCAGCGAAATGTAGAAACCAGCATACCTAGCCCGCATATTTCACGGGTCTTGCCGCCCGGCGGA
>CP070790.1:2029251-2033147 GCA_020346805.1 Planctomycetota bacterium
GATGTTTGAAGCGGGAGAAAAAGGTGGTGGTGATTCAGAGATTCAGAGTGACAATGTAGACCTCGACTGGCTGCAGGCCCGCTATGCTTATGAGCGGCTAAAATAACGACAATTTATTAGAAGCCATCCCAAAACCCTCTATATTGTGCGTTATCAACACTGAAAACACGGTTTTGCATAGGTTTTGGGATAGGGTTTAGACAATAGGGAGGAAAGTTTGTTATATCTATTTGAAGCTTGACGAACATTTGGGGAAGTGGTAAAATAGCAATTTGAGTCGGAAAAAAAGGCTTCTTTAAGAAGCTAAGAGGGAAGGGTCTTTACATAAAATAACTGATAAGGGAGGGGGTGTTGTTCATTCTGTATATTGCAGGCGGAGTATATGGAGGATGTTTTTCCTCATTTGGTGACAACTGCGGCGGGCAACATTTGCATTAAGGTTTATTGAAGGGGGCAGGTGTGCGCGCGTGTTGAACTTGTTTTGACGTGAATAGCTGTAATGTCGGAATTTTAGGGCATGCAGAGGGAAAAACGGGATTTATAATTGCAGAAAGGAGAAAGCACGATGAATACAAAATTTGTAACGTGCCTTTTTTTGATGTTATGCATCATGGGCGGTGTAGGTTTGGCGGATGCGGTTTATGTGGAGAATTTCAGTTTTGAAGAGCCGGGTGGAGGGAAAGTTTCCGGCTGGGACGAAGAAGACGGTGCCTCCTTTGTTGACAGCGGAGACCCTGCCGAAGTTCCCGGCTGGAACAGTGACGGTGCTGCGAACGATTCGGGGGTTGAGACGGACTGGAACCCTACGGATGGTTTGTATACTGCTTATTTAATGGGTGATGATCCTTCTGTCTGGAATTTGACAGAGCACATAATTGCTGCGGGTGAGGCATTTGTGTTAACCTTTGACGCTCAGGAGACGTGGTTGGGGCTCGATCTACAAGCGGATTTATTTTACGATGATAATGGCACGAGAGTTCAGGTTGCCACCGATACTTTCGCTGTTGACCCCGGGATGGTTGAATATACTCTTTCTTTTGAATCGGACAATTTACCAGAATCGGTAGGTCACAGGATCGGTATTGAGTTCAAGAATTTAACTGCCGGCGGGACGTGGCTTGGAATTGATAATGTCCGGCTTGAATCAGAGCTTAAATATACAAGCCTTGTATATCCACCTAACGGCGGGATGTATATACCTCTTGATGCAGTACTGAAGTGGACATTAAAAGAAGGCTTTAACTGTGATGTCTATTTCGGCACTCAGGGCGACCCGAATGTTACTCTTAATGAGAAGGTGATTGAGAATGAACTTGTGACTGAATATGATCCCTTCGGCCCCGGCCCCGAGGGCAATCTTGATTTCGATACGACTTACTACTGGCGAGTTGATGCGGTGGAGCCGAACGAGGGAGGAATAGGTTTGATAACCTATCCGGGCGCGACGTGGCGTTTTACGACGATACCGGAGGAGGTTACGATTATAACGCAGCCGCAGAATCAGACTGTACCCATTATGGGCACGGTGGTCTTTACGGTTGAGGCATTAAGTCCCTATCCGATCACCTATAAGTGGTATAAGGTCGGGCAAGAGCAGGATACGCTTTCGGATATGGACACTTTTAGTCGGGACAACGTTCAGGTTGGCGACGAGGGTTATTATTGCTGTGAGCTTAAGAACGATGTGAGTACGGTTATTACAGAACCTGCCCGTTTAATAACGGAGCGTCTTGTGGGGTGGTGGAAGCTTGACGGTGATTTGAAGGATTCGGTAGGGGAGGTTGTGGAAGGTGCCCCTGCTCATGACGGTGAAATGTTAGATTCTGACCCGAACTGGGTAATTGGCGGGGGTGTCGGCGGCAGCGACGCTATCGAGTTTTTCGGTGACGGCAGGGTAGTAGTGATAGCTGACAGCAATGAGTACTATAACTTTTATCCTCGGGGCCAGACTGTAAGCGCCTGGGTCAAGACGACTACTGTTGATTGGATGGGCATTATGGGCAAACACAATGAGCTATTGTGGCGAGGCTGGGCTGTTGATATCAAAGGTGACAGTGACGAATTTACATTCGTGATTCGCAATATACACGGCGACTTGTACGGGAGTAATGATTTGAGCAGCATCAATGATAATGAATATCACCTTGTAACAAGTGTAATTGATCCGAACTATTACGACCGTACATGTGTGAGCAAATTATATGTTGACGGAGTTCTACGGGCCACAAGCGGCAGGTATGAAATGGCTGCTGTTTTGGCCGATTCAATGACTCCCATGCCATTGGTTATTGGCGCAGAGGGTGACGACGGTCGTGCTTCAATTGTTGCCGTAATTGATGAGGTAAAGGTTTACAGTTATGCTCTTGACGCAATAGATATTGCGTTGTTGTATACCGATTTCAAAGAGGGCGAGAATGTGTGTATCAATCAGGACGATGCGTGGCGGTACTATGATGTTGTTGGTGAGAAAGGAGAGCCTTCCTGGTGTAAGGTTGACATCGAGGACATTGCCGAGTTTGTGAATATCTGGATGGAGTGTGCACTGGTACCAAAGTGTCTGCAGTAGTGATGGTCAGGACACGGTTTTTATAGATGAAAGGAAAATAATCATGAAGACAAAATTTTCGATTTGCCTTTTGTTACTATTATCGATAGTGACGTGCCGGGTTTTGGCCATGCCTATTTTTGTGGAGAACTACAGCTTTGAGATACCTGGTGATGGTAAGATATGCGGCTGGGATATGGAAGATGGGGCCTACTATGTTGATGGTGGAGCGCCAGCAGAGGTGCCGGGTTGGGAGGCCGATGGTACGGTTGAGGATTCCGGTGTGGAGACGGGTTATGGTCCGGTTGACGGCGATTATACATCATATGTGATGTACGGGGACCCGCCGGTTTATCAGTTGACGGAGCATGTTATTCAGGCCGGTCAAGTATTCACTTTGACGATAATGGCGAGGATAACGGCGGCTTCCTCGGATATGCAGATGGAGCTTTATTATTATGATGAAGCAACGTACAGCAGGGTGCCTGTGGCGACGGAAATAATAACACTTATTGACAGGATGGATGAATACACGCTTAGTTTTGAAGCCGGTGAAGTTCCGGAATCTATCGGCAAGAAGATAGGTATGCAGTTTACGAATACAGCCAGCGGCTGGGTGGGTTTTGACGCAGTGCAGCTTGATGTGGAACTATCGAGTATTGCTCTTGTAAGCCCAGCTGTGGGAGAGAGGGATGTAGACGTTGATGACAATCTTTACTGGGACCAAATTGACCCTAATATAACATCTTTTGATGTTTACTTTTATGAAAGTACGCATTCGGAGCCGAACTTACTTCTCGACTACCGGACATTGGGAACTCAGCTTACGGCAGTTGATCTCGGCGACAATCATTTCATGGCTGAGCCGGGGACTATGGCAACAGATTCGGACGGAGTACTTCATTACTGGATTGTCGATGCAATTCAACCGAAGGAAGGTCCGGGCGGTGGTGGGGGTGATATAGTCTTTCCGGGAGGTATATGGTACTTCTGGACGAGGCCGACAGTTCCGATTATAGTTACCGACCCTATCAGCCAGACCGGAGAAGTCGTAACATTGGCAATTGAAACCATAGGCATTCCGCCGACGGCTTATCACTGGTACAAAGTCGGCGACCCTAATGACATGTGGTACAAGACGACGGGCATTCCATCGCTGACTATAGATTTTTCGACGGTCCCAATCAGTGATGAAGGTTATTACTACTGCATTGCGGAGAATGACAACGGTTCCTCAGCACCATCTGCGGCCGCACGAGTCATGAAGTCTCGTCTAGTTGGTTGGTGGAAGCTAAACGATGATCTCACTGATTCGGTAGAAGAAGTTGTAACAGGTCCACCGGCCCAAGAC
>CP070790.1:2033247-2036289 GCA_020346805.1 Planctomycetota bacterium
CAAAGACAAAACTATCTCATCAACACCTCATAACAAAATACTCCCTTGGGTAAAACCTGACCGGCCAACAGCAACTATTTTGGCAGGTCATAAAGAAGATCAAAGATGATGATACGCAGTTCCAGGATGAGTTGTTCGCTCGTATCTGGTAGTGGATGAAAGTACATCGAGGCGAGTTGCAGAACCCGAACATCGTTGTCCAAAGCGGAAACGAAATCCACGAGATTTTCATAGGAACCTTGTATGGACACGTCTAGGGATTGTTCCTCAACTTTCCATTCCGGAGTTTTGGTTTGGCGTTTCGGGTCATTGCTGCCTCTGCCAAGAAACTCATCGAACGACCTTCGGCTTATCGAACCGGGGCGAATGGCACGAAGTTGACACAGGGTATTGCGGGCCATTGTCGCTATGTCCTGCTTGAATTTCGAGAGCGCCGCAGTTGGAACCAGGACAACCTCCAAAGTCGCCAGATCCTCTTGTTTTAGTGCGATGTGGTTAGCGAGCGTTCGGTTATGATCGAGCAATCCAACTCGGAGGGCTGACTGCCCGCGTAGTTTTTTCAGCTCGCGGTATTTGGCAGTCAATCGATCAACATCTGGAAGGACTAAAACTCCTAACAGAAAGAGCCCCCACGTTATACCAAACCATAGTTTTGGTCTTCCTTTAAGAAAGGTTTCCATCGTCAGCTTGTCCATAATTATGGCCTCCTAAGGATTCGATGCATCCGATACCTGAAAGCTGGAGAGCACCGTACACTCGACGGAGAACTCAGTGGACAGGGTATTGCCGCGTTGCACACTGGTTATAGCGACGATGGTGACGTTATTTAATAATGGTGCACCCCCAAGATTTTTGCGGAATTGGTAGATCAATGAATCATCGTAAGCAGCACCTTTGATGGTAAGTTGCCGATCTTTCGTAAATTTAACACTTGTCAGCCACAAATGGTCGGGGACACAAATACGGATTGTTTCCAGAATTAGATTCCAATTTCTCTCTTTGAACATCAAGGATAACTCATTGAGTTGCGCGGCCCGTTGCTCAATATGATTCATTTGTTGTCGCAGTTTCCGGTAGGTTATCTCGACGGGTGAGGAACGGTTGGCTTCGATGCGCAAATCGGTCAATTTACTCCCCAGATGTACCTGAACGAAATAAACCGCACCCCAAATCAATATCGCGGCGAGCGTGGGCCAGATTAGGGTACGAATTATTTTTTCCAAAGGCGGATAACGTTTAGCCTTGGATTCAGAAACCAAGTTCGGCCCGATAACTTTGCTGGATTCATTAAACAGACTTGCGGCAGCACCCAGCGCGAGGGTTTGCGTTTGGTTTGCTGCCAGATCTCTGGAGTCAACAGCCAGCGCCTCACTCACCCTATTATCTATCCTCAGGAAATCCGTCTTGAATTCCTCGGAATTCTTCAGCGCCTCGGCGTGGGGACGAACCAGTTCCTCCGGTCCGTATATGATGGCCTGGTGTATCTCCTCGGACGCGCCGAAGGTACGCATATAATAACGAGCTACTTTCTCCAACTCCCTCGGCAGATTGGAAGTACCTCTAGGGATTTGAGATTCCAGATCTTGACAATCTATCGACTTAAGACAGCGACTGAAGATTATCTGGTCTTCAGAAACGACACCAATTTCGATCCCATTTTGATCTACTAGTATCAGCAAAGCGGCCTCACTGTTGAGTTGTCCCGTAATTGTCGTCATTCGTGTCAATGCAACCATTACCGGTTCAATCACCTTTACGTGCAGCCCGACTTGTTTCAGGGACTCGGTGAGCGGATCAAGTATCTTCATCGCCGAGATCCCGATCAGAGCATGGGTGCGGCCGTCTACCATGCGGCGAACATACTTTCCGGCAATCCGGTCACCCAGGCCCAATTGGACATAGTTGATCGAACGCTTGACGGCCTGTTGTAATTCCACGCGCACTTGGGCGTCTGAGCCAACAAAATTGCGCAAGACCATATGCTGTCCTCCGACGGCGACGGCAGCATGCCCTCCGGTAATTCCCAGACGCCCCAATGCCGCCTTGAACAAGGGGACCAGGGTTGATGCTGGCGGCAAGCCCGTGGGGGTGGAGGATTCGGTATCCGGAATGACGATCTCCGCACATTGCAGGCGCCGAGGGCTTGAGGGATGAGCATCCGCACGCGATCCCATGATTGCAGCCATTCGAATACGGTTGCCCGACAACTCGAGTCCGACGGTACAACTATTCATTTTCAAGCCTGACACGATTGATCACCCATATAACACCAGCCACCGGATAATTTCATGGATCGATAACCAACCTACTGAACCCCAGCTATGGTAGCCCTCAACGTTTTAGATAGGCCGCCGACCGTACCCGTGGAGGTGATAATACACTCACCTTCAGCGCCATCAGCGACGTTGACTACGTACCTTGACCCCGAACCGGGAGGAAATTCCACACCCGGAGAGGGGAAACCAACCCGCCAGCCCGAGTCCAATCTGAGCATGGCAAGACCATGCTGTATACCCGCGTCGGCGACATAGAGCGCCTTACTCAGGCTGAGCGTATTGCGTGTGACGGCCATTTCCGTGGTCGCCACATCGAGCATAAGAACAACCAGCGACGATACAATCAGCATCGCGAAGATGGCTACCAGCAAAGCGGCACCCCGAACACGGTACGCCAATCCCGCACCGGCCAACACCTTTCGATGAGCGATAATCTGCAGGGGCGCTCTTCTCATAGTTCCTCCCACAGGATTATGGTGGGCTCAAGTTGAGCATGTTGCACTTCCAGGACCGTGGTGTCTACGAAGATGGTGCCGTCTTCTCCCTCCCCTTGTTTCAAGGCTATAAGTACTACCTCACGCGAATCAATGCTTGACCACGTCCAGTCCTCATAATTCGAGAAATCCACGGACACCGTCCCTTGATTGGCGCTGCCTACATGCTGATTCAGTACGGCCGTTGACAAGTAGTTATCGTGGTCTGTTCCGATAAGTGGGATCGCATTCAATTGTACAGAGAGTGTATCATCCACAAATGTTGTGCTGAC
>CP070790.1:2036389-2039069 GCA_020346805.1 Planctomycetota bacterium
ATCCTCCGCGATATCCATCACCGGCAAGGCCTTCGTATCCTACAGGACAGCCGGTCCAGCCGTTTTCCTGAAACACAGACATGTCCCAGATTTCCAAGCCAATACCAATGGGCCAGTAGTAATCTTCCTCAGTGACGCCCGGCGGCATCGTATGGACGACCTGGAAATACTGCCTCAGGTATTGCTTGTCGCCTCGGAGGGGTATGGGCTGAGCGAAGCTGTCCTCGGCGTTTATCGTATAGGCGCCGTTATAGTCGCTGGTTGTGTATGTCCAGGCGCCCTCGCCGTAAGAACCGCCCCATCCGGAGTCATCGAACGGATCATCCCAGTGCCGGCTGCCGAAGGTAGGCGGGTCCACCGCCGCTTCGGGATAGTATCCGTAAGGCGGGTCAAAATCTTCACTTGTCGGCAGACACCAATCATCTAAAAATTCCCAGATAACCCAACCGCTATTATCGCAACAGATGAAATCCGGCGCTATATCAGGGTATTTCAGAGCCAAAGCCCGCCCCGCAATCGTTAAAACTGTCGCAATCATTATCAGCTTCTTCATAACTGGATCCTCCAACGTCCTGGTTCTCCTATCAAATTGGATACTCGGCGCAGACCTTCAGCCCTACCCCCGGGGAATTTCAAAAATACAGCGCAAACTTGCATATTTGCCTCCGGATAACTGCACCCTCACTGTATCTTTGTGCGGTGTTGCTGCGATGATATTGCTACTATTATGATAACGCGTTCGAGAAAATTTGTCAAGTTTAAAACTTAGGACTTTTGAAAAAATCTTATATTTTTGCTTTTGTTGAACTCGCTGATTCGGATAAAGTACTGTCGGAACTTGAGTTAAAGCTTCAATCGGCCCTGATGACACTTTTTTCTATTATTCCCTTTAAATCGGAAACTTCGGGCTCATCAGGAATGACAGACGTTTCTGCAAGGCCCTTTACCAACAAAAAGGCATTATCCTGAGTGTGCTTGCCGGAAAATACTCCCTTGCCTGTTAACTCACGCACCTTTAGCCTGGCCTTTAGGTCAAAACCGGCGGCACCTACCAGAATCATATCCGGCCCATAATCAAGATACGGCCCGGAATATATCTGCTCTTTTCGGTATATCTCTCTTATGACCTTTTTCCCATCCACCTCTAAGGAAGCGAATAGGTTCTCAAGTTTCAACAATATGTCTTCTTCTTCACCAGGCTTTACCGAACCACGCGGATATTTACCTTTTAAGTTCAGATAAATCCTCGCAGGGTCCAACGCGAAAGCCTTGGTCGCAGGGGAAATGTTCTCTAGGCTGATATCGGCATCTTTCTTAAACTGTAACAATCCCTCGTTTGCTAATACATAGCTTATATGGACTTCATGTTCGAGCCTCTCGAATCCGTGGTCGGAGTGTATAACCAATAAATCCTCATCGCCCATCCGGCTGCAAATTTCCCCTATTACAGCATCTATCCGCCTGAAGTGGTCGCAGAAGGTGTTGTGATACTTATGGCCGCCGTCTTGGTAGGCATCCCACAGAAAGTGCATGAGCCTGTCCGTACACGTAAAAACCAGCATAAACCGCTGCCAGTCCACACTCTCCCACAAATAGCGGTAAGCCTCGACTCTGGCGCTAACCGTTCTATCTACGTCCGCCAAAAAACCATCCATATGGCTGTGCGCCTTTTGTGCATCCACATCAAGTCTATAGCCCATCTTTTTAAGATCGCGCGCTAACGATTTAGGATGAATACTTTTCTTAAAATCTATCGCTACAAAGCCGGCGATATGCACACCGTTCATCTCGTGCACAGGATAAGTACCCGGGACGTTGATAATAACGGATTGGCCACCCCACTCGTCCCAGAAGGGCGCCGATTTGAGACTGTTATAGTTAGGAAATGTTATCTTGTAAGAATGGGGCTCTAAATCCATAAAGCCGAAGATCCCGTGTGTTGCAGGATTTTGGCCGGTGATAATTGATGACCAGGCCACGCACGAAACTTCCGGGATAGATGAACGCATTTGTCTGAATGTACTCTCTGAAATCAGCCCGGCCGTGTTCGGCATTACGCCCCTGGAGGCGAAGTCTTCAATCATGCCGAAGGGCACACCATCCAAACCGATTATTACCGTTTTCGGAATGTCCGCCATCTCTATATACTCTGAATCTTCGATTGTTCAAAAAGTCATTGTAAAGAGTTTGTATCCAACAATTAATACGGCGGCAATAACCACATAAATAAAATATTGTCGAATTTTATGTCCTGCCAGATTCAGTCCTATTTTGGTGCCCAAAAATGTACCTGTCAGCCCACCTGCTAATAAAAAAAGCAACAATGGCACGCTAACATGGCCCGCGCCTGTTTTGCGAATCACCGCCACAAGAGATGATATCCAAACCAAAAGCAGGCTCGTCCCAACAGCTTTGCTTGTCCGCTGGCCCACAAGATAAATAAGAGACGGTACAAGCAGAACTCCTCCGCCTACACCCATAAGCCCTGTTAGAATACCTATACAAAAGCCCATAATTAAAAGCATAAGAAATGAGAGTTCCGGTTGCTCAAGAGACGAAAAATGCAAATAAGGCGGAACCTTAAATCTGGTAAAAAAGCCTACCCGACGATCGCCGCCTTTATCGTGGTTGCGCTTATAATCAAATATCATATACCCCGCAATCCATACCAGAAGAACCA
>CP070790.1:2039169-2047312 GCA_020346805.1 Planctomycetota bacterium
AGCCATGGCAGGGCTCATCCTCGCCGGTCCCGCCCGGAATCCGCTCGAATTTAAAACCTTTATCACTGGCCACACGTTTGTAATACCAGCCCCAATGGGGATTGTTGGGATTCGGTCCGCGGGGGAGACGGTAAACATGGCCGCCCAGGTGCCATTTGCCGAAATAGGCGGTATCGTAGCCGGCTGCCTTGCAGATGTTGCCCAGGGAAGGAATCTTTTCGTCGAACAACACATCGTTCGTAACTATCCCATGGTTATGGGCGTATCTTCCCGATAGTTGACTGGCCCGTGATGGACTGCAGGGAAAGGCGGCTATATAGGCTGAATGAAACGTACAACCGGCATCAGCCAGTTTGTCGAGATTGGGGGTCTGCAGGACCTTGTTGCCGTAAACAGCTACACAACTTACCGGCTGCTGATCGGTCATGATGTAGAGAATATTAGGCCGGCTCTTGGCCTTGGGCTCGGACATGCCCAATAAGTGTCCGGCCGGCACCGCTAACAAAAAGGTGACGATAACCTGAGAAAAGATTCGTTGATTATTAACCATTTGATCCTCCTCTTTTTAATGCGGCACCGGCGAAGGCCGTATTTTATTACTATGTATTGGCTGTCCAATCAATGCGTCTTGTGCGAACTCCATAACCGATGGATCCGCTGCCTGTGGGGATCATCAGAACCGGCATAGCCATTAATGACTTTCTCGATACCATCACAAAGCTTGATTGCGGTATCCATATATATCTTGTCGGCGGCAGATTGCGAGGGTACCGGTAACGGTTTGAGTTTTCCCTCGGCTAACTGTCCCCTCCGAGTGTGAATTGTGGAAACATAATCCGCAGCCAGGCGGAGGTGGGCCGCTTCATAGCTGTCACCAAGTCCCGCCTCGGTTAGGGCTGATTGCAGGCTCCGCAGTTTTGCCACTCGTGCATCGAGTTCCGCAAGTTCGGTCGGGACTTCTTCTGCGGGGGGCGTGGCTTCAACCGTTTCTTTCGGCTTGGCTTGAAAAGTTCCGCCTTGTTCTCCATCGCCGAACACAATCTTAATATTTGCCATATCCGGTGTTTGATCGTATGGAAGGTATATCGATTTGTTTGTTACCGATTTCAGGGGATGCCCGTTAACCAGAACCTTGCTTATTGCTCCCTTACCCACCGTGGCCAGATAGATCCGCTTGCTACCGAATCGAATTGGAAATCTTTGCTCCAATGCCGTGATACCGGGCGGAATATGAGGTATCAGGGTAAGTCCGTCGGTACGGTAGAGATACTCAAACAGGCCGCGGATCAGGGCCGCAGGGGGGCCAAACGCATCATAACAAAGATTGATTGGTTGATTCGGCTGATAAACTTTACTGCCAAATTCCGTTAAGGGATTATCCATACGGAACTGCCGGGCAAAGGTCAGCAACTGTCGCATGGATCGACGGGCATCCTCGAACTTACCCAGTCGATAATAGGCCATGATCATCCTGGCCTCGCAGGTGGACCAGTGCCCGCCGTTAATCCAATTTCCAAATCTCCATAGGCCCCTGGTTTCCTGATACATGTCGTCCAGCGAGGGATAGTTGGCGATGATAAAATCGTATGGGCGCAAGCCGGGGATTGATGCAATCTTCCGGTATATCTGTTCCGATTGGATATCATCAACAACTCGCAGAGCGATGGCATCGTGGTTGGGGGAAGCTTCGAAGTACCCGTGTTTGTCCGCCCCATACACTCCGTGCCGCCCACCGTCCGGGTCAAGTGACTTGATAAAATAACCCGCTTCGGTTGTGAGGTTTGGGAGACCCTCACGGGCCGCGTCTCGGCGCTTCTTATATAACTCAGCGTTATCCGTATCCCCTCTCAGCTTGTATAACTCGATCAATCGATCCAGGGCGGCAATATAGGTTATCGATAATCCCGCTAGATAGGCTCGATCATATTTCCCGTCCGGTCGCTTCCAGCCGGCGTAGCTGGGGGCCAGCAGATTTGCCGCCGGTCCTACCAGGAACAGATTGTTTTTAAGATCGCGTCGGGTTTCGATGAAATTCGCACACCTCGCCAGTTTGGGTAGATAATGGGTAATGGCTTGCCGATCGCGGCTGATGAGCAGCAGTTCCGCCTGCATCAGCATGCCGGCAGCGGTAAACTCAAAACCCCAGTCGTGGATATCCACCCGACCGTCGCCTTGCTTGGCGACAAACCATCCGGGTCGAGCGGCATCACATAGGCAGCCGTCGGGTGGAACCCAGTCGAATCGCCGACCCGCCCTGCCTTGCTGGAAGGGCCGTGGTGTTTGGCCGTCGCCCATCTGATCAAACCACAGGTCTTGTGCATTCTGAAGAAATGTGATTAGCGGTTCCTCATAGAACGGCAGCCCACAGTATGTCGGCCCGTAGCTGTTTTGTATCCACCATGCGTGCCAGGTCGGCCCCTCAATCAGACCGTTCCATTCAGGTGTGTATAACATGGCCACGTTCTGAAATTCGGGATCCGGGCTGAACATCCGTCGGGCGATATCCAGTAACTGCAGATATTCGATGTCGCCTTGACCGCTGAAGTATCTGCCCTCAAATCGCTCCCCGGCAGGAGCGGGGCCCGATGTTAACAGGAGTATTAGAAGAGTCAGAAGAGATATTATGATGTGTTTTTGTATAATCATTTTTCTGAAACCAAGTATGTAAAAGTAGAACAGATATTTCGTATATGTGCAAATACAATTTGTGGTTTTATTATCTGTATGTGCGCCTCTCTGTTTGATCAACTATCGTTTCACATTTTTAGCGTATCGTCGGATTCTCGTACCATATAACACCGAGGTTGGTATTCTCTTCACAAGTGAGGACGTCCAGATCACCGTCGCCGTCCAAATCGAGTAGTTCGACCAAATCATATTTGATACCCACCGGCCCGCTGATATCATAGGCCTGCCATATCGGCTCGCTTACCTTATTACGGTAGGACAGCCACATAACCCCGGATTTTTCTTTTGCCTTTTCGCAAGTGAATACAATATCGGATTTGCCGTCCATATTGATATCCCCGACGGCAACCGCTTTGCCGATGCCGGCCTGGTCGGGCAGTTGGATGATCGTGCTTTCCCAGCGAATCGGAACGGCCGACTTGCGCCGCAGGTAGATTAATTCCCGTTCGTAGGTTGCAGCCAGCACGTCGTTTTGTCCATCCAGATCGAGGTCGGTTATCGCCAGAAACATAACCTCTTGGTCTTCGCCGCCGATGCGATGCTCTCGCCAGGGTAGCATTGGTGCCGCGCCCGAGCCCGGATTTTCCAACCACAAGCAGCCACGCGACGAACCTTTACGATCTGATGCCACAATATCCGGATCTCCATCGCCATCCATATCTTCGGCCACCAGGGACATAATCCAACCCGCATCGTAGAGCGGATGCCATTTCCAATCGTTCAGATCGCGAGGTTTAGCAGGCGCCTCGAACCAGCCGATCTGGGCATTATCGTTTTTGGCACCGGCCACCAGATCGATGCCGTTTTTCCCGTCGATTTGCATGGGCAGACAAAACATCCATTGCCCGGCACTTTTCGCTGCCGGAAGAGCCTCGGTTGTCCATGACGTTGAATCCAGGTAGCGGGCCTTGTCGCCGGGTGCCCAATGGATGAAAATACTCTTTACTTTGCCTTCGCAACAGCTCACTACATCTATTGCGCCATTGTTATCCAGATCGGCGAAGACCGCATCCTCCGGCGAGCCGACCTTGCCCACCGTAACTGTCGGCCATTTTTTCTTTGAGAACGCAGGACCGGGGTTTAAATAAACTCGTATCAAACCTCCTTGCTCCCAACCGGTGGCGATATCCATTAACCCGTCACCGTTTACATCTGCCAGACGAATCCCATCGGCCCCCTGTGAGGAATCATCTATGGTATGGAGGGCCCAAGGCAAATCAGGAAGCAACTTGGCTATATCCGAACCCCTACACCCCCCAAAGAACGTTGGGAAAACCAGGCAGATAACTGCTGATATTCGATATGGCGATGGCATATATATATTCCAAGCGGAAGTTAATTATTTTGATTTACTGCCTTTTTGGCAAATGATATTCAGAATCAGGTTTATCAGCCAATTTTAAATGATCTCGTATTATTATGTGTTTCTGCGATTGATGGTATAAGACCTTTGATGGTTGGTTTGGGGCGGGTTTATATTCATGCCCGAATTGTTACAATCCGGGCATGAAAATTGAGGAAATTACAGATCGCAGGGTGGTGGTTATGGGGCTGGGACGGTTTGGCGGCGGTATTGCCGTCGCCCGGTGGCTTGCCGAACGCGGGGCAAGGATAACCGTAACCGACCTGGCGTCCCGGGAAGATCTTTGTGACAGCGTGGCTCAGTTGTCTGATTTACCGATTGCTTTTCATCTTGGTGGGCACGATACTTCCGATCTGGACCACTGCGATCTGTTGGTGGTCAGTCCTGCCGTTCCCAAGGATCGTTCCGATTTTGTGGCCCGGGCCGTGGCTCGCGGAATACCCATCACCAGTGAGATGAACTTGTTCGTCGAGTTTTGTCCTGCCCGGCGCGTAGTCGGCGTTACCGGATCGGCCGGTAAAAGTACTACAACGGCCATGGTCGGAGCAATATTAACTGCCGCCGCTGATAAAGGTGATTTACCGAAGGTATGGATAGGGGGGAATATAGGACAGTCGTTACTTAACCATCTTGAGGACATGAAATCCGAGGATATCGTCGTACTTGAGCTGTCAAGTTTTCAGTTGGAGGATTTGGCGGCTTTGAAGTGGAGCCCGTCCCACGCGGTTATTACGAACATCAAGCCGAACCATCTGGACCGACATGGTAATTTGGCCGCTTATGTCGATGCCAAGATGAACATCGTCCGTTATCAATCTTCAGATGATATGGTTTTTGTTCATCAAAACGATACCGATCTTGCCCGAAAAGTCGAGCGTGTCGGGGCTTCCTCTCAAATTATACCATATGGCTGGGATCCTTTATTTACAGGTGTTTTACGTGTTCCGGGCCGTCACAACGTCGACAATGCCGCCGCTGCTGCTGCCGTTGCCAGATCTTTGAGTGTTGCCGATGAGATAATAAAAAAAGCATTGGCTTCATTTACCGGATTGCCGCATCGTCTTGAATTTGTAGTGGAGCACAATGGTGTTCGATATTATAACGATTCCAAATCGACAACTCCTGATTCGACTGTGATTGCGTTAGAGGCGTTCGACTGTCCGGTTGTTGTAATGATTGGAGGCCGGGATAAGGGAATGCCATTTGATGATTTGACTGAGAAGCTGGCCGATCGTGCTAAAGCGATAATCTGCTACGGCCAAACCGGACGGAGACTCTTTGACATGGTCTCCAAACATTCCGATGGAGCATCGCAAACCGCACGCGTGGAATTGGCTGACGGTTTTGAGCAGGCCGTCACCCGGGCCCATGCGCTTGCTGAGCCGGGGAATGTCGTTGTCCTCTCACCAGCATGTACCAGTTACGACATGTTCTCGAATTACGAGCAACGGGGTGACGCCTTTCGTCAAATCGTGTGTGAGCTTGTCCGGTGATTGAAGGTTTTGATTAGATACCAGCTACGGATGACTGGATAACAAGCCTCGGCAATAATTACCTGTTACACTGCAGGAGTTGCGCCTATGGGCGATAAATTATCAATACGTCCAAATTCCTGTTTATTTGCACTCATATCATTGTAAGCCTTTGTCTGGCAATGACTTATGCTCAATATTCGGATATTGCCCCCCTGAAAAAGCTTGTTTTTGATCATTCTGGCACATTTGTTGCGTGTAAATCTTTTCCACCAGAAAAGACCGTTCGTGCCGGGTGTGTGGAGACATACCAGAGGCGGCCCGGCTGATGGAGTGAAGCTATGGAGATGAGGTCGCCTGAGAAAGCAATGGAGTGCCTGAAGGGATCCTTGAGCTGGACCACTCTCGGGGTGCGTATTCTCCAGGCCGCTAGTATGGCCGGCGCTATTCATCTAAACCAAATCACTGACTCAGTGCATCAAACATTATCAAGTGATTCATTTGTCCCCCAAGACCAGGGAGTAGGTGGAGTTTGTCAATCTCAGAGTGGGATTCGAAAAAAACCCCAAGCTGCCACAGAGAGGTGTGGACAAGACAGGAAATAACAAAGCTCAAAGTAACTGTTCTAGGTCTGACGGTTACTATAAATAAATGATTGCCAGACATTAATATGTCAGGTTGCGATCAGGATGACGCAGGAAGTTCTCGAGCCGAGGAAGTTGTCGGTGATATCCAATGATACCGTTGTCAAGGATGACGCGATCTTCGAGGTGTCCGAGAACGGCCAATCAATTTTGGAAGGGCCTATACGAGGAGAGTCGCGATGATGATGATCGAAACATCGCGCTTCGGATCGATCGAGGTCGATGAGACAAGATTGATCCATTTCCCCAAAGGAATTTTGGGATTCCCGGATCAGGTGGACTACGCCCTGATACAAACCGTGGAGGATAGCGGTTTTTATTGGTTACAGGCGGTGGGCAGTCCAGAACCGGCATTTGTAGTATGTGATCCGCGATTGTTTGTGCCGGATTATGTCGTCCCGGTGAAGATGGAGGATCTGGCCCAGATCGGTTTAAGCGATCCGTCATTGGCCCAGGTATTTGTCATTGTAAACAAGGTGGACAATATCCTGACCGGTAATCTTCAGGGCCCGCTGGTGGTAAATGTCCACTCCCGTCGGGCAAAACAGTTGGTGTTGTCGGATCGACGTTATTCAATCCGTCATCCGCTGATGAACCTCGGGCAACGTCGGGAGACCGTCAGCAAATCCGCCTGAAAATGCGTTTGGTGTGGCTGGAAGTCGGGGCTGTGAAATTTTTTCCCAACCGGCCCTTAGATGGTATGATATCGATTCTGGCCAAACTCGACCGCATTGCTATTGGTTGCTTGACCGTGGAGGTGGAGGCGACCGATATTACGGTGGCAAGCGATGGTTGTTGTTGCCGATTCGACGACATCGAAATCGCAGGTCAAGCAAGGTATTTACCAAGCATCGGCATGGCCAAGGAAGGAGCCGAGGATGTTGGTGCTATCCAGACAGCGCGACCAGACAATTATGATCGGGGATGATGTTGAAATAACCGTTGTGGATATCCGCGGTGATAAAGTACGCTTGGGTATCAATGCCCCATCTGAGATCCCCGTGCATCGTAAGGAAGTTTATGATGCCATTAAACGGGAGAATCAAGCGGCGGCCGGCATCAGGCCCGAAGATATTGCCGAAGTCAACGGTAACAAAAAGGATCGTTCCTCAAACAACCGAAATAATAGGCGGTAAATTATCCGCCTTCTTTTCTGTCCTGACCTTGAGGGGGACGAGAAGCGCTAATTCGCTTCCGCTTTTTATAGAAAACGCCCGGTAGGAATCATACCTAACCGGGCTTTTCTGGTTTTCGGCGGGTGGCATGATAAACTAACCCATCTCCAACTTTCAGAGCCCCGAGCGCCAGCGAGCGGTGTTACCTATGGCTCGACTTTCTAATTTCGCCTATCTACTTTCTCGTCAACATGTCTCGTGATGCAGGTGTAGGTGCAGATTTAGCCGGTTTGTATTGTATTCTAGCTGCCTTAAGGTATTATGAGAAGACAATAATGACCATAGACAGCAATGTGAGGATGAAATGGATGAGCAACTGGAATTCGTAAAGCAGATTGCATCACGTCTGGATTCGGTCGGTATCCCATATATGATGACCGGTTCAATGGCCCTGGCCGTCTATTCTATGCCGAGAATGACCCGCGATATTGATTTGGTGGTTGAGGTTACACTCGATGATGTTGACAAGTTAGTCGGATTATTTACCAATGATTGTTATATCGATCGAGAACGTGTCGAACAAGCTGTTCGTGAGCGGGGGATATTCAACATTATCCATAACCATTGGGTCGTCAAGGCTGATTTCATAATAAGAAAAGATGAAGACTATCGTAAGGAGGAGTTTGCCAGGAGAAAAATAGTTGATGTCGAGGATGTGTCCGTGTCTGTGGTGGCCCCCGAGGATCTTATCCTGTCAAAGCTGGTTTGGGCGAAGCGATCGCAGTCGGACCTTCAGCTTCATGATGTTTGCCGGATGATTTCTTCCGTTACCGGGCTTGACTGGTCTTACCTGGATAAATG
>CP070790.1:2047412-2054162 GCA_020346805.1 Planctomycetota bacterium
CTGATCGGTGGATCAGTGATTGTGGTTTGTGTTTTCGTAGGCTGGCGGGCGGCATATGCAGACCAGAGCTGGGCGGTTCGGGCGGTCAAGTGGTGGCTGTATCATGTGGTCTATCGGGTGGTGACCAGCCGATCGTGGCTGATGCGGACCTGCATGATTGCGGCCAATAACAGCTTGATCTGTTTAACGGCAGTGGTACTCGGGGCATTCGGACATGTAGCCTGGGCGGCGGTTGCCTGTATTGGCTTGGGCCTGGGGATTGCCCTGCATCTGATGATCGGGACGAGGCCGATAGATGTTGATGTAGTTGAAGAGGAAATTCCCGTTTCACGAAACAAGGCATTGACCACAATCGGCATGCTGCTGAATCTGCTGGAGGTGCCGGCAATCATGCTGAGTGCGGGTTTGAGTCTGGCTCAGGGAGCATTGACACCTACCATCAGCTTATCGATGGCCTTGGGAATTTTTGTCAGGTTCGCTTTGCCGATGTTCGTACTGGGAGCCGCAGGGGAATCGCTATGGATGGGTTACGACACCAACATATCCAAGCTCTGGCCGCCTAAGGATTCGACGCTTGAATGAAAGAGGACAAAAGTCAACCTACTCATTTTCTCTACCAATGATCATCAGGCATAACCTAACCTAATAGCTTACTATACAACTATAAGAAAGAAGAAATCAAAATCAGCCATCACAAGCCGGATTTGCCGGCACATCAGGTCCGCTGGCACAGGTTTCAAACGGTCCCGAAAAATCGTTTCCATCAACATCGCCGTCACCACCTGCCGGCTCCTGATCAAAACATTTACATTCCGGAGTCGGGCTTACACCGGAACCGCCGTAACAGACCTGAAACACAGCAAAGTCATCCTGATCAACATCACCGTCGTTGTCCGCATCGGCAAATGGATCATGGCAGCACAAGTAATCACTACAGGACACCCCGTCGCCCTGGTATACTCCATTGAGGTTGTTCAAGCAGTCATCCCTCGAGGTCACAACGCATGTGGTGTTCTTTAAGCAGCACGCACCCCCTCCCTGGAAAACACCGTCGTACAGAACCAATTCATCGAATATCAACGCCTCTTCGGAGGTGTTGACCTCTATGCATCTTTCTGTCACGGCAGACGGGCAATCGGCGTCGGTTTCACATTCACCGCCATCGTTCTCACCGCCTAAGCAACGACGGTAAGGTTCCAGTTCCGTTCCGTAATTGATGCACGTCGGAGTAGTACCGTCCAGCCCCTGACCGGGTCCCAGCGCGATCTTGTTGAAAGGCCCATAAGGACCACCCTCGGGGCCATCCTTGCGAGGCACGCGGGCCACAAAATACGGATTGGGCATCGGCGGGATTTGTTCCGGCGGATCGGCAGGACAGTCGGCGTCGGTCGTACAAGGCAGACCATGATTTATACCTTCGAAACATTTCCATTCATCACATGGCTTCACACATTTTCCACCGGTATGTATGGCCTCGGACTTGTCGTTATAAAGCCTGACCTCCATGTAGTCCGCCCCGATGGCAAACTGGACTTTGTTCAATCCCCAAGCCGTTCGGGCATCCCATCTATCCGGATCAATGAGGTGTTCGGGGGTCATTGGTATGTCAAAAGCGGGAGCTTTTAATTCAGACCACTGCAATCCGTCAAAAACGACCAGTCGCCAAAGCGAGGGTCTCCAACCCTGGTCCCGGTCACAAGGATTACTATCCAGAACCGCCATGAAGCCTATGGCCAAACTGTTGTGGCGTTGACCGTCCCCGGGATACACTGCTTGCCAGAATGGGCCGTTTGAGCATTGGAGGTCTTCCGTGCAGGACATGCCATCCAGTGGGCCTCCAACACAGGCTATGCAATCGGCATTGGTGGCACAGGGCTTACCGGTGTTTCTACAGGTATTCGTATCAGGATCGCAAAAAGAACAATCGTCATTGGTGGTGCAGGGTTCACCGGTGTTACTACAGGTATAGGTAGTAACGGTGTCGCAGGTACCACCGCAACTGACATTATCGCCATTGTACTTACAAGCACAGTCGTGAGGCCGCTCACAGTCATGTCTTATGAAGTTGAGCGGCGCACGATCGTCATCCAAAAACAGCTCTACGTAGAAGACAAGGACTCCGTAATTACCGCAGCTACCCGTGGGTATGTTAAATTGGCCCTTGAGGGCCTCAGGGCGCAATCCACGATCCATGGAGTCGACGTAATTGGGATGCACCACTGGATAAGCATAAGGCATATCAATCGGTCCCCTACCATTGATGAAGGAGTAGTCATTAATGTTGTCTGCATGGTCAAGAATCTGTTGGGTCATGTCGTGAACGTGACTTTTGATCATTACATATTTCGACCTGGACAAATTCTCCCCGGACATTTGATGGACCTCCACCCCATATCCTTCCGTAAGCTCAGGTGGATTACACTTATTAGACCCATCACCCACCAGCGTGTGATCAACCGACTCATAACCAGGATCAGGCCAGAGGGGAGCGGTGCATACCCCGTCCGCAGGCCAGAAATCCAGGAATCCATTTTGATCAGGGGAGTCAGTTGTACAATTGCACGCACCATTGGGATCCGTTGGCGGCGGGTCACAATATCGATCGAAATCATCACAAAACACCGGTTCGCTTATGCCCGAGCAGCGGCTGGCCCTCACCTCAGAAGCACAGGCCAGAATAAACAGGGCACATATTGCAATCATGAAGTTTCTCATTTCCAGGCCTCCGTATTTTTGAGTAACCAGATGTGCCGCTAAAAGTTTATGCCTCTTTAATCTGCACCTGATGTTTACATATACATGTCCAGAACCGATTAAGGACCGGGAACGATATTTACTAAATGTTACACTAGATAAATGCTCTCAATATTTAGTTTACAGTATATTAATAATATGTCAACACATGTTGGGCTTTTTCTTTATCTGTTACAGACCGATTGTTACTTGCCGGCTTTAAAATACATTCCAGCAACAGCTTAGATCACTTCAAGCCGAATCGTGCAGAAGGCAAACCACCCATAGACAAAATGAGCGGTGATCTTATTCAGGATTTGGGGAATAGTTATAAGTGTTTAGCGTTTATAAGTTCCATTAGGACTATCCGCCGATGGCGGATAAATTCCAACGGGAATCAGGAGTCTCAATCAAGTTGAGAATGATGTGATGGTTGGTTGGGAATGAAAAGGAAGGTGTATTGGGAATGACCGGATTCCCGGAGTTTCCCCGCTGTGGTGGGATCAAGTCGGTGAATGACAAAAGAGGGTATGCCGGTAATAACGGGATCAGAATGAAGCGGGTAAAAGCCGCCCCGCTTATTATAAACAATTATCTTGACACAAGAGGGCAAATCTGAGAATAATGAGCAATTAAACAGGCAAGGGAGTAACTAGTTGAGTAAAACATATAATTTCGGCAAGATACATTTCGGGAACTGAAGTTCATACCAGGGTAATTGCTCAAAGTTTCGGAGAAAGATCTTGAGCCGAATTGAAAATCTCGAAGAACATTTGATACGGCTGAACCAGATCGGGATCGCCCTTTCCAACGAACAAGATCTCAATAAGTTGCTGGCGACCATTTTGCAGGAAGCCAGGAGCTTCACCAATGCGGAGGGAGGCACGCTGTACAGCGTGGAAGGAAAACGGCTGCAATTCATGGCCACACAAAATGACGTTCTTGATCAACGAAACAATCAAGTATCCGGCCCGATCGCCAATACCAAACTGAGTTTGTCACTCACCAAGAACAGTATGGCGGGCTACGTAGGACTGACGGGAGAGGTGATTTATCTGGATGATGTTTATGAAATTCCCGCCGACCGTCCCTACCACTTCAATTCCCAATTCGATCGTCAAAATCAGTATCGTTCAAAATCGATGCTGGTGCTGCCGATGAAGGGTCCGGACGGTACGATTCTGGGAGTTCTGCAGCTAATAAATGCCCGAGACAAGAAAGGGGAAATTGTTTCCTTCGATCCACAGTGGGAAGAGCTGGTTATGTCATTGGCTTCGCAGGCGGCGGTTGCCATTCGAAATGTACGCCTGACGGAGGAATTAAAATCGGCATACTTCGATACCATCTTCCGTTTGTCGGTGGCGGTGGAATACAAAGACGGAGAAACGGTCAACCACATTCGGCGAATGGCCCACTATGCGGCACTGATTGCCGAAGAAATAGGATTCGACAAGGACCAAGTCGAACTGATCCATTATGCCTCACCGATGCACGACATTGGAAAAATAGGAATAAGTGAGTCGATTTTGCATAAGCCGGATCAATTAACGCCGGCGGAATATGAAGAAATGAAGCTGCATACGGTAATGGGGGGTCGTATCTTTGCGGGGGCTAAGGCCCCGGTCTTGAAGATGTCGGCATCGATAGCGTTAACCCATCACGAAAAACACGATGGCAGCGGCTATCCCAAAGGACTGAAGGGCGATGAAATACCGATCGAAGGCCGAATAGCGGCCCTGGCTGATGTTTTCGATGCCTTGAGTTCAAATCGCTGCTACAAACCGTCCATCCCGGTGGAAAAATGTCTGGAAATGATCAAGACCGAAAGCGGGTACCATTTTCATCCCGAGGTGGTCGATGCGTTCATGCGAAGGTTGGACGACGTGTTGACCATACGGGAAAACTATCCGTAGGCAAACAAATAGGTGAGTTTATTACTCAGCAGCAGGTTTCGTTGATTCCATAAATTTTTCGGCCATTGCCTTGAGCTTTTCGACGATGTCGGGATTTTGTTCGGCGAGGTCGTGCTGCTCAGCGGGGTCTCCTTCGAGATCGAACAGTCCGATTTTTGCAAACACGTCTCCGGTCATTACCCCGGGATACTGACTTGGATGGGCCTGCTCAAAAGGAGCAATGATACGAACGCCATCGGGTGCGCGTCGATCGGCCCATTTATCGTCTGATTTCCATACTTTCTCCTTTTTGGGGCCGGGAGACTTAAGATGTAATTTCCATTTGCCGCTCCGCACCGTACGAAGGCGATCGCCGGCATAACTAAAGATGGCTTCATGTGGGGTTTGGGCTTTTGAGGTCAATAAGGGCATGATGTTTTTACCATCAATGATCCTGTCCTTGGGTTCATCGATTCCGGCGGCATTCAGGGCGGTAGTGTAAAGGTCAACGATGACGGCGGGTTGACGGCTGACGTGTCCGGGTGGGATTTTGCCGGGCCAGCGGGCGATCAATGGTACCCTGATCCCCCCTTCCCAGGTGCGGCCCTTCATGCCCCGCAGGCCTCCGGTACTGCCACCGTACCAGGGCCCGTTGTCGCTGGTGAAGAAAACGAGTGTTTGTTCATCCAGTCCCAATATCTTGAGACGATCTATGATCCGGCCTACGCTCCAATCGATTTCGGTAATAACGTCGCCATACAGGCCGGTACCGGTTTTTTTGTAGAAACGCTCGGAGGCGGCCAATGGTTTGTGGGGCATGGCGTGTGGAAAGTAGATGAAAAAGGGTCGATTCTTGTTGCGTTCGATGAAATCGAGGGCCCGTTCGGTGTATCTTTTGGTGAGAGTGGCTTGCACCACCGGATATTCCACGACCTTGTCGCCATCGATAAGTTCTACGGGGTGCATGTCGTTGCTGTAGAGGATGCCGAGATATTCATCGTAACCGTTGCGTATAGGGAAGAATTCGGTTCGATGTCCGAGATGCCATTTGCCGATACAGATCGTTCGATAACCGGCGGCCTTGAATGCCTCGCCGAGGGTGATTTCGGAAGCGGGTATGCCGATATCGTTCTGGCCTGCGTCGGGACAGGGATTTCTTACTACACCGGTGCGGATGGCATAACGTCCGGTCTGTAATGAGGCACGTGCCGGCGCGCAATATGGGTACGTACTATAAAAATTGGTAAGACGCGCTCCTTCGGCAGCCAGGCGATCGATATTGGGAGTCTTGAACTCGGGGTGTCCGAAACAAGCCAGATCACCCCAGCCAAGATCGTCGGCGTAGATGATTATGACATTGGTGTATTTGGGCTCTTCAAAACCGTAAACATTTGAGCACACCGACAAAAAGACGATCGCCAGGCAAAATAGTATACCAATACGATGAGTCATTTCATGTCTCCTTTGTGAAGACTCCTGATAATCGCTCCCCGCCCCCAAAGAAGACGGGCTGCTCATCCTTTGCTTACAGGAAAACGTTTATTTTGTCCATATTATGAACCACCCCCATCAGTGACACCATTTTCTATGTTAGGCGCTTCTTCCCCTCAGCTTAAACTCTGTGGAGGAAAATCCTGGTAGTTTCCGAAACTTTTGCTAAAACCAGAGCATGGAGAAGAAGGGCCGGTATTATAAAACAGCCACGCCGATGCTTCCATAAAATCACTACTAAAGAAGCAGGATATACCAATTCTCGCCCAGACCAGGGCATATGGCTGGGGATCTACTCGGATATTTCTATTAAGATATTTTCAGAAATTCGTCAATCTTCTGGCCGGAGGGACTTCAGAGTAAAGCCGGTTTCTGGTATCCTTTTTTAAACTTAATAATGAGGATCTGTAACCAGGAGTAAGTTGAATGGCACAAGATAAGCAAACCAGGAAAAAACGAATTGCCCACATAATCTCTCACACCCACTGGGATCGCGAATGGCGCTATCCCATCTGGGAAACTCGACTTCTTTTGATCGATTTCATGAATGAGCTCATCGAGGTGCTGGAATCGGGGAAATACCCCGGTTTCCTCCTGGATGGTCAGGTTGCTCCCGTGCTCGACTATCTCGAAG
>CP070790.1:2054262-2056975 GCA_020346805.1 Planctomycetota bacterium
CGATGTTTTCCACCGGGGTTCCTGACTGGACGTTGTGGATGGAATTGAAAATAAAACCACCGTTTTTCGAGAAAATTTCACAACGCCGCAGCACCTGTTCCCGAATCTCCTCGGGGGTGCCGAAAGGCAATGTCTTTTGGGTATCTACCCCGGCCCCCCAGAACACGATCCGGTCGCCGTATTTATTTTTCAGCATTTGCGGATCCATGCCCGCAGCAGAGCATTGCACCGGGTTGATAATATCGAAGCCGGATTCGATAAATGCCTCCATGAACTTGACCACTGAGCCGCAGGAGTGTTTGAAAGTCTTCCACTTTGTGTTTTCATGGATCCAGTTGTTTACCTTGACGTAGTAGGGCATATACAGGTCTCGATAGGTTTCCTCCGAGCAGAAAGTGGAACTCTGGGTGCCGAAGTCGGTACCGCAGATGAATGTAACATCAACCGCATCACCCACCGCCGCGTAACATTTTTCCAGATTGGCCAGGGCTATTTCACATTGACCGGCAAAGACCTTGTGGATGTAATCCCGGCGCGATACGGTTGAAATATACCATTCCGCAATGTCGCGAATACCCTTGGGATGTTTCAGGAATGGTGCCGGTACCAGGGCGATATCCCCGAAAGCCGTCCCCCCAAAACCGGCCGCGACGGCCCTGCCCGTTAAAGTAACTTTTTCCACTTCGGACTTGATGCTCTCCAGCGCCTCCTGGGTAATGGGCTTGAATTCTTCCAGGTTATCTTGCGGATTGAGTTTGTCTTCGTCGATCGGTTCCTGCCTGACGATGGTGTCGAAATAGAAACCGCCTTTGGGCATCCTCCCGCTCGGCGGGGCGCTGGTGTCTCCTTGCGGATACATTAATGTGTCGCCGTTCTCGTCAACTGTGGTATTGAAATTCTCGGAGACCAGGACCTCCAGCCCCTGTTGAGTTTTCCAGGGTTTCCACTTTTCATTGGAGAAACCGAACATGGTACTTCTGGTGGTGGCGCTTTGTACGTCTATGCCCATCGCCTCCATCAGATCTTCTTCGATAAGACCGAGCATCTGGTACGGCTCGTGGACCTTGACCGGACTTTTTTCCAGGCCGTAATAGTCCCGCATCGCCGCTACACAACTGACGTGCATGCCGGTTACCGGAGTACTGCCGAAATCGATGGGTACCTGGTCCGGCTGTTGGTGATTCAGGGCGGCCGAAACTCTTTCTTTGCTGGTCATTTTATCGTCTCCCGCCTTTCATTTTGGCAGCATAATCTTTGACTCTCGATACACCGGTGTGCATGCAGTTTATAATGGATTTGTTAACCTGACTTATGACGACGCTGTGATCGGAGGACCGGCAATGGCCTCATAGTGTTCCAGCACAGATCGATCTTGACTGCAAACCAGATCTATATCCCGGCAAATAGTCGGTAAATTTGTCTCGATAAACCGTTGGGCAACAAAGCGTTTGCGTTCGTTATCCGCGGCCTGTCGGCATAATAAGTGGCCGATTACCACAGTACATGCAGAATCGACGAGTTTACGGCCAAATAAGTCCATGTAATCGCCGCCTTGTTCTTTCACTACCGTGATACCCTTGAGTACCAGTTCTTTGCCTTCAATCAGTTTCTCTTTGAATCCCTGGAGCAGTTCGTCGTCATACTCGGTTTGTTCGAATTCTTCGATCCGCTTCTCAAATGCCCCTGAGCACACACCCCTGACCGCGGCTACAATCTGAAGCTGGCTGGTACCCTCATATATGGTGGTGATTCGGGCATCGCGCAGGTGGCGTTCCACCGGATAGTCGGTCATGTACCCCGAACCGCCCAGCACCTGAATGGCGTCGTTGGCCACCCGTACACTCATTTCCGATGCATAGTATTTGCTCATCGGCGTGAGCATGCCGTTGAGTCGTTTGAAGTTTCGGGAATCGCCTCGCCGCCGCTTTAGTTCGTCCTTGTCCGTCGGCGGATTGAATTCCATTACCCGCAGGTTGTTATTTTCCAGATCGCATACCCGGCTGGTTTCATAGACTAAAGCCCGGGCAGCTTCGATGGCGATTTTCATATCCGCGACCATTTCCGCCACTGCGGGAAGTTTCTCAATAGATACGCCGAACTGCTTGCGGGTATGGGCATAGGCGCGGGCGGAACAATAGGCCGCTTCCGCTACCCCCAGAGATTGGGCGGCAATACCCACCCGGGCCCCGTTCATCAGGCTCATTACATAAGAGATTAATCCCCGCTGCCGTTCGCCGATCAACTTGGCCGGCGCGTCGTCGTAGACCAGCTCGCAGGTAGGCGAGCCGTGGATGCCCAGCTTGTGCTCCAGATGCCGCACCTTTATGCGCGGCCCTTTTTCGGCCAGGTATAGGCTCAGGCCGCGGCCGTCTTTGACCTCCGGCTCGCTGCGGGCCAGGGTCAGCAGAATATCGCCGCACCCGTTGGTGATGAACCTCTTGACCCCGGTCAGCCGCCATTGACCGTCCTCATCCTGCCAGGCCTTCAGGCCCACCGCTTGCAGGTCGCTGCCGGCATCCGGTTCGGTCAGGGCCATGGCCCCGGTTAGCTCGCCGTTGGCGAATCTGGGCAAATACTCTTTTCTAATATCGTCATCGGCAAAGGCATAAATGGTCTCGGCGATACCCTGCAGGCCGAAAAGATTCATCAGCGAAGTATCGGCCCGGCTGATAATTTCAATGGCCATGGTGTAAATCAGATTCGGGCAGTTAAG
>CP070790.1:2057075-2061526 GCA_020346805.1 Planctomycetota bacterium
ACAATCGTGCCATCGATCTGGCGGACCTTGAATTCCAACGGGGTAAGAATGTTTTTGATTTCATCGATTGAAACCGTACGTCCGACGTAGCGACCCAGAAATTTGGGATCTACCTTGACGGCTCTTGGTTCGGGTGGTTGAGGAAAGGCGTCGGACAAGCAAGATGTCAATTTCAACTCGGGTAGTTCTGGCCGGGCCAGGTAAACAAAACGTTGTATTCCCAGGACGGTGTTGTAGGGATCCTGTGATTTTTCGAATCGGGCGCTGGCGTCGGTACGATGTCCGAGGGCGGTGGCGCATCGTCGAATGGTGGCCGGCTCAAAGTTGGCGCTTTCCAGCAGGAGGCTGGTGGTTTTTTCAGTAACTTCGGTTTGGGCTCCACCCATGATACCGGCCAAGGCCACCGACTTGCGATTACATTGAATCATAAGCGCCTCTTCGGGCATCTTGCGTTCGAAGCCATCCAAGGTAGTAAACTTCTCGCCGGGTTTAGCGGTAGCCACCTCGATACGATCCACATTGGCGGAGTCGAACGCGTGCATGGGTTGGCCGAGTTCGGCCATGATATAGTTGGTCAGATCGACGAGAATATCGATGGGCCGCAATCCGACCATGGCCAGTCTAACCTGCATCCATAACGGCGCCGCTAGTGGCCGAACACCTTCAAACCTCAGCCCGCTGTACCGCGGACATTTAACCGGATCGTCGATTACGATGGGGATCTCAGGTAGATCTGGATTGGTGAGTTCCTCAAGATCGACTACGGGATAAGGTTTGAGAGGCAGGGAACAGATGGCGGCCAATTCGCGGGCGATACCGTAATGCCCCCAGAGGTCGGGACGATGGGTAATCGACTTGTTATCAATTTCGATGATCCAGTCGTCGAACAGGCTCATGTCTATAGCTGAACCGGTCTCGGTATCAGGGGTTAACCAGACGGCCCGCTGTCCGATAGTCGACAAACCAAGTGCGTCGCCGGGGACGATCATACCGGTACTGGTTCGGCCGGCGGTTTTTATGGTTTTGACCTTGCCTATTCCGGGAACGTTTGCCCCGGGCGGGGCGAAGACAACCTTGTCGTCGATTTTCAGACCTTCGGCCTTGGTCACCGTATCCAATGCATCTTTGTCGGTATCGACTTTGACGGCAAACAGGCCTCCAGCTTCGGGAATAGGTTCAACGGATTTCACTTGTGCCGTTATAAGGCCGGTTTTTCCGCAGGCCATGTGCTCGATTCCCTCGACCTCTGCCGTGGTACAGGTAAATTTTTCCGCCAAGGCGCGCGGATCGACGTCGTTGGGGAGATCTACAAAATCACGAATCCAATTGAGGGAAACGAGCACTAATTAAGCTCCTTGTATTTTCTATTGTTTTTGCATATCGAGTTTTCTGCACCCCGCGCTCGCGCTTGGGGTTCTGATTGTAGTTAAAACTTTTCGATAATTGCCGCTCCGCTGCGCCGCTTGGGTCGAATGATGGCCCGCAGGTCGCCGCTGTTCAGCACGCGGATATCACTTACTCCATATTTCATCATGGCCAATCTGGTCAAGCCCATGCCGAAGGCAAAACCGGTATATTCATGGGGATCGATCCTTCCGAACTTCAACACATTGGGATGGACCATCCCGCAGGGCAGGATCTCGATCCAACCGCTCTTCTTGCATGTGGGGCAACCCTCGCCGCCGCAAATCTGACACTGCATATCCAACTCGAAGCCGGGTTCGACATAGGGAAAGTATCCGGGCCGTAACCGAATTTTCATATCCTGATGTAATATCTCGTCGAGGATCAGTTTCATTACCGCCACCAGATTGGCGATGGAGATGTTGCGGTCGATCATCAGTCCTTCCAGTTGATGGAAGGTGGTAGCGTGACTGGCGTCCTCGGTTTCGTATCGAAAACATCTGCCGGGGGCGATCACCCGCAACGGCGGCCCCAGTCTTTCCATGGCCCGAACCTGACAGGGCGAGGTATGGGTACGCAGCAGCCAGCCATTATCCAGCCAGAAGGTGTCCTGCATATCACGGGCGGGGTGCATTTCGGGAATGTTAAGGGCCTCAAAGTTGTAATAGTCGGTTTCCATCTCCGGCCCGCTGACCACCACGAATCCGAGTCGGGCCATGATATCCTCCACCTCCCACTGCACCGCAGTTACCGGATGGACGCTGCCGCGGGGTACTACCGGCCCGGGCAGGGTGGGATCGAACATCTGAGCCGACGCAGTTGCGGTCTGGTCGGAGGCTTTTTCCAATTCGGCCCTGGCAACCGCGAATTGCTCGGTGATCTTTGCTTTGGTCAGGTTGATCTCTTTGCCGGCGGCGGCGCGCTGCTCCTTGGGTAACTTGCCGATGGAGGTTAGCAATTGACCCAAGAGGCCCTTTTTACCGATCAATCGGCTCTCTGCCTGACGGAGTTCGTCGACGCTCTTGGCTTGGGTAATGAGCCGATCGGCTTCGACAGCGGCTTTTTTCAGATCTTCTGTAAGCTGTTCGAGCATGGTCTTTCCACGGAGTCAAAGCAATTATCGTTAATAAAACCGGTACGATAGGGCCTGACCGTTGCGAATTCAAGCGTTTCGAATTTTCACTTATATATATAAAGAGCGTCCCCGGATGGAAGCATCCGGGGACGCGGGACGATCAATCATTCACATTTGACGCTTTATGCTGTTGGTTGATCGGCGGCAGGCTGTGGCTGCCCTGCCCCCGGCATCGAAACTACCTTACCCTCCAACCCCGCCTTGGCCAGGATGGCGTAAATGACGAATCCTGCTATAAACGAATAGACGGCCGTCGGATGCCAGCCAGGTAGGATCTCATGGCCCTCGCCACCGAGCAACTTGGTAACCATCTCATTGTTGCAAATACCGACGGCAAAGCCGATAAGCCAGGCCACGTAGCCGGGAATGCTGATGCCCCCACGCGGGCCGGCCCACTTCATACCTGAGAGCAGATAGTCGGCAACCATGGCGCCACAGATCGGCCCAAATGAAGCCCCAATTAAACCGAAGAAGGGTTTTAGGTTACCAGCAATTCCGAGTGCGGCGAGAACGATCCCGATAGTTGCTCCTGCAAGAGTCAGGCCGATACGCGGAAGCGAGGGGATCATGGTCGAAAGACTGTTGCCGATGATAAACGAACAGAAACATGCTGGTGCCACTGAACCGACAGCAAACAACAACCACATCACCTTGGCCAGTTTTGGACTAACAACTTTCAACGAATCATTGAAAAGAACCGATCCCAGGTCTGGATTGATGCCATTTGCTCCTGCTACCGCAAGCACCGCCAAAGCGCCAGTGACAATTATAGCTAGGCCGATACCGGTGATTCCACCCATCTTTACGTCTTTTTCGTTTCTGCTGTTAATGCCAAAATCTGCACCGGCAGCACCGGCAGTAGCAAAGAATCCGACAACCATCTGAACCATCAGGCAGATGCCGGCAAGCATGCCTGCGTTCTCTGCAGTAGGTTTGTAATCGCCGACTCCAGAAGCACCACCAATAGCGGCTATTATTAACATGATCAAAGGTATAATGGGGAAGAACTGTGACATCTTGGCCACATACTGAATCCCCAGGGCCCCTAACAAGGCAAACATATATCCCCAGGCAATGGCTATAATTACAAATAGAAGGCTGAAGCCCTGCTCTGAGCCCGGACCAAATAAGGTCACTGGTTCAACATCAAATGTCCTCAAAACTAAATCGGTCGCAAAAAATGTTGCCACGCTATACCAGCCGATTTGCAGCAGACCCATAAAAATGCCGGGGAAAAGTAATCCGCCTTTGGTGCCGAAAGTCGAACTGCCCACTACATAAAGCGGGTAGCCGGTTTTCATACCTAACAGTCCAAAGACTTTGTAGAACAACAGGTAACTTATGATCGCAGCTAGAACTAAACCGATAAGCGCTGCTCCAAGGCCCCCGACAGGCAACACCTTGCCGAGCTCCTGATAAAACGCAATCCACAAAAATATCCCCGCATATGATGGAGCGGTGTTCATGTACCAGGGTCCGCGATTAGACGTGGGATTCGGCTGGGCGGATGCCAAGTAACCGGGTAGAGATCCGTTAGACATCATATCTCTCCTTATTAGGTCATTTGTTTTGGGCACGAAATGTCGGCGGACGACACGACCCGCCGCCCACCAGGGCCGATCCCCATCAGACCGCGCCACGGATGGGGATCGGGATACATTATCCACTTATAAACGGCAAATATCGGACTGTTGCATAAATCTATTAACAGCACAAAAGCTTAGGTTAATATGGCGTATGGGGTTCTGAATTATCCAAATTATCGGACGGCGAAGTTGGGAGGCGTATTCCCGTCACTTTTGGCGATTCTGTCCAATTCGGCTTTTAGCTGTTCGGGGGTTAATTCGTCGATGGGTAGTTTTATAAGCTGCTCGATCCGATTTTTAAGCTTATTGGCCACCTCTGTAGCTGC
>CP070790.1:2061626-2066734 GCA_020346805.1 Planctomycetota bacterium
GACAAGAGCCGCACCCTCCTCCAGTGTGCCGCTCACCTGGTTTGCCCCCATGTAGGGTGTTATCTTCAACTCCTTCGTTTCGCAGGGAATGGGAAAGCCGTCGCTGTCATAACAGGTGTGAGATGGGTCCGGGCAACCCTGGCCGGTAACGGTTACCAACAGGATTACCACCGCCAGACAGCGTACCATCAGATCGATTGTGGTTTTATATACGTTCACCGGATATCCTCTATACGAGAATTGTTCAATCTAACCCGACCTGTACCATCCATAATAACATCTGCCATATCACCATAGCAACCCATTTAGAAAAGGGCTTTTTCAAATATCTTCCTGCTTCAGCAGTCCTTCTTCAAGAACAAGCAAGCCGGTTACAAACATGCTGTCATGGCAAGTAGACGGCCTTTCGCTCGCAACTTCCTTTATCAATTCATGTTACAACAGTACGCGAAAACTCCCGTAATATATGCGGATTAACCGAAAAATCTTACGTATACATATGCAACTGCCAGCAGGGTATAGGCGACGACGGCTATGCCGATAAAGATCCAGGAGAATCGACGAGGCCTGAAGGCAGCGGGCAAACGCTTGGGCATGACCACATGATTCCAAACCAGCAGACAAATGGTAAAGGTTACCGTACCGGCAAATCCGATCACCGAGCTGATCAGGATTAGTGTACCCGGCGTAGCATAAGGCAAGGTCACCACCGTAATACCGCCGGCCAGCAATACGAAGATCCAATACCAGGTATGTTGCGAAAGCTTGCGGGCCCTGGGAACGTAGGCATTTACTACGTCGGTGTGCACCCTGCTGACGGCGTCAATGGTAGTCATCCAGGTGTCGGACAAGAATGCCGTCGCCAGAATCAGAAACAATACTCCTCCGACCGGACCCCAAGCCGAGGAAAAGAAGGCCATTTGAGCATCAACCGGATCTTGCATCGTCGGCACCTTTGCTTCGGGAAACAACAGGGCGTAGGCCAAGAGGCAACACATCAAGGTGGTGAAGAGGTTGCCGAGGATGCCGATGGAATTATCCATGAGCAAATAGCGTTTCCACTTGCCCCAGCGTTTGGCGTTTTCATGCGTATCCTCAGGCAAAAAGCCAACCTGTAATACAGGTTGCCTCCGGCGGGTGATCGGGCTGGTGATGTGACCAACATAGGCGGCCATTCCCGCTCCTTTTTCGCGCAGCCAGTAGGAGTAAAACAGCGTCCAGAACGCACCAAGGCCGGCAAAGGTGATGGCGGTCAACAATATAGTGGCATCGTTATTATCCCATACACGATCGGCCGGCCATCGGGGTCTTGCCAATCCGCCGGCAAATTCCCCCAGTTTGGCCAGCACCGCCTCCTGTGAACAAGCCAGCAGCAGTCCGACCACGGTGACTACCGCAACCACCATCATGATCCGTTCGATAAGTCGATAAACTACGCCCGACAACAGCAAGGCTATGATAAATATGAAGATAAACGTATAGGACCAGAATAGGCCGCGGGTATCCTCGCTCCAACCACCGGGGAAATTGATCTCATCCATCCCGCCGGCGGTGACGAATCCGCCAAGCCACATGAACGAAACGGTCATCAACATCCACATGGCCAGGGCCAGCCAGCGATTGAGCCTGATGAATCCCTGCCAGATACTTTCGCCGGTCAACAGGGTGTAGCGTCCGATCTCGAAGTTAACCGGATATTGCAGCAAACAAGCAGGTATCAGCAGAAACATAAACCCCAGGCCGTACTTGGCCACGATATAAGGCCACCAGACCAGCTCCCCCGATCCCTGGGCCAAGGCCATCCATACTATCCCCGGCCCCAAGGCATGAAGCAGACCTGGAAATGCCGGCATTTCTTGCCGCGTCCATGTCGGTAGTATACCGAAGCAATAACCCTCATCTTCGGAAGCATCTTCGGCCGCTTCAATAAATGTTTTTGTTTCAGACATCGCTGAAGGGGATTATAAATAAACTGTTCGATGCTACAATTATCTGGATATGAAACGTCAAGTCAGAAATACAGGACCCTGGGTACGCGAAGATCGGCTGCTTACACCGGAGGAGTTGGCCTGGCTGCAGTCGATGGAAGGGCGGGCGGTATGTGAGGCCATGGCCGGTGGCGAATTTGCCGACTCACCGTCGGCCATCGCCCGCTGGCGGCAAAAACTGGATGCTGATCTGGTGTCTGCCGCCTGGGTACAAGTTACACTCCGAAACAAGGCCCGCGACAAGTTTTCACGAGCCGACAATATGCTCTTCGACCGCGTGGGGTTGGAGCAGGCCACCGACGAGACAATTGCCAGGCATAAAGCCCGGCGCTTTGAAGAATTGGCCGGTGTGACGGATCTATGATGCGGTATCGGGGGCGATTCTTTGGCCCTGGCAGCGGACCGCGAGTTGGTGGCCGTCGATCACTCAACCTTACGAGTGGCCATGGCAGAATATAACGTCCGCGTTTATGGAAATACAATCAAAGGTACGGTCGGCGACGTTACCTTCGATTGGCCCGAGGCTGAAGCTGTCCACATCGACCCCGATCGGCGGGAAACCGGCCAACGCCGACATCAACCCGATGAAAGTTCACCCGGATTGGATGTAGTCAAGCGTATCGTAGAACACTATAAAAATGCAGCCGTCAAATTATCGCCCGGTGCCGATTTCAATATGCTGGGATTCGACGCGGAGATCGAATTGATCAGTCACAAAGGCGAGTGCAAACAAGCGGTGGCCTGGACCGGCAGATTCAAACAAGCCCATCGGCGGGCTACCGTTCTGCCGGCCGGCGAATCGATATCCGCTGGTAAGGATGAACCATTAGATTGGCCGCTACCCCGTACAGTTACGCCCGGCTGTTTTCTTTTCGAACCCGATCCAGCGGTGATCCGGGCCAATCTGGTCGGCAAGGTAGCCGGCATACACAATCTTTCACCTGTTGATAAACAAATTGCCTGGCTTGTCGGCGAAAAACGGGTCGTAACTTCGCTGCTTAATATCTTCAAAGTCATCGACACCATGGACTTTTCCGCCAAACGGGTCAGACAGTGGCTTAATCGGCACGACATAGGTGAAGTTCAGATAAAGACTCGAGGTTTCGCTGCCCATCCCCAAGAAATTATGAAACACCTTAAAAAACTCACCGGCCAAAAGCAGGCGGTGCTATTTCTAACTCGGGTAAACAAAAAACCTCTGGCTATCCTAGGGCAACGTTTATAACAAGACAGTCAAGGGTCTGAATACTACTGTGACGTCCATCCACCGTCGACCACCAGGGTTGCACCGGTCATAAAGCTGGAGGCGTCGGAAGCCAGAAAGATAATAGACCCGGCGAGTTCCTGCGGATCACCCCAGCGACCCATAGGGATTCGCTGAACAAATTCCTTGTTTTTTTCAGGATCGTCAACCAAGGGCCTGTTCATCTCGGTAACGAAGGGCCCGGGGCATAAGGCGTTGACCCTCACCCCAACCTGAGCCAATTCCAGGGCCATGGTTCGGGTGAGCTGAATCAATCCTCCCTTGCTTGCCGTATAACCCGGCCGGCCGGCAAGCCCTACTATCCCAACCATGCTGGCCACATTAATAATCGATCCACTCTTCTGCTCCGCCATATATCTGCCAACAGTCCTGGCCACTAAAAAAGCGCCCACCAGATTGATATCGATAATTTGCCGGAACTCATCCTCGGTCATTTCTATGGTCGGATTACGGATATTAATACCGGCATTGTTGATCAGGATATCCAAACGCCCGAAAGCCTTTATTGCCTCTTCAGTCATGGCCTCGACCTGATCGGCCCGGGTGACGTCGGCAACTAGAGGAAGAAATCGGCGATTAATCTTTACAGATAGTTTCTTCGCGGCGGCGTCCAATTCTTCGCCATGCCGACTGACGATAGCCACCTCGGCACTGGCCCGGCCCAGGGCCTCGGCCATGGCATAACCCAAACCCTTGCTGCCCCCGGTTACCAGAGCAAAACGTTGTTCAAGAGAAAATTCTTTCAGCATTTTGCTACTCCTGTGCAGGATAAAACGGTTTTCAATTAACTATGCTGAATTTACTTATAAGAAAGTTGTATACGCTGCGGAGCTTGGGGACATTCCACCGGAAGTTCAATAATAAAACGTGAGCCGACACCCAGTTCACTTTCCAAACGAATGGTTCCACCCAGCAAGGAACACAATTCTTTACTGATAGCCAGCCCCAATCCGGTACCACTATGTTCACGGGTAACCGACGAATCCAGTTGGCGGAACTTCTCAAAAATCTGCTCCCGATCTTGCGGTGCGATACCGGGGCCGTTGTCCGCGACTACCAGTCGGACCTGCCGGCCGGCATCGAAAGAGTCAGCCTGCAAACGAATGGTACCCCCTTCCTGCGTATATTTATGGGCATTACTGAGCAGATTATAGAGAATCTGTCTAAGCTTGCCTGCGTCGGAATTCATGGCCGGTGTATTGTCCTGGACATCCATAATCATGGTTTGCTGCTTCTTGTCCATCAGCGGCTTCATAAAATCATTCAATGCCTCACAAACAACCGGTAAAGAGAACTGAGCCCGATGCAGTTCGATCCAGCCCGCTTCGATCTTCGCCAAATCAAGCAAATCGTTGATGATGTCCAACAGCATGCGCCCGGAAGTAAGAATATTGTGGGCAAAGCGGGCGATACGTGTTTTGTCAACTTCTCCATCAGCATGGATAATATCACGCAGCAGGTCGGCAAACCCGATAATCGTTGTCAAGGGGGTACGCAACTCGTGGCTTACGTTGGCCAGAAACTCACTCTTGAGGCGGTTCGACTCGTACAAGGCCACGTTGGTTTCCGCCAACTCGCCGAGCCTAGTATCCAAAGAGCGATTGATGGTTTCCAGCTCGGTGCGGGACCGTTCCAGTTCACCGAGCATGTTGTTAAAGGCATCGGAAAGCTCCTCGAATTCGTCACCGGTGGTGATGGCGGATCGAGCAGACAAGTCACCACCGGCAATTTCTTCGACCAGATCTTTGAGTTCACGCACCGGGGCAAGAATCAGTTTTTGAGAGATAAGATAGAAAATCAGAATGGCGAGGAAGCCGGCCAAAACGCCGGCAAGGATCAGGCTAATCCGGGTCCAA
>CP070790.1:2066834-2071156 GCA_020346805.1 Planctomycetota bacterium
CCCTGAATGAATCTTTCGTCGATGCTTTATTGGAGCGTGCTACACAGATTCAGATTGAAGTAAACGACATTATCCTTGATCAAGTAGGCGATCTGGTGGATATCGTCTATACCGCAGACGACCTCGGCAGCCAGAAAGGCCCGCTGGTATCGCCCCGAACGGCAAAACGTTTTTTCAATCCACATTTCCGCCGCATCTGGGGCCATATTCGCCAAAACACATCCGCCAGGCTGCTGCACCACTGCTGCGGTTCGATTTACCCTTTCATCGGCGACTTTATCGAGTTGGGTGTCCAAGCCCTTAACCCGATACAGGTGTCGGCCAAAAACATGGATCCGGCCAAACTAAAGACCGACTTCGGCAAGGACATGTGTTTCTGGGGCGGCGTGGATACCCGGCAGGTAATGCCCCGAGGCACAACCAGCGATGTGCGACAGGAAGTGGCCAGGCGCATCAAACAAATGGGCCCCGGCGGAGGTTACGTACTGGCCGCCGTCCACAACCTTCAGCCCGAAGTCCCCCCCGCCAATATCGTCGAACTCTTCCACGCCGGCAAAGAGCTGGGAAAATATCCCTTAGCTTAACTAACACACAGCCAATATCTTCCAGATGAGTCAGATATTCATTTCAATACACCGGCTTCACCCGCCAGGTACCGAAAATTCGTCGCTTCGTTGTGCGATTGATAACCCCAACCATGGTGTTGGCGATAATCAAAGCCCAATAACCCGACGCCGGCATCCCCATCAATACCCGCAACATAATCGTAACCACCCCGATAATAAAACCAAACCAGGCATGCCCCCGCGAGGTCAGCGGCGAACTGCTGGGGTCCGGTGCCAGCAGCAATAAAACCAACAAAAACTCGCCGGCAGTAAGATGATAACAAACATAAACAAGACCGACAGGCAAACCCTCCCAACCCGCCAATCCCGGAAACCATCTGGTCGCCATCGTGCCGTCCGCAAGCAGAATTCGTACCGGCAGCATGGCCGTTAACACAACCGCCGATACTATCGCAGCCACCACCATCGGCCAGCGCAAAAAACCTCGCCATAGCAGAAGCAGGCCGGCAACAATAACCGCAATAACACACGCCTCACCAATCCCCCCACCAACAACCCCAAATAAGGTGTCCGGCCAAGGCGGTAAGATATCGCGGACCAGACCGGCAATCATCTCTCCGTTCGATACGCCGGATTCGGTTATTATTGGCAAACGAAGATGCTCCGCCGGTGGCACGCTCAACAAGGTCTGAACATCTTGGGAAACAGGATATGAACCCCAGCTACCCAAAGTGGATAATTCCTGCCCGCCATCGAGATTACCCCACAGCAAGTGACCCGGGGCCAAAACCGAAGACCATTTCGGCGTAACCTGATCGTGAAACAGAATCTGCACTGCAATCCGACCCAAAACCACCGGATGCCAAATATAATTCCCCACTCCTCCAGGTAATACCTGCCCCAACATGATGGCAAAAGCCGCCCCTACCACCGGAACGTGCCAGTTCACCGTCGGGGGCAGGGTACAGGCGAACAAAACACCCACCAAAAGGGCATAAGCTTCCGACCAGGATCGCGTACGCCGGGTCAGCAAACTAAAAGTGGATTCCACCAGCAAAGCCACCGCCACCGAGATGGCCAATACCCGAAGCGTATTCCATCCGAAAAGAATCAGGCCGGAAATAATCACTATGGACGCCGCCAACAAAAAAGTAGCCGCAATAGGCACAACCCCCGGCACACCTCGCCAATACGGAGAGGCACCGGACCTCAAACTACCAGGTTCGGGAAGCGGTATGACTTGATTATCAGACATCAAGTGACACCTTCTGTTTAATTTCGACAACCGCCTCAGTAAGCGGCAACTCCGCGGGACAGACATAGCTGCATAGTCCGCACTCAATACACGCATGGGGAAAAAGTGATTTTGCTTCCGACGGGCAACCGCGTTCTACAACATCCAGTAACGCCATGGGATCCAGGCCCGCCGGGCAATCTTCCTGACACCAACCACAATGAATACAGGGCCCCGGATTGGGTATTCGATCTGTATCCTGATCCAGCAGCATTATTGACGACGTTTGCTTGGTAACCACCGCATCCAGGGATTTAACAGACGCACCCTTCATCAAACCGCCGTCGATAATCCGAACCACAGAGTGGGATAAACCCACATAACCAAGAATGTCGGCGTACCTCGTCCCCACACAAATACGATAATTACCCGGCCTTTTCGCCGCCGGGCCGCCAACCGTCACAATTCGGTCAACCATTGGTTCATTTCGCCGAACTGCCGATACCAACGCTGGCAATACTTCAAGTTCCAATACCAAAACACCAACGTCAATCGGCGACTGTCCGTATGGTATTTCCCGGCCCAAAACCACTTTGGTCAATAATGTCGGCGAACCCTGTGGATATTTGTTGGACAAACCCACTACGCGTATGGGCGTGCCCGAGGTTGCCGATCGATAACCGGTAACCTGCCTGGCATCGGACCGATCCATCGCCAGCCAAACCCGACGGGCATCTAAAGCCGAATACAACCACTGGGTCGCTTTGATTATGTCATCGAGATATTTGGCAAGCAGTAATTTAGTGACCAACAATGTGGGTTCGGCAGGTATGGTATTAATAATGATATCGCGGACGCCTTTTGATGCCGCCCTTCGCAATTTGTCCCCTAATCCAACGGTCGGTAATCCGAAATCGGTCAGACCCGCCCCATCGGCAAGGTCGGCCAGTAACTCTATGTCCTTCAGTTCGTCCGGCAGAGTAGACGATGAAACCCGTGTTTCTCTTGCTCCCTCGTCAACCCCCTTCGATTCTGTGGGCTCAAGTTGTATCGCCGGTACGTCAAAGGCCCGCGCCGTATCAACATGACCGATACCCGCTATCCTGCCGGTAAGCGGAGCATGAACATTGAGGCTGCCGGCCTCGGCCGCCTCACCGATTAATTCCCCCCGCTCAACTTCCCGGCCAACATCCACCACCATACACCCCGCCGGGCCGTCATGTTGAATCATGGGCACCCACAACACCGCTGGCGAAGGAAAATCCAGCATGTCCGGAGACGCAGATTGATCCGGGCGACTTGGCAAAAACAATCCGCCTCGAAATGTCCGCCGGCGCCGAATCATACTTTTAAGATGAATAGATAATCCTCCTAACAAATCGCAACTTAAGCATATTAAGCTTTTATACGCATCCAGTTAAATATATGCTCGACCGGCCCGGGACAAACTCTTAAAAGAAAAGAATTTATCTAACCAACACCAAACCACAAAATACCCCCTTGGATATTATTGGTAACAGAAATGGGGAATTTTATCAAAGCTGACCGGATCGGGAGGCTCAAGATCCATTGTTCATCGCTTCTTTCATCGCTTCATCGCGCCAGAATATCTCGTAACACTCCAAACAGAGTTTCGGGCCGGACTCCGTGTAATATATTTTTTTTCTGCTACGTCCACACTGTTCGCAAATGCCCGCAGCAACCGGCGGATACGGACGGCCGTCGGCACGATGAGTCTGCTTATAATATTTGCTCTGCGAATGACGCTGACGTTTTTGCCATAACCACGCCCTCAGCACCGTCCATAGAAAAACCAACACCACTATAGCCACCGCCAATAAAATCAGCGCCCCTATAAGCCAATAAATGTCTAAGGTCCACATTTCCCGTCTGTTCACGGCGACACCCCCTGTATTGGTTTATGGCAGGATCTTCCCCTCCCTTTCCCCAGGCGATGAATCACATATCGTCGTCATAGATCATATCCGGCACGCCTTCCTCTAATGCTGCCGACCGGATACGAGCGGCCTCCTGTTCTTTGAGTGCTTCCCACTCTTCAGACGTAACCAGAACTTCACGGGCCTGACTACCCTTGTATTCTCCTACTATACCACATGCTGCCATCTCTTCAATCAGTCGGCTGGCACGTGAATAACCGATGGTCAAACGTCGTTGTAACAGGCTGACACTACCCCGCTCAGACTGCAATACAATATCAACCGCCTGATCGAAAAGCTCATCACGGGGGCCGTCGGCGGAAATGTTCTGTTTGCCCAGTTGGATCAACTCCGGATGGAACTCCGGTTCCCCTTTCTCTCTAAGATAACTAATGACCGATTTCAGTTCATTATCATCCAGGTAAGTTCCCTGGGCGCGGATCAGCTTCGATTCCCCCGGCGGGTTGCTATTCGGGGCAGTCTTCATGGTGACGGATCCCGTGACGACGCCGCTGACGCCGCGCGGCATGTGGATCTTCGGCTTCGGCGTCGGTTTGCTGGTCGTGCTGATCCGCCTCTGGGGAG
>CP070790.1:2071256-2074645 GCA_020346805.1 Planctomycetota bacterium
AAGTAATCGAAAAGATCCTTTTTCATATTGGCCGGCCAGGGTTTGTTGACGTCCCGCGGTATAGCCAATCGGCGGGCCAGATTGTCGATTTTTTCCGCCAACCGTTCGAGATCGGCGGGAGTAAAGCTGACAACTTCCGTGCCGGCCTCATAGGTGCGGTAATTGATATGATAATAGAAGTTACCCTGGTCGCTGGTCACTTTGCAGTGTCTTGCATAGGGAATGGGGAAGTAAAGATTGCAACCCCGGGCCCGCATGCCGGCGAAAGGTTCGGGAAAGTGAGGGATTTTGCCGGTGAGCAGTTTCAGCATGTCGACCTCAAGGGCGGGCTTTTCTTTTCCGTCTAGGTAAATACGCAGCGTCCCTTGAGGATTGGCCGACCAGATACGCACCATGGCACCGGGACCGTCGGCGTCCATCATGACGAATTCTTTTCTTCCTTCCTTTTCCTCGACCCGCAAATAGTGGCCGCGATCTTTGTTGGCAAACCATCCCTCAACATCGTCCTGTGTCCTGGACTCAGGATCGTAGCTGGAAAACTGCCTGGTGGTATAAGCGGGGATAGGCAGCTCGATCAGCCGATACAAATCCGCCATCTCGGCCAGCAGCGACTCGGTAGTTATAGGCCTCGACAGGGAGGCAGATTGTTTGCCGGACATGCCGGCATACCCGAATAAACCCGCAATAAGTATCAGGATTAAAGCTGACTTTTTCATTGAGGATTACTCCTTATCTGTTGGCGGAAGGTTGTGGTTAAAGGTTCGGATATTGTGCCTGAATTCCGGCAAAAGGCAAGCATTTTGAGTACATGTAAACCTGATGAATTGGTGATATGATGAAGACGGGAGAAGTTATATTTAGATTATGGATTCGTTGGATTTCCGTCTATTTGCAGCCAAATCAAGATTATAGGAATATGATATTTTTTAGTTATACGGGTAAATACTGGCTAATATGTCGTTAGCAAGCTAACATTAATTGCGGTATGTTCAGCGGATTTAGTATGCGGGTATTATTGATCCGGTCTTATTCCAGGCCGGTGGCGAGGTGTAAACTTTGTTACCCATAGCATGCCATCTTATGTGTTATCGGCAGGTGCTGGGCCGGGAGCAACTGATCCAAAAGCTCGACACCGTGCTTGGACAGGTTGCCGCCGCCGGCTTTCCTGCCGTCCGCCATTTCATCGATTGTCTGACCACCGAGGATCTGATCGATAACTACGTGGAGCTGTTGGATAAATACAAGCTGCGACCGGCAGGAGTCTTTACCGGTGGGGTCTTGTATGATGCCGACAAAGCCGACCAGTTTGAACGTACGCTGCTGGCCGTTGTATCCGCTATTCAGCCCAGCCTGAATCTACAAACCATAACCATCGGCCCAGATCCTTTACCCAGGAAGGGGGCAAAAAGCGATCGGCAACTGGAGATCCAGGCCCAGACCTTGATTAACATCAGCGAGAAACTTTCCGATCAACAGATTCGTCTGATTTACCGATTTGCCGGGCCGGAGATGGCCGACGATGCTCGTGAATTCAAACGAATGATGCGACTGGTCACTTCGCAATACATCGGGGTGTGTTATGATCCCGACTGGGTGGCCAGGTCGGGACAGTACCCCATCGATCTACTAGATCAGTTTGCCCCCCGCGTCGAGGAACTCCAGCTTCGCAGCAGCCGCGATGGCGTATGGGACGAAGTTTTGGGTGACGGCGATGTCGATTTGAAGGAGGTAATTGAGTTGCTGGCCGATTACGACTACAGAGGCTGGTACCTGGTGGCCCTGGCCCGCGAAGCCAAAACCCCTAAAAACATTCCTTTACCTGAAGCCTTGAAGAAAAGTTATGATTACGCTCAAACTTTATTAAAGACGGCATCTAGATTACAGGGATTATACTGAAGGAAGTGTCGGAAGATCGATAATATCCCCTTGTGAGACGGCTGTTGAATCGCATAAAGGCTCCGCTTCTCTTTGAGTAAGGGCGATCAACCACATCAAAGGAACCAGAGGTAAACGAAACCTGGGATCTTCGAAGGGCAGGGCCAGGACAAATAATGCTGCTGCCGGCCAGAAGACAAAAAATGACGCCGGCCAATATCTGCCTAAAAAGGCATGGATTAAACGGCCCAATACCGCCAACGCCAATACTGTGTAGCAGATACCGATACCGGCGGCTAAAGTTGTCGAAAGCCACGACCCGCTGCCGCCGGCCAGCATCGAAAGGGGAGCGGTACCCGTGCCGGCCGGTGGAAACAATAACAATCCCAACGGGAAAATCAGCATGTTGATCCCTTGGGCAGAGAAGCATTCAACCGCTGCCCACCTGCGATTGGCCAGCATTTGAGTACCTGCCGACCACAGCAGCGACGAAGCGCTGAACTGATCGATATCGGTAGCCAGGTTATAATTCAACTTTCTCCAGCTGAGATTTTGTCGTTCTATCTCACTCAGGGGACCGAAACGCTGGGCCCATTTTTTTTGCAGTCGCCGATCGATTTCACCTCTGATTTCGTCATGAACATCGGGATCGAAACGGTATCGGCTGCGCCCCTGGGACCAGAGCACCACGTCGGCAACTTTGTGATAGGCAAAGCTGGCCCCGCTTTGATGGCTGATGCCCCAATGACCGGCGACCATGCGGTTGCGGAGCATCCACGGCCCAATCACAATCAGGCATCCCAGCAGACAAGCCACCGGCCAGACAAGCATCTTTTGTTTGCCCCGGCCGGCAAAGCCAATACCGACAACGGCCAGTAAAGGCAGGGCAAAGGCAATGGGGCGTACCATAACGGCTGCCCCGGCAAGCACGCCCAGGATTGCTGCCCGTCTTATATTCCAACCTTTGGCCGTCCATTGCGACCAGGCCAGCAATCCGATCAGCAGCACCACAACGAACAGCGTTTCCGCCATCAACCATAGGCCGTAGTAAATACGAAACGGATCCAGGATCCATGCCATGGCGGCCACCATTGCCCAGCGATACGAAGTGTATTGCCGAATCAGCAGCCAAAGCAGGGGGATAGTCATCATGTTAAGTAATTGATTGAACAGCAGAAGTACCCAGACAGAGTCGCCGAATATGGTGATTATCAAGGCGAGGACAGCGGGATAGCCCGGCGTTCGCCACGTATCAGGACCGCCGGATTGGTTACCCTCGCTATCAACGCAAACATAACGCCCTTGCCGGGCAAGTCCGCGAGCCAGGGAAACGTATTCCCGGGCATCCGGTGATTGATAGGCATATGCGGTGGCAGAGCCGCGCAGTTTGGCAACCCCCAACATGGCTGCAGTTTGTACGACCATGCCGGTCAGTATCAGACAAGATATGGTTTTCAAATCTGTTTGGGTCATTTGTTATCGAGATCTTGACGAAGTTTTTATTATCAGCTTGT
>CP070790.1:2074745-2077812 GCA_020346805.1 Planctomycetota bacterium
CAGGCGTTTACACCATTATATTGACGAATCGCCTGCATCCAAATGGAAAAGGTAGTGTCATCGACCTTCGCCGAAAAATTGCAACAGTTGTTGCATCGGCAATCAATACCGATCCCTTCAAACAACCGATCGAGCCCAGTTGGATCGGACGCACTGAGTTTGCCGGTCCTCATCATAATATGCCTCAACCTGATACGCAGGTACTCACCGGTCTCGACGTACTCATTCGCGACGGATTTAAACCACTTATAAATCGAAAAGTCGGTGTGATAACTAATCACAGCGGGTTGACCCGCGACGGCCGTCATATTGTCGATCTAATGGCCAAGGAGACAAACTTTAAACTTGTAGCGTTGTTTGCGCCGGAACATGGCTTTAAGGGAGCACTCGATCGCAAAATAGAAAACGATACAGATCCACTCACAGGTTTAACCATTTACAGTCTCTATGGTGAGATACGTTCCCCAACAGATGAGATGCTCTCCGGAACCGATACCCTTGTATTCGATATTCAAGACATTGGAGCACGATTCTACACCTATGTTGCCACTATGGGTAACGCCATGCAGGCCGCCGCCAAACACAACCTTCGTTTTATTGTACTGGATCGGCCGAATCCAATTACCGGAGCTTGCGTGGCGGGTCCTATCGCTGATACCGATAAGCTTGGATTTACTGCCTTTTATCAACTACCTGTAGTACATGGCATGACTGTTGGGGAATTGGCTACATTTTTCAACCAGGAAATGAAAATAGGCGCCGACTTGGTAGTGGTCAAAATGGAAAATTGGCGACGCGATCAATGGTATGATCAGACCGGTTTATTGTGGATCAATCCTTCACCCAATATGCGCAATCTTACACAAGCTGTTTTGTATCCGGGCGTAGGTCTTATCGAAATGTCAAATGTTTCCGTTGGGCGCGGAACAGATGAGCCGTTCGAACGGCTTGGAGCACCATGGATAGACGCCCGCAAGCTGGCCACCGCCTTGAATGCATCTGGTTTGGATGGCGTCAGATGCGTACCAATCGAATTTATTCCAACGTCGAGTAAATTCGCTGGAGAAAAGTGCGGCGGCGTGCACATCATTGTGACCAACAGAGATACTATAAAGCCGGTATTCGTCGGCTTAACGATCGCCTGGCAACTTTGCCGGCTATTTAGGAATGATTTTCAGCTTGAACGGGTCAACATTCTGCTGAAAAACGATAAGGTACTTGATGCCCTTCGCCGGGCTGTAAACCCTGCCACCGTCGGTAAAATCTGGCAGAAAGACCTTGAAGAGTTCAAACGTATTCGCAAAAAGTATCTCATTTATCCATAAGTAAGAGAAATCACCAAAATAAAAAATCCTAAGCTTCGGCGCTGAACGAAAAATTCACTGTTTGGTCTTTACATGATTTTGTTATCGCTTCCCAGCATCGCCTACCCTTTCCAGAGCTTCAGTAAGTTCAACAACTGCTTCACGTAACCTGGTAGTTATCTCAATGATATGTACCGGACTGTGGCGTTTTTCTTATAAAAAATCTCCTCGGCCTATCAACCGGTGAAGACATTTATAACAGATGGATCAGTTTGGGAACAGTAAACCACTCAAGTGCTGTGATATAGGAAATACTTACTTAGACTGGTCGCGAGATATCAAGAATCTCGAGGATATGTTCGGGGCCATCGGGTTGCGCCAAACAAGGCAGAGTGGAGACTTCGATCGATTAAAGCCAAGCATGGGTAGCACCGCGTTGGTCGAGTATTCTCGCCGCAAGCCGTCCTCGCTGACATACTCGAACAGCGGTACGGTCGTAGCGGGTATTGGTTTTGTTTGCGCCGACAGGGCGTACAACACCGTTACCGCTACAGAAGCCTCCGAGTGCTGTGGAGAATCACCGACTTTCAGAATACCCCAGCCGTTAGCCGCTGTTTCGCTGTATACCGGGACGGCATCTTCCCTCGGCCGATTAAGGGCGAAGAAAACAACTTTTCCATTTTCGTTTTGCACGTCGATTTGGCGCGCTGTTGCCCACTTCACGCTACCGCCTTGGCCCACGATACGGTAGACCGGAACAGGAAGATTCAACCGCGAATCGGAGAGATCCAGCTTGTACATAATTTGGTTGTAGTCATAACGGGGAGTCCGATCGGGATTGCCGGAGAAGGTGTGCGTGTAAGTTCCCTCAAAGAAGACGATCCGCCCGTTCTGTTTACTCAACATCGGGTGCTGCTTTGGATTATAGAAGCTGTACTTGTCGTGGGTGACGACTTTGCGTGCGTAGGCCCATGGCCCGAGTGGCGTATCGGCCTCTGCGAACCAAGTCTCACCCAAGACAGACGTGCCGAACTGCTCGCACACGATCATTACCCACCGCTGCCGATACGGATTCCAGTACACGGAGCCGGCATGGGCCAGAATCGGTTTTCCTGTCTCGACATCCTGAAGATGCAGCAAAGCCTCCTCTGGCTTTAGCTTCCCAGCTTTGATGAGCTTATCCTGCTCCGAGGGACTGACAACGGGCGTGTTTGGTTTCCAGCCATAACGTAGCGCGCCGTCCTCAGCGCGGTCCAACTTCGGCTCATCCCGCTTACTTCCAGGCTTGAGGTAGGTAAAGGCTTCGTAAGCAGAGAGGCGGCAGTAATGTTCAGGTGTAGCACGAACCCGTGTCAACGGAAAAGGGGTGGCGAAGTATACGTACTCGATGCCGTCCACCTTGTGTTTGAAGGCATGTGCCGCCGGCTGGATCGGTGCGTCCACCGGCAGCAACGCCAGCTTTTCGAATTGTTGAGTTTCGTCATTCAGCACCATTAGTCCACGTTCGTGGGTCGCCATATTCTCCGGTCGGATCTTGGAATACGCGCCGTACATCCGCTCTCGACCATCCGGCTCACGAAGTACCACAAATGCATCGGCCCACGTTGGCCCCTCACCGGGCATCCTCGCCATCTCCTTGGAAAAACCGCGTTCGTCCACGAAGTAGGTCAAATTCACACCAACCTCGGGATCGAGCCCGCCATTTCCGGGGAGCTGTGAGGTGGCACCGGACATGTGAAAGTTGCCCAGCGGGTAGCTTGGCC
>CP070790.1:2077912-2080992 GCA_020346805.1 Planctomycetota bacterium
ATCCTGTCCAGATTACCATCCTCCCATTCAACCACCGCATCCAGGCTATCGCACTTGAGAGGTCTGGATTTGGCAACCGTGGTATCGTCCTTGGCAATAACCTCGACGATGATCTCACCATAATCGGACTTGGCATTGAGATGTAACGTATGGCCCTTGAGTTTAAGCGGTTTCGTAATTATTTGTCCTCCCTCAAAAGACGCACCGAGAGAAACGAAACGGTCGCGCTTGATAGCAGCAAAGCCTATGCCGCCGCCAGATATGCCCTTATCATAACCTGAGTAGGGGCTGTGACGATAAGTTCTGCCGCTATAGTAAAAGCGTAATTCATCTCCAACGGCAATGGGGGGATTATTGGCGATTGAATTATTAAATCGGTCCCAACTACCGACAGATCCATTGGGTATAAATAGCGATCGATCCCCTACCCGCGTGAAATTGATACTATCGCGACTCACAGCAAGTTGAACATCGAGATTACATGCCTCCGGTTGATTGTGAAATATCTGCATCAGGCCGATATAAACACTCTCGTATGGAAATACCATCATCGAGTAGATTTCGGTGCCCATGGGATCCTGAGAGTCGGGGGTCATGACGACGGGGCCTGCGGCCCGCTCGGTGATATCCCACGTTATGAAGTCAGGTGATTCCAGGCGGGTAACAGACCGACCCCAGAAATAACGTTTACACCACTCGTCTTGATCGCAAATCTTTTTCACATCGGGGGCAATGAATTTTGTCCGGCCGTATAAGACATATTTCCGACGAACAGGATCAAACATCCAATGGGTGGGTCCGTCGCAGATTGCTTCGGTAGTCCAGTTATCAATCAGTTTCCAATGGATACCGTCCGGACTAGCAGCCACACCCAGTCCGCGACGCTGTCCCTTATGGAATAGATCTTCCCGTGGGCCTTTATAATCTCGATGTATGGACAAAAAGCCCATCTTGTAACGGCGCGAGGGATCCGGTTCTCGGATATCCTTGCATACGCCAAATTGATTGTAGATATATGGAAGGGCATTGGGTTGATCCGGATCGGTATCTCTGCGAATTAAGATGTTGGTTTTGTGTTCATCGATTCTAACAATGTCCAATTGCGGCCTCGTCCAGATAATGCCGTCTTGGCTTTCTGCGTAACTCGTGCCAGAACTGCTGAGATACCACATGCGGTATTTGTCCCCATCCTTAATCACCGATCCATGGACCAGAGCAACTTTTCCTTCCCACGGTTCGCTGGGCCAGATCAAGGGATTGGCAGGATGTTTATTAGCAGGATGAATTCGCCGTTCCACGTTGGTTTTCAGGGTGATGATATAGTCATCAAGAAACAATTGTTTGGTCTGGTTCAGGTTTATAGGCGAATCAGTAGTAGCAAAAGCCATTAAGGATGTAATGAAAATATGAATAGCGATCATGTGTATCAGTCTCCTTAATCTATGGAAAACTCGGCCCAAATTATTGAAGTACCGGAAAATACATATTTACATTATACTCAAATATATAAATCTTACTGTTTGCCGGTTTATATTACTATAAGGATAGCAGCACTTGAAGAGGACGGATTATGCGATATGTGATCTTTTCTCTTGTTGTGGTTATTTTGGCCCATTCCCTCCAGGCCGGCACACCGGTGTGTGAACTATACGTACCGGGTCACTTCGGCAACTGGTACGAGGTAGCCGGTGAAGACGAGATGCGCCGCATTCTAATAGAGGCCAAGACCTGGGGTTACAATCGTTACGGTGACTGGTTTAACACTTTGGACTGCGTCAACCCGTTTTCGGGCGACAAACAATATAGCCTGGGCAACGCATTATGGGATCGCAAAAAGGTTCATTTTCGAACGGCTCAGCGCCTTGGTTTACAGACCGATCTGATCATCACCCCTAATCATGTTTATCGCGATCAACTCAAGGCCGAACGGATAGCCCAGACCGGTGGCCGGGTTTTTGGCCAACTGATCTGTCCGCACAAGCCGGGAGCCCGGGAGGTAATCCTGAACAATCACAGACAGCTTTTGGCTGATCTGGCTGCAGCCGGTATTCGTTTGACCGCGATAACGGCAGCACCATACGACTACGGCGGATGCAACTGCGACCGCTGTCAACCATGGATTTTGACTTTTGCGGATCTAGTCTGTGAAATTCACAAAATTGCCCAAACCTACCACCCCGGTATTGAATTACATTTTATTGGATGGTGGTGGTCGGCAGAGGAACATCGCCGGTTTACAGATTGGATGGATCAGAATGCCCCGAATATCGCTCAAAGCGTTGCACTGCACATACCCTACGACAAAAACTGCGTTGCTGAAGTACCATTGCCTAAAAATTGTAAGAGGCACGCATTTGTTCATATCGGTTATGCTGAAGAATCCGAACCTCGTGATGTCTACGGCAGGACAGGCCCGGTGATTGCCGCCCGCCGCCTTATGAAAACGGTACAAAATTTGAAAAAACAGTCAGTAAGCGGTGTCGTTGCATATTCTGAAGGAATCTTTGACGACGTAAACAAGGCTCTGTTGGCAGGATTATTCACAGACCGCTTTGAATCTTCGGAGGAAGTTATTCAAGCTTATGCAAAACGATATTTCGCTGCGAACGAGGTACAGGCTAATCAGTGGTTAAATTGGCTGTTGCCTTGGGGCAAACCTTTCAACCATGATGCGTCTGTAGCCGGACGGTCATTTCGCGGGCTTTGCGGTGAGCCTTCAAATTGGCGCCGCCGCCAGTGGGAACTTAAAGCTGATATGTTCGTCGCTCACCATGCTATCGGCGTCGGGGATGATTGGACACCAGATCGACTTGCCCATGCTGAGGAATTCTGGGACGCTTATGAAACATTACAGCGCAGCGTATATGGGGTAGGTCCGCTACGCCACAGCCTGGGTCCTTCGTATATCGGCCTGACCTGGTATAAGAGTTGGACACAGCATCGGCACGCTGTTGCCACCCAACCCAATCACTGATTTGTATTATTAGTGACTTTTGATTTGTTATATAAAAACTTTATTCTTCTGCCGTAGAATCTTGGCTCTTCCTATCGCCCGAGACACCATCTGATATTCTCGCCTC
>CP070790.1:2081092-2084488 GCA_020346805.1 Planctomycetota bacterium
CAAGTGATAAGTACAATTCACTTGCTGGCGCTGAGGGGCTCAGGTAGAAACTGTGTGTACGAAAACGGGTTTATTCAACGGTTGTGGTGCTGGTAGGGAGTTCGGCGTTGGATTGAACGGTTTTGCTTAGCTTTTTTTCGAGCAACACATTGTTGGTGGCGGGATGCCGAATGATCACTTTGCCGCCGGTTTGATCATCGAGAGTAAGTTCGGCATGAGCGAGTTGATCTTTAAACTCTATATCTATGATGGCCAACGGATGGCGGATGTCGTATTTTACGGTTGGCGGTTTTTCCATGTTGCCATCGGTGGGTATGATCAGATGAAGAAAGATCACTTTTTCGGTATTTTGGGAGGGTGAGACGTCGAGCCTTCCCCATGTAGCCCCGACACCGAAATGAGGTCCGAGGCTGGTGGGTGATCCCAGCTCATAGGTGGCATTGGGGGATCGTTTGATGGCAGCAGGCCAGATTCGGTGTTCGTAACCGAGGACCTCGCCACCGAAGTAAGTTTTTCCTTCTGCCGGACCTTTTGGAATCTTTCGGGGTTTCATGGGGCCGCCGATTATTTGTCGATTGGCATGGGGAGGCAGCAGCGTACGGACAAACAATCGGCCGTCCATGTGCGAGACCACCAGCCAATCCTGACCCTGCCTCATTTCCCAGATACCTGCGTTCTGATTGATTCCGTGGACCTGCCTGGATGATGATAATTTTTCGGCGGCGTTTTTACCAAAGACCTGGGGACGGGCGGGCAATTGGAGATGCCAGGTTTTTATGGATTGGGATTTAACTGCGGTAACCTTGTCCAGCACCAGCACCGCCCCGGCATTTATGAACAGAATCTGTCGGTTTATAGATCGAACTGTTTGAAGGGAGTAGGCCGGTGTCAAATCTGCGGCTGCGTAAGTGTATAGGGGATTGGTTTCGAAGACGGTCAGTGTCCCGGTCCATCGTTTGGTTTGTGTAATATCGTCTGCTGACATGTTGTAATCATTTTCGATTAATCGCTGATTACCCATTGCCGGCCAGGGTCGGCCGTATAATTCCATGACTTGCGATTTATCGGCCACAGTGATGCAATTGTGGGCTATAGTGGCCTGTAGGTAATGATCCCAATCGCCGGTTTTACCGGCGAGAGTTGCTTTGCCCTCTTTGAGTGGAATTGCCTCATAAGTTACGTCGTCACCGCTGTCAATGGCGAGCCTTCCCTTGCGATAGATTTGGAATTGTCCGGCGTCGAAATGCTGGCGTGATCGCCAGTATGGTTGACCGTAGTCGAAGAGTAAAACCGTTTCTCCAAAGCCCCATCCGCTTCTCATGGTCATCCACCCGCCGCCGAAGTTTCTAGCCGAGGGGCATTTGCGGCGATCGGCTTGGGATTGATTAAGGGGGCCATAAATGAGTGGGACCCACTGGTAACGATCTATTTGAGGAATAATTTTTGATTCCACCAGCGGCAAGCTGCGATTGGCAAACCAGGTAGCAATGGGATCGCGGGTATTTTTAGCGATGGCCCAGGCGACCGCCGGTGCGAAGCCGCGATAGACCCGGCCCGGGCTTTTGGGGTAGTGAGTTCCGTCATCATGCAGGAATCCATGTTTCAGTCCTGGATAATCGGTATCGGCATAAAAGTAATGTTCCATGGCCCGGCCGATACTATCGGTCAATTGGGGCCACAAAGATTGTCCTGCACCGGTGCGCCAGATTTCAATGGCCAGTACGATATCCGCTTCTTCGAGGATACCATTCTGCCCGGAGGTAGGCATTACACCTCGCTGGTTACAAAACTTGATAAAAGAATCTCTGAAATACCTTTGCCCGAGCGATATAGTAGCGGTCAGCTTGGTGGCTGCCGCCGGTTTTTCCTTAAACAATTTATCATTGTGTAGCACGATAGCCGCCGCTAAAGAACAAAGCTTGGGGTAAAAGGTGAAGTGATTTAGGGGGAATTCGCTGTGATTGATACTTTTGATATTAGTTATCATTCGGTCGGCGATTCGGTTTCGTTTTTGGGAATCGATAGCGTCCCAACAATAATCGAGGGCGACGACGGCATCCATTTCATATGTCCGGCGGTCGGGATCGAGCAATGCGCTGGTAACGTAGTCGGTATAGTTGTCTGATCGACCGAGCTGCCCGGTTGTCAGATGCAGTACGGCGGGGACATAGAGGTCATCTAAGGCGGCATGTTGCCGCATAATTTCCTCAGCCGCCTGTTTTAAGCGAGCAAGTTCCCGGCGATGGGAGCCGAACCGTACCTTCCGTATTTTGGCTGCCGGATCGTTATTGTAACCTTCGATACCGCATCGAACTCGAAGTTCAGCCACCCCCTCGCGGTTAATCAGCAGTCGGGGATGTGATTGGGGAACGGTCCAACCGGGTGCGTCGGCGGAACAAGGTATGTGACAAACTAGCGTGCCGATCAGGATTGTAACCAAGAGCGTATAACAAGACCGTGCAGTATTACTGCCGGAATAGCATAAAATCGTGTTATTAATCCGCTTACTATTCCGCCATAGGCGGACGGCTGGTATTGTTAGATGCTCTAAGGTCAATCTCATGATTTTACCCCCTGAGAAATAGCGGCGCACATGTCGGCTACTTGCCGACAAGCAGCCACATCATGAACACGGATGCACTCCACACCGGCCATTACGCATATTGATACCACGGCGGCGGTTCCCATTAAACGCTCGGTTGGCCGATCTATGCCGAGTATCTCGCCGATGAACCGTTTACGGGAGGGACCTACCATAATCGGAACACCCATTTGACGGAAGTCATCGAGTCGTTGGAGTATTTGAAGATTGTGGGTGGTGGTCTTGCCGAATCCGATTCCGGGATCGATTATTACTCGTTGGGTGGCGATGCCGGCCTGCGTAGCATAAGCCGTACGTTTGGCAAGAAAATCTTTGATTTCGTTAACCATATTGTTATAGGTTGGATGATCTTGCATGTCGGCGGGGGTACCTTTCATATGCATCAAAATTACCCCGGCATTGCGATCGGCGATCAGACCGGCCATAGCCGGATCGTCTCTGAGGGCCGACACGTCGTTGACGATTAAGGCCCCTGCATTCAGGGCGGCTTCGGCTACCCTGGCGGATCGGGTATCGATGGAAATAGCCGGTCCTTCTTTGCCGAATCTTTTTGCCAGCTCGATGATAACCGTTTCGATCCTGCGGATTTGTTGGTCGGTGGGTACCGGTTTGCTGCCGGGGCGTGTGGATTCGCCGCCGACATCGACGGCGTCCGCTCCTTCGTCGGCCATTCGGCAGCCGGCGGCGATGGCATCGTCCGGAGTGGTATAGAGGCCGCCGTCACTGAAAGAGTCCGGGGTAACATTCAAGACACCAAATATGAAGGGTCCAGCAGCGGGTTTTAATTCTCTTCC
>CP070790.1:2084588-2089459 GCA_020346805.1 Planctomycetota bacterium
GGTAAATGCGGCCAAGGTTTAGCCGGTCGATGTTCAACACGGTATTGATATCTGGGATCATGTAAAAGAGTTTGATAGCCATGCACTGCGCCAATCAGTGTTTCGCCTGGCTTCATGATTTTGTATAACGCTTGACGAGTAGAAGGTGCGGGTGTTCTTTCGTTAAATGAGACCACCTTATCGACAATAGGGCGATTACGATTTTCTGTCAACAATGATATATTAAATGATTGTTGCCATTTTACTGCATTAATAATCTCGACCCCGAAAATTGATGAATTATATATGGCGAGTAGTAACAACACACAACACCATGAAAAAGACAAAATTCGTGGATGGAGAGATTGCCCAATCCAGACCGCAGATAAAGCTCCCGGTAGAAGAATATACAAAGCATATCTTGGTACGTGAAACTCCGGTAATAATAATACCATCCAGAAAACAACAACCAACAACAACCAACTTCGATGAACATAATATAATGCCATAATCAAACACACTATAGTTGGAACTAACATTCCTATGGCAAACAAAGGACCAAACGAACCTGGAGAGTCTGTGGTTAATTTTTCATCCCAATCTACCCAATAAACAACAAACCGCTCATAAAAGGGGCGATCATTCATCCGACCAAATAATGCGGTATCTATCGGTCCATTAAAAATCACATGGTTTCCAACTTTAAGACGGATTGGATAAACCGGGGAGCCATATTTTTGCCAGGTTCGTATATACGGAACAAATGCCAGAATCAACATAAAAACTGATAATAACAAAAAGTTTGGTAACCTGGGATTAATTTCAATCGTCTTTTGTTTAATAAGTTTCTGAAGAGTTGCATCAATTATTAGGATAATGCGATATACAACTATTACACTTATAAGAGCAATTGTGGTGAATTTCATCCATAAGGCCAGCACACAGCAAATGAAACAACTGATGCAGCTCCCCCAACTCCATCCTCTCGATCTTTCAGGCAGAGCCATGGCCAAGGCCGCTGCGGATATCCCCCCCACACTCATGTCGATATAGCCAATAGTATTTAGATAGGCAAATACAGGCGCAGTCGGGACAATCCCCGCCGCCATTAATGCCCAACCTATACCAAGTCCTGTACGTCGAGCAGCTACATAGGTTGCCAGGATAAAGATAAAACCAAAAGCTCCGTTGACCGGATGAAATCCGACATCACTGTGAGTTAATTGCAAAGTCCAATAGTAAAGCAAGGCAACCGCACGAGGATACGAATCAGCCCAGATTACATTTGCCTGTACCGGCCCCAATCTACCATCCTGATACGGTTGAATTGCCTGTGGAATCTGATAACTTAATTCGTCAACCGACCAGGGAGAATTCCAGGCTCCATAACAAGTGGCGGCCAACTGGATAAATATACCAAGCAGAAAGGTTAAACGTTGTATCCATGTGGTTTCATTCCAACAGTTACATGTTCCCAACCAGGATTGGTGAATTATCGATTTGAAAGCACCCCGATATCTCCATGTCAATAACAATGATAAGACAGCGATTACCAAATTTACAACCAATAGATACTCAAGCGGACGACCGAATGGAACTTTACCCAGGACAACAATTTCCAGAATAAGCACCACGGGGACACAGATAAGGCCTGCCAATAAAGTCTCACTCACCGCAGCATGAGACCATCGGAATCGCCAATACGCCCATAAGCCAATTACCAGTGGCAACAGTAGCAGTATAAGACTCAGTAATTTAAAACAAATAATCCCCATAAAATCTCGATATTAAATATATTTATCAAAAATTGATCATTGATCCTCCAACAATTAACAAATAGACTAACCGTTGATTAGACATATAACATACCAATCAATATAACTTCTTTCACGAAGATATGGCATGTATTAGATATAATCTCATAGTTAACAATTCTGACGATGGACACTAATCAGTGAAGCACCAACCGGAAAAGTCATTATGGGAAGAAATATTTTCTCCGCCTCGAATATACAAGTGAGCAATGTATTAATCGGTACACTAACTACAGGAATATCGGGGCCAGCGTGTTTTTCGCCGAAGAATTTCGTAGCTAGACGCATGATTATCATGGCTGGAAAAGTTGCCACGTTATAGAAGCTCAATATTTCAGTTGTCAACGACAGACTCTGGAACAGGCGTTTATACTGCCAATAACCATACCGCCTATAATGGTGGTGGAACTCATCCCGCTTGGACCACAACCACTGGTGGGCCGGTACGGTACATAATAAGAGACCGCCGGGGCGCAGCATACGGGTTACGGCTGCCACCGCGGCCCGGTCATCTTCAATGTGTTCCAGTACGTCGGATAAAACAACCGCGTCAAGGCTGTTTGATTCCAGCGGGATGGCGTCCGGGAGTTCGCCTTCCTGTACCTCAAGTCCACGTTGTTGGCAAAATGCTCGAGCAAGGGGAGAAGCATCTATACCGATGGCCTGGTACTTATCTGTTAATCTCTTCAATAATGCACCACAGCCACAGCCGATATCACAAACCCGAGGTACATACTGGGATGAGGGTTTCAGAAAGCGATTGATCAGATTCATTAAAATATTATGTTTGGCAACAAACCACCAATAACGCTCCTCAAGCTGAAACATCTCGTGATATAGGGCATCGTCCATTCTATGAATCCCAACCGCCCTCTGAATCGACGATATACAGCGGCCGGTTCTGTGTGTGGCGAAAGATGTGACCAATATATTGGGCAAGAATACCCAAGATGATCAACTGAATTCCCCCCAAGAAGAAAATGCCGCAGGCCAGCAGGGCATATCCTTTAATAGGCATATTAAAAAAAAGTTTCTGTATGGTAACGATAATCGTGAGTACCATGCTGACAATGGTAATAATCCCCCCCAGCCAAATTGCCAGACGCAATGGCACCAGCGAAAAAGCACAGACCGCCTGACAGGCCATGATCAACAGCTTTGGCAAACTTTATTTGGTCCTTCCACCTTTACGTTCATCGCGGTCGTAATACACGGGTTCCTGTCGGAAACCTGCCCAACTTACCAGGCCCCTTAAGAAGCGTGGATTTTCGCGACATTGCCTGACGGCCTCGACAACCCGCCTATCCATCAAACGAAAGTCTCCGGTATCTGAAGGGATAGGAACTTCACTCAACATCTGCAGCAAGCGATAGAACAAAAAGGAAGTGGTCCTTTTAAAGAACGACTCGCCGCTGCGGCGTCGACGACGCGCGTAGACTACTTCCGCACCATCCTTCCATTTGGCAATCAACTCGGGGATCAGTTCCGGGGGATCCTGCACATCCGCATCGATCAATACCACGGCATCGCCCGAGGCGCGGTCCAGGCCCGCGGTTGAAGCAATTTCGTGACCAAAATTACGGCTGAATGAAACGTACTTGACATTTGAATCCTTGCCTGCAAGTTCGCGGATAACTGAAAGTGAATTATCTCTGCTGTCGTCATCCACAAAGATCAACTCGTATCCATCCGCTTCAGCTTTTATCACAGTGCTCAAGCGTTCATACAATATCCGAAGGTTTTCTTCCTCGTTATATACCGGTATAACAACTGATAATTTCATGGTGCAGCCGTATCATTATTACTTGAAATAACAACCATCGGTGGACAAGCAAATAAAATACACAATTTACAAACGGTAACCAAGGTTGTTACCTTATTAAATCTTCGCCGATTTTCCCATAACCTAATATGTGGCAATCAGCCTTCTTATTATCTACATATTCTCAAACGTCTTCCCAGGCGCCACCACCAACTGTTATGAATTTTATCGAGATCCCTCTGCAATTCTCGACATGTCTGCTTCTCGTTTTCCAGTTGTTTGGACAGATATTCCTTGGCCTCTTCAAGTTGTTCGATCCACCGGCCCCTTTCGTCGGCGACGTTGTCAGCTTCCTGCAGGGCCTGTTCCAACTGTTTGACATGCTGTTCCTGCCAGCGAGATCCGTCCCACATTTTTCGCCCGCGGCGATGCTGCTCCCTGATCTGTCTGGAATATGCATCAATGATACGGGCATTAAAGTCGCATAATTGAGCCATCCGGTCGGCCTGGTAGTCCGGATTTTCCCGTCCTCGACGATATGGGGAACCGAATATAGGTTGTTTGGTTGGGCCATTTTCGGACATTGGGTAATTACTCCAAATAACCTAAAGCTGCCAACCTTTTCATTACCGCTTCCTGCTCCTGATCGGTTAATTTCGACGTCTCAGTTGGCGGGGTATATGGATAAGCATCTACCGCTTTCAATTTCCGTGGCGATTCTGCATGCAGCAAGGCGGGGATGGGGCCCCCGTCCAAAGAATGGGCCTGTTCTATCCCCAGATAATCCAGAATAGTGGGAGCGATATCAAGCAAAGTAACATCCTCGATTTTGCCGGTACGCGAACCGGAGTAAATCAACAGCACCGCAGGTTCAGCATGTTGGCCGTAACTTATTTCGGATAAATCTTCGCTGTCGACCGAGCTGGTTTTACAATGAGTAGTAAAGCCGTGATCGGATACTACCATCAGTCGATCGCCTTTATCAAGCCGATCCCATACCTGGCCCAGGCAATCGTCTATCCATACGTATGCCCGATCAACGATGTTTCCGAATCGGCGTTCAAAATCTTCCGGTAACTCATGTCCTGCGGTCCAAAATCCGTGGCAGACAAAATCTATCAAACGATAATAGACGGTTGCGAATCTCCAGGGTTCAGACTCAAGCAAAGCGAGAAAAATCCTATGGAATCTATCGTCGCGCACAAAAGGATAAACCAGGCGATATTCGATCATCTTTCTGAGACGCTGCTCCTGCGATGCATTCATCAGCGCCTCAATTTCATCCTTGGACATGTTGGTGAATTGATTGAGTACAC
>CP070790.1:2089559-2097234 GCA_020346805.1 Planctomycetota bacterium
GGTAAGAATTCGGGCCCCAAAAACCGCATTGACCAGATTGGCGGCGTCGTTGCGCCCGACTTCAATCGTGTCCCAGATTAACATCATAATCGCGATGAACATGGCCCCATAGAGGAAAGGAGTCATGGTTTGGGTTTGAGCTATCAGGGACTCGAAGATCAATTTTGAGGCTCCGTCCTTATATGATTGTTTATGGATTATCCAGGTAGGTTACTTGACCAGCATCCGCCGCAAACGCTCCGCCGTCTTATCCGCATGATTGGCCAGCCTTCCCAACTCTCGAAACACTTGGGACCACAGGAAAATATCGGTGGCCTTGATTTCGTCTTCCAGGGCAAAAAGTTTCTGAGCGAGGTCGAATTCAGCCTGGTCCGACTCCCATTCCGCCTGCTCGGACTTTGCTACAAGTTCGAGGATTTTCTGGGTTTTGGGGCCGCCGAAATCATCTTCGACAATATCTTTGAGTTCATCTGAACATTCAAAAATAAGATTGCACACATTCAGTACCAGTTTTACATAATTTAGAACATCATGGACAAGGGACTTATGCAAAACCAGTTTTTTGATGGTCAGCAACACGGCCAGATCTTCCACGGAGTCGGCTATGTCGTCCTGCAGCTTTAAATAGGCGAGCAGGTCACCGCGATAGATCGGCAAATAAAATGTTTTGGGTACTGTCTCCCGTATTTCGTTCTTGATTTGGTCTGCCTTGTGTTCGCTTTTGAAAACCTGTTTGCTGAGTTTTGCCAGCCCCTCGTAGTCCTGATCGACTACATGCTGAAACATGGGTTCCACCAAGGCGACGCATTCTTTGATCCTGGCCATGTGCTCTCCCAGGGGGCCGAAAGGTGCTTCCTCAAATCGTTCGAATGTGCTCACGGTAATCTCCAATCAGGAGGGTTACAATGGACAGTAAAAACGTATTTTCAACGCCTGATCCTCTTTTATTTGTCAAGGCGCCGGCAGTATAACCACCGCTGAGTAAAAAACAACCTGTATATTCACGGTATATTAAATACGGCAAACCACCAGATAGGGTATAATATTCATACTCGAATCAGGCCCATTCCAGGTGGAAGTGGTGTAGTTGATATTTGAACCATCAAAGGCCGGGCAATATGATAAATCTTTGTTGTGATAGGTGATTGTTGTTCTTAAGGTCAATCAGTATACGGTTTTAGGCATGTCCGAGTTTAAAATTCACAGTGAGTTTGCCCCGGCGGGGGATCAGCCCGCCGCCATCGATAAGCTGAACCAGGCTTACCGCAACGGGCGGAAGTACCAGTGCCTGCTGGGGGTGACCGGTTCGGGCAAGACCTTTACCATGGCCCATGTGATCCAGCATCTCGACCGCCCCACACTGGTCATCAGCCATAATAAAACTCTGGCCGCCCAGCTTTACGAGGAATTCTGCGAACTGTTTCCGGAGAACGCCGTTGAATATTTCGTCAGCTATTACGATTACTACCAACCGGAAGCCTATATCCCTCAGCGCGACATTTATATAGAAAAAGATGCTTCGCGTAACGACGATCTGGATCGGCTCCGGCTTAGTGCCACCAGTTCCCTGATTTCCCAGCGGGACGTGATTATCGTGGCCAGTGTTTCCTGCATCTTCGGCCTGGGCTCGCCGGAAGATTTCAAACGCAGCATCATTACTGTCCGTCGCGGTGATACCATGGACCGCGATGAACTGCTCAAACGCTTCATCGATCTGCAGTACGCCCGCAACGACATCGATTTTAAACGGGGAACCTTCCGCGTACGGGGCGATGTGATTGAGCTTCATCCGGCCAACGAAGAATTTGCCTATCGGATAGAAATGTTCGGCGACGAAATCGACCGAATCGACCTGATCGATCCGCTGACCAGCGAGACGATTACCTCCCAGGAGGTGATCTTTATCTATCCGGCGGTTCACTATGTCATGCCGGAGGATCGTATGGAGGCGGCCCTCAAAACTATCGAAGAGGAACTCGAACTTCGGCTCCAACAACTTCGCCGACAGGGTAAATTGCTGGAAGCCCAGCGCTTGGCGGCCCGAACCCGGTACGACCTGGAGATGATCCGTGAGGCGGGTTACTGCAGCGGGATCGAGAATTACTCGCGGCACTTCAACGGTACCCCGCCAGGCTCCCGGCCGTTTACCCTGATCGACTATTTCCCACAGGATTACCTGCTGATTGTCGACGAATCACACGCCACGGTCCCCCAACTAAATGCCATGTATGCCGGCGATCGCAGCCGAAAGGAGGTTTTAGTCGAGCACGGTTTTCGATTACCGTCATGCCTGGACAATCGCCCCCTGCGGTTCAAGGAATTCGAGTCCCTGTGGAACCAGGTTCTGTTTGTCAGTGCAACCCCCGGTCCCTATGAGCTGAAAGAATGCGGCGGTGAAGTGGTGGAGCAAATTATTCGGCCGACCGGTCTGGTGGATCCGATGATTCACGTTCAACCGGCTCGCGGCCAGGTGCCCGACCTGCTGGACCGGATCAACGAAAGAGTAGCCGTCGGTGAGCGGATCCTGGTTACCACGCTGACCAAGCGGCTGGCCGAGGATTTGTCGGCGTATATCGATCAGCGCGGTTACCGGGGGAGGTACCTGCACAGCGAAATCAATACGCTGGAGCGGATTGAAATTCTCAACGATTTGCGGAAAGGCGAATTTGACGTGCTGGTGGGTGTAAACCTGCTTCGTGAAGGGCTCGATTTGCCAGAAGTTTCACTGGTGGCCATTATGGATGCGGATAAGGAAGGATTTCTGCGCAGTGAAACCTCCCTGGTTCAGACCATCGGCCGAACCGCCCGCAACGTAAATGCCGAGGTTATACTGTATGCCGACAAAGTTACCCCCAGCATGCAGCGAGCGATTGATGAAACCAAGCGGCGGCGGGAACTGCAGTTGAAGTATAATGAGGAACACGAGATTACACCGGAGACGATCAAAAAGGCGATTCGTACGACTCTGGAACAGGAAATGACGGCCCGCAGGGTTGCCCGTCAGGCGGTCCAGGCCAGCGAGGCCGAGTATGATCGTACCGAGTTGATTGCCATGCTCGAAAGTGAGATGCTGGAAGCGGCCGAACAACTCGATTTTGAGCGGGCGGCCATGCTCCGCGATAGAATCAAGGAACTGCAGGAAGCCCCCATATTGGAGAAGACTAATCCCGGGAATAAATAATTGTTTTAGTTTGGGGCAGTCACATGCGGAACTTAAATAGTTAGAATCTGTCAGCGATGTTTTGTGTAAAGCCTCGTGGTTGGCAAAATCGAAAGCGAATCAAATCATGCAACATCCCAATCGTGAACAACTCCGTCGGCTATGGGAGAACGCCCTGGCTGAAGACGGTTTCGAGAACGATGTAACTTCTTTGCTGGTTATTAATGAAGGGATAGCCGGCTCGGCCCAAATTGTCGCTCGGCAAGCGGGGATTTTTGCCGGTGCGATAATATTCGATGTTCTTAAAGAAGCTTACGCCCAGCGGATTACCGTTCGATTACAAGTCGGTGACGGTGACGCCCTGAAAGCCGATACCACAATTGCCACGCTGACCGGTCCCATACGACTGTTACTGGGCATCGAGCGAACGTTGCTTAATTTTCTGCAAAGACTCTGCGGGGTGGCGACCTTAACCCGACAATACGTTGATGCCGTTGCCGGTACACGGGCCAAAATCTACGATACGCGCAAAACCGTTCCCGGCTGGCGGCAGCTCGATAAGTATGCGGTTGGCTGCGGGGGGGGGCAGAACCATCGTATGGGTCTGCACGATGCCATTCTGGTAAAGGATAATCACCTGGCCCATATTGAAATAAGTGAACTTTTGCCGGTGGTTTCTGAAATGGTTAATGAAGCGTCCCGGCTCAATCCGCCGCCCGGGTTTGTGGAGTTTGAAGTCGATTCCGTAGAGCAGTTGGATGAACTGCTTAAAGTTTCGGGCATCGATGTGATCTTATTAGACAATTTTACTATCGATTTAATGCGTAAAGCGGTGGCCCGCCGGGATGCCTTGGATTTGGCCGGTAAAATTGAGCTGGAAGCTTCCGGCAACATAGTCTTGAATAATGTCCGCAAGATTGCGGAAACCGGGGTGGACCGAATTTCCTTGGGGGCCATCACTCACTCCGCCCCGGCTTTGGATATCGGAATGGAGATAGAAACCGGCGTGTAAAAATGTTATTTTTCTAATCCGCACAGCCGAGGGTTAGCGAGACGTTGAAGATACTTACGCATTACAAACAACTTGGTTTTGGTGACTGAGCGGGGCGGGTCTGTTGCTTTGAGTATCTTAACTTAAGCGGCGATGTCTGATAAAATAGAAATGCTCCGTATTTGTCGTCTTTCGGAAGGTGTGATTTTATGAAAGCAATTAGGCTCTTGAGAGATAAACGCGACGAGATTTTACACATTGCGGCAAAGTATGGTGCTCACAATGTGCGAGTATTCGGCTCTATTGCCCGAGGCGAGGTGGATATCCAAAGCGACGTTGATTTTCTGGTAGAGCTTGAACCCGGGCGATCTTTGATGGATCACGTAGCCTTGACGCAAGACTTAGAAGATTTGCTTGGCCGTAAGGTTGACGTTGTTGAAGTCCAGGCCCTGCATTGGTATATCCGCGACCGCGTGTTGGAGGAGGCAGTAGCTCTGTGAAAGACGAAAAACTATATCTAATTCACATCGCTGAAAGTCTTCGCCGAATCGAGACTTATATCCAAGGTGGGAAAGCGGAGTTTATGAAAAGCACTATGATTCAGGATGCCGTGATTCGCAATTTTGAAGTCATCGGTGAAGCGGCCAAGCAGATTTCGGAAGATATAAAAGAGCAATATCTTGATTTACCTTGGCGACGAATTGCCGGCTTTCGGGATGTGTTGATTCACGCCTATGCGCGGGTGCGGCTCGATGAAGTGTGGAACATCATTGAACAAGACCTACCCGAATTGAAACGTAAGATAGATGTCATTCTAAAAGATTTTGAAGACCGATCCTGAATGATTTTTCAATAGAGGGGATGCAGGACTTTCAGTAAATTGCACTCAATCCGCACACCCGGGTGTGGGGGGGATGTTGGCTCCGCTCATACAAGCTTGAAAGATGACAAAATCTTCGAGGTCCACGTCTTGATCGCCGTCAAGCAAGGTATCCAGGCAATCGGGATCATTTTGCTGATTACCCGATCCGGTCATGCATTGCTGCAGATGGCCGAAGTCCTCCTGATCGACATCGTTATCACCGTCAAAGTCGCCGTGGGCCCAGGTGCTGGTGTTTGCTTCATTGGAATAGGGCGAGTCACCCAAGTAGTTGTATGCCCGAACGCGATAATAAAAAGTCGTGAACAGCGGAAGATCGGCATCAATATAACTTGTCACATTTGCCCGGACGGTGTCGATTTGAGTCCAGTTGCTGGTGTCGTTCTGCGACCGTTCGATCTTGAAGTAATTTTCATTATCGGCGTTATCCGTCCAGCTTAAATGAATTTCGCGGGCATCCACGGTTGTTGCATTCAAATTATCGGGGGCGTTGGGAAGGGAGGTTGGCGGGGGCAGCATCACAAAGTCCATCAACAGGTCGGCAAAGCTTGCCGCTCCTTCATGTGTTAAATGGATGCCGTCGTAAAGATCGTCGGCAGTGGTCAGATCCTCTCCGTTAATCACAAACAGGTTGTTATCTCCCGCTGCCCGCCGGGTGGCCACTATCTGACGTACGGTATCGCGGTATTGATCCATGGTATAACCGTTATTTTTGTTGGGGGTCAGCTTGGTGGTATGTATGGGGGTAAAGCAGTAGACCGGTTGGGTGTGGACGGCTCTTAAATTATCCAGAAACTGGTTATATCGGCTCTGGTACAAGGGCAGGTTGTTTTCGGAATTCCAGTCGTTGAATCCCCACAACACGGTGGCTAAGTCGAATGATTCATTATCCAACATGGATCCTATAGGTGGGCCGACTTTAGCCCCCCCGACCGCCAGGTTGAATAGTTCCCAGCCTTTATCGCGAGCCAGTACCCAATCGTAGGAGGTATCACTGGTGCCGTCCTGGCCTGCTGAATGTGTAATGGAGTCGCCAAAGGCAACATAGCGGGGTTTGTTGATGGGAGAGCAAGCCGACAGTGATACCCCATCGTCCAGGTCCAGGCCGATGAACGCCACATTGGAATAGCTGGGGCATACGATTTCATAAGTTACCGACTGGCCCGGATTGTTCGAGGTGACGTTTAGTGTCAATCCCGATATTACCTCGGTACGTATCCCATCCTGATAGATGCTGAAGATGTCAATATTGTGATAACCGGGAACATACTGAAACCTGGCGGTGACTGAATTGCTGGTGGTACAAAAGCGCACTGCTACGCCGGGTTGGGTCTCGGCATATTGATTATTGAAGTTTCGATTGGGATCGCTGAGTAATTCCTGGGTGAAGCGATTCAGATATGCAATGGTCGGTTGCACGTCGGCAAAAAATAATCTCCGATATTCTATCAGCGGATCATTGGGAGGGATGGGATTGACTGCGGTTGCCGAACCGGCAGCTAACACCGATATGGTCATTATAATTATCAAGGTTTTCGGTTTTATCGTATGCATGGCAAATGCTTTTCTCTGCGGCGAACAGGGATGTGCCTTCCTGAGCCTGCCTTAGTTATATGCCACAGAATTTTTGGCCCTGTGGATCGGCCCCTCCGCTTTGCTGTTATGCATTATAACATAGTCACTTGTAAATATCCTGGAAAAATATATCCATGATCCTTTGGATCCTGTATTTACCGGCCTGTTATGCTTTAATTACAACGGTGTGGTATAATATTCATAGTGGAGTGGGTGAGGCGATCGCTCGGCCGGACCGATTCCAGGTCTTGGCCGGGAGGAAAGTCCGAACTGGGCAGGGCACGGTGGTTGCTAACGGCAACCCGGCGTGAGCCGAGGGATAGTGCCACAGAAAATATACCGCCCCTATCAAGCCCACGTGACTTGATGGAAGGTAAGGGTGAAATGGTGCGGTAAGAGCGCACCGCGAACACGGGTGACCGTGTCGGCATGGTAAACCCCACCGCCAGCAAGCCCAAATAGGCAGCGAGAGGCGGCCCGTCTCGTTTGAGCTGCGGGTAGGGTGCTCGAGCAGTCTGGCGACAGGCTGCCTAGATGAATGATTGCCGTCCGCCTAGGCGGACAACAGAATTCGGCTTATTCGCCCGCTCCGTTTTTTGTAATATCTCGAACTGATCCATTTCGATATTAACGAACTGCGTACATAAGTGAGCGTCCCAACGGGCTTATTCCTGTGTAAAATTAATTACTTGTGAAGGTGCGCAGGAGATTAATATGCATCTATTATATTGAAGGCCTTCGTAAAGTAACTGATACAATAGAATTAGAGGTTTTCTTGGACGATCGCCAAAACAAAGTTTTGGAATTACTGGATTCCTCAGGAGTGAGTTTGTACAGACTGCTGGGCCGGTTAACTCTTTGTCAGCATACAACGGGTGATCTGATACAAGAACTGTTTATAAGATTATGTAATTCCGAAGGTTTTAATAATGCAAGGAGCCCCTTTGCCTACGCATGGCGAGCGGCAGTGAACCTCGCTTTCGAATGGCTCAGAAAACAGAAAATCAAGTTTGATCCTTTAGATGAGGATTATTTGCCGGCACACAATAGCCCGTCGGCCCTGAAAACC
>CP070790.1:2097334-2100509 GCA_020346805.1 Planctomycetota bacterium
AGAATGAGCTGATTTTTCGGTAGAATTCTCCACCTGCAAAAATATTATTGTACCCCAACATATTCAATGAATGCGTTGAGTGACATCCGATGATAACAGAAGCCGGCAGCTCCACAGCCTGCCGGCCCCCTAGGTTCTCTTTCTGTGGGATTTTGTGACTACGGACGCACTGCCCGGTTGTAGATGCGAATGTCGTCGATGAGGCCGGACCAAAAGGTGCCCTCTCCACGGCTACCTCCAGCGCCGATATACAAACCACTTCTTGAACTCACCATGCCCGGCTGCGTGTCTCCTGCTATTTCAACATCATCGACATATAGGATCCTGTCTGCCCCGTCCCAGCTCAAGCCCACGCGGTGCCAATCGCCGTCAATGATCGGCGTTTGTGATACCAAGGGCGCTCCACTACCCCCTCTGCTAACGTATCTAAGCTCGGTCATCAAGTTGCCCTCGGATGCATCCACACAAAGCCAATTGAAACCATTCGCTTGAGAGATGATAGCTTGGCCGGGCGCACCGCCTTTGATCCAGGCGAAAATGCTGAATGCTCCGTCCGCTGGGTTCAGGACAAATTCTGTGCTCACATAATCATCAGTACCATCGAATTGAAGTGCTCCAGCCACCATACCGCCAGCGGGTTGCCAGGCCGGGTCACCAATCAACGTGCCAACGTGATCAGCAGCACTGTCATAGGCTGTGCCGCCTTCTGTCTCATCCAGGCTCCAGTGCGCCACTGTACCAGGATATGTGAACAAATCCTCAGCAAGGACGATGAGGTCCTGGACATCAACGATCCCGTCACCAAAAGGTGGTGGGGCAATATCATAGTCTAGCTTGTCCGTGTGCCAGTGGTCCACCATCAGGCAAATGTCTGCACAGTCGACGACTCCATCGCCGTTAAAGTCGCGGATCGACCGTATGCTAGTAACCAATGATTCCGAGAGAAATATCATCGCCAAGCCGATTCTCTCAATCCGTTCATCACCAATGTGTCCGCCAGAAAACACCTCGAACTGATGTGGAACACCGGCATCGAGGAGCGCTTCGTGAAACGCTTGGCTGTCTGCCAAGTTTGCGCGGGCGATGTCGCGGTCACCAACGGCAAGAGCGAAGCCTCTCAGCGAGGATAATTCGCTCGCGTGGTCCCTAAGTAGTGTGAAGGGGTCGTACTCCAGCCACTTCTCGCGGACTTCAGGAACGGTTTTCAGAGTAGGCAATTCAAAAGGCAAGTCAACAAACAACGGAGGATTATCGAGGTTTGGGGAAAAGGCAGAGGCCCACCCGAAGACTGCGTTGCGCAGAACACCCTCACCAAAATCAGAAGGGGTTTGGACGCCGGCCAAATCCTCCCCTGCATTGGGTGTGTCGAGAAAAACAGCTTCGTCCTCGCCCAGATATAGCCAGCTTTCAGGCCGCGAGAAGCTGGGAAAGCCTGTGCTGATGCTGTATGCTGCGCCGAACACGTCGGCGTGTATCATTGCGTAGCGCATAGCTCCGTATCCACCCATAGAAGCGCCGAAGATTCCGCGACCGTCGCGCATGCCAATCGTTCTAAACGTCGCATCGATATGGTTCACCACGTCCCGTACAATGTAGTCTTCAAAGTTGCCATTCAGCTCGGAATTGACATACGAGCTTAAAGGCTGCCCTCCGCTGCCGTCGACTCCCACGATGATCATCTCCTGCATCTCGCCATCGCCAATCAGCCGATCGGCGGTTTCATGTCCAGCGAAACTTTCGAAAGTGTATTCGTCACCAAAGGCACCATGCAGGTAGTACAAAACCGGATACGGCTTGTCGGACGTATCATAACCAGGGGGCAGGTAAACGCGTGCCTGTCGCGTTGCCGGCGTTCCCAGTATGCTTCCCTCAAGTGCCGGACTTGTCAATTCAGTGGTTACAACAGTTCCGCCGGCGTACGCGACTCCTTGATTCACGAGCGCAGTGAGTAATGCAGCCAAGAGGGTTATCATGGAATGTTTCATGTCAGTGTCATCCAATTCAAGGGTTAGTGATCAGATAACGGCCTTGCCGCGAAACGTGATGGACTCGGTGATAACGTAATCGCCAGGTACAACAAGCGCTGTATCCCCATCCACCGGCGAATCTATCCCTTCCTGAATAGTGCCAAAATCATAGCTTGCTCCTGGCCCTACGGCAATTGTGGCAGCCTATACCAGACCAGCCATCACCAGGACCAATACCAAAACCAATATGAATAAAACTGTCGTTCTCGTCCTACTACCCTCATGAATTGTTGAGCTTCCCATGCTATAAACTGTGCGGAGGCAGGAAATCCTCTAATAGCACACGCTCTTGGCCTCCGGCTATCTTTCGACCGAAGGTTACTCCCGGGCTTCATGCCTCTACAGTAGATAATACCGGAGAATTGGCCAAAAAACAAGTAACAGCACCTTCAAACTCAGGATTTTCTTGAAAATGATCCTTCGGGGAATTCAAGGCGCACGGTACCTAAATTCTGCGATGCGGAATCGCTGCTGCATTTGCCAAAGGTGTATGTCTATGGTAGCATCATAAATGACGTATTCGGCTGCGGCAAGCGCAGGGGTATGCCGTTGGAGTAAAGGAGGTTTTGGTATGAGGTACTTGCTTGTCTTAACGGTTGTATTTTGGTTCGGCTGGGTTCTCAACGCATCGGCTCCGGCGGCGGATCTCTCGTGCCTTGGCCGGGACTATCCTGATCCTCAAAAGGCTTCGGCGCCGGCATGGTTGTTGAGCCGGAAGCTCAATTTCTCACGCTGGGACGGCGGCCCGCTCGAAGTGTGCAAAGGGATGCTCTCGGGGTGGCCCTATTTTAATGCCCCGTGGCCCAGCGTGGTGGATGCGACGAGCAGGTGGTACGATCCCGAAACCGTCGAGCTGGTCGAGGCAATGGGCTTCAACTTTATCTGGCTGACGTTCAATGTCGGCTATTCCATCGAGAAGGAGCGCCACCAGTGGGACCTGCTGCGCGACTATGTCGATGCCTGTCACGCACGCGGCATCCGGGTGGCCGCGTATATGTCTTCGACCAACATGTTCGTCGACGACATGTTCGTGCGCGAGCCGCGGTCGAAAGGCTGGCAGCTTCTCGACGAAAAAGATGAGCCGGTGCCCTACGGGTCCGCCTCTTATGCGCGGATCGGCCGTATAACGCGCGTGCGGGCGGACATTA
>CP070790.1:2100609-2107138 GCA_020346805.1 Planctomycetota bacterium
GGGAGGAATCTACTGCGTTAACCAAAGCAGTCCGACGATAGCGAACTGCAATATAAGTGGTAATGCAGTGACAAAACGTAGCGATGGTAACGGAGCAGGAATTTGCTGTGAGAATTACTCCAGTCCTTCGATCACCAACTCTACCATTAACGAAAACACGGCCGGTGATGTAGGCGGCGGAATCTTTTGCATAAACGACTGCAACGCGACCATTACAAATTGCGATATCAGCGAGAATAGAGCCATTTGCGGAGAAGGGGGAGGTATCTTCATTAATAACAGCAGTCCTCACATCAATCATTGTACGATTAGCGATAATCGCGGCTGCTTTGGCGGCGGATTGTACGCTTATAAAGGGTACCAATATACCATTCCCTGTGCCCCGGTAGTCAGCGAATGTCTGTTTTCCGGAAACGTGGCCAGTGGGCGTTCTGATTCAGACGGAGGGGGAATGTACTTTGATACGAATTGCGCTGCCACAGTGGTTAACTGCACAGTAACCGGCAACCAAGCGATCGAGGGCGGCGGTATTTACTGCCGAATTGGCGAAACGACGATCACGAACTGCGTGATCAGCTATAACAACGCAGAGAAACTTGGAGGAGGGATATGGGGTGGAACAGCCCGGAACTGCATGATCATCGGGAACTCGGCTAAAAATGGCGGTGGGCTCTGCGCTTCGGCTGTGAACTGCACCATTATAGGTAACAAAGCCGACTATTATGGTGGCGGGTGCCTCTCGAAAGGTGAAGCGGACGATTGTTCTTTGACCAACTGTATCCTATGGGCCAACGAGGCCGAACAAGGACCCGAGCTTGCTGCTGTCCATTATTTGACTTATAGCTGCGGGCTCACTGTGGCGTACTGCGATATTCAGGGCGGACAACAGGCGGTGTATGTCCAAGACTGCCCGCTCAACTGGGGCCAAGGCAATATCGATTTGGATCCGATGTTGGCCTTTCCGCCCTATGACTTGCATCTTACAAGCGGTTCTCCTTGTATCGATGCCGGCACCAACACGCCGCCTGGCGAGCTGCCTCCTAATGATCCGGATGGTAATGTACGATCCCTTGACGGGGACGGAGACGGGATCGCAACAACGGACATCGGAGTATATGAATTCAACCTGAATCTGCCATGTCTTGCCCTGAATCCTTACGCAATTCAGATGAGTGCCCACCTGGAGACTATGCCGGAGGATGGTCTCCTTTCGATTCGCAATGTGGGAGGTGGTACACTTTATTGGGAAATCGTTGAAGACTGCCCCTGGCTCGAGGTAATGCCACCAAATGGCGCGTCTGACGGCGAGATCGATAATGTGGCGCTGCAGTTAGATCTCACGGGCCTGACTTACGGTGACTATGCGTGCGAGTTAACGGTCCAGGCAACCCCGGCGGCAAACAGCCCACAGACAGTCGATCTCCAACTGCATGTCTATGGATACCGGCGGGTGCCCTCCGAATACCCGACTATTCAGGCTGCCATCGACGCCGCCATCGATATGGACATCGTTCTGGTAGCCGATGGAACATACACCGGCCCCGGCAACAAGGACCTGGACTTCCGAGGCAAATCCATCACCGTCCGGGGTGAAAATGGTCCGAGCACATGTACCATTGATTGTGAGGGCGCCGGCCGTGGCTTCCACTTCCGATCCGGTGAGAATTCTGACGCCATTGTCGAAGGGTTCACCATCACCAATGGTAATGTTTCTGACGATGGGGGGGCGATCATGTGTACCGATGACAGCAGCCCGACGATCCGCAACTGTATAATTACTCAGAATTTCGCCATGCGCTACGGGGGTGGGATTTACTGTACCTACGGAAGCAATGCGAACATCTTCGGTTGCATGGTGATCCAAAACATTTCAGAGAACTCCGGCGGCGGCATCTGCGGATATAGCACGATCGTCGAAGGATGCACAATCAGTTCAAACACCGCTACGATTTCTGGAGGCGGATTTAGCGGTCGGACCGTTTACAACTCCACTATCACCGGGAATTCTGCAGAACGTGGTGGTGGAGTTTACGGCTCAGCCGCGAACTGCATGATCAGTAATAATCGGGCGGACTACGGCGGCGGCTGCTTCCCGTACTACCGCGAAACGATTGTTGCCTGCACAATTACGGGGAACTCAGCCTCCGTGTACGGTGGCGGCATCTATATCCGGTTGGAACACATATCGCATCCGGACTCGACTATCATCGGGTGCGTTATTGCCGATAACATCGCTCCCCATGGCGGCGGGATTTATACCTGCGACCATGCCGAGCCAAGGATCATCAACTGCGCCTTCTCCAATAACAGCGCCTCCGCCAGGGGCGGAGCCATCTGCTGCAATATCTACAGCGGTGCCAGAATCACCAATTCGATTCTATGGGACGATTCCTCACCTCAGGGACCGGAAATTGGTCTCTACGAGGGGGCTGGCGCCATTTCGGTTGCTTACTGCGATGTGCAGGGCGGTGATGGTGCTGTCTATCCCGGCAGTGGACTTGTGGATTGGGGCGAAGGCAACATCGACCTTGATCCAATGTTCTTCGATCCACCGGGTAACCTAACATTGCGGGCCGGTTCACCCTGCATCGATGCCGGAGATAACATCGCTGTGCCCGAGGACGTCTTCGACATAGATGGCGATGGCGATATAACGGAACGAATTCCGCTCGACCTCAATGGCAACTTGCGCTTTGCGGATAAAGCGGATACCGATGACACAGGTGTTCCCGATCCTCCTGATTACATGGAGATCGTCGATATGGGCCCGTACGAGTATGACCCAGACTACGATCATGATGGGATTCTTAATGTTGATGATAATTGTCCCGTCATACCCAATCCTCTGCAAACCGATAGTGATAATGATGGTCGTGGAGACGCATGTGACCCATGTCCGCAGGACCCTGATAATGACGCGGATCAGGACGGTGTGTGTGGCAACGTAGATAACTGCCCCAACACTGCTAATCCCGATCAGTTGGATTCCGACAGAGATGGACTCGGGGACGCATGCGATCCAGAATTTCTCTTATACGTCGATATCAATGCCACGGGATTAAACAATGGAACCAGTTGGACCGATGCCTTTAACAAGATTCAGGATGCCCTCAATCTCGCAGCAACGAATACAACTGATCACGTCATTAAAATCTGGGTGGCGGCGGGGACATATTTACCTGCGGGTCCCGGAGGGGATCGTAATACGAGCTTCCAACTTATCAACAAGGTTGCGGTTTACGGCGGTTTTGCCGGCCATGAGGATCCGGCTACGTTTAATCTGGATGATCGTGACTTCGAAATCAATGAAACTATCCTCAGCAGCGATCTCAACGGTGACGATGGGCCGGATTTTGTCAACAACAGCGAAAACAGCTATCACGCAGTAAAGGCAGTGGGGGTTATTGGCGACACCATTTTAGACGGCTTCACTATCACCGCAGGTAATGCCAACGGACCCGAACCAGATAACAACGGCGGGGGAATCCTGCTCGATGCTAGCAGCCTCACCATCAGTAATTGCACATTTAGCTACAACAGCGCATCAGATAACGGCGGCAGTGCGTTCATCGACAACGGCAGCGAACTAATCATAGTCAATTGCAGGCTCACGGAAAATGTTGCCGACAGAGGCGGTGGAATCGGCAGCAACAACCAGAGCATTTTGACCTTGACCGACTGTACGATCATTAATAACTCAGCAAAGTTCGGTGGTGGCATCTATAACGCTATTGATTCAAATGCAGAACTTACCAATTGTGTGTTTATAGGAAATATTTCCAATGCTATCGGCGGAGGGATGTGTAATTTTCGTACCAGCACCGCCGCATTAACCAATTGCCTGTTCAGCGGTAATTCGACCGGCAGTCGAGGCGGTGGAATGTGCAGCGTTTCTAAAAGTAATCCCACAATAACTAATTGCACCTTCAGTAGCAATTCGGCAGACAGAAAAGGTGGAGCTATATCCAGCGCCAACGACAGTAATCCTGTATTGGCCAATTGCATATTATGGGGCAATAATGCCGGAGACCTCTACGACGAGGTCGCCCAAATCGAAACCCTTCGAGGCACGGCAACCGTCGATTATAGCTGTATTCAAGGCTGGACCGGCGATCTTGGGGGAACCGGCAATCACGGAGACGATCCATTATTCATAGATCCCGATGGTCCTGACGATGCAGTAGGTACCGAAGACGACAACCTTCGACTTCAAAGAATCTCGCCTTGTATTGATGCAGGTTATAACGATGCTGTGCCGGATGGGGTGACTACCGATCTCGATGGCAATCCGCGGTTTATTGACGGTGATGATGACGAAATTACCACTGTTGACATGGGTGCATATGAGTTGCAGGTTATTTCGGTCGATCTTGATATTCTGCCCGACGATTGTCCGAATCAGCTAACCGTAAACACTAAAAACAAGGGCAGGCTACCCATGGCCATAATCGGTACGGAAACTTTTGAGGTGAGCCAGATCGATCTTGAATCCATTTCGATAAACGGCACTGTTTTTCCGGTCCGTGTGCCGAAGATTGAGGATGTGAGTACCCCAGTCGAAGGCCAGAAGTGTGAATGCCATATTGCAGGGGCGGACGGTCGTGATGACGTGGTAATCCACTTCTATAGGCGAGAGATAATCCTTGCTTTGGGCCTGGATGCAATGGAACCCGGCACAGTTGTTCCCATCACCGTTTATGGTTTGCTGCAAGATGGTACGTTATTCAGGGCAACCGATTGCATTACGCTTATGCATAGAGAGGATTAGTGAAAAGACAACCAGGGGAGGGGCTTGCGATATAAATGTCGATGGGGCATTTTAAATGTTTTGTGTGGCAGTAATGAGAACCGATTGATTACCCGTCATGCAGCAGAAGAACCGGAATCCAGGGCCTCTGGATGCTTATTCCCACTCCCAGTATTGCATCCCTGACCAAAATCAATTAGCAATATAGGCATTATGTGCCACAAAAAACTGAGCCAATATCGGAATCGCTTATATTTACATGTTCCACAAATATGTGCGATCTTCATACTCTTCGGGTCATTGTCGGCCATCAACGGCCGAGCCGATGCGCAGGCGCCTGATATCAAAGATCTGCTGCAAAGAGAGGTAATGCGCAGCCGGCCGGATTACATCGTGTACGTTCCCGGCCACTATGACGGCTCAACCAACGATTCCCATAACGAACACTTCCTGGTTTTCGAAGGTCCCGACGGTTCACTAATGGCCGTCTGGACCCAATCCGGAGGAGGTAAATCACAAGTCAATCGAATCATGTATTCCCGCTCCGACGACGAGGGCGTAACCTGGGCGCCGCCCAAACGCCTGGTCGGGCCGGCCGGTCCCGACGATCCCACACACATGGCCAGTTGGGCATTTCCCATGGTCTCCAAATCCGGACGAATCTACGTGCTCTACAACCGCAACCAAGGCAACTACGGTTGGATAAAAATGCACACCGGCACCATGGAAGGCATATACAGCGACGACAACGGCAAAACATGGTCAACTCCCCAGAATATCCCCATGCCCCCCAGCCCCTACGATGACCCCGAAGGCAAGATCCCCGCCGAGTGGATCGTTTGGCAAATTCCCACCCGCGATCTTAAGGGCGGCTACATCGTGGGGTACAGCCATTGGGTGAACTATGCCCGGGCCCAGCTGAAAAAAGTTGAATCCTGGACCCAGATCGAATCCGTCGTCGAGTTCATGCGCTTTGCAAACGTGGATGACAATCCGCAACCCAAGGATCTCCGCGTAAGCTACTCAGCCTGGGGCGAAAAAGCCCTGCGGGTGCCGCACTTTAAGTATCCTCTGCTCAGCATCGCCCAGGAACCGAGCATCGTGCGGTTACCCGATAAACGCTTGTTCTGCACCATGCGGACCAACAGCGGTTATATCTGGTACAGCATCTCCGCCGACGACGGGCGAACATGGTGTAATACCCGGCCGCTGCTGCGCAAGGACTACGGAGAACCTATACTCCAGCCCGTATCCTGCTGCCCCATCTATCAACTGCACGACGGCCGCTACATATTGCTGCACCACAACAACCGCGGTGATTGGACCGTTGAACCGGAAAATACCTGGGGGCCCCGCCGGCCCGCCTTCATCGCCCTGGGCGAATTTCGGCCCGGTGCCGACCAACCCATCTGGTTCAGCAGGTCAAAGCAGTTCATGGATAACGACGGATTCGGCGTGGACGGGAAAAAGGGTAACGGAGATGCCAAGGTAAACACCAATATCGGCGTTTACCCAAGCTTAACCACCCGTGGCGGCAACAACGTACTATGGCACCCGGATCGCAAATTCTTTCTGGTAGGCAAGAAGGTCACAAATGAGTTCCTCGCTGACCTGAAAGCACCAAAGAAATAAGCGACAAACGACATTAACCCGTATATTTCACGGGTGTTTTCGCTGATATTCGTAAGGTTCACCGAAAAAATCAGTTATATCGCACAACGATGTTATGCTAATTTACAGAGTGTAATTGCCGGCGCGATGATTTTTTCGTCCCGGCAACCA
>CP070790.1:2107238-2111658 GCA_020346805.1 Planctomycetota bacterium
GAAGCGGACAAATACAGAACACAGAGAGAAGACATTTAGAGGAAATTGAGTGACATCAAGAAACACAACAGGCCCATTGCTATATTCTACGAATTCCACTTCAAACATGCGCTAAGAGAGCGGGTCAGGCACAATATTCCTTTGGAATAATTGAGCCAGACCCCGCACAAGTTTGAAGTGGAATCCGTATTAGTTGGTGGGAATCGGGAGCGATAACAAGACTTTATCTTTTCCTTTATGTAATTCTACCTCGTAGGATTCGATTCGAGTTATGCGGAATTCATCGATAGTATCACCCACACGATAAACGTTATCGTTGATTACGGCCATGGAGGTACCATTGCTGAAAAAGGTTGCTTGTAATGTATTGTTTGTCATGAGAGCCTCGGGGGAACCCGGTTTGGGGCCGGATGTGGCCTCATGATTTTTTTCCGCTTCTTCTTTCAACTGCTTGTAATGACGCCGCATCACCTCGGTGGGAGAGAACACATCGCGGATAACGGAAATATCAGGCAGTTTGTTCAAATAATCCAACGATGGATCGTCGACCACATCGATTTGAACATCGTCTGAATTTGATACCTTGGGATCAGGTTGTTTGTTTATGGTCGATGATGTTTTAGACATAACGGCACTGGCCGATTCCGGCTCCGACAGAAAAAGACGGTCCACCATAAACGCCCCAACGGCTCCAACTACCATCAGCAGGTATATGTATTTTTTCTTAGGGTTCATGGAGGGCCACCTCCGTTGTTACAAGGTCGTTTATGGTAGATTTCAAAACCAAATTTTGCAGGTCGAGGTTGTCGGTACGCATACAGTTGATGCGGCACGACCAAGTCATCTGACAGGCTGCCGATTCTTTATTTTGATCAGCGGTTATTGAGAAATGGGTCACATCGACAAAATCAATCTGGTTTTCGACAAGCTTGAAGTATTGTTTGAACGAATTAAAACCCCCGTGGCCGGTAAATTGTACGAAATATGCCCGGTGGTTCGATTTTTCGATGGTATCGAGCGGCGAATAACGGTCGATGACGATTTGGCATTTATTGGCCAGGTCGGTCAGCTGGGCGATAAGGGCGTCTTTCTCGTGTTCCATGGGGGGAGAGCCGCCGATTTGGGCAAGTGTTTTCCTGTTTTGGGAGATCTGTTTTAGCAGCTGCTGCTCGTGGGCCTGCGTTTGGGCAAGTTCATCACAGGCTTTTTTCTTTTCCAGGCGGGCCTTTTCCAGATCGGCAAAAAGCTGCAGCGAAGGGTGGATGGTGACCATGTAAATCACCACCGTCAGCGACAGACCGGCGATTATGCATATCCACTCTTTCGGTTTCAGTATGTTAAAACCTATATTAGTCATCGGTTATCACCAGTAACATTGAATCTCGAACAGAATAGCCTCTTGAGAAAGATACAGATCTCGTTTCATGTCCTTAAGATCTACAAGGGAGAACATCCGGACATTATTAATGGCCGCTATAAACTTGGATAGATCTTGATGACCGGCGGCATAACCGCGTATGGTAATCCCTTCAACAAATTTCAGGGCGGTTAGTTTTTGTTTGTTCTTGGTATTCTGGTTTTTATTGGCTAACTTTTGTAGAGCGGGTGACCACCTGGTCGGATTAGTGTTCATGGTAGTGAGCACGATTTTGTCAGGGGCCACTTTTGAGAACATGCTTAACAGGCGACTCCAATTATGTTTGGAACGGAGCTGTGTGGCCAGGGCAATCTGTTGGCTGAGCAGGGCTGCTTCAGCTGTCGGCTTGACCAGATTCTTTTTAAGCGTTTCGGTAGCTTCCCGCGCATCTTCGGTTTCGGCAAACAGAACGCGGGTTTTGTTAGCCCGAACATGAAAAATCAGGCCCACCATAAGAAGAATTACCAGAAAAATCGTTCCCACAACCAGACCGACCTGAAAGCGACGGTGGTGATGCCGGGAGTTCAAATATGAACTGGGAAGGAGATTGACTTCAACCGTCATGGCGACACCTCCTTCATGGCCAACCCAATACAAGCGGCCAGGACCGGGAAATTTGCTGCCGTACATGCCGGGTGATCTTCCAGGCAATTCGGAAATACGGTGGTGCCTAGAATTCGCTTCGGATCCGGCAGTCGGACTTCGGTATCCAGAAGCTTACTCAACACTTCTGGCAATCCCTTTAATCGAGCTCCGCCGCCGATCAAATAAAGAGGCCCGGTGGCAACTGCGGGCAGTCGGCCCGCAACGAAACGGTAGGAACGCTCGATCTCCTTACACATTTCTTCAAAAGTGGTTCTCAGGATGGCATAAAGCACGCCAGGTAAATCTTCTTACTGAATTTGGGCCAATCCTCCGGTCACCGAGCGAAAACCGCGCTCCGTCTGCTTGATCCCATAGATGCACTTGTACTGTTCGGCGATGCGAAAATCGACGTGCAGGGCTTTGGCTAATATTTCGGTGCATTCCAATCCGCTCCCACCAACCACACGCACGTATACCGGACGGTTGTCGTGGATCAGATAAAGTCTTGAAGATCTGAATCCCAGATCCAGTACCGACCACATCATATTCGTCGATTGAGTCTTATGCTGGTTGTGCTGGTGCTTGAAAAGCTGGATCATGGCGTTGGGTACTATGTCAGCGCAAACGCAATCTAGGTGTCTGGTATTGAGTATCTCCAGCAAGCTTTGAATTTTAGAGGTTTTCATAACGGCCACCATGGCGTTAGCATTACTGGTAGAACCCGGTTGTACCGGCCAGACCGCCATTTCCGATTCCGACACCGGCCAGGATAGTTGACGATCGAGTTCAAACTGCAAAGCATCGCGGATTTCGTTGGTCGGTTTTTCAAGAACGGCAGGTGGAACTTCAACCAGTTTATATTCAACATCCGGCGGATTGAGTAACAAAACCGTCTGTTTCCCGAAAAATGTGCCGGAGCCAAATGCCAGTCGTAATTCCGTTTGATAATCAAGAGGGGGAGCTTGATTCGAAGTCGGCTTGTGTTCCAGGTTCAACCAGTGGTGAATTTGCCACCGGTCCTGCTTTTTCCGAAGTTGAACCGCCCGAAGTGAACACGCGCCCAAGTCGATGCCAATAATCGATAATTTCTTTCTGGTCAATAATTGCACCAAGGTTATGTCTCCCCAATTTTACACACCCGTAGCCGAAGTCATGTCGAACATCGGCAAAAACAACGATACCGCCACGGTGCCCACCAGAATTCCCATAAAAATGAGCATGATCGGTTCAATAATCCGTGTCAGGGATGATAATACCTGTACGTTTTCTTCTTCCAGACAACAAGCCACAAATAACAGTGAATTAGATAATTTACCGCTTTCCTCTCCGGTGACAATAGCTGCGGCAAAAGTTGATGGTACCAGCCATGATTCTTTGAGGACGGGACCTATGGAATTGCCGTCAGTAATTGCCTGCCCGAGCTGAGTGAGTAATTCCTGAAAGTCCAGGCTGGTGGTACTTTGCTTTACCAGTTGGACGGCCTCCAGCAATCCAACCTTACTTTCAAGTAATTGACCCCAAATGCGGCAAATTCTGGCTAATACAACGCTGCGTATGACTTTACCGAATAGGGGGATACGCACAATGGACCGCGAGCAGAATTCCTGTCCCCTCGGGCTTTGGGTGAACATGTACATACCCATAATCGACACCAGCAATGCCCCCAACAAATAAGGCCAGTTGGTCAGCGACCACTTTGAGGTGGCAATCATAAAGGCGGTTATGAAAGGAAGGTCAACTTCCAGCGTTTCGAACATCTCTGAAAAACGGGGCAGTACAAAAGTAACTAGTGTCATTACTACCCCGAAGCACAGCAGTAAAAGGACCGCTGGATAAGTCAAAGCTCCGATCACCCGGTTGCGGATGTCCTGTTGCTGGCGCGTCAATATCGCCAAACGCTCGAAGGCCAGTTCCAAATCCCCGGAGGCTTCACCTGCCGCAATCATATTGGTGAACGCCAAGGGAAATAGCTTGGGAAACCGGCCCAGGGCCATACTTAATGGTTGCCCCTCTTCAATATTCAGACGGATGATTCCAAGCATATTGCGCCAAGCCGGCCGTTGACTTTGTTCTTCAATGGCTTCCAATGCTTGTACAATTTGGGCGCCCGATCGAATCAGCATGGCCATCTGCTGGGTAAAAAATATGACATCTTTTCTTTTGACACCTGATTGAGGATCCTTGTCGGATGACAGACGCAGACTGAGAGCGCTGCCATCGGCTTTATCGATCTGGGTAATAAACAAACCGCGTTCGCGGAGAAGTTCGGCGGCTTCGCCGGTAGAATCGGCGTCGATGACATCGGTCATCGTTTTGCCGGACGAATCAATTGCCTGGTATCGATAAGCCATTGTCAAACAACTCCATTACCCAACCACCGCTTCGGACTTTGCCCGCCGGGTTTGGTCTGGACGAGTC
>CP070790.1:2111758-2115286 GCA_020346805.1 Planctomycetota bacterium
GGCCGATCGAGTAACGACAACATCGACTGGGAAGTGGAATCGCGGCATCAGAACCGATCCTCATGGTGGTTCGACTATCAGTATCCCTTTTTCCCCACACCTTCGCCTCCCGATGACAGCGTAGCGGCCAACTACATCCGCTATTCCTCCCTGCCCATGCAGGAAATTGTCGATGCGGTCACCGCCGCCAATCTCAATCTCAATCCCTTCATCAGCGATAACTACGGGGGCAATTTTTTGTGCGAGTACATCGGCTACCACGGGATTTGGTATCATGATCTGCACGCCGATGTCGGCAACCCGGCATGGAATGTTGCCGCCGGTCATATCCACGTCGGCGGCCTGACAGACCTGGCCGATGCCATCGAAGCCACGGAAATCACCTTGCGAACACTGATTAACCATCTGGACAAAATCGCCCTTATCCCCGGCGACTTCGACAAAGACGGCGACGTCGACAACGATGATTACACCGCGTTTGAAGCCTGCGGTTCCGGACCTGCCATTCCTTTGACACCCGGCTGCGAAGACAAGGACTTCGACGACGATAATGATGTCGACCAGGACGACTTCGCCGTCTTACAGCGCTGCTTCAGCGGCCCGGATAATCCCGGCGATCCCAACTGCGCGGGATGAGAATGGCTCGATCGGCGGACTATCCGCACCTGCCGTTGGTCCGAAATTATGGAAAACGAGGCTCCAGGAGCGCTTATAGAAAAGCCGATTTAGATACAAATAATGCGAATCAGGTCTTTTTCCGAAAAAATATTGGGATCCTGCAAAAATAATGGTAAAATCTATAGGTAGACGTTATTGAGGCCAATAATATAAAGGAAAAGATCGCTATCACTTTCGCAGCCTGATTTGTAAGTTCCAGCGTCAAAAGGACGAAACGTTTAATTTAAAACGGCCGTGCGATCTTGTGGGAAAGGCTGACGGGTAAGATGCAGGATAAGTCACCAAGGAATAATCGGAGGCGGTATGGAGGCGTTTTTGTTTACCTGACGTGCCTTTTCACGGCCTCTGTAATCTTATTGCAAAGCTCTCGTGCCGACGCCCAATCCGACGCGAGAGGTGTTGATGCATCTCCAGGTCTGTTCAGGGAAACTCACGACAGATCAAAAATCGCCATGCATCTCCGCGATGCACGAGACAAGTCGGCTCAGGGATATGCCCTGAACCAGATAGCATCCATCAATCCGTTTATCAAACCCATCGGCAATGCGGTCAAAGTTGACGTCCGCTTGGATACAACTCCCGATGCCGACCTACTGGATAAACTTTCGAAAGCAGGCTTGACGGTGAAGGCAAAATTCAAGGGTCTGTTATCGGGAACGGCCAAGCTATCCTCCCTGGAGGCTATCGCCCAAAATCCACACGTGACCAGCATTCATCCCGACTATGGTGCGCGCTTAAACAATGCCGGCAGCGCCCCCAACCAGGCCGATGCCACTTTGCGGGCGGCAATCGCCCGAGGGACTTATGGGGTGGACGGAACGGGAATCAACATCGGTGTCCTTTCCGACAGCATCAATGATGTGATCGGAGGGACCATTGCCGGCGATTGTCTAAGCGGTTCGGCTTCTCAGGTTTCCGGTGATTTACCGCCGCAGGTAGGCGTACTCGATGCCGGCCCCGGCGGGGGCACGGACGAAGGAGCGGGTATGGCGGAACTGATTCGCGATTTGTGCCCCGGCAGTCACCTGGCATTCCATACCGCATTCAACAGCATTTCCGACTTCGCCCAGGGTATTATCGAACTGGCCGGCAACAGCGGCTGCGGGTACGGGGGCAGTCATATTATCTGTGACGACGTGATTTACTATGCCGAACCGATGTTCCAGGACGGCGAGATCGCCCAGGCTATCGATACCGTAGTGGCCGGAGGTGTCTCGTATTTTTCCTCGGCGGGAAATCAAACAGATCGAGGAATAGACGCGGACTACCTGGAGACAACCGCCAGCGGGCACGCAGTCCACGACTTTACCGGCGGCGACGATCCATTTTTTGACGTGGTGTTCGCCCAGTTCGGGGCCCGGATCACTGTAGTACTGCAGTGGAGCCAACCGTACAGCGGCACATTGGGACCGGGTTCCGAGATCGACCTGGACCTGTACCTGACCAGTTCGACAAATAACTGGACCAAAAAGATTGTAGCATCCTCTACCAACTCCCAGGGTGATACCGGCACACCCTTGGGAGATCCATTCGAGATTTTCACCTTCGCCGCTCCCAATCCTGCAACGCGTTATATCATCATCCGACGGATTGCCGGTTCGATCAATTTCAGACTACGGGTGGTGATCTTTGCGCAAGGTAACGTTAGTTTTCAGAGCGGCGTACTCGGCGGACCAACAGTATATGGACACTCAGCGGCGGCCGGTTCGATGGCCGTTGCCGCCGCTTATTACGGTGAGGTCGATTCCGGCGGGTCCCTGCAGGGCGGACCGGAGATCGACGTCGAATCGTTCAGCAGCAAAGGCGGCGACCTGCCCTTCTACTTCGACGGGGCAGGTAATCCGCTGCCCGGCGCACCAGTCCTCAGATTCAAGCCTGAAATAACATCAGTAGACGGCACCAATACATCTTTCTTCGGGAGTCCGGATACGGATTCTCCGCCGGACGGCTTCCCGAATTTCTACGGCACGTCGGCCTCGGCCCCGCACGCAGCGGCAATCGCCGCCCTGATGCTGGAGCGCGCTGCAAACCTTGGTTTGACGCCTACCCCGGCCGAGGTATACAGCACCATGCGTTCGTCAGCCACGGATATCGAAACTGCCGGTATAGATGCATTCAGCGGCGACGGTCTGGTCTTTGCCGACGATGCCTTGGGAGCGATCTGCATACCTACCGTGATAACCGAGCAACCCGAGTCTCAGTCGGTATGCGAGGGTAATCCGGTTACGTTCTGTGTTACCGCCACGGGGGCGGGGCCGCTCAGTTATCAATGGAAGAAGGATGGAAACGAGATCAGCGGGGCCACAGCTTCGTGCTACACCATAGACCCGGTTTCAGCCGCCGACGCCGACAGCTATACCTGCGTGGTTTCCAATACCTGTGGATCAGCCGAAAGCGATCCGGCAATTCTGACAGTCAACGTGAGTGTGGGACCGGATTTCGACGGCGATTGCGATGTGGATCAGGATGATTTTGATCTTTTCCAGGCCTGTGCCTCGGGGCCGGCCATACCGCTAACCCCGGGCTGTGAGGACCGGGACTTCGATACCGACAACGACGTGGACCAAAACGACTTCGCCACCTTCCAGCTATGCTACAGCGGCCAGAATATTCCTGCCGATCCGAATTGCGCGAATTGAACTATTCTCTTTTTGTTTATTTATACACCTATAAAAAAGAAGAAAATCAACGTCAGCCATTTCAATCGCGTATCAGCTGCAGGGTTTTACCGTCCTCAATACTAACCGGTATCCCCTGGTTGAGCTCATCAACGGACACGGAACTTCTCTCGGTAATTTTGCCGGTCGGATCGAGGTAATTCACCTGCCACTTACCGAGGGGCAGATAAAC
>CP070790.1:2115386-2119094 GCA_020346805.1 Planctomycetota bacterium
AGTGCCCGGGCCTTGATGAAGTTGGATGAGCAGCCTTGCGAGGCCATTCTGATCGTTGAATTCTTTGATGATGATATTGATGATAAGTTGCAGGATCTGGCCAAACGAAAACTCGGTCAGCGTCAGCTCATATTGACAGACAAAGACGTGGCCGAACAGGAGTTAGTATGGAAGGTTCGCAAATCCGGATTGTCGCTGTTGACGGCATGCAAAGGCGAGGCCAAGCCTACGCCGGGGACTGAGGATGTCTGCGTATCACCGGAAAGATTACCTGAATATGTGAATGGACTTCAATCGATCGTGAAGCCGATGGGCATCGAGATGTCATTTTATGGTCATGCAGGTTCAGGATGCCTGCATGTTCGCCCCAAGGTCAACATGCACACCGCAGAGGATATTGCCAAATACAGGCAGATTGCCGGTGAGGTGTCGGCGTTGGCCAAGCAGTTCAAGGCCTCCCTGGCTTCAGAGCATGGGGTGGGTATCGTCCGTACTGAATATGTGGAAGAACACATCGGTCCGGAATTGATGCAGGCATCCCGCGAGCTTAAACAGGTATTTGATCCCAAAAACATCATGAATCCGGGTAAGTTGGTGGACGACGGCACGTTCAAGATCGACACCAAACTTCGTTACGGCGACGGCTATAAGATCAAACCGCCCTTTGAGCCGATGTTCGGATACATCGAGCGGGACGATTCGTTCGTCGACAATCTGGAACAATGCAACGGGTGCGGCGGTTGTCGCAAGGATCCGCCGACCATGTGCCCGACTTATCAGGCTACCGGCGAAGAGATCATGGTTACCCGCGGCCGGGCCAATATTATTCGGGCGGCTTTGGACGGGCGCTTCGGCAGCGACGATCCCTTGTCCTTGCCGGAATTGGATGAGGCGTTGAGCAACTGTCTATCGTGTAAGACCTGCAAGACGGAATGCCCCTCGAACGTCGATCTGGCCTTGCTGAAGGCGGATCTGGTACATGCCCGGCAGCAGCAGGAGGGGGTGCCTTTGCTGGATAAGCTGATCGCCAATTCGGATCTGCTGGGCAAGCTGGGGACCTTGTTCTATCCGATGTCCAATTTCTTCATGCGCAGAAAGTTGATGGGCTGGCTGACGGAAAAGATGTTGGGATTTACCTCGGCCCGATCGATGCCGCCTTATGCCGCCCAGCGATTCGATAAGTGGTTTGCCAGGCGAGCCGACGGCCGGCAGGGTGGCCGCGGGAAGGTGATCCTGTGGGACGATACTTGGGTGCGCTACCATGAGCCGAATGTCGGTCAGGCGGCGGTGAAGGTGCTGGAAGCGGCCGGTTATGAAGTCGTGTTGGCTGAGGATCGCAAGTGCTGCGGTCGACCGGCCTGCAGTAGGGGGGTGTTGAACAAGGTCAAGCGTTTGGGACAGCATAACGTGCAGATGTTTACCAGCATGGGCGGCGACGAGCCGATCGTTTTCCTCGAGCCGTCGTGCTTTACCATGTTCATCGATGAATACCGCCAGTTGAAGATTCCGGGTGCCGATGATGTGGCCGCCCGATGCGTTTTGTTCGAGCAATTTATATACGATCTGTTGAGCAAAGAGCCGAATGCCCTGCCCTTCAAGAATAACTGTTCTCTGCAGGCCTCGATTCACGGCCACTGCCACGCCAAGGCCATGACCGATACCTCGATCATGCCCAAGTTGGTGGGTTTGCTGCCCGACGGATCGGCGAATTTTTTGGATACCGGCTGCTGCGGGATGGCCGGTGCCTTCGGGATGCTTAAAAAGAAGTATGAACTTTCCAAGCAGGTGGCCCAGCCGCTGGTGGATCAGATCAATGCCATGCCGGCCGATAGTTATCTGATAGCCTCCGGTACCAGCTGCCGGCATCAAATCACCCACCTGACCGACAAACCGCCATTGCATATGGCCGAACTGCTGGCTAATGTGTTGTAGGGAATTGGCAACCAATTGTTGGAACGTTTAACATTTTCATGTTTTCGGGGGAATATATGGATGTTAAAGTCAGCTTATTGGGGATTTTATATCTTTTCGCAGTTGTCGTACTTATATTAATTTTGATTTGGAGGATTCGGTCAAGGACAAAAGCTCCTACTGTGCCGGTTTGTGGTCGGTGCGGTTACTGCGTACGTGGTTTGCCGAGCTTCACCTGTCCTGAATGTGGGTCGGATTTGCGGGAAGTGGGTATTGTCGGGCCCGGTATGCGGCAGGCGATGGGGGTAAAGGCCCATATCGTAATATGGACAATTTTATTGCCCATAGTTGCTTGGTTTATTTCAATGCTGTTGGCGGAAGCGCTTGCACCGCGTATTTATGTAACCAGAGGCAGACGGGTAATATTTACTCACTTCATAAATATACCAACGATCGAGGTTGAAATGGAGAGGCGAAAATTAGGTATACCCTGGTCTCCACGCACCGCTTCATTTCAAACCATGCAATTAACACTCAGCAATCCCGCCAATGACCGGATGGATATCGATATGACCACCACGGGGTATCGATATATCAGAAAAGACGGCCGGATTGTTGAGGGGCCCAATGGTTTCGGCGAACAGGTGTTATTTAACTGGTTAACAGATGTGGGTGTTGATACCAGTAAAAAGCACATGAAAGACATTGTAAAGCATCTTGTATTTGCAATAGATGAAGCTCCAAGGGCCAAAGCTAAGTTTACGAATATGGATGTTGAGACCGAAGATAAACCCAAGCCGGGGATCAATGCCCATCCTACAAATATCTATACCAGAACCCGAACACCACGCTGGTTGGTTCTGCCGGCGGTTGCATGCTGGCTGCTGGTATGGTTAATCGGGGTGCGAAGGATTCTAGCTCATCATCGGCGTCTGAAGGCTGCCGCTAATTTGGATAATGCTTCTTGAGTCGTTTAGTCGGTTTTGAAGTCTAAAATACATCGCCGGGGATTCAGTCTTCTACAATTCATTCGTATCCATGCTACAATTGAACGGGAGGTCGGTGCTTGCCGACCGATCGATGTTTATTGATGTGTTACTTTCTGAGAAGTGTTGATTTATTATGGCTGATGACGCTGTTTCCAAATACGACCTGGATGCCCTGAATGCCAGGTTCGAACATTGCGAAGCGCCGGAGATTATCAAGTGGGCGGTTGATGAGTTCGGCGACGATTTGGCAATGTCCACCTCCTTTGGTACCGATAGTGCGGTAATGCTTCATCTGGCCACGCGGGTCAAACCGGATGTAAAGGTCATCCATGTGGATACCGGTTTTTTATTTGCAGAGACCGTTGAGTTTAGGGAGGAACTTGTCCGCCGCTTGAACCTGAATCTGATCGTCTATCGGCCGGTGTTGTCGTTAAAGGCGTTTATGGCCGAGCACGGACGAATGTGGCGAAGCAGCCCGGATGCCTGTTGTGCGTTCAACAAGCGCGAGCCCTTCGAGCGGGCCAAACGCGAGCTGCAGATTCGCTGCTGGATGTCGGGCATACGGAGGGAACAGTCGGCTACCCGCAAGAATGCCAAAATTGTGGTTCGCGACCATGTGGGGCTGTTGAAGGTGTGCCCCATTGTAAAATGGTCGGCCCGGCAGGTGCATGCTTATTTGCAGCATAACCATCTGCCCTATCATCCGCTGCGTGAGGGGGGTTATCCGAGTATCGGCTGCTGCCCGGAGGAGGGCTTCTGCACCCGCAGGATCAAACCGGGCGAAGACCCGCGGGCCGGCCGATGGGCC
>CP070790.1:2119194-2124030 GCA_020346805.1 Planctomycetota bacterium
ATCCAGCATAAAGTCGCTATCTCCATCAACAAACATAACTCCAGGGTTATCGCTATTGTCGGCCACCATAATTGTGCGGGTAATCCGGTAGACCAAGAAACACACCTCCAACAAATTAAAGATTGTTGCGCAAATATCAAAACATGGGAATTAACGATTCGTACACTCGGTGTTTGGCTAAACGAAAAGTAGGATGCTGAAGTGATTGACGACACCGCTGACCAGCCATAGAATCGCTACTTTCTAAAAGACGGGGGCTTGCTGAATGTCCAGAAAACATACCCCATCTCCTGAAGCACGTTTCTTTGGAGTGGGCGGTATCATTGTGTGCGTCTTTTCGGCACCCTTCATTGTCTTATATTTCACCCTCGGTTCATGGTGGATGCTGATCGCGCTACTGCCCCTGTGTTTATATATATGGCATACGCTCTATGGATTGCTGCTTCTGATTGCAGCGCGGTGGCGATGGCACAGTTCGTCTGTCCAAGCAGTACTAATCACATCCGATTCACCGAATTGGAAAAATTATATTGAAAAAGAATGGCTGCCACGCCTCAAGGACAAAGTAATTATCCTCAACTGGTCCCAACGCAAATCGTGGCCACGGTCCCTGGAAACCCGCTTGTTCAACTATTTCTGCTTAACCGAACACCAGATATTATTGTTTATTGTGGGAGAGAAAAACCAGAATTTTAATCCGGCCCTTATCTTACTGCGCGGCCTTCATTACCCATATGTTTATCGCTTCTACCATGCCTTTCTTGACGCCAAACATGGGCGCACCGAAGTGCTGCAAAAACTCGAAAGCCATATGTATGCCCAGTTTGAAAAACGCAAAACCGACGAACACCGGGAGAAAACATAAACTGCCGTCAGAACCGATACAATTCCACGTGCCGCTCGTCAAATATATCCGTCTTGGGGGCCACGAATTTATTTGCCGAGGCCGACAGATCGAACTGGGCCACCGCTTCCGCCGGCCGATCGGGCCGTGTTTGAGCCAGAACTTCACCCTTGGGATCCATTATGACGGCCTGGCACTCGTTGGCCCCGGCCACAAACACGCAATTCTCCGCCGCACGCGTCCGCAGAATCGCCAGATCCTCCGGCATATCGAAAAACAACAACAGCTCCACCCCACTCAAGGCCAATATCCGGGAAGCAGCAAATGAACAAATCTCCCGACCCGCTACACATCCAATGCTCGCGGACCCCAGGGCAAATACATCCGACCTCTCGAGCCAACCGATGGCATGAATGCCGAATGCACGGGATAATTCAACCAACCGCCCCGCCCGCGACTCGTCTCTCACCTCAGCCATCAATAACCCAACGCCCTGGTCCCGCAAGGAACCAAGCCATAAGTTGCCTTTACCATCTGTCAAGTGCTCATCGACTACTTGAGTCGGGACAGCAGCCAGGGTAACTAATCGATGCGGATCAGCTTGAGACCTGACCGGCATACGGTCGCTTAATAACATTGCCCGTTGTTCGTCACTGATGAGTATAGGCTGTGGTTTTTGCAATTGGAGCCGAGCGGTAATCACCTCCTCGCCGGCAGCCGATGCTTCGGCCAACAACGATCCTTCCGAATCAACGATGCGGCTCCGTCCCACATAACCCACCGAACCTAATTCTATGCCCGTCTTGTCTGCACAAACAAAAGGTACACCAAACTCCCGGGCACGGGCGGCAATCAAAAACTCAATCTGCGGATTGCGAAATTGTCCGGGCTCGGTGGACGTGTTCACCCAACAGGTGGGCATAGCCAAAAGCCCCGAACCGTCGGCCACCAAGGTGGCAACCATCTCCGGGGCACGAGTCTCGGCACAGATGATCATACCCACCCGACCGATGGCACTATCAAATACTTGAATCTCCCGGCCGGGGATAAACCAATCGTGGTCCACATGCCAAAGAAAACGTTTGCGAGATCGGCCGATTTGTTCTCCGCGATCGTCGATGAAAACGGCGGCATTGTACATCTCCTCAGCGGCGTCATCGACAAAACCGCTGATTATATGCATCCGGTACCTGGCCGCCTGTCTCGAAAGCCAGCCGACAAACTCCTCCCCAGACAGGTGATCCCCGGAACGATACGATGTTACTGAACCAAGCAAATAGGCGGGGTAGGCACATTCCGGCAATACCAGCAAATCAACCCCCTTGGCCGCCGACTGGGCAATAATACACTCCAGTGAAACTAACGTATCCGCCGCCTCATTCATCAGTCGGGCGGTTATTTGCCCTGCGGCAACTGTTATGACTTGGCGTTCAGCGGCCATGCAAGGATGGTAGCGCGATCAAGTCGGCTTTGCAACAGTTTCAGCAGATTCTATAATCGTTCTAATAGACAATATCGGTGAATAACCATGGCGGAAAACGATTACTACAAAATCCTGGGAGTGCCCAGAAACGCAACCGCGGACCAGATCAAAAGTGCCTATCGTAAGCTGGCCAAAAAGTATCACCCCGATCGCAACCCCAACGACCAAAACGCAGAAAGGCGCTTTAAGGAAGTCCAACAAGCGTATGATGTGTTGAGCGATCCACAAAAGCGACAGGCATATGATCAGTTCGGACCTGCCGGAATCGGCGCCGGCAGCCCTTTCGGCGGCTGGCGCTCCGGATCCAGTGGAGAGCGAGTATATACATGGAAATCCGGCGGGGGGCCCGATATCCCCTTCGAAAACCTCGAAGACCTCTTCAATATTTTCAGCGGCGGCGGTAGTGCCCCTCGAGGAAGCAGCATCTTTGAAGAATTTTTCACCCGTTCCGGCAGCCAGCAACGGGCAGCCAGTCATGCCCAGCCCCCCAAGAACAAAGACATCGAATCAACCGTAACACTGCCTTTTGAACAGGCCATAAACGGCACCCAGATAGAACTGAGTATTAAACCTGCCGGCGGCAGAGGGTCGGCCAAAACCATCAGTGTCAAGATCCCCGCAGGGGTGGCTGACGGCCAACGGATTCGGATCCGCGGCAAGGGACAGCCCGGAACACCACCCGGAGACCTCTACATCGTATGTAAGGTCAAACCACATAACTACTTCCGCAGAATGGGCAACGATATTTACCTCGATTTGCCAATCTCTATCCGTGAAGCGGTCTTGGGGGCCAAAATTGAAATTCCCACCCTGGAGGGCAAGACCATGTTGACCGTACCCCCGGGAACGGCCGGCGGAACCAAGCTTCGGCTTAAAAACCGAGGGGTAAAACCGGCTGGTAAAAAATCCCGCGGCCATCAATATGCGGTGATACGCATCGTGCCCCCCAGCCAACCAAGCACTCGGCAACAAGAAGTAATGCGCCAGTGGGCCGAAACCGCCGATGATTCGCCAAGAAAAGATATTAATTGGTAAAATAGCAGCCTAATTAAGGGAGGAATCGTCACTTGGAAGCGGCTATAATGAAAGTGCGGCCCCGGCCCAAAATACGCGAGCCTGAGCCTGGTTAGGAGCTATCATGGCAGGTGTATTGGAACAAAACCGTCGAAAAGTCGCGACCGCCCTGACCGTTCTTGGCGCCGGCTTAATCCTAGTCGGTGTTATAGTAATCCTGGTATATCAATATCATATTTACGATAAACAATATGGCAACTACTTCCAGGAAGTCACCAAGGAAGATAATCTGCCGACCGCCATGGCTATCAGAGATATTTTGTTCTGGTTGTTAATGATCGTTTTTATCTTCTCGGTAGGAACCCTGGCGATGATGAGATGGAGTCGGCGATTCCGCCGAAAGCTTCTTCGCAAGCCAAAGCCCCCAACGACGGTAGATGATGTCTGGTCTATGCACCGATTGCCCGAAGATATAAATCGACCCGATCCCAATGAATACAAAAACAGCTAATCCCGATTCGGAGAACATCGATCCGACCATGAATTATATTCCGGTTACATGGAACGACACCAGATTACATAAAACCAACATCGGTAGTATGCAATCGAATACCGACTAAAGTATGACAAGATATCATGACCGAACAATCAAAGGGCAAATCAGTGTAATACGGATGTGGTAACATGGGCCAAGCGTACAAAACCGTCAGTCAGTATAATATAAGGGCCACGCGTTTCTGCCGCCAATTGACTGGTAGAACCGTGGCCCCTGCGCTGGGATGGTCTAATTTTATAATAACATGGTCGATATCGATGTCGCGTATGATCTTATCAGGTTCAGGACAATTACCATAATTATTAAACTATACCGTATTATTGTCCAGCAGCCGGTAATTGTAAAATGTGTTGTGTCGGTTAATCTGACACTTTAATTCGCCGAATATACTCAATATTATAGCCTGGTTGAAATCAAAACCAATTTAGGATTACAAATGTATAATTACACAGATAATTTTTCTGATCAAAAAAGCAGAAAATCTCTCAAAACCGTTTACAGTCTCACCACAATTGCCGTCTTAGCCGGTCTAATCACGTTGGCGGGCCTGTTCGCATGCATATACCTGATAAGCCAACTACAAAATCCTTCTATGGCAATGTTAATCGCCGTTCTTTCAGTGCTACTGATTGTAGGGCTGTTGGCCGGCGGGCTCATCGTATCAATTATCAATCTCACTAATAAACTTGATCGTCTGGAAGAACATGCCCGTTCCCTCGATCAGCGGACGGCAATCCTGGCCGAACAAAGTGTCGCCTTCGCCGCCTTGCAGAATGCGGGAGTGAAATCCGGGACCAACCAGAGCGAAAGCCATACTTTAATGGCGGAAGTCCGCGATATCTTATTGCTGCCGGAAGAAGAAAGACAAAAACGATATCGACAATTATTGGAAACAGAATTTCAGAAACGCAAAGAAGCCGCGGAGGCATACATTGAGTC
>CP070790.1:2124130-2127133 GCA_020346805.1 Planctomycetota bacterium
AATTCGGCCATTTGCGTTTCCAGGTGATACCCCGCTCGTCGAGTCCGAAAGGACCGTCGTACCAGAGTATATCGATCTTGCCGTAGTTGGTGCATAGTTCGCGGATCTGCTCTCGTACATAAGACCTCATTTGCCCCATGGCCTTGTTGATAAGTTTTTCCTTGCGGTGGGTTGGGAAACGCCAGTCGGTTAATGAATAATAAAGGCCGACTTTCAGGCCCGCATCCCTGCATGCCTTGCAGTATTCGGCCACAAAATCCCTTCCCGCCGCCGTTTTGGTTGAGGTAAAATCGGAAACTTGCGAGTCGAAGAGAGAAAAACCGTCGTGATGGCGCGAAGTCAAAACCATGTATTGGGCACCTGCCTGCTTGGCAAGTTTAACCCAGGATTTGGGATTGAAATCCTTGGGATTAAATTGGTCAGCCAACTTTCGATATTCCTGGAAGGGAATATGCTGATTCAACAATGTCCATTCCCCAACCGCGGGTATGGAATACAGGCCCCAGTGGACAAAAACCCCGAAGCGGGCTTCGCTGAACCATGTTTTTCTTTGTTTACGTGTCTTTTTGGTCGTTTTCATGATAATATGATCCTCTCTATTAGTTTGTTTCAGAGTATATCCGCAGTTTATCTTGAATCCAACCGTTGGTGTTAATGCAAATTTTGGTGTTTTGGGGATATTGGGGATAGGAATTACTTTTTTGGGGAAAAAGGATTTTGCCATGATTCAACGTTTAGCGTTTTCTATTGGCTGTGTGTTAATAGTCTGCCCCATTATTGCTCAAGCGGCGGAAAGGCTCGATCGTGGACTGGTAGCACTATGCACCTCGGATAAAAATGTGTATCTGGGTTGGCGAGTGTTGAGCTCAGATCCGGCCGATGTTGCTTTTCATGTCTATCGGAATATGGCCGATTCTGAGTCTGCCCGGTGTTTGACTAAAGAGCCCCTTAGGGACAAAACTAATTTTATTGATGATGCTGCACCACATATATCGAAGGTGAGTTATTTTGTCCGTGCCGTTATTAATGGCCAAGAAGTGCAGCCGTCGAAGGCGATTGCGGTATCGGATACACCTGAAGGCATGTCCTTTATCCGTATCAAGCTAAATGGTAACTACGATGCACAAATGGCGGCTCTGGGTGATCTCGACGGTGATGGCAGATTGGATTATGTGATCAAGCAGCCTGATTCAAATATCGATCCCTGGCAGAAAGCGGGGGTTTGGAGAAAAAGTCCAGGCACTTACAAGATCGAAGCCTATGGCCATGACGGTAAATTTCTCTGGCGTTATGACATGGGTTGGGCGATCGAGCAGGGCATCTGGTATTCACCCTACATTGTGTACGATCTTGACGGCGATGGACGGGCTGAGGTGTATGCCAAAGCCGGCGAAGGTGATCCGCGCGATCCCGACGGAAAAGTAACCACCGGGGCGGAATGGGTGGTCAAACTTGACGGCATGAGTGGAAAGATTTTGAAAAAAGTTCCCTGGCCGGATCGCTCCGGATATGCAAAGTATAACTGGGCCAGCCGGAATCTTATGGCCGTCGCTTACCTCGATGGCAAGCAGCCATATCTGATTGTCCAACGCGGCACTTATGGGCAAATCAAGGTGGATGCATACGATTCCCAACTCAACCGTTACTGGCGATGGAACTCGCACCAGGAAAAACAGCGCTATCATGGTTCGGGGATGCATGGCTTGCATGTGGCGGACGTCGATGGTGACGGGCGAGATGAAATCATTCTCGGATCGGCGGTACTTGACGACAACGGTCGGGGAGTATGGACCAATCCCATGCACCACAAGATAATGGCCCATCCCGACGTCTGTTATGTGGGGGATATAAATCCAAATCGTACCGGCCTGGAGATTTTCTACGGATTTGAAACAGCCCAACCGCGCGATGCGGTATGTCTGATGGATGCCGGCACGGGTAAGATTCTCTGGGGCTTTGACGGCCCCACTCGTCACGTTCACGCTCAGGGTATGGTTGCCGATATAATTGCCAGTTATCCGGGACAGGAATGTTATGCTGGGGAGCAGGATGGCAGCCAGTATTGGTTGTATGCCGCAGATGGTAGGCTTATCAACAAAGAAAAAATCAACGGTTTGTCTCCGCGCCCTGTGTTTTGGGATGCCGATCCACAGAAGGAACTTATTCTTTCCGGGCAAATCGCAGACTATAAAGGGAAAATCCACGGCCGAATTGAGGGGAGTCTGTGTACCATCGCAGATTGTCTGGGAGACTGGCGTGAGGAGATTATTACCAGCTTGCCGGGCGAGCTGAGAATTTATACCACAACCATTCCCGCTCGCACTAAAAGGGTATGTTTGATGCAGGATCGTCTATACCGCCTTGATGTGGCCGTTGCATCTATGGGTTATTATTATCCGCCACAACTCTCGCCTCGTTAAGGCTAATCATTTAATCCTATTTGTACGGTACGTGATTATGTTCCGATTTGAGGAAACATTGACAGTCGCAATCGAGCACAACCCATCGGAATCAGTGTGATATCCTCTACAGCTTCATCGGATTGTACCGGGCTTCCCGGCAGGATACCGATCAGGCCGTTGTCTTCCAACTTCCATGCAGGAATTCGCTTACCTTTAGCTTTCAACTGAACGGAGACGTTATCCACGGTAAACGGCTGAGCCGCCATCGGTTTTTTTGACTTTACAACTTTGAAAGACTTCTCAGGATTTTCGCTATCCACGATCAGACCGTAATTCCAGGGAGTTGTGGGAAATACTTCATAGGCCGGCCATTTCGGATCGTCACCATAACGCTCCCACCGATGTCCTATTTTAAGGGAGTAAGTAAACGGTCCTCGGCTAACGGAAACGGCATTTTTATTTTTCTCCCAGACCTTAACTTTAATTTCCTGTAGTAAATGAAGATGTACGGTATCGCCATTATTCCAGAGACGATCCAAAATAATCCATGATAACGGCTGAGTTATTTTTTTCTTTTTTTCATCGTTGATCCGAACCTGGG
>CP070790.1:2127233-2129881 GCA_020346805.1 Planctomycetota bacterium
GGATGAAACATCCATATCTGAAACGAAAACCGCCAAAATCAACCGGGCGAGAAACCTTCGGCCGACAATTTCTGAATAAACAACTCAAATCATTAAAAAAAGCCAGCAAAGCACCTCAGGATTGGATCGCAACTGCCACCGCCTTTACCGCTCGATCCATCGCCCACGCCTATCGACGGTTTCTGCCCGGATTCGATAAATCATCGTTATCAAAGCCCAAAGTTGCCGGCGAAACAAAAAAACGTACATCCAAAAAAAACCAGGTAATCCTTACCGGCGGAGGGGCGCATAATCCCACGTTGATGGCCATGTTATCGGCCGAGCTTCCCGGTTTCACCATCCGAACCATCGAATCATTCGGTATGCCCGCATCAGCAAAAGAGGCCGTCAGCTTTGCCATCTTGGCCGCCGCATGTATCGACGGCATCCCCGCAAACATGCCACAGGCAACCGGGGCAAATCGAAAGGCCGTTATCGGCCGGATCGTGCTACCCTGAGTTAGCCAGATAGGCCCCTGTCCAGACCGTTTGGCTTTTTTTAAAAATCAATTTTGGATTTCATACGCATCCTAATTAAAACGTGTGCCACCGGTCCAATATAAACTCTTCAAATAAAAGAAATTATCTCGCCAAGGCCGCATAACAAAATACCACTATGGGTATCAGTTAGATATTCACCCCATTTCAAAGTCCGATATTCAGAAAAAATCACTATAAATCTTTAGTCAGTCCCGCGACATGTAAAAAAATCACTTAGCTTGCTGGACCCAAAGCAGATACCGGCATACCATCTTGGGCCTGGATTGACTGATTTTGAACTAAAAAATTAGGTCTCGATAAAAAGTATTATGGTAAAGTAGGTCACAGAAAAAGGGAGGATTACCCAAATTGCCAAATTGATATTTTAATAAATTAACTGATAACAGATTATTGTTAGGGTATTGTAGGGGTTGAATCGGTTCGAACTAGGAAATTTATTTCACTTATCTTAGTTTTTTTCTTGTAGTTTCATGGATTTTTTATACAATAGAGGGGTTGTGTGAGGGAGTGTGGAGCGAGGAATGAAGTCAGATCGCTGACTTAATCCTTTGAATTGAGTGATAATTTTCGGAACTGAGGACGCGAGCAGGTGTAGCGTCAGTGAGGTGAAATTTATTCGTAAGAACTGCCTTCATTGATAGTTAACTTGATCGCGTTTCTGTGAAAGGATAGAATAAAGTAAAGAGCAAGTAAGGTATATTTCGAGTCTTCTTAACCAAAAGCTGAACGTGGCTTTGGCCGGTTATGGAATCGGCTGATCGAACGTGTGTTTCGATGGGTGTGCATACCCAGAGCCGAACATATATCGGGAAGACCTGAAGCATTCAATGAGGAGGTCGGACTATGACTAAACTATTTACATTGGCAGCGATTTTGGCTTTGTTGGTATGTGGCCAAGCGCTGGGGCAAGATCCATCGATCCAGTTCACTATTGAATTGGGTGGGAATAACAATGGAGCTAATCCTCCAGCCAGTTTCCCAGCCTTCACCCCCGGTAGTGATGTCGATGGGCAAACATACGACGCCGATTTTACCTGGGACGTGGTCGTGGAAATGACTAGCGCTGCCAGCGCCAATGGTATCGCTAACGTCGTCTTCGATCTCGAAGTACATGCAGGTAGTGTTGGTGGACCGTTGGTCGACGTTACCTTCTTCAGCACCGTAAACAACGGCAGCAGCGGCTCCCGTCCGCTGGAGAATGCGGCGTTCTGCTCCTCTATGGACGTCGCTACTAACGGGGCCAATGGCGGTCGTGTATTCGATAACTGCGACAGCGGTGGTCCGTTTATCGACCGGGTCGAGTACCCAAGTAGCGCTACCCATCCCGCGGGTTCGACCGCTTCTGCCGGTACCTTGGTCGGTATGGGTTGCGGTTACAGCAAGTACACCCCAGCAGGTGCCTACGCCGCTTATGAGATTTATGGCTATGATTGCACGTATAGTCAAGGCGACAACACCGCTGGTCTGGGCTTGGATTTCGTAGCTGAAGGAAGTTGGCCTCCCGGTACGGTATATAACTACTGGCCCGGACTGGGCCTCCCCGGTACGGGATCCCTGCAGAAGCCAATCGCCGAAGGTCAGATCAATATGAGTGACGATGATAATGGTGTTTACTACATCGTCTTGGTTCCCGGTAAGTGCAACGTCCTCAAAAATGATTTCAATCCTGAGACGGATACTCCCGGAGCATTTGCTGTTGCCGTTGATCCCCAATACGTCTATGGCGACACCATCGAGTTCCATTGGAATGGCGGAATCGAACCAATTGATTGGGGCGATGCTCCCGATTCGTACCAGACCTTCAATACCAGCGGTGGGCCGAGTCACTTGATTACTAATCTGATCCTCGGTCCCACTATCGATCCCGAACCGGACGGACAGCCCAGTGTTGGTGCGGTTGACGATGACAATAATAACACCGGCTCTCCCGATGACGAAGACGGCGTGGTAATCCCAATCCTTCAGGAGAACCGGACGGATAACATCGTCGTGACTGCGTCGGCACCTGGTCTGTTGGATGCCTGGATCGACTTCAACAATAACGGCGTATTCGATCATCCCGCCGAGCATCTCGGTGGTGGTGTATCGATTGCGGTGGTTGCCGGACCC
>CP070790.1:2129981-2135909 GCA_020346805.1 Planctomycetota bacterium
AGCGTCAGCGTCAACGGTAAACCTGTCAGGAATATTCGACCCAGCGGCTACTTTACAAAATTCCATACCCTACATGACGGCCACCCCACGGTTACTGTGCAAGTCGAGCACCAGGGAAAAAAACGAACCGCTACCCGTACATTTAACTTGACGGATTAAAATCATCTAACACGGATTATGTTTAGAACGTGCACTTTTCCTGGCTGGCATGTCGCAGTCTTAGATCCGCCCGTGGCGGGATCCGCCGAGGGAGGGCCCAGGCATAGCGCAGGTATGGTTTCGGCTCGGGTGCCCCATCCTTAATTCGTGAAAAATAACTTTTTCTCGAATTCAGGGTGGGGGACTGATCCCCTCGACTATGTCAAGTTTCCCTATTCGGAACCAGCTAATGAGACATGCTTATTAAATATTGGCATCTTGCCCATCGCCTCACTTCGCCTTTAACTTGAATTGCGATACCAGGAATTGTTCCATTCGTTTAAGGGTTATGGTCCTGTCCGGCTCGCGATTGAACCAGGCGTGCGGTTTGCCTTCATAAATCTCAATCTCGGAATGAACCCCGACTTCTCTCAAACGGTTATAGAAAGCAATCGACTGCTTGTGGGAAACGCACCCATCTTTGGTACCGTGCAAAAGCAACGTTGGCGGGCAGTCTTTATGAATCCTCTTCACCGAGGAAAGTTCGTCATATCTTTCGGGAACTTCTTCATGCGTACCCCCCATAAACTGCTTCATTTCCTTGATCAAACTGCCCTTTTTCACCAGATCCCACATGTCAAACTCGCCATTGAACAAGATCGCCAGATTCACGTGACTGGAAAAACCGGCATTTCCCCCATTACCTTCGTACTCAGGTACACCGGCCGTCGTAAGCACCATCGATGACAGATGGCCCCCCGCCGATCCGCCGACAATCGCTATCCGTTCCGGATCGATATTCAATTCCAGGGCATGGGCCCTTATCCAGCGGATCGCGCACTTGGCATCCTGCAGGGCGGCTGGGAACTTCGCCTCCCCACTCAGGCGATAATCGACACACATACAAAAGAATCCGTATTTCGAAGTAAAATAAATCGAATGAAAATGAAACTGACTGGGACCGCCCCCCTTCCAACTCCCGCCATGAAGCGACACCAACGCCGGACGAGGCTCAAGCGGTGTCTCCGTCGGCGTCAAGATATCCGCCGTCAAATCCCGCCCGTTTACCGAACCGTAAACTACTTTTCTCTCTAATTTGACATCCTCCGGCACATGCAACCTTCCCCGCAAAGGAAACTCCGATGTCCTGGAAAGATTCGTCAGCGTCTTATCAGATTCCTGCTTCTTTGGTTCCTGCTTAGGCTCGACCTCGCCCGTTTGTCGATCGCTGCTTTGGCATCCCGACACAACCGTCGAAATAGCCACCAATGCAACGACAAGGACTACCGCCTTTGAAGTACAACCTTGATTAATAATTGTATTTTTCATAACAGCTCCATTTTATCTTAAAAAGGGAATCAGCGGCATTCTTTTCTTGCTTACACCGCCAGTGCCGCCTTTAGTGTTTTATACGCAACTTCAGCCACCGTGGTCGGATCGGGTTTGTAGTCGAAAGGTTCGCAGGAAACCCAGCCGGCAAATCCGCTATCCGCTAACGCCTTTAGAATCGCCTTGAAGTCCAGCGGTTCGCCTTCACCCTCGGCCAAAGGCATCCCCACCCCTTTGCCGCTTGGATGGTTCACATGGCAATGTTTGGCCCTGACTCCAAAACGCTCGATGATTTTTATAATCCCACCTGGCATGTCGGACGCGGCCTTGGTATCAATCATGACATCGATGTTGGGATGCCCGATCTCGTCGGCCAACTTACTCGACTCATCCAGTGTATTAATGAAATTGGTTTCCTTCGCCGAGAGGGCCTCGATACCAATGGTTACACCCCTGTCGGCCAGAGTATCGCCACACGAGGCCAATACCTCCGCGGCACGTTTCCAGCCCTCCTCAAACGTATTCGGCGGCTCGATATTCCGCTGCACGGGTGAACCGAGGGTCATCACCGCCCCGCCCAGGTCGCCACAGAAATTGGTCAGCGACTTCAAATAGTCGGCCGTCTTCTTGCGGGCGGCATCGTCCGGCGAAGTCATGTGCAAACCCTTGGGCGAAACGAACAGCCAGTGCAAACCCACAATCTCTACTCCCGCGTCGGCTGCTGCTTTCACTATCTCCTTGCGCCGAGCGGCCGATATCTCCTCCACGTCATCCGCCAAAGTAAACGGGGCGATCTCCACCCCATCAAAACCAATGCGGGCCGCAATCTCAAAAACTTCCTCGATATCGGCCACACCCCGCCATGGCTCATTACAAGTCGCAAGTTTCATTTCCATACCTTTCTCAACACTCAAATTTACGGTCCACAGACCACCGGGCTTCTTAAAACAAAAACCAAATCCGCCGTGGAGTTTACGTCATGTGTGCTGAATAGGTCAATTCGCCTCCCTCGGCGGCCAGGGCAGGCCATAGAGCATACGCACTGCCTCTGCCATCTTGTTCGGACTGGTCGAATCGGTATCTGTATCGGTCTGCTCGCCCTTCTCGCCGTCATGGTACCCGCTGGCCGCGGTCCGTCCCATATTCCCCCGGCTGCTAACACCCGACAATACCGACGCCAGTCTGGCCAATTCGGCTACCGTCAACGCCGACCCCCTATCTATCGACAAGGCCTGCAATACCTTGCTCAACAACATCACCTGGCCGCCGGCCACCACCTGTTGCCTATAACTATCGGGCAGACACCCCAATATTTCGGCCATCAACTGCGAGGTCATCGCCGGCCGAACAAATTCCTCCAGCTTCCGGGCATAGCTCCGCAACGACGACAGCGAAACCTTATATCGCCGACCAAGCTGGAATTTATCGGCTATCGCCTCCAGCGAGGCGCAACCATCCGGCCGAAGCACGATAGCCTCGTCCAATTGACTGCGTACCCTCGACGGTACACGCTTGTATACGTTGGACCTGGCCAAACATGTCGGCACATCGAACCCAGCCTTGTCAACCGACTGGCTCACCGAAGTTTTTATTACCCGTTTCGCCACCGTCTTGCTTGCCTTACTCATATCGCCCCCGTAAAAAATCAAAGACCATCCTCGCCCTATATAAAAACACATCACCTGTTCCGTTTAAACCCAAATTATCTGACCTGCCCCGTCCGGTAATAACCTGACACCACTATAAATGAAAACTCGCAAATGCCCTGATTATCAGACAGTTTTGATCCTAACTACAAACTATTTCTTAGATTAAGTCGAGCCCGGGATAACCCGAAGTACAAAAAGATAACAGGAGTTCTACGTACCTAAGACGGGGACTTTTTAATGCCGGTCGACACTTTAGTTATGTCTAACGACCTCAAGCAGCAAATCCTGCAGGATTGCTGCTCACGGAATTGCCAGGCAGAGTTGACCTGTACTACTGATTCTCAGTCCACTCTCCGGGCCAAAATCCGATTCCTGGAACTCACTCCCCATGGACTGATCCTCGATCAACCGACTATATTGGGCAAGCCCCTCCATTTGCAAAAGGATGAATCTGTTTATGTACAGTTTACCTGGGAACAACAGCCTTTCGCATTTGTCAGTCAGGTACAAACAAGGTTGAACTGGACTTTAAATGACTCGATAACCATTGATGCCTTGCAGGTCGTGGTGCCTCAAGAGTTAACACAAACCCAACGTCGCCAATGTTACCGGCTGCCGACCGCTCATCTGTCGTCGGCAAGGGTAACCCTCCATTCGGTCGATAAACCGGGCCAAACCATCACCGGCACCATAACCGATATTTCCGAAGGCGGGACCTCAATCCTCACCGAAGCCAATGTTATCCAAAAGATAGCCATCGACGACGCCTATGAGGCCAGTTTTTCGCTGCCTGACGAAAACAGAAAAGCTATGCCATACAAATTTCTCGGCATCGTTTGCCGCGTCCAGAAGATCCCCGACAGCAGACGCTTGAAAATAGCTATCGCATGGCATCCGGATCATAAAAAACGCAATACCTCATCCCCTTTGGGAAGGTTCATTATCGCCGAACAACTGCGAATGTTACGACGCAGTAGTAAGCTGAATAATTGACCGTAAGCCACGGTCACGGAGCTCGTTTTATTTGGAAGAGAAGCAATGCCTTATGCCATTGATTTAAGTCCCAGACAATCATTACGAACCTTGGAACAGGCAGTGCGCCATGGTGCCGAGGTTATACTCCATCCTTGTATCCTGCCGGACGGCATAACTCTTACCTGTCGCACGGAAGCGATGGAATCTTCAAAGGTAGCCAACTCCATAAAAAAATGCCTGGTACTTATCCCGGTTATCAATAAGGAGACCATCGGCGCAAAAAAAACCAATGCAGATGGCGCCGGATCGTCGGGAAAAAACATGCAGTATGAAGACTTCCTTGCCTTAGTGGGAACTTATTGCGACGCCCAGATCATACTCGGGGAAAACCGCTACCTGTTCAGTTCGGATGTGATCGGTATCCAGGCACCTACCTCCCCGGACGGAAAAACCCGTATCGCATTATCACACCCCGACACTATACAGCTCGCACAACGAAGGCGGTATCGCCGATTTCAACCCGCTAGATCAACCCAGGTCCAGTTATGGTGGACCAACAACGACAACAGTAACGGCAACGGCATCGGGTGGTTGTGCAATGTAAGCGAAAATGGTTTTGCCTGCCGTGCTGATTTACAGGTCACAGAGCAACTGGGCATCGGTGAACAAATACGGGCGGAATTCTCGCTGGGGCCCGGAGAGCAGGAGCAATTCGCACTCGACGCCATCCTATGCAACAAAATGCCCGCAGGTACCCAGGGAAAAATGATCCTCGGACTGCAATTCGCACACGATCCCGAATATGCAGACCAAAACCAATCGATTAAAGCCCTTCGCCAACAATTACTGGCCAGATTCGCTTCTATGGCTAACGCTACGGAGGGAGCAGACACATGAAAAAACCACATGCCCTCAGCACTGAACAACGATGGCTCATTCTCCGCCAGGCCGCCGATACACGATCACCGGTCGTGCTCAGTTGCAAAACTACCGGGGGATGGCTGACCTTCAAGTCCAATTTCCTCTGTGATATTTCTGATGACGGTAGCTTAACCATAGCCCATCCTAGCAGTCCGGATTACCCTACTCCCGAAATTGTTGAAGGACAGAAAATCGGCATCACCTTCCGCCAAGGCCACAAAAAATTCCTGTTTAAGACTACTGTCAAACAACGACGGCACGATCAATCCAACCATATAACGTCTCTAATATTGTATCCCCCGGCAGATATCTTCGAGCATCCACGCAGGCTGTATGAACGCGTGCTCATTCCGCAATCCTGTAAAATTGGCGCCGAAATATGGTTCGGCGATCCTGATAACAGAGAATCTCAAGACTCAACCATATACCGCGGTACCATTGTGGATGTGTCGGCAGGTGGAATAGGTATAGCCTTACCCGAAAACCATTATCCCGACTGCCAACGCGGTGCTCCGGTAGTCTGCTCTTTTCGCGTGGAAATAAACCGATCTCCATTGATCGTCCAAACCCAATTCCGTTATTTCAAAGAGCTGGATGACGGAAGCAAAATTATGGGCCTGCAATTTGTCGGCCTCGAGGCCGCCGAAAAAGGACAGGCCAAACTCGAACGCATCCTCACCCTCATGAGCCGATTCCAGAAATACAACAAAAAACCAATTAAAAAACACTTGTAAGCTATATGCAATAACCATAATCTATCACTCATGAAGCAATATACAGTTATTGCAACACCAATCGGCTCGGTGGGAATCGTCGCTGGTTCACAAGGTCTATCCAATATAATACTGACCAAACGCAAACATAAAGATGCACGAAATTACTTGCAACGACTATTCCCCCATGCCCAATATGACAA
>CP070790.1:2136009-2140069 GCA_020346805.1 Planctomycetota bacterium
TACCCGCCGGCGAACTCGGGCCGTTCATTCCGGGTTTAACGAGGGGGGACAGGGAGTTTAACGGGAACGGCCCGCTGGTCACATTAAAGGCCGAACTGAGTCTGAAGGGCTCGGACTCATTGATGTGCGAAGTATACATGAAGGCGGAACAGACTGAGGCTGACTGGTCGACCGCCGAAGGCGAGTGGGAGACTCTTGTATATCGAGCACCGGACGGCTGGAGAATCACCGGCATTTGCGCCGACCCGCCATTCTGTCACCAGCAGTACATTGACTATGATGACGACTGGGACTGGCTCTTTTGTTCCAGTTTTATATTCCGGTCGCAGGGGCAAACGCCAGGCGAAGATATAAACGATGGCACCGAGGTGTGGATTCAAATCCGCTGCGCGGAAGTTGAAATAGAAAAAGAATAACTTTTGCAATCAGACTAATGGAGGCTGCCGTGCAATCCAGCAAAAAGAAACGGAAAGGCTCTCCTGTATTATCCATCGGATGTATACCCAAGTGGATGTCCATATTTTTGGCTGTACTTATAGTATACAGCGTACCAGCAATGGGCCAGCAATTCACTCCGGCCGACGAAAATCCGGCATTTTACCGGGGGGGTGACTTTGGATACAGGAATCCCGACTGGATGGGACGTTTGCCGGACGACCGGTTGATCTCTGAATTATCCATCCCAGGAACGCACGAGACGATGTCGAAGGGCATTCACTATGAAGATAATGCAGTTGTGTTTCCCTGGCTTATTTGTCATAGCATGGGATTGATCACCATGTTGGAAGGCGGGATTCGCGCCCTAGACGTGCGTTGCCAGCACGACTATGACCATTTTCTAATCCATCATGGCGGAAGAGACGTGTTTGCCTTATTTGGTGAAGACGATCCATGGCGGGATCTTGTGCAGATCGGCACTCCCGGGTGGATCAACGTGCTCGGAACGTGTGTTGAGTTCCTCAAGGAACATCCGACTGAAACCATCCTAATGCGAGTAGTATGGCAAGTGTGTGACGAGATTGTTCTTTGCGGGGCCAAGGGCGTACCGCAAAATACCTCGCGCTCATTCGCCGAGACATTTGCATGGTACAGGGATGAAGCCGGTTGTACGATAAACGATCAATGGGTTCCGTACAAGGACTACATCTGGCAGTCTGATGATTATACCAGAGTTCCTAGGCTGGGCGAGGTTCGGGGAAAGATCGTCATCTTGCAGGAATTCCTCAACATGTTTCGAGTAGGAAGTCAGCATATCACTGATACGGATGAGCTCGACAACGACAACTACCGCGTATGTACCGCGGATTTCAACGGCGATTCCTATCCTGACCTGGCCGCGACGATGTGGTTGGACGACGAGATAGCGTTCCTGCTGAATAAGGGTGACGGCAACAGCACTTTTGATCGTGCTACAAAGTATGGAACAGGAAAGAGCCCGAATAGCGTATGTGCTGCGGATTTCAACGGGGATGCCCATCCCGACCTCGCCGTTACCACTTATAACGACGATCACGTTAGCATTTACCTGAATAAAGGCGACGGCACCGGTACGTTCTGGGGTGGCAGACCATATTGGGTGGGAACCAGCCCCAGAGAGGTGTGTGCCGCAGATTTCAACGGCGACTCCTTTCCCGACCTCGCAATAGCCACCTGGAATGACGATCATGTCAACATTTACATGAATACAGGTGACGGCACCGGCAGGTTTCATGATCACAGACCATATTGGGTGGGAACCAGCCCCAGGGATGTGTGCTCCGCGGATTTCAACGGCGACTCCTTTCCGGACCTGGCTGTAACCACTTGGAATGACGATCATGTGAATATCTTGATGAATACAGGTGACGGCACCGGAAGGTTTCATAGCGTCAGACAACCTTATTGGGTGGGAACCAGCCCCTGGATGGTGTCCTCGGCGGATTTCAACGGCGACTCCTTTCCGGACCTCGCCGTAACGACTTGGAATGACGATCATGTGAATATCTTGATGAATACAGGTGACGGCACCGGAAGGTTTCATGGCGTCAGACAACCGTACTACACGGGGAAAAGTCCGCTCTCCGTTTTCGCATCGGATTTCAACGGTGACACATTTCCGGATCTCGCCGTAACGAATTTCAGTGAGCACAGTGTAGCGGTCTTTCTGAACACGGGAGACGGTACCGGTCGATTTAATCCACCTATATCTTATAGACCTGATAAAGAAATGGTAGGGAGAGATCCAAGCTCTGTCGTTTCAGCGGATTTCAATAATGATACCCATCGCGACCTTGCTGTGGTTTGCCTGGAAAGGTCAGACAACTGGGCTTTCGAAGATTATTTTACGTATGGTGTAGCAATTTATCCGAATAGGGGTGACGGTACAGGCAGATTCCACAATTATACCAGCTTCGGTATTTCTTGGGAAAGCCTGCTGCTTCAGGATTGGTCTCAGGTTGGATCGAGTGATTATGATTATAAATGGGGCTTGGTACAGGCACACCTGGATTCTGCCATGTATGGCCGATCTAATGAGATGTATTTCAATTTTCTGAGCGGATCGACATTCTCGGCAACGCCGTCCATGGTGGCCCAAAATATCAATCCCAGATGCTATAATTATCTTAAATCTTTCGTTGATATGGGAGTATCACGGCGCTGCGGGGTTATTATGGCGGATTTTCCCGGAGCCGGGCTGGTCGACGCAATTATCAGCCTCAATGATTTTCCTTTGGATCAAGGCAGCTTTACACCTTTACCATATGTGAAGCTCTATCAAAACTCCCCGAATCCCTTCAATCCGGTAACCGCAATCCGTTTCAATCTGCCCGGCCGTGAACACGTGAAGGTTTCTGTGTATGACGTAAGCGGCCGCCTCGTGCGGACTCTGATAAACAGAGAGATGGATGCCGGGCTCAACGAGATATACTGGGATGGCAGCAATAGTTCCGGACATTCTGTGGCAAGTGGCGTTTATTTTTGCCGTCTCGTAGCCGGCGAATTCAGCGAAACCAAGAAGATGTTGCTGCTTCGCTAAGGCGATTTGTATCAGCGCAATAAGAATGGGGAAGCCGGTCTAACCGGCTTTCTTTCGTTGGTGGAGGCGGCGGGAATCGAACCCTGCCGAGAGGAACACCCTAACTTGGTGATGGCGCGCCGCTTCCTGGCTATGGCGTTATCCTAGCTGGCCGATCCGACCTCCAATACTGTCTTCAGGGATCAACTGGAGTCCACGGTAGTCCTCCCCAGTCTTGGAGATATATTGGAGACGTTTTCGAGCCCGGCAGCGAACCACGCTCCACTGCCAATCATAGAACGGACCGGCTACAGATCCCCTGATCGTTGATATTTGCTTCCGGACCGGCCGTTCTAGTTCTTAAACGTCTTCGTCCACAACTTGTCGAATTCCTCAACCGTGTCCTCGAACAGGTCCAGCATGGTCAAGATCGGGGCTGGGGTCTCCATGTCCACGCCAGCCGATTTCAGGATCTCCAGGGGCGGACGGGAGTCGCCGGCTTTGAGCAAGTTGTTGATGTACCTGTCGGCTGCTTTCTGGCCCTCTTCTTCGATCAAACCGGCCATGGCAATACCGCTGGTCAATCCCGTCGCATACGAGAAAACGTAGAAGTCATAGTAGAAGTGGGGGATATACGCCCACTCGACTTCGTCGTTTTCGCCCATTTCGAAATCGGGACCGTAGTACTTGGCTATCAGCCCGGCGTACAGCTCGTTCATGTAATCGGCGGTCAGGGTGTTATTGCCTTCCGCATGCTCGTGGATCCGCAGCTCGAATTCGGCAAACAAGGTCTGGCGGAAGATTGTCAGCCGGATGTTCTCCATCCTCTCGTTCAGCAGGGCCAGCTTCCTGGCCGGATCTTTCTCCTTCTTCAACATGTAGTTCAGCAGAAGCGCCTCGTTGCAGGTCGAGGCGACTTCGGCCAGAAAGATCGGGTAGCTGGAGTAGACAAAGGGCTGCGTGTTGGCCGAATAGTGCGAGTGCAGCGCGTGGCCGAACTCGTGGGCAGTGGTGAACACCGAGGCCAGCGTGTTGTTGTAGTTGTGCAGGATATACGGATGAATA
>CP070790.1:2140169-2147580 GCA_020346805.1 Planctomycetota bacterium
AGTCGAAGATGAAATGAATTGCCATGCCGACTACGAACTGGTTCGGCGTATGCGGGCCAGTGTTTGCGTTATGGGCCCGCTGCTGACCAAACGAGGCCGAGCCCAGGTAAGTATGCCCGGCGGTTGTGCCATCGGCGACAGGCCTATAAACCTCCATATCCGGGGTTTGCAGGATCTCGGGGCCGACGCAGATCTGGTCAACGGCGATATCATACTTAAGGCCAAACGGCTGGCGGGTTCGGAGATCTTCCTCGGGGGACCCTTCGGCTCAACCGTCACCGGAACCGCCAACGTGATGATCGCCGCCTGTCTGGCTGAGGGGAGAACCATTATCGAATCCGCCGCCTGCGAGCCGGAAGTCATCGACTTGGCCAATTTCCTGAATGCCTGTGGGGCCCATATCACCGGTCAGGGATCGCCTCGCATCACCATCGAGGGCGTCAAGGAGTTAAAAGGCTGCGAATACACCATCATCCCCGACCGTATCGAGGCGGGAACCCTGATTATCGCCAGTGCCATCACCAACGGTGAAGTTCGTGTGAAAAACTGCCGACTCGAGCATTTGTTGGCGGTTGTCGATCGGTTGCGGCAGGTAGGAGTCAATATCGAACGGGAAGAGGATGAGGTAGTGGTTTCCAGCTCCCGGCGACTGGAGCCCATTGAGGTTACCTCCCAACCATTCCCCGGCTTCCCTACCGACCTCCAGGCCCAGATAATGACCTTGTTGTGTCTGGCCGACGGCAACAGCATCATTACCGAAAAGATCTATCCTGATCGGTTTATGCATGTGGCCGAATTGAACCGTTTAGGGGCGAAATTGCGAAAAGAGGGGCCCACAGTCATCGTTGAAGGGGTCAAGAAACTGATCGGTGCTCCGGTCATGGCCTCCGATTTGCGGGCCTCGGCCGCTCTGGTTCTGGCGGGATTGGTAGCCAAAGGCGAAACCGTGATTAACCGCGTCTATCATCTTGATCGAGGGTACGAACAATTCGATCACAAACTTCGACAACTGGGGGCCGATATCGAACGTATGAGCCAATCCGACACTGATTGAGTAATCTGTTGCCGCTGAGGGCCATCCATGCCGTTATTCTCGCATTCTGGGGCGTATTAATGGTTGAAAGTAAAGGTTTTCCATTGCCGGGGGAAGTCCAAATCACAGTTCCTGGATCACCCTGGATGGACAATTATGGTTACAGTGTAGCCTTGAAATCAACGGGGACGATATAATTATCTGAGGCGTAAGTATTTGAGCTGACTGAGTGTAGGGTTGACACCGATATCGTGGGCGGTAAAGTGTTAGTAATACAACGGACCCTAATATGGAGCTTATGGGTCGCTGAAAAACATGCCCTGAAGTGGGTTGACCGGCTTCAATATGTGGGGCGGAACCCCACCGCGAGGAATGCCTTCCCGAACCGAAGATCGGACAGCCTTAAATTCCAGATTAAGGAGTGGACCAGTGTTGATTTCAGACCGAGACTTTGGCTGCAGGTCGAGTTGTGGACTACATGCTGCTGGCAAGATGATGCTGGCGGTGGTAGTGATGGTAGGTCTTACCGCAGGGTGTCAACATCCACTGGAGACCGGATTTGCCGATAAGGGTAAATTGCAAATCCAGTTCCACACCCCGCCCGGCGCTACCGTAACCGTTTTCGATAGCCCACCGCGCAGTCACCAGATTGCGCAATATGGTGCCTTTGAGCATCGTCTCGAACATGCACCCGAACAATTCTGTGTATTCAATCTTGGCCCCGGGAGGTATGAATTCAAGTACGTATCGGCTGATGGATTGCCGGGGGTGAGTATTTACGGGGAATTGAATGTACACCACGTCAACTCGCATGAAGCACGGGTGTTCCAGCGGCGTTCGTTTATCCCTATAGCTTTGCCTTCGGAATACTATCGGCGGACCGAAGTGATAGGGGACCAGATTTTTCCTTATCGCGGGGAGGCCTACCGAACCGCTATTGACGAACACGATTTGCTACGGCTCAAAGAGGGAGATGTGATTGAAAAAGTATTTTTCGTCGCCGACCTCGAAGATGCTTATGAAAATCGGGATAAACTGGAGCGGGAGATTGCCGCCTGCGAGCGCGAGATGGAGTATGCCGAAACCCGCTTTCGCAACGCCTACATGGATTACAAGGCTGAAGCGGATGATCCGGTTGCCAATTTTTGGGGGACGGATCGAGAATTTATTCGTTGGGAGAAGAAGCGGCGAAAACTGGACCAGAAACTTGCCAGGCTGCAAGCCGAATACAAACGTACCAGGGCCCTGCTGAGTGGCGATCATGTCCTGATACGTAAAGGTATGCTGGTATTGACCACGGAAGAAATTGTTGAACCTTACACCGATGTGGTCAAGGCGGCGGACGATCTCGGTGAGGTACTCCTGGTCATGCGGATCGGTGGCCGGCATATGCACAAGGGTGATCCGCGCCGTGAAATGGCGGCTTATGAGCCATAGGGCCAGGTTGTAAGCTAATAAGTGATGGATACATCAGCGACAATTGAATAGTCGCGGAGGATGGTGTGATGGTCTCAATTAAACAGTGGTATGCGGTTACATGTGGTATTACATTGGTTGGATTGTTGGTTGTTGGCAATGTCGGCTGTCATCCCAAATGCCTGCCGGTGGCGGATTACGCCGCTTGTCTGCCGCCTCATGTTCAACTGCCTAAGGGATTCTATCCTTTGGCCGGACACTACAACCTGGATAATCCCGAAGATCATTATGACTGTTGGCCCCGGTACATAATCTGCACAAAAGATAATATGATCATGGCCTATGTGCCGAGTCAGGCCGTCATGATTGGCGGCGGATTGGGAGAGGATGAAGTACCGTCTCGAACCATCGAGGTCAATCACTTCTATATGGACATCCACGAGGTAACAAATATTCAGTTCGATCGTTTCCGCAAGGCCGCTGCAGAACGCCCCCTGGCGCAATATATTGATCCTGCAGGTCTTTTTATTAAGTCTGAACTCGACCGGGACCGTATTGTTCATAGACCTTGGATTGAATCGGAAGCCTATCACACTTACTGTTATGAATACTTCAACCGTCAACACCTTAAGCAGAAGCTCTATCCGGAAACGGCTCTGAACTTCTGGTTCTGGAACGGTCAAACACCGGCCGACATTGATTTCTACCTTGATTACTGGGAGCCGGGACTCAACAACAATCACCCCGTCCGTAATGTTTCCTGGTGGGAATCGTTGTATTATTGCAACTGGGCCGGTAAAGCTTTGGCCACCGAGGCGCAGTGGGAGGCTGCGGCCCGCGGCGGGGACCGCAGGATTTATCCCTGGGGTAACGACGAGCAGAGCGACCAGACCAGATATTTGTGTAATGCCCGCACCGGGCGGGAGGATTTTGATGGGTATGAATACACTGCCCCGGTGCTGAGTTATTCGGCCGGCATCAGTCCCTTCGGTGTCTATCAGATGGCCGGTAATGTCTGGGAATGGTGTGCCGACTGGTATGATCCCGGTCGTTATGCTTATCCCAGCGATGAGGACCCGCCAACCGGTCTGGATCGTGGAGCCAGGCCCTTCGGCGACCGGAACTACCCCAACCCGATACGTAAGGCTATCCGTGAATCCCGAATCGGCCCGATTCGCGGGGATGAGCGTGTGATTCGCGGCGGTTCGTTTGCCGATCCCATTGAGCGCTGTCGGGTTGATGTCCGAACCAGCGCCAGACCGGATGTCCATCAGTACAACGTCGGTTTCAGGTGCGTGCTGCCCCTCAGACCGATAGGAGAGTGTGATATAGAAGGGTGATCATTCTCCCCGACGAGTTACCCGGGCAATAGCAATACCATACGACAAAGACATAGTTAAGGTCGGCCAAGTCGCCGACCTTTTTTTGCAACGGATGTTATGACGCCTCGCCTGTTGAATGTGCAATTTGTGGGTCTTCGAGTATCCTATCCCTGTTAAACCAAACTAATTGTTAATGAAAGGACTTCATATGTGTTCTACATTGATGATCGGTATTCTTTCGGTTATGTCCGGTATCGGTGTGAGTGAAACTGGTGTTGAACTTCAATATGCCGATCGCGTTGAAGCGGGGGGGCAAATCCGAGTGAGACTGGGGTATGCCTATCAGCGACTTTGTGACCCGCCGTTGAACGACCCTGAATTTGTGCTGTCGGATATAGGTTTCATCCAGCCGCGCCGCTTTACACACTATAGTGGCGACGTTTCCGGACGTATGCTTGGGGCATTGACTGCAGCAGGGGCCATCCTGAGACGCGATACGCCAATGATCGACGTACTAACCGAGGCGTTCAAAATATGTCAGCACCCCGACGGCCATTATGGGGCCGATCAAAACCTTGCCGAAGAGATAAACCAGAAGCGGGACATGCCTATCTTGTGGGGTAACGGCCGATTGCTGTTGGCCTTGGCCGAACGTTGCCGGGATACAAAGGACAAGCGATTGCTCAAACAAGCCAAACGCCTGGGCGAATATGTACGATCCACCAGACCATACTACGGGAAGGAAGAGAACTTCAAGCGGGTGGGCGGCCAGTATTCTTCCGGCTTTACTACCTGTTATCCTTCATTGATAGATGGCTTGGCGGCGCTCGGCGAAGCCGCCGGTGACAAGCGGTTTTATGATGAGGCACGATTCATTTCGCGTTTATCTTTGCTTGACACCGAATTTGTAAATCATCACAGTCACGGCCGACTGACCGCTTATCGCGGCATGCTGGATCTCGACCGTCTTACCGGCACGCGGGAGTTTCTGGACACCGTACGGTCCGGTTGCAGGACAATCACCGACCAGATGCTTATGCCCACCGGGGGTGTAAACGAACGCTTCGGCCGCCAGGATCGTCGTGATGAAGGTTGTTCCGAAGCCGACTGGATCCGTGTTAACTTCCTGCTATGGCAGGCTACCGGTGATACCGCCTATCTCGAGGCCGCCGAACATGCGATACGCAATCACCTTTACGCTACCCAGTTTGTCAACGGCGGTTTCGGACATCATGATTTCCGCACCCTTAAGGATGGTGATAAGTCATACCCTCTTGGCGGCATCAGCCATTACGGCAGCGAAGCGTATTGGTGCTGCTCGATGCACGGTGCCCAAGTCCTGGCCGACATCGCTCGGTGGGGTGTTATAAGATCGGGTAACAAAATAATGGTAACCTGGTTGTCGGAGGGAGGTGCCGAATTCAAATTTGGTAAGGGGAAATTGTACGTCGCTACCAAGTATAACGGCGATGGAAAGTGGGTTGTGTTATTCAGTAAAAGAACACCGGAAGATCTGATATTTTCATATAGAGTGCCAAGCTGGGCCGAAAAACTCCCGGAAGGTGATCAAAAGTACAAAACCGGTGACGGGTGGATTGAGTACCCTGAAATGGAAGGTGGTAATAATAGAACGTATAGATATGGATATGATTTTGAAATAAGCGTGCGGTTGGCCGGAGTATATAAGTCTCAACCCCTGAAAGGCGAACCGGTACGTGTCTTTGCCGGACCGGATATGTACTGTCTGCCGGATGCTTATATCGCTCCGGGGCTGATCGCTGATGATGTTGTTCCGGCGGTGATATTGGCGGCGGCAAAACCGAGTAAAGAACAGATTCCCGTAATTATCAAAGGTACAAATGACAGAACTCAACAAGCCAATCTCGTTTCCATGTACAAACGGCCACCCGGTGGATGCCGATATTTGTTTAATGTTGAACAAGTCACCGAAGATAACTTTGAAAAACTTCATGCTTCGGCGACCCCGCAGCACAATCCCGGCAAGCCGATTATCCTGAACTTCGCGGGAACCGACCAACATCACATTTATCTGAATGGTCAACTGGTTCGAGGTCATGCGAATTTTGATGAGTCACCCCTGGTAGATGCCTATACCAATCGCAAAACCAACGTGCTTGCCGTCAGAGCCAGGACTGATTCCGAGCATCCGGGATTGATCGGGTATATTCGCACCAAAGCCAAGGTCATCCCCATGCGTGCCGAAGAATGGACGGCGGTACCCTGCCCCAGGGAACTAACGGTAGATTGGCTGACCGATCCGGCCAAGGGCGCTGCCGATGCCGTCAAGCTGGTCGATATGGGTGGATTCGACTCACCGCCTTGGGAGCCGCTACCCGCCCAATTTGCTGGCACCAATGCACGATGGGTCTGGCCTGCCGACGCTACCTCCGAGCAGAATAAAAAGGGTTGGTTGTTCCGTTATCAATTCGATCTATCACCGTAAATAGCGACTGGTGAACGTCGGTATGATAAGAATAGCCGTTATTGCGGTGAAACCGCTTTCCCATATCGCCATTTGATCCTGGCAGGGTAATTCTGGTTATCGGACGTAGTCGATAGCTTCAGCCGACCATGTCAGTTGTCCGATAAACCTTAGTTGGTTGTACTGACATTCGATGATAGATGCGTTGGGGAGAAGACTTTCCATATGGCCGACATTCTTGACCAACCCGATATTGATGCCGATTTGACTGTTGATAATACTGAAACGGATGAAAAGCCGGTGTCGAAAAATGCCGTCGGCAGCTCAGATGAACAACAGGAAATTCGCGCTTATGACTTTACCCGGTCGGAACATGTTGATAAGGATCGGGTACGTACCCTGGAAACCGTTCATGAAGAGTTTGCCAGAAACTTAGGGAGATCGCTTTCCGGTTTTTTACGTACGGTTGTCGAACTGCGAGTAGCCGGTATCGAACAGTTGACATATAGTGAGTTTATTCAGTCACTCCCCAATCCCACGTGTTTGAATCTGCTTAAAGCAATACCACTGGAAGGGCGGTTGTGCCTTGATATCAGTCCCTTGATCGTATATCCGATCATCGATCGCCTGCTGGGCGGTTCGAATACTGAGTTATTCCTTCCCGCCAGATCGTTAACCGCTATAGAGTGGCGGCTTATCAGTAGGATAACCGATAAGTTGGCTGACGATCTGACCGAGGTGTGGTCGAGACTGGTGGATGTGCGTTTTGAGTTGGCCGAGACGACGCCAAATCCGCATCTGGTGCAGATAGTTGCATCCGACGAAGCGATTATAGTTATTGCCTTTGAACTGAGGATTGGCGAGCGAACGGGAAGCATGACCCTATGTTACCCCTTGAAGGTTGTTGAACCGTTACTGAGCAAACTGGGGGAGCAAACCCGACAGGATTGTCAGGGCCAAGGGAGTATCATCAAGCAGAGCGAGGAAATCGCTGATCACCTTAAGTCGGCCGACGTTGGTATCCGGGTGTTTCTTGCTCAAACCGCTGTTACGGTTGACGATCTGATGCAGCTTAAGCCCGGGGATATTATTCAAACCTCCAAACATCGTGATGCGGATCTGCTGCTGCAAATTGAGGGGTGTAACAAATTTGCCGGTAAACTCTACCAGTATAAAGGATCGCGGGCCCTGCGTATC